>NZ_BQKE01000001.1:0-3629155 GCF_036244895.1 Persicobacter diffluens
ATTTTTAGCTCCTTCCAAACGGTTTCCGTTTATTAAAGAAAGCTGATAATGAACTAAAATATGACCAATAACCATCGAGCTAAGATTGACCAAAAGCTTTCTGGCTATAAAAAGAAATACTACCTTAATCAGTTACTAAAGGGTAGTATTTTTTCTTTTACCATAGTTGCAACCGCCTTTTTACTCTTTAATACTTTTGAGTTCACCAGTAGATTTGACTCAACAGTCCGGGCGGTCCTATTCTATGGCTTTATTGCCATACTTATCGGTAACTTCCTCTACTTTATTCTTAATCCTTTATTACACCTGCTTGGATTAAGAAAGCCTATCAGCGATCAGGAAGCAGCGCAAAACATCGGCTCCTTTTTACCTAATATTGGAGATCGTTTGCTGAACCTTATTCAATTAAAAGGTAATTATTCTGGATCAAACGACTTAATCAAAGCCTCTATTGATCAAAAAGAAAATCAGCTGGATCAATATGATTTTCAGGAGGCCGTTCCCATCAAAAAAAATAAGCAGTATTTAAAGTATCTTTATATTCCATCTGTCATCATTATTGCCATTTTACTTTTCGTCCCACAGTTTTTTACGGAAAGTACCAAAAGGATTGTGCGTTATGATGAGACTTTTGCCCCGGAGGCCCTTTTTGATTTTAATCTAAAAAATCAAAAGCTTATCGCCTTTAGAAATGAAGACTTTACCGTTGACCTTAATATTTCCGGAAAAACGGTGCCAGCGCAGGTTTACTTAAAAACTGCAGATCGGAAATTTAAACTTAAGCAAACCTCCAATACTGACTTTCAATACACCTTTAATAAAATTCAGCAAAATCAGGAATTTCAATTCGAGGCAGCCGGATTTTCCTCCAGTGTATATAAAGTAAAAGTTGTGCCTCGCCCTAAAATCAAGAACTTCGAAGTCAGCCTGGAATATCCAGCCTATCTGGGCAGAGAAACAGATTATATTGCCAATACAGGTAATTTTGAGGTACCGGAAGGGACTAAGGTCAAATGGTCATTTCTGGCACCCGATACCAGATCTATGGAAATGCATTTCCAAAATGAGGACACCGTTTATGCTTTAAACGCTAATAAGGACGGATTTGAATTAGAGAAATCATTGCACATATCAGATCGTTATGAAATCAAGCTGGAAAATGAATATGGCAAAAATAATGATCCGGTAATTTATCAGGTCAACGTGATCAAGGATGAATATCCCAAAATCAGTCTGGAGCAGTTTCAGGACACCGTTCTTTTCAATTACATTATTTTGGGTGGAAATATCAGTGATGATCATGGGCTTAAATATTTATCCCTTAAATACAGAACCAATTCTAAATCTTCCTTTAAAACCCATTCCCTACCTATAGATCGTAGCAAAACTACCCAGGGCTTTTACCTCAATTGGCCACTGGATACCCTGCAATTATCTTCTGAGGAGAAAATGGAATATTACCTTCAGGTAACCGATAATGACCAAATCAATGGCCCTAAATCTACAAAAACTGGCATCTACACCTTTAAAGTCCCTACCAAAGATGATTTGAAGGAAAAATTGGCCGAGGGAAGTGCTAATAATGAAAAATCCATAGACAAAAATATTGAGCAAGCCAAGCAGGTCAGAAACGAGCTTAAGAATATTGAACAAAAATTGAAATCAAAAAAATCCCTTAGCTGGCAGGATAAACAGCAAATTGATGACTTGATCAAAAAACGGGAAGAGCTCAACAACAGTTTGAAAGAGCTTCAGGAGGAACACCAAAAAGAAGTGGAAAAGAGAAACCGTTTTGAGGAACAAAAGAATGAATCCATCAAAGAAAAGGTCGCCAAGCTGCAGGAGTTAATGGATGACCTTTTGGATGAAGAAACCAAAAAACTCTATGAAGAGCTACAGCAATTAATGGAGGAGCAAGCTCAGGACATGGATCAGATTCAGGATAAGCTTAAAGAAATTGAGCAAAAAGAAAGTAATCTGGAGGAAGAGCTAGAGCGTACCCTAGAACTATTTAAAAGAATGAAATTTGATTTCAAAGCAGATGAAATCACCAAACAGTTGCAGGAATTAGAGGATGAACAATCCAAACTGAACGAGAAAACGGAAGAAGCCTCCAAGAATGAATTAGAGGAGATTGCCAAAGAACAGGAAAAACTGGATCAGGAATTCAAGGACATGGAAAAAGACCTGAATGAACTCCAAAAAATAAATAATGATCTAAAACGTCCCAATGCTTTGCCTGATATGGCACAGGAAGAGCAGAATATCCAAAAAGGACAAGAACAATTCCAGGAAGCTGCAGAGCAAAAAAAGAAAAAACAAGCGCAGCAGTCCCAACAACAAATCAGTCAGAATCTGCAAAAAATGAAGCAGAAGATGGAACAAATGCAGCAAAGCATGGAAATGCAAATGGTGCAGGAGAATATGAATAACCTTAGACATATTCTCAATAATTTGATCCACCTATCCTTCAATCAGGAACAGGTCATGAAGGATTTTAGAAAAACCCGACAAAGTGACCCCCGATTTGTGAACCTGAGCCAGGAACAAATCAAAATCCAGAATGACAGTAAAATTGTTCAGGACTCCCTCAAATCATTGGCTGAAAGAGTATTTCAAATTTCTTCCTTTGTGACCAGAGAATTAAATGACCTAAATAGCCATTTAGACGAAGCTTCTAATTATATTAAGGAAAGAAAAAAAGGTAATGCGTTAAGCGAGCAACAGTTTGCGATGACCTCCATGAATAATTTAGCCCTGCTATTGGACGATGTGCTTTCTCAAATGCAGCAACAAATGTCTGAAATGATGGGGAATTCTTCCGGACAGCAATCCAATCAGCCTATGCCGACTCCTTCATTAAGTCAATTGCAACAGCAATTGAATCAAAAAATTAATGATTTGAAAAAGAGTGGTAAATCGGGCAGACAATTGTCAGAAGAAGTTGCTAAATTAGCTCAAGAACAGGAAGAGATTCGCAGGGCGCTTGAAGAAGCTGAGAAAAAAGCCAATGGTGGGGGAGGAAAAGAACTGAAAGATGCCATTGAAAAAATGGAGGAAACAGAACTTGATCTGGTCAATAAACAATTGACCAATAAAATGATCAACCGCCAGGAAGAGATTATGACCAGACTTTTGGAGTCTGAAAAAGCAGATCGGGAAGATCGTCTGGATGACGAGCGTGAAGGAGAAACTGCTAAAAATTATGATCAACAGGTACCGGAGGCTATCGAGGAGTATATCCGTCAAAAACAGAAAGAACTCGAGCGATTAAAGACTATTCCTTTAAAGCTCAACCCTTATTATAAAAAAGAGGTCAATCAATATTTCAAAAGGTTAGAGAACAACAATATCCGGTGATGATAATGGAATCGATCAAAATTGAAATCCCATCTTTGAGTGAAAATATTAGAATTGTCGAGAGCTTTATCGATAATACCAAAGACAAATACCAACTCGATGATGACATTTATGGTAATATTATGATTGCCATTACTGAATCTGTCAATAATGCCATTCAACATGGCAACAAATTTGATAAGGAAAAGAATGTTACCCTCACGGTGCATCATAATAGTGAAGCTGTAAAATTTACAGTGGAAGATGAAGGAAACGGTTTTGATTATAATGATCTGCCAGATCCGACAGCGCCAGAAAATATTGACCAACCACATGGTAGAGGAATTTTTCTGATCAAACATCTTTGTGATGAGGTTGAGTTCAAAGAGGAGGGGAGAAAAGTGGAGTTATCATTTTATATCAATTAATGGAAGATCAAATTAATTTTTTCACAGAGGATGTTGAATTCGATGTAGACCAGCTTATTTCCAGCCGAGCATGGATTAATCAGGTAATTGAAAATGAGGGATTTGAATTAGAGGAAATCAATTTTATCTTTTGTAGTGATGAGTATTTGTATAAAATCAACGTCGAATATCTGAATCACGACACCTATACGGATATCATTACTTTTGACAATAGTGAAACCCCTGGCTTTATTGAGTCTGATATATTCGTCAGTGTAGAGCGAATAAAAGATAATGCCTTGAGTCTGAATGTACCTTTTGAACAAGAATTGAAAAGGGTTATTATTCATGGTGTCTTGCATCTTTTAGGATACAAAGACAAAACCGATGAGGAGGCAGCGACAATGCGGGCAAAAGAAAATGAAGCAATTGCGCTTTTTGAGGATTCTTTTGCTTAAATTTGCACAAACATTTGAAAATCAAAATGTTCCACGTGAAACATTCATTTTGTCGTAAAAATGAGGTTCCACGTGGAACATTTGTTTTAAAACAGATTAGCATCCATTAGAATATAAAACAAAGGGAAAGCCTATGTTTACTGAATATGATGTGATCGTGGTAGGAGCCGGACACGCCGGCTGCGAAGCTGCCGCGGCAGCTGCCAATATGGGAATGAAGACCCTATTGGTAACGATGAATATGAATACGATCGCACAGATGTCCTGCAATCCTGCAGTAGGTGGAGTAGCAAAAGGACAAATTGTACGTGAAATAGATGCCTTGGGCGGTCAAATGGGAATTATCACCGATAAATCGATGATTCAATTCCGTATGCTTAACCGTTCCAAAGGTCCTGCTATGTGGAGTCCACGTACACAGAACGACCGTATGAAATTTGCAGAAGAATGGAGATTACGTTTGGAACAAACGGAAAATCTCGATTTCTGGCAGGAAATGGTCAAAGGCTTAGTCATCAAGAACGGACAGGTCAAAGGAGTCGTAACGAGTTTAGGTTTGGAAATTCCGGCCAAAACGGTTGTTCTGACCAACGGAACATTCCTGAATGGCACCATTCACATTGGAGAAAAACAATTTGGAGGTGGCCGTGCGGGAGAAGGTTCTGCTTCTGGTATTACCGAACAATTGGTTGAATTGGGCATGGAAGCCGGACGAATGAAAACCGGAACCCCTCCACGTGTAGACGGTCGAAGCCTTAATTGGGCGGCCATGACCGAACAAGCGGGAGATGAAAGCCCTTACAAATTCTCTTTCAGTGATGAAACGCAACCTTTGCAACAGCAGCGTTCTTGCTATATCACTTATACGAATTCAGCGGTTCACGAAACATTAAAGGAAGGTTTTGACCGTTCTCCAATGTTTAATGGTCGTATTCAAGGTTTGGGCCCGCGTTATTGTCCTTCTATTGAAGATAAAATCAACCGCTTTGCCGAGCGTGATCGTCATCAGATATTCGTAGAGCCGGAAGGATGGAATACGGTAGAAATTTATGTGAATGGATTCTCCTCCTCTTTGCCTGAGGATGTACAGATGAAAGCTTTGCGTCAAATTGAAGGATTTGAGCAGGTGAAAATGTTCCGTCCGGGATATGCCATTGAATATGATTTCTTCCCACCAACACAACTTCATACCTCTCTGGAAACCCGATTAGTGAAAAATTTATATTTCGCTGGTCAGATTAACGGAACAACCGGATATGAAGAAGCGGGAGCACAAGGTTTAATGGCTGGTATCAACGCTTCCCTTCGTGTAAAAGAAGAAGATCCATTGATTTTGAAACGCTCAGATGCATACATCGGCGTATTAATCGATGATTTGGTAAACAAGGGCACGCAGGAGCCTTACCGAATGTTCACTTCACGTGCAGAGTATCGTATCTTATTACGCCAAGACAATGCAGATCTTCGTCTTACTGAAAAAGGGCATCAAATAGGCTTGGCGACACAAGAACGATTTGATAAAATGGTTCAGCGTAAGCAAAATGTAGAAGAGCTGATTCATACCTTAAAAACGACCAAATTCAAACCGACTAAAGCCAATGCGCAATTAGAGTCTATGAATTCGGCAACTTTAAAGGAATCTCAATCGGCTTACCGACTATTGAAGCGTCCGGAACTTTCCATGGAACAAGTCAGTGTGATTACCCCTGAGTTTGAAGTGGAAATGAAAAATTATGACCGCATCAATAAAGAGCAGGCGGAAATTCTGATCAAATACGATACTTATATCGACAAGGAGCAGAAGATGGCCGAGAAAATGGATAATATGGAAAACTTGTATATCAAGGATTCTATTGATTATCGTGCAATCAAAGCCCTTTCCAAAGAAGCTCAGGAGAAACTAAGTAATATGCGTCCACAAACATTAGGGCAAGCCTCGAGAATTAGTGGCGTTTCTCCTGCTGATATTTCCGTTTTGATGGTGTATCTTGGGAAATAAATAGATTTTCCACGGGAAACATTTCTTTCGATCCGCATACCTATGGTCAAAAATATAGAGCGCTGTCCTGTTTGTCAGGGCAGCCATTTTTCTGATTTTTTAGCCTGTAAAGATTTTACCAGCAGTCAGGAACAGTTTCAAATTGTTCAATGCGATGATTGCCAGTTTAAATTCACTAATCCCATCCCAAAGGCATTGGGAGCCTATTATCAGGCAGATAGTTATATCTCACATACCAACAAGGCACAAAACCTAACGCAACTTTTATATAAGATTGCGCGATTCTTTACACTCAGAGGAAAGGAAAAGCTCGTTCGTCAATACGCCTCCACCTCTAAATCCATCCTGGATTTTGGTTGTGGCACAGGACATTTCCTGGAGTTTTGCCAAAAGAAAGGCTGGGAAATTGAAGGTTTAGAACCTTCCAAGGATGCCAGAAATCAGCATGCACCTGTATTGAAAGGAAAAATAGCATCTTCTGTAAAGGAGTTAGGTCCTGAACAAGTGGAGATTATTACCCTTTGGCATGTATTGGAGCATCTGGAAGACCTTAATGAAACGCTTCAGACCCTAAAACAGAAGCTTCGTTCCACGGGAAAACTAATTATTGCAGTGCCGAATCCTGAGAGTTATGATGCCCAACATTATGGTCCCAATTGGGCGGCCTATGATGTCCCCAGGCATCTTTACCATTTTTCGCAAAAAAGCATGCAGCTACTTGCGGAGCATCATGGATTCAAAATCAACCGTAAGATTCCCATGAAATTGGATTCCTTTTATGTAAGTTTGTTAAGCGAGCAGTATAAAAATGGACATCAGAACTATTTTTCAGCATTCTATACTGGACTCAAGTCAAATCTTGCCGCTCGTAAAAACAATAATTTCAGTAGTTTAATCTACATCTTGGAGCATGAAAGTAAATAGCATTGCGAATATCATTTTGGCTTCGGGAATCATGGGCTTCTTTATTGCTTCCTGTGCCAATGTTCGCCAACCCATAGGAGGACAACAAGATACGATTCCCCCAAAATTGGTCACCTCCGTCCCACAAATGGGGGATATCAATTATAGAGGAAAAAAATTTGCCTTCACCTTTGATGAGTATACCCAGCCCAAAAACCTGAAGCAAAAACTTCTGATTACCCCTCAAACGGATGTTCGATATGATTTCAAAATGAAAAAGAAATCACTCATCATCACCTTTGAAGAGCCATTAGAAGAAAATACCACCTACAATTTCAATTTCCAGGACGCCATACAGGATATCAATGAGAATAATCCCTGGAAAAATTCTGTATTTGCTTTCAGTACGGGGGATTATATTGATTCTCTGGAAATCAGTGGACAAGTAACAGAGTTGATGACCGGTCTTCCGGTGAAAGAAGCGACTGTCGTTTTATTCGATGTCTCGGATTCTTTAAATATTTTCACGGGAAAACCGGAATATTTTGCCAAAACAGATGAGGAAGGCTTTTATAAATTATCCTACATTAGAAATGGAGATTTCCGGGCCTATGCCTTCCTGGACGCGAATAATAATCTGCTGAATGATGCGGAAAGCGAACCATCCGCCTTTTTAACAGATACTTTATCGCTTTCAGAAAGCCAGGAAAATTTAGATTTCCAATTACTATTGGTAGATGGCCGAGAGTTCCACGTGAATTCGGCAAAACCCTCCGGTAAATATTTTGACGTCATTTTTAATAAATACGTCACAGATTATGAGGTCAATTTTCTAAATCCGGACGAAAAAGTATTGCATGATTTCAGCGTAGAGCATAATGGAGTAAGGTTTTTCAACCCGGAATTAAGAAGTGAAAATGACAGTATTGCCGCTAGAATTATTGCAAAAGACTCCGTAAACAATGAAGGTTTTGCTGAAGTATTCATCAAATTCTCCGAATCAAGGAGAAAATATGGAGAATTTCTAACGGAAATTGTGAACATCAACCATGATAACCCTGTACCGGCAGCCTTTTCCGAAAAAATTCGCTTTAATAAGCCGATTCGGGAGGTACATCCGGATTCCATGTTATTCGCTTTTGATACCCTCAATTTCTTACAAATTGACATCGAAAAAGAGCTGGAATGGAATGAAAACTTCAATGAGGTGACCATTCGAAAAAATATTGGATTGGATTCCATTTTTCTTCCCCCTGCGGATACCCTTTTTCTCGATAGTTTAAAGGCGGATAGTATTTATATCAATCAGCCCTCACCAATTGTTTTTAAAGAAGTATCTTTAGTCCTACCAAAAGGCGCTTTTATAAGTGTGGAAAGTGATTCTTCTGAGGCCATATCCCAAAAATTTAGCCTGGCAAGACCGGAAGATTTGGGTAGTATTGCCGGAAGAGTGATAACCAACTATCCAAAATATAAAATTCAGGCACTCAGTCAAGATTTCAAGCTTGTTAAAGAATTGGAGCCCTCTGAAAATGGAGATTATCTTTTCCAAAACCTTAAACCTGGCACCTATCGATTAAGATTATTGATAGATGAAAATGAAAATGGGGTATGGGAGTATGGAAATATGCTTAAAAATGAAAGTCCCGAGCCCGTTTACATCTACCCGGAAGAAATTGCCATACGCGCCAACTGGGAATTGACCAATATTGATTTAGTCTATTAGTGTTAAAGGGGAAGGATTCATTAAAAACACTTCTATTCTCTTAGAGAGCCTTCTTTCCGAAGCAAATTCGATTTATTGGAAACGATTTTAGATTATTTTTCAACAATAGCGCTGCTATTCTCCCAGGATAATCGGATAGGGCACCTTTGCTATTTCAAAATGAACTCAGGCTTTTAATCCAAGTTCTAAAATATTCATGATCACGGCTTCTTAAACGCATTGTTTCCCGTGAAAATCAAAAAGCCATCCTTACGGATGGCTTTTTTTATGCCCGATGCGCTCTGAATTTTAAATTTGATCCTCACTGCTCTACTTATCCACTTCTTCTCGCTTCAATTTTATAATATCCGCTTCAAATTTCACCAGACAAACAGGGTTTTCCACTAACATATTCCTACATGTATGAAAAACGGCTCGAAAATATGATTTCGAGCCGTTTTTTTTGATCAAATATGAAACCCTGTGTGTATATCCGTGGATAACCCTATTTTTTGCAAGGATAACTCTCCGGAATCTTTGAAATTCTCCCTACTTATCAACAGTTATCCCGCGATTTTCTCTAAAATCTGGTTTGATGTGTAAAATCCAATTTTATGAACCCCGTTTTCCCCCAATATTTCCACTTGTGGACGATGTTGAAAAAAGTTATCCACAAAAAATAAAAAATTTAGGATTTTCATGTTAATACCCTAAAGAATAAGGAATTCCATGTGGATAAACTGTGTGGATAAACCTAATATTCAGTGAAGAAAAAGTGTAATAATCCCCTAATTCAAAATATTGAGTAACTTATCCACCAATTCACAGCGTAATAAGAATAATAACTCTTTTTTAAAAAGATATATATAATCTAATACTATCTAATATGTGGAAAACCAAAGGGGCGCTAAGGATTTTGGGAATTGTCTTTTTAAGCTTATTATTTTCGGTTCCTGCTTTTCCGCAAGATTTTCAAAAAGTAAGTCTTGCGGAAGAATACTTAAATAGGGGGGAGGTTGAGAAAGCCCTGGATTTATATGGTAAGCTGGCCAAACAGAATGAAAACCTTCCTTTGATACATAAGAACTATTTTGATTTACTTTTGAGTACAAAGGATTTCAAAGGGGCTGAAAAGTACCTGAGCAGGGCTGTTAAAAAAAATCCGGATATTTTCGTTTATCAGGTAGATCAGGGCCGTCTATTAGCTGCAAGCGATCAGAATGATCTGAAAGATAAATTTTATGAGGAATTGATAGAGGCCCAGGGAAAAGACTTGAATAAAATCAGAGGGCTTGCTCAGGAGTTTTATCGGGCGCAGGAATTTGATTGGGCGGTTGCTACTTTTAAGTTCGGGAGAAAAGTCAGTAAGAACGATGGGATGTTTGCGCATGAACTGGCCAATATTTACAGATTGACGAACCAAAAAGATCCGATGGTGGATGAATATGTTCAGATGGCCGTCAGGAACCCCAAGAATCGCTCCTACGTGAAGAACGTCCTTCAGTCGACGCTGGGTGAGCCTGAAGATTTAGAGTCCTTTGAAGCCTATTTAATTGATCATATTCAAAAGGACGGGAAGGAAGAGTTTTATGCAGAGCTTTTGATTTGGACCAATCTGCAGCAAAGGAATTTTTATGGGGCTTTTATTCAGGCAAGAAGTCTGGATAAACGTAAGAAATCAAATGGGGATCAATTAATGGAGGTGGCCCGGATGGCTTTGCAGCATAAAGACTACGATAACTCCATCATGGTTTATGACTATGTCATCCAAAATTATTTGGAAAGCCCCAATTATTATCTTGCCAGAAATGCCATTATCAATGCCCGGGAGGAACAAGTTAAAAATACTTTTCCGGTAGATATGGAGGATATTGATGAACTTATTTCGAGCTACCAGCAGCTGATTGAAGAGGTTCCGCCCTCGATTGCCACTTTTGAGGCCCGAAAGAATAAAGCAATGTTACACGCGCTTTACAAGGAAGACTATGATACGGCCATCAAATTATTGGAGGAGGTGACCCAGGGAGGCCGAATTCCTAAAAATTTGAAATTGGAATGCAAAATTTCGCTGGGAGATATTTTTCTTTTGAAAAGTCAACCCTGGGAATCCAGATTACTCTATGCCCAGGTAGAAAAAGAAGGGAAAGAAACGCCCATTGGTTATGAAGCGAAACTCAGAAGTGCCAAGCTTTCTTACTATACCGGAGATTTTGAATTGGCTGCGGGGCATTTGGATGTGCTGAAACAAGCCACCACCCGGGAAATAGCCAATGACGCCATGTCCATGAGTTTATTGATTAAAGACAATACGGCACTAGACACGCTTAGAGCTCCTATGGAGGAGTATGCAGCCATAGACCTACTCCTTTTCCAGAAAAAGAATGAAGAGGCTCTGAGCAGGCTTAAAAAGATGCTGAAGGACTATCCCGGTCATGGGTTAACGGATGAGATTTATTATCTGATGTCCAAAGTGTATAAAGAGCAGGGGAATTTTGAAGAAGCTTTGGAAAGCCTAAAAATGGTGGTACAAAGTGGACCAGAGGATATACTGGCGGATGATGCCGCTTTTGAAATTGCTGATTTGTATGAACATCAAATCAAAGATGCACAGGCCGCCATGGATGCATATCAGTCTTTTCTGAGTGATTATCCGGGAAGTATTCATGTAGAGGAAGCCAGGAAACGATTTAGGGCCCTGAGAGGGGACTTCCCTAATTAAATGATATTATTTGAGGAGGAAGGAATATTATTTCTTCCTTTTTTGTTTTTTTGTTTTTTAAATTGGATAGCTAATGATATGGAATTTTCCACCCAAGAGATTGACCTACTGATTGCCAAAAGAAGATCCATTTATCCGGAGCAATATTCCGGTGAAATCATTCCCGATGCCATCGTCGAGCAATTATTAGAAAATGCCTGTTGGGCGCCTACCCATAAAATTACCGAGCCCTGGCACTTCACGGTATTTACCGGGAAGGGTTTAAAGCTTTTGGCTGATTTTCAAGCCAGTCTTTATCAAAAAGTGAGTATGCGGCAGGGAAATTTCCATTCAGATAAGTTTAAGAAGTTAGCCACCAAACCGCTCAAGGCCTCCCATATTATCGCCATTGGCATGAAAAGGGATCGCAAGGCGGCTGTGCCAGAGGTGGAAGAATTAGCCGCAGTAGCAGCAGCGGTGCAAAATATGCAATTAAGTGCTACCGCCTATGGTATTGGTTGTTATTGGGGATCCGGAGGGATTACCTATATGGAAGAGGCGAAGTCTTTTTTTGGCTTGGAAGCTTCAGACAAATTATTGGGTTTCCTGTATTTGGGCATACCCAGGCAATGGCCTCAAAAAGGGCGAAGAAAAAAAACAGGTAAGTCATTTCCCTGGATCAGGGAATGAGATAAGAGTGTATAAATTTTAGATTGCAAAAAATGCATCGACCGTTATTGATTTTAGTTTTCCTGATGCTGTCGTGCTTTCATCAGGGGTTTTCCCAAAGGATGAAGACTGTTGAAGCACCGGATTCATTAGCCATTCGGGTGATGGAGGTAATGAAGGAGGGGCGTTCTGAGCGTTTCAGTCTGGCAGGACATCAGTTCGATTCTTTATGGAATGGAGGTAGTCTTTCCGATAGCCAGAAAAGACGAATTTTTGTGCTGTACAATAAGATGAATGAAAAGCAGTGGAGAGCCAAGCCTTTTCTTTACGAGGTGACCGCAACACTGACTGCTGGTAGACAAGAGGCCGGTCTCTCTGTGGTGCAGTATGATGGCTTATTGGACCAATTGGAAAATGGGTTGGAGGCCCTTTCCTCAAGGGATTTTGTCAAGATGACCCAGGCGCTTCATACTTTTTTGAAGTATAAGCAATTGAATAGGTCCAATTTTTTTAATCTTCAGGCCAGTGAGGGGGCTATTTTTGCCTTGAAATATGAGAATACCACCTTTTATGACCCTACGCAAGAGTCCTCGGAGGATAGTTCGGTACCTGCAGAGGAAAGTAGCGAAGAGGACTGGGGCAGCTGGGGAGATAATGCTGAAGAAAGTCAAAACACTAATGATGACTGGAGTAGCTGGGATTGGGGAGAGGATGACAGCACTGACCAAAAAAACGAGGATACTGCCTTAAACTGGGATGATGATAACTGGAGCGGTGCCACTGGTGGGAATGTGATCGTGGAGGAGAAAAATTCCCAGACTTTGGAAGAGATGGTGGATTCCTTTATTCAGGATGAGGCACCCGCTATTGAAGGGCCTTATATTCACTTCGACCAGCTGGAGCTGAAGTTTGAAACGCCTTTTGATACACTGGTTCTTTCGGGTATTCAGGGAGATTTTTTATTGGTGGAAGGGATTTTCGTAGCGTACAGTGGAAAGGTTGATTGGAAAATTGCCGGTTTTACAGAGGGCAGTCCCTATTGTACTTTTGAGAAGTTCTTTTTTAATACCAAGCAGCCCAAATTCGAAGTAAACAAGGCTACGATGTTTTATCCGGAGAAATTGACGGAACCGACACTGGGCTATTTCGAATATAAATCAAGCCGGGTGGGGAAGAATGCCAAACCCACCTATCCCAGATTTACTTCTTATGGGAGCAATGTGAGATTAGCATCTTTTATCAATGATAATTTTGAATATTTGGGAGGTTATTCTCTCTGGGGGGTAAATGCGTCTTCCAATTCCATTTTTGAAGGAGAAAGTAAGGTGCATTTTTCCAGAGGTGATGATCGGGAATTTTTGGTAAGAAGCGGCATTATCGAATATACGGACTCTACTTTTGTAGCGCCGAATGGTAAGATAGTGGTGAAATACGGTCGTGATTCCCTGTTTCATCCCGATATGAAGATTACCTATCGGCAACAGGATTCTACCATTCATGCCCTGAAAAATAGAGGAAATAATGAGCTTTCCTCTTTTAGGATCACCTATTACGATATGGATGTAAAGGCGGATTACCTGCGATGGAATGTGGCGCATGATAGTTTAGACATTTCCATATTCCAGGCGCGTGATCATCGCCCGGCATTTTTTGAATCCAAGGATTATTTCAACAAGAAAAATTACAAATCACTAAGTGATCCCTATGGTTTTCACCCGCTGAACAGCCTGACGAATTACAGCAATAAGGTTCGGTCGAAAACCTTTAGCCTGTTGGATTTTGTCGAGTATTACAAACTTGATTATACTAAGGCGCAGCACGCCATGTTCAAAATGCGGGAGAATAATTTTATAGAGTTTGATGCGATCTCCAACATTATCACCGTAAAGGATAAGGCTTATCATTACACCGCCTCCTACAGAAGGCAAAAAGATTATGATGATTTAACCATTCCATCCAGGACCAATGCGGCACCGAATGCTACGCTTCATTTGAATGATTCTCGCATGACGGTCCGGGGAATTGATAAATTCTATCTGAGTGAAAAGCTGGATGTTTATATTATTCCGGAACAGGAATCCATTGATTTGATTGGAAAAAGAGACTTTAAGTTTGATGGTAAGTTATTCTCCGGAAACTTTGAGTTTGTAGGGCACGATTTTGTTTTCCGTTACGATAGCTTCCTGATTCAGCTGGATCAAATTGATTCTATTCGTTTTTACTTACCTGATTCGGCCAATGGCCAGCGTAAGAAAGTAGACAACTCCTTGGTTTCTGCGGATGAGCAACTGACTTCAAGCTTGAATTCCAATATGGGAGCAACGAACGGAACTTTATATATCAACCGTCCTGACAATAAATCCGGTAGAAAGGTATTCCCAAACTATCCGAGATTTGATGCTGAGCGCGGTGCCGTGGTATATTTCGATAATCCTACCTATTTGGATCAGGCTTACGATAAGAGTGTATATTTCATCATTCCGCCCTTTTCTATCGATAGTTTAGCGGGTGGAGATCCTTCCGCCATTGGTTTCCAGGGTAGATTTGTCTCCGGAGGAATATTCCCGGATTTTGAAGAAAAAATGACCATCATGCCGGATAATTCCCTGGGTTTTGTCCATACGGTGCCCGAAGAGGGCTATACCCTCTATGATACGGACGGCATCATTTATGATGAAATTCGATTAGACAAAAATGGATTACAGGGAGAGGGAAGATTTGAATTGCTTGCTTCTCAGTCCGAATCTGAAAAGTACACCATGTATCAGGATTCCATGGTCGCTTTTGCAAATTCCTCAATGATTGAAGCCGGAGATTTCGCCGGAATCAGTTATCCGTCGATGAGCGCAGAGGATTTAGAATTACTCTGGTTGCCTCATGAGGATAGCTTGTTTTTGAAAACAACCGACAAGCCCATTATGCTCTACAATGAAGGAGATATGGTCGGTGCAGCGGTCTTGACACATGAAGGTTTAAGAGGAAAAGGAGATTTGGAGATTCGAGGTTCTCAAACGCATTCAGAACAGTTGACCTTCGAAGAGTTTAGGTGGCAGGCCCGGGAGGCGCAGTTTAATATTTTGTCAGAAGATTCCACGAAATCTACCCTCTATGGAGATTATGTGGAGGTAGACTTCGACCTGGAGAATAACCTGGCCTCAATTTCGCCGGAGATTGAGGGAGATGCTGCCATTTCCTTCCCTTATGCGATGACCAAGACTTCTATCACAGAGGCAGAATGGAAATTGGAGGAGGACATCATCATCATGACCAAGCCGGAGGAAGTCGATATTTCTGATTCTTACTTCTACTCCACTCGTCCCGATATGGATTCTCTGGTATTCTCTGCCGAGGGAGCAACTTACGATATTCAGGCGCAGGAGATGTCCGTTACCGGTATTCCGCATATCGTAGTGGCAGATGCCATGATTACGCCAGACTCTAACCGGATTAAGATTTTGCCTAACTTTGTATTGCCGAGATTATCCAATGCGACTTTGGTCATCGATACTCTGAACGGATATCACAACCTGTTTGATGGTAATATTGATATTCTTTCCAGAAAGATGTTTGAAGGAGATGCCACCTACCGCTTTGTGAATGCGGTGCAGGATACCTTTAATATTAAGCTGGATGAATTTGAATTGAAACCTGACCGAAAGAAACAGTTGCACACCGAGTCCAGTGGGCAGATTGTAGAGGCCGATGAATTAATAATTTCTCCGGGAATGTATTTCAAAGGAACCGCAAAAATGAGAGCGACCAGCAAACCATTGGAGCTGGATGGTTTTGTGAAGCTTGACTTGAAAAATATTCCCTATTACGATACCTGGATTGTTTATCAGAGTAATGATGAAGAACAGCAGGAGATTATCTTTGACTTTGCTTCCGCTATTACCGAAAATGGGGAATTACTAACCGCCGGTATTCACTTTGAAGAGGGCACGAATGTTCTTTATTCTACTTTCGTATTTCAAAAGCGTGGCGGAGGTGATGAAGACTTTTTCGTACCGAACGGTTTGCTTTCCTACGATGAAGAAAAAGCGCATTATATCGTAGAGGATACCATGAAAACCAGGGCGAATTCTTTTGCCGGTAAGGTATATACCTTTAATGAAGAAACTACGGATATCGTCTTTGAAGGGGGCGTAAACCTGTTTATGAATCCTTATCCGAAGGTGAATAAGTTTATGATGCGCGCTTCCGCGATTGGTTCCGGTAACCTGAATAATAACACGGTTCGTTTTAATGGTTTCACCACTATTGAGACGGATTTACCAGGAGGTGCGCTCACCTCAATGGGGAACAATCTGAATATTGCCGCTGAAGATGGTGGATATCCAAAAGCAAATGAAGACCTGACCAAGCTTTTCTATAAGGTGGGGGAAATCATTGGGGATAAAGCGACGAAGGATTATGAAGCTTTATTATCCGCAGATTATGCACCTTTGGTGAAAATGTCTCGTCGATTACAGAGAGGAATAGTGCTTTCTGATTTTGATATGGAGTGGTCAGAGGAGCAAACGGCCTGGTATTCTACCGGGAAAATTGGTGTGTCCAGTATTCTTTCTTTGGATGTAAATGCCAAAATGGAGGGTTATCTGGAGGTTTCTAAAACCGGTGAGGGAGATGTGATGAGCTTATTCATCAATGGAGGCCCGGATGCCTGGTATTATCTGAATTACAACCTTCCGGAGAACAGATTGATCGTTTATTCCGGGGATCCGGTCTTTAACTCACAAGTAGCCAAGAAAAGTAATGTGGCTAAGGCCAAACTTGGAGAATTTATTCTGGCTGTTGGGGAGAAACAGGAAGTTCTGGATTATGTCAACAGGTTCCGCCTGTTATATATGGATATTGATGAAGAGTATCAGATTGCGGAGCCTACCTTGTCAGAGGATTCAGGAGATCCTTTCTTTGATGCGGGTAATTTGGAAGAGAATGAGGACACGGAGAATATTATCTTTGACGATGAGTCCCTTTACGATGAATCCGTAGCGGATGATGAAGATTCCCTTTATGGGGATGATTCGGAAGAAAATACGGCAACCGTTGATGATGGCTTTGGAGAGGAAACGGAAGAAGCCGTCTCAGAGGACGAACAAGTGGAGGAAGAGCCGGTGAAAGAGAGGAAGAAAAAGAAGAAAAAAGGAAAGAAGAAAAAAGAGGAAGTAGTGGAGGAGAAGCAGGAAGAGGAGATAGAGGATGAGCCACTCTATGAAGATGACGGATTTTAACCCGAATGATGCGCACGATTGCATCAATCATTACAGGGAGGCTTGAAGGCATTATTCCTTCATTCTCCCATCTTGCAGCTAAGTAAGGAGGTGAGCATGCACAATTCGGCTTCATCAAAAGGCAGGGAAGTATTTCTTTCCTGCCTTTTTTTTCATCAGATTTTGGACAAGATGTTTCAATTCCAAATAATCAGGTATTCCCGAGGGATTTTGTTGGGGAATTTGGTAATTTGTTGCAAGAATTTTTTACAAATAAGAGCTATGGCCACATTAGGTAAATACAAGAATATTGCTTTGGTCGCCCACGATAATCGTAAGGCATCCATGATGGATTGGGCACGTCAGCATAAAGATAAATTGAGCAAGCACAATATATATGCTACAGGAACTACCGGGAAACTATTGGAAGAAGCTTTGGATATCAAAGTCAATCGTTTTTTTAGTGGTCCTTTAGGTGGTGATCAGCAAATTGGAGCCAAGATTGCCGAGGGAGAGATCGATTTCCTGATCTTTTTCTGGGATCCATTAGAGCAGCAACCGCATGATCCGGACATTAAGGCATTGCTGCGTATCGCGGTGGTTTATAATATTCCGGTGGCGTCTAATATTGCTTCTGCGGATTTCTTGTTGAGTTCGCCGTATTTTGATTCCGAATATCAAACCGAAGCTGTCAACTTCGATGAGTACCTGAATCGTTCCATTGAATAATTTTATTTAAAATATACAAAAAAACAGCCCAGGCATCTGTCTGGGCTGTTTTTTTATCCACACTGTGGATAAGTATTGTGGATAAGTAGGTCAAAAATGTTGAAAACGTAAAATACAAGGAGTTAAGTCCGGTTTTTATGCCTATTTCAGTGAAATTTTTCAGCAATTAATTGGCGAATACCTTTTGAAAGTCGTGAAAAAAAAGGTTTCACGATCTTATAATCTTCCTATTGCCTCTAAAACTAGAAAAAACAGTGGGGCGCTTTCCTATTAGCTTCGCCCAGCTTATTTCTTCTCATTAATTTTCTTCGACCACTGGTGTACGCCATAGGCTGCCAATAAAGAGGCCAGAGCGGCAAAAGTCAGGGGTACTTCATGTTCATGAAACCGAATTGAGGCATAAAACACGATGATTGCGACGAATGCCATTATCCAGGCCAGTATGTTGATCCATTTTTTCATGAGGAAGCTTCCTTTTTACAATTAATTTGAAGATGCAAATATCAGAATTACCGATGAATCGACCATCTCAGGAATGCGATTTTCATTTTTTTAAAAGAGATTTTGCCGTATTTTGCATGTTCACGAATTTTATTTTTAATGAAAGTAGCTACTGATCAGCCTTTCCGATTAATCTATTCTCTTTTTGAACATGAGTGCCTGGGCTACCTATTTGAGTCCTTTGTAATTCAAGAAGATGCTAAAGGAAAGCTGACTTTGTCCTATCAAAATATTTCTGCTCAGAATGCGCCGGAGTTTCAACAAGGCCTGGATGAGCGAGATTATGAGTTGCTGGAAATCATCGATGCCATGCAGCAGGACGCTATTATGCGTAAATTTTCGCGAAAGCATATTTCGCTGACAGATTTTTTCGAGAAACATTATAAAGTAAATAAAGCGGGTATAAAGGATGAGGTAGATGCCTATCTGGAAATACAACGCGCCAAGCTCCTTCCGCTTTTGGTAGGTAAACCGATCTTTGAAATGGGAAAGGATGGTTATCCGGCGGAAAGTGAATTGCAGTGGGCAGGGGAAAAAGCTTCTCTATGGTTCCATTTCAAGAAAAGGGAAGATCACACGCGTTATTTCCCGACAGTGTACTGCGAAGGGGAAAATATACAGTTTAAGCAGAATGGGTCTTATTTGCTTTGTAAAGAACCTGCCTGGTTAGTGGCGAATGGAAAAGTTTATCATTTTAAAATTCCGGTAGATGGAAAGAAGCTGATTCCTTTTTTGAGGAAATTCTTCATCATGATTCCGGATAAAATTCGGGCGAATTATTTCCAAAAGTTCGTGACCCCTTTAGTGGCTTCCTTTGATGTGAAAAGTGATTCTTTCGAAGTTTTCACGGAGGAGAAGCCAGTAATTCCTGTTTTGATTTACCATGAAATATTGCCCGAAACAGATACCAATCAGGAGGCCATGCTGGCCTTGTCTTTAAATTTTCAGTATGGGGATTCGGCCTATCCGGCCAGGAATTTTCAACCTTATGGGGTGCGTTTAGAAGAAAACGCGATGGGCTTTGCTTTTCATAGAACCAAAAGAAATTTTAAAGCAGAAAAAGCATTTAAAGAAAGACTTGCCAGATTTCAGGGAGTCAGTCAGTCTGAAGAATGGGTATTGCCCTTAAAAGAAGGAATGAATTGGCTCAATGAGCATTATGAAGACCTGCAAAAAGAAGGCTTTAATTTCCAGCAGAGAGATGCAGAAGTGGGGCGTAAGTTCTTTGTGGGAGAGGCGAAATTCATTTTGGAGATTCGGGAGAATATCGACTGGTTTGATGTTCACGCTACCATTCAATTTGGGGAATATCGTATTTCCATCAAGTCGTTGAAAAATGCCATGCGTAAGGATGGCATGCTGACGCTACCTAATGGTGAGCTGGCTTTAGTACCAGCCGAATGGTATTCCAAATATGCGGATTTGGTCGGCTTTCTGGAAGATCATCCTGAGGATGATTCGGAGGTGATTCTGAAAAAGCATCATTTGATGTTGGTGGAGGAATTACAGCAGGATACCCAGGCCAAAGTGACCATAGACCGCAAGCTGGAACAGTTACGGGACTTTGAGCAGATAGAGGATTATGCGATTCCGGATGGTTTTTCCGGGGAGCTTCGTCCCTACCAAAAGGCCGGTTATAACTGGATGCGCTTTTTGGCGCAGTATAAATTTGGTGGTTGTTTGGCGGATGATATGGGGCTGGGAAAAACAGTCCAGACTTTGGCCTTATTGCAGGCCTCCAAGGAGGAAAGCAGTCAGGGAACTTCCTTGTTGGTGATGCCGACCTCCCTGATTTACAATTGGGAAATTGAAGCGAAGAAATTTACCCCGGAGCTGAAAGTGTTGATTTATACCGGGACCAATCGGGATAAGGATGTCAGTAAGTTTTCCAATTATGATTTGGTGTTGACCTCCTATGGCATTATTCGTCTGGATGTAGATATACTGAGCCAGTTCTATTTCAATTATGTGATTCTGGATGAGTCTCAGGCGATCAAAAATCCAGCTTCCAATATTACCCAGGCCGTTCAGAAGCTGAATTCCAAAAACAGGCTGATTCTTACAGGTACGCCTTTGGAAAATAGTACCATGGATTTATGGTCACAGATTACCTTTATTAACCCCGGGCTTTTGGGCGGGCAATCTTTTTTCAGAAATGAGTATTTGAACCCGATTGAAAAGAAAAAGGATGAAGAGAAAACGCAGAAACTGTATAGTCTGATAAAGCCCTTTATTTTGCGTCGTCATAAGTCGCAGGTGGCCAAGGAATTGCCGGAGAAGGTGGTCAATGTCAAATATTCCAGCATGGCACCCGAGCAGCAGAAGCGCTATGATCAGGTGAAGAGTTATTATCGCGATTTGATTTTGGGGCAGATTGAAGAGGAAGGCCTGAAGAAATCACATTTCACCTTATTGCAAGGTTTGTCTAAGCTACGCCAGATTGCTAACCATCCCGCTTTAGTGGAGACGGCGTACAAGGGCGAATCCGGAAAGATGAATGATATGATGACCACCCTGGAAAGTGGTATTTCTGAGGGGCATAAAATTTTGATCTTTAGCCAGTATGTTAAGCACCTTAGCCTGGTCCGTCAGCAGTTGGAAGAGCGTAATATTGTTTATTCCTATTTGGATGGTACTACCAAGGACCGTAAGCAGGCCGTAGACAACTTCCAGAATAATGATGAGGTGCAAGTATTCCTGATCTCATTAAAAGCCGGAGGGGTTGGTTTAAACCTGACTAAGGCGGATTATGTATTCATTCTTGATCCCTGGTGGAACCCTGCAGTGGAATTGCAGGCCGTGGACAGAGCTCACCGGATTGGTCAGAAGAAAAAGGTATTTACCTACAAGTTTATTGGTAAGGGCACTGTGGAGGAAAAGATATTGGCTTTGCAGCAGAATAAACAACAGCTGGCAGACGCTTTAATCACTACGGAGGAGAGTTTTGTCAAGGAACTTTCTCAACATGATATTGAATCTTTATTGAGTTAAGCCGATTTCTTCAAAGCAATTGAACCTGTTCAATGGATATTGGTCTTGTGAGCAGCTGGCTTCCCGCCTTTGGGCTATTTCAGCTGGATTATTCCTGCTAAAATCCTCGCTTAGCTGCAAGACGGTAAAAATGGGGGAATTTTCCTATTTCAAGTTTTTTCCAATGAATCAGAGGAATGAGTAGCAAGCAAGCCTGCCCCAATTTGGGCTATTATAACTCAAAGAAAACAAGTTTCAAGGAGTTGAAAATAAGCCACTTCCGCTTGGTTAATAATTTTAGCGGTGAATAATTCGGGCTAAGCCAATTATCGGGCTTAAGCATAAAAAATCCCCGGCCTCTATAAAAGCCGGGGATTTTTTCATTTATCTTAGATGGCTAATTAATAGCACTCATTTTCGTTCGGGAAGTCTACTGCTTTTACATCTTCAATATATCGACCTACCGCACGGGTGATCTCCTCATGAAGGTTCGCATATTTTCTAAGGAAGCGAGGGCTGAATTCATTGTTGATGCCCAGCATATCGTGCATCACCAATACCTGACCGTCAACACCGGATCCGGCACCAATTCCAATCACCGGAATGGTTAACTTCTCCGCCACTTTTTTCGCTAATTCTGCAGGGATTTTTTCCAATACCAATGCAAAAGCGCCTAATTCTTCCAGCAACAAGGCATCAGCTATCAATTTCTCCGCTTCTTCTTCCTGCTTTGCACGTACGGTATAGGTTCCGTATTTATAAATACTTTGAGGCATAAGGCCTAAATGCCCCATTACAGGTACACCTGCGCTTAAGATACGCTCAATGGAAGACCTGATCTCCGCTCCACCTTCTACTTTTACGGCATGTCCACCCGTTTCTTTCATAATTCGGATGGCAGAATCCAAAGCTTTGTGAGAGTCTCCCTGATAGGAGCCGAAGGGAATGTCAACCACTACCAATGCTGTGTCAACGGCTTTTACTACTGAAGTAGCATGGTATATCATTTGATCCAATGTGATTGGAAGGGTCGTTTCATTACCCGCCATTACATTAGATGCTGAATCTCCAACAAGGATGATGTCGATACCGGCACCGTCGATAAGCTTGGCCATGGAATAATCATAAGCCGTAAGCATAGAGATTTTTTCCCCCTCCTGTTTCATTTTCATCAGGCGGTGGGTAGTAACCTTTTTCTTGATTTCTTTTTTATGAACAGACATTACCTTTAATTTTTCACCCGCCAGGCGGATGGGTGTGCACTATTTCACTTGAGGTGCTAAATTAGGTAATTCTACGGTGAAAACAGAGCCTTCGCCCTCTGTGGATTGAACACTTATACTGCCTTCCAATTTCTCCACTACATGTTTCACGATGTAGAGTCCTAATCCAGACCCGCTGCTTTTTTCGTTGGCGCGAACAAACATTTCGAAAATCTTCTCATGCTTGTCTTTAGGAATTCCTACGCCATTGTCTTGTACGGTTAAGGTTAACTTTTTGGAGTTACATCGTACCGAGACTGATACATAAGGGGAACTAACCCCGGACTCTCGGAACTTGATGGAATTAGAGATAAGATTGTTGAGGATAATTCTAACGCGGGCAACGTCAGAAAAGAAGGGTATTCTTTGACGAATATCCGTTTTGAATAATAGTCCGCGATCTTCAATCACGGTGTAAAAATGCTCAATAGCTTGATTCACCTCCACCAGCATGTTTACATTTTGAATAGAATCATTCAAATGACGATTCCTGGAAAGGCTTAACATTTCGGTGACGATACCATCTAAACGGTCTACTGATTCTTCAATCATCAACAGACATTTATCGATGGTCTTCTCGTCCCGATCTAATTTAAGAATCTGAACCAGTCCTAAAATGGAACGTAGTGGAGAACGGAGGTCATGAGAGGAGTGGTAAACAAAATTATCCAACTCCTGATTCACACGCTGCAGCTCTACCAGACTTTCCTGCTGACGGGAGATGTCCCTGAGCATGGCATCAAAGGTTTTACCATCTTCAGCAGGTAGTGCAGTGAAATTTATCCAGATCAACTGGCCATCTGCCGGTCGGATAAACTGTAGTTCCCTTTGGGTGATCGGGCCTCCGGCTCTGAGAATTAATTTAATCTCTTTGAGTTCGTCGGCACTGGCGAAAAGATCATATAGACTGGTATTGACATCTACTTCACCAATCAGTTTCTTAATCACCTTAGTCAGGGAAATAATTTTCCCACTTTCAATCTCGCAACTCACCTGTCCAAGCGCCGCCTCCTCCAGGAGTCTTTCTCTGTGCATTCGTCTAGACGCTACCGATTCCTCGGTATTCGAGGTCAAGTCTTTGATAGACTGACTTTTGGACAAATTTACATCAGAATAAGGCATGTGAACAGTGATGCGATTGATAATTATTAATTAAGAAATGTGAGTTTGATCCTGTTAATATACAAAAAAAAAATCTAAAATAAATAAACGCATTCTTTTCCCTCCGATAAATCTACCTCGATGTGTTCGGTGAGAATCGTCGCTAATTCATAGCCTGAAAAGTTCACTGCAACCGGATAAACCGTATGACTTCTGTTAACGAGTACAGCGGTTTGTAACTTTTTCAAAGGAATAGAAAGCAGCGGTTTGAGCGCATAAAAGAATGTTTTTCCTGTATTCATAACATCGTCTGCTATGATGACGGTTTTATTTTCTAATTGTTCAGGATTCGTATCCAATTGAATATCATTTGATAGTGGATCTTTTTTATCAACAATTATAGAAAATAAATGAATATTTATCGGCGTTATTTTTTCTAGTTCTTTCTTCAGAATCTGAGCAAAAAGATAACCACTTTCCGGTATGCCGGCCAAATAGATATCTGTCTCCTGATAGTTCTGCTCATAGATTTCATAGGCCATTCTTTTGATCTTTTGCAGAACCTGTTGTTGATCAAGAATTTTATTCTTTGGGCTGTTCATTTCTTTTGTCATTTCTTTTCTTAGAGGCCTTTGGTGAGCTTAATATATCTTGTTAGACCCACTTTAGCCCCAAAGGGTTTTTGGATTTCAAATATAATCAAACTAATGCTTATAAAAATAAAAATCAGAAATCTACCACTGGATTAATCCAGTATAAATTTCTGATTTTTAAAGCTGTTTAAATGTATTCGCTATCAAGGGATAGGCATCACCTTACTATCTTTCAAGCTTGAAAGCACTACCATAGATTGCATATTATCTACTTCAGGAATGGCGGAAATATGATCCAGCATCAGGGTTTGATAAGAAGCAATGTCTTGCGTGATTACCTTCAGAAGAAATTCTCCTGAACCGGTAATCAAGTGACATTCCACTACTTCATCAATCTTATTGATGTGTTCCATGAAAGCTCCATAAGTTTCTTTATTATGCCCTTTAAGGTTAATAATAAGGAAGGTGGATACCCCAAGCCCAATTTTTTCAGTATCTAATTTGGCATGATAGCTCTTAATAATCCCAGATTGCTCCAATTTCTTGACACGTTCCAGAGTAGGTGCAGGAGAAAGACCAATCTCTTTGGAAAGCTGAGCGTTCGTGATTTTGGCACTTTTTTGTAAGATTTCTAAAATCTTACGGTCAATTTTATCAAATTTTTGTTGATAGGCCATAACCAATGCTTAAATAATAATAACTGCAGTTAAAAATATAGTTTACCAGGCAAATCTAGCAAATAATATTTTGTGATTATATAAAAAACTAATTTTTTCTTTGGGCTTGCGTATTTTAGAACAAGTCAATCGTGATTCCCACCTCGTAAGGGTTTCCGGGGTTGATTGGGGAGGCCAGGTCTCCGCTCATTCGAAGTTGGTCTTTCTCGAAAATATCACTCAGGCCGTAATAGAAAGAGATGTTGATCCAAGAGTAACCGATAGAAGAAGACAAACCATATCTCCACTGGTTAAGGAAGAAATCTTCTTTGGCTTTGTATGTTCTTCCTCCGGTAAGGGTTTGCTTAGAGTTACCACCACCGATGCGGTAACCTACACGTCCACCTACTGCTGCCCTAAAGCCACGGTTGGTATCCGCCCCTTTTGAGGTGTAGCGAAATTCCAAAGGAATATCAATATAGGTAATGGCCAGTTTAGATCTCTTCATATCCTCCATATTGGTAAATGGGAAATCCCCGGCATTATCAGAGATAGTGACAATTGGAGCTCCTGCATTGGTTACATCAGAAACGATACCTACTTTATCCTGGAAAGACCAGTTATTAATTCCGATACCAAAACCTCCGTTAAAAGAAATTTTTTCCGTTAGCGGAACCGGGTAGAGGTAGGAAACATTAAAATATTTTGATCTCCACCAGTTCAGACGAAAGTCATTGTCGCCACCAATGGTATTATTAAATCCAAAAGAAACCATAAAGGAACCAGGTAGACTTGGCCTGGCCATTTTCTGAGGATTAGAATAAGATTCTAGTTTTTCTTGGTTATTGTTATCTGTACTTGTTTCTTGAGCCACTGCTTGATACCCACAGAAAAGGGCAGCAATGATGAGCATCCAGGTATTCTTCATGATATTAGATTAATTACATCAAGGCAAAGATAGTCTTTTAATTTTTCGGACATCTTTAAAAAGTGTTAATTTTTCAGCTGATAAGTATTTCCATTCCGGACATATTGTGCTTTAAGCTTTGGAACCCTATTTTCCAGTTCGGGCATTACTTCTTTCTGATCAATAATGACTTCGGGCAATTGTTTTCCAAAGCTGGCCAAAATGCGGTATTGGGCAATTTTTTTGTCGTTTTTCAGGTCCGCAGCAAGGCTTTGCCAGCCGATATAAGCCAGATCCGCCCGTGCTTCCCAATAGGGACTGAGGTCTTCTCCCAAAACCAAAATATTTTTATCCTTTATCGCAGGCAGATTCGTTTCCTTCAATAAATATGCTTGCTTTTCTAATCTTTGATTAGGTGCCCAGTAAGCGGCATCCAATAAAACTCCCGGCACTATCATCCCTAAAATCAGGATACCAAAGAATACCTCAGAAAGCCATTTTCTTCGAAATCGGAAAAAGTAAAAAGGAATGAAAAATGCCAGCCAGGGAACCAGGATGATAAAATCATGGGGATTTTTGGGCCGAAGTAGGATGGTGATCAAAGTACCTACCACCAATTGGGAAATCATCGTGATGGTTATGAGCGTCTGGCGATTATTCATGTGCCAGGTAGATAATGCTTTTATCTGTCCAAACACCGAGAAAAGCAGCAGCGCACCGATCAGGGGCAAGTATTGAGACCAAACCACCAGGCTGTTGAACATAGGGGTGATGCTTTTGATATTTTCCGTTATAAAAAAGTGGATGAAATTCGTTCCGGCATCTTTCCAGAAATAATAAAGCCCGGCAAGAAAAATGGGTATGGAGAATCCGTAAAGGATAACGGCATAGCGCCTCACGATGGTATTCGAAAAGAAAATCATCATGATAAATATACCGAGGAAGAAGAAAAAGAATATCGGGTGAAAGAGGGTGGCAAGGCCCAGCATGAGTCCCATCCGAATGACGATTTCATCGTTCCGTTCCCTGGAGGTGATATGCTCAATGCAGTAATATAAGGCCATCATAAGACAGGAAAGCCCTAAAAGTTCCGGGGAGAGAATCTGCATTTCGAAAAACAAACTCATCCCCAGGGTATACAATAAACTGGGGACAAAATTACTTTCCTCATAAACCTTGAAGCGGTTACAGATATTATTGAAAATGGAGGCCTGGAGCAGTACCAATACCAAAGCCAGAATTCTGGGAAGTATTGGGGATCTACCCGAAATCATGCTCAGTAACCAATACATGCCTGCGGAAAGTGGTCCGCTGTGGTCAAAAACGTCCAGATACATGGATTTTCCCATGGCCAACTGTTCGCCGACCAACATCCATTTTAGTTCGTATTGCGTCAGGCTGTTCTCTACTAAAAAGGGGAGTCTGACAGCAATAAGGATGACTGTAATAATTAAAAGTCGAAAAGGGTCGTTGATTCTAAAAAAGCGTAGCAATGAATTCTACTTTTTAAGTTAATTTTGTAATTCAGTTATGGAGTAGAAATACCACTTTTCAAGCTAAATTTTAAAAACTCCTTTTGAATCCCGATTATTTTGGTCGCAGCTTTGCAGTACAATACCGTTTAGTCGTTATCAAGGAGGTGATTTAGAAGGTGAGCTTGAAAAAAGAGATTTCTGATTCAGCTCCATGGGTACCTCAATTTCAGGTAACTGTCGTTTACAAAAGTAGTATTCTTTTTGACCTTTTATAATGAGTCAGGCGCTTTTGGATGAAAATTGAGGTGGTGTTAGTAATAAATAGATAAAAATATATGGAAAGTAAAAGACAGCAAAAATTCTCGAAAATGATTCAGCGGGAATTGAGTGACGTTTTTCAAAAGGAAATGCGTCACCATTTTGGAAATAGCTTTATCACCGTGACTGATGTGGAAATCAGCCCGGATTTAAGTTTTTCCAAAGTCTACCTGAGCTTTATGCTGGTAGAAAATAAGGCCGAATTGTTGGCAGAAATTACGGATCTGAAAAGTGAAATTCGTAAACACCTGGGGATGCGTATTGGGAAGATTGTACGTATTGTACCGGAGATTAATTTCTATTTGGATGAAACGCTGGATCAGGCCGAAAGAATTAATAACTTGTTGAAGGATATTGAGATTCCGGAAGAGAATGATGATCGCTATAAATTAGGCGATTATGATTTCGATAAACTGGAAGACGAAGATGAAGATTAATCATCTGCTGATAGAAACCACGAAAGCGAATGTTCGTGGTTTTTATTTTCACGCATATAGATAATTATTCCATCATTTTTTAGGAAAATATCTTTAAGGCCTATTGCTTTAGCCCATCGCCCTTGATTTTATAATTACATGAACACCCCATTTTTTATTGCCAAAAGGTATTTCTGGTCAAAGAAGAAAAGTTCTTTTATTAGCATCATTTCCATCATCTCTATGATTGAAGTAGCGATTGTTACGATGGCCTTGGTGATCGTGCTTTCCGTCTACAATGGGATGTCAGAAATGATCAAAAACTTGTACAATACTTTCGATCCGGAATTAAAAGTAGTACCGACCAAAGGCAAATCATTTGAACTGGATAAGACCACGCTAGAGGACATTCAGGCCTTACCCGGGGTGTCGGTCGTGACGGAAGTGATTGAGGATAATGCCTTTGTGCGTTATCGGGATGCGCAGGTGGTCATTACCATGAAAGGAGTGAGTGACAACTATGTGGATCAGCACCGACTGGATTCCATGGTGGTGGAAGGAGATTTTAAATTGCGCGATGGGCGCAAGATGTTTGCGGTTATTGGCCGCGGTGTGCAATATGTGCTTTCATTATCTTTAAAGAATGATTTTTACCCTTTACAATTTTTCTATCCCAAGCGGGGAAAGGTTAACTCCATTGACCCGACAAAGCTCACTAATCGGAAAATAATCGCGCCCTCGGGTGTCTTTGCTATAGAACGAAAGTTTGATTACAACTATGTCTTTGTCCCGATTGATTTTGCGGCGGACCTTTTGGAGTATGGCAACAGACGCACCGCTCTGGAGATTCAAATTGTCCCTACCCGGGCAATACCAGAGGTGAAAGCAGCCCTTCAAAAAATGTTAGGAGATGACTTCGAAATCCAGACACAGGATGAGCAGCACGCTGAAATGATCCGTGTACTAAAACTCGAGAAGTTCTTCGTCTTTTTAACCTTCGCCTTCATAATCGGGGTGGCATCGGTCACGATTTTCTTTACGCTTTCCATGCTGGCCATTGAAAAGAAAAAGGACATTGCCGTATTGTATACCCTGGGAGCTGAGCGAAATACGATTCAAAAGATTTTCCTTTATGAAGGGATTTTGATTTCCTTCACCGGTGCGATTATCGGCCTTACTCTCGGATATGGAATTTTATATCTACAGGATACTTTTGGCTTTGTCAAGATGGGAATGCAAACGGCTATATTTGATGATTATCCGGTTAAAATAGAGTGGATAGACTTTTTGATTGTTTCCCTGACCTTGATCATCGTGACCAGCCTGGCTTCCTTCCGCCCAGCAAGTATGGCGACCAAATATGATGATAATGCATTATTGCAATAAGCGATTAGCGAAGGGATTTCGATAAGGAGTTAAAGTAGCTTTTGTAAATGGGTTTTCGGTAGAGGAACTGGATTAACAGGCCAGGATACAAAAGCAGGTCCAGTAGTGAATTGCCGGAGCTAAATTGGATATCATCCACTATTTCAGTTTGCACGCCTTTTTTAAGCAGGAGATGATGATGATGCCAATTTTTGAGAAAAAAGGGGAGCTGGCGACCTTCATCAATAAAGGAATAATTGTCTGGTTCTTTTTGGACCGTAGTAATTTCACTAATCCATTTCTGTTTGAATAAGAGAAAGTCAATTTCCAGTTCCACCCTGGCTCCCGGATAATTTCCCTCATAAACTAATACTGCAGCCTTGGGGAAAGGTGGATTTAATTGCTCAAAAAGGTCCTGAGCAAAGTGCTCCTGTACCAATTCTAAAGGAGCATTAATCCGGGTATTGATTTTTAATCGCATAAAAAAGCCACATCAGTAATTGAAGTGGCTTACGATGCTTTGAAGCGTAGGGTTCGTTAGAAGGAGAAACCTATACCAATCTCCCCATAATTGGCGATGGGGTCATACTTGGCGATAGCCGCAATAAAGGTGATATGCGCACTTACCCCCAGATCCAAACCGAATTCCGTATCACTGGTAAAGTTTGCCATTGGATCTTTCAAATTAGGTTGGGAGTAACCATTCAAACCAACAATAGGAGCAACAGAGATTAATGGTAACTTCAAGGCCTTATAAGCTAAACCGATGTTCCAGTTATGTGCTTTTTTATCCATACCATTTGCTTCCGCTTTTCCCGTGCTGTAACCCGCATTAATTCCCCATTTGGAGCTAGGGATAAATACGTTGACTTCAGCCCCGTATGTGTTGAAAGATTTATCGCTACCCTGGTTATTGAATTGGTCAAAACCATATACAAAGAAACCCTGAACGATCTGAGCTTTTGCAGGAACAATAGCCATGCCTGCAAGGAATAAGAATGCAAATAGAAACTTTTTCATGTTGATATTATAAATTAAAGTTGAATCGGACTTAATAAGGAAGTCGATAGGGTAGGCTTAGCATTCGGAAACCACTTATTGGTTTTAAGTGTTAAGCAAATATCCTAAATCGTTACTTTATATCAAGTAATAATTACCAATAAATGGATGAAATGTACAAGCTATTTGGATAACCTTTTAAAGCTAAGGGCTAAAACCTTCTATTTTTTCACTGTAATCTTTAACTTTCAATTTGAAATTCATTTTACGCATTCAATTATCCAAGCATGTCATTACCTAAAAGCTTTTTAGTAGCTTTTGTACTCAGTTTATGTTTTATTTTTTCTTTTGGTCTTTCTGCTGTTCATGGCCAAAATGGTGAGAACTATGAATATGTTAGCGCGGAAGTGCTAAAAGGAGAGGGAGTATTTGCCCTTTTGAGAAGGTTTCATTTGATCGATTTTTCTCAGAACCTGGATTATTTTTATGGGCTTAACCAACTTGGGCCCAAGAAGCATTTGCAGGTTGGAAAGCATTATGCACTACCCTTGTATAAGGTAAAATATAATGGGAAGAGCATTCGCTCCACCCTCGGGATTACCAGTTGGGCAATAGCACAGGATATTGCGGATTATAATGATGACATGTTCAAAGCGAAATTAAAGGCGGGTGATTTCCGTAAAGATCTTGAACTTTGGGTGCCCTATCATATGATGCAAGATCCGCAATTGGAAATAGCCAAGGCTAAAGTAGAGGAGAAAGAAACCATTTTTCCCATATTTGGCCCGGATTATGAGAAAGTAGAAATAAAGGACGAGCGTCTGGATGGTTGTGTTTATTATGTGATTGCCGGACATGGCGGACCTGATCCCGGAGCTATTGGCCGATATGGAAAGTATAAATTGTATGAGCATGAGTATGCTTACGATGTGGCGCTTCGCTTAGCTCGTAATCTGATTTCACGTGGAGCAAAGGCTTATGTGATTATTCGGGATGAGCATGATGGAATTCGGGATGAGACCATTTTGAAGCGAACAGAGCACGAAACGTGTTGGGAAGGTCAAAAGATTCCACTGAATCAAAAGGCGCGCTTAAAGCAACGTGCCGATGTGGTTAATTCACTCTATAAATACAATAAAGCAAAGGGGTACAAGTATCAACGAGCCGTGATGGTGCATATTGATAGTCGTAAAAAAAGCCAGAACATTGATATGTTTCTGTACTATCAAAAGAACAGCAAGGACTCTAAAGCCTTTACGACCTCTCTTTACAAAACCATTGAGCAAAAGTATAAAAGTAAGCGAGCGGGTAGGGGCTATGATGGAACCGTCGGAACGCGAGACTTGTACATGTTGAAAAACCTGGATGTTCCGGCCACCTTTTTGGAGTTGGGGAATATTTCCAATCCAAAAGATCAGCGGAGAATTGTGGTTCCCGATAACCGACAAGCGATTGCCAACTGGCTTACTTCCGGTATGCTGAAAAAGGAGTAATCATGCAGAAAAAAAGCTTTGGATATTATCCCTCCCCACTGGGGGTGATCAAAATTACGGTGGCTGATAATGCGGTAATAGGGCTTACCTTTGTAGCGGAAAAGAAGGCGAATAATCCCCATCCCCTAATCCATAAAACAGTGCAGCAGCTGGTGGATTATTTCAAAGGGAAACGGAAAAGCTTTGACTTAGCTCTCCGGCCGGAGGGAACAGACTTTCAAAAGCTGGTATGGCAGGCCTTGGATAATGTGCCTTTTGGTAAGCAAATTAGCTATAAAGCCCTGGCCATTCAATTAGGCGATGAAAAGCTCGTACGTGCTGTAGCGAATGCAAATGCCAAAAATCCCATTGCCATTTTGATTCCCTGTCACCGGGTGGTTGGAAGCTCCGGTGCACTGACCGGCTATGCCTGGGGACTGGACCGAAAGGAATTTCTTTTGAAGCTGGAAAGAGGCCTGCAGCAAATGCGAATGGACTTTTGATTTTTTGTTACCTCCTTCAAATGGCTGTAATATTTAGTGGCATTTAGAGTGTGTTTAAAAGCCAAAATTCTGAATGGAAATTTGATTATAGCAGAAGCGATACCTGATTTTTTTGAGAGAATAGCAGCGCCGTGGTGGAGAAATTCCCAAAATTACTTTCAATAATTCGAATTTGTAATCGGATGCTGTACTTTTAAACACGCTCAGCACGAGGATTTGAGCATTAATAATCCGGCTTAAGCATGCATAATTCGGGATAGTTTTTCCATGCTATTGAAAAAATGCCGCCCATCGGAAGTGAAAATTGACAGAGGAGAAAGGTATCATCAAGACAGTCGATGACAGCTTTTGATGGTGCCCGAAAAAAAGAGCCTGAGGAAAACCATAATGTAATGGTCCCAGGCTCTGAAATGATGTCGGTTTATTTTTTAAACTTAATAATGATAGATTGGCGATTAGTCCTCCAGGATTTTCTTTAGTGCCGGAGGACTGAATAGTTCACTTTTAATCACTTTTCCATCAGCTCTTCTTACCGGCTTTCCGTTTTCATCCAGCTTACTCATGTTGGAGCGGTGGACTTCATCGAATAGAGCCTCAAACTTATCCTGCATACCGTATTCTAAAATGGTTCCACATAGCAGGTATTGAATATCCACCAAAGCATCGGCTACTTCGACCAAATCATTATTGGCAACCGCCTCTTTGAGTTCATCCAGCTCTTCCTGTAGTAAACGGTTTCTTAATTGTTGAGTGGCTTCATCAGGGAATTGTGGCCCCTCTTTTATCCCTACTTCAAAGGTTTCGTGAAAGGTCTTAACTTGATTAATTTGTTTCTTCATGGTTTATCTTTTGTTGGATTTTCCCGATTTAAAACGGTTAGGTTTGTTATTTGAAGTTGGTTTATTAGGCCTGGATTCTTCTCCCTCGGGGCGCTTAAAATTTCTTTTGCCTAGCTTTTTTATGCCTGATTTAGGCTTCAATACATCGGTGGAAAATCTTTTTTCGGCCTTCTGAAGTCGGGCCTGTGGTTTATATTTACGGTCACCAAAAACACTTTCATACAGACGATCCTGTGCAATTTTCTTAACCTCTCCAATCTTCATCCCTTCTACCTTCAACTCCTCTATTCCCGCCCTTACTAGGCGCAGACAGGGAAAACCTACCGAGGCCACCATCTTTCTCACCTGTCGGTTTTTGCCTTCTGTAATAGTGAGACTTACCCAGGAGGTGGGAATATTTTTTCTTTCCCGAATAGGCGGGTTACGCTTTTCCAAAGGAGGTTCCGCTATTCGCTTCGCCCATGCGGGAGCGGTAAAGTGGTCTTTCTTTTCAACATTAATCGTTACTCCCGCTCTTAGTTGCTTTAAAGCATCCTCCGTGATTTCACCTTCGACCTGTACCCAATACTCCTTCTTATGTTTAAACTTTGGATGTAGTAATTGATGATTGATCGCTTTGTCATTGGTCAGGATCAATAGGCCCTCACTGTCCTTATCCAGCCTTCCAACGGGGTATACGTCTTTAGGGAAATCATATAAATCCGCCAGGGTATCACCCTCTCCTTTGAATTGTGTAAGGGTATTAAATGGTTTATAGATCAGGTAGTAATAATATTGCTCATCCTTCATAGCACAAAGATACCAAGAAAGGAGTTATGTTTTACAGGGATACTACAGCTCTTCCTTCAAAGAAATATAAAAACTAAGGTATAAGTACATGAGACTAAAAATTGGCAATTTTAACTTATTCAATTTAGTGTTGCCGAATGTAAGGTACCATGGGCACCGGAAATACAGTCAACAGGATTATGATAAGAAGTGCGACTGGGTCGCCCAGCAATTGGATAAGATGAGGTGTTCCATAGTCGCCTTCGAAGAAGTATTTCATCATTCCGCTTTAGTGGAGGCGGTGGAGCGAAGTCAATACTTAAGGGGAGCAGAAATACGTACTGCAAATCCGGATGGAGATCAGCCCGCGGTAGGATTGGCTTCTTTGTTTCCAATAACCCATACGGAAGTTATTCGCGCTTTTCCTTCCACCTTATTCGTTGAAGGAACAGAAGTACCCTTTCACAATTTTAACCGAGCCATCCTTCGGGTAGAGATTCTGGTGGATACTATTCCTATGACTGTATTTGTGACCCATCTCAAATCTAAAAGACCTATTATCCATGAAGGAGAAGATCCGCATGATCCCGTGCAAAGGGCAAAAGGTAAGGCAAGGGCATTGCTGATCCGGGCCGTGGAATCGGTTGCTTTAAGGGAAATATTGGTAGAGCGTTTGAGGGGGAGAGCTTCCTCTCCTGTGGTGGTGTTGGGAGATATGAATGATTCTGCTTTGGCCGTGACCAATGATATCATCAGTGGAACCCCTCCACATCGACGTTTTGATGCTCGCGTGAAACAGAAAATCTGGGATGTGTTACTGTATCCTGTAAAGGATATACAAGCACGACAGTCCACCCAGGACGTCTATTATACCTATATCCATAACGGTTATTATGGCGCGCTGGATCATATTTTGGTTTCACAGGAGCTACATCCGCGGAACCCTCATCGATTAGGAGCGGTAGAGTATGTGAAAACTTATACCGACCACCTGATTGATCAGACGTTATCCATGGACAAGGTGCCGGTTTGGAAATCAGATCATGGGCAGGTGGTGGCCAGTGTGAAGCTTTATACACCAGAATAAATCATGAATATCAATCTTGTGAGATTATTAGCAGTAAGCTAAATATATTCTAGTGTTCCACGTGGAACGTTATATTGCGGGTCGTGGAATTCTGGAAAAGGGTTTCGCCTGATTGTTAACCATGGCCTGAAACTTTGTAAGGGAGATAGGCATATGAAGTCTTGTTCATAAAGATTCCCCGCTAGCCCCAATACCCCATCGCAATAGCTTTGTTTCTGTTGTGTTTGGTAAATTGATTGTTGTTTCTCCTCTTTGAGGTACCCGCATAAAGAGTAAATCGTAAAATGAGTTTGGCCTGGAGATAAACAAGCATATTCCATTAGTTGTAGGGGGTGTTTTGATATTTCACGGCTCAAATTGACTCGAACTTACTTGTTACCCTTTCATTTACCACCGTGAAAAAAATCGAAATAAGGTTTATCCCCTCCTCATGATTTTTAACCCGAATTATTCACCGCTAAATTAAGTAATTCACATTAACTGATTTATTATCAACTCAATAGGATCGTTTCTACTGATTTTTTTATAGCCCAAATTTGGGCAAGCTTGCTTTCTCCTCATTCATCTGCTTCGTTGGAAAAAACTCGAAATAGGAGACTATTCCTTCATTTTTCCCGCCTTGCAGCTAAAAGAGGATTGAAGCATGAATAATCCGGGTTAACTAAACGTGGATTTTAGCATGCATTATTCGGATTGTGTATGCATTATCGGGGCTTTTCGCGGTATTATTTATCAAGGGGAAGCGTTTTTCATACCCTTAGATGTTCCACGTGGAACGTTTATTTTTTCTGCTTAATCCAAGCCGACTATCTTGAAAAATCGTCCTTTTAGCTTCCAGTCAAAACGCTTGCCCACCACAAAACGGAAGGAACCATTATAACTATTTAAGCCGGTTTTTTCATAGAAAATGGCGTTCCATTGTAGAGCGGAATGGATTCCCAGGAACCAGTTGGCCTTATTATATCCGATACTAAAACGTGAAACACCACAAAAGCCCATTCTGAATTCTTTAGCATTAGGTTCTTCCGCAAGGTACTCCAGATTGGTGTAGTTATAGGAAGGGCCCAGCATGAACGTCAGGCTGGTGTAGAAATTACGGCGGATGACCAGGTTGTAGCCATACCCACCCATTAGTCCAGCTCCTATGGCCAAGGATTTTTGAAAGTTCATTTCGGGAAAGTGTATAGAGGACTCCCCCAATATTCCTTCCCCATCGTTATAGATAGAGGAAAGAAAATAAGTAGCTCCCGCCAGCCAGGATCCTGCACTTTGCAATTGTCGCTGGGTTTGGATAAAGGAGGAGCGGTAAGAAAATTTCCTCCAATTAAATACATAGGCCAGGTTACCACTAAAGGAGCTGGTGGTTAAGTTGGGGTAAGCAAGCTGGACATCAAGTGCACGCTCTGTCGGTTTTATCCAGTCTTCCCAACCCAGGTGTTGAACATGATATCCCTGATAGCGCTGTAGTCTAAACTCTCCTACCAATTTTACATCATAAACATTTACCTGCATATCCATCATGCTGGTTTGAAGGTCATGGGAATTCGAGGAAGATGGAAAGTTAAAGGAAGCATTTACCCCTAGCCAATTATGATTAAAACCTAGTCCCAGGTTGGTGCTGGGCGTGGGTTCGTAAAGTAAGCTTTGATCCACCTCCCGGTCTTTATTGAACACCGCGAATTGATTAAACTTGTTGGCAGTAAAGATTCTTAGGGTCCAGTCCTGGGAATAATCCTTGATAAAGGTAGTGTCATAATGCGACCATTTTTGCGCATTATTAATACCCAATAGCCTTTGAACAAAGTTGCGCTCATCGATTTCCCTGTCATTTTTTTGGGCCAGTAGAGAGAGCGGGAATACCAGTAAAAAAAATAAGAGTCCCTTCAAAATAATTCATTTGAGCAAATATTATCAAATTATGGTAATTCTGCATCATTCATGATCAGGGAAGGTAGATTATTTTGCAAATAGCTTTCCGCTTCTTTTGAGCTTTGAAATAGATGGAAGCTTATGTCAAGTGCATTGATACGAGCCGAGAATTGACGCACCTTTTCCTGGCTGGTTTTAGGAAGCTGGTGGATTAGAATAGCGGATATTCTATGAGGGGAATGGCTTGCAATATCCTGATAGATTTGCATGTCTTGCTGCCCACTATCTCCTATCAGCATGAATTTCATTTCCGGAAAATCAGCAAGGAGTTGCAGGATATAAAATTTCTTCAACTGGTGGTGTTCTCCCTGCTTTTGTATTAAATCGCCCCACCTGCTTTTGAGTCTGTTCAAGAGGAATACGCCTTTTGGGAATTGGTGGTGTTCCACAAATTTTCGAAGAAAATCAAAGAGATTCCATTCACTACTACTGATGTAAAACAGGGGCTGTGTTCCTTCTTTCGCCAAACGGTTATACCATTTAGATCTGCCCAAGAATGGCTTGCGGTTAAGGGCATTTTTGAAAAGTAACAAGGGTAATTTCTTCCATTTCTTCAGGGCATGTGAGATCAGAAAGGTGTCATCAATATCAGAGATCACAGCCATTTTGCTCTGGGTGATGAACAGCTCCCCCTGTCCGAAAAGCTTTAGATCCGGAACATATACCTCATATTCGTGCCATCCTTCGGGCAGATGATCCAGCTGCATTTCCAATTCAAAAAAACCATCTTCCTCGCTAATGGTCGTATACCTTTTCCCATAAATACTGATGGCAACAGTATATCGCCCCACCCCCTTCAGACGGAAGCGCTTCATCATGTCCTGCATATTTTTTGGGGCTCGCCACCACCCATTTTTAGGATCTTTGATTTTATACTTTCGGATAATATGCCCCATTACTCTTCCGCGAGTAGAAGAACCATATCCAAAATAAGGAATAACACGAGCGTATTTCATAGCGTATGAGCGGAAGGATTTATTTATAAGGTACAATTATTTTAGCGGTAAAGTGAAGGGAATTATCATTGGATATGGATCAATTTTGCTAGATTATCAGTTACTTCAAAGGAAAGGACCAAGCCCCTGGCCAGGCTGATTTTGGTAAAAGTGTTGCTTTTGTAGAGCTGCCTTTTTCCTATCAGGCTGCCAACGGAAATGCCGGTATTCTCCTTAAAAAAATATTATCTTTGATCTTATGAGCAAAAAGCTGACAAAGAAAACAAACGGCCAAATGACCACGGATCTGGAACAGTTAGATCCCAAGTCACATATCATTATTAAAGGTGCGCGGGTGAATAACCTGAAGAATTTAAGTGTTGCCATTCCCAGGAATAAGATGGTAGTCGTGACTGGGCTGTCCGGTTCCGGAAAATCTTCTCTGGCCTTTGATACACTTTTTGCCGAGGGACAACGCATGTATGTGGAAAGTCTGAGTTCTTATGCCCGTCAGTTTTTGGGAAGAATGGAAAAACCCGAGGTAGATTATATCCGTGGCGTTGCACCGGCCATAGCCATTGAGCAGAAAGTGAATACCCGTAACCCACGGTCTACGGTGGGAACTTCTACTGAAATTTACGATTATCTGAAGCTATTATTCGCCCGTATTGGTCGTACGATTTCTCCTGTCAGCGGAGAAGAAGTCTCTAAAGATGCGGTGGAAGATGTGGTCGATAAGATTCTATCTAATGAGGTGGGTACGCGATTGATGGTATTAGCTCCTTTGATGGAACATGAGGACCGGACCATGGAGCAGGAATTACAGCTTTTGCTCTCTAAAGGGTATACTCGTGTGCAATGGAAAGAGGAGATCCTCTTTATTGAAGACCTGCTTCCTGATCATGATAAAATTAAGGATCACGCTGAGATTCGGGTATTGATAGATCGACTGGCAATTCCTGAAGAGATTCCGGAAGAACTACAGTTCCGAACGGCAGACTCTGTTCAGACGGCTTATTTTGAAGGAGGCGGCACCTGTATTTTGGCTTATACCGATGGAAGGATTGAAAGCTATTCGGATAAATTTGAACGAGACGGAATAGTGTTTGAAGAGCCTTCTGCCAATCTGTTTACCTTTAATAATCCCTATGGGGCTTGTAAGCGATGCGAAGGGTTTGGTTCTATTCTCGGGATTGATCCGGATCTGGTGATTCCAAATAAGGAGCTTTCGGTATATGAGGATGCCATTGCTCCATGGAAATCGGAGACCATGAAAAAATGGAAACAAAAATTGGTGGAAACCGCCATGGATTTTGACTTCCCTATTCATCGCCCGATTGAAGATATGGAGCCGGAATTGGTCGAGTTGCTATGGACGGGAAACAAACATTTTAAAGGGCTGAACAAATTTTTTGACTTCCTGCAGAGTAAAACCCATAAGATTCAATACCGGGTGATGCTTTCCAGATACCGGGGGCGCACCACTTGTCCGGACTGTCGTGGCACCAGATTACGCAAAGATGCGAGCTATGTGAAGGTGAATGGAAAGTCAATTACCGATGTGGTTTTGATGCCAATTGCGGAGGCTCGTAGCTTTTTTGATACATTAAATCTAACCGATTTTGAGGCAGGTGTAGCGAAAAGAATCCTCAAAGAAGTAACCAACCGACTGGAATATCTTGACCGGGTGGGGCTGGGCTACCTGACACTCAACCGCCTTACCTCTACCCTCTCCGGTGGAGAATATCAAAGGATTAAATTAGCGACTTCGTTGGGGAGTGCTTTGGTGGGCTCTATGTATATTTTGGATGAACCCTCTATTGGACTTCATCCCAGAGATACCCAAAGGCTGATCGGCGTGCTGGAATCACTTCGGGATTTAGGCAATACCGTCATAGTGGTGGAGCATGAGGAAGAAGTGATGCGTGCTTCTGATCAGATTATTGATATTGGCCCCAATGCCGGATCTCATGGTGGTGAATTGATGTTTCAGGGAACCCTGGATGAAATGCATGGCGTGGATACCCATACGGCCCATTACCTTTCCGGAAAGATTGAAGTACCAGTTCCAGAGAACCGTAGACCTTTCAGTAAGACGATTAAGATTAATGGCGCCTCAGAAAACAACTTGCAAAATATTGATGTGGAATTTCCGCTTGGTGTTTTGACAACGGTGACGGGTGTTTCCGGATCCGGAAAATCTACCTTGATCAAGAAGATTCTCTACCCTGCTTTGGGAAAAAGGCTGGGTACTGTAAATGAGGAAACAGGTAAAATGAAGTCGATTACAGGTGATATTGAGAAGGTCACCCGTATGGAATTTGTCGATCAGAATCCCATTGGAAAGTCTTCTCGCTCTAATCCGGTGACCTATGTAAAGGCATATGATGTGATCCGAACTTTGATGTCTGGTCAGTCATTGGCCAAACAAAGAGGATATAAACCTGCTCACTTCTCCTTTAATGTGGATGGCGGTCGCTGTGAAACTTGCCAGGGAGAGGGGACGCAGAAGATCGAAATGCAGTTCATGGCCGATTTGCACCTGACCTGTGAGAGCTGTAAAGGAAAAAGGTTCAAACAGGAGATCCTCGAGGTGGAATATAATGGAAAGAATATTGCTGATATCCTGGACATGACGGTGGCGGATGCGATGGAGTTCTTTGCTGATCAGAAATCCATCATCAATAAATTGAAACCACTCTATGATGTAGGACTCGGTTATATCGGGCTGGGGCAATCTTCTTCTTCCCTTTCCGGAGGAGAAGCGCAACGGGTGAAACTGGCCTACTTCCTGGGGCATGGGAAATCAAAGGCGGGAGAACACACGCTTTTCATTTTTGATGAACCTACCACTGGTTTACATTTTCATGATATTGACCGATTGATGAAAGCCATCAATGCCTTGGTGGATCAGGGAAATTCGGCCATTATCATTGAGCATAATATGGAAGTGATTAAATGTGCTGACTGGATCATTGACCTCGGACCAGAAGGCGGACAAAACGGAGGGCAGGTTTTATTTGCGGGAACACCGGAAGAAATGGTAAAAATTGATGTTGGCTATACTGCGCCATACCTTAAAGAAAAATTGAATAGCTAAAGTCTATTTAACATAAATTATGATGGAAAAAGCGACTGTTTCACGTGGAACACTCGCTTTTTTTGTAAACAAGAAAATTTGATTCTACTGTTATCGGCTTTTTTCAGTAGTAGCATTTTGGTTGCTGTTTTAAATGGTCATGGATTTGAGTGCGGAACTTTTTCCTTGTTGGTAATTTTTTAGAAGAGTACGTTAACTTTGAGATTAAAATCAACTCAAATTATCCCCCCAAATTTCAGGCTTGCCTATAAAAAATGGAAAGTCAGTTAATGATCATTGGAGGAGCATCCACCAGTACTGTGATCAAAGAAAATAATATTGAGGGATTATTACCCTGCCCTCCATTCCTAGTCCGTTATTGATCAAAATAATACCTTGAGGTTTTCTGGAGGAACCAGCGATGGATTAGCCTATATTGATCATAGCCTGACGATTTGTTTATCAGGATTAATCCCAATTACCGACTTCAAGATTCAATGTGCCTACCCTAAGGGTTTAATTTTAATATAGTTAAAGCATTACCCCTGATTTTTAAATACCCTAATTGAGGTTAGCTTGCTTTCTCCACATTCATCTCCTTCTTTGATAAACACGAAAAGGAGAACGGTTCCTTCCCTTGCCCTTCTTTCAGCTAAACGAATATTTAAACACCTATAATTCGGTTTAAAGAAAACTTAAAGGGTGAGTATTAAAAGCTCACAGTGATCCGAAATCCTTTTGAAAAAAGATCAGAAACAATAAGTTCAAAGTGACCAGGGAACGGGATAGTGTTCCATTTTCAAAGTATCAGTTGAAGGTAAAAAAATTATATTTTCCGGAGGCAGAATTGATGTCCGCGGATTTATACAGGAGGGTAATAGAAAAGAGAGATTAGTCATCAGTTGCCTAGCTAAATGGTTAAGGACAAATGTCTTTTAGGGTGTTAAATATTAAGGCCTACGTTTGCAAATCAATACTCATGGTAAATTGCCCTCCCAGTTTTTCTTTTGGTTCACCGGACAAGCATAAAATAGAGGAATTTCTACCTACTATTGATATGTAGCAAAAGTGGTATTTTCTTTAATCAAAAGTGTAAATTTGGGTCAAAATGATAAAAATAGGTATGCTATTTCTACCTATTGATTAAATTGCTGAGTCATTCATAGCATTACTCAATTACCTTATATGATACGATTTTTAAAAATCGTTATATTAATTGTAATAATATTTACATTTAATATTTCCCTAGCTCAAGATCTCGCTGATAACCAGGTAGATAGTGTTGAGCAGGAAAGTAAAAAAGATAAAAACCTTAAGTTTAGTATTTTGGGAGGGCCGGGCTATACCCCTGACTTCGGAGCCCTCATTGGAGGAAGTGCCTTATTCACCTTCAAAACTGATCCTACGGATAGTCTGATCAACCGTTCCAACGTTCCGGTGGGTTTTGCCTGGTTGTTTAATGGTGGATTTAATGCGATTGTACGTCCTCAGTTATTCTTCAATGAGGATAAATTCCGGATTTTTGGGCAGTTCTATATCAAGGATAATCAGGAGAATTATTATGGAGTAGGTTTCGAAACCAATAAGGAGCGCCCCAGAGGAGAGGCCACCACACAGTATGCTGCAACGGCTTATCAATTTAATCCGATTTTCTTATTTCGCCTGGGCGCCTCTGACTTCTTCTTAGGCCCACAGGTGGATATTACCAGTACCAGGATCAGGGATCCTGCCGAACTAATGGTGGAAGATCCCTATTATATTGCCGCCGGAGGAACTGCTGAGGGAGATCGTATATTCAATTCCGGTTTGGGTTTTCAGTTATCCTACGATACGCGTGACTTCCCGGCGAATGCCTATTCCGGGGTTTATTTCATTGCCTCAGCCGTGTTTTATGAAAAGTTTTTTGGAAGTGATTATTCCTTTCAGTCTTATCAGTTAGAGTATCGCCAATATAAAGCCCTTCCTTTTTTGGGGGAAAGAAGAAACCTGGCCTGGACAGTTTCGAGTAATACTTCAACGGGAAATGTACCCTGGACAGATATGTCTAAAGTGGGCTCGCCCTTTGATTTAAGGGGTTATTATTTGGGGCAGTTCAGAGATAAAACGACTTCTTATGCCATTTTGGAATACCGCCATATGCTGAATTTTGATCATAAAACCTGGGCAGGCCGATTCTTTAGCAAATTTGGTTTTGCTGCCTGGTGTGGTGTGGGAGCAGTTGGTCCTAACCCATTTGATGTGGAGGGCTGGTTGCCCAACTACGGCGCCGGCTTGCGCATTGAGGTACAACCAAGAATGAATTTCCGAATGGACATTGGGAAGGATCCGATTAATAACCAAACCCTATTGTATTTCAATATGACGGAAGCTTTTTAAGCCAAATTATTTACCGATCCTCTTTAACTGACTTATTGTCAATTTATTGAAATCATGTCTGCTGATTTTTTATAGCCCAAATTTTGGAAAGCTTACTTTCTCCTCATTCATCTGCTTCCTTGGGAAAAACACGAAATAGGAAACTATTCTTTCATTTTTTCCGCATTGCAGCTAAATGAGGATTGAAGCAAGAATAATCCAGCTTAAGCAGGCATAATTCAGTCTGATATGATATTGAAGATGACAAAATAAAAAGGGAGAGAATCGAATGGATTCCCTCCCTTTTTTTAGGATTAAACTGCTAATAAATCGCCTTAATGGAGACTTTTTTACCATTAATAGTATACTGATCTCCTGCTTTTTTACCGATAATCTGTTGCCCCAGTGGGGAGGCAGGGGAAAGTGCAAAGTAGATTTGCCCCTCATGTTGCAGCTTTCCGGCCCCTATACTTAAATAAAAGTTGCCGGCAGAGGTGATGACCAAACTTCCCAGTTCAGCTTGTGCCATAGGCTTGTCCGGGTGAATAAGCTCCAAGGCCTTTTTTAGTTTAGCAGATTCATTCAGCTGTCCTAAGGCCTTTTCTTTTTCTAGCTGCGCCATCGCTCTGGCGGTCTCATATTTATCGCCAGCAGAACTCTTGGTTTCACTGTTAGAGGCTTCCTGAGCAGCCTTAATATTGGCTTTTGCCCGGTTGATTCTTTCCTCTACGTATTCTACACAAGCCTGATAAAGGGCAACTTTAATCTCAATCATAGGATAGCATTTAATGGGAAAACTAAAGTACGGAATTTAGAATCGATATCCGATACCTACCTGTAATCCCATTCTTTTGGCATTGATGTAATAATCACCGCTGAATTCCATCAGCCAGTTTTGGTCAAAATACTTAGTGAATCCTGCGCCTAAACTTACATCGGCAGAATTCCAGAAAAGGCCGCGGGCACGCAGGTAAAATCCATCCACAGGGTAGATTCTCATCCCGAATGTGGCGTGGTTTTTATTGTCCCAATGCTGGTAACCACTGGTAAGCATCACGGTTCTCGTAACTCCAAATTGCCCCTCCACATCGAAAAGAAATTTGGCTGGTCGGTTGAGCATTGTGGCTCCAAAGTGTCCTACTAGGTTAAAATTTTGCGCCTTCCCTTCTGTTTTCGGGAAGAACACCATTAAGCCTAATACCATTAGGCATGAAAATAAAAACTTCTTCATCTATAGGTAATTTTTTAAATCGCCAATAAACGAAGAAGTTATTTATTTCTAAAAATATTACATTTAAAAATATCGGATCGGGATATTATTGATACCAGTGTTGATGGATCATCTTTTGAAGGTCTTGATGGATGGGGCCCCCGGCAATTAATTGTTTACCGAAAAGAAAATCCGGACCTCCCTTAAAATCGGTTACTTTTCCTCCGGCTTCCTCCACTATGATGATGCCCGCCGCAATGTCCCATGGCTTCAGGTTGTATTCATAGAAAGCTTCGAATCGACCACAGGCTACATATGCTAAATCAATAGCAGCACTGCCCAACCTTCTCAAGCCATGGGTGCTGTGCATTAATTCATTCAGGATCTGAAGATAGGCGTCCATCTCCTCAAAACGCTGATATGGAAAACCAGTCGCAATTAAACTGTCGGAAAACTGATCCGCCTGGCTGACTTCAATCTGCTTACCATTCAGGTAAGCCCCCTCCCCTTTTACCGCAGAGAACATTTCTTCCGTTTCCGGTGCATAAATAACCCCAAGCACCGGCTTGCCTTCATGCAATAATCCAATACTTACGGAGTATAGCGGTAGCTGGTGTAAGAAGTTGGTGGTTCCATCTAGTGGATCAATTACCCAGGTATACTCTGCCTGTCCCTGTGCAGTGGTACCTTCTTCGGTAATAAAACCAGCCTCCGGAAAAAGCTGACTGAGCTTACTCACCAGCATTTTCTCTGTTTCCTTATCAACATAGGACACTAAATCATTCAATCCCTTCTTTTCAATCTTGCTTTTGTCCATCTGTCGGCATTCATTGCGTTGGAAGGCTCCTGCCCCTCGGGCAATTTCAATGACTTCTAAGCAAAGGTCTTTTAGATTTTTCATGCGGTATAGAATTAGGTGTTATTCTTCTTCTTCAATCAATCCTTTGGTTTTCCCTCTTACAAAAGCGGCCAGGAAGAAAAACAGGGCCATCCATTGAGCGGTCCGGCCTAAGTAGTCTCCGTTTAGTGTGTAGAAGGTAAATGCGGTATTGGCCTTCAAACTTCCCCGGATAACGTCCTGCACCCAGTAATCAGTGGGCTGCAGGATATCTCCACGCTGATTAACGAAGGCAGAAATTCCGGTATTGGCGGAGCGTGCAATAGACCTGCGGTTTTCAATGGCACGCAGGCTGGCATATTGTAAGTGCTGAATGTGGCCCGGGGTATTGCGCCACCAGCCATCATTGGTGATAATGGCGATATAGTGGGCTCCGTTGCGAATATACTGCGCCATGAAATCACCATAAATGGATTCGTAACAAATGGAAGGGGCAATACCGATGGAATCACTGTTATAGAAAACAGAGCGCTCCTGTTGCTTACCAAAGTTACCCGTGGTGCCTCCTAAATTGAAGACGGTTTGGGTAAGAAAGTCAAATAGCCAGGGATATGGAGTGGTTTCTACGCCCGGTACCAGTTTGGACTTGTGGTAAAACTGACGCTCCATTTTTTCATTTAGAAACAGTCCGGCATTGTAGACGTCGTAGTAGCCCATATTGGGCTGAAAACGGGCGGTCTCAGTGGGCTTTTCCTCCATTTGCCCATATTGTTGATAGCTGGTCAGTCCGGTCAGCAAGTTAAGCTGAGGATACTTTTCTTTAAATTTATAGATCGTTCTTCCCTCAGCATAAGTACTGAATTGTTTTTCAGAGAAAACCTTGTCCAGTGCACTTTCCGGCCATAAAAGGAAGCGCGTGCTATCCGTGATTTTTTCCTCAGATAGCTGGATAAACCTTTGGAGTTGCTGCGCAAAGGGAATGAAGTTTTCGCTATTCTGGAATTTTTCGGAATAGGGGTCAATATTGGGCTGCATGGCGATAAACTCTACCTCCTCACCCTGCTCCTCAAAATTATTATAAATAAAGTAGGAAATGCCAATGGGTAAGCTGAGCCCAAATATGAGGGCATAAGATAGTGAGATGTGGCGAAACTGTCCTTTGTATAAAGCACCACCATAAAATAATATGCGGTAAATAAGCATATTCATGATCAGCACCCAAATGGTACCTCCAGCGGCTCCGGTAATTTCATACCACTGCACCCACTGGTAGCGTTTGGCAAAAGCATTGCCCAGGTTGAGCCATGGCCAGGAAAGGCCCCAGTTCAGGTGAATATTCTCAAAGGCCAGCCAAAAGAGCATCAGGGCTACATAGCTCCAGAATTCCGGCATCCTTTTGCGTACAAAGCTCCAGGCCAGGATGGGAAGCGTCATCAAAAAGCTATTAGCAACCAGCATCCCCATTGCCCCCTCCGGCGTTGCATTCCAAACCCACCAGGTGGTACTGGCATTCCATATAAAACAAGTCAGGTAAGTCCAGCCAAAAAATTTCAGGCCAGCCCTTTTGATTTTCTTGCCAACGGTTTCTTCCCGAAGTACGAAAATGGGTACAAAGATCAAAAAGATGAGAAAGGTCAGGGGCATATTCGGCCAGGCTGCCCAGAAACAAAATCCGCTGAAAAGGGATAAAATCAGCGGGTACCACTGATTTGCTCTTAATTTTTCGAAAAAAGTCATGTTGGTACTATGCGCTGCTTTTATTTTTTTCCTTCAATTACGATGACGATCTCGCCTTTCACTTTTTCTTTTTGGGAAAAGTGGGTGATCAGTTCAGCCAGGGTTCCCCGGGCATTTTCTTCATGCATTTTGGTCAGTTCTCTGCTAACACATGCCTGACGGTCCTCTCCCATAAATTCCGCCAGCTGCTGCAGGGATTTTACTAATCGGTGTGGTGATTCATACAAAACAATGGTTCTCTCCTCTTCTGCCAGCGCCTGAACCCGTGTTTGGCGCCCTTTCTTATGCGGAAGAAAGCCTTCAAAAATGAATCGGTCATTAGGCAAACCTGAGTTTACCAGGGCCGGAACAAATGCAGTTGCCCCCGGAAGGCACTCCACCGCAATTCCTTTTTGTACACATTCTCGTACAAGCAAAAATCCCGGATCGGATATGGCGGGAGTTCCGGCATCTGAACACAGCGCAATGGTCTGCCCTTCTTCTATCTGTGTGGCCCAGTGTTGGACAATTTTGTGCTCATTATGAATATGAAAGCTTTTTAGCGGCTTCGAAATTTCCAAATGCTTCAGCAGGTTGCCCGTCGTTCGGGTGTCTTCTGCTAAAATTAAATCCACTTCTTTCAAAATCCGAATCGCCCTCAGGGTGATATCTTCCAAATTCCCGATAGGGGTCGGGACTAAATATAATTTTCCGGCTTCCATAAATTCTTCGTCTTAATCCACTTGTCAAAAAGATTGTCTTTTTCCAAGAACTGTTACGAAGGTAAGAAAGCCGGATTAATTGGGCATGATCTACCGGTTGATTTTATTCATTTTCCCCTTGAAAATCATGCAAGAAGGTCATCAATGGCCTTGGCCAATGTGCGGTCTTTATCAGTGACGGTATTACCTGCATCATGGGTGGTGAGTTCGATAGTAACCTGATTGTAAACATTACTCCAATTGGGGTGGTGATCCATTTTCTCGGCAATGATGGCTACCTGGCTCATAAAGCCAAAGGCTTCAATAAAATTTTTGAATTTAAAGGTTTGGCTAAGGCGGTTATTTGATTCAGTCCAATTGCTCATGGCTTTAATTAAATTTAAAGAGTTTGAATTCCTGTTGATAACTTAAAATATGATGTTTTTTTTGGTAGTTTTAAGTTTAATTGTTCTTTTTGATAATTAGAACACATGTGTTTTTTGCATGTTTAGTATCTGAGGAGTTTCATGGCTGCGCTCCTCACTATTAGAATAAATTCAACATTTGTTATGAGTCCTTATTACGAAAAAATCAAATCGATTCTGGTGGGTTTGAAAGTGGCTGAAGATACTATTCGCCCGGAGGCAGATCTGATTAATGATCTTGGTTTATCCTCTGTTGATGTGGTTGATTTGATTTTCAGTATTGAAGCTGCTTACGATTTAAAAATTCCTGAAGAAGAAATTCACAATCTATTGACCATTAAAGATTTGGAAGCTTACATTAAGAATAATGTTTCGCTTTATCATAGAGAACACTAAGTTTGTGTTCCCATCTTTAAAAGCCTGATCATTTGCGCAAGTGGTCAGGCTTTTTTGTTGTTTGTCGGGATTTAGTGATTTTTTTTGTTAAATTCTGTTAATACCATACCCCCGTCGAACAAAGTTAAACTTCTTATGATGAGCCTTTTATTACAATTCATTGATGCTCCTCTACGGATGCTCCACCAAACTGGCTCATGGATGATCCCTGCGGTGCTGGCCGGAGGCTTGTTCTTATGGTTACTGGCGAGGAATGATCAAAAGGCGTGGTGGGCCGCTGCATTTTCCTCTATTTGGTATAGTGGCTGTTGTTTGGCCTTTGACTGGTGGGTTCAGGCTTTATGGGGCATTGTTTATTTGGGTATATCAATCTACGGTTGGTGGCACTGGCCCAGCCTGGGGAAGTCTTTTCGAGTGTGGTCTCTACAGGAGCATTTGATGTATTTGGGCAGTGGACTGCTTTTATTTGCCATTTTGGTGATTGTCGGTTTTCAGCTGCACGATGCCATTTTGTTTTATGTGCATTCTTATATTTCGTTGGCCGCTGTTGTAGCTCTTTGGCTATCTTCTCAGAAGTTATTGGGCTCCTGGATTTATTGGGTGTTGATCGGAACCATCGGCGTATTTGCGCATGCCTTTGTGGGGAATTATCTATCTGCAGTGGTGATGGCGATTTTCGTTTTTGTGGGGGTTTATGGATACATCCGCTGGCTGGAAGAATGGAAAGAAAGTAATGGCGAACATCTTTGGGCGCGGGGGCAGCTGTAGTTTTCTCGCCTTTTTATTTGAGTTATTATTCCTCCGGTTTTCTCCAATGGATGGATTACTGGAAACACGGCTTTTTCATAAAACTATAAATGGGCAAATTATAGGAATGATCTAGTTCCCAATGCCGGTCTATTTGATTTGAGCACTTGTTTATGAGTTGGCTTACAATCTTTTAAAGAATTGACATTATAGTATAAAATCTTCCACATCAATAGTCCGGTCTTGATCAATGGGCGGATAGACAAAAGTTCTGCTGGCGATAAGAGAGCATCACAGCGACATCTTAGCCATATTTTACCAGTCTCCCGCCCTGTCCAAATGTCGCCTTGATGGATTCCGTCTGCAGGTTCTTTGTCCCGCCGATATTGATCACAAGCCTTGGTTTTTTGTTTCGTTTATAATAAAGAAGCCCTGTTGCTGGAAATTACTTTTCCGGCGAAATGAATAAATCGATTTTCATTTTCTGGCCGGGGCATAAAAAAAGCAGCCCGGGGAAGGCTGCTTTTTAGAGTGAATTGGAAAATTAACTTTGCGAAAGTACGTGTGTATTAATCAGCATTACCGGGCAGTCCGCCTTTTTAACTACTGATTCAGCAACACTTGATTTGAATAAATTCAAGAAGCCGTCATGCGAGTTAGTTAGCATTGCAATCAAATCAATGTTAAACCATTCTGCTGTTTCGGCAATGGACTGAGCAACGTTAGAAGAAATTTCTTTATGTAATACATAATTATTGAGCTGATGCCTTCTGGCGAACAGTTCCAGATTCAAATTAATCTCTTCCAAAGTTTTTTCCTTTCCTTGGGAAATATACAACACGTGCAATACTGCATTAAATTTTTCAGCAAAGACCTTTATTTTGTTGATAGCGTCATCATCCTCATGAACAAGGTCCGTGGTCATCAGGATGTTCTTTATTTTTACGTCGTTTTTTGCGCCTTCTTTAATCGTTACTATAGGGCATCCGGAATGGCGAATAACAAAATCGGTATGGTTACCAATTAAGTATTCAGCAAAGTCTAACTCTCCACTGGTTCCCATGACAATCATATCCACATCATGGTTACGAAGGAAAGTGTTTACCCCATTTTCAAAAGAATCTTCCACTAGGTGGGTTTGCACCAGTACACTGGTAGTATCTAATGCGGCAACCCATTCGCGCATTTGGCGGCGAACGTTCGTGTCAATCACCTCATCAGACTCTTCAAGGTACTCATAGCCCAACATATACCCGCCCTGGGTGCGATGTAGTTGAGAGCAATTAAGGAAAGTGACTTTGCCAAAATTCTCTCGGGCCAAATTCAGCGCCAATTCAGCACCATGGGTAGCAATGTTGGTGAAATCGGTGGGAACTAATATGTGCGGTGTCATGGTTTTGGGAGTTAATATGGAGAAAATGTCTCGAGAATAAGTTTTTGATTGCGCTAAGCAAACCTCAGATGAACGACTACACTATTAATATAATCCTCATTTCTGAATTTTACCATAATCTTTGTTTGATCCATACATGATTTTTCACCCTGACTGATTTCAGTGTTTCTTACAGGGTAATACTAAATATTTTTTGGAAAAATATTAATAAAACCTCCCTTTGGTTTTGAATTAAATGAATTGGAATGCGTTAATGGTCAGGGTTTTATAATATGGGTGATTATTTGAAGTTAATTTCCTTTTATAAATTACTCCTAACGATTTGATCTATATGTTTATGACTTAAGCAGCTCCAAAAAATGGCCCCGTATTTACAATAGATGGGTCTTTTTATTTCCAATTTTTCAATAGAAATTAGGGCTCACCAAGCTAAAAATCAAAGCGAAAGCTGGACTTTGTTTAAAAGCCGGGTTTTTTACATTAAAATGTTTGTCATTTTTGAATTTACCTAATTTTGTTTGGTTTAGGATTGTTTTAGGGGAAAAATGAATGGAAATACAGACATTTTATGTCTTTCTATTTTTGTTTCCGTATATTGACGGACTAAATAAAAAAATCCCTATTTATTAAAAATACCTTGTGGTTTTTAGCAAATCACTATTAGGTATTGTATCAAATCGTGGGATTTGTTGATAATTTTTTAATCAATTTTCTTTTCGGATCAATGAAAGTCTTAAAGTTTGGAGGAACGTCGGTAGGATCACCTGAAGGCCTGAAGCAGGTAGTGGGGATCCTGAAGGACTATCAGCAAAAAGGAGAGCATATCGCAGTCGTTAATTCAGCGCTCTCCGGTGTGACCAATGAGCTGGTAGCCGTTGGAAAGATGGCTTGTTCGAATGATCCTGCCTATGAAGAGGTATTGGAGTCGATCAAGCAGCGTCATTTTGAAATGGTAGAAACCATAATGACAGGCGAGACGCGAACCCGAGTGACGAATAATATAAAGGTTTTCCTGAAGGAATTAAGCGATCTTTTATATGGCGTTTATTTGATTAAAGAATTATCCAAACGCACCAGTGATTTAGTCCTGAGCTTTGGAGAGCGGATGGCGAGTTACCTGTTGAGTGAATATGCCAGCCAGGAAGGGGTAGCTGCAGAGTTTGCGGATGCTAGGCGCTTGATTGTGACCGATAGCAGTTTTGGAAATGCTCGTGTTTTGTTTGAGGAAACGAATCGCAATATCGGTACGCATTTTTCCAAATCGTCCCATTTGCAAATTGTTACCGGATTTATTGCGTCCACAGAGGATGGCACTACTTCTACTTTAGGAAGAGGTGGTTCTGACTATACCGCTGCCATTGTGGGAGCGGCATTGGATGCAGATTTAATAGAAATATGGACTGATGTGGATGGGGTAATGACCACCGATCCGCGCAGGGTGAAGAAGACCTACTCTTTGAAATCGCTTTCTTATGCGGAAGCAATGGAAATGTCGCATTTTGGAGCAAAGGTCATCTATCCGCCGACTTTGGCGCCGGCCATGTCCAAGAGTATTCCTTTAAGTATTCGTAATACCTTTAATCCTGAATTTGAAGGGACCTTAATTTCAAAGGCTTCTTCTGATTGGGGGTATGATGTGAAGGGCATTTCTTCTATTCAGGAAGTGGCTTTGGTAAACTTTCAGGGCAGTGGAATTATGGGCGTGCCGAATGTACCTAATCGCTTATTCAATGCGCTTTCTGAGGCGGAAATTAACGTAATCTTCATTACCCAGGCTTCCTCTGAGCGTTCTATCTCCTTCGCTATTGCGCCCGATGATGGTCCAAGAACCAAGGAAGTATTAGAGCAGGAGTTTAACCTGGAAATGATCAACCATAAAATTGATGCGGTAGAAATTCGCTACGATTTGGCTGTAGTAGCTACGATCGGAGAGAATATGAAGCATCAACCCGGGGTAGCGGCCAAGCTGTTTGGTGCTTTGGGGCGGAATGGTATCAATGTAGTGGCGATTGCGCAGGGAACTTCTGAGCTGAATATTTCTGTAGTGGTAGAGCGTAAGGATTTTTCTAAAACCCTGAATGCGCTGCATGATATTTACTTCCTGTCAACGGAGACCCGTCTGAACCTGTTCATCGCAGGAGTGGGACTGATTGGTTCCACCTTGTTGAATCAGATCAAGGCGCAGTACGATAATTTGTTGAAGCAACACCTGAAGATCAATATCGTCGGGATTGCCAACAGTAAACAATTCCTTTTTGATCTGGATGGTATTGATCTGGACAACTGGAAAGCGGAATTACTGGAAAGGGGCCGTAAAGGGAATATTGATGATTTTGTGACCGAAATGGTGGAGCTGAACTTGTCCAACTCCGTATTTGTGGATAATACTTCCAGTCAGGCAGTAGTGGAGAATTACCAAAGGGTATTGAATAATTCTATTTCTATTACTACGCCTAACAAGCTGGCCAGTTCCGGGGACTTCCTCAAGTTGCAGGAAATCAAGAACACGGCTTATCGTCGTGGGGTGAAATTCTTTTATGAAACGTCTGTGGGAGCCGGTTTACCGGTGATCACCACTTTGAATGATTTATTGAATTCCGGAGACCGTATTCAGAAGATTGAAGGCGTGCTGTCCGGTACACTATCTTATATTTTTAATTCCTTTAAGACCGGGACTTCTTTCTCGGAAATCGTGAAGGAAGCACAGGCCGCCGGATTTACCGAGCCTGATCCACGCGATGACCTGAACGGAATGGATGTACGTCGTAAGATTCTGATTCTTTCCCGTGAGGCGGGTTATCAGATGGACATCTCTGATGTGCAGATTGATGGTATTTTGCCGGAGTCCTGCATGGAAGCGGCGGATGTACCTGCTTTCTTTGAGGAATTGGCGAAGCATGATCACCATTTTGAAGGCTTGTTGAAAGAGGCTGAAGCCGAAGGGAAAGTACTTCGATTTATCGCCAGCATGGAAGGTGGTAAGGCATTGGTTGCTTTGAAAGCCGTAGGCCCGGAGCATCCTTTCTTTAGCCTTTCAGGTAGTGATAATATTATTTCCTTTACGACCCCGCGCTATTTGGAGCGCCCATTGGTGGTAAAAGGCCCTGGTGCCGGAGCGGAAGTCACCGCAGCCGGTGTATTTGCAGAGGTCATCCGAATCTTTAATTATTTATCTTAGAATAAAAGATATTGAAAAGAGGAGGAGGTCATCAGGTTTCCTCCTTTTTTTGGTCTGAAGGACCAAACATCCCAAATCAGCAACATATCCCAAAGTGAACTCTTAGTTTAAATTTTCACCCCTAATTGAATTTTGTTTATGGAGAAATTATCATCCATTAGCGTTTTCGCCCCGGCAACCGTAGCCAATGTAACCTGCGGATTTGATGTGCTGGGCTTTGCCATTGATGCCCCTGGTGACACCTTGGAACTGACCTTAACCGAAACGGGCGAGGTGCGAATTACGGAAATTACGGGAGACGAAGGGAAGTTGCCATTAGCGGTGGAGAAAAATACGGCCGGAGTGGCGGTGTTGGAGTACCTAAAACACTTGGGAATAAAGCAGGGGGTAGATATTCGCCTGCATAAACAAATGCCCTTGGGTAGTGGATTAGGCTCCTCGGCGGCCAGCGCGGTTGGGGCAGCCTTTGCCATTAATGAGTTAATGGGTGCCCCATTGGAAAGGAAAGACTTACTGCCTTTTGCACTGGAGGGAGAACGAGCTGCCTGTGGCTTTGCCCATGCGGATAATGCGGCAGCGGCATTGATGGGCGGTTTTGTATTGGTAAGAAGTTATGAGCCTCTGGATGTGGTCAATATCAGTGTGCCCGAAGATTTGTTCGTGACCGTGATCCACCCGGATGTGGAGGTACCGACCAAACAAATGCGAAAATTGCTTAAGGAGCAGGTGCCATTGAAAGATGCCGTTACCCAGTGGGGAAATGTAGGGGGACTAATTGCCGGATTGATGAGCAGTGATTATGCCCTGATCGGCCGATCTATGGAAGATGTGATCGTGGAGCCCTTGCGCTCTACCCTAATTCCGGGCTTTCAGGAAGTGAGGAAAGCAGCCATGGAGGCCGGAGCTCTGGGTTTTGGAATTTCCGGTTCAGGCCCCTCACAATTTACTTTTTCCCAAGGGCCTGAAACGGCTCAAAAAGTAGCGGAAGCGATGGAGGAAGTCATTAAATCGCTGGGTTTTACCTATCAGGTGTATGTTTCCAAAGTAAATATGCAAGGCCCTACGGTATTGGCAGCCGAAGCACAGCAGCAATCCACTGTTTAATCCGAATTCTTATTTTTTATGAAACTTTACAGCACAAATAATAAAGATCATCAGGTTAGCTTTCAGGAAGCACTATTCCGTGGATTACCACCGGATAATGGTTTGTATATGCCAACAGCCATTCCTGAATTACCTTCCTCCTTTTTTGAAAAATTACCGGGCCTGAGCTTTCAGGAAATTGCCCTGGAGGTAACTTCCGCCCTTTTATCGGAGGAAGTTCCGGTGGAGGTGCTTAAATCAATTTGCGACGATGCTTTTGATTTTGAAGTTCCACTGGTGGAAGTAAGTCCGAAGGTGTATGCTTTGGAATTATTCCATGGCCCTACCCATGCCTTTAAAGATTTTGGCGCCCGCTTTATGGCCCGCATCATGGGTTATTTCTTGGAGAAAAGCGGCGAGCAGATTCATATTTTGGTCGCCACCTCAGGAGATACCGGTAGTGCCGTTGCGCAGGGATTTTTGGGCGTGAAAAATATTAAAGTGTCCATCCTCTACCCTTCCGGAAAAGTGAGTCCTTTGCAGGAAAAGCAACTGACCACCGCCGGGCAGAATATCTCAGCTTTGGAAGTAGAAGGTACCTTTGATGATTGTCAGGCCATGGTCAAGCAGGCATTCCTGGATCAGGAGTTGTCAAAAAAATGCGGATTGAGTTCAGCAAACTCCATCAATATTGCCCGCTTAATTCCACAATCCCTCTATTATTTCTGGGCTTATGGGCAATTGCAAAAACAGGGATTACCGGTGAACTTTTGTGTACCCTCCGGGAATTTTGGAAACCTGACCGGTGGTTTGCTGGCCAAGAAAATGGGGCTGCCGATAAAGCATTTTATAGCCGCTACGAATGTAAATGATATTGTTCCGCAATATCTGGAAAATGGCCAATATGAGCCACGCCCTTCCATTGCCACCATTTCCAATGCCATGGATGTTGGGGCACCGAGTAATTTTGCCCGAATGCAAGCCTTATTTGGAGACTCTTGGGAGGAAATGAAAGCGGAGATTTCCGGCTATGCCTTTGATGATGACACTACCCAGGAAGTGATGGTACGCATTCAAAAGGAATGTGACTACCCGCTGGATCCGCATGGTGCCGTGGGCTATCTGGCCATTGCCGATTTTCTGCAGGATAAAAATGAAATCGGCGTTTTTCTGGAAACAGCGCATCCGGCCAAATTTCATGAGGTGGTAAAAGCGACAACGGGTCTTCAGCCGGTCATTCCCCCTAAACTGGAGGCATTACTGGAATTACCCAAAGAAAGTCGATTAACGCCTCCTACTTTTGAAGCATTGAAAGCTTATTTGGTAGAATAACCGACAGCTATTTGGCGGTATTTTTCCGGTAATTATTCTAAGTCTTTTGGATTTACCCTATTATTGTCTTTGATGATAGGGAAACTTAAGAAATTAAATATATTTGGCGGCTTATGGCTGGTGCTGTTTTTACAGGCCTGTCATGAACCGCGACGCCCCAAAAACCTGCAACTGGAAACTTTTGAGCTGGAGGTGCCTCCATTCAGGAAGTTGAAAGTGGAAGGAAACTTTGAGGTGGAGATTCAACCCTCCAATCGTAATTATGCCCTCTTTGAAGGAAATGAAGAGTGCTTGAAGGCGATAGTGATGGACTGGAAGGGAGACACGCTTCTGATTGCTTTGGAAGCAGGTTTTAAACCTTTGATAACGCCCCGGCTTTGCCTGGATTACCAGCGAATGGATGGTATCTATTTAATGGGGAACGGAAAGCTGGAAAGCCCACAGCCATTGATATTTGATCATTTGGAAGTGGTTTTAAGTGGCCTGAGCGACTTGTGCCTGACCCTGGATGTCCTCTATTTGAATATGGAGATGGAAGGGGCCGGAACCATGCAATTAGAGGGCCGTGCCCGGAGAGTAAAGGCGCAATTGTTAGGCGCCGGGGGCTTACGGGCAGCAGACCTGTTGATGGATCAGGCGGAGATACAGGTGAAGGGCATGGGCGGAGCTATTGTCCGGGTAGCGGAAGAGTTAAAGGCCGAAGTGAGTGGTATTGGTGGCATTTTATGCTTGCAAAAACCAGTGGTTTTGAAGCAAAAAGTTACCGGAGCCGGAAGGGTGGAGATTCAGGAAGAGAATGAAAAATTGAAATAAATAAAATATGGAAAATCTGGATGCACTCAGACAGAAGATCGATGACATTGACGAGCAAATGCTCCAATTGTTGAACGATCGGATGGAAGTGGTTAAAGAAGTAGGACATTTAAAAGCGCACCATAAAACGGTGATCTATCGTCCGGAGCGTGAAAAAGCAATTATTGACCGATTGGCGAAATTGAGCAAGGGGTCTTTTAACCGCTCGGCCATTGAAGCAGTCTTTCATCAGATTTTTGCCATTAGCAGAAATCTGGAATTGCCGGAGCGCATCGCCTATTTGGGGCCGATGAATTCTTTTACCCATCAGGCTGCTGAGAGCCGATTTGGTGCATTGTCAGAATATTTGCCCTTAACGACTATCTCCAAGGTTTTTGATGCCGTAAGTACCGGAAAAGTACGCTTTGGCGTGGTGCCTATTGAGAATAATCAGGAAGGAATCGTGGCCGACACCATCGACTTATTGGGAAAACATGATCTCAATATTGTGGCAGAGGTGGCCATGCCGATTCACTTTGCTTTTGGAACGAAAGAGAATTCGGTCAAAAGCATCAAGAAGATTTACTCTCGTGATATCGCCTTTCGTCAATGTAAAAGCTTTTTGGGAGAGTTTTTCGAAGAAGGACAAGTGGAACTGATTCCGGTGAACTCTACTTCTAAAGCGGTGAAAATGGCAGCGGAAGAAGAAGGTGCAGCAGCCCTTTGTTCGCATGTGGCAGCCAGAGAATATGCTTTACCAATTCTGTATGAAAACGTTGAGGATTCAGAGGATAATTTCACTCGCTTCCTGATTTTGGGTAAAGAGATTGTTAATAAGCAATCCGGTAAGGACAAAACCACGATTCTGGCCAAAATCGGAGATAATCCGGGTGCCTTGGTGAATATGCTGCAGGATTTTTATCAGGCGGGCATTAATCTGACCAAAATCGAGAGTCGTCCGGCTAAAGAAGGAAAGAACTTTAAATACTGGTTCTTCATTGATTTTGAAGGCCATATTGAAGATGAGTCCGCCAAAGCGGTAATGATGGTGAACCGGGACAAGATTAAGTTCCTTGGGAGCTATGTACGGATGTGTTAACCCGAATTATTCACCGCTAGATTTAGTGATTCATCATAAACGTCTTGAAATCAGGTTATTTCGATTAGTTTTGTCGAATTATCAATAGCTCAAATTTGGGTATGCTTGCTTTCTCCTCATTCATCTGCTTCGTTGGGAAAAACTCGAAATAGGAAACTATTCCTTCATTTTTCCCGCCTAGCAGCTAAACGAGGATTTAAGCATAAATAATCCGGGTTAATAGCCAATAAAAAATAAAAAAAGGGAGATCCGATTCAATTCAGATCTCCCTTTTTCATTTTCAGGCCTGAAAATTTTCGTGCCCATTACAAATCTGCATGGAAGGATGAAGCCTGACTTTTCCGCTATCATCCAATACCACTTTATTTCTTCCCATCAGGAATTCCAACGCTTCTTCTTTGGGGAAAGGAACACCCGAACAAGCCATGAACTGCACATCAGCACCCCAATTTTCAGCAATAGCCGTTTCAAGGCCGGATGCATTCCATTTTCCATTGTTTTGTTCTACCAGGAAGATAACCTCGTGAATATGCTTTATATTGTTCATCGTAATTTAGTTTATTGAAGACCCTACAATTTTCCGCAAATCAAAATTGCCAATGATATGACCGATGTCATAAGGGAATTAATTCCTGAAAATATACTAAGAGAAAATGGTGCCCAATTAGTGGAAGGAGCCCGTGGAATGGAGATTTTTTCAGAAGGAGAAGCTCCTGTTTTTTACTATCAGGTGGAAAGTGGTGCCGTGAAAATGGCTCATTTTGCAGAAGACGGACGGGAATTCGTCCAGGGGGTCTTTCATAAGGGGGAAAGCTTTGGCGAGCCGGCAATTTTTGGGGATTTCCCCTACCCTTCCGGTGCTTTCATGTTGGAAAAAGGCAGGTTGTGGAAATTGCCTTCCGAAAAATTGATGGCATTATTGGAAAAGCGGCCTGATTTGCATTTCAAATTCACCCGTAATTTATCCCACCGCCTGCGCTATAAGGCCATTATGCAAAGCGAAAATGTGGGCGCAGCACCGCAGCGGATTCTGCGATTGATCGAGTATTCGATGGAACAGGCCCGGGAAAAGAAACCCTTTCTCGTGCCTTTAACTAGGCAGCAAATCGCTGATCTGACCGGACTGCGGGTTGAAACCGTCATTCGGACGATCAAAAAACTGGAGCAAAAAGGGGATTTGGAAATAGCCGATAAAAAGGTCTGGCTCAAATAAAAAAAAGGGAAGAGGCCAATGACCTTTCCCTTTTCGTATCGTTTATTTCTACTATTTCTGTTTTGGAGTATACTAGCAAACATTAAGCCAATGTGGGTAAACCCCTGGTGTTTTTAGAAATTTGATAATCAAAATCCCAGCTTGATCTGATCCCTGCCTTTTTTGGGTTTCAGAATAAAACCAGCCTCTCCTTTTTCCAGTGAATATTTGATCACACGGTTTCCCCCTGTGGGTTTGGCATTGGTATCCGACTCATTATACAATGGAAATTCTCGTACCAGCAAATCATCCTTAATGTAAAAGCGATCATGGCCCATATAGCCTTTGGCAAGATCCTCCGTCATTTCCGGCATATAAATCGGCCCGAAAGATTTATCGCCGAAGGAAGCAAAAGCATGCACTTTTCCATAGGTGCCTGAACCGATGGAATATTCAAACAGATAGATTTCCTGAAAGCCATCACCGTTTAAGTCAGCCTGATAACCTTCACGTACAATACCTTCTATCTTAGTCGTGAAGGGATCTTTCATATTTTCAAAGCCTTCCGGATTGATGGTAATCAGGTTATCCGTGGTGGTATTGGGAATATGGACCATCATTTTGACCTTACCTAAATCGAAAGCTTGCTCAAAGGCCACCGCCCCTGATGTTTTTTCTTCCTTTGAGTTTTCCGCCTTTGCTATGGCTTCTTCTCTATCGCCTTGCTGCTCTTTTTCCTGACATGCAATGAAAAATACAAAAACGAATAAGTATAATAGTTTGGTGCTTAGGTTATTCATGATAAACAGAACTTTTGAATCATAAAAATTGCCAAAAAAAGAGAAATAAAAAAGCACCTGACCAAATTGGCCGGTGCATATTTACTTTTATCATTAATACAAATGCCGGAAAGTGTGTGGCCAAACTATCGTGGGACAATCTGATTCGCTGCCATCATAACCTCTCCGTCTTTTGTGAAAATCTCAGAACGGGAGAAAAAGAACATGGCTTCATTGAGGGCATTTTCATCACTATCAGAGCCATGAACCGCATTTTTGCTGACAGATTCTGCAAATAATTTACGAATAGTGCCGGATTTGGCCTCTTCCGGATTCGTGTTTCCTATCAGCGCCCGGTAGGCCTCTACTGCATTTTCTTTTTCCAAAACCGCCACCACGATAGGGCCGCTGGTCATGAATTCCACCAATGACTTAAAGAAGGGACGGTCGCGGTGGATGCCGTAAAAAACCTCCGCTTGTGCAGTTCTGAGTTTGATCATTTTCATGGCTGCAATACGGAAACCGGCTTCGGTGATTTTGCTGAGGATAGGCCCGATATACTCATTGCTTACCGCTCCGGGCTTTATCATGGTGAAAGTTAGATTACCTGATTCCATACATTAAATACTTAGTGGTTATGTTGTTTTAATTAAAATTTGAGGATTTTATTGAGAAAAGCAAGTGTTATAGCTTCAATATTTGCATCATTTTATGACATTATTAAAAGGTGTTTATTGTTATAAATTTTAGACTTTATTTGAGTTGATTGCTGATCTTTTTGAAGTAAGATAAGAATAAGTCTATTTTTTTTATGGAGCAGTTTCCTTAATGAGCACAGAATAGTCGGATTTTGAGGGTTTTATCATGTCTTTAGTTTCTTATTAATGCTATTGAATATCAATTTTTTGCAAAAATAGTCTGCATGCAGAACAAATTTTCGTTATATTAGGTTAAGACGCTGTGAGTATGAAGAAAGAAGAAACTGTAGATTATATTTTTAAAGCCACCTGGCATGCCATCTCCCGGATGTATAATAAATATGCTTCCTCCCAGGAGATAACGACCTCCATTGGTTATGTGTTACTGAACATCCACCCCACCGAAGGTATGCCCGCTACCAAAATCGCCCCTTTAATGGGCTTGGAAAGTCGGTCACTGTCTCGCTTACTTAAAAATATGGAAGACCGGGGGCTGATTTACCGGGAAAGAGACAAGTATGATAAAAGGTCAGTTTTAATATTTCTGACTGAAGAGGGCCGCAAGAAAAGAAGCGTTTCCATCGCTACGGTGAAGGCCTTTAATCATGAGGTAAGAGATAAAGTAAGTGAGGAAGAGCTGGCTACTTTTTTCCGGGTGTCCGGAAAAGTAAACGAGGTGGTGGATGCAAGCTTAAAGAAGAAAACTAACCTGTTGGCAGATTATCAGTCCGCAGACCTGAAATAAAATTCCCTTAAACTAAACCCAAAACAAAATTTTTTACCACACCATGAACCGATCAATCAAAAAAGCAGCAATCCTGGGCTCAGGAATTATGGGCTCCCGCATTGCTTGTCATTTGGCCAACATTGGCGTCGAGGTGCTTTTGCTGGATATTGTTCCTCGGGAACTTTCCGAAGCGGAGCAGCAAAAAGGCCTGACGATGGAATCCCCTCAGGTGCGTAATCGCATTGTGACGGAGATGTTCCAAACCGCCGTAAAAGCTAAACCCGCTTCCCTTTACGATAAGTCATTTCAATCACGCGTAAGCCTTGGGAATTTCGATGATGATATGTCGAAAATCAAAGAGGTGGATTGGATTATTGAAGTGGTGGTGGAAAATCTGGAAATCAAGAGAAAGGTTTTCGATCAGGTGGAGCAGTTCCGTAAGCCGGGTACTTTGATCACTTCCAACACCTCCGGTATCCCCATTCATTTAATGTTGGAGGGCAGATCGGATGATTTTAAAAAGCATTTCTGCGGGACGCACTTCTTCAATCCCCCAAGGTATTTGAAATTGTTGGAGATCATCCCGACGCCATATACTGATCCGGAGATTGTGGACTTCTTCATGAAATACGGAGATGTTTATCTGGGTAAAACCACTGTGCTTTGTAAGGATACCCCTGCATTTATTGCCAACAGAGTGGGGATTTATGCCATTCTAAAAGTGGTGGATTCCATGCAGAAGCTAGGGCTGAATATCGATCAGATTGATAAACTTACTGGTCCGGTGATCGGTCGTCCGAAATCTGCCACCTTCCGAACTTCTGATGTTGTGGGTTTGGATACGCTGGTGAAAGTAGCCAACAACCTCTATGCGGCCCTGGAAAATGATGAAAGCCGGGAGACTTTCAACCTGCCACCGGTGATCAATGAAATGATCGAGAAAAAATGGCTGGGAGATAAAACGAAGCAAGGCTTTTACAAGAAAACTAAAGACGAGAATGGTAAGAAGGTCATCCTGACACTGGATCTGGAGGATATGGAATACAAGCCCAAACAAAAGGCTTCCTTCCCTACCCTTGAAATGACCAAGCCGATTGATGATGTTAAGGAGCGATTTAAAATATTGCTTTCCGGAAAAGATCAGGCCGGGGAGTTTTACCGCGATTCCTTCTTTGGCTTGTTCCAATATGTGTCCAATCGCATTCCGGAAATCACCGACGAGCTCTACAAAATTGATGATGCCCTTTGCGCCGGTTTTGGCTGGGAAGTAGGTCCGTTCAAGACCTGGGATTTGGTAGGGGTTCGCAAGACCGTAGCGAAAATGGAAGCCGCCGGCTACAAGCCAGCCGATTGGGTTTATGAAATGCTGGAAGCCGGACATGAGTCTTTCTTCAAGGCAGAAGCCGGAGCAACGACCTTCTATGATATTCCATCCAAATCTTTCAAAGGCATTGCAGGTACAGAAGATTACATCATTTTGGATAATCTTCGCGAGAGCAATGTGGTTTGGAAAAATTCAGGTGCTTCCATTTTTGATATTGGAGATGGCGTATTGAACCTGGAATTCCATTCCAAAATGAATACCATGGGCGGTGAGGTGATCGAGGCCATTAATAAAGCCATTACCCTTGCCGAAGAAAAATATACCGGATTGGTCATTGCCAATAATGGGCAAAACTTCTCCGCTGGAGCAAATCTGGCCCTGATCTTCATGAATGCCATTGAGCAGGAATACGATGAGATCGACTTCATGATTGCGGCCTTCCAAAAAACCATGATGCGCGCTCGTTATTCTTCCGTTCCGGTAGTAGTAGCACCACATGCTTTAACCCTGGGTGGAGGTTGCGAATTGACGCTACATGCGGATCGCGTACAAATGGCTGCGGAGACCTATATTGGTTTGGTGGAAGTGGGCGTTGGTTTGATTCCTGCTGGTGGTGGAACCAAGGAACTGACACTGAGGGCAGCAGACCGTTATGTGGAAGGGGATGTGGAATACAATGCCTTGCAGGAGGCTTTCATGTCTATTGCAACCGCTAAAGTGGCTACCTCCGCTCACGAAGCCTTGGGAATGAATATCCTGAGACCGATCGATGGCATTACCTTGAGTAAGAATCGTCAGATCACGGAGGCCAAAGCGACGGTATTGAAGTTGGCGGCAGAGGGCTACACCCAAAAGCCACAGCGTACTTTCAAAGTACAGGGACGTGGAGGAATGGCGATGTTCTACGCCGGAGTGAATGGCATGAGAATGGGGAATTATATCTCGGATCATGATGTGAAGATCGCCCATAAAATCGCCCATGTGATGTGTGGTGGTGATTTGTCTGCTCCTACAACGGTGACCGAGCAATACCTGTTGGATTTGGAAAGAGAAGCCTTCCTGTCCCTGACCGGAGAGAAGAAAACTCTGGAAAGAATACAGGCCATTTTAAACGGTGGTAAGCCGTTACGCAACTAATATCCCTTTACCAAACGAAAAAGAAATAATCATGAATGCATATATCGTTGCCGGTTATCGATCGGCAGTAGGAAAGGCGAAAAAGGGCGGTTTCAGGTTTACCCGTCCGGATGATATCGCCTCGGATGTCATCAAGCACCTGGTGAATCAGGTGGATGGTTTTGACACCAAAAGAGTGGATGATCTTATCGTGGGTTGTGCCATTCCGGAAGCAGAGCAAGGCATGCAAATGGGGAGAATGATTTCTTTATTAGCATTGGGCATTGAAACTCCGGGTTTCATCGTGAACCGTTATTGTGGTTCCGGTTTGGAGGCGATTGCAATCGCGAGTGCCAGAATCCATGCCGGGCAGGCAGAATGTATCATTGCCGGTGGAGCAGAGTCCATGTCGATGGTGCCGATGATGGGTTTCAAAACGGCTTTGAACTATAACATTGCCAATGAGACGCCGGATTATTATACCTCCATGGGATTGACTGCGGAGCAGGTGGCTTTGAAATATGAGATTAGCCGGGAAGATGCCGATCAGTTCGCATTGAATTCTCATCAAAAGGCTTTGGCAGCTTTGGAGCAACAGAAGTTCAAAGACGAGATCGTACCGATTTCGATTGAAGAGGTTTACCTCGATGAAAAAATGAAGCGCAAGAGCCGTTCATTTGTGGTAGATCAGGATGAAGGACCTCGAGCTTCCACCATGGAAGCCTTAGGGAAATTACGTCCTGCTTTCGCTATGGGCGGGCAGGTAACCGCTGGTAATTCCTCTCAAACATCCGATGGTGCTGCTTTTGTCATGGTGATGTCAGAAGCCATGGTGAAAGAATATAATCTTGAGCCTATAGCCCGTTTGGTGAGCTATTCCGTGGCCGGAGTAGCGCCTAAATTGATGGGGATCGGGCCAGTGGAGGCGATCCCAAAAGCCTTGAAGCTGGCAGGTTTGCAATTGGCAGACATCGAGCAAATCGAGTTGAATGAGGCTTTTGCTGCTCAGGCTTTGGGCGTGATAAAAGGCGCGGAGCTGAATCCGGACATCGTCAATGTGAACGGAGGAGCAATTGCCCTGGGACACCCACTGGGCTGTACTGGTGCCAAATTATCGGTTCAATTATTTAATGAAATGCGTCGTAGAAATCAGAAATACGGAATGGTAACCGCCTGCGTGGGTGGTGGTCAGGGTGTAGCTGGTGTTTACGAACTACTCAAATAAGTCCGACAAGGACAAATTCACACATATTTGAAGGGAGGCGATTGTCAGTCCGCCTCCCTCCCCTTTCGAACAACAAAATAAACTATACCCTATTATGGAGACCCTGAACAAAGAAAAAAAAGCCATTAAAGGAGGCGAGTTCCTGATTTCCGAAACCTCCCCTCAAGATGTTTTTACGCCCGAGCAGTGGAGTGAAGAACAAAAAATGATAGCGCAAACTTGTACGGATTTCGTGGAGCATGAAGTATATCCTAAAGTGGAGGAGCTTGATGCGATGAAAGATCCGGAGTTGATGCCGAATTTATTAGATAAATCCGGTGAGTTGGGATTATTGGGAACTTCCATTCCGGAACAATATGGTGGCTTTGGGATGGACTTCAACACCTCCATGTTGATCGCAGAGAAAGTAGGTGCAGGTTACTCCTTCGCAGTAGCCTTGTCGGCACATACCGGCATTGGTACCCTTCCGATTTTGTATTATGGAAATGAGGACCAGAAAGCCAAATACCTGCCAAAATTGGCCACCGGGGAATGGAAAGCTTCTTATTGTTTGACCGAGCCCGATTCCGGTTCTGATGCCAACTCCGGTAAAACAAAGGCGGACCTTACTCTGGACGGTAAACATTATTTGATCAATGGTCAGAAGATGTGGATCACCAATGGAGGTTTTGCCGATGTCTTCATTGTATTTGCTAAAATAGAGGACGATAAGAACCTGACGGCTTTCATCGTGGAGAAAGGCTTTGGTGGGGTGACCATGAATGAGGAAGAGAAAAAGATGGGAATTAAAGGTTCTTCTACCCGTCAGATTTTCTTCAACGACTGTAAGGTGCCGGTCGAAAATATGCTTTCAGAGCGTGAGAATGGTTTCAAGATCGCTTTGAATATCCTGAATATTGGTCGGATCAAATTGGCTTCTGCTACCTTGGGAGCCGCTAAAGGGGTGATCAAAAATGCTTTGAATTACTCACAGGAGCGTAAGCAATTCGGGAAATCCATTGCGGAATTCGGGGCAATAAAACACAAGCTGGGCGAAATGATGGCACGGGTTTATGCTTCGGAAGCCGCCACCTATCGTGCCGGACAAAATATTGATGACGCCTATGATGCATTGGTTGCCGGAGGAATGGAAGAAGGGGAAGCTAAATTAAAGGCAGTAGAAGAATTTGCGATTGAATGTGCCATGTTGAAAGTGCACGGCTCCGAGACTTTGGATTTTGTAGTTGATGAAGGTGTTCAGGTATATGGTGGAATGGGCTATTCTGCAGATGCGCCGATGGAAAGAGCTTATCGTGATTCCCGTATCAATCGAATTTTCGAGGGAACCAATGAAATCAATCGCATGTTGACCATCGATATGTTGTTGAAAAGAGCCATGAAAGGTAAACTGGATCTGATGAGTCCGGCTATGGCGGTAGCCAAAGAGCTCACTTCTATTCCGGATTTCGGTGGAGATGATGACGAGCGTGTACTGGCCGCCGAGCATAAATTGATCAAAAACCTGAAAAAAGCAGGATTGATGATTGCCGGAGCAGCCGTACAGAAGCTGATGGCCACCCTGAAAGATGAGCAGGAAATTCTGATGAATCTGGCGGATATGCTGATTCAGGTTTATGCTTTGGAATCGGCCGTATTACGTACGGAGCGCATTATTGAATCTGAAGGAGCCGGGGCCGCTAAAGTGCATATTGAAATGGTGAAAGTTTATGCGCATTATGCAGTAGATGAAGCCACAAAGGCGGGTAAGCAAGCCATTTATGCTTTTGCGGAAGGCGATGAAATGAGAATGATGCTCATGGGCTTAAAGCGCTATACAAAAGTGCAGCCTCATAATTTGAAAGTAGCCAGAAGAACCATTGCTGATTATTGTCTGGATAAGGGGGATTATCCTTTCAATTAAAAGAATTTAATGGTGTGTGATGCTTCCCTTTTTTCAAAGGGAAATAAAACCGGTCTGTTTGGGCCGGTTTTTTTATTTTTTTATTAGATATTGATGAATAATGGATTTTTATGTTCATTAATAGAAAAATGCGTTTCCGTGATTTCACTTACGTTTTTGTGAACCCAAAACCATGGAAAGTATTATTTGATAAAAACCCACATTAAATCTTATTATGAAAATTAGAAGAAATCTTTTGGCGGTGCTGTTCGGCGCTTTAATGGTGCTTTTCGGAACAGGACTTAGTTCCTGCGCAAAAAAGACCTATAACTCTTATGGGAAGAAAAAAACAATTAAAGACAAAGGAAGAGGACATACCAAGTATAAAACGATCTATTAAGTTATAAGGGGTTGCTTTCCAGTTCTTTAAGTCCTGTTTTATGCAGGAAATAGTAATTGGATATACTGGAATTGACAATTTTTCTTAAATTGCGAACTGATAATCATCAGGTAGAAGCGAAAAAACATGATTTCCGAAGATATTAATAAGCAAGGTAAACTTGCCAAAGTGGGATGGATTGCCAAAATGGAGAAAAAATGGGAGTTGGATAGCGCCTGGCAGGTGTTGATTATTCTTTTGGTTTTTTCCCTGACGGGTTCCACGGTAGTCTGGCTTAGAAAAGGACTCTACTTTGCATTGGGGTATGACGAAACCACCCCAATGTGGTTGAAAGTAATTACTTATTTGGTTTTTGTATTCCCCTCTTATCAGATTTTAATCCTAGTCTACGGATGGATCTTTGGACAATTTGATTTTTTCTGGAAGAAAGAGAAAAAGATGCTTCAAAGAATGAGACTGATGAAAAAGGAGAAGCAATAATACTTCGAAATAAAGAAAGGTAAGCAGAAGCTTACCTTTTTGTTTATACCTGTTTTTTCTAGCCCGAAATATTCACCGCTAATTTATTAAGACGCGCTTAGGGGGCGTGTGCCAGCTCATTGGTTGATTTTGCTGATTTTTTAATCGCTCAAATAGAGTTTAGCCTGCTTTTTCTTTATTTAGCGGCCTCCTTGGAAAAAACTCGAAATAGGGAATGATTCCTTCACTTTTTTCCGCTTTAGCTAAACGGAGGTTTATGCATGTATAATCCGGCTCAGGCATGCCTCATTCGGATTAAAGATCATAAGCATCGTACTTTTTCCACCACTCCTTTCTTTTGGCCTCTGTCCAGCTATAGCTTAATCGAAACGCTTCTAATTGATCAATAACCTCCTCAATATTCGCTGGCCGGTCTTCCATATCATAAGCCATACAGCTGAATAGGAAATCAATAAAGGCCTGTGGTTGATCATGAAGTTGGTAAGCTTCTAAATTGATCATGCTCGGAGATAAGGGCTTGCCGCCCAGGTTACTCTGGGAAAGCATATCAATCAGTAATTTTTTTCCCATCAGGAAAAAGCCGATGGCGCCCAAAGCGTAAATATCCACCCGGTGATCTGCCAGTTTCGGATTGGTCATTCTTTCCGGGGCCAGATAAGAGGGGGTTCCCGCTACCTGATTCAGCTGCGTGATCTCTTCGGTATTGCGCATGTCCTTCACCAAACCAAAATCCAGTACTTTTACGAAATCAGGCTCACCGCCAATCTTGCAAAGCATAATATTCTGTGGTTTGATGTCCCGGTGCACCAAGCCCATCTGGTGCGCTTCTTTTAATGACTTGGAGATTTGATAAAGGATATGTAAAATTCGCTCTACCGGTTGCTCCCCATGCTGATTCACTAACTCCTGAAGGGAAATCCCATCCAGATATTCCATGGCATAATAAAAGCGACCATCTTTGGTGTAATTGTAATCATACACACGAATGGTATTCGGATGAGACAGGCGCGCCACTAATTGTACCTCTCGTTCAAATCTTTGCAGGTGCTCCGGCTGGATCAACTCTTTTTTAAGGACCTTAATCGCGGTAGGTCTTCTCAAAAAAGCATGCTCTGCCAGAAAGACTTCACCAAATCCTCCTTCTCCAATTTTTTTCTTGATCACATAATGCCCCATTTTATTGGCCTTGCTGACCTTTTTCTTTAAAAGCGAAATATTCACATTGCTATTAAAAAGTAAAATGGAGAGTATAATGATGACGATGAACATCGGGAAATATACAATTCGGATGTATCGGATGGGAGCAAAAACTTCCGTAGCTTCCACCTCAGTGGCAACACCGAAGCCATATTCCGGAAGCCAATACCAGGCCCCCACCATCTCTTTTCCTGCATAATTGACATAGGGTTCCATCAAGGCTCCGAAAGTGAGAGAGTCTGATCCAAAAGACGCTTTTTCTTCTAATGCCGCCTGTACAATTTTGACCAAATCACTTTTCTTTTCCGGGTCTCTCATGGTCAGAACGTTTTTCTTGACCAGGGTATCTTTCTTGGACTTTATCAGTCCTACCTTGTCTAGCTCAGTGATGGTTTTGGATATCAATTGCCCCTGATCGTCAAAAGCATAGGATTCTCCTCCTTTTCCTTCCAGGGCTATATTGAACAATTTAGAAAACTGAATCTCGGGATCCATCGCCACCGCAATACCTCCAATTACACGGCCGTTTTCATCCCGTATGGGAGCGCAGAAATAACAGAAAGTATTGGTCGGTCCATCGGAAATAATGGTATTTTTTTCTTCCTGATAAGGAGGTAGAAAAACAGCTTTACCTTCTCGAATATCGGCCAATATTCCCATTAAGTCTTTGGCGATATAGGTGCCTATGACTTGACTTTGAGGCACGTAAGGGATTTTGGGATTACTGGAATGGAAGGCCACAATCGCCCCACTCAGGTCCAGCAAGGCAATAATAGAGGTATTGTTCCGTTCCGTTAGATTATTTAATAAGGCACTGAAATCATCATGCGCTTTTACTGCGAATAGGCTATCCAGAAAGGGAAGGTTATTGGCCGCCTCCAGAATTTCAACAGAGATATTTCGCAATTCAGTACTGTCATTAACTTCTCTTTCAATTTCTGTCAGGCGACTTTCTACCCAGGAACTCAAAATTTCATGGTGGGCAGTAAGGATGGATTTCAACTCCTTCCGCTGTTGGTCTACAATTTGTTTCCTAACACCGCTTCTGAAAAGATTTCCGCAAAAAGAAATGAATAACAAACAGGAGATCAACACCATTAAACGTACCCTTTTGGGGAGTAAGAGCTGGTTTCTCCATTGCTCTAAAAGGGTGTGTTTTTTGTTTTTGGTGAATTGGGTATCCGCACCAACCCTTTGGATGATTTTAGCACTCTGGGTGCTGGTTTTAGGCTCCTCAACGAAATTTAATAGCGATAATACCTCTTTACGCAGGGCTTCATCACCTGCGCATAATTCCCGTACTTTAGGCTCCACCTCATGAGGAGGTAAGTCCATTACCTGGGCTAAGATATCACTTACTTTTTCGTGGTTATTTTGGCGCATATTGCTGAGTATAGGTGGTTAAGGACCTAAAAAAGAAATCTGGATTTATCCTTTCACAAAAATCAAGCCGATTCCTGCTAGATAAATATACGAAAAGTGACAAAATGAGGTCAATAGCAATCTTGATGGCCATTTACTCATTAATTGTTCCTTGTTTTTTCAAAACTAAAGGAAATTATTATACGAAAGATTAAAAAAAAGCCGTTTTCAGTTAAGAAAACGGCTTTTAACAATATTTAACTGTTTGATTAACCCGGATTATTCATGCTGAAATCCTCGTTTAGCTGTAAGGCGGAAAAAATGAGGGAATTTTTCCTATTTCGAGTTTTTTCCAACGAAACAGATGAATGAGGAGAAAGCAAGCTTGCCCAAATTGGGCTATTATAATTCAAAGAAAATAAGCTTTAAAGACTTGAAATTATGTCACTTGTGTTGGCTTGATAAATTTGGCGGTGAATAATTAGGGTTAAATATCACACTGGCCGGCCATACAAGCTAATTCCTGAGCGGCCGTGGTATAATCTTCTTCCTCAAAACGGTAAATTTTCGAGAAATCAATTTCAGGGAATTCCGCACTTAATTTTTCATAAGTGGCCTGGTCAATTTCCACATATGGCATTTGATCAAATTGAGCATCATAAGCCGGAAGGAAGGTCATGCCTCCAATACGATTTTGATTTTCCCATACCCAACGAATGATATCCAACACTTCATCCTGCTTATAGGTGATGGTCACCGAAGGGTTATGTTCCGTATAATTTGATTTCACCCTTAACCAATATTCGCACTGCTCCAGTGCAGAGCGGTCATTGCGGGTAACTGCGCCTTCCGGAGCTTTGACCGGGAAGTGTGCCACCCAGGTTGTGGCATTGTCGGCAGTTTGTCCATTCTCCGGATCCATCGGTACGCCTGAGGTCTTCAATACCTTGTAAATAGGAGTGGCGGCGCCTACCCTTACATTTCGAATATAATATGGCGCCCAGCGAGAGTGAATACCCGGTGAGCAATTCAATAGTTGTGAGGAGTTGCCGGAGGGCTTCACACAAGTAACAGAAGCCGACTGGTTGATACCAAGAACCATCGCATAACGCGCATTTACATCCACGGCCAAATCTCTTAATTCTGCCATCACTTTTGGATCCTGTGCTAATGGGCTGTCCAATTGTCCGTTGATGTCCACACCCAACAAACGCTCTTCCTCACAGTTCTTTCTCCATTGTTCACGAAGCCCGGGGAAGTGAGTGGCCATTGATTGAATTGTTCCAATGATGGTGGCTAATTCTACTTTTTCTTTCAGGTCTTCCAATGAATCTTCCGGACGGGCCACCGCTACGGAAAGGTTACAGAATTCAAATGGACGAAGGATGATTTCTCCACAAGGATTGGTTCCAAAGCGCGCCTCTTTTCTTCGTTCAGGCATGGTCGCAATGGCTGCTTTTCGGTTGAAAATACCAGGCTCACCACGCTCAGAATGTACCATGTCTAACATGTATTTGGCAATTTCTGCCTGAGACAATTCACGATCCGGCCATACCGCAGAGTTATTGGCGTTCCAGCGCTGTGGGTTGGTTCTCCAAAAATCCCCGTCTTTAGAATGACGCATCGCGTCATCATCGAAATCGAAAAGAGAAATCATTGCCGTACGGCGTACTCCACCGGATACTGCGGCTGAACCAATCGCACACATAATGTCGTGCGCATCCAATGATCTTAGGAAGCTACCCTGGCGTGCAATAATTCTCGCTCGGGCGAAATCCAGCATTTGACGCAATGGCTCTGGGCCGGAAGCACGGCCACCTTTAATGCGCAATACCGCACCTGCCGGGCGAACTAAAGAATAATCAAATTTAATGTCATAACCTTTGAACCAGGCATCCAGTCCAGCTCTTAGAGATTCTCCCCAACCCTCAGTCGTATCTTTGACCACGTGGGTAGCCAGCGTTTGTCCTTTTTGTCGCTTAATTCTTGGGAATTTTTCAATATGTTCGTTCTCCACCGAGAAGCCTACGCCGCAGCCCGCCATTGAGATCAACAGGGCTTCCACAAAGGAGTCCATGGAATCTACTGGTAAGTAAGAACAGTTGTAAATGGACATATTGTTACGACGCGCCGCCGGGCCCGCCATCGCCAATAGCCTCATCGAAGGCATTACACGCATCTCCAGAATGCCTTTGCGTAATCTTTCATAATCGGAGGCAGGTAATCTGCTCTCAGATAATTCCTTCATGAAATCCACCGCCCGGTCAACGGTTTCTATCCAGGTTTCTCGTCGGCCTTTTTCATAGCCAAAACGGGAGTATTTATCGTAAAATTGAAATTTTTGTAGTTGTGTGGGGAAGTAAACGTCTGATGCCGCAAAGTCTTCTTTTACTTCCTGCGGTATTGGGCGACTTTCACGCATTTTTGCATGCTCAGCACGATAAAGGATGTAGTGCTTTGCCGCTGCGTATTCTCCTTCCGCCTGAAGCGTCATCTCCACAATATCCTGAATATTTTCTACCGTCGGTACATCGTACTGTGCAGAGACAATATTGACCACTCTTTCAGTAAGACTGTCAATGAGGGTCTTCAATTCTGACGGCTGACGGCCCACATTCGCAAAACATTTATCCAATGCATTGGCAATTTTTTGTGGGTCGAAAACGACGCGCTTTCCGTTTCGTTTTACGATATGTTTGGGTTGGATCACTTTTACTTCTTTTTGTTCTTGGTTCAGGGTTTGAGTGGCGGCGTTCTCGGACATGGGTCTCTCCAATATTTTGGGTGAAAAATTGATTTATCACCGCCCACTTCACGACAAAAGTAACGACTTGTGGGCGGATTCGGTGTTTTTGGAAGTAGAGCAGCCAAAAAAGTGGAGACTATAGCTAAAAATAGTACAAAATGGTAAGAGACTGATTTCTAGCGTCGGTTCAAATTTGGGGTGTTGCTCTTTCTGACAACCGTAACCAAATGTAATAAATCTCTTCAAAGAAAATAAAGGGGAGTTCATGATGGCTTTTAACTTCTTTAAAAATTAATAAAACCCCTTTTTAGGTACTTTTTCAAATTTAAATATTAATATTTCAATTGGTATCGATGATTTTGTGCCGCCAAAGCTTTAGGATATAATAATTTAGAGGAGGATTTCGAGAATCATAACATGCAGGTAATTTAAGGCTCAAATTTGCCTTAGCCCTTCGGTTACTGGTATTTTGGCCTTCGATAAGAGAAAAAAAGAAAGGGTTGTGAGAATGAAATAAAGTTTAAAAAGTGCAAATTCCTTTTTGTTAAAAAATCTTTACGCTTGCTTGTGTTAAAAAAAGAACAGCAAAAAGTGAAAGCTTCTGCTGTTCGGGGATGGATTATGAAAATGAGTAGCTATTCTACCACTATTTTTTTCTGATAGGCTTTTTTTCCCTGGATGATTTGCAATCGATAGTGACCATTTTGGAGATTTTGAGTGGAGATAGCGCCTTCATAATGGCCGTCAAAACCATTGTATTCTTCCTGATAGAGGGCTTGCATTTCAGCGTCTAATAATTGGATCAGCGTATTTTTTGATGGAGCGCTAAAGCTGAGCTCAATTTGACCGGGACTGGCCTTTAATTGAATTCTTTCCAAAGGGAGGCTTTTCCATTTGCTTTCGCTTTGTTCAGCCTGATTAAGGTCTGCAATTTTTACTGTTCTATGGTTTCGGGAATGGGGAGGATGGAAAAAAATATTTTCCTGAAAAGCGGTGTTTTGTTTGGCCTCCGCCAGGGCGTTGGTGGTGGTTTCAATGATTTTTTCAATTTCCAGCTGGTTCAGTTTTGTTTTTTCCAGCTGCTTCATCAGTTTTTCTTCCATGGCTTTTATTTCTTCTTCCGTTGGGAGTTCCTCTAGCTGGTTTTTCCAGACCAATACATCCGCCACTGCGGAGTCCCCCTCAGTGATAAATACAAAAGGATGCGTCATACTGTCCTCTAAAACCTTCACCTGCTTCATCTGTATATGCACCATGGAATCCAGTTTTTCATGATCAAATTCGAAATTAAAATCCATATTGAATTGCGCTCCGGAATCCAATGCAAAAGGGAAGTGAAAAGCTTCTTCCCCATGCGGGAAAGAATGCATTTGGAAATCTGCCATGCCGGCTTCCTGCATTTCTTTTTTCAGTTTCTCCCGATCTTTTTGCATGGCCTCAGGGCTGTCGTATTCGCGTTCAATGGTGACCTTATTACCTTCCTGGTCCACGGTCATCATTTTGAGGCTGAACTTTTGTGAAGCTTCCTGCGCCAATAGCGGAAGGTTCATGGACAGGAGGCACAAAAGGAGGAGTTTTAGCTTTTTCATAGGGCTGGTGTTTGATGAATTTTCAGTTGCTAAGGTATTGGATACCATTGGTTTATTTTGTTAATGCCCTGTTAAAACAAGTTAAAAGATGTTAAAAGGCAGTTGGCGGGTCATAGAGATTTGAAATTAGCCCTTAAATTAGGGGGCATAACCCCAGGGCTATGAATAAGAGAAATCTCAATATTGTCATTTTAATCATGTGCTTGTCCACATTGGGCCTGCTGGCTTTTCAATTGTATTGGGTCGGCAATGCCATGAAAGTGAATGAGGAGCGTTTTAATCAGGATGTGCACCTGGCCTTGAATGCGGTGGCGGCCAATTTGGAACAACAAGAGGTGTTGCACCGGGTGCAGAAGCAGCAAGAGGTATTGGTAGATACGGATTTTTTCTATTGGGTTAATCAGCAATCTCCAGGCGGCAGGCATGCTTTTCAAAATGGCTTTTTTCAAAATCCATTGCAGGCAAGATTAAATGCCATGAATTCTTTTGAACAGCAGATGGCCGCCGTGGAGCAAGAAATGCAGCAGATGATGCTGGACGTCAATATTGATGTCGGCGCCTTTCCAAAGGGAGCTCAGCAGTTCGACTTTAGTTTTTCAGCGGAAAGTTCCAATGGGCCGGATGGGCATTTCGCTTTTCAGGTGATTAGCGGGGATTCTCTACTGGAGTTTCATGAGCCGGCAATGAAGAGCGGAGATCAGATCGTTATTCAGTATCCAAGCCCACAACTAAAGAAAAATGGATGGAAAAAAACCTGGCCGGAATTAAAAGAAAAAGCCCTGGAGGAGCAAAAAAAGAAAATGGAGGAAAGGACTAAAATGGTCCAGAGAATCGTTGATCAAATGTTTGCCGCCCCCAGAACGGTAGCGCAACGGTTGAACAAAAATATGCTCGATTCTCTCCTTTCTGCAGAGCTTTCCCGTCGGGGAATGAATATCAATTTCCATTATGCTGTCATGCAGGATGATCAGTTCCTGATGAATAATATGGAGCCGGGGCAACTTCAAAATCTGAAACAAACGGATTTCAAAACCATTCTTTACCCCAATGATTTTTTTAGCTCCAATACTAAGCTATTACTGGATTTTCCTGAAAAGAAGCGTTTCCTTATTGGACAGGTAGGCGTTGCCATGGGCTCTTCTCTTCTTTTGGTGTTGATGATGATCCTTTGTTTTGCCTATGCGGTTCATATTATTCTTCGCCAAAAGAAATTGTCGGTGATGAAAAATGACTTCGTCAATAATATGACCCATGAATTCAAAACGCCTATTGCCACGGTTTCCCTGGCCTGTGAAGCTTTGGCAGACCCTGATATGCGGACTTCCCCGACGATTGTGGACCGCTATTTAGGCATTATTCGCAATGAGAATAAGCGATTGGGGCAACAGGTGGAAAAGGTTTTGCAGGTAGCCCGAATGGATCGCGAACGGATGAAGGTAAAATGGGAGACGGTGGATGTCGCAGAGATCTTGCGACAATCTGCCGAACATATTGCGCTTCAGGTAGAAAAAAGAGGCGGAAAAGTAATCTGTGAGTTGAAAGCGGAGCGCACCGTGATTCGAACTGATCGGGTGCATTTGTCCAATATCGTGGAGAACCTGCTGGATAATGCCAATAAATACTCTCCGGAAGCGCCCTGGATTAGCCTGAGTTTAAGTCAGGAAGAAAATGGATTGCGCATCACCGTGCAAGACCACGGTTGCGGAATGAATAAAGAACATTTGAGCAATATTTTTGATAAATTTTATCGCATTCCCACCGGGAATGTTCACAATGTGAAGGGATTTGGCTTGGGGCTTTCCTATGTGAAGTCCGCTGTGGACGCGCTGGGGGCACAAATTGAAGTCAATAGTCAACTTGGGAAAGGATCCACTTTTTCCTTATTTTTACCTTATGGAACAGAACGCTAAAATTTTATTGGTGGAAGATGATCCCAGCCTTGGCCAGATTCTACATGAATACTTAACCATTAAAGGCTACCCCACCGTTTGGTGTCAGGATGGAGAAGAAGCCTGGGATACCTTTAAGTCAGAGGAATTTCATCTTTGCATTTTAGATGTGATGTTACCCAAAAAAGATGGCTTTACCCTGGCCAGGGAAATTCGGGCCTCTGGCAAAGAAGTGCCCTTTATTTTTCTGACTGCCAAATCGCTGAAAGAGGATACTCTGGAGGGCTTAAGCCTGGGAGCGGATGATTATATGACCAAGCCTTTTTCAATGGAGGAGCTGTTACTTCGCCTGAAAGCTATTTTGCGGCGAACCTATGCGGATGCGCCTCAAAACCAGGAGATGGTCAAATTTGAATTTGGAAACTGTGTTTTTGATGCTCACCGGCAGGAGTTAACGGTGGCAGGCACCACCACCCACCTGACGGCCAAAGAAGCCGGATTATTGAAGCTTTTGGTGAAGAAGAAAAACCAAACCATGGATCGCTCCGAAGCCCTGAAAGAAATCTGGCAGGATGATTCCTATTTCAATGCCCGAAGCATGGATGTTTATATTGCGAAACTTCGGAAGTACCTGAAGGCGGATAGTTCTGTCTTGATTCAAACTATTCATGGCCAGGGGTTTCGATTGGCTGAGATGACTTAGGTGGGCTTATTTATGCTTCAATCCTCCTGAAGCGGCAAGGCGGGAAAAAGGAAGGAATTTTTCCTGTTACAATATTTTTCCAAGGAAGCTGATGAGGGAGGAGAAAGGGAGCTTACCTAAATTTGGGCTATTTGAAACTCAGGAATGACAACCTCCCTGCGCGGAGAAAATTAACCGCTAAGACTTATTGAAATTTTCGGAGAATAATTCGACTGCAAAAATAGCTTCCTCGGACTGCCCTTAGTTTGTGGAATCAGAGGCCTAAAATCCCCCGATGAATAGGATAAATTCCCTTATTAAACCAAATAAGAAGCAGAAAACAGGCGATTTTTGTTATATTACCATATGAAACCTGTTACTTTTTTACCTCAACAATAATCAAAACCATAATGATAGAAATTATCCCTTCTTTAGCAGTATTAAGCAATAAAGTGGTTCGCCTGCATCAAGGAAAATATGAAACGGCAGTGGAATATTCCGCCTCTCCGGTGGACATGGCCAATAAATTTCTCGACGTGGGGGTAGAACAAATTCATTTGGTAGATTTGGACGGGGCCAAGCAGCGGGAGCCGGTGAATCTGGATATTCTCGACACCATAAGTTCTCACTCCAGCTTAAAGGTGAACTTTGCTGGAGGGGTTTTAACCGATGGGGCCATAAACAAAGTTTTTGAATATGGGGCAAAAAGTGTTACTGCCGGAGGCTTGCCGGTGGAAAATTCCCGTTTGTTTGTGGGGTGGTTAATGACCTTTGGGCGCGAACGTATTGCGATGGCGGCAGATGCGCTGGGAGGGATGATCATGACGGATGCCTGGCGAAAGAATACGATGATTAAGCTGGAAGAACATATCGAATATTTTACTTCCCGGGGACTCAAGTTTGTTAAAGTAACGGATATTTCCAGAGACGGAACCCTGGAAGGCCCCAATTTTGAAATGATGGAGCAATTGGTGCAGCAGTTTCCGGATGCTCACCTGGTGAATAGTGGTGGAGTGCGTTCTATTGAAGATATTAAACGCCTTGAAGAAATTGGTGTCAAAGGGGTAGTCGTTGGAAAAGCTTTGTATGAAGGTTTGATTAAAATTGAAGATTTGAAGGAGTTTGCCGGCTAGTAAAACGACCCCGGTCTTATTAAAATCAAATAAGGTGATTGTTATAAAGATATTAAGCGCTCCTTTTAGGGCGCTTTTTGTTTGCCAAAATGGACAATATGTGATTTTTGGCACGGTTGTGGTTAAATTCTAAATGCGGTGAAGCAAAAAAAACTGCCACCTCTTCCGAGATGGCAGTTGCAGTCCAAAAAATCCTTGCGATAAGTTGAGATAAAAAAGTTCATTTCGTTTTAGCTGAAAAAATAAAACCGCATTTACAAATTTCTTGTCCATTCCACAATTTGTAAGCTTGGCTCCCAGCCATTATTTCATTAAAAAAACAGTAAAAAGTATAGTCAAAAAAATCGCTTGTTTAAGTTAAAAAAATCGGAACAGGACTCCACTCCTGTTCTGTCCTCCAAAAATCTACATTACAAATATCGCTATATTTTTTTAAAATAACATGACATTTATCATTTCTTTGCGGGATCTTAAATTCGATATGTATATTTTGGCTTAAATTCAAAAATTTTGAATTTTGACCAAAACAAATGAAAAATTGGCACCCCTCTGGCGGGACGACAAAACCGGGCAATTTTTTAATTGAATTTTTCTGTTTAATTTCATGGAATTAGCCTGTTTTTAGGGGTGTTTTTTGCACTTTTTTAATGGAATCTATTCAGCGCAACCGTTTGCGGAAACTTAGGCGTATTTGTAATTTTGTAAGATTAAAGTCCAATTTTATAACTGGGATCGCGATATGAAAATCACTGAAATTTTTGAAAAAAAATCTAAAACTTTCTCCTTTGAGTTTTTTCCTCCCAAAAGTTTAAAAGCCAATATTGAATTTGGAATCAATCTGGGGCAGTTGTTAAAACTATCTCCTGACTTCGTCTCGGTGACCTATGGGGCTGGAGGAAGCCATCAAAATGCTTCTTTTGACTTGGTGGATTATATTCAGAATAAACATCAATTGACCACCATGGCCCATTACACCTGTGTGGGCGCCAATGAAGAAAGAATCAAAGCCGATCTGGATTATCTGCAGGGTTTGGGGGTGGAGAATTTAATGCTTTTAAGAGGAGATCCTCCAAAAGGGCAAAGCACTTTTGAGAAGCAGGAGAGCGGTTTTAATAATGCCAGTGATTTAGTGGCCTTTGCTGCCAAAAACGGACAAAGTGCCATTGGGGTGGCAGGTTATCCGGAAAAACATCCCGAGGCAGATAATATGGCTTCTGATATCGATTATCTGAAATATAAAATGGATCAGGGGGCGGATTTTGTGGTGACGCAGATGTTCTTCGACAATGATTTCTATTTCTCTTTTGTCGAAAAGTGTCGTCAGGCGGGGATTACCGCCCGAATCATTCCCGGTATTATGCCGATCACCAATTATAATCAAATCAAGCGTTTCTCGGAGATGGTGAATGCGAATATTCCACAGCGTATTGTTAATGCCCTGGAGCCGATTAAAGATTCTCCGGAGAAAATGTATACCGCCGGGGTGTATCTGGCATTGAAACAGTGTATGGAACTGTTGGAAAGAGGAGCTCCGGGCTTGCATTTCTATACCTTGAATAAATCACGTGCGACCGTGGAGATTTTTGAGGCCATTCCGGAATGGTTGAAGCGGTAGTTCAGAACTTCAGAATTTTATAAAATACCCGAAAAGCCCTTCAAATGAGCGGGCTTTTTTTTATTGACAAAATTTTATTTGTCAAATATCTTCATCAGGGACTTGATTAAGCTGTAATGGCTATTAGAGTACAGAAAACTCAGAATTTTATTTCGTTTTCTTTTTTCATAATAATTCCTTATTGATAGGGAATTATCAGGTCAAAATTCTATGTTTGCGGCCAAATAGTCATATACCCTATAATTTTTTGTGAATGGAATATCAACTGTTCTTTACAACGGTTTTTCTGGGCTTTTTCACCATGATGAATCCTTTTGCCATGATGCCGGTCTATGTTGGGCTGGTGGAAAGGTTCAAGCCTGAAACTCGCCGTCGTATCGCCAATAAGGCTTGCCTGATCAGTTTTATCATCATGGCGCTCTTTGTGGTGGTGGGGAATGTGATTTTTCAAATGTTCGGCATCACCCTGAATGCTTTTCGCCTGGTGGGTGGGGGGATTATGATCTCCGCCGGGATTGAATTATTAAGAGGGCATATGAGTAAGGAAAACAGCCCACAAGATGATATTGAGCGAGAAGACATGTCCTCGATGGATATAGCGGTCTCCCCGCTGGCGGTGCCCATGCTGGCGGGGCCGGGTACTTTGGCAGTGGGAATGAACTTTGCAGGCATGTATCCCGGTTGGCTGAATTCTTTTTTGATTGTCACCATCGGCGCTTTGGTTACCCTGATGGTTTATCTCTCTTTTATTTATAGTGAAAAAATCACCAATGCCCTTGGTCGGGACTTATTGGACGTAATTGCTCGCCTGATGGGGCTCATTATTGCGGTAATGGGGGTTCAAATGATCATTTTTGGTAGTGAATCCCTGTTGGAAACCTGGGGTTTTATTCACCCATAAACAGGTTTAGCAAAAATAATTTTGCGAAAATGTTAAATTTATGATATAGCCCACTGATGGTTTAAGGAATGGCAATGAATGCAAACGTTTGTTGGATATCTGATAAAATTGCGGATAAAATCGACAGATCATTTTGTCCCAATGCAAAAATAACTAACTTAAATTCATCTTAATCAGATCCCTAGCTGGTAATCCAGTGATTATTTTTTTAAGTTTGGGGTTAGTTTCAGGTCAATAAGAAGCAAAATGTGGTGTTTGGCTTGCTTAAGCTTGAAACCGGTTTCCAAATCAGACTAATGAATACCGAACAACGTTAATTTTAAACTATGAGTAATTCTAAGCAATTCAGTTTTTTGAGCAAAGCTTTTTACCCATTGATGATGGTCTTTGCTATTATCATTTTGGCACTTTCTATTGGGGTATATCATCATGTGAATGATGGTGCTGATGCTTCTGCAGCCGTTGAGCAAGAAGTGCCAAGTCAGGCCGTTGGTCAGGCGCACTAGCGCGTCTGCTTTCTAAAGAAATTTACAAGCATCTCTTCGGAGGTGCTTTTTTTTTGATCTTTTTGGGCTCGAAAATGTTTTACAGACGCACTAAAGCTCAAAAGGATGTACAAAAATCAAAAAGGAATTGTAGCGAAAAACCTTCCCGCCATCATTGCGGTAACCGCCATTACCCTCTTCGCCATTGTCGTGGGGCTGTTGGCCTGAAATTGATTTGGTCTTTTAAGCCGGATTATTGACGCATAAATCCTCGTTTAGCTGCAAGGCGGAAAAAATGAAGGATTCTTTTCTAATTCATTTTTTCCAAGGTAGCAGCAGCAGAAAAAGAGGGAGACAGCAAGCCTACCCCAATTTGGGCGATTTAAAAAAAAGCAAACCAAATTGTAGTGCGTTGTGAATACGCTCCGTGGGTCTTTATTATGAATCTAGCAGTGAATGATTCGGGTTAAGGAGCATCATTGGTTTAAAACAGAAAACACCGCAGGCAGCATACGTATTGTATTTGCCTGCGGTGTTTTGTTTTTGGGAAAAAAATCAGGAAGCCTATTTCCCTATTTATACCTATTAAGCACGTTGTCCTGATTAATTGGGCTCCAGCTTACTTTTTAATTCATTCAGCTTCATCAGCGCCTCAATGGGAGTCAGGGTATTGACATCCATTTTACGGATCATCCGTTCGACTTCCGCCAGCTTCGGATCTACTGCATCAAACAGGTTCATCTGGAAATTATTTTTCGGCATGGCCTCGATGCGCTCCTTGGTTTTTTCCTTGGTACGGCTCTCTTCCAAATGGGCCAGGACTTCATTGGCCCGACTCACAATCGGCTTCGGCATACCTGCCAATTGGGCCACATGAATACCAAAACTGTGCTCAGAGCCCCCCGCACGCAGCTTGCGCAAAAAGATCACCTTACCATCCATTTCCTTCACAGAGACATTGTAGTTCTTAATGCCTTTAAAGTCTTCGGAAAGCTGGTTGAGCTCGTGATAATGGGTGGCAAAAAGGGTTTTGGCCTTGCACTTTTGGTGATTATGCAGGTATTCCACAATCGACCAGGCTATCGAAACCCCATCATAGGTAGAAGTCCCTCGCCCAATTTCATCCATCAGGATTAAAGAGCGCTCGGAAAGGTTATTCATGATCGAGGCGGTCTCGGTCATCTCCACCATAAAGGTGGACTCCCCTTTGGACAGGTTGTCCGAGGCGCCCACACGGGTAAAGACTTTATCAATCCAACCGATTTGGGCTGCTTCTGCTGGCACAAAGGAACCCATCTGGGCCATCAGTACGATCAGGGCCGTCTGACGTAGCAAGGCGGACTTACCGGCCATATTCGGACCGGTAATGATGATGATCTGCTGGTCGGCATCATCCAGGTAAATGTCATTGGGGATGTAAGGTTCCCCGACCGGGAGTTGTTTTTCAATTACCGGGTGGCGTCCCGCCTTGATATCGAGCTGTAAATCATCTGACATCTGCGGTTTGGTGTAATCATGCTCCAGAGCCGCTTGCGCAAAGGAACTCAGGCAGTCAATACTGGCCACTGCCAGGGCATTTTGCTGTACCTGCCCGATGAAATCGGTAGCAAAAGCCACCAAATCGCGGAATAAGGCCTGCTCAATGACCTGTAATTTCTCCTCGGCGCCCAGGATTTTTTCTTCATAGACCTTCAGTTCCTGGGTAATGTAACGCTCGGCATTGACCAGGGTCTGTTTACGGATCCATTCCTCTGGTACTTTATCCTGATGCGCTTTGCTCACTTCCAGATAATAGCCGAATACTTTATTATAAGAGATCTTTAGCGAGGGAATGCCTGTGCGCTCCTTCTCCCTTTCTTTAATCGATTCCAGATAATCCTTGCCCGAAAAGGCGATTTGGCGCAATTCATCCAGCTCCGCATTAATGCCATCATTGATCAGGTTCCCCTGATGGATCAACATCGGCGGATCTTCTTTCAGAATCTTGGCAATGCGTTCAAAAAGCGCCTGGCAGGGGTGAATCCGTTCTGCCAAGGCCTGCAGTTCGGCATAAGGGCTGTCCAGTAAGGCCTGACGAATCGGGCCCAGGGCTATTAGGGCTTTTTTCAGCTGCACCATTTCCCGCGGATTGATACGGCCGGCAGCCACCTTGGAAATCAGCCTTTCCAAATCATAGATATGCCGCAACTGCTCCTGCAATAATTCCTGCAATTCCTCCTCTTGTGTGAAGGCCTCCACGCAGGCATGACGCTCCCGGATGGTCTTCAGGTCCTTCAATGGCAAGACCATCCACTTTTTCAATAGGCGACCGCCCATAGGGGTGAGCGTATGGTCCAAAACCTGTATCAAAGGAACGCCGCCCTCCTGCTGCGGATATAGCAGCTCCAGGTTACGGATGGTAAATTTATCCAGCCATACATAGCGATCTTCCTCTATGCGGGAAATGCTCGTAATGTGCGCCACTTCCTTATGCTCGGTATCTTCGAGGTAGAATAATACGGCCCCGGCCGCAATAATCCCTTCAGCAAAGCCTTCAATGCCAAAGCCTTTCAGGGAATCGGTGCGGAAGTGGTTTTTGAGTTTATCATAACCGTATTCGGCCGAGAAAATCCATTCCTCTAAAGAGAAAGTATTGTACTGATCACGAAAAGAAGCGGTATAGGCTTCCTTCTGATTGCGGCTGTAAAGGATTTCGGAGGGACGGAAACTCTGAATCAGGTTTTCGATATAGGATAAATCCCCCATGGCCACGGAAAACTCTCCGGTGGACAAGTCCAGAAAAGACACCCCATGCTGCGTTTTGCCGAAATAAACCGCCGCCAGATAGTTGTTGACCTTCTGATCCAGCACCTGATCATTGAAGGATAAGCCCGGCGTCACCAGTTCGGTCACGCCCCGCTTCACGATGCCTTTAACGGATTTCGGATCCTCCAACTGATCGCAGATCGCCACCCGATGACCCGCCCGCACCAGGCGTGGAAGATAAGCATCCAGGGCATGATGGGGGAAACCAGCCAGCTCCACATGGGAGGCCGAACCATTGGCTCTTTTGGTCAGGACAATATCCAGCACCTTGGCCGCTGTGACGGCATCCTGCCCGAAGGTTTCGTAAAAGTCTCCTACGCGGAAAAGTAAAAGTGCTCCCGGATATTGTGTCTTGATGGCATTGTACTGCTTCATCAAAGGTGTTTCTTTGCTCCCCTTGGCCATAGATGCGCTGCTTTCTGTTTTTTTAGATCTATCCTATCGAAATGCTGTTAGCTTTTCTTGCTTTCTTTACCTCAAATGATCTTGGGTTAACCAATGGATTTTAGCTTAATGGGCGGTTGATTTTTTTTCTCCTCCTTGCAATCCCTTCCTGCTTACCGACTTGCACCGCAACCCTTGTCGGAAGGTGAATGATGGGGCGAAATGGTTTTGAGCGTGTCCTCTTGGTTTTCCCGAAAAATTGAGGCATTTTTTACCCACAGCATAGAAATTTTCTTAGGAACAAACCTTTTGAAAATGCTACTACTGAAGTAAATTACAAAGATAGAATCTTTTAACAGACTTTCTATTATCGACCCTTTTCCATTGATTAAATTTACACTACCTTCTCGCTCAAATTAGCGCTTTAGGTAGCCTCCCCTACCTATTTACCCATTATTTACACAGTATTAACCATAAAAAATACCAATGCAAACAATCCACTATGAACTGCTTGGAACGCTCTGTTTGTTTGTCCTTTTTTTTACGAGTAGGACCCTTTTAGTTCGTTATATTCATTCTTCTGGCGTAAAAAGGGACTACCTGCCCTTTCGGGCGGCCTATGTTCAGAAGGTGGTTACTTTCTTGCTTTCAGTACTCGGACTTATTGGTCTGGGCATGATTTGGCAGGTTTCGGTTCAGGGCCTTTCGGTTTATATTGCGTCCATTTTTACCGTCGTCGGGGTGGCCTTTTTCGCAGCCTGGTCTGTTTTGAGTAACATCACCTCCGCCCTGATTCTGTTTTTTAATGCTCCCTTTAAAATTGGAGATCATATCAAAATAAAAGATGGAGACAACGGAGCCGAAGGTAAAGTCATCGACATTAACCTGTTCAATATTCGGGTAATTGATTTGGAAGGAAATGAAATTGCTTACCCCAATAACCTGGCCATGCAGAAAGCAATTGTTCGAAAAGAAAAGTCTAATTTGTGAAAAAAAAAGTAGCGATATCCGCTTGTTTAATGGGGCAACATTGTCGTTATGATGGCCGCCATAACCTCCAACAGCAGATCATTGATCGTTATGGGGCAGAAAACCTCTTGCCCCTTTGTCCGGAAGTACTTGGCGGACTGCCCACTCCTCGAATACCGGCAGAAATGCAGGGAAATAAAATTTGTACCCAATCCGGTACAGATGTGACAGCGGCCTTTATGGCCGGAGCCGATGAGGCCCTGAAGCAAGCTGAGGCCGCGGGGGTGCAAGCCGCCATATTGAAAGCCAAATCGCCCTCCTGTGGTTGCGGCTTAATTTATGACGGGAGCTTTTCTGGTCGATTGGTTCCCGGAGATGGGATTTTTACTCAAAAACTTAAAGCAAAGGGGATCAAAGTCTCCACAGAGTTAGACTATATTTAAAGCTTGCCCGAATTCGGGTTATTAATCAATAAGTTCAACCTTATGGCGTTGAAAATAAATCATTTAGTCGATTGACGAAATTTAGCGGTGAATATTTCGGGTAACACGTTTTTAGCCTAATGGTGAATGAAAAAGGCTTAAAAAAAATCCCCAATGGCGGCGATGGTCCATTGGGGATTTCCTTTTTTGGGTAGGTCCCTACCGCCTCAGGCCGGGTTGGCCCCTTTGCTTCCGGAGGCTGGAGACCCGTTTTCCGTCATTCTCAGAAAGCCCTTCCGGATGTGGTGATAGTGGAGCTCTTCCCCAATAATTATGCGGCGAAAGGCAAAATACCGCCCTTAACCCGGAAAATTCATGCTTAAATCCTCGTTTAGCCATAAGGCGGAAAAAATGAAGGAATTTTTCCTATTTCGAGTTTTTTTCCCACGAAACAGATAAATGAGGAGAAAGCAAGCATGCCCCAATTTGGGCTATTATAAATCAATGAAAATAAATTTTAATGAATTGAAAATTAACCCCTTATGACTAATAAGTAAATTAAGCGGTGAATAATTCGGGTTAAGTCTGAATAGAATACTCAATCTCCGGAATTTCATCCATCTTCCGCAAGAGCTCATTTTCCGGCTTCACCTGCATGGAGCGGGAGATCATGTCGACGGAAATATTCTCCTCTGAATCACGGATGGTGACCTTCAAATTACATTGGCCCGGATGCTGACGACTGATGTATTTGATCTGTTCCACCAATTCATTGGTGATATCCTTGGCCTCAACCTGCAAGGCCACGGTCTTGGACAGCTTATCGCGGATATTGCCCAGCAATTCGATAGAGCGGATTTTGAACTCCTTACGGCTCGGGTCCCACTGACGCACCTGTACTGTCCCTTTGAGGTAAATGAACCAGCCGATCTCCATATATTGCTTGAACTTCACATAGTCCTCTCCAAAGAGGAAGAAAGTAAACGAACCGGAATAATCTTCCACCGTCAGGGTACCGAAAGGTTGCCCTTTTTTGGTGTAGCGGTGGGAGCAATCGGTAATACAACCGCCCAAGGCGATTTCTCCACGACCCACCAGGCTGTCCATATTCACTTCTAGCTGGCCCAGGTCTGCATTACAAAACATGTCCAGCTCTACCCGGAAGTCATCCAGCGGGTGACCGGAGATATAAATCCCCACCACCTCTTTTTCTTTATTCAGCTTGGTGATCGACGACCACTCTTCCACCTTTGGGGCTTGCGGTTCCGGATCTGCTACGCCGGAGTCTCCTCCGAAAAGGGACACTTGCGCCTGTCGGGCTTGCTCCTGCTGGCGTTGTCCATAGCGTACGGCCTTTTCAAAGAACAAGGGATCGCGCTCATTTTCCTGATGCATATAGGCGGCACGTGGAATATTGAAAGAGTCAAAGCCTCCGCCGAGGATTAAGCACTCCATGGCCTTCTTATTGACCGCACGTAAATCTACCCGCTTGGCAAAGTCAAAGATCGATTGGTAACGACCGCCTTCTTCGCGCTCGCGCACGATGGCTTCCACAGCCGCTTCTCCTACTCCCTTGATGGCCCCCATTCCGAAGCGAATCGCGCCGTCTTCGTTTACGGTAAACTTCAGCGAGGACTCGTTTACATCTGGGCCCAATACCGGAATCTTCATCCGCTGGCATTCTTCCATAAAGAAGGTCACCTTCTTGATGTCATTCATGTTGTGGGTCAGGACCGAGGCCATATATTCCGGCGGATAGTTGGCCTTCAGGTAACCGGTATGGAAAGCCACCACCGAATAACAGGTCGAGTGGGACTTGTTAAAGGCATAGGCGGCGAAGGCTTCCCAGTCTTTCCAGATTTTCTCCAGGCGATCTTCCGGATGCCCATTGGCTTTACCCCCGTCGATGAACTTCGGCTTCAGCTTTTCCAGCAGGGCGAAGATTTTCTTACCCATGGCCTTACGCAGCATATCCGCCTCACCTTTGGTAAAGCCTGCTAATAGCTGAGAAAGCAACATCACCTGCTCCTGATAGACCGTAATCCCGTAGGTTTCGGCCAGGTATTTCTCCATATCAGGCAAATCGTAGGCAATCTCTTCCCTACCGTGCTTACGGGCAATAAAGTTTGGAATGTATTCCAAAGGACCCGGACGGTACAGGGCGTTCATGGCGATCAGATCGGCAAACTTATCCGGCTTCAGGGAACGCAGGTGCTTCTGCATCCCCGGGGACTCAAACTGGAAAGTACCATTGGTCTCTCCCTTTTGGTAAAGCTCATAAGTCTTGGCATCATCCAGCGGAATTTCATCCGGATCAATATCAACATCATGGCGCTGCTTCACCAGCTTGATGGCATCTTTGATAATGGACAGGGTTCTTAGCCCTAGGAAGTCCATTTTCAGCATACCGGCATCCTCTACCACGGAGTTATCGAACTGCGTAACGAGCAGGTCGGCATCACGGGCGGTAGACACCGGGATGAATTTGGTAATATCGTCAGGGGTGATGATGATACCACAGGCGTGAATACCGGTGTTTCGCATGGAACCCTCCAGCACACGGGCGGTGTTCAATACATTCCCCTCCATATCCGATTGCTTGGAGATGTCCATCAGCTGACGGGCCATTTCCATCTGGTCGGAATTCAGTTTATCTTTTAGTTGGTCCGGTGACATGCCGAAGAGCTTTTTCAGCTTGATGTCCGGTACCAGTTTGGCAATACGGTCCGCATCCGGTAAGGGCAAGTCCATCACGCGGGCGGTATCCCGAATCGATGATTTGGCGGCCATCGTACCGTAGGTAATGATATGGGACACCTGATTGTGACCATACTTCTCTACTACCCAGTCGATGATCTTTCCGCGTCCTTCATCATCAAAGTCAATATCAATATCGGGCAGGGAGACACGATCCGGGTTCAGGAAACGCTCAAAAAGGAGGTCGTACTCAATCGGGTCCACATTCGTAATCCCGATCGCATAGGCCACAGCTGATCCCGCGGCCGATCCACGACCAGGCCCCACCGATACGCCCATATCACGGGCGGCGGAGGTAAAGTCCTGCACAATCAGGAAGTAACCGGGATAACCCGTCTTCTCGATAATCATCAACTCAAAGTCCAGTCGCTCCTTGATGTCCTCCGACAGCTCCTTGCCCCAACGTTTATAGGCCCCTTCGTAAGTCAGGTGACGTAAGTAAGCGTTCTCTCCGCGCTTGCCCCCGTCTTTTTCATCCTCCTCATGTATGAATTGCTCGGGGATGTCAAAGGCTGGCAAGAGCACGTCCCTGGCCAGCTCATAAGCTTCAATTTTTTCGTAAATCTCGTTGGTCGTCACGATGGCTTCCGGAATGTCTTTGAACAGTTCCTTCATCTCTTCCGGAGATTTCAGGTAGAACTGATCATTCGGGAATCCAAAGCGGTAGCCTCGGCCACGACCGATAGGCGTTTCTTTCTTTTCCCCATCGCGGACACACAACAGGATGTCATGGGCATCGGCCCCATCCTGATTGATGTAGTAAACATTGTTGGAGGCAAAGTATTTGACCCCATATTTTTTAGCCCAACCGATCAATACCTCATTGACGTGGTCCTCTTCCTCCAGTCCATGGCGCATCAGCTCCACATAGAAGTCGTCTCCGAAGTGACCGTGCCACCAGCGGAAGGCTTCCTCGGCCTTTTCTTCCCCCACATTCAGGATCAGGTCCGGAATTTCCCCATTCAGGTTACCGGTAGTGGCGATGATGTTTTCTTTATACTGAACGATCAGGTCCTTGTCCACACGGGGATAACCCGCATATAAACCATCCACATAGGCAATCGAGCTCAGCTTGGCCAAATTATGATATCCGGCCTTATTCTTGGCAATCAGCGTCTGTTGGAAACGACGATCGGGATTGTCCTTGGTAAATTGGCGTTTTTGGTATTCCTCCGCCACATAAAAGTCACAGCCCAGGATGGGTTTCAGGTCATTTTTCAGGGCATCGCGCACAAAGTGGAAGGCACCCATCATATTTCCGTGGTCCGTCATGGCCACGGCCGGCATGCCCAATTCCTTGGTCTTGCTGACGAGCGAACCAATGTCACAGGTGGCCGACAATACCGAAAACTGCGTATGCACGTGCAAATGCACAAAAGGGACGTCAGTCAGGTCAATGGCCGTGGCGGTATCGGTAGTGTCACGGTCTCCGTCGGTCTCCTCGGCAAACTCTACATTGTCCGGCGTATAGGGCTCAATATTCAGCCCGATGGCCGCAATGGTGGAGGGATTATTCTCTTTGAATGCTGCAATGACGTCCTCGGTGGTGCCTAATCGCTCGGCAGAATAGAGGCCGATACGGACCATTTCGAGGAAACAGCGGGCAGTGGCTTCCACATCGGCAGAGGCGTTGTGGGCTTCGGCAAAACCTTCTCCGAACAGCTTCACGTGCAGCTCTGTCAGGGTAGGCCATTTGAACTTTCCACCTCTACCGCCGGGAATCTGACAGAATTCCGTCCCCTCATCTTTGGTGTCAAGGATGGGTTTCTCCAAAATCTGGGCGGTATCTCTTCCTTTACGGTCCAGTTCGGCCCCGACAATGTTCACGTCGAATTCAATGTTCTGCCCTACCGAGAATTGGGACTTGGCCAAAGCCTTTTCGAACTCCTCTAGCACATACTCCAGTGGCATACCCTGCTTCTCTGCGCGCTGGGTAGAGATGCCGTGGATCTTGGTGGCATTAAAGGGAATCGAATAGCCTTCCGGCTTGACGATAAAGTTTTTCACTTCCACCAGATTACCTTGCTCATCATGCAACTGCCAGGCCAGCTGGACCATGCGGGGCCAGTTGTCGTGATCCGTAACAGGGGCATTATAATTCTGAGGTAAACCGGTGGTCTCGGTATCGTATATTAAGAACATATCTTCTCCTTCATTTACAAGAACGCGCTATTTTTCTGCGCTCTAAATACAAAGATAAGCAATTTCTGTCACCATTCATGCCATTTGATTCCTCCTCTTTTGGGCTTTCGACAGATGCGGTTTGTGGAGGACTGGCCTAGGGTGCTTACCTGAAAAAGCTCCTGCAAAAATTACCGGATGACAGGAGGTTTGGGGCGGATGAGATGCCCATTCGACTGGTGTTCTAGGGGAATGAGGAAGACGACAGGCAAATTGATGCCTTATGGCCGGCAGATGGGGGATTTCCTGTGGACTGTACGTGATCGGATACAAAAAAAACACCCCGCGGATGGCAGGGTGTTTTGGATATTTTAAGAATTGGAGTGCAGCTCCTGCCCTTTAAGGCTTACATATTGGCTACGATCTCTTCTCCAAATTCAGAACATTTCAATAAGGTAGCCCCTTCCATCAGACGCTCGAAATCATAGGTCACGCGCTTTTTGGAAATGGCTCCTTCGATGCCCTTATAGATCAAATTACAAGCTTCCGTCCAGCCCAAGTGCTCCAACATCAGGGCACCGGAAAGGATAACCGACCCCGGATTTACCTTATCCTGTCCTGCATATTTCGGAGCGGTACCGTGAGTCGCCTCGAAGATGGCATTTCCTGTCTGGTAGTTGATATTTGCTCCCGGAGCAATACCAATTCCCCCAACGATGGCCGCCAAAGCATCCGATACATAGTCCCCGTTCAGGTTCAGGGTTGCGATTACGGAATATTCCGCCGGACGCAACAAGATCTGCTGCAAGAAGGCATCTGCAATAGAATCTTTCACAATGATTTTACCTGCATCCACGGCTTCTTTTTGTGCTTTATCTGCGGCTTCCTTGCTTACCTCTTCTGCAATGCGGTCATATTGTGCCCAGGTGAATACCTGATCACCGAATTCGCGCTCTGCCAAGGCATAACCCCAATTTTTGAAAGCACCTTCGGTAAATTTCATGATATTCCCTTTGTGTACCAAAGTCACCGATGGCTTGTTGTACTTGATTGCATATTCAATGGCCGCACGTACCAGGCGCTCCGTCCCTTCTACCGATACCGGCTTGATGCCAATGGAAGAAGTCTCCGGAAAGCGGATTTTCTTCACGCCCATTTCATTTTGAAGGAAGTTTTTCACCTTTTCAGCCTCCTCCGTACCGTTCATATATTCGATACCCGCATAGATATCCTCGGTGTTTTCACGGAAGATGACCATATCACAAAGGTCAGGGCGTTTTACCGGAGAAGGCACCCCTTCAAACCAGCGTACCGGACGCACACAGGCAAATAAATCCAACTCCTGGCGCAAAGCCACATTCAAAGAACGGATACCGCCCCCCACTGGAGTGGTCAATGGTCCCTTGATCCCTACTAAATATTCATTGAAGGCGTCCAAAGTTTCCGTTGGCAGCCAGTTTCCTGTCGCATTAAAAGCTTTCTCACCCGCCAACACCTCTTTCCACTGGATTTTCTTCTCTCCATTGTAAGCTTTCTCCACAGCAGCATCCAAAACACGCTTCGCAGCCGGCCAAATATCTACTCCTGTACCATCGCCTTCAATGAATGGGATGGTTGGATTATTCGGTACTTGCAATTTTCCGTTCTGAATGGTGATTTTTTGTTCGCTCATGGTGTGTTGTGTTCTAATTTTTGAGTCAATTTGTCCGAATATAGGAGATTTTGTATTGAAAAATGCGCTGTTGGTGCATAAAAATTCGTTAGAAAGCTGGTGGAAAAGAAGATTATCGTTACAAATGCTTATTATAGAAAGAATCAGGTAATATGAATATTTTGCTTAAAGTTTAGTACTTTAAAGGAAAGGACTTTAATTAAAATGGTAAGCAAAAGCCTGAAATTTTCTGACCTCTTGTGATATTCTATGAAAAAGAATGCTACTACAACAAAATCGCCTCCAGCTCTTTTTAAAAATCCGATACTTGAAAGGATCACCCATACCCACATCGTTTATCCTCTGGTAATTTTTTATGGAGGCGCTTTAGGATTGATGATTTATGCAGCCTATCATCAGCTGCTGCCTCTATTTTCTTTATTTGGCGTTTTTCTATTTGGTTTCACCCTGTTCACCTTTGTAGAATATTGGGCACATCGAAAACTTTACCATATGGTGGAGGATGCCGGATGGAAAAAGCGATTTACCTACACCTTTCATGGGGTGCATCACGATTTTCCCAAGGATAGAAGCCGTTTGGCGATGCCTCCATTGGTGAGCGTTACGGTGATCACCCTGGTCTTTTTACTCTTTCAGTTTTTGATTGGGGATTGGGCCTTTGGTTTTGTGGCCGGCTTCATTAGCGGCTATGCCACTTATCTTTTTGTCCATTATATAGTACATGCCTGGGCACCCCCAAAAAATGCCTTCAAGACTTTGTGGGTGCATCATGCCATCCATCACTATAAGGATGATACGGTGGCCTTTGGGGTGAGCTCCCCATTTTGGGACGTGATTTTTGGAACCATGCCTGAAAAAAAGCGTAAGTAATGCTTAAGGGTGAACAGCCCGTAGATAGAATCTCTAAAATAGTACTTCAGTACTAGTTGTTGTCATTATTATTTTGCTAGGCGGCCTATGAAAATAGGCCGCTTTTTTTATCTACTGGGTTTTGGAGGAAAGCACTCCTATCCCGAATTATTCACCGCCAAATATCTTGGTTAATGATAAATAGCTTGTTTTTAGTTTTTATGGCTTGTTTTCTTTGATTTATAATAGCCCAAATTGGGGCAAGCTTGCTTTCTCCTCATTCACCTGTTTCGTTGGTAAAGACTCGAAATAGGAAAAATTCCCTCATTTTTTCCGCCTTACAACTAAACGAGGATAAGCATGTATAATCCGGACTACCATAGAAGCCATGGAAGTGGGCAATAGGGAAAGCATGTAAGGACTAGCCCCTGGTTTCGCAATCGGGGAGGAAGTGGGATGGCCTTTTTTTATCAAAGGCTTGTCCAGTACTGAAAAATGGTATCCATTTTGGCGTTTTTTGGCCATGGGGAAGTTAATTCTGCGGAATTGCTTTAGTAGATTGTTAAATCTCTATCATAAAAATGGACCGCTTTTGGAAAGCTTTAAAAACGAGTTTTGTTGATAAAAGCTTAATATTGAAGGTTTTGGGTGGTAAAATCAAAACAAGAACGGTGCTTTAGAAGAAAGTTGGCAGTTTGAGTTATTTTTTTATTGGCGATTTAATAAAATTTAGAATTTCATGTTTTTCATAATCGATGGTGGCGATTAAATAATTCATAATCAGGTTTACAGGCTCCATTTGCCGCCGTAAATTCCATAATTAACAAACTAACCAAAACTAGTTTGCTATTATGAAAAACCTATTTGTGATTTTGATGGCCGTCATGCTGGGCATGCCCGCCATCGCTGCGAACAAGGACAATGAAGCGACCAAGGGAAAATCCATGGTCAAGGTGATTGGCAATGCCAATGCCAAAACTTACAAAGTCCTTTATATGGCCAACATCCAAAGCAAAGTAACTTTGGCCATTTATGATGAAGCCGGAATCCTGGTGGCGAAAAGCCATATTAAGGACAAGTCGGAGTTTTTGAAACCCTTTAGGTTTGAGAACATGCCCGCCGGTGAGTATACTATTATCATCAAGGATTCCTTTGGAATGAAAAGAGCAACCTTCTACCATCAGCCCAAGGACTAATCGCCTTTGAATGATGTCACTTTTGAGGACTATTCTCAAGGGCATTAGTTTGAAATGCCCCTTATTTTGATTTTTTGTTAGAATAGCCAATTGTAATATTAAAAGATTGGGGTCGATTCGCTGCATATTGATTTTCTTTTTTACGGCAGCCCTACTATTTTTTTCGACCTCCTGATTTCCTTCTCCTCTGGTTAATCCATATCTTATAATCCTTGCTTTTTAGTCGAAATACCGCCTTTTAAGCCATATTTCATGATCATTCGATCCCTTCAAGGGCTTGTTTCTTTGTGTTTTATTGTTGAAGCGCATTTTTGCTCCTCCCTTTTGTTGGTTGCGTCGCGATAAACTTCCTAATAATTGTCAATACAAGCCCATTACTATTGTGTTTTTTGAGTTACTGGATCTTGTTGAAAAAAATCACAAAAAAATTAATGGTATTTTATGGTGATTTAGTCTGTGCTTTGCACTAGTAGAAGTGAAGCTTAAATTTAAAGACTAACAATTATGAAAAAGATGCTTTTATTGGCAGTGACTGCCATAATGATGAGTGGCGCTACTTTTGCAGCCAAAGATAGTGAAGCCAAAAGTAGTACCCATGTTGATGTGATCGGCAATGGTTATGGCAGAATGTATAAGGTGTTGTATATGTCTGCTCCGCAGGATCGTGTGACGATGTCTATTTATGATGAGGATGGAAGAATGGTAGTGAAAACTTCTGTTAAGGGGAAGGACGGCTTTTTGAAACCTTTCAGGTTTGAAGATATGCCTGCCGGAGAGTATACCGTTGTAATTAAGGATGATCAAGGAACCTACAGAAAGAAATTTGTACATGATCCAACGGAGTTTTAACTAAAAAGGTAGCGGACAGGTATAGGAATGTGGAGAAATGAGCCTGTAATATTTTTTGTAGCTGCTTTGAGCGCGGAATTGATGCCTGTCAGGGCATTTTTTTTTGCCCAAAATTCAGCTTTGATTAAAAATGAGTTCAAAAAAACGATGTTTGGTTTTCAAAAGTGCGTAAAAAGAAGCTTGAAAAAGGGTTTCATTTTGAAATTTGCAATTTTGTTGTGCAGATTAATAAAAGTTAACATTGGGAGTTAGTGGTTAAAAGCTGCGAAAATGAATATACCTTTTAAGGAAAGGCAGCAGAATAAGGCGAAAATTCAGGGTTAGTTTGCGAATTTGGTAATTTGAAGCCCTGAAACCTCCTGAATAGGCGATTAAAAAGATGATAATGATGCGATTTCCGTAAAATTATCCCCGTATGTTTGTAATGTAATCAATGAACAAAAAGAAAACGTTATGAAAAACATTGTAGCAATCGCCTTCGCTTTAGTAATGTCCGCTTCTTTCGCATTTGCGGGAATTAATGATACAGAAGCTGCCAAAGGAAAATCTTTCTTCCGTGTAATTGGAAATGCCAATGCAGAAACTTACAAAGTTTTGTATATGGCCAATATGGATTCTAAAGTGATCGTATCGATCTATGATGAGTCTGGAGTTTTAGTAGCGAAGACTACTGTAAAAGACAAAGAGGGTTTTATGAAGCCATTCCGTTTCGAAAATATGCCAGCAGGAGAGTATACTGTAGTGGTAAAAGACGGTTTCGGTGTGACCCGTAAGACATTTGATCACAAACCTTTTTAATTGATTCAAAGGGCGATTGCTGACGCGGGGTAGGAAGCCTGCCCCTGGCGTGAGCACCTTTTGGATCAATCGGAACATTATTAAAGTCTCGACTGTCGAGCAGCGGAAATGCCTCATAAGGGCATTTTTTTTTGTGTCTGATTTTTTGGTGAATAGGCGATCTTCTCAGCAAGCCTATGTTTTTTGAAGGCAAAACCTCCCATTATTATTGTTTTTGATAGGCTATGACCCAATGGGTTGTGGGTACATTGATTAGATCATTCCTTTTGGTCAGGAACCTTCCCTTTTTTGTAAGCAGGGACTTATGGGATTTGATGAAAGAGGCTTTTGTGACTTCCCTTGTGTTTTTCGAAGAGCCATGGTTGGCGTTTGAATCATCCTCAAAGGAATGATTTAGCCCGAATCATGCATACTTAAATCCTCGTCTAGCTGCGAGGCGGGAAAAATGAAGGAATTTTTCCTGTTTCGAGTTTTTTCCAAGGAAGCAGATGAATGAAGAGAAAGCAAGCTTGCGCAAAACCGGGCTTAAAAAACACAAAGTAACACTCCTAATGTGTTGAAAAAAAGGCGCATTGAGTTAATTTATGCGGTGCATAATTCGGGTAAGGCGGGATAAGCCCGATGGGTATGCTTATAAAAACAGACTGAAAGGAGCAGGTCTGCCTTTAAAGGCAAATCAGGAAAGTGAGTACAGGCCTATGCCGGCCAAAAGCAATATTTTCATGATCATGGTGGGCTGTTTCAGTAGGGGGATGAAGGGATCGCAGGATCTTTTGATCCGCATAAAAAAACCTCCCGAATGCTTCCGAGAGGTTTTCCTGAAAAATCAATAATTGATTAAGCTTTCACGCGATCCGCTAATGTATTGATGGCGGCCTCAATGCGGTTAGAGACTTCTTCCTTTCCAATAGTGGCAATGGTTTCGAAAAGATCAGCACCACCACCCTGTCCGGTTACCGAAACACGAAGGGATTGCATCACTTTACCCATACCAATTTCGCGGGCTTCACAAACACCTATATAAGCCGCCTTTATGTTTTCGGCACTGAAGTCCTCTACCGCTACCATGGCATTTTTGAATGCTCCGATAACTTCCACCGCTTCTTGTGTCCACTTTTTTCGGATGACTTTATCATCATACTCTTCCGGCGCCACGAAAAAATACTTTCCTTCTGAGGCAAATTGCGTTGGGTAAGTCACGCGCTCCTTCATCAGCTGCCCGATGGCACGTGCTTTCTCTTCCGAGCATTCATAACCGGCCTTTTGCGCATCTGCCAAAACAAAGGCGGTGATATCTGCTTCCGGGCGGTTTTTCAAATATTGCTGGTTATACCACTGCGCTTTTTGAATGTCAAATTTGGTCCCCGCTTTTCCTACGCGCTCAATAGAGAAGCGCTCGCAAAGCTCTTCCATGGTGAACATTTCTTCATCATTCCCCGGAGACCAACCCAACATGGCCAAAAAGTTGACCATTGTTTCCGGCAAATAACCCTGCTCACGGAAACCAATGGAGAATTCCCCTGTCCTCGGATCATTCCAGTCCAGAGGGAATACCGGATACCCTTTTTTGTCTGCATCACGCTTGGATAATTTCCCGTTTCCGTCCGGTTTCAAGATCAACGGCAGGTGCGCAAATTGCGGCATGCTGTCTTCCCAACCCAGAAAATCATACAATAACACGTGGCAAGGCGCAGAAGGCAACCACTCTTCTCCGCGAATCACATGGGTGATCCCCATCAGGTGATCATCCACTACGTTCGCCAGGTGGTAAGTTGGCATGCCATCGGATTTCAAAAGCACTTTGTCATCCACATCAATGGACATTACCTTTACCCATCCACGAACCATATCATTCAAACGGATTTCCTCTTTGCGCGGAACTTTCAAACGTACCACATAAGGCTCGCCGGCATCCATTTTCGTCTTAACCTCTTCAGCGGAGAGGGTCAGGGAATTTTTCATTTGCATGCGGGTGATGGAGTTGTATTGTGGTTGGGCCACTTTAGCTTCCATCAAACGCTCGCGCATCGCATCCAGCTCTTCCGGGGTATCAAAGGCATAATAGGCCTTGTCCTCGTCGATCAGTTGCTGTACATATTTTTGATAAATATCCTTACGCTGAGACTGAACATAAGGTCCGCATTCGCCGCCTTCTGCTCCTACGCCTTCATCTACCTGAATGCCCATCCAGTTTAAGGCTTCCAGGATGTAGGCCTCTGCCCCTTCCACAAATCGGCTTTGGTCAGTATCTTCCAATCTTAGAAGAAATTTACCACCGTGCTTGCGGGCGAATAAGTAGTTGAAAAGGGCGGTTCTGACACCACCAATGTGCAAGGCTCCGGTAGGTGAGGGAGCAAAACGAACTCTTACTTCTTTTTCCATTTATAAGGAATGATTTTTAATGTCAATATCCTGTGGCTTTGCATTGTACAAAAGCGGTACAAAGGTAACAATTCGTTACGGATTTTGAAATGAGAAGAAGGGCGGTAATTATAGGAATAAAGCAAAAAAGACAGGACCTCTGCCCTGTCTTTTTGATCCATTATCGAATTTGTCTGTTTTCAAGATCAATCGGTACGGAAGCAGGCATTTGAATCTCTCGCAGTCGGCTGGAGATGTATTTGATTTTATCCACATCTTCCTGCGGCAGGGATTTAAGGAATTCCCAGTCTAATTTAGACATTTTGATCATGCCCTCTTCATCATGACGGAAGGCATAATAGATGATCAGACTTCTCCATCGTGCAGGTGACTTGGCATTATGCTCAAGTACAAACTGCTCTTCTCTGGCTGCCAGAGCACTTCTTTGCGTGCGGGACTTGGCCCAGTAATAGCGACCGATGCGTTTAAGTTCTGCTTGTTGGTCGGCTGCCAATGCGGCCCATTCCTGCTTGAGTTCTTCCGTCAGCTGTGGTGCCATGGTCAGGCGCATATTCATCCACATGGTGGCCATGATGCGTTCCACTTTATTTTTTTGCTGATGATCTAATCCTTCATAATAGGCCAGCGCCTCTTCCTGATAGTTGGCCGGGGCCAAAGCCGGAGCTGTTATTTTTTTGACAGGAGTAACATCGTAGGCATGGGTGCTGTTTGCCAATGGTGATTGTGGTTGGCCAGCGTTCGTAGTGGTGAAGGAGGTGTCAGTTTTGGCCTTTGCAATGGCTTCTTTTATGACCATTTCCTGTGCCAGTACTTCTTTTTGACGTGTATTGATTTCGTATAATCTGAATTGATTCCCCTTCCTTTGAGAGCTAAAAAGCATGAGATCTCCCTTTTTTACAAAATAGGCATCATCCGCAAAACTGTTGATCGGTGCTCCTAAATTGTGGATGGATCCATCCTGAAACGAATAGCTGAAAATGTCCAGTCCTCCATAGGTAATATGTCCTGCGCTGCTGAAATACAGGTGATCCGAGCTTCCGTCATAGTAAGGGGCTACTTCATCCTCCTCCGTATTGACCGCTTCCAGATTTTGGGCTTTTTTCCATTCGCCATTTTTATTTTTTACCGAAAACCAGATATCAAATCCACCCTTTCCCCTTGGCCGGTTAGAGGAAAAGAAAAGGGTATCACCTGAAGAAGAAAGGTTTGGGCAGATATTGTCGTAATAAGGGTTATTGACTTTATCCTCCAATGGTTTTGGTTTGACCCAACGACCTTTTATTTTTTCCGAATACCAAATTTCGTAGGGATAATCTCGCTGGCTTTTGACGAAAAAGAAGGTATTTCCATCTGGGCTAAAAGCACCTCCCTCCTCCTGAGCGCCGGAATTGACATATCGAAAACCATCTTCTTGAGTGAAGGGAAACCATTGTCCTCCGGTATATTTAAACCTTTGGAAATTTCCTTTTTGCCGGGCATTTTCGGTGGTCACCCATAAATTTCCGGTGGTGGGGTGAATAGCCGGTGAATAAAGCGTAAAGCTGCTGTCTATTTCAGCGACCTCTCTATAGCCCATTTCCAAAATTTCTACCACCGGATCCTTCAAGGCTAATTCGCAACCCTGTATTTCCTTTTGGGATAAATCTGTCAGATATTTCGCATCCCGTTTAGCCCTTCCCTTTACCAATTTTGCCTCTTCCAAAAAAGTGTTAAATTCCTGAATGGCTAAGGGGTAATTTCCCAATTTTTTTAGACTGGCGGCATACTCAAATCGAATCAGCGGAATTTCTTCCTGATGTTGTTCAAGAATAATTTTATATACTTGAGAAGCTTCCTCTAACTGATTGGTTTCTTCATAGCATTCGGCTAATTCAAGTGCAGCAAAGGCGTCATATTCTTTAGAAAGGGCCTTTTTGTAATAGCTGATGGCTCTTGAAAATTTACCCTCATCATAGGCGATTTGTGCTCTTTCCAAATAATTGTTCCTTTGTCCAAAGGCCTCTGAGCAGTAAAGGATTATGAGGGGCAAAAATAAAAGGTAGAAAGGTCTTTTCATTTAATTGCATCAAATATTAAAAAACACCGGAAAACATAACATTTTATAATGGGCATGTTCAGCCGGTTTTTGTGTCTAAAAAGCTAATTTTAGTTTAATTTGTAGTGAAGCACCTGCCATTTGGCGCCACTTGTAATTATTTCAATTTCAAATTTAGTTTTTTTTTGATCTAATGTTGGGGATTTAAATACCGCTTTTAATGCTTTTACCTCTCAAGTATCACATCAAATTGAAACAAAGCGCAAGGTAGAAAGGTAAATATTTAAATGACTCAATGGGCGCTAAGCTGGCTAATGCAATAAAAACCTGATTGGCGCAGGGTGGAAGGGGCTGAAATGAGGAGATTTTTATTTAAATTTTAATTTAAACATTACATGAAAACGATTCGCATGATTCGGTTATTAACGGCCATTGCCTGGACAGAAGGATGTGCGGTAAGTTGTTGTCCTCGACAGTTTTCCGCCTGAATTATTCTGAAAAAAATTAAGCCTAGTCATGAAAAAGCAGTTTATAAAATCATTATTTGAATACCATCGCAATACCCCTCCTATGCCCTATCGTTCTTCCATTTGTGAGCTGATTGAGCGGATGCGTGAGTTTTTGTTTCCTCAGTTTTCTGAACACTGCATCGTGAATGAGACTCAGATTGCCGCGCAGTATGAGTTGATTTATTCCCAGGCGATAGATATCCTTTCCGGTATGGAGATGGATTTACCCAAGCCGGCAAAAGAAATCGCGGATGAGCTGTTCGATGCACTTCCGGGCATTCATGAAATGCTAAAAAAAGATGCGGAGGCCATATTTTCAGGTGATCCGGCATCCACCAGTGTGGATCAGGTCATTCGTACTTATCCAGGATTTCGGGCCATCTTCTCTCACCGCATTGCGCATGAATTGTATAGAATGAAGCTTCCCCTGCTGCCTCGGATTATTAGTGAAAATGCCCACAGCCATACGGGTATTGATATTCATCCGGGGGCAGAGATTGGAGAGCATTTTTGCATTGATCACGGCACCGGGATTGTGATCGGCGAGACCACCAAGATTGGAAAGAATGTGAAAATTTATCAGGGCGTCACATTAGGGGCTCTGAGTGTGGATAAATCGATGGCAGAAACCAAAAGACATCCCACTTTGGAAGATCATGTAGTGGTGTACGCAGGGGCAACCATTCTGGGGGGAGATACGGTGATTGGGGAAGATAGTGTGATTGGGGGGAATGTCTGGCTGACAAATTCTGTGGAAAAACACTCCATAGTTTATCACCGCCCTCAAATCGTGATGAAAAATAAGAAAGAGCTTATGAGTAAAAGTTCTTAAGCGGATTATTCCTGCTTCGCTCTTTGATTAGCCGCCGGAAGGGAAAAAAGGAAGGAATTTTCCTTATCTCAAGATTTTTCCAATAAGGCATAAGAATGAGTAGCAAGCAGGCCTCCCATAATTGGGCCATCAATACACCAGTAGGGTTCATTTTAATGCATGAGTAGTGACCCTATTAGTGTAGTGCCTGAATCTAGCCGTGAATAGTTTGGGTGACGAGATCATAAATATTCGAGAGAAGCCTCCGTAGAAATATATGGAGGCTTTTTTATTCCTTACGAATGCGCATATAATCCAATAATACCCGATTGCCTGCTTCCCGGTTGGGCTCATTAAAGGATTCCAGGCTCAGGGAGATTCGGGATCTACCTTTGGGCAGCCTTACCCGAATGCTATTGGAATAGCCCCAGTTCGACCATTCGCCATCTCCTCTTGAAGGCAATACAATGACTCCCTGATATATGCCGGATACGCTAAGTGATCTTGAGGGGCAATCTTTACCGGAATATAAGTTGCCATTACCGTTAGCATATTTGAAGTCAATCAGGTAATTCCCTTCCTGTTCCATCTCAATGGAGTAATTCACCTGTCGGTTTTTTTGGCGATCCAAAATAGCAAAACCATCTCCGGTGAATCCCTTAATATTGCTGCTTTGCCCGGTGTAAGGAATGCCGGACATGATTTTTCGGGATTGGTCTACAGAAAAAACAGGAGCTGAACCAAAAGACTCAAAGCCCATGGAGTCCAGGGCGTAAACGCAATATTCCGCCCCTTCTTCCGGGTTAGTACGGAAGCTGAATTCTTCAGAAAGGTAGGCGTAGGGCTTACCATTTTTGAGCACGGTATAAGCAATGGCGCCCGGTATGGGGTCCCATTCCAATATGCCATCAACTAATTTGGCATTGGGGGAGGACAATAATTTATGCGGCGCAATAAGGTTGATTTCTTTTTGATCGGCCAACTGTCGATCCAGTCGAATGAAAACCTCATGACTGCCCTTCATATCATTGGGGATTTCTGCTTTTGGAAACTCCACCCCATCAATAGTAAATTGAGCTATATGATGACCGAAGCCCTCAATGGTAATTTTTAAATTGTTTTCACGATATTTTACCTTATCCAGGGTATAGGTACCGGCATAAGTTTTGGGGATGTGCGGCTTAAATTCCAGTCCGGACTCATTGAAATGCATTCCAAATAATACCCGGTAAACCAAACCTAAATTTGCTGCAGCACTCCATAATTCTTTTTCTGACCTTTCCTTATGAGAAATAATGGCTCCATTGGTTCCCCTGATCGCGATAGGGTTGCTCATGCTTAGACTACTGGCTCTTAAAAGCGTGGAAATACCATATTTAACGGCTTCTTCATTGGGAATATCAGCCGCCGCCCAGGTCCAGTAGCTTTGGGCCATGGGAGCAATGTGGTCCTGCCAGCTTCCCACGGCATCCTGCATCAAAGGATAATTTAGGGGTACTCCATAGGCCAGTGTCGGAATGTTTTGAAATACCGACTGCCCTTGCTGAAGATTACTGACCTGAAAAAGGGAGGCCAGGGCTTCCGCAAAATGATTTACCCGATAAGCACTTAGCTTATGTTGCTGGCCATAAAGAAAAGCAGCATAGTATCCCCGGTCCTCCTGCCAGAAATTTTCATTGATGGCCAGCTTTAAGTTTTGTGCATATTTCCGGTAGCGATTCGGGTTTTTACCTAATAGAGCGGAGGCTTGCTCTAAAATCCTAAAAAATTGGTAATGAGCACTATTAGTGGCCAGATGGTTGGAGTTGAAAATGTCTGCCGGACTCATCCAGTTGGGATAAACGGACCACTGTGGCTTAATGCCAATATTGGCCCCTTTCAAAAGCCCGGTGTTGGGGTCCATCAGGGTGATGATATCCTGTTCAAAAATCATCTGCATGAGCGGATATGCTTTTTCCAGCCATTCCCGATCTCCCTGAATCATATACAATTCCCAGGCCGCCAAGGCCCATAATATACGGTCTGAGGAAATGGGCCATCCAAAAGACAGGCTATTTTCCGCATGAATATTCCGGCGCTCTAATTGTTCTTCCAAATGCTTCCGAAATAAATCCGGTTCAATAATGCCCAGGGATAAATATGCCGCATACCAGAGGTGTTGTTGGTTCAGGGCATTGGTCTGGAATGATTGAACCGGATTATTATGAAAGGTTTTACTGATACTTTCCACCGCCAACCGGTAGGACTGATCCAGAATAGGAATATCCGATTGAATGGAGGGGTAAAAGTAATCTGCTTTACTAGTCGCTACCCATTGGTCAGGCTGTTCCTTATTTTTTTGTTCCAGGGCAATATTGAGGTAAAACAGGCCCTTTTCGTCGGGTCCTCTCATGATTAAATCGCGACGGGACTGTAAGTCGGGAAGCAATACTGATTGGCCGGGTAAATTACATAGGAGGTAAATATTGTGGAGGTCATCCTCATAAAGGCGTTCCTGTTCAAAATCATAATAGCCCTTCTCCGAAAATGATTGGAGGATGGCAGAAAGGTCCAGCTGAAAAGAGATGGTTTTTAAAGGAGTGGTGGAGGCTTGCTGATTTTTTTGATTCAGCTGCTCTGCTTTCCCGTAAGTGCTGATGGGGCATTCTAAATGCCCATTGATATCCGGGCTGATCTCTACTTCATGAAAGTTTTGACCCTGAAATTCCAAAATTTTCCCATTAATAATAAAGGTGTATCGCAGGCTGGGAGGAAGGGACTGCTGTTTGTTTTTGAAGTAATTACTATGAATACCAGCAGAAGAGGTTTCAGCGCCCAAGGCCCCCTCTTTGACCATATGCCGGTTGAGGGTAAAAGTACTGTTTTTGTATAAAGGAGAATCCCCGGAATGGGAGTTACAGCCTATTATTAGGGTAAGGGCAAAAAGTAAAACAACCGCTTTTTGGATCATATTCAATTATTTGGCCTAAATTAAAGGGTTTAGAAAAAGCTTTCTCAGGTTGGCAATCAAAAATATCTTAAATTTACCGCGGTTTAATCAATTGGCTATGAGATTTTATAAATACTTTTTGCTTTCCTGCTTTATTTTCTGCCTTGGGGAGTTAAAAGCGCAGCAGTTTATTGGAGTTCGGGGTGCCGGAGCGGTTTCTTCTGTAGGTTATACCAATAATGTAGAGACGAATCAGACACTTTTCACGACTTTTATCCCGGCTTATTCGGGTGGGGTATTTTATCGGCTATATACTTCTCCAAATGCCGGTTTGCAGATAGGCTTGGATTACTCAAAGAAAGGCTTTGCGGAGCGAGTACCAGAGAGTCGAAAAATTGGGGATAACCCGCAAACCGAAAGCATAGCGGCGGATTACACTTATTTGGAGGTACCGCTTATGTCCAGCTTTTATGTATTTAAAGGCTCTACCAAGGTGGTGATCAATTTAGGACCCTATTTTGCCTATCAGTTGTCTAATGTTCAAAAAGTGATTGATGTAGAGACCGGGAATATTATCTCTGAAGAGCAAATTGAATACGATGATTTTCGGGATAATCGTTTTGATTTGGGCATCCGGGCTGAAATTGGAATGTTGCAATCCTTTGGGCAGAGCTCGGTAGAACTTACCGGCATATTCAGTGTTGGCCTCAAAAATATCATTAATCCGGATTATCCTGGCGCTCCATATGGTACGCTCAATATTTTTGCGGGGGTTCAAATGGCTTATTTATTTCAGTTTGACATGTTTAAGGAGCGATTTCCTTTCGTGGATAGAAGGAAAAAAATGAAATAACTGGAGTCAGGGCGCTGTAAACTATTATGGTAGCCTCCAGTGACGCTTACTTTAGGATTAACCTTATAACTTGAGCAGCATGGGGAGGTCGCAGGCGGCATGGCCAGTATTTCCCATGGATTTTTCCAGTTTTTGAAAACCGTATTTTTCATAAAGGAGGACCGCCTCCTTTAAACTTGGGAGAGTTTCTAAATATACCTGCTGGTAAGCTTGTGATCGGGCAAAATGCAAGCATTGCTCCATCAGCATTTTTCCCAGCCCTTTTCCTCTTGCAGATGCCTTTAGAAATATTCTTTGTAATTCACAGGTCTTTTGATGCTCGCCAATTAAAGGTGCAATTCCGGCTCCACCAAGAATTTGATGGTTTTCTTCAATCACAAAATAGGCTGAGTCCTCCTGCTGGTATTGATCGCTCATATGATCCAGAATGGGGTCAAAATAAATGGTTCCGGCTTTATTCTCCCCATATTCTTCCAGGCTTTTGCGGATGATGTGGGCGATGGCTTTATCATCGTTTTGGGTGATTTCTCGAATAATCATGATTAAAAATAAAAAAGCAGTAAGGAGAATGGTACTCTTTACTGCTTTCTTTTTGTTCTTATGCCTGGTTTTACTCGATTTCAGCCGTAATATTGACCTCAATATTGCCACTAGTTGCCTTTGAATATGGGCATACCTTATGCGCTTCCTCTACCAAGGCTTGTGCTTGCTCCTCGCTAACCCCGGGAATTATAGCTTTAAGATCAACGGCCAATCCAAATCCGGTATCATCTTTTCCTAAATGAACCGTAGTCGTCACCCGGCTTTGCCCCGTTTTAATCTTTTGATTGCCTATTACCAGATTCAGTGCAGAACTGAAGCAGGCCGCATAGCCTGAGGCAAATAGCTGCTCCGGATTGGTGGTACCTGCTTGTTCCGCTCCTCCCAAAGATTTCGGAACACTAAGGCCAGTATCAATTACTCCGTCACTGCTTTTTACTTTACCATCTCTTCCTCCTGTGGCTTCGGCGGAAGCGGTATACAACTTTTTGAATCCCATGTTTGTGTTTAATTATATCGCTTAAAATTAAATCGTGTGCGATATAATAAGAAACTGAAATTTATCGTTTGGGTTTCAGTTTGAGTAGAAATTTTAATTATTTTTTAGCATCTGCGGTAGACATAGACCCTGTCTTTCCCCTTAAGCTCATTTTGGTGCTCTGCTTCCGGCTTAAATCCACAAGAAAGAAAAATCATTTCCGAGGCGGTATTGCGCGTGTCAACATAGGCTTTGACACATTTGAAACGCATGGTTTTGATGGCATGGCGCATGAGTCCTTTGGCTAATTCAAAGCCATAACCTTTGCCCCAGAATTCCTTTTGAAGACGGATGCCCAACTCTTCCTCTTCCTTACTGTTTTTGTAAATTAAACAAACCCCTATGAATTGCTTGCTCAGCTTATCTTCCACCGCCCACATCCAGTAATCATTTAAGTGCTTATTGTAGGCCTCAATAACCGTTTTTAATTTAGCCTCCCCTTCCCGAGAATGATAAGCTTTGCCGGTGACATACTCCATTACCTCCTGGTCCCCAACTAATTTTTGGAAATCCTTTAAGTCGTGCCAATCCAACTTTCGGATACGCAGTCGATTAGTCTCAAACTTCACCTCATAGGAAGGGTCTGCCGGACGGATGGGTTGATCTTGCGTTGAATAATTGAGGGCCGTACTCATCATGACTAGTAATTTTCAGCTATTTACACAATTGGCGTCAATATTTGAAAATTATTGGTTGTTTTTTGATGAAAATAATAACAAAAAAGGAGAATCTATGTGAAAATAGAATTCTCCTTTTTTATTTACAATCGCTTAAGGCAATATTAAAATCCTATTTACTGAATAGGGATTTCCATATTATTGCCGCGATAATGCCACCAATGATGGGGCCTACCCAAAATAGCCAAAGCTGGGATAGAGCATCTCCCCCTACAAATAGTGCTGGGCCTAATGAACGTGCGGGGTTTACGGAGGTATTGGTTACAGGAATTGTGACAAGGTGAATCATGACTAATGCTAAGCCTATCGCGATTCCTGCGAATCCTTCGGGTGCCTGTTCGCTGGTAGCACCAAAAATGACCAAAAGAAATAAAGCCGTGAACACGATCTCGGCTACCAGGCCGGCGATCATGGAATAACCATCCGGAGAGCCCGTTCCATATCCGTTGGCGGCCAGTCCGTTTGCACTAATGTCATAATCCGGGTTGCCGTTGGCAATAAAATAGATAATACCGGCCCCGACAGCTGCCCCCAAACATTGCGATACAATGTAGCCTAAGGCATCCTGAGTGGATAATTTACCGGCGACGGTCATGGAGATGGAAATGGCCGGGTTGATATGGCAGCCCGAGATTGGTCCTATGGTATAGACCATGGTCAGTACCGAAAGACCGAATGCGAAGGATACGCCCATAAAGCCGATGTGGCCACCGGCAAAAACGGCCGAACCACAACCCACCAGTACCAGTACCATGGTTCCGATGAATTCGGCAAAATATTTAGTAGTAGCTTTTACTTCCATTAGATTATTGTTTTTATTCATTTAAAAACTCTTTCAATGAGGGAACCATGAAAGGGGGGGGGATTGTTGAATAAAATTGACATGAAAGGCGATTTTATTTAGAATTTTTTTGTGTGAGTGTTGGGCTTTAATTTTAAGGAGAATGGCTATTGATGTTTTTATATTAAGTCAGACATGGTGTTGGAATAAGTCAATTTCATGGAAGATTTTGACCAAAAAAAACGCCGGAACTCAAAGGTTACGGCGTTTTTTTAATCCGAATGGTTCATGTTTATAGCTTCCTTTGGCTGAAAGGCGGGAGAAAGGAAGAAATTTCTCCTGTTTCGATTTTTTCCCAAAAGAAGCATATGAAAGAGGAGATCGTAAGCTCCCCTTAATTGGGATGATTAATAAAGCAGTAAAGTCATTCAAAATTTTCTTTTAATAAGGACTTTAGCGCTACTCCCTGAATTGGTCGGTGAATATTTGTAATGATTAGATATGTAGCGGTCGGTCTTCCGTCGCTGCCAGGCAAGCCTCCTTCATCGCTTCGGTAAAGGTAGGGTGCGCATGAGACATCCTGGAGATATCCTCCGCAGATGCGCGGTACTCCATGGCCACCACTGCTTCGGCAATCATATCGGCAGCCCGCGGCCCAACGATATGAACTCCCAGGATTTCATCGGTTTCTTTATGAGCCAGCACTTTTACCTGTCCGTCAATGTCCATGGATGCCCGGGCTCGTCCCAGTGCACGGAAAGGAAAAGCCCCGGATTTATAAGGAATACCGGCTTCTTTGAGTTGCTCCTCACTCTGGCCTACTGCCGCTACCTCGGGCCAGGTATAGACCACGCCCGGAATTAAATTGTAATTGATATGAGGCTTTTGCCCTGCTACATATTCTGCCACATAAACCCCTTCTTCCTCGGCTTTATGCGCCAGCATGGCACCCTTGATGACATCTCCGATCGCGAAGATATGCGATTTGGAAGTCTGCAGGTGGTCATTCACTTCAATTCTTCCCCGATCATCGGTTTTGATGCCGATATTTTCCAGCCCAAGCCCTTCGGTGTAGGCCTGACGACCAATGGCGACCATGCAATAGTCTCCTTTAAATTCTACGGTTTGCTCCTTTTTATCTTCTGCCGTCACCGTAACTTCCTCCCCTTCTCTTTTTACACCGGTTACTTTATGGCTGAGGTAGAACTTCACACCCAGTTTTTTCATGGAGCGCTGCAATTCTTTGCCCATGGTGCGGTCCATGGTCGGAATGATGCTGTCCAGAAACTCCACCACAGAGACTTTCGCGCCCAGACGGGCGTACACAGATCCCAGCTCAAGGCCAATGACGCCACCGCCGATAATAATAATATGCTTCGGCACTTCCTGAAGGTTTAGCGCCTCCGTGGAGGTGAACACCCTTTCTTTATCCAGGCTGATAAAAGGCAGGTTGGCCGGTTTTGATCCGGTAGCAATGATGGCTTTTTTAGTAGAAAAGGTGTTTTCTTTCCCGTCTTTATCGGTCACCTTGACGGTATGATCATCCACAAAAGATCCGGTGCCATAATGAACATCGATTTTGTTTTTCTTCATCAAAAATTCAACACCGGCAGTGGTTTGACTCACTACTGCATCTTTCCTTTTGATCATCTGTGGCATATCCACTCCTAAATCTTTTAGCTGAATGCCATGTTCTTCAAAAGTTTTGTGGGCATTGTGATAATGTTCAGAGGAATCCAAAAGCGCTTTGGAGGGGATACAGCCTACATTCAGGCAGGTTCCCCCAAGGGTGGGGTACTTTTCGACCAAAGCCGTTTTCATTCCCAGTTGGGCGCATCGTATGGCGGCTACATAGCCTCCGGGGCCGGATCCTATTATGGTGATATCGTAGTTCATTATTTGATGGTCTAATGTTTGGAAAAGGAGGGGCCCGTACGGGACAGGCCGCAGATTAATTAAGCGCTTTTAAAACATGCTCTAAATACCCAAAAGCAATCTCGAAGGATCTTCCAGCAATTCTTTCACCCGTACCAGGAAGCCAACAGACTCCCGGCCGTCGATGATCCGGTGGTCATAGCTCAGGGCCACATACATGATGGGCAGGATTTTCACCTCCCCATTCACGGCCATCGGGCGCTCCACAATGTTGTGCATTCCCAATATGGCCGACTGTGGCGCATTGATTATGGGGGTGGACAACATGGATCCGAAGATACCGCCATTGGTAATGGTAAAAGTACCGCCGGTCATTTCATCAATAGACAATTTATTGTCGCGCGCTTTGGTGGCTAGCGATACAATGGTTTTCTCAATCGTATCGAATGACATTTGCTCTGCATTGCGAATTACAGGTACCACCAGACCCTTAGGCGCTGATACCGCGATGGAAATGTCACAGAAATCATTGTAAACCATCTCTTCCCCGTCGATCTGGGCATTTACTGCCGGAAATTCCTGCAGGGCAAGACAAACCGCCTTGGTGAAGAAAGACATAAAGCCCAGATTCACTTCATATTTCTGCTTAAAGGAATCTTTATATTTTTTACGCAGATCCATGATCGGTTTCATGTTCACCTCATTGAAGGTGGTCAGCATGGCCGTTTCATTTTTCACCTGTACCAGTCTCTTGGAAATGGTTTTGCGTAAAGGTGTCATTTTTTTGCGTGTCTGCTCACGACCTTCCACTCCACTGCTTTTTTCAGGCGCCGGACTCGATTTGGCTGCGGGCTTCGGAGCTGGTTTTGCTGCTGGAACTTTTGCTTTTTGCGCATCTTCCTTTGTTACACGGCCATTGACGCCGGTTCCTTTTACCTGATCAGCGCTAATGCCTTTTTCTGCTAAAATTTTAGCCGCTGCCGGAGAGGCATGGCCGGTGGCATAATTGGTGGTTCCATCCGTAGCTGTTGCCGGCATTGGGTTAGGGCTCGCGGCTTCCTTTTTTTGCTCATTTGTAGTGACCGGAGCGCCTTCTCCAACGGTAATTTTGCATAATAAAGCACCGATTTCCAGGGTTTCCCCTTCCTCGGCGATTACTTCTAATTCACCGGAAGTTTCTGCCGTAAGCTCGAAGGTGGCTTTGTCGGATTCTATTTCTGCAATGACTTCATCCATTTCCACATGGTCACCCGTACCCTTCAACCAGCTGGCAATGGTTACCTCTGTAATCGATTCTCCCACAGTAGGTACTTTCATTTCGATGATCGCTCCTTCGGTATCTTTGCTGGTTTCTGACGGCGCCTCTGTTTTGGCTTCCGTTGCCTCCGTTTTTGCTTCGGAGGCTGTATCTTCCTGCCCACTGCTTCCAGCGGCGGATTCATCAATTTCACATACTAGGGCACCAATTTCCAGGGTTTCCCCTTCCTGCGCATGTATTTTTAGTTTACCGGAGGCTTCAGCGGTTAATTCAAAAGTAGCTTTATCAGACTCCATTTCACAGATTACCTCATCCATTTCTACTAGCTCGCCATCTGCTTTCAACCATTGGGAAATGGTAACTTCTGTGATAGATTCTCCTACTTCCGGGACTTTTATTTTAAGGCTCATATTGATTCTTTGTTTTTTGGGATATCGTATCCGGTTTTATTATAAGGTGAAAGCTTTCTCGATGATGAGTTGCTGATTTTTTGCATGCAATTTGGCATATCCTGTTGCTGGTGAGGCCGAAGAAATACGGCTGATGCACTGAAGGGAACGGTCTTCCGGGAAGTTTTCACGGATAAACCACCAGGCCCCCATATTTTTGGGCTCTTCCTGTACCCAGCAAATTTCTGCCTTTTTATACTTGTTTAAAATGGCATCCACCTGCTTTAGCGGGAACGGATGCAATTGCTCCATTCTTACCAATGCAATATCTTCCCGCTTATCCGCCTTTTGTTTTTCCAATAAGTCGTAATAAACCTTTCCGGTACAGAAAACGACTCTTTTGGTTTTTCTTGGGCCTGCCTGAGGATCATCAATAACTTCCTGGAATTTATGATTTCCATTGAAGGCTTCCAGCGGAGAATAGACTTCCGGATGACGCAGCAATGACTTGGGTGACATATTGATCAAAGGTTTACGGAAACCCCAGGTCAGTTGTCTTCTGAGTGCATGGAAAAGGTTGGCCGGGGTGGTGATATTGGTGACCACCAAATTATAATTGGCACAAAGCTGAAGAAAACGCTCCAGTCTTGCGGAAGAGTGCTCCGGTCCCTGTCCCTCATAGCCATGTGGCAATAGCATGACCAAACCACTGCCGGCATTCCACTTGGTCTCTGAGGAGGAAATAAATTGATCGATCATCACCTGAGCACCATTGGCAAAATCACCAAACTGCGCTTCCCAAATGGTTAAAGCATTCGGGTTGGCAGTGGAATATCCGTATTCATAACCCAGCACGGCATATTCTGAAAGCAGGGAGTTATAAATGCTGAAATGCGCCTGCTTTTCGTCGATATGGTTCAGGTTATTGTACTTCTCAGAGGTTTCGGAGTCAAATAGTGCCGCATGGCGGTGAGAGAAGGTTCCGCGGATTACATCCTGCCCGGTAAGGCGTACTTTTTTGCCTTCGGTCAACAGGGTGCCATAGGCCAATAATTCTCCTGCGGCCCAATTAAGTTTCTTTTGCTCAAAGAACATTTGCTTACGCTCCTTTAGCAATTTATCAATCTGACGCAGTGGCTTGAAATTTTCCGGTACCGTGGTCAGGGATTTCGCGACTTTTTCTATCAGTTCCATTTCCACTCCGGTAACCGGCGACTGGTCAAAATCTTCCGGTTTCGAACTGCGCAATGCCTGCCATTGGCGCTCCAAGGGCTGCAGCTTATATGGCAAAGGTGACTGCTTCACCATATTCAGGCGATCCTGAAGCAGCTGTCGGAACTGTTTGTCCATTTCCTTCGCCACTTCGGCATCCATTTCATCTCTTTCAGCCAAATAGCGGGAGTATACTTCCCTTGGATTGGGGTGTTTGGCGATTTTTTTATAAAGATCCGGCTGGGTGAATTTGGGTTCATCTGACTCATTATGTCCGTGACGACGGTAGCATAATAAATCGATGTAAACATCCCGCTGGAATTTTTGTCGGTATTCAATCGCAATTTCCATGGCATGCACCACGGCTTCGGCATCGTCTCCATTCACGTGCATCACCGGACAGTCATCCACCTTTGCAATATCGGTACAATAAATACTGGATCGGGCATCATCAAAATTAGTGGTGAAACCGATCTGGTTATTGATCACAAAATGGATGGTACCCCCGGTGCGGAAGCCGTGCAATTTGGCCATCTGCGCCACCTCATATACAATCCCCTGACCCGCAATGGCCGCATCTCCATGAATGAGGATCGGGACTATTTTATGATAATCTCTTTCGTATAAATAATCAATCTTGGCGCGGGTGTTGCCTAATACCACAGGGTTTACCGCTTCCAGGTGAGAAGGGTTGGGGGTTAAGTTCAGCTTAACCTTTTTTCCGCCGAGGGTGACAATGTCTGAGGTATAACCCAGGTGATATTTCACGTCTCCATCGCCCATGGTAGAATCACTTGGCGTGTTGCCTTCAAATTCATTGAAGATCTGCTCATAGGTTTTCCCCATGATATTAGCCAAAACATTCAGACGACCACGGTGCGCCATTCCGATGATGAATTCTTCAGCACCTAGGTCTGCTCCGCGGTTAATCAGCGCGTCCAGAGCCGGGATCGTATTTTCTCCGCCTTCCAGAGAAAATCGTTTTTGCCCAATATATTTGGTATGCAGGAAATTCTCGAACACCACCGCCTCATTCAGTTTTCCTAAAATGTGGCGTTTTTGCTGGTAGCTGAATTTCTTGTGGATGGCGTAATCCTCTACTTTTTCCTTGAACCAGGACTGAATTTCCGGCTCACGGATATACATGAATTCAAAGCCGATATGATGTGAATAAATCACTTTCAGTTTGGCGATGATTTCATTGAGTGTGGCCTCTTCCAAACCAACTTCTCGTCCAGCTTCAAAGACGGTATTGCCGTCAGCTTCTGACAACCCAAACTCTTCCGGATGCAAATAGGCTTTCCAGTACCTTCTTTCCCGAACCGGATTGGTTTTCGTTTTGAGGTGGGCACGCGTCCGAAAGGCGTAAATCAGGTTACGAACACAAATTTCTTTATAGGCATGGGAATCCTTATCCTCCTGAACGGCCGCATTTCCATTGACCGAGGGGGTCGGAATCAAATCTTCGTTATAATGAGCGGAAAACTCAAATCCTTCAAAGAATTTTTGCCAGCTTTCATCTACTGACTCCGGGTCAGCCTGAAACTGGGTGTACAACTCATCGATGTAATCGCCATGTGCGTTGGCAATGTAGGAATATTTATCCATCAGCCTGGGGTTCTAGGGTTTTGGTTGGAATTGATTGGGGCTAGCCTGCCCCTCTATCAAATGTATAAAGTGAAATGAATATAAAGAAATTGCCTAAGCGGTTATACGGTTTTATGATTCAGGCCTTTTTTTGAGTTTTTGATAGAAAATGACCGTATTTATTAAGTGAAGGCCTTTATTTCGTCGGAATCCTTGTCCTGCTTTCCAAAAAATACGGATAGTAGTAAAATTGTTGGAATTTAACGATTCCCTGAATTTGAATAATTATTTAAAAATAATGGGGGAAAATAAGGGGGCTTCTGCTTTTGGAATATCTTTTGCTTCAGAAAGTGAAAATGTAATCAATAGCGCGAATTGAATTTTTCTAATAGAGAATAGTTAAAAGTGCTAAAATTGAGATTTATTACATTTTTTTTCAAAAAGGGGTTTGCAAAAGCGAAAACAAGCCTTACCTTTGCAAAGCAATTTTGAAAAGGGCCATTCGAAGCCCTCTTTTTTTCTATAAAATTGTACAATAATGGCCTCGTAGCTCAACTGAATAGAGCACTTGATTACGGCTCAAGAGGTTCCAGGTTTGAATCCTGGCGAGGTCACGAAACAGCAGGTCTGCGCTGTATAAATAAAAGGACGGTTTATTGGCCTCGTAGCTCAACTGAATAGAGCACTTGATTACGGCTCAAGAGGTTCCAGGTTTGAATCCTGGCGAGGTCACGAAACAGCAAGTCTGTGCTGTATAAATAAAAGGACGGTTTATTGGCCTCGTAGCTCAACTGAATAGAGCACTTGATTACGGCTCAAGAGGTTCCAGGTTTGAATCCTGGCGAGGTCACGAAACAGCAAGTCTGCGCTGTATAAATAAGAGGACGGTTTATTGGCCTCGTAGCTCAACTGAATAGAGCACTTGATTACGGCTCAAGAGGTTCCAGGTTTGAATCCTGGCGAGGTCACGAAACAGCAGGTCTGCGCTGTATAAATAAGAGGATGGTTTATTGGCCTCGTAGCTCAACTGAATAGAGCACTTGATTACGGCTCAAGAGGTTCCAGGTTTGAATCCTGGCGAGGTCACAAATCCGAATTGGAAACAATTCGGATTTTTTTTTGCCTTCTATTTCGGTCAGACTATAAATAGTTGGTCTCCACAGTGGATTGAATGGGCTGGTCAGCGATGGTGAATTTCGCATCTTCAAATTTTGGAGGACCAAAGGAGCCCTTGGCATTGTTGGAAGCCCCTACCCCTTCTTTAGGCATACCGATGAAATTCGTATCTCTTTTGCCATTGTTGTTCTCATCATGGGTGAAAGCGAAGGCGTAAGTTCCGGCAGGAAGATGGAATTGAAAATTTGCTTTTCCATCCCGAATATCTGCTTTAAAAGTCTTTATGGCTTTCTTTTGGCTTGGGAAATCTTCTGCATTATCGAAAAGACTGAGTATCACCTGCCCTTCTTCACTTCTTAAATTAGTAACGGTGACCCTTACTTCGGTAGTTTTGTCATCGTTGGCATATAGACAGGTGTTTATTCCGAAAAATAGCCACCCCATTAGCAATAATGTTTTCATTTTAGCTTCCGTTGATTTGTGATTTAGAATAGATTGTTTGAGTTTTTCCCCTTTTTTATGGGCATTTAAAATGGCTTGTAGGAGGAACAGGACCTAAACCTACCACTTCATCCACTTTTCATGCCATTGATACGAAAATTATTTTATTCCGAATTATGCGCTTCAACCCTCATGTAGCGTTAAGGCGAAAGAATTGTAGGAATATTTCTGATTGATTGTTTGTTCCACAAAAGCGGCTAAACGAGGATTTAAGCATGAATTTTCCGGCTTAAATCAAGTCTTCCAGATAAAAAGTGGTTTTAAAGGTCTCCTCCCCTCTTTTGTACTTGATCTTTATTTTTCTTTTTCGCCTGGATTGTAAGAGGTTGTTAATATTCCCCAATTGTCCTTCTCCACCTTTAAAGTAGTTAACGGAAAGAATTTGATCCCCCTTTTGCAAGCCCGCTTTAGCCGCTGGTGAAGGAGCAGCGATATATTCTACATATATTTTGGGGGATAATTCATTTTTAAGGTGGAGGGTAAGTCCGCTTCTATCAAATTTATAGGGCTTGTTAAATTTGCGGCTTTTTTTGAGGTACATTTCTTTATGGTAATAATCTATCCACAGGTGGAAGCGGGACAAAATTTCCCCACCAATGGTGCCATTTCGCTGAAGTACGATGGCGCTGTCCAGAAAGAATTGTTCATCTACAAAATTACTGACCACATTATCAAGGGCAATTTCTGTATGAGAGAGGGAAACCGAATCTACCATACCCACCCAGCCGTTTAGCATGCCGCTGATGCCTACTCCCAGATGCGTTTCAATATTTTTTTGTGGGGGAGCAATGAGTTGATGTTGTTGGTCTTTTTCGAGGGTCAGTGCCGTGCTTGCTCCCGTATCGATCATTAATTGACTTTTGGGGAAGCTTCTGTTTTCTAAATGAACATCTCCTTCGATATGAATTTTGGTGTTGTCTACACTGATGGGAATGCTGGTGGCTTTGCGGGGTGGTTGGAAATCTTCTATGCGATGGAAAGTGATCATCTTGCGGTCGTAGTCGATTTCGGTCACAAACCTACTCAAAAGATCATAACCCAAAATTCCGTGAACCACTGTGCCGGTCATGGACCAAAAGTTGAGCGGGTCTTTGTCCAGCACTAAAATGGTCAGGTGATTGCCCATTAATTTGCCGGAAGCGAACTGAATCCCGGAAGAGATATAAGCATTTACGGGTTGTCGGTTTGCGCCATAAAGGGTGATTTTTTTTTGATATTTCAGGCCGAGAATGTCAGCGATGGTGATATCGGTAATAATGGTGGTGCGGACGCCGGTATCAATAATGAAGTTTAGAGGGATAAAGCCGTTGAGCTGGGCTTTGACAATGATGAGATTGCTTTTTATTTCAAAAGGAAGGGAATAACGTTTAGTCTCCCCCTTTAAATGAAAGCCGTAGCGCTGTTGAGCAAAAAGTGGAGTGGTAAGTAGAAAAAAAAATAGAACTGAGAATAATTTTCTCATTGATGATATGGGGTTTTATCTCCGCAAGACCAAATCCGTGAAGATCCCCACCACATTGAAATGAAAGTTCGGACTTGAATTTCTATGGTTATTTTCTTCTACCTGAGGATGCTCAACAGGGAAAAGGAAAGACAGTTTTGAGGTATTATCCTTCGCCAGAGACTGCCCTAAAGCGATCATCGCGGTAATCACGAGCATTACAGCAAAGGCGCCATAAATTTTGCGATTAAAACTTTTTGCGGATTTGGAAGGATAATTTTTCATGGACTTGAAGATCTAAGCTACTAAAATAGTGAGGTTTGGCCTTTTTTCCAAAGGGCGCCCACTTCAATTGAGATAGAATTCTTAATAGGATAGCTTAATACTGAATTGATTTGAAAAAGAAAAGGTTGAATTGTACTCTTGTTGCACCCTATTCTCTTTTTATTTGGAGTTTAGAGGGTGTTCAAAAGCGCAGCCTCCGGCTGCAAATTCGAATTATTGGAAGCGATTTTGGATAATTTCTCAACAATAGTGCTGCTATGCTCTCAAAATAATCGGGTATCGCTTCTGTAAAATTAAATTTTCGCTGCGAATTTTGGCTTACAAACACGCTCTTAGGCTGATTAATACCTCTTAAGATTCAGGAGATTCACACCAGGAAATTATTATCAGTCCATTGTGGATGTTTCCTGATCGCTAGATACTCCCAATTGAGCCGAGCATGCTTTCTCCTCATTCCGCCTCTTCGTTCGCAATAAAATCGAAACAGGAAAATTCCTTCATTTCCCACCTTATTGCTAAACGATGATTTAAGCATAAATAATTCGGCTTAGTGATCGTTTGTGCATTTGTGACCCAAAAAAAGGCCTCAGCAGCCGATCTTATCCCTTCCATTTGGAAAGAATCCACTTTGCCCCAAACAAAGCCAGCGTCCTTTATTTCTTATAATATAAAAGTACTAAAACAAAGGATAAATGGGATTTAAGCAATGGACTCTCTTTTTCCTCCTTATTTTTTGCACGAAGGCATGGGCGCAGCCCAACCAATATCCGGAAGATCCGAGGCAGGGTTTTTATATGGGCATGTATGCCCGGGTGGGGGTGAATTGGCTCTTTCAGCATCAACGTTCTATAGGGCGGAATTTTAATCTGAATGGGATGGGAAGTATTGGCGGCCGAAATGAAGAAGGAGATTATTTGGAATTATATACCGGCTATACTTTTCAGCCTTTAAAAAGTAAGGGAGACAGTACCATTATTCATACCCGCATAAGGCTTTCTGCTTTTTCATTATCCTCTCAGTTGATAGGTTTCGGAACCACAAACTCTCCTACCGGTTTAGGGTTTTCCTTGCCGGAGTTTCATGTGGAAGCCCGAAATATTGCCAACACCCCATGGGATTTATGGCTGGGAGCGATATTTTATCGGGGGGAAGATATTCATATGGCCGATCATTTTTACTTTGATGATCATACCGGTCAGGGCGTTGGTGCGAGATATAAAAATTCATCGCTGTCTGCCATGTTTATTGCTAATACCGATACTACTTCTACCGTTCCACCTTATTTTTTTACTAATGTGGTGAATGGTTTTCCGGTTTTGGAGTTAAGGCAGCGTTTGGTATTGATAGCAGAGCATGAGTTACAGCTTAATGATCATCATCGCCTGAAAGGGATGCTGGAGTATCATCAATTGGCTGAGGCGGGGAGTAGCGAAGAAGATTCTGTGGAGAATTACCCCTCCGACTGGGGCGGGGTTTTGGGCTTGAAGCATTTTTGGAAAATTCCGGGAATGAAGAATTCTTTTAATAATACCGCGATCCGTTATGGTGCCAGAATCGCCAATGGAGGTGATGGAGGGTTTTCCCGAACTTACCTTACCTATGGCGCCCCTAATCTGACGACAGGCGATTTTAGAAAAGCTTATTCCTTATCTTTTATCAACCGATTGCTACTCGATGATGCTGAGGATTGGTCATTGGAAGCTTATGCTTTGTACACTTATAGTCGGGGAGCTGCAGATACTTTGGGGGAATCGCCTACCTACAGGGGGAGAGTGACCTATAATCAAAAGCGGGAGTTCGCTATTGGCGGTCGCTATACCTACTATGTGACGGACTATTTTCATTTATTGACGGAGTCCAACTTTGCCCTAAGGAAGGATGGCTTGCAGGATCCGGCCACGGTTTTTAAAATAGGAATAACGCCGACATTGGTCCCTTTTGCAGGTAGAAGTTATTGGTCCAGGCCGCATTTCAGGCTGGTGACCTCCCTGGCTTTTTATAATCAATTTGCGCGGGAGAATTTATATTCCCCCTATTTGCAGGCTGTGGGAGAGACGGCGGTGGGTTTTTATTTAGGGTTCAAGACGGAATGGTGGTTGAATGCGCCTTGGTAATGGTCCTATTTGAGTTATTTTTAATTTTTATTTAGAGCTTGTTTAAAAGCACACTATCCGGCTGCAAATTCGAATTATTGGAAGCGATTTTGGATAATTTTTCAACAATAGCGGTGCTATTCTCTCAAAATAATCGGGTATCACTTCTGTAATACTTCAAATTCTCACTGCGAATTTTGGCTTTTAAACACGCTCCTAGGGGTTAAATGAGAAAAGGGTAGTTGAAAATTGCTGTTATATGTTTTTTAAATGCATTGAATCAATAACTTAGGGTATTGGGAATTTAAAAAGTGAACACAAACGAAATGAATGCTCAGGAAAGTTATCAAAAGCACGCCCTTCATCTACAAGAAAGAGTCAAATCAGCTCAATTTTGGGAGGAACGCTCCGTTAATGACTGGCGAGCGGAGCGTTTGTATGGTGCGCTGGATCCCATTATCCAAAGTGATAAATCCGCCAGTTGGTTGACGGTAGGTGATGGTTATGGAGCGGATGCTCATTACTTATTGAAAAGTGGGGTGATAGAAGTCTTGGCTTCTGATATTGAGGATAGTATTTTAAGTCTTGCGAAAGCGTCCGGGCGGATAAAGCAATATGCTGCTTTGAATGCCGAAGCGATCGATTTAGAGGATAACGCCTATGACTTTGTACTGTGTAAGGAGGCATTACATCATTTTCCAAGACCTTATCTCGCCTTATCGGAAATGACCAGAGTGGCCAAAAGGGCCGTGATTTTTATGGAACCGGTGGATATAGCGCTTTCCAATCCAGCCTTTCTGTTATTAAAAAATTTGGGAGATCGTCTGCCGAAGCTTTTTGGAGGACTGTGGAAGAATCGCTATTCTTTCGAAACGGTGGGCAATTATGTCTATAAGTTTTCGAAAAGAGAAGTGGAGAAGTTTGCCATGGGCATGGGGCTAAGGCATATTGCTTTTGGAGGGATCAATGATGTGCATGATGATTCCCCTGAAATGAATGAAAGGCCGATGAATCAAAGGAAACTAAGGCAGATCCAAAAAAGAATAAAACTAAAAGACAGGCTTTGCGCTACCGATTTTATTCCGAAAATGCATTTGATAGCAGTTATTGGAAAAGGTACTTTTTCCGATGAATTTAAGGATGTTTTAAATAAATCTCATTTTCAAATACAAGATCTGCCTCTCAACCCTTATGCTTAGATATTGGCTGATCCGAAAGATGTATGCTTAAATCCTCGTTTAGCTTTGGGGCGGGAAAAATGGTGGAAGAGTTCCCTGTTTCAAGTTTTATCCAATGAAGCAGATGAATGAGGAGAAAACAAGCTTTTCCAAATTTGGACCATTAAAAAAATCAGCCCTCCCCCGTAATGAACGATAACAAGTTGCTTGGGAATATTTATTAAATTTAGCGGGGCATAATTCGGGCTAACACTTGCTGATAGAGAGAATGATAGGCTTTTCCAACCTCTTTTTCAGAAAAGTGGGAAAGCATATGGCTTCTTGCAGCTTTACTAAGCTGATCAATATCGTTATCAAACATCCAATGAATTCCTTCCGCCAGAGAGGCCGGCTTTCCCAATTCCGCGACATAACCATTCTGTTGGTGAATTACGGCTTCGGGATTGCCCCCTGCGGCATAGGTGATCACCGGGCAGCCACAGGCCATGGCCTCCATAATCATATAGCTCAGGTTTTCATTCAAGGCAGCCGTGATAAAAGCGTCTGACAATTGGTATAGCTCCCGAATTTTCTTTTCCTGTCTGATTTCCCCCACATATGTAAAAGGGAAAGGCAGTTGATCTAATCGTTGTGGGTCATTACATTTTCCGAAAAGGAGAAGATGGGGATGCACTGATTTTTGCTTTTTCAAAAGCTGAAGTGCCTTTTCCAAATCTTGAAACCCCTTTCTTGTATCCAGGAGATTAGCGGCTCCGAAGGTTAAGATAGCTTGATCTTCGGGTAAATTCCACTGCCGTCGTAAGGCCTGCATATGCTTTGCAGGTTGAAAAAGATCCGTATCGATGGGGTTGTGGATTTGGTGGAATTGCAGGTATTGCTGAAGCCCGCTTTCCTGTGCCTGATCAATGATCCATTGACTCACTCCCACCAAATGCGGCGCCAGAATGTCGTAAATATCTTTTTTAGCTTTCCATTGTTGATGGGAAATATCTTTTGGATGAGCCTTTCGGATTTGAGGGCAATTTCCACAGCTGTTTAAATAGCCTTTGCAATCAAAAGCATAATGGCAGCCTCCGGAAAACGCCCAAATATCATGCAGCGTCCACACCACCGGTTTCCCCAAAGCAAAAAGTTTTTTCAAGCCTTTCAGCGATAAAAATCCCTGATTGATCCAGTGAATGTGGATAATGTCGGCAGATTGAATCATGGGGTGCCGGGAAAGATCAGCCCCGACAGTCGCTGAGGAAAAGGCAAACCGATGTGCTTTATCTTTTTCATATAACAGGAAATGAAGCTTTTCCAGTGCCAATCGCCATTTCCAGCCTTTTACCACTTCCATGTTTTCATGCGGCCTGTTTTGGTGCTGTACTAAAAAGTGTACATCCACCCCTTGCTGACGAAGGGCTTTAGCGAGGCGTAAGGAAGCCATGGCAGCTCCACCGGTATCTCCGAAGGAACAAAGGAAAACGACTTTTAGGGGCTTTTTTTGATTCATCTTAGGCGCTAAGCTAAGCATGGCATTTATATTATTAAAAGAAATAGCTTTAATTTAGTGGTGAATTAAAAATGCTCACGCCATGACCTTTGCCCCAATCGCACTTTTCGTTTACAATCGTCCGGATCATACCTTGAAAACTTTGGAGGCTTTAAAAGCCAATCCGGAGGTGGCGCATTCAGAGATTTTCATTTTTGCAGATGGCCCCAAAGCCGGAGCGGATGAAAAAACGAAATTGGCCATTCAGTCCACCAAGGCCCTGGTAATGGATTTTGAGATTGGGGCGAGGAAGGAATTGATTTTTTCGGATCAGAATAAGGGCCTGGCCAATAGTATTATTGAAGGGGTAAGCCGGATTTTGAAATCGCATGGCCGGATTATCGTCCTGGAGGATGATATCGTGGTGGCACCGGGCTTTCTCAAATTTATGAATGAGGCGCTGGAATTGTATCAAAATGAGGACAAAGTGTGGCATATTGGTGCTTATATGCCGGATTTGAAAAGGAATGATCTTCCACCTTTGGCTTTGGTTCAGCAAATGCAGTGTTGGGGCTGGGCCACCTGGGCAAATCGCTGGGAGCAATTTAATCCCTCATCAGCAGACTTGTTGAGTAAATTTGATGGCAGGCTGAAAAAGCAGTTTGACTATGAAGGTTCCTTTAACTTTCACCGGATGTTGCGTAATCAATTGGCTGGCAAGCGGGACTCCTGGGCCATTCGCTGGTATGCGACGATTTTTTTGGCGGGTGGTCTCTGCCTGAATCCTTCACGCAGTATCACGGAGAATATTGGCCAGGATGGTTCCGGACAGCACTCTTTTCGCACCACCAACTATGATGTGGACCGACTGGACCGGTTAGCAGTAGAGAAAATTCCCCTAGAAGAAAATAAAGAGGTGCGGCAGGCGATGGTGAAATATTATTGGAAAGCAAAGCTAAAAGCTATTCCACAATATATCATGTATTTACTTTTTGGCAGACGCTAAGGCTTGCGCCAACCACCAAAGCATCTCTTTCAAAATGGCTAAAAAACAGTCTCTGATTTTGATTTTAAGCCCAATTTGCCAAAAAAAGCTTTATATTGGGATAGCTTCCTGAGGGAATGATTTTTTGATCGTAGCCTTTGTGGTCTTGAAAATCAGGGAGTTAAAATTTTTCTTTACGAAATTTTCCGAGCATCATGTTTAAAAAATTAGCGGTGGCAATTGCCTTTTCGCCCACCGGGGAGGCCGTATTGTGGGAAGCAGTGCGTTTACAACAGTTGTTTGAAGCTGAAATGGTTTTAATTCACATTGGCGAGCGTTCTGATGAGGATGTAAAGCAGCTTGATGAAATGCTGGACCAGGTGAAGGTGGACAGGGGAAAAGTCAAACTTTGTTGGGAAAATGGCGCTCCTTCTAAAAAGATATTGGAGATCTGTCGGCGGGAAGAGGTGGATTTATTGATCGCCGGGGCACTTAGAAAGGAGAATCTCTTTCAATATTATATAGGTTCTGTTGCTCGGGACATTCTTCGAAAGGCCGATTGTTCAGTGCTGGTGCTGGTGACACCTTCCTCCCACCCGCAGAATTTCGATAATATTGTGGTGCAGGCTGGTGGTGGTAGAAACCCCCGAAAATCCCTGAAGGTGGCCTGCGACTTAGGCAAGCGGGATCAGGCCAGTATTCTGCATTTGATTCGGGAGATTAAGCTTTATGGGCTGAGCCTGGCGGTGGCCTCTGAGGATACGGAGGAGGAATATAGTGAAACCCGAAAAAATCTGGTGAATGAGGAGTTGAAAGAGGTGCAGGCCAAATTGGATAAACTGGATACCGAAGATCTTCGCATTAACATAAAAATTACTGCCGGTAAAGCAGGGCATGAATTGGCCAAATTTACCAGACGTACGAATGCCGATTTGCTTGTGATGCAGGGCATGGGCCGAAAGTTAGGACTCTTTGATCGCATTTTCAGACAAGACCTGGAGTATATCATGTCTGACCTGCCTTCCAATCTTTTGATCGTACACCCTTAAATGCCTTTTCATGGAGAAATTAAATCATAGTGAAGTAATCAACCTATTACTGCAGCTGGCCATAATTTTGGGAGTGGCGCGGTTGTTGGCCGAAGTGATGCGCCGGCTGAAGCAGCCCGCAGTAGTAGGAGAAATATTGGCCGGGGTGCTTTTAGGGCCTACCCTCTTTGGCCGACTGGCGCCGGAATTGTGGGGGACTTTATTCCCTACCAGTGGTTCCTCAGCGATTGTGCTGGATGGCTTTTTCCAGATTGCCGTAGTGCTGTTGCTCTTTATCGCCGGCCTGGAGGTGGAGCTGGATCTGGTGATAGAGCAGGGAAAGAAGGCGGCCAATATCAGTTTGTCTGCATTAATCATTCCCTTTATTCTGGGATTTATCGGCCCATTTATGGCGCCGGAATTTTACGGATTGACCGATGACCGCAATCATTTGGTATTTGCGCTTTTCATAGGAACGACCCTTTCCATTACGGCCTTGCCCGTTATTGCCCGGATTCTCATGGACCTCAATATCTTCAAAACCCGGACGGGGATGCTGATTATTGCTTCGGCCATGATTATTGATATTCTGGGCTGGTTGATATTTACCGTCATATTGTCGATGATGGGCTCTGAAAATGGCCATATGGGCTTGGGGGAAACGATTGGGCTGACCATGGGCTTCACGCTGGCAATGCTGACGATAGGCCGGGCGCTGATCAATAAAATACTGCCCTGGATCAATGCCCGCCTGGCATGGCCCGGGGGCTTGTTGTCCCTGTCGATGGCGCTTTGCTTTCTGGCGGCTGCTTTTACAGAGTGGATCGGTATTCATGCCATTTTCGGCTCTTTCATTGTGGGAATTGCGCTGGGAGATTCGGTGCACTTATCGGAAAGAGCGAAGGAGATTGTACATCATTTTATAAATAATATCTTTGCACCATTATTCTTTGTGTCCATTGGATTGCATGTCAACTTTATCGAAAGTTTTAATTTCCCTTTAGTGGTGGTATTGATCATTACCGCCTTTGTTGGTAAAGTGATCGGTGGATACGGAGGAGCAAAAATTAGTGGTTTAAGCAAGCATGATTCCCTGGCTATAGGCTTTGGAATGAATACCCATGGAACATTAGAGGTGATTCTGGGAGCAATAGCCTTGCAGGCCGGTTTGATCGAAAATCAGCTTTTTGTGGCGATTGTGATCATGGTATTGGTAACCATCATTATTTCTGCTCCATTATTGAAAATGTGTATCCAGCTGGGAGCACAGGCTAAGAAAGATTCAGAATGAGTATTATAATTGACCGATATATGAAATTAAAGGCCTGGTGGAAACTAGGCCGTTTTTTTGATTTTACCCGACTACCGGTGGAGGCGCTGGGTTCAAAAAGCTGCCATTGGTATATTCCAAAAGGGATTTTGGATGAGCATGCGGTGTGTTATTTGGCGGGAGCCGGTGAGGATATTTCCTTTGATGCTGCCCTGAGCCAGACTTATGGCTGTCAGGTACACACCTTTGACCCGACCCCAAGAGCCATCGCGCATTTCGAAGCATTACAAAATGCCTTGCAGGAGGCGCGGGCATTGGAGCTGCCCCATGAGGAGGGAACATTTTATCCCACCGATGCTGCCCTTTTGAACAAATGGCAATTTCACCCCTGGGGCTTATGGAATCAGGAAGAGGTTTTGAAATTTTACATGCCGGCAGATCCTTCTCATGTTTCGCATTCTGCGGTGAACCTGCAAAAAACAGCAGACTTTTTCGAAGCGCAGGTGTATGCCGTAGATGATTTGATGAAACAACTGGGTCATCAGCAGATTGACCTTTTGAAGATTGATATTGAAGGTGCCGAATACAAGGTGATGGAAGACTTGCTGAAGAAAGAGATCTATCCGCGTATTTTATGTGTGGAGTTTGATGAGGTGAACCACCCTCAGGATGAACATTACCTGAAGCGCATCAGGGAGCATATCCAGCAATGGTTAGACAAAGGCTACCAGCTGGTGCATATGGATGAGTTTTTTAATTCCACACTTTTGAGGGCCTAAGAGGAATTAGCGGATTAAGCTTTAAGCCGGATTATTCACCGCCAGCTTTAGAGTCTACCGTAAGAAGTTGTTTGTCTGTCTATTACAGCTAGGTCTGCTAAATTGCTGATAGCCCAAATTGGGGTAGGCTTGCTTGCTCCTCATTCATCTGCTTCGTTGGAAAAAACTCGAAATAGGAAACTATTCCATCATTTTTTCCACCTCGTAGCTATACGAGGATTAAAGGATGCATCATTCACGTGAAGTTCATGCCGGTCTTTGGGGGGCTTTTGCATCAAATTCCAAGGCATGAATAAGAATCTCACGGCTTTAGCCCCTTGCCAAATTCAAATTCCTTATATTTGCAGGCTAGTAATAATACCCCTCTTTTGATGGCATTATCACAATGCTTCAGGGGGTTTAGATTCGATACTAAGATTCAATATATTATTTTTCCAACATGGCAAAACAAGAAGAACACAGCGCCTTAAAGGATATCATCTCACATGCGAAAGAGTATGGTTTTGTTTATCCTTCTTCAGAAATTTATGACGGCCTTCAGGCAGTATATGATTATGGAGCCTACGGGGTGGAATTGAAGAAAAACCTGAAAGATGTTTGGTGGCAGTCCATGACGCGCCTGAATTCCAATGTTGTCGGGATTGATGCTTCCATTTTCATGCACCCTACTACTTGGAAAGCCTCAGGTCACGTGGATTCTTTCAATGATCCTATGATCGATAATAAGGATTCCAAGAAGCGTTACCGTGCGGATGTTTTGGTGGAGGAGTATGCTGCCAGGTTGGAAGAAGAAGGCAAAGCTGCTGAAGGAAAAGCTTTAGAGCAGGAGTTGGCGCGTCTTTTGGATGCGGAAGATTTGGAAGGTGTTCGCCAGTTGATCATTGATAATGGGATTGCATGCCCAATTTCTGGTACGACTAACTGGACAGAAGTTCGTCAGTTTAACCTGATGTTCTCTACCCAGATTGGTTCTGTGGCAGATGAGTCAAGCACGGTTTACCTTCGTCCGGAAACGGCTCAGGGTATTTTCGTCAACTTCCTGAACGTTCAGAAAACGGCTCGTATGAAAGTGCCTTTCGGTATTGCACAGATTGGTAAAGCTTTCCGTAATGAGATCGTCGCACGTCAGTTTATCTTCCGTATGCGTGAGTTTGAGCAAATGGAGATGCAATTTTTCGTTCGTCCGGGCGAAGAAATGGAGTGGTACGAGAAGTGGAAAGAAAGCCGCATGAAGTGGCACAAAGTATTGGGGGTACCACAAGAAAAGCTTCGTTTCCATGACCATGAGAAATTGGCGCACTATGCTAATGCTGCAGCGGATATTGAATATAAATTCCCATTCGGTTTCAAAGAGGTAGAGGGTATTCACTCTCGTACGGACTTTGACCTTTCTCAGCACCAGGAATTCTCTAAGAAGAAACAACAGTACTTCGATACGGAAATCAATAAAAACTACATCCCTTATGTAGTGGAGACTTCCATCGGAGCGGATCGTTTGTTCCTGATGACCATGTTCAATGCTTATACAGAGGAAATGGTGGGCGAAGGCGATAAGGCGAAAAAACGTACTTATTTGAAATTCCACCCGGCTTTGGCTCCGGTAAAAGCGGCGATCTTCCCATTAACGAAGAAAGATGGTTTGCCGGAAGTAGCGAAAGAAATCTTCGACGATTTGAAATATGATTTCAACTTGGTGTATGAAGAGCAGCAGTCCATTGGTAAGCGTTATACCCGTCAGGATTTGATTGGTACACCTTTCTGTATTGCGGTAGATCACCAGACCTTGGAAGACAAAACGGTTACTATCCGTCATCGTGATACCATGGAACAGGAGCGTGTAGCGATTGCAGACCTTAGAAAAGTGATTGGGGAAGCAGTTTCTATCTCTAAAATTTTCCGTGAGTTGGAAGACAAGTAAGTAATTATCAATAATAAAAAAAGCGGAGCTTATAAGTTCCGCTTTTTTTTTTCCTGTTTGAATATAAAAATAAGCGGATGAATATCACGCTTAAATGATAAAGTCAATTGGGATATTGATAATGTCAATAATAAAAAGAGCGGCAATTATTGTATTTGGCTGAGGATTAGTTGTAAATTAAAAAAAAGTTAGTGATGTCTGAAACCTACAAAGGAATATGCTAGTTCATTAAGTCAGACATTCGATAAAAAAGAATTTTCTTGAAGTAAGATATTTAAACCATTCCACAAAATTTTCTACAGAGACCTGACGGAAGCAGTCCACCGTCAGGTTTTTTTTGTTTTGGAACAATTGGGGAGTAAATGTTAGGTATCGATCAATTTTAAAGTGATAAAAAAATAACTTTGAAATTTTAGGAAGTCCTGTCGTTTTACTCCTGCTATTTTATTGAAGATGGAAACTGTCTATTATTTGCAGTTCCGTTTTGAAATTTGGACGCTTGTTTTTGAGCTAATTGACCTGTTTTTGTCATTAAACGATAGCCGTTATACTTTTTGAAAACTAAAAACCTATTCAATTGAATAATTTTGCACTTTTCTCATAATGATCTAATGATTTCGCTTTCTGCGGGATTAGAATCAGAAAAAAATGGTTTGAATTCCTCTTAATGAAATGATAATAATTCTTTGTGCTTTGGATGATTCACTATCGGATTTCTCCATTTATTTTTGTGGGATAATGATCAGTATATGAAAAGACTATGGATATTCTTTCTGACAGGAATGGTGTTTTGCTCCTGTGGAAAGAAAATGCAGCCCAGCACCGAGGAAGCCTATCATCCTCTTATTTTGATTTCACTGGATGGCTACCGATTCGACTATACGGAAAAGTATGCCCCACCCCATTTGGCTCAGTTTTCAAAGGAAGGAGTAAAGGCCAAGAGTATGATTCCTTCTTATCCTTCCAAAACGTTTCCAAACCATTGGGCCGTCATCACGGGCATGTATCCCGGACATAATGGCTTAATTCATAATGTTTTTTATTCTCCCGAATATGATGCTGTTTATGCATTGGGAAAGGCGGAGGAAAGAAACAATCCCCGCTGGTATGGGGGAACTCCTTTTTGGAAATTAGTGGAAGATCAGGGCAAAAAGGCCGCTTGTTTCTTCTGGCCCGGATCTGACGTCCCTCAACACGGAACCCTTCCCTCTTATTTTTTTCCTTATGATGAGTCTATTCCTTTTGAGAAAAGGGTAGAAAAGATTTTGTCCTGGACACAATTATCAAAAGAGGAAAGACCAGATTTTATCACCCTTTATTTCCATGAGCCCGATAAGAGTGGGCATAACTTTGGTCCTGATTCTGAAGAAGCGGCTGCAGCGGTAGCACAGGTGGATGCGCAATTGGGCGCGCTGTTGGATGGATTAAAGCAGCAGCAGGTGGAGGCCAATATTATTGTGGTGTCTGACCATGGCATGCAAAAGATAGAAGAAGGCATTGATTATCGATCGATGACGGACTATTCCAATTTTGAAGTGGTGAATGCTGGCGGATCGCAGGTGTTGCTTTATCCAAAGGAAGGTGCTGATGTAGAGTTGCTGGAAAAAGAATTGACCCAAAAAGCGGATGGCAGGTTTAAAGTGATTGTAAAGGAGTCTGCTCCAGAAAGATGGCATTATACCCATACTGCCGTACCGGAGGTATGGCTGGATGCACAAATCCCTTATTTATTCGTGGAAACAGGTAAGTCTTTTTCGACGGGAGCCCATGGCTTTGACCCCGCGGAGCAGAATATGCATGCGATTTTTTATGCCAAGGGACCTTCCTTTCAAAACAGGCTGGAAATTGAAGTTTTTGAAAATATTCACCTGTACCCATTAATGGCGCATTTATTAAATCTGGAGTGTCCGGAAACAATAGATGGGGAGTTCGAGGTTTTAGCCCCTACTTTACAGCAGCCCTAGGCCGGATTGATTAACTATAAACACGCTCTTTGGGAATGCTTGTCGTATTATCTTGAGTAGGTATGCTGATTGCTAATTTGCCCAAATTTGGGGAAGCTTGCTTGCTCCTGATTCATTTGTTCTCTTGGAAAAAACTCGAAATAGGAAAAATTTCTTCCTTTTTCCCGCCCTGCAGTTAAAAGAGGACATAAGCAGGATGAAAATAAAAATCGCTATTCCGGAGGGGATAGCGATTTTTTTTTTGATCCACAGTATTCGCCGTTTTAAGGACTATTCGGACTTACATTGGATGAGATTAGGAGCATTTGACAAGAAAGTCCCTCCCTCATTGACCATAATAACTAACAGGAGGCGAGTTGGAGCGGCTTTACAATAGCTTCTAATCTGCTTTATTGACGGCAAAGGTCAACTGCTCATAGAATAAAACATCATCATTTTGATTTTCATTTTTTAGGGCGATAATAGCGCTGAAGGTGATTTTTTCTTCACTATTCACTATTCGAAAATCATTTGGAAATAAGCCGCTGGTCTCCACTACATAGGAATTTTCTCCATCGGTAAAGGAACCGGATAGCTTGTTGGAGGCATTGGAGACAAATACTTCAAATTCATCGGAACCCAATAAATTCTGTAAGTCGCTATCCTCCGCACTTATTTGTAAGGAAAAAGATTTGTCGCCTTCGGTATCCACCTGAATAAGGGTTTGATTATCCTCCAAAAGCTCAAGAACGGCAGTGAAATCGTTAGTGGTGATATTCTGCTCGGTCTTATCGGATATGGCCGTCAGTCGGTCAAAATCATTTTCATCAATGATGATGATATTACTCTCCTGCCCCTGACCGGTGATGTATTTAAAAAACATGTTTTGCCCGGTATGGATCTTTGCTGATGTGATTTGGTAGGTAGTATAAGGAATAAAACTTTGCCCGTCGAAGGAGAAATAAGGGTTTACTACTACAGGTGGGGTATCATCAAAATTAATTTCGAAACTTTGTTCATCTATTTTATTCAGGGAGATGGTGAAATCATTGGCAAGGGTAGTGATACTTTCCACATTGGAAACGGATACCTGACCAGAAGAAGAGGTCGCCTCTATCTGACAGAAATAATTGGTCGCCTCTTTGATGTTGGCATTAATGATGGTTTTCGTTTGGTCCCCTGCTGTCAATGTTTCCGAAAATAAGACCGGGACTCCTTCCCCCGGTAGAGAGAGATAAACGTTGAGTACAAAATCTCCTTCTCCATCGGTGGAATATTCAATGTCAAAGCTGGATCCGGTTGGGTTTTTCAAACTTAAAATTTCAGCAGTTGCCACTACGATGGGCGTGCCCTCATCGTCATTTGAACAAGCAAAAAACAGCACAAGAGGCAAAATCAGAAGGGAAATTTTCTTCATTATAGTATTCGTTAGTATGTTTAACTATACGGAATGAAAAAATTTGCGTTAAAAAAATGCCTTTGGAACATTAATCCAAAGGCATAGAGATTGATGAAGAAGTTGGTGTTGATAAGATTATTATTGGTTAAGTTTTTGGAGCCGTTATTCTTATAACACTGTAAATATAAGATTAAGATCCAATTAACCAAAGCATAGGGTCGCAAATAATTACCTTAAAAAATAAGTATAAGTATATTTTAATTGGCTTTTTTAAAGGTTATATGCGCATTTTAATCAGTTAGCAGCTTGCAAAATGTGAATTTATCTGCATCAAATAATCCTAAATCACTCAGCTTTAAGGAGGGAATGACCAGTAAAGCCATGAAGGAAAGGGTCATAAAGGGAGAGTTTAGTTTTCCTCCCATTCTTTTCACCATTTGATCTACAGCCGTATACTTTTGCGCGATTTCATAACCATTGCTGGTCGACATTAAGCCGGCAACCGGTAAGGGTACGATGGCGCGTTCCTCCTCATCAAAGGCGCAAACGCCTCCCTTGTGTTCAATGATATAATTGACCGCTTCCGCAAGTGAATGATCATCAACGCCTACGGCAATGATGTTGTGGGAATCATGCGCTACGGAGGAGGCGATGGCACCCGATTTCAAACCAAAATTTTTGACGAAGCCTTTGGCTACTTCGGCTTTTTTGTATCGATTGACCACCACCATTTTCAGGATATCGCGATCCGGATCACTGACGACCAGACCATCTTCGATTTTGGCCTCCAGGGTCAAAGGATTGGTGATGAGTTGCCCTTCCAGCGCTTCAATGACTTTTACTTTTGAGCCTTCGGCCTTTATCTGAAAGTCTTCCGGCTTTTTTTCTGTGCAGGAAAAATTATTAATTGGGGTGCAGGCAGTGGATTTCATCAAAGTGACGCCATTTTCTGCCACGCATTCCCCTTCAATGAAGGTTTGTTGAATGTTGAAATCGTCCAGATTGTCTACCAAAATGAAATCTGCGGGATCTCCTTCTTGCAAAAGGCCAATATCCAGCCCGTAATGCTTGACGGTATTGTAGCTGGCCGCTCTGAGTACCTGGAATAAATCATGTCCCTTAGCCAGTGCCCGTTTCACGTGATCGTCCAGGTGATTTTCCACTAATTCGTCGGGATGTTTGTCATCGCAACAAAACATGATTTGTTCCGGATAATCAGCAAGGAGGCCAATTAAAGCTTCAAAATTTTTGGCAGCACTTCCTTCCCTGATTTGGATTTTCATGCCCGCCTTGAGTTTGTCCAGCGCTTCCTCTGCGGTGAAACATTCATGATCCGTGCTAATGCCCGCCGCAGCATAATTAGCCGCATCTTCCCCCTTCAGGCCCGGGGCGTGTCCGTCCACCGGACGGTTATATTTTTGAGCAATTTTTATTTTAGCCATTACGTCCTCCTCCTTTTGAAGTACGCCGGGCCAGTTCATCATTTCGGCCAAATATTTCAGGCCGTCCTTTCGGAAAAGGGTTTCAATATCTTCGGGACTGATGATGGCTCCTGCAGTTTCAAAGCTGGTCGCCGGCACACAGGGAGGGGCACCGAAATTGAATTTGAAATTGACATGCTGGGCATTATTGACCATGAATCGGATGCCCATAATGCCCATCACATTGGCAATTTCATGGGGATCCGATACAGTTCCCACCGTTCCATGCACCACGGCTAGTCGGGCAAATTCCGAAGGCACCAGCATGGAACTTTCTATATGAATATGGGCATCCACAAAGCCGGGCATTATGTAATGAGCCGGAGCATCCTTTACTTTTTGGATGGATGCGATTTTATTTTTTTTGATCTTGATCTCCGCCGGGTAAATTTTCTTTTGGTGTAAATCTACCAGCTGTCCTCTTATAATTTTCATAAGCAATTTGCTTCTCTGGAGTATTAATTAAGCAAAGCAGGATTTTCTCTTCTACAAAAGTAGCAACAAGAATTTATGGAGTACACTGCTTTTGTAGTGTCGATAAGGTACACCCGAATTATTCACCGTAATAATTTAGTAGTTGGTCTTAAGACGGTTGTTTTCCGTTCGATGAGGTTATGTTTACTGATTTATTACTGGCCCCAATTTGGGCAAGCTTGCTTTCCCCTCCTTCATCTGCATCGTTGGAAAAAAATGAAATAAGTAACATCCCTTTATTTTTCCGCCCTGCAGCTACAGAAGGATTTAAGCAGGAATAATCCGGCTAAAGGGATTATTGATATACTTCCTTCAACTCAAAAAAGGCCTTCGATTTTTTATAGGCCTGAAATAGTCGCTTCATATAATCATTATAATAAATGGATAAGGAGCGCAACATTTTATTTTCTATTTCCGGATTCTTTTCGAAAAGGTCCTGAAGGCTTCCGCCCGAGATCGCATAAATTTCGGCGGACTTACTGGTAGTCACTGCATTGTGGGTTCGTGTTGTATTGGGCAAGATCGCATTTTTGCCAAAAGCACTAAAGGGCCCCAGCCTTCCCAGCTCTTCAAAGTTGCCTTCAATATCAATGGACATCGTGACCTCTCCGCTTTTGATGATATAAAGCACCTGGCTGGGGTCATTGCGGAAATATACCGCCTCGTCCATTTGGAACTCTCGTTCATAAAGTAAGGGTTTGATCTCCGAAAGTTCCTGATAGGTCAGTTCCGACAGTAAAGGGCAATTTTGCAAAAAGTCGAACAGGACGATATCCTCAGGGTCATATGGTTTTTTAAAAAGTGATTTCATTTTGCTTCAATTCTATTCTCCAGATGTTTTTTGTTTTTGGGCCAATTTTGAATCGATCATCGGGGCGGTATCCTACCAACCAGACGATTTCTCCCTGACTTTCCAATACCATGGTTTGAGCTTTTAATAAAATCGGTATTTTTTGATCAATCAAAAAATCACTGACTTTCTTTTTTCCTTTCATTCCGAGGGGGCGAAATTTATCTCCCAGTTTCCAGGGTCTCAGTTTTAAAGGAAATTGGAGCAGATCTAGATCAAATGCCCCGATCAAAGGATTTTTTTCAAGCTGAAAATCCTTCACATTAAACGTATCCGACTGCCATTGGAATTGGTGGAGGTTAAGGATTTGCCTGCTATTTTCAATGATTTGAGCAGGCGGAGCCTGTGGTTTTTGTCCCAAAATAAAATTTCCCCGGTCCACTTGCAGGGCGAAGTCCCCGGATTCAAATAAGCTGCCACTATTCTCGCCCTGGCCTTCTGCGATTTGTAGCACCTGCTGGTAATTAAATCCATATTCCCTTAGCCACAGCTCGAGGAATAAGATGGGTTCTTTTTGGGAAAAAACCCGGGAGGTGGGCAAATAGAATAATTGTTGTTTCCAGTCGCCATGATTTTCCAAATGGGAATTTACCCAATGTTGCAATTGCCGATCCGCAGCTGCAATCCTAGCCTGACTGTTCCTGAAAGTGTGCTCCAGTTCAGGGTTAATTTTTTTGAGTTCAGGAATGATGTTTTGTCGGATTTTATTCCGGTGATATTGGGTGTCCTGGTTACTTTCATCTTCCCGAAATGGAATGCCTTCCATTTTTGCATAGGCTAAAATGTCCTTCCGGCTGAATTGTAAAAGCGGTCGGGCCAATCGATCATGTTGTTCGGGCATCCCTTTTAACCCACGAATTCCACAGCCTTTGGCCATATTGAAAAGGAAGGTCTCCAGCTGATCATTTAAATGGTGGGCGGTTAAGAGTTGATCACAATTTTGGCTTTTCATTAATTCTTCAAACCAATCATACCGGAGTTGGCGGGCCACCATTTCGATGGATTGCCCCCTTTCTTTTGCCTCAGCCATGGTATGGAAGCTTCTACAATAAAGTGGAACTTGATGTTCCTCGGCCCATTTGCGTACCAATAATTCATCCAAATCAGAAGACGATCCTCTTAGCTGAAAATTACAATGTGCCAGGATGAAAGGTATTTTTGCCTTTAAGCACAGGGTGGCCAGCACCATAGAATCCACTCCGCCACTTAGGGCAAGAAGGCTTTTGGTGGTGGAAAGATGCGGAAAGTGTTTGTGAATATGCGCTAAAAAGGCCTTAAGCTTCATTAGAATATTGTCGAATTAGCGTGGGGAATTATTAAATTTGAGTGAATTTACCAAAATTACAGGAGGATTGGTTCATTCGGACATTTTTGTCTGGCCACTTCCTGCCAAATGTCGACTCTTATGCTTAATTGATTAAGCAATCGTAAAACAATAGATAATGCGAATTATACTGCTTGCGTTTTCGGTATTGATGCTGGGCCTAAGCCTGCCGTCCATGGCGCAGAATAAAAAGGAAAAAGTGGATTATGATGCGGAGAACCTTTACAATGGGCGTAGAGGCAATATTCGTTATCAAAAATTGATTGATAATGTGGTTTTTCGATTCAAAAAACGGGATGCCATAATCTATGCGGATTCCGCCTATTATTACCGCCAGGAAGGGGAAATGGAATGCTATGGAAAGGTTCGCATTGTAGAGAATGATTCCATTAATATTACCTCCAAAAAATTGGTGTACCGGACACAGGAACGATTGGCCCGGTTGAGAGAAGAGGTGGTCTATACGGATGGAGAAATGATTCTGTATACTGATTTCCTGGATTATAATACTTCCTCCAAAAGTGCTCATTATTTCAATGGCGGAAATATCGTGGATGGGCAGAATAATTTGGATTCTGACCGGGGAACCTATTATCCGAATCAGAATAAGATGATTTTCGTGGGAAATGTAGTGTTAACTAATCCGGATTATATCATGGAAACGGACTCTTTGGTGTATAATACCATTACCAAGGAGGCCATTACTTTTGGCTTTACCAAGAGTACTTCCAAAGATGGAATGACGCTGGAGACTGACCACGGGATGATTTATGATGCCAGCAGTGAGGAATCATATGTAGAAGAGGGGCAGGTAGAAACAGATTCTTATTTAGTGACCGGCGATGATATGAAATATAACCGGGGGACGGATTCCTATTCGGTGATTGGAAATGTGTTTATGCTTTCCAAAAAAGATAGCGTCATCGTGACCGGGGAAGAGGCCTATTATGATAAGGCCACCGGCTATACCAAAGTGTGGGGTAGTCCGGTAATGAAGAAGTTGATGGAGGCGGATACCTTTTATATGAGCGCCGATACCCTGGTAGCCATTGATAATGAGGCGCAGCAAGAGAATAAAATGTTGGCTTATCACGATGTGCTGATCTGGAAATCTGACCTGCAGGGAATAGCGGATTCCCTTTGTTATGATATGGCCGATTCCATGATTTACCTTTATGAAGATCCCTTGCTTTGGGCACAGAATACCAATCAGATAGAAGCGGATTCGATTTCCCTATTAATGGCGAATAACACACTGGATAAGATGTTTCTGAAGCGGAACTCTTTTATAATCATGGAGGATACTCTCAAGAACTATAATCAGATCAAGGGACGGGAAATGATTGCTTATTTTGAAGGGCAAAATATCTCCATGGTGGATGTGAACGGGAATAGTGAAAGTAACTATTATGCGCTGAAGCAAGACAATACCTTGCATGGGCTGAACCACACGCTTTGCTCCAATATGAAGATCTTTTTTGAAGACAATGAGCCGGTTAATGTCCGTTTTTATGTACAGCCCGAGGCTAGTTTTTATCCGCCACATACTATTGAGCCGGAGATAGAAAAGTTAAGTGGCTTCAATTGGCGGATAGAAGAAAAACCGACTAAGGCGGATGTATTGGCTCCCCGTCTGGCGAAAATAGATAGCTTAATGCTGGATAGCCTCAGCATTGAAAAGCCGGCCACTCCAATTTTGTTAAATCTGGAGGAAAAGGAATCTTTGGAAAAAGAAATCCCTAAAGGGGAGGAGATGCAGACGATTCCGATGGAGCAATAAGCAAAAAAGAATAAAGAAAAAGGGCTGTCGACTGACAGCCCTATCCATAATCCCATTTGTCCTCCGTTTTGAAGGAAATTAACCTATATTGACTGCATCCAAGTAAGTCAAAAAATATAATAATATCAAGTTATTTTGGTGCAATAATTCAACAATTGAATATTTGTATGTTTTACATCCAATTACAATGAAATAGGCGGTTTAAGGTAGTTTTGTGCCCCGAAAATTCTTCCTTTCCAGTTTAGCATAAGGAATGGAACGAGGTTTTTTTCTGACCAATGGAGAGTCATGCGGATCAATTAGCTTTATTTTTTTTAAAATATTGACTCCTGGGAGAGTAGGCGTTTTAGTTTTATTTTTTCGACCGCTAAAGAAATTCACACAAGGACTTGTATTATAAAGGACTTATTTTTCGATTTCTACTGATTTTATCACATTTCCTTCAAAATCTTTCACGATAAGTTGGTTTTGATCAAAAATGCCATAGCTAGGGGCAAAACCTCCTTTTGGTAAAGCAATAGAACCCGGATTGAAGAAATATAGGCCTTTTTCTTTAGTGGCAACCGGAATGTGGGTGTGCCCTGAGACGAAAATGCTTCCTGCTTTAAGGGCCGGAGCCTGTTCCGGACTGGCTAAATGCCCATGGGTGATGTAGAAGTAAATGCCTTCGGCCTGGTATACCGCATAATCTCCCATCATCGGAAATTCTAATAACATCTGGTCCACTTCACTGTCGCAATTGCCTCTTACGGCAATGATCCGGTCTTTATAATTATTCAGCAGGCTGGCTACTTTTGCGGGTGCATAGCCTTCAGGTAAGGGATTCCTGGGGCCGTGGTACATGGCGTCTCCCACTAATATTATTTGATCCGGTTTTTCAGATTCCACTACTGCAAGTGCTTTTTCTAAAAAGGTGGCAGAACCATGAATGTCGGAAATGAAGATGATTTTCATATTTGATGCGTTTGAAATAAGTGAATTCTTTTCTTTAGAGGTGGATATAATGGCTTGGCGGCCTAACTGTTTGAAATCCAATTATTTTTTTACAAAAAAATGGAATTTTTTTTTCGCTAGCAATTTCCGGAAAAAGGGAATAATCTTTTAGTGTTTCTCCTCATTTAATGTGAATTATTCAATAAACAATCCTCAAAAGATGATTTTTGTCAGTTGAGAAAATGAGGGTGACTCTGAAATTATTTGCTTATTCTCATGAGTCCTTATATGTTTGCGGCTGCAATAACCAATTTACCACCAATTTTTATAATAATGTTCGAGTCAAAGTTATTTCACCGTTGGTCTCTTTTTCAATTAATGTCTGCATTTCAGGTATTGATTATTATTGCCATTGTGGGATATGGTATCACTCATCTTTCGAATGGCGTTGATCAGTCTTTCGGATCAGCATTAATTTTACTTTTTCTCCCTATGATGTATTACTTTCTGAGACAGCCTCTTCGTTTGGCTTTCAGAGAAGAAGGGATAGAATTTTCCAGGCCATTTGTGATTGGTCGCAAGGAATTGTTAGCATATAGTGATATTCGTGGGTATAGTTATTCCACTACTCCAACAAAATATTTTGAATTACATACGGTGATTTTCTATTTGGAAAATGGTAAAACCATTGAAGTGAATCGTCGAAATTTAGATAATTATTCTTCTTTACTGGAGAGTTTGACTCATTCTGAAATCAATTATTTTGGATTTGAGGCAGGACCTGAAGTGCCGGGAAAAAAACGTCAGTATAATTTTCTTAAAGTTTCCGGGAATGTAGGTGACCAAAACACAAAGCAGATAAAGCATGAATTAATTCAGGGAAGTGATGGCTTTAATACTTGTCTTGCGGGCTGGTCGGCCATCAGTGCGCTGTTGATTTGCGCGATTTACTTTGTAGCATAAGCATTACCTTAACCTTAACCAGATCGCTAATCGATCATCAATAATCAAACAAAAACCCAAAAGCTGCCGGTATGAGGGCGCACCATAAATGACTTTTCAGTCCAAAGTTTTGGTGAGCCTGGTAGTAAAAATCCTAATGATCCTATAATTGTGGCCGTCCGATGCAGGGCGGCCTTTTTTTATTTGGGATAAAAAGCTAAGCCGAATTAATCACGGCTCCATTTAGTGACTTATCATAGGTCGCTTGATAGCAATATTTTATGATTGGTTTTGCCGAATGTTTAATAGCTCCTATTTGGGCAAGCTTGCTTTCTCCTCATTCATCTGCTTCCTTGGAAAAAACTCCAAACAGAAAAATTCCTTCATTTTTCCCGACTTGCAGCTAAAAGAGGAGTAAAGCATGAATAATCCGGGTTAATGAACTGTCGATAATTGAGTCGCTCAAAGACCGCTATTATGACATGCCTTATAAGGATTTTTATCGCAGATTTTGGTTTCATCCAAATCAACCCTAGTCTATTGCATCCGCTGCTTATTTCCGATTGAAAATGGTAGCGCTTCCCTGGGCTTTGGGTAAAATGGTAATATCTGAAATGTTCACGTGATCCGGCCGAAGCGCCATAAAAGCAATAACTTCAGCGATATCCTGAGCGACCAATGGTTCATAGCCCTCATAGACTTTGGCTGCTTTTTCAAGGTCTCCTTTAAATCTTACCGCTGAAAATTCAGTGTCTACTGCTCCCGGGCACACATTCCCCACTTTAATATTATAAGGGTTGAGTTCCATGCGCATGCCATCGCTAAGGGCGGTTACGGCATGTTTGGAGGCGCAATAAACACCTCCTTTGGGGTATACTTCTTTGCCTGCAATGGAACTGATATTGATAATATGCCCGCAATCTCTTTCCACCATTTCCGGAACGATGGCCTTGGAAACGTAGATCAGTCCTTTAACATTTATGTCTATCATGGCATCGAAATCTTCCAGACTCCCTTCGTGAATGAGATCCAGGCCATGAGCATTTCCGGCATTATTTATTAAAAGGTCAATTTTTCTCCACTCCGGGCTCAGGCTATTAATGGCATCAAATACTTCACTTTGGTTACGTACATCAAAACATAGCGTCCTGGTTTCGGTAGGCATCGCTTCGGATATTGCTGCTAAACGATCAGCTCTTCGTCCACATAAAATCAATTTAAAATGTGGGGCAAGGGCTTCAGCGGTTGCTTTTCCAATGCCGGAGGTAGCACCAGTGATAAAGGCTATTTTTTTCATGATGTTGGGTACTTTTCAATTAAGAATTCTTTGCCCGGAAATTTAGGTAAAATGTTGGGTATTGGGATATAAAAAAAGCGGATTTGCTCCGCTTTTAAATTTTTTCGACTAGTCGTTGTACTGAACGTATTGCTCCCATTTTTCAATAACGCTGGCAAAATCCTCCGGCAGGTCACATTCAAATTGCATCCATTCTTTGGTCACGGGGTGTTCAAATCCCAAAGATTTCGCATGAAGCGCCTGGCGTGGCATTACTTTGAAGCAGTTATCCACAAATTGCTTATACTTGGAAAAAGAAGTTCCTTTTAGGATTTTATCGCCACCATACATAGTATCACTAAAAAGTGGGTGTCCCAGATACTTCATATGTGCCCGGATCTGGTGGGTTCTTCCGGTCTCCAAATTACATTGAATCAGCGAAACATACCGCAGGGGCTGAATAACTTTATAATGCGTAATGGCATGGCGGCCAATATCTCCCTCCGGAAAGGCATCTACTACGCGACGGTCCTTGAAAGATCTGCCCAGATGCACATTAATGGTTCCTTCACTTTCCTTAGGTTCTCCCCAGACTAAAGCTAGGTAGGTTCTTTCTATGGAGTGGTCAAAGAATTGTTTGGCCAGGCCACTCATGGCCTTTTCTGTTTTGGCAATCACCAACAAGCCGCTGGTATCTTTATCAATACGGTGCACTAAACCGGGGCGACCGGTATTGCCCTCCATTTCAGGAAGATTCTGAAAATGGTAAGCTAATGCGTTGACCAAAGTGCCGTTCCAGTTTTGATGTGCAGGGTGAACCACCATTCCGGCTTCTTTATTTACCACCAATAAATGTTCATCTTCATAAACAATATTCAGTGGGATATCCTCTGGAATTACTTCCGACTCATTCGGAGGCTCCGGAAGCGCCACAACCACAATATCATTTGGGTGAACTTTATAGTTCGGCTTTATCGTCTGCTCATTAACCTTTACAAAGCCATCTTTTATCGCTTTCTGAAGTTTACTTCTGCTCGTACTGGGCAGTTTATCCATCAGAAATTTGTCCAAGCGCACTAAAGTTTGCTTGGGATCCGCCACTATGCGGTGATGTTCATATAATTCTTCGTTTTCCTCGTCGAAAAAGCCTGTTGTTTCTTCACTCATATTCTTGAATTTCAACCGCAAAGGTAGTGGCCTTAACTGGAAAGTCCAAAGAGACCAAAAAATAGGGAGCACCTAATGCTGCTCCCTTATGTATGGTGTAGTTAAATCGCTGATTTTCTGAGTTTAATAATTTTTAGTCGGTCCAACATTTTGATGATGATAAAGGTGGGGTCGATTTCCCACCATTTAACGCCGAAGTTAGGTTTATGTCCCTGCGAATGATGGTTATTGTGGTAAGACTCGCCCATCATCAGGAAGTCTACCGGCAGTAAATTTTTGGAAGTGTCGGACACCTCAAAGTTACGGTAGCCATATTTGTGTGCAAACCAGTTAATGATGACGCCATGTACCGGTGCCATTAGGCACTGAATAGGGAAAAGTAACCAAAGCCAGATATTATCTGCGAACAAAAGATATATTATGAGATAGATTATGCCCCACATTAGGCGCGAAGGCCAGCTGGAGGCAAACAGATCGAATTTTTTCCATTCCGGCACTCCGCGGGTAAACCGTGCTTCCACAGGGGTTCTGCTGTAAAGAATATCAGTGAAGATCTTCTTAGTGCGGAACATCATGTAAAATAAATTCTTATCGTAAATGGGCGAATGTGGATCATGCTCGGTGTCTGCATAAGCGTGGTGCATTCGGTGCAAGACGCCATAAGCATAGGGAGAAAGATAACTGGACCCCTGACCGATCCAGGTAAGAATGAAGAAAACTTTTTCCGTCGTTCGAGACATGGAAAAAGTCTTATGTGCTGCATAGCGGTGCAGAAAGAAGGTCTGGAAAAATAGGGAAAAGTACCAGCTGAATATAAAAAACAGAATGATAATCATGGGTTATGGCTAGTTTGATTGTGTTGTATCATACAAGACAATCCACCATAACTATCTGTGACAAAAATAGCTGATAAAATTAAATGAAAATTAAAAACGTTTATTTCTCCTTTTGGGTATCCTCTTTCAGAAAATTGATAAAGTCTTCCAAATTACCTTCCCTGCTGGCTTTCAGAAAATGCTCATAGCCTTTTTTGGCTTGCTGAGCCTCAATTTGAAATCGCTCTTTTTGATCTTCCAGTCGTTGTTTGGCTCTGGAAACCAGTTGACGACAGTGATCCATTTTCTTTTCAAAGATTTCCGAGATCTCCGGGTATTCCAAATCAAAAAATTCCCGAAGCATATAAGGGCCCCGCTCTAAAGGACTGAGTTTTTTCACCATGGTTTGGTAAGCGCTGTGGAGTTGATGGTCAATATCTGCTTTGAAATCCTCCATCTCCTTTGTGCTGGGAAGAAACTCTGACATGTTTACGCTCCAGGGCATTTCCATTTTGTGGCGCCACTGTTTTTTGAAATTCAGGCAGGCATTGGTTACCGCTCGCACAAGATAGGCCTTTGGGTTGGCTACCTTCGAGCGATCCATATTCGTCCATTTGATCAGGGTTTCCTGAACCACATCCTCGGCATCTTTCAGGTCATCAAGGATTTCCATGGCTACTTTAAATAGTAACGGGCGGTATGTAATAATGCTTTGTGTCAGTTCCATCTTGCGACAAAGATACTTTAATTTTAATCGAATCAAATGGAATGAGCGAGAGGTCATGAAAGATTTTTTTCCATTTTAAAGGAAACTCTGTGGCCTATAGCTCTAAAATCACTAAAAAATGACATAAACTTCCTGCTACTACAAAAAGGTGCCAAACGGAATGGGCATAAGGTAATTTTTCCCAATGGAAAAAAATGGTACCCAGGCTGTAAAGGCCTCCTCCGGCCATCAAAAGCCATAATCCCTGACTTGGAATGAGTAAATAGAGTGGTTTAAGGAAGATAATGGCCATCCAGCCCATGGCAAGATAGGAGGCTGTGCTGAGCTTTTGGTACTTTCCGGTATATTTAAATTTTAATATTATGCCCAGCAGGGCCACTATCCATAAGAAAACTAAAAAATAGGGCCCTCCGTGCCGTTTTAGGGTAATTAATAGTATGGGGGTGTAAGTTCCGGCGATCATTAAAAAGATGGCGCAATGGTCGATGATTTGCAGCTTCCTTTTTAGGCTTGGACGGGAAACCCAATGATATAGGGTGGAGGAAATATAAACGGCGATCAGGCAAATACCATAAATGGTGAATCCGGCCAAATACCAGGGGTCAGCAACGTGCCAGGCTTTATGTAATAGCATTCCGAAGCCATAACTGCTTAATAAGAGCCCTACCCCATGGGTGAGGTAATTGGCCTGTTCTTCTCCAATAGTTTGTTTGTTAGATTTTTTCATATTCGGTTATTGATATTAACCGATTGAAAAATAATAAGTTGTGTGAGTTTTTGGGTGCTTTTAAATTATTTTCCCTTTATCTAGTGTCCAATTATTCGGTGGGGAGGTCCGCCTCCGGAATAAATTCGAATGCGCCAATATCCGGAAGTTCGTCCCGGTCCCGGTCTAAAATATCTTTGGTGACATTGGAAGGGATCCCAAAATCTATCTGTGGGCTATCTTCCAATAGTTTATAGTTATCGGTACTAATGTCCTGAAATAATTCCTGAGCGGTATACCGGTTGTAATTATTGGTATCTCCAAAATCCTGATCAGTGCGAAGTAGATTGTATTCCAGATGTACAGTTTGTGCCTGCTCATCAATATGGATTTCATCCGTTTGGCTGCTGGCTCCCCAAATGATAGAGTTGATGATATGCACTTCCAATGGGCGTTGCGCATTAGGATCCACCGGTAATTCTTCTGATTCAGGTTCTATGCGCAAATTCAGGGCCGGTTTTCTGCGGATAAGTCCTGTTCCGGCAGTAGAAAGGGTCAGGTGATTGGCTTGAATGTTGGCGCCCATTACCACCCCAATAAGTGGTCCTCCCACTTTTGCGATGATGCTGTTTTCCGCTATTACATCCGCATCATTTAGCAGCAGGCCATGGCTGTAATGGTTGATGAGCTCTACATTTCGCAGGATCAGCGGGCGATTAGAATGTTGCATGCAAAGGCCGATGTGAGCATTTTTGATCTGCGTATATTCAAAGCGCACTTCTCTCCCGGGTTGTTCAAGATATACGCCTTCCCATTGATTAGGAGCCTCAATATTCATTTTTTCATTCCGGATAATGACTGGTTTTTCTACACTTCCGGTGCTTATTAATCCACCGAACACCAGGATGGCAGATTTTTCCTGTGCCAGGATTTGTGTTCCCTCCCTTAAGAAGGCGGTCGCATTTGCGTCAATAGTCAGGGTGTCGGTCAGCAAATACGGACGGCTGTTGGAGAAAACAGAGTCAGATTGGAGGGTTAATTTTCCCAACACATAAACATCCTGACTAAAGGCTTGTAGTTTCACCTCCTGCTCATTGCCATTGGTTAGGAAAATCAGACTGTCCTTTTGTTCGAAGGGCTGGTCAAAGTCCGTTTCCTGAGCAAAGTATTCCACTATTATTAGCAGGCTGTCCTGTGCCATTAACAGCTCTTCGTTAATGGCAGGTTCTTCTTTTCCATTAATGATGACCTTGTAAGGGGAGCTTGTCCCTCCGGCAAGTCGGATTTGACTGATGTTGACAGACTCATTGTGCCGATTGTACACCCATAATCTTTTTGCGGCGCTAACCTGTCCGCTAAGAAGGGTGTCAAACTTTAAGCTGTCTGTGGAAAAATTCAGCTTGAGGGCTGGGTTTGTAGATATGGGTTCTTCCCGGGGCAAGCAAGCCCACGCAAAAATGACCAAGAAAAATAATAAAAAAAGATTTCGCATAAGCTTGCTTGGGGAAAAATGCAGGGATTACTCCTCTCCTGCTTTCATTTTATCTGCATTTTCAGCAATACGTAATTGCTCAATGATATCGCCAATATCACCATCCATAATGGCTGGAAGGTTATGAGAGGAATATCCGATACGGTGATCCGTCACTCTACTTTGCGGGTAGTTGTAAGTACGGATTTTGTCCGAGCGGTCACCGGAACCAACCAGCGATTTACGATGCTCGGAAATGGCATCATTGTGTTTTTTCAGTTCTGCTTCATACAGACGGGAACGCAAAACGGTAAGCGCTTTATCGTAGTTGGCGTGCTGAGAACGGCCATCCTGACACTCTACCACTGTGTTGGTGGGAAGGTGTGTTAAACGAACAGCTGATTCTGTTTTGTTGACGTGCTGCCCTCCTGCGCCGGAAGCTCGGAAGGTATCTTTTTTGATATCCTTCAAATTCAGCTCAAAGTCCACATCTTCGGCCTCAGGCATCATCGCCACCGTAGCAGCAGAAGTATGTACTCTTCCCTGGGTTTCAGTGGCCGGAACTCGCTGAACACGGTGAACACCGGATTCAAATTTCAGTTTACCGTAAACATCCTCACCGGAAACGGAGGCAATAATTTCTTTAAAACCACCTACCGTACCTTCTGTGGCACTCATTACCGAGAATTTCCAGCCCTGTTTCTCCGCGAATCTCTGGTACATACGGAATAAATCTCCAGCAAAAATAGAGGCTTCATCTCCACCGGTTCCTGCGCGAATTTCCAAAATACCATCTTTGGAATCATTAGGATCTTTAGGGATCAGCAGTTCTTTTAACTCCTCTTCCAATGGACTAATCTGAGGTTCCAGTTCATCCAATTCCATTTTAGCCATTTCACGATAATCTTCGTCTTTTTCAGTGGCTAAAATGCTTTTGGCATCCTCTATTCCTTTTTGAACGTTCTGGTATTCTTCGTATTTATTCACCACCTTTTCCAAATCTTTGAATTCTTTGGTGAGCTTGGTGAATTGTTTCATATCAGAAGCAATGTCAGGCTGAACTAAAAGTTGCCCAACTTCCTCGTAGCGAGCTTTTATTGCCTCGAGTTTATCTGTCATAATTTTTTTCGCTTATTAGGTCGCAATTTAATAAAACCGTGAATTAATTCCTTCTCAACTTATAGTATCCTTATCACATTCCGCCCATGTTGTGGCATGATGGAGATAAATCGCCTCTTTTTCGGGAAAGCTATCAGGTGATTTCTATAATTGGTTTTCGATACTCATTATAAAAACGAGCCTTTTCGCTTTTTTTTGCGTTAAATCTTCAACAGGAAAGCGAAAATATTATAACTAGGCTTAGTTAAATTTCACTCTTAGGGAAGATTCTTCAATTAATACTCATGAAAATAAAATTATTTGCCGGATCATTTTCCGATCTTTTCTGTAGCTTGTATATTGAAAATTGAATTATTTTTGCGTCAATGAAAAATAAGATCCTTTTCTTTTTGTGGGCAATGCTATTGAGTGCTTCAGTGACAATGGCACAGGGCAATCAATCTTTCGCCTTTCAAAAATTGTATATATATACTTTTACCAAATATGTAGAGTGGCCTGCCGCTGTAAGTGAGGGTGACTTTGTCATCGGAGTTTTAGGGCAGACCGGCTTATTGATTCATTTGCAAAAAATGGCAGATGAAAAGACGGTAGATGGTCGTGAAATAAAAATTGTTCAACTTGATAAGCCGGAACAGGCCAAAGATTGTCATATCTTATTTTTGGCACAGAACTTAAGCGAGCAGTTACCTGAAGTGGAGCAGGCACTGAATGAGGCACCGGTTTTAGTGGTGACCGAGCAGGATGGGCTCGCCAAGGAGGGCAGTGGCATCAATTTTATTATGGTAGATGGGAAATTGAAATTTGAGATGAATTTAACATCCATTGAAAAATCACAGTTAAAGGTGAAGGATGCCTTGAAACGATTTGCGGTGGAGGTTTATTCCTAAAAAGATATTTAAAATTAGTCCCCGACATCAGTCGGGGATTTTTTTTGCCCAAAAAAAATCCCCTGATGGCTCAGGGGATCTTATTATTTCTTTTGCTATCCTTAGATATTCATCAAGGACTCTCTGCGTCTCATTTTACCGGCAGGGATACCGAACATCATCTTGAATCGGCGACAGAAATAAGCGGTGTCTTTATAGCCTACTTCTTTTCCAATGTCTCGAATAGATTTTTTGGTAGTTCTCAATAGTCCCACCGCTTTTTCCATGCGCTGATACTCGATATAATCCTGAGGGTTAATACCGGTCAACATTTTGAAATACTGCCCTACATAATCTTCGGATACATTGGCTACACTTGCCAATACCTTATTGGACAGGTCTCCCTCAAGGTTTTCCTTGATGTAGTTAAAGATGTCGATCAATCGAGGATCCTTGAAGTAAGTAGAGTTCGTCGCCAATTGCTCCACAAACAATCTGTTGCGAATAATATGACGAACAATTTCCACCACCAGATATTCTGTATTGATCTTAACCACACGCTGGTTGCCGGCCAACTCTGAAACACTTTCTTTCAGGATGGTTCGCATGATGGCAGCTAAGCGATCATTTTTGCCGATCACAAATGGAGGAATATCCAGAGAGTTGAAGAAGTTTACAGAGTCGAAAACTTTTGCTTCAAAGGAAACATAGGAAAAGTTCTCGGCAATGGTATCTTCTAATTCGGAGTGATGGAAGGTTTTAAAGAAATCATCTCTTCTGGTGATGAATTCATCATTGTTCAATACATCCGGTTTGCCAGAACCATAAGTAATCGTGGTGGAATGGCCTCCAGGAATGAATAAAATATCTCCTTCGTTTACAGCCTCATCATTTTCACCAAAACGAACTTCACCTTTATTTAGTAATAAAATGGTGTTTTCTACGTCGTAGTAGTTGGTAATGGTAAGGGGTTGTAATATTTTTATATTCTTTGCTTTCGCGTACCGAACTCCGAGGGATTCGATAATTTTGTTATAATCTTCCATGATTTATCAACTTACACTGTTTCAATAATCTCTAAATTATCAAATTAAACCAATGATTACTTTTATAAGTGACTGAAAATAAGTCGTTAGTCGTAATCTGTATTGGTTTTGTTCAAATTTAATAATTATATTTTTTAAATTTTATTCTTACGTTAATTATTTTTCAGCAAACTTAATCTAAGAACAGTTCAAAAATTGAAAAGTTTATGTTTTTCTTCTTTTAGAACGTTTTTATTAAGCCTTTTCGTCATATTTTACTACAATTGACGAAAAAGTGTTTCAGTTATTAAAAAAATAAGGTGGATTATTGTAGAAAGGCAAATTTACGACCTTTCATTGTATTTTAGCTATAATTTTTGTTTCTCGCTTTGGTAGTGAAAGCCAGCTTTGTAAGCAGGTGGAGGAGGGAAATGACATGCCGCTATCCATAAATAGGGTAATTTATGCTGATTCTTAAATGGATGATATGTTAAGGGTCTAATTTGTTTGTCAAGGGGACATTATCTTTCACTGAATTTGGGAATAATGATATAGTGAATCTTAAATTGACTTTCCCTAATAAATCATATTCTGCTGGAGTAATTGAGATGGCTGTTTTTAAGCGGGAAAAATACAAGAAGGACTAAGAAGGATTTTTTTCCATCCATTCATAACAATCTTTGATGGCTTTGGGGAGGGAGGAAGCATTCCAATTTAGTTGCTGGACAATTTTTTTGGAGGAATAGTAATTTTGAATCGTCAGGATTCTGGCATTATTGGTATTAAGCAGGCTGGAGAATTGAAAGGTCTGAGCTAAATATTCCAAAGTCTTTCCGGCCCATATCAGCAGGCGATTAGGAAGTGGAATGATTACCTTAGGGTAATGAAACACGGAGTGACACTGCTGAAAAAATTCCTTATAAGACAAATTATCGCCAACGACCAAATAACACTCCCCGGAGATTTCTGATAGCCCAGCGAGTAAGGCAGCCTGCGCAACATCCCTGGCAGGAACAAAATTCTTCCCTCCTTTTGGGGCAAAAGCGAGAACAGATTTTGCTTTTTGTATGATTTGCCCGGAAGAGGGTTTAGCGTCCCGGGGGCCAATGATGAAGCTTGGGTTCAGCACAATGGCATTAAGTTGTTGTTTTTGGCAGGCATCCAGGACCATATGCTGAGCCTTGAGCTTACTTTGGGCATAGAAAGAATTCAAAAATAGCGGATCAGGAGCTAAAGACTCATTTCCGGGCTGTTTTTTATCACCATAGCCGAAAGCATTTGCCGTGGAGATGAAGATTAGTTTTTTTTCGGGGAAAAGTAAGCATGCCTTAATGATCTGTTCGGTCGAATCATAATTAAAAGCATAGTCACTTAACTGTTGACCACTCATATCCGTGGTGGCTGCCGCATGAATGATGAGGTCAGCCTCTTCTACCAGGGGTTTTAGGAATTCCCATTGAAGAATTTCACCATAGGCTAATCTTACGGGTAGATCTTGGATAGCGGAAATATTGGCCCCTTGTCTTAGAATACCAATTACCTCCCAATCATTTTTCAGGAAGGTTTCCGCGATATTGCTACCCAGCAATCCATTCACTCCGGTGATTAGTACTTTCATTTAAAGGGGTTTGGGTGTAAAATTGTAATAATCAATTAATTAAGTTGGAGGGCGCCTTGTGCAAATTTTTCAATAATTTGAATTTAATCTAGATCTACTATTCTCAAAAGAAGTGCTTTTCAGAATTTATTTGCAGTAAACTTTTTTGAATTTTTCAATTTCTTTGGTCTTTCCAATAATAATCATGGTGGTAGATTCCTCAATTTTGGTATGAATGGAGGGATTAAATTGAAATTTCTCTTTATCCTTTTTTGTCCCCAAAACAGAGACGCCGGTGATTTTCCGGATGTCTAATTCCTCAATCGTATGTGATTGATATTTTTGTGACAATTGGTCGTAACTGATTTCCTCCATTTGCATATCCTCCTCCGTGACTCCACTGATCGTATCAATAAATTCTACCACCAATGGTTTAGTGATCAGCTGCGCCATATGGTATCCTCCAAGAGTGTCGGGTTTAACAATTCGGTTTGCACCAGCCCTAATAAGCTTTTTTTCTGAAGACTCTTCACTTGCACGAGCAATTACCTCTAGCTTTGGGTTGAGCTCTCTACTGGTCAGGGAGATAAAAACATTTTCCGCATCAGAGGGTAAGGTGGTGATCAATGCCTTGGCATAAAGGATTCCTGCTTTTATTAATATGTGGTCAGCAGTGGCGTCGCCGAGAATCATTTGATGTCCGATATTGAAGGGAAATCTTTCCAATACTTCTTCACTGGACTCTACTACCACAAAAGGGGTCCCGGCTTTGGAAAGTTCCTCGCAAGCTTTTATTCCATTTCGTCCTAATCCGCAAACAATGACATGATTTTTTAATTTTCTTACCTCTCTGCTCATTTTATAACGGTTTAATAAATGGTTCATTTCTCCCCCAAAAAGGTAGCTGGTCAGGGTGGAGACTCCAAATGCAATGATAATCAGATTACTGATGATGTACAGGGTGGTGAACAATCTGCCATCCTGTGAAAGCGGAAGAATTTCCCCATAGCCCACCGTGCTGATCGTGATTACCGCCATATAAGCGGCATCAATCAGACTGTAGCCTTCTACTAAAGCATAAAATGTGGTACCCGTAAAAAAGCTTAAAAACAGCAGTGAAAGGGCAAAGAAAGGCCTTCTCAATGCTTTTTTATAGTCTCGATCAATGATAGATATTTTCAATTTCAGTATTAGATGTTTTGAATATGGATTGCTCTTCCTGTTTTATCAGGTCAAATGTATTAAACATAGGAGTCAATCTCCATAAAGATGCATTATTCATTTAAAAATTACGTTCATCTATAAAATTTAGGGACTGTAATTTTATTCTTTAAGTACAAAAAATAAGCAGAAGTAATAAAAACAAAAATTTGGTCTTTTTTATTATTTACAAGTGATCCTTTGGTGGATTAAGGGATTTGAAAGCTATGATGTTACAACGGAAAGCTTCACCAGTCCGTAATAAAACTAAGAGCTAACGGAATATTCACAAAAATAAGAGAATAGTTACAAGTTGCTTTAGCATTATTTCTAGTCAGGAGATTAAATAATACCGAATAATAAATAGCACCTAAAGAAGATTTCGAAAAAGGGGGAATTATGAGCTTAATAGATAAAATCAAAAACACATACCATCATGCCCAGGAAGAATTGACGGTCTCTGAGTATTTGGAATTGTGTAAGAATGATGATCAGGTTTATTTAAAACCTGCTGAGCGGATGCTCAAAGCTATAGGAGATCCGGTTGTGATCAATACAGGTGACGACCCACAAATGAGTCGTATTTTCTCTAACAAGAAAATAAAGGTTTATCCTGCCTTCAAGGATTTCTATGGAATGGAAACCACCATTGAGCAGATCGTTTCTTACTTCAGGCATTCCGCACAAGGGCTGGAGGAAAAAAAGCAGATCTTGTATTTAATGGGACCTGTGGGAGGAGGTAAAAGTTCTCTGGCAGAAAAAATTAAGGCATTGATTCAGGATCAGCCCATTTATGTACTAAAAGCTGGAAATGTCATTTCACCCGTTTATGAGAGTCCCTTAGGCTTATTTTCTGCCTACCGAGAGGATATGCAGGAGGCCTACAACATTCCTAGTCGCTATGTGCCCGCCTGTATGAGTCCCTGGGCTTCTAAAAGACTGAAAGAATTTGGTGGCGATGTTAATCAGTTCCGCGTGGTGAAGATGTATCCTTCTGTTCAGGATCAGGTGGCAGTGGCCAAAACCGAACCCGGGGATGAAAATAATCAGGATATTTCCACTCTTGTAGGAAAAGTAGATATTCGAAAGTTAGCGGAACACCAGCAATCCGATCCGGATGCCTACAGCTTTACCGGAGGTTTGTGTTTGGCGAATCAGGGGGTAATGGAATTTGTGGAAATGTTTAAAGCACCGATCAAGGTTTTGAATCCCCTGCTGACCGCAACTCAGGAAAATAATTATAAAGGAACGGAACCCATTGGGGCTATTCCTTTTGACGGGATTATTCTGGCGCACTCCAATGAAAGTGAGTGGGCGAAGTTTACTTCAGATAAGAAAAATGAGGCCTTCCTTGATCGTATTTATAAAGTGCAAGTGCCTTATGTATTGCGTGTTAAAGAAGAGATCAAGATTTATGATAAACTGATTCGGGAGAGTTCTCTGAGTAAGGCGCCCTGTGCTCCGCAAACTTTGCAGATTTTGGCACAGTTTGCCGTGATGTCGCGTTTATCTCCTTCTGAAAATTCTTCCCTATTCTCAAAAATGAGAGTGTATAATGGTGAATCTTTAAAAGATACTGATCCAAATGCGAAGAGTCTGCAGGAGTATCAGGATGAAGCCGGGATCAATGAAGGGATGACGGGTATCTCTACCCGATTCGCCTTTAAAGTGCTTTCCAAAGTATTCAATTACGATACGGATGAGATTGCGGCCAATCCGGTACATTTGCTCTATGTACTGGAGCAGGAGGTCATTAAAATGCAGATGGATAAAGAGCGTGAGGAGCGCTATCTGAATATTATTAAGTCTGTGTTAGCCTCTAAATATGCCGAGTTTATCGCAGATGAAATTCAGAAGGCTTATATCGAGTCTTACTCTACCTACGGTCAGAATATATTTGAGAAATATGTGGTCTATGCCGATCACTGGATGCAGAATAATGATTACCGCGACCCTGATTCGGGAGAGATGTTATCCAGATCAATGCTCAATGAAGAGCTGGAAAAAATTGAAAAACCTGCCGGAATTGCCAATCCAAAAGATTTCCGCGCAGAGGTTACCAATTTTACCCTTCGGTTCAAGGCCAGCAATGGTGGTGAAAGTCCGAGATGGGATGCTTATGAAAAAATTAAGACGGTTATCGAGAAAAAGATTTTCGCCAATACGGAGGATCTTTTACCGGTGATCACCTTCAATGCCAAGTCTAATAAAGATGATGAGGCGAAGCATAAGGATTTCATTCGTAGAATGGAAGATCGTGGCTATACCTACAAACAGATCCGAATTCTGGTAGACTGGTTTATGCGGGTTAGGAAAACAATGGCCTAAGCACTTGAAAAGGAATTTAAAAACCCAGGCTATAATCCTGGGTTTTTTTGATGGAAAAATGACTGCTCCATGGGTAAAATTATTGACAGGCGAAAAAATTCAAAAGGCAAATCAACCAGTAATCGTCATCGGTTTCTGAGAAGAGTTGAGGATCAAATCAAAAAGGCATTGCCTGATTTGATCAGCCAGGAGAAAATTACGGATGCCACCGGGGGTGGATCTGTGCGGGTGCCTATAAAAAAAATTAGTGAACCTTCCTTCCGACACGACGGGCGTACAGGGGATAAAACCACCGTTCGGCCGGGCAATGATCGCTTTAATGAAGGGGATAAAATTCCTAAGCCACCCGGAGGCGAAGGTCAGGGAAGTGGTCAGGGTAAGGGTTCCAATGACCCTACAGTGACCGAGGATGGTTTTACGGTGATAATTAGTCGGGATGAGTTTTTACATTATTTCTTTGAAGATCTGGAATTGCCCAATTTGTTAAAGAAGTATATGGAGCAAACCGAGGCGACCAAATTAAAGCGTGCCGGCTATTCCAAAGACGGTTCTCCGTCTAAATTGGCCATAAAAACGAGTTATCAGCAATCTATGGCGCGGCAGATTGCCATTCGGGGTGTGCTTAATAAGAAGAAAAAAGAGAAAGAAGAGGCTCTGGAAAAAGAGAAGAATGAGGAGAAACGACAAATATTATTAGAGGAAATCAAGCAGTTGGAGCTGCAGCTGAAAAATATACCTTTCTTTGATCACATTGATTTGCGGTATAAAAATCATGAACCCTATCCGCAGCCGATAACTTCTGCCGTTATGTTTTGTATTATGGACGTTTCGGCCTCCATGGGGGAGCATGAAAAGGATATTGCCAAACGGTTCTTTACGCTCTTATATCTTTTTCTGACCAAGCAGTATAAGAAAATTGAAATTGTTTTTATTCGCCACCATACAGTGGCTAAAGAGGTAGATGAGGAGGAATTCTTTAATTCTCGTGAATCCGGGGGTACGATTGTGGCGCCTTCACTGAAGTTGATGAATGAGATTATTGACGAACGCTACTCTTCTTCCGAATGGAATATTTACTGTTGCCAGGCCTCTGATGGGGATGCCTGGTCGGAGCGGGATGCGGTGGAATGCCGGAATATGATTAAGGAGACCTTGCTGCCGAAAATTCAGTATATGGCCTATCTGGAAATTAACAATAGTGAATATTCCAGTTACTTATGGCAGAACTATAAGGCAATAAATGATGAACAGGGATTTTCCATCCGTAAAATTTATCAGGTGTCTGAAATCTGGCCGGTATTTAAAGGATTGTTCCGGAAAAGAACAGCAGAGAAAGTCTAATTACCCACTAACTGACCTAAATCCATGAGTATAAAGTCAAAGGCGGCATTGAGTCGTAAGGTTTTTTCCAATCCACACTGGGATTTCGATTCCATACAGTTGGCAGATGAAATTACCCATTACTATGGGAAAGAATACCTGAAGCTGGATGTATATCCCAATCAGATAGAGGTGGTGACTTCAGAACAAATGTTGGATGCCTATTCGTTGGTAGGCTTGCCTACCTCCTACCCGCATTGGAAATTTGGAAAAGACTTTGTGATGAATCAGAACAGTTATCGCAAAGGGCAGATGGGTTTGTCTTATGAGATGGTGATTAACTCCAACCCCTGTATCTCCTACAATATGGAGAATAATTCTACCTGTTTAATGCTTTTGGTAATAGCGCATGCCTGTCAGGGGCATAATGCTTTTTTCAAAGGGAATTATATGTTTCGGGACTGGACTATGGCCGATGCGATCCTGGACTATATGGTTTTTGCTCGTGATTATGTGCTAAAGTGTGAGGAAGAATTCGGATATGAGGAGGTGGAGGCTACTTTAGATGCTTGCCATGCTTTGATGAACCTTGGGGTGGATAAGTATAAGAAACCGGAGGAGCGCTCGGTGAAAGAGGAAAACGAAAGGCTGAGGAAGCTGGTGGAGTTTAAGCGGGAAACGTATAATGAGTTATGGAAAACCATTCCTTCTGATACCTCCTCTAAGCTGGAAGAAAATGGCAAGGGTGTTGAGATGGAGGAGAATATCTTGTACTATATTGAAAAAAATGCCCCGCGTTTACCGGTTTGGAAAAGAGAGCTGATCCGGATTGTAAGGAAGGTTAGTCAGTATTTTTATCCGCAATCACAAACCAAGGTAATGAATGAGGGCTTTGCGACTTTTACCCATTACCATTTGGTGAATAAATTACATGAAGAGGGTTTTCTGGAGGAAGGATTTATGTTGGAATTCCTCCATCACCACAGTAGCGTAGTTTTTCAACCACCCTATTCCAGTAAGTATTTCAATGGTCTGAACCCTTATACGCTGGGCTTTAATATTTTCATGGATTTAAAACGAATTTGTGAGCACCCTACTGCCGAGGATCGGGAGTGGTTTCCGTCTATGGCAGGGAAGGACTGGCTGGAGCAATTTCATTTTGCCATGGAAAACTTCAGGGATGATTCCTTTCTCTTACAGTATTTGTCACCCAAAGTAATGCGAGATATGAAGTTGTTTGCCATCCGGGATGATGAAAAGGAGAAGCATTACGAAATCTCCGCCATTCATAATGAGCGTGGATATAAGAAGCTTCGGGAATATTTGAGCAGTCAATATTCCAGATCTAATTATGTTCCGGATATACAGGTGGAGAAGGGAGATATTCACGAAAGCAATGTGCTGAAGTTGATTTATAACCCTATCAATAATTATCAGCTCAATGATAAGGAGGCGGAGGAAACATTGGATTATGTCCGTTATTTATGGGGCTTTCCGGTTCATCTTTACCGGAAAAATAAGTTGGGCGTGAATCAGTTATTGAAAAAGTCTTATTAAAAAAAAAGCTGTCGGAGGACAGCTTATTTTTTTACATATTCTTGTGATTTTTCCAGATCGAATAAATCATTTAAAACGTCTACTAATTGATCCGCCTCATCTCGCTTACAAGCGGCCTTTAATTGGAGTACCGGTAGCTTCATGATTTTTTGGATCATGCCTTTGGTTACCTTGTCCATCATCTTGGCTTCCTGCTCTGTGGCATTTTTCAGGAAACGAGCCATTTCTTGTTGACGAATCTGCTCCAAAGAGTTTTTCATCTTTTTAATGGTAGGAGAAACGACCATTTCTTTGCTCCAATTCATGAATTCTGACTGGCATTCCTGAATGATGCTTTCTACCTGAGGGACCGCTTTCAGTCTTTTTTCAAGGGCTTTATTAGTAGTGGCCGTGATATTATCAATATTGTGTAAGGTTGCTCCCGGTACAAACTCCACATCCAACTCGATGCTTCGTGGTACTGAAAGATCTATAAAATGCTTATATCCTTTAATATTGATGTCTTTCACAAAATCAGCCGTAATAAAGGGCTGATCCATGGCGACAGAGCTGATGATGACATCTGCTTCTTCTCTGATAAAGGCTTGTGCTTCTTCGAAAGGAAGGGTATTTAAATTTAATTCACTTGCTAACTTTGTTGCTTTGGAAGAAGTACGGTTAGCAATATAAATCTCACGAAATTCCCGATCTACCAAATTTCTTACCACATCTTCTCCAATTTCACCAAGCCCTAATACTAATATCTTGGGGTCAAGGATTTGGGAGGTTAGGTTTTCTGCAATCTCTGTTGCGGCATAGGAAACGGATGCTGCTCCATCACGGAAACAGGTTTCCTGAGAAACGCGCTTGTTGCAGAAAAATACGGTGTGCATCAAACGGTGTAAAAGCGGACCCGCCATGCCTTCATCACAAGACCATTGGTAGGCTTTTTTCACCTGATTGGAAATTTGAATATCCCCTACTACCTTGGATTCAAGACCCATTGCAATATGGAATAAATATTGAACGGCGGCAGAATTTTCGGAAATTCCTTCAAATTTTGCGGCTATCCTACAAGGATTTTCCAGACCTTTTATGACCCCGATTAAGCGGGCAATATCGAAGCTAAGATCTCTTCGGTCATTATAATAAACTTCCGTTCGGTTACAGGTAGATAAAATTAGTGCCTCCTGAAGTCCTAATTTCTCTTTAAGCTCAAATAATAGCTTTTTGCTGGCATTTTCATCCAATGCCACAAGCTCCCTTAGCTTAATATCCGCTTGTTTATGGGATATCCCTGTAAATTTGAAATTGTTCACCATAGAAACCTCCTCTGTCTTGCAAAAGTACTGGTTTACTCACGAAAATCACTGATTATTATCACTTTTGTAAAACATTTATAATGAGTATAAATAAGATCAAAAGTGAATTCAATGGGTTCAAATTTTGAACCATTTTTTAAGGAAAGTCCTTAAGTTTTATTTATCTGGTAAATAAACAAGCATTTTTTTGTCTGAAATATGGTTGATTCGTCCTATTATTGGTTTCATTTTTAATTATATAAATTTTTTGTATTTAAATTTTCATTTTATCAACTGGTAATCAATAATTAAATGGTGTTGAGTAATCTGCTTTCCTTATGGATGGCCCTGAAGAGTATCGTAATTTCGTGTCCATTTCCAACTGAAAAGTGTGACAGTTGCCCCAATAAATTATACGAGGTGAATATGATAGGGAGATTACCGGAGGAAGTGAAGGAATCTTCGGGTTTAGCCGCGCATAATGATCTTTTTTTTACGCATGACGATAGTGGAGGTAAGCCGGTTTTATTTGCCTTCAAAAATGATGAAGTGGATTTAATGGGGCAGGTGAATTTTCCTGAAGAGGTGAAAAATGTGGACTGGGAAGATCTTGCTCAGGATGAAGATGGTCATATTTTCATGGGTGATTTTGGGAATAATAACAACAATCGAAAGGATTTAAAAATTTATCGCTATCACATTTTTTCGGGCGAAGTGGAGACTATTTCCTTTTCATATGAAGATCAGCTTGAGTTTCCTCCTAAGAAGAATAAAAATAAGCGTTTTGATTGTGAGGCAATGCTTTGGGCAAGAGGAAAGCTCTATCTCTTCGCAAAAATCCGGGGAGGGAAGCAAGTGAAGGTATATCAATTACCGGATCAGGCCGGAGAATATGTGGCGAGGGAAGTTTTTGCTTTTAAAATGCGAGAGCAGATTACGGCTGCAGATATCAGTCCGGAAAAAGGGCAGGTGGCACTTTTAAGTTATGGAAAAGTACTCTTGTATTATGCGGACTTCGACCAGGAAGATAATCTTCGAATGGTTCCTTTTTATTGTAAGCGATTTGTGAATTCGGGTCAGTCGGAGGCGATTTTATACCTGAATGAGGAGGAATTGTTGATAACTAATGAAAAGGGGAAGGTTTTCCTGATGAACCGGCGAACCTTATTTGAGGTGCCAGAGCGCTATACACCAGAACTACCTAAAATGGAAGCGCCTGAGCTGCTTCCGGCGCCAGATGAGCCGGTAAGAAGGGAAAATTAATCGGACTTACTCATCGCCAGGCTTAGGAAGTCAAATAAAAGGGTGCCTTATAGACGTTTTGTTATCAGTGTATCTTTATTGGTTTTGCTGATTTTTAATTGCCCGAATTTTGGGTGCTTGCTTTCCCACATTCATCCGATTCCTTGGTGGAAAAAATCAAAATGGAAAACGATTTCCTCCGCCACCAAAGGAAGAATAAAGGATGAATATTTCGGCTCAGGTTAATTTTGTGCATAACTACCCCTGAGTATGTGGATAAGTGGATAAATTGGTGGATTGCATGGGTCTTTTCCACATATTTTCGTGAAACATGATGGAAGTATTGATTTTATTCACGTAAAAATGCGCTTGGTAGATTTTTTGGGGAATAAAAAAGGGTTTTCCACATTAAGATTGTGGAAAACCCTTTTGTTTGTGGATAACTTCAAAATCCTTATTCCCGTTTGTTGGTGGATTTATATCGTTTCCCTTTAGATTTTTTAGGCAAGTTCCTTCTGTGACTTTTCTTTTTCCCATTCAAGTGTTGGTTATACAGGTATTTAGTGCCTGAATTGGACCATGGGCGATAAGTTAATCCCACACTCACTTGAAGGTATTGGTCCAGTCTCGGGGTATTGGTTTTTATGCCATCCAAAAAGTTAGTGGAAGTGAATCGGTATCCTACTTCAGAATGGAAGCCCATTTTATCTGAGAAATAGTAATTAAAACCTATTCCCACGGGAAGGATAATGCCTAATTGCGCATATTCATAGGCACTAATGTTATAGCTACCGTCATCTGTTGGAGCGCCTATAATATAGCCATGAGATTTCTCAGCCCTTTTATCGCCATCGAAATGGTTGAAAAACACGTTTCCCACACCGGCAAAGATATGCAGATCCCAATAATGGGTTGCTTTCAATGCGTTTACATTGGTCAATAACTTTCTTTTGAAGGCGACATAGTATTCAACATTTCGGGAGTGAAAGGCCAGGGAATCCGGATATGTCCCGCCATCGAAATTTTGGTTGAAAAAATTAAAATGTCCAGCCACAGACCATCGGTTGTTAAATTGATAGTCAATATTGATACCTCCTGTGAAGTTGTATATAGGCTGATGTCCACTTCCCAATTTTACGGCATCTGTATTGAACAGCGAGGTTCCGGTGGAAAGTCCAAAAGACCATGCACTTCTTAGGTTTGTATGATGGCTATATCCTTTAGAGGGAATCCGACCTTGGGCTAAAGCATCATTTGAACAAAAAATTAGTGCAAAAAAGGCGATGAAGTAAAATTTTAATTTCATTGGTCAATGCAGTGCGAGGGTTCCGAAAAGCAATTTTTATTACATGGTACTCTCAAAAGTAAAGAAAATCCTTCGAAAGTTATCTAATCTCACACAATACTGAAAATAAATATGAATTGTTTAAGGTAAATGATTGATTTTCAATGAAATGAAACCAGGGCTATTTTAGAGGGTTTTTGTAAACGCCTGAGCGTGCCGATCAGGGCAGTATGGTGGCTTTCGGCATGGGCAAAAATGTGGAAGCTGCCTATTCCTGCTCTTCAATAAAATCTACCAGGTCCTGGAATTTATTAAGTACAATCACATTTTCTGGTTCAATAATTCCCTGTCCAACTACCTGAGGCCCACTGATTAAAATGGTGGTTTTGGGGAAAGCGGCAGACATATTGTCCACGAATTTTTGCACTTCCAAATAGCTGCCTGGCACAGAGGTGATGATGGTGAGCAGGAAATCTGGCTGATGGATCTCAAAAATGGAGGTTAATTCTTCAAAAGGGAGGCTCTGTCCGAGGTAGAAGGTTTTATTTTTACGGTTTCGGAGCAGATAATTCGCGAATAGCAGCCCGATATCATGTAATTCTCCATCAGGCAAGAAGAGCATATATTTATGCTTAAACTCGGAATTACTTACATACTGACTGTCGATGGCGACCATCAGTTTTTGACGTACCAGATTACTGATAAAGTGCTCCTGAGCCGGATTAATTCCACCGGTTTGCCATAACAGACCTACCCGGGCCATAAAAGGATAGATAATGTTCACCATGGTATTTTCGAAGCCATATTTAAGGATATTGCTTCCCATGATTTTCTCAAAGCGCTCTTCGTCTAACTCCACCATGGCCAGTGTCAGGGCGTAGATCTGTTCCGGATAAGTGGTTTTTGAATCGGTGATGCGAATGACGTGGTCTCGCATTTCCGATTCCTCCATTTTGGCAATATTCGAAATTCTCAGGCCGTTTTCTTTCAGCAGCGATACATTCAGTATTAACTTCAGATCCCGATCGGTATAATAGCGGATATTGGTGTCTGTTCTTTGGGGTTTAAGGAAATTATATCGCTGTTCCCAAATACGTAATGTATGAGCTTTAATACCGGAAAGAAGTTCTAAATCTTTAATTGAATAGTTAGACATATCGCAGATGGTTAGGGGCTTACAAATATAATCCAATAACGGCTTGTACGCCGTTTAGCGCAGTAAAGCCCATAAAAAAATGAAAAAAAGCCCTTGAATGATAAAAAAAATGGATGAAACGGGATTCTTACTTTTTTTAACCAATATATAATAAAGGTTAGACAATAGGAAGGCGATAATAAACCAGCCCAAATAGTTCTGAAAGGGGATGGTTTCATTTTCCCAATTCCAGAAATCCAGGGCCATGGCCACCGGTTCAATAAATATATCCAGTGTGACCATGGTGCCAGCAGCCAGGGCCGCTTTGAAGAGCTGGTGAATTTTTAATTGTTGAAAAAGGTAAGAACTCCCATACACCAGACTGAACCAGTTCAGTCCAATGGTTAAGGGGGTGTGGAATATTTTGAGGCCGAGGGTTTGTCCGTATTGGTACTGGCCGAATATTAATCCGGTGTTGACGCCAATCATTTCCATAAGAAGTCCGACGGTAAAAGCGGAAAAGGCGAACAAATAAAAGCCCCGTGTTTTGTTGTGGTGAAATTGAAACAGGACAAAATTGGAAAACAGCAGATTGAGTGGGGTTAATAACTGAAAGTAAGGACGGCTGTATTCAAAAGTCAATCCAATGACGCCGGCTAAATGCATAGTGGCCAGCAGTACTAACAGCGGCCTGGCCGCACTTTTGTAATTCGAAAAATGGAGGTGTTTGATAAGGTTCATGAGTCGTCTTCCATTTCAATGGCTTCGTCAATCAGGCAAAAAATGATGGAGGATTCAAAGCCCTTTTGGGCGGCATGCTGAACCGTTTTCATTTTACGTTTGTAGGGATCTGTTTCTTTTTCCAGTTGATGGTATTTTCGATAAAGGATTTTCAACAAAACCTCATCATAATCTTCTGGCTTGATTTCATTTTCCAAAGCCGACTGTATCAGCGCATCATTCACCTGCTTGAGTTTTAAAGCTTGGCGGATCTTCTGTTTTCCCCATTTTTGATAATAAAATTTTCCCCTGACATAAGACCGGCAAAAGCGCTCCTCATCTAAGTATTTCTCCGCTATTAACTGCTCAATGGCGGCCTCCAGCATTTCATCTTCCAGTCCCCATTTCTGCAGTTTCTCACTTACCTCAGCCGTACAACGGTCCTGATAAGCACAGTAATTGGCGGCTTTTAAATAAATACTCTTATAGTCAGGGCGGTTAGCGTGCATGGGATTTTCGTCAAATTATTGGAAAAGAATGCTTTAGATATTATTTAGCCATTTTTTGTTTTAAACTTTAGAGGAAAATAGTGAAAAAATGTCCTTTTGGCTATCCGAAAATTTATTTGAGCGGTTAATATTATAAAAACACAGACGTTTACTAGTCACGTGCTTGGGATGAGTCCAGTGTATCCATCGTAGATGCACACCCAAATCTGATGATTATTGAATGAATAAAATGAAAACGCACGGACCGTCTGTTAAAACCCCGTCTTTAGTTGGATGGGGTTTTTTTATGCATAAAAAAAGCGGCCTGGCCGCTTTTCATAATTTTTTATGATCATCAGGAAGCTTGCTTAAGCACCCATTTGTTTTTGCCTTTTTTGTCAAACTTGCGATCGAAAATGGCACTTTCCATGAAGCTGAATTCTCGCTCGCCTTTAAAAGCCTTAAAAGGCAAATGAATCAATTGTGCTTTGGATACCCACAATTCGTAAGCATCTTCACTCTTGATAATTTCCTGAACCTGCTCCCACTTCATCGGCATTCCCTGTCTTTCATTCATCTTGATCAGGATCTGCTGACTGGTGATTTCATAGAAGAGCTTTTCAAAAAGTAATTGCCCCTGCTCCATCTGAGTAAGGCCTGCAAACTGGATCATCCAAAATAAAACGTAGAGGATCAGGGCCACAACAGCACCACCAATCCACCAACCCAGGTAACCTGGGGTTAGAAATCCTCCGCAGCAAATGGCCAGAAAAATAAGCGCCACCCACCATTGTTTTTTCAGGGTGTGCAACATCGCCATTTTGATGTACTCGTTTTTGTCCAGTTGAATTTTTTTGGTCTTTATGATCATAATTGTAAATGATAATAAGTCAATTGACTTAGAATGCTTTCAAGCTAATGTCTAAACTTTTAAAGGAATGTGTTAGTGCACCCACGGAAATGAAATCCACTCCGGTTTCGGCCATTTCACGAATATTCTCTTCCGTTATACCACCGGATGCTTCCGTCTGGCATTTGCCGTCAATCAGGGCAATGGCTTCCCGCATCATGTCGGGCTGCATATTGTCCAGCATGATCACGTCAATGCCTTCCACTTCCAGGCATTCCTTCACCTCTTCCAAATTTCGGGTTTCCACTTCTACGCGAAGGTCCAGCCCTTTTTCTTTCAGGTATTTTTGGGTTGCGGTAACGGATTGTCTGATCCCTCCGGCATAATCATTATGATTGTCCTTCAGCATGATCATATCGTACAAACCGAAACGGTGATTTTTTCCCCCACCAATATGAACCGCCCATTTTTCCATGATTCGCACATTTGGCGTGGTTTTACGGGTGTCCAGTAGTCGGGTGTTGGTCCCTTCAATAAGCTGGCTAATGCGATGCGTGCGCGTGGCAATGCCACTCATGCGCTGTGCAAAATTCAAAACAATGCGCTCTGCAGTAAGAATACCCCGAACAGGCCCTTCCACAATCAACGCTATATCGCCAAATTTCACATGATCACCATCATGCTTCTTAAGGCTCACTTTTAATCGAGGTTCTACGATATTGAACACCCGCTTGGCAACTTCCAGTCCGGCAATAATGCCATCATCTTTGATGATCATCTGCGCCCTTGATTGCGCATCTTCCGGAATAGCTGCTAGCGTTGAATGGTCACCATCTCCAATATCCTCCTTTATCGCAGTGCGAATGCACTGTTCCAAAGTTTCTTCAGTCAAATATGCTAACATGGTGCAAAAGTATAAATTAAGGCCACAAATGACAAGCGTCCATAAAGAGTTAAAAAATTATGACGATAGTCGGGAGATATATCCCTGGCTCACAGGGAGCTTTACCTAATATAAGGTGTTCCTTAATTTATTCCTTACTGAAATCAATGGTGTCTACATAATAGTTGCCGTCATAGGGCTTGACGAACATATAGACCCGATAAGTAGCGGTTTGCGTCTCATATTTTCCAATACTGTACTTCAGGCCCTCACGAGAAGTGCCTTGATGAACATATTGAAAATCCACGGGGGGATTCTTCTTAAAGAAGTCTTTTAACACGAACTCGGCCTGTGTCCGGCTATAATTAGCTTTTTCGCCATCAAAAGTAAGCTCGGCGTTCTGGTGAACATGCCGGCTGAGTTCTTTGGCGTTTCCGGTTTTAAGGGCGGTGCGTACTTTTTGCAAAACATCATTTTGCGCATGCCCCTGAAAGCCAATGCACAGGAGTATCGGTAATAGGAAAATGGGATAAAATTTTCTCATATGCTGGTTGAATGGAAAATTCAATATTTAGCAAAGAAGTTACAATATAATAATTCTATTGTTAATCCTGATCCTTGGGCTTTAAATTTACCTTTAATTGATTATTATAATGATTTAGATCATCTTGCGCCCCAATGCATTCTGTTATTTTTGTATCACATTTTGCTGGTGAAATCCCTTGGGAAAATCGTCAGCAAACTGCCAACAGTTGAAAAAATCTAATTTCACAATAAAGAATTGTCATGAATAAGAAAGTTATCCTTATGATCCTTGACGGATGGGGAATTGCTCCAAATCCAGAGGTATCAGCGATCGACAAAGCACAAACTCCATTTGTAGATTCTCTTTATGGTAAGTACTCCCACTCCAAACTGGAAGCATCCGGTTTGTTGGTAGGTCTTCCTGAGGGCCAAATGGGTAACTCTGAGGTTGGTCACATGAACCTTGGGGCAGGCCGTATTGTGTATCAGGATTTGGTAAAGATTAACAAATCTATCGAAGAGCACACATTGGATAACAATGAGGTGTTGGTAGAAGCGTTGAACTATGCCAAGGAGAACAACAAGAAAGTTCACTACATTGGTTTGGTTTCGGATGGAGGGGTTCACTCTCACATCAACCACCTGAAAGGCTTGTTGTCGATCACGGCAGAAAAAGGCTTGAAAGAAAATGTTTTCGTTCATGCTTTTACGGATGGTCGTGACTGCGATCCTAAGTCAGGAAAAGGTCATTTGGAGAACTTGACTGCTCATATGGCGGAGACTACCGGTCAGTTGGCTTCAGTAGTAGGTCGTTACTTTGCCATGGACCGTGATAACCGTTGGGAGCGCGTGAAATTGGCTTATGATGTAATGGTAAATGCGGTTGGTGAAAAAACTACCGACGTACCTGCGGCGATTCAGGCTTCTTACGATGCGGATGTAACGGATGAGTTCATCAAGCCAATCGTAAATACAGATGCTGCGGGTAACCCAATCGCGAAAATTGAAGAGGATGATGTAGTGATCTGCTTCAATTACCGTACGGACCGTGGTCGTGAGATTTCTAAGGCATTGACGCAGGAAGCTTTCCCCGAGCAGGACATGACGCCTTTGAAACTGAAGTATGTGACGTTGACGAATTACGATGCTACTTTCAAGAACGTATCTGTAATTTTCGATAAAGATAACCTGACCAACACGATTGGTGAGGTAATCGAGAAGGCGGGTCGTAAGCAAATCCGTATTGCCGAGACGGAGAAATACCCACACGTAACCTTCTTCTTCTCTGGTGGTCGTGAGGCTGAATTTGAAGGGGAGAAGCGTTTGCTTTGCCCATCTCCAAAGGTGGCCACTTACGATTTGAAGCCGGAAATGTCTGCGGAAGATATCCGTGATGCCATTATCCCTGAGATTCAGAACGAATGGCCTGATTTCGTTTGTTTGAACTTCGCGAACACGGATATGGTAGGTCATACCGGTGTATTTGAAGCAGCAGTGAAAGCAGCCGAAACAGTAGATAAGTGTGCTGAAGCTGTAGTAAACGAAGCATTAGCGCATGATTATTCTATTGTATTGTTAGCGGATCACGGTAACTCTGACTTCATGGTGAATAATGATGGTACGCCTAACACTGCTCACACCACAAACCCGGTTCCTTGTGTTATTATCGATAAGGAATTCAACGGTCCTGTGAAAGATGGTAAGTTGGGTGATGTAGCACCAACCATTTTGAAATTGATGGGCATTGAGCAGCCTGCAGACATGACGGGTGATTGCTTGATCTAAGAATTATCCTAAAATAAAATAAAGAAAAAATTAAAAAGCCTGATCATTAGATTGATTAGGCTTTTTTTATGAAATTTGTGTTTTTTAGTTAAAAAATACCCATTATGAATCTTTTGCTTTCTAAGGAGAAATCATTGGCTGAACGCTATTTGATTTTTTTCGGGATCGTTGTTATCATTAGTATCCTGCCTGCTATAAAAATTCTGAGCCTCAAAAAAGATATTAGTGACAGAAGAATAGTTGAAGAACAAGGTTATACTCCCCTCCGCTTTGCGATTGCAGATATGGAAAGTGCTGTAAGTGATTTACTGGTATTATCGCTTATTCAAGAAGCGGAAGGCCATACAATAGAAGACAAAGCAGTTCAGGCTTTTTCAGATTATAATGGTTCTTTAGCAGCAGCGCAGATTGCCCTTGAATACATTCAGAACCAAGAATTAAATAAGAAGTTGGCGCTCTTGTTAAAACAAAATGAGGGATTCATGAAAAGCTATAAAGCTAATAATATGAATTCAGAGGTAATTCTAGAAGGCCAATTAATGAAAAAGCAGTTGATGCATTTGGAAAAAGAAATTGATGATCACCTTTCTGCTCATATTAATGTAACCAATAAGGATATTAGTTGGCTGACCCGTTCTTATATTTTTTTCCTTTTGTTTTTGTTTTTACAGATTATCGGTTTTTTGGTGTACACCATTAAATTGGTGAAGAAACCAATACAAAAGTTAAGCACTCTGCTAGATTCTATGGCAACGGGTCAATTACCTGAAAAATATTTGGTGACTCACCTGAAGGACTTCAAAAAACTAAGCCAGTCCTTATCCAAAGTGGGTGACAACCTGAAGGCAGCTTCTAATTTTGCCAATCAGGTAGGAGAAGGTAATCTGGAGGAAGATTATGCAGCACAGGGGGAGGATGATCTTTTGGGAAATTCCCTGATTCATATGCGCCAGCAATTGAAGTCGGTGGCGGTGGAAGAGAAACAACGCCTTTGGAAGATTGAGGGCCTGGCGGCTTTAACGAATATAATTCGGAATGACTTTGATAATCTGGCTCATTTAGGAGATCAGTTGCTTCCGCAATTAGTAAGTTATTTGGGTGCTGTTCAAGGCACTTTTTATGTATATCAGGAAGTTGGAGGGGCGGGCTATTTAGACCAAACGGCCACTTATGCTTTCAGTAGGAAAAAGTATGAGCAGGGACAGATCAAAATCGGTGAGGGGCTTGTAGGGCAGGTGTTTTTGGAACAGAAAACGGTTTATATGACTGAGATTCCGGAAGATTTTATTCGAATTACCTCCGGTTTGGGAGATGCCCGTCCGCGCGCTTTGTTGGTATTACCCCTGAAGAATAATGATCAGGTAGAAGGAATTCTGGAGCTGGCTTCTTTTCACTCCTTTGATCAGCATCAATTAGATTTCTTAGAGGAGGCGGCCCAGTCTATTGCCATGACCATCTATAATGCGCGAACCAATGAGCAAACCTCCAAATTATTGAGAGAAACGCAGGAACAGGCCGAACAGATGAGGGCGCAGGAAGAGGAATTGCGTCAGAATATGGAAGAGATGCAGGCGACCCATGAACAAATGAGCCGTTTGCAACAGGAGCAAAAAACATCGACCAAGCAGATTCAGGATAAACTGGAATTCAATGAAATGATTCTGACTAAATTATCCGGAGGTGACCAATCCTGGGCGGTGAAGAAAGTGAATGGACAGTATGAAATGCTCAGCAAGTTGTTCGCAGAGCACCTTGGTTACCATGAGGTAGAAGAAGTATTGGGCCGACAGGATATGCAGCTGGTGAAGGATAGCCGTCTTTTAGCAGAGTTCCAGAGCAGAGATCAGCAAACACTCCAGTCTGAAACGCCTTGTTTGTTCGAAGAGGACGGCTTTTGGGAAGAAAGGGGTCATTTGGAATGGAAAGGAGAAGTGTGGATCTGGATCAGAAGGAAATCCACTTCAGCCAGTGGTTTGAAAGCATAAGCCGAATGCTGTACCCCCAGATTCCATTATCTTGTTCAGGGTGTTTATTTTCAGTGTGTTGAAAACGTTATTTCTGATTTAAAAATAGTTCAAATTTGGGTGAGCTTGCTTTCTCCTCATTCATCTGTTTCGTTGGAAAAAGCTCGAAATAGGAAAAATTCCTTCATTTTTTCCGCCTTATAGCTAACCGAGGATGTAAGCTTGCTTAATTCGGTTTAATCCATTGATTCCGGTGAGTTGCCGGATTTTTATTTGGATTGATTTTTTTATTTATTGCCCCTTCATTAAAACAAACTCAATGAGACTTTCCTTATCAATCGCTTTTGCCTTAGCGGTATTGCTTTCTTCCTGTAATATGGATCCGAAGAAAGAAGAAAGCCCTGCTTATTTTGATGTGAAAACTGTGGAAAACAGGCTGAAAAATCATTTGGAAAAGGTGCAGCCTGCGGTTGAACAGTATGTGGCCATTGGTCAAAAAGTAGAAAAGGTGAAAATAGAGGGGCCATCAGTGAATTGGGAAAACCAGTTCAAATTACTGGATGATATTGATTTAAATAAACCTGTTTTGGAGGGGCTTTATAAGGTGGATTCATTGGGTCAAAGCCTTCGTTATGAGCTGCTCAATGAAGATACTAAAGCCAGTGTGATTTCCCTGGAGGTCCAGGATCGGGATGGCATGAACAGTTTAGTGGCCTATCTTAGAGGGGAAACGCTGGTGCACAAAGCCAACCGAAAAATCAGCCTGAAATGGAAGGACGACCAGTTAATTTCCTATGAAGTCCATGGGCTGACGAAAGTCGTCATGCAGGATACGGTAACTTATACGGTAGAAATTAAACCTCTTTGGTAAATGGAATTAAGAGATTTAGGGAAAACGGGCATAAAAGTCAGTCGCTTGGGGATTGGTACCGCGGCTTTGGGGCGTCCGGCCTATATTAATTTAGGTCATGCAGAAGATTTGCAGCGGAATTATAATCAGGCAGAAATGGAAGCCCGTACCCATCAGGTGCTGGAGGCGGCTTATGCTGCCGGAATCCGCTACTTTGATACTGCCAGAAGTTACGGCCTTGGGGAACAATTCATGGGGAATTGGCTAAAGACGTTCAATCCGAAGGAAATTAGCGTGGGCTCCAAATGGGGCTATTATTATGTGGCGGATTGGGAAATTGAGGCGGAGGTACATGAGGTGAAGGATCATTCCCTTGGTCGATTTCAGCAACAATGGCTGGAAAGTGAGCAGCATTTGGGAAGCCATATAGATTTATATCAGGTACACTCTGCTACTTTGGACAGTGGCATCCTGACCAATTCAGCCGTGCATCAGGCGCTTCAGGAATTAAAGGAGCAAAAGGGTATTCGGATTGGTCTTTCTCTGAGTGGTGCTCAGCAGGCTGAAGTTTTGGAGGAAGCCATGAATATTTCCATAGACGGGCAAAGGTTGTTTGATGCCGTGCAGGCCACTTATAATGTATTGGAAACCTCTGCAGAGCGCATGCTTCAGACGGCTCATGAAGCAGGAATGGGAGTCATCATAAAAGAGGCGGTGGCCAATGGGCGCCTGACTTCCCGAAATCAGGAGGAGCCTTTTGTCAGTGATCTTAAGCAAATGGCTTGGAAACATCAGGTGGGAATGGACGCCATTGCCCTGGCCTTTGTTTTGCATCAGGACTGGGCCGATGTGGTGTTGAGTGGCGCGAGTACGGTGGCGCATCTTGAATCTAATGTATGGGCGAATTCGGTTCGGCTGGATCAGGAGGATATGGATTTACTGCGCGCCATGGCGATGGTTTCGGAGGATTATTGGGGTAAGCGAAAAAGTTTATCCTGGAACTAGCTTACCCTCGGGCAAAGGTAAATCTCTTTCTTTTTTATCTTCTTGGTTAGTTTGAGGAAGGGAAGTTTCCTGAAATAAGATGAAATTCTTCCTTTTAGAGCGCCTTTAAAAGTAGCCCAATTGGGGGTGATTTCAGATTATTAAAAGCGGTCATGGGGTTGTGGATCATTTTCAGATGATAGTCACGCATTTTCTCCCAATTATTGATTGTGGCTGCTGCTTTTTCCATTTTAGAGCGCAAATATTGGGTTTAACCCGAATTATTCACCGCTAGATTCAGGGGCTTGCTTTAATTCTCTAATTATCAGAGTGTTATATCCCTTCGGGTTGATTTTTAATAGCCCAAATTTGGGCAAGCTTGCTTTCTCCTCATTCATCTGCTTCGTTGGAAAAAACTCGAAATAGAAAACTATTCCTTCATTTTTCCCGCCTTGCAGCTAAACGAGTATTGAAGCATGAATAATCCGGGTTAAACAGGCGCTTAAAAATCAGTTGGATATCATATAAAATATTATCTTCAGGGATGTTTCAAAACTAAAACCTGACAGATGCCTGAATTGACACAAAACCCTAAGCCCAAAAATATAGATTGGAAGCCTTTACGCTTGCTGGCCGACCCTTTAGCTGATGAGGCCATAGCCCCCATAGTGGAAGGAGGTTATGCTCAGATTGCCAAAGTCAATGCCCTCTTTGATCAACTCAAATCGAATAAGCATTTTCCTGAAGATCAGATTCCTGATTATTTAAAAACCTACTTTGCCCATACCTCTTCCCTACCCGATTTCGCTGATGCTCAATTAATCGCCAAAGGGGAGCGCTTTTTCCAGCAGCACGGAACGCTGATTTCCATGCTATTGTTGTTGAAATCCCTTCCGGCCACTTATGCCTGTGGTCTGGGGGCGGAAGTGTTGCACCGCACCGGGCAGTTTGAAATGCAGCAAAAGAATCTGCAGCCTTTTGTCAGGAGGTTAATGGAGACCTCTCAGTTTGTACTGGACATCATGACCGATGGTGGTCTAGGGAAAAAGGGTAAGGGAATTCGATCCATACAAAAAGTACGATTAATGCATGCGGTGGTCCGTGCGAGAATACTGAAAGATCCTGCAGGATGGGAGGTAGATCATTTTGGAATGCCCATTAATCAGGAGGATATGCTGGGCACGCTTTTGTCTTTTTCCGTTTTTCCTCTAATGGGTTTGGAACAATTGGGCATTGCGCTAAAAGATGAGGAAGTGGAGGCCTATCTGCATGTATGGAAAGTAGTGGGGCATTTGATGGGCGTGCAAGCCGAATTGATCCCACATACTTATCAGGAGGGAAAACGCACCGGGATGTCTATTTTGCAGGATCAGCGATTAGCCTCCAAAGCAGGTGAAGTCCTGACCAAATCCCTGATTGAGTTTTTTGAATATGTGATTCCAGGAAATATTCTCGATGATGTGCCCGCAATTTTAATTGAGTTTTTTATAGGAAAGGAACTATCTAAGGCCATCAACCTGCAGGTGGAACCTCATCACCTGGAAAAAAAAGTAAGCCTGCTTTTTCGCCACTTTGTGGGGGCGTATGATGAGCTCCTGGACAGGCCAGCGAAGATGAGAAGACTGGTGGAAATTTTTAATAATAGCTTTTTACAGGCTGCAATGCATTATTATAATGGCTCCTCGGAAATTGCTTTTTACCTCTCTCCTTCGCTGAAGCATCGGTATGTTGCTCCGCATCCTGGAGGTTGGTATGAAAGAAGATCCCTTCGTTTTTGGGATAAATGGAAACTGACTATTTCAGGCCGAAAGCCCAAATGGCAGTTAGATTAACGGTTTTTTATGGAGCCTCTTAACAAATAGGCAATGGGTGTGATAAAAGGAAGGAGGATCATGAAAACCATCCAAATGGTTCTCTTTTCTTTATTAAATAAATAGATATAGGCCATAGAAATTATCCAGGTAATGAACAGCCCGATCTGAGACCCAAGAAAAAAATAGGAGCTTAATTGGTATTCGAAAAGAGAAAGCGCAAGAATAACGAGCATCAACATGCAGCTGATAACCGTTAATGCTTTTAGCGGGAAGGCATTATAAGCTTCTGAAACGAATTTTTTCATATTGATTTTCCTCCAATACAAAGGTACGTTTCAGGCAAATCTGTATGATTAATTAAGAATTAGTTTTTCAGTACAATTAATTGAGGAGAAAGTCAATAATTTTAATGATAATAAGATATCTAAAAATGATTTTTAACTTATTCTCCCCCAATTGGTAGTTGTCTTTTTAAGGGAATTAATATGGCTAAGGATGGGTTGGTTCTTGGGATGGGCTAATTCAGGATCCCTTTCCAGTATTCTTTTTGCAGCATCTCTTGCCGCCTGTAGAAGGGCGCCATCTGTTGCTAAATCCGCTATTAACAGGTCTAATACCCCACTTTGCTGCGTGCCGCTGATATCTCCCGGGCCTCTGAGTTTAAGGTCAACATCTGCAATTTCAAATCCATTATTGGTGCGCACCATAGTTTCCATTCTGACTTTTCCCTCTTTGCTTAGTTTTTCCTTACTCATTAAAATACAATAAGATTGCTCAGCACCCCGGCCTACCCTTCCTCTGAGCTGGTGCAACTGCGCCAACCCAAATCGTTCTGCATTTTCAATGATCATTACCGAAGCGTTAGGCACATTCACCCCTACCTCAATTACAGTGGTGGCGACCATGATTTGGGTTTCATTTTTGATAAACCGCTGCATTTCAAATTCTTTGTCTTCCGGTTTCATGCGGCCGTGGACAATACTGATGTGGTTTTCGGGAAATGCCCTGCAAATGCTTTCATAACCGTCCTGTAGATCTTTGATGTCTAATGTTTCCGATTCTTCTATCAGCGGATATACAATATAAACCTGTCTTCCCTTTTCAATTTCCTTTTTAATGAACCCATTGACCCGAAGGCGCCCGCTGTCATTCATATGAAAAGTCTGTATGGGTTTCCTTCCGGCGGGAAGTTCATCAATAACCGAAACATCCAGGTCACCATATAGTGTCATCGCAAGTGTACGCGGAATGGGCGTGGCGGTCATCACCAGAATATGAGGGTAAATTCCTGCGTTTTTATTCCATAATTTAGCTCTTTGGGCTACTCCAAAACGGTGTTGCTCGTCCACAATAGCCAGTCCTAATAATTTGAATTGAACGGTATCTTCCAAAAGGGCATGCGTACCTACGATTATTTTGAGTTCGCCGGACCGAAGGTTTTCATCAATGATCCTTCTTTTGGCTGTACGGGTGGAGCCGGTGAGTAATTCAATGGTCACCCCCATCATATCAGCAAAGGGTTTCAGTCCCTCATAGTGTTGAGTGGCAAGAATTTCCGTAGGGGCCATTAAGGCCGACTGGGTTCCGCTGGCAACGGCGATCAACATGGAGATAAAGGCAACAATGGTTTTCCCGGAGCCCACATCTCCCTGCACCAGCCGGTTCATTTGTTCGCCCGAAGCCATGTCGGCATGTATTTCCTTGATCACTCTTTTCTGAGCGCCGGTTAAATCAAAGGGCAGGTGTTGCTGATAGAAAGTATTCAGCAAATTGGTTCTTTTCAGCACCATTCCTTTGAATTTGTCTGTGCGGGCAATTTTTAGTTTGAGCAACTGTAATTGTAGAAAGAAAAGTTCCTCCGTTTTTAATCGGAACTTTGCCTTCTGAAGGGCCTCTATGGAGGGAGGGAAATGAATATGCCAGAGCGCTGTTTTTTTGTCAATCAGCTTGAAATGCTCCATCAGATAGTCCGGCAGACTTTCATTGACGTGTTCCAGAGACTGGTTGACAGCAGTTTTCATTAATTTGGAAAGTGCCTTGCTGTCCAGGAAGCGTCTTTTCATCACCTCTGTAGTGTGATAAATAGGTTGAAGTCCTCCCCCGGAGGGCTGGTGTGTTTCGGTCACCAGCTCAATTTCCGGATGGGCAATGCTGAACTTGGCCCCATATAATTGAGGTTTCCCAAAAACCAGTAACTCTTGCCCAACAGTTAGTTGTTTTTCAATCCACTTGGCTCCTTTGAACCACACCAGCTCAATGCTTCCGTGCTCATCGGAGAATGTGGCCACCAATCGTTGCTTTTGTTTTTCGCCAATAGTTTCAATCTTTCTGATCCAGCCTCTGACCTGAATGTAGGGCATGTCGGACTGAATTTGATCCAGCTGATGGTACTGAGAGCGATCCTCATGCCGGAAGGGGTAATGCTGGATGAGATCTCCAACTGTGTGAATATTCAGTTCTTTCTTAAGAATTTCCGCCTTTTTTGGGCCAACCCCTTTAAGAAATTCAATTTTTGTATTGAAAAAATTCTCAACCATTCCCTTCCCAGCTATAAAAAAGTCTTTATTTCCACTCCAGTGTGTTCATCATATGGAAGATATCATCCGTTACATACTGGATCACCGGGGCGAGGCTATCATTGGCCGTAGCTGTTCTGAAATATAATGCCCCGCGGAGAAAGTGCTTACTGCTGTCAGTAGTAAAAAACTGAAACTGCGTTGGGACTTCTCCCTCAATGGCCGCCACACTAACTAAATGACCATTCGCACTGGTGAAGGTACCTTCGTCAATGGCCGTGGCCTTTATTTGTTGTTTATGAGTAAGGCGATAGCTTTCATTAACGAATTCTTCCAGCTTTTCCTGAGAGTCGATCGCCTTATAGGTCAGTTGTATATCGGCCACAAATTCCGGGTAAAACACATGAATCCAATGCTCTTCTGCTATCCAGGAGGTGTCAGGTTTAATCACCGCATATTTAGACATTTCAAAATCATAGGGCATGCTGTCCGGTGCGGAAATATATGCATGTTCGGGCAGCGGGATACGGTAGAGAGCCGTTGGTTTTGGGTAATAGCTTTGATCATTGCAGGCTTGAGCGCCTATCAGCAGGCAAATGCTAAAAAAATAATATCTTAATTTCATGATTTTGGGCTTGGCTTTTCGACTTAGTTTTTGTCGGATTTCGTCATTTGGGTGCGTTTTACTCTTACACGCTTAATCCGCTTTTTGTCCACGGAATTGATGGTAAAGTTAAGGTTATTAACCGCTATTTCCTGTCCTACATTAGGCAGTTTGTGGTTAATTTCAAGCAGCAGTCCGCCTAAAGACTCGCTTTCCCCTTTAAGTGGTTCGAAGTCATTGATATCGATGTCGAGCACTTTGGCAAAATCATTCAGGGAAGTTTTTCCTTCGAAGATAAAAGTATTGGAGTCAATTTCCTTAAAGGCAATTTCTTCATCATCATACTCATCTTTGATCTCCCCAACAATTTCTTCAATGATATCTTCCAGAGTAATGAGCCCGGAGGTTCCGCCATATTCATCAACGATGATGGCCATGTGCACTCGTTTTTCCTGAAATTCTTTCAATAAACCATCAATTTTTTTGAGCTCAGGAACAAAATAGGCCGGCCTTAAGAGTTCCTGCCATTTAAAGTGTTCATCTTTCTCAATGTGGGGCAGCAGGTCTTTTACATATAAAATACCTTCTATCTTATCGATGGTATCATTAAATACCGGAATTCGGGAATAGTTATTTTTGTTGATACTGTCCATGAGTTCATGGAAGTCCATTTCCAACTCAAAAGCGGTGATGTCCATTCGGCTTCTCATCACCTGTTTCACGGTCAGGGAGCTGAAATTGACAATTCCTCTCAGAATGTCCTTTTCTTCCTTAGAGGTACTTTTTTCTGTCAGTTCCAGGATGTGATAAATTTCATCTGCCGAAATCTGATAGCCTTTTCGCTGAATACGACTTTCAATAATATTGGACCAGCTCATTAAAAGCCAGGAAAGCGGCGTGAAAAGAAATTCAGAAGCTTTTAAAATTCGGCCGGAGAATTTGGCGAATTTCAGATTATTCTGACGGGCAAAAACCTTTGGGATAATTTCTCCAAAAAAGACGATGACCAGTGAAAGGCCGGTAGTGGTGAGCGCAATTACCCCGGCGTCAGACTCATCACTTCCTACCGCATGCCAAACCATTACTGTGGTAATGAGTACCATGGATACGTTGATGAAGTTGTTGAGGATCAGGATATTGGCGAGCAGTCTTTTGGGTTTGCTGATCAGTTCGTAAACCAATCGGTCTCCGCTGTCTCCGGATTTAGATTTTTTGATGGTTTCCGTATCCAAAGAAAAGAAAGCGACCTCAGATCCTGAGGCAATAAAAGACATGACCAAAAGCGCAATGATCAATAAGCCGTTGAAGCTGTAGTAGAGAAATTCTCCTGTAAAAAAGCTACCTATTGCCAGGTACAACGGGTAGGGGTCATCAATCGCGGAAGTTTCCAAATTAGTGTAAAGGATGTTTTTCGATAAAATACAAAAAAATTGGGAAATTCAATCTAATCCAAGCAATTTGGCTTTAAGATTATCGGTTATTCTCCGGAATCACGGCCGGCGTAATTTAATTTTTCTCAAAATCATTCAAGCAGAATCCAATAGCTTGGGTTTTGTTGCCTCCTAAATTGCCGGTGTTTATTGTCTATTAAATGATAACCGGATCATGATTTTTCCCGATTTTTGACTTTAGTTAAGCGGTCATTCTAGCTTAACCCGATTAACAGGGCTTTTTCATAAAAAGCTAGATCAGCCATTCAATACCTTTTATAGTATAATTAATCGTTTCTTTTTCATTTTTTCTTGATAAAAAACGAAACAAAAAAATCAAGGCTGTGATCAATTTCGGCGGGACAAGGAACCTGCTGACGGAATCCATCAAGGCGACATTTGCAGACGACGCCAGACTGGTAAAGTATTGCAGAAATGTCGCTGTGATGCCTTCTGGTCGCCAGCAGAACCTTTGTCTATCCGCCCATTGATCAAGGCCGGAGGGTTGATGTGGAAGATTTTATACCATAATGTCAATACTGTAAAAGGTAGTAAGTTAACCCATAAACAAGCGCTCAAATCAAATAGACTCCCATCGGGAACTAGATCATTCCTATAATTTGCCCATTTGTGGTTTTATGTAAAAGCCGTGACCCGAAATATTTATCGCTAGATTTAGTGAACTAAGATAAAAAATTTATGATCAGTCCATTGTGTTGGTATTGCTGATTTTTTTACTGCCCCAATTGTGGAGAGCTTGCTTTCGCCTCCTTCATTTGCTTGCTTGGAAAAAACGAAATAGGAAAAATTCCTTTATTTTCCTGCCTTGCAGCTAAAGGAGGATTTTAGCAGGGAAATTTCGGCTTGTTGGCGGGGCTCAGTTTTTGGTAAAAAAAATCGCCCCGAAGGGCGATTGTATTTTTTAAAAAGGAAGATCATCATCCACGGCGGTATTGGGTGCTGCAGGAGCTTGTAATGGATCATTGACCATGGTGTTGGTCTGAGGTTGCATCACTTCCGGTTGTGGCTTTTGGCTCGCTGGAGCTGCAGCAGGCGCCGGAGCTCCCTCAGGTCTTGCCTTAGGCATCAATTTCATTTCACGTGCCACAATATCTGTGGTGTATTTAGTAACGCCGGTTTGGTCCTGATAAGAGCGCGTTTCAATCTTTCCTTCTATATACACCAAATCTCCCTTTTTGAGATATTTCTCTGCAATATCAGCTAAGCCTCTCCAAAGCACGATGCGGTGCCACTCCGTAGATTCCCGGCGCTCTCCTGTATTTCGGTCTTTGTAAACCTCAGTGGTTGCCACATTTATATTTGCGACCATCACTCCATTTTCCAGATGACGAACTTCAGGGTCAGCGCCCAGCCTTCCGAGTATTGTTGCTTTATTGATCATATGAAATGTTATTTATATATAATTTTTCTTTTGTCTAATATAACGGTCTACTTTCAAAAGTGCTTTGTTCAATTTTGATTTAGCCCTTTTCTCTAATGTAGGGTAAAAACCCTGAAAGGTGAAATAATCGACTATATTTTGTCGATTACCCCTTGTTATTCTACACCTTCTAGTTGGTGTTCTTTCAGGTACTGGTCAATGAGAATGGGTTTCGGAATCCCCATGGTTTCTTCTAATGGAAAGCTATGGGATTGAAAAGCTTCTTTGACCTGCTGGAAAGCAGCCTGATTTTTAGTGGAAATCTCAAAAAAACGCACAAACAGCTGTTGATGTGTCAAAACATGCTTGTATTGTTGACTTATTTGTCCCAACAGAAATTTTCCCCCATTAAAATTAGGCGTATTTTCTAATAAATCATCAAAATCAACTATGGCTTCCTTGCCTTCTATCAGTGGGAAATCATATAAACCCGCCCAAATTCCTTTAGTGTCGCGTTTTTTCATGAGCACTTCTCCCTCATGTTTAATAATAAGGTAGTGCAAATATCTTTTTTTTACTTTGACTTTTTTTGTTTTCACCGGAAGCTCTTCCTGCTTATTGTGCTCAAAAGCAAAGCAGCCTGCCTGTAGCGGACAATACATGCAATTGGGCTTTTTGGGAGTGCAAACCATCGCCCCCATTTCCATGGTGGCCTGATTAAATAAGTCAGGACGATCGCTGGGAATCAGGCTTTGAGCCTTTTCGAAAAATACTTTTTGCCCCTTTGGCGAGGCGATGTCATCCGAAATGCCGAAAAAGCGACTCAATAGCCGGTAAACATTTCCATCTACACAGGCTACTTTTTCGCCAAAAGCGAAAGAGGCAATGGCGGCAGCAGTATAAGGCCCAATTCCCGGAAGTTTTTTTAAATCTTCAAATTTTTTGGGAAAATGCCCCCCATGTTCTGCCATGACCGTTTTTGCGCATTTGTGGAGGTTTCGCGCTCTGGAATAATAGCCTAAGCCCTGCCAAAGCCGTAAAATTGATTCTTCATTTGCTTCGGCAAGTGATTGTATATTAGGGTGTTCTGTTGTAAATTGCTCGTAATAAGGTCGTCCCTGTTCTACACGCGTTTGCTGTAAGATAATTTCCGATAGCCATATGCGATAGGGGTCATGGGTTTCTCGCCAGGGGAGTTGGCGGTGATTCTTTTCATACCAGCTAACGATTTTATTTACAAAGTCTTGCATCGAGATTTTATTTTTTTAAATGGATCGGTCAAGTCGCGAAAACAGGGATAATTTTTACGCAATTTGTTTTTTAATTAAATACCGACCGTTATTTTTGTGAGCCCAAAAATAATTGGTTGATAGAATTTTACGAATTAATTTTTAAAACTTAAATAATAGCAAAGTGACTAAGGCAGACGTAATTTCTCAGATCGCTGAGCAAACCGGGATTGATAAGGCTGACGTTCAAGAGACTGTTGAAGCATTCTTCCAAGTAGTGAAGAACTCAATGGCTAATGGCGAAAACATTTACGTTCGTGGTTTTGGAAGTTTCGTAAACAAGAAAAGAGCTCGTAAAGTAGCACGTAACATTTCTCAGAACACGGCTATCGTAATCGATGAGCATTATGTTCCAGCGTTCAAACCTTCTAAGGTTTTCGTTGAGAAGGTAAAAGCTAGCGTAAAAGATAGCGAATAATTTGTTCTGAAAGATTTAGGCGTTTTTACCCAACGATATGAGCCGATCCCGTTTAACCTTAATTGCCTCTACCATTATCCTGACGTTTGCTATTTATAGCTTGCCCAGGGTGTTGAAAAAATCCGGTGAACCTGTTTCTTCTAAAGAAGAACAGCCAACCGAAAATGTAGCGAATGCTGATCGCCATGAAGGGCATGATCATAGTGATCATGAAGGACATGACCATTCGCATGATCACGCTCACAATATGGAAGGGGCAGAAGAGCTACACGCTGTGATAGTTTCTTTGAAAGAAAAATGGGAGAATTCGGAAATGTTAGAAAAAAAACATATATTTGCGGATTCATTGGCGGGCGTGTATAAGCGCCTAAATCAATTTGACAGTGCTGCATTTTTTGCAGAATTGTCATTACCTGATGAACCTTCAGCTTTAAAGTTGAAATCGGTTGGGGAATATTGTTACGAGGCTTTTCAGTTTGCGCCAAGCAGAGCTGCTGCTGCGGACTGGGGAGAAAAAACTCGTAATTATTTGGCAGCGTATTTGAAAGAGAATCCTGGAGATTTGACTTCAAAAACGCATTTGGCGATGACTTACGTATCAACAGATCAGCCGATGACGGCGATCATGGAGCTGCGTGAGGTATTGGCACAGGACCCTGATCAAGCCGACGCTTTATTTGCAATGGGCATGCTTTCGGTGCAATCCGGGCAGTATGACAAGGCCAGTGAGCGTTTTAAGCATTTAACTGAGGTTGATCCTCAGCATTTGCAGGCTCATTTCTATTTAGGATTGAGCTATTTTGAATTAGGAAAAAAGTCCAAGGCCAAGTCAGCGTTTGAATGGGTGGTTGCCAACAGTAACGATCCGGTGGTTCAAGCTACGGCGGGTGATTATTTGGAACAGCTTCAATAAAATTATTTTATAACTAAACACTCTTATAATTATGCCTTGCGGTAAAAAAAGAAAGAGACATAAGATTTCTACTCACAAGAGAAAAAAGCGTCTAAGAAAAAATAGACACAAGAAGAAGTAGTCTTATAACGATGTTTTCGTAGGCTGGACGGTGAAATACTGTTCAGCCTTCGTTTGTTTTGCTGCTACGGACATCTTTCACTTAAATTAATTAAGATTTTGAGTAACGAATTAATCATTAATGGAACTCAAAATGGATGTCGGTTAGCCCTTTTGAAAGACAAGCGCTTGCTGGAATTCCATACGGAGGACAGTGGGAATCAATTCAATGTTGGCGACATCTATTTAGGTACGGTTAAGAAAATCGCACCAGGCATGAATGCCGCATTTGTGGACATAGGTTATGAGAAAGATGCATTCTTGCACTATCTAGATCTTGGTCCGCAGGTTCGTTCTTTGAACAAATACACCAAACAAGCCCAAAATAAGAGAAATAACAACTTCCGCCTTAATGGCTTCAAAAGTGAAGAAGATATTAACAAATTGGGCAAGATCAACCAGGTACTGGCCAAAGGTCAGCAAATACTGGTACAGGTGGTGAAGGAGCCGATTTCTACCAAAGGTCCCCGATTGTCTTGCGAACTCTCTATAGCAGGTCGTTATATCGTTCTGGTCCCTTTTTCAAATGCAGTCCATGTTTCGAAGAAGGTCACCAGTAAAGAAGAACGTAAGCGACTGATTCGGTTGTTGAATTCCATCCGTCCGGAAAACTTCGGTATCATTGTACGTACCGTGGCCGAAGGAAAGGATGTTGCAGAGCTGGATCGAGACCTGCGCAACTTGCTTGACAAGTGGGAAAAAGGCATTAAAGCGCTAAAAACTGCCAAGCCACGAGACAAAGTGATTGGTGAAATGGGAAGAGCCTCATCCATATTGAGAGATATGCTCAATGAATCCTTTGATCAGATTGTTTCTGATGACGAGGAGGTATTTGAAGAGGTACAAAATTACATCAGGTCCATCGCCCCTGATAAAGAGAAAATTGTCAAACATTATACGGGTAAAGCCAAGATATTTGAGAATTTCGGCGTGGAAAAGCAGCTTAAGTCGCTCTTCGGTCAGTCCGTCAGCCTAAGAAATGGCGGTTACCTGATCATTGAACACACTGAGGCCATGCACGTCATTGACGTCAACAGCGGAAATAAATCCAATGCTGAGGCCGACCAGGAGACTACCGCATTGAAGGTGAACCTGGAAGCTGCGAACGAAGTCGCACGGCAATTGCGACTGCGTGATATGGGTGGTATTGTCATCATTGACTTCATCGATATGCGTTTGCCCGAGAATAAACGGGTATTGTATGAGCGCATGAAAGAGGAGATGAAAGATGATCGCTCGAAATTTACCATATTGCCTTTGACGAAATTCGGCCTGATGCAAATTACACGTCAGCGTGTGCGTCCGGAGTTGAATATTCAGACAAAAGAGGTTTGCCCGACTTGCAACGGCAGCGGTACAATTACCGCATCAATCGTAGTAGCAGACCAAATTGAGGAAAACATCGATTATATCCTTACAAAACAAAATGAAAAACATTTGACCGTTGCACTACATCCATACCTCCATGCCTATTTCACCGCAGGCTTTTTATCGCGGCGAATGAATTGGTTTTTAAAATACTGGAGATGGGTGAACCTTGAAAAAGATTCATCTCTTGGCTTAACCGAGTTTGTGTTAAGAACCAAAGATGGCGAAGAAATTGAAATTAAGTAGTGAGAAGCTCCTCGGAAGAGGAGCTTTTTTTATGGCTCCCAAATCAACCTTAAAAAAGTAGACAACCGCTGTCTTTCCCTGCTCACCGGAATTCCGGTCACGATACCAATCATCAAATCATCGGTGATGCCCAGTCTCATTTGGGGGCGAATGGTCATGTCAAAGTCCCCATGATCTACCTCCTTGTTTAATTCCACACCTAGGAAGTTCCGGGTGCCGGGAATCATATAGTGGAAGTTGGTATTGATTTGCCATTCGGTATGGATTTCATTTTCATGAAAAGGCTGTTCAATCACTGGCCCGGTGTAAATGAGGGTGTGAAAATTTTGCCCCCACCTTTTGGCTGCTACGAAAAAGGGGTTGTAAACATTAGCGGTAAAGAAGGATTCTTTTCCGTAGTTCTCAAAGGGCGTCATTTCAAATTCATGGATATAGCCTATGGCCAGGGAGGTTTTGGCTTTTTCGGAGACAAAGAAGGAATACTGGGCAGCCAGTTTCAGACTCTCCATCCTGTTGGCGGGCACTGCTTCCATGCCATTAGGATTGCCGGAATAGAAAGAAAAAGGAACTTCAATTTCGAGTCCAAGGCGGTTGATAGGCGCCCATTCGTATTCCACCAGCGCCTCTATCCGATCGTAGTCTGTATTATCATTCAAACCGAAGCCTACGTTCCACTCCTTCTCCCCTTTTCGGGCTCCCAAATCACGAATCAAGTCAATGTATAGCGGTTCAGCATGGAGGACTTTTGCGGGTGTTTTGTCTTCCGTTTCTTCAATATAAAGGCTGTCCAGAAGGTACCGATCCTCCCGAAGTTCTGTTTTTTGTGCATTCGAAATGAAAGGAATTAGCAAAAGTGCAAAAGCAGCAAGAGCAGTAAATTTGGTTTTCATGGAGTAGGTAATGTATTTCAATTAATTCAAATGATTCAGAGCCAAAAAAAATGCCTTATCGCCATGAGTATTGAGCAGCGGTAGCATTGGTCTTTACTTTGGCTTAGCAGTACCGGGCAAGGCTTTTTTATCCCTTTTTATTGCAGTCGTGATACATCCAGCAATAGTAGGCTAATCCTGTTTTTTTGCCTGAATTCTGAAAGGTGTAGCAGTTATCCGGCTGCATTTTCTGAAGGCGAATATGTAGGCATTTTTTTACAATTTCAATTTTAAGTGGCTAAAATGTACATGCACAAAAAAAGCGCTGAACCGAAATTCAGCGCTTTTTAAAGGGGGTTAATGAAGCTTATTTGTTGTAAGCCGCAATTCCTTTGTTCAGGAATTCTACAAAATTATTCACATTCAAATCATAAGCTTTTGGCTGAATCATTAATTCGCCCTCGCTGTCCAATAGCAAATAAAATGGCTGTGCATTGTTATTGTATTTGGTGATCTGAAGGTCGGCATTTTGCTTACCGATGGTCTTTTTTACTTTGTTGTCATATTCAGAAGTGTACCAATCAGCCTCAGGCAATTCTTTTTTATCATCGACATAAAGCGCCAGAATTACATAATCCTCACGCAAAATGTCCAATACCTTTGGGTCTGACCAAACGCGCTCTTCCATTTCACGGCAGTTCACACAACCATGGCCGGTGAAGTCGACGAAGATTGGTTTGCCTAATGCTTTGGAAGCCTCTAAAGCTTCGTCCATGTCAAAGTATCCTTGCAAGCCGTGTGGCAAGTGTAGGAAATCTGAATATTTGGCTGGTTTGTCCAATACATTTCCGGATACTACTGCGGCATTGCCTGAACCTTCCAAATTGAAATCTTGTGTTGTTCTTGGAGGCAAGTAACCTGCTAAAGCTTTTAAAGGTGCACCCCACATTCCCGGAATCATATACACGACGAAGGTGAAAGTCAAAATCGCCATGATCATCTTTGGAACGGAAGTTTTTCCATCAGAAGGAGAATCATGTGGCATTGAAATTTTGCCCAAGAAATAAAGGCCGATCATGAAGAAAATCACAATCCAGAAAGCCAGGTATACTTCCCGGTCCAAAAGACCCCAATGGTAGGTTTGGTCGGCGATGGAAAGGAATTTCAAACCTAAAGCCAATTCCAGGAATCCCAATACAACTTTTACATTGTTCAGCCATCCACCGGATTGCGGAAGGCTTTTCAATAGCTTTGGAGAAGCTGCGAAGATGGTGAATGGTACTGCAAAAGCTAGTGAGAAGGCAAACATCCCTACGACCGGTTTCAGGATTTGTCCGCCAGCAGATTCTACCAGGATGGTACCGACAATGGGTCCCGTACAGGAGAAGGATACCAATACCAAGGTAAAAGCCATGAAGAAAATTCCAATCAATCCCTCTTTTTCCTCATTGGCTACTGATTTATTGACTAAAGCAGAAGGGATTACGATTTCGAAAAGTCCCAGGAATGAAAGGGCGAAGATCAGGAAAACGATGAAGAAAAATAAATTCGGCGCCCAGTGCGTAGCTAAGAAGTTGGCAAACTCCGGTCCCATGGTCGCGGCTACAATCGTTCCTGCCAGGGTATAAATAGCAATGATAGAAAATCCATAAATCAATGCCTTTTGCAATCCACCAGAAGTATCCTGTCCGCCTTTAGTGAAGAAAGAAACGGTCATCGGGATCATTGGGAATACACATGGGGTCAATAGCGCTGCTAATCCGGCCAAAAATGCCAATACGGCAAATCCCCAGAGGCTGGTGCTCTGGTCGCCTTGCCCTTCCGGAATTACAGAAACCTCTGTTTTCGCTTTTTCCGCTTTTTTAGCTACAGGCTTGAAGAAGGCATTGAAATCAAATTCTTTGTCAAAAGGAATACACTGTCCGCTTTCGTCGGAGCATACTTGATATTCAATTACCGCAGAGATGGATGGATTATCCTTTAGCAGCTTCACTTTTTGCTGAAACTCCCCTGTTTTCTTAAAATAGGTGTACTCGCCTTCCCAAAGGTCATCGTACTTTTTGGATGGATTGACCGGAACCAAATCTCCCACCAACTCATAAGAATCATTGGTGTTGAAGTTAATTACCGTTACCATTGGTCCCAATTCCGGATCGAAATCGGAAGAATACAGGTACCAGCCGGCATCGATTTTTGCAGTAAAAGAAAGAGTAATTTCGTCTCCTGCCTTCGCTTCTTTATTGTCAACAGAAACTTCCCATTTGGCAGGATCTAATATTTGCGCAAAAGCGGTATTGATCATTGCCAGCAGGGCAACCATCAACATGGCCATTAATTTTTTCATAAAAATGATGAAATAGGAGGAGCATCAATGCTCCTGAAAATAAAATTCAGACATATAAATTAGTCACCCACAAAAGGGTGATTAGCAAGGGCAATATGTCTAGCACCGGGGAGGCGGGGAAAGCTTGGCGTCTTTCAAAAATTGATATTGATCCATAAAAGGACTTTCCTCCTGCTGACAAAGCGGAAGTGCTCTACTGCTGAAGTGAAAGAATTTGAGGATGTGTTGATCCAAGGATTTTACAATCACAATTTCCTTGGTGCAGGTTTTATTGTCCTCAGTTGGCTGGGGTAAGAATGCGGTATAATCGCAGGTGTTGTCTCCGAATACGGAAGGATAACATTGCACCGTACCGACACGTGAGGTATTTTGATCACCCCATTGGACACAAAAACGAATATAGGGAGAGTCCACCGGAACGGCTCCGTAGGTGTAGGCAATAACCGCCACCAAAATTCCCAATATTTGAATTTGTCTTAACATGAATGCAAATATAACGGGAGGAAGTGGTTATCGGAAGTATTTAAATCAGATAAATGGCTGAGATTGTCTAAAATGAGACAGTATTTTTACTTTCGCTTTAAAAAAAAGGCGAATCCGGAGAATCGCCTTTTGTCTTTTTTTTGCAACCGATTATTTATTCAAGTCGGCAAATTGCTGATGGAATTCCATAATGGTCTCAATCCCTTTCAGGTAATTCTCCACCCCATAGCTTTCGTTTGGTGAGTGGATAGTGTCTTCATCCAATCCAAAGCCCAGCATGATGGAATCCAAGCCTAATTCTTTTTTGAACAAGGCCACAATTGGAATAGATCCTCCTTCACGCATTGGAATCGCAGGCTTACCCCATACTTTTTCAAATGCATTGCTGGCCGCACGGAAGCCGATAGAATCCACTTTCGTTACCGATGCTTCACCACCGTGGTGAGGTGTTACCTCTACTTTTACAGATGCCGGAGCAATGGCCTCAAAATGCTTTTTGAAAAGCTGAGTAATGGTCGCACTGTCCTGCCCCGGTACCAAACGCATCGAAATTTTAGCAAATGCTTTAGAAGGCAATACGGTTTTGGCTCCTTCGCCAGTATAGCCACCCCACATGCCGTTTACATCCAAAGATGGACGAATACCGGTACGCTCAATAGTGGTGTATCCCGCTTCACCGTCAACGGCATCCACGCCCAGGTCTTTTTGATAAGCCTCCAGGCTGAATGGTGCGGCATTTAAAGCGGCACGCTCCTCGGCAGAAACTTCCTCTACGCCATCGTAGAATCCGGGTACGGTAATGCTACCGTTTTCATCTTTCAAAGATGCCACCATTTGCGAAAGCACGATCAATGGGTTGGCCACCGCACCACCATACTGACCGGAGTGAAGATCGCGGTTAGGCCCCGTTACTTCTACTTCCACATAGCTCAAACCTCTCAGGCCGGAACAAATCGATGGGCAATCCATAGAGAACAAACCGGTATCAGAGATCAGGATCACATCCGCTTTCAGGCGTTCTTTGTTGGCTTTAACGAAATCGCCCAAATGTTTAGAGCCGATTTCCTCTTCCCCCTCAATCATGAACTTAAGGTTCACCGGCTGCTGGCCCAAATTATGCAAAGCCTCAAAGGCCTTCAGGTGCATATAGGCTTGGCCTTTGTCATCAGAGGAACCACGCGCGTAGATGCGGTTGTTGCGAATTTCCGGCTCAAATGGCTCGGAATCCCATAATTCATATGGATCTGCCGGTTGCACATCGTAGTGGCCATATACCAATACGGTAGGCAATGACGGATCAATGATCTTGTCGGCATAAACTACCGGGTGACCATTGGTTTCCACGATTTCAATATTTTCTGCTCCCGCTTCTGCGAAACGCTCTTTGATGAATTCCGCTGCTTTGCGCACATCACCAGCAAACTTGCTGTCAGCACTTACTGATGGGATTCTTAACAAATCAAAAAGTTCGTTCAGGAAGCGTTCCTGATTTTCCTGAATATAGGAATTAGCACTCATAAGGGTCGAAATTTGAAATTCAATGTCTTATTTTCTCTTTGGCAAATTACTGAAATATTGTGGATATCTTTTGGCTTTTACACTTTTTAAGGCAGGCTTAATGCATTTTGGCGCCTTCCTCTGAGGTGTAGCTGAATGTTTTAGCCCTTGTATGCAGAAAGAATGACAGATAATTTGCAAATTTGTCTTTCTTGGAGCCTAATCTTCTTTTTAAGAAGGGCGGGCCGAATAGCAAGATTTGAGTTTAACCGTAATAATGCTCCACCTGAGGGCAAAAATAACATCGATGAAAAATTGGCTAAAATATAGCATGTTGACCATCCTGGCGATCACTGCGCTAAGTGCTTGTAAGGATGATGACGAAACAGCAGACTACATCCCCAATCCATTTAGTTCCAGCAGAATTATTGATACTGCAGGCGTTGATCATCCTTATTATAATGGATCGATCCAAAATCCGACGGTAGCCAATATGGAGGAGATGAAGGATCGTGGGGTAGTATCGATCAGAGGTTCTTTGGTGTTCAGTGATTTTGATTATAGTAATGAGGATATCAAAACGCTTAATTTTTTGGACTCCATTACGGGTAACCTTTCCTTTATTGCGGACAGTACTTTGACCGAAATTGGTGGTTTTGAAAACTTGCTGTATATCGGTGGGAATTTGCTGATTGAGCGTAATTTTTTGGCGAAGGAAATTAACGGTTTTCCCAACTTAGGCTGGATAGAAGGGAATATCACCATTAAAAACAATGAGGTGATGAGTTCATTGGCCGGTCTTTCTACCTTGGAGACTTTCAAAGGGAATTTGAGAATTGGGGTAATGCCGGATTTACTTTCTTTGGAAGGCTTGAATAAAATTGACTCCGTATTGGAGTTATCCATAGAGGGTTTGGGCGTTCAAAACCTGAAAGGGCTGGAGAGTCTGGAGTATGTGGAATCCAACGTGATGATTTCTTCGAATCCTTTTTTAAAGTCATTTGAAGGCCTGGAGCGGATTAATACCTTGACCAGATTGGACATTGCTCAAAACGAAAGCCTGGTTTCACTGGATGGATTAGAGAATTTGGAAGTGGTAACGGGTGAATTCAGATTATTGGCCAATGATGACTTGAGCAGCTTGGTGAATCTGGAAAAGCTCAATACGGTTGGTGGCCTGAATATTTCCTCTAACAATAGTTTGAGTAATCTGGATGGGCTGGAGCAGGTGAATATTGCTTTACCAAACCGTCAGGGTGCATTACAAATTGATACGAACGCCTCCCTGGCTGTTTCCGGTATGTGTGGGATCAAGCATTTGGCGGAAGAGTCGGTAGCCAATGATTCCTTTATCTGGAACGTTAGCCTGGCCAGTGGAGACCGGGTGAATCCACAGCAGGTTGCTGATCTGACTTGCCCATAGTAAAAAATACATTTTAACCCGAATTATTCACCGCTAGATTTAGCGACTCACTATAAATATCTTTAAGTTAGGGTGTTGCGATTGGTTTTGTCGAATTATCAATAGCTCAAATTTGGGTATGCTTGCTTTCTCCTCATTCATCTGCTTCGTTGGGAAAAACTCGAAATAGGCAACTATTCCTTCATTTTTCCCGCCTAGCAGCTAAACGAGTATTTAAGCCTGAATAATCCGGGTTAAATAAAAAGACCGCCATTCTTCAGGAGTGGCGGTCTTTTTTTGTCCTTTGGTGTGATCAGGCATTGACAGAGGAGTTGATTTTAGCCAGGTCAAAAGGCTTTAGAATCAACATGATCTTTTCCACTTGTTTATCAGTGGTGAAAATCGGACTGTAAATGGTTTCGATCAGGTATTTCTTATTATTGATTTCACAATTCTGCATGTATTCGTAGCTTTTTCCGCTTTGTAGGTGCTTCCAGAACTTTTCGTACTGATCCGGCCTGCTGGCCAAAGGGTTAAAGTCCCGGTCTCTTTTTCCGTCATAATATCCTTCCGGATCATTAAAAAATCGGCAGAATTCCGGACTCACCTCTAAATAGTTTCCATCAAAATCAAAGGTGGCTGAGATGATGGCCTTATTCAGGGTATTGAGTACGTCTTTAATCTCTCGCTCCTTCGCCGCATTTTGAAGGGACAGCTCTTTGACTTTGGTGATATCATGCGCAAGGTTGAGGATTTTCACCACTTCCCCTTCTTTGTTTTTTACAGGAGTATAGTTTTCCTCCAAATAGAAAGTCTTTCCCCCTATTTGTACGACTCCCTCTTTCTTGATGGCCTCCCCTTTCCGTAATCTGCCCCAGAATTGCTGATAAGCTTCCGGTTGTTTGGCCAGTTCGTCAAATTCCCGGTGATTTTTACCGATCAGGGACTCTTTGGTGAACGCTTTGCCGAATAAAGTCAGAAACTGATCATTGACATAAGTGATTTTCCCATCAGTGGAGAACTCTGCCAGATAATTGGCATAATCAATGGCCAGGAGTACTCCTTCCATCTCTGCTTTTTGTTTATGCAGGCTTTCCTGAGTAGTGTTGATTTCTTCCAGTTGTTGCTCCAGCTCTTCTTTCTGCTCCTGAATTTCCTCTGTTCTTTTAAAAACTTCGGATTCCAGATCGGTCTTTAATCGCTCAAGCTCCTTTTGTCGCTTTTTCATCTCCTCCTGAGTGGCCATTAATTCTTCCGTATTCTGGCGCATTTCTTCCTCCTGAGCACGTAATTGCTCTGTTTGCAGTTGAGATTCTTCCAGTAGGAGGGTAGTTTTTTGATTCAGATTGAAGCTGCTGATGGAAGCGGCGAGCTGTTCGGATAGTTTATTTAAAAACTCCAATTCGAAAGCCTCGAACATTTGGAAGGAAGCCAGTTCCATGACTCCGTAGACTTCCTCATTGACCATCAGGGGAATGATGTAAATATTCCGGGCCGTGGCGTCCCCAAGTCCGGAGGTAATTTTCGGATAGCCATTGGGAATATCTGTCATATAAATAGGAGCCTTTTCCAGATAGGCCTGCCCTGCTAAGCCCTCTCCAATGGCAATTTTTTTATGGAGATACTTTTTCCTGTCATAGGCATAGCAGGCTTCCAGTACCAGACAAGCTTCCTCTTCTTCTTCCACATCCACGATATAGATCATACCCTGATTGGCTTTGAGATAATGGATGACCTCTTTGAGGACGATGTATGCAATGTCCGTTTCTGAATTGGCCATTCGTAAAATGTCAGCAAATTTAGCCAGACCGATATTCGTCCAGTTGCGTTGATGCTCTATTTTCTCTTTTTCAATAAAATGATCTTTGAGTTTGATCAGCGCCCCATGGATCTCATCGCTCAAGGTGGAGTCGTCCATTTTTACTTTTAGGTTACCCTGAGAAAACTGCTGGATAATGTGTAATGCATTGTCTCGTATTTGCTGTTGTTCTCCCATCATTTTCGAATATTGCTGAAGCTCTTTCTTAAATATTCCTTTAAACAGTTGATTTTTTATACGAGATATTGATTTCACTTTTTATTGAAAATTTGATGGCTCTTAATGAGCGCAAATCAGCAAAAAAAAATCATGGTCTCCCTTAGAGATCAGTTAGAAAAAAGTTAATCTTCAGTCGTTTCTAAATCCTTCTTCATTCTAATAGTATTTAGTGTAGTTTTATTTGTGTTGTTGCTGTAGCTGAGCGGTTTCTGTTTTTATTGGAGTCAAAAAAATAGAGTGTATAATAATGGTTGTGCTGCTTCATCATGAGGATGGTATGGGGGGATTTGATCTAAAAATTATCCTCCTATTTTTATAGTGAAATTATAATGGAAAGGATTAATTGGATTCTAAAAACAGGTCACTCTGAGGTTTTATCGGGGATTTTTGCGTAACTAGAATCTCTAAAAATACAATATCGTTTTGAGTAAGCCTCTTTTTGCCCTTTTTCTATTGTTTATTGGTTTTTGTCAAGGGAGTGCCCATGCGCAACATCAAGCTGATAGTTTGTCCTCAGGGCAAGAGATGAAGCTGGTGGAAGATGTAATGGATTGGGTGACTATTGATAAAGAAAAATATACCCTGTCCTTTTATCCTTTGCTGGATTATTCTGAAAGGGCAGGTTTAGATGTAGGCATTATGCCTGTGATCGTACTGAAAGATCAGAAAGAACGTAAAAGGGAAACCAAGTACAGCAGACCAACGACGATCATTCCTTCTTTTGCGTATTCTACCAAAGGGCAAATGATGCTGGATACGGATGTGATTTATTATCACACGAATGGCTGGCTTCTGGGTGCCAGAATTCTTTGGTATCAAATTCCGGATACTTTCTATGGTATTGGTGGACCCAATGTTGCGCCTACCGAATTTTTAACCAATACTTTTGGGGCCACAGGCGTTTGGCTGAACCCACTAACCGATGTGTTTTTTCTGGGACTGTCTTATGATGTTTCCTGGGTAGATAATAGTCGTTTTGAAGGAGAGAGCCTGGATGAAAGTATCAGGGGATTTGAAGGAGGGTTTACCACAGGTTTGGGGCTGGATGCCCGTTTTGATACCCGGGATGATATCCTGTATCCTAGCCGGGGGCAATTATTTACTTTTGACTATCGCTACTATTTCGGGGATTTTAACTTTCATCATTTGGAACTGGATCTGGCTTCCTTTTGGAAAATTGGTTCCGCCAAAAACGTGATTGGTGCTCAGGCTTATTATGAGTTTGTCCTGGGGGATGATGTGCCCTTTTACAAATTACCGCAATTGGGGGGTAAGCATCATTTTCGAGCCATTGGTCACCCGAACCGATATATTGATAATCAAATCTATTATGTACAGGCAGAATATCGCCGGCATATTTACGGGCGATTTGGGGCTGCTGCTTTTGGGGGCTGGGGAAATACGCATGCGGAATGGGAAAATCCCTTTGTGAAAAATGGCAAATGGATGTATGGTGCCGGATTGCGATTTCAGCTATTGCCGGATGATCATTTGAATTTCCGCCTGGATGTGGGCAAAACTGCCGGAGAAGAGATGGCCATATTCTTTACCATGCGGGAGGCCTTCTAAAAAAGGGGCGGGAATTATTGCTGTTGAGGCAGGAATCTTTCAGGAAAAATTGCACAGCTGAGCGACAAGGGTGTAATTTGTGGAAAACAAGCCATAAATCATGACCCGTAAAGAACGCTATCAGGGCATATTGGACTATTTCGCCCAAGCCCAGCCGGAAGTTGAAACAGAGCTCAATTATTCCAATCCTTATGAACTTATTGTCGCCGTGGCCCTATCTGCCCAGTGTACAGATAAGCGCGTCAATATGGTGACGCCGAAAATTTTCGAAGACTTTCCTACCGTAGCGCATTTGGCGGCCACGCATTTTGATGAGCTTTTCCCCTATATCAAATCCATTTCTTATCCCAACAATAAGACGAAACACCTGATTGGAATGGCGAAAATGTTGGTGGAGGATTTTAACAGTGAAGTCCCTGCTACGGTAGAGGAATTAGTAAAATTGCCCGGAGTGGGTCGGAAAACGGCCAATGTGATCGTATCGGTGATTTACAATCAGCCTGCCATGGCGGTGGATACCCATGTTTTTCGTGTATCCAAAAGGATGGGACTGGTGAATCAGAATGCTTCTACTCCTTTGGAGGTGGAAAAACAATTGATGCGCCACATCCCCAAAGAGGTGGTGCCCAAGGCGCATCATTGGTTGATTTTACATGGGCGCTATATTTGCCTGGCGCGTAAGCCAAAATGTGAAGATTGTAAGATTTCGGCCTTTTGCCGTTCCTTTGAAAAGGGCGCGTTTATATAAATATTCAGGCTATGTTTTTTCAGTGATTGTCAACCTTTGTGGGAAGGCCATAGCCGTTATTCCAATAGAAATTATTCAAACTAAATATGTCAGCAATACATGCAATTTGGGATCGTCAGGGAGTGTTAACCACCGAAGTTATAGAGCGGATGCTGCAGGCGGCAGAAGGTTATGGAAACTCAGCGGGGCGATGGGAAGTAATCCACATGCCGGAAGGGCAAATCTTCCTTGGGGTGAATAATTTGCTGTTGGATGACAAAGATGTCCGGAGTTTACAGCCCGTTTCCACCAAAGAACGTACACGATATGCGGCCATGGATGGGCAACTCTTTAATTATCATGATATTAAAAATCAACTGGTCAGTGAAAGGGCTGTATTTGGTTCCATGTCTGTGGCGGAGGTGTGGATGAAATGGGAGGAAAGGGTCGAAAATCCCCAATATTCAGAGATAAATGGTGATTTTGCGGGATTTTATGTGGATAAGTCTGTTAATAAGTTGAAAATTGTGGATAACTCTTATGGTTCGAAGCAAATATTCAACTATCAGTCGGAAAATTTTTGGGTGTTTTCCACCTCATTGTCCTCCGTTATTGCATCGGGCTTGACAGATAAAGCGCTTGATCAGGTGGAAGTTGCGAAACTGTTATCTCAGGGTTACGTCTCTGAGGGGGCTACCATTTATAAAAATGTAAAAAACCTTACATGGGGGACGCAGCTGCAGCTTAGCTGTGGAAAGGAAGGTTGGCAGTTTTCCACAAATGTGTGTAAGTCGGTGGATAACTACTTTTCTGCGCAAACGGAAACTGATGAGGAGGGATTGAAGGAGGCTTTGATCGATACTTTGTTCATGGAAACCTCAGGGGATAAGAACATTGGTTTGCTTTTTACCGGCGGTCAGATGAGTACCACTTTGGCGGCTTTAGGAAGGGAGGCAGGCATCCGCCCCGCATTGGCTTATGGACTTGCAGTGGATCCTTCAGAGGTGGATCAGCGATATGCGGATTATAAGTTTGCGGAAGATACTTCCTATGAGGAGGGATTAGCATTATATCAGGATTTGCTTACTGAAAAATCATTAGAGCACTGGGAAGATTACATCTCCCAAATGGAGGTGCCCTGTCTGAGAATGAGCGGATTTATTCATTATCTGCTGGCACAGTTTATTGATGGCCGATCCGAAGTGGTGTTATCTGCTGAAGGGGGAAACACCTTGTTGGGAGCGGATAATGCTACTTTTGGTTTTGGCTTGTATCTCGAAAAATATGATTTGTTAAAGTCATGGATTCCCATGATTAAAAAGCTGGAAGGGGTATTGCCTTCAAAATCTTTTCTGCCAGTTAAAAAGCACCTGGACTTAATTCATTTGTTGGGCAGACATATTGACGAATCCCCCTCGATCACGGCGCAAAATTTATTCAGCTTATTTGGGGATAGCGCAGAGGGGGATATGGGGAGTGATTATAAAGCGCTGCGGGAATGGCAGTTTAAGCAAGATCTTCCAGGTCGCTTATATGTGGAGTCTTCCCAGTTTTATCGTCAGAATGGGATTGAGGTGCGGTATCCTTTTTTGAATGAGTTGGTGCTGGAAGAAGGCTTAAAATCTGCCATACACTTTAATAGTGAGCAAAATGCGACTGTAAAGCATTGGTTGAAGAATTGGGCCAAGGATAAGGTTGCCGCGCGGCCACATTACGAAAGTCGCTTACCGCTTGCGAATTATTTAAAATCCGGCAGGGCAGATATAATTAAGCATCAACTGCAAAAGGAAGATGCGCTGGTGTATCAATATTTGGACTTCGAGGAAATCCAGGGCATGCTGAAAGCGGCGGAAAAAGGAAAAGCTCAGTTTGAGGACCAACTGTGGGCAGCCGCTGTGATGGGCGCCTGGTTAGATTTTCATTTTGGGGAATAAAAAAAGGAAGGGCGCAGGCTCTTCCTTTTTCTAAGCCGGATTATTCTTGCGTATATCCTCGTTTAGCGGTAAGGCGGAAAAAATGAAGAAATTTTTCCTATTTCATTTTTTTCCAACGAAACAGATGAATGAGGAGAAAGCAAGTTTGCCCAATTTTGGGCTATTATAAATCAAAGAAAACATATCATAACAAACTAAAAACCAGTTGTTGCGCTTAGTTAATGAATTGAGCGGTGAATAATTCGGGTTAATAGTGGGGTTTTGCCCTAGCCTTTGTATTTAGAATTGGCAAAAATATTTTCTGCATTCGGATTGGCCATCAGGCTTTTTAAGTCAGCGGATTCATTTTCTTCCATATATTTCTTTACGATCTCCCAGCCTACCCATTGGCCAATTCTTCCCGGGCATTTTTCACCTATTTCCAGTGTTTTCGGGCGCTCTCCAATGAACTTTTTCTTTAATTCATTACCGGATTCATATAGCATTTGATTTTTCACCAGGCTGGCCCAAATCACTTTACTGTGCTCCTTTGATTCATTAAATTCCTCCTCGGTATAGCCAATGATCACCGTATCTGCCACGCAGGGGAGGATTTGTTTGGTGAAATAATACGACTTTCCATAAAATATCATGTCCGCCAGCATGCTGCGGTCCTTGGCATTGGAGCGCATAAAGCCATCGGCCAGTTGGTTGATTACTGAAGGGACAATATATTCCGGTGAGTATCTTCGCAAAATATACTGTGGCATGCTGTTGGGGCGGTATTTGGCGCCTTCTCCAAGAAAATAATCCAGCCCGATGATAATGAGGCTGTCCGAAACGTAGAGGTCGTCGTCAAAGCCCTGAAAGTTGGTGTCAAAGCCGGTAACGCCTGTCACGATTCTCGGTGCCTTAAATTCGGGGTAATGGTATTTGATGTTTTTAAAAGCTTGCTCAAACTCCTGCTTGAGGTCATATTGATCGAAAACTTTTTCCGATTCCTGGATTAATTCCTGAAAGGCCGGATGCTGACTGCGGTCAAATAGCTGATTGACCAGGATAGAATCGTGTGGGTGCTGTCCCTGTTTCAAAAAGAGGGTAGCAAAGGCCGGTTGGTTTTTTAAAAATAGCGCAACTTCTTCTTTGGATGATATTTTTTTTAGTGCAGAAGCGGTCGAAGTAAAGTCCAATTGGAGTGCAATATTTTCGGTATTGGGTTGTTGGCCACAAGGATCCTCTGTTTGATTGCGGCCACATGCAATCGCAGTCAAAAGGACCATGAAATATTTAATTTTGCTGAAATTCATAGACGGTAAATTTATGGCAATTTTTCATAAGGTGAAATAAGTATAAAATTAAAAGGAAAAATACTGTATGAATTTAAATCTTATTGAAAATTATTTTTTAGGGTTGTATTGGAATAATTATATTTTTCAGGGAGTTGATATTGCGATCGGTGTTATGAAAAATGATATTAACAATCTGGTTTCCTTATTGCGCTTTAAGGATGAGTGGCTTGAGTATGTTTAATGTTGACATAATTATTTCCTATTCCACTATTATTTTTAGTGATAATACCATTTAGAATCATTCTAAATAATTTCAATTGAATGAAACCAATAACAATTTTTTGGTTTGGGGGACTCATTTTTCATCAATTTCATAATCAACAATGGATCTTATTAAAAAATTATTCATCCCTGACAATTGTCATATTCCAACCTAATCTTAATCCCTTCTAAAGCAACTGATTCTTCCCTCCTTTATGGTAAACTAATATAGAATATGGGGAAGGTTTTCAGATTTCTAATGCCACCGAAGCAGTGGCGAATTCCTGTTATTTTGCTATTGGGAGTTTTTGCTGGTTTGGGGGCGTACACCTTTTATGTATCTAAAGCATGGGTGTATTTATCCGATGATCCTGCGGCCTGTGTGAACTGTCACATCATGGCTCCTCAGTATGCAACCTGGCAGCACAGCTCCCACCGTGAGCAGGCAACTTGTAATGATTGCCATGTGCCGCATGATACGCAGGCGCGCAAGTATTATTTCAAAGCCATGGACGGTTTGCGCCATGCGACGATGTTCACTTTGCGCTTAGAGCCTCAGGTGATCAAGATTCATGAAGCAGGAGCTACCGTAGTACAGGAGAACTGTCAGCGTTGTCATGATCATTTGACTTCCGCTAACGATAATCTACAGGTGAGCTTTCAGGAAGCAGAACATGGGCAAGGTAAATTATGCTGGGATTGTCACCGCGAGGTGCCACACGGCCGGGTGAATAGTTTGTCCTCAACGCCTAATGCGCGTGTGCCATTACCTTCATCGGTAGTGCCAAAGTGGTTAAAAGAAAAAACGAATAAGAAATAAGATTTAATTAGATATTGATATGGCGAATATTTCCAAAAGCGTAAACAATAAACCCTGGTTGGGTTGGTTGTTATTCGGACTTTCCCTGGTAGCAGTTTTCTGCCTGGGCTTGTTGGCTTCTTCTATTACTGAGCGACGGGTTGAAGCTCAGCTGGTGAACAAACCAATGAAAGCTTTGTCTAAAACAGAAGCAAGAAACGAATTGTGGGGAGAGAATTATCCTCGCGAGTACCAGTCCTGGAAGGAGACTTCGGAAATGGATTTCGTTTCAAAATACAATGGAAATGTAGAGCGTGACATGTTGGAAGAGGATCCAAATTTGGTGGTACTTTGGGCAGGTTATGGTTTCTCTAAAGACTATAATGCACCACGTGGTCACTTCTATGCGGTGGAGGATATTCAAAACACTTTACGTACAGGTGGTCCAGTAGATGAGAATGACGGTCCTATGCCAGCGACTTGTTGGACTTGTAAGTCTCCGGATGTACCTCGTATGATGGAGGAGCATGGAGTGGCAGAATTCTACAAAGGAAAGTGGGCCGGTAAAGGTTCTGAGATTGTGAACCCAATTGGTTGTGCAGACTGTCACGATTCTGAGACCATGAACTTGCAAATCAGCCGTCCGGCATTGGCCGAAGCTTTCGAGCGTCAGGGTAAAGATATCAATGATGCTTCTCACCAGGAGATGCGTACTTTGGTTTGTGCGCAGTGTCACGTAGAGTACTACTTCGACAAGCGTGATGGCAAAGAGAATTACTTGACTTTCCCATGGGATGAAGGTTTCAAAGTAGAGGATATGGAGAAATACTACGATGCGATCGATTTCTCTGACTGGACTCACTCTATCTCCAAAGCGCCGATGTTGAAAGCACAGCACCCGGGTTATGAAACCTGGCAAATGGGTATCCACGGTCAGCGTGGTGTATCTTGTGCGGACTGTCATATGCCTTATAAAACTGAAGGCGGTCAGAAATTCACTGATCACCACATCCAGTCTCCATTGAATAACATTGCAAACTCTTGTCAGGTATGTCACCGCGAGGATGCAGAAACATTGACGGCTAACGTTTATGAGCGTCAGGATGCGATCAAAGAAACACGTGATAAAGTAGAGCGTGAATTGGCGATTGCTCACCTGGAAGCAGGTTTCGCCTGGGAACAAGGTGCAACTCCAGCACAAATGAAAGAAGCTTTGACTATGATTCGCCACGCGGGTTGGAGATGGGATTTCGCTGTTGCGGCACACGGTTCCTCTTTCCACGCACCAGTAGAGATTGCTCGTATCTTGGGATCTGCGCTTGAGAAGTCTTACCAGGCACGTATGGAGATCAAGAAAGTATTGGTTGACTTAGGTTATACCAAAGATGTTCCACTTCCAGATTTCTCTACGAAAGAGAAAGCACAGAAAACCGTTGGTTTGGACATGGCGAAGTTGGAAAAAGAAAAAGAAGACTTCAAGCAAAACCTATTGCCTAAGTGGTTGGAAGAAGCCAAGGCAAATGGTAAGTTGATGAAATAAAACAATTTCGAGGCAAGCATTTTGGAGCAATCTTTGAATTGCTAAGCTTAAGAGGCAATGTAAAGACGGGAGGAGTTCATTCTCCCGTTTTTTACGCAAAACACTATCAATGATCATGTTTTGATCTGTGAATTGTCAGGAATCAAGAAAATCTATTGCTAAGAAGATGGAAAACAAGAAGCAGAAAAGAAAGCTTTGGACAGGCGCTCTGGGATATGCGGAAGCATGGGTGACGGTTGCGGGCTTGTGGTTGATTGGAGCCGCACTTCAATTTATGAATGGGCCATTTCCCGATGTGGCCATGATGTGGCCGGCCAATATCATTGCGGGAACAGTTTTGGTAACTGCCATCGTTTTACTTTATTTCTTCAATAGAAAAAAAGCCTGGGTGAAATGGCTGGCCGGAGTACCAGTGGCGATTGTGAGCTTATCTTTCTTCGGGCTGTTGTCCGTGATCATGGCGCTTACGCCACAGCAAGCGCATTTGGATCCGCACTGGATCATGGATTTGGGCTGGAATCAGATGACCTCTTCCTACCCTTTCATTTTATCTTATTTCTTCCTGTTAGTTTCTCTTGGTTTTGCTACCATGAAGCGTTGCTTCCCATGGCGGAATAAAAACTGGGGTTTCTTTGCGAACCATGCCGGTTTGTGGATTGCCCTGTGGGCGGCCGGATTTGGCGCTTATGATGTGCAACGCCTGTCAATGGATTTATACACCGGACAGCCGGAATGGAGAGCGTATGATGCCAAAGGGCAGATTTACGAACTGGATCTGGCTTTGGAGTTGAAAGCGTTTATCATGGAGGAATACGATCCGAAACTGATGATGGTACACCCGAAGACCGGACAGATTTATGATGATGCTGCACAGTATTTCCTCACGGTAGAAAATGATTCTACCGCCGGCAATATGATGGGCTTTGATATTCAGGTGAAGCGATTGATGCCTGCTGCCGCTTATGTGGCGGATGCCTCAAATGCCCGCTATGAGGAAGTGAATCAAATTGGTGCAGCCGCTACCGTATACGCTGAGGTGACCAAGCCGAATGGCGAGAAAGTGGAAGGCTGGGTAAGTGCAGGTAGCTTTGCGGCTTCTCCTGCATGGTTAATGCTGGACAGCACGCACACTTTAGCCATGGCACCGCCGGATCCTAAGCGATATGCGTCTGAGGTGAAAATCTTCCGTCCGGAAGAGGAAACTTCCGAGGAAGCACTGATTGAGGTGAACCATCCGATAAAGGTGGGTGACTGGAAAATTTACCAATTGAGCTATGATGCCGAGAAAGGCAAGTGGTCCAATCTGTCAGTGGTGGAGTTGGTGAGAGATCCATGGTTGTGGGTCGTGTACATCGGGGTATTTATGATGATCGCCGGAGCGGTTTATCTGTTCACCCTGAATAAAGATAAAGTAGAACCATCAAAACAAGCATAAGGATGAGCTGGGCAATTTTTCCATACATCGGTATGATCAGTGGAGCACTGTGGACAACCGGAACTTTCGGAGCATTTAAAAAATGGGATGACAAGGTGGTGAATGTCTTGTTCTTCTTGGGGATTCTGCTTTTTGGTGGTTTTATCGCTGCCATGTGGATGCATCTGGACCGTCCACCGATGAGAACATTGGGCGAGACGCGCCTTTGGTATTCGCTATTCATTCCGCTTATTGGTTTGTTAGGCTACCGTCGCTGGAAATATTTCTGGCTGCTGGCTTATGCCTGTGGGATGTCGGTGATGTTTATCAGCATAAATGTAATGAATCCTGAGGCCATGAATAAGGCTTTGATGCCGGCATTGCGTTCGGTATGGTTCGTTCCCCATGTGATTGTATACCTTTTCGCTTATGCGATTCTTTCCGCTTCCTCGGTGGTGGCGATTCAGGGACTGATTCAGCCGAAGAAGAGTTTGAGTTTGTTGAAAATGGGTGATCATTTGGTGTATGTGGGAACGGCATTTTTGACTTTGGGCTTATTGTTCGGGGCGCTTTGGGCGAAAGAAGCCTGGGGCCATTACTGGACCTGGGATCCAAAGGAAACCTGGGCTTTCATTACGTGGCTGGCTTATATGATTTACATCCACTATCGCCATTTTCATCCTAAAAAAGAGTCTGCAGCACTGTGGACGCTAGCTATTGCATTTATTGTACTACTGATCTGCTGGTTTGGTATTAACTATTTACCATCTGCGGCGAGCAGTGTACATACATATACGTCGTAAATTTTTGGGTAAAATCAACCTATGAAAAACTATTACTTACTATTAGGCATGCTGGCTGCATTGTGGTCTGCCCCTGCTTATGCGCAAGAAGAGGGCGAATCTAAATTTGAAGTGAAAGCTCAGATTCGTCCACGTGCGGAATTCCGCAATGGATCACATGGATTAAAGCCGGAAGGCGCAGATCCTGCATTTTTTATTAATAACCGTGCACGATTAAGTGCCTACTATACCGATGCAAGCGGTAAGTTGAAAGTCGGAATGTCGGGTCAGAATGTTTCTGTATGGGGGGCGACTCCACAAACAGAGATGGAAGGTTCCTTCATGTTGAATGAGGCGTGGGCTGAATATGCCGTTTCTAATGCGGTGGCTTTCAAAATTGGTCGTCAGCAGGCGGCTTATGATGATGATCGTATTCTGGGAACTTTGGACTGGCACGATATGTTCCTGACTAAAGTGGAACTGAACGATTTTCAGGCGCATTTGGGTTTGGCTTACAGCCAGAATGGTGAAAATAAGTTTGATAACTTATACACGCCAAGCGGCCAGCCTTACAAAAGCATGCAGTATTTGTGGACGAGCTATCAATTCTCCGAGCAACTGTCAGCAACGGCATTGTTCATGAATTTAGGCTTCCAGAAGATGGACGCTGATGGTCCTGTTTCAGGCTTAAATAATCTGCAGACGGTGGGCACCAACTGGACCTACAAAAACAATGGTTGGATGGTGTATGCGACTTACTACCATCAGTTCGGTAATAACAACGGTGTGGAGAATGTAAACGCAAACCTTGCCGCTGTTAAAGTAGCGTATAACGCACAAGGATCTGCCTGGACTTTCACCGGTGGATTGGATTACGTTTCCGGTAACGATGGAGAAGTAGTTGATATAGTAGATGACAACGGAATTGCTACTGGTGAGCAAAGAGTTGTTCCTGTAGAGGGAAATAAATCTTTTGATCCGTTATTCGGGACTCACCACAAATTCTATGGCTTCATGGATTACTTCTATGTGGGTAACCATGGTGGAAGTGTAGGTCTGTTTGATAAAAACATCGGAACCACTTATAAGGTGAATCCTAAATTGGCGATTACCGGTACTTTACACCATTTCAACAGCGCAGCTTCTATCAAGAACGAGCAGGGAGGTTCTGAAAGTACTTATTTGGGAACGGAACTGGATCTATCCTTTGCTTATAAAGTGGCGAAAGACGTTACTTTGGTGGGTGGATTCTCTCAGATGTTTGCCGGTGAGCAAATGGAATTGCTCTATCCAACAGGAAATTCTTCCAATGGTCAGAACTGGGCCTGGTTGAGTGTGAATATTAATCCTACGATTTTTGCGACTACGTTTAAGTAATCCATCCATTGAAGAGATAAAAGACAGGCCTTCCGATTCGGGAGGCCTGTTTTGTTTTTAACGATTTTGGAACTGCTAAAAACGGACTTTCGGTTTTTCAATCGGGGCAGGGATGAAGTGGGCCTGTTAAACCCGAATTATTCACCGCTAAATTCATCAGCTAAGTATAAGTAGCTTTAATTCAGTTTATTATAATTTTTTTCTTTAGTTTATAATAGCCCAAATTTGGGCAAGCTTGCTTTCTCCTCATTCATCTGTTTCGTTGGAAAAAACTCGAAATAGGAAACTATTCCTTCATTTTTTCCGCCTTACAGCTAAACGAGGATTTAAGCATGAAAAATCCGGGTTAAGCTCCTTTTTCCAGCCTGACAGCGTAGCGGCTCGGAAAAAGAGCGAGCCACGCCAGCCCGATGCGAACCCTTGCGGTAGCAGCCCCCCTAAAAAGGAAGCACCCTGATTTCATTTTGATAATGCTTAACAGCAGGCTTCGGTAGTACAGCAGTCGGTCTTTTGATTGTTTTGGCAATCACAGGTACAGGAGCTTCCATCTGCGCAGGTGCAGGTACAAGTACAAGTTCCATCCTCATTGCAGACGCACTCACACTTTTGATCTCCGCACTGACATTCGCATTTTCCGTTTTCACACTTACAGTTCTGGTCGTTTTGAGGTTCGCAACAGTTGGTTTCCGGTGTGCAACAAGCATTTGAATTACTCATCTTTTGAAATGTTTAGGTGTTAAAATTATTTCACCCTATAAGACGGACCACTTTTAAAAAGACGCAAAAATTTTTCAAATCGATTAACTGTTGCGCTGCGTGATGGCGCAGGTACAATGGCTTGCCCCGGCTTCACAGTTTTTTCGGCAGTTGCATTTGGGCTGGTAATCGTGGATATTGCCGTAACGATCTGTTTCTGCTCCACAACATTGCTGAAATAGCGCTTTTAATTTTTGTCGTCCGCGTTGTACTCTGGATTTGGCAGCGGAGTAACTGAGGTTAAGTTCTTCGGCCAATTGCTTTTGATTGAGGGTACCTTGTGCCGATTTCTCCAGCGCGTGGCGATATTTTTCCGGTAATTGATTAATAAAAGGTAGCAGGCAGGGAAGAAAGTCTCCATTGAGATTTTGCGCTTCCTCTAAATCGGGAATGTTATAGGTTTCCTGATAATCGACCAGCTGTTTTTTACGGTAATGATCAATAATGGTGTTGCGGGTAATTTGGTAAAGCCAGCTGGAGAGCTGATCCTGATCTTTGAGGCTATCGGACTTCAGGTGAATTTTCACAAAAACATCCTGCAAAATGTCCTCAGCGGTTTCATAGTCATTGACACGTTTGTGAATAAAGCCACCTAATTGATCCTTGAAATTGTTCCAGATATGCTCCGTCATGCCTTTTTCTTTGATAGACGATTCTCTCTGAAAAAGACGCAAAAATAATGCATAAAAAAAGCCGCAGCTACTGCCACGGCTTTCGTTTTAGTGTTATTTGGCTAGCCAGTCGACCATCTTTTGAGCTACACTGTGTGCAGAGGCGGGATTTTGTCCGGAGACCACCCGCTGATCCGCTACGGAATAGTCGCCCCACATCGGACCTTTGGAAAAGATACCTCCTCTTTCAATCAGGGCATCTTCCAAAAGCAAGGGAACCGTTTTTTCCAGCTTCATGGCCGTTTCTTCCTCATTAGAAAAGCCATTGACCTTTTTGCCTTTGATCAGGTATTCTCCATTGGATAGCTTGATGGGCAATAAGCCCGAAGGTCCGTGGCAAACTGCGCCCACCACACCGCCATCTTCATAAATGACTTGCGAAATCGTCGCCAAATTTTCATCTGTCGGGAAATCCCACATTGTCCCGTGGCCTCCGGCATAATAGATAGCGCGATAATCTTTTGGATTAATATCCGAAGCCTTAATGCTGTTCCTGACCAGCTTTTGAGCAGTGTCATCTTTGAGAAAATTCCTGTTTTGCATATCCGTGGTATCCATTCCGGTAAGCGGTGCCTCTCCCCCATTCGGACTAACGAAAGCCACCTCATAGCCATTTTCCAGGAAGGTATAATAGGCATGTGAAACTTCCGACAGGAAATAGCCGGTGGGCTCTCCCCCCTGACCCATTTCAGCATGACTGGTCAGTGCAATCAGGATTTTTCCCTTATTGACCGGGAGTTTTGGTTGGATATTGATGCGGTAAATTTCATAATCTTTCCGGTCTGAGACAGCATAATTGATTTGAGAAGTAGTAAAGTAAATGTTGCCTTCGGGGTCTTTGGCAAAGGTATCGGCCCAACGGATTTTTGGATCTTTCAGAAACTGGAAATATCGCTCCTCATTGTAAACCGCCACAGCTTCATTTTCCAAATCCGCCATGAACAGGTTGCCGGTATTATCGAACAGCATGCCATCTGGGGCCGCTATAGAGGCTACTCGCTCCACCCGATGGGCAAGGTCTTCATCATTGAAGGTTGGGTTTTGCAAAGCTGCTGTTGGTATTCTATACAGACTGTGAGCAGTTAAAGCGGCATAGTAAAGGTATTTTTTATCAGGAGAGAGGGCGATGCCGTCGGAATGCACCTGATTTTTCCAAAGACCATTTTCAAAAACCAGATAATCCGTTTCAGCCTGCGTGGAGGGATGGTCGGCCAAAACTTTTCGGGAGACGCCGGTATTTAAATTCAGGATGATTAATCCTCCTGCACCGGAATCAGTAATGTATATCATTCCGGTCTCAGTATCAATTCGCAAATCGTTGAAATAGGAGTTTTGACTCCAGGTCGTTCTAGAGAAAGGAATGGTCTTTACAAACTCATCCCGATCCAGATTAAAGAGATGCAGACGGGGACCGCCTTCCAATACGCCCTGAAATTGGGGATTCGCCGGATCCAGTACCCATAGGAAATTGCGGTCGTCCACCACGACGGATTGCACCGCAGTGAAGTGCTCTGCCTCATTTTTACCATTAAAGGTATTCCATGCTTCATTAGGAAAAGGCACTACCTTACCGTCAATAATTTCCGCTACTGACAAAGGTACATCATCGGACCAGCGGGGGAAATTCACGAACATTCGGCCTTCGGGACTGATGGTGATGCCGGTCCATTGTCTGGAAGAGCTGGCGATCAGACTCAGCGGGCGGTCATCTTTTGTGATTTTTTCTTTTTTGGGGTGCTCACAAGCCCAAGCGGACATTAAGAATGCCGCGATCAGGAGTTGGTTTAGTATTTTCATTTTGAGGGTAGATTGGGTGGAAGGGTGTTGGTCTGATTAGCAATCGGACTGGAGTGGAAATGAAAGTGTGCCGTGATACTAATCAACTATTTTAACCCGAATTATTCACCGCTAAATTTATCAACTAAGCGTAAATAGTTTATTTTAAGGTTTTTAAAACTAATTTTCTTTGAATTGTAATAGCCCAAATTTGGGCAAACTTGCTTTCTCCTCATTCATCTGTTTCGTTGGAAAAAATTTGAAATAGGAAAAATTCCTTCATTTTTTCCGCCTTACCGCTAAACGAGGATTTAAGTATGAATAATACGGCTTAAAAAAATTAAACAAAATTCAAGAGGGATGCAAACAGCATGCATCCCTCCCGGTAAGTATTATTTATACGCCCCGCTGGAGTAGTGTAACTCATAACTGTGGCTGTAAATTTCAAAGATATTTCCGAAAGGGTCTTCCACATAAACCATACGGTAAGGTTTCTCATTCGGGTAGTAATACCGCACGGGCATTCTTTGCTTGCCACCTGCGGCAACAATTTTTTCTGTTAGTCCTTCTACATCCGGGTCCTGTACACAGAAGTGGAATACGCCGGATTGGTAAGGATTGAAAATACCTCTGGTTTTGGGTTGATTAGGGAATTCGAACATCTCGAAGCCTACCCCATCTGAAGTGGATAAATGGGCAATGCGGAAAGTTTCCCAACCCTCTCCAAATACGTCGATACACATGATCCCGATGGCGGATTCATTTTCTTCTTTCACCGTTTCGGGGCCCATTAATAAATACCAGCCCATGACTTCAGTATAGAACTTAATCGCCTGATCTAAATCAGGCACGGTAATACCAATGTGGGAGAATGCTCTTGGATAAGTTTTATTTTCCATTTTTCACCTTTTAAATTTGTAATCCTGTTTGGGTGCAAATCTTGCAGGTAAATGTTGGATGGTCAAGTATCTACTAAAAAGTAGCCTACTTACCAAAAAGTAGTAATTGAGCTGAATAGTTCTGTTCGGTAATATTTTTTTTAAATGGAAGCAGAAAAAAGTTGTGGAGTATGTCCATTGGCAGAGACCATGGAGGTGATCGGTAGTAAATGGAAGCCCTTAATCTTGTTTCATCTGCGCGAAGGTGCAGAGCGTTCCGGGATACTTCAAAGACGCGTAAAAGGGATTACGAATAAGATGTTTACCCAATCCATTCGGGAGTTGGAGGCCGATGGTTTGGTGGCCCGGAAGGTGTATCCTGTCGTGCCTCCGAAAGTGGAGTATATGTTAAGTGCGCGAGGAAAATCTTTGTTGCCCATTTTGGAGCAACTAGATCAATGGGGACGTGAGGTTTTGCTTGCTGAACAAGTGTAATGTATCGTGGTACTTTATGTTAAAATAGTTGGTTTATTGTAAGTTTTGTGAGGTTTTCATCAGTTAAAGGGGTAAAACATCCTTAATTTTTGGAGTGGTTTCATTTTGTGAAACTTATTTTATAAGTTTAAAGTACTGATAATGAGAGTTCATTTGATAAAGAGGCAGACGGTGGAGGATTATATGCGTTCCAATGCATCTAGTAAGGCCGCTTTTGAGGCATGGTTAATGGCTATTCGTTATGCGGACTGGTACCAGCCTCATGATATATTATCCACCTTTAATTCTGTAGATATTTTAGGGAAGGGTTCAGATCGGGTTATTTTCAATATTGGTGGTAATTCCCATCGGATGATCTGCAAATATTTGTTCGGCCGCAAGGTGCACCTCTTTGTGAAATGGATCGGGACGCATGCAGAATACGATAAAATCTGTAAGCGAGGTTTACAATATTCCATTAGTGAATTTTAGGTCCTGATTTTTATAATAATGGGAACAGTAGCTATGCTTTTGAATAATTAGTGAGCTGTGGTATCGCAAATATTGTAAATAACCTCCATATAATGTGAATTCGTGGTCGGAAGAGTAGTTTTAAAAGGTTTTTAACAGAGAAAGGAATGGAAGCTTTAAAGTATAAGATTATCAAGGATCGGGAGCAGTATGAAGATTATTGCGAACAGCTAGAGGCCTTGTTAGCCCTGGAGAATCCCGAATTGGAAGACGAGATAGAGTTACTTACTTTTCTGATCGAAAAGTATGATGAGGAGCATTCCTCTTTTAATGAGCTCTCCCCTATTGCACTATTAAGGGAATTAATGGCTAGTCATAGCTTGAATCAAAGTCAGTTGGGGGAGATCATGGGGGTGCAAAAAAGCACCGTATCTAAAGTCCTCAATCTTCAGAAAGGGCTTTCTAAAGAAAGTATCCGCAGGTTGGCAGATCACTTTAAACTAAGGCAGGAGGCTTTTAACCGTCCTTATGAACTGCTCAATCAGGAGGTGTTGAAATCAAGCTAAGTCGAATTGCACGCCCTCAGGCTTAATTGGTAAGGCTCTCAGGGGCTTGTTTTGTAGTGTGTTGTGGTGGAAATCCTGATTTTTAACTAAGCCCAATTGGGATAGCTTGCTTTCTCCTCATTCATTTTCTCGTTGGAAAAAATGCAATAAAAAGGCGAACCATGGAGGTTCGCCTTTTTAGTATTTTTAAAGAAAAACTATATCAATGTTTGATAGGCAATCAGGGCTGAAACATAAGCCAGACCGGTCAGGTAGGCCAATTGTACCATCGGCCACTTCCAGCTTTTAGTTTCTCTTTTTACAATAGCCAGTGTACTCATGCACTGCATGGCAATGGCGTAGAATATCATCAGGGAAATTCCACTGGCCAGATTAAAGACCGGTAATCCGGTTTTGGGGTTAATCTCCGTGGCGAGTCGGTCTTTCACCGTTTTGGTGTTTTCGGCATCTGTTCCCACACTGTAAATGGTGGCCATGGATCCTACAAATACTTCTCTGGCCGCAAAGGAAGTGATCAGGGCGATCCCGATTTTCCAGTCATATCCAAGCGGTTCGATCACCGGCTCAATGGCTTTGCCCAAATATCCGGCGAAGGAATGCTCCAGCTTATAGGAAGCAATCAGGTTTTCCAGCTCTTCCTGATCATTTCCCTGATATTGTTCCGTGACGATGCTTTCTGCTTGTGCAATTTCACTTCCGGGACCATAGCTTGCCAATACCCATAATACGATAGAAATGATGAAAATAATTTTACCTGCGGAGAATACGAAGGTTTTGGATTTTTCATAAATCGTTAGTCCCACGTTTTTCCATCTGGGCATTCTGAAAGAAGGCAATTCCATGATCAGGAATGGGCGTTGAGGTGAATTGATGATCTTATGCATAATCAAAGCAATACCCAGCGCCAGGACAAATCCCAATACATATAATCCCATCAGCACCAAACCCTGAAGATTAAAGAAACCGATGGATTCGTCCGGAATCACCAAGGCAATCAGAATGGTGTAAACCGGCAGACGAGCCGAACAGCTGATCAGTGGTGCTACCAAAATGGTGATAAGGCGCTCTTTCCAGTTTTCGATATTCCGAGCAGCCATTACCGCCGGAATTGCACAAGCTACTCCTGAAATCAGTGGCACAATACTTTTTCCATTCAGGCCAAATACCCGCATGATCCGGTCGGTGAGGAATACGGCACGGGCCATATAGCCGGTTTCTTCCAGAAGTGCGATGAAGGCAAAAAGAATGGCAATTTGAGGAACGAAAATGACGATTCCGCCAATCCCCGGAATGATTCCTTCGCTGATGAGCGAATTTAAAGCTCCGTCCGGAAGAGTAGCACTAATCCATTCTCCCAATGCTCCGAATTGTTCATCTATGAAATCCATTGGAATACTGGCCCAGGAATAAATGGCCTGGAACATGAAGAATAAGATTCCAATGAAAATAAAATATCCCCAGAGTGGGTGGGTAAGTATTTTGTCCAGTTGGGAAGAGACGCGAAGGTTTTCCTCAATTTTTTTGTTATGAGGTTTTACTTCTCTCAGGATATCATCCAGCAGGCGGTAACGGTTTATGGTTTCCTGTGCCTGCAGTTGGTGACTTTTAAAGGAAGAGTTTTCCTTGATCTCATCAATGATGTCGATGTCCTCCGGGCCGATACCCGCATAGGTATCGGTCTGCTGCATCATTTGATATACCCGGTAGGGGTGCTCATCAGGGAAGGCAGCCGTTGCCCGATAGAATAAATCATCATGCACATAGGATTCCATCGGAAGGAAAGGCTCCGGGATATGATATTCGAATCGCTCGATTTCAGCGATTAATTCCTCCATTCCCTCTCCATTTCTACCATTCACCGGAATAATAGGACTGTCTAATTTTTGAGCTAATAGCTCAAGATCTAATTGGTCTTTCTCCGGCAATACGTCCAGCATGGTCATGGCTATAATAGCCGGCACGCCCATATCTTTGATTTGGGAGAAAAGCAAAAGATTACGCTTCAGGTGAGCCGCATCCACCACGACAACCGCCATATCCGGGAAATTATCTGATTCCGGATTGGTGACTTCCGTAAAAAATACCCGTTCGTCAGCGGAACGGGGATAAATACTGTAAGTGCCGGGAAAGTCTACGATTTGAACTTTGCGCGATTTAATCTTATTGCAGGGGCCGGATTTTTTATCGACCGTAACACCGGGAAAGTTTCCTACTTTTTGATTAAGACCTGTAAGTAAGTTAAAAATGGAGGTCTTACCGGCGTTGGGGTTACCAATAAGGGCAACCTTTAAAATATTTTCACGCACAGATTTACGATATTTTTTCAATCATGACGGTGGAGGCTTCTTTTTTACGCAAAGAAACGCGGGAGCCTGCTACATCAATGGCAATTGGATCACCTAAAGGCGCAATACAACTCAGGGTAATTTCTTCCCCGGGTAAACAGCCCATATCCAATAGGCGAAGGGATAGTTCCTCGTCAGAAAATCCTGTGACGATTCCCTTTTGTCCAATTTTCAAATCTGCAATGTTCATGATTTTTATACGAAACTAATTTAGAACTGATCTAAACGCAAATTAGTATTTTTTCCTTAACAAAACGATGTTGGAGAATTAAAATATAGAACAGGATATGAGATAATTAGTTGTTGTCCGGGCAATTTATTGGAGGGCATAAAAAAAGCTGCCCCGGGAGAGACAGCTTTCTATTAATGATTGCTTTATAGTTGCTTAGAAAAGGAATTCATTCAGACGACAAAGTGACTTCTCTTTGTTTTCACTTCCCACTAAAAGGGAAATGTTGTAATCTGAACCTCCATAGGAAATCATTCGGATTGGCACTTCTTCCATAGCATCCAGTACTTTGGTTGCGATACCCACTTTTTCCTCTCCAAAGTCTCCCACTACACAAACGATGGACTGATTGCGGTCCACCTGCACCTGGCCGAATTTCTCTAAGGTTTCCAGGATCTGAGGAAGTTGTTCATCATTATCAATGGTTAATGAGACTGCTACCTCAGAAGTAGTGATCATATCGATTGGTGTTTTATATTTTTCAAACACCTCGAAGATCTGACGGATAAATCCATAAGCCAGTACCATTCGATTGGAACGGATTTTTATAGCGGTAATGCCATCTTTTGCAGCAACTGCTTTTACAGCTCCGGTTGCCGAAAAATGCTGACTGATCAAAGTACCCGGTGCTTTTGGCTCCATTGTATTCTTCAATCGTACCGGAACATTGTAACGTTGTGCAGGGATAATGGACGTCGGGTGCAGGATTTTTGCACCAAAATAGGCCAATTCGGAAGCTTCATCAAAGCTCAACTCCGGAATTGGAAAAGTGTTTTCTACTACTCTAGGGTCATTGTTGTGCATGCCGTCAATGTCCGTCCAGATCTGCGTTTCTGATGCCTGAATGGCAGCGCCGATCAAAGTAGCGGTATAGTCAGATCCACCGCGGCTCAGGTTGGAAACCTCGCCTTCGTGGTCACGACAAATATAGCCCTGGGTGATAAAAAGTTGAGTGCCTTCAGCAGCTTCCACCAAGGCGGACAGTTCTCTGGAAGTGAATTCCAGGTCCGGCTCATGGTCTTCGTTTACTAGCATAAAATCCAATGCCGGCAGCAATTGTGCTTTTACGCCTTGTTCGTGCAGGTAAGTGGTGAATAGCTTGGTGGACATTAATTCGCCTTGTGCCAATAATTCCTTATTCAGGCGCTTGTTGAAGAAGTGTCCGGGCAAAGTGCGGATGAAGCTAAAGTGTTCATCAATGATTTGTTTTGCCTTGGCCAATGCATTATCGCCGATTACTAATTTGGGATAGAATGCCAAATAGTGCTCGTAAAGCTCTTCAATTAATTGGCGGGCCAAATCATTGTTTTTGGCTGTTAACGCATCTCCAATTGCCACTAAGGCGTTAGTAGTGCCCGAAAGAGCGGACAATACCACGATTTTACGTTCTGAATCTGCCTGAATTAATTCTGCTACGCGATGCATACGCTCCGGTCTTCCTACCGAAGTGCCTCCAAACTTGTATACCTGCATGACCTGTATAATATTTATCGTTTTTTACTCAAGTTTCAAGAGGCAGTGAACTAAAAACGGGCAAGGAGTTCTCCCTGCCCGAAGCTGTATTTAGAATCCCAGCATTTTAATTGCTGTGATCGCTGCCTCGTCTCCTTTATTTCCATGTTTCCCGCCGGCTCTGTCCAACGCCTGTTCCTGCGTATCTGGGGTAAGCACACCGAAAATTACGGGTTTATTGAATTTCAAATTCACTTCTGTAATACCAATCGCTACGGCCTGATTGATGAAGTCAAAATGTTTGGTTTCACCCTGAATCACGCATCCCAGGCAAATGACCGCATCCACATCAGCACGTTGTGCCATCCACTGTGCGCCTAAGGATAATTCGTAACTTCCCGGAACATTCTTTCGGATGATATTCTTTTCAGAAACCCCATTGACTAAAAGTGTTTCTTTAGCCCCCTTATAAAGGGCTTCTGTTACTTCCTCATTCCATTCCGACACTACAATTGCGAAAGTCTTGCCACTTACGTCAGATAAGTTTTTATCAGAATATTCGCTCAGATTTTTTAGTGCAGTTGCCATATGTATTACAGTTCAAATTTAGATGAATAAAAAGAATCGTGGTCAATTATTTTCCCGCTTTTATGTAAATCGATTCTAACAAATTGTTATAAAATGGAATAAACGCCGCCGATGGGTTTTATTATTATAACAACTGTTAGATTTATAAAACAACGGTTTTATTTGACGCTCAAAAGTACAATTAATTTTTGGGATTGAGGTTTGAAACTATTGGTGGATTTATGGGAAATGGGATTTAACTCCTCTCTAATTCAGGCTGATGTAAAATTGATTGTTTTCCATTCTCATATTCAAGTTTTGACTAAAATGGGAAAGCGATAATTGCTTTTTTCGTTTTAGTGTTTAGTCGTTGCCAATTTTTCGGTCAGTAAGGGTGTCCGCAGGGGGCGGTGGTGGCTTCAGATTGCCTGTTGAGCGGAGAAAGGTTGCAAATTGTTTAATTAGTAGCCAGAGGCCGGCCATTTGTACAGGGATGAACGATCAGGAGCGATCTTTTTTTCAACTTAAGCTGAATTCTTATTGCTTAAATCTTCGTTTGGCTGCCGGGTGGGGAAAATCAAGGAATAGTTACCAATTTCAACTGTTTTCCAAGGGAACAGGTGAATGAGGAGAAAGCAAGCCTGCGCAAATTTGGGTTATTAATAAATCAATAAACACCATCTTATCGAGCTGAAAATATGCCACTTTAGGGGAATTGCTGAATTTAGCGGTGAATAATTCGAGAAAGGGCAATAAAAAAAGGGATCAGCTTTTGGCTAATCCCTTTTGTATTTTTTTGGCTAATCTTAGTTGATCATTCCGTTCACGCGCGCTAGTTGCTTGCGGGCTTCCTGATACTCGTTAGCATCTGAGTAGTCATTTACGATAGTCTCCAGGCTTGACTTTGCCGTTTTCAAGTCACCTTTCAATTCAGCCGCTAAAGCTGCTTTTTTCAGGTAAATCGGAGAAAAGAATTTGTTGGCTTTGTAGTTGGCCGCTTTCTGATAGTAAGAAAGTGCATCCCCATAGCTTTTCTTTTCCATATAGCCATCACCAATCAAGGCATAAGTTTTTGCCTGAATCAACTGATCTGAAGGGCTGAAGCCTTTCAAAGTGTTGATGGCCTTATCAAACTCACCCTGACGCAAGTAAATTACACCTGTGTAATAGTTTGCCAATTTACCTGCAGGAGTGCTGCCATATTCGTCGGCAATTTTAAGAAAACCATAGCTGTTTCCATCTCCATTTAAAGCCAGGTTAAGGCTGTCTTGCTCAAAGTAGTACTGCGCCTGAAACATTTCTGCCTGTGCAGTTTTATCTTTGCCGGAAATGAAGCTCTGGTAAAAGAAAAACAATCCTACCGCCACGATCAAAGCTACGGATCCACCAATTACGGCTACCTTGTTTTTTTCTAAAAACTCTTCTGATTTACTCAGGCGGTCAGCAATCGCTTCTGGATTTTCCAATAACTCCTGACCTGTATACTTTTCAGCTTCTTCTTGTTTTTTCTTATTCTTTGCCATTTGAAAAAATTTTTAGGGTGCAATAATAATCAATTTTTATTGATATTAAAATAGCGGCCCTCACCGATTATTCTCTAACGAATGGATAGTCTTCCTGAGCGTAAACGTCTGTGAAAATTTCTTTTGGGTCCGGAAGTGGAGACTCCTCCGCAAATTTTACACATTCTTTTACAGACTCTTTGATTCTGTTATCCATTTCTTTTAATTCCTCTTCAGTTGCATAACCTTTTTCAAGGATAGTGGCTTTTACCTGCTGAACAGGGTCTTTTTGCTTGTAGCTCTCTACCTCTTCTTTGGTACGGTATTTTGCAGGGTCAGACATAGAGTGACCTTTGTAGCGGTAAGTGCGGAACTCTAGCAATACAGGACCTTTTCCTGCACGGATATGCTCAGCAGCTTCCTCACAAGCAATATGAACCTCTTCCACGCTCATGCCGTCTACCGGACGGGATGGCATATCGTAAGATTCTCCTAATTTATAAAGTTCGATTACGTTAGAAGTACGTTGTACGGAAGTACCCATGGCGTAACCATTGTTTTCAATCACGAAGATAATAGGCAATTTCATGGTCATGGCCATGTTGAATGCCTCGTGTACCGCACCCTGGCGAGCTGCACCATCTCCCATATAAGCGATACAAAGGTTATCTGTTCCTTTATATTGTTCAGCGAAAGCCAAACCGGCGCCCAATGGAATTTGTCCACCCACGATACCGTGGCCACCGTAGAAGCCATTCTCCACATCGAAGATGTGCATAGACCCACCTTTACCTTTAGAAAGGCCGGTGGCTTTACCGTAAAGCTCAGCCATGATACGCTTTGGGTCAGATCCTAAGGCAATAGGATGAGCGTGATCACGATAAGCGGTAATGTATTTATCCCCTTTTTTTAGTGCGGAAACAGCACCTGCTGCACAGGCTTCCTGACCAATATACAAGTGGCAGAATCCACTGATTTTCTGCTGACCATACACACGACCACTCATTTCTTCAAAGCGTCTCATGTGTAGCATGTTTTCATACCACCACATATAGGTTTCTTTGGAGAAACGCTCCTCAGTAGCCGCAGATCCAGTGTTTGCAGTTTGGTTTGACATAATTGTTATATGGTTTTATTGTTGTCTTAAGCTTGATTTGCAGAAAACAATTGTAGTTAATAGGTTTGTAGTGGGCGAAAATAATAAAAAGTCGCTGCAATCAATACATTCCTTTATGTTTCTTTTTAATATCCAACTGCTGAATTTCAAGAATTATGAAGAGCTGAATATGCAGTTTTCACCTCAGATTAATTGTTTGGTTGGAGAAAATGGTAGCGGAAAAACCAATCTGCTCGATGCTATTCACTATTTATCGCTGGCGAAATCTGCTTTTCCGGGGCAGGACCAGCAAAGCATTCGTCATCAGGAGCCTTTTTTCAGTATTCGGGGAGAATTCAGGAATGAAGACCGGCAGCATCAGGTATTGTGCGCTTTGCAACAAGGGGCCAAAAAGGTGTTGAGATGCGATCAGGTGCCTTATGAGCGCCTTTCGGATCATGTGGGGCGATTTCCGGTGGTGATGATGGCGCCCCATGATACGGATTTGATTCGGGAAGGAAGTGAAGAGCGGAGGCGTTTTTTTGATGCGATTATTTGTCAGACCGATCGTAATTATCTGCAATGGCTGATGGAATACAATGGATTGTTGAAGCAGCGGAATGCGCTGCTGCGTCAGTGGCAGAAAAATCATATGCCGGCAGATCAGGATCTATTGGAAACCTATAATATTCCCCTATTAGATCGTGCGGAAAAGATCGCCCGCGCGCGCATTTCTTTTTTGGATCAGTTTGAACCTTTGTTTCAGGCGCATTATCAGGCCTTGTCTGGTGGACGGGAAGAAGTGAGTTTGCGTTACCGGACGGAGGTACTGAAGGAAGATTTTAAGGAGAAGTTTGAGCAGGCGACGGAAAAAGATGTCGTCCTGGGAAGAACAACTATGGGGGTGCATCGGGATGATTTCCGATTTTTGATTGGTGGCCATCCGGTGAAGCGATTTGGTTCACAGGGGCAGCAGAAGTCCTTCGTGGTGGCATTGAAGTTGAGCCATTTTGATTTAATTCATCAGCAGAAAGGGTTTAAACCTATTTTGTTGCTGGACGATATTTTCGATAAGCTGGATGATCAGCGCATGCAGCACCTGTTGAAAATGGTGGCAGGGCATAAATTCGGACAAATTTTTATTACTGACGCCCGTCCGGAGCGAACCAAAGGCCTGGTAAAGGAGATTGACGAAGAGGTAAAAATCTTTGAAATTGAAAAGGGAGTAATACAGAATAAGGAATAGTCTGACCGTTTTAGAAAAATATTCAGGCAAAAAAAAGCCCATTCGAAAGAATGGGCTTTTGCTTAAGCATCGTGATCCAGCAGGGACTCGAACCCCGAACCGCCTGCTTAGAAGGCAGGTGCTCTATCCAGTTGAGCTACTAGACCATTGTGGTGATCGCGCAGGGACTCGAACCCCGAACCGTCTGCTTAGAAGGCAGATGCTCTATCCAGTTGAGCTACGCGACCGTTTCCTTCAATGCTTAAGCGGATGCAAATGTAGGAAGGCTTTGGTAAAAAACAAACCTTAGCGCCCCATTTTAGCTAATTTTACAAGATTTATTTTCTTTGTGCACCCTTTATTAATGGCTAACGTGCAGGCTTCTTGCGCGTTCCAAATTTATGGGATCATTGGTATTTCGATCTTTTTTTCTGAAAATTTCTTCAATTTCTGCTGCATAAAAATCATGTACCCGTGGTCGGATCATTTTGTAGTTATGATTCAGGAAGCGATTTTGAATACTCATGGGCTCCATCATCAGGCGGAATCTGTTGGGGGTCCATTTGGCTTCAAAGGCAGTCGCCTTTCTGAAATTGATTAACTCTTCTTCGATGGTTTTGAGTGTAAAAGGGATGAGTTCTTTATTTCCAATATGTTTTTCCAGGGCTTTTTTTCGAATGTTGGCCACATTTGGAACTACTAAAGCCAGGGTATAGGGTGATTGGTTATTGAACAGGCAAACGGCATCAATACAGCTGCAAAATTCTTCGATATCGGCCTCCACCATTTCCGGAGGAAATTTCTCTCCATCAGAGGAAATTAGCAGGCTTTTGATGCGCCCCAGGACATAGAGGTAACCCTCGCTGTCAATTTTACCAATGTCTCCGGTATGTAGCCATTTGTCTCTGATCAGGAGGTTCGTAGCTTCCGTATTTTTGAAATACCCTCTGGTCACATTTGTGCCTTTTACCACAATCTCTCCTGTTTTTTCCAGGGGTAATCGCTCTCCCTTTTCATCCCGAATTTCCACTTCTACCATGGAAAGCGGCATGCCTACGGAACCTACTTTTTGATATTGTTCATTATTGGTAGAAACTACCGGGCTGGCTTCGGTAAGTCCATAGCCCTGATAAACTGGAAGCCCGAGGGCATTGAAATAGAAAATGACATTGCGATCCAAATAGGCTCCCCCGGTTACCATAAATTTTAGGTTAGGGAATAGTTTATCTTTGAGCTTATTGAGGACGGCGTGTGTCATGAAAAAGGCACTCAGTCGTTTTACATATCCTAATTCATCTCCGCTTCTGGCTTTTTGATAAGCCAGGGCCAAAGCATTGCGGTAATCTTTTTCTACTTCCTCTCCTAGTGAGCGAACCGCTCTTTCTACATACAAGCGAAGACTTTTAATCAGGGCCGGAACCAGGAGCAGGAAGTCGGGCTGGAAGGACTGCAGGATTTCGGGAATCATCCGGAGAATTTCCATCATGGATTTTCCCTGTGGAGGAAAGCCAATACTTCCTCCCTGAATGATGACGCTATACAAACCTACGGTATGTGCAAAGGCATGATCCAGCGGAAGCAGCATGAAAGTGCGTGCCTCCGGGGGAATAGGGATTCTTTTTTTGATTTGGAGGACATTGGTTCGCAGATTCTCATGGCTAAGTAGAACAGCCCTAGGGTCTGCGCTGGTACCCGAAGTAAAGATAATGGTCGCCAGCTCCGTAGTCGGGATAAGGGGCACCTGATCACCAAAATCTAATAACTCCTGCAGGGGTGTTATTTGCGGGTGTTCGAAGCGCTGATTTTTGCGGTTATACCACAAATGTAAATTTTCAGGCAAAGCAGGCAGGTGCGGCAGTATTTGTTCCACCAGATGTTCTTCCAATACCAGATGTTGACATTCCGCATGTTTGATTTGCCAAATCAGGGTATTGATTTCCGTTTTGAGATTCATGGGTACCGCCACTCCCCCGGCATACCAAATGCTGATTTCCGTAATGACCCACAGCGGGGAGGAGTCGAGCCAAAGGGCGACTTTCTCTCCACGGTTTAGTCCTAAGTTTTTCCATCCATTGGCATAGCCATGCACATGCTGACTGGTTTCCTGATAGGTAATGGGGCTGAAAACTCCCTCCTGCCATTGCCAGAAAAGCGGTTGTGGTCCAAATGCATGTACGGCTTTCTCGAAAAGATCCAATAGACTGTTTTTATCCATGGGGGATAGGGTCAAATCGTCGACTTTTTACCAATTAAACGAAAATTTGAATTTCGGTCAACGAAGGAAATAAATGAAATATTGTATGTTTTTTTTACATTAGTATTTAAATAAAGAAAAGGCTATGATAAAATCCATGACAGGTTACGGTTCTGCCAATTTGGATACGGAATCCATCAGTATTCAGGTAGAAGTCAGAACTTTGAATTCTAAGTTCTTAGATACTAACTTAAAATTACCCAGAACCTTCAGCGATCGGGAGATCGAGATTAGAAATACCATTGGGGACTGTCTGGAAAGAGGGAAAGTTGCGGTCAATATTGAATTTAATCGCAAAGATGATACTACTCCAAAGGTGCAGGTGAATGAAGGGCTTTTTCAGAATTATTATGCCGCTCTGAAAGCTTTGGCGGAAAATACAGGCGCCAGTGAACAGGAATTGTTTAAGTTGGTATTGCAGATGCCGGAAGTTTTGGTGAATGAGCGGGAAGAGCTGGGTAGTGAAGCGGATTGGAAATTACTTCATTCGGCTTTAAATGCCGCGCTAAAAGATTGTGATGCCTTCCGCCTAAAGGAAGGAGCGGTATTGGCTGAAAAGCTGGTGAGCTATATTGACGTCATTGATGGATGTTTGCAAAAAGTTCCTCAATTTGAAGAAGAGCGCGTGGAGACGGTGAAAAACCGCCTGCGTCAAAATTTGGAGGACTTGCAGCAAAAAGAAGATTACGATCAGAATCGTTTTGAGCAGGAGATCATATTCTATCTGGAGAAATATGACATTAATGAGGAGAAAGTGCGTCTGGCGAATCACCTGAAATATTTTAAAGAGGTAATATTAAAACCTACGCAGGCTTCTAACGGAAAAAAACTGGGTTTTATTTCCCAGGAGATTGGCCGGGAAATCAATACGCTTGGATCAAAAGCCAACCATGCCGCCATTCAGCGCCTGGTGGTACAAATGAAAGAAGAGTTGGAAAAAATTAAGGAGCAATCCCTGAATATCCTTTAAAGGATTACAAATGATTGTACAATGAATAAGGCCAGCCCGTAGTGAGCTGGCCTTTTTGGTAGGTATAGTATGGGAAAAATATATCCTACTACTATGGTTTAATTCAATTTGAAGGTGATTGGTAACACCATTCTGACGCGCACGGCTCTGCCCCGCTGTTTTCCAGGATTCCATTTTGGGGAATTGGCCAATACACGCTTCGCTTCTTCATCACATCCGGCCCCAATGCCTTTCATGATTTCTACATTGGAAATGGAACCGTCGCGGTCTACTACGAACTGCACAAAAACTTTTCCTGAAATGCCTTGCCTTTTGGCTTGGCTGGGATAGTTCATGTTCTTGCTTACATATTTATAAAAAGCAGAAATTCCTCCGGGGAAAGCAGGTTGTTTTTCAGCAAAGACAACGATTTCTTCAGGATCTTCTTCTATTGGAGCGTCTGTAAATATTACATCTTCAATCTTATCGGTTTCGGTTACCTCGATATCGATGTCAATATCATCGGGATCAAGGATATCCTCCGTATCCGGAATTTCAATAATCACGGGATTAACCACTCTGGGTGGTTTGGGGGGCTCAATTCTACTGGCCGGGATTTCGACGATTTCGATATCATCTCCATCTATGGGGATGCCGGTAATATCAATTTTATCCTCATAAACCCGCCAATTAAAAGCAGCAATACTGAAAGCTAAAGAGAGGCAAAGGCCGATGGTAAAAAATAAGGATCTTCTCTTTTTTAGATCTTTTCCGGGGTCTTTCTTGAGTTCCATAAGCTAAAATGTTAGAAGTACTACATTAGAATCGGCCAATTCTTTTGCTTTATTATACTACAAAAACGTTGCCACAAAATTATTTTTGGTAAAAAATAACGTTTAAAAAATATAAAAAGGAGAAGCTATGGTTCTTGAGTGGTTTATTTTGTTGTTGATGGTTTGGGGGTAATTTGCTGTGGTGTAGTTTGTTGTGACTCGTTTGAGGAATTATATTTTAACCTTAAATTTTCAATGATAGATTCAGTAAATACCATTAATCAACTTATTGCCATTTCGATTTTGTTTTTTAAATAACCCAAATTGGGGTAAGCTTGCTTTCTCCTCATTCATCTGCTTCGTTGGGATAAATTTGAAATGGGAGAAGTTACTTCATTTTTTCCGCCTTACAACTAAACGAGGATTTAAGCATGAATTATCCGGCTTAAGCCAGAATAATCCGACTTAAGCCTTCGTAATTTGGATTTAAGCATAAAAAAAAGGACTACATTGCTGCAGTCCTTTTTTTAATTTCTTTTTTAGGGAATTATCCCAATTTGAAGGTGATCGGAAGGATCATACGTACTTTTACAGCACGTCCACGTTGCTTACCAGCTTTCCATTTTGGAGAGCTTTCAATTACACGCTTAGCTTCCTCATCACAACCAGCACCAATACCTTTAATAACTTGTACTTCGCTGATTTTACCATCTTTACCTACTACGAACTGTACGAATACCTTTCCTTCGATACCCATACGACGGGCTTGAGATGGATACTTCAAGTTTTTACCAATGTATTTGTAGAACGCTGGCATTCCTCCCGGGAATTCTGGCTGATCCTCTACAATAGTAAATACTTCTTCTACTTCTTCTTCCTCCGGTGCTTCCTCGAATACTACTTCTTCGATTACGGCATCTTCGGTAACATCCACGTCCAAATCAACGTCGATATCCTCGTCAATCACTTCCTCATCCGGTACCTCTACAATAACAGGTGCCTGGATTTTTGGTGGTGGTGGAGGGGGCTGTTGAGTCTGGGGTACCTCGGTCACTTCTTCGAAATCTACTTCAGCAACGGCAGCGTCGGCGATTTTTACATCGTCGTACGACTTCCACTCAAAAGCAAGGATTACAAGACCTAAGGAAATACACAGACCAATATTAAAGAACAGCCCTGATTTTTTGGTAAGATCCTTACCAGGGTTCTTTTTAATCTCCATATCAGCTTCCTTTTTAATTAGTCAAAGGGATGTATAAGAAAAGTTGTTGTCGTCCCTCAAACTTATTAAAAATTTCGCGAAACAAAAAGACCTCACCACTTATAGACGAAAAAAAATACAATCAACCCAATAAATGCGCCTATCATATCTGCCACTAAATCCATCCATTCGAAATGTCGGCTGGTGAAACTCCCTTGTAAAACTTCAATCAACAGTCCGAAAACGAAACACAGGCTAATGGTCCAATGGTAGGGAAAGCGTTTCATGTGTTCAACGCTGTACTGCTTACAGGAGCCTATTGTCAGTAATAGGGCCAATATTCCGAAAACACCAGCATGGGCCAATTTATCGAAAGGGATATACCAGTTGATTCCTGAAGGTAAGGAAGAGGCTGGCAATAGGGTAAGAAAAAGGATGATGATCACCCAGATGATGGTGAACAGTTGGTAACGAAGGATCATAACGGAAAGGTAAAAAAAAATCAAAGAAGTATCCTCCTTTGATTTTTTAAGCCAAGATTAAATTTAATGTTAGCCAATAAGTTCTTCGTACGCCTCTGCAGAAAGTAATGTTTCTACTTCTGCAGGATTGTTCATTTCAATTTTGATCATCCAACCTTCCCCATAGGCATCAGCGTTTACCTTTTCAGGCTCGCTTTCCAGGGATTCGTTGAATTCCACAATAGTTCCGCTAATGGGCATAAACAGGTCAGAAACGGTTTTTACCGCTTCTACTGTTCCGAATACCTCACCAGCTTCAATTTCTTCGTCTACCGTTTCTACTTCTACATAAACGATATCTCCCAGCTCTTTTTGAGCAAAATCAGTGACGCCCACGATAGCGGTATTTCCTTCAATACGGATCCACTCGTGATCTTTAGTATACTTTAATTCTGCAGGGATATTCATGGTTTTAAAAAATTAAAATGGGTCAAACTGTTGTGTGGCAAATATTGAATTATTTTTTCTAAAAACCATGGGAATTAGAGGGCAGTATGGAATTTAGAAATATTCAGAAGATGGCCTCAGAAGATTCTATCTTCTGCAAACAAAAACGCCCAAAACCATTGGAAGTTTTGGGCGCTTAAGAAATTAATTTGAGAAATTGAACCTTACCTGAACCCCGAAGTTGGTGGCTGTTCTGAGGTAGGAGGTGGAGATTTTGGGCTCATTTACCGTTCGCTCATAATAGGCTTGAATATTCAGTCGGTTATTTACCACGTAGGCGACCGTAGGCCTGATCTGGTAATTGACATTACCGTTGGTAATGGTGCTGACATCATCCAGCTTTCTTTGCAGGGTTTCGGTATCCCGAATCACAAAGTTGAGGCGGAAGGTCAGGTCATTGTCCAGAACGACGGTCCGTCCTTTCCATCGGAATGGCATTTTCATTCCTCCTTTGGTATATCCAATGTCAAAGGACCAGTCTTTATTTCTCATCTCGGTCATCTGAATATTGGAGATGTTCAGGGCGAGGTTCCTCTCCCATCGGTATTCTATCTTGGCACTTACCTTGGATTTTGTTCTGACATTTAAACCAATCAGCGGAGAAAATTGCTCCGACATCACGATTTGATCCAGGACATATACCGGTGTATAGAAGCCAGTTTCCTCGTTTATTTTAGTGGCCAAGGGGTAATTCTCAATGTCATTGGATAATTCCAGATTATCGGTGTACTCCAGTGAATTGGTATAGCTGTTGACGCTGTAAGTTGAATTATAGGCGTGAGTAATATTCACCGAACTGAAAATGTCTTTTAGCGCCGGGATATTACGCAATCCGGAATAGTCCAGACGCCAGTTTGGAATCGGGATTTTCGGGAATGGGCTTAATTTAGCTTCTTCCGCTGATTTTCCGGTATAGGCCGCTATAAAGGCCGGAATTAATACATCCTGAGAATTGATGTTATACTCTCCTCCATTGGGGTTAAGTGCATCCAACCGGTCCTTAATGATGGCGCGATAGCTTTCAAAATCCCGGAAAGCCTTATCCACCAAATCAGTATCAAAACTGGAGAAGGTGGTTGGCAGCATGAAATAGGAGATGGAATAGCTACCATTTCTTGCCGGCGTATTGGATTCAAAGGAATTACTGATGGTGTCATAACGGAAGAGTTCCTGATAGAAGGAGTTCTTCGTTTTGGTCATACTCAGTCGGATTTTCAAATCCTTAATCGGTTCCAGGTTGGCATTCAGGTTCATATTGATCATCTGGTTCTGACTGAATTGCTGGGTCAGGTTACCATTTTGAATCAATAGATCCTGATCCGCCAGCTGATTCCGAATGCCTGCATCCTGACTACCCAGAATAAAGGGCCAGCCCGGTGCGTTATTGTCAAAGTTTTGCCCGAAGAGGTTCGGGGTTGGCTCAAAGCCCGGCAAAGAAGTTCCGTCCGTATAGCTAATGGTGGCGTTCACGTCCCGAACCATCATTAACAACCTTAGCATGCCCTTAAGCCCTTTCATTTCAGCTGGGGCTTTAATAGTATCTGCCTCTATCTTTCTGGTGGTGGATCTGGAGGAGGATCGCCGTTTTCGTTTAGGTTTATTAATGTCCCGCAGGAATTTATTTTTATTGTAGAGTTTGACCAGGTCAATTTTACCGGTACCTCCGTATTGACGGTAGTTTTGGATCGTATTGGCGAAATCAAATTCCTCCTCAATGTTCACCGGGCCGGCCGTCCAGGTATAGTTCACCGAATAGTTCAGGTCGGCATTTAAGAAGTCCGTCAATGGAATTTTATCCAAAGGTAATCGGTAATCAGCCCGGATATTCTGATCAAAAGTTTTCAAACGGCCCAGCCTCATCAGATTGGCTCGAATGGAATCTCTGGCAGCCTGGGTATTGATGTCGCCTTCGGGTTCATCAATGGTTGCAAATGCTCTGGCATTATATGTAAGCGAGAGGTTTTGCGTTAATGCCCAGCGAATATTGTAATAGCGGTTAAAATTGAAGTATTTCTCATAGGTCGGTTCAATGCCTACCGTGGTTAAATCTTCATTGAAAAGCTGGTTTCTGATAAAGCTTCGGTCCAGGTCTCCCCTCACACTAATGGAAGAGGGCCATAGGGCTAAATTGAAATCTTTGATCAAACGCAACCAGTCTGATTTTAATCCTTTACTGTTTTTAAATGGCTCCAATATGAAGGGGTTGGCGTTATAGTTATAGGCCAGCCCTACTTTATGGTTAAAGTTGATATAATCTGCCAGGTTGATATTCGTCCGGGTAATTTCACTATAGGCATAAGAGAAAGCCCAGTTTTCAATATCATAAATGTGTGGGATAGCATCCTCTTTCACTTTTACTTTCCGGACATTGTTAAAACTAATCGCCCTCCGGTAAGTATTATCTTCCACTAATTTGCGATATGCATCCCTTTCGGCCTGGGTGTCAAAGGACTCCAGTGAGGCCTCCAGCGGAATGTCGGGATCCAGCGGATCCCACTTTGGCGTAATTTTGTTATGTTCGTAAGAAACGTACATCGGAATACGCAGTCCGAAACGGTCCAGCCCGAATTTATCTAAATTGACATTAGCGGCAATATCATAGTTCAGGGAAGACTCCCTGGTTCGTGCGGAAATATTATCCTGAATACCTCCAAAGCCGGAAGAGATATAGCTACTGCTACCTGAAAGTACCCCTAAATCCGCCAGTTTGGTATTGAATCGGACATTTCCGGCCCAACCATTTTCACTGTCGAAATCCGTTGCACGTAATTCATTAAACCAAACGGTGATATCCTTGCTTTGCTTGTCGAAGGTATCCGGATTTCGAGCACCGAGCATAATTGTTTGAACGGTACTTAATTCCGGCCGACCCACAATCGTGATTTTATACCGTCCCACCTGCTGCGAATAAGGCAAAGCCTGCTCAAAGCCTTCCCTGTTTCTCCGAGATTTAATAGCATAAAGGTCATTTAAGGCAATGTCCAGGTTGTTTTCTGCAGGCCAGATTTCCTCAGAGGTATTGGAACCTTCCGGTGTTATTTTAAGAGGCCATTCAATTTCGTAGAAGTTCTGGGTTAAGTCCGTACCGATTCTCATGAACACCCGGAGTTCATCACTCTGCGTGATGGGGTCCTGCCCATGGACAAACATTTTTAATCGACCATAATTGATCAAGTCCAGGGTGGTGTTTTTAAACACTGCCCGGGCGTCTTTATTCTGAAGATCTTTCATCACCAACTGAATGGATTGTTCGTTCAGCTGACGAGAAACCACAGAAGTGTTGTCGTAATCCCGGCTGATTCCCGGTGGAACCCGGTAAGGTATTTTGTTGAGTGCACTTGAGTTTTCCTCCAAATTCACCACGGAGACCTGGAAGTCGGTATCAAATGGCTCCGGCACTTCGTCCAGCCCATTGTCAAATAAGCTGTTTTCGTAACGTCGCCACTGCGAACCTACCAGCTGGAATTTGGCCATACGCAATACCACCGGCTGCTGCCAGCCCGTCAGGTATGTCCGCATAAAGCGAATGGTTTTGAAACCGGAAATCCCACCATAGGAGCCAGTAGGCTGACGCACCGGGATACGGAATAAATACCAGGAGGCGTTAGCCTCTGAGTTGGTGACTTTATCAACAATATTGTTTTTACCTACTTCCAGATCACCTGGTTTAAGGCTGATTTTGTATTCATAATACTCCTCCAGGTCACTGATAGTGTTGTCATTATTCAAATCCTCATTGTCAGGATAAGCGCTACCGGCTGAGGTGAAGTTATTATTGTTGGACTGAATCGGCGAGTTACCATCCATTCCGTTGAAGTCTTTATAACGCTCCAGGATTTTGGCATCAATATCCGTGTAAGCAGCATCCAGATAGTGTCGGAAGTTATCACCGGAAGGGTCTTGAGAAATAGCGGTAAGTACTTCCGGTGCTACTACTAATCGATCAATGAAATTTTCCCTAAAGAACTCTAATTCTTCCTCTGAACGAAGGCCATCCAGTCCCACATCCTGGAAAGGTCGGGAGTTCGGGTCATTATCAAAGGCATTGTTCAAATATTGCTGGGTCGTTACCTTACCCCATTCGTTGGTGTCGAAGCCGCCATCAGAACCATCGGGCGGCAGGCCGTTCTCAAAAGCATGCTTGCCATCCTTCATCAGGTCTTCGGATACAGAGCCCAGATTGAAATACAGGTCTCCTCCGGTAGTGTTATTGGTATTCAGACGCCCATCCAGTACGCGACCATTGGTGCCCTCGATGAAGGGATCCATCATCCAGAATTCGATGTACTCGATATTGGTTTTATCAAAGTCCACATCTGAGGTAATGGCGCGGGTAATAGCTCCCCAGTTGTCCTCCGGTTCCGGCAAAAGCCCCTCATTTGTCAGGTTGGGATTGTAGTTGTAGGGTCCACGTTCCTGCGGGAAAAAAGCCATATCGAAGGTGGCGATATTGGCATTGATCAGGGTCTCATCACGTTCTCTGAAGATCTCCTGTGGAGGAATATTCCGAACATAGTTGTTCTGAGTGTCTTCAGTGGTAATATTGGCCGGTTTGTTCCGGCTGTTGGTCTGGTAGAAGGTATTGTCAATGGTATACCAGGCCAGCTTGGCGCGCTTATAATTAATACCCAGTTTATCTTCTCCATTATCTTCGATGAGTCGGTTACCGGTGGTTTCAGGAGTCGCCCCTAAAAACCAGTTGTTGGATACCGAAAATGGGGTAATGGTGGTTTCAAAATCATCGATATAAGCGGTTCCGGATCCATCCACTTTATTAGAGGTGCCCGGAATTAATTGCGCAAATTCTGCATTAATACTGACCGTGGAAGTTTCTTTGGTTTGCACCAGGGGAAGCGCATCTACCATGCGGGTTAGAAAACGGGATTCATCCTGAAAGCTGACATCAAACCCATACTTCACATTTCGAACCGGTTCATCACCTATTCCTACCCGGCTTACTACTGCTCGTTCATTAAGGTAAAGCAGCGTACCTCCAATATTCAGGCGGTCATCCACCCGATAATCCAGGCGAGTTCCCAATAAGGATCGGGTCTGGAAGTTGAGTAAATCAGCCTGCTCATAAGTAATGGTAATAGATTTTCCGGAATTCAGAATGGCCTGGTTGGTAATATTTACCCGCCCCAGGTTATAGTCTACCGTATAATCCACGCCCTCGGTCATGGGAATACCACCAGCAGAGAGGACCACGGATCCCGGAGAGATATCAATTCCCGGAAGGGTGATCTCCGAGCCACTACCGGCCTGGAAGGATCCTTTGATAAAGAATTTATTCTTTTCGGTGACCAGCTCGGCATCCGCCTTGGTTCTGGAATAGAGTTCCTCGAAGACATATTTTTCTTTCAAAACATCCTCCGTGGGGAGGAACTGTTCGTCCAGGGTATTACCAAAAGGCTGCAGTACAGGGAAGAAGATGTTTCCATTGTCGGAGAATACGGTAACGTCGGCGACGTAATCAAAAATACCATCCGGCTGGGGGTCTCCGTTTCTGTTCAATCTATCGGCTCTTAACAGTTCCACCAAAGGCTTATCCTTAGTATTTGTTCCCTCGTGCAAACTGGGGTTATCAATACCGGTACGGTCATCCCGGTAAATTACTTTCAAATCAAAACCCTCCGGGCCAATTTGAGAAGACCCCAGGTTGTAGACGTTTCTCATCATCAGCTGCCAAGCGGGTGATTCTACATCAATCTTATTCGGGCGAAGCATTTTCAGGAAGATCAGTTCAGCATCAGGTCTGTTCTGATAATCTTCTGACATCTCCCCTACTTTATAAGCTTGTCCGTTGTAAGTGTATTCGTAGGCTACGGCCAGCATTTCATCATTTTGTAAACGACGGAAAAGCGAGATATAACCTAATGCACTATGAATGGAATATTCCTGCGGATCCAGCTTTCTGGCCCCATTGATCTTGACAAAATCCTCTGAATTTTCGAAGCCTTTGGCAATCATCGCATCGGTAAAGGTGTCCGCATTTCTTAAAGAGGGATCTTGCTGCAAGCTATTGAACATGCCATTGGCACGGTTATCATTCGGAAAAGCCGGATTAATAGGTTGGTTAAAGGAGTTATCCGGTTTATTCATATTATCCCTGTTGGGTTCGGCCATATCCAGGAGACCGGCTACATTTCGCAGGGTTTGGGTGTCATTATTTCGATTCAGCACATAGACTTCCACCCGGGTAACATTCACTCCTGAAAGCACCTGAGGTAATCCTCTCAACCAGTTTTCATAATTATCTTTGAAGAAATGGCCCAGGAAGAAGTGGCGGTTTTCGTCATAATTCGAAGCCACCATCTCGAATTGTTTTCCCTGTCCTCCGGAATTGCCTTCCAGAACAATGGTATTTGATTTACCTCTTTGTGTGGAAAAAAGCGTGGTCGCGTAAAGTTTACCAAACTGGAATTGAGCTTTTACCCCGAATAGGTTTTGAGCACCGGTAATCAAACTGTTGGAAGAGGGTAAACTTACATTACCGACTTCAATCTTTTTGATGATTTCTTCCTTGTATCCGGTATATTCTACCCGGAAGTCATTTTGAAAGTTAAAAGCCTTGTTGTTGTCAAAATTGGCAGTCACCTTCAGCTTATCTCCAATCTCCCCGATGACGTTCATGGATATTTGGTTTTGAAATTCAAAACCGCCATTTCGTTGTTGAGAAACCGGTACGGCCGGATTGGCCACTCTTTGATATCTTAAGGCAAAATCTAAGGTGGCATAACCGGAAGGGGTAATGTCAATATAACTCCCGCCGAAAATACGGTCGAAAATAGGGCTTACATAAATAGGCGGGATCAATTGTCGCCCACTTACGGCACTTTCGCCGTCCAGTCCTTTTGATCTTTCCAGCCAATATTCCTTTTGGATTTGTTGATTGTTGTATTGATTGAATTCATCAAAAGTCATATTGGTAGTAGGCCGGAAATTCACATCACCCATTTTTTCATAAATGGTGTAATTGTTGGAAGTATCCAGCTCAACATCCATCTTCACATTGGAGGGGTCTTTCAGGTATAATGGCGAAAGTCCCAAATTAGGATCTGTAAAGGGCGCTCCGGGCCGATCAGATTCCGGATTAATCTGCGGAGTGCGAGACGGTACATATTTCTCCGGAATACTGTCTTTCTGATTCTCATTCCTAAGGGTATCGGCCTGTTCCACCACCTGGAAAAAAGGCGCTGCAGCATCAGACAATGCCGGTGCTGCGAAAAGCGTTACTGCTGCAATGAACAGTAGTTGAGATATTGAATAAAGGTTAGACTTCAAGGTGGTGATGGGTTAAAAAATAGGTTGAGTCAGGATTAATTTTTTAGTGCAAGTTTGATGATCTCTTCCACACTAATATCACTTCCATGCTTTTTAAGGATATTAGTGATGCTTTTTTCAGCAGTGGCTTTAGGTATTCCTAAAGTAGTCAGTGCAATTAAAGCTTCTTCTTTCGCCTGATGTGCTGTGCCACCGCCAGTAGAACTTGCCGGAGCATCCACCCCCTCTTTCAGCAATTTATCTTTCAATTCCAGAATGATGCGCTGAGCAGTTTTGGCTCCGATGCCTTTAATTTTTTGAATAGTTTTTACATCCTCAGAAGCAATGGCCTCTTTAAGCTCCCTGACATTCATGGAGGAAAGCATAACCATGGCCGTATTGGCACCTACGCCATTTACGCCAATAAGGTGTAAAAAAAGCTTTTTCTCCAGGATATCAAAAAAGCCGAAAAGGGTGTGAGCATCTTCCTTTACCTGTAAATAAGTGGCTAATCTCACTTCTTCTTTATTGTCCTGAAGTTTTTCAAAAGTATTGAGGGAAATACGAACTTCATAACCTAATCCTCCCACATCCAACACTACATATGTTGGTTCTTTTTCTGTAATTCTTCCTCGGATATATGCAATCATTGATCAGCTTTTCTGGTATAAAATGAAGAAATACGCTAAATGCAATAAATAACGATAAAATTAATAAAACTACTGGTAAAACCGCAGTCTAGTGCTTTTTAATCCACTTTTAATTTAATAGTATGTCATAAAATAAAAGCATAATGCATTTTTCGCTTTCAAAAATCTAAATTCCCTGGGCGGTTATGATAATTTTTCTTTCTCCCCCATAATCCCGATGCTCGCAAAGGTAAATGCCCTGCCAGGTCCCCATGTTCAATTGCCCATTGGTGATAGGAATTGTCAAAGCAGGCCCCATAAGGGATGCCTTAATATGCGCGGGCATATCATCGGGACCTTCATAGGTGTGTTTGAAATAGGAGGCTCCTTCCGGCACCATTTTATTCATATGGGCTTCAAAATCCTGCCTTACGGTAGGGTCGGCATTCTCATTTATGGTTAAACTAGCGGAAGTATGCTGAATAAACACATGTAAGATTCCGACCTTAATTTGCGATAATTCGGGCATGTGGGCCATCACCTCCTCCGTAATCAGGTGAAAACCTCTTCGGAAGGCGGGAAGCCTTAATTGGTGTTGGAAAAACTTCATACGCAATAAAAGGAATTTCCCAAATTAAGGTAAAAAGTGATACCCGTCAATCGAAATTGAGGTAGGGAGCTAATTTTTGTATTTTTCTGTCACTACAGGATAGTATTTTCTTTAAATGACTACTATTCTCAATTGGGAATTCCCTTCGGTAATTGCAAATCACCTTGACTTCTTCATATTCCAGATAGGGGTGTCGGACTAGTTTTTTGAAATCATCCTGATTGATGGAGATGGTTTCGGGTTGGAAATGGGGCGTAATAAAGCAAGCCTGGTAGCAATTTTTCAGCACTTCTGTCTCTCCTTCGAGTGCATAGACCTCGGCCAGTTGTTCTTTTTCCACATAGCCTCCCAGTAGCTTTCGGTACTTGAGAATCTGCTCTGCTCGCTTGGGACCTATACCATATATTTTTGACAAATTATGCTTATCTGCAGTGTTGAGATTAATGTTTAGCTTTTTAGGAGGCGAATAGGGCTTCGCCATTTTAGGCTTGGCTTTGGCTTTAGGATTACGTTTAGGAAAGCTTTCCGGTAGATCGATGAAAGTGTAAATTTTTTGAAAATGGAGGGAATCCATATCAGCAATTTTGAGCAGGTCTTTTTTGAGCCGAAAGTTATAGCCTTTTTTGCGGAAGTTGAGAAGATGCTGAATGCTTTTTTTCTTAAAGCCTAATTGATGAAGTTGTAGGGCATTGGCCTTATTGGGATTAAAAGTGAACAGACTGTCTTTTTCCCATTCCTTCTGTAAAGCCAATAATTCGGGAGAAATAGTGATTTCTTCAATAATGCCCAATTTTATCGCTGTGGGTTTCAATAATTGGGGAAGGGTGTTCCCTAAGCCCAAAATGATAATGATAAAAAGGTGAAGTAAGATCACCGACCAAAGCTCCCGGTCACTGAGGTTGTATTTTTTTTGAAATTGACGAAAAAAGCGCATCAGTTTTTTTATTCAAAATGACTGATGCGCTTCGTTTTAGTTTAAAGCATATTGGAAGAATGCATGTAATTTAAACTTTACCTTTTAACTTTTCCAAAAGATAATCTTCATAGCCTCCTTCGAATAATCTTTGAACATATTTTCCAAGAATATCGAATTCCAGGTTCACCCTATCGCCCGCTTTAATTTGTTTAAAATTGGTGTGTTCGAAGGTGTAAGGAATAATTGTTACACGGAATTTTCCTTTCTCTGCCGTATTAAAAACCGTCAAACTTACGCCATTAATGGTAATGGAACCCTTTTCCACGCAAAAGTTGCCGGTGGAAGGGTCATATTCGAAATCAAATAGCCAGGAGCCATCCACTTCCTGAACACTGGTGCAAATACCCACCTGATCCACATGTCCCTGCACAATGTGGCCGTCATAGCGACCACCGGAAGCCATGGCTCTTTCCAGGTTTACAATATCTCCCGCTTTTAAATCACCCAGGGCTGTTTTTTTCAGGGTTTCATCCACGGCAACTACCGTAGAAACATTTCCGTCTATTTCAGTCACTGTCAGGCAAACACCATTGTGTGCCAAACTCTGATCGATTTTTAATTCAGGAGCCAGTACAGACTCGATTTTAAAAACGGCATTAGAATGGTCTTGAATGACTTCCTTGATGATACCGATTTGTTCAATTATTCCTGTAAACATGATGCTATATTTAGTGGGATTTAGGCAAAGGTAGTGATTTCCATTATAGAGGTAAACCTCATTTGCTTGTCTCCCAAGAATTTTAAAAGCATAGAGCAAGTTAAAAACCATTTCATCTGAAAAAAATTCGAATGATGGGAAGCGATTTTGGATCAATTCTCAACAATAGCCAGGCTATTCTCCCAAAATAATTGGGTATCGCTTCTGCAATCATCAAATTTTCGCTTCGAATTTTGGTTTTTAAACACGCACATAGTGATGCTGTTCCCTCCCAAAAATCAGGTATTGCCTCCGCAATAACTCAAATACGGAAAGAGGATGCCGGCCTTTAAACTGGCGCTTATTCAATAATTGGAATACTGTTATTCCTTGGGCGAATTTTTTGTTTAAAGAGCATGCTCAGACTTTCATGTAGCACTTCTCCCATATTCTGGCATTTCAGGAAAGAGGAAGAACGATACATTTCCGAAAGTTCGGTTTTCAACTGGTGTACATTGGTGGGTTTGGAGATATTATCGCCTTTCATCACCTCGATCAGCTGATCAATCTTATAATGCGCAGCTCGAATTCGGTTTCTTAATCGGGAACGTTCCTCTTTTTGGTACTGTAATTCCAGCTCCGGCTTCATATACTTGATGCCAATCTGAATGATGGGGTTGTTCTGCTTAAAAAACTGTGGAAGATAAATTACCCGACGGCCTTCGTAGTTTTGTTGGTCAAAGTCAATAGGACGGATTCGATAATGAACCTCATCAAAATCCGGAATAATCTCCACCACAAAGTTATTGGCGTGCATATCTCCCAAAAGGCGCACGAAGCATCTTTCGTTGAATTTAACAAATTCCTTGGCCAGTCTGATCTCATTGACCTCCTGTGAATGCATATGTCCGGCCATAAACTGGTCGCCGGGAATCCCCTGAATATGTTCTTCTACCAGCGTTTGGTCATTTACAAAGAAGGTGATGTTATTAGGAGAAAGGAGATGTTCCAGCTCCAGGCCATAAACCCGGGAAGCATCGGCTCTTTTGATATAAAAATAGTCGAAAAGGTCGTTAATGCGGTTCACCACCCGAATTCGGAAGGGACGGGTATTGCCGTAAGTACAAACGTCAATGCGATCAATATAAAGGTGTTTGATCACCGATACATCCCCGCCAGCTCTCAATAAAGAGTAAATATATTTCAGACTAGCGTGCACCTGTTCCATTTCAATGGGAGAGAAAAATACAGTCTCCCAAAGGGTGTCATTGTCGTTGTTATCAAAAAGTGGGATGGAACTATTGTATCGGCAGAGGTCTTCATAGGTGATGGGTAAGTCTGCTTGTCGACCGTGCTCGGCACAATAGAGTTGTAATTTATCGTAAATCGGATAAATGATTTTTTTCTTACTGATTATGGCCATTGTTGTGGATTGTCTGTCGGTCACAAATATAAAGATCACAACGACATTCAGGAGGAAATTGTGAGCAAAATCCAAAGGATATTTCGGGAGGTCATCAGACTTGCAGTGATTCTGTAATTTTTTGGCCAGGTGAGCTTGTCCTTTCACTGGAATTCAGCTGTTCCAATGCCGCTATGATCTTTCTCTCTCCGTCATCGAACCATTCTTTCTGCGGATTTACTCTTTTCGTTTTTTGTCCTTCCAAATAGGCCAGAAAGGTACTGATGTCAAAGTATTCAGCCCAAATGCCCGCACCTGCTTTTGCGGCATCCAGCGCATTGCAGGCTTGTTCATATTGCCTTTTTACAGGCACCATAAAGGTGGGTTTTCCTAAATACATGGCCTCACAAATGGATTCAAAACCGGCAGTGCTTACCAAGCCTCTGCAACGCAGCATGTGGTCTATGAATTTGGGACCATTGAGCTGATGAAAGATTAGGTTGGGATGAGGTTGGTACACTTCCCCGGCAGTTTTTCGGTCCCAAAAAGCAACGAGCTTCACTTCCCGGTTGCGCTCATGCCATTTCATGATATCGTCTCCATAGCCGTCATTGACCATATAGCAAAGCAAAAATTCCTCCTGATGAAGAGAGGGTTCGGGTAAATCATCTCTTAGCAATGGTGGGACGACCACGGTTTTCTTTTCCGGAATTGAGGTATAGGGCGCGAAGGAAAGTGCTATTTTAAGATCGGCCCCCAGGGCCATCAGGAAGTTATTGGTTTCGAAAAGAAGTTTTTCGGACCTGCGTTGAGGAATATGTGGGAAATCCGGGTGCTGAGCCAGGTACTGATGGCCGATGCAAACAAATTTGGCCTTAGGGCGAAAGCGTAGATTGTAAAATCCTCCCAAAAAATCATAGAAACTGACGATGATATCGGGCTTTTGTTCCTGCACCACCTCATGAATACGATTAAGACTTTTTTTGAAGATATTCAGGTATTTGAAATTATATAATACCGAACGGACGATTCTTACTTTTTTATTGTGTTTATCCGTAATGAAGTTGGGGCTTGCCACCTGCTCTACCGGGCAGGAAAAGTGTTCTGCGAAATATTCCGGCATTTCTCGTCTTTTCCCCTTGCCCAAGAAGACATGCGATACTTCATGACCTGCTTTTTGCAGGCGGGTTTGCAAAGCCATGGCCTGAGTCATATGCCCCCTACCCTCGATTTGAACAATAAATATGAATCGCATGCTTAATTTTTATTCGAATTTATCGGTTAATTTAATCATTTCATGGACAGAAAGCGGAAGAACTTCACTGCTCATGGTGGTGTTTTCCTCTTCTTCTGAATTTTGCAGGAGATTTTCCCATTCCTTATTTCCTTTCTTCTCCACTTCCTCTTCCTCCATTAATTCTTCGCAGTAGGTTATCAGCTGCCATTTTCCATTTTCATCTTCTGCTAGCGCCGTTAGGGATTCCACCCAGTCTCCGGAGTTGAGGTAGTGAATATCTTCAATCATTTTGTTGGCAGGCTGGTGAATATGTCCGCAGATAATGCCGTTGCAGTTATGGTGGCGTGCAATGGAGACCAGGTGCTGCTCAAAATCATCAATAAAAGAAACGGCCGATTTTACTCTGGCTTTGATCACCTGAGAAAGCGAATAATAGGGTAGCCCTTTTTTTCTTCTTCTGCGATTGTAATGGTGATTTAGCCAAAGCAAAAATGTATAGCCAATATCGCCCAGCTTGGCCAGCCAGGTCCATTGAGTGGTAATGGAATCGAAAATATCTCCATGAATGATGTAATACCGCTTTCCATGACTGTGGTAAAAATAGTCTTTGGCAATCTCAAAGTTGCCGATTTTTAGTGGAAGCACCTGGTCCAAAAAGTCATCATGATTTCCTCTAAGGTAAAATACTTTGGTTTGATGCTTTTCCATCATTTTCATGATGCGCATAAAAAATCGGGTATGCTTTTTCTTCCAAACCCCTGATTTCTTTAATTGCCAGCCATCGATGATATCCCCATTCAGGAAAAGATTATCACAGCTGTTTTTCTTTAAAAACTTCACCAGTTCTTTGGCTTTTGAGCCTCGGGTTCCCAGGTGAACATCAGAGATAACGATGGTCTTGTAGTGCTTGGCCATAAACGGAAACGGTTTAGCGCAAGGTCATCATTAATCATCAACTGGTTGTCAATTCATTTTTAAGAAAGGATGAAAAAAAGCCCCTCAGGGGCTTTGTAGGTTATTGGAATTTTACCTCTGTATTATTCTGATTATCCGGTTTCAGCCTGCAAATTGCTCGCAGCGTTTTGGCGGATAGTCACCCTGTTGAGGAAGTACGTCAAATAAATTAATCGGCATATTTTATCTGGGGAACCTGCCGGTTTTAGTTTAGGGATTAATTGATTCGAATGGTAAATTCGCTACCCACTCCTTCGGTAGACTTGGCGGTAATATTTCCATGATGCTGACGGATGATTTGACGAGATAATGCCAAGCCAATACCCGATCCATTTTTCTTAGTGGTAAAGAATGGAATGAAGATTTTTGCCAGCGCATCTGCTTCAATACCCGTTCCATTGTCCCGAATGATTAAAAGGGTCTGATCCGCTTTTCCGCCTCTCAGAGCGATTAACTCAATTAGACCACCTTCTTTTTTCTTTATGGCCTGACAGGCATTCTGCATCAGGTTGATTAATACCTGCTGCAGTTGTTGTGGATCCACAAAAATGGCCAGGTCATCCGGGATCACGTCTATTTTTACATCAATGTTTTTCGGTTCGGTTTCATATGCCATCAGGCGCACCACCTCATCAAAAAGTGATCTGGCCGCTACCACGCGGCGTTCTGGCTTTGGAATCTTGGTCAGGCTGCGGAAGTCCGTCACAAAGTGAATCAGCCCTTCTCCCCTTTTCTGAATCGTTCGAACAGCCATTTGAAGGTCTTCCAAATCAGCCTTGGGGAAATCGCAGAATTCTTTTTCCTCCTCGCAGCGATCGAGGTTGTGGATGATATCTCCTTCAATGGTGGAAGCCAGGGAAGTAATCGGTGTAATAGAGTTCATGATCTCGTGCGTCAGCACGCGTACCAGTTTTTGCCAGGCTTCCATCTCATTCTGATCCAGCTCGGACTGAATGTTCTGGAAGGAAATCAGCTTGAAGTTTTCCTTATTCAAATGGAGCTCCACTGCGAATAGGGACAGATTCACTTCTTCATCTCCGTTTTGAATTTTGATCAATCCTCTGCCGCCGGTCTTCAGGTTTTTTATTTGTTGCCGCAGCTCAGGGTGTACTTCTGTCAGGGCAGAAATGTGATCCAGGCTTTCGATGCCCAATAGGTTTTTTGCTTCGGTATTGAAGATTTCTACCTTCCCCCGGGAATCAAAAGTGATCAGACCTACCCCGGCATGCTGCACAATGTTTTTAAGGTAATTGTATTTTTCTCTTCCCTCTTCAGGCTCTAACCGGAATTCATTGAGCATGCCATTGAGTTCCCGGTACAAACCACTGAGATAACTCTGGTCGTTGTACTGGGGAAAGCGAAATGGGGTGTTCCCGTTTTCCTTTAATTGAAAAAATTTGCTCAATGCGTTATGGATGGTGTCCATCATCTTCATGAGCAGAAACACTTGTCCGGCCACCAGCAGTAACACCACGATGATCGAAAAAGCCGACCTATCGTCGCTCAGGATTAAAAATGCCAAAGCAAAGACAGAGACGGTCAGGGCAATGAGCCGGAGTAATATTTCTTTTTTCAGGGAATTATATTCCATATTTCTGTAGTCTGCGATAGAGGGATGCCCTCGTCAGTCCCAATTCTTTGGCAGCCTGAGAGATGTTTCCATTATGTTTGTCAATGGCTTTTTGAATGACGTTTTTCTCGACTTCATCCAAATTAAAGTTATTAGCCGGCTGGGAGGGTTCGTTTTGCACCTGGTGCATGGTTTGCTGAAGGAAAAAGAAATCTTTTTCACTCAGTTTCTCCCCATCGCACATGATAATGGCGCGTTCAATGGCATGTTGCAATTCGCGGATGTTTCCGGGCCAGCCGTAGGATTTCATCCTTTGCAGGCCGGAGTCATCAAGGCTAATCGGTGGCTTTTGATATTTTTTACAATAATTATTGATGAAGTGCCTGGCAAGGGTCGGGATGTCTTCCTGTCTTTCCCGAAGGGGGGGCAGGTGAATTTCCACCGTATTGATTCGGTAGAGTAAATCCTGTCGGAAAGTATTTTGATGCACCATTTCGTGCAAAGGCATATTGGTCGCTGTGATCAGCCGAATATCTACCGGTATGGACTTATTAGTTCCAATTCTGGTGATTTCTCTTCTTTGGAGGGCAGTCAGTAATTTGGATTGTAATGGCATGCTCAGGTTACCGATTTCATCCAAAAACAAAGAGCCTTTATTGGCCATTTCAAAGCGCCCCACGCGGTCTTCCTTTGCGTCGGTATAAGCGCCCTTTTTATGTCCAAAGAGTTCACTTTCAAAAAGCGTTTCGGTGATAGCGCCCATGTCCACATTTACAAAAATATTGTTTTTGCGCATCGAGCGATTGTGAATTTCTCTGGCGACCAATTCTTTACCGGTTCCATTTTCCCCCAGAATTAAGACATTGGCATCTGTGGTGGCGACTTTATCAATAATGGCGAATACATTCCGCATGGAAGGGCTGTCCCCTATCATTTGCCCAAAATTATCCTGCTGATCCGCTGAAAGTTGGCGATTGGTCTGGCGAAGCGTATCTACCTGTTCATAAGATTTGCGAAGCTTACTGGCAGACGTTAGGGTGGCCAACAGCTTTTCATTTTGCCAGGGCTTCAGTACGAAGTCGGTAGCGCCCTGCTTCAATGCCTGAACGGCCATTTCCACATCACCAAAGGCGGTAATGAGGATCACCACCGCATTGGCATCTCTTTCCATGATGTGTTCCAGCCAATAGAAACCTTCTTTCCCCGAGGTAGTGTCCCGGCTAAAATTCATGTCCAGCATGATGACATCGTAGGTGTCATGATTGAGCAGGAAAGGTATTTTTTTAGGGTTTTTCTCAATGATGACTTCCTTTGCATATTTTTTCAACAGCATCTTGGCTGCAAATAGTACATCCTCATCATCATCAATAATTAAAATTTTGCCGAGCTCTTTTTCCATCATAGTAGTAAGGTTTGGTGAAAAATTATCCTAAAATGATGCCATAATCCTAAATCTTTGATTACAAGCATACTGAGCATACCGGACTGTCCGCTTTTGGGAATGGTAGTGTCCGCTCGTGATCACAACTGTCCGTTTATGAACAATATAAGGAATAATCATCATAATTCGGAAGCAGGGTAAAATCCCTAAGACACAAAAAAAAGACCGGCGTAAACCGGTCTTTCGGGGATCGTTTCTGAAAGCGTACTATTGAATGACTCCCAGTTCTTTTCCGATTTTGGTGAAAGCCGCAATAGCTTTGTCCAAATGATGTTTTTCGTGAACCGCAGAGATCTGTGTTCTGATTCTTGCCTCCCCTTTTGGTACTACCGGATAGAAAAATCCGATCACATAAATGCCTTCTTCTAAAAGTCTGGTCGCAAATTTCTGCGCCAAAGGAGCATCGTATAGCATTACCGGAACAATGGGGTGACTACCCGGCTTAATGTCAAAACCTGCCGCGGTCATTTGCTTGCGGAAATAAGCGGTGTTTTCCCAAACTTTATCTCTCAGTTCAGTGCTTTCTTCCAGAATGTCGATCACCTCAATAGAAGCGCCCACGATCGCTGGAGCCAAAGTATTGGAGAATAAATAAGGGCGGGAACGCTGACGAAGCATGTCGATAATTTCTTTTCTGCCGGAAGTGAAACCACCGGAAGCTCCCCCCAGGGCTTTACCAAAAGTACCGGTAATGATGTCAATTCTTCCCATAACATCGCAATGCTCGTGCGTACCTTTTCCGGTTTTACCCATGAATCCGGAAGAGTGGCATTCGTCTACCATCACCAATGCTTTGTATTGATCAGCCAAATCACAGATTTTGTCCAACTGGGCAATGGTACCATCCATGGAGAATACCGAGTCAGTTACGATAATTCTATGCTCAGCATCCTGAGCAGCTTTCAATTGCTCTTCCAAATCCGCCATATCGTTATGCTTATAGCGGTAACGGGCCGCCTTACATAAACGCACCCCATCAATGATGGAAGCATGGTTAAGGGTGTCAGAGATAATGGCACTGTTGGGGCCCAAAAGAGGTTCGAAAACGCCACCATTGGCATCAAAAGCAGCAGCATACAAAATGGTATCTTCTGTCCCCAACCATTTGGCTACTTTTTGCTCTAATTCGCGGTGAATATCCTGCGTTCCGCAAATGAAACGAACGGAAGACATTCCAAAGCCATGGGTGTCAATTGTTCTTTTTGCCGCCTCAATCACTCTTGGGTGAGAGGAAAGTCCCAAATAATTGTTCGCACAGAAATTGATAACTTCCTTACCTTCTGTGGTTTTAATCTCCGCTCCCTGAGGAGTAGTAATGATTCTTTCCGTTTTGTAAAGACCAGCTTCCTTGATGGCCTCCAGCTCTTTTTCAAGTGCGGGTTTAAGCGTTTCGTACATGTTGTAAATTATATAGTAGGGGAAAATTTTTCCGTTAATAATTAGGGTAAAATGGGGTAACCTGAATTAATATTTGGTGAGGGTGAATTTTCTACGAATTTTATTAATCTCAAAGAGTTTTTGCATGGTGAAACTTTTGGGATGCATCTCGCTAAACTCCTGATTCCAAAGCTTATACTTTTCCGGTTCGTTCTGCTCAAAAGCGGCCGGATTAATATTTTTTGTTTTTAAATATTCGCTAAATTCCATCTTCATTTACCCGAATTAGTGGTTCAAAAATCATAAATTAGCACCTAAATCCAAAGGTAAAAGCTTTGCTTCAGGATTGAATTTAAATTTATTCATTATTGGATAGTTATTGTTAATAATTATTCAAAAAAATTACCGTTTTTCTGTATTATTGGAATGGAGAGAGTTTTAGTCATTGGCGCTTTCGGACAATTGGGTTCTGAGCTTACGGATGAATTGCGAAAATTATATGGAGAGCAAAATGTCATTGCCTCCGATTTAACCGTGGCCAAAGCGCAGGCCGAACGCGGTCCGTTTGAGCAATTGGACGTTTTGGATCGGGAACGTTTGGGGCAAATTGTGGAAAAGCACAAGATCACCCAAATTTATAATCTTGCCGCTATTTTGTCCTCCATTGGGGAGTCCAAGCCAGGTATTGCATGGAATGTGAACATGAATGGCCTGGTAAATGTGCTGGAACTTGCCAGAGAAAAGAATTTAAATAAAATTTATTGGCCGAGTTCTATCGCGGTTTTTGGACCTGATACCCCTAAGGTGATGACTCCTCAGGAAACGGTGATGAACCCGACGACCATGTATGGGGTAAATAAGCTGGCAGGTGAAAAATTGTGTCAGTATTATTTCCAAAAATTTGGTGTGGATGTACGTTCAGTTCGTTATCCGGGGCTGGTAGGCTATAAGGCTATGCCGGGTGGAGGAACCACGGACTATGCCGTTGATATATATTTCAAAGCCAAGCAGGGCGAAGAGTTTAATTGCTTTTTGGATAAAGGCACGGTATTGCCGATGATGTATATGGAGGATGCCATCCGTGGTACCATTCAGTTGATGGAAAGTCCGGCGGAGCAGGTGAAAATCCGCACCTCCTATAATTTGGCGGGAATGAGCTTTGCGCCGGAAGAGATTGGGGAGTCTATTCAGAAGATTATTCCGGACTTTAAAATGGTGTATAAACCGGATCATCGTCAGGCTATTGCAGAGTCATGGCCGGATTCTATTGATGACCAGTTCGCCAGAGCGCATTGGAATTGGGCTCCGAAATTTGATTTGGATGCCATGACCAAAGATATTTTAGAGCATATCTAAAAAAAAGAAGCCCGACGATTTTCGCCGGGCTTTTTGTTTTATGGCACTTGGTAAATATTACTGGTGTTGCGATATCCACTTTTATCTGAATACCAATCCGGATAGTTGCTTCCGCCAGATTCTACCCATTCCACAAATTTCAGATAAGTCTCATCAATACGTTTGCCCTCTGCGCAGTAATCAAAAGAATTGGGCAGGTTCATTGCCCATGGCAAATTGTGTTGTGATTTATACAGCTTTCCATCATTGATGCTGGAGTCATCATCAGCATTTTGGAAAAGGCCGGTATCGGCTAAATCTGTGGGCGCTTTTCCTGCCAAATGAATTTCATACCCTCGTCTCATATTGGCAATCAGAATAGGGTCAAAAGGTGCATTCCCAATTTCAGCCGGAAGGATAGGATTTGTCAGTTCCATAGAAAACCGGAGTGTGTCCGGGGTTTGGTAAGGGTTGGCCGCCAAAACATTTACATAAGCGCCGCCAAAGGCCTGCATGATGTTATAAGCATTGTCAAAAATGGGAACCACTGCAGTGGACTGCCCTGCTTCGGTGCCATTGGCCGCTATATTTAAATAGCCCTCCGCAAATGGCTGGATGCCATTTTCATCCGGTACTACATTCACAGAGCTGACCTGATTAGGGCTCAACTCGGGGAAGTTAATGGCAAATCCGTTTTTAAAGCCCGCTCCAATGGCCCGGATGACGAAGGTTCCTTCGATAAAAGTCACCTGATAATTGCCGTTTTTCACGATTTGGTACTGATAATCAATTACCAGGTCATTAAAATCATAATCACCTTTACTTGGCCAGAGGTCTTCATAAGTTAAGGATGCGAAAGCGTTGGAGCCAGGGTAATAATCATAATAGGTTCTTTTCGGGTCATTGGGGTCGCGATCAAAAACGTCATCTACTCCATCCCCATCTCCATCGGTAGGATCCGTGGTTTCCGGCACATCACCTCTTGTAATATTGGATGTTGGGTTAGCCGTCGCATAAAATACCAGATCATTGAAATCCTGATCACAACCTCTTTCTTCTCTTTGGATGTCTTCAAATCCGAATAGATAAAGGTCTTCATCCGGATTGTAAAGCATGACCATATGCTGGCGGTTGTCCGCGCTATTTTCTGGGTTTAAATCCGGATGAGAATAGAAGCTCCATTTCGGGCTGGAAGGCTGTTGGTTGCTGAAGGCATTGGATAGAATAAAAAAGCCAATGGTAGTTCCGGCATCAAAAGTTCCGATTTTTACTTTATCGCCGGACATCATTTGACCGCCACTGCCATTCAAAGAAGCATTTGGGAAAATGATGGTTCGGCTGTTTTCAATATCAGAGATGGAGCTTGGAGGATCATTTGTTGGGTAAGTGTAAAAACCCAGGGAGTTTCTGTAGCCCGCCCCTTCATGAACAACGGTGACCCATACGTCAGTAGATCCACCGGTAATGTGTATTTCTTTGGTGGTAGCGTTCAGATAATCCGGGTTGTAAGTAGGGACCGGGAATCTTTCCGGTAGGCTCGCCTGCACTTGATCAATAAGAGCGGACGAGATATTATCTCCAGGACTTACAAGATAGTCGGGCAACCCATTGGTATTCCAGCTTCCTAAATACTGATAGCCTAGTGTGGGATCTCCGTTAACACTTACAGCGGAAATCCGGTTGCTGGGAGCAGAACGATCGGTAGTGATTTCAAACTGAAAGCCCTCACTTCGATAAATAGGGAAAGAATCTTGTGGCACGCCGAATTTTGTAAAATGAACATAAACTTCTTCGGAGGCCGCGGGAATATTCAAATCAATTGTGGCGATTCCCTGGTTATCGGTTTCACCATTGAAGATCACGTCAAATTGCTCATTTAACAGTACAAATTTTGTTTCGGTTAAATCAGTGGATAGGCCGATAGTGGAAGCACTTTCTGTTTGAAAATTAAAATCCTCGGGAATATTTAGATTTTGAAGCGCATCAACATCTTGATTATCTACCGGATTGTCTCGATCCGGGGAGCAGGACCATGCCAGGAGTATTACACTCAGAATAGCAAAATATTTTATCATTATTGAGGTTAATTTTGGTACTCTTAGAGTTACGGCTCTTCTGAAAAAAAATTAAACGCATGTTGCGGGTAATGTCGATTAAGCTTTGGTCATGATGTAATAAAAAGTTTTTTTGTGAAAAGTGTAAGGTAAAGTATTGAAAATTATCTTTTTAGGTACTTGCATAAAACAAAAGCACTACCGGGGAGGCAGTGCTTTCGCAATAAGAAATATTATAACTTTTATTCCCCTTGTCCGAGGGAATAAGCTCTTTCTCCATTGAACATATACAAATGTTCTGTTTTGATAAAGTCGTGACCTTTATCGGCCAATATGGTCAGTAATTGAGCTACCTGACTATGACTTACCGTTTCATCAGTGGCGACAAACCGACAACGCCAGTGGTCTACGCAGAAAGTTTCCGGATTACCATCCGGATATACCTTAATACCGCGGTTAGAAATCATTCTAAGTTTAAGCCCATCAGCCTCAATGGCATTTAGAGCGTCACCAATGGTATTCGGGTTCATGTCTTCGCTTTTCCAGTCGATGAATACATCCACTCCCACTAATTCTTTCTTTTGAGGAGCGTATTTCGTCATGGGTTTTGGCTCCTCTTTTTGTTCATCGTAGGTTACTGATTTGAGCTCCGAAGGTTTTTTACCCAATCGCTCAATCACTGCCAAAGCAAATTCTTTGGTGCCTACTAATTCTTTAGAATCCGTTTTGTCGTAAATATCAGCCGTATGAATTCCATCCTCAATGGTTTTTAACCAGGCATTTTGGATTTTTTCGGCAATTTCCGGCTCGCCAATGTGTACCATCATCATCACGGCAGCATTGATCAGACCGGAGGGGTTGGCAATATTTTTTCCGGCAATATCCGGAGCAGAGCCGTGGATGGCCTCAAACATGGCGTAATTTTCCCCCACATTGGAAGATCCGCCCAATCCTACCGATCCGGTGATTTGTGCTGCAATATCTGAAATGATGTCCCCATAAAGATTCAGCGTTACGATAACATCGAAGATATGTGGACGATCGGCAATCATGGCCGAGCCGATATCGATGATCATGTGCTCCTGCTCAATTTCCGGATATTCCTTTCCTACTTCATCGAATACACGGTGGAAAAGGCCATCTGCCTGCTTCATGATATTGTCCTTGGTCATACAGGTCACTTTTTTGCGACCATATTTGCGGGCATATTCATAGGCATAACGTACGATTTTCTCGCAGCCGGACCTGGAGATGAGCTTCAGACACTGCACCACATCCTCCGTTTGCTGGTGTTCTATGCCGGCGTATAGATCCTCTTCATTTTCCCGGATAATCACCATGTCAGTTAATGGATGGTGAGTTTGTACATAGGGGAAGAAGGAGCGGCAGGGTCGGACATTGGCGTAAAGGCCAAGGGTTTTACGTGTGGTGACGTTCAGACTCTTGAAGCCACCACCCTGAGGAGTGGTAATCGGGGCTTTTAGAAAAATTTTATTCTTACGAAGGGATTCCCAGGATGAGGGCTCAATTCCTGCAGAAACACCTTTTAGGTACACATTTTTCCCAATTTCAATGGTTTCAATATCAATAGGGGCTTTAGCTGCCTCCAAAATCGCCAAAGTGGCTTCCATGATTTCCGGTCCGATACCATCACCGTGGGCTACGGTTATTGTTTTGTTTGGCATAACGATAGGGAATAAAAATTTAAGGTCTATGTTGATTTTATGATTCCTAACGAATTTAAAGAAATTTATTGATTTTTCAGGCTGCCATCCTTTTTTGATTATAAATATGTGGTATTGGTAATTTATATAGGTATAGAGGATTTGATTTATATTTTTTGACTCAAAAAGAGGTCGAATATTACTGAATTATTCAGGGCTTTTTTAGGAAGAATTGTGGAGGATGACCGATCTTCTTTTTTCCATCAATTTATTTTAGTTACTTCAGCCCGCAAAAATACAAGCACTGCTAATTTTTGCTCATTTACAGTGAATTAAATTGACTTTATCCTTTTTTTGCTAATACTTTAGGAGGGGAGTCAAAGGCCTTAAATAAATGCTACATTTTTTGCGATTTTAAGGTCAAGCTTTATCTTTGGTAAAAAAATTTCCATTTTGTAATGTTTAAATCCATCGAATTTGAAGTGGAGGATAACGTCCTTCTGCTGACAATCAATAAGCCTGAAAAGTACAATGTATTGGACCTTCAGACGCTGGAGGATCTCAGAGAGGCGATTCAACGTGGATATGACGATGATGATGTGCGTGGGATGATTATCACCGGCAAGGGAGAGAAGTCTTTCTCTGCCGGGGTGGACATCAATGAAATCAAAACGCTGAACGAACTTAATGGTAGAAAATACTCTGAAACTGGTCAGGAGGTTTTTGCTATGATAGAGGATTGCCACAAGCCGGTGATTGCGGCGGTGAATGGCTTTGCTTTAGGGGGCGGCTGTGAACTGGCTATGGCCTGCCATATCCGCGTGGCAACAGAAAATGCCCGTTTTGGTCTTCCAGAGGTGAACCTGGGCTTGATTCCCGGTTTTGGCGGTACACAAAGAATGGCCAATATTGTGGGCAGAGGCAAAGCATTAGAATTAATGCTGACCGGAGATCAGGTGCCCGCCGCAGAAGGAAAAAACATAGGTCTGGTGAATCATGTGGTGTATGCTCAGGATGAGCTGATGGTGAAAGCCAAGGAAATCATGAGAAAGATTATTAACAAGGCACCACTGGCCATTGGTTCTGTGATCAGCTGTGTGAATGCCGCGTCCAAAGGAACAGATGCCGGCTATCAGTCAGAAGCCAATAACTTCTCGAACCTTTGTAAGTCACAGGATTTTAAGGAAGGCGTATCGGCTTTTTTGGAAAAGCGTGACCCGGATTTTCAGGGAGAATAAGCGACAAAAAATATTATTACAAATAAAAAGGATTGGGTGATACTCAATCCTTTCCTTTTATCAACCCATTTTTAATGAGCAGATTGAAAAAACTGGCCGGAGATACCGTGCTTTATGGCATGAGCAGTATTGTGGGCCGGATGCTGAACTACTTTTTAGTTCCTCTTTATACGACGTATTTGTCCGCAGCGGAATATGGTGTGGTGACTGAGCTGTACGCCTATGTCGCCTTTTTCATGGTATTATTCACCTTTGGAATGGAGACTACCTTCTTCCGCTTTGTTTCTCAGGATAAATCAAGTGCCAAATCTATTTTCAATCAAATTACCAGCCTCGTTTTGGTCATTGATACGGCACTGGCCTTATTGCTTTGTGCATTGGCCACGCCCATTATGAATTATTTGGAATTTCCGGGTAAAGAGGGCTATGTCTATGCTTTGGCGGCGATATTATTTTTGGACGGGGTGAGTGCCATCCCTTTTGCTAAATTGAGAATTGAAGGGAAGGCCAAGAAATTCGCCATGACCAAAATGATCAATATCCTCATCAATATGACCTTGAACATTGTGCTGTTGGTGGGTATTAATGCCATTTTGGAAGGGAATTTTATGCCGGAACAGGCAGCATGGGTAAATAGCTGGTACAGCCCGGCCGTGGGACCAGCGATCGTTGTATTCTCTAATTTAGTAGCCTCTGCGGCCAATTGGATCATGTTGGGCAGCGCCTTTCGCAGTTTTAAATTCCAATGGAATAAGGAGGCCATTAGTCCCATCGTACGTTATGGTTACCCCCTTTTATTTATGGGCGTTGCCGGGACAACCAATGAAATGTTTTCCCGCCTGATGCTGAAGAAAATTCTTCCCGAAGGCTTTTATGAAGGCTTTTCAAATCAGGAAATTTTAGGAATTTTTGGGGCTTGTTATAAGCTGGCCATTTTTATGAATTTGGCGATTCAGGCCTATAAGTATGCTGCAGAACCCTTTTTCTTCAATAATTCCGGCGACAAGAGTTCCCCGGCGCTTATTGGTAAGGTGACCCATATTTTTATTGCTTTCGGGGCAGTGGCTTATGTAGGTATAGTCGCCAATCTGGATATTATCGCCATTTTTACCCTCAGACAAGCGGAATACAAGCTGGCACTGGATGCGGTTCCGGTACTGTTGATGGCTAATTTGCTGTTAGGGGTGTATTACAATTTGTCCATGTGGTATAAGCTTACGGACCGGACTTATGTGGGGACCTATCTAGCGGTTGGGGGAGCGATTTTGACCATTTTGTTGAATCTCATGCTCATTCCAAGCTATGGATATATGGGCTCGGCCTATGTCACTTTTATCGTCTATTTATTGATGACCGTGGCAAGTTATATATTGGGGCAGAAATATTACCCTATCCCTTATCAAATGGTGAGAGGAATGCTTTATTTGGTGCTCGCGGGCCTATTGGGTCACTTCTGTTTCCAATTAAAACTTGACAATTTCTATTTTCTTAAGGGGATTCAGCTATTGATCTTTTTGATCTTTGCCGGGATGGTGTTTATTTTGGAAAGAAGTACGCTGCGTAAAAATCGCAGGGCTTAGTTTTTTATAATCAGGATGAAAGTTAAAGTAATTAATAAATCAAAGCACGGTCTGCCTCAGTATCAGACTGCTGCTGCTGCCGGACTGGATCTGAATGCTAATTTGGACCAAGATATTGAATTGAAGCCTTTGGAGCGCGTTTTAGTGCCAACTGGTTTGTTTATGGAATTGCCTGTGGGCTTTGAGGCTCAGATTCGCCCAAGGAGTGGACTGGCATTCAAACACGGCTTATCTGTATTGAACAGCCCCGGAACGATTGATGCTGACTATCGCGGAGAGGTGAAAGTGTTGTTGGTGAATTTATCCAATGAGCCTTTTGTGGTGAAAGACGGAGAGCGTGTAGCGCAAATGGTGATTGCGCGCCATGAGCAAATTCAGTGGGAAGAAGTAGCGTTGTTGGAAGATTCTGAAAGAGCTGCGGGTGGCTTTGGCAGCACAGGTAAATAATTTTTTAGAAACCATTAATTTTTAAATCAATGAATATCATCATACCTATGGCCGGTATGGGCAAGCGCATGCGCCCCCACACCCTTACCGTTCCTAAACCATTAGTTCCAATTGCAGGTAAGCCTATCGTGGAGCGTTTGGTGGAGGATATCGTGAAAGTCTGCACGGAACAGATCGACAATATCGGTTTCGTAATCGGTCGCAACTTTGGGGAGGATGTGGAAGCAGACCTTAAAGGGATTGCTGAAAAGTCCGGGGCTCAGGGCCATATTTTCTATCAGGATGAGGCTTTGGGAACCGCTCACGCCATTTATTGCGCCAAGGAGATCTTAGAAGGCAATACGGTAGTGGCTTTTGCTGATACTTTGTTCAAAGCTGATTTCACTTTGGATGTCGAAAAAGATGGCATCATCTGGGTGAAGCAAGTGGAGGATCCTTCTGCTTTTGGGGTCGTACAGCTGGATGACGACAAACAGATCACTGCTTTTGTGGAGAAGCCAAAATCTTTTGTTTCTGATTTGGCGATTATCGGAATATATTATTTCAAGAAAGGGGAAGATTTACGTGCTGAAATCGCCGAGCTGATTGATCATAAAATCATGGATTCCGGAGAGTACCAGCTCACCCGCGTTTTGGAAAACCTGACTTCTAAAGGTACTAAATTCTATCCTGGTACGGTACAGGAATGGTTGGATTGTGGAAACAAAACGGCTACGGTAAATACAAACCACCGCTACCTGGAATACATTAAAGATGATGCTGGTTTGGTAGATGCTTCTGCTCAGGTAATTAATTCAGTAATTATTCCTCCGGTATATATCGGTAAGCAGGCCAGAATTATTAATTCCGTTGTCGGGCCTCATGTTTCTGTTGGGCACAGAACAGAAATTACCGATTCCCGTGTAGAGAATTCGATTATTCAAAAGGACAGTGAGATCAGTCATGCTATTCTGAAAGATTCCATGATTGGTAACCAGGCCGTATTCGAAGGGAAATCCAAAACCATGTCGGTGGGTGATTTCAACACCATTACAGAGTAAACACGCTCGTATATTTAAAGAAGGCAATCGGGCTCCAAACGAGGATCTGGTTGCCTTCTTTTTTGTTTTTTTTCAATTTTTTCCGATTACCATCTAATGGTCCCCTTTCTTTTTTCAATTTTAGGGGAGGATATTAGCTGTTTATCCGTAATTTTCGTTTTACAAAGATAATCTAGTTGTTATCCAAGAATCACATTTTAATCATACGCATATACTAATGAACATTTCCAAATTTTTGCGTGCTGTTGGTTTGAGTCTCATGGTTTTTTTGCTGGCAGGGGGAATTTCTGGTCAGGCTATCGCTCAAAAGAAGAAGAAAAAAAGTAAAAAGAATAAGCAAAAGTCCGAGGTAGTGGTACCAACGGAGAAGGATTTACGAAATGCGGAAATGTTCTTTGCTCAGGCAGAAAAGTTCTACATTCTGGATGATTTCGTGAAGGCATATGTTTATTTCGAAAAATCTCTCGAGTACGATCCCAACAATCCTGCGGCGCATTTTAAGATGGCCGAGATCTCGATGAGAAGAAACCAGAATGAAGATGCCATGACCCACGCTCAAAAAGCTTTGGAGCTCGATAAAACCAATAAGTATTATTATTTGGTGAATGCCGAGGTTTATAAGAAAACCGGTGAGTTAGAGAAAGCCATTCAGGTGTACAAAGATTTGATGGCCAATGTGGAGAAAACCGATGAATTCAATTTTGAATTGGCAGGCCTTTACCTTTACCTGAAAAAGTTTGATGAGGCGCTAGGGGCCTTGGATAAAGTAGAAGAAGTATATGGCTTAAATGAGCAGGTGGTTTTCCAAAAGCAGAAAATTTACATTCAACAAGGGAAGCTGGAAAGCGCAGTAGCTGAAGGTGAAAAATTGATCAAAGCCTTCCCGGATGAACCTCAATTTGTGTTGGCACTATCTGAAATTTTGATTTCCAATAACCGCCTGAATCAGGCACAGGATTTATTAGCGGATTATTTGGAGGATAATAAAAGTGCCGAAGTCCGAATGCTTTTAGGGCAAATACAAGTAGAGCAAGGGGAGCATGAGGTGGGTAAGGCCAACATCCATGTGGCAATGAAGGATCCCAAATTGACGATTGAGGCTAAATTGCCTTATGCGGTCAGCTTATTTCAACAACTTCCAAAGGAGGATGCAAAATTAGAGGCTAAGCAGATGTGTGAAATGCTGGTAAAAGTGCATCCGGAGGAAGCCTCCGCATTTGCGCTTTTTGGGGATTACTATTTCACTTTAGAGGAAAAGGAAAATGCACAGGTGCAATACCTGAAATCTTTGGAGTTGGATGACAATAATTTGGCCGTATGGCAAAATGTGATCAATATTGATTTTGAAAAAGAGGATATGGATGCCGCCATTGCGCATTCCAATAAAGCCTTGGAGCTTTTCCCAAATCAGGCGATGCTGTACTACTTTAATGGTACGGCTTATTTGATGGAGAAAAATTATAAAAATGCGGTTCAGGCATTTGAACAGGGGCGAAAGCTGTCTTCTAATAATGAGCAACTGACCACCGTTTTTTACGGACAGTTGGGGGATGCTTATAATGGTATTGATGACCATGAAAAATCAGACAAAGCCTATAAAGAAGCACTGAATCTGGATCCCAATAGTGAGCATGTTCTGAATAATTACAGTTATTTTTTATCCTTGAGAAAAGAAAATCTGGAGGAAGCCAAGCAGATGTCCGAGAAGTTGATTAAACTGCATCCGGATAATGGAACCTATCTGGATACCTATGGCTGGGTACTCTATCAAATGGGTGATTTTCCGGCGGCCAAAGAATTTTTGAAGAAAGCAGTAGATTTGGGAGAGACTTCCGGAGCTGTTTTGGAGCACTATGGAGATGTTCTTTTTCAACTAGGGGAAGAAAGTGAGGCGCTGGAGTATTGGGAGAAAGCCAAGGTAAAAGGAGATGCTTCCGATTTGTTGGATAAAAAGATTAAGCATCAGAAATTGTATGAATAGGAGTAGTTCCCTATTGATTCTAGCGATATTTTCAATATTTATTTTTTCTTGTAGCCGACGAAATGTCGGCTTTAGATTGGTTGAAAAGAGCGATTTCCAGGTGGATCGCCTGGATTTTGAATACCTTTCCGGTAAAATGAAAGTCAACTTTCACAATGGAGAGAAGGAGTTAGGAGCCACCGTAAATTTAAGAATGAAAGCAGATTCCATTATTTGGATGTCTGTAACGCCCGGCTTGGGAGTGGAGGTGGCCCGGGCTCAATTCACGCCTGAATCTATTACCATCCTGAATAAGCTGAAAAAAGAGGTCTATTATCTGGATTATCAGCAGCTGAGCGAAAAGTATAAAGTAGCGCTTGATTTTTTTGTGTTGCAGTCCATTTTGGTGGGTGATTTAATTGAGCAACAGGTGGATAAGGATCGGGTAAAAAGAGAGAGTAATGTGTTTTTGTTAGACCAGGAAAGGGCTGAAATGCAGTATTTGAGTCGGGTGGATCCCCTCTCCTATCGTATTCAGCGTACCCAGGCCATTCAGGCTAAAACGGGCAATACCTTAACCCTTGAATATTCAGATTTTCAGGAAATAAAAAATAAGAATAAAAAGAAGACCACTAAAGAAAACTATAAGCAGGAGAAAAAGGAAAATAAGAAGGCGGCAAAAATGAACCGTAAGGAACGGAAGTCGGATATTTTTCCTTTTATGAATGAAATTGATGTCGTGTTTCATCCAGTGAGTGGAGGAACATTGTCAACTCATGTGAGGGTGGAGTTTCAGAAAGTGGATATTAATGAGAAGAAGTTAAGCTTCCCATTCAAAGTTACCTCCCGCTATGTTCCGAAATAGATTTTTTCCCTTTTGGATTTTTTTCGCCTTTATTTTTTCCATTGGCTCAATTGAAGTGACTGCACAAAAAAGTAAGCAACAATTAGAGCAGGAACGACAGGTCAATAAGAAAAAGATTGAAGAGACTTCCCGTATTCTTTCAGAAACCATGAATAGCCAAAAGGCCACCGTGGGACAGCTGAATGCCTTAAATGAGCAGATTAAAACGCGTAAAGACATGATGTCCAACATCAATAAAGAAGTGGTGGAGTTAAACGTGCGCATGGGGGAATTGGAGGATATCATCGAAGGGATGGAGGGTGATTTAGTGCAGTTAAAAAAGGAATATGGGGAAATGGCCCATACCGCCTATAAATCCCAATTGAGCCAGAATAATTTAGTCTTTCTATTTTCAGCAGAAACTTTTCATGATTTTGTGCTTCGCCTGGAGTATATGCGGCAATATTCTAAAGCCAGAAAAAATCAGATGGAAATGATTAGCCTGGTCAAGAAAACATTAGAAGACCAAAGAGAAGAAATTGAGGAGGCCAAACAGGAAAAAGATCAGCTTTTGGTCGCACAAATGGGGGAATTCCAGGAGCTGGAAAATCTTCAGAAGAAGCAAAAAACGGTATTGGCGGAATTGAAAACCCGGGGACGGAAGCTGAACAAAGAGCTTAAAGACCGGAAAAAGGCAGATGAAAAGCTGGGTAATTTGATCGCAGATGTGATTCGGACTGAGTTGGCCAAGAAATCATCTGCCAAAAAAGCGGCGGTGAAAAAGGCTGATGTTGCTTTTGTAGGTGCCGATTTTGCCAATTTCAGAAAAAAATTAGAATGGCCGGTAGCCTCCGGTTTTGTCAGTCAGGGCTTTGGTAAACACCCCCATCCTGCTTTGAAAGGGGTTGTGGTGGAGAATCCGGGGGTGGATATTCAAACCCGTAAACAAGAGCTGGTACGGGCAGTACATCAGGGAGTGGTGAAAACCGTGGCCTACGTTCCTGGTGAAATGAATACCGTGGTGATTGTGCAGCATGGGGATTATTTCACGGTTTATGCCAAATTGGAAAGCAGTAAGGTGAAAGTAGGAGAAGCGGTGAATGCTAAGGACCCGATAGGTGTGGTGCATACCGACTCAGACGGGAAGTCAGAATTGCAATTTCAGGTTTGGAAGCAAAAGGAGAAACTTAATCCGCAAGTGTGGTTGCGAAGCCGTTGATACTCAATTTGAAATCCTTTTCGGGCATTTTTGCACGCTAAGGCATATTATGTATATTTGTAATACAATCAAATACCAATTTTAAACTTAAAATTATGATGCCAGGTGGAATGGAATGGGTGGTGATCATCCTTGTAGTCGTGCTTTTATTTGGAGCCAAAAAAATTCCTGAACTGGCTCGTGGTCTTGGAAAAGGGATCCGGGAGTTCAAGGACGCTACAAAAGAGATAAAAGACGAAATTGATGATGCAGGAAAGCAGATTAAGGAATAATCTGTCCTGATTTTTAATACAATTTTTCGAGGCAAACAATAACCTCTCTTTGATGCCATGCAGCAGGGAGAGGTTCAAATTTTTACGGGTTCTCCTTTGGGAGTTCTTTTTTTATGGCATGTTTTTAATTTTCTCGCTTTGAAAAAATTCAATAACCTAACAGAAATTCAATCCGAAATAAGTGCCGGAGCGCTAAATTGTGAGGCTTTGGTAAAGTATTACCTGAAAAATATTGAGCAACAAAAAGAGCTCAATGCTTTTCTGGAAGTTTATCAGGAAGAAGCTCTACAAGAAGCGAATCGGATTGATCAAAAACTGAAGGATGGAACAGCCGGGCGTTTGGCTGGAATGGTCGTGGCGCTTAAAGATGTATTATGTCACGAAGGGCATGAGCTTTCTTGTTCCAGTAAAATGCTAAAAGGTTTTCAATCCCAGTTTACTGCCCCGGCAGTCCAAAGGTTGTTGGCGGAAGATGCCATTGTCATCGGACGGGTAGCCTGTGATGAGTTTGCCATGGGATCATCAAATGAAAATTCAGCATTTGGCCCGGTGAGAAATGCCGCAGACCTTAACAAAGTTCCGGGAGGCTCCTCCGGGGGATCAGCAGTGGCCGTACAGGCGGATTGTTGCTTGCTAAGCTTAGGTTCAGACACCGGAGGTTCGGTGCGACAGCCGGCAGCATTCACAGGTACCATCGGTTTTAAGCCTACTTATTCCCGGATTTCCCGCTATGGCTTGGTTGCTTATGCCTCTTCTTTTGATACCATCGGCATCATTTCCCGCTCCATAGAGGATAATGCCCTGGTATTGGAAATTATTGCCGGATATGAAGAGCAGGACAGCACCGTTTCTCGTAAGGAGGTACCAGCCTATAGCACGCAATTGTCGGAGGAAGGTAGGGTAAAAAAAATCGGCCTCATTCGGGAAACCATGGAGTCTGAGGGACTGAATGAAGAAGTTAAGGCAAAGACGCTGGAAAAAATTGATGCCCTGAAGGCACAGGGGCATCAGGTGGAAACAGTGGAATTTTCCCTCCTGGATTACATTCTACCCACCTATTATATTTTAACCACCGCAGAGGCCAGCTCAAACCTCTCCAGATATGATGGCGTTAAATTCGGGTACCGGTCTCCGAATGGCACAGATTTGGAGTCGATGTACAAGAAATCAAGATCGGAGGGATTTGGGGAAGAGGTGAAGCGCAGAATCATGCTGGGAACATTCGTTTTGAGTGCCAGCTATTATGATGCATATTACACTAAAGCTCAAAAGGTGCGTCGATTGGTAAAGGATCAGGTTGATCAATTATTAAGCGAGTTTGATTTTTTATTGATGCCTACTACTCCGACAACCGCATTTGCCATAGGAGAGCATTCTGAAGATCCTTTGGAGATGTATTTAGCAGATATTTATACCGTTTTAGCAAACGTATGTGGCCTGCCTGCCATTTCCATTCCCAATGGGGAGGATAAGGATGGCATGCCAATAGGTTTACAGATCGTGGGGGGAGCATTTAAGGAGGCTGACTTGTATGCCTTTTCAAAAAAGCTGCTTCCTGCATAGAGGAACAGAGATATGAAGAAATATTTAGGAATTTATGGTTTGTTATTGGCATCCTTCGGGGGTGCCTGGGCCGGAAATTTTCCTGATGGGCGACATAGCCAGCCAGTAGTACACACCAACTACCAATATGAGTATATCCCTGACCCTGGCTTTGAGCTGGTAGGGGAAAGAATGGAGGAGCTTTCTGAGATTACAGAAATTCCGATGAATTATAATCTGAAGGTGAAGAACTTTGTGGATTATTTTACGATTCGGGACCGTTCGTATTCCAAGGAGATTATCCGGAAATCTTACATGTATTTTCCCATTTTTGAAGAAAAATTGGCGGAATATGGTTTGCCGGACGAACTTAAATATCTTTCTATCGTAGAGTCGGGATTGCGCCCTGAGGCGCGTTCCCATGCCGGAGCCATGGGACTTTGGCAATTCATGTATTTTACCGGAAGGGAGTATGGCTTGCATCGTACGTCTTATTATGATGATCGGGTAAACCCGAATCGGGCCACGGAAGCTGCCTGTAAAATGTTTACCAATCTGTATAAGCAGTTCGGTGATTGGGAGCTAGCCTTAGCGGCATATAACTGTGGGCCCGGGAATGTGCGAAAGGCCATGAGACGTTCCGGAAAGAAGCACTTCTGGGACATTTATAATTATTTGCCTCGTGAGACCCGTTCCTATGTTCCTCAATTTGTAGCGGTCACCTATATGATGAAATATGCAGAAGAGCATAATTTATTTGTGGATGATCCGGCCTATTTACCAGAATTTGAAGAAGTATTGGTGAGTCAGTTTACGAATTTGCGGGTATTGGCCAATCAGTTGGATATTTGTCCGGATGATATCCGCATGCTGAATCCTTCCCTAAAGCATGATGCGATTCCTCCTTTTGCAAAATCCTACCCACTGATTTTACCGGTAGAAGCCGCAGAGAAATTTGTTGCCAATCAGGAATATTTACTTGATTCTGCTACTTATGGGCAGAAAGAGATTGATATGGTAGCGCAGAATATTCCGGGTAGTGTCTACGGACGCGAAAGAATTCGTCATCGTGTCAGATCCGGAGATGTATTAGGGAAAATTGCACGTAAATATGGTGTGCGAGTGTCTGATATTCGGGAGTGGAACAATATCAGGGGTACGATGATTCGTGCCGGACAGCGATTAGACATTTGGGTCAAACCTTCCTATTTTGATCGTCAGGCCAATGTTATCGCCAAAAAAGCCGGGACAGCGACTCCTACCCAAAGCAGTGCAAAATCGGTTACTACCATTAACGGAAAGGTTTATGTAGTACAAAGTGGTGATACGCTTTGGAGTATTTGCCAAAAGCTGGAAGGCGTATCGGTGAGTCAATTAAAAAAATTAAATGGTCTTCGATCCAATAAGCTGAATGTAGGACAGAAGCTCAAAATTGGATAATGAGAATTTATTGAAAAAGAAACCGGACTTAGTTCCGGTTTTTTTTGTTGAAGAATGCTAAGCCGAATTATTCACCGCTGTATTTAGCAAAACACTCAATCATCCGGCCATCAATCAATTACAGGTATTTTTCTTTGATTTTTTATAGCCTAAATTTGGGTAAGCTTGCTTCCTCTTCATTGATCTGCTTCCTTGGGAAAAACTGAAATAGGCAACAATTCCTTCATTTTTCCCACCTTGCACTTAAACGAGTATTTAAGCATGCGTAATTCGGGTTTAAATAATTACTTTGCATTTAAATTTATAACCGAATAATTCAGGTCTGAAAATATTTTTCAATCAATCATTACAGATGATGCGTATTCATAAATCATTCGGAAGTGTATTGGCCATTTTATTGATGGTAGCAGCTTTTGGCTGTGAATCTACTTCCTCCAAGAAAAAGAAAAAAGAGTATTTACCCGCTTCCCGTGGAGTGTTCGGTCAGATTTTACTGGTCATGGATTCCGCCTCCATGAAGGGCCCTATCGGAGATGCTTTGGATGAGGTGTTTTTAAGTCCTTATGCCGTGCTTCCACAGTCTGAGCCTAAATTCAAGATTTTACGAATTACACCGGAAGACTTTACGGCTTCCCTATTGTTCCAGGCCAATGTGGTTCGGGTATATTCTTCTGACAACCGCTCTAAGTCGGCAGATTTAACCAAACAGGCGATGCCCAAAAGCATTTTGTCTAAATTGTCTTCGACGGATCCTTCAGATTATATGGCAGTCGCCAAAGACGTATACGCCCGCGGGCAGGAGGTCATGTTTCTTTACGGAAATACCCAGGAGGAATTGGCCGGAAAAATCATGATGCATGCTGATGTGATTCAACAGCATTTTAACGAAAGAGAGAAAAAACGAATTCGGACCGATATTTACTCTTCCAAAGAGTCTAAAGAATTGGGCAAGCATATTCAGGATAAATTTGGAGTAAAATTGAGAATCCCCTTTGCTTATAAAAAGGCAGACGAAGGGCAACAGTTTATCTGGTTCCGTAACCCGGGACAGAAAATTGATAAGAGCTTTTTCTTAACAGAAACTCCATTTGTGAGTGAATCCCAATTGGAGCCGGATTCCATTATTGCTTTCCGTGATCGCGTCTGTAAAGAGTATGTATTGGGGAATGATGATCCGGATTCCTACATGCTGACCCAAACCATTTTGAAACCGGAAACCAGAACCGTGGATTTTAATGGCAAATATGCCGTAGAGATCCGTGGGCTATGGAGATTGAATGAAATCGCTATGGGTGGTCCGTATGTTGGGTATGCCATTGTGGATGAAGCGCAACAGAAACTATTTTATCTAGAGGGATTTGCTTACCGTCCGGGGGGAAATAAAAGAGAGTTAATCCGCGAACTGGAAGCCATTTTGTGGACATTCCAAACCTCTGACGAACTGCCGAAACAAAGTGCCGCGAAATAGGGAGCACAAACGCGCAATAACCAAACCCTCATATGTCTGTTTTTTGGTAAACCGCTGAGGTTTAATGAAGGCAGGCATGAAATCATAAACAAACAAATACCATTTATATGTCGGAAAAATTAAAACGGGATGCGCTGGCTTACCACCAGCAGGGTCAACCCGGAAAGATTGAGGTGGTTCCTACCAAACCTATGAGTACGCAACTGGATTTGGCCTTGGCCTATTCTCCAGGAGTGGCGGAACCTTGTTTAGAGATTGAAAGAGACCAACGAAATTCTTACAAATACACCGCCAAGGGAAATTTGGTGGGCGTAATTTCAAACGGTACGGCCGTTTTAGGATTAGGGAATATTGGAGCAGAAGCCTCCAAGCCGGTGATGGAAGGAAAAGGCGTGCTTTTTAAGAAATTTGCCGGAATAGATGTTTTCGATATTGAAATTGATGAGGAAGATCCGGATAAATTTATTCAGATCGTAAAATCACTGGAACCCACTTTCGGCGGGGTTAACCTGGAAGATATCAAAGCACCGGAGAGTTTTAAGATTGAGCAGGAGTTGATCGAGCAAATGAACATTCCAGTGATGCATGATGATCAGCATGGGACAGCCATTATTTCTTCTGCAGCCTTGCTAAGTGCTTTGGAGATTGTAAAGAAGCCGATTGAATCCTTAAAAATCGTGGTGAACGGAGCGGGTGCTTCTGCCATTGCCTGTACGAAACTTTATGTTTCATTGGGTGCCAGAAAAGAAAATATCCTGATGCTGGATTCCCGAGGAGTTATTCGAAAAGATCGTGGTGAACTGGCGCCAAGTAAAGCACTTTTCGCTACTGATCGTACAGATGTTAGTACATTGGAAGAAGCTCTTGCTGGAGCAGATATGTTTCTGGGGCTTTCCAAAGGAAATGTGCTTTCTCCGGAAGCCGTGAAATCGATGGCCAAGGACCCGATTGTTTTTGCTTTGGCGAATCCGGATCCGGAAATTCCCTATGAAACCGCGATGGCTTCCCGGGATGATATCATTATGGCAACAGGGCGTTCAGATCACCCCAACCAGGTAAATAACGTATTGGGATTCCCCTATATTTTCCGTGGGGCACTGGATGTGCAGGCCACCAAAATTAATGAAGCCATGAAATTGGCGGCTGTTCGTGCATTAGCCGAAATGGCCAAGGAAAATGTACCGGAAACGGTAAAGCAGGCATATAATGATCCGACCATTGCGTTTGGAAAAGAGTATTTGATCCCAAAGCCACTTGATCCAAGATTGATCAGCCGAATTTCACCAGCGGTGGCGAAAGCAGCGATTGAATCCGGAGTGGCCAAATCCAAGATTGATGACTGGGATGCCTATGTGGTGGAATTGGAAGAGCGTATCGGTATTCACCAGAGTCTCATCCGTCATTTGATTTCCACAGCCAAAAGGAATCCAAAACGTGTCGTATTGGTAGATGGAGAATCTTCTAAAATGCTGCAGGCAGCTTACAGCATTTTGCATGAAGGCATTGGGCACCCCATACTTTTGGGGAATGCAGAGGTGATCAAAAACCGAATCGAAGAGCTACAGCTGGATCTGGATGGTGTTGAGGTGATCAATCCGATGATCGAGAAGGCCAAACGGGAAGTTTTCGGACAGCTGATGTGGGAAAAACGTAAGCGAAAAGGCCTCACGATGAAGCAGTCCATTAAGCAGATGCGCAATCGGAATAATTTTGCTTCCATGATGGTGGAACACGGAGAGGCTGATGTGGTCGTTGGTGGAGTGACGCAGGATTATCCAAGTGCGCTGATTCCGAATCTTCGAATTATCGGAAAGCGAGCAGGCGTGGATCGTGTGGCTGGTCTTTACATTGTTTCCAGTAACAATAAGCCCTATTTCTTTGCAGATACCGCCGTAAACGTTAATCCAACCGCAAAGGAATTGGCGGAGATCATTAGCCTGACGGCAGAGCGTGTTCGTTCTTTCAATATTGAGCCAAGGATTGCCGTACTTTCCTATTCCAACTTCGGTTCCTCTCAGGGGGACGTCCCTACAAAAGTACAAGAGGCAGTGGAGCTGGCCAAACAGCAGCATCCGGACCTGATCATCGAAGGAGATATTCAGGCCAATGTAGCGGTTAATCCGGAATTGCAAAAAGAGATTTATCCTTTCAGTGCGCTGGCAGAGAAAGGAGCCAATACCCTGATTTTCCCTGACCTGGCCTCTGGTAATATCGCTTACAAGCTCTTAATGGAGATGGGGGGTACCGATGCGATTGGCCCGATCCTGATGGGCATGAACAAACCGGTACAGATATTACAAATGGGGGCTTCTGTACGCGAAATCGTACAACTGGCCGCTATTGGTGTGGTGGAAGCCCAAAAAGCGTAAAAGAAACAAAATTAATAAGGATACAAAAAGTCTGGCCCGGAGGTCGGACTTTTTTGTTTTACGGTTTTTCTGGCGCTTCATGAGCTTGCTACTTCTAGTTTTTGTTATAATTTTCAAGAATTGTCGGCAAATCAATTAGCTTTGTATTCACAATAAAGCCCGACGGATTTGCCGGGAATTGGAGGAAGCAAAAGCTGTTTGAATATGCCTATCGTTAAATCAGATTTTTTGGTATTAGGAAGTGGGATTGCAGGATTAAACTTTGCCTTAAATGTGGCCGATCATGGAAAAGTCCATATTGTAACGAAGTCGGAGCCTCAGGAATCCAACACTCGTTACGCACAGGGGGGAATAGCCGGGGTGTGGTCTGAAAATGATGATGAAGAACTTCACTATAAAGATACTTTGATTGCAGGTGCCGGATTATGCCATCCGGATGCGGTAAAAGTATTGGTAGAGGAAGGTCCTGATCGATTAAGAGATTTGATTGAACAAGGCTGTGAATTTGATAAAAATGCAGACGGCACTTACTCGCTGGCCAAAGAGGGTGGTCATTCCCGTCACCGGATCCTGCATAAGGCGGATTTGACAGGAGCAGAAATTGAGCGCGCCTTGTTAGCCAAAGTGAAAGCCCACCCGAATATTACCATCTTTGATCATCATATGGGGGTGGATTTAATCACTGAACACCATGTGCTGGGAAATTTACAGGCTGATTTTAATATCTGTTTCGGAGCCTATGTGCTCGATATTCAGGCACGGCGTGTAATTCCTTTTCAGGCAGATTTTACCATGATTGCCACCGGAGGAGCTTCTCAGGCTTACCAGCATACCACTAATCCGGAGGTGGCTACGGGTGATGGCCTGGCTATGGCCTATCGGGCCGGAGTGCGGATCGCGAATATGGAATTTGTACAGTTTCACCCTACCTGTTTGTATAACCCGGGAAAGAAACCCTTCCTGATTACAGAGGCCATGCGTGGCCATGGAGGGCAGCTGCGAAATGCCAAAGGAGAACGTTTCATGGAGAAATATGATGAGCGTTTAGAGTTGGCACCACGCGATATTGTAGCCCGGGCCATTGATACGGAAATGAAGAACCTGCGCTCCAATTGCGTTTATTTGGATTTGACGCATATTGGCGGAGCGGAATTGTCCAAGCGCTTTCCCAATATTTATCGCCATTGTAAAGCAGAATTGGGTCTTGATATTGGTAAGGATTATATTCCGGTAACGCCTGCCGCGCACTACGTTTGTGGTGGAATAATGACCAACTTGAATGGTTTGACTTCCATGCAAAATCTGTATGCCGGAGGAGAATCAGCCCATACCGGTATTCACGGGGGGAACCGTCTGGCATCTAACTCGCTGTTGGAAGCTTTGGTGTTTACGCATCGGGCAGCGGAAAAAATCATTTCCAAGCGCCTTAAAAATCGACGCAATTTTTCCCATATCGTCATTCCTTCCTGGGATGATTCCGGAGCCAAGAATAAGGAAGAATGGTATCTGGTGCGAAATAACCTGACCCAGATTAAGGACGTGATGTGGGATTATGTGGGAATTGTCCGGTCGAAAATTCGCCTGACCAGTGCTTACAAACGAATGAAAGTCTTTAATAAAGAAATTGAAGACTATTATAAGAAAACAAGGATTTCTCCGGAATTACTGGAATTGAGAAATTGTGGCGCCATCGCCGATATGATCATCCAGTCGGCCTTACGTCGAAATGAAAGCCGGGGAGCCCACTTTATGAGCGATTATCCGGAGAGCCTGGAGCAGTATAAAAAAAATACTATTATCGTTGGTAAGATTTAATCCGAATTATACCTGCCTAATACTACGTTTAACTTATGGGCGGGAAAAATGAAGGGGTTTTTCTTAAAGAAACAGCGGAGTGAGGTGAAAGCTGGCTCACCCTTGGGTTAATAAAAAATCAAAAATAAAGGCTTTAATGTGCTGAAAATAGACCTCTTGACTATATATGTGAAATTTGGAGGTGTGTATTTCGGTTTAAATGTCTTTTGGTTTTAGTTCTTCCAAAGTGGCTTTTGTACCACAATGTGGACAATATAAAGCCGGTTTATGAATGATTTGAAAATCTCCAATACTCCACCACGACCCACATTGAGCACAGCGGAAATGGTATAAAATTTCTTTACTATATTGGTGCTTATTTTTTTGACCCATATTGACCGTATTTTTCCTGCTTATGAATGAGATGTATTTTATTGTAACACCTTAAGTTGGGAAAATAGATTTGAAAAAACATGCTGAAGAGAATGATATTATTCTGGGCGATTATGCTTGGAATGCTTTATGTGGCGCATGCCCAAAAAGTAGGTGATAAATTTAAGGGAGAGATCTCTTACTATGCAGATAAGTTCAATGGTCGCTCCACAGCCAGTGGAGAGAAATTTTCCAATAAAGCTTATACTTGTGCGCACCGAACCCTTCCTTTTGGAACTAAGGTGAGGGTAACCAACACTTACAACGGGAAAACCGTGGAGGTGAAAGTTACCGACCGCGGGCCTTTTTCTAAAGGAAGAGTATTGGATCTGACTAAACAGGCGATGAAGGATCTCGGAGGAGTAGAGGCCGGACTGATCAAGGGCGTGGTAGAAGTGATTGCCCTGCCGGTAGAATATGGGGGAGATAAGCCCGCTCCGGCATCAAAAAAAACGGAGCCTACAGCCCAGCAAAAGCCTAATAAGGCTCCTTCCGCGCCAGTGGCTGTGGAGGAAGTTGTTGCTCCTGCGGTTATTGAGGTTTTTGAAATTGAAGCGAAAAGTATGCAACTGGAGGGCGGTTTTGTCGTCCAGTTGGGTTCTTTCAATTCTTACGAAAATATGTTGGCTAATCTGGATAAAATCATGGGCTTGGGCAAAAGCCGGGTGCAGGTGGTCGCACAAAAAAAAGAGACTATTTTTCGGGTATTGTTGGGGCATTATCCGGATCGGGCTGCTGCAGAGGCAGATCTCCCCAGAGTTCGAAAAGTTAATAAAGATGCTTTTGTGGTGCCGGTAGACCGATTGCTTTAACTCGAATTTTTACCGCTAAATTTAATGATCTAACCCAAGGTGCTTATTGCTAATTAATTACAAGTATTTTTTTTGGTTTTTTATCACCCCAATTTGGGTGAGCTTGCTTCCTTCATATTCCTCTGTTTCATGGGAAAAAACTCGAGATAGCGGACTGTTCCTTCATTTTTTCCGCCTGGCAGCTAAACGAGGATTTTAGCATGAATAATCCGGGTTAAGCAGGCATTATATGGGTTAAAAAAGAAAAACCGACTCGTAAGCCGGTTTTAATTTTATTTTTTATGTCCCAGAGGTAAAAGCTCCTTTCCGTAAATTTCATTCAGAATCTGCGCCAGCGCATCATACATGGCCATGGCTCCGCAGAATATACCGACAATTCCGGCGAAATTGGTAATCGCATGGTTGTCCAGAAAGTCTCCGGCGGCTAAGAGGAAGAAAAGGGCCGCCAGTGATCCGAAGATGACTTGAGATACCCGGTTACTTTTTAGTGTTCCTACAAACATTCCGGAGGTGAAAATTCCCCAGATCAATAAGTACCAGCCCATGGCTTGTTTGCTGGCAGCTTCTACATTCAGGTCAGCCTGAGGGAGAATCCAAATGGCTACCAAGGATAACCAAAAGAAGCCGTAAGCAGTAAAGGCTGTTGCGCCAAAGGTGTTGTTCTTTTTGGATTCCTGAATTCCTGCCACTACCTGTGCCAGTCCTCCCACAAAAATACCCATCCCCATGATGGCGGAGTTTACTCCAAAAAGACCGGCATTGTGCAGGTTCAATAAGATGGTGGTCATGCCAAATCCCAAAAGTCCAAGCGGAGCAGGATTGGCCGTAGTGTCCTTTACAGCGACAATGTCTAAGTTTTGCATTTTAGTTTGAAATGATAAAATAAATGGTCGATTTCCTAAATAATGATCTTTATCAGGAAATTCGGCTGCGAAAATAGAGGTTTAATTTTGATACCACAAGAGCCGTGGTAATTCTTGCGAAAGTAGTGGATTAATCCTTTTTTTACTTGTGTAACAAAAGTCATAGAAGGCCTGCATAAATAGCCTTTCATTTGTAATCAGAATCGCGGAGCAATGCTTTCAGGTTCAATTCTTTAGTAAATAATGTTGCAAAAACACGAATCCAAAGTTTGCCCGAGATGTGGCAACAAATTTGAATGTAAAGTTGGAAATATCGCCGAATGCCAATGCAGTGCGGTAACTTTTTCTCCGGAGGAGAAAGAATTTATCAAAGCCAAGGCTTTTTCGGATTGTATTTGCGTGCATTGTATGCGGGAATTGAAGCAGGAATTTTTCGAGCAACAGCGAAGCGTGCAAATGAAACAAATTAAGCAAAGATAAAATCCCCGGGAGGGGCGCAGGTTTTTATGAACAAGCAAGAAACAATCATCATCGTTGGAGGTCTTTCAGCAGGACCATCCGCTGCAGCCAAAGCAAGAAGAATGAACGAGAATGCTCGTATTCTTCTTTTCGAAAAAACCGATTACATCAGTTATGCCACTTGTGGTATTCCTTATACTTTTTCGAATACCATACAGAGCAGAGAAAAGTTGTTGGTGGTAAAACCCAATCTATTGGAAAACAGGTTTGGTGTAGAGATGCATTTGAATGAGCCGGTGATGGACATTCTGCCTGATCAGCATCAGGTCATTACATCAGCGGGTACTTATGCGTATGATAAATTGATTTTTGCCACTGGTGCCCGTGCTTTTGTACCGGAAATCAAAAATTTAGAGCTAACGCAGGATTGGTCGAACGTACGTTCCATGGCTGATTTTGATAAAGTTTACAACGGACTTGATGCCATGCATGATATCGTGGTATTGGGAGCAGGACTGATCGGAATTGAAGCAGCTGAAAACCTGGCCAAAGCAGGGAAAAAAGTTACAGTGGTCGAATTAGCACCTTCCGTACTGGCTGCCTGGGATGCTAAATTTGGGTATTTCGCGGAACAAGCCCTGAATGAAGGAGGGGTTGACGTGATTACCGGTGAAGGAATTTCAGAGGTGGTTGTCGAAGAGGGCAAATTGAAAGCCGTGATTGTGGGAGATCGTACTATTCCTGCAGATTACCTGATGACTGCCGTAGGTGGACGTCCCAACACTGAAATGTTAAAAGATAAAGGAGCGGAAACTTTATCCAATGGTGCTTTGGTGGTGAATGATAAAATGGAGACCTCTTTGGCGGATATTTATGCTGCTGGAGACAACGTGTCGATTAAAAACCTGATCAACGGCGAGGCTGGTTATTTCCCTATGGGCACGCATTCCAATAAAGGTGGACGTGTTGCGGGTGCCAATGCTGTCGGTGGAAATGAGCGTTTTCCCGGGGCTTATGGTACAGCGATCGTGAAAGTATTTGATTATACTTTAGCGCGTACAGGCTTTAATGAGCGTGCATTGAAGATGAGGGAGATTCCTTACCAAAGTACTTTAATCATTGCCGGAGCGACTCCCGGATTTTATCCTAATCCAAAGGATTTGATCGTGGAGATTTATTATGATCCAACTACAGGTACTTTATTAGGAGCAGAAGTTTTTGGGGAAAAAGGAGCAGATAAACGTATTGATGTTTTGTCTACCGCCATTTATGCGAAGCTAACAGTACATGATTTGCCTAATCTGGATTTGGCTTACGCCCCTCCATTCTCTCCGGCAAAAGATCCGGTGATTGTAGCAGGATATACGGCTTCCAATACCCTGAAATTTGTTCATGAGGAAATCAGCCCAAGAAATCTGACCACCTTCCAGAAAGAAACGCCTTCAGAAGATTACCAGTTGGTGGATGTGCGTAATCCGCAGGAATTGGCCAATCAGGGTCAGGTACCGGGTGCGATCAATATTCCATTGGATCAATTGAGAGAAAGAATAAATGAGCTGGATCCTGCCAAGCAACAGGTGATTTATTGCCAGAAAGGATTGAGAGGCTATTTGGCTTCTATGATCCTGGTGAACTCTGGCTTCACGAAAGTGAAAAATGTTCAGGGAGGATTCTTCTTATATAAAAAATCAGGCTATGAGGTCGTGCCTCAGGCTGTAAATGCTTAAGCATTGATTTATCCTTAAAAAACGGAAGGGTCTGTACTGAATTTAGTACAGACCCTTTATTTTTCACCAGAAACCGGTTTTTTCTTCTTTTCCATTAATTCATCCGAGATGTCCAGTATCGCCGGGTAGACCCCCACTTGGGAGTCATTCTGTATCCAAATGAGTACAATCTCTTTTTGGGGCAAAATACCCCCAAATCCGGAGAAGCCGAAGGTTTGCCCGCCATGTCCATATAGATCCATTAAATGCATAATGCCCATTCCATAACTGCCTAAAGGCCCAATATCTGCAAAATGAGCGGTCCGCAATAAGTTGGTGGTTTCCGGGTATTTGAAGAACTCTCCTCCCCACCATTTCCGGATGAAAACCGCCATATCCGGCAAAGTACTGACCATTTCCCCACTCGCTCCGGCTAATGAAAAGGCCATATTGATTTTTTTGCCATCAAAATAACCCTGCATTTTTTTCGACAATTCCTCTTTATTCATTCTTGTACCAAATTTGGTGCGCTGCAGATTGGCAGGGTCTAAAATATGCTCCTGAATGTAATCCTGCCATGGTTTCCCACTCACGGTTTCGATAAGAATGCCTAAGGCCAGATAAGCCGTATTGCTGTAATGCCATTTTTTATTTGGAGGCCCATAACTTCCTTCAATATTGGAGTTTCGAATAAGCTCTCGTGGTTTAAAACGTACTTTCCCCTCATAGCCATATTTATCAACTGTAGCCTGATCGGTACCGTCGTCCAGGTAATCAAATATGCCGGCAGTGTGGTTAAGCATGTTCAATATGGAAATGGAATCACTCCAATTTTTTTTCTTCCATCGATTTAAATTTTTAGCCCAGGGCTCCTCTATATAGAATGTAAAGGGTTTGTAGATGTTCAACAAGCTATCCTCATGTAATTGCAAAATGGCCGTTGCGATAAACATCTTGGTCATCGAACCAATTTCCACATAATAATTCCCTAAAGCCGGAACATTTTGTTCTTTATTGGCAAGGCCGGCAACGGCCATCCATTGCCGACCATTGGGAAAGTCTATTAGGCATAGGGTTCCCGTTTGATGATGCGATTCGGAAGAGACCAAAACCCGCTCATTGAGCCATTCCGGTGCGTGCTCCGTTTGGGGGAAAGCAGGCTGAGCGCATAAAAGAAGAGAAAGAAGAAGTAAGGTAAGTTTTCGGACCATAAGACGTTCTTTTTAAAAGTAACGTAAGGAGGCCGTCATCTGGATTAATCTATAGGGATAAATATAAATAATTCTATATTGCGTATTATCTCTTAGGGGGAAAAGGGCATTTCCCATTATTCTAGTTTTCATTTGAAAATATTATATGATCAATCAAATAGAAATTGAGCAGGTCAATAAACGATTTGCAGATCATCAGGCACTGACGGACCTTAGTCTGACGGTTCCTAAAGGAAGTATTTTTGGATTACTCGGGCCAAATGGTGCGGGGAAGTCCACTTTGATCAGGATTATCAATCAAATCATATTTGCGGACTCAGGAACCATCCGCTTCAATCAGCGGGAATTACAACCGGATCATATTCGAAGAATTGGTTATCTGCCGGAGGAGCGGGGATTGTACAAAAAGATGAAAGTTGGCGAACAGTTGTTGTACCTGGCCCGACTGAAGGGACTTTCCAAAAGAGATGCCATCCAAAAGATTCGAATGTGGTTTGATAAATTCGAGATAGCAGACTGGTCCAATAAAAAGGTGGAAGACCTTTCCAAGGGCATGGCGCAAAAGGTGCAGTTTATTTCAACGGTCATGCATGAGCCTGAATTTCTGATTTTGGATGAGCCCTTTTCCGGTTTTGATCCGGTGAATGCCAATTTGATCCGTGATGAAATTCTTGCGCTTCGGGATAAAGGATGTACGGTCATGCTTTCTACTCACCGGATGGAATCCGTGGAGGAATTGTGCGATAATATTGCATTGATCAATAAGTCCGAAAAAGTACTGGAAGGGAAAAAGCGGGATATCAAAATGGACCACAAGGCCAATAAATATCAGATCGTGACAGATGCCATGATCGACCCGGCCATTATTCCTTTCGAATTGATTAATTCCCATCAGGAGGACTATGGGCATTTCAACATGACTTTTCAATTGGCCGAAAGTGAAAATTCGAATGATTTACTGTCTGCGGTATTTCAGCAGGGACATGTAGTCCATTTTGAGGAATTGATTCCTTCTATGAGTGAAATTTTTATACAACATGTCTCCAAAGTGGAGGGTCCTGCCTCCTCTGAAATTATAAGTTCTTGATGATGGAAAAAATTTGGCTAGTTATACAGCGGGAATATATGACCCGGGTGCGGAAAAAATCTTTTGTGGTCATGACGCTGCTGGGTCCACTCCTTTTTGTGGCGATGTGGGCGGTGCCGATCTGGCTGGCAGAAAAGGGACCTGAAACCAAAAAGGTGGAAGTGGTGGATTATTCCGGCTTGTTTTCCGATGCTTTTGAAAGTAATTCGGAGGTGGAATTTCATTATGTGGATGAAAGCCTGGAGGATGCGAAGGAATATCTGGAATCGGGGATTTATGATGGTTTGTTATTAATCCCGAATGTGGATTTAAAAGAAAAAACCAATCTGGTTTATTTCTCGGAAGCTAATCCGGGGATGGCGATTAAGTCAGAAATCCGGAAGGTAATTGCTGAAAAAATTCAAGAGGAAAAATTAAAGGCCGCCGGTCTGTCAAAGGAGTGGTTAAACACCATTAAACCCGAGGTTGGCATTCGCACAGTGAATATCAATGAAAACGGCGATGAGGCAGAGAGCCATGCGGAGGTGGCTTCGGTGATTGGTTATTTGGCGGCATTCCTAATTTACTTCTTCATTTTCCTTTATGGTACCCAGGTAATGCGTGGGGTGATTGAGGAGAAGTCGAACAGAATAGTGGAGGTAATTATTTCCTCTGTTCGTCCCTTTCAATTGATGGTGGGGAAAATTGTTGGTGTAGCGAGCGTGGTGCTGACTCAATTTATCATTTGGGTAGGACTGTCCCTTGTGCTTAGTCTGGTGATTGGAGCGATTACCGGTGTATATTTAAGTCCCTCTCCTGCCGCCCCGATGGATCCGCAGATGGAGGCGATGGCAGCCGAAGGCTTGCCGAAAATTACGGCAGCACTGGCCTCCATGGATTTCGTGACCATCGGAGTTTCTTTTGTCTTTTATTTTTTGGGAGGCTATCTGATGTATGCCGCTTTATTTGCTGCGGTAGGGGCTACTGTGGATCAGGATGGGGACTATCAGCAATTCATGATTCCGCTGAGTATGCCCTTGCTATTCGCGATCATTTCTCTGGCGGTGGTATTGCAGGATCCACATGGTAACTTTGCTTTCTGGATGTCGATGTTTCCTTTTACTTCTCCGGTAATTATGATGATGCGCGTGCCTTTTGGAGTTCCTCTTTGGCAGTTATTATTGTCGATGACATTCCTTGCGGCTGGTTTTACTTTCACCACCTGGCTGGCAGCCAGAATTTACCGAATTGGCATTTTAATGAATGGTGCCAAGGTGAATTACCGGGTGCTTTGGAAATGGGTTCGGATGAGGTATTGAGTGTAAGTGATTGTTTTAAAGAACAATATAATTGATGATACGTATTAATATTAGTAAATTGTACGTATAATTTCACATAAGATGACGGATAAGCAGTTAACCCTGAAGCTCAATTCAACCACCATTGATAAGGCCAAGGCATATGCGCAGCGGCAGCAGACGAGTATTTCTAAATTATTGGAGAATTATTTAGAAACGATTATGCAGGAGGAAGAGGCACCGGAGGAGGTTTCCCCTCTTGTTTCCCAAATCGTAGGAAAGGGGAATAAAGTAGCAGATGAGGTGGATTTCAAAAAAGACTATCGGGCGCATTTAGACCAAAAGTATGGATAGGATTTTTTTGGATACGAATGTGGTATTGGATCTGCTTTTAAAAAGGAAGGAATTCCTTACCGATGCAATTCGCCTATTTACCTTAATTGAATACAAAAAAATTGAAGCAGTGGTATGCCCCGTGACCTATACCACTGCTTCTTATTTTTTGAGCCGGGAGAAATACCAAAATCAGGATGAGCTTTTTACCTGGTTAAGCATTCTTTTAAAAACTGCCGTGGTGGATGGGGAGATTATTCAGAAAGCCCTGCATTCCAAATTCCGGGATTTCGAAGACTCCGTGCAGCATCAATGCGCCATTAATGAAGGCTGTAAGGTGATTATTACGCGAAACAGGAAATATTTTCAGCATGCGCTGTTGCCGGTAATGTTGCCGAAAGAGTATCTGGCCAGCCTTGAAAAGTAAGTCTAATTATTTATGCTAATCATGGATTAAAAACGATTGGAGCATGATTCAAGGTTAACGACCAAAAATACGAAATCCTCCAAAATAAAAAAGCCGCTGAATATCAGCGGCTCCTTCTATGAACTATTGTTAGCCCGAATTATTCACCGCTAGACTTAGTGAGTTGCTGTAAATGTCTATTCTTCAGGTTTTTTTTGGTTAGTTTTGTCGAATTATCAATAGCTCAAATTTGGGTATGCTTGCTTTCTCCTCATTCATCTGCTTCGTTGGGAAAAACTCGAAATAGGAAACTATTCCTTCATTTTTCCCGCCTTGCAGTTAAACGAGGATTTAAGCATGAATAATCCGGGTTAGAAGAATTCTCTCATTCTTTCAAAGAATCCTTTTTCCTTTTTCGCTGGATCCGGCTTGAAGTTGTCTGCCTCTCTTAGTTTCTCCAGGATTTCCTTCTCCTCTTTAGAAAGCGTTTGAGGCGTCCATACATTCACGTGGATTAACTGATCGCCGGTTTGGTAACCATTGATGTCCTTAATTCCTTTCCCTCTCAAGCGAAGAATTTTACCGGATTGTGTACCCGCATCGATGCGGATTTTTACCTTACCATCAATAGTGGGTACTTCCACATGCGTTCCAAGTGCTGCATCGGCAAAGTTGATGTATAATTCATATACCACATTATTGCCTTCGCGCTTCAATTCCTCATGCGCTACTTCTTCAATCACGATCAGCAAATCACCCGGGATTCCACCACCTTTTGGGGCATTTCCTTTTCCGGACATGGACAATTGCATGCCTTCAGATACACCGGCAGGAATCTTCACTGTGATTACCTCTTCCTTGGTTTTTACACCGGAACCATGGCAGCTGTCACAGTGCTGATCTACCATTTGACCGGCGCCATTACAGCTCGGACAGGTAGAGGCAGAGCGCATTTGCCCCAACATGGTATTCACCACCTTCTGAACCTGACCCGTACCATGACAGGTAGGACAAGTACGCAAAGAATTACCATTTTTGGATCCGTTACCACCACAGCTTTCGCAGGAATCCTGACGCTTCACTTTGATTTTCTTCTCCACGCCATGCGCCATTTCTTCCAAAGTAAGCTTTAACTTAATGCGAAGATTGGTGCCCTGACGCTGACGAGGACGACGGCCACCGCCACCACCTCCGAAAAAGCTGTCGAAAGGACTACCCCCTCCCCCACCGAAGATATCTCCGAACTGAGAGAAGATGTCATCCATATTCATGCCGCCACCGCCAAAACCGCCGGCGCCGCCCATGCCTGCATGGCCAAACTGATCATATTGCTGACGCTTTTGAGCATCACTCAATACTTCATACGCTTCCGCAGCCTCTTTAAAACGCTCTTCTGCTTCCGGATTGTCGGGGTTTTTATCCGGGTGATATTTGATCGCTACCTTACGGTAAGCTTTCTTAATCTCCGCTTCAGAAGCCCCTTTTTGTAGTCCTAAAACCTCGTAGTAATCTCTTTTGGCCATGTTAATATGGATTAAAAACTATATGGCTTGAAGGGGAGCGCAAACTCCCCCGCTGCTTGTTTCTTCTTTGTTAAAAATTATTTTGCGCCTACCACCACTTTGGCAAAACGAATCACTTTTTCATTCAATTTGTAGCCTTTTTCCACTACATCGAATACTTTTCCTTTCAGATCCTCTTCAGGAACCGGGATTTCGGTGATTGCATCGTGCATGTCAGTGTCAAAATCGTCTCCTTTTTCGGTCTCCAAAGCCTTAAGTCCGAATTTCTCCAATACGGTCTTAAAGTTTTTGAAGATCAATTCAGAACCTTCATGTACGGCTTTTGCGTCCATGTCTTCTTTGAAATTGGCATTGGCACGGTCAAAGTTATCCACTACGGAAAGTAATTCTTTGATCAAACGCTCGTTGGCGCTTTCCACCAATTCCAATTTCTCTTTGGAGGTACGACGACGGTAATTTTCAAATTCAGAGTACAAACGCAGGTATTTGTCCTTATGCTCCTGTACTTCTGCTTTTAATTTATCTTCTTCAGAAACCGCCTCTTCAGTGTTCGCCTCAGCAGCGTTTTCTTCTGTATTTTCAGTATTCTCAGCCGTTTCTTCAGCTTGTTGCTCGTTTACAGCCTCTTCTTGCAAGTTTTTTTCCTCTTCGTTTACGGTATGCTCTGCCATTGCAAAAAATGGTTTAAAGTTCAAATTTGATTTCCTCAATGATTTTGCCAATCCTTAAAATGTGTCATTATGTCCATTTTGACTGACAATTTTGCCAAATTATCGGCTATTATTCGGCCACCGGATTCAATCCTTGCCAGATAGCGTCTTTTAATTTGTCCAGATTGGTTTGAGTAATGGAGGAAATAAAAAGGCTTTCCACTCCTTCAGGAAGTTCGGCTTTGAATTCTTCCATCATTTCCTCATCCAGCATATCACTCTTGGTAATGGCCAGAATATGGTGTTTGTCCAAAAGCTCCGGATTGTATCGCTCCAATTCTCCTCTCAGGATCTGATATTCTTTTTGAACATCTTCAGTATCGGCCGGAATCATGAACAGCAACATGGAGTTTCGCTCAATATGGCGCAGGAATCGTAATCCCAAACCTTTTCCTTCCGCTGCTCCTTCAATAATTCCCGGGATATCCGCCATTACGAATGAGCGGTTGTCAAAGTAAGACACCACCCCAAGGTTGGGCACCAAAGTCGTGAAAGGATAATCCGCAATTTCTGGCCGCGCGGCAGAAATACTGGACAATAAAGTGGATTTTCCGGCATTTGGAAATCCTACCAATCCCACATCAGCCAAAAGTTTCAGTTCCAATACCAGCCACTCCTCCTGTCCTGGTTCTCCCGGTTGTGCGTAACGAGGTGTTTGGTTCACGGCGGTTTTGAAATTTTCATTTCCCAGGCCTCCGCGGCCACCAGGAGTAATGATCATTTCTTCCCCGTCCTCAGTGATCTCTGCGCGAATCTCATTGGTTTCGGCATCACGAATAATGGTGCCTAAAGGAACTTCTATGATCTCGTCGCGTCCCTGAGCACCGGAGGAACGCATCCCTCCACCGGACTCTCCGGCTCCGGCGATAACGTGCTTGCGGTATCTAAGGTGTAGCAGTGTCCATAGCTGGGCATTTCCACGAATAATAACGTGACCTCCGCGACCTCCATTTCCACCATCCGGTCCTCCTCGAGGGACGTGTTTTTCTCTACGAAAACTTACTGCTCCTGCACCGCCTTTGCCGGAACGGGAACATAATCGAACGTGATCGATAAAATTTGAAGCTGACATATATATGCAGTAATGTGTATTCTGATTTTAATTTCCTCCCAATTGGCCGAAACTTGTGCAAGTTATCAAATTTAATGGAGAATACTTTTTGACCAGGCCAAGGATCTCCACTAATTTTTAACCCAAATGATTCCCCGCTAAATTCTGTGACTCCCTTAAAGTAGTTTATTTTCAGCTCGATAAGGTGGTGTTTGTTGATTTATTATTAGCCCAAATTGGGCAAGCTTGCTTTCTCCTCATTCATCTGTTTCGTTGGAAAAAACTCGAAATAGGAAACTATTCCTTCATTTTTTCCGCCTTACAGCTAAACGAGGATTTAAGCATGAATCATCCGGGTTAACCGACAAAAACTGTTCCTTTTCATTTTTAGGTTCAGGAGAATAAAAAAACAGCCTTCCCCGCATTGGAGAAGGCTGTCTTTATTTGAAGGTGTTGACTTACAATTGCTCGATTGCATCGCAAATATCACCGAAAATTCCATCAATAGTACCAACACCGTTGATGGAAACAAATTTCCCCTGCTTTTCATAGAAATCAGCCACCGGAAGCGTTTCTTCTTTGTAAACGTTGATGCGGTTGTTGATTTTTTCAATGCTTTGGTCATCTGCACGGCCTGAAGATTTTCCGCGCTCTAGGATACGGGTTCTTAATTCTTCATCTTCCACTTCCAATGCGATCATACCTGAGATTGGTGTGTTTTTGCCATTCATCAGGGTATCCAATGCTTCTGCTTGTGCTACTGTACGAGGGAAGCCGTCAAAGATAATTCCTTTTACCTCTCCAACTTCTTTCAAACGATCATCCACCATATCGATTACCACCTGATCCGGAACCAGGTTACCATTATCCATATAGCTTTTGGCCAATTTACCCAGCTCGGTACCTTCTCCTAAGTGCTTGCGGAACAAGTCACCTGTAGAGATGTGCAACAAACCGTATTTTTCGATTAATTTTTCCGACTGCGTTCCTTTACCGGCGCCTGGAGGGCCAAAAAGTACAATATTAAGCATTGTATAAAAATTTAAATTTAAGTATTGGTTATCTCCTCATGAAATTAAGACTACTATTGGACTTTTCTCATGAAAAAAATCAATTTCTTTTATTCTGCTAATTGGTAAACAGCAGGTAGATTTCTTCCGTAGCCATCGTAATCCAATCCGTAACCTACTACGAATTTGTTCGGGATCTCAAAAGCGGCATATTTTATCGGCATATCTTTTTTGTAAGCCTCTGGCTTATACAATAAAGAAGCGATTTCTGCAGATTTAACGCCTTCTTCTTTTAATAATTTCATGATGTGTTCCAAGGTGTTGCCGGTATCAACGATGTCCTCAATAATGATTACCTCACGCCCGTTCAGATCATCCTGTAAACCTACCAATTGCTTTACCTCTCCGGTAGAGTTCATGCTCTCGTAAGAAGCCAATTTTAGGAATGAAATGGTAGATTTTAAATTTGTCAGACGGTAAAGGTCGGCGGCAAACATGAACGAACCGTTCAAAATGGCCAAAAAGATAGGTTCTTTCCCTTCATAGTCTTTGTTAATCTGATTTGCCAATTTCTCGATGCCCTGAGCCAATTGCTCTTCATCAATGAACATCTTGAACGCCTTGTCTTTTACAATCATCACCTTGAAATTTTTATAAAATAAAAAAGCCCTTAATATTCTCAAGGGCAGGCAAATATACCACCTTCAATTTATTATTGAAATGCCTTAGGCGGAAAATGATGAATTTTTTATCGATAAATTTTATATTTTTTTCAATCAATATGACTGTTAATCAGTCCGAAAGGTGTCTGTTTTTGCTGAAAATGAAGAAATAATATCTTGTTAATTGTAGGTTATGTAGTTTAAAGTTTTCTCCGGGGTGAAATATTGACATTGATTATTGATTTAGTTTAATTTATCTCATCTTGAAAAGATGCTATTTCGACCAGTTGAGTAAGAAGAGGATTTGGATAATATAGTGTATATTAGCGCTGGTATTATTTGAGACAAAATTAGGTGTTGTGAAAATATTCAGACTTAATGAAACGGCTTCGGTCGCCAATCACTTTCTGGCCGAATTAAGAGATGTAAATATTCAGGGAGATTCCATGCGCTTCAGAAGAAATATTGAACGCCTGGGAGAATTAATGGCCTATGAGGTATCCAAGGATTTACCTTATGTGACTAAAACAGTGACCACTCCACTGGGTACAGCGGATATTCCGGTATTGGAACAACAACCCATTATGATGACCGTTTTGAGAGCCGGTTTGCCTTTTTATAATGGTTTTATGAATATATTTGATAAAGCCTCCAGTGGATTTATCGGTGCTTTCAGAAAAGAGAATGCAGATGCTCCTGACGGCTTTGAAATAGAATTAGGCTATGCGGCTTATCCTGATTTGGAAGGTCAGGACTTGATCATTGTGGACCCGATGTTGGCTACTGGTCGTTCATTGGTAGATGCAATTGAAAAGGCCATTGGCAAAGGAACGCCTCGCTCGATTCATATCGTAGCGACGATTGCCGCTCCGGAGGGCATAGCTTATGTGGAGGAGAAAATGGGAGATCGTTGTACTTTGTGGTTATGCGCCGAGGATTCTCATTTGAATGAAAAGTCCTATATCATTCCCGGTTTGGGAGATGCAGGGGACTTAGCGTTTGGCTCAAAAGATTAGAAGGTGTCTGAAAATTAAATAAAGAGAGCGAAAATTTTTCTTTTTTTCGCTCTTTTTTTTGGCGTAACCATCGTATTATTCTCATAATAACAGCTAAATTCGAAAAATAAGCGATTCGTCGCTCATTATATTAGCAAAAATGGGATCTTTGGTTATTGATGGAGGTCTGTTGGGAATAGGTCTCCTCGTTTTGATTCTTGGAGGAAATTATCTGGTAAAAGGTGGGGCAGATTTAGCCTCCCGTTTCAAAATTTCTCCCATGGTGGTCGGGCTTACCGTAATTGCCTTTGGTACCTCGGTACCGGAATTGTTGGTTTCCTTACAAGCTGCTTTTCGGGCTAGCCCGGATCTGGTGATAGGGAATGTAGTCGGTTCTAATATTTGCAATTTGGCTTTTATTTTAGGAGTGACCAGTTTGATAACACCTTTGCCGGTAAATCGAGGGACCCTTTTTCAGGACTGGCCGGTCACTTTTGGCGCTGCCTTAGTCCTGTTTTACTTGGTTCAGGATGGCGCTTTAAGCTTTTTTGATGGACTCTTATTGTTTTCGGCTTTGCTGATATTTGTATGGTTTCAAATTTGGCAATCGGGAAAAACGACTCATTTTCCAACCACCCAAGATGCTCCTGCGCCCGAAAGTCCGTTAGGGGCTTCTGTTTGGAGAGACCTCACTTTGATACTTCTTGGAGGATTGGGGCTTTATCTCGGGGCAGATTGGTTGGTGCAAGGGGCTCGAAATATGGCGACTTCTTTTGGGGTGTCGGAGCGTATTATCGGCCTGACTGTTGTGGCGGTGGGGACAAGCCTGCCGGAATTAGTCACTTCCGTTATTGCCGCAAGGAAACAACAAGCTGATATTGCTTTGGGCAATGTGCTGGGATCTAATATTTTTAATATTCTGGCCATTTTAGGGTTGACCTCCATGATTACCCCCATTTCGGTAGACTCTGCTTTCATTCAAAATGATTGCTACTGGATGCTCGGCCTGACCCTGCTTTTGCTTCCGATGATGGGCTTGAGTCGTAAAATCAGCAGGATGAGCGGGGCCTTATTACTGGGGCTTTATTTACTTTATAATTATTTATTAGTGCTTTGATGGAATATGGTGTTTTTTTGAATTGAACTCAAGGAAAAGAATACCAGCGAATTTTTTCCATGAATAAAATGCTATATGTTCCGCCATATTTGGCTTAATTAGAAGAATTTTACGCAGCAAGCGTACATTGAATGAGTTTATGATGGAATCCATGATTTTTGATATTGCCCGCTTGGTTTTGGGGCTATTTTTTTTAATTGGAGGAGGAAACTACCTGGTGAAAGGAGGCACGGAGCTGGCGCTTCGTTACAGAATTTCCCCTATGGTAGTCGGACTTACGGTTATTGCCTTTGGGACTTCAGCGCCCGAACTATTGGTGTCGGTGACCGCCGCCTTTCAGGGAAGCCCGGATTTAGCCATGGGCAATGTGGTGGGCTCCAATATATGTAATTTGGCCCTGGTACTGGGCACCACGGTGGTCATCACCCCTATCGTTGTTCAAAAAAGTACTTTGAAGGTGGATTGGCCGGCTACTTTTGGGGCATCGGTCTTATTGGTTTTATTGGTGCAGGGAGGGGTGCTGACTGCGGTGGAAGGTGCGTTGCTATTCGGTACGTTGATTATTTACCTTACTTATCAGGTGTGGAAATCCCAAAAGAATCCGCACATACCAGAGGAGGTCGCTGAGGTAATGGAAGCCGGAATCAAAGGAACCGTATGGAAAGATATTTTATGGATGGCTCTTGGCGGTTTAGGACTCTATTTCGGTTCGGACTGGTTTGTGGAGGGCGCTCAAAATATCGCCAAAGCTTTTTCCGTGCCGGAAAGAGTGATTGGTCTGACCGTGGTGGCACTGGGTACCAGCTTACCGGAATTAGCCACTTCGGTGATTGCCGCACGGAAAAATCAGGTGGATATGGCGTTGGGTAATTTATTAGGCTCCAATATTTTCAATATCCTGTCGATATTAGGTATTACGGCCATGATTTCTCCTATTTCTGTCAATGCGTCTTTTATTGACAATGATATGTACTGGATGCTGGGCGTGACGGCCATTATTTTCCCGATGATGTGGATTGGCAAAAAAGTGGGGAGAATCGATGGACTTATTTTACTGGCGGTCTATTTCCTTTACACTTATTTGGTATTGGCGAATTAGGAGTATTGGCAGCCATAGTTTTGATCTTGTAGGAATTTTAAGCTACTGATCAATTAATCAATTTTTGGCCGGAACATGTTATTTCGTTGGCCGTTCACACATTGTGATAGTAGCAATTTTAAGTAAATATGTTCCGGTATATTTGATCAGCATGATCAAATTTATTGGTGGTCCGGCGCTTGGTCCTGCCTTGGGGCTTACTTATTGGGAAACGGTACTTTTTACCATTTCCGGCATGATGACCACGGTGGTTTTGGTGTCCTTTTTTGGTATTCAGTTACGGCACTTTCTCCTCAGAAAAAAAATCATCGGGAAGAAAAAGTTCAGCCGTAGAAGTCGGCGATTTGTTTACATCTGGAAGCGATATGGCCTTTTAGGCGTGTCATTCCTGACGCCGGTTATTTTTAGTCCGGTTGTGGGAACACTGTTAGCCTCTGTTTTAGGTGCTCCAAGGTTACAATTAATGGTTTATATGCTTGTCTCTGCCGCTTTTTGGGGACTGGGGCTTTCCTTTGTTTTGCATCAGGTGATGTAAAACCGAAAAAGGAGCGATTCGCCCCTTTTTTTTATGCTTTCCGCTTTCTTGACATGCTGCAGGCACTGATTTATTGCTTTTCCAGCAAGACCACCGCATGAGCAGAAACGCCTTCTTCACGGCCTACAAAGCTTAATTTCTCCGTGGTAGTGGCTTTGATGGAAACATCCTCTTCCTCGATGTTCATCACCTCCGCCAGCACTTTTTTCATTTCCGGTATATGTGGATTTACCTTTGGCTTTTGTAGGCAAATGGTGGAATCAATATTACCAATTTCATACCCTTTCTCACGGACCAGCTTCAATACTTCAGCCAATAGGATTTTACTGTCGATGCCCTTATACTGGGGATCCTGATCGGAAAAATGAAAGCCAATATCGCGCATGTTGGCTGCGCCTAAAATGGCATCGCAGATCACATGAATTAAAACATCAGCATCGGAATGCCCAACCGCTCCTTTTGTATGGGGAACTTTGATGCCGCCCAGCCAGAAATCATAGCCTTCTTTTAACTGGTGTACATCATATCCGTATCCTATTCGAATTTTCATAGTTTTGAAATTGATATTTTCTTTTGTAATTATATTCCGATTTAGAGAAAAAACTCAAAATCGAATTTTTTTGCTAACCTTTGGGGACTACAAATGTAACCAAAGAGTGCAGACCGGACGAAATATTTGGCTACAAAGACTCATGAATATTCTTCAATTTAATTATGAGAAATTCTTCACAGAAGACCTGTGGAGTATTCAGATTGCAAATATGCCTTGGCCGAAACAGATCGGGATTAAGGTTTTGAGAGTTTTAACCCTTGCCGTAAATGGTTATTTAAAAGACCGTTGTGGTTTCAGGGCTTCTGCACTTACTTATTTCACACTGCTGTCGATCGTCCCGGTAATGGCGCTGGCCTTCGGGATTGCCAAGGGTTTTGATCTGGATAAAAAACTAGAAGGGATCATTTTCTCTTCTCTGAAGGGGCAGGAGGAAATCGCTCATCAATTGGTAGATTTTTCCGAAAGGATGTTATCCTCTGCTCAGGGGGATATCGTAGCCGGATTTGGTTTTGTTGTTTTATTTTATTCGGTGATGAAACTGATCTACAATATTGAGACTAGTTTTAATGATATCTGGTCTGTAAAAGCGACTCGCTCCATTGCCCGAAAATTCACGGATTATACCACCATGATCGTGATCGCCCCCATTTTGGTGATCATTTCTTCCTCCTTAAATGTGATGGTGATGAGTAAGCTTCGGGAGTTCTCTCAAAGTATTGATATTGCCTACATAAATGAATACGCCGCACAGGGGGTTACTTTTGCAGCTCAGCTTTCGCCTTATCTGATGCTGATTGCCCTTTTTACGCTGGTTTATATGATCATGCCTTATACCAGGGTGAATTTAAAATTTGCCTTTATTTCAGGGATTTTTAGCGGTTATTTAATTCAGACCATTCAGTGGCTTTATTTGGATTTGCAGATTGGCGTATCCAGCTATAACGCTATTTATGGTAGTTTTGCAGCACTCCCCTTACTGATGATTTTTTTCCAGCTGAGTTGGCAGATTGTGCTGTTTGGGGCGGAATTATGTAATGCCATGCAATCGGTAGAGGAGCATGAGAGAAATTTTCGACTGGGGAAAGTATCGCTCCGTCATTTGAAAATAATCGGGCTCTTGATTTGCCGGGAGGTAGTCAGGGCTTTTGAAGGAAGAAAAGAGCCGGTGCGTTTGGTGGATATTGAGCATAATACGCATGTTCCTTTTTTCTATTTGGAAGAGGCTGCCCAAAAATTGGTGCAGGGAAAGATTTTAATTTCACGCTTTGAAGCAGGCAAAGAGCCGGAAGAAATGGGCTTGGTACCCGCGCTGCCTCTGGATCAAATGACGGTCTTTACGGTATTAGATAGCCTGGAGAAAGTCGGCTTCGATGATGCGACTTTGGGCAAACTGCCGGAAGATCTGGAAGAAATGGACCATTTACTTTTAAGACTAGATCAGGACTTTGAAAACAGCGAGAAAAATGTGTTGGTAAAAACCATATAAAGAAAAGGGGAAAGCTTCCCCCTCTCCCCTTATTTTTTAGCTTTATAGTACATGGTAGTACATTGCTCTTTTTGGAGGTATTGCCTAGCTACCTGCTGTATATTATCAGTGCTTACTTTACCTATTTTGCCGAGTTCCTCATTGATCATATTGGCATCTCCCAGAATATCCCCCATGGCTAAAAACATCGCACGGTTCAATAATTCCACCTCAGAGAACGCATGGGCGGCCTGTGCCTGATTTTTGGTTTTTTCCAATGTGGTTTCCGAAATTCCCTGATGCAATCCGTATACAATTTGCTCAATTTCCGCATTGGCATCATCCAATGAAATATGCGGATTTAGCTTTCCACCAATAACCAACATGCCCGGATCATGGGAGCCCGAAGAGTAGGCGCTTATGCTATTGAATAACTGTTTTTCTTTCACCAGATCATTATAAAGTTGAGAGGTGCGTCCTTTGCCTAAAACATCCGTCATTAAGTCAAGGGCATAGTAGTCAGCATGCAACCGGTCCGGCATGCGGTACACTTTGTAAATGGCATCCAAAGGGACATCCGCCTCAACCTCCAGTTGTTTTGCCGAGGATTGAGCTGGCTCTACGGGTAGCGCCCTTTTAAGGGACTCCCCCGCAGGAATAGGACCAAACCATTTTTCTGCTAATTGCTTTACCTGATCTAATTTCACCTGACCAGCCACCACCAAAGTGGCATTATTCGGACGGTAGAATTTATAGAAAAATTCTTTTACATCCTCCATTGTCGCTTGTTCAATATGGCTAATATCTTTTCCAATGGTAGGCCAGCGGTAAGGGTGTTTACTATATATTTCCGGCCTCATTTTTAACCAAATATCACCATAGGGCTGGTTAAGATAGCGTTGCTTAAACTCTTCAATGACCACAGATCGCTGCACTTCCAAAACTTTTGGGTCAAAAGACAACGACATCATCCGGTCAGACTCCAGCCAAAAAGCCGTTTCCAGATTTGCGGCAGGGAGATTGATATAGTAGTTCGTAATATCCGGGGAAGTAAAGGCATTATTGTCTCCCCCAACTAATTGCAGAGGACGATCAAAAGAAGGGATGTTTTTGGATCCTCCAAACATTAAATGTTCAAAAAGATGGGCAAAGCCCGTTTTATTTTCTGACTCATCCCGAGAGCCCACATCATAAAGTAAATTCACTGCCGCCATAGGAGTGGAAGGGTCCTCATGAACGATTACTTTAAGACCATTATTTAATTGAAAGCTTTCGAAATGAATCATATATAGTTTTTTGGAGATAATACCAGTCAGGATTTATCTGATAACGAAAAATTGAGTGAAGATTATGTAATTGAAGGCGAAAATAATAAAAAAGATAGATCTCCGACTCCCCTTTTTGGTTTGAAACCTCCTTTTTAATACATATTATTATTCTAAATGCTTAACTTCCCCTATTTTTCAGGGAAAATGAAGGTAATTCCTAAAAGGAAGACTAATTATAAGCGTGAAGCGGACCTGTTCGTCTTGCTTTTCGTTAATCTACCCATGGAGTTTGACGCTTAATTTTGAAAATGCTACTTAATATTTGCAAATATATATGGAAGGGGAACTCCTCTCCTGCCCACCAGTATTCTTTGTTGCTGATGGTTTTTGGTTTGATGCTTTTTTGCCAGCAAGGGCAGGCGCAAAACCGGCCTCCTTCGGCCTCAGACGCCATCATGTATCAAAGCGGATCGAATAAGAATGCTAAAGATTCCAATTATAAAAAACGTCGGGAACGCCAGCGTTCCAATGCCAGTAAGAATACGGAGGCGGGATTAAAGAAAACGAAGAAATCGAAAGAATTGGAGTCTAAGTATCTTTCCAAAAAGCAGGCTAAATATAAAGGACGACAGAAGCGTAAAAACGAAAAAGCGGTTTATCGGAAGAAATCCAAAAAGCAACGTAAAGGTGGCGGGGGCGTTTCGGAAAGTCAACCCCAAAGATTTAATGAGCAATCGCCCAAGCCGGGAAGAAATATGGCCAGCCAACAGGAGGTCGTACCGGAGCGGTTCAAAGAACGTCCATCCAATTTTGATAAATACCGAGGAGGAAAAGACAGAGGAGTAGCCTATGATGGCGGTGGAGGGATTACCGGAAGGAGAAGAGCGTCTGAATTGAAGCGTCAGGGAATGAGTTCTTCGAAAGGGAAAAGTTCGGATCGTTTAGAAAGAAAGTATTTATCCCAGCGACAATCAAGAAGTACGGGAGATCCTGCTTCTAAATCCAAGTATGCTTCCAGAAAGTCGGTATACAAAAAATCTTCCCGCGAGCAGATGAACAATCGTGGGGAATATAAACTTACCGCTGAGCGATTTAAATCCTACCCTAATGCGGAAAAATTTAATCCGGATAAGATGAAAAAGATCAATCCGACCAAAGAGCGCAATGATATGCGCGCGAAGTCCATGGAAGGATTGGCTCAGGGGATTTATAAAAGAGATCCTAAAGGAGCGAAAGAAAGGTATGAGTCCAAGACACGGCATCAATATAGCGGTGATATTAGAAACGGCGGACAGAAACGCTATGCCAGAATGGTGGATAAGTCCATTGAAGCCCAACGCCAGGGAAGTGTAAAGGGCAGTGCGTCCAGCACCCATCAGGGGCGTAGAGTGAGGGCAAGCCAATTTTCGCGCTACACCGGTGATCAAAGACATTTGTCTTACGGGCAAATGGAAGAAAGACGGAAAAGCACCTCAGACCGCATGATGAAGCAAGGCTTGCGCATTGGACAGCCAATGGATTCCCGCCGACTGGAAAGTGAGTTTATTACCCGTGCTCAGCAAGAGGGTAAAATCATGAAGGGCGGGAAAAGTCGTCAGCAACGCCAGGCGGAAATGCAGCATAAATCCATGGAGATGGCCGGTCAGGGATTGCGAAAGGTCAATCCCAGATATGGAGAACCAAAAGATAAATATTTATCTAAAACCGTTCAGAATTACCAGGGAAGCATCAGAAGACAATCCAAATATGATCTTTATAAGCAGAAGTCTTATGAAGGACTGAATGAGGGCATGTATGTGGTGGATACGCATAAGGAAAAACAAATGCGCTTTAAGACCATGTCAAAGATGATGCATCAGTACGGTGGCGATGTGGTTCGGAAAAATAAGATGTCCCTTTATCAGGATAAATCTTCGGAGGCCTTAGCCCAGGGGCAGTATGTGGTGGATACGCATAAAGAAAAACAGATGCGCTATAAGGCCCAGTCGAAATATATGCATGGCTATGAGGGGACGATGATCCGCAAGAATAAGGTGGCGCTTTATCAGGACAAATCGGAGGAGGCGCTTGGTCAAGGCCAGTATGTAGTGGATACACATAAAGAAAAGCGGATGCGCTATAAGGCGCAGTCGAAGTATATGCATGGCTACCAGGGAACCATTATTCAGAAAAATAAAGTGGCCTTATATCAGGATAAGTCAGCTGAGGCTCAGCGACAAGGTCAATATGTGGTGGATACCCGAAAAATGAGGCAAAAACATTTTAAGGAAATGTCACAGGTAGCGCACAACTTTAGCGGTACACAAGTCTATTCCAATAAAGTCACCTTATATCAGGATAAATCCGCCGAGATGCAAAAGCAGGGCCTTTATATGATCGATACCAAGAAAATGGATAATCGTCATTATAAGTGGATGTCCAAAAATGCACATCAGTATGAAGGTAGCTTTGTGGATCATTCCAGGGTCATCAGAAAATTAAAAGCGAAGGAAGCTTATCGTTATTCCGGAGAAATTCCGGCTAAGCAATACTATCAGAGAGAAAGAAAGAGACAAGTATTGGCTTCGCGTATGATGCGTTATGAAGGAACACCTCATAAGGAGGTAGGGAAGCTGGGCATGTGGTGGAAAGGAATTTGGTATAATGATACAGAGATGAAGGCGGTGAAGGAGAAACAGAAGAAACCTTCTTACAACGCAAAAGAGTATGAAATTTGGGATACTGGTAGTCAGTTTCAATCCCAGAGAGAAGCGATGACTATTGAATAAGGGAAAATATGAATTGGAATATTTTAGAACAGGAACAACATTTGGAAGAAATCAGGGAAAAATCCTTCCAACAGCCAGTGGTAATTTTTAAGCATTCTACCCGCTGCCCGATAAGTTCTATGTCCTTGCGTTTTTTTGAATCCAACTTTAAAGAAGAACTTGGCGTTAAACCCTATTACCTGGATTTGATTAGCTTTCGAGCGATTAGTAATGAGATTGCAGCGCAATTTGGGGTGCCTCATCAGTCACCACAGGTGATTTTGATTAAAAATGGAAAAGCTGTATTTGATACCTCTCATCATAATATCAGCTTCGCGGCTATTGAAAAGGCGGTGAAAGCATAATAAAAAATCACCATTTTTTTGTAGAACTGAAAGTTTTATTGAAACCTAAGCTGTCGATCCTCCTTTATAATAATAAGTAGACTCCAATGCACTAAATTCCTTCGAACCTATGAGGAAATTTTTATTGTCTTTTTTGATATTACTGTCTTTCATTTATTGCCCGACTTCGTCTGTAGCACAAGATCTGGAAGATGATGGTTACAATTCCCAATTTGTTTGGGGGATTAACAAGGCGACCAATTCAGGCTTGATCGGCGGTTTTGTATTCCGATATTCCAAAGCCCTTACAGAAAATGTATACCATTCCTTTGGTTTGGAGGTGGTCAATATCAAACATCCCAAAGAAAGAAGGCAGCAAACCCTCAGCGGAAGCGCCTTTATTTTGGGGAAATCTAACTATCTATATGATTTCCGATTTCAGTATGGAAGGGAGTGGCGGTTGTTCAGAAAGGCTCCCCAACAGGGGGTTCAAATTAATTTCTTAGCCTCTGGAGGTCCTTCCATTGGGGTGGTTACCCCTTACTATGTGGAGGTGTCCGGTGGGGGAGATCAGGGGCAAAGACGTGTCCCCTATGATCCTACAGTTGATTTGGCCACTATTATGGGCCCCGGAGGTTTGTTTCAGGGGGTTCCCGAATCTTCTATAGTGCCCGGAGGACATTTAAAAGCGGCCTTAACTTTTGAATTTGGTAACGCCAAAAGTAGTGTAGTGGGAATAGAAGTGGGAGTTTTGATGGAGGTATTTGCGAAAGAAATTGAATTGATGCCCAATGCGGAGAATTCGGCTTTCTATCCTAATGCGTTCATCACTTTTTACTATGGAAGTCAAAGATAAATTGATATATAATTGAATTATTTTGCACTCCTTCAGCTTGTTGGAGTGCTTTTTTTGTGTTTTTTCTAGCTTTAGAAGAAAACGATGAGAGCTGTTTCCGCATTCGTTCGTATTGTGTCCGTGGATAGACTGATGATTTCGGGCATTTTATTTACATTTGCGTTGAAACGCCCATGAACCGAGCGTGGATCTTTTTGAATCGTAAGCGTTTTTCCTATGATTGATTTACCCGTTATCCCTAGTATTCCTAACGAGACCACCGAAGATGGCCGCACCAAAAAACCTTCTTGGTTGCGCGTTAAGCTTCCGGTAGGTAAGGATTACAAGAATGTAAGGGATATTGTTGATAAGCATAATTTGCATACCATTTGTCAGAGTGGTAATTGCCCTAATATGGGTGAGTGTTGGGGAGCTGGTACAGCGACCTTTATGATTTTGGGGAATGTGTGTACGCGTTCCTGTACTTTTTGTGCGGTAGCCACCGGCCGCCCACCGGAATATGATGATGCGGAGCCTAAGCGAGTGGCAGAAGCCATTACCAAAATGAAGGTGAAGCATGCCGTGATTACTTCGGTAAACCGCGATGAGCTAAAAGATCGTGGTGCTGAGATTTGGTATCAGACCGTGAAATTGACGAAAGAACTGAGTCCATCTACCACCATAGAAACTTTGATTCCGGATGTTAAAGGAACCTGGTCAGCCTTGGAACGAATGGTGGAGGGAGGGCAGGAAGTCGTTTCTCATAATATGGAAACGGTAGAAAGCCTTTACAGAAGGGTGCGTCCCCAGGCGAAATATGCCAGAAGTCTGGAGCAGATTCGTCGCACTAAGGAGCTGGGCATGAGAACCAAAACCGGGATCATGTTGGGGCTTGGAGAGAAGCCGGAGGAGGTATTGAAAGCCATTGATGACCTGGCTGCCAATGGCTGTGATATTTTGACTTTAGGTCAATATTTGCAACCTACCCGCCGCCACCACGAAGTGATTGAGTTTATTACTCCGGAAATGTTCCAATACTATAAGGAAGAAGGAGAACGAAGAGGAATAAAATATGTGGAGTCTGGTCCGCTTGTAAGATCATCTTACCATGCCGAGCGCCACGTTAACGTATAATAAAAACATCAGAAAAGAGGATAAGTAAAGTTATCCTCTTTTTTTTGTGGTAAAATGAAGAGATTTTTGTTTTTAAGTTCTGAATTCGGGAATCAAATGATATTTTTGTTTAGAGTGTGAAGAAATCATCAGGATTCGAAAAGACCACGCTGTATTAGAAGTACAAATCTTTTCCTTCTTATGAAGGAAGAGATAATGGGTGTCCTGACGGATGAAACCACTCCAATAAAAGCCTAATGACGGGAGCAAATTCCCTTATTTGAGCATACTCACCTGTATTCCTCAAAGGTTGCTGATGCTTTAGGTTTAGAAATACTGGCATTGAACCCTCAAATTTTTTTTCTTGAAAAGACTCAAGCAAATTATCGCCATACTTAGGAAAATTGCCCCTTCAACTGAACCTGGGCAGTTAAAGATTATGGCCATTTGTTTCTGCTCCGCCTTTGTGCTTTGGATTCTTACTGCGCTTCAGAAAGAAGACCATCAAATGACCGTGAAGGTTCCTTTGGAGTATGACTATGATCAAAGTCGCCTAAGCGTGATGGATCCCCTACCCGAGTATGTGAATGTGGATGTTAGCGGGCCGGGTTGGGGACTGGTGAAATTGTATTTGCCCTATTTAAGAAACCGTATTGCAATAGATTTGCCTGATGATGCTTCCAGGAAATATGCTACCAGTCGGGAAATTTCTTCAGACGTTAGGGAAGCACTGAGTGGGTTGAGGGTCGGTTTTATTTCACCGGACACCATTAAGTTTGATATTGACCGTAAAATTCGCAAGAAAGTGAAAGTGGGGTTAAATCCCGTTTCTGTGAACTTGGCGGAAGGGTTTCGTGTTTTTTCAGAAGTAGAGGCATTTCCGGATTCCATAGTAATTGAGGGCCCCGAAAAGCAGATTTTAGCAGCACCGGATGAATTTCTAGTGGATTTACCCATGGAAACCGTTGAGGGGCCGGTGAATACCAATATAGACCTGACCGTAGAGGAGACGCCCTATTTGAACATTTTTCCCTCTAAAGTCAGGGTGAAGTTTGATGTAGATGAAATGGTGACGGTAAACTATCCGGTAAACATGGAAATCAAGCATTTCCCTTCTGATGGCTCTGCCTTTTTGTTGGATAGTGTGACCTATATTCAGTACAATATTCGAAAAAAGGAGAAAGCGCTCCACTTACCTTTCCGTGTTGGGGTAGATTTTCTGAGATTAAATTTGTCAGATTCGACCATCATGCCGGAGGTACTTTCCATTCCCAAGCAGGTGGAAAATGTGCATCTGGACTCAGGGGCAGTAAAAGTTCACTTTAAAGAAAAGGATGAGGGATAAGTTAAAAATAGGGATTACCGGTGGGATAGGTGCAGGAAAATCCTCTGTGAGTAAATTTCTGGAGGTGCTGGGCTATCCGGTTTACAATGCTGATGAACGTGCGAAGGAGCTGGTAGTAGCGGATCCTGAAGTCAAAGCCGCCATTATTAACTTATTGGGGGAGCAAGCTTATTTGGAGGATGGCAGCTATAATCGGCAGTGGGTAGGGCAGCAAGTTTTTGCTGATGATCAATTACTAAAAAGCCTCAATCACATTGTGCATCCTGCTGTAGCTAAAGATTTCCAAAAATGGTCAGGAAGACAAGCCAGTACGCTTATTTTCAAAGAGGCGGCCATTATGCTGGAACACGGAAAAGATTTGGTAGGCGTTGACTATATAGTTGCGGTAGTCGCTCCTGAGCAGGAACGGATCCAAAGGATTCGAAAAAGGGATGCCTTCCGCTCCGAGGCGCAAATACATCAGATTATTCGTAATCAGATTCCGGAAAAGGACTTAAAGGCGAAGGCAGATTTTTTAATTGATAATGCCGACCATTCGGCGGTGATTCCACAGGTCAATAGTCTGTTGCATAGCCTAAGCCGAATTATTCAGGCTTAAATCCTCATTTAGCGGCAAGGCGGGAAAATGAAGGGATTTTTCCTATTTCGAGTTTTGTCCAAGGAAGCAGATGAATGAGGTGAAAGCAATCCTGCTCAAATTCGGGCTTTTAATAAATTAGTAAGACTAATCCTTTCGGCTTGAAAATAAGTCGATGAAGGTAAGTTGCTGAGTCTGGCGGTGAATTATTTGGCTTAAAGAATATCAGAGGGTAGGGCAATCTGGTCGGTATAGAACTTGGTGCGTTTATGTTTGGGGTTAAATCGTTCAAAGTGTTCAATGAGATCCAGTTTGGGATTGTAGAATACTTCAATGTAAAAGTCATGCACCAGATACAGATTGACCTTATGGGCATAGTAGCGAATGGAGACAACGAATGTTCCGTGAAAATACAAGGTCTTGATCTTGTCCCGGTATTTTAATTTCATAAAATCTTCAAAAGTCTCTAGATGCATCTCCTCCCCTTCTTTAGTTTTCTTAATACAAACTCCAAATTAAGGCTATAGTTGAGGGATTCAAATGATTATTCTGAATACTTGATATAAAAAAAGCACCGACCGCAATTGGCCAGTGCTTTGATATTGAATAGCTTAATGTTTTATCCAAATAGCTGTAGGTAGAAGAATAACACCCACACCACTACCAAAATTGGGAACAAAATTGGAAGAGAGAATCTCAGAATGTAACCAAAGAAGGATGGCATTTTGATCCCTTCCTGCTCTGCAATGGATTTTACCATAAAGTTCGGGCCATTACCAATATAGGTCATTGCGCCAAAGAATACCGCGGCCACCGAAATCGCTGTTAATTCTACCGCTGAGTTGGCCATTTGACCAGCTGCAAAGGCAATCACTTCAGACTGATTGGAAAGATCCGCCCCTTTAGAAGCCATAGCTGCTGCCAGGAAGTTCAAATAGGTCGGCGCATTATCCAGGAAGCCGGAAAGTGCACCTGTTCCCCAGTACAATGAGTTGTGGTTGATCAATGCCTGACCCGCTTCGGATTTGGCAAAGTTCCCTACCAATTCTAATGCAGGCATCATGGTTCCGAAGATACCAATGAAGATGAAGGCTACTTCACGGATAGGCTCAAAGTTGAAGCCGTTTCCTTTAAGGGCATCTTTATTGGCCCATTTGAAAGAGAAGAATGCCGCGCTTAGCATGATCACCTCCCGTAGGAAAGACATTTTTTGTCCGTCATAATTAATGGCCGGAACCCAGTCAAAAACGTTAGGATCCAAGAATACTGCCACGACTACCACTGCCAGCCAAACGAAGTTTTTAGAACCAACAAAAGTAACTTTACCAGTGTGAACGGCTTTACCTGCCTGCGTTTTTACAGAAACGTTTCCGCCATTGTCATCCCCTGCATTGAATTCCAAATCACTCTCCAGATTATTCTCGTGATTTTTGCTGTCATAGAAGTAGAATACAATCGCTAAAATGATGATCGCAAATGCCCAGGTGTCCCAGTTATGCGTAAGGGTCCAGAAGAATGGAACTCCTTTCAAAAACCCTAAAAACAATGGAGGGTCACCAATTGGTGTCAAACAACCCCCAACGTTGGAAACCATAAAGATGAAGAAAACGATATGGTAAGGTTTAATTCGTCCTTTGTTTAATCTCATGAAAGGGCGAATCAATAACATGGAAGCTCCGGTAGTACCAATGATATTGGCCACTACAGCACCAATCACTAAAAGGACGGTGTTGGCCATTGGAGTTCCTTCCCGGTCCACATTGATCATGATACCTCCAGAGGCGACATACAGTCCCGTTAGCAGGGCAATGAACTGAAAGTATTCAAAAAAGGCATGAACTGGTCCGTGGGTGTTGCCTAAAACAAAGATGTAATAACTAATCACCAGAGTGGCTAATCCAACAGCTACCTTTGGATAATGATGGTGCCAAAAGTGCTCATAGAATAATGGGCCTGTAGCAATCATTAAAAGCAATAAAACGAACGGAATAACCGTCCATGCCGGAGCCTCGTGGTGTTCATCATGTGCTCCATGGCTGTCGTGCTCGGCTTCCTGATGGTGGGAATCCTCCTGATGATCCTGCCCGGTCGCAACCGTAGTGACAGTAGTTGTTTCCGCCTGGTCAAGGGCCATTGCTGGTTGGTCAACTGCTCCGGCCACTGTTAGCACCGATACTAACAGCCAAACAAGTAATTTTCTCATAATCTCCTAAATCAAACCAAAAAAATCATCCCCGAAGGGATCATCTATAAAATTATTGTGTAATGTTTCAAACTAATATTTGGGCTTTCGCTCAAATGGGGCAAGAATTTATGTCAAAATGCATTATTTGCAGCCATTTTTATGCCATTTTTCGTTTTTTGATGTTATCAATAAATTACCAAAGTTCGAAATGCACCTATTTAAATCTATTGAAAGAAATGCAGGTCTTTAAATGTCTTTAGTAACTACTTGATATACAGTCTTATTATTTAAAATTTAAGGGGAGCCTGGAAAAAGTATTAATATTGAATTATTCTAAAACTTTAGCCCTGAAATTTTAAGAGGATTTCAGGACAGGTTAATTTTCTTCACGCAATATATGTTATCATTAAATATCCTTTTGTGACAATTGTTATGGAATGTCATAAGAAATAAGTCAAAATGAAAAAAAGGCATTAGTGCCGATTTGAATGCATGATCATATGTTAACTATATTTAACATATCCTCCGGTTCAGGGATGGAGATGTTGTATTTTATTTCATTAATTTTGTCTAGAACAAAATGAAAGCGGAATGGATCAAATCGTTCTGGATATTGGTAATACACGGACAAAGATAGGCGTTTTTTCGGGTCTTAAATTGACCAAAGTCATAAAAGAAACGAATTTGGATGATATCCTTAATGTTTTAAATCAATACCCTGAAGCCTTAGGAATTTTGGGGGCAGTAGGCGAAATCCCTGAAGAGGTTTTGCATATTGTGAAAAAGCCAAATAATCGTTGGATGGTGTTAGGGCCGGAAACAAGGGTTCCTATTGAAAATCGATATTATTCTCCCGAAACTTTGGGGATGGATCGGCTGGCCGGTGTCTGCGGAGCTGTGCAACGCTTTCCCTCCGAAGCCAGTCTGGTAATAGACGCCGGTAGCTGTGTGACTTTTGATTTGATTGATGAAAAAGGGGTTTATCATGGGGGAAGTATTTCTCCTGGTTGGCAAATGCGCTTACGTGCCATGCATGAGTTTACCCGGAGCCTGCCGCTTTTACAAGGCGAAGTTCCCGCGGAAATAATGGGGAAAAGTACTGTGGAATGTATGCAAAGTGGTGCATTTTATGGACTTTTATCAGAAATGCGCGAAATTATTTCACACTATCGCGCTAAATTTAATACCTTGCATGTCGTTCTATGTGGAGGGGACGCACCTGCGTTTCTCGAGCAATTGGATGGAAAAAATATTCTGTTAGAGCCTGATTTGGTGTTATACGGATTACAGGCAATTTTACTTCATAATGCTAAAAAATAGATATAGTCTTTTTGGCCTGATACTGTTTTGTTGGTTTTTCGCAGCAGACCTAAAGGCCCAGGTAGCACAGACACCTTACTCCTCTTTGGGGGTTGGGAATCTTATGCCACAGGGATATGTTTCAAACTTAGGTAAAGGCGGAGTGGGGATTGCTTCAAGTGCACCCTGGTTTATCAACAACCTGAACCCGGCACTATTGGCGAATAATACCAGTACTTTGATTGAGGTGGGGGGATTTTATGAAGGAAGAAAAGTAGAGGATGGAGAATTTTCCCAATATTCCAGTACCGGTAACCTTTCCTATATTTCCATCGCTTTCCCGGTTATGTTTAATCGTTGGACCATGAATTTTGGTTTTAACCCTTATTCTGCGGTGAATTACAGAATTAATCAGGGGACCGTAGGGGTTATGGATGGCCCGATGGCGCCAGATGGAAGCCCCTATATTTACAAAAGCCGGGAACTTAGAGGAGATGGCGGATTAAGGTCAGCCTACTGGGCAAATGGGGTTCGGCTTAATAAAAATTTTAGTTTGGGGATAAAGGCATCATATTTGTTTGGTTTTTATACGAGAGAGCAAATTAGTCGATACTACGACGAACGCGCTTTTGATTTGGACCCGGATATAGCAGAAGAAGCATTTGCTTTTAATTATCTGACTGCCTATCAGAATGTCATTGAAGTAAGTGACTTCTCCTTTCAGTTAGGTGGTAGATATAAAGGTAAGCTTGCTGAAAAGACCTATATTAATGTAGGGGCTACTTATGACTTCAGAGCAGATTTGAGTGGGAATAATGAAGTGGTATTGGAAAGGAGAGTAAGTACGGAAAACCCTTATGATGAGCAGGTTTTTCGACAGCAAATCTCAAACGATCCGGATTTTGAAACCATAATCCCTGCAAAATTGGGATTGGGTGTTTCACTTGAAAAAGATTATAAATACTCTATTGCGGTAGATTTTACACAACAGGATTGGTCAGCTTACGCTAGCCATATTGAAAGCAGTACCAATGCGGTATCTATGGGGAATTCTTATCGAGTAGCGGTAGGTGGGGAATATATTCCTGACTTTTTCTCCGTAAGAAATTATTTATCCCGCGTGGCTTATCGCGCCGGTTTCTTTTATGAGCAGACCCCCTATCTAATGGTTGATGCGAATGGAGGGACAACATCGGTAACGAATATGGCTGTTTCAGCAGGTGCTACTTTTCCTATTGGATATAATTCTCTGTCTTTGGCTGGTGTAGCCGGGGTGCGAGATGCAGCAGTAGAAGGAGCATTTAGAGAAACCTATTTTCAGCTCTCTGTTGGGGTAACTTTCAGTGAACGTTGGTTTATAAGAAGAAAATACGACTAATCAATAATTTACTATGAAGATCAAATCACTCTTAAGTCTTCTGTTAATCGCAGGAAGTGCGACTGTGTCCTACGCACAGGCGGGATGGAACTGGCCTGAAGGACAAGAGGAAATTGCACAGGAAAAAAACGTTATCTATACGGATAACATGAAAGCAAAAAATTATGAAGCTTGCCGTGAGCCCTTAAACTGGTTGATCGTTAATGCTCCTGATTTGAATAAATCCCTTTACCAAAATGGTGCAAAAATCTACGATGCATTAGCGAAGAAATCTAAGGACAAAGCTCAAAAGGCAATGTTGCAGGATTCCGCTATGTTGACCTATGATTTGCGTGCTAAATATTTTGGTCAAAAAGCTGCCGTAATTGATCGTAAGGTATATTACGCTTACTATTATTATAAGGATGAGGCAGAGAAATATCCAGAGGTTTACGAGATGTTCAAAGAAGCTTTTGAATTGAACGGAGCCAAAATTTTGGATAACAACTGCGTGGCGTACATGGATTTGATGCGTCGTTATAAAGAACAGGATGAGAATGCGATCTCTGATGAGACCGTTATTGCAACTTATGAGCAAATCTCTACTATCCTTGATCAGAAAGAAGCAAAAGGTAAAAACCTTGATAAATTGGAGACTATCCGTGAGAATGTAGACAAATTGTTTACTTCCATTGTAGATGTTGACTGTGATTTCATTGCTAACACTTTAGGCCCAAAGCTGGAGCAGGATCCTAACGATTTGAAATTGGCGAAAAACATTTTCAAATTATCTGTGGCAGGTCGTTGTATGGAAGATCCGGTATTCTTGGCTTCCGCAAAAGTGATTCAGTCTCAGGAGCCAGATTTCGGTGTAGCGAAATTGGTAGGGATGAAGGAAAAGCAAGCGGGTAATTACGAGGATGCTTTGGCTTACTTCAATCAGGCTTTGGAATTGACTGACGATGAAACCAAGAAAGCAGGATTGTTCCTGGATATGGCTGACGTTTATGCAAAATCTCACCAAGCTGCTAAAGCACGTGAGTTTGCCATGAAGGCGGTATCTGCTGATCCATCCAAAAAAGAGGCTTATACTTTGATTGGTAACTTGTACTTCTCTTCATTCGATAAGTGTAAGCAAAACAAAAATAAGGTAGAGGACCGTGCAGTATTCATCGCTGCTTATGAGATGTATGCTAAAGCGGGTAACCAAGGTGGAATGGCGAATGCAAAAGCGCAGTTCCCATCGATGGAGGATATTTTTACCTATGATATGAATGTTGGTGATCCTGTATCTATCGGATGTTGGATTAACAAAACAGTGAAAGTTCAGAAGCGTGACTAATCATCACCTTTAGTGATATATTAAAAGCGGTTAGCCTTGGGTTGACCGCTTTTTTTTTTAGGCTGGATTTTCAAGCTTAAGCCGGATTAAAGCATGAATTATCCGGGTTAATGATGCAGCCAAAAGCGCTATTGTCGCAAGATTTTAGCATCGCTTCCTATAATTAGAATTTAGTTGGAGGCTGAGGTTTAAAGTATGAACCAAGCGGTTTAAATTTTTTGGTTAAAGCTTAACTATTATTGAGTAAAGAATAATTTGCATATTTTTTACGCTGTCCTATTACTTTTCCATAGAATATTTTGCTATTTAGGGTTTTAGTGAGGGAGATGTTTTGTTTTCAGGCATTTTGTGCGGTGTGGATGCTTTTTTTGAGGTCTGAAATTCAGTGGGGATTTTTAATGATGTCGTTGTTATCACTTACCCTTTTTTTTAAATATGAAATTTAAATTTATTCTAGTATTGACGCTTTCCATGGTTTGGGGAGCTTCGTTTGCGCAATCAGGATGGAATTGGCCCGCTGGTCAGGAAGAGCTGGCCCAGGAGAAGAACGTTATTTATACCGACAACCTGAAAGCGAAAAATTATGCGGCCTGTCAGGAGCCCTTGCTGTGGTTAATGGTTAACGCACCTGATTTAAATAAGTCGCTGTATCAGAATGCGGCAAAAATTTATGACGCCCTTGCCACCAAAGAAAAAGACCCTGCTCGTAAAAAGCAGCTGCAAGATTCCGCTCTGCGCTCTTATGATTTAAGAATTCAGTATTTCGGGCAAAAGGCCTTGGTGCTGGATCGAAAGGCATATTATGCCTATAAGTATTTTAAAGACAGCCCGGAGGAATATCCGGGCTTGGTGAAGCTATACCAGGAGGTAATTTCCTTAAAAGGGAATAAAACAATGGACCGTAACTGTTTTGGTTATTTTGATATTGTACGCCGCTATCGTAGCCAGGACGAATCCGCCTTTACCGATGAAGAGGTGTTGGCTATTTACGATGAGATAGATGGCATTCTGACTGCGCAGATGAAGACCTCCAAAAAGCCGGAAGAGGTAGAGAAAATCAAGGATTTGGTGGACCAGCTATTGCCGCAAATTATAGATGTTGATTGTGATTTTATCGCCAATAATCTGGGACCTAAATTGCAACAGGATCCTCAAAATATAGATTTGGCCAGACAAATCTTTAAGCTGTCTTATGCCGGGCAGTGCATGGATTTACCCGTTTTCCTTGCTGCTACCAAAATTATTTATGAGCAGGAACCCAGCTTTGGTATGGCGAAATTAATTGCGGTAAAGGAAAAGCAAAATGGCAATTATGAGAACGCCATGAAGTTTTTTTATTTGGCGGAGGAGCAGGCTGAGGATGCAGAAAAACAGGCTGATATGAAGTTGGAAATTGCAGGTATCCATGAAAAACAAAAGAACTTGAGTCAGGCCAGAAAAATGGCCATGGAAGCCGTGGCTTTGAATCCGGCAAAAGTGGAAGCCTATACCTTCGTGGGGAATTTATACTTTGGTTCTTTTGAGCGGTGCCGACAGAACCAAAATAAGGTCAAAGATCGGGCGGTATTCATAGCCGCGTATGAAATGTATGCCAAGGCGGGCAATAAAAGTGGAATGGCCAATGCTAAATCTCAGTTTCCGAATATGGAGGATATTTTTACCTATGATTTAAATGTGGGGGATCCGGTAAACATCGGCTGCTGGATTAATAAAACGGTACAGGTCCAGAAGCGGGATTAAGTATTAGTCCTAATGGAGCATCCTGAAATCCTTGTTAGCAGTAGGGTGGGAAAATGAAGGAAGAGTGCTCTAATTAGAGTTTTTTCCAACGAAACAGATGAATGAGGAGAAAGCAAGCTTGCCCAAATTGGGGCCATTATAAATCAAAGAAAATTAATTATAATGAACTGAAATTAAGCTGCTTGAGGTCAATTAATAAATTTAGCGGTGAATAATTCGGGTTAAAGAGCAGGCAGGCTGTATTTTGATTGCCTGCTTTTTTTATATCTTTGTTTAAAATCATCATTCCGCTTATTAATATCCATGAACAAGCATTTTTTCGGTTTTTGGGCGATACTATTGGCCCTGCTAACGCTTTCAGCCTGTGAGGAAGAGAAAAAAGACGTGAACGTTTTTGTATCCTACGAGGGCCCTATGATGGAGGCGGACACGATCCTGACCTATTACAGTGATTCCGCAAGATTGGTGCTGACCCTGGAGGCTGACAAGCAATTAGAGTTTGAATCCGGTGATCGGGAGTTTCCCGAGGGATTGTATCTCGAATTTTTTAATAAAGAGGGCGAGATGGAAGCCACCCTTCGATGCAATTATTGCTATTACGAAAAGGAGAAAATGGAGTATAAGGCTCAGGGTGATGTGCGGGTTCAGAATGTAGAGTCCGGAGAAAAACTGAATACGGAGGAGTTGTTCTGGAATCCGAAAACCAAAAAGGTCTATACGGAGAAGTTTGTGAGAATTGAGTCGGAGGGGCAAATATTGACTGGTGAGGGACTGGATGCTGCTCAGGATTTTTCCTTTTATCACATTCGCACGCCCAAAGGAACTATTGAGCTCGATGAGGAAGAGGAAGAGGAAGAAGATTCCACAGGTGTAGACTCCACGATGATGGTAGCACCTATTACAGACATTCAATAGTATTTTCATGTCAAGAGGATTAATCACTCAAATCGTATTTGCCCTAACGGTCGTCGCCTTCATTATTGGGGTGCACCAGACCATGCTTTATGGTTTTCAAAAATCCTATTTTATTTTTATGTTTAGCCTGGCCGGTTTCTTTGGTTATCAGTTGCTTCGGGGGCCGGTAAAAAAGCAGGCTGATGCCCCAAAGAAGGATTCCGGAAACCCAAAAGGGAAAAAGAAAAACAGGCGTAAAGCTTAACGACCTTATGATTGAAAGTTTGGAACAACCGATTTATATCGTAGTCATTTCATTATTGGCTTCAGCCCTCTTTTCCGGGGTAGAAATTGCCTTTATTTCCGCCGATAAGCTACAATTTCAGTTGGATGAGAAAAAGGGTATGTTGTCCGGTAAAGTGTATACCAAATTTTTGAAAAGCCCCAGCCAGTTTGTGGCTACTATGTTGGTGGGCAATACGGTTACGCTGATGGTTTACACCATATTTATGGCGAAAGTGATCGAAGGTTTTAATAGTGTTTATCACTTTCTTCCGGAAGATAATGAGTTCTTATTATTCTTCTTGCAGACGGTGATCTCCACTGTGATTGTCCTTTTTTTATCCGAGTTTACCCCCAAATCCCTTTTTCTGATTGATCCCAATGGGATTTTGAAAGTGTTGATGGTTCCGGTATGGTTAATTTACCAGCTTAGTCGTCCGGTGGTGGCCATGGTCATGTTTGTGTCAGAATTATTCATCGTGCATGTGATGCGCCTGCCCTATTCTGAAGATTCCGGGATGTTAGGCAGAACGGAGCTCAGCCAGTTTGTAAGTAATTTAAAAGAAGGCTATGAGGAGGAACAAGAGGTCGATTCCCGTATCATTAACAATGCACTGGAGTTTAAAACCGTACAGGTGAGAGACTGTATGGTGCCCCGGACTGATATCGTGGCCGTGGAAGAAAATGCCGCTGTAGAGGACTTAAAAAATGCTTTTATGGAAAGCGGGCATTCCAAAATTTTAGTTTACAGGGAGTCTGTGGATGATATCATCGGCTATTGTCACAGCTCAGATTTGTTTCGCAAGCCTAAGAGCGTGAAGGAAAATATGATGGATATTCCCATTGTTACCGAAACCATGCTGGCCAATGACCTGCTTCTTCAATTTGTGAGTGATCAGAAAAGTATTGCAGTAGTAGTAGATGAATTCGGGGGAACGGCCGGTATTGTGAGTGTGGAAGATGTAATTGAGGAGATTCTGGGAGAAATTCAGGATGAGCATGATGATGAGGATTTGGTAGAAGAGGAAATCGGGGAAGAGCATTATCGTCTCTCTGCCCGGCTGGATATTGATTATTTAAATGAAAAATATGACTGGGATATACCGGAAGGGGATTATGATACCTTAGGGGGATTTATTTTTGCCGAAGCTCAGAAGATTCCGGAGGAAAAAGAGGAAATTTTTACTTCTATAGGTTTGATCACCATTGAGATCAGGAAGGAAAATGGAATTGATATTGTTCAGCTGGACCGGTCAAATCTGGAGGATTAACTTCTCCCTGCCCGGGGAAGAAATAGCTGATTTTGGCAAATTTTGCTTTTCCTTCATTAAAATATTGTGTCCTTCCTTAATATTTTGATAATTTTAATCTCGCTCGGGATTGAAATAAGGCTTAAATGGCTAGGCTAAGAACGAAATAGTCATTTTTTTAGAATCCCCTGCTGAAAAGGTTTATTTTCAATGGTTTTTTACCGATATTTCGAACCAAATTTTTTTTGAGGGGAGTCCAAGATATTTTTTGGAGCAGCGAAAGCTGAGCATTTTTACCAGGCTTCCTCTACCAAAAATTGTAAATAAATAAGAAATAATAATCGTAGCGCTTTTTTTAGATTGTGTTAAACAATGGCTTTAATTAACAAAATACGTGAGAAAACAGGCGTCGCTGTAGGTGTAATTGCAGTTGGTCTGTTAGTTTTTATTGTAGGTGGTGATTTGTTAGCTCCGGGTTCCTCTCAGGATGATCGAGTTGTGGGGGAGATTGCAGGAAATGAAATACCCTTAGAAGTATACCAAAACCAAATAGAGGAACTAAAAATCAACTTCCGTAATAATTACGGTAGATTTCCTTCTGAAACGGAGACCAACTCTTTGCGTCAGCAAGCGTGGGATCTTTTGGTGATCAAAGAAACCTTCAAAACTGAATATGAGGCTTTGGGAATCAAAGTATCAGATGAGGAATTGATTGACATGGTTCAGGGTAAGAATATCAGCCCACAGATCCAGGCTTCATTCACTGATCCTCAGACAGGTGTGTTTGACAAAGATCGTTTGGTGCAGTTCTTGGCGCAAATGTCACAAATGCCTCCTCAGCAGCAAGCACAGTGGACTTCTTTTGAGGCTTCATTGATTCCTGCTCGTGAACGTTTGAAATTTGATTACTTGGTTCAGGGTGCTAACTATGTAACTACTGAAGAAGCGAAGCGTCAGTACGAAGGGGAAACCGAAGTAGCTGAAGCAAAATATCTTTATGTTCCTTTCTACACAGTGGGTGACTCTTTAGTACCTGTGAAGGACAGTGAATTGAAAAGCTATTTAAGCGCTCATTCGAAACAATATCAGACAGAAGCTTACCGTGCGGTGAAGTATGTAACTTTCCCAATTGTGCCTTCTGCTTCTGATTCAGCTGCTTTCTTTACCGAGATCAACGAGATCAAAGACGAATTCAAAGCAGTAGCAGAAGATGCAGAGTACGCTGCAGCCAATACTGATGTGAATGGCCAGTCTTTTGGAACTTTCTCAATCGATCAATTGCCACGTATGTTACAGGCTAACGCAGGTAACCTTTCTGAAGGGGATGTTCGTGGTCCTTATGCGGAAGGTGGATTCTATACGCTTTATAAAGTATCTAAAATTTCTGAGGAAGGAACAAAGTCGGCTAAAGCTAGCCACATTTTGATTCGCGCTGAAGATAGTTCAGACGAGGCTAAAGCAAAAGCAAAGAAAGAGGCAAACAGCATTTTGAGAAAAATCAAAGGTGGTGCTGATTTCGAGGAAATGGCCAAGGAAAATTCTGCGGATCCATCTGCTTCTCGCGGTGGTGACTTGGGATGGTTCTCTGAAGGTCGTATGGTAGAGCCATTCGAAAAGGCAGTTTTCGGAATGAACAAAGCAGGTCTTTATGGTGCTGTTGTAGAGACGCAGTTCGGTTACCACATTATTAAAGTAACAGAGCCGGTGACAACAAAGGCATTCAGCGTTGCGACTATCCAACGTGAGATGATTGCTTCTGATGAAACGCGTGATAAGATCTTCCGTGATGCGGATATGCTGGCGACCAATGCTGGTGATGTTAACGAAATGGAAGCGCTTGCAAAAGAGAACAATTACCGCGTTCAGACTGCCGCTCGTTTAGGCGCTAATGATCGTCGATTGGGATCTATTGCTGATGCTCGTGCTGTAATTAGCTGGGCATTCCGTGATGCAGCTATCGGTGAGGTTTCTGAAGCGCAGGACGCTGGTGAGAACTATGTGGTAGCAGCCTTGACTTCCGTAGTGGAAGAAGGAACGTCTCCACTTTCTGCAGTGAAAGCAGAGGTGACAGATAAAGTGAAAAAAGAGAAGAAAGCAGAGATCATCAAGGAGAAATTGTCCGGAGCTACTTTGGATGAGATGGCGAAGAACTACGGCGATGACGCTAAAGTTTACGAAGCTTCTGATTTGAAAATTGCTTCTAACATTTTACCATCTGTAGGTTATGCACCGGAAGCAGTAGGTACTATCTTCGGCTTGGAGAAAGGTGAGATTTCCAAAGCAGTAGTAACCGATAACGGTATCTTGGTGATCCAATTAGTAGCGAAAACCACTGCCCCTGAAATAGCAAACTACAAAACTTATGCAGATCAGTTGAAAGCGAACCTGAACAACCGTGTTTCTTTCAACATCTCAGAGTCTTTGAAAGAGGCAGCCAATGTAGTAGATGAGCGATATAAGTATTATTAATTCGCTTAGCTGACAAATTGTCTGAAAAAAATAAGCCAACAGCCTGTCGATTTAATTCGGCAGGCTGTTTGTATTTAAGCACTTGTTGTCAGCAATATTCAGTTGCTGATGGACAAACAACGTATAAATAAAGAAAAGGAGTATTTATGTCTAAGTCGTTTTCATACGAAGACTTTAAGAAAAAATTAGAGGATCAGCATCAATTCCCTACCAATTATACTTACAAGTTTATCGTTCCGTCCACAGAAGTGGAGCATTTTCATAAAGAGATTTTTCCTCGCCAGATGGTGGAAGAAAAACGCTCTAAGAATGGAAAATTCTTCTCTTTCACTGCGAGGTTTGCAGTAAGATCTTCTGATGAAGTAGTCAATACTTACAAGAAGGCTGCGAAAATTCCTGGTTTGATTTCCTTGTAATTTGTGGTAAAAATGGCGCCCTATTGAACATAAGGGGTAGTAATAAAAAAGGCGATTCCGGTAAAGAATCGCCTTTTCTTATGGTAAAACAGTGGAGATTAGGACTCAAATCGTTTTGAAACCTCTTCCCAGTTAACCACCTTCCAAAAGTTTTCAATATAGCTGCCCCGCATATTTTGGTAGTTGAGGTAATAGGCATGCTCCCAAACATCCAGGTTAAGTAAAGGGGTGCCCTTTATCTCCGCCACATCCATTAATGGATTGTCCTGATTAGGCGTGGATCCAATACTCAATTGCGTTCCGTTTTTCACCAGCCAGGCCCAGCCTGAACCGAATCGGGTGGCCGCCGCCTTGGAGAACTGCTCTTTAAACTCCTCAAAACTGCCAAAGGCCTGATCAATAGCAGCAGCCAGTTTGCCAGTGGGCACTCCTCCCCCATTCGGACTCATCACTTGCCAAAACATATTATGATTGTAATGCCCGCCTCCATTATTTCTAACCGCTGTGGAATATTGGCTGACATTGGCCAGAATAGCTTCCAAAGAACCACCAATCTGCTCTTTTTGAACAGCCGCATTTAATTTTTTAACATAGCCTGCATGATGCTTCCCGTAGTGGATTTCCATGGTCATGGCATCAATATTGGGCGCCAGAGCATCAAATGCGTAAGGAAGTGCAATTTGACTGAAAGTCTCTACCTGAGGTTTTACTTCTTTTGCTTCCTCTTTTTTCTCTTCTTTTTTGGATTCACAACTGCTGAGCGCTCCCATTAAAGGCATGCCTGCTGCGCTGATAATGGCAGCTTTGGCAGAGGTCTTGACAAAGGCTCTTCTACTGTTGCTTGGGTTTTGTTTATTGTCCATGATTATTGTGTTGGAATAATTCAATTTGAAAATTAAATCCTTTTCTTCAAAATTTATTTATCAGATATTACGGCAAGTAAAAGTCTAAACCTTTGAAGTGTACCACTGGCTACAGTTTGTGCGCCAATTAGTGAGAAGTTAAGACCATTTCTGTAATCAAAACTTTTTTATGAGAAGAGCCAGGCGTCTGATTTTTTTAAGAGATGTAATGCAATTGGCATTTACTGCTTATGGCGGTCCACAAGCTCATATTGCGCTTTTTATAGAAGTACTCATAGAAAAGCATCAGTATCTCACCGAGGAGGAATTATTGGAGTTAAATGCGCTTTGCTCCATTTTGCCGGGGCCTACTTCTACCCAAACTATTACAGCGGTTGGTTTTAGGCTAGGGGGCCCTTCTTTGGCTTATTGGACACTGTTAATTTGGTGTTTTCCTGCTATTACCCTAATGATTTTGTTGGGGCTTTTAATAAGTCTGGCAGCGTCTTTTGACATTTCATTAGCTTTTACCCGATTTATTCCACCACTGGCAGTGGCTTTTGTGGCCGCAGCAGGGATTAAGATCGCCCGAAAAGTGATTCGGGATGGGGAGGGCGTCGTCATTATGGTGATTTCGGTGGTTTTATGTTTGTTGGCTGCCAGTCCATTCCTTTTTCCCCTGATCTTATTAGCCGCCGGCACCTTTACCAGTTGGCGACATCATCGGGAAGAAAAATCTCCTGCAGAAAAAGCGCCCTGGCGTATCGATTGGAAGAATTTCTTTTTATGGATTGGGGTGCTCATAGGAGCTGCGTTGGTCGGATATTTTACGCAAGACAAATTAGTCCGCCTTTTTGAGAATTTTTACCGGAATGGCAGTCTGGTTTTTGGTGGTGGACAGGTACTAATTCCTTTACTCTACACGGAATTTGTAAGCCTTAAAATGTACCTGACTTCTGAGGAGTTTCTGACGGGCTATACCATGGTACAGGCGGTTCCCGGACCTGTATTTTCTTTTTGTGCTTATGTGGGGACCCTCAGTATGCAGCAGCATGGTGTTCCGATGGCTATTTTGGGTGGATTAGTCTCCGCGGTGGGTATTTTCCTTCCCGGCACATTTTTGATTTTCTTTGTTATTCGCTTTTGGGAGCGTCTGAAGCATTATGCCGTGATCAAAGCAAGTTTAAAGGGTATTGTGGCGGCCAGCTCTGGTTTTGTGGCTGCTGCAGCCGTTCAGCTGGCCATGCCCATAGAGTGGCAATGGTTGAATATCCTGGTGGTATTGTCAGGATTTATTCTGATTCTTACCAATAAAGTCCCCGCACCTGTTATCGTTTTACTTACCCTGGGGATAGGCTTAATTTTGTAAATAATCAATACTAGACCCTTCATCCGTTACTTCCAGGCAAATATTAGCGCCATGAATAAAAGGGAGGTTGTGAGCCTCATGACCAATTGGAGCGCCTACCCAGACCGGATATTGATAATTCGCAACATGTTGCAGGATGATTTCTTCCGCCAGTTTTCCGAAAGGATAACGCCCCTCTTTCATATCTGAAAATTGTCCGATAATCAATCCCGCCAGTTGGGAGAGTACCCCTGATCGCTGTAATTGTATCATCATGCGGTCCAGATGGTAAAGTTGTTCCTCCAGATCCTCCAAAACCAAAATAGCGCCTTTCCAATTCGGCTCTGAAGGGCTTGAGAGGCAATGATTGATGATGCTGAGGTTTCCGCCCAAGATTTTTCCCTTCGCTTTCCCCTGACGGTTTAAAGGGTGTTTAGGGGATGCTAGCTTTGTTGTTTTCCCTTTGAGTAAGCCAAACAAAGCTTGTCGGGCGACTTCTCCTCCTTCCCGGGCATAGGAATTGGGCATTACCCCATGAATGCTGCAGATATGGTATTTTTCCAAATGCAGGTGAATGGCTGTAAGGTCGGAAAATCCCACCAACCATTTTGGCAATTTCCGGAATTGGCTGAAATCCGCCAGGTCAATAATCCTGCTGGCCCCATAGCCCCCGCGTGCAAAGAGAATAGCCTTGATTTCCGGATTGTCCAGTGCTTGCTGAAAATCGGCCAGACGATCTTCATCTTTTCCGGCTAACATCCCAACCTGGTCCAGGCAATGTGCTCCCAAATGGACACGGAAGCCTTCTTTTTCCAGTATTTTCCGGGCAGCCTGGACTGGCGTCTCCATTACCGGGCCGGAAATGGCAACAATGGCAACAGCATCTCCTTCTTTTAAAAATGGCGGGTACAGGGTTTTTTGCATAGGGCTTAAAAATAAAAAATCCCAACCGTAAGATTGGGATTTTTAAATTGATATTTTTTTCAAATTAGTTGGAAGCAGGAGGAGTTACTCCAAGGTCTTTCAATACTAAATTTGAGATGTTGTCTTCTTCACGCGCATAAAGCAATACTGGGAAACCAGCCGCATCAGAAGTGAATACGTGGGTATAACCATTTGCTTCCGCTACTTTATCAATAGAGTTCTGGATTTTCTTGTAAGTAGGTTCCAATAACTCTTGTTGTTTCTTTTGCAAAGATCCTTGGGCAGTTTGCTGGAACTGCTGGATTTGCTGCTGCATGTTTTGAAGTTCCTGTTGCTTGTCTGCACGAACCTCAGGTACCATCGTTTCGGCTTTTTCGCTGAAGTCTCTGTACTTTGTTTCGAATTCCTGCATTTTAGCTTGCAACTGATTGCCAAGTTGCGCCTCGTACTCCTTCAATTGCGTTTCGATCTGCTTAGCTTCAGGTAACTGGCTTAGGATATAGTCAACATTGGTGTATCCTATTTTAATTGCTGCAGTTTGTGCTTGCGCACTCAAACCCAAAAATACCAACACCAATGCCAGCGCAGTAATTAAGCTTTTATTTTTCATAATTATCCCAAAAATTAAATTTGTTGCAAACTAATAAAGATTAAGAGTTTAAAAAAAAACTCTTCCAATTTATCGATCCGAATTAACACTATTTAACACTATCCTTATTCTACGGTGTCATTGGGATCTCCAAGTCCCAGTTCTTCCAGTACATAGTCGGTGTAATCGTGTATCGGGTCGGTATAAATCATCACCAGTGTTCCGGATTTATCGAAGATCACCTGAAGCCTTTTTTCTTTGGCGACTTTGGATACTGCCTCAAAAACTTTGTCTTGTACCGGCTTGATCAATTCCTTTTTCTTCAGGAAGAACATCCCTTCAAATCCAAAGACTTTTTTGTGGTAAGCTTTAACTTCTTCCTCCTTTCGTTGAATCTCCTTCAGTCTTTCCTCCTTCATTTCGGCAGTAAGCAGGACTTCTTCGGCCTGGAGTTCATCGTATTTGGCCTGGATATCTTTATAACTTTCGGCAATTTCTTTTTGCCAGGTTTCGGAAAGTTTATTAATTTCTGACTGGGCTTCCTGATATTCGGGGATTTTGGTCAGGATGAATTCTGTATCCACATAACCAAATTTCTGAGCCCAGGAATATTGACCAAAACAAAGGCAGGCCAACAGGCAAAAAAAGAAAGACAGTTTATTCATATGCATTGAAAAGCGTTTTGCTTTAGATTTCAATTTACGCTTCCTAAAAGGAAATTAAACCTAAATATTAGATTATTTTTTGATTTAAGGAAATTAACCGAATTATGAGCGCTTTACCGGATTGTCCATACTTAAATCCTCCTTTAGCAGCAAGGGGGAAAATGAAGGAGTAGTTCTTCATTTCAAGTTTTTTCCAAGGAAGAAATAGTTCTTTAGAGTGTGTTTAAAAGCATACCATCCGGCCGCAAATTCGATTTATTTCCATAAGCCTAGCCCCCAATTTTGGGTTTTAAAAATTCAGGAAAAGATCGGTAATGGGGAGATCCCATGAAGAGTGAGGAAAGGTAAAGCATCCAACGGTGAATAAATTTGTTTAAGCCCTTTGAATCTGCTGGTGCATCATTCCGGTTAAACGGCGGACGTCTTTTCGAAACAGGGCATAAAAAAAGCGATGCTCAAAGGAACATCGCTTTTGTATATTTTTCAATCTGATTATCTGATCTGCTGTCCGATGGTGAAGTGGAACTGAGAACCGGAAGGTCCGCCAGCAGGCTGCGTTGGAGTCGGATCAAATCCGTAACCCCAGTCAATACCAATCAAACCAAAGGCCGGCATAAAGATTCTGGCACCCACACCCGCTGATCTTTTTACATCGAATGGGTCAAAGCTACTGACCTCATTAAAGTTGTTACCCGCTTCTGCAAAGGTGTGAACATAGATGGTCGCAGATGGATTCAGTGACAGTGGGTAACGCAATTCCGCGGTATATTTTACGAAAGTTGTACCCCCCTGAATTTGTTCTTCCGGGTTGTAAGGAATCAGGGAACGATCCTGATAACCTCTTAAGGCTACAATATCAGTACCCAACATGAAGTTACCTCCGGAAAGACCCGAACCACCCATTTCAAATCTTTCGAAAGGACCTACCCCAACCTGATTGGTATAGGATCCCATATGTCCAAAGTGGGCCTTGGTTTCCAATACCAAATCACCCCAGATTTGTACATAGTTTTTCAGGTCAAAGTTAACCTTATAGAATTCGACAAATCGATACTTTTCCTCATTATCAATGTTGTCATAATCTTTGTTATTGAACAAAGAATATGGAGGCGTCATGGCCAATCTGGTACTTACCAATGAACCGGTTCGCGGATACATTGGGTTATCCACCGAGTTACGAGACAAAGTCGTAATGAAGGAGAAGTTAGTAGAAGTACCAGTATCAAATCCTAGTCTGGAGTAAGTATAGTTCTCCATTTCGTAAGTCTGCATCGATAATGCGTAGGAAATGGTAAACCAGTCATCCGGCCAGGTCAAACGCTTTCCTAATCCAATCGATGCTCCCCACATTTTCAAAAATCCAATCTGATTCGTGAAACTGAAATCATTGAATGGGAAGATACGCTGTACCGAGTGATTGAAAGACACATTTAATGAGGTAGGCTTTCTACCACCCAACCAAGGCTCGGTAAATCCGATTGCATAAGACTGATACTGTACCCCGTTTGCCTGGATATTCAGGGAAAGCTTTTGGCCATCTCCGGAAGGCAATGGACGATAAGTACTCTTATCGAAAATATTCTTAACCGAGAAGTTATTAAAGGTCAATCCTACTGTTCCTACGAAACCGAAGGATCCACCCCAACCACCGGAAAGGGAAATCTGATCGGATGGTCGCTCCTGTACGCCCCATTCAATATCTACAGTCTCTGCAGCCATATTGGGCAGTGGAACCGGATTGATGGTTTCTGCATCAAAATAACCCAGCTGAGAAAGCTCGCGCTGTGTACGGATAATCATGTCACGGGAGAATTTATCTCCGGGAACGGTTCTTAGCTCACGGTAAACCACGTGGTCATTGGTACGGTCATTACCGGTCAAGCGAACTTTATTGATTGTAAACTGGGCTCCCTCAACGATACGCATTTCCACGTCAATGGAATCTCCTTCTACTTTTACCTCAACAGGCTCGCAGCGGAATGCCAGATAACCGTTGTCCATATACTGACCATAAACGTCTGGACCATTCGGGTTGAAGTTCAGCTTTTTATTGATGAGCTCCATATCATAAACATCCCCTTTTTTTACCCCCAGGATTTTGTTCATGATTTCGTCGGTATAAACGAAGTTACCCACCCATTCTACATCTCGGAAATAGTATTTCTGACCTTCTTCAATATGTAAATCCACATTGATACGGTCTTTACCGGAAGCATAAACAGAATCTTCCATGATTTGTGCGTCCCGGTAACCTCTGGAGTTGTAATAAGTGATGACTTTATCTAAATCCTCCTCATACTCGGTGCGAATAAATTTGGTGGATTTAAAGAAGTTCAGCTTCACGTTTTCATTCAAATAATCCTTTACGCTGGAGCCGCCGTCACCTTCCTGATGCGTCAGGAAGTATTTCATGTTTTCCGGTTTTCCTAGGGAAATGAGGTCGGAGGCTAACCTGTTAGGCAGTTTAAAACGAAGGTTTTCATTGGTTTTCTTCATTTTACGCTTGACCGTTTGGTCATCAATGGCTTCTGCCCCGAAAACATTGATTTTGTCAATCCTTACTTTGTTGTTTTTGGTGACATCGAAAATCAATCGAACACCGCTGGTTACCAGCGTATCTTCAATTTGCTTCGTTTTTACGTCCACATTTAAGTGTCCTTTGTCCACATAGAAGTCACGAATGGAAAGTTCTGCATTTTTCACAATGGCATCGGTCAGTACCCTACCACGGATCAGCTTAATTTTTTCTCCCAATTCCTTGGACTGGCTTTTGGAGATTCCCTGGAATTCAAAACGCGTCAGTCTTGGACGCTCCTTTAATTCCAGTGTTAGGAATGCCTGTCCATCTTCCAGCTTATTGACCAAAATGGAAACGTCCCCGATAATCCCGTGTTTCCACAGTTTACGGATGGCGTTACTGATGTCATCTCCGGGAATTCTAACCTTGTCACCTACTTTTAGGCCGGTTAAGGAGAGCAATGCCGATTTATTCAGGGTTTCAATTCCTTGTACGTCAATTTCGGCAATTTCATATTCCTTAGGATTTCCATAATCCAGCTTGATGGTGTTGTCAATTTTACGTCCAACACCCATTCTGAATTGTGCTGTGGCTTCTTGAGCCAGGGATAATCCAAGGGAAAAAATAGTGATAAATCGGATTATATTAGACAATTTCATGAGTTTTGGGATTGCACCTGTTCGCTAATTTTTCCAAATCTTCGTTCGCGTTTTTGATAATCTAATACCGCTTCAAACAGGTGTTTTTGTCTGAAATCTGGCCATAGGGTATCAGTAATATGTAGTTCGGTATAAGCTATCTGCCACAGTAAAAAATTGCTGATCCTTTTTTCCCCACTGGTTCTAATGAGTAGTTCCGGATCAGGGATTTCTGCCGTGTATAGACTTTTACTAATAAAATCTTCGGTAATATCTTCAGGTTTCAGCGCTCCACTTTGTGCGGCTGCTACCATTTTTTGAACACTGTTAATGATCTCGGCCCGGCCACTGTAGCTCAGCGCCAGATTCAATACCAGCTTGCTGTTGCCTTTGGTATAATTCATTGCCCAGCTTAGTTCTTCCTGACAACCTTTTGGAAGGCTGGAAATATCTCCAATAGCATTTATTCTAACACCATTTTTGTGAAGATCAGGAGTCTCCTTTTTAATTGTGCTGACGAGCAATTGCATCAAGGCCTCAATTTCTAATTTTGGACGGTTCCAGTTTTCGGTGGAGAAGGTATAAAGCGTAAGGTATTTTACCCCCAATTCCATGCTTCCCTCAACCGACTCCCGAACTGCTTTAAGGGCATTTCGATGACCAAAAATCCTGGCTGCTCCTTGTTTTTTAGCCCATCGTCCGTTGCCATCCATGATGATGGCGATATGTTTAGGTATATTATTTGGATTAATCTGTTCCTTCATGCGAAATAACCATTCCTTATCTTCAAGCCTGTAAAGTTGCTTTAATTTTTTTAAGAATAAAAACTTATTAGCAGGGCTTTAGTAAAAATCATGAGGGCATGGAACGCTGAAAAAACCATAACTCAGGGAAAGACCAAAGTAATAGTACATGTCCGCATTCGAATCATGTCCGTAATAGAAATCTCTTTTTTTAACTTCTTCCGGTTCGGAAGGGTAATATCTTTGCGAATGATTGCTGGTTTCAATTTCCTGAGAAACATTGTCCAGGCGATCGGTGAAAGTCAGGCGTGCGCCAAATTCCAGGTTGAGGGTCCAGTTTGGGTTTAAACTGTATTTAAAGCCAAAGCCCAGTGGAATCACCAGTGGAAATGCATTTTTTTGCTCAATAAAGCTGTCTCCACCTGTAATTGTGGCAGTGTAAGAGAAGGAATTGTAATTGTATTTTGTAGCCGGGATATTGGCCACTCCGGAGTTTTCAGGGGGGATAGGCGCTATAGAGGAAGTGCCCTGAAAGTAATTGAAACCAACCCCAAGGAATAAATAAGGGGTCCAGGGATAACCAGAGCCACTGCTTTTGTAGTCCATGAAATTGTACTCCATGACGGCACTCGCCTCGGTCATCAGTGCATTGAAGGAGGCGTTTCGGCTGGTGGCAAAATTATCTCTGGCCGTATTGGCATCGCTCCCCTGAATGCTTCCTACCAGTAACTGGTAGCGCATGGTAAAACCGTACTGATAATTTCGGCGGTAGGCTACCGCCACTGCCGGGAGGGTTTCTTTAAAAGAAAAATTAGGCTGTATGTCTCCCGTATAGGTCATGCCTCCAATCCCGACGCCAATTTCCTGAAATTGGGCATTGGCTTCCTGCTTCCATACCAGCATAAATCCTAGCAGGAGGGTCAGTTTACAGCATAAATATGTTTTGCGTTTGGGTAAAAACACCACTCGTTTTTTGATTATTAGAAACCTCAAATTCGAAATTATTACAAAAATGAGGGGAAATATAATAAAATGCTTTAAACGTATTGCTCTTGCATAAGCAGAATGGTGTGATTGAGACTAAATTTGAGCTGAAGATACAATTTTTTAATTAATTTCTTAGATCCATGCCCCAATTGAGTTTACCACGAAGGGTATCATAGAAGCTATAGTCATTGAGGTGGATCAGTTTTACACCGAAAGATTCTTTTTTTAGTTTGATTTCGGTTTGGTAGGGAATGCTCTGCGAGCGGGAATCCAAAGAAATTAAAACATTGCGTGATCGGCTTTCTATTTCCAGGCGGATTTCAGAATTATCCGGAATAATCAGTGGTCTTACATTTAAGTGGTGCGGACTGACCGGAGTAATGACGAAATTATTGGATGCCGGATGTAGCAATGGGCCTCCGCAAGACATGGAATAACCCGTGGAACCCGTCGGAGTGGCCACGATTAATCCGTCGGCCCAATAGCTATTGATGTATTCATCATTAATAAAGGCACGAACGGTAATCATAGAGGAGCTGTCCTTTTTGGTTACCGTGAATTCATTCAGCGCGAAGTTCTGATTGGGGAAAAAGTTTTCCGGAGTCCGTAAAGAAAGTAAGCTTCTTTCATCGATTCGGTAGTCTCCTTCCTGAATTCTTTTGAAAGTTTCTGTAAACTTGTTGATGGGAATAGTGGCCAGAAAGCCTAACCTTCCGGTATTAATACCTAAAATAGGCGTCTCACTACTTCCCACATAAGTAACGGTATCTAGCAAGGTGCCATCTCCCCCAAGGGTAATGATTGCATCGCATTCGGGTAAGTTTCCACGCCCAAAAGTACCGGCCAGGGGTAATTTGATGCCCCGGTAGTGCAAGACTTTGGCATATCTTTCGGAGAGGAAAATTTTACTACTGTATCGAACAATTCGGTCAAAAATTGTTCGCATAACCGGAATACTTTGTTCTGAGAAGTTTTTACCGTGTAAGGCGACGCGCATCACTATTGTTTTAAAAAAAATAAATCTTAAAAACCCCTCATTTATTAAGGTTGAGCGGATTTTGGCTCAAAATTACAAAGCCAAATTAAATATTTAAATATTTCATCAAAATATCAAACCGCTCCTGCTCATTGGTTAAACTGGTGGTCTCCTCGAAACGGGCTTCAATCAGATAGCCAAAGCGCTCCAATGTAGCCACAATTCTTTGCAGCTCGTGGGTATTGAGTTTAACCGTCAAATGTAATCTTGTGGGATCCTCAGGGTCATCATATACATAGGTACTGAGGATTTTAGTGTTGTTTTCCTCTATTAGTCGGGTGATTTCAGCCAGGGAATAATCAATCTGTTTCATGGACAGGATTAATATTCCACCGGGACTCTGAATGGCCGATAATTGCGATAAGGCTTTCAGCGTATCATTTAAGGTAATGATCCCCTGGAAATTTAAATCTTCGTCCACCACGGCGACAATGTCCACTCCGTAGTCGGTAGAGAGTTTGATGACATCCAGCATATGCTGATGTTTCTGAACATAACATTGTTCCGCAATCAAAGCATATTCCCCCACCAGGGCGTCGATATTATTATTCTCTAATACCAACTCCTCAGAGATCATGCCCTTGAATTTTCGATTGTCCACCACCGGAAGTTGGTGCATGCGCAATTCTTCCATCCATAAAAGCGCCTTTTGCGAATTGTCAGATGATTTTAATGGTGGAATGGAGTGGTTTATCAGAGATTCTGCAATCATATTATTTTTCAGTTCAGGAATCGATCTACGATCTGGTTAAAAACATCCGGATGTTCCATCATGGGAGCATGACAACACCGGTCAATGAATCGTAGTTGAGTGTCAGGTATAAGCCGGTCAAAATCATAGGCCACTTCCGGAGGGGTAATGGTATCATTGGTACCCCACACCAAAAGTGTTTTGGCTTTAATTTTTGGCAACTCATCGGTTAAATTGTTCCGTTGAGCGGACTTAGCTATACTAACGATTTTCATACACTTTGGGATGCTGTTCGTGATATTAAAAACCTCATCCACATATTCCTTAGTGGCCACTTTGGGGTCATAGAAGGTATATTCTACTTTTTCTTTGATGAACTGGTAGTTTCCCCTTTTGGGAAAAGAGCTACCCATGGAGTTTTCAAATAGGCCGGAAGAGCCGGTCAGAATTAATTTATCCACTTCATCAGGGTGTGCCAGCGCATACATCAAAGCAAGATGTCCCCCCAGAGAGTTGCCCATGATGATCATATGATTCAAACCCTTCATTTGGACGAATGCCTCAATATGCGCCAGTAGGCCCTCCAGGTTGGCCTGTTTTCTTGGGATTTCATAAATGGGTAATAAAGGAATAACGACCCTGAACCCTTCTTTGAAGTGATGGACGACCCCATCCCAATTACTTAGGGCGCCAAATAACCCATGAAGCAACATGATGGTTTGCCCCTCACCCTCCTCTATATACTGAAAGCCCTGAGCTTCCTTAATTTCAATAGTCATGCAATAACATTAATATAGGCTAAAAGCCATAAGAGGAATTAGCCTGTAGAAATAATATTTGGCAATTTAGCTCAATACTCCGTAGAGTTTTGAGCTATTGTAAAAAAAATGGTGACCTGTATATTTGTATCGCCAAACACCAACATACTAAGTCACCATCAAGAGCATCGAAACACTCCTAGCGCAAATATTCCATAAAATGTTAGACATTAACAAATGGGAGAGGGATTTCATGATAGAAAATTTGAAAGGACTACTGTCTTTCCGTGGTCGTAATAATTTCACCAACATGAGTCGGTATCTGCGGTACAATGAGGCCACGATTAGATCATGGTATGAAAAATATTTCAATTACCTTTTTTTCAATATTGAGCTCATTAAGACACTTAAAGATGAATTGCGCATCATTGCCTTTGATCCAAGTTATGTTTCCAAAAGTGGTCAACTCACCCCAGGTTTAGGGTACTTTTGGTCAGGCTGCGATAATTCAACAAAAAGAGGTCTAGAAATTACTGGAATAGCAAGTGTTGGCCTCGAAAGTAAAACCGCAATGCATTTAGAGGCCCATCAAACCTTTAAGAGTGAGGACGAGTCATTTAATTTGCTGACCTTTTATGCCAATTTGATTTTGTCAAATGTTGAATTGTACAAGCAAGTATCAGATAGTGTGGTTGTTGATGCTTACTTTTCGCGCTTTACATTCGTCGATCCAATAGTAGAAAAAGGGTTTATTGTCATTAGTAAATTGGCTAAAAACGCATTTCTTCGTTACAGAAATACCGAACCACCTACCGGAAAAAGAGGGCGACCCAAGGTCTATGGAGAAAAAGTGAAATTTAATAATCTTGACCAAAGACACTTTACACTATGTTTCAAAAATGAAAACTCGGAGGCTTTCGAAGCAGAGGTTCATAGTAAAAGTCTTAAACGATGGATCAAGTGTGTGGTCGTCGTTACTGAGCTTGACAATGGGAAAACCAGACGAGAAATTTTATTCAGTACAGACATTAATCAAAGCGGTTCCGCAATAATTGAGCGTTATCGACTTCGATTTCAAATTGAGTTTCTATTTCGAGATGCCAAACAATTCACCGGTTTGACTCACTGCCAAGCAAGGAGTAAAAATAAGATACATAATCACATCAATATGTCCCTAACGGCGGTGTCCGTGGCAAAAGCGCTTCACTATTTTGATAATAAAACCGAAGAAAAGGAACCCTTCTCATTATCAAGTATTAAGATGCTATATTTTAATCGAAACTATATCCAAAGAATATTTAAAGGGTTCGGGATTGCCCCCGAACCGTACAATAATTCAGAGCAAATGCTCCAAATAGAGAGATTTGGCTGTATTGCGGCCTAATTCTTTACGGAGTATTGTTAGCTGAAATGCAATGGATATCAAATGATGCGATGGTGTTCACACCAATTCCTAAGCATTTGCAGTCCTTCATCAGTACAAATAGCTTCCGGGTGAAATTGTATGCCGGTCATTTTCTTCTCAAAATGCTCAATGGCCATTATTTCTCCCTGCTTTGTTTCGGCAGTTATTTGAATATCAGATCTTAATGGCTTTTGCAGGACTAGAGAATGATAACGGGTTACCTTCGAGTGTTTTCCTAAATCCCTGAATGGAATGCCGGTTGGAGAGATTTTGATTTCGGTAATTTTTCCATGCAGAGGTTGAATGGCCTGAATGACTTTCTCGCCCAGGTATTGGCCAATGGCCTGATGTCCCAGGCAAACGCCTAGCATAGGTAATTGACCATCAAAATGTGCAATATACTCCATTAATCGCCCAGCTCCGGAAGGAGTGCCCGGGCCGGGAGAAAGGACGATGGCCCTTACACCCTTCAGGTTTAAATCATGGATGGGGGTATTATTTCGGTAAACCCGGCATTTCACACCAATTTGCGCAAAATAATCCACCAGGTTGTAGGTGAAGGAATCGAAATTATCAATCAGTAATATCAATGTTACACGCTTTTTGGAATGTCCGGAATTTCGAACTCTATGGGAGGAAAGAAGCCCGCTACGAAGTCAGCCAAATCTGCCAAAATAGGAAATGCCATGCTACTACTCATTAATTCGTCGGCTTTTTCAGGGGCAAAATGCTGAATGGCAAAAACAATAACGCCCAGAAAGAGAGCGATCTTAATAATTCCCAATAAGCCACCAGCTAAAGTGTCTAAACTTCCGAGTAGTGTCATATGGATAATTTTTTTCAGGAAAGTTCCGATAAAATGCACCCCTACAACAAAAACAATGAAGACCAAAACGAAAGCGAGATAAGGCAGGTAGCTGATATCAATGCTTACAAAAGGTTTTAACAGGCTGGTAGCGATATCCTGAAATTGTATAGCGCCCCATATCGCAATAAACAGGCTTAAAGTCGTGACAATGCTGACGATAAGTCCCTTTTTAAATCCATTGTAGGCGCCATAACCCATAAGAACCAAGGCGCCTATATCAAAAATACTGATCAAAATAGTTTTGAATTATTGATTAAGTAAAGTCTTCACCATGGTGGAAATAGATTTTCCATCGGCTTTTCCGGCAAGGGATTTAGTGGCAACGCCCATCACTTTCCCCATATCTTTTGGGCCTTCCGCACCGGTTTCAGCAATAATGGTGGTAATTGCCGCCTTTAACTCCTCTTCCGAAAGCGGCTGTGGCAAGTATTGCTCAATCACAGCAACTTCAGAAAGTTCAATTTCTGCTAAATCCTCACGATTTTGTGATTGATACATATCAGCAGATTCTTTTCTTTGTTTTACCGCCTTTTGAAGAATCTTGATTTCCTGCTCTTCATTCAACTCACTGGCACTGCCCTTTTCTGTCTCAGCTAGCATAATCATGGACTTGATTGCTCTTAAAGCTCTCAAATCGTCTTTTTTCTTGGCTAGCATAGCTTTTTTAATATCGGTATTGATGGTCTCTTTTAAGCTCATAAGTTTTCTTTTTATTTTTTGAAATATTATTTGGATACAAAGGTATGGATTTAAGCATTCGGTGGAATAGTTCGACTAAAGCCTCCTGAAAATCTCTTAAAATACTAACTTGCGCCTAAATTTAATAAATCAGGTAATGATATGACGAAGCTGAGTGTAAATATCAATAAAATCGCTACCCTTCGCAATTCGCGCGGTGGGGACAATCCGAATGTTGTAAAAGCGGCACTGGATGCCGAAAGGTTTGGTGCGGAAGGAATCACGGTGCATCCCAGACCGGATGAGCGACATATCACCTACCAGGATGTTTTGGATTTGAGCGAAGTCGTAACTACTGAATTCAATATTGAGGGTTATCCGGATGAGCGTTTTATGGAAATCATCAAAAAGGTGAAGCCCGCTCAGGCGACATTGGTGCCGGACCCGCCAACGGCCATTACCTCCAATGCAGGCTGGGATACGGTTAAGCATGAAGGTTTTCTGAAAGAGATTTGCGAGGCCATTAAAGCAGAGGGGGTTCGTGTTTCTATTTTTGTGGATCCTGACCCTCAATTTGTAGTGGGAGCGAAAAATTGCGGAGCGGATAGAATTGAGTTGTACACCGAGCCATATGCGGCTAACTTCCATAAAGGAAAAGAGGAGGCGGTATCCCATTACGTAGCGGCAGCAGCGAAAGCGCAGGAATTAGGCCTGGGGATTAATGCAGGTCATGATTTGGATTTGGATAATCTGAAATATCTTAAAGAACAATTGCCGCAATTAGATGAAGTATCTATCGGCCATGCCTTAGTATGCGACGCCCTTTATATGGGTTTTGAAAATACCATTCAACTATACCTACGACAGTTAAAATAAACCAATATGCAGCTTAACTTTAAACGGCTTGGGGAGGGCACTCCCCTGATTATATTACATGGCTTATTCGGCTCTCTGGATAACTGGATGACCTTTGCCCGTGCCATAGCAGCAAAGCGTACCGTTTATTTGGTAGATCAGCGAAACCATGGGGGCTCGCCCCATGCAATGGATCACCATTATGAGGCGATGGCAGATGATTTGGAGGTGTTTTTTCAATCTCATCAGATCGAAGAGGCTGATATCATCGGACACTCCATGGGAGGGAAAACGGCCATGCAGTTTGCTTGTGAGCATCCTGAAAAAGTTAAGCAATTAATAGTAGTGGATATCGCCCCCAAGGAGTATCCGGTGCATCATCAATTGATCATTGAAGCATTAGAGTCTATTGATTTGTCTGCCATTAAAAGTCGGGGGCAGGCGGATGAGCAAATGAGTAAATTGATTGAAGACTTTGGAGTAAGACAATTTCTTTTGAAAGGTCTGGCCAGAGGTCCGGAAGGTTTTCGATGGAAATTCAATTTAGAAGTGATAAAAGATCAAATTGAGAACATTGTGGTGCCTTTGGATGCGCAATCTCATTTTGACGGGCCTTCCGTTTTTATCAGAGGAGCCAGATCCAATTATATCCTGGAGGAAGATTTTGATGGTATTTTGAGACAATTTCCTCATGCTTCATTCGAGACCATTGCAGAGGCGGGTCATTGGATTCATGCAGAAAAACCTCAGGCATTTCTGGAGGTGATCAGTAAATATTTATAAGATGTCAAAGAATAAAGGTACACTATATTTAATCCCCAACGTCATTGCAGACGAAACGGCTCCGGCAGTAATTGCAGAGCAGGTTCGTGAAGTGGTGAAGGATACACAGTACTTTTTGGTGGAAAATATCAGAACGGCCAGAAGGTATATCTCCAGCTTGAAATTGGGCCTGACCATTGAAGAGTTGAGATTCGAAGTTTTGGATAAAAAGACCAAAGATACCCAACTTGCTCAATTGATGCAGCCCGTACTGAATGGTGAGAATGTCGGGATTATCTCAGAGTCGGGTTGTCCGGGAATCGCGGATCCGGGGGCATTAGCCGTAGATTTTGCACATAATAAGGGGATTCAGGTGGTGCCTTTGGTAGGTCCTTCCTCCATTTTTATGGCCTTGATGTCTTCCGGTTTTTCAGGGCAGTCCTTTGCCTTTAGCGGTTACCTTCCGATTGATAAAAAAAGAAGAGTTGAGGCGATCAAGCGTTTAGAGAAAACGGCTAAAGATTTTCATCAAACGCAGATTTTTATGGAGACGCCTTATAGGAATGATCATCTTTTTAACGATTTAGTGAAAAACTGCAATCCGAACGTCAAACTTTGCGTAGCTAAAGATGTTTCCGGTAAGGAGGAATTCATTAAAACCAAGACAATCGCTCAATGGAGAAAAGAGAAATTGACCATAGGCAAATTCCCGACAATTTTTGTACTTAGTGTTTAAAAACGTATTTAGTTTCAGGCATTTTCTCTAACTTTGAATTTCGATTTAACATTCATGTTCTTTGCAAGGGAGTGTTTTTCTTGGTCTTAGAGCCAAGGCGGTTTTGGTCCCCTTGCCGAGTTCAAAAAATCCTAAAATCATATTTTAATATGTCTTATTTCTTTACGTCAGAATCAGTATCAGAAGGGCACCCGGATAAAGTTGCCGATCAAATTTCTGATGCACTTATCGACCATTTTTTGGCCTTTGATAAGCATTCAAAAGTTGCGTGTGAAACCTTGGTGACTACTGGTCAGGTAGTTTTGGCCGGGGAAGTGAAATCCAAAGCTTATTTGGATGTACAGCAAATCGCTCGTGACGTTATCAATAAAATTGGATATACCAAGGGAGAGTATCAGTTTGATGGTAATTCTTGTGGTGTTATCTCCGCTATTCATGAGCAATCTGATGATATCAATCGTGGTGTTGACCGTGAGGATAGAGAAAATCAGGGTGCAGGGGACCAGGGGATGATGTTTGGTTATGCCACCAATGAAACCGAGAACTACATGCCACTGGCATTGGAAATTTCTCATCGTATTCTTCGCGAACTTGCAGATTTGCGTCGCGAGGGGAATGAAATTCCTTATTTGCGTCCGGATGCAAAATCTCAGGTGACTGTTCAGTACTCTGATGACCATAAGCCGGAGCGCATTGAAGCGATTGTAGTTTCTACTCAGCATGATCCTTTCGCGGATACCGATGAGGAGATGCTCGGTAAAATTGAAGCCGATATCAAGGAGATTTTGTTGCCAAGAGTGATTTCTAGCTTGCCGGTACATATTCAGGATCTTTTTGGGGCGGATATCAAATATCACATTAACCCTACCGGGAAATTTGTGATTGGAGGTCCTCATGGTGATACCGGTTTGACTGGTCGCAAAATTATTGTGGATACTTATGGTGGTCGTGGAGCTCATGGTGGAGGTGCTTTTTCAGGTAAAGATCCATCAAAAGTAGACCGTTCAGCAGCCTATGCCACTCGTCATATTGCCAAGAATTTAGTTGCAGCAGGTGTAGCGGATGAGGTGTTGGTGCAGGTTTCTTACGCTATTGGCGTAGCGGAGCCGACCGGTGTTTATGTCAATACCAACGGCACCGCCAAGGTAAGCTTAACGGATGGTGAGATTGCGGAAAAGGTGAAGGCCATTTTTGATATGCGTCCTTACGCTATTGAGCAGCGCTTAAAACTAAGAAACCCCATTTATCAGGAAACAGCTGCTTATGGTCACATGGGTAGAACTTCAGAAGTTAAAAAAGTTTCTTTCCCAAATCCGTACTCGGAGCCTGTAGTGTTGGAAGTGGAAACTTTCACCTGGGAAAAATTGGACTATGTAGAAGCCATTAAAAATGCTTTTAGTCTATAAGGATTTAGCTTGAATAGCTTGTCTTTTAAAAATAGGATTTGGCCTTAGGCTGGATCCTATTTTTTTATGTGAAACCTATTCTTAAGCCGGATTCTTCAGGCTAAAACCCTCGTTTGGCTGGTGGGTAGGAAAATGAAGGGATTTTGCTTATTTCGAGTTTTGTTATGGAGTTAGACCAATGAAAAGAAAGCAAGCTTAGGGTGGGTTTAAAATCCAAAATTCGTAGCGAAAATTTGAAGCGTTGCAGAATCGATACCCGATTATTTTGAGAGAATAGCATCGCTATTATGGAGAAGTAGCTCTTACCTAATTTTGGTCATTAAAAAATCAGCCAGCTATCCAAAATATGTTGAAAATGAACTATTTGGGGTGGGGTATTGAACCTAGTGGTGAATAATTCAAGTTAGAATTCATTTCAAGGAATAGTGGAGCAAAAAAAAACCGACCCAAAGGCCGGCTTTTTTTTATTATGCTTTTTATTCGAACTCTTCTTCAAACTCCTCCTCGGAGATTGCTTCTTGATTAAGAAGAACTTCTTTATTGTTTTGCTTATCGGTTAATTTTTCCTTGTATTTTTTTAGTTGTCGTCTTAAGCTTTCTGTCGCCTCGTCCGTTGCCGCCTCGAATGAACTACCGGTTGCTTTAGCGAAAAGCTGTGTTTTTGGTAAGTTTAATTTAATTTCTACGATCTTATTCTCGTTATCGTCATTTTTAGCCAGACGTAAGAATACTTCGCCGTCAATAATTCTGTCGAAAAAAGTCTCCAGTTTGTCAACTTTCTTCTGAATGAAGTCTAATAGCTTGATATCAGCTGTAAAGTGAATAGAATGCATCTGCAACTTCATAAGCGAAATGTATTTTAAGTGATCTATTTATGGATATCTTCCTCGGCCTTTGGATGGGCCTGATTGAAAACATCCTTTAATTTTCCAATACTATTATGTGTGTAAACCTGCGTAGCAGATAAACTACTATGTCCTAAAAGATCTTTAATGGCATTTAAATCAGCTCCGCGGTTCAAAAGATGGGTAGCAAACGTATGTCTCAGAATGTGTGGGCTCTTCTGGTCTATAGTTTTAAAAATTTCCAAGTACTCCTTCACCTTCTTGTAAATAAAAGTTGGATACGATTGCTTTCCACTATTGGTAACGATTAAAAATTCGCAAGTGTTACCCGAAAATTCAATTAGTTTTTGTTCTTCATATCGGGGAATAAGCTCTCTGAGGGTGCTATTTAGAGGTATTAGTCTGATTTTGTTACCTTTACCCCTGACTCTAACCGTGTAATTTTTTTTATCAATTTGTTCACTTTTTAACTCAATTAGCTCCGCCCGTCTTATACCGGTGCCATATAAGAGCTCTAATATTAATCGATCTCTAAGGCCTTGGAAGTCCTCGGGCAGGTGAGACAGTTGGTCCAGAAAGTGATTAAGTTGGTCTTCCGGAATAAATTTTGGAACGCGCTTAGGCTTTTTTAAAGTTTTAAGTTTTTCGGTAGGGTCTTTTTCAATGGTGCCTCTTTTCAGACAAAATTTGAAAAAGCTTTTCAGGCAGGCGATTTTTCGGTTTATAGAAGTTATCGCCATTTCTTCCTCTGAAAGATAAATGATCCACTGCCTCAATTCATTGGGGGAGACCAAATGAACGGGGGTCTCTATGGCATTTTCCTGAAGGTAGAGAGAAAATTTGTTAAGGTCATTTTCGTATGAGATGATGGTATGTTGGCTGAGTCTTTTTTCATAAGCCATATACCTCAAAAAATCCTTAATCATATTTTTAGTGAAAAGGTAATCAATGTGAAATTATGGAGCAGGTGATTTACGTGTTGTTTTTCACCAGCCAATTTGATTACCTGAAAAATGGGCAAAAAAAAAGTACCATCTTAGGATGGTACTTAATTTTTTCAAAAAACTATTAATTAATAGTTTTCTTCAGCGTACATTTTCTGCTTATAAGCAGCCTTTAGTCTCTGCTGTCTGTTAGTGATAGAAGGCTTAGTGTAGAAGTTACGTGCTCTCAATTCACGCAATACTCCAGTACGCTCAAATTTTTTCTTGAAGCGCTTAAGCGCTTTCTCGATGCTTTCGTTTTCTTTTACGTTTACGATGATCATAATATATCTCTATTTCAATTTCGTTCAATTCAATCGGAACGCAAAGATAGGATATTAATTTTTAATTTCCCCACCATTGCCAGCTTTTTCTTTAAAAATAAGCGGATTAGCGAAAAACAGCTCAAGATCTGATGAAAAAAATATTTTTTGAATTGTAATTTTTCACGAACAACTACAAAAAAAATAAGTTAACCCTGTGTTTCCATTAGGAATATTTTTCAATTATCATTTAAACCCCAACACAATGAAAATTGCAGTAGTAGGAACAGGTTATGTCGGATTAGTAACCGGAACTTGTTTTGCTGAGACCGGAAATCATGTGACCTGTGTAGATATAGATGAGCGCAAAGTGGCAAAAATGCGCAATCGTGAAATGCCCATATTTGAACCTGGTCTGGATCTTTTATTTCATAGAAATATTGACCAGGGTAGATTGTCCTTTACCACTTCGTTAGCGGAAGGGATTGAAGGGGCTAAAGTTATCTTTTTGGCATTGCCCACGCCTCCCGGGGAAGATGGATCTGCCGACCTGAAGTACATTTTGCAGGTGGCGGAAGAATTAGGGCCAATTTTGAATCAATATGTTGTCGTGGTGGATAAATCAACGGTACCAGTCGGAACCGCTGAGAAAGTCAGAGCTAGAATTGCGGCAAATGCCACTGTTGACTTTGATGTGGTGTCTAATCCTGAATTTTTACGGGAAGGAGTGGCTGTGGATGATTTTATGAAACCTGACCGGGTGGTCGTAGGAACCACCTCCAAAGATGCGCAGAAAGTGATGGAGCAATTATATGCGCCACTGGTTCGGCAGGGGAATCCGGTGATTTTTATGGATGAGAAATCAGCGGAATTGACCAAGTATGCTGCCAATTCATTTCTGGCGACCAAAATTACCTTTATGAATGAGATTGCCAATCTGTGCGAGTTAGTGGGTGCTGATGTGGACGCGGTTCGGCGTGGAGTGGGAACCGATACCCGAATTGGCAACCGATTTTTATTTGCGGGCATAGGTTATGGAGGTTCATGCTTTCCAAAGGATGTTCAGGCTTTGGAGAAAACGTCCAAAGAATATGAATATGATTTTAAGCTTTTGGATGCTGTAATGGAGGTGAACCATCGCCAAAAGACAAAGCTTTTTCCAAAATTGATCGAGTATTTTGGTGGAAGCCTGAAGGGGAAAACAATCGCTGTTTGGGGCTTGGCATTTAAACCAAATACAGATGATATTAGAGAGGCTCCGGCTCTTTATAATATTAAAGACTTTTTGGAGGCCGGAGCGAGGGTGAAAGTCTATGATCCTGAAGCGATGGAAAATGTGAAAGAAATTTTCGGGGATCAAATAACTTATTGTTCACACCAATATGCCGCTTCTGATGAGTCAGATGCTTTGGTGATTTTTACCGAATGGCCAGTCTTCCGTACCCCGGATTTTGATGTCCTACAAAAAGGCTTGAATAACCCCATCATATTTGACGGCAGAAACCTTTATGATTTGGAAGTCATGAAAGAGCTCGGTTTTGATTATATTAGCGTGGGACGAGCAGAAGTTCGTAAACATCAAACTGTAAAGGTTTAAGTCATATGAAAAGAGTATTAATCACAGGTGCAGCCGGTTTTTTGGGTTCGCACCTGTGTGACCGTTTTATAAAGGAAGGCTACCATGTCATGGCCATGGATAACCTGATCACTGGGGATTTAAAGAATATAGAGCATCTTTTCCCGCTTTCTAACTTTGAATTTTATAATCATGATGTATCTAATTTCGTGCATGTTTCCGGTGACTTAGATTTTATCCTTCATTTTGCCTCACCAGCTTCTCCTATCGACTATTTGAAAATCCCGATTCAAACTTTGAAGGTGGGCTCTTTAGGGACACACAACTTGTTAGGATTAGCCAAATCAAAGGGAGCCCGGATGTTGATCGCCTCTACTTCCGAGGTTTATGGAGATCCTGAGGTGCATCCTCAAAAAGAGGATTATTGGGGAAATGTAAATCCTGTCGGGCCTCGAGGTGTTTATGATGAAGCCAAACGATTTCAGGAGGCCATGACCATGGCCTACCATACCTATCATGGGCTGGAAACTCGGATTGTCCGTATTTTCAATACCTATGGTCCCAGAATGCGTCTGAATGATGGGCGAGTATTACCGGCCTTCATAGGGCAAGCCTTAAGAGGAGAGGACTTAACCGTATTTGGGGATGGCTCTCAAACCCGCTCCTTCTGCTATGTTGACGATTTGGTGGAAGGGATTTATCGTTTATTGCACTCGGATTATGCTCATCCGGTGAATATTGGAAATCCTAATGAGATTACCATTGGGGAATTCGCAGAAGAGATTATTAAGCTTACAGGAACAGATCAAAAAGTGATCTATAAAGAATTGCCTACCGATGATCCTAAAAAAAGGCAACCGGATATTTCTTTAGCAAAAGATATACTAGATTGGGAACCTAAAGTTTCCCGGGCGGAAGGGCTTAAAATCACCTATGAGTATTTCAAGTCCTTATCCGAATCGGAGCTTTATAAAAAAGAGCATAATAATTTTGAGCAATACATAAAAAAGTAACTTTTTAATGAAAGCCATTTTAATTACGGGAGGAGCCGGTTTTATCGGTTCCCATGTGGTTCGTCTTTTTGTAAATAAATACCCTGAGTACAAAATAGTGAACTTGGATAAGTTGACTTATGCAGGGAACCTAGAGAACCTTCTTGATATTGATCAAAAGGAGAATTATGAATTCGTTAAAGGGGATATTTGTGATGAAGCTTTCATCAATAGCCTTTTTCAGAAATATCAATTTGAAGGGGTTTTACATCTGGCGGCCGAATCACATGTAGATCGCTCTATTAAAGACCCTCTGGCTTTTGTGAAGACCAATATTATTGGAACGGTAAATCTTTTAAATGCTGCCAAGGACTTATGGGCAGATAATTTTGAAGGGAAGCGATTTTATCATATTAGTACGGATGAGGTTTATGGTTCTCTTGATGATGGAGGTTTCTTTTACGAAGATACCTCTTATGACCCACAGTCTCCATATTCAGCATCAAAAGCGTCTTCAGACCATTTTGTAAGAGCCTACGCCAATACTTATAAGTTACCGGTGGTGATTACGAATTGTTCCAATAACTATGGGCCAAATCAGTTCCCGGAGAAATTGATTCCGCTGTTTATTAATAACATTAGAAATAATAAGCCTCTTCCGGTATATGGGAAAGGAGAGAATGTAAGAGACTGGTTGTACGTAGTGGATCACGCCCGTGCAATTGATGTGGTTTACCATCAGGGAAAATTGGGGGAAACCTACAATATCGGTGGCTTTAATGAGTGGCAGAATATTGACCTGATTAAAGTGATTTGTAAGGTAATGGATGAGAAGTTGGGTCGTCCGGCAGGAACGGCAGAGCAACTTATTACCTATGTGACTGATCGTGCAGGTCATGATTTGAGGTATGCCATTGATGCCAACAAGATTATGAAGGAATTGGGTTGGGAACCTAGTTTACAGTTTGAAGAAGGGATTGGCAAAACGGTCGATTGGTATCTGGAAAATCAGGAGTGGATGGACAACATTACTTCAGGAGATTACCAAAAGTACTACCAGGAGCAGTACGAGCAATAAAAGAATTGAAACCAAGGGGGCGGATTTTTCTGCCCCTAAATTTTTTATCCCATGAAAGGAATAATTCTAGCGGGGGGATCAGGGACGAGGTTGCACCCCCTAACTTTAGCAATGAGTAAACAAATGATGCCGGTTTATGATAAACCCATGATTTATTACCCATTAAGTATTCTCATGATGTCTGGTATTCGTGAGATATTGATCATTTCAACCCCAAGGGACCTTCCATTTTTTAAAGAATTATTAGGAGATGGGAAACGACTGGGGTGTGAATTTTCTTATGCTGTTCAGGAGCATCCGGAAGGATTAGCACAGGCCTTCATTATTGGCGAGGAATTTATTGGGGATGATAAGGTCGCTTTGATTTTGGGTGATAATATTTTCTATGGAAACGGTTTATCCACTCAGCTTCAGGGGAATGTTGATCCCGATGGAGGAATCATTTATGCCTATCATGTGAATGATCCGGAGCGTTATGGGGTGGTAGAGTTCGATGATCAAAAACAAGCCATTTCCATCGAGGAAAAGCCATTGGAGCCAAAGTCAAATTATGCGGTGCCGGGCTTGTACTTTTATGATAATGAGGTGGTGTCTATTGCTAAATCCATCAAGCCAAGCAAAAGAGGAGAGCTGGAAATTACAGATGTAAATAAAGTTTATCTGAGGAAGGGGAAATTGAAGGTCAGTGTGATGAACCGTGGTACAGCCTGGTTGGATACCGGTACCCATGCTTCTTTGGCTCAGGCCGGGCAGTTCGTTCAAATTATTGAAGAAAGACAAGGGCTAAAAGTAGGCTGTATTGAGGAAATCGCCTACCGGATGAACTTTATTAATAAGGAGCAATTGCTAGAACTGGCAGAGCCCTTAATGAAAAGTGGTTATGGTCAATACTTAGCCCGTATTATTCACGCTTAAATCCTCGTTTTGCTGCAAGGCGGGAAAAATGAAGATATAGTCCCTATTTCGAGTTTTTTCCAACGAAACAGATGCATGAGGAAAATGCAAGCCTACCCCAATTGGGGCTAATGGGAAATTTGTAAGCCAATATGAAAAAAATAAAAAAAAGTCACTTAAGGTAGCTAGGTGAATCTAGCGGTGAATAATTCGGGTTAGGACATATTAAGGCGTTATAAAAAAAGGAGGTCATTGACCTCCTTTTCTTTTTTTATTTTATCTCGTCGTATGCCCAGTCAATTTTGTCCTTCATATCTTTTACTGCAATGCCCTGACCTTTCAGAGCAGCTCTAATTTCATCCACTTTATCATAATCCTTAGCTTCTTTAGCTTCCTGGTAAAATTTCAAAAGCATATGGATGATCGGATCTACCTCTTCGATTTTTTCTTCCTGAAGGCCTAAAACATCAAAAACAAAACCGTTGAAGGTATTGATCAGGCGGTCATAAGTTTCCCGACCTATCTCTGCATATTTCAGTTGGCCTAAATATAGGGTATTAATCTTCTTTAAGAGGTTGAAAAGGTGTGCAATGGTTTGAGCAGTATTGAAATCGTCGTTCATGGCACGATAACAATTATCACAAATACTATTGATTTGTTTCTGCTGCTTTTCATTGATTTCAACGCCTTCCTCCTCCTGGTAATTCAGTTTGGAGATTAACCTCATTCCATTTGCCAGGCGTATATATCCTTTCTCCGCAGCTTTCAGAGCGTCATTGGAGAAGTCCAGTGGACTAGAGTAATGGGACTGTAGCATGAAAAAGCGGACAGTCATCGGAGAATATCCTTTTTCTAATAATTCATGATCTCCGGTTACCAATTGGTTAGGCAAGAATGAATTCCCCTTAGATTTACTCATTTTAGTGCCATTAACCGTCAGCATATTGGAATGCATCCAATATTTGACCGTTTCTTTGCCAGTGGCGGCTTTTCCCTGCGCAATTTCACATTCATGATGAGGGAATTTTAAGTCCAATCCTCCTCCGTGAATATCAAACTGCTCACCCAGATATTTGGTGCTCATGGCCGTACATTCTAAGTGCCAGCCCGGGAAACCAATGCCCCATGGAGATGGCCAGCGCATAATGTGCTCCTCGGAAGCTTTTTTCCAAAGAGCGAAATCCGCCTTGGATCGCTTCTCTTCCTGTCCGTCCAAATTTCGGGTAGTCTCTAAGAGGTCTTCTACTACCCTGCCGGAAAGTTTTCCGTAATTTTCCTGCTCATTATATTTGGCAATGTCAAAATAAACCGACCCTTCAGACTCATAGGCAAGGCCTGCGTCCAATATTTTTTGAATCACCTCAATTTGCTCAATGATATGTCCCGTTGCCGAGGGTTCGATGTCCGGGGAGAGGATGTTGAATAATTTCATGACCTCGTGAAAACCGGTGGTGTAACGCTGAACAACCTGCATGGGTTCAATTTTTTCCAGTTTTGCAATGCGCCCGATCTTGTCCTCCCCGGCATCAGCATCATCCACTAAATGTCCTACATCAGTAATGTTGCGTACATAGCGCACTTTATAATCCTGGAACTTTAAGTATCTGTTGATGACGTCAAAGCACATAAAGGTTCTAACATTTCCCAGGTGAACATCACTGTAAACAGTAGGGCCACAAACATACATCCCAACAAATGGGGGATTGAGTGGTTCAAACTTCTCTTTTTTCCCACTTAGGGAATTGTAGACTTTTAATTCATTCAGCATAATGCAAATTTAAAATAATCGCCAAGTCTTAAAGGAATTATGGATGATAATTTTCTCCCTCAAAATCCAAATCTAAAAAAATGATTGGACAGAACTGATTTTTATAAATACCCTTTTGGAGATAGAAAGTCTCCTTTCGGTCCCCTAAAATTAAAAGGAATGCATATATATCTAGCTGTGATCAAATAAGATGTTGTTATAAAAATTAAAAATTTCTATATTTGCGCTATCAAAAGGTTGAGGGGGCCCATCGCTCCCTCTTTTGTTTATAAATGCAGGTATGGCATTTCAGGAAGATTTAAAAGATAAAGTCTGGAAGTTGGCTGAGGAGGCCCTGAAGGACGATCAATACTTTGTTGTCAATGTGATTATCAGTGGTCATCAGCCCAATATGAAAGTTTTGGTGCTGCTTGATGGCGATGATGGTATGGATATTGATGTTTGTGCAGAGGTAAGCAGATATGTAGGGTATCAGTTAGAGGAGCAGGAGGTCATTAGCACCAAATATATTTTGGAAGTGTCTTCTCCCGGATTGGATTACCCGCTACAATTGCACAGACAATATTTGAAGAATATTGGCAGAACGCTAAAAGTTACAGTGGAAGGAGAATCCAAACCTTTTAAAGGGGAGTTACTGGAAGTAACAGATTCAAATATTCTTCTGAAGGCCGAGGTGAAGGAAAAAGGAAAGAAAAAGGTAAACTATGAGGATACCGAGATTGCTTTCGATTCCATCAAGGAAGCCATGATTGTAATTGTATTTTAAGAAAGGCTGTGCTAAAAAGTAACAGTTTAATTTGTTTATTATAGCAAGTAAAGAGACCGAAAGCATATGTTGGACAGTTCGACTTTAATCGAGTCTTTTGCGGAATTCGCAAAAACCAAAAATGTGGATCGCCCCACGATGATCCGTATTCTGGAAGATGTATTCCGTACAATGATCCGCAAAAAATATGAGTTTGATGATAACTTCGAAGTTATTATCAATGCTGAAAAGGGTGACCTGGAAATCTGGCGTTATCGCGAAATCGTGGATGATAACTCTGAGGATATCTGGGATTATGACAAAATCAGCCTGGAAGAGGCTAGAAAGATCGAGCCTGATTTTGAGATTGGAGAGCAGGTTGCGGAGTCGGTTCAATTGGAGGATTTCGGTCGTCGTGCAGTAATGACTGCTCGTCAAACTTTGATGCAACGCATTAAAGATTTGGAAAAAGATATTTTATATCAAAAATATAAAGATTTGGTAGGTGATGTCATTACGGCTGAAGTTTACCAGGTTTTGGGTCGTGAAATCATCCTTGCCGATGGGGAAGGAAATGAATTGTCTTTACCAAAAGGAGAGCAGATCCCAAAAGATCGTTTCCGCAAGGGAGACACTGTTCGTGCGATCATTCATAAGGTAGATACCAATAATGGTAATCCAAAGATTTTGGTTTCTAGAACGTCTCCTGAATTTTTGGAACGCTTATTTGAGCAGGAAGTTCCTGAGATTTATGACGGATTGATCTCTATTAAGAAGATTGTTCGTGAGCCAGGTGAACGTGCGAAAGTAGCGGTGGAATCTTATGATGACAGAATTGACCCGGTAGGAGCTTGTGTGGGAATGAAAGGATCCAGAATCCATTCTATCGTTCGTGAGCTTCGTAATGAGAACATTGATGTGATTAATTTCACAGAGAACAAAGACTTGTTTATTGCTCGTGCATTGAGCCCGGCGAAGGTAGTTCGTACCGAGATTAACGAAGAAGAGTCTCGCGTAGCGGTATTCCTTAAACCGGATCAGGTTTCTTTGGCAATCGGTAAAGGAGGATATAATATCCGTCTTGCCGGTAAATTAGTGGGTTATGAGATTGACGTCTTCCGTGACATTGAAGAAGGGGAGGAAGAAGATATCATGCTAACTGAATTTAAAGACGAAATTGATGAGTGGATCATCGAAGAGTTGAACAAAGTTGGTCTGGATACCGCAAAGAGCGTTATCGCCCTTTCTATGGAAGAATTAGTACGTCGTACTGACCTTGAAGAGGAGACCATTGCCGAGATCGTGAAGGTAATTCACAACGAGTTTGAATAAAAATATAGCATAAAGAGACAGGGAATCCCGAACCTGTCTCTTTTTAATGTATATTTGTCGTTCGGGATTTCCTATCATTTGAGAATAGCTCATTTTTATTAGCATCAGGCATCAGTAAATATATGGCAGAAGAAAAAAAGCACCGATTAAGTAAAGTCGCCTCCAAATTAAATGTGGGCCTTAACTCTGTCGTCGAGTTTTTGACGAAGAAAGGGTATGAGGTTTCACGTAATCCTAACTCTAAATTATCTGAGGAAGAATTCCGCCTTGTAGCAAAGGAATTTCAGGGATCCGCTCAGGACAAGGAGGAAGCGGCTGAACTGCAAATCGGTACTTCAAAAAGAGCAGCGAACGCCGGTAACGAGACCAGCAAAAAGGAAACTGCTAAAAAAGAAGAAGAATTTCAGGAGGAGAAGCAAGTGTTTATCAAAAACATGAGCGATGAGCCCCTGACGCCAAAAAAAGAGGAAGAAAAACCTCAGCAAAAGGAAATACCTAAAGTGGAAGATCCACAACTGGAAGGATTGAAAGTGGTTGGTAAAATTGATTTGGATGCTTTGAAAAAGCCATCCCCAAAACCAGCAGAAAAGAAAAAAGCTGCTGAGCCCAAGAAGGCTACACCACCGAAAGCACAGGAGAAAAAACCTTCTGAGGAGAAGATTGAAAAAACTGATGCCGCTAAAGTAAATCCTCCGAAGAAAGAGGCTGCCCCTGAAAAGCCAGCCCAAACCGAGAAAGCAACTAAAGAAACACCGGAGAAGCCGGTTTCAGAGAATAAAGTTTTGGAAAAGGAAAATACCGTTGAGGCAGCAACTAAAAAAGATGCTCCTCAAGCAAAGGGGACTTCTGAGGGGAATGCCGATCAGAAAGGAACTACTACTGGTGAGTCCGGTAAGGTAATTACAGCCCAGGCAGACAAGCTGCAGGGATTAAAAGTAGTAGGTAAAATCGACTTGAGTTCTTTTGAGCGCAAGCCAAAGAAAAAGCCGATAGCATCTTCTGATGACAAAGGTCGCGGAAAAAAGAGACAGCGCAAACGCATTACCAAAGATGGCCAGGGGAACGTACAGAACCAGGGTGGTCAGCAAGGTGGTAATCAGCAAGGCGGAGGAAACCGTAACCAGCAAGGTGGCGGCAATCGCAATCAGCAAGGCCAGGGCGGCGGTAATCGCAATCAGCAGGGTGGAGGTAATCGCAACCAGCAAGGTGGCGGTGGTAACCGAAATCAGCAAGGTGGCGGAAGAGGCCGTAATCAAAATCAGAATAGAAAAGGCGGAAGAAAGCCACAGCCACAAAAGGAGGAGCTTACAGATAAGCAAATTCAGGAGCAAATCAAGCAGACGCTTGCTAAGCTTTCCGGCGGAAACAAAGGAAATCAGGCTTCTAACCGTTCTAAATACAGAAAAGATAAGAGAAACCGTGCCAGTGAAGCCTTTGAGGCGGAGATGGAGCAGGAAAGACTGGATGCAAAGAAGCTAAAAGTAACAGAATTTATTTCTGCGAACGATTTGGCTACTTTGATGGAGGTTTCTGTAAACGAAGTGATTGCAACAGCCATGAATATGGGCATGTTCGTATCCATCAACCAGCGTTTGGATGCGGAAGCGATTACTTTATTAGCCGATGAGTTTGGTTACGATGCAGAATTTGCTTCTGCAGAGGACGAGACAGAAGTTACCGTTGTAGAGGATAAGGCTGAAGATCTACAGGAAAGAGCACCGATCGTAACGATCATGGGTCACGTTGACCACGGTAAAACTTCCCTTTTGGATTATATCCGTAACGCTAATGTAACGGCATCTGAGGCCGGTGGTATTACGCAGCACATTGGTGCTTATGACGTGATGACCGAAACTGGTAAGCGTGTAGCATTCCTGGATACTCCAGGTCACGAAGCCTTTACCGCGATGCGTGCACGTGGTGCGAAAGTTACCGACGTTGCCATTATCGTAGTAGCAGCCGATGACGCGGTAATGCCACAAACAAAAGAGGCCATCAACCACGCTCAGGTAGCGGGTGTACCAATCGTAATTGCGATTAACAAAATTGATAAGCCGGCAGCGAATGCGGATAAAATTCGTGATGAGTTGTCACAAATGAATATCTTGGTAGAGGACTGGGGTGGTAAATACCAGTGTCAGGAAATTTCTGCTAAGTCAGGTCAGGGTGTAGAAGAGCTACTGGAGAAAGTATTGCTTGAAGCGGAGATTTTGGAATTGAAAGCCAATCCAAATCGTGAAGCAGCAGGTACTGTAGTAGAGGCTTCTTTGGACAAAGGCCGTGGTTACGTTGCGACCATGTTGGTAGAAAACGGTACTTTGAGTATTGGAGATATCATGTTGGCAGGTCAGCACTATGGTAAAGTTAAGGCCATGTATGACCACCGTGGAAACCGTTTGGAATCTGTAGGTCCGGCAACTCCAGTTCAGGTATTAGGTTTGGATGGAGCTCCACAGGCGGGTGACAAATTGAATGTGATGGAAACGGACCGTGAGGCGCGTGAAATTGCAACTAAACGTCAGCAGTTAGCACGTGAGCAATCTGTTCGTACGAAGAAACACATTACTCTGGATGAGATTGGCCGTCGATTGGCGATTGGATCATTCCAGGAATTGAATATTATCGTTAAGGGTGACGTGGATGGCTCCGTTGAGGCATTGTCTGATTCCTTATTGAAATTGTCTACTGATGAGGTAGCCGTGAATATTATTCACAAGGCTGTAGGTCAGATCTCTGAGTCTGATGTATTGTTGGCCTCTGCTTCTGATGCGATTATCATCGGTTTCCAGGTTCGTCCTTCCGTTCAGGCGAGAAGAATTGCCGAATCTGAAGAAATTGATATCCGTCTGTACTCTATCATCTACGATGCGATTAACGAGGTGAAAGATGCGATGGAAGGTATGTTGGCTCCTGAAGAACAAGAAGTCATCATGGGTAACGCTGAAGTACGTGAGACCTTCAAAATCTCGAAAGTGGGTACCATTGCAGGTTGTATGGTTACCGACGGTATCATCAAGCGTGGTAATGATGTGAGATTGATCCGTGACGGTATCGTGATTTACTCTGGTGCATTGGGTGCTTTGAAACGCTTCAAAGACGATGTAGCAGAAGTGAAGAAAGGTTACGACTGTGGTATCTCTATCAACGGTTTCAACGATATCAAAATCGGTGACGTTATTGAGTCATATGAGATTCAGGAGACAAAGCGTACGCTTTAATAACGAGAAAAATATTATTGAAAAAGCCGGCCAATTTGGTCGGCTTTTTTATTTTTGGGGCATTCAACCTTTAAGTAATTATGAAAAAGATATACATGGCGGTGGTATTCCTGATGCTGCCTTTCTGCCTTCAAGCGCAGCAATTGGAAAAAGTAAAAGTGAATGATGAGATCACTATCGAAGTACCAACTGATTTCCGACCTATGGCAGCGGATGTAATTGCCCGGAAATATGCCGGTAGCAGCGCCGTTATTTCAGCGATGTCAGATTTAAACGGCCAAGCAGACTTAACCTTGTCTCAAAAGCCTAGTCAATGGTCTACGGCTGATTTCCCGATTCTAAGAGGCTTTTTCAAGAGTTCTATTCAGGAGCTGAACGGAGATATCGATTTTAGCAGGGAAGAGGTGCTGGAAATCAATGGCAAATCGTTTCTTGTATTTGAATTTGATGCGCCGCTACCCAGTGGAGAGGGACCTTCCAATGGGGTAGGAAGAAAATATAACCTTATAGCCTATACCATTGATAATGGACAGCTGTTGACCTACAATTTTTCCTGTAATAGCCGGATTAAATCACAATATCAGAATACTGCTATGATGGTGTTAAATACCCTAATGATAAAATGAGTGAGTTGATAAACCCTTTTGATGATAATTATTTCATGCGTCAGGCTTTACAGGAAGCGGAGGTAGCGTTTGAAGAGGAGGAAATACCGGTTGGTGCGGTGGTCGTGTGGAAAAACCGAATAATAGCCAGAGCCCATAACCAAACCGAGCGATTGTCTGATGTAACGGCACATGCCGAAATGTTGGCCATTACTGCTGCGGCCAATGCCATTGGTGGGAAGTACTTGAAAGATTGTACGCTTTATGTTACAATGGAACCTTGTACCATGTGTGCTGGTGCCATATTCTGGGCGCAGGTGAGTAAAGTGGTATTCGGTGCTGCGGATTTAAAACGAGGCTATGAGCGGCTGGATCCTCCGGTGCTGCATGGAAAAACCGAGATCGTCAGAGGAATCATGCAGGCGGAGTGTCAGGCCATAGTGGATGAGTTTTTCCAGAAATTGCGTAAGTAAAACCCGCTTGTGTTTAAAAGTATGATGTTCAATTAAATGACCATTATAGCAGAAGTGATGTTACCCTAATTATTCACCGCTGGATTTATTTTCATTGCATTACGGTTGACTTTGCTGGTTATTTTAATAACTCAAATTGGGGTAATCTTTCTTATTCCTCTTCTGTGTTGGGAAAAAACCGAAATAGGAATTTATTCCTTCATATTTACAGCATAGCAGCTAAATTAGGATTTAAACATGATTAATTCCCGCTAGAATTATTTTCGGGCTATAGTATCATTGTTGTTGGAGCAATTTTGTGAGGTTCCTGCTTGCTAACTCCTCATTATCAGGGAGAATCAATTCCTTCAATAGGATTATGGTTTTTATCAATTGGGAATAGCGAACGGAGTATGCTAATTTCCGTTTGAAAATCAGAAGTGAATAAGATAATTAATCCTTTTATTTAGGACTTTCTGAAGAAAAAAATTATCTTAATTCTACTGATTTTCAGTGAAAAACAATTGAAACAATACCAATTAAACACAATAATCATGGCTTTCGAATTACCGGCTTTGCCTTACGCTTTTGATGCGCTGGAACCACATATTGATGCGCGCACTATGGAAATTCATCATGGTAAACACCATGCCGGATATGTAGCAAAATTGAATGCTGCTATTGAAGGAACACCCGCTGCTGATAAATCTATCGAAGACTTGATGACAGAAGTAGGATCTTTGGGGACGGCAGTAAGAAATAATGGTGGAGGTCACTACAACCACACCTTGTTCTGGAGCATTTTGAGTGCAAATGGTGGTCAGCCATCAACAGAATTGGCTTCAGCTATTGATGCCGCTTTTGGTTCTTTTGACGCATTCAAAGAGACTTTCTCCAATGCAGCGGCCACGCGTTTTGGTTCAGGATGGGCTTGGTTGATTGTTAAGGCTGATGGTTCTTTGGCCGTGACTTCAACTGCTAATCAGGACAATCCCTTGATGGATATTGCAGAAGAAAAAGGAACACCAATTTTAGGGTTGGATGTTTGGGAGCATGCTTACTATTTGCATTATCAGAATCGTCGTCCGGATTATATCGGTGGATTCTTTAATGTTATAAACTGGGAACAGGTTTCTAAAAACTTTGCTGCTGCGAAATAATCGGCATTAGATAATGAATAAAAAAATCCCGTTCATCTGAACGGGATTTTTTGTTTTTAGATCTCCAACTTTGCCAAATTGTCTTGAGACAGTGGCTTGTTGATGTATTGTTTTACGTAATCGTATTTTTTTGATTTGCTAACATCCTGCGGGTTAATGGAGGAAGTCAGCATCACGATTTTACATTTGTTCTTTGTAAGATCTGAAAGTTTGTCGAATTCATCCAAAAATTGAAATCCATCCATTAAAGGCATATCAATATCGAGGAAAATGACTTCTGGAAGAACGCTCTCGGCCACTTCTTCCATTTTTTCAATATTTCTTAAGAACTCAACTGCACTTTTAGCACCAGTATGGGTATAGATTCTTTCCGTAATATTGGCCGCCTCAATCATCTTTTGATTAATTAGATTGTCAATCTCATTATCGTCGATCAGCATCACCGCGGAATATTTGGGACTATTTGGACTCATGATAACTTATTTATTTAAAACAGTTCATAAACGTAACGTAATTAAATGATTTTTTTTCAATTAAATCATAAAATTGTTAATAAATAATTACATTAAATATTGAATTCAATGCCTTGAGCCAGAGGTAAATTCGAACCATAGTTCATGGTATTAGTTTGCCTGCGCATATAAATTTTCCAGGCATCTGATCCGGACTCTCTACCTCCACCAGTTTCTTTTTCACCACCAAAGGCGCCGCCGATTTCTGCCCCGGAGGTGCCAATATTTACATTGGCAATGCCGCAGTCGGAACCATTAGTGGATAAGAATTGCTCCGCCTCTCTCATATTCAAAGTCATGATGGCAGAGCTCAGCCCTTGTGGCACATCATTTTGTTTCGCTATGGCTTCCTCCAGGCTATTGTACGAAATCAGGTACAAAATTGGTGCGAAAGTCTCTTCCTGAACAATTTTGTATTCATTTTCTACTTTAAAGATGGCAGGTTGCACATAACAGCCGGAACTATAGCGCTCTCCTTCCAAAACTTTTCCATCGATAATAACTTCGGCTCCTTCTTCTTTGGCTTTGGCTATGGCATTTAGATAATTATTGACCGCCTCTTTATCAATTAATGGCCCCACATGGTTTTCCGTATCCAGCGGATTTCCGATTTTTAGTTGGGCATAGGCATTTTTAAGTTTTTCAGCCACGGTCTCTATGATAGATTCATGGACGATTAATCTACGCGTAGAGGTACATCGCTGCCCACAGGTACCTACAGCTCCGAATAGTGCCCCAATGATCGACATCTCTAAATCGGCCTCCGGTGTTATGATAATGGCATTATTTCCGCCTAGTTCCAAAAGACTTTTTCCAAGACGCGCCCCAACTGCAGCCCCCACTGATTTTCCCATTTTGGTGGAGCCCGTTGCGGAAACCAAAGGAACATGCTTATCGTTAGCCATGGCTTTACCCACTGAAGCATCTCCCACCACAAGGCAGCTTACTGCTGCCGGGGCATGGTTGGCTTGCAATACCTCCTGCACAATTTTTTGACAGGCAATTGCTGAAAGTGGTGTTTTTTCGGAGGGTTTCCAAATGCAAACATCTCCACATACCCAGGCCAGGAAAGCATTCCATGACCACACCGCTACCGGAAAGTTAAAGGCCGAAATGATGCCCACTACGCCCAGCGGATGATACTGTTCATACATGCGGTGCTGTGGACGTTCAGAATGCATGGTCAGACCGTGCAATTGTCGGGATAAGCCTACCGCAAAGTCGGCAATATCTATCATCTCCTGTACTTCCCCTAGTCCTTCCTGAAGGGATTTCCCCATCTCATAAGAAACTAAATGGCCGAGCGCTTCTTTATTTTGTCGAAAGGCCTCCCCTATCTGTCGAACGATTTCTCCTCTTTTAGGGGCAGGTATATTTCTCCATTCAAGGAAATCTTTCCTGGCCTGATCAACTACCTGATGATACTGTTCTTCGGTGGCCAGCTGCACCTCTCCAATGGTATTGCCATTGACTGGAGAAGTACTTTTTATTTTGGGGCCATTACCTCTTTGCCATTGGTTACCAATGGCAATACCCAAGTTTTCATGCTCGAGTTTTAGTTGGGATAAAAAGTTCAGGTTCATTCTATTTGGGGTTTGTTCTTTAATTTTTTGTTAGGTGAAAATACGAAATTTCAGGCTGGAATGAGGCATTTTGGGATAATTTACCACTGAGAAGGACTGTACGTTTTTGAGTGCAAAAAAAGCCAGTGCTTTCACACTGGCTTTTCTGAAGGGATTTAATTGATATTTAAATCCCCTTTATCTGAAGAAAATTAATACGATCGTATTTGATTTTGGTTTATTTTAAAAAATAGCATTGCATTGTGCTTTGAAAAACCTGCAGCGCTTCCAAAATACTTCATTTTTTTGCTAAACATGTAGCACTTTAATTAGGCCTTGCTACTAAAGCCCCAATTCTTTTATTCCCTGCTGGAAGACCACATCTTTAGGGATATTTAACTCAGATAATTTATCCAAATCCGCTTGTAGTTCCGGGCTTATTTTGCCGCTTTTTTCTACTAATGCGGCTACCCCATCGTAATCGCCATTACCCTGCAGCGTTAATATTTTCTCTGACAAGGCATTTACCGCCTCCTCCATTTTTTCATAATTAACACGGTAAAGGCCGGTGGCTTCGTCTTTGGAAAATGCGCCGAATTCCTTGAAATAATTGAATCGAATCATATTCGCCACACCATGTGCAGAGGCTGCTCCGAAGCGTACGGAGCGGAAAATACCTGCTAGGAAGGTAGTATAGTAATCTTTCATCTCCCCTTCCAATTCTCCTTTAGCATGTAATTGATCGATCATATACAGGCCAAGAATATCTGCTTTTCCTTCTTCCAGGGCCGAGGCATGTTCTTTAAGGGCAGCTCTTACCATTCCCTTATTGTTAATGGTATTTTTTATTCCCAAACCATGGGCTACTTCATGGAACATGGTATTGGCAAAAAAGGCGTCGAAAGTCACATTGCTTCTTTGTTCTTCCACAATTAATGCACTGGCAATGGGCAGCATGATTTTGTCAAATTTGGCCTTCATGGCATTTTTTAGCTGCAGTCGGCGAGTACCTTTTTCTAGTTGCACTTTTTCATCATTGGGCAGGTTAATGGCAATGGTTTTTGATGCCGCATTACAATCTCCTGCATAATAGACGACATCATAGGCGTTCAGATCAGAGTCGGTTCCGGCTTCTTCTTTTTTATAAGCTTCCGCTACCGGAAGATTGCTCTGAAGCTCTGGAAGAAAAGAGGCAAATTTGGCTAATTTCTTACTCCACTCCATATCTTTTATTAAAACGTAGGCTTCATGGGATGCTTTATTGCCAAATAGCTTATCTTCATAGGTTTCTATAGGCCCCACCACCAGGTCAATCATATTGTCCTTCATGTCCATCCAGGCTAAATCCGACTCGAAATATTCATCAGCTCGGAGGGCTTTTGCTCTTAATTGAAGGTATTTTTGGAAACCTTTATCTTCGGCCAAGTCGGCTGCTTGTTCTAATAACTGTGCAGCTTCCTCCGTTTGTGCTTTGAAAAATTCATGATAAGGGATGGCCACCAAGTTTCCGTCCTCTCCCCTTCTGACCATGGTGTATAAGCTGTTGATATCAGACGCTGAAGATTTCTCAAACTCCTCCTTGGTCATATCTGCCGGGTAATAATTCGCTCCTTTAGGCTTTTCTCCTACGCCTTGGATAAAGGGCTTATTGTTTTCCAAGCGATCCCAGGGTCCATAGTTGATTACAGCATAGGCTTTTTCTGCCGGACTTAGCGGTTCCAGCAAAGCATTTTTGTCTCCGTAAGCTTCCTGCCAAAAAATATCATCCATGATTTCAGCTACTTGAATCAACAGCGGAATCATTTTTTTCTGGTTCTCACTCAAATGGGAAAGGTCGGCAGTCAAAGTAAAATGATCATACTGGTTTACTTTTTCCTGAACCGGATCTGATACCGATAGGCTGGAATTTTCAGCTTTTTTTTGATCTGCCTGGCATCCTCCCAAAAGTAGTCCTCCTGCAAAGGCAAGGGAGAGTATGTGGTTCTTTTTCATATTATTAAGGTTGATTTTATTAATTGATCTCACAATCTGATAATGCTTTTTTGATGCTCTCTTGGTCCAGGTTATTTCCGATGAAGACCAGCATATTATCGCCCCTTTCCTCTTCGAACAGACTTCCCTGAGTAAAATAAAATTGGGTGCCCACGGACTGCACGATGATTTTGCGGTCGTACGTTTTTGAGTACAATTTTCCTTTTACTCTGTAGACCGAAGGATTCATGGGCAGGAACATCGAAAGCCAGGCTTCGAATTTATGCAAATCCAGGGCATTGCCAGACTGCCAGGTAAAACTTCTGATCTGTCCGTGTTGATGATGGATGGGCTGGTCGGCCTTTTCCACCATTTTGTAATCTCTTTTTCTTAAATCAAAAAGATGTTCATTGTCTACCTGCCCATATTGACAGGGGATAATTTCAGCAAAAGGATTCAGGGAAGCTAGTACCTCCTTAACCTTATTCCACTCTTCTTTTGGGAGAAGATCAGTCTTGTTCAGTAAAATGTTGTGTGCTGCTGATAGCTGTTGAGCCGTCACGGACTCTTGCTCGATTCTTTCCAGTACCGTTGGGGCATCGGCCAGGGCGATGATACCATCCAGGCTGAATATGCCCTGCAGGTGAGGATCAAACATAAAGGTAGCAGCTACCGAAAGCGGATCGGCAATGCCGGTGGTTTCAATTAACAGGTGATCAAACTTAAAGTCACTGGTGATCAGCTTGGTTAATACCTTAAGTAACTCTTCATTGATATTGCAGCAAATACAGCCATTGGCTAATTCAAAAATGCCCTCTTTTGGTCCATCGATCAGTTCTTGATCTAAGGGTACTTTGCCAAATTCATTTTCAATAATGGCGTATTGTGTTTGGGGATTTTGTGAAATGATGTGGTTAAGGAGAGTGGTTTTTCCCGCACCCAGAAAGCCGGTTAGTATGGTAACTTTTATAGAATTTTGCTGCATCTTATTTCGTACAATTTACTCCAAGGTAGGCAATGCCCATCGACATCTCAAGGAGTTTTCCTGAAATAATACTAAGGGTTACATCGCGTAGAAAGTTTTTCCAACGGAAATATTCCAAAATGTTACGGGAGCTATGCCTCCAAATGTTACTTATAGGGAACAGTATTCCTACAATTTGAGTTTTAATATCACATCCTGATTTTTTTCTCAAACCTAACCTCATCTTATTTATGACCCGGACTTTAACATTCCCATTTAAGCCCTTTGTGATCTTTTTCATTTGTTTCCTGGTACATACAAGTTGCCAGCCTCTTGAGGAGGTCAACCCGGAAACCCGTAGTATTCCCATTGAAAATTTAAAAGCTAACATTAAAAACCCGGTTGTATTGGATATGAGCAGTGCTAATCTGCATTTGGGCATTATGGATATTCACAATGTAGATCAGTTAAATGGGATACATGATTTCAAATTGGGGACTTATTTGAAGGATCTTAATTTGGGCGACTTTATGGATTATGGGGAGTTTTATGAGGGCAGGCTTAAGGTATTTATCTCGAAAAAGCACCTGGTGAAGCTAAAGAATGCAGACTGTTTTGATGTTACCCTATATTTTATAGATGACATGCTTGCTAAAGTACAAATGACTTCCAATTTGGGTTTGGTGAATGATTTATTGCAGACTTTTGGACGACCTAATATTAAAAGAAAGAAAATCGCCAGGGAATTGCACTTGCCTGAAATTAAAAACCCCTATTTACTTACTTTGGTGGAAATGGAATGGAAAACATTCCGAAACAGAATGACCTATAAGGAATCTTTGAGAGACCGATCCTTTGACATTGGAAAGCTTGAGAAAATTAATCGCCTAACCATCCAGATGAATGGTTATGAAAAGCACCTGATGTATTTGGATCGGGTGATGAGTTTGTAAAACAATATAAAAGCACAGTTCTTACTGTGCTTTTTTAATTATTGCATTATTTTGTAGGAGTTGAATAAGCTAACTCACCTCCTATGAATAGAAAAGTTATTTTTTGGGCCAGTATCGCCCTATTGTTGTTTTATGGTGCCTGGTATGGTTACGCCCGTCTTCCCATCATTAATGGTTATGCTTCAAAAATGATGTGCTCCTGTGTTTTTGTTTCGGAGCGATCTCCGGAAGATATATTGGCCACTGACTTGAATTTTTCACTGATTAAATATGCCTCACCTGAAGTGGATTACGATCGAAAAACGGTCACTTCTACGGTGTGGGGGCTGGGGGCAGAAACCTCAGTTTATCAGGAAGGGTTGGGTTGCACTCTGGTAGCAGATAGTAAACAGCCCCCTGCATTGGAGCAGGCTATATCAGTATGGCCTGATCGGCCTGATACACTTATGTGGCCAGTGGGTGATTTTTTGGGAAGAGGAAAACCTTATCCGGCTTTAAAAAAGGTGATGGACAAGGCTTTTCAAAAGGAGAAAAAAACCAGAGCGGTATTAGTCACCAGAGGGGATGAGTTGATTTGGGAACAATATGCTGAGGGCTTTGACGAAAATACCAGATTACTGGGCTGGTCAATGACTAAATCGATTACCTCTGCCTTGATCGGAATATTGGTTGGGGATGGGCAGTTGGATATTCACGCCCCGGCCCCGGTTGCGGATTGGCAATCGGATCAGCGAAAGAATATCACCTTAAATCATTTATTACAAATGTCCAGCGGCTTGGACTGGGTGGAAGATTATGGCGATATTTCCTCTGCAACGACGATGTTGTATGCTTCCAGTGATATGGGGAAATTTGCTTCCAATGTGCCCTTGGCGCATAAACCGGGTCGGGTTTGGTATTATTCCTCCGGAACTTCCAATATTTTAACAAAGATTATTTATGAGACTTTGGGCGATCAAAGGGCCTATTATCAATTTGCCAGAAAACGTTTATTTAATCCCTGTGGGATGCGTTCGATGGTGTTGGAACCGGATGCCTCCGGTAATTTTGTAGGCTCCTCCTACTCCTTTGCCACTACCCGCGACTGGGCCAGATTTGGTTTACTTTATTTAAATGACGGGATATTTAATGGAGAAAGAATTCTGCCGGAAGGCTGGGTCGATTACTCCCGGCAGGCAGCAAAAAGTGCAGATGGGGAGTATGGCGCACAATGGTGGTTAAATGAAAGCCTGCATTTTCTTCCGGATTGCCCGGCTGATGTTTATTTCGCAGATGGATTTCAGGGGCAAAGGGTTTGGGTAATTCCTTCTCATGATTTGGTAGTGGTACGTTTGGGGCTTTCTTCGGGAGAAGATTTTGACTTCAATGAATTTCTGTCCGGAGTATTAAAAGCAGTGGCTCAGGATAATTAAACCCGAATGATTCATCGCCAGATTCAGGTAGTAGCTTTATGTCAGATCGTTAAAATTGTTGTTGTCGATTTTGAATTTGCCCAAATTTGGGCAAGCTAGCTTTTTCCTCATTCATCAGCTTCATTGGAAAAAATTCGAAATAGTAGAAATTGCCTCATTTTTCCCGCCTTATAGGTAAAAGAGGATTAAAGCATGGATAACCCGGGTTAAAGTTTGTACCTTTTTGAGTACGTCAGGGAGCAAGAACATTGGGCTGTATCAAAAAAGCGCCAAAACTGGGGTGGAGACCAAGTTTTGGCGCTTTTTTTTGAGGCAATGGGCTTATGCGCCAAATAATTTCCGACTTTCAATCATTTCAATAACCTCATCCGGGACGATGTATTTGATAGACCTTTCTGCCTTAATACACTTTCGGATAAAGGTGGCTGATATATCGACCATTGGAGCCTCGACCATGGTCACTTTTGGGTGATCATCAAAGGAGCTTGGTTTGGAATCCGGTCGGGGATAAACCACCAGGCCAAAATTTTTCAGGATCTCCTCATGGTTTTTCCATTTATGGAAATGACTTAAATTGTCCTGCCCTACAATAATTTTAAAGTCATGATGCGGGTTCTTTTCGGATAAATAAGCCAGGGTGTCAATAGTATAGCTGGGCTTTGGCATGCGGAATTCCACATCGGTCACCCGAAGCTTATGATTGTTTTCTATAGCCTTCTCCACTAAATCGTAGCGGTCAAATTCATGCTCCAGGCTACTTTTCTTTTTGAAAGGATTTTGTGGAGATACCACAAACCACACCTGATCCAAATCTGCCAATTCCACCATACTATTGGCAATGATAAGATGACCAATATGAATGGGATTAAAGGAACCGAAGAAAAGACCTATTTTGAGCTTTTTTTGAACGAAATTCCCGAACATGGCTGGTGTTTATTTTTCAATGAATTTTTGAAGCGTCTCTTCTGAGGTTTTTAAGGCATTTTCCAAATTGTCATTGATAATGGAAATGTCAAAATTTTCTTCAAAGCCTAATTCATACTCGGCCTTGGCCAGTCGCTTTTTGATGGCACCTTCCTCATCAGTACCTCGGCCCCGAAGTCGCGCTTCCAGGGTTTCCAGATCCGGTATTCTGACGAAAACGGCCAATGCCTGCTCCTGAAAATATTTTTTCAGGCTAACTCCTCCTTTTACATCCACATCAAATACGACGTGCTTTCCTTCTGCCCAAATTCTTTCCACTTCTGATTTCAAAGTACCGTAGCAACATCCGGGATAAACTTCCTCCCACTCCACAAACTCATCCTGATTCACTCTATTGTTGAATTCTTCTTTGCTGAGGAAGTAATAGTCCTGACCATGCTTTTCCGCACCTCTGGCCTCTCTGGTAGTGGCCGAAATAGAGAAGCATAAATCATCTCGCTGATTTAATAAATGATGAACGATAGTTGTTTTTCCTGAACCTGAAGGCGCTGAAAAGATAAAAGCCTTGCCTTTATGCGTCATGATTTTTTAAAATTGAAAGAGAAATTTAAGTTTGGGTATGGAAAATATAGAGGAATGACGCTAAAGCAGCGAAATTCCAAAAATTGGATCTTTCGCTGATAAAAGAAGGGGAAAAGGAGGATGTCCCTTGTACTTCAATTTGATAATTGCAGCTTTGAATTTTTCCATGCGCAAAGGTAGGAAAATCGTATAGGACAGCCAAAAATGAAGCAAAAATCCATAAAGGATTGGGGATATCGTATAGGAGAACATGTTTAAAAGCACCCCATCCGGCAGCAAATTCGAATTATTGAAAGCGATTTTGGAAAATTTCTCAACAATAGCGATGCTATGCGCTCAAAATATTCGGGTATCGCTTCCGCAATAATCAAATTTTCGCTTCGAATTTTGGCTTTTAAACCTGCTTTAAGGTTCCCATTTAATTAAAAAAATTACGACTTTTAGGGCTTAACAAGGTGGTTTATTCATGCAGCAATTCATTTATAGATTTCTCTTTTTTCCATTTTTCTATTTAATCTCCCTTATCCCCCTGCGGATAATGTATCTTTTTTCCGATTGTTTTTATTTTGTTACCTATTATTTGATAGGCTACAGAAAAAAAGTAGTGCTGGATAACCTCCATCGGTCTTTTCCTGAAAAATCTCCAAAGGAAATTAAGGCTATTGCCCGAAAGCATTACCGGTTTTTCACGGACTCACTTTTCGAAACCCTGAAGAAATTGTCTATTTCTGAGAAAGAATTGAGGAGAAGGGTCGAGATAGAGCATTATGCAGAAATGTACCAATTGTATAAGGATAAGCATAGCATTATCGTAGTGATGGGGCATTATGGCAGTTGGGAATTGGGTGGTGCAAGAATAGGTTTGGAGGAAGGGCATCCTTTGATTTGTATTTATAAACCGCTTCATAATAAAATGATGGATCAGTTGTTTTTGTATATCAGGACTAGGTTCAGAGGGGAAGTGGTCGCCACAAAGAATACGCCCAGGGTGATGCTGGCCAATAGGAATAGGGAAACGGCCATTGTTTTCCTGGCAGATCAAACGCCTTTATTATTATCTAACTCTCATTGGGTGAAATTCCTGAATCAGGATACACCAGTCTATCGGGGGACGGCTCAATTGGCTCAAAAGTTTGATTACCCGGTGGTTTATGCCGTGGTCCGCAGGCCGAAAAGGGGATATTATAAGGTAAGTTTTGAGGTTTTAACCATGGATCCAAAATCTTTGAGTGATCTGGAAATTTCCAGAAGACATACCCGCAGGTTAGAAGAGGATATTATTGCTCAGCCTGAGTTGTGGATGTGGACTCACCGAAGGTGGAAGCGTGCACACCAAAAGCCGAAAGATGTGCAGGCGGTGGTATAAAAAAGGGGCTGTCTTTTGCGGACAGCCCCTTTTTTTAGTTTTTAATGGCGCGTACCATTTCTTTTTTTCCCGGAGGGCCTTCCAGACTTTCTACGGTTAGGCCTAAACTTCTAAGATCTCTTTTTAATTGACCTTTGGCACAATAAGTCACCAATGCTCCATTAGAGACGAGTTGTTGCGTACATTTTTGAAGAAGTTCCGGCGCCCACATTTCTTCCTGTTTACTCGGCGCAAAGGCATCGAAGAAAACCACCTGTAGCGTTTTTTCAGGGAAGATGACTGTCTCCAGCTTATCTTCCATTTTGTAAAGACTGAAATATTCGGAAATGTGAACTTCTTTTCCCCATTCTGCCTGATGCATTTGCTGAAAAGTGTCCGAAAGATCGGCTCTCTCCATCTGTGCGGGGTAATTTAAGGCTTTGGTAATTTCTTCCGGAAGCGGGTATGCCTCCAAAGTGATGAATTCCACATTTCGTCGGTGTTTCATGGCCCATTCGTATGCAAGAAGTGCATTTAAGCCTGTTCCGAAGCCAATTTCAAGTATAATCAGGCTTCCTTCCGGAGATTGCGATGCCCAATAATCCAGCCCCATTTTGATGAAAACATGACGGGACTCCTGTATGGCCCCGTGGGAACTATGATAAGTTTCATTCATGTCCGGAAGAAAAAGCGAATGCGATCCATCCTCCGTTTCAATGATTTTTATTGCTTTTGCCGCCATATGCTTATTTCAATGTTCAAGCGAAAGGATCAATTTATACCTGGAAATAGATAGACTACCGGCAGGTGATTGATCAAAGGGCAAATATCGGTAATTTTTACCAAAGGTCCTGATACAGCCTTTGAAAGGCCTGAGGCAACTTTTCAATGATATCGGAGGCGATCAGGCTGGTTTGCCCAATTTCTTTAGCGGCTAAGTCACCGGCGAGGCCATGCACAAATACGCCTATCATAGCGGCTTCTGAAGAGGCATATCCCTGCGCAAATAAGGCGGTGATGATGCCGGTCAATACATCGCCACTACCTGCGGTGGCCATTCCCGGGTTTCCGGTAGGATTGAAAATGATTTTGCCGTCCGGAAAGCCAATGGCTGTGTTCGCACCTTTGATTAAACAAACTACCTGGTGTTCCACGGCCAGCGCCTGCAGGTTTTGGAGTCGCTCAAATTGGTTTTCGCTTTTTCCGGCTAGGCGTTCAAATTCTTTTGGATGGGGCGTCAATATACTGCCCGAAGGAATAGCTGCCAATAAATGCGGACTCTGACTAATAATATTGAGGGCATCGGCATCCAGCACCATTGGAGAGGGATGTTGCGCAAAGAGGATGTTCATGGCTTCCTTGGCTGCCGTTTCGGTGCTTAAACCAGGTCCGGCACCAAGGGCATCATATTGATCCGTTTGATGAGGCTTGGTGAAGAACTTGGTGCCCATCTCATCCGGGAGCACCATGGCTTCCGGAACGGAAGTCTGCAGAACTTCTACGCACTTTTGGGGGCAATGCACCGTGAGTAAGCCCAGGCCTGAACGCAGTGCTGCTTTGGCTGCTAAAATACAGGCTCCCGCTTTGCCATAGCTGCCGGCTATTAACAAGGCGTGGCCGAAACTGCCTTTATGATCATATTTTTGACGCGGTATTAAGATTTCCCTGATTTTCTTTAGGGAGCCCGCGGCATAATCACTTTCCTGCTCTGCAATAAAGGCTTTATCCAAGCCAATATCTACAATATGCAGTTGACCAACATGTATATGATTTTCGGGCAAGTAAAAAGCCAGCTTCCCCACCTGAAAAGAAACGGTATGCTTAGGCTGAATGATAGGATGCTGACCTTTGGCTTTGTGTTCTGAAAATAAGCCGGAGGCAATGTCTATAGCGATTATTTCTTTTCCGGAATGATTGGCAGCATCTATGATTGAAGCGGCCAGGCCTTCAACAGGTCGGTTAAGGCCTGATCCAAAAATTCCGTCTATTAATACCTGATATTTTTTTAAATCGGGCAATTCTTCCTTTTTCTGCACCTCGTGAAAAGGGAAGTTGCCCTGATACTGATAATAGTAATGATTGAAATCTTTACTGCCTTTTTCTGTAAAGCGGATGATGGCTACTTCTACCGGATAACCTTTTTGATGTAATAAGTGAGCGATTACCAGCCCGTCTCCCCCATTATTGCCCATTCCACATAAGACCAGAATTTTTGGTCGATTCGGGGCATGGTTACGGAACCAATTACAAAATTGTCCGGAGGCCCGATACATTAAATCTTCGGAGGAGATGGGTTCGTGTTCTATGGTATATTGATCACAGGCACGAATTTGCTCAGCAGTTAGAATTTTTGTCATAGTAGGGAGCTAATAGCCAAAATAAGTGTAACCCTCTCGGGAGGAGCGGTGGTCATGGTGAACTTTTTTTCCACGCGGGCTGATCTCTATTTTCACCATTTTATTGATGGTTTGCAGGTCAGCATCCAGTGGGTTACTAAGGACTTCGTCTAGTAAAAGCGTGGTTTGTTGTTGAAAATCTCCTTGACAAAGAAAGTCGAAAAAGTTACTGGCTTCTTCCAAATGAGCATATTGATATTGCACAATGGGCATTTCCTTAAGCCTGATTTCAATGCGGTATTTGGTTTTGGTCATACCTGTTTTCCTCCAATGGAAAATAAGGCTTTCAGCAAAAAATTAAAAGGGATTCGATTTCAAAGGCCAAAAAAAAGAGGCACCGTTGAAGTACCTCTTTCCTCTAATTTTTTTAAAGTATTAAGCGTTGGTTCCTCTTTTTAAAGAAGCCTTAAGCTCTTCCACCTTATTCATTTCAGTAGTCAATTCTCTGCGTAGCTTTGTTTCACGCTCTCTCATTCTTTGTTTGTAAGATTCGAATTCCTCGTGCAGCTCTTCATAATCTGAAGTTTTTGAAGCAGCAGTATTATTCGAAAATTTAACACGCGTAAAGGCAAATACTAAAGCAGCCACTAGCGAAAGGATAATACCGAAACTTGTTACTTTAAAAGTGTTTTTGTTCCAGTCAATGCCAAGCGCAGTTAGGTGGCTTACCTGATAGATATTCTCTTCGATTTCTTTGTCTTTAGAGGAAATCATATCATTCAGGCGAACAATCTCTTCATTACTTTCAGCCAGTTGCGCATTGGTTTGCTTCAACAGATTACGGTGGCCTACGATACTGTCCTCTACTACGCGAACGATTTTATCATAACTCACCTCTTTGATCACTTTATAAGGAACACCAGCACCATTTTTATAGGTGGTACTGCTTTTTTTCAAACTCTGAAATTGTTCTTTAAGGGTTTGCTCTCCAGTAGCTGCCTGCTCCGTTCCCTGTGCACTTGCTACAGAGATACTTCCCACCAAAAAAGATCCAAGCAAAAGGGCCCACAATTTTTTCTTCATCTTTCTAAATTTGATTCGAATTAATCAGCACAAATCACATCAAATAGCGTGCAAAAATGCTAAGTAGATAACTGTCTATTGTACAATATCTTACGTAAAGATAATATTTTGTAAGTAAGATCTAAAAATTATTTTGTTAGACGCATCACAATTGCGTCATATTTCTTACTTCAGTTTCAAAAGCAATTTAATATTTCCGTGGTTATAAACCACCCGAAAACCGGAATCAATTAATTGTTGGTTAACAAACTTTCCATCTTGCCCAATCAAATGCGGATAAATCCGCTTTTCTTGGGTTTGGTCAAGATAAAAAAATTGGGCTGGGCTGATCCCTACCTCTTCAAAGCCAAATTGCAGGTAACTTTCTCCTTTGGACCATTCCAGATCTACATAAGTCATAATATCATCCGGGGATTTTTCCTGAATAAAGTGCTTCAGCAGCTTACTAAAACCACCCACCACCGTATAGCCTGATTTGTTACAATGTCGGATCAGTTCGAAAGATTTGTAAATGTTGCCATTTCGGCTTATTTGCCGGGGATGGCTAAAGGCCATTACGGCGACAAGTGCTCCCTCATATACTAAGCCATATTTGATTTTTGCCCTCAGCGGAGTGTGTAAATGATTTTGTTCGAGAAAGTTAATTAGTTCCGGATTACTTATGGAGATAACCTTACATTTCCTGCCATGAATTCTTTGGGTAATGCCAAGGGCCGAAAGTAATCTGGAACAAATAATTTCCTTTTGATTCGCCCATTGATCTTTCCAAAGATGTATTCCCTGTAATCTTTCTGTTCCAAAATCTGCAGGAAGTTGCTCCAGGGGTTCAAATAAATAAAGGGAAAGTTGTTCACTAATGAGTGCGGTGGGCTGTTCAGGCGCTTTTTGAATTTTAAATGCAGCATGTTGGGAAATAAATTGGTAAACCTCATTTTTCCAATGCTGTAATCGGTGGGGCATGTTTTTTATTTGCTAAGTTAATGATATTCATGGAATGAGCTTTGACTTTGCATCTTTTTTGATGCATTTCATCCTCAGCTGTCGCAAAATCGAACTTATAAAGACCAAATAGTTGTCGTAAAATAAAAAATAAGCAGGACCGAGGTGGGTTTAAAAAGTGTAATGGTATCCCAAATTATTTACCGCTTTATTTATTAATGCTTTTTAATTGGCTTGTTTTCAGTTTAATAAGCGTGTGTTTGCTGGTTTTTTTATGGCCCAAATTTGGGCGAGCTGGCTTTCTCTCCATGCCTCTGTTTCATAGAGAGAAATATGAAATGGGGAACTATTCCTTTATTTTTTGCGCCAACAGAAAGATTTATGCTGGGCTTTATCGGCTTAATGAGTGATTAGTGATTCGTTTTCCATTATGACTTCAGCAGGAAGGTAGGATTGAAAGAATTTTTCATAATTTTTCACTGTGGTTTCGATGGAAAATTCCTCTCTTGCGGCTTTTAGTCCGGCTTGAATGTAATTTTGGCGAATGTCTTCATTATTCAAATAAAGATTTATTTTTTCGGCCAATTGCTGGTGATCCCCATGTTCGAACCATAGCCCATTCTTTTCTTCATTAATCACCGAAATAATACCATGCATTCTTGTCCCGATGACTGGAACACCTTTCATCATGGCTTCTACCAGCACCAATCCGAATCCGTCGGAATCAGAAGGCAGGACAAAAAGATCCAGAATTTCATATAATGGCAAAATTTCTTCCCGCGGCAGCATGCCCAGATAGATGATTTTATTTTTGATTTGGTGTTCTGCCACTAATTCATCAAACCCATTTTTCTCCACACCCGCCAATAGCAGGCAGGCATCCTCTTCTACATGTTGGAGCGCACGCACCAGTTGGTCCTGGCATTTATGGCGTGCAAAACATCCAATCAATCGTTTTTCAAGTGGAATACTGTACTTTTCTTTCAGTTGCATCAAAGCATACTCACTGGCATTACTTTTCCCCTCAAAAGGCAGGCCATTGCTGATTACTTCCAGATGATGTGCCGGAAAGCCTTTTTCAATAAAAGTCTGCTTCAGCGCATCGCTGATGACAATCATTTTGTCTGTTCCTTTCAGGTAAAGGTTGTTCTGAATTTTTCCGCCAACACTTAGTGGCCTTTGGCGCCGGGTATGGAAAACTTTAAGCCCAAGTTTAAAAAACTTGTTCACCAACATGGATAAGTAGCGGTCTTTGCTTTCCTGGGCATTAATGATTTGAATATTGTGCTTTTGAATAACCGCCTTCAGTTGGAGCTGGTCACGCAGGGCAAATTTTGATTTAAAATCTAAAGCTTCAACAATAAAGGTTCCGTAAGATTTCCCTCTACTCCAAATATAACTGTCCTTTTTACAGCCCAACACAACCGTATGACCTCTTCTGGCGAGTCCGTCAGCCAAATAACAAATGGAATGAGATGCGCCATTGTGTAGTCCATCGGAGGAAAGAAGTAGGATTTGCATAAACTTAAAAGTAGAACCGTCTATATTTGTGATGAATTATAGAAAAACTTGCCGCAAGTTTTATAATTAGGGTCGTAATTCAAAAGGATATTCCTCCTTTCTGTAAGATTATTAGCAATTTTTGAATGAGTCTACTTTCTTCCATATTCCCCCCTCTTTCTTATAAGCGAAATAAAGCGCTTTATTATTTCAATCGTTGGTTAGAAGGCCTGCCAGCCATCAGATCCGCTGATTGGATTATCCGGCATTATAAAAAAGGATGTACAGCAGAAGAGTGGAAGGTTATGGAAAAGAGAAGAGATTTTTATTGTCAGTTGGAAACCCGTTTTGCTTTAAGTGAAAATGCGAAATCTTTACAGGAATTGGCCTCAGAGCGTCATTCAAAGGTTTATTTTTTCGATACGCGCCGCTACCTTCGTCATTTTTCTTCCGCTACTAAGATTGATTATTTATTTGGAGACATTCGGCATGTGGAGGCTTTTCCGACTATTCAGAAAAGCCGTCCTGTTGGGGAGCAAAACGGAGTGCTTCTAAAGTTAAATGAGGTTCGGCATTTTAATTTTATTAAGGATCCTTATTCCTGGAAAGATAAAAAAGCGGAAGCTTGTTGGAGAGGAGCTGTTTTTTATGGGCAGGAAAGCCGTGTAAGTTTAATGCAGAATCATCATAAGGATCCCTCGATGAATATAGGAAAAACGAATGATGGAGATACTCCCAAGGAGTGGAAGCAAGAGCGGATGAGTATTCCTGAACAGCTGAAATATCGCTATTTGTTGTGCCCGGAAGGCAATGATGTGGCGACCAATTTAAAGTGGGTGATGTCATCTAACTCTGTAGCGGTAATGCCGAAACCGAAATTTGAAACTTGGTTTATGGAGGGGACATTAAAGGCCGGAGTACACTATATTGAAGTTAAAGCGGATTGGTCCGACCTGAAAGAACAAATTGCCTTTTTCGAATCCCATCCCGAGAAAGCGATGGAAATTGTACAAAATGCAAATGCTTTTGCGGCAACATTTAAAAATCGAAAAAGGGAATTTGTGCTGGGGTTGATGGTTTTGGATAAATATTTAACCCTTGCAGGAGGGAAGAGATTTTAAAGTTTCTTCCAGTGTTTCCATTATTTCACTGCTGATCTTTTCGATATTATGATTGGTTAAGGCCCTGTTTTCAGCAGTTTGGCCCATAGTTGCTAATAGCGATCGATCATTATAGAATAGTGCAAACTTGTCCGCAGCTGCTTCTATATCAGTGAAAGGGACAGAAAAACCGGCATCTTCTTTTACAAACTCCGGTATCCCCCCGGCATTTTGATAACATACAGTGGGATTGCCCAAAGCTGCATTTTCTAATACTACTAAAGGAAATGGATCCTCTATGGAGCACATGTAGAAAACATCAAAAAGGCTGTAGTATTTTTGAGGATTGGCGGTATTGGGGATAAAAGTAATATCCGCTTTGGCCAGTGCTTCCGCATGATCTTTTTTGAGCTTGTGAAGTTTTTTTTCATCTCCACCCACCCAAAGGAAAGCAATATTTAAATCCGGATATTTGGCCTTACACAAAGCCGCCGTTTTAATAAACCAGTCATATCCTTTACGTTTAATAATGGTTCCGGATGCTCCGATAATTAAGGCGTTTTCCGAAATGCCCAGTTCCTTTTTAAATTGTTTTTTTTGAGTATCGTCTAATTTATGTTTGTTAAAAGCGGCCAAATCGGCCAATTCGTAGTGCAGTCGAATTTTATTTTCAGGCACCTTTCTTTTTTGCAATAAATTATTTTTAACCGCCTCGGAAACCGCAATAAAGGTATCGGTACTTTTAAGGTTATCGGCCCACATTTCCTGCCCAAGCTTGGCAATAATATTTTCCAGTTCATGAACGTGGGTGACGCAAGGCACGCTGTACTTGGCGGTTAATTGGCTGGAGATATGGCTTGCCGCCGAAGTGTTCACGTAAATGATGTCCGGCTGAAACTGTTGGTCTTCTAATTTTACATCAGAATATTCAAGCTTTCTTTTTCTTAAGAATTTGGGCATCCATTTTCCATATAGGTTTTTTTCAAGCACCTGAGTCGGGGCAATGGATTGATAATTTTCTACAATTTCACCGCCGTTAACCAACAAGATGCGGATATCATGTTCAGTATTGGATTTAACCCATCTGCACCAATGCTCTAAAAAGATAGGAGCACCAGTTCTTGAGGCTTCATGTCCAATAACTAAAATATTCATTGTGTAAAATTTTAAATGAGCGGATGATGGCTTGATGAAGGGGCTTTCAAAATTTAATCCAAATAGGGAATTATACTTAATAATACCGAATCGGGATACAATTTAGTGCTTTTCGGCTAATGAGGCTTATAATGTTTTTTAGGCTTGAAGAATTTATAATACTGCCTGGCCCAGAACATTACAAATCCGGAATTGATGATAATATTTTTCCATTTTGATCCGGATACATAAAACCGCGTGATGGTAGTCCCCACAAACCTTCCGGCAAAGGCCCTTTCGTATTTATTTTTCAGGGCATTTTTTATCTCAAAAAAGCTCTTATTCGCATTGCCTTTGCTTTTATGGAATATTTTGAAATCTATGACATAGGCCTGGTACCCTCTGATATTCGCTAATAGGCAAATGTCAGTGCCGTAAAGGTGAAAACCCTTTAAGTCAGCGGAGGTATTCAAATTTGCAGCGGCCTTGATGATAAGAAAATTTTCATCGAGGTTAATCGCTTTTAAGGGTAAATTTTTTTCTCTCAAGGTTTCATTCGGATGGGAAATATGCATGGCAGTATACTTTAAATTTACTCCACCGGCATTTCCGAGTATACCCCAGTTGGGATCAATGGCTTCAATTTCGGTAATTTTCCTATCCAGTTCGGCTTTGCCATCCTCCTGCAATAAAATATCCTGATGGCAGATAATGACATATCGCCCTCTTGCCTGACGAAGCATACGATTAATTCCGCCGAAAGCTTCAAAGGAGTTTCCCTCGCTATTGTCTACAAACAAAAATTCACTATTGGAGGCGGAGAAACCTTTGGCTTGAAAGGACGCCACCATTTCCTCATATTCATTGAGGTCAGTAACAAAGGAGCAGATGGAGTACTCAAATGAAAATTCTTCCTCCACGGTGATTTTTTGGGGAATTATTTCTTCCATTTTAAACTCTTTTGATGTGGTAGGGGGCAATTGAATCATAGTGTCTTTGAACGATTTCCTTCAAACTGAGTGGTTTTTTGGGGTAGGCCAGCGCTTCCAGTTGCTTTTTGGATTGTCGCATTTTTTTGGAGGAGTTAAGGTATTCCCAATATCCAAAATAAACGCCAAAGCGGAAGTTCACCCAACGAAACATCATTTCAAAGGCAATTTGTAAATTATAAAGCCATAATCGCCAGCCGTTATAGTGGATGCCATGGACAAAAAATCGGTTCCTGCGTGCGATAGTGTCTACCCAGGTCTTTCTTAACTTGCCCGTAGAAACCGAGCCTTCATGACGACATACCGCCTGGTGTTCATAATAGCATTTCCAATGCAGGCGGTGGGCACGAATTCCTAAGTCCAAATCCTCCGAATAGAAGGGAGAATAGATTTCGTCGAAACCACCCATGGCTTTTAGCTTTTGGGCATCCATCAGCGCATTGGCACCGGATAAATAGATGGTTGGAGTCCAAAAACCTTCTTGATGGTCCTCTAACAGGTAGTTGTTATCGGCTTTCAGCTTCAGTCCTCTCATGATGGGCAGCTTGGCGGTATCCTGAATTTTATCATCAAAATAGCCAATGATTTTTCCCATGACCCCAAAGGTATCTTCCTGCTCAAAATATTTGAATTGAGGTTCAAAATAGCCTTCGGTCAGGATAATGTCGCTATTCATTAAAAAAATTAGCGCTTTACTCGCTCTTTGAATACCCGCATTACAGGTGGCAGAAAATCCTTCATTCTTTTCTTTGGCAATAATGATATGCTCGGCATAATGCGCATTCAGGAAATCCACCGAATCGTCAGTGGAACAGTCATCCACTATGATTACTTCAAAATCCTGACATGCCCGGGATAATTCCTGAATCAAAGAGGGAAGGTTTTTTTCCAATAGTTCTCTTCCATTGTAATTAGGAACAATCGCTGAAATACTTCTCATGAAAAAATAGAATGAGTGATCGCTTTATTATTAAGTTTCAAAAATAGGGGAAATAAAGATGTGAATAAAATTGAGGGCATGGAATTTAGTCTTTTCCGAAATTTCAGTCAGAAAACACGTCATTGGGGTACACAAGATTGACAGGAAGTGTGTCAATTTGAGGCTTGAAGCGAAAAGAAATTTTTATTTTATGACAGCTCGTGTCAATTTGTCACGCAAAAATCACTGATTGGAGCGCTTTTCCGCATTGGCACGCCACTTGATGAATAATTCCCGAGCGTCTTTTGGGCGTGTTTGAAAAGAAAAAAAATTAGAAAACATATAAATCAATTATTGCAATGGGTAAGATCATTGGTATCGACTTAGGAACCACCAACTCTTGTGTGGCTGTGATGGAGGGTAACGAGCCTGTAGTTATTCAAAATGCGGAAGGGCACCGTACAACTCCATCTATTATTGGTTTTTTGGACAATGGAAATGGTGAACGTAAAGTAGGGGAGCCTGCTAAGCGTCAGGCCATTACCAACCCTGTGAATACAATCGCTTCTGTGAAGCGTTTTATGGGTAAGAAATATTCTGAGGTTTCTACGGAGGCTAAAGAAGTAGCTTACCAAGTAGAGCAAGGAGCTAACGACACTGTTCGCGTGAAGATCGGTGATCGTCAATATACTGCTCAGGAGCTTTCTGCAGTTATTCTTCAGAAAATGAAGTCTACTGCTGAAGATTTCTTGGGTACTGAAGTAACGGAAGCAGTTATTACTGTACCAGCTTACTTCAACGATGCAGAGCGTCAGGCAACCAAAGAAGCAGGTCAGATTGCTGGTTTGGATGTGAAGCGTATCATCAACGAGCCTACCGCAGCTGCTTTGGCTTACGGTTTGGACAAGAAAATGGATGATCAGAAAATCGCTGTTTATGACCTTGGTGGTGGTACTTTTGATATCTCTATCCTGGAATTGGGTGACGGTGTATTTGAAGTATTGTCTACTAACGGTGATGTTCACCTGGGTGGTGATAACTTTGACCAAGTGATCATCAACTGGTTGGCAGAGTCTTTCTTGTCTGATCACAACGTAGATTTGCGTAAAGATCCAATGGCATTGCAGCGCTTGAAAGAAGCAGCTGAGAAAGCGAAGATCGAGTTGTCTTCTTCTACCAGCACTGAGATCAACTTGCCATACATCATGCCGATTGATGGTATTCCTCAGCACTTGGTGAAGTCATTGTCTCGTGCACAATTCGAGCAATTGGCAGATGATTTGGTACGTCGTTCTATGGATCCTGTGAAACAGGCATTGAATGATGCAGGTTTGTCTACTTCAGATATTGATGAAGTAATCCTGGTAGGTGGATCTACTCGTATCCCGGTTATTCAGGAGTCTGTTGAGAAATTCTTCGGTAAGAAGCCATCTAAAGGGGTGAATCCGGATGAGGTAGTAGCAATTGGTGCTGCCATCCAGGGTGGTGTATTGACTGGTGATGTAAAAGACGTATTGTTGTTGGATGTTACGCCATTGTCTTTGGGTATTGAGACCATGGGTGGCGTAATGACGAAATTGATTGAGTCTAACACGACTATCCCTACCAAGAAGTCAGAAACATTCTCTACTGCTGCGGACAACCAGCCATCTGTAGAAATTCACGTACTTCAGGGTGAGCGTCCTATGGCTGCTCATAACAAGACGATTGGTCGTTTCCAATTGACTGACATTCCACCAGCACCACGTGGTGTTCCTCAAATCGAAGTAACTTTTGATATTGATGCGAACGGTATCATGCACGTGTCTGCCAAAGATAAAGGTACTGGTAAAGAGCAGAAAATTAAGATTGAGGCATCCTCTGGCTTGAGTGATGAGGAAATCAACCGCATGAAAGAAGAAGCGAAAGCGAACGAGGCTGCGGATAAAGAAGCAAAAGAGAAAGTAGAGAAAGTTAACCAGGCGGATTCATTGGTTTTCCAAACAGAGAAGCAATTGAAAGAATTCGGCGATAAGCTTTCTGAAGGTAACAAGAAAGCAATCGAAGATGCTTTGGCTACTTTGAAAACTGCGCATGCTTCAGGTGATGTGGCTCAGATCGATCCGGCAATGGAAGGTTTGAATAAGGCATGGGAAGCAGCTTCTCAAGAGCTTTACCAGGCACAACAGGAAGCACAAGGTGGTGCTCAGCCGGGCCCTGACGCAGGCGCTAATGCTGGCGCAGGTGCAGCAGGTGGCGACACAGGTTCTTCTGCAGAAGATGTAGATTTTGAAGAGGTGAAATAATCCTTTAGATATAAATCATAAAATAGAAAAGCAGCCTTTTGGGGCTGCTTTTTTTTTATGGTGTATTTTTCACAATCCATTGAACCAAATCAAAGTCTTTGATAATTTTTAAACGGTTAGAGAAGGTGTCGCCAACATGGGCCTCCTTTTTAAAATAGGAAAGTGGAACAGTGTCCGGATGATTTAGCTCCTTAGCAGAAAGCAGAATCTTGGGATACTTTATTTGATCAAAATGAGAAAGCATCTCCGGAGTAAATTCATTTTGGTCGTTGGTAATCACCAAGATGTTCTTCCAATTGATACGCCTAACTCTGCGGTTCCATTTGGTTCTGGCTTCTTCCTCATTTTTGTAATGCAGAAAATGAATCTCAATTTCTCCTTTTAAGCAACCAATGGGGTAATGATGTTCCTCCAGGTGCTTTTTTGCAGATGGATATTTTGACTCCTTGATAAAAGTTAAAGGAGCATGAAAAAAATACTCCGGTGCACGGCACAGCTCGTAGAAATCCTCCGGATAGAGGAATAAACCCACCGTCGGGGAATTGTATGGAATGCCGGCTTCTTTGCAGGTTTGTCCACCCAGGCAATTGCTGGAGAGTAGGGTGAATGGTCTGCCTTTCAGGCTTTGAGTAGCGTATTTTTTATATAGCCATTTTTTTAGCTTCCTTGGAAGTAAAAGGCTATTGAATAATATCTGAATCATGAATTTTACCTCTAATCGGGGTAAGTTATCCCCATTTACAATACTCCAAAATTCTTAATTTCAAAGGATAAAACATACTTCATCGACTTTTTTGAGTGATTTCAAAACCTAAGTATAATCAGTGAGGAAAAAGCGCTTTTTAGCCTTAGGCGATGGGGAACTGGGAGTTCCAGAGCATCTTTATAATAGTCTGCGTTAAAGATTCTCATTTTAAGTAAAAACTATTTTGAAGGTTATTTAGCAGGTTTTAATATGCTTTTAGTTTTGAACTGTTTCGGTATATGCTCACTTTTGTGATTTTAAGAGTAACTGAAAAGTTTAGGAAGGTTTGCTGATGTATTCTTTTTGTTTGGGAAAGAGGTGATTATCTGTTTTCGCCCGGTGGGAATGGGTGGGTTTTATTTATTTTAAAACGAGAATAAGTATTGACTTTTGATTTTATGTGGAGGAAATACACAAGGTTATGGTGGTGTGGGAATGAAGGCGTATTTAATTTTGGTGATGAGTTAAACCCATGGCTTGTTGAGAAAATATCCAAGACTAGAATAAAAAGAGTACATAAGTTATCAGCATACAATCTTTTTAAAACTCATATTTGTATCGGTTCCGTGATGAATAGGGTAAATAAAAGGACCGTAGTTTGGGGTGCTGGTATAATGGATAAGGATACTAAATTTGAAGAATCAGATTTTCGTGCGGTAAGGGGACCTTTAACTCAAAAAAGAATAAAGGATCAGGGCTTTTGCCCGCCGTCTACCGTCGGAGACCCAGCTCTTTTGTTACCTAGGTTTTATTTACCTGAAAGGAAGGAAAGAAATAAATACGGGCTAATTCCTCATTATGTGGACTATGCTGATGTTTTAAATCGGGTAGAAGGAGATGGAAATATAAAGGTTATTGATCTAACGGGTAGTATCGAACAGGTTATCGATGAAATCAATGCTTGTGAAATTATTTTTTCAAGTTCTCTGCACGGGATAATAGTCGCTAACGCTTATGGTAAGCAGGCGTATTGGTTGGCTTTCTCTGATAAGTTGAGTGGTGATGGGACAAAGTTTTTTGATTATGGACTTTCTGTTGGAATGGGAAAATATCAAATCAATTGCACAAAAGTAAATAGTCAGCAAAAATTAGACTCCTCCTGCTTGGAGGAGATCATAGTCCATGGAAGTGCTTTTTCTGTAAAAGTGGACTTGGAATTGATGCAGGATGAACTGTTGGAGAGCTGTCCTTTTTATTGAGTTTTGGATCCTGAAAAATTTTAACTTTAGATTGAGAATTGATGGAGGTGTCAATAATTATTCCTGTGTATAATGCCGCAAAGTATTTGGAGGAGACTGTAGCATCTGCTCTTGCTTCCACCAATTGTGATTTTGAAATTATCCTAGTGGATGATAAGTCTACAGATAATTCGCTGGAAGTGATAAAATCCTTGTCCTCTGATTATTCACAGGTGAAGTATCTGGCTTTTTCAGAAAATAGGGGAGTTGCATCAGCCAGAAATGAGGGGATTCGGGCTGCTAAAGGTAAATTTATACTTCCCTTGGATGCAGATGATCTGATTCATCCTGAATATTGTGAAAAAGCACTGGAAGTAATTTCCACCCGGGAATATGATGTGGTGTATAGCCAAGCCAATTTTTTCAATGATCAGAAAGAGTGGCAATGGAACTTAGGAGCATTCAATGCGCAGCGAATTTGGGTGTCAAATATGGTTTTTGCTACTGCCTTTTTCAGGAAATCTGATTGGGAAGAGATTGGGGGCTATAATGTAAATATGGACAAGGGTTTTGAAGATTGGGATTTCTGGCTGGGTTTCGTAGCAAGAGGCAAGCAATTTTATCAAATCCCAGATGTCCTTTTTTATTACCGGCAATTAGAAGGTTCCAGGACTTGTTCAGCTAACCTTAATAAGGTGAGGATGTATGAGCAAATAAAAAAGAATCACAGGGCTTACTTTAGCAGGCACAAGCTGTCCAATAAATTCTTAAGAAAGGAGTTGCGGAAGCGATTCTTTATCATTAATTGGTCCAAAAGGAGAGGGGTGAAGTTGCGTCTGTTTGGGGTGGATATTATAGGTTAAAGAATTTTTTTTTGGATTATTTTCACGGGAAACCTGATTGAAATTAATAAAAAGGCAACTTTTGAAAAGTTGTAGGCTCGGGTTAATTTTTTAGTTTTGACTCTACTTATTAATTAGAAAAAGTAAGGCATTTCTCTGTAGCCTTTTTTATAGTAAATTCTTGAAATGATTTTAGTTGCCTTTCATAAAGAGTATCCCTATTCAAAAAGTGAGATTTTCAAACCTATTCATGTTGGGAAAGCGCTGTCTCGAGTCGAACTACCAATGATTTCGGATATGGATGGAGAGGACCACATTTCCGAGAAGAATAAAAATTACTGTGAGCTAACGGCCATGTATTGGGCGTGGAAAAACCTTCCATTGCAAAATCTTCCGTTTATTGGATTTATGCATTATCGTAGATTCTTGAATTTTGATCAGACTGCATTAGGATCCTTTTTGCATGGTTTTTCTCCTTATGAAAAGGTGAAAAAGGTTATGAGAACAGCCACAGAGTGGTCAGGCATTTATAATGACAGCCATGGGGAAAAGATCAATCATTATTTAAACACCCATGATGTACTCCTTCCGAGGAAGTTTTATAAAAAGCGGCTGTCCCCCAAAGACGATTTTTCACAGGCCCATTATAAAGAGGATTGGGAGGTTTTCGAACAGGTGATCAGGGAAGGTTATCCCCATTACTTTCCTACTTTTGAAAAGGAATTCCTTAAACAACCCGCCCGGGTCTATATTTATCACATATTTATTATGAAGCCTGAGCTGTTCAGCTCCTATATGCAGTGGTTATTTGATGTTTTGAGCAAAATGGAGGGAAAGCTGAAGGCCGAAAAATCCTCCGATGTTTATCAGGCAAGGGTTTACGGTTTTTTAGGCGAGCGACTATTGCATTTATTCGTCACTCACCATCAGTTAAAAGTTAAAGAATTACAAACCATTTTTATTGAAGACTAAACTTGGTCTTTTTTTCCTCCATTGTGAATTGCTTCCCTGGTGAATGAGGTTTTTCCTGAAAGTATTTTAAAGCAGAGGCAATGACCTGGTGCATGTCATAATATTTGTACTCTCCCAGTCTTCCTCCAAAAATCACATCGGGTAGCGCTTCGGAAAGGGCTTTATACCGCTGATATAACTCCGTGTTTTTGATATCATTTATGGGGTAATAGGGCTCATTTTGTGGAGAATTTCCCAATGGGTATTCTTTGGTAATGACTGTAGTGGACTGGCTTCCGCCCTCAAAGTGTTTGTGTTCCACAATTCGGGTGAAAGGAGTTTCCGCGTCGGTATAGTTGACCGCCGCTACTCCCTGAAAATTTTTTTGGGGGAGTTCTTCAGATTCAAATTTCAGACTCCGGTATTCCAGCTTCCCGAAACAATAATTGAAGTACTCATCAATTTTTCCGGTATACACCACTTTTTTGGCCAGGCTTTCCCAATAGGCCTTGTCTTCAAAAAAATCCGTGTTGGTTTTACATTCAATGCCTTCCAAGAGCCCACGGGTTAAATTGTTGTAGCCACCAATGGGAATGCCCTGATAATGGTCATTGAAGTAATTGTTGTCAAAAGTATACCTCACTGGCAGCCTTTTAATGATGGAAGGCGGTAATGCGGTGGCTTTTCGGCCCCATTGTTTTTCAGTATATCCTTTGATCAGTTTTTCGTACACATCTCTTCCTACCAAGGAGATGGCTTGCTCTTCCAGGTTCTGAGGGTTGCTTATCCCCTCCTTTTTTATCTGTTTTTCAATAATGTCCTTAGCCTCCTCAGGGCTTGTGCATCCCCAAAGTTGATAAAAGGTATTCATATTAAAAGGAAGGTTATACAGGCTTCCGTTATAATTCGCTATTGGGCTGTAAACAAATGGTTTGAATTCTACAAACTGATTGACATACTCCCAAATGCGCTTACTGTTCGTGTGGAAAATATGAGGACCATACTGGTGGACATTTATCCCGTTGACCTGCTTACAATAAATATTTCCTCCCAAATGGCTTCTTTTGTCAATGACCAGGCATTTTTTTCCTCTTTGATGCGCCTCACGGGCAAAGACCGCCCCGAATAAGCCGGAGCCCACAATCAAAAAATCATACATGTAGCGAAAAAGATGGTTAAGAGGGGCTCAAGTTAAAAAATATTGATTCAAATTAAATCACCCCACCATAATATTCGCACTTGGATATTTGTAGTTTTTTGAATATTTACTTGAACTTATTGCGACAATAAAGGTCAGGCTACCTACCCTGCCCAAAAACATGGAATTGATGATAATCCATTTACTCCAATAGTCCAGAGAGGAGGTTAAGCCCATGCTAAGCCCACAGGTGGAGAAGGCGGAGATTTGCTCGAAAATGATGACTTGCAAAGGGGATTTTTCCTGAAAAATCGTTAGTAGAATAATGGAGACGGCATTAATCAGAATGGCAAATACAAAAATGGCATTGGCATTGAATAAGGCCTCTTTGGGTAATTCCCGTTTGCCGATTTCGATTCTTGATTTTCCACGGATGTTGGCATACATGGAGGAAAGCATCACAAAGAATGTGGAGGTTTTAATGCCACCCCCGGTGGATCCTGAGGATGCTCCAATAAACATCAGAAAGGACATAATCAGGACAGTAGAGGTTTTTATTCGGGAAAAGTCCACCGTGTTAAAGCCGGCGGTACGGGTAGAAACGGATTGGAACATGGCCGAGATGATGGACTGGCCTGTATTCATGCCAGACATCACATTGTTCTTTTCCAAAAACCAAAAGCAAAGGGTCCCGAAGATGATCAGGAAAAACGAGACCCAAATGGAAATCCGGGTTCCTAGCTTCCATTCCATCCAGGGCTTTTCCAGTCTTTCTCTTAGCCTTTTGATGGAGAAAAGGTCTTTCATGGCACCAAAGCCAATTCCTCCGCAAATAATGGTCGCCGCCACGATGACATGCAGCAGGTAGGCATCGCGCACACCGGCTTCGTAAAGGTTATTGGTATATAAACTAAAGCCGGCGTTACAAAAGGCCGAAATGGCATGGAACACTGAAAAGAAGATTTTCTGTAATTGAGATTCAAATTGAACGCCCGACCCCCAGGTCATGTAGATGCCTACTGCCGCAGCGGCTTCAATCAGAAAAGTCATCTTGAAAATGACCTTTAAAGTCTCAATGGAATCTTTGAGGGAGTCCGAGCTCAGGTAATCCTGAATGAGCATTTGTTCTTTGATATTGGACTGCCCTCCCAGGATACCGGAAAAGAAAACGGCAAATGCAATAATTCCCAGGCCTCCCAGCTGGAATAAAAGCATAATAACGAATTGTCCTTTGGTGGTAAAATAGGTGGCAGTATCCACTACGATGAGGCCCGTGACACAGACCGCACTGGTGGAAGTGAATAGGGCATCAATAAAGGGCATGGAGCCACCAGAAGTCGTCATGGCGGGTAACATCAGCGTGCCGGCTCCCGCAAGAATCAGGCTTAAGAAGCTAAGGGTGATAAGTTTGGCCGGTTTGATGGTAAGATTACTGAGAAAGCGGCTGGCAACGGCAAATTCATTGATGAAAATGAATAATAGACAGAGGGAAACAAAGAAAAAGTAAAAGTTGGAATGCCGGGTGTGGATGAACTTCGATTTGAGTAAAAGCTCAAAAATATAATTGTCCAAATGGTGGGTTGTGGCCTTATTGAGTAATACAAAAAGGATGAGCGCAAATTCGAATTTATGCGATAGCAGAAATTCCTTCATCTTCAGACTGTAAATGCCCCGGGCTATAAAGTTGATGATATAAAAATCTAAAGCGATATCCAGCCAGAAGGTCACTTTCTGTAGCCGCACCTGATCCAGTTCAAAGCCAATGGCATAAACAATCCCTAATACTACTGCCAGCGTAATGAAAAACCGGGAAATACCAATGATTTTGTAGGCAATTGGCCTGCTGAGGTAAAGTTGGTTAATGATACGCTCAAATATCGGATTGCGGCTCATGAGGGGAAAGGCATTAAATGGAAAACAAAAAAACCAATGCTCTTCAGAAGGAAAACGAGACACGGCAAAGATGTTATGCAATATCACATTTTCTTTCGAAAAAGAAATGGCTTTCAGGCTTTGCCGTAATTAACCGGAATAAGGAATGCTTCAATCCTTGATTAGCCACAAGGCGGGAAAAAGTAAGGATTAGTCCCCTTTTTCGAATTTTTCCCGACGGGCAAAGTGAAAGAGGAGAAAGCAAGCTGCTCCAAATTGGGACTATTATAAAATCAGTAAAATCAATGGCAAGGAATGGAGAAAACTTACTTTATAGCGTTTTACGAAATTTACGGTGATAAATTCGTTTTAACCAAAGCGAACTATTCGTTCAAAACTATCGACTACCGTTTCGGTAATAATCAAATTATCGCTTTAAGAGTTCCGGTATTAAAACACATTTAAGTTAAAAGATCAAAGTACTTGTTTTTGAGTGCTTCTTCGTAAAGGCGTTTTTTATCTATTGGAACCACTCCCAATGATTCACAAACCAATCCGCCTCCAAGGTTAGCCAGAGAGGCGGTGAAGTCTAAAGGAAGACCCAAAGCCAGGCAAAGGGAGGCAATACTGATCACGGTATCTCCTGCACCGGAAACATCGGATATGCTGCGAATATGGGCCGGAACATGAACGTGTTGCTTTTCATTCTTGATGAATACACCTCTTTCCGACATGGTGATCAGGGCAGTATCTGCCTGCAGGCTTTTTAATAATTGATCTACCGCTGCTAAAACTTCTTCCTGATGATCCGCATTAAACTCAATTTTTAAGCCCTCTTTGATTTCTTTCAAATTAGGTTTGAAAAGCGTCACGCCCTGATAGTGCATGAAATTACGTTTCTTCGGATCTACTACCGTAGGAATATTTTTGGCCCTGGCCCAGCTGACCACCTGTGCAATCACCTCTTTATTCAGGACGCCTTTATCGTAATCTTCGAAGATGATCACATCCACACTGTCAATGATTTCTTCAATTCTGTTTAAAAGGGTTTCCTGTTCTTCTGCATTCAGGTTTTGATCATTCTCGGTATCAATACGCAACATTTGTTGCGAACCCGCCAATACCCTTTGCTTCACCGTCGTGGTACGGTGGTGACTTTTGATAATTCCCTCTGCAGAAACGCCTCTGGCCTCCAGTAAATCCATAAAGCTTTGTCCCTGGTCATCATCTCCTACCAATGCACAAAGAATAGGGGTCGCCCCCATGGACTGAATATTTTTGGCCACATTGGCCGCGCCACCTAAACGATCCTCTTTCTTGTGGATGTTCACCACCGGTACCGGCGCCTCCGGAGAAATACGGTCGACCTTGCCCCAAATGTAGGAGTCCACCATTACATCTCCGATCACCAATACCTTCAGTGGATTAAAACTTTCGAATAGTTTATCTAAAGAGGGATATTTCATTTTTATCTAATTCTTTTTCAAAGTGCAAAAATAAAAAAGAAACGCTTTTCCCACGGATTATCTCTCCTTTTTTAGTCTGATCTGCCCGGACAAAAAAAAAGCGCCTGAAAAACAGGCGCTTGTAGCGTAATATTTTGTGGCGGAATTAAGCCAGTTGCGCTAATCCTGCTTTCATTCTTCGGATGGCTTCTCTTAGTTGCTCTTCTGAGGCAGCATAAGATAAACGCAGGCAGTTAGGTGAGCCAAAGGCAGCACCAGACACGGTAGAAACATGGGTCTCCGTTAACAAGTACATCGACAAATCATTCGCGTCTTTAATTTCTTCGCCTGCGGGAGTTTTCTTTCCAAAGAAGTCAGAGACATCCGGGAAGAAATAGAAAGCACCCTCAGGCATATTTAAGTTCATGCCCGGGATCTCAGACAATAATTCGTATACCATCGAACGGCGGTGGTGGTAAGCCTCTGCCATTTTCTTGGTAGGCTCCGTATCGCCGGTCAAAGCCGCCAGTGCTGCTCTTTGGGCAATAGAGTTGGTGCCTGAAGTGAATTGCCCCTGTAATTTTGAACAGGCTTTAGCAATGAACTCAGGTGCACAGATATAACCAATTCTCCATCCGGTCATGGCATGACCTTTAGAAAGACCGTTCACCGTTACTGTACGCTCTGCCATTCCTGGTAAGGTGGCGATAGAGCAGTGCTGGCCGGTGAAGTTGATGTATTCATAAATTTCATCCGCAATCACCACGATGTTGTCATGCTTGGTCACTACATCTGCAATAGCCTGTAATTCTTCTTTTGAGAATACGGCACCTGTAGGGTTACAGGGAGAAGAGAAGATGATGGCTTTGGTCTTTGGTGTAATAGTTGCTTCCAGTTGGTCTGCCGTAGCTTTGAAATCTTTTTCAATGCCAGCATCAATGAAAACAGATTTACCTCCGGCAACGCCGACCATCTCCGGGTAGCTTACCCAGAATGGGGAGTAGATGATCACCTCATCTCCTTCGTTGATGATGCACTGGAAAACATTCGCAATGGAATGCTTGGCACCGGTGGAAACTACTATATTTTCAGCAGTTGCGTCAATACCATTCTCACGCTTTAATTTTTCCGCAATTGCTTCACGCAAATCCTGATAGCCAGGAACAGGAGTGTAGGTGAAATAATCTCCCGAATCGATCGCATCCTTAGCCGCCACCTGAATATGTTCCGGTGTTTTGAAGTCAGGCTCCCCCAAACTTAGGCTAATAACGTCAGCACCCTGTGCTTTGATTTCACGGGCTTTTTGGGCCATGGCGATTGTCGCTGAAACGGCCATGGATTTTACGCGATTGGATAAGATGTCCATTAGTTAATGCAATTATGCGGTTTGATATTTCTTAATAAACACTGAAAAATTAAACAGTATTCGTAATATTTCCGAAAGAAAAATGATTTTTAACAAGTCCCTGAGGTGATGTTGTTCATCAATCTGAAATTTTAACATCATACAGGGGTAATTTTAGTTTTGTTTTAAAAATAACAAACCTTGTTGTAAAAAAAATATCCGATCCCTCTTGTCGAAGTATCGGATATTTTGGATCCCTGAACAGGGAATATTCCAATTTTTAATTAATCAGCGAAAGAGACTCTGGCCTGTATGGATCGACCCAGGGTGACTTCATCCGTATATTCCAGTTCACCGCCCACAGGTATACCCCGAGCAATGGTGGTGATTTTTAAATCTTCAAAAGCTCGGAGTTTTTTGGTCAGATAGAAAGCGGTGGTGTCTCCCTCCATGGTGGGAGAAAGCGCCAGGATTACCTCTTTGATCGGTTCGTCTTCTTCTTTTGCTTTTTCAATCCGGCGGATGAGTTCTGAAATTTTCAGAGTCGAAGGGCCAATGCCTTCAATGGGGGAAATCACGCCCCCCAGCACATGGTAATGACCGAAGTACTGCGCCGTATTTTCTACCGCCATTACATCCTGTGATTCTTCCACCACGCAAATGATAGCACCATCCCGACGTGGAGACTGGCAGATATTACAAACCTCCTCATCGCTGATATGATGGCATTTTTGACAGAACTTAATGTCTTGTCGCATTTTGACGATGGCTTTGGAGAGTTGCTCACTTTGCTCTTCCGGTGCTTTGAGCAAATGCATCACCAGCCGCAGGGCAGTTTTTTGACCAATGCCCGGCAGTTTGGCAATTTCGCCAACGGCGTTTTCAATAAGTTTAGATGAAAATTGCATATATGGTGTTGAAACCTATATAAAGGTTGGATTTCTGAAACTTAAATGATTTTAGCATCAATACCGGCTTCACAGATGGCATCCTTCATTGGACGCAATTCTTTCATGCTGCCTTTCTTAACGGAACATTTTCCTTTATAATGGATAATCCAGGTGCACTGTTCGGCCTGTTCGGTAGTGTGTCGGCAGACTTTGATGAGTGTATTGATGACATGGTCAAAAGTGTTGACATCATCATTGAAGACCATAAGATCCCGCTCCTCCGTGATAGTGTCCTGCACCAGCACTTCCTCCAATATTTCCTCTAGAATATCGTTTCTCATGGTGAATAAATATTGTTTTGATCTGTAAAGATACCAAATAATATGATAATCAATTGGTTATTAGTTGAGTTTCCGATTCGAAATTTTTCAATTCCAGCCGCTTCCCGTCAAATTCTCCGTAAAGGCAGTGCTTGAACCATTCCCCAAGATTATAATAACGGGCATTTTCATTGATCTTCAGATTCAGGGGCAAGTGCCGGTGTCCGAATAAATAATAATCGTGGTGGTTTTCCGCCTCAATTTCCTTACAATAGGCAAAAATCCACTCGTCTTCCCCCAAAAACTGCTCATCAAAGTCTGCATTTTGCAGTCTGCTGCCTTGTGACCATCGGGTGGCGATACCAATACCCAGGTTTGGGTGTAAACGCTCAAAGCACCATTGACAGAAAGGGTTGGCGAAGATTTTCTTAAGGAATTTATATTTCTTGTCTCCCGGGCCCAGCCCGTCACCATGGCCAATCATCATTTTGATACCATTAATTTGCAAGCTGATGGGTTGTGCCTTAATCACTGGGATATTCAGTTCTTTGGGAAAGAAATCAAACATCCACATGTCGTGATTCCCGGTGAATAAAAGGATGTGGATACCCCGGTCTTTCAGCTCCGCTAATTTGCCTAAAAATCGCACATAACCTCTCGGGACAACCGTCTTGTATTCAAACCAGAAGTCAAAAATATCTCCCAAAAACAGGATGGCGTGCGCATCATCGGCAATGCTGTCCAGCCAGCGGATGATTTTTTTTTCCCGGATAAGGCTTTGCTCGGCATCAGGAGCACCCAGGTGAAAATCAGAAGCGAAATATATTTTTTTGCCGTTGGGCAAATGTTGTATGGAATCTAAATTCATCAGGAAAAAAGGCTTGCAGCCAGCTTAAAACATTTGTGTGCGAAAATAAAAAAATCAGATGAGGATCCCCCATCTGATTTTATCTATTCCGGTTTTTTATACCTTTTTAAGCTTCTGTATTCTCCTCGGAAGTTTTTTCTTCTTTGGAGGGCTCTGCGCTTTTATTGGTGTATTCCTGATAAGTGGTTTGCTTCTCGAAAGGACGCTTTCCAATTAATCTTTCCAGATCGGACTGGAATAAGATTTCCTTATCCAACAACTCCTGCGCAATCAGCTCTAACTGATCATTTTTGCTCATCAGCAACTCTTTGGTGCGCTGATAGGCATCTGCAATGATTTTGCGTACCTCCTCATCAATTCTTTCGGCGGTCGCATCAGAGTAAGGTTTATTGAACTGCATGTCTCCCCCTTTGGAATCGTAGAAAGAAACATTGCCAATTTTATCGTTCATCCCATAAATCGAGACAATGGAATAGGCCATTTTCGTTACCCGCTCCAAATCACTCAATGCTCCGGTAGAAATTTTTTCGAAGATAATTTCCTCCGCTACACGACCACCCAAGGCCATACACATTTCATCGATCAATTGCTCCGTCTGATACAGGAACTGCTCTTTTGGAAGGTATTGGGCATAACCCAAAGCCGCTACGCCACGCGGAACAATACTTACTTTCACCAATGGATCAGCATGCTCCAGGAACCAGCCTGCCACTGCGTGACCGGCCTCATGGTAAGCCACAATTTTCTTCTCCTCAGGAGAAATAATCTTGTTCTTTTTCTCCAAACCTCCAATCACGCGGTCAATCGCATCCTGGAAGTCCTGCATGTCGACATGCTCCTTATCTCTACGTGCGGCAATCAAAGCCGCCTCATTCGTTACGTTCGCAATTTCTGCACCGGCAAATCCCGGAGTTTGGGCTGCTAATTTCTTCGCATCCACATCAGGTGAAAGCTTCAGATTATTCAAATGCACCCCAAAAATAGCCTCACGTCCTAAGATATCCGGCTTGTCAATGGAAATCTGACGGTCAAAACGTCCCGGACGAAGCAATGCGCTGTCCAGTACATCCGGACGGTTAGTAGCCGCCAAAATGATCACGCCCGAATCCGTACCGAAACCATCCATCTCTACCAACAGGGAGTTCAGGGTGTTTTCGCGCTCATCATTGGAGCCCGGCATCTGGCCTTTACCACGCATTCTACCGATCGCATCAATCTCATCGATAAAGATGATACAGGGTGCCTTGTCTTTTGCCTGTTTGAAAAGGTCTCGTACACGTGCGGCACCTACCCCTACAAACATTTCCACGAAATCAGAACCTGATAAAGTAAAGAAAGGAACGCCTGCCTCGCCGGCAACGGCTTTCGCCAAAAGGGTTTTACCAGTACCCGGAGGGCCCACTAATAAGGCGCCTTTAGGAATTTTACCGCCCAGTTTGGTGAATTTGGAAGGTTTCTTCAGGAATTCTACTACTTCCTGCACCTCTTCTTTGGCTTCGTCCAGTCCGGCAACATCTTTAAAAGTAATTTTTACTTTATTCTCTGCGTCGAAAAGCTGTGCCTTGGATTTACCAATGTTGAAAATTTGGCCGCCAGGTCCGCCACCGCCGGTCATCCGGCGCATCAGGAACCAAAAAGCGAACAACATCAAAATCAAGAAACCATAGTTGAAGATAAAAGAGGTGATATCTGAACGATCCTCTACCTTATAGCCGATTTTCTGATATTCAGGATCTTTTTCCTTTAGCTTATTTTCCAGATCGGTATAATGGGTAATAAAAGCATCACCGGATACTATATTAACCTTGTACTGTGGGCCCTCAGAAGCGGGCATGCCAAATGCCGGAGCAGATTGATCCTCCTTATATTTGGTTTTTTCCATTGCTTCCGGTTTCAGGGTGATTTCCACCAGATTTTGGTTTCTGATCACCAAAACCTCCTTCACGTCACCATCGGAAAGCATGGTGTCGAAGCGATCACGGGTAATGTCTTTTGCAGAATTGCCTTTGCCGAACATGCTGAAACCTATCACCAGCAACAACAATGAAATAATTACCCACATTTGGTAATTATTTCTAGGCGGCGGAGTAGGAATCATTTTTCGCTTTTTCTGTGGATTCTCTGCCATTATAAATTAGTTTGATATAAAAAATAAACGGAATTTTCTTGGTATTTGATAACAAACGGATTGGTTATGCCTTCGTTCCCTCAATATTAGATTTATTTTCAGGATTTAATACAATTCAAAGTTAATTTATTGTATTATTTATTGCTAACCAATTTGCTATCAACTTTATGAAGTATGCTTAGAGAAGATTCATTAAGAATCAATTCGTGTAATTTTTGCATCTCCCCACATATTTTCCAGATCGTAGAACTCGCGGGTCTCTTTTTTAAAAACATGCGCCACTACATCTACATAATCCAGTAGTACCCATTCTCTGCCGTCCATTCCTTCACGGTGCCATGGGTTGGTTTTGTTCTTTTTGAATACTTCCTCATCAACTGATTTGGCGATGGATTCTACCTGGGTATCTGAACTACCCGAAGCAATTACAAAAAAGTCAGCTACTGCATTGCCCACTTTTCTCAAATCCATGACCACCACATTGCTGGCTTTCTTTTCCAGCATCCCCATCACGACTAACTGGCTCAGCTCCTCGGAGGATAAGTTATTTTTTTCTTCCATTCGATGTATATAAATTAGCGCAGTAATATAATTATAATTCACTCCGCAAAAAATTGGCAAAAAAAATAAGAATAGGAAAAGAAATCAAATTTCTGCCAACATGTCAGTCAACCAATAGTCTTCTGATGCAAATGACCCTGCAGGATGGCACGCAAAATGGCAGTGTCATAGTGACGGAGGATCAAACAGCGGGTCGGGGACAAAGAGGAAATGGATGGGAATCTGAGCCTGGGGCTAACCTGACCTTTTCAATCGCTTTAAAACCAGAGATTATTCACCTTTCGGAGCAATTCTATCTGAGTATGGTGATTGCCCTGGGCATCTACAAGGTGCTGAAGCAATACATTCCCCAAGATGAGCTTCAATTAAAATGGCCCAATGATATTCTGGTTGGCAAAAAAAAGATTTGTGGTATACTGATCGAAAACGTGATCAAACAGGGCCGCATGGAGTGGTCGGTAATCGGAATTGGATTAAATGTGAATCAGATTGAATTTGAGCTGGGCAGGGCCATTTCTCTCGCCATGATTTGTGGACAGCCATTTGACAAACAGGAGATTTTAAGGTTAATATTACAATCCATTGAGCAGGAGTATACTAACTTAGCCATGGGAAGGCAGCAAGCGCTTAAAACTGACTACCTCAACGCTTTGTATGGCTATGAGCAAGTCTGCAGCTACAAGGATTTAAATGGTAAGGTAATTGAGGGAGAAATTGTAGATGTTGAGGATCAGGGCCCACTGGTACTGAAAGTCAATGGAAAGTTGCAGCGTTATCAGTTTAAAGAAATCAAGTTCCTCTCTTTGGAAGAATAAGTGTACTGAATTGAAACAAAGCGTGTTGTAATTGAATTTAATGTAAGCGAAATCAAACTATATTTTTATAAAAACATATGATTGAATCAGGTTTAAAATACAAGGTTAAAGATATTGCTTTAGCTGAATGGGGAAGAAAAGAGATTAAATTGGCGGAGGCGGAAATGCCGGGTCTAATGTCCCTTCGTGAAGAATATGGTGCCGCAAAGCCTTTGGCGGGTGCGCGTATTGCCGGTTGTTTGCACATGACCATCCAGACGGCCGTATTGATTGAGACATTAGTAGCATTGGGTGCTGAGGTAACTTGGTCTTCTTGTAATATTTTCTCAACTCAGGATCATGCTGCTGCGGCCATTGCTGCTGCGGGTATTCCGGTTTACGCCTGGAAAGGAATGAATGAGGAGGAGTTTGATTGGTGTATCGAGCAAACTTTGACTGCATTCGAAGATGGCAAGCCATTGAATATGATTTTGGATGATGGAGGTGATTTGACCAATATGGTATTGGATCGTTACCCTCAGTTTGTGAACGAAATCAAAGGACTTTCAGAGGAGACCACTACTGGTGTACACCGTTTATACGAGCGTGAGCGCAATGGTTCATTGGTATTGCCAGCGATTAACGTGAACGATTCGGTGACAAAATCGAAATTCGATAACAAATACGGTTGTCGTGAGTCTTTGGTAGATGGTATCCGTCGTGCAACTGATGTGATGATTGCGGGTAAAGTAGCTGTCGTTGCCGGTTTTGGTGATGTAGGAAAAGGTTCCGCAGAATCATTGCGTGGTGCAGGTGCTCGTGTTATCGTTACGGAAATTGACCCGATTTGTGCTTTGCAGGCAGCCATGGAAGGTTTTGAAGTGAAGAAAATGGATGACGCGGTGAAAGAGGCGGATATCGTGGTAACCACTACTGGTAACAAAGATATCATCGTGGGTCGTCACTTTGAGTCAATGAAGGACAAAACCATTGTTTGTAATATCGGTCACTTCGATAATGAAATCGATATGGCATGGTTGAACGGCACTTATGGCGATACTAAAGATACCATTAAAGATCAGGTGGACAAGTACACCATTAATGGTAAAGAGGTGATTATTCTGGCGGAAGGTCGTTTGGTGAACTTAGGTTGTGCTACCGGTCACCCTTCTTTTGTAATGTCCAACTCATTTACCAACCAAACTTTGGCGCAACTTGAGCTATGGACCAACAGCGATGCTTATGAAAACAAAGTTTACACTTTGCCAAAGCATTTGGATGAGAAAGTAGCACGTTTGCATTTGGCAAAAATCGGGGTGGAATTAGATACACTTTCTGAGGATCAGGCAGACTACATCGGCGTTAAGGTAGAAGGTCCATTCAAGCCTGAATACTACAGATATTAAGACCAACAGCATGTTGATAAACCCTAATTCGTTCCGGATGGTTTGGTATTAAACATGCGTTAAATTGCATTAACATAATTATAAAAAGGAGTCCCATTTTGGGGCTCCTTTTTTTATATTGATAGTCAGTGAATTAGTCTATAGAACTGGAGGTAATATATAATTAAAATTTATACTATAAAAAAATGTGTTTTAATCATCTAAAAGGCATTTTCATATTGATTTTGTGCTAGTTGTGTTTTTGGTACCTTAGTTTGGTGGTCTTTTTGCGTATAATTGCAAGAAGGGTGAGTGCGCGATATTTAGCTCCTTAGCGAGATTTGATTGAATTTTAACAATTATGAGTTCAATCACCGAATATCAGTTTTTTCTTCGGACGGAGGAAAGGGCCAGTACTCGAAAACATTGATCTATGAACTTTGCCAATTACTTTGTTGAGTCAGTAAACCGGAGCAAGAGGTTTTTTTACACTGCGGCCATCATGATGATGATTCCTACCGCCTGTAAACAAACTAATTCCGATACGTCGAAGACGGAGACCTTAGAGCAGCGCTTAGCGAAACATGCTCCTATGGTGGATGTGGATTTGGACGATATTCGCGATCGGGGACATTTGACGGCGATTCTTTTTGGTAACTCTACCAGTTTTTATCTTTACAAAGGTACTCCTCGTGGTTATGAGTATGAGTTGCTTCAGAGTTTATCGAAATCTTTGGATGTAGATCTTAAAATCAGGGTAACGAATTCCTTTGAAGCAGCTTTAAAGATGCTGAATGAAGGAGAGGGAGATATTATTGCCCATAATTTAACCCAAACCAATGAAAGGAAGATGCTGGTCAACTTCACCGGAACCATGCGGGAAGAGCCTCCGGTATTGGTCCAGCGTGAAGTGGGACGAAAAAACCCGACCACGCCCTTATCTCCCACGGAATTTGTGGTGAAACGCCAGCAGTTGGCCGGGAAGAAAGTATATGTGGGGAGAAATACGGTATTCTCCAATATGCTATATGAGCTTTCTTTAATTTGTAAAGAGCCAGTACAAGTTCAAATTGTAGATAAAACTGCCGAAGAATTGATTCGGGAAGTGGCGGAGGGGAAAATTGATTACACGATCTCTGATGCACATATTGCCAATTCCAATGCGATTTATTTTGGGAATTTGAATACAGAAGTAGCTATTGATGCCCCTCAAAAGCTGGCCTGGGCCATGCGCAAGAATAGTCCTGAATTATTGTCGGCGACAAATGAGTGGTTGAGACATATCAAAACGACTTTCAGTTTTAACGGCATCTATAACCGTTATTATATGGACCAAAGAAGGTTTAAAATGCGTAATGATTCGCAGTTCTCGACCATCAATGGTGACCGGCTGAGCCCATATGATGAAATGATTAAAAAAGGAGCATACAATATCCGCTGGGACTGGCGATTACTGGCGGCTCAGATTTATCAGGAATCCCTTTTTGATCCGCAGGCGAAATCCTGGATGGGGGCGCAGGGGCTGATGCAGGTGATGCCCAATACCGCGAAGTTTTTTGGGAAAAATGAATCCGATCTTTATAATCCCGGGGAAAATATAGCCGCAGGAACCGAGTATTTAAACTGGCTGAATAAATTCTGGGCGAGAAGAATAGAAGACCCCAAAGAACGGATTAAATTTATTTTAGCTTCTTATAATGCCGGACAAGGGCATGTGCTGGATGCCCAACGATTGGCGAAAAAGTATGGGAAGGATCCGGAAAAATGGGAGGATAATGTGGAGTTTTACTTATTGAAAAAATCGGAAGCAACGTTTTATAAAGATCCGGTAGTAAAATCAGGCTATTGTCGCGGAAGAGAACCGGTGACCTATGTAAAAAGCATTTTGAAAAGGTACGATTCTTACCAACAACTTATACCCAGTTAATATTTAACGGCCTCTCATTTTGGGAGGCCGTTAAATTTTTGGTGATTCTAAGCGGGCAGCTTTTCATCCATAAACTCTCTTGCCAGTTTACCACTCAGTATGGAAAGCGGGATGCCTCCTCCCGGGTGTACACTGCCCCCACAGAAGAAAAGGTTTGGAAGTTTGGAGGAGTAATTTGCATGTCTCAAAAAAGCGGCAAACATATTATTGGAGCTGTTCCCGTATAAGGCTCCGGCAAAACTGCTGGTTTTGGCTTCTATGCTTCTGGGGTCCAAAATTTCTTCTGTTTCGATGAGCTCCTCGATATTGGTGCGGAGCTGTCGATTGATTTTCTGAATCAAATGGGTCCTGGCCTCCCTGACGAGTTGATCCCAGTCTTGCCCCTGATTATGGGGGACATTAATCATAGTGAACCAGTTTTCGCAGCCTTTTGGTGCATCTTCAGATTCATATTTTGAAGTAATGCAGATGTAGATGGTTGGATCCTCGAAAATGCTTTTTTGATCAAAGAGCTGCCGGAACTCCTCCCGGTAATTTTTGGAGAAAAGGATATTATGTACGCCTAATTGTGGGAATTGCTTTTTGATGCCCCAATAGAAAATAAGTGCTGAGCTTGATTTCGGCTGATTCAGAAGGAATTTCGGTGCATATGCCTGAGGCAATAGTTTTCGATAAGTATTGACCATGTCCATATTACTGACCACCGCATCAAATTTATACTGCCCTTGGTCAGTGGCAATCCCTTTTACCAGCTTGTCCTCTGTCAGAATTTCTTCCACTCTTTGATTGAAGTGAAAATGAACGCCTTTCCTTTTGGCCAGCTCAAACAACGCCTTGGTAATCGCAATCATCCCACCTTTGGGCGCATAAGCTCCTAATTGGTGTTCCAAATGCTGGATAATATTTAAAGTGGCAGGCGTCTGATAGGGGTCGGATCCATTATAGGTAGCATAACGGTCAAAGAGTTGAATGACTTCTTCATTGCCGTAAAGTTGCTGATTTTCCTGATGCATGGTTCTCAGGAAGTTTAACCTGGGAACTTTAGGATAGGCATTGAATGCTTCCCTACTCCAATAAGTCTTGGCTTTATGAATGCTTTTGTACATGAACAAGGGGGCCAGCGTTTCGTAAAGTTCCTGGCTTTTTTTCATGCCCTTCATGATTTGCCTAAAGGGAACTTTAGTTTTCTGTGCGATTTCCCCTGCAAATTTTTCCACATCGGCATGAGCTGTAATCTCCAGTCCTGATTCATAGAAGTATTTGCAAATAGGATCCATTCGGCTGTATTCGAAATGATCGCGGGGATTTTCGCCTGCCAGTTCAAAAAGTTCATCTACTAATTCAGGCAAGGTGAACAGGGAAGGCCCGGCGTCGAAGCGGTACTCACCGGATTTGATTTCGGAGAGCTTGCCGCCCGGATAGGCATTGGCTTCAAAAACATGTACCTCCTCTCCTTTGATGGCTGAGCGGATGGCGACCGAAAGTCCTGCGACTCCTGCACCAATAATGCCTATTTTGTTCATAGTAGGTTTCCTTTTAAAAAAATAAAGCGGTATAAATTAAAAAATTAATACCGCTTTATCAGCTTAGGTCAGATGTAAATAATGCTCATTGATCAAATACCCGATCAGTAAAAGAGAATTGTGGAGGCAATGAAAGAAAATAGCCCAGCTAATTCCAAACCGGAGTCGGGTAAAGCCAAGGAAGTAACCCGCTACAATTTGAGGAAGAACCATTAAAGGAATTGCCCAAAGGGGAACATCCACCGCTACAAAATTTACAGCATGTGCCAACCCAAAAGAAAACACGGACAACCAGAATAGTCCTTTGAAATATTTACCCCAGATCATCTCCGGCCGGTGTCGCCAGTCGGAGAAATAGAAATAGAGGAAAACCGACAAGGCGCCGATGAGTACTATGGCTAAATTTTTTGGAAGTGACTGAAAGCAAATGGCTGCCAGGAAAACGATCCAAATGAAAAAGGAAATGCCGGCGTATTTGGGCCGAAGAAATAAGCGGAAGCCTAATTCTTCCAGCGTGGGCTGAACAATTCCGGCTAAAACAAAGACCACTGCAAAGGGCATTGTTTCCAGAAACTGTTCAATGGCATGGTTGTCTAAATTATCCACTATGCCCTTCGACTCTAAAGCATATAATACACCCATTACCAAAAACATAGGAATCCACATCATCAGGTAAATTCCCAAAACCTTTGGTAAAGCAGTCTGAAAATCTTCTTTCTGGTAAATATCACGAGGGGCTTTCCAAAAATGCTTTAAGCTTTCTCCCTCAGAAAAAATTGTACTCATGATGCTTATTCCACTTCTACGTAAATCACTTTCTTCGTCTCGAAGAAATCCTCCTCAAAAAAGTCTGGCAGGTCATATTCGCGATAAGGACGCTTCAATTCGGCCATCTCTTCTTTGAGATCTCCCCCTTTTAAATACAAAATACCGTTGAATAAGGGGTGCAAAGATTCGTCTTTGAAATGGGTGCGTACCCAATTAAAGAATGGCTTAATGCGCGTTACCGCCCTGCTGACCACAAAATCGTATTTTTGCTTGACCTTCTCTGCTCGAATTTGCTCCGCCTTTACATTATCTAATCCCAGGGCTTCCGCAACATTTTGCACTACCGTGATTTTCTTCCCAATGGAGTCAATCAGGTGGAAGTTAGTCTCTGGAAACATGATCGCTAAAGGAATACCGGGAAATCCACCACCGGTTCCTACATCCAAAACATGTGCTCCCGGGCGGAATCCCATCACTTTGGCTATTCCCAGGGAATGCAGTACGTGGCGTACATACAACTCCTCTATATCTTTTCTGGAAATGACGTTGATTTGACTATTCCAGTGAAAATATAAATCCTTCAGCTGGCTGAATTGCTCCTTTTGCTTCTCTGTAAGCTCCGGGAAATATTTGAAGATAATATCGACAGTATGTTCCATTGCACTATTTAAATAAAAAGGAGAGTAATAAACTCTCCTTCAGTATAATTTATGCAAAGGTAGAAACTACCTGCTTGTCCTACAAATCGAATGCGAAATTGCATTAAATATGATGCTCGTTCCCCTTAACCAGGTCATACAGTAATTCCCTGGCGCGGTGCAGTTGGGCCTTAATCGTACCCAGTGGGGAACCCAGTTCTTTGGCGATTTCGTCATAGGATAATTCCTGAAAATACCGAAGCCGTACCAGTCGCTGATATTTGGGAGGAAGCTTGGTCACGAACATTTGTACCAGTTCGATTTTCTGACTTTTAATCGCCTCTTCCTGTGGATTCAAAGAACCATCTCTCACCTCTATGCCCACCGTTTCGCCATTATCATCTTTATAAGTAGACTCAATACTTAAAGTATCCAGTTTCTTCTTACGGATAAAGTCAATGGCATTGTTGGTCGCAATGCGAAACAGCCAGGTAGAAAAGGTATAGTCCTTTTTAAATTTGTGTAAGTTCTTGAACGCTTTCGCGAAAGCTTCAATGGTCAGATCTTCCGCATCATCCACGTTGCGGATCATCTTCAGGATGATATGATAAACCGGTTTTTTATATCTTTTCATCAGATCAGCATAAGCCTGCTGATCTCCCTCCTCTACAGCTCGGTCAATCAATTTGAAATCCTCTAATGCTTTTGCTGAAAATGTCTTTCTTGGTGATGATTCCATTGAGTTTGTTTGATAAAAAGTGTTCGCAGTCCTGTTAATACATAATAAAAGACGTATAGCAGGTCTAAAATTGGGATGCTCCAGATCGAAACTTTTTCTCTGAGTCTTTCTGCAGACAATTTAATATTGATACTGATCACTGCAACTACAAGTAGCCCAAATGCCAGTAAATTTATTGATAAACCAAAATGCCAAAGGTTCAGGGGCAGCAATAGCCAGAAAAAGACTTTGCTGATCACCCAGCACCCTAATAGCAGGCGGTCGGTAAATCGGTATTTCACTCCAGCAGAAAGGTGACGTGTTTTCTGATGGATAAATGCCCTCCAGCTTTCCTTAGGTTTGGAATAAACAAAAGCGGCTGGATGAATCTCCCAATCAGTGTTGTGCTTATTGGCCATTTCATTGACCAATAAATCGTCGTCCCCACTGAGAATTTGATCATGGTTACTAAACCCTCCATGGTCGAGAAAAAAACCTTTTTGATAGGCCAAATTTCTACCTACTCCCATATAAGGGTTTCCCCACATTGCAAGTGAAAGATAGGAAATCCCGCTTAAAAGTGTTTCGAAACGAATAAATAAATTCAAAAATCCCTTATGAAAATTATACGGGCTGTATCCCAATACGAATTGTATGTTTTTTTGGAACTTAGAGGCCATAAGGAAGAGCCAATCCTCGCTGGCGGGCCGGCAGTCCGCATCAGTGAAGACCATATGATTGTGTTGGGCGTGTAGGATTCCCTGTTGAATTGCATATTTTTTGGGACTTTTGCCTGCTGGAGTCTCATTTATGGAAATAATATTTAAATGAGAATTGATTTTTTTTTGCTCCAACAGTAGTTTCCTGCTCCTGTCTGTTGACCGGTCATCGACGAATAAAAGCTCCCAATCCTCCGGATATTTTTGTTTTTGGAGATGTTCCAGAAGCTCAGGAATATTTTTTTCCTCATTGTGAATAGCAACAATCAGACTGAGTTTGGGAAGGGAGGACCTGGGAGAATTTTTGGGCTTTTGCCACCAAATTCGGCTAAACAGCAGGCCATGGTAAATCATTTGTAATCCTCCGGCGATCAACCAGCTGATTAAAAGAAAAAAAAGGCTGGGATTCCCCGAGTATTTTTCAATAATATCTTCCAAAAAGCGTTAATTTTGCTCGGTTAAACGGCAAAGCATAGGAAATAGGATGATTACTATATTTCCTTGCTTCATTCGTTTAAAGGTAATGGAAATTTTAGATAGTTCTCCTCAGAGGGCTCATCTTTGATCGATAAATAGAAAAACGCATGCAGTTCGAATTAGAAGCAAAAGACCCCAAAAGTAAAGCACGTGCCGGGGTGATCACCACCGATCACGGGAAAATCGAAACTCCTATCTTTATGCCGGTAGGTACGGCGGGATCCGTGAAGGCGGTACACACCCGGGAGTTGAAGGAGGATGTAAAGGCGCAGATTATTTTGGGAAATACCTATCACCTGTACCTTCGTCCGAAATTGGATATACTGGAACAGGCGGGCGGACTGCATAAGTTCAATGGCTGGGATCGTCCTATTTTGACCGATAGTGGCGGGTATCAGGTGTTTTCACTTTCCGGAACCAGAAAAATTAAGGAGAATGGGGTGACTTTTAAATCTCATATCGATGGGTCCAAGCATTTGTTTACACCGGAAGGCGTGATGGATATTCAGCGTACTATTGGTGCCGATATTATGATGGCTTTTGATGAGTGTACGCCTTATCCTTGTGATTTCCGCTATGCGAAAGATTCCATGGAAATGACACACCGTTGGTTGAAGCGTTGTATTGATCGGTTTGACAGCACTGATCCGAAATATGGCTATAGCCAGACTTTGTTCCCGATAGTTCAGGGATCAACCTATAAAGATTTGCGCGAGCAGTCGGCTACATTTATTGCGGAGCAAGGCCGTGAAGGAAATGCAATTGGAGGCCTTTCGGTGGGAGAGCCGGCAGAAGAAATGTATGCGACTACGGATTTGGTAACGAATATTTTGCCAGAAGACAAGCCTCGTTATTTAATGGGAGTAGGGACGCCGGCTAACATTCTGGAGAGTATTGCTTTAGGGGTGGATATGCTGGACTGCGTAATGCCTACGCGTAATGCGCGTAACGGTATGCTTTTTACCTCTGAGGGCATCATCAATATTAAAAATGAAAAATGGAAGGACGACTTCTCTCCGATTGATCCGAATATTGGAGGTTATGTGTCTACTTTCTATACGAAAGCTTATTTGCGCCATTTGGTGACGGCGAAGGAATTATTGGCGAACCAAATTGCTTCTATCCACAATTTAACTTTCTACCTGTGGTTGGTAGGGCAGGCACGTGAGAAAATCAAATCCGGAGAATTTGCCAGTTGGAAAAATGTGATGGTAGAAAAGGTGAGCCGTCGATTGTAATAGGCCTTGAATCTTTTCGATTTTTATTGTGGGTAATTTAAATTGCCCACTCAACCTTTTTTAAGCTCATGCTAAAAATTCTTGACCGCTATATCCTCAAAAAGTTTTTGACCTCCTATGTGTTTGTCGTGATGGTATTGGTGTCGGTAATTTGTATTATCGATATGACCGAGAAGAACGATAAATACCTGCAGAATAAGCTGCCGATGATGGAAATTCTGGCTTATTATGGGGATTTTGCGCTATATATGGGGAATTTCATTACCCCACTCATGGTTTTTATCACCACGGTATTCGTGACCTCTAAACTGGCCAGTCATACTGAAATCATTGCGATTTTAAGTAGTGGGGTGAGCTTTAAGCGGTTTATGCGCCCTTACTTTGTTGGGGCGACACTATTGGCGGTGGTTAGTTTTTTCGCCAATGCTTATTTGATTCCGAATTCAAACAAATCCCGACTGGAATTTGAACGGGCTTATTTGGAGCGTCAGTTTTATTTTGATGATCAGCATGTACACATTAAGCTTTCACCGGAGTCCTATTTGTATCTAAAATCGTACAATAACAGTTCCAATACGGGTTATCGGGTGACTTTAGAAACGATTGAAGGCAATGAGTTGAAATCCAAACTGACCGCTCGCCGAATGAAGTGGAATAGGGAAAAGGAAAGCTGGACGCTCTATAATTGGCAGCAAAGGGAAATCAATGGGATGGAGGAAATTGTTACCAAGGGGAATGAGCTAGATTCTGCCTTTAACCTTTTGCCGAAATATTTCGAAAATCAGGAAAAGGAATATGAAGCCCTGACGCTTCCAGAGCTGGATATGGCCATTGCCGATTTGCAATCCCGGGGTTCCGAGACCTGGAAGGAATACGAAATTGAGAAATTTGTGCGCTACACCTCTCCTTTTGCCATTCTGATTCTGACCTTTATCGGAATTACGGTGTCTGCCAGAAAAGCGCGTGGAGGGACTGGCGTACAGGTTGCGATTGGTTTCGTATTGGCCTTTGTGTACATTATCTTCTTTATGTTTGGCCGAACTTTGGCGGAAAAGGGGACCTTAACCCCGATTATCGCTGTTTGGATTCCAAATATCGTCTTTGGATGTATTGGGGTTTATTTATATCGAACCGTGCCTAAATAAAATGCAACAGAACGCAGTAAAGGATTACCTGATGCTCCACTTTATCGTATTTGTGTGGGGCTTCACGGCAGTGTTGGGGAAATTGATTACGTTGCCTGCCGTTGAAATTGTGTTTTACAGAACCTTGATTGCCTCGGTGGCCATGTATATTTTACTGGCACAGCGTAAGCGGCTACAGGCGCTGACTAAAAAGGCGAAATACCACTTGTTGGGAGCAGGTGCCTTAATTGGTTTTCACTGGATTCTGTTTTTTGCCTCGGCGGAAATTTCTACCGCTTCGGTCTCATTAGCAGGAATTGCGACCGGTGCCTTTTGGACCAGTTTGCTGGATCCGATGATCAATAAGCGAAAAGTGGCCTGGTATGAGGTGGTATTGGGGATATTTGTCCTGTTGGGGCTTTATGTGATTTTTAGTTTTGAATTCACGCACTTTTGGGGTTTGATGGTGGCGATTGCCTCAGCCATTGCAGCCAGTTTATTTACGATTTGTAATGGGCGCTTTGTCGGGAAATACGAACCAGCGACCATTACCCTTTATGAAATGGTAGGTGCCTTTGGCTTCACTGTGCTATTCCTGCCCATTTATGTGACCTTTTTTGCGGAGGGAAATATATTGAGAATGTGGGGTGGATGGGCTGATTTCGGTTGGTTGATGATATTGTCGCTGGGTTGTACCGTTTATGCTTATACGGCTTCGGTTAAAGTGATGCGTACCGTAACCCCTTTCATGATGAATCTTACCGTGAATATGGAGCCGATTTATGGCATTACCCTGGCGGTCCTGATTCTTGGCTCAGAGGAGAAAATGAGCAGTCAGTTCTACATCGGAACAGCGATGATTTTGCTGTCTGTATTGTGCTATCCCTTATTGAAAAACTGGGATAAGCGGAGAAAGCATAAAAAAGAAAAAATAAGGCTTCAGGAGGTTTGAGGCTAAAGAAGTTACAAAAAAAGGGAGTGCGCAATGCATTCCCTTTTTTTAGTTTTAAGCCGAATTATTCGCCGCTAGATTTAGTTATCCGTCTTGATAGATTAATTATCAATTCATTACGTTCGTGCCTGCTGATTTTTTTATAGCCCAAATTTGGGCAAGTTTGCTTTCACCTCATTCATCGGCTCCATTGGAATAAAATGAAACAGGAAATATTCCTTCATTTTTCCTGCCTTGCCAATAAACGAGGATTTAAGCATGGATCATTCGGTTAAAAAGCTTCCAGTATGGAAAGGTAAATGCCTTTTTGCCCCCCGGAGCCGAATCCTACATCTACCCGAACATTCAGGCGATCCTTTTCCGTGGCCTGAAAACGAAGGCCTGCACCACCCACAAACTGTGCCTCCTGAAGGCTGAATTGATGTGCATGAGTGGTGGTTTGTCCGGCACCAGCCCAAGTGGCTCCGCTGAATCGCCACCATAAATGCCGGCGAAATTCTACCTGAGCAAACCAGGCATTATTATCTAAATAGCGGTTGAAGTGGTCAATTCCTCTTAATCTTTTGCTCCCGCCAATGCCGGGCATCAGAAAAAAGGGCACCTCTCCATCGGTAATGTCTACTCTTCCTTGAAGTGCCAATATGTTTTTTTCGTCCACAATAGTAAAAAACTTCCGGATCTCGGCGGTGAATAAATTGAATTGATAATCACTAAGTCCCGGCGTATAAAAGGAGGCTTGTAGATTGAGCCAGTGGCCGGAAGTAGGGTAGAAATTATTGTTTCGCGTGTCCCAGCGCAAAATAGGGCCAAAGCCGATCAGGTTTCCGCCCTCATATCCCGGGGTGGATATGGGTAATATCTCGGGATTGTCAATGTCCGCAACCGTCTGGTGCATATAGTTCATTCCGAAACCCACCATTAACTCTTGTCGCAGCATATAATTAAATTCGGCATTATAGCTGAAGGAATTGGAGGTGTAAAGGGTGAATTGCTCGGAGCTGTTCGCTGCTCCAATGCCATAGAATTCATCATTGGGCAATAATGCCAGATTAATATTTCCCTGAAGGTTCCATTTTTTCAAATAAACGTCATAACCCAATTCCGCCTTGACCTGATTTTTGGTAGACCAGGTAAGTTGCGGCATTAAAAGGGTGGGGCGATACCAATCTTCCTGATTGTTGTTATTTTTGATTTTAATGATGGACAGCCCTCCCATTCGCATGCCATCCCGAGGACTGTAGGCCACCGCCGGATAAGCCGAAAGCGCTACCTTTTCATTTTCATAGGAAAATAAATCGACCAGGTTCAAAACTTTATCCACCAACCCAACGCCAGTGCTTGCTTTTCCCACTTCATCAACAGCTTCTGCCTCCTGCGCCAAAGCGATTTGGTGAAAAAAGGTTAAAATGAAGAGGCTTGTAACTAATATCCGATGCATGTATAATTGACCCAGAATGAGGTGTTTATCCGTAAATTTGAGCCTGCAAAGGTAAGAAGCTTTTGCTTAATTGTTAAATTTTGTGAAGATAAGCGTGATAATCACCTTTTTATTTCAATGGGGTGCAATAATGTGCGTATAAATTAGCATATTTGCTAGTGAGGAACGGAAATTGCCGATTCTTTTTAAAAAATGTTTAACTAATAAATTCAATGAATGGTCTAAAGGTACTTTTTATGTTGGCCTTTACGATGGTTCTGAGTTTGACGGCTTTCGCCCAAACTGAGAATGCATTGCCTCTAGGCCTTCGAACCGTCAATGATCGGGTGGAGGTTTATCCCAATCCGAACAATGATGTTTTACACGTAAAACTCGATAATATCAATGTGAATTCTCTGGAAATGGAGGTTTTTAATATTATCGGGAATAATATAAAGATTGATGCAGAAGAGGTGATCAAAAACAGGTATTACCGAATTGATACCCACGATTTTCAGCCGGGATATTATTTACTTGTATTAAAAGATCCTAAAACACGCTTTAATAAAGCAATTCGGATCAAGAAGGAATAAAAAAAGCAGTGTCGATTAAATCGCACTGCTTTTTTTTGACTTCATATTTTTTTATTAAATAGCGCCTTCCAATACGTCTTTGATCGCTACACGCTGTCCATCTTTGTAAGGAACAATCCAGGCATCCTTTACGCCCATCTCTCTCAGGTATTTCTTGAAAGTGTCCGCTTCCCAGTAATCCACGAAGTGGCCCAAAGTGAATTTCTGCGTACCGTCCGCATCTGTTTCACCAGAGAAGTTTTCATGCTGTTCGAAATATTTCGAAAGGTCTTTATTTCTGAAAGCACCAATTTGAACTTTAAAAATCACACCATCCACAGAAGCAGAAGACCTGGCAGGAGCTGAAGCTTCTGCAGCCGCTTTTTCTTCTTGCATGGCGGAAATCTGACCATTTTTGTTTTGAAGCTCGGTGGTCAATTCCATGATTTTGGCATCACGCTCGGCAACATTCTTCTCCAAAGAAGCAATTTGAGAGTCATACTTACCTGCCTGACCTTGCAATTTTGCGTAATCTTCGGTCAACTGCTTATATTGTTCAGGGGTAACGCGTTTGAGTTTTTTCTTCCACTCTTTTTTTTCCTTTTTGGAAAGTTGTGCTTGCGCTTCAGTAGCAACTAAGCCAACACAGAAGAAAAGAGAAAAAAGAAGTACTAATTTTTTCATAGGTTGCTTAATATAGGTACACTTAAATACGAATATAATGATATACTTTAAATTAATACTCCAATATATCCAAATTTTCCCTTAAAGAAAGATTTTCATGAAATTGCTTATGATTTTTTTAGCCTAATTGGAGGGCGGAATGATTGATTTTTCCCTGGAGGGAAGGGCGGCATATACAAAAAAAGGACGTGTAAAATAACACGTCCCAAGCCTCAAATTTCTTTAGAAATTGAGAAAGCTTTTAAAACACAACCTCCTAATACATAGCATATTCTGTGCCAATGGCTACAGGTTTAGGGGGCTGATATTTTCAAAGACCAAATCCAGTTGGTCTGAAAGTTGAATACTGACCACACCTTCCGCTTTAATTCTTCCGGAAAGAATTTCCTTGGATAAGGGGTTCAATAATTCTTTTTGCATCACCCTTTTTAGCGGTCTGGCGCCAAAGGAAGGATCGTAACCCAATTCTCCCAGGCGGTCCAGTACTTCGACGCTGGCTTCGATTTCGATATTGTTCTCTCGTAATCTGCGTTTGATCTCCTCAAACTGAATATTGACAATCTTGCGGATATCCTTTTTACTTAATGGATGGAACATAATGGTTTCATCAATTCGGTTAAGGAATTCCGGTCTGACCATCTGCTTGAGTAAGTTCAGGACCTGCTCCTGCGTTTTTTCAATGACGTCAAAATAGTTATCATCATTAATGCTGGCGAAATTTTCCTGAATCACCTGCGCACCCATATTGGTGGTCATGATGATGATCGTATTTTTGAAATTGGCAATGCGGCCTTTGTTATCGGTCAAACGTCCGTCGTCCAGTACCTGCAACAGAATATTGAAGACATCCGGATGCGCTTTTTCAATTTCGTCCAAAAGCACTACTGAATAAGGCTTGCGGCGAACCGCTTCCGTTAATTGTCCACCTTCATCATAACCAACATATCCCGGAGGCGCTCCGACCAGTCTCGAAACCGCATGACGCTCCTGATATTCTGACATATCGATTCTCACCATGGCGTTTTCATCATCGAAAAGATAATCAGCCAAGGCTTTCGCCAACTCGGTTTTACCCACCCCGGTGGTTCCCATGAAAAGGAAGGAACCAATCGGGCGCTTGGGATCCTGCAATCCGGCGCGACTCCTGCGCACCGCATCCGAAATGGCGTTAATGGCTTCATGTTGGCCGGCTACTCTTTTGGCCAGTTCCTCTTCCAAATGCAAAAGTTTTTCTCTTTCACTTTGTAACATTTTTGATACAGGAATTCCGGTCCATTTCGCCACCACTTCCGCAATGTCTTCGCTGGAGACTTCTTCCTTTAAAAGCGTGTTTTCACTTTCCAAAGCCTCTACTTGTTTTTGGGCCTCTTCCAACCGCTTTTCCGCCTCCAGTAATTTTCCGTATCGAATCTCGGCTACCTTGCCCAGGTCACCGGAGCGCTCCGCCTGTTCTGCTTCATATTTCAGTCGGTCAATATTTTCTTTTTCCGCCTGAATGCTGGTGATCACGGATTTTTCATTTTCCCATTGTGCTTTTAAGGTATTGCGGGCATCGGATAATTCGGCGATTACTTTGTTCAGCTGACTTTCTTTGTCCTTATCTCCTTCACGGCGAATCGCCTCGCGCTCAATTTCCAGCTGCATAATTTTGCGTTGCAATTCATCCAATTCTGCAGGCAGGGAGTCAATTTCAATACGTAATTTGGAAGCCGCCTCATCCATCAGGTCAATGGCTTTATCGGGCAGGAACCTTTCAGTGATATAGCGATTTGAAAGTTCCACTGCCGCAATTACCGCATCATCCTTAATGCGCACCCCATGGTGCAATTCATACTTGTCTTTGATGCCTCGCAGAATAGAAATGGTGTCTTCGACTGTAGGTTCATCAATGATCACGGTCTGGAATCGGCGCTCCAGCGCCTTGTCCTTCTCAATGTATTTTTGATATTCCTTCGTGGTGGTAGCCCCGATGGTTCTCAGTTCCCCTCTGGCCAAGGCAGGTTTCAACAGGTTGGCCGCATCCATGGCGGTATCACCTCCGGCACCAGCGCCTACCAGGGTATGGATTTCATCAATAAAGAGAATGATTTCCCCATCAGAAGCCGCCACTTCCTGAATGACGGATTTTAATCGTTCCTCAAATTCACCTTTATATTTGGCCCCGGCCACCAAAAGTCCCATATCCAACGCAATGATTTGCTTGGATTTTAGGTTTTCCGGTACATCACCATCCACAATTCTTTTGGCCATCCCTTCCACGATTGCCGTTTTCCCTACACCGGGCTCACCGGTCAGCATGGGGTTGTTTTTCGTACGACGGGAAAGAATCTGAATGGCCCGACGAATTTCCTCATCACGACCGATGACCGGATCAATTTTTCCGGCTTTGGCCAGCTCATTCAGGTTCTTCGAGTATTTTTCCAGTGATTTATATTTCGATTCGGCATTCTGGTCTTTGACCTGATTGCCGCCCCGAAGTTCCAATAATACTTTCTTTAGCGCCGATGCATCCATGCCCCAATCCCGCATTTGCTGACCGGTGGGGTTTTTACTTTGGGCCAAAGCTACCAAAAGGTGATCAATGGCCACATATTCATCGCCCCATTCGGTGATGCTGTTCTGGGCTTGATTTAATATCTGTTGCGCCTCATTGGAGAAATAGGATTGTTGCCCGCCACTTACTTTGGCAAAGCCCGCAATCTGTTGATCTAGTTTCTCCTCTAACTGCGAACGGTTTATGCTTAATTTCTTTAATACAAAATTGGAGACATTCTCATCCACCAAAAGAATTGCTTTGAGTAAATGTGCAGGCTCTATGGCCTGTTGTCCATTCGATTGGCTCAACTCAACGGCCTTCTGCAATGCCTCCTGCGACTTAATGGTATATTGATTTAAATTCATTTTTCTTCCATTTAAATTTTGTTGATCGTTGAAGCGCTCAGGTAGTGTTGATCAATCTGTGTTCCAGTAGGTTGATGGCTGAAAAATTGTCGCCTCAACTGAAATTTCGGCAAAAAGTCGGTGAAAATGTCGCAGCTGAGTCATGGAGCCTGAAATAATTTCAGTAAAAAACGGCAGTAGAGAGAAATTGTTGCAGATTTCCGAATCAATCCGTTTTTCCTTGCGTAAACTTTTGTTAACTTTGCAGGCTAATTATTCCCAAATCCTTAACATTTGGGCGGAGTGGAAAAGGGAAATTACTAATCAATTAAATGTCAGTAGGGTTGTGCCTTACGATAATGTTTCCTATTTTTGCACTCCTTTTGAAGAAGAATAAAAAAAAATATAAATAATAAAATATAAGATCATGAAAAAAGGAATCCATCCTGAGTACAGAGAAGTGGTTTTTCACGACCAATCATCTGACTTTAAATTCTTGACTCGTTCTACTGTAGAGACAGCTGAGACTATCGTATGGGAAGACGGAAAAGAATATCCTTTGGTAAAGGTCGAGATCTCTTCTGCATCTCACCCATTCTACACTGGTAAGAACATCTTCGTTGATACTGCTGGTCGTGTGGATAAATTCTACCAAAAGTACGGAAAGAAAAACTAATTCCTGCGGGCGCGTCTCGCTTGAAGAAACAGAAGTCTCCTTGGTGCAAATCAAGGAGACTTTTTTATTTTTGCCCTATTGAAATTGTGAATGGGTGCTGGCCAACTGTGCAAAGGGCCAACCCAAAACTGTGTGTAAATGAATATCATCCTATTTGATCAGCCCGAAATTCGGACTGCCCTGAAGCCTTTTACCTTTACTCGCCCGACGGCCGGTATCCGTATTGGAATTTTGACCATTGCTGAGAAGTGGCAAAAACATCTGGAAGAAGAAGTAAGCTTTTTGACGGCAGATTATCTGCAAGAGAAGTTTCCACTTTGGGTGGCAGAGGAAGCCAATCTTATTATTAATGGAGCGCTTTGCCCCAATGCTGCTTTGGTGCAAGCGTTGGAGGAATTACCTCAGGGGGCAAGCTTAATGTCGGGGGAGCAGTTATTAGCCGCGGTATATTCGGAAAGCCAGTTGGCGAATTTTGACGGTGTACATCCGGTGGAGGGTTCTGTGGAGGTGCCTTTTGATGGGGAATATAATTTGGTGGAGGAAGTGTGGCATATTTATACCCGTAATGGGAAAGAAATAAAGGAAGATTTTCAGCTGGTAACAGCAGGCAGAAAATCTCAAGCCATCACGGATCCCTATACGCGGATATATGCCAAAGAAAATATCTTCATTGAAGAAGGCGCGGATATTAAAGATGCTACTTTAAATGCCGAGGCCGGCCCAATATATATTGGTAAGGATGCGGTGATTCAGGAAGGGGCGATTGTCAGAGGTCCTTTTGCTTTATGCGAGCATGGGCAGGTAATGCTGGGAGCGAAAATGCGAGGCAATACCACTGTCGGGCCATGGTCCAAATTAGGCGGAGAGGTGGATACTTCTGTGGTCTTTGGCTATTCCAATAAAGGGCATGACGGCTATATGGGGCATTCTGTTTTGGGAGAATGGTGTAATCTGGGAGCGGATACCAACACTTCGAACCTTAAAAATAATTATGCGCCCTGTAAAGTGTGGTCCTTTAAAAAGGATGGCTTTGTGAATACCGGCGAGCAGTTTTTGGGTTTAATCATGGGAGACCATGCCAAGGCAGGGATTAATACCATGTTCAATACCGCTACGGTGGTAGGGGTAGGGGCCAATGTTTTCGGGGAAGGTTATCCGCGAAATTATATTCCTTCTTATTCTTGGGGAGGGCATGGTGGATTTTCTACTTTTGCATTGCCCCGGGTAGTAGAGGTGGCAAAGCGGGTGATGGCTCGCCGTAGCCTAGAATTTAGTGAGGCAGATTTTAAAATTCTGGCGAGGGTTTTTGAGGAATCAAAGCCACACCGGGTTTGGGAAAAGAAATAATAGAATAACTCAGGATTTCTGAGATAAATTGGAATAAGATTTTTTTATGCAGTTTGCGGATATCATCGGTTTAGCCGAAATCAAACAAAGGCTATTAAAGGCAGTGTCGAATAACCATTTGGCACATGCATTATTGTTTGCCGGCCCGGAAGGTGGAGGTCAGCTGTCCCTGGCTTTGGCCATGGCGACCTATGTAAACTGTACCAACAAACAGGAAGGCGATGCCTGTGGGGAGTGTCCTTCCTGTCAAAAAATGAAAAATATCGCGCATCCGGATGTGCATTTTGCCTTTCCGGTAAGTGCCACCAAGCAGTTCACGGGTAAGGATGTGGTGAGTGATAACTTTCTGCCGGATTTTCGGAAGTATTTGGCCAGTGAGGCGCATCCAACACTTGCAGGCTGGGTGGCCGCCTTTAGTGGAGAGAACAGGCAGGTGAATATCTCCAAGGAGGAGTCGCGCCGGATTATCCGATCTTTGGCCCTGAAAAGCTATGAGGCGGAATATAAGGTGATGATCATCTGGTTACCCGAAAAAATGCATATCGCGGCCTCCAATGCGCTATTGAAAATCATTGAGGAGCCACCAAAGAACACCCTGTTCTTTTTGGTGACGAATCAGGAGCAGCAATTAATCGGTACCATCCGTTCGAGAACGCAGATGGTGAAAGTGCCTCATTATTCTCCGGCAGAGCTGCAGGAGATATTGCAAAGGGATGGAGGTGCTTCTGAAGAAAGGGCCATGCAATTGGCACAAATTGCCGAGACGGTGCCGGAAGCAATGGCGCTTTTAGAGGAAGGAGAAGAGGACAGTCAGGAGCTTTTCCGCCAGTGGATGCGGCTGTGCTATTCCTGGGACTTCGCTCAACTGATGCAACTGACCGAAGCATTTGCCAAATACAATAAATTGCGCCAGCAGGGGATGTTGCAGTATGGGATGAGCATCATGCGGGCATCACTTTTACAGCATTATGGGGCGCAGGATCTGCAGGCGTTGAATCAGGGCGGGCAGGATTTCGTAGGCCGCTTTTCCCGGGTGATGAATATGGAGCAGGTAGAGTGGATTAACCGCCTGATTGGTGATGCGGCTTATCATCTGGAAAGAAATGCCAATGCCAAGATCACCTTTTTCAACCTATCGCTGAGAATAGCGAGCATTTTGAGAGGACAATAACTAAAGATATATGAAGGTTCGAATAGGAACAAGAGGAAGTAAGCTGGCCCTTTGGCAGGCTTATTTTGTACAGGATGCCTTGCAAAAAGGAGGGCTGGAGACCGAAATCGTAAAAATTGAAACCAAGGGAGATAAAATTCTGGATGTTTCTATCCATAAGATTGGCTCCAAAGGGGTGTTTACCGAGGAAATTGAAGAGCAGCTGAATGATGGGCGCATTGACATTGCGGTGCACAGTGCCAAGGATATGCAGTCGGAACTACCGGAAGGCTTTGAGTTGATTTCCTTTAGTGAGCGCGAAACACCGAATGATGTCATTGTTTCCAAGGATAAATCCCTGACGCTGGACAGCGGTAAAAAATTCCGCTTAGGTACTTCTTCTAATCGTCGAGTAGCGACCCTTCGCCGATATTATCCGCATATTGAGATTGTACCGATTCGTGGAAATTTGCAGCGCCGGATTCAAAAAATGGAAGAGGGCCAATGTGATGCCTTACTTTTGGCTTATGCCGGTGTTCACCGCATGGAATATGATGATTTGATCGTGGAGAAATTACCTTTGGATCGTTTTACGCCGGCCGTGGGGCAGGGGTCTGTGGCGATTGAAGCTTCTGTGAAGCTGGATCCGGCATTGCGTGCAAAAATCCGGGAGAGTCTGAATCACGAACCTACCGAAAAATTATTATTAGCCGAGCGCGCATTCCTGAGAAGGTTGCAAGGCGGTTGTTCCGTTCCGGTATATGGACTGGCGCAATGGGAAGGAGCGCAGGTGAAGCTTGTGGGCGGAATTATTGGCCTGCAGGGCGAGAAGCAAATTGAAGCCTCTGCGATGACCACACCAGAGGAGGTGGAAGAAATGGGAACTGCCGTGGCGGAGGATTTAATCGGCCAGGGAGGGGATCAGATGCTGAAAGAGATTAAGGCGCAATTATAGGTATTTGTTCAATAATAAAATTTAAGGGAGGGCGTAAGTCTTCCCTTTTTTTGTATTTTATCTGTTTGGAATTCTTTTTGGTTAAAGGTTATTACCCTCTGGGCTTATCTTTTGTTGAGTTTTTTGATATTTAAACGCGCACTATTTTACGGGACAGTAAAGCTGTTGTTTTGTGGGATTTTACGCCTTGTGAGGTCTTTAAAATCAGTCGATTGAATGGTTTTTGCGTCTTTTCTTTATTTTGCGTTCTTCTTATTGTTCGAAATATTATTTTGCGGCAATAATAATTCTCAAAATAATTTTGTTTTAAATAATTAGCTACTACTTTTGGTAGTAGTAATGGATGAGTTATTAAGTAAAATTGGATTTTCCCAACAAGAGTTGAAAATATACAGGCTTTTGCTGGATAAGGGAGAATTAGCGGTTTCAGAAATTTCAAGGGTTTGTGGTATTCCTACTTCAAAGCTATATGCCTTTATGGAAGGCCTGGCAGATAAGGGCTATTGCCGATTGACTTCTGAAAAACCGAAGATGTATGCCGTGAATTCTCCGAAATCAGCTTTTTCTCGCAGGCGGGATGAGTTGTTACAACAAGAGCAGGAATTGGCGGCATTAAGTAAAAAGCTGGAGGAGCAATTTCAGAAACTGGATCAGCCACCGGTTTCCGTATTCCGTACCCTGACAGATGCCGATGAAATATTGAAAGAGTATTATCGGCTTTTCAGGTTGGCGGAGGAAATTGGAGTGGGTTTTTCCAAAGCGCCTTATTCGGTCGACATATCAAATCTGCCGGAAGTGAACCCTTCTGAAGAGGCTTCCATGGAAAAGGGCGTGGTATTTAAAGGGATTTATGAAATACCCAAAGGAGAAAGTGAGGAGGATGTGAAGCGGCTGGCATCCTATTTTAAATCCCAGGGCGAAGAGGTAAGAATGGCGAAAGCACTGCCTTTTAAAATGCTGATGGTGGACTTCCAATATGTGCTGTTGCTGATTCACGGAGGAAATGATGTACCTGTCAATATGGCTTTGTCGATAGAAGACGAGGCTTTTGCGAGGTCCATGTTTCAGTTGTTTAACTTTTACTGGGAGTCTGCAGCGGAGCTTTAGTCCTGAGCCCATTTTTTATATTAAAAAGAAAAGCCTTGAAGGCTTAACGGCCTTGTTATGTTCAAAAATGAAACCTTCTGACCTCCGTCTTTTACGCGCAAGAAGAATGAGGAACAGGGGAACATCAATATAAAGCGAAATATAATAACTATAGTGTAACCTAATCTTTACCTATCATGCTTAACACTACTGTGACAGCCATCCGAAGGATGAGCTTATTGGCACTGCTATGTCTGATTTTTTCAGGCATGGCATGGGCGCAGGAAGAAGAATCCATTCCCACCAAAGGGATGATTCGAATGAAAATAAAAGAGAAAGATCTACCTTATCTGGAGGCGCAGCTGCGTCAGATTGAATCCAATCAGATCTCCATCAACCAGACGGGTATTCAAAAATTTGACCAGTTCAATACCCAGTTTCAGACCAAAAGTATTAAAAGAGTTTTTCGGGAGGCCGGCAAATTTGAAGAGCGTCACCGTGCCTTTGGTCTTCACCAGTGGTATGAAATTCAGACCGACTCTTTGAATGAGGTTGAGGCTTTGTTGGCCGCTTATGGGGAGTTGGAAATGGTGGAGACGGTAGAGCCAAAAATGCTCTGTAAGCTATTTGGTGAGCCGATGAGCACCGCTCCTTCGGATCCATTTTTTCAGAAACAATGGCACTATGACAACCAAGGTCAATCGGGTGGAACACCCGGTGCCGATATTAATCTATTGAAAGCGTGGGAGATTGAAACTGGATCGCCTGAAGTAGTCGTTGGTGTCATTGATGGAGGTATTGATGTGAATCACCCAGACCTGAAGAATCGACTTTGGATTAATACCGGAGAGATTCCTGGCAACGGAATTGATGATGACGGCAATGGCTTCGTGGATGATGTCTACGGATGGAACTTTGCTGATAATATGCCCACTATTATTCCGCATACACACGGAACGCACGTAGCTGGAACCATTGGCGCCGAAACCAATAATGGTATCGGTGTGGCCGGTGTGGCCGGTGGTTCTGGTCCGGATGATGGTATTCGTATGATGTCCCTGCAGGTATTTTCTAATTTTTTGGAGTGGAGCACCCAGGGTGGATTTGAAGAAGCCTTTATTTATGCAGCAGATATGGGAGCCGTTATCACCAATAATTCATGGGGTTTTCCGGATGCTACTGAGTCTGAGTTGCAGAAAGAGGCGATTCGCTATTTTATTGCCATGGCCGGTCGTGATGAGGAAGGAAATGCGGTAGGTCCGGTAGACGGTGGTGTAGTGATTTTTGCAGCGGGTAATTTTGGTTATAATCCGGTGTATACGCGTCCGGCTTATTCTTTCCCTTCCATTATGGAGGAAGTAATCTCGGTTTCCAATGTGGATCACAATGACCAGAAGGCCTTGTCTTCTTATTGGAATGAAACCATTGACATTGCGGCACCGGGGAGTAATATTTACTCCACTTACCCAAATGGAGCATATGTGGCCATTTCAGGTACCTCCATGGCCGCTCCTCACGTGACCGGTGTGGCTGCGCTTGTGGCTTCCAATAATGCCAATCAGATAACGGCCGATCAGATTCGTAGCAGATTGATTGACCATTCGGTGAATATTGATCACCTGAACTCCACATTTGTAGGTAAAATTGGGCAAGGTCGTTTAGATGCTTATGCAGCTTTAGTAAAAGACGAAGGTCAAAAGCCGAATCCTATTGATAATTGGGGATTTTATTCTATTGGTTCTATAGGAGCTCAGATTGGCTGGATGCTTGTCACCGATGCCTTTGGTTTAACCGTTCAGGAATATGAAATTTTGTTAGCCGAGGGAGCGTTTACGCAGGAGGAATCCGCAGTATTTGAAAATGCAGCCAGCGTGATGCATCATTCCAGTGGGACTTCTAACGCTTTTATGAGCTATATTTTTAATGGCTTACTACCGACCACTACCTATAGCCTAGCAGTTCGGGGAGTGGATCAGTTCGGTAACCGTGCGGATTTGTCAGAAATCATGACTTTTACCACCACACCAACAGCTGAAGTGTCCTGGGTAGAAGAATCTCCTATTGCATTGGAAGTGGACCTGGATGGAGAAAGTAATCCACAGACAACCATGGCAGTAAAAAATACCGGGGAATGGCCAAGCCGGGTATCCTTTCGTCTGAATGATTTCCAAATGGAAGAAGCGCCTGAAATGACCAATGGCCGCCTATCCGCATTCTCCACTGAAAGCAATGCTGTTATCCCTTTTTCAGATCATCCGGAACCTTCTGCAATTCCATTTAATGCTTCAGCGGGTAACTTTTCAAAAACTACGGCAGCTTCCGATCCGGTAGTGATTATGCCTACCTATAAAGCCATTGATTCTCTGCACCATGATCAGGAATATATGCCGAATTTTATGGCCGGAAATGGTGGGGGCACTACAGAGTTTTTAAATAAATTCACTGCTCCACGAGATATGAAAATCGGGGCATTGAGTGCATTCCTGTGTAGCGAGATGTATCCGGAGGTATCTTATACCCTGGCCATTTATGTGGGAGGAGAGGACCGCCCGATAACTACGCCGGTACACCGCGTGATGGTGCGGGTGGACGATCAGAGAGGAAAATGGTATTCTGCTTCATTTTCAAGGGATGTGGCAGTAGCGGAAGGAGAGGTATTCTGGATTTCTGTACTTTCGCCACAAGGGGTTTTCTATCCTCTGGGTGGAGAAGATGTTTCGAGCAGTTCTAGAGGAAAATCCTATGTTCGACAGGAGAGCCACAATTACTTCCAGGATTTTGGATCGGCTAAGCGGATGCTCTTTAAGATTCGTGCTTTTGAGGTGTTGAAAACAAACAGACTGGTTACTTTTGATCCTAATTTTGTAGTGGTAAAGTCCGGTGAAAGTCGTTTGACCACCATGACCATCAAAGGAAATGAGTGGTATGACGGTGTATATAATTTGCAGTTAATTGCCAGTCATGATGACGTGATGAAGGGGCCATTGTCCCGTCCGGTGACTTTGACTGTAAAGGGGAATAAACCTAAAATTGTAATTAGCGAGGAAGAAATAGACTTCAACACGATCTATTTAGAAAATGCCGAAACGCATAAATTTTTAATTCGCAATGAAGGAAAAGCACTGACAGATACGCTTCGTTTGACGATAGAAGACTCAAAAGGGTTTGAAGTTTCTCCGGCAGTGATAAATCCGATTATTCCCGGAAAGGGAGTAGAAGTAACGGTAAAAGCTTTAGCGCAATCAGAAGTTGGGCAGGTGACAGGTGTTTTGGAAATTGAGACAGGCCAGCAGGAGACTGAAAGATTGGCATTGAGTGCTCATTATATCAAAGGTGCTTTCATGGAAGTGGATCAGGCCGAATTTGGATGGGTAGACGAAAATGCGATTCCTATTGGAGAGACTAGAACCACTACCTTCACCGTGACCAATACCGGTGACCGGGACGGAGAGTTTGTATTCTCCAGCTTTGAAGATGGAAAGAGTAGCGGCTATATTCAGTCCTTGACGCCTTATAAAGGATTTTTGAAAGTGGGAGAATCGATGGAGGTGGAAGCTTTCGTCAATACCGAAGGCTTGAAAGACAATGGCTATAACTCAACCAGAACCACTTATTATAACTTTCCTGCAGGGCGAGGCAGCCTGAAGTTTTCCGTGCAATTGATTGGAGAGGCCATAATTGAGGTACCCGAAAAAATTCATTTTGGTGAAAGTGTATACCAGGAGGGACTTGAAATAACACAGATTATCGAAGTGAAAAATACAGGAAATGCAAAAGCAAGCTTTCAGGTAAAAAGTATTTCGGAAGGATATACTATTTCAGGCTATGTTCCATCCAGTATTAGTGCAGGAGGGGTTGTGAATTTAAAAGTTATTGCACAATTACCGGGTGTAGGAGAGCATTTTGGGGATTTGATTATTTCAGTTGATAATACTGATTTCACTATCGCCTTATCTGTCGAAGGGCTTGAGTCTCCGGAAATGAATGTAAGGGCAGATAATTTCCTTACTTCTGCCACGATGGCTTATGGAACATTAGGAGAGCAGACCAGTTTGGCGGTTAGCAATACCTCTGAGACAGAGCCGTTAAATTTTGTTGTAAGTACCCCTGCATGGCTTAATTTACAGGATGATACTCCTTCTTTGCAAAGAGGAGATGGTAATTTTGGCTACTCTTTTGAAATAACGGAAGGTGTTGAGTGGATGGATATATCTGAGCAGGGAAGGGAGCTGTTTCAGGATATGGTATACCCATATTATATCACCACTTACCATTTCGATAAATTTAACTTTCCATTTTATGGAGAAATACAGCGTCAAATTCGTATTTCGAGTGCAGGGGTACTTAGCTTTAATGGGGGGATTCCAGATTATGCATTTGCTAATCCAGGGCCATCTCCTGATTATAATATTAATGAAGATCAATTGGCCTTCAATGCAGATTTAGGCGTTATTTCAGCTTTTTGGATGAGAATGTATCCTTCTAGTGGCGGTGGAATTTATCTGTTGGAAGAGGAGGATCGTCTGATTATTCAATTTGATGATATGCGGGCAGTGATGGCGGGGCCATTAACTCCGCATACCCAAACTTCTATACAGGTTATATTGACGGCTGATGGTGGAATTGAATTGTCATATAAGCAATTGCCAACGGCATTTACTTATCAGGTAGTAGGGATGAAGAACTTAACGGGTGATTTAGCTTGGCAATACATGGACAGCAATGCAGATTTCATTAAAGAACTCTTAGGTAAAACAATCAAAGTGAAAGCACCAAAATTGTTTACTCTTAATCCTAATGAAGAGCTTAGTATCGATATGCAATATAATACAGAGTCCACAGCTGCGGGTAGTTATGAATATAAAATGACAGTCTTTAGTGATGATGTTAACCAACCGTACTGGAGTACAAATGTTCAGTTGGAAGTTACCGGTGAGGCTCAACTCTCCACAGTCCAAGAGCAGCTAGAATTTAATGATGTGATTTATGCTTTGGATTCAGCCTTTGAGCAAACATTGCTAGTTGATGTACGCAATGAGGGCAGCTTGCCCGTAATGTTTTCTGCTTCATTCAAAGATGGGGACTTATTTACATGCACGACAGACACCTTGCCATTAGGGGCCTTTGATCAAGTGTCATTGAGTGTGCGTTATCAGGCTTTGACTGATGCAGTCACTTATGATACTTTGGTGCTTGCCTTTGATAATGCCACCGAGCTGTTACTACCTGTTGTCGGAGATGCCAAATCAGCGCCATACTTGCAGTATGCTATGGATTATACATCGCGCCAAGATACGATTGATATATTGGTGAACCAAGGGCAGTCAGGGCAGTACGCTTTTCAACTGTCAAATATAGGGAAAGAGATGCCTCTGGACTACGATGTCACCTTGGGGCTGACGCGTTACGGTTGGAGCAAAGCACCTGAGCAGGTAGTAGAAACCCCGATACCAACTCCATCCAATGCCCGGGTAGTGGAGAGTAACGTATCCACGAGTTTCGCTCTTTTAGACGAAATGCCAATTCCGGAACGCTCCTTTGAGCAAATGGTAAATGCGAGAGTGGTACACGAAGAAAAGCATGCTTTCTCTGATTCTCTGGCTTATGATTTGGCAACGGATATACCGATGAGTCTTTTAGGTTCTGATCAAGTAGATGTTCAGTATGCCGCCAAGTTTGAGGTGGTCAACCCACAGGGCTTCACCCTGACGCACATACGTAATTATTTTGTTAAGCAAACCGAGACACCATGGACCGTTACTGTGATCAAAGGAGATAGCCCTATAGGCTCAGAAGTATTAGCAACTGAGGAGTATTTCCCTGTTTCTGAAACGGGAGCAATGGAGAATATTCCACTGTCGCAACCACTTTACTTCACTAAGGGAGAGGTTTTCACCATTAAGATGGTAGCATCAGATGATATCCACTATCGCCTACCAGTAGAATATGATGTGCCCTCAGTGATCGGAAAGTATTTCGTGACGCTGGATGGAGGAGTCACCTGGGAAGCCATGTCTTCTTCAAGTTCTTTCTACTATACTTATGCCATTAAGCTGAGAGCGATGGACGCTTATGGTGCCGAGTGGTTGGATATTTCACCGAAAACGGGAAGCTTGGAAGCAACGGAAGAAGCTACGGTGGAAATCAGTACGGAGATGAAAGGTTTCGAGCCGGGTGTTTATGAAGGATACTTGTATGTTGGACACAATGAACCACTACGTGAAACGGTGAAAGTGCCGGCAAGCATCCTGTTTAATGGAGCGCCTTTGGCAAAAGAACTGGCGCCCCTTGAGATCAATGAAGGGGAGGAAGCACAATGGGAAATTGAGCTTTTAGATCCAGAAAATCATGCGCTGACGCTTTCTTCTATCAATGGTGCCGATGATTTCACTTATCGTTTGGAAGAAGGGAAAATGATTTTGGAAATGGCTCCGGATTATCTGATGAGTGGGGAATATGCTCCTGAGTTTTTGCTTGTAGATGAATTGGGAGCACAGTCCACCTTTACGCTTTCCGTCTTGGTGAATGATGTGAAAGTAGCACCGGTGCTGACTCAGGAATTTACGGATTACGAGCTTCAGGTAGAAGCACTGCAGGAAGTGCATCTGGCAGATTATTTCGAAACACTGGATGAGGAGGCACTTCATTTTTATGTGAAGACTGCTGACGGAATGGTTTCTGCTTTTGTGGAAGAAACAACGCTTGTCCTTTTGGGAGTGGCAGTAGGAACTACTGAGTTGGAGGTTGTAGCAGAGAATGAATCCGGTTTGATTACCTCAGCTCCTCTGAAGGTAAAAGTAAATCAGGCACCGCTTTCTTCCGGAATGGCTGCTACCATGAAAGTGTATCCTAATCCAACCACTGGAGGCTTATCCGTGATTCTACCTACGGTGGCGGCCAATGAGATGGTGCAGTTGGAGATAATGGACATGTCAGGTAAGAGGTTGATGACCCTTGCGGAGCGGGCAGAAAGCCAACGGGTAAGTAGTGATTTATCCGCCTTGCCTTCAGGTTATTATCTTCTTCAGATTAGCTGGTCTGGGGGTAAGTCCATAGCTAAGGTGATTAAGGAATAGTTCAACTTGTAATGTTTATTGCTTTTTAAAAATCCCGCTTCGGTGGGATTTTTTTATGCTAAAAATTATTGTTTAAATCATATTTCAGTTCTAGATTTGAACTCTAAATTAGCAGACTACAAAATGAGCAATCGTTTAATTTATTCCTTTACCCTATTCTTTTTATTCGCTTTCGTTTTACCATTGTTATTGGCGTTTTTCCTGATTGAGCCGGTAGAAATAGTGGAAGCTTCTTCCGCTTATGAATGGGGCTTTTTTTCAGGTGTCGTTTTGGCACGTTTGGTTAAAGTAGGCCTTTTATTTATGGCAGGCTGGTTAATGTACATCAGAATAAAGTCCTCAGATATCTTCAGCACTTTATCTTCTAAGCATTAATAAATTTCCCCGATGCAATTTCACTGTTAAGGGGAGCTCCATCTGTACGGCCTCTCCGTCCAGATGCACCTCCTCCTCTCTTTCACAGGAGATCAGCACTTCTTTCGTTTGAAAACTTTGGTAAAACCGGCTGCGATGCAGCGATTTGGTAAACAGGCGATAGCCCATCCAGGGCGCATACCAAATGGGGCATGCCCTGATGATGGAAACATCCACCTTTCCATCCGAAACACTGGCATGGGGGGCGATATAGGCATTATTACCAAACTGGGAAGAATTCGCAATACTGATCAAAAACGCTTTAGTGGATAAGTCCTGCCCATTCCATTGCAGGCGGTAGTTTTTTTTCGGGTAAGTGAAATAAGCCAGAATACTTTCCTTCACATAGGTGTGTAATCCCCGGCTGCCGGCTTTTGCAAACCGGTGTGCTACATGGGCATCAAAGCCGATTCCGGCCACATTGATAAAAAATTTCCCGTTCATTTCCAGTGTATCCATCGGTTGGGTTTTAGCTTTTCGCATCCATTTGATGGCCCTCTTTAGCTCCATGGGTATGCCCAGGTGCCGCGCCAATCCATTGCCTGAACCTTTTGGGAGGACGCCCATGGCTGTTGGACTACCCGCTAGTGCTCCGGCAATTTCATTCACGGTTCCATCTCCACCAATGGCGATCACGGCATCATACCGGCCGATGGCTTTTCGAGCGATTTCGGCAGCATGTCCGGCATATTTGGTTTTTTTCCATTTATAACCAATTTTTCCGGACCAGCTTTTTTTGACCATTTTCTTTAATCCCTGAATCTTACCGGCACCGGCAATCGGGTTATAGATAATGAGGTATTGGGGTTGTATTTCGGGCATGATTCGCTGGGAAAAATTTTCTCTAATAAACGAAATCAAACGCTAAGGCATAAAAAAACCGACCACTAAATAGCAGTCGGTGATATTGTCTTTTTATGATGTCAGTATTACTTCTGACGTGCTTTGGCCAAAGTCTCCATCATTTCCTCTGTGATACCACAAGTGGAGAATCCACCATCGTGCATCAAATTCTGCATGGTTACATAACGGGTATAATCAGAGAATAGAGAAAGGATGTATTTTGCACACTCTTCAGATGGCGCGTTTCCTAATGGAGAAAGCTGATCTGCGAAGTTGAAGAAATCATCAAATCCGGTGATACCCTGACCTGCAGTAGTTACCGTTGGCGACTGGCTGATGGTATTTACACGTACTTTTTTAGCGGCAAAACGCGCACCATAACCACGTGCAACAGACTCCAACAATGCCTTGGCATCCGCCATATCGGCATAGTGAGAGAAGCTACGCTGTGCAGCAATATAAGAAAGCGCTACGATAGATCCCCACTCGTTCATTACATCCAATTTCTCAGCAGTCTGCAATACTTTGTGGAAAGACATCGCTGAAATATCCAAAGTCTTGTGGAACCAGTCATAGTTCAAATCACCATAAGTCTTGCCTTTGCGTACGTTCGGGCTCATGCCGATAGAGTGCAATACAAAGTCAATTTTACCGCCCAAAATTTCGGATGCTTTGTTGAATAGGTTTTCCAAATCCTCAACGCTGGTCGCGTCTGCTGCAATAACTTCTGCATTACAAGCCTCGCCCAATTCTTTAATTTTACCCATACGCAAAGCGATAGGAGCATTGGAAAGTACGAATTCAGCACCTTCTTCATGTGCCATCAAAGCGGTTTTCCAAGCGATAGACTCTTCATTTAAGGCACCAAAAATGATCCCTCTTTTTCCTTTTAGCAGATTAGTTGCCATGGTATTATAGTTTAATATATTATTTCAGTTTCCGAAATCAGCCTGCAATTTATAAATCTTCCACAATATCCCCGACCTTTTTCGATGCTAATTTAACGGAGGGTGAAGCCCTGGTGCGGAGTATTCATGCTTCAACCCTTGTTTAGCTGCAAGGCCGTTAAAATGAAGGAATAGTTTCCTGTTTCGAGTTTTTTCCAACAAAGTAGCGGAATGAGGAGGATGAAAGTTAATCCCCGGTCTGGACTAATTAAATTTCTGGAATAATGGCTTCAATATGCTGAAAAAAAGCTTGTTGGCGGGGCTTGTGGAGCTTGGTGGGTTGTAATTCGAATCCGCTCATTTATCGGTAGTGAAATTAGGGACAGAAGCGGGCGACCCACTCCCCGGCTTGTAAGCTTCCTCTGTGAATGGCCTGATCCCAGGCTTCGCAGGCTTCCTGTCGTTGATCCATGGCGTAATAGCAGTTTCCTAAAACATTATAGGCTTCAGGCCTTCTGGGGCGGAGAAAAATGGCCCAGTCGCAGGCTAGTTTTGCCCGTTCATATTCTTCCAGTCTGGCCAATACCACCGCAAGCCCATAATGTGCAATATAATGGGACTCGGGAATGTCCTTGGGTTGCAAAACCAAGGCATAGGCGCGGCCATAGTTAATAATATAGGCATCAATCATGGCATCAGTGGCCATGGTATAATACTTTAGGGCTTTTTCATTATTTATGAGCTGGTCTGCGCAAAGTGAGGCGGCCGAAAGTAGTAATGGAATGTTGAATTGTTCCATTCCTACCATCTCCTCATAAATAGAAAGCGCCTGTTGGTAGGCGCCGATATCTTCATAGGCCATGGCCAGTTGCTGATAAAGTACTGCAGAATAATCAGAGTGTTTTACTAATAATTGCCAATAATAGACTGCATGCTGATACTTTTCATCGAAGTAGGCATCCTGCCCTTTTTCATAAAGATCATTCAGGATCGCATTACGGTAAGAGATAATATCATAATTCGCTTTTGGATGCGCTACTAAAATTTCCAAAGAGTCCAGGGCTGAATGGTAGGCCTTATGTTCATATAAACTCCGGGCCACATCAAACCTTCTTTGCTCTTCCATCAGGCGGGCAATTTCCTTTTCCTGCTGCTTTTTAATATACATATAGATTGGGATCCCGACCATTATCGATAGCAAGGCAGAAAAGGCCACAGCAGTCATCACATTCATCCAGTGGTTTTGCCCCAGCTTTTCCCAATAGCTGATTGGCTCCGGTCGGGATTCCGGATTTTGTTGGTAATATTTTTCCCGATGTTTTTCACGCTGCTGATAGGTGGTTCTTTTTCTGGGGTTAAAAGCGTCCTCTTCCTGTTTTGTATCAGACTTTTGGGCCGCTTGGTGTTGGTGGGAAATCAAAAAATCATAGGCAGCACGTTGTTCCGGGTCAATGAGTACCCGATAGGCGGTGGAGATGAGCTTGAACGTTTCTTCCGCTTCAGGATCATTCGGGTTTTTATCTGGATGATATTGCAGGGCAAGTTTTCGGTATGCCGTTCGGATTTCCGGCGAGTTGGATGTGGGATCTACGCCTAGTATTTGGTAATAGTTGATCAAGGTGCGTGATTGTTGGGATGAAAGTAAAAACGGTTATGTTGCAGATGGTTTCTTTTTGAATACGAAAACTCTCTTTTGAAATGACATAAATTTAGATGAAATTTGAAAGAAGGTTGGAAACCGAAAATAAGGTTTTGGAAGAAAAATACGATTTATCAAATTATAAGGAATCAATACCTATGAAGATGATGAAGAAGTGGGGATTCGCCCTGCTATTATTGTTCACGCCTGTGCTAACGAAAGCAGATGAAGGCATGTGGCTCCCACAATTATTGAAAAGCCTGAATGAGGCAGATATGCAGGCAAGGGGCATGAAAATGTCTGCAGAAGATATTTACAGTGTGAACCAATCCAGCCTCAAAGATGCAGTGGTGTCTTTTGGCGGATTTTGTACGGGAGAGTTAATTTCTCCCGAAGGTCTGGTGTTAACCAATCACCATTGCGGGTACGGGCAGATTCAGTCTCACTCTTCGGTTGAAAATGATTTATTGACGAATGGCTTCTGGGCCATGTCACGTGAGGAAGAAATTCCGAATCCGGGCTTGTTTGTGACTTTCATTGTACGTATTGAGGAGGTGACTTCAGAAGTTCTGGATGGCATTACTCCTGCTATGGAGGAAGAAGAGCGCCAGGAGCGGGTGAGCCTGAACATTGACCAGGTGGTGGCCAAAGCAACCGAAGGCACCCACTATGGCGCGAAGGTGAAGTCCATGTTTTACGGTAATGAGTACTATTTATTTGTTACCGAGACTTTTGACGATGTGCGCTTGGTAGGAGCTCCTCCATCGGCCATTGGTAAATTTGGAGGAGATACTGATAACTGGATGTGGCCGCGTCACACCGGAGATTTTTCTATGTTCCGTGTATATTCCGCACCGGATGGCAGCCCTGCAAAATATGCGGAGGAGAATGTTCCATTGAAGCCAAGACATTTCTTACCAATCAATATGACCGGCGTTGAAGATGGCGATTTCACCATGGTATTCGGATTTCCGGGGCGTACACAGGAGTATTTGACCACTTACTCCATCAAGCCTTTGGTAGAAACGACTAACCCGAACCGAATCAAAATCCGCGAGACCAAATTGAATATTTTGAAGGCGGATATGGATAAGGACGCAGCGATTCGTATTAAGTATTCTGCCAAATATGCCCGCGTAGCGAATTACTATAAAAAGTGGATTGGAGAGAACCGTGGATTGAAGGTAACCAACGCCATTGCCGAGAAAGAGGCTTTGGAAGCAAATTTCCAAAAATGGGCAGATGCGGATGCGGACAGAAAAGCCACTTACGGCAGCCTGTTGTCAAAATTTGAGCAGACGCACAAAGAGGAGCAGGATGTGATTTTGCCTTATAACTATATCCGTGAGGCTGTTTACGGCACAGAGGTTTTGACCATGGCAGCGAAGTTCCGTGCTATTATTGACGCCCTGCCGGATGATAAGGAGAAGAGTATTGAAGGCGCCAAGGCATATGCTAAGAAATTCTTTAAGGACTACAGCGCGGCCACGGATGAAAAAGTATTTGCGGCCCTGATGGGACTTTATCATGAGGATATCCATGCGAATTTCCAGCCAGCGCTATTGAATGCGGCGGTAAAGAAATATAAAGGCGATATGGAGGACTATGCGGATTTTATCTTTGAAAAGTCAGCCATGGTAAGTGAAGAAAAGGTTAATGCTTTATTGGAGAATTTCAATGAAAAAGCCGTGAAGCAATTGATGAAAGATCCGGCCATTCAGCTGGAGCGTGAATTCTACGACATCTATACGCAGAAAGTGAAAACCGTTATGACGGATACACAAAATGCTTTGGAGAGACTGAACCGTGCCTATACTGCCGGATTGCGTGAGATGATGCCGGAGAAAACTTTCTATCCGGATGCCAACAGCACCATGCGTGTTTCTTATGGCGTGGTGGATGGTTCAAACCCATATGATGGCATGCGTTTCACTTCTCACACTTATCTGGATGGTGTTTTCCAAAAAGAAATGGCCGGTGCGGATGACTACATCATCACGGACCGCATGAGAGAACTGTATGCCAACAAAAACTATGGACAGTATGCAGACGAGACGGGTAAACTACCGGTATGTTTCACCGCTTCTAATCACACTACAGGTGGTAATTCCGGTTCTCCGGTGATTGATGGCCATGGCCGCTTAATCGGCTTGAACTTTGACCGTTCCTGGGAATCCACCATGTCGGATATCAAATACGATAAAGACATTTGCCGCAATATTGCTGTGGATATTCGCTATGTATTGTGGGTGGTGGATGTATATGCCGGTGCCGGACATTTGGTAGAGGAAATGACTTTGGTAAAAGAAGATCCCAAGCCCGTTCAACTGCCTGAAGTTGAAGAGGTAGTGGAGTAATTTTTAACAGGCACTTCATAAAAAAGGCAAGCCAGATCGGCTTGCCTTTTTTATGCTATAACTCCCAGCCAAAAGTGGTGTAGAATACATAATCGACTTCAGAAACCCCCGGACTTACCGGTTTGCTATCGTAGTTGGTGGTGTTTCCTATTTTAAACAAAAATCCTTTGGGTAAATCCCAGGTCAGGTCCACGGTGAAATCGGCCCGGTACCTACCGGCAGTATTCAGGTTGGCGTAAGTATCCAGATTAGTATTTAAGGTGAAATCATCAATGCCAAAAATGGACAATTGGGTGGAGACCACAGCCTCTGCGGAGTTAGAGGTAGCATTGGAGGTTTCAGTGTTAATATAGCGTTCATTCGTCCAGGCCATACCTGCTGATACCAGCCAGTCTAGTTTATGTGAGCGGGCAATATAATTACCAATACGAGCAGAGGTGGAGGTCCTCAATTTTAGATTTTGCTCATCATTGCTGAGAAAACTCATCCCGACCCCGGCAAACCAGCTTTTGTAAAATGTCCATGCCCAATTGATCGCCCCATCGGTTCGGTGTGTATCCGCCACGGAATCCTGGGAGTTTTGGACAGATTTGACATTCCCGCCCAAAGCCCAATTATCAGTCGCATAGCGCGCATTGGCCTGTCCGGTAAATTGCTGCACATTTTTAGCTTTGGTAAAGGTATAGCCTAAGCTAAGCCCAACGGTGAAGCGATCAATGAATTTAGTATCGACCGTCTTTATAGAGACCATCTCTCTTAATTTTTTACTGTAGGGCTGCCCTCCGTAAAAAGGGGTGATGATGACAGCCGTAGAATCATTTGGGTCTGTTTTAAAGCTTCCTACAACCCGGTCTCCTCCTTTTAAATAAATATTGTAGGTGCGTTCAGAGAAGATGCTTTCAATTTCATCCCAATCAATTTTAAAATCAGCATCTCCGTAATCAGCATCAATAAAGACGTAGTTCCTTTGTAACTTAGTAAATTCTCCATGAATGACATCCCCGTTTTTTAGGATGAGTTCATCGACTTTTGTTTGCCCTTTAGTAATTAACGGAATAAAAAATAATATCAAAAGTGGGTAGAGGTATTGTGTTTTCATGGAGGTAAAAGTGTCCTTATCGTATGAATTAAATGAGCTTAATCGAAAGCTTTTATTTTGGCAACTCGATTGTAATTTTACTTGTTTTCATACTGAACCCTTTTTGATATATTTGATCATGATTTCTTTTCCAAATGCAAAAATCAACCTGGGGCTTGATGTAATCTCCAGGCGTTCAGATGGTTTTCATAATATTTCATCCGTCTTTCTTCCGGTAGACTGGAAGGATGCTCTGGAAATTGTGCCCGCGGCCGAAACCACCTTTGAAAGCTACGGCATTCATATTCCGGGAAACCCGGACAGTAATTTGTGTCTAAAAGCCTATCATTTGTTGGCGAAAGATTATCCTATGCCCACGGTAAGAATTATCCTGGAGAAAATTATTCCCATAGGTGCCGGCCTGGGGGGAGGATCCGCGGATGCGTCATTTACCCTTAAACTTTTAAATGAGCAGTTTGATCTGCAGCTTGAGGAGGCGGCATTGGAGTCTTATGCCGCTCGTTTGGGGAGTGATTGCCCGTTTTTTATTAAGAACCAGCCAATTTTGGCTACGGGCACCGGAATCACCTTTGAATCGGTGAATGTGGACCTTTTAGGCTATCAGATTTTATTGGTGAATCCGAATATCCATATTGGAACCGCCGAAGCTTATGCGGGAATTTCGCCTCGAGTACCCGAATTATCGGTGAAGGAAATCATTGAAAATTATGAGATTAAGGCGTGGAAAGGCTTGTTGAAAAACGATTTTGAGGCGTCTATTTTTCCGAATCACCCTGAAATATCGAAATTAAAGGAAGATATGTATAAAGCCGGGGCAGTTTATGCTTCTATGTCCGGATCGGGCGCTACGGTTTATGGAATATTTGAAGGTGATCAGAAAATTGAACAAATTAAGGAGGGTTTTTCTGATAGTTATCTGAAACATAGTAGTTTGCTTTGATTGAAGATTAGTTTAATATTGAGCTTTTTTGATATACCTGTTGCGAACAGGTTTATTTTGCGACAACTATTTTGCTTTTATTGGTGTCATTTTACATCGTTTTAAGGATAAATTTAGGGATAAGCGGTATTTATTTGAACATTAGAGGGTTATTGAAAATAAAGGCAGCGTCTCTATTTCCTTCGATTTTTGCCGGAAATGCAGGAGTCTTGTCGCTTTTTTCGTAATATTTGTAATCGGAACCTAACATTTTACGCATTTACCGACGGCCCGTTCGTCATCCCAACATATCATTGACCTATGAAAAGAAAATTACTTTTTCTGCTACTCCTTCTTTGGGGAGTGGGTTATTCGTCTCATGCGCAATCAGCGCAAAATCCCAGCACTTTCTTAATCAAAACCATTGGTGCCAATGGAAAGCAGGCTAATGCATTTACCGGCTTTTTTATTGATGAAAACGGAACGGCCATTAGCCGTGGAACCGGCTTTCATAAAGCGGTGAAAGTGGAGGTGATCATGGCAGACGGGCAAAGCTATTCCATCGGAAAGGTTTTGGCGTTTGATCCAGCCACCAGCCTGGTGAAATTTTCCGTGAATAAAGCCAAGGGCACTATCGCCTATGCGGTGGGCATGCCCTCCAAAGGCCAGCAGGCAAAAGTGGAAAAGCACAATGCGGAGGGGGCAGAAACGATTGCCCTTTCTCTGGATAAGGCGGTGAAATTTGAAAACTATGGACATTGGGCCTTATCCAATAAATCCATTGAAGCGGATGGGGCACCTGTCATTGCCGACGGAAAAGTGATTGGGATAGTGGCCGATCAGGTGATAGATGGTAAAACGGCCATCATCGATGCACAGAGAATTTACCAGTTACAAAAGGTAAATCAAAAACTAGAAGACTGGTTGCCTTCCTTTCGAGCAAATCGCAATTTGCTGATCGCCATGGAAGCCTTTGACCAAAAGGATTATGAAAAAGCCGCGGCTACTTTTGCCAAATGTGTGCGTTTGGTCGGAAGTGAGTTTACCGCCTATTACTATGGAGCCAAGGCCCGTGAGGCCAAGGGGGATTTGGCCGGTGCACGCACTGCATATGGTAAAGCATTGGACTATAAAGAAGGAGAGCTGGAGATTTTACAATCCAGGGGCTTACTAAGTTTCAAAATCCAAAATTTCAAAGCTACCATTGATGATTTAACGATTGTTGAGGCGGCGGGAAAAGCAAGCCCGGAAGCTCTGACCGCCCTGGGAACCGCACTTTATGAAGAGAACCAATTTGAGCAGGCCATAATTATTTTAGAAAAGGCTCCCAAAACCGCGGAGAGCCAGTTTCAGTTAGGAAATGCCTATTTCCGTCAAAAGGATTTTGATAAGGCCATCGGCAATTATAAGGGGGCTGAAAATTCCGGTAATAAAGAAATGACCCTCTTTAATAACCGGGGAAAAGCACATTTGCTTAACGGTAATGCCGCTCAGGCCAAAATTGACCTGACCAAGGCATTGTCCATAGATCCCACTTATGTAAAGGCCGTGGAAAACCGTGCGGCAGCCCATTATGCGCTTAAGCAATGGGAGCCCACTCTGGAAGATGCCCAAAACGCCGAGCGCATGGGCGGTGAGGATAAAAAATTGACTTTGTATAAAGGGGTGGCTGCTTATCAGCTTAAACAATATGAACTGGCCGCAGCTTCCCTGAAAGATGCCGTCACCCGCGGATTTGATGAGGTGGAGATTTTAATCATGAAAGCAGCCTCAGAGGTGGAATTAAAGCAATATAATCCTGCTATTCAGACTTATATTATGGCGCAAACTGCCGGCGCAGATGATGTTGACTTTCATTTTAAACTGGCCACCGTCTATTGGAAGACGGAGCAGTTAAAACCCGCCGTGGCCCACTTCAAAAAAGCTTTAGTAAAGGGAAAAGCGGATTTGGAGCTATACGAGAGCCTGGGGCTTTCTCAATATGAAGCCAATGAGGTGGCGGCTTGTATTCCTCATTTGCAAAAGGCGGTGGAAATGTCCAGCCAAAAGGCGGAAGTGTATACCACTCTGGGTGCGGCGATGTTGAAAGAGCAGCCTGATCATGCAGATTTGTTGTCTATTTTATTGAAAGCCGAAGAAATGGGCAGTACTGATGCCCAAATGTATCAGGCAATAGGATTTGCTTACCTGCAAAAGTCTCAGGCCCAGCAAGCCATTCCTTATTTTCAAAAAGCAAAGGCTGGTGGCGCCTCCGGTAGTGCGCTGGAAAAGTCCTGGGGTTTGGCTAGCTTTCAATTGGAGCAATATGCGGAGGCCATTCAGCATTTGGAGAAAGCGATTGATGGTGGTGCACGCGAACCGGAATGCTATCAGTTTTTAGGATTGTCTTTATATGCCACGGAGCAATATAAGGAAGCTTCTGCGGCCCTGAAAATGGCGGTAAAAGGTGGGGTGAACGATCCGGATGTTTTGAAAAAATTAGGAGCTTCGGCTTATGAAAGTGGCGATATGAAAACGGCCGTGGAGGCTTTCCCTAATTCAGGTGCCTTAAAGACGCCGACTGTTGCGGGGCAATATGGCCTAGCGCTTTATGCTATTCGCGATTATGACAATGCTTTGATCCAATTAAACAAGGCAGAAGCACTGGGTTATCAGCAGGCAGATTTGTACGAAACCCGGGCGAGCCTGAACCTGAAGCAAAAGGAGGAGGCAGCAGCATTAGCGGATTATGACAAAGCCGTGGCTGCAGGTTCCAATGGAGAAGAGATACAGATGAAGCGCGCCAAATTGGCCATGAAGTTGAAGGATTATCCTAAGGCTACATCGGCACTGGATGCGGTGATAGGGCAGAATTCTGAAAATTCCGTGGCTTACCTATTGAGAGGAACCGCAAAATATCGTCAGGATCAATATGCTTCGGCGAAATCAGATTTGGAGAAAGCGAAAAGCCTGAGTGAAGGCGCAACCCCACTCTATGAGATGCTGGGGATTTCTCTTTACGAAATGGGCGATAAGACGAATGCCAAAACCAATATGGACCAGGCAATATCACAGGGTTCCAAAAATAAAAAGGTTTATGGACTGGCCGCTGAAATGGAACTAAAGGCCAAAAATTATGAAAAGGCGCTGAGCTTATTCGAGGAAGCGGGCCGATTAGGTTATGATGCGCCCACCTACTATGGAGATAGAGGAATGTGCTATTACCAATTAGGCAAAAACGCGCCGGCCATAGACGATTTGAATCGGGCAATCAATGCGCAGCCGGATAATCCGGCCTATTTAAAAGCCAGAGGAAATGCCCTTTTTCTGACGAATCAATTTGAGAAGGCAGCGACTGATTTAGCGAAAGTAGGAGGCCTGACAGCAGAAGAAAAATTCCGTTTAGGACGCAGCCAATATAAAACCAAGGATTATGTCAACGCGGAGAAATCATTAGAAGCAGCCACTACCGCCGGTGAAAAAACCATCGCCGCTTATTCAGATCTGGGTGCTGTAAAAGTCGCATTGAAAAAGAAAGAAGAGGCTATTGCTGCTTATTCTCAGGCACTGGCCATCGATGCCAATAGTATTGAAGCGCTTCAGGGCCGTGGTTTAGCCTATTATAAAATGTCGGACTACGAAAAAGCCCTTACTGACTTCCTCGCTTTAGAGCAGAACGCCAATGCAGGCAAAGAAGTGGGCGCCATGATTGGTACGGCTTATTTCCGCCTAAGGAAATACGAGCAGGCATATGATCGCCTGGACATGGCCATCACCCAGGGGGTAAAAGATCAGGAGGTCTATTTAGGCCGAGGGGTTTGTTTGTATATTCAGAAAAAATATGAGGAAGCGATTCCTGATCTTCAAAGAGGATTGAAAGGACGGGAGGATTTGACCGGATTCAATGCTTTGGGAAATGCCGAGATGTTTCGGGAAAATGAAAAGGGTGCAAAGCCTGCCTTGGAGAAAGCCATTCAGTTAGGCACTCAGGATCCGCTAACGTTCTACCATATGGGAATGGTGCAATATGGAGCGCGTGATTTCCGTACTTCTTTGCAAAGCCTGAATAAGGCCATAGCGCTACAGAGCAGCTATCCGGAGGCTTATCAGCAGCGAGGAGATACCAAATTCCGCCTTAAAGATTATGAAGGAGCTTTAACTGACTACAATCAGGCGGTGAGCCAGGGCGGAAATAATGCTAAATTATTGAACAATAGAGGTAAGGCGCTCTTCATGACTGGAGACAAGGAAAAGGCCATTGCGGCCTATACAGCGGCATTGGACCAGATGCCGGAATACCCAAAAGCCCTGGAAAATCGTGGGGTCGCCTATTATTTGATTAATGATTATGAAAAAGCTGTAGTCGACTTACGTCAGTTCGAGAAGCTTACCGAGAAACAGGAGGAGGAAATACTGTATTATATCGGGGAATGCTATTATCACCAGGGAGATTTCAATATCGCCATTTCTTATTATGAGCGGACCAATAATAAAATCAATGAACCTACGCTTTACGCTCATTTAGGAGAGGCGCGCCTGGAAAATGAAGAGTTTGAACAAGCCATAAAATCTTTGTCAGACGCCGTAAACAAAGGAATCAAAACCGGCGATATTTACCGTTTCCGTTCCACGGCTTATGTCTATTTGGAAAAATATGAAGAAGCCCTGGCAGACCTGACCAATGCCATTGAGCTGGATCCAAAGAATCCGGATGTGTATTATAACCGGGCATTGATTCTGGAACAGAAAGGGAATTTCAGAGCAGCCATTAAGGATTATAATGTGGCCATTGAACTGAATCCAAAAGATCCGGAAATGTTCTATAATCGGGCAAGTTTGCTGGTGGAGGAAAATGACCTGATGGGTGCCATCAAGGATATGGATTTAGCCATTGGACTGGATGATTCCAAAGCCAACTATTTCTTAGTGCGCGGGAATATCAAAAGGCGACTGGAAAATAACCAAGGCGCTTGTGAAGACTGGCAAAAAGCCGCCAGTATGGGCGACCGAAAAGCAGGTTTCATGATCAAACAATATTGTAAATAGGACTTTGTGTGTGGGGGGCATCCTAGGGGCGGTCAGGCTCTCGGGCCTCGCGCTTTTGGCGAATGTGAGATTGCATATCATTTATCATTCCCCAAAAGGAGCTCAGGCAAAGCCCTCCATTCTTAAGAGCGTGATGAAAAGCCAAAATCGCTTCCAATAATTCGAATTTGCAGCCGGATGGTGTGCTTTTAAACATGCTCTAGCCCAAAAGCTTAAAATCATAATTTTATAACAGCCCGCACAAGTTGCGGGCTTTTTTTGTTTCAGCTCAGGTTTTTTTAACCAGCGCAGGCTGCAAAATTCAGGGCATTTTTAAAAAAAATTAAAGCATAATCAAAGAATGTGCATAAACCCAAGGCCTATATTTAGTCGTCAACAAATTCCCTAAAAGCGAGGGGCTATATTTATGACAGAAAACCTTAAACAGCAACAATTCGGCCTTGATCAATGGGCGGATAGACAGGATAGACAAAGGTTCTGCTGGCGATAAGAAGGCATCACAGCGACATTTTAGCCATATTTCACCAGTCTCCTGCCCTGTTCAAATGTCGTCTTGATGGATTCCGTCAGCAGGTTCTTTGTCCCGCTGACATTGATCTCAAGCCTTGATTTTTTGTTTCGTTTTTTATCAAGAAAAAATGAAAAAGAAACGATTGATGATTAAATATAAGGTGTTGAATGGCTGATCCAGCTTTTTACGAAAAAGCCCTGTAGCGGTGAATAATTAGGATTAGAAATCTTTACCCACTATTGATCCCCGAATGCTTTTGTGTACCTTTGTTTGTTGCAAGCGCATAACTATGAAAAAAAGCATTTTCTTTTTTCTTTTAATGGTCGGTATGACCTTTTTGGGACTCTCCAGCTGTGATACCTGTTCGGACTGCGGACCAGAGCAAACCAACCCCTATGTGGTGTTGAATTTTTTTGAGAATCAAGAGGGAACTCCCTCTGTTCGATTGATGGCCACAGCTTATGGGATAAAGGACGATGGCAGTTTGAGTGATGAATTCGGGATAGAGGATTCAGTTACGACCATGAATTTGCCATTGGACATGAATACTCCACGAGCCAAGTACCGGTTGGAGGTCATTAAGAAACGGGGTGAGGTAGAGTTGCAGCCCATTGAATTTGATTTTGAATTGACCTATGATTTAACGGAGACGCTGGATCCACGCAATATTGTGAGAGTAGTGGCCACTAACGTAAAACCTGAGGGAGAGCCTTCGAACGGAAATGATAAAGTTCGGTCCTTTGAGGTAATTTGTAATGATGAATCTGCAGATTGTATAAGCGAACACACCAATGTCAACATTGTTTTTATACTTAACTAAATTCATTTTTTGTGTAAGCTTTCTCCTCCTGCCCTTTTTTGCCATGGCACAGGAGTTGGAGGAAGAAAATGAACCGGCAAAACCAACCTTCGACAGAAGTCTTTACATTCGGGACACTGTCCGAACGACTCCTATGGTTTTGATTGATATTCCCATTCTGGATCGGTCCGATGAGTTTAAAACCCTTTCCAGAAAGGAAAGAAGGGAGTTGGAAAAAGCCAAAAAGGACTCCCTGCCTAAAAAAATATTGCCGCCTTTATCTAATCTGGAAATTGCGGTAAACTATTCTGATCCCATAGAAGGGTTTTCCAGCAGAAATGGCCTAATGGCCGAAGCCTGGGCGGGATTGACCCTATTTGAATATTTTGTGGCCGTGGCAGAATTTGGAAGTCAGGACATCACTTTTAATGGTTCTGCCTACAAAAATGTGGATAACTATCAGGTGACGGGGCAGTATTACCGTTTTGGGGGAGATTTAAAAATTCCCGTGAAGCAAAACAGTTCCCTTCGTATTGGTGGGCGTATTGGCAACAGTACTTTTTCGGATTCCGGAACGGCGCGAATCACCGGAGAGATTTTTGATGATTATGAAGTGGATTTTGCCAGAAATAATCTGTCGGCCAATTGGTGGGAGGTGGACATCACTTCAGAGACCGCCATTTGGAAAAACCTGTTGATGGGCTTTACCTTCCGATACCGAGTGCTGGGTGATTTTGATAATAATTATGAAGTCCCGGTCCGATACATTTCAGGTTACGGCTTTGCGAATGGCACCTCCATGGGATTGGATCTGTTTTTAGCCTGGAGAATCCCGATAATGCCTGTGAGGTATAAAGAACGAATTCCTAAGAATTAAGAAATTTCATAACCGCCTGATGATTCAGTGCGGTTTTTTTATAAGGCTAATTCTATGGCAGGATCCCAAAAATGGGCTTTGAAGTTCACAATCTGGTCCTCCTTTACTACAATTCCTTCATTAGCGAGTCTTTCTTCCATCGCTTCCGGTGGATTAAAATGCATTTTACCACTCAATAAGCCATTTCTGTTTACCACCCGGTGCGCAGGTACCTCTGGCAACCCATGCGCATTGTTCATGGCCCAGCCCACTACGCGTGCCGACCGTTTGGCACCCAGATAGGCCGCAATGGCGCCATAACTGCTTACTCTGCCCGCAGGAATCAGCTTGACAACTTCGTACACCTGTTCAAAAAAGTCATTTTTCATGCTTAAAGATAGCTTAATGCTGGCAACTCTGATCGTCCTTCCAATAAAAAAAGGAGCCCGGGGTTACAGGCTCCTCCAATTATTGGATATATATGGGTTTGAATTAACCCGAATTATTCACCGCCGATTCAGGGACTTGCTTTAATCAACTAATTATCAGTATAGGACATTCGTGTCGACTGATTTTTTTATAGCCCAAATTTGGGAAAGCTTGCTCTCCTCATTCATCTGCTTCGTTAGGAAAAACTCGAAATAGAAAACTATTCTTTCATTTTTCCCGCCTTACAGCTAAACGAGGATTAAAGCATGGATAATCCGGTATAAATTTAGCGGTGAATAGCGCTGTTTAAAGGCTATATCTCGATAATAATTCCAATAGTCGGCAGAATATTTCCATTAGTGGAAGGAATATAATCAGGCAGGAAACTGCCCGGATTATTTGGATCCGGAATAGTCTCTCCCGGGTTAATGGGATTGGGGATGTCGTTTCCAAAATCATTAGGATCGCGTAGCAGATTGCCATTGGCATCCTGAGCAGCCGTTAAGTTGGGTTGAGCATCCTGACTGAAGTTATACAGGTTCTGAATGTCGATGAAGAAATTCAAACTCCAGTTATCGAAGTAATACTTCTTATCAATTCTCAAATCCAGCTGGTGGAAATTTCCATTTCGCTGGCTGTTCAGTTGGTTTTCAAAGTCCCGTATTCCCACCCGGTTCACCAACCAGTAATCTCTTTTCATTGAAGCCTCCACATTATAAGGGGTAAAGGGCGTTCCTCCGGAATACAACCAACGGGTACCAATTTCCCAATTGCGCTTCAGCTTTTTACCGGCGGTTAAACTTACAATATTGCGGCTGTCCCAAGAAGAAGGAATAAACTGATTATTGGCATCTGTATATTCAGATCGCACCCAGGTATAAGCCAGCAATCCGTAAAAGCCCTTGTAAAATTTCTGTTGGGCCAAAAATTCAAATCCATAAGATCTACCCTTTGCGGTGGAAGTAACCGGTTCATCTCCGATTACGCCAAAATCTGCGCCCAGATTGGCCAGAGCCACCTGGTTACGGATAGAGAAGGGAGAGTTGCTGTATTTTTTATAAAATCCTTCCGCTGTAAAGCGTAAATTCTTCTCATCGATGCGGTATTCCAATCCACCTACCAAGTGCTCAGAGCGAATATATTTCAAATCATTCTGCTGGTTTACCAAGGTGCCATTTTCGTCCCGATAGCCAAGAGTGGTATAGGAGGGTAGCTGGTAGTAAATACCGGTATTGAAATTCACACTCAGCTTTGGCGTCATGGCATAAGAAGCGGAGAACCGTGGTGATAATTGATCCAGCATATTATTCATATCATCTGAATAATTATTTGCATCCGCCCGCACCCCAAGTGAAAGGCTTAATCGTTCATCAAAAAAACCTTTGGTCACCTGTCCAAAAACATTCCATTTCTGCATATCCAGATCACTGGAGTAGTTAATCGGTATCAGCTGATCATCTGCCGCAGAATAAGTTAAAAATTGGCTTCGGTTGGTATATTTCGCAAATTCCGTCCCTACGCCATAGTTAAAAGCCCAGCCGTTTACTTTGCGATAATCCTCAATTCTGATTTTATTCTCCGCTTCGGAGGACTGATAGTCCAGCGTCTTGGGTTTACTTTCGTCATTATCCTGATGCTTGTAGGAGGTATTTTTGAGCATGTTTCTACTCATTACTGCAGTCAACACCCCGTTTTTGTGAAAATGCTCATATTTGGCGCCAATGGCATAAGACCATTGATCCTGAATCGGAATGTTATTATAGATGTATTCGTTTTGTCTGAAATCTTCGGAGGTGCTGTCAGAAAGCGCATCCGCATTCAGGGAGAAATCATCCAAAGAACCTAGACTCACCAAAGTAAGCTGATTTTTCTGGTTGAATTTGTGCTTTAGCTTAAATTGGTAGTCATTATAAGTCGGAAGAAAAGGCAGGCCCAAAACCTGGAATAAGAACTGCAGATAAGATCTGCGGGCACTGGCGATGAAAGTGGTTTTTTCCGAAAGTGGACCTTCCAGAGTGATTCCCAGATCACTGGCCCCTACAATACCATTAAAAGTGAGGTGATCGTCACGACCGTCTTTTTGCTCGAATTCAAATACGGAACTCAGGGCATTTCCTCTGTTGGCCGGAAAAGCACCACTGTAAAATTCTACTTCGCGAATGAAATCTACATTGATGATCCCCACCGGACCACCGGAAGCGCCTTGTGTCGCAAAGTGGTTGATATTCGGAATCTCAATTCCATCCAGATAGAAACGGTTTTCGGAGGGAGCTCCACCACGAATCAGAATATCATTTCTAAAAGAGGCTGAGGAAGCCACCCCGGGTAAAGATTGCACCACTTTGGAAATGTCACGGTTACCTCCGGGATTTCTTTTAATTTCATTCGTTCCAATCGTTCTCATAGAAAGTGGAGATTCCATTTTTCTTTCGAAGCCTTTGGCGACCACTTCCACTCCTTCTAATTGGGTGGCATCTTCTTCTAATTCAAACTTCACGATGGCCGGACGGGCATTAGTAACTTCAATTTCAAAAAGTGTCCGTGGGCTAAAGCCAACATAGCTCACCTCTAAGTTATAAAGGCCGGGTTGCAGGCCCGTGAATTCAAATTTACCATTAACATCAGTGACCACGCCGGTAGTGGATCCCTGAACGACTACGTTGGCGAAAGGAATACTTTCGTTGGTAAGTTTATTGATAACTTCACCTCTTATGATGCCATTTTGCGCTAGGGCCACCTGCCCTATGAAAATAAAGAACAAGCAAAGAATGCTATTTTTCATTGAATGGAGTGTTAGGTTCTGTTCGTTTAATTATTGTAGCAACAAATGTTACTCATTAGTACGATAGTTGCAACTTTTGTTTAACATTTTGGAGTAAAAATCTATATAAAAATCCTTTATTATGGCATTTTGTTTAATTATTTGATTGGTTTTGTTGATTTTTTTTGGCTGATTATTCAACAAAAAAGGCCTTCCCCGAAAGAGGAAGGCCTTTTGTTTTTGATCCTTTTCGTTTTATTTCAAGGACTGTCGCTCTAGTGGCATGGTCATACATCTGGGGCCTCCCAAGCCTCTGGAAAGTTCAGATGATCGAATTTCCAATACCTCCACTCCGGCTTCGATTAAGGCGCGGTTGGTGTACTTATTGCGATCATAGGCAATCACTCTTCGCGGCCCTATGGCAAAAACATTGGCGCCATCGTACCATTGTTCTCTGGAGGCATATTCCGGATAGCCTTGTGCTGTACCAATCACTTCCAGATAAGGAATTTCCAGCTTCAATAAATCAATGATGGATTTATTCACCACTTCTTCTTCCAGAATAACTTCTCCATTGGCATCTACGCCTTTTTGACGGTAAATGTAGGTGGTCAGGTTCATGTCCATGGCATCCGGATATGTCACGACTAAATTTTCATCAATCATGGTAAACACGGTGTCCAGGTGCATGAAATTACGACGTGCCGGCAGGTGTACTTCGTATACGCGCTCTACATCGCTATTGGCAATCACATGTTTGGCCACGGCCTTAATGGCTTTTGGGTCTGTGCGTTCAGAATTGCCAATGGCCAGCGCTTTATTAGACAATACAATGACATCCCCCCCTTCAATACAGCCGGTTTCCGGGCTGCCATCATGTGGGTAGGCATTGATATAGTTGTTTTTGAATTCAGGGTGGTGCTCAAAAATCAGCTGCATGATATCGGACTCCCGCTGGCGACCAGGATATTTCATATGACTGGAAATAACACCGGACTGAATCACTGCCGCCGGATCCCGCATGAAATAGCTGTTCGGGTTCGGAGTGATCAAGAAGTCAAGATCTCCCAGGTCCTGCAGGGATTTTGGGTTGTATTTTCTGCGCAAATGCTTCATCCGAATTCCCGCAGTAAGTGCGGTAGTGGCTTCCGCCAGGGATAAACGGGATAATAAGTCTTCTGCTACATGCTGGTATCCTTTCGCCGCAAGGGCTTTGCGGTAAGCGTCCAGCCTTAATTTTTCATCTTTTAATACCTCCTGAAGAAGGCCTTCAAGACGGAAAACCTTGGCTTCGGTATTTAATCGTACTAATGCACGGAATTCATCATGTTCACGCTGGATTTGCTCCAGATATGGCACGTCCTCAAAAAGGAATTCACCAATGTTGTCAGGGGTTAGCATTTCCAGCTCAAAACCCGGACGGTGCATGATCACTCCATTGAGTACTCCAAATTCGGATTGCAATTTAAGCTCCATAACAATTATTTATTCGTTTGGCATTAAGCCTAATGTTTGAGTATTTCTGGATTAAGTTTAATTAAATCATTTGTAGGTGAATGAAAGTATAATGGTCAAATCCAGAAAGTTTAAAATAAAGCGTACTAAAATAGCATTTATGCGCTGATCATAGAAAGCTTTGTGTTGATTTCTTTTTTGGGATATTTTTGGAGGGTTGATTTATAGTTGCTTAGCTAAAATATCCATTAATTGCTCCAAATATTTTTGATCCGTGGCATCAAAATCATTTAAGTGATTACTATCGACATCCAGTATCATTTTGACGGTTCCGGCTACGATTAAGGGGACCACAATTTCTGATTTACTGTCCGAGGAACAGGCAATATGTCCCGGGAATTGTTCCACATCCGCTACCAATTGGGTTTTGCCCTCCGCCCAGGCCGTTCCACAAACCCCTCTACCCTTAGCAATACGCGTACAGGCAATAGGTCCCTGGTAAGGGCCAAGTACCAATTGTTCTCCCTTTACGATGTAAAATCCTACCCAAAAGAAATCCATTGCCTGCTTTAGCGCTCCGGCAATATTGCTCAGATTGGCGATCAGGTCTTCTTCATAACTGATCAGGGCTTCAATTTGGGGAAGCAGTTGTTGGTATTGAGCGGCTTTATCCGCCTCTTGGTCGATGATTAATGATTCAGCCATAATGTTCGATTTATTTTGAGCGCCAAATTTCTAAATTATCTTCATTTACAAGGTGTTTTTCCTGACAAATTCCATTGATTTTCGGAGCGGAGATGCCCGTTCCAAAGATCATTTGGCTTTTAAAAATGCGGGCTTCGTCCCATAGGTCAGCCTCCAGGATTTCTTTTAATAAACCAGCTCCACCCTCAATGAAAACAGACAGTATTTTTCTTTGGTATAAATCATCGAAGACGGCTTTCAGGAAGTTATCTTCCTTGATCGCCACATAAGTGGTATTTCCCTTAGTATCTGATTTTGTCAGATTATAGCAGATGGTGGGTTGTTTTCCCCGAAAAAGGTTCAATCCGGAATCAAGGGTTAAATGGCGGTCAATGACTATTCTCACAGGGTCATTTCCGGTCCACATGCGAGCATTCAGGCTGGGATTATCGTAATGAGCCGTATTTTTCCCCACCATGATGGCTTGTTCTTCGGTTCGCCACTTGTGTACCAGGGTACGAGACCAGATATTACTGATCCATTTGGAGTCAAAATTTTCCCTGGCCACAAATCCATCGGCCGTTTGTGCCCATTTCAAAACTACATAGGGTCTTTTTTTCTCCATAAAGATGAAAAAGCGGCGGTTCATCTCTCTGGCTTCTGCTTCGCATACTCCGGTCTCTACTATTATCCCCGCTTTTTGCATTTTATTCAGACCGGTGCCGGCTACCTGTGGATTGGTGTCTGTTGCGGCCACTACCACTCTCCTAAGTTGATGTTTGATCAGCAGATCAGCACAGGGAGGCGTTTTGCCATAATGGCTGCAAGGCTCCAGCGTAACATAAGCCGTACTTTCTTTCAAAAGGGAAGGGTCTTTTACCGAGGCGACTGCATTTACTTCGGCATGCGCTTCACCTGCCCGTTGGTGCCAGCCTTCTCCAATAATTTTTCCCTGGTGAACAATAACACAACCCACCGTTGGATTAGGGTAAGTAGCTCCCAAACCGTTTTCGGCCAATTGGATGGCGCGTAACATGAACTTTTGGTCTTCTGATCGCGGAGAAGGGCACATAAGCAATTAGTAGAGAATAAATATGTTTTTTAATAATTCTGTTTTATTTCAGACAATTGTTTGAAATAGAGCTGAAGTTAGGGAGTTATCTGTTATTTTTCATCTACACCCATAAAATTTAAGCCATTGTGTTCAATTTATTTACCCGATAAACGACATGGATGGTATAAGAAAACTAAAACCAATGAACAATCAGTACAAAACCGTTGAAGATTCAAGGGTTGAAATCAAACAATTGATGCTACCCTCTAATGCCAATTTTAGTGGGAAAATCCATGGAGGGCACATTCTGGCTTTAATGGACCAGGTGGCTTTTACCGTGGCCTCCAAGCATTCGGCCTGTTATTGTGTGACTGCCGCCGTGGAAAGAGTAGAGTTTTTAAACCCTATTGAGGTAGGAGAACTGGTTTCCATGAAGGCACAGGTCAATTATGTGGGCAATACCTCCATGATTGTGGGTATTCGAGTGGAGGCAGAAGATATTAAAACCGGAAAAACGAAGCATTGTAACTCCTCCTATTTTACAATGGTGGCAAAGGAGGTGGGAGGGCAACCGCATAAGGTGCCCGGCTTGGTGATTAAAGATCGCGATGGCATTCGACGATTTTTGAGGGCAGCCAAACAGGTCGAGTTTACCACCAATAAAAGGCATGAATTTCATGAACATCAGGATGAAGATTTTCAATCTGAGGAATACCTGGAAGCCCTGAAGCAGTATAATGTAAAAATGGAGTTATAAGCCAAATGACGCTTGCTGGAAATCTCTTTGAGCTTTAGGGAGGTAGAAATGAAGGAATAATTTTCTGTTGTGAGTTTTTGCAAAAGTTGCAGGCGGAGGAGGAGAACGAAAGTTTACCCAAATCCGGGCTTAACCCGAATTATTCACCGCTAAATTAAGTAATTCACCTTAACTGAATTATTATCAATCCAATAGACTCATTTCTACTGATTTTTTTATAGCCCAAATTTGGGCAAGCTTGCTTTCTCCTCATTCATCTGCTTCGTTGGAAAAAACTCGAAATAGGAGACTATTCCTTCATTTTTCCCGCCTTGCAGCTAAAAGAGGATTGAAGCATGAATAATCCGGGCTAAAAAAAATCAGCAAAATCACCGGCAACAGTCTGAAAAAAAGGCGCTAAAATGGCGTCATTCTGGAAAAAAAAAGCGATGAGTTGGTCTCATCGCTTTTCCTTTAAATAGGCATTTAGTGCTTTTCTTCTACCCGGTTGCCGTCTTCTCTTTCTAAACCTGAAAAGTCAGGATTCAGGGGTTTGTAGAATAATTCTGCACCACCCGTCATTTTACCACTGATTTTTACACTGGCATTCACCCAAACTTTTGCCCCATCGGATAGGTCCAGTTCATAATGCTCAGATGCTAAAGGCTGGAAGGGGTTTTCCACCATATTCAGACTTGAGCTTCCGGCTGCTTTTACCTGAACTTTTTTCGGGCTTCGTCCATTCAAGTTACAAATGGCTTGTCCCTTAAGATCGATCGTGGTGGTTTGCGGGATAATATTATCCATAAAAATTTTCGAGCCGGTGCCACTTCCATAAATGGAAATATTTCTGGAGGCAAAAACGCCATGAGAGCTGACTTCCGCTTGGTCTTTGGCGATCAGCTTAATGTCCTCATAGGTAGTGAAGCCATCAGGGAAACGAACTTTTGCCTGACTTTTGGCTTCTAGTTCTATTTTCTCATTAACATTGTTGGTGTAAAGGTAGATGGTCAACTGTGAAATGGACGTTTTTTCCGGAGTGGAGATCGTCAATTGGTCATCATTATAAAGAAAGGTGACTTCCTCTAAATTTCCGAAGCCCCGAAGTTCAGCACGGCTATCACTTCCAATGCGAAATTCTACATTTAAATCCTGACCAATAATGACTTTGCTGAAAGCGGAAAGTTCTTTGGTTAGAGAATGAGGTTTGGGGTCATCTTTTTTACAAGATGAAAACGCAACCAATGCGAATAATAGTCCTGATAAAAGGGAAAATCTAAGTTTTTCCATTATGAATAATTTAGTTTAGGAAATACTGAGGAGGTGTTTACAGCGGATTGATGTGGGCTGTATTTTCCTTTTTTATAGGAGCCTTGAGTAGGTAGCGTATTCAAACCGGATTTTTCATGCTCAAACCCTCGTTTAGCTGCCAGGCGGAAAATGAAGGAATTTTTCCTGTTTCGAGTTTTTTCCAACAAAGCAGATGAATGGCAAGCAAGCTTAACCCAGTTTGGGCGATTTAAAAATCGGTAATGTCAATCGCCGTGGATTGAAAATGAGTTTGTTGGCTCGCTTCTCAAAGTCCAGCGGTGAATAATTAGGGATAATCGCTTTTGTTAAGGTGCCAATTTATAAAAAAGTGGCTAAAATTTACTTTTTAGGCGCTTGTTTAAAAGCCTTTTTCATTTGAATAATTCTAAGTATTATCGCATTGATTAGGATTGTTTTGGTAGAATAGTAATGGTGCCTGGATCCTAATTTTAAGCTCCATTAACGGAAAAGCCTTATTTTTTAGTGTTCCTCCTTAATGGTCGCACTTCCTCCGTCCTGCTTTTCAATGTGGAGGTGGCCTTCAAGGGATTTATAATACAAGTGACTCCCATTCTTCACCAAAGCCTGCAAAGTGTCGGTAGCATGCACCCATGCGTTCCCCCCATCAGTTAGATGAATTTGAAATTTTGGGGCAGAAAGCGGATTATTTATAAACCAATGGTCGTCTCCATCCAAATGAAAACGGGCGCCATTCCGTACCCGGAGATCCACCAGCGCATTCACCTGCCCACCAACATCTACTCGGCTTCCATCGTGTATATCAAATTCAGCAAGACGGGCAGAGAGCTCATGAATATAGATACGAGCAGCATTTCTGGCTTTTATAGTAATTAGCGAGTCCACAATGAAACGATCATTGGTTTCTAATCTGCCGGCATCCAGGATTTGGAGGTTTAAAGTTTTTGAAGTGAAAAATTCTTCCGGAATATAAATTTGACTCGAATTTTTCAAACAAATACTTTCCAGAGAAGGAGTGGAAATTTGAACGATGCTGTAATCCGGATTTAATCCATTGATTTCCTTCAGGTGCAGGTGTGCACCATTTTGTTCCCATTTTACAGTGGAAATAGATCCTTCCCCGAGTATATCAATGCGGTGAGGGCCGTTGACCAAATGAATACTGACATCATTATAAGTACTGATTTGAGAGAATGGTAATAGCGCTCCTTCCTTTACATCAGGATCACTACAAGAAAAAAAGCCTAAAGTAATGAGCAATAAAAGGAATACCAGCTTTGGGCTTGAGGTATTATTTTTCATATGGGATGTAAATATTTAATCCCAAAATTAGTCATGATTTTGATTTTTGTGTTTACCTGATGGGCATTTTTAGGAGAGAGCTAAAACAGCAGGGGTTATTTGGTCTTCTTTTCTCCACTCATGATGTACCAAAGAATGATCCCTCCGGCTATAAAGGGTGTAATAAAGGCGATTGCGACAAGAAGCAGGGTCATTTTTGTTTGAAAGTGTTAGTGATGCTTTTAAGTAAATAGAATTTAATCATTTATTATTAAACATGCTATTTGGAGGGAAGTTTAAAGGTGATGCCTGCCAAACCTTTTTGTTGACACTTCATGACGCATTTTTGATTCCAATAGTCGGCGCTCGGCATTCTGACCAGGGTGTCGGTATTCATATTAGTGGCCAGGTTTTCTATTTGGAGCATCCATAAGTTAAAGGCACTTATTTGATCCATTCTGGCACCGGTCACTACTACTACTTTACAACACCAAAAATGACGAGTGGTATGAAATAGGAATTCTTCTATGGATTTATGGAAAAATTTGAAGGTTGGGAGGGTGAGCTGACTTAAATCGAGAATGAACTTGCAGCATTTGCTTTGTTGGATGAAAGGAGCGATTTGTTCTTTTAAGTAATGGAATTCGGCCTCTTCAATGACATCCCGAAAAGAAACAGTCGCTAATTGATCCCTTTTAGATAATGTAAAACTTAGTCCGGGTGATTCGTAGGAGGCCATCTGCGTAATAGTTTTTATTTATTATTATTTAACGATTTTATTAGATTAATGATTAAACAAAATGACGAACGTATCATTTTCGACCCCAATTTTTAACGCTAAAGAGGGATAAGGGTTGATTTGTATCTTTTTTGATGCAAAAATCACGGGTAGTGGTTTTTTTGTACGCGGTGCTATGCGTGAAAGAAGCCATGAATTGGTTGGAATTTTCGTAAATTGCGGTCGTATGGATAAAGGATTAAAAGGGGCTAAGGCCCTTAAACAATATATTGCCAAGGCCCTTTTGGAGGCATTAGGAGAACGCGAAGCAGAGAGTGTAGCCTATGGTTTGTTGGAAGATTTGTTTGAGATTGACCGAACGGCCGTGTTGACTGACGCGCCATTGGAATTAGTGGAAGAAGAATGGGATGAATTATGGGATGCGGTGGAGCAACTGAAAAAGCATGTGCCTTTGCAGCATGTCACTGGCGTTGCGCCTTTTTTCAATCGTAAATTTATTGTGACTCCTGAAACTTTGGTTCCACGGCCGGAGACGGAGGAGTTGGTACAATTGATTTTGGAAGAGAACCAGGGCGACTTGTTTAATGTACTGGACATTGGGACTGGAACCGGCTGTATTCCGATAACGCTTGACCTGGAAATGCCACATTGTGATGCTTTTGCGGTGGATATTTCAGAAAAGGCCTTGTTCGTAGCCCGAAGAAATGCGGTTTATCTGGATGCTGCCGTGGAATTCGAGCAGATGGATGTGCTGAAAGATGCCCTGCCCTTCCAGCAGACTTTTGATGTGATCGTGAGTAATCCGCCCTATATCTGCGAAAGAGAAAAAGCGGATATGCATGAAAATGTTTTGAAATATGATCCGCATCTGGCGCTTTTTGTGCCGGATGATGCACCCTTATTATTCTATAAGCGTATAGCTGATTTGGCCATGGATCATTTGAATGATGGCGGGAAGCTGTATTTCGAGATCAATGAGGCTTATGGAAAAGAGACTAAAGCCATGCTGGAGGAAAAAGGATTTGAAGAGGTTCGGATTGTGAGGGACCTGAATGGAAAAGATCGCATCGTGCGCGCAGAGCGATAAAAAAAGCCCGAAGTTTTCATTACTTCGGGCTTTTTTCGGTATAAGTTGAACTATTCATCGCTATTGTCAAATATTAATTCAAAGTCAATACCAATAATTAGGCTTTAATAGGTGGAACGGGCGGTTATTCCCCTGACTTATTATTTCTTCTGTTGCTGAATCAATTCCAGCAATACTTTAAATTCCAGTGCAATGGTTCCCTTCTCTTCGGGTGGTAAGCCATTAAAGGCCTGAGAAGTTTCAAATCCACGGATGATATAAGAAAACAGCTGCTGGTCCTCCAGGGCTTTCACCATTTTACCCGTCAGGTCCTCTTTTGATATCATCATCGGCTGGCTTTCCATAAATTCCAGGAAATGTAATTGCTCATCCCGCATTTCCTTAAAAGCGGCATAGCCCAGTTTCTTTTGAAAAAACGCCTCCTCTTTATAATACAGATAGACCGCAAAAATGCCCCTGAGCAATGCTCCCTGGAGGTAGTTGCCGTATCCATCCATTTTAAAACCCAAAAAGAAAGCACTCAATAAAGGCTGTTCCTGTCGAATTTCCTCATACAAAGTTTTATACCCTTTCGGACCAATTTTATTCAACTGATCCTCAATCGCCTCAATTTTTTCAATCATAGCGCAAAGCTAATCAAATATTCTAGTTTTTTATTCTGCTTACCGATTGAAGCCAAAAAAGCCGAACCCTTTAAGGATTCGGCTTTTTATCAGCATAATATTTTTCGGCTTATAGCTCAAATTGGGATAAGTTTACAAATTCCTGCACACGGGCATTTACCGTCGCCTCATCCAAATCCTTCAATCTTTCCGGACCAAATTTCTCTACCGTAAAAGAAGCCATCGCTGAACCGAAAATAATTCCTCTTTTAAGGTTGTCAAAAGTTACATTGTCTGACTTTGCCAAATATCCCATCAATCCTCCAGCAAAAGTATCACCCGCTCCGGTAGGGTCGAAAACTTCCTCTAAAGGTAAGGCTGGCGCAAAGAAAGTACGGCCTTCACCGAAAAGCAATGCACCGTGCTCTCCTTTCTTAATCACCAAATACTTAGGGCCCATCTCCTGAATTTTTTGAGCCGCACGTACCAAAGAGTAATCACCGGACAGCTGGCGGGCTTCTTCATCATTGATGATCAACATATCAATCATCGTCAGAGCCTTTTTCAAATCATCCATCGCAATGTCCATCCACAGGTTCATGGTATCCATGGCAATGAATTTCGGACGGTTCTTCAGACGCTTGATGGTCTCAATTTGAATGGCGGGTGTCAGGTTCCCTAACATCAAATACTGACAATCCTGATAGCTCTCCGGAATGACCGGATCAAAGTTTTCCAGTACGTTCAATTCCGTGGTCAGCGTATCACGGCTGTTCATATCGTTATGGTAGCGGCCAGCCCAGAAGAAGGATTTCTCGCCTTCTTTAATCTGCAAGCCTTGGGTATCAATACCGTGGCGGTTCAGGTCTGCGATATTGTCGCTCCCGAAATCATCTCCCACCACTGCCACAATGTTGTTGGCTTCTTTTATAAAGTAGGACGCTGCTAAGGCAATATAAGTGCAGGATCCACCAACAATTTTATCAGTTTTTCCGAAAGGGGTTTCAATGGCGTCAAAAGCCACCGTTCCAATGGATAATAAGCTCATGTTTTATATATATTTTTATACTTTCAATAGGATGTCGTACTGAATTTAGAACGATTATTTGGCATTTTCAGTCACTGCTGCCGCTTTCTTTTTGAAGCCCAACCTTGGGTGACGCGTCACCTCCTTATTCGGGTCAAACATCAGGCGATAGGTGTGGTGCGTCTTTACGATTTTAGTGCCAAGGTTTTTCGCCAAATGCATCATGGCCGGATTGAAATCCCCAATCCAGTTCATCTCCAGCTCGGAATAATTGTGCACATCAGGGTTGATGACATTCTTTCCTGCTTCAATGATCAGAGCTGATTCCACCCCTTTTCCCTGGTGAGCCGTAGCTACCCCAAATACCATCCCCATTACGCGTTTGGAGACACCTCTCATTTGAAGGTATTTGAATTTTATCATCTGCCAGATATTCCATTTTCCGTTCATATGGCGGAATATCTGGTTTACCTCCGGCAGGTTGATGTAAATGGCAACAGGTTCATCGTAATAGTATCCAAAATAAATCAAACGTTCATCCATAATGGGCTTCATCTGCTCCATCAGGCTTTTGGCTTGTTCATAGGAGATGGAAGCAACGCCCTCAAAATTCTGCCAGGCATCATTATATACCGTAGTGAAATCGCGGGTATATTTATCCAGATTCTTTTTGTCGATCGTCTCGAATCGGTATCCTTCCGTATTCAGGATTTTTTCAGCCCTGCGGTGAATCAAATCCGAAAGCGGGTCGAAAGTATAGCGGCCAAAAGTATACTGTTTGAAATATATTTTGAAACCGTAATTTTCAAATAATGCCTGATAATACTCCGGATGGTAGTTGTTTTCATAATTGGCCGTGCGGTCATGCCCTTCTATCAGCAGGCCCCACCATTTATCCCGCTCCCCGAAATTAATCGGGCCATCCATGGCCTCCAGCCCTTTATCCGTTAACCAGTCTTTGCAGGCATCAAACAATTTGAAAGCCGCCTCCTGATCATTGATGCACTCAAAAAAGCCCATGCCACCTGTGGGCTGGTCATTGTCTTTATTCATGGTGGTGGAGCTGTAAAAAGCAGCTACCCGACCAATGTATTTTCCCTTTTCATCCTTAAGCATCCAGCGGATGGCCTCCCCATGCTGGTAAAACTTATTTTTCTTAGGATCAAAAACAGCCGCGATGTCCTTGTCCAGGGGGCGGATGTAATTTGGGTAATCTTTATATAGCGGATGGGGAAAGTCAATAAAAGCTTTCTCCAATGCCGAATTATTTACTTCAATTAATTGCATAATATAGCTGAACCTGAGATTCTACCGAAAAATTTGCGCAAGAACCAAAGTTAGCACAAAATGGGTGCTTAAAAAACGATTGCCCCGAAAAGCGGGCAATCTACCGCACAGAAAAGGACAGGATTAGTGGAAAATGGTTTGTGGTTAAAATATTTTCATAGAGACGTTTAGGTGTGCCTGAATTAGAATCAGTTTAAAATATGACAATCATTAGTCTTTTTTAATAGAAATAGTGGGAATTTTTAATCTGAAAAATGACGATTTATTGAGCGTAAGCCTGTTAGGGCGGGGTTTCATTTTTGGGATAATACTTAGCCTTTTCGCTTATCGGTTTCAATGATTTCGACATTGGATTTTATGATTTGATGAAGGAATGTGGCGGGACTACATTTGCATCATCATAGAAGTAAATAACAGACAAACAATAAAAAATATCATTATGAATTTTATCGGATTAGACCAAGCCAAATCAGACGAATTAGCCCTTGCTTTAAACGATTTGTTGGCCAATTATCAATTATATTATCAGAACCTGCGTGGGTTCCACTGGAACATTAAGGGGCCGCAGTTTTTTGAATTGCATGCGAAATTCGAAGAGCTGTATACCGAGGCGCAGGAGCAAATTGATGAGATTGCTGAGCGGATCCTTACTTTAGGTGCTACGCCGATACATTCCTTTGGTGATTATTTGGCGAAAGCCGAAATAGAGCCTGCTGTGGATGTTTTTGATGCGGAGAATACGGTAAGTATTACCCTGAAAAATATTCAAACCCTGATCTCTAAAGAGCGTGCTATTTTGGAATTGGCAGGGGAGGCTGATGATGAAGGTACATCTACTTTAGTAGGAGATTATATCTCTGGTCAGGAAAAAACAGCCTGGATGCTGAATGCTTATTTGGGATAATTGATCCTTTCAAATAATGTCAAAAGAGGAAAGCGATAATTTCGGTTTCCTCTTTTTTAATCATGTTTTTTTTAGACAAAATGCAGGGAGTCGAATTGGCTTTTGATCATTAAAGATCGTTTTCGGCTACTATCATTAAAACTAATATTAGGATAAGGAAAAGCAATGTTTAATTCCCTTCTTTAAAATTGATTTTCGCTGAGCACCCCCATAATTTGGGGTTTAATTTGAAATCTTTTAAATCCTAAAACATTAATAACAGATGTCATTAGTTGGAAAAAAAGCCCCATCATTTGTGGCTCCTGCAGTAGTAAACGGTGATGAAATCGTTGAAAACTTCTCTTTAGAGCAGTATATCGGTGAGAAGGAAGTGGTTTTCTTCTTCTACCCAAAAGATTTTACTTTCGTTTGCCCAACTGAAATCCTGGCTTTCCAAAGTAAACTGGCTGAATTCGAAAAGCGTAATGTTGCGGTTGTGGGTATTTCTTGTGATTCTGAAGAAACACACCTGGCTTGGTTATCTACTCCTAAAAATCAGGGGGGGATCGAAGGCGTTACTTACCCGTTAGTGGCTGATTTGGCGAAAACCATTGCCAACAATTATGGCGTTTTGGCCGGAGACTGGGAATACAATGACGAAGGTGAATTGACTTTCGAGGGAATTCCGGTAGCATTCCGTGGTACCTTCTTGATTGATAAGAAAGGGGTGGTTCGTCATGAAACGATCAATGACTTGCCATTGGGTCGTAACATCGACGAGATGATCCGTTTGGTTGATGCTTTGCACCACGTTGAGGCGCATGGGGAAGTATGCCCGGCCAACTGGTCAGAAGGCGAAGAAGCAATGAAAGCCACTAAGGAAGGGGTAGCAGAGTATTTGTCTGCTAATTAAGCCTTTTGGTATTAACCCGAATTATTCATCGCTAAACTGATCAACTAATCACCAGTAGCTTATTTCAAATTCATTATAGATTGTTTTCTTTGATTTATAATAGCCCAAATTTGGACAAGCTAGCTTTCTCCTCATTCATCTGTTTCGTTGGAAAAAACTCGAAATAGGAAAAATTCCTTCATTTTTTCCGCCTTACAGTTAAACGAGGATTTAAGCATGAATTAATCCGGCTTAAGCCGAAAAATGCACTGGCAGATTAAAAAATCCACTCGAGGAGCTTATTTTAAGTGAACGGTAGATTTTTTTATTGCTTTTTTTCGCCCCAAATAGGGTGAGCTTGTTTTTCCGCCATCAGCCGCTTCCGAGGGAAAACTTAAAATAGGGCACTATTGCTTTATTTTTCCTGCCTTGTGGCAAGATGAGGATTTATGCATGCATCATTCGGCTAAAGATAATTTTCCTAACCCTCCGATAATATCGGGGGGTTTTTTATTTTTGGGTAAAATTTGCTGCCTTTTGGGCAGTTGATGGTTTCATCCAACCAATACCCATGGGGCAATTCATATACAATTTTTTCTTCCACCTGGTGGAATCGCTCTTGCCAATTGCGGCCTTATTCAGCAAAAAATTAAAACTATTCGTCAATGGTAGAAAAGGCGTTATTGAAAGAATAGCTGGGTTTAAAAGAGAAAATACGGCTCCGGTGGCCTGGTTTCATTGTGCCTCCCTGGGCGAATTTGAGCAGGCACGCCCGGTATTGGAAGGCTTTAAAAAGCGATATCCACAGTATAAAGTGGTCCTGACCTTTTTTTCTCCGTCTGGTTACGAAGTCCGGAAAGATTATGCCGAGGCAGACTTAATTACTTACCTACCGATAGATACCTGGCAGAATGCCAAGCGCTTTGTGGATACGCTGGAGCCTTCCGTGGTTTTCTTTGTGAAATATGAGTTCTGGTATAATTTCCTGAAGCGGGTCGCACAGAAAAATATACCTTTATTTTCCTTCTCTACCATTTTCAGGGAAGATCAGATCTTTTTCAAGTGGTATGGTAGCTTTTTTCTGCGCACACTGCATTGCTTCGATCATTTTTTTGTTCAAAACGAGACTTCTGTCCGGCTATTGGAAGACGCCAAGATTTATAATTTTAGCAAAACCGGTGATAGTCGGTTTGATCGTGTGGAAGAAATATGCCAGCAGGCGGTGGATTTACCCATTGTAGAGAATTTTGCGAAGGGACATCGTGTATTAGTGGTGGGCAGCAGCTGGCCACAGGATATGGAAGTGCTTTACCCCCTGATTAACCGCGGGGATGAAGATCTGAAATTTATCATTGCACCGCATAATCTGAAAAAAGAGGAGATGGAGGAAGTGGAGCAAAACGCCCAGGTGCCTTGCATTCGTTATTCCCTGGCCACCGAGGAAAATGTGGCGGATAAGAAATTGCTGCTCATTGATAATTTTGGAATGCTATCTTCCCTGTACCGTTATGGTAGCTTCGCCTATGTCGGGGGAGCTTTTGGCGCAGGCCTTCATAATATTCTGGAAGCAGCCACTTACGGCTTACCAATCTTTTTTGGTAGATCTGCCAAAAACACAAAATTTCAAGAAGCCGTAGATTTAGTCAAGCGCCAGGGGGCATTTATGGTCAAGGATGCTGGCGACTTTTTGCAGCAATTTGATCATTTTTATCAAAATGAGGAGAAAAGGCGTCAAGCCGCCGAGGCTTCACGTGCATATGTGGAAGAAAATTTAGGCGTTACGGATCAAATTCTCGATTTTTGCGAAGCTTATATTAAATAGCCAAATACAATATGGAAGGATTAGTGATGCGCTCTACCGGCTCCTGGTATGAAGTTCGAGAAAAAGAAAGTGAGCAGGTATACCGTTGCCGATTACGTGGAAAATTCAAAATAAAAGGACTGAAGGTCACCAACCCATTAGCGGTGGGAGACCGGGTGACTTTTGAGTTGGAAGAAACGGAGGAGGAAACGGGCGTGATCACCGAAATTCATCAGCGGGATAATTACCTGATTCGGAAGTCTACCCGAAAGGTGCGTCACGGACATATTATTGGGGCTAATCTGGATCAGGCCATTTTGGTATGTACATTGGTAATGCCCAGAACCTCGCAGGGATTCATAGATCGTTTCCTGGTCTCTTGTGAGTCTTACCATATTCCGGCAGTATTGGTGTTTAACAAGTCTGATATCCTGGTGCCGGAAGCGCTGGAAATTCAGGAAGAGCTGATGGAGTTGTACGAATCTCTTGGCTATAAATGCCTGGCAATTTCTGCCAAAAAAGGGGATGGACTGGACGCCTTCAGGGAATTACTCAAGGGAAAAGTATCTATTCTTTCCGGACATTCGGGTGTAGGGAAATCCACGGTGATTAATGCTATTGCACCGGAGGTAGAACAATGGACGCAGGAAATCTCTACCTATGCGAACAAGGGTGTGCACACCACTACCTTTGCAGAGATGTTTGAAATTGAGCCGGGGACTTTTTTAATCGATACTCCGGGCATCAAAGAGCTGGGCTTAATGGATATCAAGGAAGAAGAAATTGCGGGTTATTTCCCGGAATTCCGTGCTTTGTTGAGCGAATGCCGTTTTTACAATTGCAGCCACATTCACGAGCCGGGCTGTGCGGTGCGGGAAGCCATGAAAGAGGGCTATATCGATGAAGGACGATATTTGAGCTACCTCAGTATGATTGAGGGCGATGATAACCGCCGATAGCTAAAGCAGGATTCTTCTGTTGAGTAAGAGCAAAACGCCAAAGTAAATAATGGATCGCAGGGCATGGGCTTCGACTATGCCCACGATGCCATCACGGCTGGAAAAGAAAGCTACCAAGGCCAAATAAAGCAGGGTAGCACCAAATTGTATACTCAGATAAACTTTGGCTCTGGATTGAGCCGTGACCAGAAAAGCGAGAAGATAGCTCAGGATAAAAAAGAAATCCCCAATTTGCTGGAAAAGGAAAAAGTCGGTTGCTTCTAAAAATTGGTGACTGAAAAGTACCATCAAAAGAATATCCTTACCAAAAAAGATAAAGAGGGATCCCACCAAAGTCACCGGGATTACCAGGGCAAATACGCCGCGAATGTAGGTGCGCAATTCTTTTGGGAAAAAGATAAGCTGGTTTACTTTTGGGAAAAAGGCTACCCCTACTGTACCCGTAAACAATAACAGGTAGTTTTCGGAAATTTTGACCACCGATTGCCACTGCCCCGTCTGTTCCAGTCCATAGGTATTCATTGCCCATTCCCGTACGCCGTATTCCACCATTTTACCAAATACAAATGCGCCAATGCTCATGGCAATAAAATCCCAAACGGCTTCCATAGAGCCTTTACTGGTTTCTACAGGGCGAATTTTCCGGATAAGTCCGTGATAAGCAGAATAGCTCATGGAGAGAATTAAGCCCAAGGCCTGTCCGAAGGCCACCGAAAGCAGGGCCAATTGCTGATCATCTTCATTAATAAAAATGGCCACCGCAATAAAAGAGAGAATCATGCCCAAAAGGCTGAAAAGGGTGTAAGTCTTCGCATTTCCGTGCGAGAGAATTACGCTCATCAGGAAAAGGTGGATCAGGATGAGAATAGCTGCGGTAAAGAAGAGTCCCTCAAATGGAAGTCCGGAATTTCCCAGAATTAAAAACTCTTTCAGAAATATATTTTTTAATCCATAAAACAGGACAAAGCTAAAGACAAGGATAATCAGATTATATGAAATTACGGCATAGAAAACCCGTCGCCTCGGCCCTGCGTCTAAAGTAGGATTAGACCAAAATTTCACCAATGCCCGGTTGATCCCTTCGTTGGGGATCTGGGTGATCAGTTCAATTAAGTTTTGAAAGTGAGCCAGTAATGCAATGCCGGAAGGTCCAAAATATACAGCAAACAGTTTAATGATACCCAGCTGCGTGATGATTCGAATCAAGAGGGTACTCAGGCTCAGTTTCGCTTTGCTGAGCCAGTCAGAACTAAAAATTTTGAGAGCTTCGATAACAAAAACAGTTTACAGGCGATAAAAAATGAGATCCTATTATAGTTAGGTAGAGGTATAAAATTTAAAAATTATTCAAATAAATAGCGCAAAAAAACAGTTTTTTGTTTGTCCGCTCCACAATTTTCCCCAATTATGCGAACTTATAAATCCCGTTATGGTGGTTTTTCTTTAAATCGCTCGTTGGTTAATTTCCTTTACATGAGGCAAAATATCTTTCTTCTTTTATTCGTTACCCTTTCCTTTCCCGCTTTTTCGGGGAATCAGATTAATATTCAAAAAGATAGGCGTGCGATGCGCTATATCGAAAAGGGGCTGAATGCTACTTACAATTTTGAATTTGATTTGGCGAATGATTATGCCGATTCTTTAGATGCCTACCTGGGCGAACACCCAACGGTATATCTACTGAAAGCGCGGGTACTTTTTTGGAAACAGAAATTTGTACCCGATGCCAATAAATTGGAAACGCAGTATGTACACCTTTTAGAACGAGGTATGGAATTGACTTTGGAGCTGCTGGCGAAATACCCTGAAAGTGCTGAGGCTAAATTTGCGGCCCTGACCTTTAATGGAATGTTTGCTGAATATTGGTTTGATGAGGGAAGCTCGATGAAAGCGATTAATTATGGAAAAGTGCTCTATAATTATGTGAAGGAGGGCTTCGGACTGATGGATCAGTTTCCGGATTTCTATTTTACTACCGGCCTGTATAATTTTTACAGAGTAAAGTTTCCTCAAAATAACCCCATATACCGTCCTTTTATGATGTTTTTTAAAAGTGGGGATATTGAATTAGGACTGGAACAAATGGCTTATGCCACCGAGAATGGCGTTTTTACAGCAGTGGAGGCGAGGCAGTACCTGTTTCATTTGCAGCTACGCTACGGAATGGATGCCAAAAGTGCTTTGCAGCAATCCCGGTATTTGATAACTCATTTTCCGAATAATCCCTATTTCCGTTGCATGTATCTGGAAAACCTGGCCTATTTAGAGAAAGAGGATGGACAAAGAATGGAGATGGCACGGGCGCTGACCCAGCAGAATATTTTATTGTATAAAGCGCCGGCTTACACCTTTATGGCGCGTTTTCTCTCAGAAGACAATCCAAAGGATCCACAGGTGAAAACCTATTTACTGGAGGCCGAAAAGTATTTTTTGAAGCAGGAGCATCCCTCTGACCACGGCTTATGCGTGACTTATATTGAGTTGGCTAAATATGCCGAGGCAACAGGGAATTCAGCGGATTTTAGCAAGTATAAAAAGCTGGCCATAAAATACAATAAATATGATATCGACAGCCGCTCTATAAATGCACTGTAGGGGAAATATCAACAGAAGTTTGATTGCAGAAAACTATCCTTATTTTTGTGCTTTGCAAGGCAGAAAAGACATATGAAAGACACCTATTTAACGCTGGCCGGAACATCAGAAGGTTTATATAAAGAAAAAGGAAGTAAATTTTTGGCATATGCTTACCCTATTAAAAAGGAGGAAGACGTCAAGGAAATTGTGGATGCCCTAAAAAAGCAGTACTACGATGCCCGTCACCACTGCTTTGCCTGGGTGTTGGGAAAGGAGGGCGAACGCTACCGGGCCAATGATGATGGAGAGCCGAATCACTCCGCCGGAGACCCTATTCTAGGTCAGATTCGTTCCAATAATCTGACCAATGTGTTGATTGTGGTAGTGCGCTACTTTGGAGGGACGAAGCTAGGAGTACCGGGCTTGGTGAATGCTTATCGAACTTCAGCGGCAGAGGCGATAGAAGAGGGGGAAATCGTGGAGAAAATCCTGACGATAGAAATTCCTTTTCGCTTTGAGTACTTGTCGATGAATGATGTAATGAAATTGATAAAAGAGTACGATTTGGAGATCGTAAAACAGGAGTTTGATAATGTTTGCGAGATGGAAATATCGGTTCGGGAGAAATTATTTGAGCAGGTGTATGCCAAATTGAAAGATATTGACGGTCTCTACTTATTAGAGGAAGAAGAATAAAAATGAGCTATAAAAAAAGGTCGTGATGTGCTCACGACCTTTTTTATTACCCTTATTTACCTTTAATAAAACGCTGGTTCCAGCATTTGTATCTTTCGGAAAATTTCCAGACAAATCCAGGCATCTGTGGCGGCATAATCAATTTGCTGAGGACTGTATTCCGCCTTCTCCCAATTGGAGGTTTGTTGGTTTTTAGAGATGCGAATCCCCAGGAAAATCGCGGATAGGTTTCTGGCGCCGGTTACTTTTAATCCCAAATTTTTTACTTCCACGGCTAAATCCACATATCCATTGGGTAAAATGTCTCCAATTTCCTTTAATCCGCGGATATCATCCGTTAAAGCAATGCCTACTTTGCAAATGTCCGGATTGGAAAGAAAGTCTGCCAGGCGCGCTGTCATGCCCGTTTGCTTTACCCTGATCAGATATACTTTTTCTTCTGTCGCAATTTGAATCAGAGCAATTCCGTTATTCTCACCCTTTCGGAAATTGGGTTTGGTCTCTGTATCAAAACCCACCACATTGTACTGTTCAATTTCCTTTAAGGCCTCCTGAAGTTCATCTTTTTCCGTGATATAGACTACTTCTCCCTCATATTTGGTTAACGGTAACTCGTTGACTTCTTCTTTACTTATTTCTTTTTGATACATAAAAGCTCACTTAATCGACTGCCACTACCGGCTCAGCCTTTTTGGCCGCATCCGGTTTAACGAACAAATACCCGAAAATGATTGTGACGAATGGACTTAGGATGTTAAAGAAGCAGTAAGGTAAATAGGCTAAAGTGCCTACTGATAATACTCCTGCCTGATACGCACCACAGGTATTCCATGGAATAAGTACCGACGTCACAGTACCGGAATCTTCCAGCGTTCTTGATAAAACTTCCGGAGCAATTCCCCGATTGCGATAAACATCCGCAAACATCCTGCCAGGCACCACTATCGAAAGGTATTGGTCAGAGGCAGTTACATTGAAAAATAAACAGGATCCGGCAGTGGCGGAAATCAAGCCACCAACTGAATTTACCTTACTAATAATAGCGGCAGTAATACGTTGCAATAGACCGGTAGACTCCATAATTCCTCCAAAAATCATGGCACACATAATCAGCCAGATGGTATTGAGCATCCCTTCCATTCCACTGGAAGTTAGCAGTTCATTGACTTGGGTATTTTCGGTGGTAATAGAGATTTCTGTAAACATGGATTTCATCAAGACACTATAAGGTGCTACCCAGGTGAAATCTTCTGTTCCGGCAACTTGTTGGATAACGGAGGGCTGGAAAATCCAGGCAAAAATACCTCCCAGCAAAGTACCGATTAATAGGGCAGGGATCGCAGGCACTTTTTTAAGGATCAATCCAATCACCATCACCGGTACCAAAAATAACCAGGGGGTGATGTTGAAAGTCTGATCAATACTCTCACGAATTGCTTCAATATTTCCGGCATCTGCATTAGAGGAATGCTGGAATCCTAAAATCAAGAAAATGATCAGGGTAATGATGATGGACGGGACTGTCGTAAACATCATGCTTCGGATGTGGGTAAACAAGTCCGTTCCCGCCATGGCAGGGGCGAGGTTGGTGGTATCCGACATCGGAGAAATTTTATCTCCGAAATAGGCGCCGGAAATAATCGCACCCGCAATCATGGGTTTATCAAAGCCTAAAGCGGAACCAATCCCCAATAAGGCAATACCAATGGTGGCAATCGTGGTCCAGGAGCTACCAATGGCAATGGAAGCAATGGCACAAATAATTACGGTGGCAAATAAGAAAATCTTTGGCGTCATGATGCCCAGTCCGTAATAGATCATGGAAGGGACAATCCCGCTCAATAGCCAGGTGCCCGAAAGAGAACCGATCAGAAGCAAAATCAAAATCGCCGGAAGGGAGGATTTGATACTTTGTACAATACCTTCCTGCATATCATCCCAGTTGTAGTGCAGGTTGACCCCGACTATGCCCGCTAATGCAGCCGCCAGGATTAGCGCAATCTGGTTAGGGCCATAGGTTGCATCGTCTCCGAAAATAAAAACGTTAGCGGCTAAAAGAAGAATTAATAGGCTTACAGGTATGAGGGCCTGAAGAAGGGATGGTGTTTTATAAGACTTTTGCTCCATCTATAGTATTTTTGTAATTATGTTATCCAAATAAAAACCCGTCGATAGGCGGGTGCAAAAAGCGTACGTTAATCAATTGATTAGTTTTGTTTTTTGGATAATCGGATAAATTTAACGAAATGTCATGAATAAGTTATACAAAGTAGCCATAATCGGTACCGGCAATGTAGCATGGCATTTGGCTCCTGCAATTGAAAATGCAGGTCATAAAGTAATGACGGTCTACGGCCGGGATGCCAGGCGTGGCGCCCAATTAATGAATCGACTTTATGGGGCTGAATGGAAGCCCGATCTCGACTTTTCAGACACAAAGGTAGACATTATTTTGATTTGTGTAAGCGATGATGCGATCTCTGAGGTGTCAAAAGAGATTATTTTGCCGGATGGAGCAATTCTAGCGCACACTTCGGGGGCAAAGCCCATGGAAGAACTTTCTTTTGCTGCAGCGGATGCACACGGAGTTTTTTATCCTTTGCAAACTTTTTCGAAGGGGAAAGAAATCGAGGTGGAAGAAATCCCCTTTTTAATTGAAGCTTCCTCGGATTGGGCCAGTCAAAAGTTGCTGAATTTTGCGGCTACGATCAGTCAAACGGTGAGGGCGATGGATTCTGCCCAAAGGCGATATTTGCACCTTTCCGCTGTATTTGCCTGTAATTTCTCCAATTTCATGATGCTGCGGGCTTCTCAGATCATGGAATCGCAGGGTTTGGACTTTGAATTGTTGCATCCCCTGATTGCCGAAACGGTGAATAAGACCCTGGAAATTGGCCCTAAAGCGGCCCAGACGGGTCCGGCCATCCGAAAGGATGTCCAAACATTGGAAGCGCACCTGGATTTGCTGGAAGATGATATGGACAAGGCCAAGGTGTACCGGGCACTGAGTCAGCAAATTATTGACGAGTGGCACCGCCCGAGTGAAGAAGAGGAGTGGGAATTATAAAACAGGATTGTTATGATAGGAAATAAACAGCAGCCATTAGCAGAACGCCTGCGCCCCCGAAATATTGATGAAATGGTGGGGCAGCAGCATCTGGTGGGCCCTAAAGGAGTATTGCGTCACTCGCTGGAAAGCGGCATGGTGCCTTCTTTGATCCTTTGGGGGCCTCCGGGCGTGGGGAAAACAACGCTGGCTCAAATTATGGCAGAGACGGTGAAAATGCCCTTTGCTACCCTGAGCGCTATTTCTTCCGGCGTAAAGGATGTCCGGGAGGTGATTGATAAGGCGCGCCGACAGGAAAAAACGCTGTTGTTTATTGATGAAATTCACCGCTTTAATAAGGGGCAGCAGGATGCGCTCTTAGGAGCAGTGGAGCGTGGACATATTACCCTGATTGGGGCGACCACCGAAAACCCTTCTTTTGAGGTGAATGGGGCTTTGTTGTCACGCTGTCAGGTGTACACCCTGAAATCTTTGGAAGAGGAAGACCTGAAAGGCCTGGTCAGAAGGGCGCTTTCGGAGGATAAAGTGATTGCCCCCAAAAATCTGGAGGTGGCAGAATATGAGGCTTTATTGTCTGTTTCCGGTGGAGATGCGCGCAAGCTGTTGAATTTAGTGGAGATCGTGGCTGATGCCTTGAAGGAAGGCGGGCAAATCACGAATGAGCTGGTCAAAAAGCTGGCCCAGCAGCGGATGGCCCTTTATGATAAGAATGCCGATCAGCATTATGACTTGGCTTCGGCCATGATTAAATCTATCCGGGGTTCAGACCCGAATGCGGCAGTGTACTGGATGTCCCGTATGATCAAGGGAGGAGAAGACATTAAATTTATTGCCCGCCGTTTGTTGATTTCTGCTTCAGAAGATGTAGGCATGGCCAATCCGACAGCCCTGGTGATTGCGACCAATGCTTTTCAGGCGGTGCAGGCCATTGGCTATCCGGAGGGAAGAATTATTTTGGCTCAATGTGCTGCCTATCTGGCTTCCAGCCCTAAAAGTAATGCGTCCTATATGGCGGTGAATAAGGCCATGCGCTTGATTGATGCCACCGGAGATCTCCCGGTGCCCTTGCATTTGCGTAATGCGCCTACTAAGTTCATGAAAGGGCAAGGGTATGGCAAAGGTTACAATTACAGCCATGATAATCCGGGAAATTTTGCCCCACAGGAATATTTACCTGAAGGACTGGAAGGTACGAAGCTTTATGATCCGGGTGATAACCAAAAAGAAAAGCATACCCGGGAGTGGCTGAAATACTGGTGGAAGGATAAGTATGGGTATTAGCCTGTGGATTCGGTCAATCGTGCTGTTTGAAAAGATAGCCCATGAAGGGTAAAAGGATTAATCCTGAAGTAGAGGCAGACTGTCTGTATTATTTACTTTTTTGGCCAACTGAGGCTCCTGTTCGAGAAAAGCACCATACTGGTTGATGATGTTCATAATGATTTCGCTATGTCCTAATTGATTTACCGCAAAGGGAGAGGGCTTCAAATGAGCCAAAAAAGCTTCTGCTTCCTCTGTTTCAATATTGAGTAATTTGGAAATGGCTTCCGGGCTGAAGTATTTGTTGAATTTTTGATTGGTTAATTGTTCCTGTTGTTCTTCATAAAGCACTTTTGCCATTTTTCGTTTCTCTTTCTCCCTTTTGCTGAATGCAGTATACATGGCTGTCATAGGGCTGGAGAGTGCTCCAAGGGCATATTCATAAGCTTTAGGGCTATGCGGTTTGTTTAATAGGGTATCGTCTTTTGCGGGAACTTTCATGTTAATACCCGGAATATAATAGGGTTCCGGTTTTTTTCGGAACATGGCGGAATTATCATAGGAGTAAATATTAACATTGGCCAATTTTTGCGTTTCTTCTACCAAACGGAATTTGGCACTGATAGCCTCCAGTTGGGTCCTGCTTAGGGTGATGGTATCCGTTTTATAGCCTAAAACCCGGAAACAAAGGGTGTCTCCCTGTTGTGCATTGATAGAGAAGAAGCCTATTTCATCCGAAACGGCTCCTTTTTTTTGAGAGATATTGACAATATGTGCAAAGGGAATACTTTCCTGATTGTTGGCATTGAGCAATTGGCCATGTAGAAAGGTCGGCAGAGGAGTGTTTTCCTGCGCTAAGGAAAGGGCTGGAAGAAAGAGAAGGAAGGAGAGTAGGAAAGCTTTCATCTTGCAAATATTGAAAAGCCGAAGGTAGTGGCTAATGCTCAGCAAGACAATTATTTAACTTTTATTAACAATGAAAAAGGGTGCCGAAGCACCCTTTCTGTTAAAATCTAATGGAGATTCCTATTTTTCCGGCAGTAACGGCTCTACCGCCTGCAAATTCCAAATTAATACCAAACTGGTCATTGAAATAATAGCGTCCACCTACCTGAAGGCCTAAGCCCAGTCCGGAAGTTCTGTTTCCGTAATAATCGTATGGGTAGTTCACAATTCTAAAGCCAACATTAGCACCTGCATAGAGGTCAAAGTTGGATGGAATATTCAATATGGTGTTGAAGTGATAATTAAAGCGTCCTACGATGCCGAAAGTATTTCTGCGGTAATATTTATCCTTATTATACTTTACATTTCTATTCGCCCAGGAAAGCTCTGCTTCAACAGACATATCGCGGTGAACTCCGTACTGAAAACTACCGGTAATCGGAATGCCATAATTGGCAAATCCTAATCCGAAGTTTAATTGTTTTCCCCCTTGTCCAAGTGGAGAATCAGCCTTAGCGGTTAATACTGTGAGCATTAACAACAAGCAGCATGTAATTAATTTTTTCATGTGAATTTATTTTCGGGGCGCAATAAATTCTTTCTCAGCTGCTTTTCAAAAAAAAACGGATTAAGATGTGATGAGTTTTTTCTTACAGGCGATAGGTTACCCCAACTCTTCCGCTGGATAATTGGTTTCCACCGTTCAGTTCCACGTTTACTCCCCAGTTTTGGTTGAAGAAATAACGACCACCTATTTGAAGGCCAAGGCCTATGCCTGAAGAGTGGCTTTTATGCCATTCATCCGTACCAGCAGGGCCTTCCCAGTGGTGGTTCCAGTTAACATAGCCAATATTAGCCCCGGCATATACATCAAAGTTGGAAGGTAGGCCGATTAATCGATTGAAATGGTAGTTAAAAGTTCCGGTGATCGAGAAGGAGTTGTAACGCCAGTAGTTATCGGAAAAAGAGCGATAACCTACTTCGAATCCTGCTGTCATGTCTTGATGAACACCAAAATCCATTCCCCCATAAACCGGGATGCCATTTCCTGAAAGGCCAAATCCTGCATTAATTTGCATTCCACCTTTAGGTAAGGAATTTTCTCCCTCTGTTTGAGGTTTAGCTTGTCCCATGGCAGTCAAGGATAGCGCTAGCGCCATAGAAAGAAAGAGTCCGAATAATCTCATAAGTTTAGTGAATTTTTGACTTAGGATTTATTTGCCTAAGCCCGAATCCGGAGTTTAGCCTCCGGAAGGTTGAATTGATAATATTTAACTAAAAAGTATTACACTTGAGGATAAGCCAGTAGGTCCGGGTCCAGATCTGTGAAATAGTCATCCCAAAAGAGGGTGTTATTCTCTACTTCATCCCTGACGACGGTGATGGCTTTATTTGCTCCTTTTTTAATTTGATAGGTAAGGGTTTCCGTATTATTGTAAATATCCCGAATGGTGATTTTGCCCATCATCAAATATTCGATGATCGTTTTAGTGACGGGAAAAAATACGCGCCCGAAACCTTCTTTCATCAGTATGCCCAGATAAAATATCTCTGCCATTTCAGGTCTGAGGAAGGCATTTTGTGGCTGGTATATTCCTACAGCCGTACCGTGGAGTTTTATAAGGTCTTGCTTTTTTATCAAAAGTCTGCAATCCATGAAGCAAAAAATTGAGTCTGAGCCCAAAGTTAAATAAAACTGTGGAATTAAGCATGTCGGAATGGGGTAAATAGCTATTCATTGGGAGTTGGTTTGGGGCTTTGGGTTGGGGGGGAGTTTGTTGGGCCTAAATAATGATTGCTTAGATTATCGTTTAGCAGCAAGGCTGGGAAAAGGAAGGGGTAGGCTATTATTTCCAATTTTCTGGTGGGGCACAGGAAAGAAGAGAAAGTAAGCTTTCCCAATTCGGGCAATTAAAAATCAAAAAAAAGTAACCGTAATGAATTGGCTGTAAGTTGATTTAGTGAAATTGGCGGGGAATGCATTCGGCGCAGCTGACTTTCGGGCATAAAAAAAGCAGGAGTTTCCTCCTGCTTCTATATTTTTCTGAGAATATATAATTATCCTACAGTGATACGCTTGAATGAAACTACAGTCATTCCTTTGTTCAAGCTATCCAAGTATTTAGCAACAGACATAGAGTTGTCCTTTACGAAATCCTGTGCCAACAAAGTGTTGTCCTTGAAGAACTTCTGCAATTTACCTTGAGCGATTTTGTCAACGATAGCTTCTGGCTTACCTTCTTTCAATGCGATCTCACGACCGATTTCCAATTCTTTAGCCTTAGTAGCCTCATCTACATCATCAGAGCTCAATGCGATTGGGTTCATTGCTGCAATCTGCATCCCTACATCTTTACCTGCAGTTACGTAGTCAGCTTCACCAACATTGGCCAAAGTTACGATTACACCCAATTTCTTGTTAGAGTGGATATAAGCAACAACTTTCTCACCAGTGATCACTTCGTAGTTCTTGATCACAATTTTCTCACCGAATTTACCGATAGTCTCTGTGATCTTCTCAGCTACAGTCATATCACCCAATGACAACGCCATGATACCTTCAACGTCTGCTGGCTTAGCCGCTGCAGCAGCATCCAAGATAGCATTACCCAAAGCCTGGTACTCGTCGTTGATCGCTACGAAGTCAGTCTCACATACTAAGCTTAAAGATACTACCTCAGTGTAATCCTCATTCGCTTTCACGAATACAGTACCTTCTGAAGTTTCGTTATCAGCGCGCTTAGCAGAAACTTTCTGACCTTTTTTACGAAGAACCTCGATCGCTTTGTCGAAATCGCCATCAGTTTCAACCAATGCCTTTTTACAATCCATCATACCGGCACCGGTCGCTTTTCTCAGCTCATTAACTTGTTTTGCTGAAATTGCCATTGTTAATATTATTTAGTGATCAATAAGAAATTTCTCTGCGAAAGTAATTGAATTTGTACAGATCTTCAATTACTTATCTAGATAAAAAAAATGAACACCTCCAACTACGCGAAGGCAGGGTGGTGTTCATTAATTTTATTTAATCCTAAGATTATTTTTCTTCAGCGTTCTCTGAATCAGCTGCTTTTTTAGCTTCCTCTTCTTTCTTACGCTCGTTCTCTTCTTTGTCTTTACGACGCTCGTTCAAACCATCTTCGATAGCTGAACCGATCGCCTTAGCAATGATAGAGATCGACTTGAATGCGTCGTCGTTACCAGGGATAGCGAAATCAACAGAAGTTGGATCAGAGTTAGTATCCACCAAACCGAATACTGGGATATTCAACTTTTGTGCTTCTTTCACTGCGATGTGCTCACGCTTGATATCGATGATGAACAAAGCTGCTGGAAGACGAGTCAAGTCAGCGATACCGCCTAATACACGCTCCAATTTGTCCTTCTCACGAGATACCATCAAACGCTCACGCTTCGCCAAGTTCATGTACTCTTCCGATTTCATCAACTTGTCGATAGAAGACATTTTCTTCAACGACTTACGAATAGTCGCGAAGTTGGTCAACATACCACCTAACCAACGCTCAGTTACGTAAGGCATTTTAAGGCGGCCTGCTTCTTCAGCGATGATGTCCTTAGCTTGCTTTTTGGTAGCAACAAACATCACTTTACGACCAGAACGAACGATTCCTTGAAGGGCGTTAGATGCTTCTTCGAGAGCCACCAAGGTTTTGTTCAAATCAATAATATGGATGCCATTACGCTCCATGAAGATATATGGAGCCATTTTTGGATCCCACTTTCTCGTTAAGTGTCCAAAGTGAACACCAGCATCAAGTAAGTCTTTATAAGTTAGTTGAATAGCCATTACTAAATCTTATATAGAAAATTTCAAATGTTTTAAAAAACGAAAACATTCGCCGAAGCAAAATATTAACGTTTCGAGAATTGGAAAGAACGACGTGCCTTACGCTTACCGTATTTCTTACGCTCGACCATACGTGGGTCACGAGTAAGGAATCCTTCTTTCTTCAATGCAGGACGATTCTCCTCATCGATTTCGCAAAGTGCGCGAGAGATAGCCAAACGAACAGCTTCCGCTTGTCCTTTGATACCACCACCGTACACGTTTACGTTAATGTCAAAGTTACCATCAACTTCAGAGATAACTAATGGTTGTTTTACGATCAATTGCAAGATCTCAGTTGGGAAATAAGTCGCCAATGGGCGCTTATTAACAGTGATTTCACCGTTACCAGCTTTTACATAAATTCTTGCGACTGAAGTCTTTCTTCTTCCTAAAGTGTTTACTACTTCCATGCTTCTTAGAATTTAATTTCTTTTGGTTGCTGTGCGTCGTGCTTGTGCTCAGCACCTTCGTAAACGAATAGATTGTGGAACAACTGACGGCCCAAACGATTCTTTGGCAACATACCTTTAACAGCACGCTCTACCAAGATCGTAGAAGACTTCTTAGTTTTTACCTCCATAGGAGTTTGCTTACGCTGACCACCTGGGTATCCAGTGTGACGAACATAAACTTTGTCAGTCCACTTGTTACCAGTCAAACGAACTTTGTCCGCATTGATTACGATAACATTGTCTCCACAGTCTACATGAGGAGTGAAAGATGGCTTGTGCTTACCACGAATCATTTTAGCAACTTCAGATGCCAAACGACCCAATACCATATCGGTAGCGTCAACAACAACCCATTCTTTTTCAACAGTCGCCTTGTTAGCTGATAGTGTTTTGTAACTTAAAGTATCCACTTTAGCTGAATTTTAATAATTATAAAATAATCTTAGATCCGAATTTCATCACTTCTTGCTGCATTGGTTTGGAAGCTCCTACGCAGTTTGATTACGTGAATCCTGTCGGCTTGAAACCCTTTTAAATCAGTGTAATACGGACTTGTACGTGCTAAGGTACGAGGTTTCGGTTCCTTAGGGGGCGGCAAGAATCTAAGGCGGTTTGGACTCAATCCACCCCAAAAGGAGTGCAAATATAGAAGAAAAATATTTACAAACCTAGGAAGATGAAACTGTATTTCAATATTTTAGATCCATTTACCCCTGAGCATCAATCGAATGCCCAGAGTGCTGGTCAAAAGTCGTGCTAAAAAAATGAAGTGACCTAAAAATGGAATTTGGTACAGCGGTCCTGTGTAAAGAAGAAGGAAGCAGAATATTGAGAAATCTCCGGTTTATATGGTTCTCCGAAAGGAATTTATATTTTGAATTGTTTGATGATACCCTAAGCGGGTAATTCATGCTTGAATCCTCGTTTAGCCGCAGGGCGTGAAAAATGAAGGAATTTTTTCTTCTTTCATTATTTCCCATGAAGCAGAATGAGGAAAAAGCAAGCTCGCTCAAATTTTGGCTATTAATCAATCAATAAACACAAGCTTTATGATTTTAGCATAAGCTTATTAAGGTGGTTTACCAAATTTGTCGGTGAATTATTCGGGCTAAAATAAGCCAGGAGAAAAGTGGGGGAAGTGGCATGAGAATTGAAAAGGCATAAAAAAAGAGCCGAAGCTCTCTTTTTGGGTTGGGGGAAGAAATGTTTTTATGGTTTTGACCAAATGGCATCTCCTCGGAAATTCACTTCGGGGAATTGGGATCCATCGGGTAATTCAATGATTAAGTCAGAAACCTGAAGGGTTATGACTGAAGTGCCATCAGTGGTGCCACTATATTGTTCTAAAGAATCAATGGTGATGGTAATATTTCCATTGTCTTGCATCCAGCTGCCAATGGCTACACTAATATCTTTAGGGTATATTTTGTTATCCTCATCCAGGATTACGGTCCGGTCATCCTTATCGCCCAGCAGTAAGTCGAGTGAGTCCCCATCAATTTCCACCGGAATTGAGATCAGCCCGCCAGTACCTGCAGGAACAGCTTCTCCATTAATTCCGGAAAGGTACCAGTCTCCGGCAGCAGAAGGGACGGAGGTATCTCCATTGTCATCATCAGAGCAGGAGGCGGCAAAAATGACCAAAAAGATGAACAGGAAATGTAGATTTTTCATAGTGTATTTTTGATTGTAGGGAAAACCGAAATCGGGAAAGGTAATAGGGGGATGCTTGCTTAGCACCTTCTATTTTCTTCACGAATAATTCTCGAAGTGGTTTAGTTTAACTAATTCTTTATTAGTTAATAAATGAAGTGGCGTAATAATTTTTTGTTGTTTTTTGATCCTTCTGCTGTTATGGGTGTACTGTAGAGGAAAGCTTATGGCGTTCATGAGCGGGGTTCTTTAGGGCATATTGAAATGCTCTTATTAAATTTTAAGCCGCGATCGGCTATTATTTGCAGAAGAGTTCCTATTTTCAACCCTTGAAAAATTGTATGCAATAATTCTTGTTATCAAGATAACCTTACATTAAATGTTTAATTACAGTAAAATTAATAATTACACCGGTTGGATCATTTTTGGAATTGCCACCCTGGTGTATTGGCTGACAGTGGAACCAACCGCCAGTTTTTGGGATTGCGGGGAGTTCATTGCCACCTCTTACAAGTTGGAGGTCTCTCACCCTCCGGGGGCACCATTTTTTATGTTGATCAACCGGATGTTCTCTTTCCTTGCGATGGGAGATCCGCTTCGAATTGCCTATTGGATTAATATTTCTTCGGTACTTTGCTCTGGATTTACCATTCTATTCCTATTCTGGAGTTTGACGATGTTGGGGCTGAAAATTTTGAAGGTTGATCGCGCAAAAGCCTCGCTGGAGCAAACGGTACTCATAATGGGTGGCGCTGCTGTGGGATCCTTGATTTATACTTTCTCTGATTCTTTCTGGTTTTCTGCTGTTGAGGCGGAGGTATATGCAATGTCCTCCTTATTTACCGCGGCCGTAGTTTGGATGATGTTGAAATGGGAATTCATTGAGGATGAGTCCGCTTCCTTAAGGTGGTTAATTATGATTGCCTATGTAATGGGGCTTTCTATCGGGGTTCACTTGCTGAACTTGTTGACCATTCCGGCTTTAGGGTTGATTTACTATTTTAAGAAGTATGAAGAGGCGACCATCAAAGGGGTTTTCATAACGCTGGCGGTGAGTTCTGTCATTCTGTTATTTATTAACGATATTATTATTCCTGGACTACCTACCTGGGCTGGGGATTTTGAATTATTCTTCGTCAATACTTTGAGCCTGCCTTTCGGTTCCGGAATTGTGAGCTTTATTGTTGCTTTTTTAGGGGCATTGATTTACGGGGTTTATTACTCTCAGAAAATGCAGAAGCCCATTCTGAATACTTTCCTGTTAGGGTTTGTATTCATTCTGATTGGTTATTCTTCTTTCAGTATCATCCCGATTCGTTCCAATTACAATCCTCCGATTGATGAGAACGACCCGAATAACATTGTATCTTTCGTTTCTTACCTGAAGCGTGAGCAGTACGGTACCCGTCCTTTGGGTTATGGGCAGTACTTTGATGCCGAGGTAGTGGGGACCGAAGTGGGTGCGCCGGTTTATGTGAAAGGAAAGGATAAGTATGAAATTGCAGATCATAAAATTGAATATCAATTTGACGATAAACGCAAAACGCTTTTCCCAAGAATATGGAGCAATAGCCCGCGCCACGTACAAGAGTATCAGAATATGCTGGGTTTACGTCCGGGAGAGCAGCCTACTTTCAGTGATAACCTGAGCTTCTTCTTCTCGCATCAGATCGGGACGATGTTCATGCGTTATTTTATGTGGAACTTCTCCGGGCGAGAAAGTGATATTCAGGGAGCGAGCTGGGTAGGGATTACAGATGCTTTTAAAGATTTACCTTCTACGATTAAGGATAACAAGGCGCACAATGTCTACTTCATGTTGCCGCTGATTCTGGGGCTATTTGGGGTGTTCTTTAATTTTAATAAAGACCCGAAGACCTTCTTTTTCTTATTGATTTTGTTCCTGATCACTGGTCTGGCTTTGGTGATGTTCCTGAACTCGCCACCTATTGAGCCGCGTGAAAGAGACTATATATATGTAGGGGCCTTCTACGTATTTGCCATGTGGTGTGGAATCGGGGTATTTGCCATTGCCGAATTATTAGGCAAGTTTACCAAAGGTGTTGCTACTCCGGCTTTAGCAACCGCACTTTGCCTGGTGGCGCCGGCGATTATGGCGCAGCAAAACTGGGATGATCATGATCGTTCCAATCGTTACTTCTCCGTAGATTCAGCTCGTAACTTCCTGGCAGGCTTGGCTCCGAATGCCATTATTTTCACCGGTGGTGATAATGATACTTTCCCATTGTGGTATGTTCAGGAAGTGGAGAATTTCCGTACCGATGTGCGGGTAATCGTATTATCTTACTTTAATACGGATTGGTACATTGACCAAATGAAGCGTAAAGCTTATGAGTCGGAAGCATTACCTTTTACTTTTGAAAAGGAACATTACCGTCAGGGTGGGCCGAATGATTATGCGGTTTATCAGGAGTTGCCTTCTGTGAAAAAGGGCGCGGCGATCAATGCCAAGCAATACATCAGCTTATTACGCAAGGGATCTAATCAGCTACAATTCCCTACTCGTAGTGGCGGGGTAATGAGTGTTGTTCCTTCCAAATCTATGTATTTTGATGTGGATACCTCTGAGGTGTTGAACAGTAATTTGGTGCCGGATAAGTTGAAGCCTTATGTGACGGATAAATTGGTGTGGTCTCTGAAAGGAAACGGCTTGGAGAAAAACACTATTATGCTGATTGATCTGATTACTAATAATAATTGGGAGCGTCCGATCTATTTTAATAATACATCGCTTTCCTCTATTGGAATTGATTTGTCCCACCATGTGGCGCAAGAAGGTAATGTTTATCGATTATTACCGATTGATTTCCCAGGGCAGCAGCAATCAGGGGAGTACTTGGTGGATACTGAAACCATGTACGATAACGTGATGAATAAATTTGCTTACCGTAGTCTGGATGACCCGAAAGTGTATTATGATGAGAACTACCGTAACTTTGTGCTTAATACCCGTTCGAATATTAATAGTCTGATCCTGGCCTTGTTGGAAGAGGGAGATGATGAGCGCGCTAAGGAAGTGATGAATGCCACCTTGGAGCGTATTCCGGATGAGGCGGTGCCTTATGATTATACTTCCATGCGAATGGTTAGATTCCTGTTGGCAGTGAATGAAAAAGCAAAAGCGATGGAAATTATCAAAGTGATGGGAGATCGGGCAATCGAAAACCTGGACTATAATGAGCGCATTGCCGGAGGTTTGGACCGCAGCACCCAGATGTCCATGATGGTGTTGGGAGAGTTTGTGAGAATTCTGAAGACCGAAAAGGAAGATGCCTTGGCGGTGGAAATGGATGAGAAATTAAGACACCATTACGCTCGCTTCGGCGGATAAAAAATAAATAATTGAAGAAAAGGCTCACCGGATGGTGGGCTTTTTTTTTGGAAATTTTTGACTTGCGGGAACTGTAACCCGAATTATTCACCGCCATATTTATTAACTGATCGCAAGTAATTTAATTTCAGTTCATTATAATTTATTTTTTTGATTTATAATAGCCCAAATTCGGGCAAGCTTGCTTTCTGCTCATTCATCTGTTTTGTTGGAAAAAACTCGAAATAGGAAACTATTCCATCATTTTTTCCGCCTTACAGCTAAACGAGGATTTAAGCATAAATAATTCGGGTGTAATATTCATGCACCATCCGAATGCTGCCCGCTTCCTCCATTTGTTGCATGACAGGAAAATTGAAGGAATTGTGGCCAGTAGTAGCCAGTGTTATTATACAGGAAGGGAAGAGGGGCTTAGTCAGGCAATTATTTTTTTGCCCGACGTAAAAGAGAGGGGCTTAGTTGTTTTGAGAGGGAGAGGAATAAGAGTGGCCTAAAAGCTGAGGAAGAGGAGCGGATGTAAGAAATAAATCCTTTAGAAAGAATGAACCCCGGACAAGGCCGGGGTTCAATCAAAAACAGGTGTATAAATTTTGTGCTACTTAAATTGCTTATGCATCTGTATATACTAAATGCGAAAGACAGGTAACCCTCCTTTTTGAAAAAAAATTAATTTATTTTCTCAGGCCTGGGCTGTAGCTTTTTACGGTCTCAATAAAACACTTCACTTTTTCCGGATCAATGTCCGGATAAACGCCGTGTCCGAGATTCGCAATGTGTCGGTCAGGGCCAAAAGTATCCAGCATGGTCTTGGTTTTAGCCTCTACAGTGGCAAAATCAGCATATAGCACGGCAGGGTCCAGATTTCCCTGAAGGGTTTTATTAGCTCCAATTAATTGGCGACTCTCCTGAATGTCCATATTCCAGTCCAGCCCAACGGTGTTGCAGTTTAATTGCCCAATGGCTTTTCTGGCGCCGTATGCTCCTTTGGCAAATACAGTGATGGGCACCTCCGTGATGGCATCACAGATTTGACGGATGTATGACAAGGCGAAAGTTTCATAGTGATCGTCAGGTAAGATTCCTGCCCAGGAATCAAAGACTTGCACCATGTCAGCTCCGGCGGCAATTTGTGCTTTTAGGTAAGTGATAGTGGTGTCAGTGATCATCTGCAATAACTGCTGCGCCATCTGAGGATCGGTATATAAAATTTTTCTCGCATTGGAGAATGTTTTAGAGCCGTGTCCTTCAATCATATAACAAAAAATCGTCCAGGGAGCACCTGCGAAACCAATTAGCGGAACGCGGCCGTTCAACTCTTTTTTGGTGATTTTTATGGCTTCTAATACATATCCTAAATCTGACTCCACATCTGCCACGCTTAATTTTTTGAGGTCGGCAGCACTCTTGACAGTCTCCGGGAACCATGGCCCCTTTTTCTCTACCATTTCGTAAGGCAGTCCCATGGCTTCAGGAACAACCAAAATATCTGAAAAGATAATGGCGGCATCCACCCCTAAAAGGTCAACGGGCTGAATGGTAACTTCTGCTGCCAATTCAGGTGTTTGAGCCAGCTCAATAAAACCGCTCACACTACTTCTTACCGCACGGTATTCCGGTAAAATTCTTCCAGCCTGACGCATTAGCCATACAGGCGTTCTTTCCGTTTTTTCCCCACGTGCAGCTCGTAGGATGAGGTCATTTTTAAGTTCCATAGCTATTTCAGAAATTTTCGATCGCAAATTTAGAGTTATTTGCTGTTTTTTAAGAGCAATACTCCGTAGAGTTTTGAGCTATTGTAAAAAAAATGGTGACCTGTATATTTGTATCGCCAAACACCAACATACTAAGTCACCATCAAGAGCATCGAAACACTCCTAGCGCAAATATTCCATAAAATGTTAGACATTAACAAATGGGAGAGGGATTTCATGATAGAAAATTTGAAAGGACTACTGTCTTTCCGTGGTCGTAATAATTTCACCAACATGAGTCGGTATCTGCGGTACAATGAGGCCACGATTAGATCATGGTATGAAAAATATTTCAATTACCTTTTTTTCAATATTGAGCTCATTAAGACACTTAAAGATGAATTGCGCATCATTGCCTTTGATCCAAGTTATGTTTCCAAAAGTGGTCAACTCACCCCAGGTTTAGGGTACTTTTGGTCAGGCTGCGATAATTCAACAAAAAGAGGTCTAGAAATTACTGGAATAGCAAGTGTTGGCCTCGAAAGTAAAACCGCAATGCATTTAGAGGCCCATCAAACCTTTAAGAGTGAGGACGAGTCATTTAATTTGCTGACCTTTTATGCCAATTTGATTTTGTCAAATGTTGAATTGTACAAGCAAGTATCAGATAGTGTGGTTGTTGATGCTTACTTTTCGCGCTTTACATTCGTCGATCCAATAGTAGAAAAAGGGTTTATTGTCATTAGTAAATTGGCTAAAAACGCATTTCTTCGTTACAGAAATACCGAACCACCTACCGGAAAAAGAGGGCGACCCAAGGTCTATGGAGAAAAAGTGAAATTTAATAATCTTGACCAAAGACACTTTACACTATGTTTCAAAAATGAAAACTCGGAGGCTTTCGAAGCAGAGGTTCATAGTAAAAGTCTTAAACGATGGATCAAGTGTGTGGTCGTCGTTACTGAGCTTGACAATGGGAAAACCAGACGAGAAATTTTATTCAGTACAGACATTAATCAAAGCGGTTCCGCAATAATTGAGCGTTATCGACTTCGATTTCAAATTGAGTTTCTATTTCGAGATGCCAAACAATTCACCGGTTTGACTCACTGCCAAGCAAGGAGTAAAAATAAGATACATAATCACATCAATATGTCCCTAACGGCGGTGTCCGTGGCAAAAGCGCTTCACTATTTTGATAATAAAACCGAAGAAAAGGAACCCTTCTCATTATCAAGTATTAAGATGCTATATTTTAATCGAAACTATATCCAAAGAATATTTAAAGGGTTCGGGATTGCCCCCGAACCGTACAATAATTCAGAGCAAATGCTCCAAATAGAGAGATTTGGCTGTATTGCGGCCTAATTCTTTACGGAGTATTGTAAGAGGTTCCCCACTTAATTTTTCTAAAGTAAAAATAGGTAAAGGGTGGGGGTGTTTTTGGATTGATTTTTGAAAATAGCTGTGTGATAGTTGTTTAGGTGTTTTTAGAGTGAGATAAATGAACTGGACGGAGCTTTTAGGTTATATGGCCATGGGATTGGCAGCATTTTCTTTTACATTCCGAAATTTGGTAACCCTGCGGAAAGTCAATATTTTTGCAGCCTTGATTTTTATTGTTTACGGCTTGTTGATTAAGGCCTTGCCGGTAGTGGGACTCAATGTGATTATTTTGGCATTGAATGTTTACGAGCTTTATCGCTTCTACTACAAGCAGGGACAGCATCCAGAAACTTATTCTTCATAAATGGATTATTCTGATTGGGTAGGATATATTGCAATGACACTCGTTGCGCTTTCTTTTACTTTTAAGGAAATACGGAAATTGCGGCTTATTAATTCAATAGGAGCTGTTTTCTTTGTGATTTATGGAGTGATGATTCAGGCCTACCCGGTGGTAGTCGTGAATAGTTTTATTGCCATTTTCAATATCTATCATCTTTTTAATGGGTCATCGCGTTCCTAAAAAGAATGCAAAAGCCCTATCGTTCAATAAAAAAGCGATATAATTTTTATATTTTTGCGGAAACTGAAGGAATGCCATGTTCGATAATTTAAGTACCAAATTAGATAAGGCCTTTAAAAACCTAAAAGGTCAGGGCAGTATTACCGAGATTAACGTTGCCACCACGGTAAAAGAAATTCGCCGTGCGTTGATTGATGCCGACGTTAACTTTAAGGTAGCAAAAGAGGTAACTGACGAAATTAAAAATAAATCCCTAGGACAGGATATCTTGATTTCCGTGTCTCCAGGTCAGATGTTGGTGAAAATTACTCAGGATGAGTTAACCAGCCTGATGGGGGGTACACAGGAAAATATCGTGTTGGAGGGAAATCCTGCGGTCATCCTGATTGCCGGTTTGCAAGGTTCTGGTAAAACTACTTTTACCGGTAAATTAGCTTCCCGCCTGAAGAAGGAAGGAAAGAGCGTTATGCTGGCAGCCTGTGATATCTACCGCCCTGCGGCGATTGACCAGCTGAAGGTTTTGGGAGAGCAGGTAGGTGTTGAAGTATATGCCGAGCCTGAGAATAAAAACGCGGTAGAGATTGCCCAAAAAGCGATTGCGGAAGCAAAAGCACAGAATAAAAAGGTGGTCATTGTCGATACGGCGGGTCGTTTGGCGGTGGATGAGCAAATGATGAATGAGATTGCAGCAGTAAAAGATGCAATTCAGCCATCAGAGACTTTGTTCGTTGTGGATTCGATGACCGGTCAGGATGCAGTGAATACTGCGAAGACTTTCAACGACCGTTTGGATTTTGACGGAGTAGTATTAACCAAGTTGGATGGTGATACCCGTGGTGGTGCGGCCATTTCAATCCGTAAGGTTGTAGAAAAACCGATTAAGTTTATCTCTTACGGAGAGAAAATGGATGCTTTGGATGTCTTCTATCCTGAGCGTATGGCCCAGCGTGTTTTGGGTATGGGTGACGTGGTTTCCTTAGTAGAGCGTGCGCAGCAGGCTTTTGATGAGGATGAAGCGAAGCGTATCAACCAAAAGATCCGCAAGAACCAGTTCAATTTTGAAGATTTCCTTTCTCAGCTAGCCCAAATAAAGAAAATGGGTAACCTGAAGGATTTGGTAGGCATGTTGCCCGGTGTAGGTAAAATGATGAAGGACATCGATATCGATGACGATGCATTTAAGCCTATCGAGGCCATTATTCTTTCCATGACCAAGGAAGAGCGTGAAAATCCGGAATTGTTGGACGGTAGCCGTCGCAGAAGAATTGCAAAAGGTTCCGGGACCACCGTTCAGGATGTGAATAAGTTGTTGAAGCAATTCAACGAAATGCGCAAAATGATGAAAACCATGAATAAATTGACGGGTTCTCGTCGTGGTATGGGATTGAGTAATTTGATGAAAAGATAAGTGAACTATTCGCTTTGAACCATATTTTGATTAGGCCCCTCCTCTTTGGTGGGGCTTTTTCTTTGGTGAAGGTTAATGAGTTTTTCCAGATTAATATTTTTGGTGAGGTGATACATGACTTCCTCGGTGGCTTTATAGCCAATATTGAATAGTTCTTGCGCCTGATTAAAGTCAAAAGTGCCATATTTTCGGGCATCAATAGGATCAATGACCAGATCACATTCATCCATCCGGTCTTTCACCGTTTGCCAGATAGCGAGCCGGTATACCCGCTCCGCCACAGATTTGATGCCACTAACTTGCGGGACTTTGAGGTTGTGATTTACATGAACGCCGATCGTGCGGTTGGCATGTTCCAGTAAAGGTTCCACCGGCAGGTTATTGGTCAGGCCTCCATCTACAAATTGCTCGTTATTGATCGTCACCGGAGGGAATAAAACCGGAATAGAGGCGGAAGCTTTTACCCAGTCCATTAGAGGTCCCGAGGAGACAATTTTCGAATTTCCCGTAGACAAATTACTCACGCAGATATGTAAGGGCATTTTTAAGCCTTCAAAAGAATTATGGGGAATATACTCCAGTATCTTTTCCTCTAAATAATCCAGCGGCAGGAGTCCGGTCTTTAATAACCGCCATCGAAACATATTGATAAACCTGCGCTCACTCACAATTTCTAATATTTGTATCGGCCGAATACCTTCACAGTATAATGCACCAACAATGGCCCCCATACTGGTGCCTGAAACTCTTTTTACGAAAATTCCATAGTCTTCCAGAGCTTGTAATACTCCAATATGAGCAATTCCTCTTGCGCCTCCCCCACTCAAAGCGATCCCTACTTCAATGTCTGCGGGTATGAGCATTGGTAAATTTTTTTATTTGGTTGAGCAATATAAAATCAGAAGCAAAAAAAAAGCGCAACCCAGAGGTGCGCTTTTATATATGAAAATAAATATTATTAACGATAAAGCACTTCCTTAATAGCTTTAACGGTTTTTTCTACATTAGGGACGGTCGCTTCCAATAATGATTTTGCATAAGCCACCGGAACGTCTTCAGAAACTACTCGGGTAACAGGAGCGTCCAAATAGTCAAAAGCGTTTTTAGATACGTGGAAAGCAATTTCTGAGGAGATAGAAGCCAATGGCCATGCCTCTTCCAGTACCACCAAACGATTGGTTTTTTTCACAGAAGTAATGATGGTCGCCCAGTCAATAGGACGAACAGTGCGCAAATCGATCACTTCTACATTAATGCCTTCTTTCGCCATTTCTTCAGCAGCCTGAATCGCTACCTTCATCATTTTACCGAAAGAACACAAGGTAATATCTGTACCTTCTTTTACAACATTAGCCGTACCGATTGGAATCAGGTACTCGCTCTCAGGCACCTCTCCTTTGTCACCGTACATTAATTCTGACTCCATGAAGATCACCGGGTCATTGTCACGGATAGAAGATTTTAAAAGTCCTTTAGCATCCTTTGGGTTAGAAGGAACCACCACTTTCAATCCAGGTGTGTTGGCATACCAGTTTTCGAAGTTTTGCGAGTGCTGAGCAGCCAATTGGCCTGCATTACCCGTTGCTCCACGGAAAACGATCGGCACATCTACTTGTCCACCGGACATCGACTTCAATTTTGCAGCAGAGTTGATAATCTGGTCAATTGCTACCAAAGAGAAGTTGAAAGTCATGAACTCAATAATCGGACGGATGCCATTCATGGCAGCACCTACCCCCAGACCGGTAAATCCTGCTTCCGTAATTGGGGTGTCAATGACACGTTTTGGTCCAAACTCGTCCAGCATTCCCTGGCTCACTTTATAAGCACCATTGTATTCGGCCACCTCTTCTCCCATTAGGAAGATGGTTTCATCGCGACGCATTTCTTCGCTCATCGCCTCACGTAGTGCTTCTCGAAACTGGATTTGTCTCATGGTTATTATTTTGAATTAGGTTATTGTGCATTGTTTGTTAAATACCCTGGCGGGTAATGTGGCGTAAAAATAAGCGAAATGGAATGAAAAAAAAATATTCTCCCTTTGATAATAAAAAACCCTCAACCGAATGGCTGAGGGCTTTGTTAATATTGCTGAAACAGCGAAAATTCGCCTTATTTCAATGCGTTACGGAATGCTTCAGAAGCAGAGAATTTAGAGAATTCTAAATCGTTAACCGCCTTTTTGGCCATCTCTGGCTCAGCAGCTACTGACTTCTTCAAAGCCGCGATAGCAGCATCTTCTTTACCTGCACGAGCGTTAGCAATGGCTTCGCCATAGAATGCAGCAGCAAAGTTGCTGTCTTTCTCAGCAGCTTCCTGGAAAGAAACTACAGCAGCGTCATATTGCTTGTTCAATAGCTGAGCCAAACCTTTGTTGTAAAGGTTAGCAGCAGCGTCATCAGCATTTGCCAAAGAAGCTACAGCATCAGCATATTTTGCACGCTTGATCTCCAAAGCAGCTTTCACACCAGCCAAAGATTTTGCGTTTTCTGACTCAAGACCCATAGCGTAAGCTTTCTCAATCAAGTTGAAAGCTTTCACGTCGTCACCAGCCAAATAAGCAGCAACCGCCATGTTAGCAGTAGCTTCAGCAGTTTCTTGCTTGCGGTTAGACAATTCGAACTGCGTCATTGCTTTCTCTACCATCTCAGCGCGAGCAGAACCTTCTGCTTCAGCAGCTGAAGCCAAGTAAGCAGCACCCAAGTTGTTGTGCGCAATGTGGCTATCCGCTTTCTTAGTGGCAGCAGCGTAGATAGCTTCTTTCTCAGAAACTGAAGGAGTCAAAGTAGCAGAGTACATTAACTCTTCCAAGCTCAAAGTATCAGCGTTTACACTGTTGTTTTGGATTTGCTTAGACAAAGTAGCGATTTCTGCATCTGTTTTCTTTTCTTTTACAGTCAGGATCTCAGTTTTTGCAGTACGCAACTTAGGATAAACATCCTTGAATACTTTGCGGTATCCGTTAACTTTTTGCATTTGCTTCTCTTTCTCTTCGAAAGAACCTGCACCGTTAACGATAGACAACAATTCAGACTTCACTGAAGCGTCTACGCCATCATAAGCTTCCAATTCTTTTTTGAATTCCGCCCAATCGTCTACTACTGGCTTCAATACGAATTTGATAGAATCCGCAGTGCCTTTGTAGTCGTAACGCTTCATCAATTTGCGGTATTCTTTCTCGATTACCGTTGCACGATTCTCCGCCAAGCGAGAGTTATTGCGCTCAGTACCCTCTGGTGAGTGAGTACCAGTAATGATTACCGTACGGGTTACGTTTTTGTCTGCTACGAAAGCATCCAAGAACTTACCACGCTCAGAAGTTTTCTCTGACCAACGCAATACAGAAGAACCCTGAGTAAAGAAGAACTCAACGTTTGTTGGGATCAATTCCTCTTGGTTGTTGTATCCGTGGAACAAGTAAGCAGGAGCGTATACATCTTCTACCAATTGAGAAGTAGTAATAACACCTTTAGCTACTGGAAGAACCGGACCTTCCTTAATTTTATTCTTCTTAGGGTCGACAGCCTTACCTGCGATCGCCAACTCACCAGAAGACATTTCATCATTGTAAGCAAAAGCGAAAGACTCAGACAAACGTGGGTTCTGATCTTTTTTATCAGCCCAGTCATCACCTTTCAAAGTGACAGCGCTTAGTGTTTCAGACTTCTCACCGTAATTGTAAGATGGCTCCATCTGATACTCTAGGCCTGGCTTTAACATTTTAACAGGCAAAACTGCTGACATTTCGAATTGTACAGTATCTGCATGAACCTCCAATGGGTTCGGAGTTACTGTCAATTCCTGGTCTTTTGCCATTTTAGCCATTTTGTTCAAAGAACAACCTGACATCATCATGGCGCCTAGTACGGCGGCAGGAAAAACAAGCTTTCTCATTTCTATCTTCGTTTAATTATAAAGGTTGCATTCGTGCGAAAATATCGGTATATGCTTACTATTGCAATAATAGTAAAAAAAAATCATCTTGATTGTAACTTTTATCTTTACCAACCGAATATCGCATTAGATATCAGCCAATAAAAAATGAAAAAAATACAATACTTCATAGAAGATTATGCATTTGGAGTCTGCACTTCCATCGCCCAAAAAATGGGGATTTCCGTTTTCAGCGTTCGACTAAGTTTTATGTATCTTTCTTGTCTTACCGCTGGATCTCCATTAGTGCTTTATCTTATCCTTGCTTTCTGGAAAAATATTCGCAGAAATTTAAGAAGGCACAATAATCCAATAATTTATGCCTGAATTTAAATTAATTTCACAAATCTTTAAAACTTTTTTTACCTTTTAAATAATACAAAAGGACAATCGATTTTGGAAGAATCAAATCCAAACATGCCTTATTGCTTCTTTTAAGGTTTTTTCTTTTGGACTGCCACTTGGGTAATCGGGACCAAAAGTACCACTGTGCTCGATAAACGGCCATTGCGTCGGCCCTCGAGTCAAAAAACAGGAATTTGGTGGCGGCCACCACATCGAGTAGGGATCGAAGACACAATTTTTGTATAAGGTGCCTGCGCCTCGTGTTTTTATAGAGGGTAATGAGTGAATTGCGGAAATTGAGGTAGGTTTTACGTGGGTTTGATTTGGGTAAAGTTCCTCCACCAACATGATATACTTTTGATTCTCCGTGATAGAACACTTCGTAGCCCGCATTGTTCATCCTCCAGCAAAGATCGATCTCTTCCATATGGGCGAAATAGTCCTCATCAAATCCATTGAATTCATGGAAGGTCCTGGATCTCAAAAACATACAACATCCTGTTGCCCAAAAAACCTTTCGAATATCATCATACTGATGCTCATCCTCCTCTAAAGTATCGAACAGCCTTCCCCTGCAAAAAGGATAACCTAAATAATCAATGTAACCCCCTGCCGCTCCGGCATATTCAAAAGTTATCCGATTGTGATAGGCCATTATTTTGGGTTGGCAGGCAGCGACTTTAGGGTGTTCCTCCATAAAGGAAATAATGGGCGTGAGCCAGCCTGCTGTTACTTCTGCATCAGAATTGAGCAGTACGTAATAGTCCGCGTCCACGTGCTTCAATGCATCATTATAGCCTTTGGCGAACCCGCCGTTTTCCTTATTAATGATCAGTCTTACCTGCGGAAAAGTTGCTTGCATGAAAGCAACAGAGTCATCGGTAGACTGGTTGTCAGCCACAATGACCTCGGCGCCTTCGGCATGCTGAAGTACGTTGGGTAAGAATTTGTTAAGGAAGGTTCGTCCGTTATAGTTGAGGATGACAATGGCTACAGATGCAGTCATGAAAAGAAGCGCGTGAAAAAAATGAAGAAACGACGCATGGCCGTTTCTTTAAGAATATTTAATAGGATTATCCTCCAAACATATTGGATAGGTCCATGCCTGGAATGTTCGGCATCATACCTTCGGTGCTTTTTTTGATTTCTTCGCGAGCCGTTTCATCTGCTTTATCCATGGCGTTGTTGACCGCTGCCACGATAAGGTCGGAAAGAATGGTTTTGCTTTCCGCTCCGGTAAGGGAATCATCAATGTCCAGTTTCACAATTTGCTTTTTGCAGTTGGCAACAACTTTTACCATACCGGCGCCGGATTCACCTTCTACTGTAATATTTCCTAAGCGGTCCTGAGCTTCGCGAACACGGTCTTGCACCTCTTTCACTTTGCCCATCATTTTCATCATGTCGAACATAGTATCGCTTTTATTTTTGGTTCTATCGTTAAAGGGGCTGAAAAAAGTGAAAAAAGAATTTTCAGACCCCAAATTTGCCTAAAGCTAACAAATTTCGTGCTTATTTATGGCCTGTCAGCTTATTTATCGGATTAATTGGAGCATTCCGCTGAAATCCAGTGTTTTTCCATCAGTGGTAGTCAGCTTGGCGCGATAAGAATAAGTGCCAGCTGGCGCTTTTTCATTTTTGTAGGTGCCGTTCCAGCCGGGTCTGATGCCACCCGCTATATTTTGGGTTTCACTGAGGGCGAATATGGTTTCTCCCCAACGGTTAAAAATCACCATTTCGAATTTTTCCAAAGGAGAGGTGCCTACATAGGTGAAAACATCATTCAGGCCATCCCCATCGGGCGTAAACGCGTTAGGGAAGCGAATGATCGGTTCAAAATCGATAGGGATGATGTTGGAAAGGGCAGTTAAATTCTCGGCATTATTGATGGCTGCAATTTGGGCAAAGGTGGTTTCCTCTGAGATTTCTTCCAAATTAATTTCATCGCGTGTAAATATGCCGGCATTAATGCTTTGTAGCAGCTGAAAGTCCTGATCCAGTAAGTACAACTCATATTCGTCCACAGAAAAACCCACATAATCTGTCCACTTAAAAGCCATCCTTTTGGCGGAAAGTTGTTCGCTCTCCGCGAAAATTGTACAGGAATTTTTGGGGACAGACAGATTATCACATTCGTCCAACAGGCTGGAGGTAAAGCAATGGGCTTGCTCATTAGGATTGAGGTTTTCAAAGGAGAACAGGTGTTCGGTGTTTTCTTCTTTATTTGTGCCCACTTCCAGATAATAAGTAGCCTGTGCAACCGGTTCTTCTCCCATAATTTCAATTTCTGCGTCATCTGAAACGGTTGCTACCACATAACGAATGGTGGCGGCCTGATCGGAATTTCCGGTAATTTCCGGGCTGAGGACGGAACGGGAAGTACCATTATCATTGGTGGCCAGTGCCTGATACTGGTATAAAAGGCCACAGTCAACGGACCTGTCTTCTATAATGGCATTCGGCTCGAATTCCTGAAAGTCCTCCCCATTTTTTTCAAGGGACAGTTTATCAGTACCCGCGTAAGTATTTTTCACCTCGTTAAAGCCTTTTTGAGATGCCGCATTTAAGGCAATAGTATGAAGTGTGCGAATGTCGCCATAGCTTTCAGATTCGCAGAAATCATAAGCATAGAGTGAAAAGCTCAGGGAGCTTTGCGTATTAAGGTCCTCGCCCAGGATGGTGTTGTTAACCGCCAATACCGGATCCTCCTCAGGGAGATCATAAAAGTAAGGGTATCGTTCGGTATCTCCGCTAAAAGTGATGGCTATCGCTCCATCGGTTTCGGATTGTGCCGTGACACTCAGGCTGACCTCCTGCGGGGAGGGAATGTCATAATTGTCTTCGATGATTTTGGAGGCCCTCCCTCGTTTACAGGCATCATCCATGGTGTCTCCCACCTCTCCAAAATCTCCCCTGATGGTAAAGGTGGTAGCTCCGGCGGAGAAATTATCATATCTCCTGGGGGTGTCTTCCAGTAAAAATTCGTCTGCAACGGGACTTTCGACAATGATTCGGTTGAAATTCGCTTTTTGACTTTCGTCAAAAAAAAGCACTACCTCATTATCAGTGCTGTTGGGGCATTGAAAAATGGAGAATTGAGGAGGATCAACGGTGATGGAAATTTGTAAGGAATCGATGTCCAATGTTCCTCCTGGCCCTGCCTGTCTCACTCGAATCAATGTGAATGATTTTTGTGGATTAAAGTCATTTTCTCCGTGAAGTCCATCCCCGATAAGGTCTCCCACTTTAAAAGCCTTGGGGGCGCCATTTGATTCTCTGAAAATGGCATTTTCAAGTATGGTATAGTCGTCTTGATAATAGCTGATGACCACATCTGCCCCACCGGTATCATTTCCCAATGGGTTATCCTGAATAACTAATTTGCTTCCTGCACACAAGATATTTTTGTCCACACTGAAAGACTCTTTGTCCGAAAGAACTTGCGCTTTCAGGGCAACAGGAAAGAGGATAAAACAGAAAATATATAGAATGAAATGCTTCAAAGAAAAATGTGGGTTACAGGGGCTTGTATTGAAATGATACGAATATTACTTCGAAAAATAACAAGAAAAAATTAAGGAGCGGAGGAAATCGAGCAGAAATGCGCCAACTGCGGAAGATCAGGCTAAAAAAAAAGCTGCCCGAAGGCAGCCTTTAATATTGTGAATCCCGAAGGATTATTTTTTCAAGTTAGACTCGATGTTCTCAACTGTAGCTACTTCCAAGAAAGAAGCACCGTGGAAGTCACCGAAGTTACCACCTACAACTACCAAACGATCATCTTGCTCTACCATGTTCTTCTCTTTCAACTCAGCCAAAGATTCTTTGATGTAAGCATCAGAATCATCACCTTTTGCCAAGAAAGAAGCGTGAACACCGTAAGTCAAAGACAACTCACGCATTACGCGCTCATCGTAAACTTTGGCGAAGATAGCTGTTTTTGGACGGTAAGCCGCGATAGCGCGAGGAGTACGACCGTTAGCAGAATCAGTGATGATTGCCGCTGGGTTCAAGTTCTCAGACGCATAGTAAGCAGATTTTGCTACGAATGCAGAGATGTCGTTGTTCAATACAACAAACTCAGTGTCTTTCTTGAAACCTTCGTATTTCTCAGTTGCCTCAGCAATAGAAGCCATTGTTTTTACCGCCTCGATTGGGTAGTCACCGTAAGCAGACTCACCAGAAAGCATAACCGCATCAGTACCATCGTAAACTGCGTTCGCTACGTCAGAGATCTCCGCACGAGTTGGACGTGGGTTCTCAATCATAGTGTGCAACATTTGAGTTGCAGTGATTACAGGCTTACGACGAGCGATACACTTGTCGATGATCATTTTTTGAGTGATTGGAATACGCTCCTGAGGAATCTCAACAGCCAAGTCACCACGTGCTACCATGATCGAATGTGCGTGATCCAAGATTTCGTCGATGTTATCAACACCTTCCTGGTTCTCGATTTTAGCGATGATTTTAGCATCAGATCCTTTAGCATCCAAAATCTCTTGTACTGCGATAACGTCAGCTGCGTTACGTACGAAAGAGTGTGCTACGAAATCGATGTTGTTATCTGCTACCCACTCGATATAACCTTTATCCTTTGCAGTGATAGAAGGCAATTTCACGTGTACAGAAGGAATGTTTACAGACTTTCTAGACTTTACAGGACCAGAGTTCTGTGCAATACACAACAATTTGTCGCCTAGGTTTTCTTTAACGATGAATTCAACATCACCATCGTCAATCAAGATGCGAGAACCTGCAGGTACATCCTCTACGAAACCAGCGTAGTTAACGTATACCAACTCACGAGTTGAGATACCTTCCGGATCACCCGCCATGAATACCTCATCACCAGGCTTCACACGAAATTCTTCATCGATCTTTGTTGTTCTGATTTCTGGGCCTTTAGTGTCTACCAAGATACCGATTTTGTCAGATACAGCACGAACGTTTTCAACAACGCGCATAGAGTCGTCGAAAGTTTGGTGTGCAGTGTTGATACGAACAACGTTCATACCTTGGTTATACATCTCTGTCAAGAATGGAATATCACACTTACGGTCAGAGATCGTAGCAACGATTTTCGTGTTTTTCATAAAAATGTTTTATTAAATGTTTCCAGCTTTTCTGTATGCTAAACCATCCTAATGGTGGTTATGGTTTTAACTTTTTTGAGGTAAGTAAAGCCTATTGAGGTATTTAGAGATTTTTTTTAAATCCTTTTTGATCAGGATTGTACTTTTCTCCATTTTCCTGAAATGGATGGTGCTCTAAAACCGGTGCAAATTTAAATAAAAGAAGATTGAGCGCCTAATTCCCAGCGTAAAAAAGAGTTGATTTTCAATCAGGTCAATCTTTCTCTTGTTTTTTAATGGGATATGCAAAATACGCCAATTTTACCTTTAATAAATTGATAATATTGTAATTAAGAGGAGGGGGTGTAGTTTGGTTTTTAACATAGGATTGAGGGGTTTTGTCTTTAATTGATAATAAAAATCCATGAGAAGATGATGAGAGAATATTAATTTTCAAAGAATTTGCCTTTTGGAATACAGTACTTTAAAACTATCAAATGACATATATCTGCTTTGCGGGTAATTAATAATGTTATTAGTCATTTTTCGATTATTAGGCAGGCTTTTTAGGTGGGGGTTTTGATATTTCGTATATTTTTTATTGAAAATTTCAGAAGGTGATGTGTTGGAGGTATTAATTCTTAAAAATATGCTATGATAATTTTTTCAAAAAGAACGACCTTTGGGCTTTTCCTGATGATGACATTTTCATTGGGATGTATGAACAATAAAAAAGAGGCACCTATGAAAGCACCCGTTGCCAAAAAAATACCACAGGTTCTTGAAGCTCACGGATATCAGCGCACCGATGATTACTACTGGATGCGTGATCGCGAGAATCAGGAAGTGGTGGATTATCTGAATCAAGAAAACGACTATACCCAAGCGGTGATGAAACACACCGAGGGACTTCAGGAAACCTTATATAATGAAATTGTTGGGAGAATTAAGCAGGATGATAGCTCCGTACCTGTTTATTTTGAAGGGCATTATTACTATACCCGATACGAAAAAGGGAAAGAATATGCGATAAACTGCCGCAAAGAGGGGAGTATGGAGGCCGAAGAGCAGATTTTGTTGGATCAAAATGAATTGGCGGAGGGTACTTCCTATTACGCCATGGGCGATTGGGAGATCAGTACCAACAGGCAGTTAATTGCTTTTAGCGAGGATACCGTTGGTCGCCGGAATTATGATATCCGTATTAAGAATCTGGAAACAGGGGAGATTCTGGAGGATCGTATTCCTGAAACGGTGGGCAACATCACCTGGGCCAATGATAATAAAACGCTTTTCTATACACTGAAGGATGAGGCGCTCAGGGCTAACCGTACATTCCGCCATGAATTGGGGCGTCCGGTGTCCGAGGATGTGTTGGTATATGAAGAGGAAGATGGACTATTTGATACTTTCATCTACAAAACGAAATCCAAGAAGTATTTAGTAATTGGTTCTTCGAGTACTACTTCTGCCGAATTTCAGATTTTAGAGGCAGATAATCCAACAGGCGAATTCCGGATGTTCCAGGAAAGAAAGCCTTTGCTGGAATATGGGATTGATCACTATGAGGATCATTTTTACATTCGTACCAATCTGGAAGCGAAAAATTTTCGCCTGATGAAGACACCCGAAACCGCTACAAGTATGGAAAACTGGGTGGAGGTGATTCCACACCGGGAGGAGGTGCTGCTGGAGGATATTGAGATTTTCAAGGATTACCTTGTAGTCAGTGAGCGTAAAGAGGGCTTGATTCAAATCAACGTGAAGCGTTGGGACGGCAAGGGAGAGTATTTTATTCCTTTTGATGAACCGGCCTATGTCGCTTATACCACTTCTAATCTTGATTTTGATACGGAAATTCTGCGTTATGGCTATTCTTCTATGACGCGTCCATCCTCGGTTTTTGATTTTAATATGAAAACCAAAGCCAGAGAGCTGAAAAAGGAACAAGAAGTGGTGGGGGGATACAATCCGGAAGACTATGTCTGCGAGCGGGTCAATTTCCCTTCGCATGATGGTAAAATGGTGCCCATGTCCATTGTATATAAAAAGGGCTTAAAGAAAGATGGACAAAATCCGACCCTGCTTTATGGTTACGGTTCTTATGGTTATTCCATTGATCCCTTTTTCAGCTCCGTTCGTTTAAGTTTGCTGGATCGTGGATTTGTATATGCCATTGCGCACATTCGTGGATCAGAGACTTTGGGCAGAGCCTGGTATGAGGATGGTAAATTTCTGAAGAAGAAGAATACCTTTGAAGATTTTTGCGCCGCGGGAGATTGGTTAGTGGAAGCGCAATATACTTCTCCGGAGAAATTGTCTGCCATGGGAGGCTCGGCCGGTGGTTTGTTAATGGGAGCTGTGATGAATATGCGACCTGAATTGTTCAAGTCAGTGATTGCCGCTGTACCATTTGTGGATGTGGTGACGACCATGATGGATGAGTCCATCCCATTGACGATTGGAGAATATGAGGAGTGGGGAAATCCAAACGATAAGGTTTATTACGAATATATGTTGTCTTATTCGCCTTATGATAATGTGGAGGCCAAGGCTTACCCAGCTGTTTTAGTGACCTCCGGTTTTCATGATTCGCAGGTGCAATACTGGGAGCCGACTAAGTGGGTGGCCAAATTGCGGGAGCTAAAGACAGATGATAATCCGATTTTATTGCATACCAATATGGAGGCTGGGCATGGAGGTAATTCCGGTAGATTCCGAAAATTTAAAGAGACGGCTTTAGAATATGCCTTCTTGTTGGATCAAATGGGAATGACCAATAACTAGCCATATTTATTCCTGCTGAAGTCTTTGTTTAGCTGCTAGAGGGAGTAATGGAGGGATTTTTCCTATTTCAAGTTTTTCCCATCAAAGCTGAAAAAGAAGAGAAAGCAAGCTCGCCCAAATTCGGGCCCGGCAGTTTGCAAATGGCTGAATACAAAAAATCCTCCCTGATGAAGTTCAGGGAGGATTTTTCTTAGCAAAATATTTTTTAACCCGGATTATTCCGGCTTAAATCCTCGTTTAGCTGTAAGGCGGAAAAAATGAAGGAATAGTTTCCTATTTCGAGTTTTTTCCAACAAAACAGATGAATGAGGAGAAAGCAAGCTTGTCCAAATTTGGACAATTATAAACTAAAGAAAATAAATTAAAACGAACTAAAAATAAACCACTAATGCTTAGCCGATTAATTTAGCGGTGAATAATTCGGGTTAAACTCCTACCGCCTCTACGGACTGAACTTCCGGAAGCTGATGCTTCAATAAGTTCTCAATACCCTGTTTCAAAGTAATGGTCGAAGACGGGCAGCCTGAGCACGCTCCTTGTAATAATACTTTTACCACGCCATTTTGGAAAGAATGGAAAGTGATTGCACCGCCATCTGATTCCACAGCCGGACGAATATACTCATCCAAAATCATCTTGATTTTTGCTTCAATCTCAGTTTCTTCCCCTTTGGAAACTTCCTGTGCGGCCAATGCTTCTTTGGAGAAAAGCACTTTACCGGATTGTAAATAATCAATGATATGGTCTTTTAATGCGCCCTGCACTTCTTCCCAGTTTACCTCCGCAGATTTGGAAATGGTAATGAAGTTGGAACTAATAAAAACGCGCTCCACAAATGGGAAACCGAATAATTCCTGCGCTAATGGGCATGGGGCAGCATTTTCCATATCAGAAAAATCGTATTGTTCCATCCCATCCACCAGCATCATACTGGTGACAAACTTCAAAGAATTAGGGTTAGGGTTGGCTTCCAAATAAATGGTCACCACCTTTTCGTACATTTTATCGCGATCGTATCCTTGGTTATTTTCCATGGTTATGAATGTTCTATTTTAATACAAATCTAAGCAATATTTTGGCCTTAATCGGTTATGCCACCGACATTTATTGCCATTGACTTATTCTACTTCTACCGTTTCCTTTTTGTCTTCCAGTATTTTTAATTTTTCTCCTTCGGTAGTGGCAATAATCATGGAAACGGTCGCATCTCCAGTTACATTGACAGCCGTACGGCACATGTCCAAAATTCTGTCCGGGCCCAAAACAAGTGCCAAACCGGCAGAAGGAACTCCGATAGATTCCAAAATGATCAATAGCATTATCAGTCCGGCGCCAGGAACTGCCGCAGAGCCGATTGAGGCCAATAGGGCGGTGAAAACAATGGTCAATTGTTGACCAAGGCTCAGATCATAACCCAAAGCATGGGAGATAAATACTGCCGCCACTGCCTGATAAAGGGAAGTGCCATCCATATTCATCGTAGCGCCTAGTGGTAAAACAAAGGAGCTCACCTCTTCTGATACCCCAAATTCTTTTTCTACACACTCAATAGTGATCGGAAGGGCTGCCGCAGAAGAGCTGGAGCTGAAAGCTAAAAGCAAAGCTCTTTCAATGCCTTTGAAGAATGCTTTATAACTGAAATTTTTTCGGGTAAAAACCCTCAATAGCATGGGGTATACCACCAATACCATGATCAGCAAGCCGATGATAACTGTCAGCGCATAAAAACCGAGAGACTTGAGGATTCCCCAAACCTTGTTAGGATCATCTCCGGCCACTTCCACCAATAAAGTACAGATCAAAGAAAATACCCCGTATGGAGAAATGATCATGATAAAGTCAATAATCTTGAGCACCACATGGTTGAGTCCATCAAAAAAGGCGACTACCGGGCTTCGTTTATTTTCCGGAATTTTTAATAAAGCCACACCGAATAATACGGCAAAGAAAACTACCTGTAACATCCGGCTGTTTTCCGAAGCTGCTTTTACAAAGTTTTCCGGTACCATTTCAATTAATGGCTGCAAGACCAATTGTTCTTTAACTTCTTCTGCCTGTTCTTTTTTCGCCTTAACATCCTGTGAATATTTGGCTTCAATATCTGAGCGGGTTTTAGGGGAAATTAGCTTACCCGGCTGTAGTAAATTAACAGTGACCAAACCGATGGTAATGGCAAAGGTGGTGGTCAGGATATAAATACCAATGGTTTTGGTGCCCATACGGCTCAGCTTGGAAATATCACTCAGGTTAGCGATACCGCAAATCAGAGACGCAATGACCAGTGGCGCAGCTACCATTTTCAGTGCGCGCACAAATATTTCACCGATCGGCTTTATTAGCTCCAGGGTGATCCATTGCGGAACATTAGTGAAAATAAAGGTTAAGCCTACGACCAGGCCCAGAATTAAACCTAAAAAGATCTGGCTATGTAGTGGGATTTTTTTGAACATCTAAAAAAAGGGGAATGTAATAACTAATAAATATGCCTCAAAAAGACCAAGGCCCTTTCAGGGACGCTGATTTTACGCAATACCACCGGGCTTTCCAAACATTTTTGGAAGAATCCAATAAAGCCCTGTTTTTAAACAAAAAGGGGAGCCATTTTAAGATAGCTCCCTTTTTTATCAGGCTTTTAACTGATCCAAACGTGTAGATTGGTTCAGCATAAAATGGTCTGCAATCACCAGGGCAGCCATGGCTTCCACTATGGGAACGGCTCTTGGGACCACGCAGGGATCATGTCTTCCTTTTCCGCTGACTGTTACAGCTCCGCCGTGTATATCAATGCTTTCCTGGTCAATCATGATGGTGGCCACCGGCTTGAAAGCTACCCGGAAGAAAATATCCTGCCCATTGGAGATGCCTCCCTGAATACCACCGGAGTAATTGGTTTCAGTTTTTACCTGTCCATTTTCATCCGTGAAGAATTTATCATTGTGCTCCGAACCATACATGCTCACCCCCTCGAATCCGCTGCCATATTCAAAACCTTTGGCCGCATTAATGCTTAACATGGCTTTGCCTAATTCGGCATTTAAACGATCAAACACCGGTTCTCCCAGTCCTACAGGAACTCCGGAAATTACAGCAGAAACGACGCCGCCAATGGTATCCCGCTTTTTACGGGTATCGTCAATCAGCTCGATCATTTTTTCAGCCATATTTGCATCCGGGCAGCGAACGATATTGGATTCAATGGCGGAAAGATCCAGCGCCTGGTAATGATTATCCAGCTTCAATGGGCCTACCTGAGAAACCCAGGCTTTGAAATCTATACCAAAATGAGCCAACATTTTCTTGGCAACGGCTCCTGCCGCTACTCTGGCGGCAGTTTCCCGGGCAGAACTACGCCCGCCGCCACGGTAATCGCGGTGGCCATATTTTTCATGATAGGTGAAATCGGCATGGGAAGGACGGAAAGATTCTGCGATATGCGAATAATCTTTGCTCTTCTGATCCTGATTCATGATGATCATGCCAATTGGCGTGCCGGTGCTCAGTCCTTCAAAAACTCCCGAAAGAATTTCCACTTTATCCCCCTCCTTGCGTTGAGTGGTGATTTTTGACTGACCCGGGCGACGGCGATCTAATTCCGTCTGAATGTATTCCTCATCAATGGGAACTCCGGCAGGACATCCGTCTATCGTGACGCCTAACCCTCTGCCGTGGGATTCCCCAAAAGTAGTGATGCGAAATTTTCGTCCAAAAATATTTCCCATGGTCGAAATGCTTAAATTTTTATGTGTGCGTTCATTGGCCCGAAGGCCTGGTGTTCAAGGTGCTAATCCGAATTATTTACCGCCTGACTTGGATTTACGCTAAGAAATTAGCTAATCAGTTCGTTGGACTGATTAGCTGATTTTTCAATCAGCCAAATTGGGCTGAGCTTGCTTTCTCCTCCTTCATCTACTTCGTTGAAAAAAAACTCGAAATAGGAAAAATCCTTCCTTTTTTCCGCCTTACAGGTCATGGAGGATGTAACTATGAATATTTCGGTCTACGGCTTCCGGATCAGGAAAAATGCCATGGTTCCCATTAAAAGCAGGATGAGGGTGTTCCCGATCCATCTCCAATAATTAGGCGATTGCAATGGTTTTAAATCATTGCTTTCTAAATTGATTTTATCATAGAAGCTTCCCAGCTGATTGGATTCAATCGTCAGGAATTGTTGGCTTTTCCCGGTGACTTTGATGGTTTCCTTTGGACGAAGGGTATCATAAACCTCCTTGTCCGGATCAAAGTAAATCCACTGGAAGAAGTCCCCCAAATTGTACTCGCCCGGTTCGCGCGGAATACCATAGAAAGTGAAGGTTTTGGAACCTGTCACGCGGTTGTTATTCCGGTTGATATTCTGACGAATGTTGGGTGGGTAAAATTCAATGTCTTTATTATCTGCCTGTATCGGTTGATCAATGGCGGCAATATTGCCTCTGCCGGATACGGTAAATGCATATTCAAAACTTTTACCGGCATCCAGTTCTTTCAGGCTTAATTTATCCGTTAATCGGTATCGGCCTACCGCCACTTTGTCTTTGAGTGGATGATCAGGAAGCTCCTTTACTTTTACTTTTTTGGATCTGGAACGGAAAGATTTAAAATCTTCTTTTCGATTTCTGCCAAAAAAGGACTGTTGCTTGGCCACCTTGTACTTGATCATTTTCAATTCCAATGAAGGGAAATCAATTTCTCCGGTATTCAAAGGGAAATAAGTCGCCTGATACAATTTGTACTGGGTATAGGTTTTGCCGTTGATGGTGACCGGAATGCCCTGTACACGGTCAATATTAAAGTTCTCCTCCCAACAATTAGCAGGTTTGATCTTCTTGGTCATCTCGGCCACCTGCTCGGGAAGCTGATAGAAGTCCATTGGGGCGCGGTTATTGGCTGCCACATAAAAGGCCAGGCTTAAGTTAAAGCCTTCCCCGACATAGACCTCCTCTTTGCTGGTAGACAAAGCAAAAAAGGCATCCTCTTTTACGTCTACAAATTCCTGCGGCTGGCTGTTGTTTCGGCCAAAAAAATCATCGAAGGGGTCACGCCCAAAAGGATCTCCAAAAGGATCAAATCCTCGCTGGCGACTTTGTTGTTTGGCAGGGCCAACTTTGATCGTGGCGCCCGGGGAGGAAATCTTTTGATTATTTACCGTCATTTCAAAAGACGAGAGCCGGTAAGTCCCTTCCCGCATGGGGGCATAGTTTTGAGTAAGTTTTTGGGTGGAGGATATTTGCCCGTTCACGATGTTGGTGGAACTGGAAGAGGAAGTTCCTCTCATGACAAACCCTTCAATTTCAGGGAAGTCCGAGTATCCTTTTAGCCTTCCATTCTCTACCTGAATGGTAATGGTGTACATTTGATTCATACCGATGTCGGAAGATCCCAAAATGAGTGAAACCTTTTCATCCTGTGCCATCGTATACTGCGGTAGAAGCATCAATCCTACCAGAAAAAGTACATAAGATATTTTTGAATTACAGCGCATGCAAAAACAATTACTTTTTTGAGTTCTTACAAAAGTAAGACATTTATTAAATCCCCTAAATAATAATCTTTTTAAAACACCTTCATTGGTGGGACTAAATTTATTAACATGCTAAATTATTGCAAGACTATTTTGTCTAAAGTAAGCTTCGATCCCTATCTTTTTAGAAAAGAACTGATCAAAGCACTTGGATATTGTGTGCCTGTGGAAAAACTAGCTCTTCAAAACTGGTGTTATCGCGAATACGGTGACCAATACGGAAACATTCTTAATGAGGCTTTCGCATAACCTGCCCAAAGACTTTACAGACCCCAATGGATTTTTCCATTGGGGTTTTTTGTGTCATTTTTGGAATAAATGCACCCATAATTGAGGGGCTAAGGTTTGCAGGGCAAAATCTATTGTTTGCTGATTTACCGGATGGTTTCCCTGATCTTGGCTTAAAATTATTCCGTCTACCCCGGCATTTTTGATCCAGTTTAGGGCTTGTGCCCATAAGGGTTCGGGCAGGTGATCGGTGTCCAGGTATACCCAAAGCAGGCCTTCATTGGAATGCACTAATTTGGACAGCTGGGCAAAAAGAATTTTGGGCCAATTCATCCCGGAAGCATGAGCGCCATAGGGGTAAGTGATGGCGACATGTTTGGCTCCTTCATTTAATGCAATTTGTGCCCCGGTCAGAATGCTTTCTGACCGGCTATTGCCATAGGGAAAGTCCAAAATGACGCCTAATTTTTCTTTGTCCGCTGCATCTCTAAGGGCTTTTTTTGCCCAAAATGGAGCCACAAAAAGCATTTCCGTTTTGGAGGAAGGCTGCTTCTGGAGCTGGTTTTCCAGTTTTTGTGCATCAATTTCGGCAGTCGCTACAATATTAGAATAGCGTACGTTAAGCATAAAATTTAGTGGTACATTTCACATTCCTTACAATATTTCTTTTTCCCGGGGGGTCTTTTTTTCGGTTTCTTTTTATGTCCGAAATAAGAGGGATCCGAATATTGCGGTTTTTTCATTTCTTCTTCCATCCGGGCTCTTTTAATGGCGTTCTGTTTCTGCCTTTCTTTGGCTTCAATGACGGCCTGATCAAAAGAATTGGATAGTTTTCCATCTTTTTGAGCCTTTTTCAAGGCTTTTTGCCTTTTCTTTTCTGCCTTCTTTATTTGCTTTTCTTTCTTTTTCGAATACTGCATGCCCGGAGCCTGTGTGTTAGGGGTTAAAACCTGTGCACTGGCTTTTTCAGGAATAATGCAGGATAAAAGTAAAAGCAATAAGGAGGAGGCAATCCAAATGAATGGTTTGTTCTCTAAAACTCTCATATAATTTAAATAGCACAATGTAGATTAAAAGTATAAAAAACTGTCGGGTATACAAAACCTCTTTTTTTTAACGGCCATCCGACGGAAAAAGTACTGGAATTTAAAGGGAGATATGCTGGTCTGGGAAAAATTAACACGAATTGCCCACCTATTAGGTCTCGGGGCTGATCAAGGAGTTTTTGATCAGTTCGCTATCGTTGTTTTTGATGGTCCGAAATTGGGGAAATTACTATCCCTTCCTTCATTGGCTTTGTTGGAAAAAACTCGAAATAGGAACCTTCCTCTTCATTTTTACCGCCTTGCCGCTAGAGGAGGATTTGAGCATGCCTAACCCGAATTATTCACCGCTAAATTTATCAACTAAGTGTAAGTGACTTGAATTCAGTTTATTATAATTTATTTTCTCTAGATTATAATAGCCCAAATTTGGGCAAGCTTGCTTTCTCCTCATTCATCTGCTTCGTTGGAAAAAACTCGAAATAGGAGACTATTCCTTCATTTTTCCCCCTTGCAGCTAAAAGAGGATGGAAGCATGAATAATCCGGCCTAATTCTGCTTAAATGCTATTTCGAAAATTATAGATTACGGCTTATTTATCCACACTTAAGAAGTTGAGGGCTCGAAAATCAAAGCTCGTATGCCGGTTATCCACATCTGAGCTTGAGAAAGTTCGATTTTTAGACGAAAAATTGGCGGAAATCTAAAAATTCAGGAGAAAAGTGTGGGTAATGGCGGATTTCGCCCAACTTTTCCACAATAGTTTTCCACAATCCACTATTTTGGTGGATAAGTATGAAAATTGGAAAGCTTAAAGGGCGAATTTGAGCGTGTGGCTACTCCTTTATAAAAGAAATGTTTCGTTTTAAACCCTCTAATTTTGTGCGTTTTACCGCTGATTTTCGGAATATTTCATTGAAGAGCTCCCGGCTTAGTTCTTCCCAGTCCCTGTTGTGCATATCTTTCAGGGCAGGATGTGGATAAAACTGATTTTCCTGGTGAGGTTTAGAAAATCGATTCCAAGGGCACACGTCCTGACAAATATCACAACCAAAAATCCAGTTTTCCATCTGTCCTTTGAAGGTGTCCGGGATACTATCTTTAAGCTCAATGGTGAGGTAGGAAATGCATTTGCTGCCATCAACAACGCCCGCTTGGGCGATGGCGGCAGTTGGGCAGGCATCAATGCATCGGGTGCAGCTGCCACAATAATCTTTGGCCAGGGGCACATCCGGTTCCAGTTCCAGATCAATGATGAGTTCGGCCAAAAAGAAAAAACTTCCCATTTGGCGATTGAGCAGCAAACTGTTTTTACCAATCCAGCCCAAACCTGATTTCTGCGCCCATTGTCTTTCCATTACCGGAGCAGAATCCACAAAAGCCCGTCCATCAATTTCCCCAATTCGCTCCTGTAGTTGGGAAATCAACTCCTTTAGCTTGTCTTTAATGATGAAATGGTAATCTTTCCCATAGGCATATTTGGCAATTTTATATGCTCCAGCCTGGGCCAAATCTTCCTGAGGGAAATAATTATAGACTAAAGAAACCACCGATTTTGCCCCCTCGACCAATTTTCGGGGATCCAGTCTTTTGTCAAAATGATTTTCCAGGTATTGCATTTTTCCCTGGTAGCCATTTTTTAGCCATTGTTCCAGTGGGCGGGCTTCTTCTTCTAAAAAATCTGCCCGGGCAATGCCTACAAAATTAAATCCTAGTCTTTTTGCCTCCTCTTTTAGGATAGCGGTATGTGCTGCCGTATTGTTCAAAGCTGAATATTATCCAAATAATGATCCCTGTGTAGCGTCTTGTTGTGGGCTGATCCCTAAATGTTCATAGGCTAGTAGGGTGCATTCCCGTCCTCGGGAAGTTCTCTTAATATAACCTTCCTGAATCAGGAATGGCTCATAAACTTCCTCAATAGTTTCTGCCTCTTCTCCCACAGCGGTGGCAATGGTGCTAATGCCTACCGGTCCTCCTTTGAATTTTTCGATGATGGTGCTCAGAATGCGGTTGTCCATTTCGTCCAGACCATTATGGTCTACGTCCAGGGCTTCCAATGCCATTTGGGCAATGTCCATATTGATGTTTCCATCTCCTTTAATATCCGCAAAGTCCCGGGTACGGCGCAACAGGTTGTTGGCAATCCTTGGTGTTCCCCGGCTTCTGCGGGCAATTTCGTAGGAGCCTTCCTCATCAATAGGAGTTCCTAACAAATGACAGGAGCGCTCCACGATCTTGGTCAGCAGCTGGGCATCGTAATATTGCAGTCGGGCATTGATACCAAAGCGAGCTCTCAGTGGAGCGGTAAGTAAGCCGGAGCGGGTGGTGGCGCCGATAAGCGTGAATGGATTCAGACCAATCTGCACAGTGCGTGCATTAGGTCCGGAATCAAGCATGATGTCGATTTTATAATCCTCCATAGCGGAATACAGGTATTCTTCTACTACCGGATTTAATCGGTGAATTTCATCGATGAATAGTACATCATGCTCCTCCAGATTAGTAAGCAGGCCTGCCAAATCAGAGGGCTTGTCTAAAACAGGCCCGGAAGTGACCTTAATGTTGGAGCCCAGCTCATTGGCGATGATGTGCGATAGGGTGGTTTTACCTAGGCCCGGAGGGCCATGTAAAAGCACATGATCCAATGGCTCGTTACGTTTTTTAGCAGCGCTAACGAAGACCTTCAGGTTTTCCAAAACCTTCTCCTGCCCGGTAAAATCGGCAAAGCTCAGCGGTCGAAGCGCCTTCTCAAATTCTTTCTCTTTGGGACTTAAGTGTTCTTCGTCTCCGCTTAAATAGTCTTCGCGCATGCGTTCTGGCCTTAATTCAACAAATGTTTTCGCTTCAAATCGAAGTTATCCAAAATATGGATGGCGCAAAAATAAGGATTAGGAAAAATTTATCCATCAAGAGTGGCGGAAATTATGACATTTTTTTGGCGAATATGTTTTTTGCTTTCTTTTTCCTCCCTCTATTTTCTGATTTTGGGGAATACAGGCAATAAATTCACAACAAAAGTCCTGCTTTTTGGGAATCAGGACAATAAGCCCTTATTTTTGCAGTGAAATTGTTAATAATCATGAGTAATCAAGGAAACCGACCACGCTTTAATACCAAATCATTAATATACCCCATTGTGTTATTGGGGCTTATGTTTGCCGTTCAGCAATATCGCGAGCGAAAGTATGGTCAGGATTTGGCAGAGAATGCTTCCAAACTGGTCTATTTTGAGGGAAACACCATGGGGACTACCTATCATATCAAGTATTTGGATGAGAGCCAGCGGAATTATAAACAGCAGGTAGACTCTGTGCTTTTGGATTTTAATCAGGCACTTTCTACTTATATCGCCGATTCCGAGATTTCACAGTTTAACCGGGAGCAGCGGTTGAAATATAAAAGTCCCTATTTTTATCCGGTATTGGAGGCTTCCAAAGAGGTCTATGAAATAACAGACGGGGCATTTGATCCCACTATTGGTCCTCTGGCAAAAGCCTGGGGTTTTGGTGCCGGGGACCGTACGAAGATGAGCCAGGCAAAGGTGGATAGTTTATTGGCATTGCTGGACTTTCCCTCCATTGTATTTGATCAGGAAGAGGTAAAAAAAGAACGCCCGGAAGTACAGCTGAACGTTAACGCTTTGGCCAAAGGTTATGGTGTGGACGTAGTTGCTGATTATTTAAAAGCACAGGGGGTGGAGCATTTAATGGTAGAGATTGGTGGTGAAGTAGTTTGCCATGGATTGAGCGATAAAAATATGCCATGGGTTATCGGGATTGATGAGCCCCTAACGGCAGAAGAATTAGCTGAACGGGGCGTTAAGCGTCAATTGTATGCCGCGATTAAAGTGGAAAATCAGGGGATGGCCACCAGTGGAAATTACCGCAATTACTATGTGGAAAATGGGGTGAAATATGCCCATACCATTGATCCAAAGACGGGTTATCCGGTGCAAAGGAGTTTACTCAGTGCGACGGTTTTGGCGCCAAACTGCATGCTGGCAGATGCCTACGCAACGGCTTTTATGGTGATGGGAGTAGAGAAATCCATTGCTATACTGGAAAGCCAGCCTGCTTTGGAGGGGTATTTGATTTATTCCGATGCCGAAGGAAAAATGAAAATTTATGCGACCAAAGGTGCTGAAAAAGCCATGGTCAACATTCGATAAAGGGATAATCTTTCTAAATATTTAATTGATAAATTCCCTTAGGGGATATTTATTGGAATAACTTACTTATTGCCAGAGAATTGTTCTATGACAGTTTCAAGGATGACAACAAAAAAAGAATGGTTTGGAGAATGGTTTGATTCTCCTTATTACCATATTCTATACAAAGACCGGGATTATACCGAAGCCCAACAATTCATCAGTCGACTGGTGGAAAAACTGGCTTTTCCAAAGCAAGCTAAAGTGATGGATTTGGCCTGTGGAAAAGGGCGGCACAGTATCTATTTAAATAAATTGGGTTTCGATGTGGTAGGTCTGGATCTTTCCGCCCAAAATGTGGAAGCTGCCCGGCAGTCCGGAAATAGTCACTTGCATTTTTATATCCATGACATGCGCAGGGTATTTGCGGAGGGCGTGAAGCAGTTTGATTATGTGCTGAACCTTTTTACTTCCTTTGGTTATTTCGCAGAAGAACAACAAAATCAGCAGGCCATTGAAAGTGCAGCACAAGCTTTGAAAAAAGGGGGTGTTTTTGTCTTGGATTTTTTGAATCCGGATAAAGTGATCAGCAATTTGGTGGGTCGGGAACGTAAGACCGTGGAGGAGATTAATTTCTGTATTACCCGACAGGTAGACGATCAGCACTTTATTGTGAAGGATATTTGGTTCGAGGATGAGAATCGTCCTTTCCACTTTCAGGAGAGAGTGAAAGCCATTTCCAAGAAAGAATTTATCCAATATTTTGAAGCGGCGGGTTTAGAGGTGCAGCAGGTTTACGGGGATTATTACCTTAATGAATATGATGCCCAAAAGTCTGACCGGATGATATTTGTGGCCAGGAGACCTTAACTGGCCAGGAGTCTTTAACCATGACGGATTACGCTTAAAGCCTCATTCCTCTGCTGCTTTGGAAATAAATGAAATAGGGAATTATCCCTTCATTTCCCCCTTTGCAGTTAAAAGAGGGTTTAAACAGGAATAATCCGGCTTATAAAAATAGAAAAACAGCTTTAATGATCAGTAAATAAGAATATTGCAATGGTTTGCAGCGGCGGACTGTGCACCATTCGAATAAAGGAATCTTTATTTTAATGAATATGATTTCATAAAATTCCCTTAACTTGCCACCTTGTTGCGATAAAAAGGATTTTAGGATTAATTATATATGTGGCTAACCTTATCGGTTCTCTTTTTTGCTACGCTTTTAGCGGGGCTCGCCCAACCTTGGATTTCTAAAAAGTTCAAACCTGATTTTAGAGAAATACTTAATTTTGCCGGAGGCTACTTATTTGCCCTCACGGTGGTGCACCAAATTCCGGAATTATTCCATTTTGATGCCGGCCATGATCACAGCCTGATGGATGAAACCTTATTAGGAGGCTTGATTCTGATGGGCTTTTTCGTTCAGGTAATTTTGGAAAAACTATCCGGAGGGATAGAACACGGACATTTTCATGCTTCTGGTGGGCATGGTCATCAGGATAAGCTGTCCCCCTGGGTGTTATTGATTGGTTTGGGGATTCACTCTATTCTGGAAGGGGCAATGCTAGGCCATGGAGCTTTAAGCGGGCATGAGTTATCTCACGGGCATTATCACGGCAATAACCTATTGCTGGGAATTATGCTTCATAAATTACCGGCGGCATTTGCTTTAACCGCTTTGCTGAATCATGGAAAAACCATGAAGAACCGCACCATTGTCATCTTGCTGTTGTTTGCGGCGGCCTCTCCGGTGGGGGCGTTGATGGCGCATGCATTAGGGGATGCCAGCTGGGTGGAGGATGAACACCTGAGATGGATCTCTGCCTTGGTAACCGGTAGCTTTTTACATATTTCCAGTACTATTTTCTTTGAAAATACGGGGAAAGCGCATAAAAGCTGGAAAGGCTTTGGAGCAATGCTTTTAGGTTCCCTGATTGCGGTAAGTACGGAGTTTTTTCCCTTTTAAACATACATTGACGTTGTTTGTCCGAAATGTCCATGGAAGCGAATGCTTTTTGGAAGAATGTTAATTTTTTTCGGCAAAAAGCGTTAACGAACTGTTACAAATAAGGCAGGCAGTGGTCTAAGAGTTATTCACTGACCGGTGTTTAAACAGCAAAATTGTATGAGGGAGAAGAGCGCTTTATTACATCATAAAATATTTAAACTTTCAGATCAACACGATTGGGTGGTCTTTGTGCATGGAGCCGGGGGAAGTTCTTCCATCTGGTTCAAGCAGTTGCGGGAGTTTAAAAAACAATATAATGTTCTATTATTAGACCTGCGAGGACACGGACAATCCAAGGAGATTATTCAGAATTTGGTAGATACGCAATACACTTTTAATAGTGTGGCCGAGGATGTGATCAGGCTGATGGATCATCTTGAATTGAAGCAGGCGCATTTTGTCGGTATTTCCTTAGGGACGATTGTCATCAGAACCATTGCTGAAATTCGACCGGAAATGGTCACCAGCATGATTATGGGGGGCGCAGTAACCCGACTGAAGCTGAGCAGTCGATTTTTGATTCGCATTGCCGAATGGACCAAACGCTTTGTACCTTATATGTGGTTGTATTCCATTTTGGCATTTATCATTATGCCACAAAACAATCATAAGGAGTCCAGAAACTTATTTATTCGGGAAGCCCGAAAGTTGGCACAAAAAGAATTTCTTCGCTGGTTTAAGCTGACCAATGAGGTGAATCCGCTGCTGAAGCTTTTTGGAGAAAAGGAAATCAAAACCCCTATCCTTTACATTATGGGTGCGCAGGATCATATGTTCCTGCAGCCGGTAAAGGAAATGGTCGCACGGCATTCTAATTCGCTATTGAAGGTGGCACAAGATTGTGGGCATGTTTGTAATGTGGAGGCGCCGGCCTTTTTTAATGAAGAGGCTTTGGCATTTTTAGGGCAACACGCCAAGTCTATGCGATTATAGAATTATCGGATTAGGATTTTTTCCTGCCTGTTACGGATTATGTAGGGATTGTAATATATTTGCATAACAATCAATGCTCCAAGGAGCAACAAAAACCTTACAATCATAACCATAACCCTTATGCTTACAGGAATAAAGCATTTACATACGACTGTAGTCATCCTTTTTACCCTTTGGATTGTCTTTAAATTTGTGATGATGCTGGCGGCTCCGCAAAAAGTGGATGCCCTCCGCGCTAAAACAAAAGTAGCCGACATGATACTGGGGACATTAGTCTTGCTTACAGGATTATACTTATGGATGGCCTCCGGCTTATTTGGGAATCACCTATTCCTTTTGAAGTTGGCGATCGTTCTGGTAGGAACTCCGCTGGGAATCATCGGTTTTCGAAAGAAGAATGCAGTGCTGGCCGGTATATCGGCTGGTTCATTTACATTGCTTTTACTTTATATGTTGCTGCACTACGGTAACGTATAATTGAAAATAACCTAATGAAAGCAGCAGGGTAAGTCTATTAAAGGCCTACCCTTTTGCTATTTTAAACCTATAGGAATCATGAAGAATTTAGTCTTCGGCCTTTTGGCCCTAATGATAGTGCTGGTAAGTGCTTGTGGCGGGAGTGAGAAAAAAGAAAGCCAGCAAAAACAGGAAGCGCCCAAAAAAGTGGCACAGGTAGATCCGGGCAAAAAAGCTTATCGAAAAGCGGCCTGTAATACCTGTCATGGTTGGGATGGTAAGAAAGGAATGTACAATTCTGCGGATTTGAGCCAGACTCAAATGACCATAGAAGAGCGCATAGAGATCATCCGTAAAGGAAAAGGCGATATGAATGCCTTTGAAGATGTACTGAGTCCGCAGGAAATTGAAGCTGTGGCAAAGTATTTGGACAAACTTTAAGAAAAGAAAAATAAAATGATGGGGACGCCGTTTTAAATACACCGCTATTTCATTAAACGAGTAGCAACCATGATTTTATCGCATTACTGCTCCGGCAGCATGCAGGAAAAGATTATATGAAAGCAGAATCAATAACCACCAGTGCCAAAATTGAAACCGCTGTTTTAGTGGCAGTCTCTACCAGACAACAACGCCCGGAACAGACGGAGGAATATCTGGACGAGCTGGAATTTTTGGCCACTACGGCCGGCGCCATCACAAAGGCGAAATTTGTGCAGAATCTGGATCACCCGGATAAGCGTACCTATGTAGGCTCGGGTAAGCTGGAAGAAATTGAAGCCTACGTGACGGCTTATGATATTGATATGGTCATTTTTGATGATGACCTTTCGCCTTCGCAGGTACGAAATCTGGAAAATCACTTTCAGTGTAAAATTCTGGACCGAAGCCTGTTGATTTTAAATATTTTCTCCATCCGTGCTCAAACGGCTCAGGCCAAGGTGCAGGTGGAATTGGCGCAGTACCAATACGTATTGCCGCGCTTGACGCGCATGTGGACGCACCTTCAGAAACAAAAAGGTGGGGTCGGGATGCGTGGTCCCGGGGAGACGGAACTCGAGACTGACCGCCGAATCATTAAACATCGCATATCCCTGTTGAAGGATAAGTTGAGCAAGATTGATAAGCAGTCGCAAACCCGTCGACAAAACCGTGACCGCATGGTGCGGGCGGCTTTGGTGGGTTATACCAATGTGGGGAAATCCACGCTGATGCAGGCAGTAGCAAAGGCAGATGTGTTTGCAGAGAACAAGCTATTTGCTACGGTGGACTCCACAGTGAGAAAGGTGGTGATCGACCGCATTCCCTTTCTGTTGACCGATACTGTCGGGTTCATCCGAAAGTTGCCGACCACCCTGATAGAATGTTTTAAGTCCACCTTGGATGAGATTCGAGAGGCGGATGTTTTGATTCATGTGGTAGACATCTCTCATGCCTCTTTTGAGGAGCATATTGATGTGGTGAAGCGTACCCTGGCAGAAATCGGGGTAACGGATAAACCTACAGTGCTTGTTTTCAATAAGATTGATCTTTACGAAAAGCAATTGCGCAGGGAGGCACACGAACGTCGAATGTTGGAAGAGATGGGGCAAGCCCCCGACTATGAGGAGGAGCCACAGGAGGATCTGATAGAACGCCTGAAGCGTACTTATCATGGGAAAGACGCGCAGACCACGGTATTTATCTCAGCCTCTAAAAAGAAGAATATGGATGAATTCAAAAAGGAAGTGCTCAGAAAAGTAAGAGAGCGCCATTTTGAAATTTTTCCGAATTATGAAAAAGAAGACTGGGAGTGGGGTGGAAACTTTGACCTGAGCTAGAGAACAAAAAAGCTTATCAAATCATGTGGTTTGGTAAGCTTTTTTTGTTTGGAGAGGTGTTTGACTCCACGAAATCTATTAAATTTGATTGTTAAATGAATCCCTGACTTCTTGGCTCTTTCTTTAAGCAACTAATTTTAAATTTCATGTTAAAAATTTTACGCCTAACATTGGTCTTGTGCCTCGGAATTGGGGCCAACATTGCGCTGGCGCAAGAGCAAGCCGCAAAACTAAGTCCTAGTGAAAAATTGGCTACTGAGGATTTTAATCAGTACCGGGCCAAAGGTAGATTTCATACCGGTTTAACATTTTCCTTCAGCACCAGAAATGCGATGAATGAAGATCAGCTGGTGCAAGTGCTTTTGGATCAAAGAAAATTTGATTTCTCCATGGGAACCAATCTGGGTTATTTCGTTAAAGAAAATTTCTCTGTTGGTATTGGATTTGGCTATAACAGAGGGGTGAATGAACGTACCATCCAGGGAGATCCTCTGAACACTCTGGCGCAATCGGTGAATCAGTCCTATGTAGCGACGGCATTTATTAGAAATTATCTGCCCTTGGATAAACAGGGACGATTTGCGCTTTTCAATCAAACGAATTTTCATTTTGAGCATGGCGCTCGCCTGAATGTCAACACGGTCGGTGCAGAAATCAATAAATCTCACACTGATTTCTATGAGATTGGTTTGGGTATTCAACCCGGAATGGTAGCCTTTATTTCAAGTGGATTTTCTTTCGAAGTTTCGGTAGGTCTATTAGGGTTAAATGTGAGTAAGGAAACCGGAAGAGAAAATTACGAAGAGGTGACAGAGGTCACGAAGTCTAATTTTGACTTTCAGATCAGTCTGTTGCAATTGAATATGGGCGTTTCGTATTATTTTTAAGGAGGGAAGAAAATGAATTTTTATAAGAATATATTAGGCTTATGTGTCATGCTGCTACTTTTTACAGCATGCAGAATTGACGAAACATTCTTCGGAGTAAGTGATCAAAAGAAAATATTGGTTTTTCAGGTTGATGGGCAAATTGGCTCCTCGGAGATAGATACGACCGCTTTTACCGTAGATTTAAAAATGCCGCTTGGTACAGATTTGTCACAAGTAGCGCCTTCGGTGATTAACACCTCCAGCTTATCATCCGTAAAGCCAGAAGCCGGGGAAATTCAAAACTTCAATGAGGAGGTCATTTACGTGGTCACTGCCGAGGATGGTAGTACTCAGGAATGGCGAGTGAGCATTGAGTTGACCGGTTCTACAGGTGGTACGCAGCCGGTGAATTCTAATTTTGAGGATTGGTATACGGCATCCTATGGATCCGTAATAGTGACCAGATACCAGCAGATAGGAACTTCTGAAGATGTAGACAATTTTTGGATCACTCCAAATGAAGGAAGTAAGCGGGCATTCAAAAATGAAAATAATATACCCTTTACTAAAAGTGATGGGCCGGCGGTTTCACTGACGACCATCGATGTTTCTTCTGTTGATGGATTACCACCTATTGCTGCAGGTAGCCTGTATTCCGGTGATTTTAACTATGGTTCAAACCTTATTCCGGACCCTTACCAATTGCCTGTATTCGGAAAGCCGTTTACGGATCAGCCGATAGGTTTTGAGGTTGATTACCGTTATTATCCGGGAGAGGGTAAAAAGTATTATGGGATTGATGGCGATAAAACTTTGCCTGCAAATGACGAAGATGCTGCGGATATTTATGTGATGTTGAGATTCAATGACGGGCAGACCATTCAGCGGGTGGCAACAGGTTGGTTCCGAACTGCAGACCGTAGTTTTAATCCTGCCTCGGATAATGTGGATACAGGTTGGGAGCGTATTCAGATTCCGATTTATTATGGAGATCATGAAGAACTTCCTGATTACGCACAACCGAAAACCAGCTTATATGCCAGTCTGAACGAGTCGGGCTATGCACCGGAAGGAACCGAGCCAAATGAAATTGTGGTGGTTTTCTCTCCAAGTGCCAATGGTAACGACTTCGCCGGGGTGATTGACAGCCGACTGGATGTGGCGAATTTTGAATTACTATATTAAGGTGAGCTAGCTCACATATTCAAAAAAGCGACCGGTCAGCGGTCGCTTTTTTTATGGATGGAGAAAAATTACTATTCATTTCCGTCAAATTTTTATTTTTTTGTGGGGATAAATTTTCAACTCCTCAATTGAGCAATACTATGCGTTTTCGCCTTCTTTTTTTATTCGTCCTATTGATGGTCATCGGTCTGCAGGCTTGTAATAAAAACAATGACAGCCTGATCACCTTTCATACTCCATTCGGGGAAATGAAAGCCATTTTATATGATCAGACCCCGGGGCACAAGGCCAATTTCCTGAAGCTGGCCGCTTCAGGTGCTTATGATTCTACTACCTGGCACCGGGTGATTAATGACTTTATGGTACAGGGAGGAGATTTGGCAGAAGTCGGAATGCCCGGAAAGGCGAATAAGACCATCCCTGCTGAATTTCGTCAGGAGCTTTTCCACCAAAAAGGAGCAATTGCGGCAGCCCGAAAAGGAGATAATGTCAACCCTAAAAAAGCCTCCAGTGCTTGTCAGTTTTACATTGTGGATGGAAAAAGGGTGAGTAAAACCGAGTTGGTCGCGAATATGAATGCTGTGAATCATTATTTGACCAAATATATGCCCGAGGTGCCGGGCTATGACAGTGTGCTTTATAAGCTGAATGACATTTATCACCAAGATGGACTGGAAGCCTATAATGATGAAATTTTTAAACTGATTCCGGTCATGGAGGATCGTTTTGATGTGAAGCTGACCAAAGCCGGCTATCCGGAAGCGAGGGTAAAAGCTTATGAGACCATCGGCGGCGTATACCATTTGGATGATGAGTATACCGTTTTTGGGCAGATAGTGGAAGGCCTGGACGTGATTGATCAACTGGCCGCCGTAGAAACCGGTGCAGGGGATAAACCACGAAAGCCGGTATATATAAAAATCACTGTGGAGGAAATGTCCAAAAAGAAACTTAGCAAAACATTCGGGCTGCAGTATACCGAAGAAGGAACCGTAAATGTGCCCTTGGAAGTTATAAAGGCGGATTACTCCAAGGCTAAAAAATAAGTGGAAGGACTCGTGGGTGAGTCCTTTTTTGCGTTTTAGGGTGATTTTTTAAAGAGAAGAAGGGTGTTTTCTTTTACAATGCTTTTAAATAGGGTGAATTTAGGGCTCCAGCTTCCTTTTGAAAAAAAATCCTAATCCCACCAATTACAGCTAAACTATTATTATTTTTGCCGAGGCTAAAGGCCAAAGCATTATCAAATTATTTACAGCGCGGAAATTATGAATATCCTTGTCCTTGGATCCGGAGGTAGAGAACATGCCTTCACTTGGAAGATTAAACAAAGTCCAAAATGTGAAAAGCTTTTTGTAGCTCCCGGCAACGCCGGTACTGCAGCTATCGCAGAAAATGTGAACATCGGGGTAACCGATTTCGAAGCTTTGGGCGCTTTTATTTTGGAGAATAAAGTGGACTTGCTAGTAGTAGGGCCTGAGGTACCTTTGGTAGAAGGGGTTCGTGATTTCTTTGAAGCGGATGCGAAATATGCCGGATTGAAGATTGTAGGTCCTAAGCAGGATGGTGCTACTTTGGAAGGAAGTAAAGATTTCTCCAAAGCCTTCATGGAGGAGTATGGCATTCCTACTGCGGCCTATAAAACCTTTACTGCGGAGACTATTGATGCCGGTTTGGCTTATCTGGATGCCATGTCCACGCCTATCGTATTGAAGGCAGACGGATTGGCGGCAGGAAAAGGGGTGTTGATCTGTGAGTCTCATGAAGACGCTAAGGCATCTTTCAAAGAAATGTTGTTAGAAGCGAAATTCGGTGCGGCTTCTGCTTCCGTAGTAGTAGAGGAGTTTTTGACCGGTATTGAGCTTTCTGTTTTTGTACTGACAGACGGTAAAGACTATGTGATTTTGCCGGAGGCTAAAGATTACAAGCGTATTGGCGAACAGGATACCGGTTTGAATACTGGTGGAATGGGTGCGGTATCGCCGGTTTCTTTTGCAGGTGCTGAATTCATGCAGCGTGTGGAAGATCGTGTTGTAAAGCCAACCATTGAGGGTTTGAAAGACAGAGGGATCGATTATAACGGTTTTATCTTCATTGGTTTGATGAATGATAACGGAGACCCGAAAGTGATCGAGTATAATGTTCGTATGGGTGATCCGGAGACGCAGGTAGTAATTCCTCGTATCAAGTCGGATTTCTTAGACTTGTTGGAGGCTGCAGCCAATGGTAATTTGGGCAATACCACCTATGAAGTTTATGAAGAAACGGCAACCACTGTAGTAATGGTAGCCGGTGGTTATCCGGAAGCTTATGGAAAAGGAGATGCTATCTCCGGTATTGAGGCTGTAGATACCGCCACGGTATTCCATGCCGGAACCAAGTTAGAAGGAGAGCAGGTGGTCACCAATGGCGGTCGTGTGTTGAATATTACCGGAAAAGGAGCTGATTTAACTACTGCTTTGGAGAATGCTTATGCCGGTGTGAACAAGATTGACTGGAACAATAAAAACTTCCGCCGTGACATTGGCCAGGATTTATTGAAATTGGAAAAATAAGACATTTCGTCTTTCAAGATACAAAGAGGTCATTGCCGGAGGGTAATGGCCTTTTTTTGTGGGGGTTGGTATTAGCCCGGATTATTCATACTTCAATCCTCCTTTAGCTGCAAGGCGGTAAAAATGAAGTAATAGTCTCCTATTACGAGTTTTTTCCAACGAAGCAGATGAATGAGGAGAAAGCATGCTTGCCTAAATTGGGGCTATAAAAAAATCAGTAGGTAGAAATGTAATGAATTGACGGTAAGTTGGTTAAATGTAGTTGCTGAATCTGGCGGTGAATAATTGGGGTTAGGGAGGGAAGCACTGTTGTATAAATTTGGCCCGGATTTCACCATTCAAATCTTCTTTTTTGATGCCAAAGAGGAACTGTTTTCATTTAATTGCAGATATTTCTTACTTTTATCCTTACATTGAACTAAACAGACCCACCCTACAAAATAATTTTTTTATTTTCATGTCTTTTCAACAGGAGTGTGATGATTGCGGGTGGCACCTCCGATGATATATATAGATAACATGGAAGGATGTACCACCTGTGGAACAGGACAAGAGGTTGCCGGTTGCGGCAGTCAGGGGTCTTGTAGTTCCGGCGGTTGCAATAAAATGAATTCCTTCGACTGGCTGGCCAATATGGAGCTGCCGGTAGACAAGGAATATGACGTAATCGAAGTCCGGTTTAAAAACGGACGCAAAGACTTTTTCAGAAATGACCAAAGCTTACCACTGGCTACCGGAGAGGCTGTAATTGTAGATGTGCCTAATGGTCACCATATGGGTTATGTATCCATGATGGGCGAGTTGGTGCGCCTGCAAATGCGCAAAAAAAAGGTAGAGGACAATGGCGAAATTCGCCCGATATACCGCCTGGCCAGTGATAAAGACTTTAACAAATACCACGAAGTAAAGAAAAGGGAAATGCCGACCCTTTACCGAACGCGGGAGATTATTCATGACCTGAATTTGTCGATGAAGCTGACCGATGTGGAATTTCAGGCAGACAATACCAAGGCGACTTTCTATTATTCCGCAGATGAGCGGGTGGATTTCCGGGAGCTGATCAAGATTTTGGCCTCTGAGTTTAAAATCCGCGTGGAGATGCGACAGATCAGTCTTCGTCAGGAGGCTGGGCGTCTGGGTGGAGTTGGTTCCTGTGGTCGAGAGCTTTGTTGCTCCACCTGGTTGAGCGAGTTTAAGAGTGTTTCCACCTCTTCAGCACGCTATCAGAATCTTTCCTTGAACCCATCCAAGCTTTCCGGACAGTGCGGGCGATTGAAATGTTGCCTGAACTATGAGCTGGAAACTTACCTGGAAGCACTTCAGGATATTCCGGAAATTAATGTCCCATTGGTGACGGAAAAAGGCGAAGCCCGATTGCAAAAAACGGACATTTTCCGCCGAATCATGTGGTTTGGTTATGAGAGTGAAAACAGCTGGTATTCCATTCCGATCGATCGGGTGATGGAGATCATCCGCATGAATAAGCGCGGACAGCATCCGGCCACTTTGGAATCCGATGAGCAGCAGGTAGCGGATGCACAGGCGGCATTTGCCAGTGACTTGGACCAGCTGGATAAAAAATATTCTTCGGATAACAAGCGTCGCAAGAAGAAGCGTCGTAAGAAGCCGGGGACATCCGGTGAGGCGAGAACTTCGGAGCAGAATCCATCGCAAAAGGAAAGCCGGGAGAACCGGGAGCCTAAGCAGGAGGGAGGAGAGAACAGATCTAACCGTAACCGTAGAAACCGTTCTCGTCGTCCGGCAAGGGATAATAATCCACAGGCCAAAGGCAATACTGCTCCGCAGAAAACAAACGGAGATGCGCCCAAGGCGAAGGAGGGAAATCCGGCCATTCCACCGCGGCAGAAGCATAATCCCGAAGGAAGGGATCAGCGCAAGCCGGAAGGAAAGGCAGAACAGTCCGGAGAAAAGAAAGAAGGAGGACAGCAGGGCCGTCGTCGGAATTTCCGCAGACGTAAGCCTTCCGGTCCAAGAAATCAAAAACCCAACAATAAGGAATAAATGAAACGATTGAAGTTTTGCCTTTTAGCGTGTATGGCTTTGGCATTTTTTGCCTGTGACAGCGGGCAGGTTTACGAGGCCATGCACAAATTTGAAGGTCAAAAATGGGAGGATGAAGATGCTCCCAAATTCGATTTTTCCATCCCTGATCCCGGGCAGGAATACAATGTGGCTTGTCTGATCAGGAATACATTGCAGTATCCGAAGCATAATATTTACCTGACCTATACGCTGGAAGACAGTACCGGTCAGGTGCTGGATTCGCAGTTGCTGAAGAAAGATTTATTCGATCCGGTGACCGGCCGCCCTTTAGGAACGGGAATTGGAGATATATTCGATCATGAGTTTATGCTTAAGGAGCATTTCAAATTTCCCCAGCGAGGGGGTTACCGATTGAAGCTGCAGCAATTTGTTCGGAATGAAGAAACGAGTCTTCCCGAAATCGTAGCGGTAGGTATTCGGGTAAGTAAAAGTAATTAATCGCATTCAAACCACTTTGTCGTCGGACAGGGTGGTTTTTCCTTTTAGATCTATGGCTAATTCCTCAACCTTTTTGTCTGAGCTGGCGGATATGATTCTGCGGGACTTTCCCCAGCCGGAAAAGCTGACCATTATATTTCCTAACCGCCGTGCCGGACTATTTCTGCGCAAGGCCATTTCGCAGAAGATCAATAAAGCCATTTGGTCACCTAATGTGATCAGTATTGATGATTTTATCCAGCGCCTTTCTGATTTGAAAACGCAGGATCCTCTGGCGCTTAATTTCGAATTGTACCATGTCTTTCAGGAGGTGATGTACGGGCAGCAGGAGCTTTCGGAACAAAGCCGGGAGTCCTTTGATCAGTTTTACTTCTGGGGGCAGATGTTGCTTAAGGATTTTGAGGATCTGGATAAGTATATGGTGGAAAGTGAGCACCTGTTGACCAATGTGGCAGATCTGAAAGCCATTGACCAGCAGTTTGACTTTCTGACTGAAGAGGAGCAGGCCCTGGTAGAAAAATTCTGGACCAGCTTTAAGGATAAGAATTTAAAATATGCGCAGGGCTTTCAGGAGCTGTGGGAGAAGTTGCCCCAGATTCACCGAAAGTTTCAGGATCGGCTGAAAGCAAAGGGCTGGGGGTATTCCGGTATGGTGCACCGCCATTTGCTGGAAAAATTAACAAGTGGGAATTATGAGCATCATTACGGAAATATTGTTTTTGCCGGTTTTAATGCCCTGACCAAAACTGAGCAGCAGATTATTTCCTTCTTTGTAGAAAAACACCAGGCCCGCATTTATTGGGATTTGGATCGTTATTTCTACGATGATTTTCAGCAGGAAGCCGGACGTTTTTTGAGAGAATACAAGCAGGATCCTATCCTGGGAGCCACCTTGCCGGATCCGTTCCGCCATGGCGTGCCGGAGGAAGAACAAAAGCTGGCAGCAGATCATTTTATACAAACGAAAAAAGACGAGCAGGATCCGATTGAAGTTATTGGGGTTCCATTGGAAGTAGGGCAGACGAAGGTGGCCGGGGAGCTGTTACAGGAAATCAGGAATGCCGTGCTGGCCAAAGGGGAAAAGTTCGAGGAGGAAAAGACGGCGGTCATTCTTCCACAAGAGCATATGCTTTTTTCCCTTTTGCATGCTGTGCCGGAGGAGTTCAAAAGCCTGAACGTGACCATGGGGTATCCGCTCAAGAATACCGCCCTGTACTCTTTCTTTGAACTGGCCTGTCAGTTGCAGCAAAGTGCAGTAGAGGGACCGGAATATCCTTATAAGGTGGTTTTGGAATTAATGGCGCATCCTTATCTGATGCAGTCTTTGCAAGCGGAGGAGCTGGAAAAAGTGCAGGAGGCTCGCCGGCAAATTATTCGTCGAAATCAATCCATGGTCAAGGGTGCCTATATCCAATCTTTGGAGGTACCCTTTCTGAACGTGATTTTTTATAAAGCACCGGATGTGGCGCATTTTAGTCATTACTTAACTGAACTCTTGCTGTATGTGAACAAAACAGTGCTTACGGAAGAGTTTGAGGAAGCGGCCCCGGAGCAGGAATTTGTATTGAAGCTGTATAAAGAGCTTAAAAAGCTGCAGGAGCTGCTGAATACGCATCAAATGGCCTTGCCGATGGAAACCTTTATCCGCTTGCTTCGGCAGGTGATACAGGGCGTTCGGGTGCCCTTTAGTGGGGAGCCTTTGCTGGGCTTACAAATTATGGGGGTGTTGGAAACCCGTAATCTGGATTTTGATCAGGTCATTATTCTTTCTATGAATGAGGGCGCTTTTCCGCAAGCAGCCTCCAAGAACTCTTTTATTCCTTATAGTCTCAGAAAAGCTTTCAGGCTGCCTACTTTTGAACAGCATGATGCGATGTATGCCTATTTATTTTATCGTTTGATTCAGCGGGCGAAGAAAGTTTATCTGGTGCATAATACTGAAACGGATGGGAATTATAAAGGGGAGGAAAGTCGCTACCTGTATCAGCTGAAGTTTGAGTCGCCCTTTCCATTAAAAGAAAGTGTTTTGGCAACCACTCCAAAGGCAGTGGGAGCGAATGCCATTGAAATCAAAAGAAGTCCGGAGGTGCAGAAGCAATTGTCCCGTTATTTAGGGGAAAATGGAGTGCCTTTGTCCCCTACTGCGCTCACCACCTTTCTGGATTGCCGCCTGAAGTTTTACTTCCGTTATATCGCCGGTCTGAAGGAAGAGCAGGAGTTGCAGGAGGAACTTGATGTGGCCGTAGCCGGTACGATTTTGCACAATACACTGGAAAATCTATATGAACCTTATTTGGGCCGTGACGACGGAATGGTCATGCCTCAGCAAATTAAGGAACTGATTTTGCCACAACTGGAAAAACAAATTGAGCAGGAGATCCGAAAGCATTATCAGTTGCAGGATGCTGAGGAAATGGCCCTGGCCGGCAATAATGTAATTGTGAAAAAAATGCTGCTGAACATGGGCCGGCAGATTCTAAAAAGGGATATGGAATATGCTCCCTTTACCCTTGTAGGGCTGGAGATCGGAAGAAATGAGTTTTTGAAAATTCCCCTGAATCTGAATGGGCAGCGCGCTACGGTACGACTCTCCGGTAGTATTGACCGGGTAGATTTGAAGGATGGGCAATTGCGGATACTGGATTATAAAACCGGAGGTGATTCCACCACTTTCAAATCAGTCGGGAGCTTGTTTGATCGGGAAGAGAAGGATCGCTCTAAAGTGGCTTTGCAGACCTTGATTTATAGTTTGTTATATGACCATAACTTTCCTGATCCGGAGGAGGAAAATAGTATAGTACCGGCTGTTTACGCCATTAGGGAAATGTACGGCCAGCAATTCGAATATTTTCTTAAGGAAGGGAAAAACCGACTGGAAAATGCAAGGAGATTATTTCCTGAAATAATGGAAGGACTGCAGCAATTGCTGGAGGAGATTTTCTCTGAAGAACAGGTGTTTGACCAAACCGATAAAGAAGAAAAATGCCGATTCTGTGATTATCGAAAGATTTGCAGACGGTAAGACATAAGGCGGGGAGTGATTATTCGATATTAACTTCCTGCCAGTATTTTTCTATGGCTGAAGCTGCTTCATAGGCTTTGATCAAATCTATCATCTGTCCTCCTTTTCGAAAAAGAACTTCTACGAAAAAGCCCTGGATAACATAAAGGTGGATCATTTGGCCTTCCTCTACATTAATGTAAAGCAGCTCTGCCTGCTCCCATAGCATATCACATTGTTGACAAATCGGGTAGGTTAAAAAAAGTTCCGGGCTCATTTTAATCTGAATTCGTTCCATCTTCGCTAACTATTTTTTTGGGGTTGTCGTCTAACTTTTTAGCGATTTCTTTATAATTTTTTATACGACTCCTCGCGGCTTTAGCTACTGCCTCTCCGCGTTTGGTGTGCTTCTTCAACAGTTTGTGGTACTCCTTTGCTTTATCGTACTCCCCTTGTTTTCCATAAATATCCATGAGGCCTAAAATGGCATAATGATAATAGCCCATGTTGAAGGCTTCATTTTCGGCTACAAAATCCATCACCATTTTATAGTACTGCTCAGATTTCTGATACTGCATGCGGGCGTGATATAATTGGCCTAAAAAGAAAGCGGCATAGCGGCCGTCATCAGCCCCGTAGCCATATTTTTTATTTTCAATATCTGAAATGATGGACAGGCAGACTTTTTCCATTTCATAATAGGAGGCCGTAGCGTAAAGCATTCGGGCCAGATAACGCTCAAAGAAGGGGTTATTCGGGTAAGTTTTGTGGAGGTAGCGTGCAATATGTAGCGCGCCCTGTGGGTCTTTTCCATCACTGGCCAACATCCGCATCAGGAATATTTGTCCCTCCGTCCGGGTGAAAAAGGCATTTTTCCCCACCTCCCTGAGCTGCTTGATCCCTAAATCTTTGTCCCCTCCGGGGAAAAACCACATGATAGGCTTCAGCATGGGATAGTTTTCCGGTATCCATTGGGCGTAATAATTATAAAGTCCATCTCCAAACAATAATTCCGGGCTCATGCCTCCCTTTCCTTTGGATTCCTCTAAATAGGCCAAAGATTTTTTGGCCAGGTTGGCTGCTTTGGTCCATTCTTTTCTCTCCGAGACCAGCCGGGCCTCGAAAGCATAGGCAGCAGCCAGAAAGAATGCGCCTTCCAGAGAAGTTTTTTCGTAATTATAGAGCTTATCGGCCAGCATAATGGAGGAGTCCATATAGGCCATGAAAACCGGGTCCTGGCTTTTATCTTCGAAATTGACGGTGATTTTCCACCATTCGGCTAATCCCATCAAAAAATAGGGTAAGGGATGCCAGCCAAAATCTTCCTTGAGCTTTACATATTCTGTTTCTACTTCGTCGAAGCGGAAATCATAAATGTCGTCCAGCATTTTGGAAGAGGCGATCTGTACTTCTGTTTCATTAAGCAATAAGAGCCCATTTCCCTGCACCACCAGCGTGTCGTATTGGGCTGTAGCCGGTAAGGCAAATAGTAGCAAAAAACAAAAGGAAAAGGTCAGCATTGGTTTGGCAGACCTGAAAAAATCCTGAACGAAGCTCATATGGTCTCTTTAACGAAGTATCAACACAAAGTTAAAGGAAAATTACGTAAAAATGCGCCTTTGGGGATTATTCTCCATCTTTCTGTATTTCAGGGAACAGCCCTTTATTTTTCCGGAAATGCCAAAATTTTACGCACAGGGGTTAGGAATTTAATTTAAAAGTCCGTTATATTTGCATCCGCAAAAACGCTGAGGGTTTCACCTTTAAGCGATGCTACTGCCCGATGGTGTAACTGGCAACACGTCTGATTTTGGTTCAGAAGAGTCTAGGTTCGAGCCCTAGTCGGGCAACTTTCATAATGATCTTGATTAAAAGATGTTTGGGAGTTGTTTTTAACTACTTCGTCTTTTATTTCTTGCCCGATGGTGTAACTGGCAACACGTCTGATTTTGGTTCAGAAGAGTCTAGGTTCGAGCCCTAGTCGGGCAACTTCAAGATAATAAACAGTGTTCGTATTGCGATACGATACTCTGCCCGATGGTGTAACTGGCAACACGTCTGATTTTGGTTCAGAAGAGTCTAGGTTCGAGCCCTAGTCGGGCAACAAAAGCTTACAATTTGGATATTATCCTGCCCGATGGTGTAACTGGCAACACGTCTGATTTTGGTTCAGAAGAGTCTAGGTTCGAGCCCTAGTCGGGCAACAAAGTTTACAATTGGATATATCCTGCCCGATGGTGTAACTGGCAACACGTCTGATTTTGGTTCAGAAGAGTCTAGGTTCGAGCCCTAGTCGGGCAACAAAAGCTTACATATTTGGATATTATCCTGCCCGATGGTGTAACTGGCAACACGTCTGATTTTGGTTCAGAAGAGTCTAGGTTCGAGCCCTAGTCGGGCAACAAAGCTTACAATATTTGGATATTATCCTGCCCGATGGTGTAACTGGCAACACGTCTGATTTTGGTTCAGAAGAGTCTAGGTTCGAGCCCTAGTCGGGCAACAAAAAAGCCGCTTTCTTTTTACAGAGAGCGGCTTTTTTTGTTGGAGTCACTTTTAGTTTTTCTGGCTTACTTCAATAACACGGTGGAGTTCCACCCGGTGAAGTCTAAAAAGCTCGCGCACAGCATCGGAATTTGATCTTGCTTTGAGCTTCAGGAAAGCTACGCCTTTTGGGGATTGATATTTAATAGTGTACATGATAGTGGGGGATTAAATGAACAAAATTATTATGCTTTCCTCAAGGAAAAATGTAAAGTTTCAGCCTCCTGTTGAGGATGAGTTTCCTGTGATTGTATTGCAATATAGTAAGGGGGAATTGGTTAAAAAAGCGCATTTGTCATGGTGTAAGAAAGTTCTTTAAATTGTATTGTATTGGTTTTGAGCGGGTTGTTTGTGGTTAAACGAGTTGTGAGATTTACGGGGAACCTCCTTTTTTATTTAGTTTCCTTTATAGTACAAAAGAATTTTGTTGCATAGTTTCCAAAAAAAAGTGAGATTCATTGAAAATGAAGGTTTCGGTAATTTTTGATTGCGTTTTCTGACAGATTCAAAATATTTTTTAAGAGCTCCTTTAGTCAGGCTATTCAAAATGTTCAATTTTAAGTAAAATTTAATGTCCTGATTTTTAATGAGGTAGTTTTGATATTTCTAGATAAGGAAGTATGAAATCATTCCTCATTTAATTTGAAAAATCCAATTGGAAAAATAGCTTAAATAGCTCAACAGGTCATCGAACGGAGCATTTTGTGCTTGATGTAAAGGCTTATGTGTTGAATTTTAGGGTTTCGTCTTCAATGTAGGGTTTGTGGGGAAGCTGTATGATTTTTCTGAATTTGTTTATTTTGGTAGAAAGAAGCCATGGGGTGACTGCAGACAATAAGAGTGTGTTTATGGTCAAAATTCGAAGGGAAAATTTGAAGAATCGAGGATTATGGCATAAATAATCCGGCTTAGTTGTTTCTCTTTTACTGGCACGAATGAGGTCGGTTATTATTAGGAGCAGTATTTTATCCTGCATCAGGCCTCAATTTTGAAGCTGGGAAGAGAAGAAGATTTATTCAAATAAAAAAGGCCTTCCGGATTGGGAAGGCCTTTTTTCTGAAGTAATTGGTTTTAAAAGGGTGAAGAGGAATCCTCTTCTTTTTCTTTTTGCTCAATTTTGCTCGCTATGAAATAGTAGGTTAATAGTCCTAAGCCACCTCCAATAATCATCAGGAAGATATTAACCGGAGACTGGAGGAAATCGGAGAAATCCTGTCCGCCCTGAATAAAGAAGCCAATAATTCCCCCCAGGCCTACGCCCAAAGCCAATAAGGCATTTTTGAGGGAGCTAAAACGATTTTTTCTTTCAGGTCCTTTCATCAGGTCTGTGGGATCCATTCCCTTCTCAATCATGGCTAAACGTTCCCGATTCCGAGCGGTGGTCAGGATATAAACGATGCCAAAAACCATCAAAAAAGCGGAAAGCGGGACTAAAATTGGAATTAATAAAGGACTCATAGCTTTAAATTTAAATGTTGTTTTGCTGTTTTTCGCCCTTTTGATGCCAGCTAGTTAAGGATGGTTACAAAAATTTCTTTTTTTTTTTCAGTAGCCTGATGAAGGAGTTAACCCCAATTATTTAACGATAAATTCATTAAATAAGCCCAAGTGACTTATTTTCAATTAAATGTGATTTATTTTCTTTGATTAAAAATGGCCCAAATGTGGGCAAGCTTGCTTTCTCCTCATTCCTCTGTATCGTTGGGAAAAACTCGAAATAGGAAACTACTTCTTCATTTTTTCCGCCTTACAGCTAAACGAGGATTTAAGCATAAATAATTCGGCTTAATATGGTCAATCCGGGTTGGGGAAATTTTTTCAAGAAAAATGCTTAACTTCTGTAACCGCAGCTTCTGAAAGCGCATCCAATGGACAGATGTTGAATACTGATACTGAAAACACCATATTGAACCAAATACGGCAGGGAAACTATAGCCGGGCTACGCTTTTGATTGATCATCATAAAGAGATGGTGTATCAAATCTGCTATCGGATTTTATTGAATCAGGCCGATGCAGAAGAAGCAGCTCAGGATAGTTTTTTGAAAGCCTTTGAAGCCCTGGATCAGTTTCGGGGGGAGGCTAAGTTTTCCACCTGGCTTTACCGTATTGCTTATAATATGGCCCTGGGTAAAAACAGGCAAAATTCCCGTCGGTCCGTATGGGAATGGGTGACGGATCAATTGCCGGATCGGCAACAGGGTCCTGATGCCGCTGAGATTATGGAGCAGGAAGACCGAAAGGAGCAGGTTCATGCGGCGATCAACCAGCTGCCGGAAGAGGAAAGGGTGATTATTTCCCTATATTATTTGGAGGAAATGAGTACAAAGGAAATTGCCGAGGTGGTGAATATTAAGCCGAATCTGGTGAAGGTGAGATTACACCGGAGCCGGAAAAAGCTGGAAGAAAAATTGTCCAATCGAAAAAGTATGTTTGCCTTATGAGCGAGTTAGATAATAGAAAAGACTGGGAAAAGGATTTAATATCAGGCTTGAAATCTACTCCACGATTATCTTCTGATTTTAGTCAGCGGGTTTTGCATAAAATGCAGCATCCTGCTATTGTCGTGCCGATGAAGCATTATAGCCCACTGATATCAAAGCGTATTTGGGTGTTGTTACTGGTCTTGGTGGTAGCCCTTGGACTGGCTGTGTTGATGATGGCACCTGCTCAATCAGTATCCACTGCGGCAGATAGCTTTTGGATGAATTGGGCCTTGGAGATGAGTGCCCTCTATCAAAGCCAGGACATAATCATGGGGGCTTTTTTATTAGCTTTGAGTGGTTTAGTATTGAGCTTGATGGACCAGCAGTTCAAGAAAATATTTAGGTCAATGAGCATTTAAGCCAAAATATTTGCCGCTGGATTATCTAAAGAAGAACTAATCGCTCAATTTTTTATTTGTTTTGAGTGGTTTTACTGATAGTTAAATCGCCCGAATTGGGGTGAGCTTGCTTGCTCCTCATTTCGTCAGCTTCCCTGGAATAAACTTGAAATAGGAAAAACTCCTACATTTTTTTCGTCCTGGGCTAAGTGAGGATTTAAACATCAATAATCCGGCATAAACTTGAATAATTGAGCTAAACGAAATAATTGGTAAAAAAAATAAAGCCTGTCTACTCGGACAGGCTTTATTTTTATCTTCAATTATCGGTTGTTTTTTTGCCATTCGGCAAATTCCTTGGCGTGATAGGTCAGGATAATATCTGCTCCGGCACGCTTCATGGATAATAAGGTCTCCAGCATAATGCGTTCACCGTCTAACCAGCCTTTTTCTGCCGCCGCTTTGACCATGGCATATTCGCCACTGACATTATAACATGAGATCGGAATATCGAAGTTATCTTTTAAGGTGCGAATAACATCCAAATAAGCCAATGCCGGTTTCACCATTAGGAAATCCGCCCCTTCCTGAAAATCCAGTTCTCCTTCCAGAATCGCTTCCTTACGATTGGCCGGATCCATTTGGTAGGTTTTTTTATCTCCGAATTTTGGTGCAGAATCCAAAGCATCACGGAAAGGACCGTAATAGGCAGAAGCATATTTGGCCGTATAAGACATGATGCTGGTGTTGGTGAATCCTGCTGCATCCAAAGCCGCACGAATATGCGCCACACGGCCATCCATCATATCTGAGGGGCCAATGATATCCGCTCCGGCTTGTGCTTGCACCACGGCCATTTTACCTAAAACCTCCAGGGTCTCATCATTCAGGATTTGTCCATTTTCAACAATGCCATCGTGTCCGTCCGAAGAATAAGGGTCCATGGCTACGTCAGTCATCAGGCAGCATTCCGGAAATCGCGCTTTAATTCCGGCCAGGGTCTGGATGTAAATACCTTCAGGATTTAATCCTTCCGTAGCCATCTTATCTTTTTTGTCCTCGGAAAGGGAAGGGAAAACATCAAAACTGCGAACGCCCAAATTCATGCATTCTTCAATTTCTTTGTACAACAGGTCTTGTGACCATCGGTAGATGCCGGGCATTGAAGCCACTTCTTCCTTTTTATTACTTCCTTCAATCAGGAAGAGGGGGAAAATAAGATCTGAAGTATTCACCTGCGTTTCCGCTACCATTTGGCGTACGGCATCCGACTTACGGTTTCTTCTTGGTCTACGAGATAAATCCATATTAACGTATTTTGTATTGGCTGCAATTTAAGGATTTCGTTGGATGGTTGGTGATAAAAAAAGCCGGAAATATTTCCGGCTTGAAATTTCTATTGACAAGTGATGGTGGGGTTGAGATTAGCGGCTGTAGCATCTGCTTCATTCACATTTTCATGGAAGAGACTGAAGCGGTCAATGGCAAAACCTTTTGATCGGCCGGAAATTTCCACGGTATAGATCCCGGCTTTTTCAAAAGTGGCAAATACCGCATGGGCATCGTTATCAGAGGTATTGGAAATCCATGCCCACTCATTCAGTTTATTGAGGTAGATCTTAAACCATCCCTCTTTTCCGGACCCATTTGGGTTAGGGGTTTTGCCAGAGTCTTTGGGGTAGACGTAAGAACCATTCTTGGCTTTATAGCCGAAGAAATCCGTGGCGTCTGCCATTCTCAGCCAGGCATCATTGGCGTCAGAACCGGAGTTTCCTTCGTTGATTCTACCCCGCCAAAGGAATCGATAGGTTCCGGGAGTGTTTACTTGAATCCGGTAGGTTAAAAGTCCATTTCCCGGATTATTGTAAGCCGTTTCACCTTCCCACTGCAAATAACCATTTCCTGTAAAATCAGGGCTTTCTGTTTTTAATCCCCATCCTTCCCCAATGGTAGTGTTTTCCATTTCAACAGTGATGATCCCATCTACTTCTTGGTAAATGTGTTCCGAAGGGTCGGTGCAAGGGCTGTTGATGTCATGATCATCTTCAGAAGAACAGGCGACAAACAGGGTGATCAGAAGAAGTAGACTTTTCCACCTTAATAATGAGGTGCATGATAATTTCATCTTTTTAAATTGAGTTAGGTTAATTGAAGGTTCGAATAAATAAAATATTATCAATAAATAGTAATGTCAGTGATTTTTATTTCTCTTTTTATAAGTAATCGTGAAGGTGTCTGTAGGGGGAGATTAAATTTACTGAGGATAGGTTTATGAAATAAATACCAACCATGCTTTAATTTACCAATTTTGGGTGTTGGTGGGGTTTGCTTGACTGTTAGGTGTGGGATAAAAAAAAGACCGGAAGCTCCGGTCTTTTTAAACGTTATAAAATATTATTAATAACTCTGGTCATCAATTTTGGTCTTGCCCTTATAAGTCCAATAAATAAGGGAAGTGTAAATTCCGACGAAAGGCATACCGAAAATGGCGACTTTAAACATGGTTTCCAGTGTATATTCCGAAGAGGCTGAATTGTAAATATTCAGGCTGTTGGCAGGATCATTGGCTACGACCAGGTTCGGGAATACACCCAAAGCGAAAAGCATGATCAGTGCCGCAATGGTACAAGAACTGGAAATAAAAGCCTGATGGTATTTCCCTTTTACAATGGTTCTCGGAATGTTCATGATGGACAAGACATTTAAGCCAATCACCAACCAGGCAAATACGGAGACAATGGTCTGGTAATCCTTGATCAGATGGTGTTGAGGGTTAGTGGCTGCTACTTTTCCAAAAGAGAAGTTAGCCAACATTTCCGGTTTTAAATAAAGAGTCATACCGGTGAGGACCACAAACAGGGTGACGAAAACGAAGTAAGCATTCATCGTGTAACGCTTCATATCGGCTTGTAATTTTCCCTCTGTTTTGATCAACAGGTAAACTCCACCATGCATGGTAAACATCACCAAATTGAAAACGCCCGTCATCAGGGTATATGGCGTAAACAAGGCCAGGAAAGTTCCATGGTATTCCTTGTCCGGGCCAATTTCAATGCCCATGATGATATTTCCAATCGCTACCCCAAAAACTACCGCAGCGATTACGGAACCGATAAAGAAGTTAAAGTCCCAGGTTTTACGCCAGGTGGTATTTTCTTCTTTGGAGCGGAACTCGATGGAGACCGCCCGGAATATCAGGGCGACCAGTACAAACATTAAAGCCAGATAAAATGAGGAGAAGGCGGTGGCGTAAACTTCCGGGAAAGCGGCGAAAAGGGCTCCTCCGGCAGTAATCAGCCAAACCTCATTCCCGTCCCATACCGGACCAATGGAGTTCAGCATGATTCTCCGGTCATGATCCGTCTTGGATAATAAATGCAAGGCGCCAACCCCTAAATCAAAGCCATCCAGAATGGCGTACCCAATCAATAGAATTCCTACTAACAGGTACCATACTACATGATAATCCATAGTGCAATAATTTGATATTTATTAATGAGCAGAGCCGCCTTACAGCCCTTTTAATCCTTCAATTTTCTTCCCTTTGTGAGAGTATCCCGCTTCTACACCGTGATCTTCCCCACCCGGTCCGTGTTTGATCTCACGATCTAAAACATACAACCAAACGAAGAATAGCAATGCGTAAACGATCATGAACATGATCAGGGAGGTCAATACTTCGGGAGCGGTAACACTCTTTGATACGGCATCCTTGGTTTTTAATAAACCGTACACCACCCACGGCTGTCGACCCATTTCAGCGGAGAACCAGCCCAATTGGTTGGCGATTACCGGTAGTACGACTGCAGCCACATAGCCTTTCATCAGCCAATCCTGGTTAAAGAGCTGCTTGCGGTAAAGCAGGAAGCAAGAGAATAAAGTCAAGCCGATGAGCAGCATACCGATGCCTACCATGATGTGATAGGTCTGGAATACCGCCGCCGCCTTTGGCCATTCCTCTTTCGGGAATTCATTTAGACCTTTTACGGGCGCATCCAGATCACCATGCGTCAGGAAGCTTAACATACCCGGGATGGCCAGGCCGACAGTTTCCTGCGTTTCCGGATCGGTAAATCCAAACAGGTAAAGCGGCGCTCTTTCCGTGGTTTCATAAAGGCCTTCATAAGCGGCTAATTTTGCCGGCTGATATTCTGCCACCTGCTCGGCATGGCTGTGCCCAATGGCTAACTGGCCCAAAGCCGCAATCGTAGAAACGATTAATGCAATGGTGAATGATTTTTTGGCGAATTCTTCATATTGCTTTTTCAAAATAAAGTAAGCCGAAACGGAAAGTACCAGAAATGCTCCCTGAAGGAATGCTCCTACGACCACGTGTTCAAAACGAAGCATGGCCGATGGGTTAAAGACCATACCCCAGAAGTCGGTAATTACCGCTCTGGTGACACCATCCAATGTTTCCAGTTTATAGGCGACCGGCGTCTGTTGCCAGGAGTTCGCAACCACAATCCAGAAAGCGGACATGGTAGATCCCAGGAATACCATTATGGTGGAGAACAAGTGCGTACGTTTGCTTACACGGTTCCAGCCAAAAAGGAGGATGGCTAAAAAGCCGGATTCCAGGAAGAAGGCAAAAATACCCTCTGCAGCCAAAGGAGAGCCAAAAATATCTCCTACAAAACGCGCATAAGTGGACCAGTTGGTACCAAATTCAAACTCCAGTACAATACCGGTGGCTACCCCGACGGAGAAGTTGGCGGCAAATACTTTAATCCAGAAACGAGTAATACGCTCCCATACTTCTTTGCCGGTGATCAGGTATAGGGATTCAAAAATGACCAATAAGAGGCCCATCCCAATACTGAAAGGAGGAAAAAGGTAATGGAAGGAAGCCGTGAAAGCGAATTGAAATCGCGATAGTAGTTCAACGTCCATAATTATGATTTATCTGTTTTTTGTTTTTTTCGGAATAGTTCGTCACGAAAATAGATCGTAAATGAACCAGCGCTGAAGAATAAGCCAAAGACCCATCGGAGGAACTTCTTCCAACCCATGCCCAAAACTTCCTCCGGCATGCCCGGAAGGTTGGCGAATAGATAGAAACAGAAGAAGCAAATCATCACCCAGGCAAATATGAGCTGGGCTGTATTATTTTTGGACGCTTTATTCATAGCATAAAGAAGTATTGATGGCGCGAAATTCGGCATTAGTCTGCTTGAAAGGTCATTTTTGAGACTGAATTTTGTATCAATTAAAATGATTTGCGCATAAGGTTTGTTGATGCCAAAAATCCATAGAATATGCCTTTAAATCAAAATTTAAAGGTTTTTTAATTTGATCGTTTGGGGAATTTTGAATTATCAAAGACTTTTTTGTTCGTCAATTATTAATAATCCTGTAGAATGCTGTAAAATTGATTTTTTTAAAAAAATGAGGCTTTTAGTAATTTAGAATAAAACGATAAATTAAAGATGAAAATAGGACTATTGTCAGACACTCATGGTTTTTTGGATGAGCGTGTGTTTGAGTATTTTAAGGATTGCGATGAGGTTTGGCATGCAGGCGATATCGGGGATTGGGAATTGCTGGAGCAGCTGGAGGGCTTTAAGCCCCTTCGGGCAGTTTATGGGAATATTGACGGCGGGAAATTACGGCAGGAATTACCCGAAGATTTATTTTTTGAGGTAGAAGGCCTGAAGGTCTGGATGACCCATATCGGTGGTTATCCCGGAAAATATGCAGCCAGAGTGAGAAATATATTAAAAAGTCAAGGGGTGCCGGATTTGTTTATTTGTGGGCATTCTCATATTCTGAAGGTGATGGCAGATCCAAAATTCGGGAATATGTTATGCATGAATCCGGGAGCGGCAGGTCGGCATGGCTTTCATAAAGTCCGGACTTTGCTGCGGTTTGAGGTAAATGCCGGGCGGCCGGAAAAGCTGGAGGTGATAGAATTGGGAGCGCGCTCAGCCCTGAAATAAAGGATAATAAAAAAGCAGCACCTTTGCGGGATGCTGCTTTTTAACAGAGATCAAAAACTGATCTTATGCTTCGAATTGTTTTTTCAATTCTTCTACATCAACTTTTTTGATAACAGGCTTCGCACATGCGTGAGCAATAGCTTTGTTAAGGTTTTTAGCAACCGCCTTGTTTCTTTTTCCTTTACGGACTAGTCTAGTAACTGCCATGTCTTTATTTATTATGATTTTATATGATTCTTACAAACGGACTGCAAATTTAAGGGATTGTCACTAAAAAACTAATTAACGCCCCAAAAAAAATCACAAAAACTTGAAAATCAACGGGCGTTGGAACGGAAAAAAGCGGTCATTCGCTTATTAATCGCTTCCCATTTTGTATTTTTGCACTCTAAAATTACGTGACATATTTTCAATAAGCATCAATGGCAGTACAAAAACCGTCCATACCTAAAGGAACCAGAGATTTCGGACCAGAAAAGATGGTTCGCAGAAATTATATTTTTTCGATCATCAGATCTGTTTTTGAACAATTCGGTTATATGCCGTTGGAGACTCCAACCATGGAAAACCTTTCCGTATTAACCGGAAAGTATGGTGATGAGGGAGACCAGCTGATATTTAAAATGCTGAATTCCGGTGATTATTTGAAGAAAACATCGGTGGCTGATTACGAAGCAGGATCGAAGACTTTACTTCCGAAAATTGCCGAGAAAGGCTTGCGTTATGACCTAACGGTACCCTTTGCCCGTTATGTGGTCATGAATCGAAATGATATTACTTTCCCTTTCAAGCGTTATCAGATTCAGCCGGTATGGCGTGCGGATCGTCCGCAGAAAGGTCGTTATAGAGAGTTCTTTCAGTGTGATGCGGATGTGGTGGGGACGGATAGCCTGATTTGTGAGGCGGAAATCATCCAGATGATCAATAAAGTATTCGCCGGTCTGAATATTACAGATTATTCCATCAAGATGAATAACCGTAAAATTCTAAGCGGTATTGTAGAGACCATTGGCGCCCCGGGGAAAGAGACGGATTTTTGTGTAGCGATTGATAAGCTGGATAAAATCGGGTTTGATAAGGTGTTGGAGGAATTGGCTGAACGCGGGTTCTCAGAAGATGCTGTGGAGCAGGCCAAGCCTATTTTGAAGATGGCCGGCAGCAATGAGGAACTTTTGGCAGAGAGCAAAGAGCTTTTGGCACTTTCTGCAGATGGTTCGAAAGGAGTAGAAGAACTGGAGGAAATCTTCACCTACCTGAAAAAGTTTGGGGTAGAAGATCACCATGTGGATTTTGATTTAACTTTGGCCCGTGGGCTTTCTTATTATACCGGAGCGATCTTCGAGGTTAAGGTGAATAATGTTTCCATTGGCTCGGTGAGTGGTGGTGGTCGCTATGATAACCTGACCGGCGTATTTGGCTTACCGGATGTACCTGGCGTTGGGTTCTCTTTTGGCGTGGATCGTATTTATGATGTGATGGAAGAGTTGGATTTGTTTCCAAAAGACAATTTGGTCACCACCCAGCTGATGATTGTGAACTTTGATGAGGAATCAGAAACGCATGGTTTGGGCTTGCTGGCACAATTCCGTGAGGCGGGAATTAAATCTGAGATTTTCCCTTCCTCAGCCAAGCTGAAAAAGCAGATGAACTATGCCAATAAGAAATCCATTCCATATGTATTGATGGTGGGCTCTGAGGAGATTGCCAATGGGGCTTATACTTTGAAGAATATGGAGAGTGGCGCGCAGGATAAGTTGAGTGTTGCGGAGATTATTGAAAGGCTGAAGTAAGTCATCTAAATCATAGCAAATAAAAAAGGCCTTCCGAATTCAAACGGCAGGCCTTTTTGTTATGCCTGTTTATTGTGCACTTATCTGCTCATGTAGAATTTTGATGCCCTCCTCAAAGCTGTGCGGCTCATAGCCCAAAATCTCTCTTGCTTTATTGATGTTAAAACCGGTTTTGGCGGGGCGCTTTGCCGTTTGCTGGAAAATACTGCCATCTACTTTCTCAATGTAGGACTTATCCAGTTGGAAATAATCGCAGGTCATCATGGCCATATCGTAAGGGGTCAGCAGGTCTTTTCCGGATATATTGAAAACACCTTCCGCTTGCTTTTCGGCAATCAACCAGCAGCCCATCGCTAAATCTTCTGCCAGGGTTGGCGTCCTCCATTGATCATCCACGATTTTCAGGTCTTTGCCCTGTTCTATGGAGTTTTTTACCCATAGGATGATGTTGGAACGGCTCATATCATGGGCAATGCCATAAACCAGAACGGTTCTGGCAATGGCCCAGCGGATGTTACTTTTCTGTAACAGCTCTTCCGCGGCCAATTTGCTCTCTCCATAATAGCTTAACGGATTGGCGGAAGCTTCTTCATCATAGGGACCATCGGCTCCGTCAAAAATGAAATCAGTAGAAAGATGCAGAAGGAAAGCATTGTTTGCTTCTGAAGCTTTAATCAGGTGTTCGACGGCATTCACATTTAAATCCCAGCAGGCTTCCTTTTCGGTTTCGCATTGGTCCACCTGTGTCATGGCCGCAGTATTGACAATCACATCAGGTTGATGAGTTTTAATGGTTTCCATTACCTCATTGGCATTGCAAATGTCCATGGTTACATAGGTAAAGGTATCCGGATTGGGCAGGCGGCTGTTCCCTTTACCAGTGGCGATGATTTCCACTTCCTTTTCAGCCAGTAGGCCTACCAGTTTTTGCCCTAGGAGACCATTAGCTCCGGTGATAAGTATTTTCATTTTTGTTGATATAGGTTCACAAAAAAAGCGTTTACCTTTAGATCCGTATGGCCTTGCGATTGGTTCTCTCGCAGCCTGGAAAAGATAAACGCCTTAATGTAAGAATTCTAGTGTTAGTTGGCTAAATCCGAATAGATTTTGATGCGCATCAATCGGATTTCGTCCTCAGCAAAGTCTTCGCCTAATTCGTCCAATGCCTCTTCAATATCGTCTGTTTCGGCCGCCATGAAATAATCTCTCAGCTCGTCCTGCATTTCCTCATCCATAATATCTTCTAAAAAATAGTCGATATTCAGTTTAGTGCCGGAAAAACAGATATGTTCCATTTCTTCCAATAGCTGGAAAAAATCCCAGTTTCGGCCTTCTGCCAACTCATCCAGATTCACCTTGCGGTCAATTTGTTGAATGATGAAGATTTTATCCTTGGAACGGTCACCAGCGGTTTTTACGGTAATCTCATCAGCAGTTTCAATGTCATTTTCACTAACATATTTATTGATGAGCTCGATGAATGGCTTTCCGAATTTAGCGGCCTTCCCTTGTCCGACGCCCTGAATTTGCAGTATGCCCTCCATGGTGCAGGGATAAGTTATGGCCATCTCTTCCAATGAAGGCTCAGAGAAAACGACATAAGGGGGAACCTTTTTCCGCTTGGCGACTTCTTTCCTCAAGGCCAATAGCTGCCCAAACAGCACCTTATCATAGGATTTGGTGGTAATGGCTGGCACCTCGTCTTCCTCCGGCATATTGCGGTAATCATGGCCTTTAGGAACCAATACCTCATGCGGATTTTCGATGAAGGCTTTTCCTGCATCGGTCATTTTCAGTACGCCATAATTATCAATATCCTTTTCCAGGAATTGGTTGATCATCGCCGCACGGAAAATGCTTTTCCAGTCCTCATCGGTATCTCCCTTTCCGAGTCCGTACACCTCCAGTTCATTGTGCTCATAGCTCATCACATACTGATTTTGTGAGCCTCGAACTACATTGACCAGGTGGTTAATGCCGAATCGTTCTTTGGTCAACAGGCAGGTTTTAAGCGCAATGACTATTTCTTTTTGAGCGTCAAAGCGTTCCTTTGGGTTCTTACAATTATCGCAGAAACCACAATCTTTCTCGCGGTGCTCTCCAAAATAATGGAGTAATTGCTTCCTTCGGCAAACGGCGGACTCCGAAAAGGAGGCGACTTCTTCCAAAAGCATTTTGGCGTTTTCGCGCTCTGTAACCGGCTTATCTTTATTGAATTTTTCCAGCTTGACAATGTCATTATAGCTGTAGAAAAGCAAACAGTGACCATTCAGTCCATCTCGGCCCGCCCGACCTGTTTCCTGATAGTAGCCTTCCAACGATTTTGGGGCATCATAGTGAATGACAAAGCGCACATCCGGCTTATCAATCCCCATGCCGAAGGCAATGGTGGCCACAATCACTTCCAGCTCTTCATTCAGGAAGTCGTCCTGGTTTTTCACCCGAAGCCCGGCTTCCAGTCCGGCATGATAAGGTGCCGCCTTTACGCCGTTTACCTTCAGGAGGTTGGCGACTTCTTCCACTTTCTTTCGGCTCAGGCAGTAGATAATGCCGGCCTGTCCCTTGCGGTCCAGGATGAATTTTATCAACTGCTTGTCAATATTTTTCTTGGGACGAACTTCGTAATACAGGTTTTCCCGATTAAAGGAAGACTTATAAAGTTTGGCATCTTCTAATCCCAGGTTGCGCTGAATATCCAGTTGTACCTTTGGAGTCGCCGTTGCAGTAAGGGCAATAATAGGCAGATCTCCAAACTGGGAAATGATCGAGCGGATTCTTCTGTACTCAGGGCGGAAATCATGTCCCCACTCCGAGATACAGTGTGCTTCATCAATGGCGACAAAAGAAATTTTGGCCTGTTTCAAAAACTCGACATTCTCCTCTTTTGTGAGGGATTCCGGCGCTACATAGAGGAGCTGTGCTTCTCCGGCCAATACTTTTTTCTTTACCCGGGTCATCTCGCCCTTGGTCAGGGTAGAGTTGAGCATGTAGGCGTCTATCCCCAATGCCCTTAGCTGATCTACCTGATTTTTCATCAGGGCAATCAATGGAGAAATGACAATTGCCGTCCCCTCCATCAGGAGTGCCGGTAACTGATAACACATGGATTTACCGGCCCCGGTAGGCATAATCACGAAGGTGTGATTCCCTGCCAGTAAATTTTCGATAATGGCTTCCTGGTTACCTCTGAATTGATCGTATCCAAAGACATCCTTTAATTTATCTGTTATTTTACTCAAGACCTTCTGCTGTTGTTCTGGTAAATAAATGGAAAGCACACCATGATGGGGGGAATCAATGTGCTGTCTATTTAATTTAATAAAAATTATTGTATTATTCTAATGAAATAGATCATTAGATCTTTGCCTAAAATGCGCTATTTTTACACTAGGCAGACTGACAGGTAGTTTGGAGAAAAATTTCCAATAGATTTGTGTAATCGACGTTGTACCTTGTCAGGATTAGTTAATTAATATATGAATTTACGTTTTCTGAACTTTCTACAAAAGGAGTTTATTTCTTTTTTAAGTGTTTAGACCATAAATTCGTATTGCGCAATTGAAATGACAAATTTCACAAATTAAAGAAAGGTTATAATAATAAAATAAATCGGGATGTATAGTGAGAATAATTTCGTGGTGATCATGGCTGGAGGTATTGGTAGCAGGCTTTGGCCCTTTAGCCGAACGGACCGTCCCAAGCAATTTATGGATGTTTTCGGCTTAGGGAAATCACTATTGCAGCAAACCTATCATCGATTTTTACCGATTTGCCCCCGAAAGAATATTTTTGTGGTGACCCATGAGGATTACCGTGAGCTGGTACAGGAACAATTGCCGGAAATCGGGCAGGATCAATTATTACTGGAACCTCATAGAAGAAATACGGCGGCCTGTATAGCTTATGCTTGTTATAAAATTGCATCAGCCTATCCAAATGCCCGCATCGTGGTTTCTCCTTCTGACCATGCGATTTTCAAGGAGGAGGCTTTTCATAACTGTATATTTACCGGTCTGGAATCGGTTATTGATCAGGATCGGTTGTTGACCATTGGTTTACGTCCGCATAAGGCGGAGACTTCTTATGGTTATTTACAATACCGGGATGGAGATGAAGCCACCATCAAAAAGGTAAAAACTTTCACGGAGAAGCCTTCTAAAGAAATGGCGGAGCTTTTTGTGGATAGTGGGGATTACGTTTGGAACTCAGGTATTTTTATCTGGAATGTGCAGGCGATTATCCGGGCATTGCGAAAGCATTTGCCAGATTTGGCAGATGTTTTTGAGGAAATGAAGGGAGATTATTTTTCCACTGCTGAAGGAAAGTCTCTGCAAAAAGCCTATTCTCATTGTAAGAATATTTCTATTGATTATGGATTGATGGAAAAGGCCGGAAATGTGGATGTGATTCTGGGTGATTTTGAGTGGACGGATTTAGGTTCTTTCCAGACCATTCATGAATTAAATCAGGAGAAAGAGGAAGGGAATACTGTTTTTGCCAATGCGATGCTCTTTGATGTCGAGGATTCCATGGTGGTCAGTGAAGATCCGGAGACGTTGGTAGTGGCGGAAGGGCTGGAGAACTATGTGGTGGCGGTCAGAGAAAAGTTAGTGGTGGTGGTGAAGAAAGGAAATGAGCGCAACTACAAAAAGATTTTCAAGGCGGTGAAAAATAAAACCGGCAAAGAGTATTTGTAAAATAGTTCAGGTAAAAAAAAGGGAAGCTCATTAGGCTTCCCTTTTTTTATTTTATTCCTTTTTGGCGAACGGCTTCATAAATAATGACGCCTGCCGCAACGGATACATTCAAAGATTCAATTTTTCCCAAAATCGGAATTTTGGCTTTTTCATCTGAGCGTTTCAAATACTCCGGAGAAACACCATCTTCCTCAGAACCCATTAAAATGGCAATCGGTTGATTGTAGTCCAACTCCGTATAAATTTGATCTGTCTTTTCTGTGGCCGCTACGACCTTGATACCACTTTCCTGTAAATACGTGATGGTGTCCTTCAGGTAATCCTGACGCGTTACCGGGATGATGTTTAATGCACCGGCTGAAGTTTTTACAGCATCCGCATTAATTTGCGCAGCTCCCTTGGAAGGAATAACGATGGCATCTATCCCTGCACATTCCGCTGTACGGCAAATGGCCCCGAAGTTGCGGACATCGGTCACACGGTCCAGCATCAGAATGAAAGGATCTTTTCCTTTAGCATAACACTCGCTGATAATATTGTCCAAAGACTGGTAGGTTACCGCAGAAAGGTAAGCAATAGCTCCCTGATGGTTTTTGCGGGTAATCCGGTTCAGTTTTTCAACCGGAACCTTGCTGATCGGAAGGCGAAATTCAATGGCAGTGTCTACCAACTCTTTCGTCAATTCGTTATTCAGCCCTTTTTGGATATACAGTCTGTCGATTTCTTTTCCAGCCCGAATGGCTTCGATAACGGCTCTTGTGCCAAAAATCATATCCGCCGTTTGCGGTTTTTTGCGGAAGTTTCCGCGGAACGTTCTTTCCATAAATCACTAGCTTTCTTTTGGAAGGTAAGCCTCTGCCTGCAAGAATAATGCAAAAATTCCCGGCTTGCCCTTCTCCGCTGCAAAGATAGCTGAATAGTTTTAGGAATTGTTCGCTGGCCCGGACTTTAAATAGGGAAATTACAAAAATGCCTTTGGGTACTAATGGGATTGAAGCGTTAAAGGGTAGGTAGCAAGCTCAGGCTTAAGCCGAATGATTCACCGCTAGCTTTTTCGGTTCGTTTTAAATAGCCTATTATTAGTCGATTAGTCTTTGGTTGCTGACAGATTAATCACCATAATTTTGGCAAGCTTGCTTTCTCCTTATTCCTCTGCTGCGTTAGAAGAAAATTAATATGGAGGACTTTTCCTTCATTTTTCCCGCCTTGCAGCTAAAGGAGGATTTAAGCAGGAATAATCCGGCTTAAATCGCTTTGCCTGATGATTATAAAAAAGCCTTATACTCCATTATCGAAATTTGCTTTGGATGAATGGACATGAAATATGCGCTAAATGCCCTTTAAGCCCTTACGCCAGAGGTCTACCTGTCGGTACCAGCTGTCCTGATATTTTTTGGAACGTTTCAGCAGGTAAAACCCTTTATGGTAAAAATCCTGATTTTTGTTGAAGGTGAATTTCACCTGCTCCAGCTCATCTTTTCCATAGATCCATATCTCCTCTGATTGGTCCCGATACACCTGATCCGGCTTGCCAAAAACAATATAGACCATGCCGCGGTCGGTTTTCCAACCTTGCTTGTAAGTGGTGAAAAGAATGTTGGCATTAGTCACCTGTCCGTAATAGCGCTTGATAGTGGCGCGCGCTCTTTTTGGAGACCGGCTGTTTTCCAGCCAAAATTGCTCAAAGGCTTGTCTCAAATCCGAATGGGTAAGCAAGTCCTGATATTCCTCATTAGTGGAAATATAGCGCAATGGAGGGCCGAGCTCGTTCATTTCTTTAATTTCCGGAAAGTATGTGCCCTCTTTCCGGAATACCCAGCCTTTTTTGCTTTCGGGCTTTGTGGAAACAAAGTAGGTGCCGGTCTTATCAATAGGGATAATAGTGCCGGAGTTGAAAGAAGTATCCGTGTAATGTAATTCTTTTGGAGAGGAGGCCTTGCTCATCGGAGGCAAAGCGGGAAGGAATTTGTGTTCCCAATAGCGGATGGTGACTTTTTGTTCCACTCCTGTGGCTTTCACATTCAAAGCAGTAGAGGGGATGTAATTGGCGGTTACGGCCCAGAAGGGTTCTTCTCCGTCCTGAGGGATGAAATCAACGGCATCGAATAAAGGAATATCATGATAAAACACGAAATCTCCGTTATTCGTAGCCATCTTCAGAATCATAATATCCTTGGTGTCTACCTTTGGGGATAGCGGGATGATGAAGTAATTGTTTTCTCCATCGCGCTTTTTAAAATTATCATAATTTACCCCTGTGGTACCGGACTTGTCCAGTGAATTATAGGAGTTGACAAAGAAATACGTCAGCCGGCATTCGTCCACCACATTTTCCTGCGACCGGTATTTGATATTTAGTATTACTTTATAACCTTCCTCATCCCGAAATACAAAGTGTCGGAAGTTGGTAAGCGCGTTGGGATTGTAATTATAGGATTGGTTGTATTCGTTAAAAGGCAATTGTGCCAGGGCGACCGATTCCTGAAGGAAAAGGAAAAAGAAAGCAATGATGAAAAATCGATAGCAGGCAAAATTCATTTTGGATGATTTTGAGAAAGTCGGGAATTTAAGTACAAAAATAAAAATTCGGTGAAAAGTCTCCCTTCTTCAATCATTTATATCTCCCCAGCCTTTGCAGTTCACGGAAATGGCTATATTTGTGTTGTTAAGATAAACGAAAAATTGGTAAGCTCGTTGGGCGGATCATTTTTTATTATAGATTAGAAATTAAATGAGTGTATATACCACAGAAATCGCTTCTGATCAGATTCCTTCTGATAATCCTATCCATCAGCGATTATTAAAAGCCTATTATGCCGCAGCTCCTTATGTGAAGGGAAAGTTGTTGGAAGTGGGTTGTGGGGAAGGCAGAGGGGTGCACTTGCTGGCACCTAAGAGTGAGTCCTACACGGCTATAGATAAAATTCCCGAAGTGGTTGACAAGCTGAAAGCGGAGCATCCGGAAGTGGATTTCCGTCAGGCAGTAGTGCCTCCTTTCAGGGATTTTGCAGATGAGAGCTTTGATACCGTGGTGTCTTTTCAGGTGATTGAGCACATTGCCGATGATGCTTTATTTTTGAAAGAAATCCATCGGGTATTGAAAAAAGGAGGTGTAGCGATTATTTCAACGCCGAATATTAAGAAAACGCTGAGCCGAAATCCATGGCACGAGCGGGAATATACTGCTGATGAGCTGAAGGCTTTGGCCGGTAGGTATTTTGATCAGGTGGAGGCCAATGGTATTGGCGGAAACGATAAGGTTTGGGAATACTATCACCGTAATAAGAAATCGGTGGAGGCCGTTATGAAGTACGATGTGCTGAATTTGCAATATCGTTTGCCGGCCTGGTTGCTTCGTATTCCTTATGATTTTATGAATCGAAGAAATCGTAATAAGTTGAAAACCGCTTCAGATGATTTGGTGATGTCTATCCGACATGAGGATTATTTGGAGGTGAAAAATGCGGATGAGGCACTGGATCTTTTCTACATTTTAAGAAAATAAACCCTAAAAAAGGCCGTCCTGTTGAGGGCGGCCTTTTTTGTTTTATTGCAAATGCTTCTCCTCTCCTACGATCATTAGTAAATCGGGATAGTCCGAAATCAGGCCGTCTACTCCCCATTCAATCAGTTCTTCCATGTCTTTTCGTTCGTTGACCGTCCATGGGATTACTTTCACGCCCATTTCATGGAGATCTTCAATGTTTTTTTTCTTTAGCAGAATATACTCAGGGCTGTAAACGTCAGGCAGAAAGCCGAGATTGTCCAAATTCTCCTTTTCTGATTTTTTGTTTTCGATCAGATAGGCCAGGGTAATTTCCGGATAGTATTCATGTAAATATTGTAATGCCCGGATATCAAAACTCTGCAGCATCACTCTTTCTGTAGGTAAGTAGTCCTGAATCGTTTTGACGACCAATTCACAATATTCGCCCACCCTGGGATGGTGAATGTCATCCCATTCTTCCCGGCTTTTGATTTCGATATTATAATAAACCTCATTGCGGTCCGTGTCTTTTACATGATGTTCCGCTGCTTTGATGACCTCCGATAATAGAGGTTTAAAGACCGTCAGTTTTTCCTGTCTCGGGAATCGGGGATGCTTTTTCTTTCCTACATCAAAAGTTTTGATCTCCTTATAATTCATATCATACAGATTATAAGTCTCCTCATTCTTTTCGCGAATGCTTTTGCCCTCCGGGGTGGTGGTAATTTCATGACTCAGGAAGGGGTCATGTGAAACCACTACCTTTTTGTCTTTGCTGATGACGACGTCCATCTCTAAAGTAGTGACGCCCAGGTCCAGTGCTTTGATAAAGGCCGGAATGGTATTTTCGGGCATCAGGCCCCGCGCACCACGATGGCCTTCAAAATCAAATTGTGCAATACAGGGATGATTTAACATTACTAAAAAGAGGAAAAAAGAAAGATAAAATCTCATAGGTATACATCAAAAGGATAAGGAGGGCTAAGGTAGTTTTTGAGAAATTGAAAAAAAACTGATCATCATTAAGAATTTATGACTGTTTTTGTAAGAAACTCGACAGCATGACGGGGTTTTTATATATTATTATGCCGTAATAATGAAAAAGGATCCGCAATGGTTTCTTTTTCTCCAAAATAAACAAACAGACCATGACGCAAGAACCTATTACTCCAACTTTTTCTGAAACCTCAGAAGAGGAAATTCAACGGATTCTACATTTGCAGAAAGCTTATTTTAAAAGTCAGGAAACGCTTTCGCTTTCATTTCGGAAGCGGCAACTGCTGAAGCTGGCAAAGGGTCTGAAGCAATATGAGTCCGAAATGCTGGAGGCCTTGCAGGCGGATTTTAGGAAGTCAAAGTTTGAAGGATTTATTACAGAGGTTGGTCTGCTGCAGGTAGAGTTAAAGCATTTAATCAAGCATCTAAAACAATGGGCAGGGCCAAGAACAGCAAGTCGGTTCAGTTTGGCGAATTTTCCTGCAACTACAAAAATCTATCCGCATCCTTACGGGGTTTCCCTGATTATTGCGCCCTGGAATTACCCGGTACAACTGGCGCTTTTGCCGCTAATGGGGGCTATTGCTGCAGGTTGTTGCGCGATTTTGAAGCCTTCAGAGTATACCCCGAATTGTAGCAAGGTGATCAAGAAAATGTTGGAAGAGCTGTTTGAAGAACGGTATGTGAAAATGGTGCAGGGAGGGGTAAAGGTGTCAACACATTTACTGGCTCAGCCTGTGGACCATATCTTTTTTACCGGAAGCGAGGCGGTGGGGCGAATAGTATCACGTGCCGCGGGGGAAAAAATGATTCCGGTAGTTTTGGAGTTGGGGGGCAAGAGCCCTGCAATTGTAGCGGCGGATGCCAATTTAGCCATTGCCGCGCGCAGAATCGTTTGGGCCAAATTTGTAAATGGAGGTCAGACCTGTGTAGCACCGGATTATATTTTAGCAGATGAAAAAATAAAGGATGCCTTGGTGGGGCATATGATGGACGAGGTAGAGAAGATGTATGGTAAGGATCCTTCCAAAAGCCCGGATTATCCACGCATGGTCAGTGATCGCCATTTTGAGCGTTTGGTGAAGATGCTGGATGAACGTAAAGTGGTAATGGGGGGAGTTTACACAGCCTCGGATCGGTACCTGGCGCCCACAATCATGGATCATGTCACAGCGGAAGATGCGGTGATGCAGGAGGAGATTTTTGGGCCGATTCTACCGGTACTGGCTTATCAGAAGGCGGAAGAACTGGATGCTTTGCTGGATCGGTATCCTAATCCTCTGGCGCAATATGTGTTTTCGGAGGATAAAGCTTTTGCGGAGAGCTTAATGAGCAGAAGAGCTTTTGGTGGAGGTGCGATTAATGATGCCGTGGCGCATTTGGCAGAGGGCAGTCTGCCTTTTGGAGGAATTGGGCATAGTGGTATGGGAGGCTATCATGGGGCGTATTCTGTAGAGGCATTTAGTCATATGAAGGGCGTCATGAAAAAAAGCAGTTGGCTGGATTTGCCTTTTAGGTATGCACCTTATCGTGGGAAATTATCTTTTATGAAACAATTATTTAAATGGATGTAGAATTGAAGCGTATTTTATTATAAAAAAATATTTATTAATGGGGTTGGGTCCGATTTGGGTCCAGCTTTTTTTGTTTTTAAGGGTATTTTCTCGTGGGTGATGCGGTTTTTTAAGTGGTTGATTTTCGTTAATCCGGATTATTTATGCCTAAATCCTCGTTTAGCTGCAAGGCCGGGAAAAGGAAGAAATAATTCCTTATTTCAGTCTTTTTCCACGGAGGCAGATAAGGGCGGAGAAAGCAAGTATGCCCCTATTAGAGCTTTGAAAATCTGGGAAAACAAATTGAAATACGCTAGTTTTAAGTTGTTTGTGGTAATTCACGCAAGCTGTTCGGTGAATAATTCGGGTTAAGGCGAGCTACTAAATTGAGTGGTGAATAATTCGGGTTTAGGGTCTTGATTTCCGGCTTTTAAAATGGTTTTTGATTAATCATGCTTTAATTTTTAAAAAATATTTTTAATTAACTTCCTTTTTTAATTTTTAGCACTATATTTGAATTGTGTTGATAAACAAATGTAATTAATTAGTTCATGAGAACACTTATTCAAAATGTGCGCGTGATTTCTCCCGGAATGGACCTGAACAGGGCTTCGGTATTGGTGGAGAATGGTTTGATTCGGGCGGTGATTCGTTTGGGGCAAATGGTTCCGGCGGCCGAAAAGGTGATTGATGGTCGTGGGCAAATTTTGATGCCGGGTTTTGTGGATATCCATACTCATGGCGCTAATGGGGCAGATGTTTGTGACGGTACTGCGGCTTCTATCCGGACCATTGCAGAGACTAAACTAAAGGAAGGGGTGACGACCTTTCTGCCCACCACCATTACCGCACCCAATGAGGTGTTGGCTAAATCAATGGAGGCGGTGAAGGCGTATGCACAGGATGCGGAATTTGCGAAAACACCGGGAGTACATATTGAAGGGCCTTTCATTAACAGGAAATGTGCCGGGGCTCAGAATCCGGATTTCGTTCGCAAGTCGGACTGGTCGGAATTGAAAGCATTGCATGATATTTATCCGGTGTCGGTGGTTTCTGTCGCCATTGAGACGGAAGGAGCTTTGCCCTTCACCAAGTCTGCGACGGAAGCAGGGATTACGGTATCAGCGGCTCATACGGATGCGAGTTATATGGATTTCCTTCAGGCCAAGAAGAAAGGAATGACACACTTGACGCATTTTTGTAATCAGATGACACCTTTGCATCACCGCGAAATTGGATTGGTTGGGGCTGGATTATTGGATGATGATGTAAAGTTGGAATTGATTTGTGATGGCGTGCATTTGAACCGGGATATGATCAAGCTGATCTTCAAAAGCCGTAAAATGGAAGACCTGATGCTGATTACAGATTCAGTGGCGGCTTCCTGGTGTGAAGATGGCGTGCGAAGCTTTGGTGGATTGAAGGTGGAGGTGAAAGACGGGGTGGCCCGCCTGGAGAATGGTTCCCTGGCCGGATCTACCCTACGGTTCAATGAGGGACTTAAAATGGTGCGTTCGGTGACTGGTTTACCTTTGGCTGAGCTGGTGAAAACCACCTCCTGGAATCAGGCGCAAAGTTTAGGCCTGGAAGGAATCGGTAAGATTGAAAATGGCTATTCCGCAGACTTTGTGTTGCTGGATGAGGAAATGAATGTGATGAGCACTTTTGTCAACGGTGTGCAAAAATATAAAAAAGCCAGTGCCGCGAAGGAATTGCAGGCAATGGCTTAGTGAAATTCTAATAGGTTGAGAATAGGTTAATTAAAACTTTGGTTTTTTTTTAAATTGATGGTTTAGCGCCGGGTTTATTTGGTTGAGCCCGGTTTTTTTATGTGCAAAATTATTGGCCATTACGACATAGTGGGAGGGGGGTGTTGTTGGAGGAAGGCTTTAGTGAAATGAATGCTTCCTCCAAATCAAGGCTAAGGATGGTTGGTTTTCATTGCTTTAGTCCAAAAAGCGGATGGTGAGTGGGTAGCGATAAAACTTTCCTTTGTCCAGATCCACAGCCGCGATGATGCAGCAGATCACCGTCATCAGGGCGAAAAGGATTACAAAGGGAATGCCGATGATGAGGAAGGAAAGTAATCCGGAGATGATCAGGAAGATGGTCATTGACACCTGAAAGTTGAAAGAGGCCTTGGCGTGCTCGGCCACAAAATTAGATTCTTCTCTTTTGGAGAGATAAATGATTAGCGGCACCAGGATATTGGCTAGCGGGATGCATAGCCCGATAAGGGTGCCGAGGTGAGCGAATAGTCCCCATTGTTTTTCCTGACTATTGGCATACCTGACGGGAAGGGTGTTGCTCATAATAATTGTTTTAGATAGTTGGCGTTCCTTTTATTTTCCGGATCGCTTTTTCCTTTAATTTTCTTTTTTTCTGTCATTGCCCGATTTAAAGTCGGAAAACTCCTTTTTAATTTTTTCAGTAGTACTTTTTACTTTGTCTTCTATTTCCTGAATGGTGGACTGGTGCTCGATGGCAAATTCATCTACTTTCATTTCTAAAAAATGGAGATTGCGCTTGATTTCGCCTGATCTTTTGTTCCATTCTTCCTTCACTTCCTGTTTGTCTACCGGTACTTCGTTGATCAGGTCATCAATCTTTTTACCAATATTTCGGAAGAGTTTTTCCATGGAGCCTTGATTTTCTTTCTTGTTCATTGTCAGTAGTTTTTGGTAAATTTATGCGTATTTTAAATATTAAATAGAACTTATTATAGGGATTACTTACTTCCTGCTAATTATAAAAACGACTTTGAGGGCTGTCCCGTTTGACCGTATTTGAACATTCTGAAAGGTTACGATTTGAGAATAAAAATTTTAGGGGGAAATTATGGAAAGCTTTGTTACCTTTGGGGGCGATTTGGAATAGTGGGAGAGAATTTTTTTACCAAATAAAATACGAAATCAGTGAAGAAAAAAAGGATAACTGTTCGTTGGAAGGCGGCAATGTGTCTGTGCTTAATGTTGATCGTTGGCGGGGCAGGCCTGAGTTCTTGCTCTACTGGTCGGAAATATCCTCCCAAAAAGAAGCAAATCAAAAAAGGGAAGCCTATTCCCTGTCCAATGAAGGACTGTTAAACATTTGTTGATCAGCGGAAAAATATGAGTAAAAAAATAGTAATCGCCATTGATGGTTATAGCGCCTGTGGGAAAAGTTCAACAGCTAAAGCGGTAGCTGCTCAGTTGGGTTATGGGTATATTGATACAGGTGCTATGTACCGATCGGTGACGCTATATTTCAAGGAACATAATGTTTCACTAACTGACCCCAAGGGCATTAAAGAAGCTTTGAAGGTTATTGATATTCGTTTCAAATATAATAAACAAGAGGGGGTGAACGAAACCTTTTTAAATGGAACGAATGTCGAAAAAGAGATCCGCAAGATGTATATCTCCGATGCAGTGAGTGATGTGGCCGCTATTGGATTGGTTCGTGAAGCCATGGTCGAGCAGCAGCGTAAGATGGGCAAGAAAAAAGGAGTGGTGATGGATGGACGCGATATTGGTTCGGTGGTTTTTCCGGATGCTGAGCTCAAGATTTTCATGACGGCAGATGTGCGCATTCGTGCTGAGAGAAGGCAGAAGGAGTTATTTGAACAAAAGCAAATTGTGAATCTAGAAGAGATTATCGAAAATCTTCGAAAGAGAGACCGAATAGATACAACACGAGCGGAAAGTCCTTTGGTGCAGCCGGAAGATGCAAAAGTGGTAGATACCTCCTTCCTGACCTTTGAGGAACAGGTGGGAGAAATAGTAAAGGCTGCTGAGAAAACCGTTGCCGCCCAATAGATCAGAAGAAACCTGGATTATGGAAGTAACCATTGATAAAAACTCCGGCTATTGCTTTGGAGTGGAATATGCCATCAAGATGGCGGAGGATGAAATGGCGCATTCGTCTACTTTGTATTGTTTGGGGGATATTGTCCACAATGATATGGAGGTGAAGCGCTTAAATGAGCAGGGGTTGAGGGTGATTTCCCGGGAAGATCTGGCAGATCTTAAGGATTGCAAGGTGCTGATTCGTGCTCATGGCGAGCCGCCGGAAACTTACCGCCTGGCAATGGAAAATAATATTACCCTGATTGATGCTTCCTGTCCCGTAGTGTTAAAACTGCAGAACCGTGTGAAGACGGCTCACGATAAAATGCAGGACGATAATGGACAGGTGGTGATCTATGGAAAAAAAGGGCATGCCGAGGTGATTGGATTGGTTGGGCAAACCAATGAAGAAGCCTTGATCGTGTCTGAGGAAAAGGATCTGGAATTGTTGGACTTTAACCGACCGGTGACCCTATTTTCTCAAACGACCAAAAGCACCAAAGGCTTTTATGCCCTTAAGGAAAGTATAGAAAATAAAATGCAGCAAAAGGCTGAGGTGGTGGATTTTCAGGCGAATGATTCCATCTGCCGACAGGTGTCAAACCGTGAGCCACAGCTGGAGCGCTTTTCTCAGGAACATGACCTGATTCTTTTTGTCTCAGGTAAGAAAAGTTCAAATGGAAAGGCGCTGTATGCGGTTTGTAAAACCCACAACCCAAAAAGCTATTTCATAGAATCCGAAGCAGAAGTATTACCTGAGTGGTTGGAGGGCGTGAATTCTGTGGGTATTTGCGGGGCGACTTCTACTCCAATGTGGCTGATGGAACAGGTGGCGGACTTCATAAAAAAGGCCAACTGAGTCAGCTTTTTATACTTTTCGAAGATTAAGATATGATGAGGCTCATTATTTACGTGAATTATTGTCAATTTAATCAATAATTAGCGCACTTTTTATTAGCTTTGAGCCGTTTTTTAGGGACCTATTGAATCAATTCATGTAGCGATGTCAAATACAAAAAAGGTAAAGAAAGGATTTGATATCAAGCTTGTTGGCCAAGCTGATAAACAAATCTCTTCATTTGCAGAATCAAATGTATTCGCGCTTAAACCATCGGACTTCATTGGAATCCAACGTCCGAAATTAATGGTTAAAGTAGGGGATACAGTCAAGGCAGGCTCTCCGATGTTATTCGACAAAATGACACCAGATGTTCTTTATACTTCTCCGGTATCCGGCGAGGTGGTAGAGATCGTTCGCGGTGCGAAGCGTCGTTTATTGGAAATCCGCGTTTTGGCAGACAAGGAACTCGAGTTTGAGTCCTTCACACAATACAGCTCCGCTGATTTACAAAAGGTATCTCGGGAGGAAGCTGTTGCACAAATGTGCAAGGCCGGTGTATGGCCACACATTATTCAGCGTCCTTATGGCGTTGTAGCAAATCCACAAGATACCCCGAAAGCAATTTTCATTTCTGCTTTCGATAGCCATCCATTGGCACCTGATTACGAATTTGCCTTCCAGGGTGAAGAAGCGTATCTTCAGGCAGGTATCGATGTACTAGCGAAATTCACGGATCGTGTTCACCTGGGCTTAAACGGTGCAGTTTCAAACTCCATTTTTGCGGGTTTACAAAACTGCGAGCAAACCGCTTTCACCGGTAAACACCCAGTGGGTAACGTAGGGGTACAGATTCATGAGATTTCTCCAATCAACAAAGGGGATCTTTACTGGACTGTTTCTGCTACTGGCTTAGCAGCGATCGGTAAATTGTTCCTGACGGGTAAGTATGACGCTTCCCGCGTGATTGCGATTACCGGTTCTGAGGTGAAAAAGCCGGCCTATGCGAAAGTATTGGCGGGTACGTGCATCAAGCCTTTGGTTGAGGGTAATGTAAACGAGGGTCACTTGCGTTATATTTCTGGTAACGTTTTGACTGGTGAGAAAATTGCTCAGGACGGTTTCCTAGGTTTTTATCACAACCAATTCACGGTAATCCCTGAGGGAGACGGTGAGCAGGAATTCCTGGGATGGATTACTCCGCAGTCGAATCGTGTATCCTTCCACAAAGCGTTTGGTTTATTGTCATTCCTTAATCCAAATAAGGAGTTTCGTTTAGACACCAACACGCGTGGGGAGAAGCGTCGTTTTGTAGTATCCGGTGCCTTCGAAGAGGTGATGCCTATGAATATTTTACCTACTCACCTGATGAAAGCCATCATTGCCGAGGATTTCGACAATATGGAAGCATTGGGTATCTACGAGTTGGTAGAAGAAGATGTAGCCCTTTGTGAGTTCATTGACGTGTCGAAGAACGATATTCAGGCTATTTTGAGAAAAGGTTTGGATTTGTTGCAGTATAGCTAATAAACATCATGAAATTCTTAAGAGAAAAACTTGACAATATCAAGCCTGACTTCGAAAAGGGTGGGAAATATGAGAAGTTCCACTACCTGTTTGAAGCCGTTGATACCATCCTTTATGTACCAAAGGAGGTAACGGGTTCCAAAGGAGTTCAGGTGAAAGATGCCAACGACTTGAAGCGACTAATGATGACCGTAGTGATCGCATTGGTGCCTGCTTTGTTGTTCGGTATGTATAATGTAGGGTATCAGCACTATGCAGCAACAGGCGTTACTGATGCTTCATTTGGTGATATGTTCATTTATGGCGCCATTCAGGTGTTGCCTATCGTATTGGTGGCATACGCTGTCGGTGGTATGGTAGAGGGAACTTTTTCCGTGCTACGTAAACACCCATTGGCGGAAGGCTTCCTGGTAACCGGGATGTTGGTGCCATTGTGTATTCCTGCCTCTATTCCATTGTGGCAGGTAGCAGTAGCGATGATCTTCGCCGTAGTATTAGGCGTGGAGGTTTTCGGTGGTGTAGGGACTAACGTATTGAACGTGGCCCTGACAGCTCGTGCATTCCTTTACTTCGCTTACCCAACGGATATTTCCGGTAACGTTTGGACTTCCGGTATCGAGGGGGCTAACCTTGTAGAAGGTTTCACAGGTGCTACTCCATTGGCGATTGCGAACGCTACGCCAGCGGGTGAGAGTGTCGTAGCGACATTAGAAGCCTCTTCTTATGGCGGCATTAATTTCGGTTTCATGGACATGTTCCTGGGTTTTATTCCAGGTTCTATCGGTGAAACTTCCACACTAGCGATTCTTTTGGGTGCTATCTTGTTGATTGCAACGGGTGTAGCTTCCTGGAGAATTATGGTAGGTGTTTTCGGTGGTGCTTATTTGACCGGTTTGTTGTTGAATGCATTGGCGGTGAACGCTTATATGGGAATGCCTGCTCATTACCACTTGGTAATCGGTGGTTTGGCTTTCGGTGCTGTTTTCATGGCAACGGATCCTGTAACTGCTGCACATACCACTACCGGTAAGTGGGTTTACGGTATTTTGATTGGTGTATTAACGGTTATCATCCGTGTGTTCAACCCTGCATACCCGGAAGGTATCATGTTGGCAATTTTGTTGATGAACGTATTCGCTCCGTTGATCGACCACTATGTAGTTGAGTCTAACAAAAAAATGAGATTGAAACGTGCAACAGTCTAACGGATATATCGTCGGTTTTGCGGCTGCCATGACAATCGTTCTTGGAGGACTATTGTCTTTTGCCGCTGTTGGGTTAAAAGATGCCCAAAAGAAAGCAGTAGAATTGGATACGCGTAAGCAGATCCTGGGTGCGGTAACGGATATCTCTTCAGAGACGCCGGACCGTATTTTGGAGATCTTCAATACGCAGATCGAAGGTTTTGTAGTAAATTCTAAAGGTGAAAAGATTGACGGAGTAGATGCATCTAAGGTAGATGTAGGCCGTGAATTTAAAAAGCCTGTAGAGGAGCGTCAATTGCCAGTATTTAAGTATACTGATACTAACGGTGCTGCTTCTTATATTTTGCCAATGTATGGTAATGGTCTTTGGAATAACATTTGGGGATTCCTGGCATTGGAGTCAGATGGAAACACTGTAAAAGGTATTTCTATGGATCACGTAGGTGAGACGCCAGGCTTGGGTGCTCGTATCACTTCTGATGAAGTACAGGATCGTTATACCGGTAAGAAAATTTTTGAAGGGACTAATTTAGTATCCATTCAAATGTTGAAAGGGGAGAACAATGCTTCATTGTCTAACCACCAGGTAGATGGTATGTCAGGGGCAACCTTGACTGCTGATGGTGTCAATGACATGTTGGAGAACTACCTGTCTTACTATAAGGCATTCTTGGAAAAAAGTGTAATCAACGGTTAATACCAAATAAAGAAATTAAAATGGCTGAAACAGTTGAAACGGCAGAAGTGAAAAAGGCAGCAGAGCCTTTATTCTCTAAGCGCCGCAAAAAGATTGTTACTGATCCTTTGAACGATGACAACCCGATTACCATTCAGGTATTGGGGATTTGTTCTGCATTGGCAGTAACCACGCAGTTGGAGCCTACCTTCGTTATGGCCATTGCCGTAACGGTGGTAATTGTATTCTCCAACCTGATTATCTCATTGATGCGTAATTTGATTCCGGGTCGTATCCGTATCATTGTGCAATTGGCAGTAATTGCAACTTTGGTATCTTTGGTAGACCAGGTATTGAAAGCATATTTCTTCGACGTATCCAAGATGCTGTCTGTATTCGTTTCCCTGATCATTACCAACTGTATTGTAATGGGACGTCTGGAAGCATTTGCTATGGGTAACAAACCTTACGATTCCGTATTGGATGGTTTGGGATCCGGTTTTGGATATGCATGGATCATCCTGGCAGTAGCCTTCTTCCGTGAGTTGTTCGGTTCTGGTTCTATCTTCGGTTTCAAAGTATTTGAAGCGATTGGTTTGCCAGATTTCCCATTGAACGGTTTGATGGTATCTCCGGTAGGTGCATTTATGGTGTTGGGGCTGATCATTTGGGTACAGCGCGCATACACAGGTTACGTTGAAAAATAATTAAACGAACGAATCAATGTTAGAATTAGTAAACTTAGGTATCAAATCCATCTTCATTGAGAATATGGTATTTGCCTACTTCTTGGGAATGTGTTCTTATTTGGCCGTTTCGAAGAAAGTAGATACTGCAATGGGCCTTGGACTAGCGGTAACGTTCGTATTAACGATCACCGTACCTGTTAACTGGTTATTGCAGGAGTATGTATTGAGAGAAGGCGCATTGTCTTGGTTATTAGGTGCGCAGGCAGCTGAAATCGACCTGACCTTCTTGCAAGCGATTATGTTTATCGCCGTAATTGCCTCTATGGTACAGTTGGTAGAGATGATCATTGAGAAAGTTTCTCCGGCACTTTACGGTTCATTGGGTATCTTCTTGCCTTTGATCGCAGTAAACTGTGCAATCTTGGGTTCTTCCATGTTTATGGTACAGCGTGAGATGGGATTGGGTGAGTCTGCAGTATATGGATTCTCTTCCGGTATTGGTTGGTTGTTGGCGATTATCGCCATCGCTGCAATCCGTGAGCGTTTGAAGTATTCTGATGTACCTGATGCCATGAAAGGTTTGGGGATCACCATGGTCATCACTGGTTTGATGGGTATGGCATTTATGTCTTTCATGGGTATTGCTTTGTAATCCCACGACATATAGATATTGAAAAGGCAGTCCGATCGGGCTGCCTTTTTTTGTTTTTTTGATTGAAAACCTACACGAATATGATTTTTTGTCATTTTCAATAAACAACTTCCTATTTGAAATGGGGTAAAAAAGAAAAGTGTAATCTATTTTAGATCAAGCCTTTCACCATTTTGGATATACACAGACTTCGACTTTTTCTGGGTGGCCCATGGATACGTCGCTGGGGTTGGTTATTGGCCCTTCCTTTTGCACTTTTGCTGGGCCTGGCCATTGGTACGGGGAATAAGCTACCGCTGATGCTGTTCTTTTTGCCGCCCATTTTGATGTTCATGGCCTATTTTTATGCCAATCCGAAGGTGGGCATGTATTTCGTTCTGGTCATCTCCTTTATGCAGGCCGGTCTTACCCGCTATTATCCCTTTGCCCCCTATGGCCTGGGGGTAGATGTCTTTCTCTTACTTCCCATTCTCTTTACTATTTTGGGCAAAGGCCGCGAGCTGGATGCTTCGGATCTCCATCAGGCCGTATTTTATGTGATTTTGATCTGGTTTGGCTATTGTGTGATTGAAATTGCCAATCCACTTTCCCGCTCCGTAGTCGCCTGGTTTTATGCTATGCGTGGCCTGGCGCTATATCTGGTTTTGAATTTTATTTGTGGGGTCCTTATTTTTAATAAACCCAAGGATATGGACATGATGATCACCATTTGGACCATCTTTTCCATTATTGGAACCATTTGGGGAATTAAGCAATTGTTCATCGGGGTTTCTCCCACCGAGCAGCGATGGCTGGATGCCGGAGCGGCGAATACCCATGTTCTTTTTGGTAAATTAAGGGTATTTTCTTACTACTCAGATGCGGCGCAATTTGGAGCCTCCCAAGCCATGGCCGGAATTGTATTTGGCATATTTGCGATTGCCGAATGGGCGAATAAACGGAGGAGGAATTATTTGATTTTTGCCTCTCTGATGGCTTTTTATGGCATGCTCATTTCAGGTTCACGCGGGCCACTGGTAATTCCTGCCCTGGCGGGCTTTATGTACCTGCTTTTGAGCAAAAGGGTGAAGATATTGATTTTGGGCTGCTCCATAGGTTTTATGATGTTCGCAGTGCTGAAATGGACCACCATCGGGCAGACCAATTATCAGATCAATCGGATGCGTACCGCCTTAAATCCCTCAGAGGATCCTTCATTTATGGTGCGCAAAAACCGGGAGAAGATACTGGAGAATTATATGCACAACAAACCCATAGGTGCCGGGATTGGGATGGCCGGTTCCTGGGGGAAACGTTTTGCCCCAGGCTCTTTTTTAGCCGAACTGGGAACCGATGGTCATTATACCAGGGTATGGGCAGAATGTGGTGTCATTGGACTGTATGTACATGTATTCATGATTGTATTTATTGCCGTGAAGGGGTTCTTGGTGGTCTGGAATTTAAAGGAATCTAATGTCAGGATAAAACTTATCGCCATGTATGGAGGCTATTGCGGAGTGGCGGTGGCCAGCTATACCAATGGCTTGATTACTCAGATTCCTACCGCACCTTTGACCTATTTTGGCATTGCTTTTATTTTTCTGGGGCCGCGATGGCAGCGGGAGGCAGAGGAGCAGGAGAAAGCATTGGAAGCAGCAGAAAAGGAAAAGCGAAAAACGGCCTCTGTATAATAAAAAAAAAGCCTGTCGCCGGAAGGAGCGACAGGCTTTTGGGATTATCAGGAATTGACAGGCTCTGCTGTAGGTTTAGGAGTGCTTTCTCCGCTGGTACCGCTTTTAACCACCATGAATTTACTTTTGTATTTCAGTACTTTCGATTCAAAGAATTCATAGGACAAAGCAGTAATGAATGTGGTGAAAATGACACTTCCACCGTACAGGCTGATATTGAAAAAAGTATTGCTCATTTCGGGCACTTCAAAATAGATCAGCAATTTGATTAGTAAAATGATGCAAATGTTGTGATACATATACACTCCGTATGATAAATTCCCGAGAAAGGTAAAAGCAGGTCCTTCCAGGCTATTGGAGGCATTCGGGTTGGTAGAAACATTCATGATGAATAAAATGAATACAATGGCTTCCACCACAGAGGCGCCAAAGAAATGCATGGGAACAAACAGCATGGCCACCAAAAGTACCATACTTCCATAATGGGTGACAGGATGATAGGTCCATTGGAGAAATTGCGCTTTTCTTTCAAACAAGATCCAGGCGCCAATTCCTCCGACCGTCATCTGTTCAATTTGGAAAGTATGCATAATGCGGTAACCAAAGTTCAGCGGGACATACCATCCACTGGACGGAAGTACGGCATCCTTCGCAAGGTACAGTACTAAATCAATTCCCATTTTAAAGGCAATGAAACCAAGCAGGAACTGAGGCAGCCTTTTCCTGAATAGCCAGATCAATATAGGCCAGGCCAGATAAAATTGCTCTTCTACCCCAATGGACCAGGCCTGATTGGCGCCCAGAACGGGTTCAAAAGCCTGGCGGGCGATATTGGGTAAAATGACCAGATAGAGAGACAATTTTCCCCAAAAATCTTTGTACAAATTAATCCCGAAGTCGTCCAGGTTAACCATTATGGGAAGTAAGAAAAAAGCAATAAAAGTAATTAAAAAGTAGAGGGGCCAGATGCGAAGTGCTCTCCGGACATAAAATTTGAAAAAGGCAATTTTTCCTGTTTTTTGGACTTCCGCCATTAAGAGATAGGTGATCAGGAATCCACTAAGGACAAAGAACAAAGAAACGGCCTTGTGGCCAAGGGCATCTACAGTGGTATTTCCCCAGGAATTAGGTAAGCCAAGCCAGTATTTATGATGTTCGATATGATGGAAGATCACCGCGCAGGCGGCAAAAAACCGAACGCCGTTTAATCCCTTAAAATAGATTTTCTTTTTTGATTGCTCCATGCAGGGGCTTATTTTTGGTTAATGTTTCGGGTTTGTGTTTGAGCTTAACCGAACCTCTAAATTATTGTTACGGATTTTCGATATCTCATTTACTTCATGTCCATCTCTACCTTGTCAGAAAAAGCAGCAGAATTCAAAGTTTATAAGGCCGCCGCAGGTTCCGGAAAAACATATACCCTTGCCAAGGAATTCATCGCTTTAGCCATTAGTGAGCGTTATCATTTTCGTCATATTTTGGCGGTAACCTTCACCAATAAGGCAACGCAGGAGATGAAAGACCGGATGTTGCTTTTTATGCATGAAATAGCGCAAGGCCGGCAGGAGGAAATGTGTAAGGATATTGCGCAAAATTACCTTGGCCTGCCGGAAAAGGAGGTAAAGCAACGTTGCGCGGAAGAATTGAAGAATATATTGCACGCCTATTCCCAATTTCGGGTCACCACGATTGATTCCTTCTTTCAGGAAGTGGTACGTGCCTTTGCCAAAGATTTGGGATTGCATGGGGATGCCCGCATTGAGCTGGATCAGGCCTCAGTCATGGAAAATGTGGTGGAGCGCCTGATGAATAAGTTAGGGCGGGATGCAGAACTGACCAGCTGGATGGTGGCTTTTGCGGAGGAGAAACTGGAGCATAATGAGCGCTGGGATGTGCGGGATGGTCTTCAGCGGTTCGCCAGTCAGTTGCTTTCGGAGGAATTTAAGGTATTTGAAGAAGCCTTACGACAGCAAGTGAAGGAAGAGGATAAGATCAAATCTTTCCGTGATGTCCTGCAAAAGATAGTCGGCAACTTTGAAAACCGATTGGACAGCATAGGCAAAAAGGCCATGGGACTGATTGAACAGCATGGGCTAAGCCTGGAAGCCTTTCCCTATAAGGCGGCTTCCTTCGCTTCCTTTTTTGTGAAGATACAGGAAGAACGGAAGGATTATAAAGCGGGTTCCCGGGTGTTGGCCGCGCAAGATGAGCCATCTAAGTGGATGAAGAAAAAGAATGATCCCAATGAGGCGGCGATTACGGCCATTTTTGAGCCCGTAAATGCGCTATTGAAAGAAGCTGTTTCTATTGTACAGGAGGATTATGGTCGCTATTTCATTTGCAAGATGGTCCGTTCTCAGGTTTATTATATTGGCTTATTTGCCAGAATTCTGGAGGAGTTGCAGGCTTATCGGGAAGAGCAGAATATGATGCTGATTTCCGATACCTCCGATTTTTTGAAAAAAATCATTTACAATGGAGCCGGTGAAGATCAGGATTTTGAGGATAGTCCGATTCCGCCCTATATCTATGAGCGGGTAGGGAGTAAATATGCCCATTTTCTGATTGATGAGTTTCAGGATACTTCCGGATTTCAGTGGAAAAACTTTCGCCCGTTGATCACCAATGCCCTGGCCGAAGGCCATACTTCTTTGGTGGTGGGAGATGTAAAGCAGTCCATATATCGGTGGCGAAACGGGGACTGGCGCCTGTTGCTGAATCAGATTTACAGTGATATCCAGAATCCTCGCCCAACAGATTGCCTGCTGGACACCAATTGGCGTTCTTATCAAAATATTATTGAGTTTAATAATGCGCTTTTTCAGGAGGCACCGGTCTTGTTGGCCGATTTCTTACGGCAGGGGAAAGGGGATCTTTCTGCCGAAGGGATTGCCTTCGTGGAAGAAAAGGCAGATGATATTGAAAAGGCTTACGAAGGGGTAGCGCAACGGGTGAGTCCTGGAAAATTAGCACATGAGGTGAAGGGCTTTGTTGAAAGCCATTTTATCAATCTGGAGAATAGTCGAAGTAGTACCGAGTTCAAGGAAAAGGCCCTTGAAAAATTACCTTCCTTGCTGGAACATTATTTCCAAAATGGTTATCGCCCGAAGGATATTTCCTTTTTGGTACGAACTAAAAGCGAGGGACAGGAAGTGGCTGCCCGCTTACTGGCTTATGGTCAGGATAGCGGTCAGGAGGATTTGTTCCGGGTAGTTTCTTCAGAATCTCTGTACATTGGGGAGGCGAGTTCGGTACAATTGCTTTTGGCCAGTATGCGCTGGCTGGTGAAGCAGGAGGATCCTCAGGCCATTGTACAACTGGTATATGCTTACCAGCAGGTTTTTCAACCGGAGATTGATCAGCACGCTTGTTTTGTGGCGGATGTTGAAGACCCGCTTTTCCCACAAGCGGTAAAGGAGGCATGCCATTCCTTTTTGAAATTGCCTTTATTCGAATTGGCAGAACAACTGATTGATTTGCTTGGAATTTGCAAAGCGGAGGAGGGAATAGGAAATGTGGAGATCGCCTACGTGCAGGCTTTTTTGGATGCGGTGATGGAATTCAGTCAGGGGGAGTATGATGATCTGAATGCTTTTTTGGAATGGTGGGATAAGACCGGGGCAAGAAAGGCCATTCGTATTCCCGATAGTCTGGATGCCATGCAGATTATGACCATTCATAAATCAAAAGGGCTGGAATTTCGAATTGTAGTGGTCCCTTTTTGTAATTGGGATATGGACCACTCGGCCACTAAAGCTCCTACGCTGTGGGCGAGTGCGGATCAAGCGCCATTGAATGCATTGGAGCGGGTTCCGGTGCGCTATACCAAGGATTTGGCGCAATCGCCGTTCTGGGAAGACTATCTGGAGGAATGGGTGAAAATTCATTTTGATAACCTGAATATTCTCTATGTGGCCACCACCCGGGCAGAGGAAGGTTTATTGACGCTGAGCCCGCAGTCCAAAGGGGAGAAAATCAGTAATGCCGCTGATTTATTGAAAATGTCCCTGCAAAGGTTTGGAGAGGAGGCACAATGGGAGATGGGAGAAGAAGGAGATATTTATCGACGGGGAACCATTGGATCTGCTGAAATCAAGGATAAAAAAGGTAAGCAGGAGCGTATTCTAAAGAAGCTTTCTTTCTTTGACTGGCGAAATGACCGATTGAAGATCAGCCGACAGTCCGAGATACTGAATCAGGATTTTTTAGAAACGGAAGAAAAGGTGAATTACGGGGTACTGGTACATGATATTTTATCCAGAATCCGCACCATGGATCAGGTGGAGGATGCCCTGAGCATGGCCCGCATGGAAGGCGAAATTGATGCAGAGCAGGAGGCGCAGTTGAAAAAGCAGATTGACGTATTGATGAAAAATACTTTGGTGGCCTCCTGGTTTGCGCCCGGTCCGATTATTAAAACTGAGGTTCCGGTTTTGCCTAAAGAGGGAAAGGCCGTTCGTTTGGATCGGGTCGTGCTTTCTGAAGACAGTGCGACCATTGTAGATTATAAAACGGGCTTAGAAAAATCGCAGGATATCCGACAAGTACAGTCTTATATGTATATGATGCGGGACATGGGATACAAGAAGGTGAAGGGCTATCTTTTATATTTGAATGATGGCAGAACGAAAGAGGTCTTTATTAAGAAAGCAAAGGATGACGGGCAGATGAGTTTATTTTGATTATGGTTTAATCAACTTTTTATTGTCTTATAGGTTGTTTGTGAGGTGATGTTTGGTAAAAAAGCATCCTTTTTGTAACTTTAAAGTAACATATGGGTCTTAAGAAAGTAAGGGAAGTAATTGCTTATCGGGATTATTTTCAGAAATTCCTTCAAAAGCAGCCTCGAAAGGTTCAGGACAAAATATTTAAGGTTATTGAATTGATCGAGGTGTTGGAGCAAATTCCCACTCAGTATTTTAAGCATTTAACAGGAACGCATGGTTTATACGAGGCCAGAATAAAATTGGGCTCTAATATTTGGAGAGTGTTCTGTTTTTTTGACGAAGGCCGGTTAGTTGTGCTATTAAATGGATTTCAGAAAAAGGATCAGAAAACTCCCAGAGGTGAAATAGAAAAGGCGCAGCGATTGATGTTTGAATACTTTGAAGATAAAAGGCAGGACAATAAATAAATAAGAAAAATGGATACGAAGTCTTGGGAAGAGATCAAAAATGAGGTTTATGGTTCCAAAGGAACTGATAGAAGGGATGAATTAGAGCGGGAATCCGAAGCCTTCAAAATAGGCGTGCTCTTAAGAAAGGCTCGGGAAGATAAAAACCTCACCCAGCAGCAAATGGCAGATTTGGTGCACAAGAAGCGTACGTATATCTCACGAGTAGAGAATGATGCCGCTAACCTTACCTTGAAGACTCTTTTTGATTTGGTGGAGAAAGGATTAGGCGGTAAAGTTAAAATCGAGATTGAACTTTAATTTTTGAATCTATAAACCTGATCCGGCGTGATGACCGCATCCAGTGGTTCATCAAATGGATTCAAATCCTCTATCGTATCTACAGGAGGGAATAAGGACAACCCCACTTTTTCGATGTCCTTGCGGCAGTTTTTAAAAAAACGATCATAGAAACCTTTGCCATAACCCACCCGATAGCCCTTTTGATCGAAAGCGAGTAGGGGCACAATCACCAAATCTATTTCCCGATCCGGAATAGGCATTCCATTCCCTGAAGGCTCCGGAATTCCCCATTCATTGGTATGGAGATCTGTTTTTTCCAATAAATAGCCCTGCATGCTGCAATCTTTAAAATCACTTTTGGGAGCCACAACCCTAATGTGTGGGGGTAATTGGCGGATAATTTGCCAGCTGTCAATCTCATGGTGATGGAGGATAGGCAAGAAACTATGCAGATAGTGCACTTTTGATAAATCGGAAAAGGCAAAGAAGCTTTTGGTAATTGCTTCACAGGCCTTTTGGAAGTCCTCACTACTGAAAGATTTCCGTTGCGCTAAAAATTTTTGCCGAATTTCCTTTTTGTACATTATGGTGCTTGCTATGTGTTTAAGGTTCTATTTCGATTTATTTCTTTAATTAATCAAATATATCTCCGCTTTTGTCAGGTCATTTTTTCTTCATTAACTAATCTTTTAGTTTTTAAACTAAATAAATAGTTATACATTTACATCATAGCTATAGATTGAGTATGAAAGATTTAACAAAAGCGGAAGAACAAATCATGCAGGTGCTCTGGAAAAAGGAGAAGGCCTTCATTAAAGATATTATCGAGGAATTACCGGAGCCCAAGCCGGCTTATAATACGGTATCGACGATTGTGAGGATTTTACAGAAGAAGGAAATTGTAGGACATGAGGCTTATGGCAGGTCGCATCGGTATTTTCCATTGATGACGAAGGATGAGTATCGTAAGTATTCCCTGACCAATTTGTTAAATGGATATTTTGGTGGCTCTTTGAAGGGCCTGGTGTCTTTCTTTGCCAAAGAGAAGGATTTGAATCTGGCTGAATATGAAGCCTTATTAAAAGAACTGGATCCGGAAAAGGATCAGGACCAATAACCTTATCAATGGAACTATGAATACGCTTCAATTCACACCCCATATCATCCTGATCGCTGCGGTTTTGCTGTATAAGATGGTATTACAGGGGCAAAAATCCGGTCAGAAGAACAGAATTTTCATTCTGCTCACGATGCTTACGGCCTTGTTGCTTCCCTGGCTTCCGGCTTTGAACTTTTCATTTGGAGCAACACCTGCGGCAGGGGAAAGCACTGCAATCCTGCTGTCTCCGGTAGAGATCAATGCCACTTTTGAAGGTACCGTTAGTCAACATGATTGGCTCAAGTGGATTTATTGGGGAGGTATTGTAGTATTGGTTATTCACTTTTTGCTTCGTTTTGTAATCTTAAGTTTTCATTTATTGAAATCTTCCTGGTCCATTGGCGATGGATTCATCTGGGTGAAAGGCGTGAAGCAACTACCGGTGTGTTCCTGGTTTCAGTTTTTGATCTGGCCGGAGGATTTAGCCCTGGAAAAAGAAGATCAGTCCCGGATTATAGAACATGAGTTGGGACATATCCGCCAGTGGCATTCGCTGGACCGGATGTTTATGGATTTTTGTTGCCTGATTTGGTGGTTTAATCCTGCCATTTGGCTATTGAAATCTGCTCTGGAAGAAGAGCATGAATATTTGGCAGATGCCTATAGTTTGAAGATGCATCCTGATTATAGAGCCTACGCACAGCTGTTAGCGCGCAACACCTTAGGACAGTTTGGCTTAAGCGTGGGACACTCGTTTTTTAATTCAAAAAGTTTAAAGAGAATTACCATGATGAAGTCTGATCAAAAATTATCGTTAAAACGTGTGGTGTTGGTAGCAGGGATGTTTGCTATGGTGGGCTTTTGGGCCTGCCAGAAAGAAGAAGTGAAGCCTTTACAAACAGCTGAGCTGGCCCTGGACGGAGAGGTCTTTACTATAGTGGAGGACCAACCTGAGTTTGAGGGGGGAATGCCGGCCTTTTATAAATATATTGGGCAAAATATGAAATATCCTTTATCCGCAAGAAAGCTGGGGCTTGGAGGCAGAGTTTTAGTTCAGTTTGTGATTGATAAGGAAGGTAATGTGGTGAATGCAGAGGTGATCAAGGGTATTGCGGATGACAATGTCGCTTTTGGAGCCCTGTCGAAATTAAAGTCTGAAGATATTGAGTCCATGAATGTACAGAAAAATGAAGATGGCTCTGCGACCATTACCGTGAAGATGAAAGACGGAACGGAACAGGTGGTTGAAAAAGGCAAAGATACTTCTAGCAATCTGGAGGAAATCCTGATTGTGGGCTATGGAGGTTCTAAGAGTGATGAGCTTGAAGTTTCACCCAATGCGCTTCCTTCAGAGCTGAAAAAAGCTGCCCAGGAATTGGATGAAGAAGCTTTACGTGTAATCGTTAATTCACCAGCGAAATGGAGCCCGGGTATGCAAAGAGGTAATAAGGTGAATGTTCGGATGATCCTGCCCATTACCTATAAATTAGGTTAGGACTATATTCCCGGCTTCGGCCGGGGATGTTTCCCTCTTGCTTATGACTTCCACCATTTTCACTACCCACCTGAGTCTATTGGTGGCCACCGCTTTATATTATTTTTTGTTAAGAGGCAGAAAGCGAGGGCAATTTAATCGGATATTTCTGGTCTTGTCTGCCCTGATGGCCTTTTTAATGCCTGGCTTGGCATCGCTCCACTTTTCCTTTTTTGAGCAGGAAACGATGGTTGCTTCAAGCGCACTTTTATTGTCTCCTGTAGAAATAAATGCAACAGTGGAGACGGTAAACCGTGAAGTCGATAGCTTGATGTTGATCTATTGGTTAGGTTTTGGGGTTTTAGCTTTTCGCTTTCTGGTCCAATTTGGAAAGTTTACTTTTCATTTATTGAGAAATGATTGGCAGGTTGAAGCCGATTATATTCGCGTTTACTCCCAAACGGATTTCCCTATTTGCTCTTGGTTTAATTTTCTATTCTGGCCTTCATCGACAGACTTGAAGGTGGAAGATCAGTCGCGTATCCTCGCGCATGAGCTGGGGCATATCCGCCAATGGCACTCGCTGGATCGTTTATTTCTTGATTTTTGCAGCTTGATCTGGTGGTTTAATCCGGCCATTTGGTTGTTGAAAGCGGCACTGGAGGAAGAGCATGAGTACCTGGCCGATGCTTGTAGCTTGAAGGAATATCCTGATGAAAAGGCTTATGCACAGTTGTTAGCGAGCAATACATTAGGGCAGTTTGGCTTAAGCATGGGGCACCCCTTTTTTAATTCCAAAAGTTTAAAGAGAATTAGGATGATAAAATCAGATCAAAAAATATCGGTCAAACGTGCCCTTATGGTTGTAGGGCTGTTTGCCGTGGTGGGTTTTTGGGCCTGTCAGCATGACGAAATGAACCCGCAACCTGAGCAGGGACTGAACTTGGTTGAAGGGCAGCAAGTAGATGTATTTCCGGAGTTTGAGGGAGGATCAGCAGCTTTTCAACAGTATATCAAGCCAAATTTAAATTACCCAGAAGATATTCAAGCTTATGGGATTGAGGGAGAGGTACTCATACAATTTGAAGTGGATGAAACTGGAGCAGTAAGAAATGTGAAATTGCTTCAGGGGATTGGGGAGGGAAGTACGTTGTTTTCCGCTTTTGATCAACTACGACCGAATGAGGTGATTAATATTAACAGGTCGGAAGAGGCTGGGAAAGTGGAGGGTTTTGTCATAAACATGCGCAATGGAGGGAATTATACCTTGAAAAGACCTTCAGAACAGGCCTCCATTCTGGATGAAGTGTTATTTCATCATCTTTCCGGGGATTCCTTTGATGGCCGGGAGAACAACAAGCACGTGAGTTTACTCCGTTATTGTCGAAATTATATCAATCATGCTGCAGTGAAGGTGGTGAAGGAGGCTCCTAATTGGAAGCCCGCAATGAAAAATGGAGCGCCGGTAAGTGTGCAGATGGTGTTGCCGGTGCATTTCGTCATTGATGGCTGAAGTTAATATTTCTGCTGTTTGGAATTAGATTGTTTTTAGGATTAAAGCAATATATTTAAGAATTAATCCAATGAGGTGAATGCATGTCAAACTTCCTTTACAATTTTGGTAATCAGCTTAGTCTTTTTCGACTGATCTTTATTTGTCTATTCCTTCTAAATCAGGGAAATGCTTATGCTTCAGTTGTGCTTTCCTCAATTCTTCAACAAAGAGATAGTGTGGAGGTGATGACGGTAGTAGACAGTCCGCCTGAATTTGAAGGAGGAATGCCAGCCTTCTATAAATACATTGGGAAAAATTTCAAACTGCCAGCAACATGTCGGGAGTCAGCGATTTCGGGAAAAGTTTTTGTGGAATTTATCGTCTCCGAAGAGGGAGAAGTGCTGTCGCCGAAAATAATTAAAGGATTAGAGATGGCCTACCCGCTGGAGGATGGTAGGCTTCATCCAGCAGTAAAGGCTTATCATGAAGAGATGCTAAGGGTGTTTAGCCATTCACCACGATGGAAGCCCGGCACTCATGAAGGAGTGGCTCGAAATGCACGTATGCAGCTTGTAGTGGTGGTGTGTTTGGGCTAAGTATGGGTAGTTGAAATTTATCATTCCAGCTATTCAGAGCCGATTTTTTTCTTTCAATACTTACCTATTACTTTTATGAAAGTCACTGCCCCATTATTATTTGATTGCCTCCTGGCGCTGTTATTGGGATGTTTTGCCTCTTCCTGTAATAGGGATCAAATGGAGGTTGCGAATGCTGAGGTTGATAAGGTGATGACGGTAGTAGACGCCCCACCTGAATTCGAAGGAGGAATGCCAGCCTTTTATAAACACATTTGGAAAAATTTCAAACTTCCAGCGGCTTGTCAGGAGTCATATATTTGGGGAAAAGTTTGGGTGGAATTTGTGGTCACCAAAGAAGGAAAATTAGTGTCTCCGAAAATTATTAAAGGATTGGGAGACCAACTGGAGGATGGTACGCTTCATCCAGCAGTAAAGGCTTTTCATGAAGAGATGCTAAGGGTGTTTAGCCATTCACCACGATGGAAGCCCGGTACTCATGAGGGAGTGGCCCGAAATGTACGCATAGTGCTCCTAGCCCGAATTATTCACCGCCAGATTTAGTGGCTTGCCTTAACTAGATTTCTGTCAATTTATTGCATTCGAGTCGACTGATTTTTTTTTATAACCCAAATTTGGGCAAGCTTGCTTTCTCCTCATTCATCTGCTTCGTTGGAAAAAACTCGAAATAGGAAACTATTCCTTCATTTTTCCCGCCTTGCAGCTAAACGAGGATTTAAGCATGCATAATTCGGGCTAATAGCCTTTCGCTGGGGCTAAAAAAATCCCGAAAGCATGCGCTTCGGGATTAAGTTGTATCTTTTATCGTGCAAAATAAGGATTACTCCTCAACCATTGCCGATTCAAATTCTAATACCACACGCTCGATGATATCACAGCATTCGTTCATTTGCTCTTCCGTAATGATCAATGGAGGCGTGAAACGAATAATATTACCATGGGTAGGCTTGGCGATCAATCCGTTTTCTTTCAGGCTTACACAGATATCCCAGGCGGTTGAGCTGTCTTCGGTATCATTGATTACCAAAGCGTTCATCAGTCCTTTACCACGCACCAAGGTGGCCAGTTTTGATTTCTCCACAAGCTGTTGCATGCGGCCACGGAATACCTCACCCATGGCGTTGGAGTTCTCTACCAGCTTTTCATCTTTAATGACTTGCAAGGCCTCTACGGTGACTACAGCGGCTAATGGATTTCCACCATAGGTAGAACCGTGCTCACCCGGGTGAATTACGTCCATGATGTCATCATTACAAAGCACCAAAGATACCGGAATAGTACCGCCGGAAATGGCTTTTCCAAGAATCAACATGTCCGGATGAACGCCTTCATGGTCCGAGGCCAGCATAGCGCCGGTACGTGCCACACCGGTCTGAATTTCATCCATCATCAAAATCACATTGTGCTTTTTACAAAGCTCTTGTGCTTTTTTCAAATAGCCATCCTGTGGTAAGTATACGCCAGCTTCACCTTGAATTGGCTCAATCCAAAGTCCAGCCACATTAGGATTGGCCAATGCCTCATCCAAAGCGGCCAAATCATCATAGGCGATCACCTGAAAGCCCGGCATGAATGGACCGAAATTTTTAGTAGCCTGCTCATCCGTAGAAGCAGAGATGATGGTCGTGGTACGGCCATGGAAGTTACGCTCCACCGCCACGATTACCGCTTCATTATCCGGGATATTCTTCTTCAGGTATCCCCACTTTCTTACAATCTTGATCGCAGATTCATTGGCTTCTGCGCCGGAGTTCATAAATAAGGCTTTGTCGTATCCGAAATACTCGCATACGTATTTTTCTGCCTGTCCTAGTTTGTCATTGTAAAATGCCCGCGAAGTCAGGGTCAGTTTTTTGGTCTGCTCAATCATCGCATTGATGATTCTTGGGTGACAATGCCCCTGGTTGACTGCACTGTAGGCCGAAAGGAAATCGTAATAGCGTTCTCCTTCACAGTCATAAACGAAAACACCTTCGCCTCGCTCCAATACTACCGGTAGGGGGTGGTAGTTGTGACATCCATACTCGTTTTCAAGCTCCATGGCTTGTTGACTGCTCACTTTTTGCATCATGATTTTTTTGGGTTTATATTTTATGATTAAAAATACGGCCTGTTCTGGAATTGGAAAAGGCCTCCCTTTCGTCTGGAATCGGAGAAAGAGTATCCGAAAAATCGTTTTAATATACAAAGAAGCCTCCGAAGGAAAAAACTGCTAATTCCCCCGGAGGCTTCATTTTCGCCTGTTTTGATGCCATATCAGGCTTTAAACTTTTTAAACCGCCATTGTGGAAGTGGCGGGCAACAGAATATTTTTTATTTCCGCATAGTTTTTTTCTTCAATCAGGCCTATAAGCGTTTTGGGTTTTTCCCATTCCGGATCCTGAATGGTCAAGTGGATTAGCGCAAAACCGGCCGCAAGTTTCCGCATTTCTAGTCCCTGCACTTCTTTCTTCAAAAATTCAATCTCATTCGCTTCCTTATTGAAATAGGGGTTGTAAGCCACAAAATAATTACCGCGCTGATGAATTTCATACAGCTGCCAGGGCAAAATCATGATGATTAAGGAAAGCGCCAAAAACATCAGCGCTGTTGTGAATGGGAGATGTACCATCGCCACCAGGGTGATTAATCCTAAACCAACCGGAAGGCTTACTTTTAAATGGTATATTTTGGAGGAAAGAATTCTTTTACTCATTATTAAGCGTTGAAATCTGTGCTTGAAAATTCAAAGTCAAAGTTAGGAAATCAAGGTTATTCACACGTTAACGTAAAATAAAGGTCTGTTTAAAAAGTATGAAACAACATCAGCAATCATTCGGCCAATCTTCCACCAACGAAGACTATTATATCAATGAGCAGGGATTAATGGTCTTTACGGCGCAATTTCATTTAAAAAGGGGCTATTGCTGTGGAAATGGTTGTAAACACTGCCCTTATCCTAAATCTCCTAAAAGCAATAAGGGTTAACCCGAATTATTCACCGCTAAATTCACTAACTAAACGTAAGAGGCTTAATTTTAGCTTTTTATAATTTTTTTTCTTTGATTTATAATAGCCCAAATTTGGGCAAGCTTGCTTTCTCCTCATTCATCTGTTTCGTTGGAAAAAACTCGAAATAGGAAACTATTCCTTCATTTTTTCCGCCTTACAGCTAAACGAGGATTTAAGCATAAATAATTCGGGTTAAGCTGAATGACAGGGCTTTTTCATCAAAAGCTAGATCAACCATTCAATACCTTATATTTAATCATCAAGCGTTTCTTTTTCATTTTTTCTTGATAAAAAACGAATCAAAAAATCAATGCTGTGATCAATGTCGGCGGGACAAAGAACCTGCTGACAGAATCCATCAAGGCGATATTTGGAGAGGGCAGGAGACTGGTGAAATATTGCTAAAATGTCGCAGTGATGCCTTCTTGTCGCCAGCAGAACCATTGTCTATCCGCCCATTGATCAAGTCCGGAGGGTTGATGTGGAAGATTTCATACTATAAAGTCAATACTGTAAAAGATAGTAAGCTAACTATTAAATAAGCGCTCAAATCAAATTGCCCTTCATCGGGGACTAGATCATTTCTATAATTTGCCCATTTGTGGTTTTATGAAATAGCCGTGAGCCAAATGATGCATGCTTTAACCCGAATTATTCATACCCTTTATATCTAAAGAGATTTTGGTAGTGTATTTCCTGATATCTTTAACAAATGGAGTGGCACTTAAAATGATGAGGTGTATTATTTATTTATTCGGCTTTCAATAGCGAGATTTTAAGGCCAAAATACCAATTTGATGCTTGAAATAGCAGATTAGAGTGATTTGGACGGACCTCTTCCATGAAATTGGATTGTTTTTGCGAATAAATCTATTGCAGTAGTTCTAAAAATAATTTTTGTTGTGGAAATGCCTTGGAGAAGCTATAATATACTCGTCTAACCGTCGATTTTATCGTCCCACCAATTTTTAATAGGCACAGGCGAATCGTATCCACTTGCCATTTTTTTGCCCATTCATGCTTTGTCTGACTTATTTCTTTTTTTATTAACCTAAAAATTTCATAAGCCATCGACGATAGAATTAATCTGAAAAAGTTCGGCCAAAAAAAATGATTGGACAACCTATCGGCGAAACACATATTTTTCACTTCTTTTATCCTGTTTTCGCTGCTTTCTCCCCGTTTAACATAGAAGCCAAAATATATATCTCGTACACTTGCCTCATCCATATTACTGATTACAAATCGAGTGTTAAGTCCCTTTCCGGTCCATTCGACTTTAGCTATGCAATTTTGTTCTTGTTCCCAGGTTTGAGCCTGATATTGGAAATTAAAAAAGTGCTGATGTTTTTCGGAGCCATCTTCAAAAATATGACGCACAGCGCTTTGTACCTTCTCTGCTTTAGCCTTTAATATTGAATTACTGGCAATACCAATAGTATACTTCAAATTACATTCATTGGCTAATTTATAAAATGGAGCACAGCTAAACCCAGCATCTGCGCGAATGACAATTTCTATCTCGGGATAATGTGATCGTATTTTTTTAACTAACCTTTTTAAGATCGCGACAAACCAACGATTTGAATGACTATTGCCTGGACGTAATACTGGTAGAACTATTTGTCCTGTTTCCCCATCATGGACAAATAATTGATGATACATATGGTGCCCGTAATAGCCATTGAATAAGGCTAATTGCTGGTGCCCATGTGTTTTATCGTCTGTTCCATCAAAATCTAAAATGATTTTTTTCCTCCCTCTGAGTGAGTTAATGTAATGACTGACAAAGCTTTCACATAGCGAATAGATAACTTTTCGATCAACGCTCATCTCAAATCGGGATAGTGTTGGCTGAGAGGCAAGAGAACCATTTAAAATACTGGAAATCACGGGATCATTTTTTAAATAATTCACATCATTACAGTCCTGATATCCTAAGACTAAGCCGAAAATCCTCTGTTTGAACAAATCAACGGCTTTATGATGAATCAAACTTTGATTTCGGCTATCAATGTAAGCCTTACTTATTTCATTTATATAACCGAATTTCTTTTCTATTTTCTCCAATAGAACAACTCCTCCATCAGAAGTCATTTCATCACCATGAAAATCAACGAAAACGGCTTTACTCTTTTGATAAAATACTGTATTTTGATTGCTCATATTTGGGCTATAAATCGATGCTATATTTTTGATTTAACTAATTGTAATATAGTGATTTATAGCTTTTTTTGTGTGTTTTGTATGAATAATTCGGGTTAATTCTTGTTTTGCGGGAACAAGGAAGGAATTTCCCCATTTTCGAGTGCTTTTCTAGGAAGCGGCAAAATGCGGACAAAACCAGCGTCCCTCCATTGGGGCTATGAAAAAGTCGGGAAAACACTTAATAACATAAAAAAAATAAAAGCCATGAGCGTAATAAATCCGGCAGTGTCTCTTTTAGGATACGCAGGTGATTTGAAGTTGTAATGTTCTAAGTTAGGGGACGAACCGCTCGCTTTGTTGTCTTTTTTGTGCTGATTCAAAAAAAAAAGATGCAGTAATTGCAAGAATAGCAATGAATTGGTAAGTAATTTGATAGGAATCAACAGCGGTTTGATAGCGTGAGGATTGTACAATAAAAAAGCATGATGCTTTTTTTTAATCAATGAATTTTTGTACTTTTGCGTCCCTGCAAAATCGGATCAAGGGTTTAGGCGCCAAGCTTCCTGGTGCTTGAGAAAGATTCCATGCCTTTTCTCCTCTAAATTTTTGATCTTTTGGAAATTAATTCCGAATTTTGCCAACCGTTTGGTAATTAGAAATAAATTTTCGAGAGAGAATAAAATTATATCATGGCCAGAGTTTGTCAAATCACAGGTAAAAGACCTCAAGTAGGAAATAACGTTTCCCACTCTAACAGAAAAACGAAGCGTAAGTTTCTACCTAACCTAATGAAGAAAAGATTCTTCATCCCTGAGACAGGTGAGTGGATTACTTTGAAAGTATCCGCATCTGCAATCCGTACCATCAACAAAAATGGTATCACTGCAGTATTGAAGAAAGCAAGAGCTAACGGTAACGTGCTCGTATAATCATCACTCTATCTTCTGAGAAGAGTAAATTATTAACAATTTAAATTATTAGAACATGGCTAAGAAAGGCAACAGAGTTCAAGTAATTTTGGAGTGTACTGAGCACAAAGAATCAGGTAAGCCTGGCACTTCAAGATATATCACAACTAAGAATCGTAAGAACACTCCGGAGCGTATTGAGTTGAAAAAATACAACCCGATTCTTAACAAATACACTATCCACAAAGAAATTAAATAATCATGGCTAAGAAAGTAGTTGCAACTTTGAAGCAAAAAGGTGGTGTAAAATACGCTAAGGTAGTAAAGGCTGTTAAGTCTGAGAAAACCGGAGCTTACACTTTCCGTGAAGAAATCGTTACTGAGGACCTTGTAAAAGAGCGTTTGAAGTAATCGATAACAAAATATTTCAATACAAAGAAAGTCCCGTATTTATTATGGGACTTTTTTGTTATATATTGCAATGAAAATATTTAGCGGTAAACTACAGGAGTGTCGGTAATTTAATTATTGACTGATTACTAGCAGCCTGTCCATTACCGTAATAAGTACTACTACTTTTAGTAAATCAATTTTTATGGGAATCTTCGGTTTCTTCTCTAAAGACAAAAAAGAAAAGCTGGACAAAGGTCTGGAAAAAAGTAAGGATAGCTTACTGTCCAAAATCGGTAAAGCCGTTGTGGGGAAATCCACTGTGGATGATGACGTTTTGGATGAATTAGAGGAGATTTTAATTACTTCTGATGTTGGGGTAGATACTACCCTGAAGGTGATTCGCCGTATCGAGGAACGTGTGGCCCGTGATAAGTATATGGGTACGGACGAGCTGGATGTGATCCTGCGCGAAGAGGTAGCGGGCTTATTGGCGGAAAACCAAACGGAGCAGCTGAGTGATTTTGAAATCCCTGGCGGAGTGAAAAAGCCCTATGTGATTTTGGTAGTAGGCGTGAATGGAGTAGGGAAAACTACCACGATAGGTAAGCTTTCTGCTCAGTTTAAAAACAAGGGATATAAAGTATTGCTGGGTGCTGCGGATACATTCCGTGCGGCAGCGGTGGATCAGATTAAGCTTTGGGGGGAACGCACAGGGGTGCCTGTGGTTGCTCACGGGATGAATACGGATCCTTCAGCAGTGGCTTTTGATGCGGCAAAGAAAGCTGCAGAAGAGGGTTATGACATTGTGATGATCGATACCGCCGGTCGTTTGCATAATAAAGTGAACCTGATGAATGAGCTGACCAAGATTAAGCGGGTCATTCAAAAATTCATTCCGGAGGCTCCGCACGATGTGATGTTGGTGTTGGATGGTTCTACGGGGCAAAATGCCGTGATGCAGGCGCGTGAATTTACCAAGGCTACGCAGGTGAGTTCTTTGGCCATTACCAAGTTAGATGGTACAGCCAAGGGTGGTGTAGTAATCGGCATTTCTGATGAGTTCAAGATTCCGGTACGTTATATCGGCGTTGGGGAGCAAATCGAAGATCTGCAGATTTTTAATAAAGATGAATTTGTTGATTCCTTATTCAAGAAATAGGGCGGATAAAAATATAAACTTTTAAAGGCAGTCTTCTTCAGGCTGCCTTTTTTGTTGGCTAAATGGGAGTTGGAATGAAAGTAAAAGCACTGGCCTTTGAGGTGCTGGGGACATTCTCCCGGATTATCCAAGCTAAAATCCTCATATAGCTGCCAGACAGGAAAAATGGAAGAACAGTTTTCTGTTTCGAGTTTTTTCCAAGGCAGCAGAAGAATAAGGAGAAAGCAATCTTACCCCAATTGGGTCTATTGATAAATTAGTGAAATAAACTTCGGAAAACATGGGCAATGAAGGGTTTAGTGCTGGTGTGGTGTCGAGTGATTCGGGCTAATTCAACGGGCGTATTATTGTTAGAAATGCGGGCAATTGAAGTGCTCAAAAGATTGATAATATTCCGTTATCAGGCGGCCATTTCGGAAGGGAAAAATAAAAAGCAATAAATGCCTTCCATGCGAGAATTTGGCTAACAATTTTTCCATTGAGGGCTTTTCTGTATATGAGAAGATCATTGGTGTTGCCCGTGGTCATTACCCTGTTAATCTTAGTATCCGGATTCTTTTCCCGGCCTGCATTCGCTCAATCAGTGAAAGAGCGAAAGAATGTGGTGCGCTGGAACATGACGCCCTGGCTATTGTGGGAAAATGCTTCCATCATCCTAGGGTATGAGCGCGTCATTAATAAAAATATGAGTGCCTCTATCAATGCCGGGAGATTGGTATTTCCTCGTTTTGTGGGTAACCCTGCCCCCAATTTTATCCGATCTGATGGAAATCAAAAAGGTGGGGCAAGCTTGGTCGTTGACTTTCGGTTTTACCTAAATCGCAATAAATATGGAGCTCCGGATGGGGTTTATATTGGTCCCTACTATGCGCACTATGCCTTTGGCTGGGAGCGAAATTATCGAATTACAGATGGAGCGGGTGCTCAAATTGGCACTTTTGGCTCAAAAGCCTTTGTTCAGGCAGATAACGTGGGGATTGAACTCGGCTATCAGTTTATCATCAAGAAGCGTATTTCGATTGACTTCGTTTTAGTAGGTCCCTCGATTTCCTGGTACTATGGTCGTATTCATCTGAAAGGTGATTTAGATCCTGAAATTGAAAAGGAGGTTTTGGAGGCCTTGAAAGAAGCGGCCTTAGATCGCTTTCCCTGGGTGGAGAATTTATTGCAAAATCGGGAAATTACCCGGGAGGGCAGAATGCGAACCGCCGGATTTGGTTTTCGCTATGTGGTGCAAGTCGGTATTTATTTTTAGGGGCTTCCCTCCTGTCGTCGGTCGGGCTGGAGCGGCTCGCTCTTGAGCGTTAGGATTTTAGTGATGACCAAAGTGTTCCAACGCTCAAGGAGCTCATACAAACCCGCACCATCCCTAAGCTAAGCAGGGCCAATAGCCCTGCGGGCATTAATTCTTCTAATTACTTCTTCGGTAGCACCCATTTCATACAAACAGGCGTTGGGATTTTATAAACCTTGCCCTCACTCCGGGGAAGTCCGCTTTCAGCATTTATTTCAAATACTGCTATATCTCCACTGTCCTGATTGGCAGCCAAAAGAAATTTCTCATCCGGACTGAAGGTGATGGCGCGTGGCGTTTTTCCCAAGGTGGAGAAGTGTCCCACCTTTTTTAGTTCCTGACTAATTTCAAAAACCGTGATACTGTTGCTATTGCCCCTGTTGGAAACATATAGGTATTTTCCTGCCTGGTCAATAATGATATCTCCGCCTGCGGCTTCCTCTCCTTCATTATTTAAATAACTGCTTTCAGCAGTGAGTTCATGCTGAGCGGAAAAAGTACTGATGTTTCCCTTTAGTTCATCCACCACATACAATTGTTGATTTTTAGGGTGGACCGCAAGGTGTCTGGGGCCTGCCCCAGCGCTGAGAGAAAGGACTTTTTCGGTTTCCAGTGTTTGATTCTCCGTATTGTAGATATGAATTTGATCCGTCCCCAAATCAGTACTTAGGAGTTGGTGAGCCCCATTATAATGGGCCATATGCGCATGAGGTGCTTCTTGTCTTGCTAGGTTCGGGCCTTGACCGCTATGTTGGTCCATAGCAGGCTTTGTCCCCAGGCTGCCGTTGGGATTCAGTGGAATCAAGGTAATATTTCCACTTCCATAATTCGCTACAGCTAATGATTTCCCCTCAGGAGATACTTCCACATAGCAGGGATAGTTCCCGAGTGTTGAAGACTCATTCATTAAGGCCAAAGTGTTGGTGGTGGCCTCAAACTGATAGGCGTAAACCGGAGCGCCCTTTTCATCATCCGCTACCTCACTAACGGCATAAATATACTGGCCATTAGGGTGTACGTTTAAGTAAGAGGGGTTAATGATGTTATCGGTAGTGGAGAGGTGCTTCAATGCGCCATTGGCAGGATTGAAACTATAGATATAAATCCCTTCCGCCTTTCCGTCAACATGCCCTTCTTTCCTGGTGTAGGTGCCAATGGCTAAAGGGATAGCATTTTCCACTATCGGCTGTTGATTGTTGTTAGATTGTTGTTCACGCTTTTCCCCGCAGGCAGAAAGCATTAGCGCGCAAAAAAAATAGATGGTCTTTTTCATGGTTTGATTTACTTCAGGCAGAAAGATACAAGCTTTTATGATTTTGGCTTTGTCCGGCCGGAAGTTTTTGTCTTTTTTCAAAAGGGAGGGCCCAGGTCTGGCGCCTAGGCCGAATTTTTCACTGCAAAGGGAAGTAATTCGCCTTAAGTGGCTTGTTATTCCCTTCTTTATTTAAAGTTGTGGTTGCTGATTTTTTAAGAGTTCAAATTTGGGCAAGCTTGCTTTCTTCTCATTCATCTGCCTCGTTGGAAAAAAACCGAAATAGGAAAAAACCTTCATTTTTCTCCCTTGGCAGCTAAAGGAGGATTTAAGATTAAATAATCCGGGCTAAGAATTCTTGTCCTTTTCAGGTGAATTTGGGGATTGTCATCCTTTGGCATTTGATTTGATAAATATTGGCTATCTTTGTACTAATTGTCATAAAGGCAATGGATATCGAATAAGAAGATGATGAAAGCCGTTTCTGAAAAGCAGGACATAAGAAAACTGACCAAGGCGCAGTTAAAGGATAAATTTGTGGAGATGGGGGAAAAGCCCTTTCGCTCCAAGCAGGTATTTGAGTGGCTGTGGAAAAAATCCGCCACTAGTTTTGAGGAGATGACCAATCTTTCCAAAAAGACCAGAGAATGGTTGGAGGATAATTTCGTGATCAACGGAATTGCCGTGGATCAGGCTCAAGTATCCAGCGACCGTACCATTAAATCGGCCTTTAAGCTCTACGATGAGCATGTTGTGGAGGGTGTTCTTATCCCTGCCGATGACCGGATGACGGCCTGTGTGTCCTCTCAGGTAGGTTGTTCGCTGTCTTGTTCGTTCTGTGCTACCGGTTATATGGACCGCAAGCGTAATCTGGATGCTGCAGAAATCTATGATCAGGTAGTGACCATTGCCAGGCAAGCAGAGGAAAACTATGGCCAGCCCCTTTCCAATATTGTATATATGGGAATGGGAGAGCCGCTGCTGAATTATAAAAATGTTTGGGAGTCTATCGAAAAGATCACTTCGGAAGAAGGCTTGAATATGTCACCAAGGCGGATTACCGTCTCCACTGCTGGCGTTGCCAAGATGATCACCAAAATGGCGGATGATGGCGCCAAGTTTAATTTGGCCCTTTCGCTGCATGCGCCCACGGATGAGAAGCGGAACCGTATCATGCCAATCAATGAAACGAATAACCTGGAGGTGTTGGTGGAGGCATTGAACTATTGGTACGCCAAAACGAAGAGTCGGGTGACTTTCGAATATATCGTGTTCAATGATTTCAATGATTCCATTGAAGATGCCAAAGCCTTATTGAAAATTTGTCGCAAGGTGCCTTCAAAGGTCAATATTATCGAATACAACCCCATCAAAGAGGCTGATTTCGTTAACGCCAAAGAAGATAAACTCGATAAGTTTGCCAACTATCTGGAGAAAAACGGAGTGATAGTCGTGGTCAGAAGAAGCCGCGGTAAAGATATTGATGCTGCCTGCGGACAGTTGGCGAATAGAAAAGACTAGCTTTATTGACCCGTATTATTCACTTTCAGATTCAATGGATCAAATGAAGGAGTTTCGTTTTTAGCCTCTGGAGAATTTTGTTCCTAGATTTTAAAGAGCCCAAATTGGGGTAAACTTACTTTGATTTCATTCGGCTGATTTGTTGGAAAAAAATCGAAATAGAGAAAGCCCCTTCTTGTTTCCCGGCTTGCAGCTAAGCCCGGATGGAATTAAAGATAATTCGGGCATAATTATAATGACTACAAACCACCTCTTTGGGGTGGTTTTTTGTTTTTGGTCACTAATAAGACAATTGTAAATATTTTTTTTACGCTCTAATAAAGGTGTTTTTAAGCTTGTGAGATGGATGGGAAATGAGTGCTGAAGCTACTAAAAGAGGAGGGCAAAATATAATTCAATATTATATCGATTTTTGTGGTTTGTGGGTTTAATGGATTTGAGTGTCTTGGCTTTTTTGTGTAAGTATTTGATTCGTTTAATCTAGGATTGGAAGCATTTTAATAACATTAAACACAATTAATGTTATTAAAATGATATTGAACCAACTCCTCTGTTTTTTAAAAGTGGCCTTGCGGTGGTGTTATGTAAATTTTTATGTTTATAGGAGGATTTTTGTATTGGTTTTTGATTAAAAACCAGTCGTTGATACTTCCTTTTATTGGAGGTTGATGGGTTATTTCGCGGAATTAAATTTCACCAAAGTCATTTTTAGCAGAATAAATATTAGTAGTTGGGGTTTGTATTTAATCTTTTTTTTGGATTAAATTTACATTAACTTAACCATAGTGATCAACCAAATCACTTTAGTATTACCCAATCTTAACCATTATGAAAAAAATGCTACTGATGGCAATGGCTACGCTATTTGCCTTTTCGGCCTATGCTCAAGGTCGGGTGGTAACGGGTACCGTTACTGCAGAAGAATCCGGGGATCCCATCCCTGGTGTCAATGTTCTCATTAAAGGAGAAGCCTCCGGAACCATTACGGATATTGAAGGTAAATACTCCCTTGATGTACCCTCTAAGGATACAAGATTAGTTTTTACTTTTATTGGTTTGGCTACTGAAGAGGTTTTAGTAGGGGGGCAGTCCGAGATTAATTTGACCATGAAAGCGGAGTTTACCCAGCTTACAGAGGTAGTCGTAACAGGATACAGTGAGTTTAATAAAAAGAGTTTATCAGGTTCGATAGCAGTTATCGATGAAAAAGCATTGGAGAATGTACCTGTAGCAACTTTCGATCAAATGTTGCAAGGACAAGCTTCAGGTCTTTATATTAATGCTGGCTCAGGACAACCTGGAACTGCAGCCACAATCCGTATTCGTGGCAACGGCTCTATTTTAGGGGGGAATGATCCTTTGTACATTATGGATGGTGTTCCAATTGAGGCAGATGCTTTTGCGGCGATCAACCCGAATGATATTTCCTCAGTGAATGTTTTGAAAGATGCCTCTTCTACCGCACTTTACGGGTCTCGTGGAGCCAATGGTGTAATTGTGATTACTACCAAACAAGGTAAATCAGGTGCAACTCGTTTCAATTATTCCGGCCAATACGGTATTACGGAAGTTGGAGATTGGAGATATGACATGATGAATACCGAAGAGCGATTGCGTTACGAGGAAATGACTCAAAGAAGTAACGGCTGGGCTTATTCTCCTAATAATCCCAACGCTCCGGATGATGCAGCGGAAAAATTGGCCGAATTAAAGGCGATTGATACCGATTGGGCAGAAGTAGCAACGCAATTAGGCCGTTCTCAAAATCACCAGTTATCTATGACTGGAGGCAAAGGAGGAACTTCTTTTTATATCTCCGGAAATTATTTTCAACAAGATGGTGTGCTGTTGGGATCTGATTTGAACAGGTACTCAGGTAGATTTAACATCAAGAATGATTCTTTTGATAGATTGAAGATTGACTTGAACTCTTACATTGGTTATTCGGATTTGAATTATGTACCAAGTGAAGGGTTATCTGTAGCAAACCCAATGGTTCAGTCTTTGAATATGCCATACCAAAAGCCTATTGATGATGATGGGAATTATACATATGGGCCTTTGGGGCAAAACCCATTAGAATGGAGAGACCATACCTCTAACAGCAGAGGGGAATTGAAAGCAAATGTTTCCCTAAATGCAAAATTGGATGTGTGGAATGGTATTTTCGTCAGCGGACGATTAGGCTTGGATTATAGAAATAGAAAGTCAAACCAATGGAGAGATCCAGAGTATAGACCAGGATCCGGAGTAAGTAATGGTGGTGAGGGCTTGTATAGTTTTAATGATTACTCTTTCTTTTCTCCAATCCTGTTAGGTCAGATTGGTTACGCCAAAGAATTTGGTAAACACAAATTGGCGGCCTCTATTAATTCTGAATTGATTCAGAAGACTTACTCAGGACATAATTACACCGGTTATGGAATAAACGGAAAATTGCCAAATACTCCGGGTGGTATTACACAAGGAGATCCGGATAATGGTTTTATTGCCTCTGTTGGCGGTTTTAAGGAGTCAAATGCTTTGCTTTCCTATTTCTTAGTAGGAGATTATTCCTATAATGAAAAGTATAACTTAACCTTCTCTTTGAGAAGAGATGCTTCTTCCAAATTTGGAGAAAATAATCAATGGGCGACACTTGGGGCTGTGGGAGCTTCTTGGGTAGTATCTGATGAAGACTTTTTTAATAGTGGCTTGATCAGTTTTATGAAAGTAAGGGCTTCTTACGGTGTTGCGGGTAACCAAGATGATACGGATGAAAGTATTGGATCATACCAACGATATGGCGTTTTCCAAAATACGAGTGGGTATGCGGGGACTGCAGGTATTGTGCCTGCAAGTATTGCAAATCCTGATTTGAAATGGGAAACTTCTGCCCAGTTTAATCTAGGAGTTGATGTTTCTGCTTTTAATGATCGAGTTAGTTTGGCAGTAGATGTTTACAATAACATTACTTCAGATTTATTCCTTGATCAAAAGCTGTCCTATACTTCAGGTCAGGGAGAGTTGAGAATTAATGCGGGTGAAATGAGAAACCGTGGTATTGAATTCGTATTGAATACGACTAATGTTCAAATAGGTGATTTCAAATGGACTACCAGTATGAATTATTCCTATAATGAAAATGAAATCATGGACCTTGGTCAGGTTTCCCAGTTTGAAAATGGGACCTCACTGGTAGAAGTAGGAAAACCGCTAGGCTCTCATTACAGTGTAGGCTGGGGCGGAGTTGATCCTGCAAATGGTCAGCCACTCTATTTGACAGCTGATGGTGCTTTGACGCCTACTTATTCCGAGGAAAACTCCACAACTAATTGGGGTACTTCAAATCCTCCTCATATTGGTGGAATTACCAACAATATGTCTTATAAAGGTTTTGACTTTTCTTTCTTCTTTAGTTTTCAGGCAGGTCACAAATTATTTAATAACCAATTATATTTTATAGAGAATCATAACGTTTCCTATAATCAAACCACAAGAATGCTTGATATGTGGCAGCAGCCGGGTGATGTAACTAATATTGCAGCACCAGGATATGCAAGAGAGTTTAGTTCTTATGATATAGAGGATGGTTCATTTATTAAATTGAAAAACGTTCAATTGGGTTATACCCTTCCTTCCGAAATAATAGGCAAGACTCCTTTTAACTCCCTAAGAATCTATGCGCAGGGGCAAAACCTGATGACATGGACGAAATTCTCTGGATTTGATCCTGAAATCGGAAATAACATTGCGCAATTCCAGTATCCAATTCCTCGAATTTATACAATGGGTATTGATTTATCTTTCTAATCCGACATCACTATGAAATATAAAATATTAATCTTAGCCCTGGTAGTTTTACTGGGGGCTTGCTCAGAAAAGTTGGACTTGAAACCAACAGATACTATTGAGACCTCTCGGGCATACCAGTCTTTTGACGATTTGGAGGCCGGTTTGGCTGGAGCATATTCCTCTGCATCAGGAACTAGTGCTATTTCGACTTCCTCTTATCAAACTGATATGACAAAAATGGCCACTGGTGGTCGTAATATTGGGGTTACGCAGTATAATTGGAATTATAATGCCCTGGGAACCGGAGTGGAATTTACTTTTGGCTGGGCGACAAACTATATTGCCATCAATGGTATTAACCTGTTGTTAGCCGGAGTTGAATCTATCGTTCCCTCAGAGGAAGAAATGGAACGCCATAAGCAGATCAAGGGGGAAGCGATTGCCTTGAGAGCTTATCTTCATTTTGAATTATTTAGAAATTATGCTGAAAGTTATACGGATGGAGGCAAGCTGGTAGCGCCCTATATGACCGAATCTGTGATCAGTTCTCCGGAAAGACTGACGGTGAGTGCATTTGTGAGTCAGTTAAAAGCAGATATTGAGGAGGCTAAATCACTTTTAGCCGGATATGACCCTGCTACACCTATTTATGTGAGTACTTCGTTTTTGCAAGCTTTAGAATTGAAGTTAGCCCTTTATCAGGAGGATTACACAAAGGTAATTGCTATTGCGGATACCCTTTTGGGGATGTATGATATCGCGGATATTATGGAGATTGGTGAAGTTTTCGATCGTGCCATAAACAGTGAAGCAGGCGTGATCTTTAAATTTGCTATTCCGGATAATGGTGGTCGAATTGGGGCTATTTGGCAGGACTCTAACGGGACGGTAAACTTTGAAGTAACCCAGGATTTCATAAATAAATTCAGTACAACCCATGTTGATGTAAGACAGGCAATCAATGTCTCAGAATACGATGGGCTGAATGTTGTAGGAAAGTATTTAGGGACGGATGCCGCAGTTGGAGCAAGTGATTTCTTTGTATTCAGAGCAGAGGAAATTTTATTAAGCAGGGCTGAGGCATATTATTATTCAGGAGATGAAATAAAAGCTTTGGCAGACCTGAATACACTGAGGGCGGCTCGTTTGGAAGGTTTTGTGAATGGAGCTGAAAACGGGATTGTTTTATTGAATGCCATCAAAACTGAACGCGCTATTGAGTTGGCTTTTGAGGGCCACAGATGGTTTGATATCAGAAGATGGGGGGATGACATCATTCGTGTTGATGTAACTGCGGCGACTACTCCAAAATTATTATCCGGAGGGGATTATCGCTTTGTAATGCCAATTCCTAATCACGAATTATTGGCAAATACTTCAATGGTTCAAAATCCAGGATATCAAACGAATTAATTATGAAGTTATTTAATAAATATATACTTGGCCTAATGGCCATGGCGATTGCACTTTTTTCCTGCGAGGAAAACATTCATGAGACCAAATATGCAGGTGAAAGACGTGTGCAATTTGATTTGAGTCAAAATCTCGTGGCAGCTGAAGGAGGTGATGAAGCTGTTATTGCGGTATTGTTGGATCAGCCCTTATCTTCGGATTTGACAGTTTCTTTGGATATCGAAACGATAAATGCTGTTGAGGGTGAGGATTTCCAGTTGAGTTCCGGTAGTATTGTGGTCAAGGCGGGAGAGCTGTCGGGAGCGATTAGTCTGACTGCTATCCCCGATACTGAAATTTCAGATGTGGATAGAATTGTAAACTTTTCAATTGCTTCAGTAAGTGATCCTGAGGTAGTAGTTGGATTCAGTGACGGAACAGAGCGGACATCCGTTAGCGCTGAAATCAAGGATAAGGTTTATAAAGGGGTTACGATGGCAGATGATGATTCCGGCGATCAATGGGAGTTTGTGACTCAGGTTATTGATAATGGTGACGGAACCCATACCATTCTTAATGCATGGGGTGAGTACGTGTATTTCTATACCCAAAACCCTGCTTATATCGGTGCGTTTGACGCTGTAGTAATTATCTCCATTGGAGATGATGGTGCTGTAACAGTAGTGGATCAGTCTCCATATTGTCAGGTTACAGACATCACCTATGATGTAGCAGCAGACAAGTATTCAATTAAATTATTGGATGTTGATGTATTCAATGGTGGACCATATCCTTACATTACCACGCTACAACCATAATTGCTTTTTATAATAAGTGAAGTATATTAAGATTAAAAAGTCCTCATTATTGAGGGCTTTTTTATTGCCTTTTTGTGAATTACCAAGCCGTTTAGCGGAGCGCTATTTTTCGGAAGCCTGCTTTTTTGTTGAAAGACTGTTACTGAAATATCGGTTTTGTTGAAAGAAATAACGATTTTTTGACTTTTTGGTATGGATTTGTTTTTAAGTCTACTTTTTTTAGAAATTTTTTCAAAAAAATATTGTTGAGTATTAATCATTATTCATTAAGTAACCCCTAAATATTTTTTAACCTCCCGTTAATCCGATGATAGTATTTACGCACGTTCCCCATTTTTTTACTTGTTTTTTTGAGGGGGATTAGTTTTCGATTAAGGCATCGTTTCTTGGACTAAAAGTTAGAGTTCTAATTATTCAATCGAGCAAAATAATGTATTGATTATTCGTTTTTGAGTAAAATAAAATTCTGCCTTAATTGCATCGTGGAACAAAAGCAATTGTTCTATAATGTTATCCATTCTTAACCATTTTTTTTATGAAAAGAGCAATACTCATTGCCCTGGCCGTGCTATGGACTGGTATGTCCGCCTATGCGCAAGGGCGTGTGGTTACGGGTACCGTAACGGCAGAAGACAGCGGGGAGCCCATCCCCGGAGTGAACGTATTAGTAAAAGGAACCGCTTCCGGTACAATTACTGATATCGAGGGGCATTACTCCATTAATGCTTCTTCCTCAGATAAAGTTATATTTTCCTTTATTGGTTTAGCCACGGAAGAAGTTGCAGTGGGTGGTCAGTCTAAAATCGATATGGTCATGACCGCGGATATTAAGCAACTTACCGAGGTCGTAGTAACCGCTATGGGAATGAAGCGCGACAAGAAGTCTTTAGGCTATGCGGTGCAGGAGGTGAATAATCAGGAATTGACCAAGGCCGGTAATGCGGATTTGGCCACTGCCATGCAGGGTAAAATTGCCGGTGTGGATATTAAGCCTTCTTCCGGTATGCCGGGGGCATCTTCTCAAATTACTATTCGTGGAGCGCGTTCCTTTACTGGAAACAATACACCTTTATATGTGATTGACGGAATGCCGGTTTCTTCTACGCCGGATTTTAATACTGGAAGCTCTGTTACCGGAGCGGATGTTTCTAACCGTGCAGTGGATATTGATCCAAATGATATTGAGAGTATCAACATTTTGAAAGGTCAGGCTGCAGCAGCACTTTATGGTATTCGTGCCTCTAATGGGGTGGTGGTCATTACCACCAAAAGTGGAAAAGGCAATGTGAAAGGAAAGCCTGTGGTGACTTTTTCAAATTTCACCTCTTTTGATGTAGTCTCCAGATCTCCTGAATATCAAAGCGGTTATGCGCAAGGCTATAATGGTGCATTTGATCCTTATTCTTCCATGGCATGGGGCCCAAAATTGTCAGAGCTACCTAATGATAGTAACTATGGTGGCAATAGCCAAGGCAAAAATGGCATGTACTATGTCCCACAACGTGCAAGTGCGGGCTTAGACCCCTGGACGACTCCTCAGACTTATGATAACTTCAATGATTTTTTCCGGACGGGGCATACGGTAACGAATTCAGCTAACATTAGCCAAGCGACCAATAGAGGTCATTATTCTTTTGGTATTGGTAATTCTACTCAAAAAGGTATTGCTCCAGGTACGGGTATGGAGCGTTATAATGTGAAAGGAAACGTGGAGACCAAGTTAAATGACTATTGGACGACGGGTTTCACTGCGAATTATATGCAGAATAATATTGATAAATTGTCTGCAGGTAATGATGCCATTCTCGCGGGTGTATTTGCCGCTCCTGCTACTTATGATTTGAAGGGAATCCCCTCAAGTACACCAGAAGATCCATATGATCAGGTTTATTACCGTTCTTTAACTTTTAATAATCCTTATTGGGCCGTAGATAATATGACCTTTAATGAGCAAACCAACCGTTTTTTTGGTAATGGTTATTTAGAGTTTGCCCCAGAGATTGGTGATGATATGAGTTTGAAAGTGAAAACTCAAATTGGAGCAGATACCTATACCACTCACTTACAGGATATTTATGGTTATGGTCATCGGGGTGGGACTGGTTTCATGCAGAATTATGGTGTCACTTCCGCAACGGTTAATAGTTTGACAACGGTGAACTTTGGTTGGTCTATTAATGATGATCTTTCCTTAAATGCTTTAGTGGGTAATGAAATCAATGACAGTAATCAAAAGAAATATTCTCAAAATGGATATGATTTCAATTTTGGTGGCTGGTCTCATATTAACAATACTAATATCCAACAAGCTTCCGAAGAACAATGGGGGAATAGAACCGTTGGATTTTTCGGTCAGCTTTCTTTAGACTATAAGAAAATGTTGTTTTTGACTGCTACAGGCAGAAATGATATTGTTTCTCAAATGCCTAGAGGGAATCGTTCATTTGTTTACCCTTCGGTTTCCCTGGGTTTTGTTTTGACAGAGATAGAGGCCATTGGTGATATTCCTGCACTATCTTTCGCGAAATTGAGAGCATCTTATGCGGAAGTAGGGCAAGCTGGTGCGTACAGGGATAACTTTCTGTATACTCCTTCCTATGGCGGAGGATTTTGGTCTAACGCCCCAATTACTTACCCAATGGACGGTGTAAATGCATTTGTTCCTTACTATGTGCAATATGATCCGGAATTAAAACCTCAGAACACTCAATCCTATGAGATCGGGGCAGAATTGAGATTTTTCAATGACCGCTTCGGACTGGATTATACTTATTCCCGTCAGAATGTTACCGATCAGATTTTTGAAGTACCATTAGCAGGTTCTACCGGTGTTACCAGCAGGATGATGAACGGTGGAGCGGTACATACGGATGCGCATGAATTGGTTTTAACCGCCACTCCTGTGCAAACCAAAGATTTCCAGTGGGATTTAAGTGTAAACTTTTCCCGAATTGTGAATGTGGTGGATGAATTAGCAGATGGTGTGGAAAGCATCTTTTTAGGTGGTTTCGTAACCCCTCAGGTAAGAGCTGGTATTGGGTATACCTTCCCGGTAATTTATGGTACTGCTTATGCAAGAGATGATCAGGGTAGAATTTTGGTGAATGATAATCCTAACGCTTGGAATTACGGTATGCCAATGCCGGGAGAGCCAGACGTGATCGGAAATGTAGCACCTGATTTTATTATGGGTGGTTCAACTCGTTTTTCTTATAAGAGAGTTAGCTTAAGCGCTACTTTTGAGTGGAAAAATGGAGGGCAAATGTACTCCGGTTCAAATGGATTACTGGATCTATATGGCGTTTCTGAAAAAACAGCAGACCGTTCTACGCCTTTTATTTACCCCGGTTTTAAATCCGATGGTACTCCCAATGATATTCAGAGAGGTGGAGAAGAGGACGCTGTTGCTTATCAAAATCTATATGCAAATGCTTTGGGTAATATTGATGAAGCCTACATTTATGACAACTCTTTTGTGAAATTGAGAGAGGTGACTTTGAGCTATCGCCTACCAAGATTCAAAAGCGGTTTGGAATTAGGGGTGAATGCTTTCGCTAGAAATATTTTGCTATGGTCAGCATTACCAAACTTTGATCCGGAATCATCTCAGGGTAATAATAATATGGGAGGCTCATTTGAGCGATTCTCTATGCCGCAAACGCAAAGTTTTGGTTTTGGCTTCGATCTTAAATTTTAATCCCAAAATTGAATATCATGACTAAATTTAAATATATATTAGGTCTATTGGCCATTGTTTTGATGTCTTCCTGTTCAGAAGATATTATGGACAATATTAATTCTAATCCGAATAATCCTGTTGATTCACCAACCAATTTGATGTTGACGGATGTTTTCGTAAAAAGTGCTTTCTCCGTAACCGGGAGTGATCTCGCCTTTTACGCTTCCTCCTATATGGAACACAATGTGGGAATTTATAATCAACTGTATAATGCAGAGATTCGTTCCGGGGAGCCTATAGCGCACAGTACCTATAATAATTCCTGGAATAGCATTTATAGAAACTTGTTGGTACTGAAGCAGGTGGCTGAAAAATGTTCGGATGATGGAAATGAAGCAGGGAATCACTGGAATTTGGGAATTGCCCAGGTGATGACAGCCTACAATTTAGCCATCCTTACAGACCTTTTCGGTGATGCGCCATGGTCGGAGGCCCTTCAGCCGGGTATTATTTTCCAACCAAAGCTGGATAAACAGCAGGATATTTATCAGGATGTTTTTACGCATCTGGACAATGCTATTGTTAATTTGAACAAAGCTGCAGAGGTAAATGAAGCAGAGGCTTTTCCTTATGAGCCTATTGCCGGACAAGATATCTTTTATGGTGGAGACATTGATTCCTGGATTGCATTTGCCAATGGATTAAAAGCCAGGTACACTATGAGATTAATGGCTCAGGATGAAGTTAATTATCAGGAGGTGGTATCTTTGGTAGAAAAATCTTTTGCGAACGAGACGGAAGAGGCACGATTTGATTATAATGGAGGGACTTCCATTAGTCCTTTCTATAAGTTTTTCACTGATCGTGATTATTTTGGTGCCAGCCTGAGCTTTTATAATAAACTCGAAGAAAGAAACGATCCGAGAGCAGAGGTTTATTGGCTGAAGCATCCAAGATTGAAAAAAGATACCATTGAATTCGCTGTAAATGGGGATCCGGCTCAGGCGCAGAACAGATATGCCGTTTCTGCACTAAGTACGCCTACTGCCCCAACTTATTTGTTGAGTTATCACGAGCTGGAGTTTTTAAAAGCGGAAGCATATGTTAGATCAGGAGATCTTCCAAAGGCGGAGGCTGCTTTAAACAAAGCCATTACAGCTGCTTTTTGGAGTAAGAAATATGTATTTGGATCCGTAGCGGATGCGGATTTTGCGTCCCTGATTCAGGCTTATATCACTGATGAAGTGAAGCCATTGTTTGATGCTGATCCATTATCAGAGGTGATGAACCAAAAGTATTTCGCCTTCTTCGAGGCAGAAGTGGTAGAGGCGTATAATGATTATCGTAGACTAGAGGCCATGGGCGATCATGTGATTGAATTAGCCAATGAAAAGAATGCTACTCAATTTCCTTTGAGATTCACTTATGGTGGATCTGATGTAACGGCAAACCGGAATGTAGCGGAAGCCTATGGTGATGGAAGGTATGTTTTCTCTGAAAACGTATGGTGGGCAAAAGGAAGCCGTTAATCCGATAAAGTAATATATAGTTTTGCATAAAAGGCCAGCGTTAATCGCTGGTTTTTTTTATGCATTGATTTCTATTGGGGAAACTTGAAAGGGGGGCTGATTACTTCATTCATTACGATCAAGTCAATATTTCTGTATGAATAGTTCAGGTTAATCTATTTGTGTTTTGAATCTAATGAGTAAAAACGAAAGGATTATTTTTCAGCCTAATTTTTATCAAATAGATTAAAATCGCCTCCTTTTTTTCTTTTACTCATCTTTACAGATGCGTAACGTAAGTCGATATTTATTGAATTGATTTTGGGTTAATTCAAGTTTGTTTGAGGATTTGATGGCAAAAAGGTCTTTTGGCTAAAAATTCACATCAACTTATATAATTTAATTGTTTTTTAATAAAAAAAATAGTTTCAAATCAAGCATTCCAAAGGTGTTTAATACGCGTCTTTTTTAATCTTTTATTAATGATAGAAGTGGTTTTGAATAATGGATTTTGGCTTGATGGAGTGGGTATTGGTTTTAGATTAGACGGCACTGGTTTGTTATTTTGATCGATATCTTATTATTCAGTTGAATGGGTTTTTGTATTGGTTTTCGCTTTTTGAACAGAATTAAATACTGCTTTACTTGCGGTAGATAGTATTTTGATTTGCTATCAGGTGTTATCCATCTTAACCAAACTTTACTTATGAAAAATCCATTACTGATTGCTCTGGCAATTCTGTGGACTGCTATGTCTGCTTTTGCTCAGGGGCGTGTTGTTACGGGTACCGTAACAGCAGAAGAAAGCGGGGAGCCCATCCCCGGAGTGAATGTTACTGTCAAAGGATCTGCCACAGGAACAATTACGGACATTGAGGGGAAGTATTCCCTAAACGTGGACGGTGCAAAAAGCTTAGTGTTTAGTTTTATTGGCTTAGCCACAGAAGAGGTCGTGATTGGGAATCGCTCCAAAGTGGATATGGTCATGACCGCTGATATCAAAGAACTGGAAGAGGTGATGGTCGTGGCTTATGGGTCTGCTAAGAAGTCTTCTTTTACGGGTTCAGCGTCTAAAGTTGAGGGAGATAAAATCGCAACTCTGCAAACTTCGTCTATCTCAAAGGCTTTGGACGGTCTTACTTCAGGTGTCCAAACTACAGCGGCATCAGGACAACCGGGAGAGGATGCTAAAATTCGAATTCGGGGTGTGGGTTCAATCAATGCTTCCAGTGACCCTTTAATTGTAGTAGACGGTGTGCCATATGCGGGTAAGTTAAACGCCATTAACCCACAGGATGTGGAGAGTATGACGGTGCTTAAAGATGCAGCTGCAGCCTCTCTTTATGGTTCTAGGGCTGCCAATGGAGTTGTGATGGTTACAACGAAGAAGGGTAGTAAATCTGCAACAAAGGTGTTTTTGGATGCAAAAATAGGGGTCAATCAAAGAGCTATTGGCGAATATGATATCATGAAAGACCCTGGGCAGTATTTCCAAACAGCTTGGCTTCAACAAAAAATGACACACGGTGACTCCCAGCGTGCCTCCGATGAATTAATTAGTGAACTCGGTGGCTATAATCCTTACGGTGTAAATGTAGTCGTTGATGCTAATGGTAATTTAACAAATGCACCACTTTTGTATAATGATGATTGGGCGAAGGAAACCTTCCGCACTGGGGTGAGGCAAGAGTATAATATCAACTTTAGCGGAGGCTCAGATAAGTCTACTCATTATTTCTCATTAGGTTATTTGTCTGATGAAGGTATTGTGGAAGGGTCAGAGTTTGAGCGTATTACCATGCGTGGGAATATTGATCATCAGGTAACTAATTTTTTGAAAGTAGGTACTAACCTTTCCTATGCTAGAGGTGAGCAAAATTCACCCCGTACTTCTTCCGGAAATGCTTATGGTAACTCTTTTATGTTTACTCAAAATGTAGCACCTATTTATCCAGTATATATTTATGATGGTCAAGGGAACCGACAATTTAATGATTTAGGGGAGCCAATTTATGATTTTGGTGATGGTGTAATGGGATCCAGACAGTATGGGGCCAATACCAACCCTGCCATGCTTTCAGCCTTGGATAAAAACAACAGAATCGAAGATAACTTCTCGGGAAGAGGGTACTTAAATTTGGACCTATTCGAAGGGCTGACTTTTAACGCTAATTTGGGTTATGACCTGCAAAATATAAACACCACTTTATTTTACAATCCAACAGTAGGCGATGCCGCATCTGTTTCAGGACGTTCCACAAAAAGATCCTATCGTTATGAGACCATCACCATGTCTCAATTATTAAGATATAATAAAACTATCGGTGATCACAACATTAGTGCTTTGGCTGGTCATGAAAGCTACGCTTACCAAAGAAACTACTTAGCGGGGCAGAAGACCAACTTTTTTACTCCAGATAATCCGGAATTGGATAATGGGGTTGAAATTGCCTATTTGGAGTCCAATGAGCGTACCCATACGATCGAATCTTATTTGGCCAATGTAAGCTATGATTATAAAAATAAATACTTTATCTCTGGTTCATTCCGTATGGATGGTTCGTCCAAATTCCACCCGAATAATCGTTGGGGTAACTTCTGGTCTGTAGGAGGTGCCTGGAGAATCAATGAGGAAGACTTTATGTCATCTGCATCTGCCATTGATAATTTTAAATTAAAGGCCAGTTATGGTACTCAGGGTAATGACGGTATTTTGGATGACATTGGTAATGTGGTTTATACCCCTTTTACCGATTTGTATCAGGTAGTTAATAACAATAATGAGATTTCCTTAGTGCAGTACTATAAAGGGAATGAGGAGTTGAGCTGGGAGAAATCAAAGAATTTTAATATTGGTACGGAACTAACTTTGTTTAGCGGTCGACTGAATATTGATTTTGAATATTACAACCGAGTAACGTCAGATCTTCTATTTAATTTTCCGGTAAACCCTTCTATGGGCTATAGTTATTATCCTGAAAATATTGGGGAAATGGTTAATAAGGGCGTTGACTTCTCCATTGGAGGGGATATTGTTCGTAATGGCGATTTCCGTTGGAATATGGTTTTTAACGGAACTACGATGAAGAATGAAATCCTGAGCCTTAAGGATGAGTTTGCAGAAGAAGGAATTACCCGTGGACGTCAACGTTTAACGGTGGGAGGGTCAATTTATGATTTCTATTTGCAGAGCTTTGCCGGAGTGGATCCTGAGACTGGGAATTCGCTATGGCGCCAAAGAGAAATGATTGATGGAGAGTATACTGGAAATATTTTAGTTACAGATGAATATGCTTTGGCAGATCGTTTTCAGAATGAAACGGCTTTGGCGGATTTCTTCGGTAGCTGGATCAATAGCTTCGAATATAAAGGGTTTGACCTGACGGTGATTACTAACTTCCAGATTGGCGGAAAGGTATATGATTTGCCATATGCAGGCTTAATGCATAGTGATAGAGTCGGAACGAACTGGCATAAGGATATTTTGAATGCCTGGACTCCGGAGAACCCGCATACCGACGTTCCGAGATTATCCACCGCATATCAGGATGGAAATTCACAATCTGATCGTTTCTTGGTTGACGCCTCTTACTTTAATATTAGAAATATCACGCTAGGATATACTGTTCCTCAAAATGTGGCATCTCGCTTACACCTTGGAGGGCTTCGTGTTTATGTTTCCGGAGATAATCTAGCCTTATTTTCTGCCAGAAAAGGTATGGATCCAAGATTGTATGCAAATGGATCGAGTACAAATGGAGGAAATGGCTTTGAATATGCTGCGCTAAGAACGATTTCTGGAGGACTTAACATCACTTTCTAATTTACTAACATGAAAACAAATAAAATAATAATAGGCTTGTTAGCAATTGGAACGTTGTTTACAGGCTGTGCGGAAGATTTTTTGGAGTCTAAATCCACTGAGTATGCTACTGAAGAAGTTATCAATGATTTTGCGCGTCAGGATGCTGAGGCTGCTATGGGCCCATTGATGGAAGGGGTATATTCAAAATTGTTTGAATATAGAGACTCTCATGACGATTTCGGTTTAAGAGCGATCATGATGGCTTCTGATGTAATGACTGATGATATTGCCCTGGCGACCTCAAATTGGTTTATCTATGATAATCAAAATATGAATAAAACCCAGAATTATCGTAGAACGAGATCTACCTGGGGATATACATATGAGGCGATTAGAGGATGTAATCAGGTAATTGTTGGTTTGTCTGGTATTGAAGAAGCCGATTTGACTGATGCGGCCAAGGACTTATTGGGCCAAGCTTATGCAGTTCGAGGAATGCTGTACTTTAATCTGATTAATTTTTATCAATTGCCATATGAAACAGCAAAAGATAAACCTGGAGTTCCAATTTATACACACGAGGAGGAGCTACAGGGGAGAGAGCCTGTATCCAAGGTATATGATTTAATTATCAATGATTTGGAGACGGGTTATGCGTATTTGGAAGGCTTGGGGATGGACCAGACCAAAATGAATGAATATGCTGCTGCGGGGATTTTGGCAAGAGTTTTAGCTTTTAAAACAGATCACCCCAATCAATGGGATGAGGTTGCTAAATATGCAGCTATCGCTGGAAGTGTGGGAATGATGTCTTCCGAGGAACTTGCTGCTTTTAGATTTAACTCTATTAACAATAAAGAGGTATTGTTTGGGGCGCCGATTGATGGCCAGACCACTACCTTTTATGCTTCTTTCATGAGTCATATGGATCCTTGGGGTCCTGGATATGCAGGTGCACTAGGTTGTTACAAAATGATCGCAGATGATCTTTATGCAGAAATGTCTGATTCTGATGTAAGAAAGGCTTGGTTTGCAGCAGAGGATACCTATGTTAATCCGGAAAATAAGGAAGAAAGTCGTGTGATATCAAAATATACCCAGATTAAGAAGTTTGTAGATGTTGGAGGTTTTCAATCGGATTATATCTACTTAAGAGCGTCGGAGTTTGTGTTATTGGAAGCAGAGGCTAGGTATTTGTCTGGGGATCAGAGTAGCGCACGCACATTGTTGAATAAATTGTTGGCAAACAGATATACAGATGAGTATCAGTCATCAAATTCAGGGCAGGCGCTGCTAGATGAGATTTATTTCCAGAAAAGAGTCGAATGTTGGGGAGAAGGCGTACGTTTGTTTGATATTAAAAGAAGAAACGAAACTATGGATAGAAATGGTACCGAGAATCATCATTCATCAGCAATGGTTATTCCTACCATTAAAGGTTTTGATGAACAATATATATTCCAAATTCCTTTGGTGGAGCTAGATGCCAATACGGAAATTGGTCCTGGGGATCAAAATCCTTAAAATACTTAGATATTAGTCTTTAAAAGCTGCCTCCTTTCCGAGGCAGCTTTTTTGTTACCCGAAAGTTTCTGCTTCATTTTTTTTTAGATTCTGTTCCGCTCAGTTTGAATTTTTGGGTAGAGGCTTTGCCCAAATATATTATTATTCTGAAAATCATATAGAGTAAATTGGAAACACATTCTCATACCTACACTTCAGTTTAGCAGATAATGAAATAATTTAATTGTCACTATATTTTAGTTTGTTAGCATAATGAGGCAGGAACAAACGCTAAAATAGATGTTATCATTTTCAGTCTAGCAATATGGGAAATCCCCCTTTTTGCCCAAGCTATAGAGTTAGAACAGGGCCTCATATCCTGAAAAAAGTTCCACATCTAAGCCCCCCTTTCTAGCTAGGCAGCCTCCCTAAAACAGGAGCTGATTACTGATTCCGTGGTTTCCTGGGGCTAGGCTTTAAGTCTTTCCAGATATTTAAGTAGCGCTACTAAAGGTGGATTCCCTTGCTGTTCCTACTGCCCTTCTCCAAAGAGTTTTTAACCTTTTATTCAGGAGTTAGGTTACCGATGGCTTTACTACAGTTGATGCGATCATAATAGGCGGTCTGCATTTTAGTTCCTGTCGTATTGACCAGCTGAGGAATTGCGGAGACTGCTTTCATATTATACCTGAGGACCATTAATGCTGATGGAGCAGTCCTACACAAAGGGGGTTGATGTTTTGTCAGTTTCAATGCCCGCAGTCTTTACCATTAGGAGTCCCTGTTATTTTGTGTTTTTGGTGTAATTTTAGTTAAAACATGGTTTATCTAATATTTAAACTAATCTCTTTCCAATGGGCTCCTCCTTTGGTATTCCCAAATTCGCAAGGATTATGCTGTAAAATTAGGATATTCAGGTCTTTAAATGAGTTTGGGTGAAAAAAGATTAAAAAAATTAACTTAACATGAGGAAAAAATTTAATTGGATTTAAAATAGAATGTGTTTTTGCAATATTGACTTCAATATTAATGATCTGCTTTTAGGAAAAGTGGTTTAGAAACACTTTAATCTATTTTTTGTTCGGTCGATTGAATAAAAAATAAAATTAAATTCCGCTATCCATATACACTTAACGTTTCGGGTTATTGTAGGGTAATTTGAATAATTCAAGTTTGAGCTTAAATCATTGGGGTTTGTCCATATTTTGTTCCGTGGTCTGGTGTTGTTAGGAAATAAAATATTGTGTTCCTTTGCCTTAGAGATCGAATTAATCGATCGATTGAATTATCCATTCTTTACCTATTACTTTATATGAAGAGAGCAATACTCTTTGCCCTGTCGGTACTGATGACAGCAATGTCAGCGTATGCGCAAGGGCGTCTAGTGAGCGGTCAGGTGACCGCCGCAGAATCCGGAGAGCCAATTCCTGGCGTAAACGTAATGATTAAAGGGTCTTCGACCGGAACCATTACGGACATTGATGGTAAGTACAGCATCAATACCCCTTCTCCCAATGACTACCTGGTATTTTCATTTATTGGTCTGGCTACTGAGGAAGTGAAACTTGGTTCACAAACTGAGATTGACATGGTCATGACTGCTGACATTAAGCAATTGGAGGACGTGGTGATCGTGGGTTATACCAAGGTAGACCAGGCGACCACTGTTCCTGTTATTGAAAACGTAAAAGAAATTGTGACCCCAAACATTGCCCAAACTTTAACGGGTAAATCCACTGGTGTTACTATTCAGGCGTCCACCGGACAGCCTGGTGCTAAAAACAACATCCGTATTCGTGGTATCGGTTCTATTACCGGTAATTCTAACCCACTTTACGTGATTGATGGGGTGATTATGGACTCTGATGAGGTGATTACTGCGGGGCAGCAGGCCGAGCGTGACCCATTAGCGAACATCAACCCTACTGATATTGAGGATATTCGTATCCTGAAAGATGCGGCAGCTACTGCCCTATATGGTGCGCGTGCTTCCAATGGTGTGATCGTGATCACCACCAAGAAAGGTAAAGCCGGAAAAACGAACTTTACCGCTTCTTTGAGCGAAGGGGTTACTTCGGTATATCGTGGTAACTTTGAGCTTATGGACGGTAAGCAGTTTACAGAATTCCACGGTATGGAGTGGGATCCGGCAACGGGTATTAATACCGATTGGACCGACTTAGCTTTCCAGAACGGTAGAACTTCTGACTACCAAATCTCCGCATCCGGCGGTAATGAAAAAACGAGATATTATGCTTCCGGTGGTTATTTCAACCAGGAAGGGGTTTTAGTAGGCTCTGAGTTTGAGCGTTTCTCCGGTCGTTTGTCTGTAGATAATCAGGTAACGGACCGCCTGAAAGTATCTTTCGGTGTGGATTTATCGAAATCTTTCCAGTCAGATGCTTCTGATGGTAACCTGTATTCGTCTCCTTTATTAGGTTCTTACCTGCACGCACCGATCACCACTCCATTTGATGAAAATGGTAAACCTTACGATATTTTACCTTCTAATCCATGGACCTGGATTGATGCCAACTTCGTTTCCGACGTAGAAAAGAATTACCGTAAAACGGAGTCGCTTTGGGGAGGTGTTTCCGGTAAAATTGATTACCAGCTTATGGAAGGCCTGTCTTTCCGTTCCACGAATGCCTACCGTTTTGAAAACATGAAGAAAGACAACTGGAGTGATCCTACCTCTTTTGATGGTGCGGATCCGGTAGCTCCCGGTAATTTGGCTTTATATCAGGGGTATAGCGGTACGTTCACCACTACAAACTTGTTCAATTACGAAACCAACTTTGGCTTACATAACTTTAGCGCTTTAGCCGGTACGGAATTCCAAAATTCTCAGCAAGAGTGGAACTACATGTATGGTGCGGGTTTCCCTGAGTCGATTAATAACGTAGGTTCAGCGACACAGCAATTTTCTTTGGACGGACAGGGAACTGCTTACAAGTTTTTCTCTATCCTTTCGCAGGTAACTTATGACTATGACAACCGCTACTATGCTTCGGTTTCTTATCGTCGTGATGGTTCCTCTCGTTTCGGTTCTGAGAATCGCTATGGTAATTTTTACTCTGTAGGGGCGAGCTGGAAAGTTTCTAATGAGTCTTTCTGGAACTCTTCAGTGATTGATGATCTGAAAGTACGTGCTTCCTATGGTACCACTGGTAATGCCGGTATCGGGAACTTCCAGTCTATCGGGATGTATGCTTATGCCATCTACAATGGTCGCCCGGCAGCGATTCACGATCAAATCGCCAACCCGGATTTGACCTGGGAGGTGAAACATAAAGCCAACCTTGGTTTTGATGTGGCATTATTGAATCGCATCAATGTGAATGTGGACCTTTACCACGAAAACTCTACAGACCTGTTGTTGAATGTGCCATTAGCAGGAGAGACTGGTTTTACTTCGGTTACCATGAACGCAGGATCTATGGTCAACAAAGGGATTGAATTCAATATTTCGTCGAATAACTACGATAATGGCGCTTTCACCTGGGATACCGACTTTAATATTTCCTTCAACAATAACGAAGTGACTTCTCTGAATGGTCTTCAGCCTATCCGAACTTCTTTCAATACCATTGAAGAAGGAAAAGCGATCTATACCTTCTATATGCAGGAGTGGATGGGTGCCAACCCGACAACAGGGGAAGCTTCCTGGTATGTGAACCGTGAAGTAGCGCAGGAAGATATGACGGAAACCATGTTCGTGGCGCCTGATGGCCGATTGGCTACTACGAGCTATGCGGAAGCAGATCGTATTCATGCCGGTTCTGCTTTGCCAGTATGGTCGGGTGGTTTGACTAACCGTTTTTCCTACAAAGGATTTGACTTCTCTTTCTTGTTTACCTTCTCTGGTGGAAACAAGATTTTGAATGGTACGCGTCGTTACAATGATTCCGATGGTATCTATGCTTATAACCTTTCGACTGCCGCACTGGAAGATCGTTGGGAGCAGCCTGGTGACATCGCTTCTCGTCCGGCTTACGGTTCAACAGGTAACCAAATTTCAACGCGTTATGTAGAGGATGGCGATTACATCCAGTTGAGAAACGTAACCTTGGGTTACACCCTGCCGGACCAACTGATTTCTAAAATCGGATTGTCAAATTTAAGAGTATTTGTTTCCGGTCAGAACCTGTGGATGGCCACAAAATACACCGGATACACCCCAACCACTGTTGATTTCGACGGCTACAACTTCTTCGAATATCCTGAAGGTAGAGTCGTGACAGGTGGTCTGTCGGTAAGCTTCTAATTCTTTGACGCTAAATTTTGAATAAGATGAATTTAAATAAAATATTGATGGGGGGCGTTTTGGCCGCCTCCCTTTTAGCAACCGGATGTAGTTTGGATGTGAAACCTGACTACGCATTGGATGTAGAGGATGCCAATAAGTATCCACAAGATCAAATCAATGGTGCCATGAACACCATGTATGGTGTCGCTTATTATGGTCGTAACGCCTATATTTTCGGTGATATCGGTACGGATAATATTGTAGAAGGGATCAGTAACTCTAACCGTTACATCTTCGAGTCGCGCATGGAGAAATTCGAGGCGATGCCGAATACGGTAGGGAGTAATGAAACCAACCTTTATGATCAGATCTACCGTGTGATTAACAATGCAAACCGGGTAATCGCTAACCCGGAGGCAGATGACAACTTTAAAGGTCAGGCGTATTTCTTAAGAGCTTTGGCTTCTTTTGATGCAGTAAGATTCTTTGATGCGGTGCCTGTAGTGTTAAAGCCGGTGGAGAGCATTGAGGAAGCGGTGAACTTTCAGCCTGCTAATGATGATATGGCCGTGGTTTATAATCAGGTCATTGCAGACCTGGAAAAGGCAGCCACGATGATCACCAACGATCAGGTGAACGCACCGACTCCAAATGCGGCGCATGCCTTGTTGTCTCGTGTATATCTTTACATTGCAGATGAGGTATCAGATTTCTCTAAAATTGATCAGGTAGCGGACCGCGCAGACGCTTTGACAAAAGTAGTAGCAGCAGCTGATGCCGTGACAGGCGTTAAGATGATTGGTGTGGAAGGATTCGAGGAATATTTCTGGGATCAGGGAAATAATATGACCGAAACCATCTTTGAATTAGCGGTAGTAGAGTCTCAGAGTCGTGGATCAGATAACTTCGGCTATATTTACTATAAAGATGAGGGTGGATCAGGTTATGGTGCCTATACGGCTAATCCGGAATTCATGGAATTATTTGATGCCGAAGATGTTCGCCTTAAGCACTTTGTGGAGGTAGATGCTAAAAAACCTGGTTACCAGTATATTTATAAGTTTGCGCAAACCAGTGGAGTAACCGGATTGCACGCGCCAAAAATCTTACGTTATACGGAGGTATTGCTGAATAAAGCGGAAGCCTTGGCATCGGTAGATCCGGGACAGGCGGCATCCATCATTCAGGAAATTCGTGATGCGCGCTATATGGGCGATGCCCCTGAGGTAAATGTGGCAGACATTGAAAATGAAGTGTTCACAGAGCGTCGTAAAGAATTGGCTTATGAAGGTCATTATATGTTTGACCTGCGTCGCCACAATATGGGGGTAACTTTAGTGCGCCTGGTGGACGGGTCAAAAGACAAGGAAGTGGAGGAATTGTCAAGCGTTGCTGCTGGTGATAAGCAGTTCTGGTTCCCTATTCCACAGCGCTCCATGTTGGCCAATACGGCTTTGGAGCAACCAAAATATTAATGTTTTTGGTGCAGGAGGCTTCTTGCACTGAGTATTGTTCTTGTTTTGAGTGTTGAAAGCCGCCCCTTCATGGGGCGGCTTTTTTGCATGATATCCAAGGGTACCAAGCCGGCATGGAGGAGGGCGATCTGTTTTTTTAGGTTTTAACCCGAATGATTCACCACAAGATTCAGGGCTCAGCCGCAAGAGGATGATCACCCGTGTTTTGGGTTGGTATTGCTGGCTTGTTAATAGTCCAAATTGGGCAAGATTGCTTTCTCCTCCTTCATCCGTTTCGTTGGGGGAAAACTGGAAATAGCGCACGATTTGCTCATTTATTCTCCATTGCAGCTAAACGAGGAGGTATCCATGAATAATCAGGATTGAGAGGCCGTTTTTTTTAGGGGCAGTCCCTCGCCCAGGCTCGGCACCAGGCTTTCGGCAGTCGCTTTTTTTGCGAGCCGCTACGCTTTTAGGCTGCAAAAAAGAGCTTCAACAATGCCTCTATCCTTCTGCCGGTTGTACTCGAGGCACCTTCCGGGCGAATAGCCCGGCCGGGGCAGGGATGAAGCGGGCCTGTTTAAACCACAGCGGCCCAAAAGGCCGATGGGGGGAGCCGCGCCAGCCCGGTGCTGACGTCTAAGCCCAATTATTTACCGCCAGTTTCAGGAACAGGAGGCGAGAGGTTCAGTGCTTATGTTTTTTGCGGTTTTGCAGTTTATTTTAATAGCCCGAATTTGGGTGAGCTTGCTTTCTCCTCCTTCCTCTGCTTCGTTGGGAAAAATTCGAAATAGGAAACTATTCCTTCATTTCCCGCCTTGCAGCTAAACGAGGATTTAAGCATAAATAATTTGGGCTTAGCGGCAGCAGCCCCAAAAAAAAGCCACCTGCTGTCGCAAATGGCTTGGAGTATTTTTTATTTCTTTGGCTTGGCCAGTGGTTTTCCCTTATCCCAGAAGCGGATGGTGTAGAATAGGTTAAACTCCAGGAAATAGCGGGTGTTTCTCTGCAAATGTCCGAAGCCAGGGGCGTAAGAAGGGACAAAACTTTGAAGATCATCAGTGGGAGTGTTGGTAGCGAGCTGTACGCCACCAGTCATGCCGGCGGAGAAGTTTTGCCAAACATGTGTACGGTAGCCAAATAAAATTTCATACCAGCTGGTGTGATTGCCGCTTTGGCTGAGGCTTTCCTGCGTTTGCCCCCATACATTGTTGACCACATAGGAAAAATCCTCACTGTAGAAGCTATCGGCCCGGCGTACTCCGAAGAAGATCATGGAGTTGTCCCAGTTTCTTGGCGTCAGGTTAACATCGATGCCTGCTTTGATATACTGGCCTTGGGCTTCATAATCATAAACTGGTTCCAGCGGACGGTCCTCAATTGGGCTTCGGTTAGCCGAAAAGGTGGATCGGCCCATTTCAACGGACAGATTCCAGCGGCCAATATCAGTGTCGGCATGTATGCGCATATCGGTGAAGCCCTTTTCAAAAGCGGTTCTGCCCCAGCTGATCATATCTGTCCCTACCCGAATGTAGGAGGGAATAAACCAGCCCTCAACGGCCCTTAATTTGAACTCTTCGCCCAGCTTCTCGCGCTCCGGACGGGCGGGCATACGGGCAAGCTCTGCGGAATCCAGGGATATATCCTTGTCCATAATCCCATCATTTCGGTTGGAAGGATCTACATACTGGGCCGAAGCAAAATTACTGCTCAGTAATATTAGTATTAAACTGAATATTAAAGTTAAACTCGCTCCCTCTGAGATTTTTATTTTCATTGCCAATTGTAATATCGCTAATAATGGTGATCTTGGATTGTTCTGTTACATCGAGTTCGGTGAAAGTGACTCCCGGGCCACAGCCATTAGCAGCAAAATAGCGCTGGGCATTCACCTGTATAACAATAGAGTCGGGCTCGGCGAAATCAGCTGCTCCTCTTTTAAAATAATACGTTTGCTGAAAGGCCTCCTGATCTTCAGCAGGGATAACCACCGGTAGATCCAATGACACTCGCGCGCCTGTTCCGGCAATGACCAGGGTGTCATTAAAAAGGGGACGAAAAGTGTAAATAGAATCAAATTCCACTCCCGGGTTACCATCGCTGCCCAATAACTCCACCTTTATAAAATCATTATTGTCCTTTACCTGCTCGCATTCTAGCGTGAAAAGGATATTGGTTTGGTTATTTTTTAATTCATCATTGACCGTCTGCCCATTGGGGAGTACCTGCTGGGATTGTTCATCCTGGATCATTTCCAAATTATTGTAAATGAAGCTTACCCCGCAGTTTTCCGATAGGAACTGAGGGGTGGTTTTATAGGTGAAATCCAATTGGGTCCCGTAGCCTTTTTGAAAAAGGTAGTAAGTGGTTTTTGTTGTTAGCGGACTTAGTTCCAGTCTAAAAGGAACGCCCATGTCGAAGGGCAATAGTTCTCCGGTGGTTTCCGAAAATTCATTATAATAAATTTTCCTGCGGCCTTCCTCCGATTCTGTAATCGCGAAAAGGGAATCCACGCTGGCCCCTACTGCGGTTTCACGTCCCGCCTCGGTGACCAAAAAAGTTCCCACGACGAAAGCATTGTTTTCATCAAAGCATTCTTGATTATCGCGGCAGGCCGCAATGCTGAACATAAACAGGGCGATGAACAGCAAGTGGAAGAAAAGTTGAAAAAGGCTTAATCTTTTATTTTTCATAAACAAAAATGAGGGATCGCCTCAAATATACTAATTCTGCCAAAGTTAGTGTTTCCGATTTATTTATTCAGTGAAATGTCCTAATAATTCCATGGATATAGTTTTATCCTCGGGCGGTATCAAAGCAATCAATTTGTCCGTACGGCGCTGATTGCTTTTCTTGCATCTTCAACTAAAACGAGCGATGATGATGAGCCATATCCGGCTGGAAAATATTAGCAAAACCTACGAAAATGAAGAATTCCCTGCTGTGCATGAAGTCAATCTGGCAGTGGAGCGCGGAGAGATTTTGTCCCTGGTAGGAGGGAGTGGTTGTGGGAAAACCACTTTGCTGCGCCTTATTGGCGGATATGATGATCCGACCGAAGGAGCCATTTGGTTTGGTGATCAGCAGGCGGAGAAAGTAAGCAAGAAACTTTTGCGGGGCCATCCGAATGTTCGTTTTATCCAGCAGCATTTTGATTTAAAGCCTTTCCATACCGTATCGGGCAATATTGGTGAACACATTCGCGGTTTAGTCCGATCGGAAAGGGATAAGCGGCTAAAAGAACTAATTGCTTTGGTGGGCCTGGAAGGCTTCGAAGATAAACTACCGGGTGCTCTTTCGGGAGGTCAGCAGCAACGGGTGGCCATTGCGCAGGCCATTGCCAAAACACCGGAAGTGTTGTTAATGGACGAGCCCTTTAGTAATCTGGACACGCCTACCAAATTGGCGCTGATTCAGGATTTGAAAAAGATCATCAAAGATCTGGGCATTACGGCCATCATGGTCACACACCAGATGGATGAGGCTTTGCGAATGTCGGATCGGATAGTGGTGATGGATACCGGAAAAGTGGTGCAAAGTGGCACGGCGCAACAACTGTATGAGCAGCCCTTTAATGCTTATGTGGCGGGATTTTTCGGAAATGCCAATATTTTATCACGGGAGGAAGCCCATCGCTTGGCTTTGTCTGCGGAGCAATCGGTCTGCATTCGTCATCAGGATATTCATTGGGGGAGTGAAGGGATGCCTGTAAAAGTGCTTTCCGCCCAGTTTTTAGGGCATACGACGCAATATGAAATAGAGTCGGAGGGGATCCGGCTTTTTCTGAATAGCACGGAAGCACCCGAGGAGCATATTTCCATTAAGCGTTTTGTGGCGCTTCAGTAGTCGGAATAAAAGGTGGTGAGGGAAATTCAGGTTGGAGTAGATACAGGAACGAAAAAGCCCGCAGCTTGAAATCAGCTTGGCGGGCTTTGTAATATTATTGATCGCAACAATGGACTTCTAATACTGAAAGCTTCTCTGACGATAAGTCTTTATTCTTTGATAAAGCAGAATATCCAATCTGTTAAGTTCCTGCACTCGCTCCAGAGTTACTGTATCCAATTCTTCCACCTTAATTCTCCCTGCCGTGGCATTGGCCAAAACAGGCTTGAAAGCCGAAATAAAATTGAAGTGTTTTTTAGCCACGGCCAAATCCTGTTCCAGCTGTTCCAATAGACCAACATAGGCATATTCTTGCGTCAGTACCTGAAAAGCCATATCTACCGCAGCATCCCCCAACTCCAACATTTGACCTTCCTCTAATTGGGTAAAGCGATGCACATAATTATTACGTAGCTCCTTGCTAATTTCCAGCGTGATATAGTCTTTTAAGTCCAGCTGCTGCTCGATAACAGCCTGATGAAGGTAGTGGGTCGGACGACGCAAAACGTAATAATAATGAGACACCATCCGATCGATTGGATCTCGGAGAATGGTGAACTTTTTGGTAGCCGGATGGACAAAATCCTTAATCAGGTGCGCCTGATGACCATATAAAAAACGGTATTGGAATCTTTTCTCTTCGGGTAATTTACGGAACAATTCCACCGATTCCAGTGGCGCGCGATTGTCCATGGAAAAGGTTTGAAATCCGGGATATTGTTGTCTGAGGTAGGTAACCACTGAAGTACCTCCGCATTTAGGGACATGCTCGAATAGCAATCGGTGAGGTTGTTTATAAAGAAAGAACCTGACGTCCCAAATATTCTTAAGGCTTTGTTTGATAAGGGTCATTTTAAACTGCTCTGTTCATCTTAAATACCCCTGCCTAGCGTAAAGGTTAAATATCTCTTGATTTTCAAAGAATATTAATGATCAATATTGAATAGTTGATTTTAAGGTAGGTGTTTCATCGCCAAACTCAAGGGCTATCAACAACGCTGGAGCTGGCTAATTTTGTGGTGTTTAGTTTTTTGTCGTGGATGGTGGGGGAGCTGTATGTCTGTTGGAGCGATGATTTTTTTGCCACGAATTACACGAACTTACATGAATCACACGAATGATTTTTATTAATGGCGTTATTAAAAAGTTGATCCGACAAGCTGTTCTGTCCACTGCCCTATTGTTCGTCACCTTCGATTCCAACAACCGCGGCCTTGATCAATGGGCGGAAAGGCGAGGGTTCTGCTGTCGAAAAGAAGGTATCACAGCGACATTTCAGTAAGGTCGTTACTAGTTTGTCGTCTTTTCCAAATGTCGCCTTGATGGATTCCGACAGCAGGTTCTTCGTCCCGCCAACATTGATCACAGCCTTGATTTTTTTGTTTCGTTTTTTATCAAGAAAAAATGAAAAGAAAGACTGGATGCTGATTCATAATTTTGGGCGGGGAAGTGGGTGAGGTGAGTGTTGAGTTGTTTGTTGGAGTGGTGATTTTTTTTTTTTAACCACTAATTACACAAATTATCACGAATGATTTTTATTAATGGCGTTATAAAAAGGTGATCAGACAAGCTGTTCTGTCCACTGCCCTATTGTTCGTTACCTTCGATTCCAATAACCTCGGCCATACAGCTAGACATTTATTGATTTGGGGCAAATTTTCCGATCATGGCTTAAGAAGTGAATCAGGATATACTCGCCCCAATTTTCTATTCTGTAATCAGCTTCTGCGATGCATTCGACTCCTTTTCGAAAAACGGAAATGGATCTGTACCTTTTACCATTGGCATAAGTTTTCAGACGAACATTTTTGTACTTTTTTAACCCATGAGCTATGGATACCGAATATGCAAAAACGACAATAGCCATCATTAACCGACATCTATCTGCTCCCTGAACATTCATTTTTTCAAGGTCAAAACCATTGGTCTTCAAATGTCTGAAACATGTCTCAATTTGCCATCGCTTCCGATAGTCCTCAGCTACTTTATATGCGTTTTTAGATAGATTTGTCAGAAGGAAAATCACAGGTTCCTTTTCCGCATCTTCACTTTTCTTGATGACCATCCGGCAATTGTCTCCGGCTTCAAACTTCATCTTAGCGGACATCGTTTTGCCCTTCACCTTACTATTTATGACTTTTGAAATCATTTGCGCTTTCGTCATAGATTTTTCATTCCACTGATTCTTAAAGTTGCATTCTTTTACCCGAAGCACATATTTAAAGCCGTTATCCTCAAGGTATTTGATGAATTTCTGTCCTGCGTATTCACGATCAGCCAAGAGAATTTTGCCTTCAAGATTGAATAACTTTGACGCCTCTTCAAGCAACTGAATTCTTTCTTCCTGATTACTGATGCCCTTCTTTTCCAGATTCATGAAATAGATCGGCACCGCTACTCCATTATACAAAATGGCCAAGGTCATGAAATGAAAAGTACGATCCCCTTGCGTCCAGCTGGTGCCATCGACCATCAAAAAATCCCCACCTTTGTGCATATGCATGGCGGATAATTGCAATAGATCACTCCATAAATGGGTGTCAGAATATTCCGTAAATATGCGGGTTAAGCGTTTGTAATGGCCAGAGGCGGAAGTACGCTGATTATCTAAAATGCTACCGATGGAATCTTTCACTTTATTAAGACAAACGGTTCCTTTTCGGATGATGCCTAAACTTAGGGCGAGTACATTTTTCCAGCAAGCTTTACCCCATTTTGGAAATTCTTGCGTAAGTTTGCTGTGAAGCGAATTGAACATAGATCTTTGTTGGCGTTGGAACCCAAAGTTACTATTGTTGATTCGCTTTTTACGTTTTTAGGCAAAAATGTCTAGCTGTATGAACCTCGGCCTTGATCAATGGGCGGAAAGGCGAGGGTTCTGCTGTCGAAAAGAAGGCATCACAGCGACATTTCAGCAAGGTCGTTACTAGTTTGTCTCCTTATCCAAATGTCGCCTTGATGGATTCCGACAGCAGGTTCCTCGTCCCGCCAACATTGATCACAGCCTTGATTTTTTCTTTTTCGTTTTTTATCAAGAAAAAATGAAAAAGAAAGGCTGGATGCTGATTCAGAAGTTTTTTTGGAAGTGCGTTGGGTGGGTGTAGTTTTGCTTGTTGGAGCGATGATTTTTTTGCCACGAATTACACGAACTTACATGAATCACACGAATGATTTTTATTAATGGCGTTATTAAAAAGTTGATCCGACAAGCTGTTCTGTCCACTGCCCTATTGTTCGTCACCTTCGATTCCAACAACCGCGGCCTTGATCAATGGGCGGAAAGGCGGGGGTTCTGCTGTCGAAAAGAAGGCATCACAGCGATATTTCAGCAAGGTCGTTACTAGTTTGTCCCCTTATCCAAATGTCGCCTTGATGGATTCCGACAGCAGGTTCCTCGTCCCGCCAACATTGATCACAGCCTTGATTTTTTTGTTTCGTTTTTTATCAAGAAAAAATGAAAAAGAAAAGCCTGAAGCTGATTTGGAAGTTTGGTAGGCGAGGTGGGTTAGGTGGGTGTTTTTTAGTTTGTTGGAGGGGTGATTTTTTGCCACGAATTACACGAATTATCACGAATGATTTTTATTAATGGCGTTATAAAAAGGTGATCAGACAAGCTGTTCTGTCCACTGTTCTATTGTTCGTTACCTTCGATTCCAACAATATGGCCTTGATCAATGGGCGGAAAGGCGAGGGTTCTGCTGTCGAAAAGAAGGCATCACAGCGACATTTCAGCAAGGTCGTTACTAGTTTGTCTCCTTATCCAAATGTCGCCTTGATGGATTCCGACAGCAGGTTCCTCGTCCCGCCAACATTGATCGTAGCCTTGATTTTTTTGTTTCGTTTTTTATCAAGAAAAAATGAAAAAGAAAGGCTGGATGCTGATTCAGAAGTTTTTTTGGAAGTGCGTTGGGTGGGTGTAGTTTTGCTTGTTGGAGCGATGATTTTTTTGCCACGAATTACACCAACTTACATGAATCACACGAATGATTTTTATTAATGGCGTTATTAAAAAGTTGATCCGACAAGCTGTTATGTCCACTGCCCTATTGTTCGTCACCTTGGATTCCAACAATGTGGCCTTGATCAATGGGCGGAAAGGCGGGGGTTCTGCTGTCGAAAAGAAGGCATCACAGCGACATTTCAGCAAGGTCGTTACTAGTTTGTCCCCTTATCCAAATGTCGCCTTGATGGATTCCGACAGCAGGTCCCTCGTCCCGCCAACATTGATCACAGCCTTGATTTTTTTGTTTCGTTTTTTATCAAGAAAAAATGAAAAAGAAAGGCTGGATGCTGATTCAGAAGTTTTTTTGGAAGTGCGTTGGGTGGGTGTAGTTTTGCTTGTTGGAGCGATGATTTTTTTGCCACGAATTACACGAACTTACATGAATCACACGAATGATTTTTATTAATGGCGTTATTAAAAAGTTGATCCGACAAGCTGTTCTGTCCACTGCCCTATTGTTCGTCACCTTGGATTCCAACAATGTGGCCTTGATCAATGGGCGGAAAGGCGAGGGTTCTGCTGTCGAAAAGAAGGCATCACAGCGACATTTCAGCAAGGTCGTTACTAGTTTGTCTCCTTATCCAAATGTCGCCTTGATGGATTCCGACAGCAGGTTCCTCGTCCCGCCAACATTGATCGTAGCCTTGATTTTTTTGTTTCGTTTTTTATCAAGAAAAAATGAAAAAGAAAGGCTGGATGCTGATTCAGAAGTTTTTTTGGAAGTGCGTTGGGTGGGTGTAGTTTTGCTTGTTGGAGCGATGATTTTTTTGCCACGAATTACACGAACTTACATGAATCACACGAATGATTTTTATTAATGGCGTTATTAAAAAGTTGATCCGACAAGCTGTTATGTCCACTGCCCTATTGTTCGTCACCTTGGATTCCAACAATGTGGCCTTGATCAATGGGCGGAAAGGCGGGGGTTCTGCTGTCGAAAAGAAGGCATCACAGCGACATTTCAGCAAGGTCGTTACTAGTTTGTCCCCTTATCCAAATGTCGCCTTGATGGATTCCGACAGCAGGTCCCTCGTCCCGCCAACATTGATCACAGCCTTGATTTTTTTGTTTCGTTTTTTATCAAGAAAAAATGAAAAAGAAAGGCTGGATGCTGATTCAGAAGTTTTTTTGGAAGTGCGTTGGGTGGGTGTAGTTTTGCTTGTTGGAGCGATGATTTTTTTGCCACGAATTACACGAACTTACATGAATCACACGAATGATTTTTATTAATGGCGTTATTAAAAAGTTGATCCGACAAGCTGTTCTGTCCACTGCCCTATTGTTCGTCACCTTGGATTCCAACAATGTGGCCTTGATCAATGGGCGGAAAGGCGAGGGTTCTGCTGTCGAAAAGAAGGCATCACAGCGACATTTCAGCAAGGTCGTTAGTAGTTTGTCCCCTTATCCAAATGTCGCCTTGATGGATTCCGACAGCAGGTTCCTCGTCCCGCCAACATTGATCACAGCCTTGATTTTTTTGTTTCGTTTTTTATCAAGAAAAAATGAAAAAGAAAAGCCTGAAGCTGATTTAGAAGTTTGGTAGGGGAGGAGGATTAGGTGGGTGTTTTTTAGTTTGTTGGAGGGGTGATTTTTTTTTCACCACTAATTACACAAATTATCACTAATTATTTTTGATAGTACTGAGAGGAAGAGAAGGTGGTGAATAGGGGGGTATTAAGATGGATTGATGTTGAAATTGGAGTGATGATTTTTTTATTAAGCAAAAGACTGAGAATTAGAAGGAGGTGATTAAGGAGGGCTGAATTACGAATTGTGGAGCATTGAAACGTCTGCCGCCTTACATTCACATTATTTGAAAAAATAGGAATTCAAGCTAATAAAGTGATCAAATTACTTTTTGTAAAATGCTTTAGCTACCTTTGCAGTCGAAAAAAATACGATAAAAGTTTGAAAGCTAGAGGTCTTAAAAAAGATAAGGTAAATGTGATTACTTTGGGATGTTCCAAAAACCTGGTAGATTCTGAGGTGATGATCACACAGTTGAAGGGCAACAATATTGATGTGGAGCATGAGTCTGAAAAGAATGACTCCAATATTGTCATCGTCAATACCTGCGGATTCATAGCCAATGCCAAGCAGGAATCCATTGATATGATTCTGAAATTTGCCGAGGAAAAAGAAGCCGGAAATATTGATAAACTGTTCGTGACGGGTTGTCTATCTCAGCGATATAAAGAAGAATTAACCGCTGAAATCCCAACGGTTGACGCCTTTTTTGGTACCAATGAGGTTCCAGCCTTATTGCAACGATTTAAAGCCGATTATAAGGCAGATCTTTTGGGAGATCGGGTGACCACTACTTCGAACCATTATTCCTATTTAAAGATTGCAGAGGGCTGTGATCGCCCTTGTTCTTTCTGTGCCATTCCGATTATGCGCGGAAAGCACGTTTCTCAGCCCATTGAGAATCTGGTCAAGCAAGCAGAGAATTTGGCCAAGAATGGCACCAAAGAACTTTTGTTGATTGCCCAGGATTTGACCTACTATGGTTTGGATATTTATAAAAAACGCAATCTAGCGGATTTATTACGTCATCTTTCAGACGTCAATGGTATTGACTGGATTCGTCTGCATTATGCCTATCCGGCGGGATTCCCAATGGATGTAATTGACGTAATGGCAGAGCGCGATAATATTTGTAATTACCTGGATATTCCATTGCAGCACGGTTCGTCCAATGTGCTGAAAGCCATGCGCCGTGGCATTGACCGCCCAAAAACGGAGCAGCTGATCACTGATATTCGCGAAAGAGTACCGGAAATTGCCATCCGTACTACCATGATTGCCGGCCACCCAGGCGAAACGGAGGCTGATCATGAAGAGATGCTGAGATTTGTGGAGAAAATGCGTTTTGAGCGTTTGGGTATCTTTACTTATTCTCATGAGGAAAACACCCATGCATTCTCTATGGAAGACAGCCTTTCTGAGGAAATCAAACAAGCCAGAGCCAATGAGGTGATGCAGCTACAGGAAGGGATTTCAATGGAGCTGAATCAGGCAAAAATTGGGCGTATTTACAAGACGATGATTGACCGTAAAGAAGGTGGTTATTGGGTAGGCCGAACAGAATTTGACTCCCCGGAGGTAGACAATGAGGTGTTGATTCCTGCCAATGATTACCTATTGCGTTTGGGAGATTTTGCCAATATTGAAATTGAAGATGCCTCTGAGTTTGACCTATTCGGAAAACCAGTTTAAAGCGTTTTACACTATATTTTCAGGCCGGTTATGTTATTAACCGGCCTTTTTTATTTATGGTGTGTGTATCAGCTGAAGTAATCACCACTAAATTCAGCCGCTTTTTTCTAAGGACTTTTAGGACTGTGTCTTTCGAGTGGTCTTACTGTTTTTTTGTCGGCCCAAATTTGGGCAAGCTTGCTTTCCCCTCATTCATCTGCTTCGTTGGAAAAAACTCGAAATAGGAAACTTTTCCTTCATTTTTCCGCCTTGCCCCTAAACGAGGAGTAATCCAGAAAAAATCGACTAAAATGCAGCAGGGCAGTATCACGAAAAATTGAGGAGGGCAGCATGGCAAAAGGCTTATTTTTGTAAGAATAAAAAGTTTATTGTTGAATTGTAATCCGAAATCAATTCCAATCCTTCAAATTTGCCTTGTGAGGCGCGGTTTTTCACCCGATCAAAAGCATATTGCAGGATGAGATTAATACTGACCTTTCTTTTAACAATGGTGGCCGGCATTGCTTTTTCCCAAAAATATGGGGTGAAGATTGGGCCCAATATCACTAATCATAAGATTTCTGCCAGTAATGATGTGGATTTTCTATCCATGGACGAGCAATGGGGAATTTCTGGGGAGTTTTTTGCCGATTGGGATTTAGGGGAAGATATTTCCTTTTATACCGGCCTGAGTGTACAGTCTTTTGGGGCAAAGAGCAAATATGAGTTTGATGATGTGGTGACAGAAGAGGAAATTCAGGCTTATTATCTGCAACTTCCCATGCGATTCAGGGCTAATCTACAACTGGAGGAGCATTTAAGTGCTTATGCATTTGCCGGTCCATATGTGGCAAGATCACTTAGTGCTAAAAGAGATACGCCTGCACCAAATAGTGCTCAGATTGGTGGTTCCCCCTCCATGGCAACCTCTCCTGAGCAGTTGAAACCGGAAATGAACCCATGGGACTTTGGATTTTCTTTTGGGGGTGGGGCTTTTTATAGACAGCTGGTCTTCGAAGTGAAGTATGATATGGGAGTGACCAATGTATGGAAGTTGGAAGAACCGATTATACGTAAATCGAACTACTCCTTCAGCATGATGTTCGGATATATATTTTAGACTAAAATGCTTTGCGTCATTAATAGGAAGGTTTAAAGGGGTAAGTTGTTTTTAATAAATGCTTTAACGGGTGTTTGGTGCTAGCCATGTAGATTTTGGAGAGAATAGTAGAGGTGAATAGTGCAATATTTTATATAAATAAACTATATTTACTTCACCATTTCATTAACACCCATTATCATGAAAAACCTATTTACACTTATAGCACTTCTTTGCTGTATTTCAATATCACCGGCTTTAGCTCAAAAGCATAAGTACAAAAAAAAGCAAAAAAGAAAGTATAAACCGGAATCCCGGATGCACAATAAAGTGTTTATTGGCGGAGATTTTGCAAAAATGCAGGTTTTTGAAGGCAACAGGACCTATGAAGGTAACCCGATGAAGGGAGGTCATTTAGGCTATGTGCACTTTTTTCCTATTCATCCGGTAGTAGGAATAGAGACAGGGGCTATTTTCTCCATATATGGTATTGATCCAGCAGCGACTAATGGTATTGCCGACTATACTTTTGCAGATAATATGCTGATGGATATTTCCATTCCAGTTACCGCAAAAGGGACGTTTATGGTTCGGGAAGGGGTATTTTTATCCGGTTTTCTGGGTCCCTATATTGGAATGGTCAGAGGTAGAACCGGCTCCATTGATTATCAGGGAGGGGACTTTTATAACGGTAGTTTAAGACCAGAAGAAGATGAAGATGCCATGTACCACCAATTAGATGCTGGTGTAACGTTGGGAGGTTCCATACGCGTAAAGCGAATTGATTTTGGCCTGAGCTATAACATTGGTTTAATGGATGTCAATGGTGATACTTATTCAGAAGCGAAATTTGAAAAGCGATTGATGCGTTTAAGCGTCGGTTTTTGTTTTTAACCCGGATCATTCGGTGTGTAATTCATTTTTTTGATGGATGTTGGGCGGGTTGTTTAGTTTGAATAACCATAATTTGTGTGCTTAGAGCGTGTTTGACAGCCAAAATTCGCAGCGAATATTTGATTATTGCAGAGGCGATCGCCCGATTATTTTGAGAGAATAGCAGCGCTATTGTTGAGAATTTATCCAAAATCGCTTCCAATCATTCGAATTTGCAGTCGGAGGGTGCGCTTTTAAACACGCTTTTAGTGTATTGAAAATAATCTTGTTGATCCTAGTGAAGTATAATTCGGCTTAACACGGCTTTTTCATAAAACTATAAATGAGAAATTTATAGGAATGACCTAGTTCCTAATGAGAGTCTATTTGATTTGAGCGCTTTTTGATGAGTTAGCTTTCTATCTTTTTCAGCATTGACTTTATAGTATAAAATCTTCCACATCAATAATCCGGCCTTGATCAATGTGCGGATAGACAAAGGCTCTGTTGGCGACAAGAAGACATCACAGCGGCATTTTAACCATATTTCACCAGTTTCCTGCCTTGTCCAAATGTCGCCTTGATGGATTCCGGCAGCAGGTTCTTTGTCCCGCCGACATTGATCACAGCCTTGATTTTTTTGTTTCGTTTTTTATCAAGAAAAAATGAAAAAGAAACGATTGATTATTCAATATAAGGTATTGAATGACTGATCTAGCTTTTTATGAAAAAGCCCTGTTCAGCTTAATAAACAGGCATATAAATCAACTTTAAGTACCCTACCCTACAAAGAAAAAATCCCCAAACAATAATTTGAATGGGGATTTCTATTCATTTATGCTCGCATAAATTGAGGAAAAAGTCTACTTATAGCTATTATTCAAATAGCGCCGCTATTTCTGCTCCATCCAGTTGTTTTAACAGGGCCCCATCCGTGGAGATAAGCTCTTCAGCCAAATGCTTTTTCTTTTCCTGTAAATTCAAAATCTTTTCCTCAATGCTGTTTTTGCAGATCAGTTTATAGGTGAAGACGGTTTTGTCCTGTCCGATTCGGTGGCTACGGTCTATGGCCTGTTGCTCTACTGCCGGATTCCACCATGGATCGACCAAAAAGACATAAGAAGCCTCGGTAAGGTTCAGGCCAAAACCACCCGCCTTCAGACTAATCAGGAAGGCGGCTTTGTCTTCCTCCGTCTTGAATTGCTCCACCAGCTGTTCCCGGTCTTTGCTTTTTCCTGTAAGTTTTACCGTGCCAATGTTTTGCTCATGGAGCGCCTGTTCAATCAGGTCCAGCATTCCAGTGAAAAAAGAAAAGACCAATATTTTATGCCCCTCCCGATGAATCTCCTTGATTTTGGATAGCAGCATTTCTAATTTGATGCCTGAGGAGCGAACCTCTTCTCCCTCTGTGATCAGTTGAGGGCTATTGCATATTTGCCTCAATTTAGATAAACCCTGTAAAACAGTCAGGGGGCTAGAGATTCCTCCTTCTGATTCATTGTCCAGGATTTCCTCACGAATTTTGTTTTTGTAGTAATCATACACCTGCTGCTGTTCTTCCTCCATTTCACAATAAAGGGTGGTTTCTATTTTTTCCGGCAGGTCCCTGGCCACTTCTTCTTTTTTCCTCCTTAGCATAAATGGGTAGACCATTTCCCTTAATTGGCGGGCAGCATGTTCATTTTTATCTTTATCTATGGGCTGTGCAAAGGTCTTTTTGAAATGACTCATGGTCCCCAACATGCCGGGATTAATAAAATCCATCTGCGCATATAAATCAAAAGTATTGTTCTCCACCGGTGTACCGGTCATAATCAATCGGTAGCGTGTTTTTAGCTGCTTGATGGCTTTGGTGGTGAGTGCCGCCGGGTTTTTAATGGCTTGTGATTCATCCAGTATGGTATATAAAAAAGTTTGCTTTTTCAGCAGCAAAATATCCTGACGCACGGTGGCATAGGTCGAAAGCAGCAGGTCGTAGTCCGCCCAGGCTTCACCGCTTTTATCTCGAAGCGCGCCCTGATGTACATAGGCGCTCAGGCTAGGGGCAAATTTTTCTATTTCCCGCTGCCAGTTAAATAATAATGACTTTGGTACCACGATCAGAGATTGTTGCCCGGCATGCTCCTGATGTGTTTTTAGTAGCATGGCCAATACCTGTACGGTTTTTCCCAGTCCCATATCATCTGCCAGGCAGGCTCCCCAACCAATCTGCTGTAGGCTGTTCAGCCATTGAAAACCGCTTTGTTGATAAGGCCGAAGGGTGGCCTGAAAGTCTTTGGGTAATTCCGGTATAGTCTCGCTCGAGTGCCAGTTTTTGAGTTGGTCTATTTTTTCCAAATGCTTTTCAATATGCTCCTGTTGTGCTAATTCCTCCTGATAGCGTCGGATCAGGTGTACATCAAAAGCACTTAGCTCAAAACCTGTTTTTGTAATGCGTGCCCCTCGGAAAAGATCCATATATTGATCCAGCCAGCTTTCGGGCAGGAGCCCACGGTTCCCATCCGAGAGCATCACATAGTTTTGCTTGCGATCAATGGCTTTTTTGATATCAGCAATGGCCACCCGCTGCTCACCAAAGTGTACTTCTGCTTTTAGGTCAAACCAGTCTTCTCCACTGGAAGAGTTGAGCATCATTTTGGGGTAATGTGCCGAAAAATTGAAGGACTTCAGGTTGGTCTCTCCATAAACGATCACCCCATCTTCCTTCCATCTTTCTATAGCTTTTAAAAACCAAAAGCCGTCCAGGGCCTCATTAAAGGATAAAAATTTGTCATTTTGCCGTTGCCTGCCAAAGCGCGGGTGCATTTGGGTCAGAGAATCCAGAAAAGCCGCTTCCCCTGTGAGGTCCCGATGGAAGGCGATTGTCCCTTTTGGGGAGGCAAACATGATGGATTGCTGTTCTGAAAGAGAAAATTCCTTGTAAAATTCCCCAATTTCATAGCCAACGCGAGGTTTTATCAATAAAAAGCCGTCCAGTGTATCCAGATAAAGAATTCTGTTTTTTAGGGCCTGATACTTCAGCCCCCGGGCAGCCTTCCATTCCTCTGGAAACTGGATGTCATATTGGCTTTCCAGCCGGACGATAACGGATAAATCCAGAGAATGAAAACTTTTTTTATCCAAAGAAAGTGTTTCCTCAAGCTTTAAATCATGCAACAATAACGCTTGTTCTCTGGGGAATAATACCAGTAAATCCTTTTCACACAACCATAATCCAAGTCCCAGGGATTTCTTCAGTTGATAGCTTCGTTGACCGTAGATTATCCTGGCCCGAATTTGTATTTTTTGATTTACCTTTTGCTGTTCTAAAGTTAATTTGAAATGCTCTATCCAGCGTAGTTCCCGGGCTTTTTCATGCAATTTGGGATGATCAGGTCGTGCATTTTCAGGCAATAAATAAGGCGTTAGATTCACCAGACGGTTGCGGTTTTCCCACATCAGCTCATGTGCCTCTATTAACTCCTGACGTTTGGGAGTATAGTCCGATGGTTTACGTTTCCTTTGTAGAAAATTCAGCCAATCCAGCGGCATGATGCGCTCAAAACCACTAGCAAAATAGGCGGCGGCATCATCGGATTTCTTAAAATCCTTTTTGCTTCGAAGGAATCGTGGCGCCTGTATCAATTGGTCTTTCGCATTCACCTTTGAAGTAAAGCCAATGATATTCGGCCAGCTGTCCGGAATGTGTGTTCCATGAAAAACCGCCAAAGCCGGAACCCTTTTTAAACCAAAAATTACCCTATAAAAATCTCCTTGCATATACCTGAGTATTGATGAAAAATTGGAAATCGTTTTTATCCGGATTATTCATGCTAAAATCTTCGTATAGCGCTGCCAGGCAGGAAAAATGAAGGGGTTTTCCCTATTCCGAGCTTTTCCATGGGAAGCAGAGGAATGAGGAGAAAGCAAGATTTCCCCAATTTATGCTATTAAAAAACCAGTCAACCCATCCCTGATGCTGTTAATGAATAACTAAATCCAGCGGTGAATAATTCGGCTTTAAAGATATTTATATAATTGGGGAGAGGCAAGTCCTTTTATTCGGGATAGGGGCTCACCAATAAAGCTTGGTGGTGGATTCATCCTTTCAAAAGTCAGTAGAACAACATTCCCCAAAACGGACTCCCTACTTTTTTTGTTCTTAGCACAATATGTAGATATTTGCTGCGGACAATTTAAGCTCAAAAAATAATCATGACTACTACAAAAATCGCCCTGAAGGATACCAAGCGTTTTTCCTCCCTTTTCCTGGATTATTTGGATCAAAAACCGGAATTAAGCCCCTTCTATCATCGATTTCCTACAGTAGAAAACTTCGGAGAACAGCTCAGGGAAAAGGCTGCTTCCTTTCCGATGGCGCACCGGATGATTACCGCACAGGTTTTGCGTAACCAATACGCTTCTTTGCAGCGTTTTGATGCGGTGAAGGAAAATTTGCGATTAATGATGAAGGATAAAAATACCTTCACCATTACTACGGGCCATCAGCTGAATATCTTCACCGGACCCTTATATTTTATTTTCAAAATTGTATCGGTGATCAATACCTGTAAGGCGCTAAAAGAAGCCTATCCGGAATATAATTTTGTGCCGGTTTACTGGATGGCTTCCGAAGATCATGATTTTGCCGAGATTGCCTATTTCCATCTTTTTGGGAAAAAATATCAGTGGGAAACAGAGCAGTCCGGAGCCGTGGGGCGAATGAATCCACAGGAATTGAAGGCTGTTCTGGAAGCACTGCCAGAGGCTTTGCCTTTGTTTGAAGAAGCCTATTTGAAAAAGAAAACTTTGGCGGAAGCAGTAGCACACTATGTGAATGAATTGTTCGGAAAAGATGGTCTGTTAGTGCTGGATGCGGACAATAATGGATTGAAATCTTTGTTTCGCCCGGTGATTCGCAAAGATCTTTTTGAGAATGAGGCGCAGCAAATTGTACAGCAAACTTCAGAAGAGCTGGTCAATGCCGGATATAAAGCACAGGTGCACCCCCGGGAAATCAATTTCTTCTATTTGATGAAGGATGTTCGGGAGCGTTTGGTCAAGAATGAAAATGGCGATTTTGAAGTACTGAATAAAGGCTGGACGATGAGTGCCAAAGAGATTGATCAACTCATTGAGAAATCTCCGGAAAGATTTAGCCCTAATGTAGTAATGCGCCCACTGTATCAGGAATGGATTCTACCGAATTTGGGATATTGCGGTGGTCCCGGGGAGTTGGCTTATTGGTTGCAGCTAAAGCCCATGTTTGAGCATTTCAAAGTGCCTTTTCCGATTTTGTTGCCTCGTCATTTCGGCATGATTTTCAGTAAGAATTTGCAACATAAATGGGAGAAGATCGGCCTGCCGGCAGATGAGATTTTCCGAAATGCGGAGGATATCAAAGCCGATTACATCAATAAAGAATCGGAGCAGGAAATCAATCTGGAGGAGAATTTAAAGGCTTTAGCGGAGGTGTTTGCCGCCATTAAATCAAAAGCCCACGAGGTGGATCAAAGCCTGGAAGGCTTTATTGGGGCAGAGGAAGCCAAAGCTTTGAAAAGTTTGAATAATATCGAAAAGCGATTGAAAAAATCGGAAGAGCGCAAGCATGAAACGGGTCTGAAGCAAATCGACAGCGTATTGGAAAAACTATTTCCGGGCGGTGGCTTACAGGAGCGTCATGATAACTTTCTAAATTTCTATTTGAATAATGAGGATTTCCTGGAAGAACTGAAAGCAGCTTTCATTGCTTTTGATTTTAGATTCAATGTAATGAGCTAGACCAAGCAGAGCAAATCCTTGTGATCGATTACGATTGCAGGGATTTTTTATATCGATAAACCTTTTGCTGTTGGGCTTTTATGCGTCCTGTGTAAAGGAAGATGAGCAGTAATGCCAGCCCGAAAATTATACTCAAAGGGTAAAACCAGTTGGCCGGTAAACCTAAACCACCCTGACTTAAAGGCGCACCCAAAAGATATGCACTGCATACCACCGACATAAAAGTAGCCGGAATGGAGGAGATCCAATGGATTTTTTCGGATCGTTGTAAATAAACGGCGATCGTCCACAATACCAAAACTGCCAGAAGCTGATTGGTGATTCCCAAATATTTCCAGATGGTGGTAAAGTCCAGTTGACTCATAAAAAAAGCAAGCAGAAAAAGGGGAATGCTGATCATAAGCCGGTTTTTGATCGCTCCCTGATCCCATTGGAATATGTCTGCCAATATGAGTCTGGCCGAACGGAAGGCGGTATCACCGGTGCTGATCGGGCAGGCCACCACCCCAATGAGCGCTAATAGTCCGCCGACTTTTCCCATCCAACTATTGCAAATTTCGCTCACCACCCAGGCCGGTCCATGTCCGGCTATTTGCATTTCCCGGTTCAGCCCTTCTACATCTCCAAAATAGGTCATGGCGGCCATGGCCCAAATCATCGCCAGTATTCCTTCGGCGATCATGGCGCCATAAAAAGCCATTCGCCCCTCTTTTTCATTGCTAAGGGTGCGTGCCATCATGGGTGCCTGCGTAGAATGAAAGCCTGAAAGTGCGCCGCAGGAAATCACAATGAACAACATTGGGAACAGCAGGTGAACTTCAGGCTGGTAATGGGCATTGGATAAATGGCGCCAATGGAGTTCCGGCATTTGGACGGATCCACTAAATTCTCCCAGCAGCATGGTCCCTGCCACACCGAGCGCCATGATCATCAAAACGATTCCAAAGATGGGATATACTCTTCCAATAATTTTGTCAATCGGCAACAGGGTGGCCAACAGATAATAAGCAAAAATACCATACAGCCAATAGACCAGCCCACCGCCAGTGTAGGAGGTCAATAAATCTGCAGGCCCTGCCACAAATGCGACCCCCACTATTAATAATAGCAATAAGGAAAGGATGCGCATAGCCTGCCGGCCGGCCGGCCCCAAATATTTTCCGACCACTTCAGGAATAGAGGCACCACCCATTCGGAGTGAAAGCATGCCGGAGAAATAATCATGGACTGCACCCATAAAGATGCAGCCAATCACTATCCAGAGGAAGGCCATCGGGCCATAAAGCGCTCCAAGTACGGCTCCGAAAATGGGACCCAGACCGGCAATATTCAGGAACTCAATCAGGAATACTTTCCATAAGGGCATAGGCTGAAAATCCACACCGTCTTCCTTGCTAAAGGCAGGAGTCTGCCGCTTTGGGTCGGCTTCAAACAGGCGTTCCATCCAGCGGCCATACAAAAAATATCCGGTGATCAGGGCGGCAATAGCAATAAAAAATGTCCACATGGGGTTAATAACTTTTTAGAAAACAGCTTGAATGGAGATGATATTGGTCAGATAGCCAATGCTATTTCTCATTAAATTCGGGATTTATTCAATTAAAGTCAATAGCCCATTTTTTATGAACATTTCCCCCCTGAATAGTTTGCCTTTTGTGTTGATTTGTGCTGACGAAAGTGCTTTTTTTGTACAAAATTAATATCGGACATGTGTGAAGAGCAACTCCCTACGAAAGATAAATCTGACCAAAAATCCGCGGTGAAGATCGCTCCTTTCAGGAAAAATATCTTGAAAACGTCACATCATCGCCATAATAAATATTTTGAGCTCATCTTCTTTTCAGATGCGGAAGGCTATCATAAAATAGATGATATTAATTACCCTATTCATGCACCTTGTATGTTTTTTGTAGGGAAGGATCAGTTACATTCTTTTGATATGCCCAGGGAAGCGGAAGGCCATGTCATGATTTTTAAAGAGGCCTTCTTGGAAGATATGCTGGATATTGATCTGTTGGTGCTTTTCAGAAAGTTCCAGGCAGAAGATTTAACCAGGCTTCGTAAGGCTGCTCCTTATGAATTATTATTCCAGCAACTTTCGGAAGCTTTGCAACAAAGTGGTTCTTGGCAAAAGCAAATCGTACAGGGTTTACTCAAAACGTATTTAGCCTTAGCCTCTCAGGAAGAAGGCGACAGTAAGAAGGAAGAATACCAGTTGAAATTTTCTGAATTTCAAAAATTGTTACAAGGACAGGAATTTCCGGAGCGTTCTGTGAAGTACTATGCGCAGGAACTGAACATTTCCCCACAACGTCTGAATCAAATTTGTCAAAAAGCGGCTCAACGAAATGCAGGTGCGCTGATCGAAGAGTATTTGCTGCTTCAGGTTAAACGCTGGCTGATAACATCGGAGGAGTCTATTGCAGAATTGGCCTACAGGTTCCATTTTCCTGATGCTTCTTATTTTGGGAAGTTTTTCAAAAGGCAGACGGGACTTACTCCAAAACAGTTTAAGTCTGAACAATAATAGCACGATCTGACTTTGAAAAAATCAATATTAATGCAAATTTAATCTTGATTTTCAAATTGACCACTTTTTGGGAAAATTGCACCATTTTGTCCATCAAGTCTGCCCTAATTTTGTAATAGGGGATTTGGATAATTCCCTATGTGCTTTTCAACTAAGTCATCAATGATAAAATTATTGTAAACACACATTATTAATGAAACATTTTTTATTTAGCCTGCTGTTGTTTGTTCCCCAATTGCTTTGGGCGCAGTCCAAAATTTCCGGGACGGTAGTCGATGGAGAAAACCAGGCACCATTATCATTTGCCCAGGTGGCGCTTTTTGAAAAAGACCAATTAGTAACCGGCGGGATGACGGATTTGGATGGTAAGTTCGAATTGAAGAAAGTACCCGCGGGAGACTTTCAATTACAGGTCAGTTTCGTGGGTTATCATGCTCATCAGACTGCCGTGAAGCTGGCAAAAGGAGAAGATTTGAAATTGGGAAAAATCGGTTTAGGGATAGATGCCAAACAGCTTGAATCCGTTGAGGTCACCGGACAGCGTGAAACGGCCACCCGTCAGATTGACCGACAAGTATTTAATGCAGAAGATTTTGCCACTGCCCGCTCCGGAGCAGCTACTGATCTTTTGAGAAATATTCCTTCGGTAAGCATCAGCCCTGATGGTGAAGTGAGTTTACGTGGAACTTCCGGTTTCCTGGTATACATTGATGGGAAGCCGACCCAAATTGAACCCTCCGTTTTGTTACAGCAAATTCCGGCGGCCTCTATTAAGAATATTGAGGTGATCACCGTTCCTTCTGCACGATATGAGGCACAGGGAAATGCGGGCATCATCAACATCACCACGACCGGAAATGTGATGCAAGGGACTACTTTCACTGCGGATGTGATGGGTGGGGGAACGCCATGGCATGAAGGGATGGACCCAAGAAGATATTCGGGCTCGATGAACTTTACGCATGCCAAAGACAAATGGACCTTATACGGAGGCGCAAGTTATAGCAGCCGTGATGTAAGAGGAAGTCGTACCGGGGATGCCCGTATTTTGCAGGAAGATGGTAGCTACTACCATATGCAGGCTGCCGGTGACCGTCCGGAATGGCATAGAAATGCAACAGTAAATTTGGGCGTATCTTATGATTTTAGTGAGAGCAGTAAACTGAATGCTTCTTATTACTACGGTTTTAAAGAGGAAACGCGAACTGCTGACTATTACTACCATAACTTCATCGGAGATATTGATGGAAATCCGATTGCCGGCCGTGAAAATGAGGTGATTTTTAACCCCAACACCCACGCCAAAAAAGGTGCGTTTCAGTCCTGGGCAATGGATTATGAGAAAAAATGGGAGTCGGGCATTCAGTTGAATGTGGCCGGTTTGTATGAAAAGTCCAGACTTTGGGGTGATTTGGATAACAAAAATCAGGAGTCTAATCATGAGCATGACCGTGGCGAGCTTTTGGTGCATTACCGCCAGCATGATAATAACCCATTGGATGGTTATCGCCTGAGTTTTGATTTTACCATTCCGGTAGCGGAGAATCAGAAAATCGAGACCGGTTTCCAACCACAGTGGTTGAGACAGGGTGGTGATTTTGATTATGAAGATTACAACATCTCCTCCGGGGAATGGGAAACGCCTTACAGTAATGGGGTAGACCTTCGCCGTGATATTTATGCTGCTTATGTGAACTATGGCGCTTCTTTTAATAAATTGAAGATGAATGCCGGTTTACGTTTTGAGTATACCGATCAGGAGTTGGAGCTGGAAAATACCGACTACCAAAATATCTTTGATCCGGAGCGCGAAGGCGAGAAGATTTATGAAACCAAGCAGCCGAACGTGTTTCCCTCTTTGATGCTGGATTATCAATTGGCAGAAGATCAGCGATTGATCCTGTCCGGTTCCAGAAGAATCAACCGTCCGCCAACAAAGAATATGGCGCCATTCTTATGGAGAAGACATTATGAGGTGTATGAAATTGGTGACCCGACTTTGCAGCCGGAGTACATCAACAATATCGAGGCTTCTTATTCCAGGGATATGGCTATAGTGGATGTGATGATGACGGCCTTCTACCGCGCTACTGAGAATGCTATTTTCCGCGTGAACACCGTGGATCAGGAGCAAAACGTACTGATGCGTTCTTACACCAATGCAGGTAATGATCAGGCCCTGGGGCTGGAGTTGAATACCAACTGGAGACTGGGCAGCAAGGTGAAATTGTTCGTAGGTGGTTCCCTATACGCTTATGCCATTCAGGGGGATATTTTTGATTATACCGTTGATACCAAATCCACCAACTGGACGATCAATACCAACCTGAATGCCCCGATCGTGAAGGGGCTGGCTTTTGCCTGGGACATGCAGGTGAAATCGGCTACGGTAACCGCACAAGGAGAAAATGATTTGTTCTATCTTTCCAATGTGGCACTGAATTATACGCCAAAGAAGATGGATCAATTACAGATCGCTTTGCGCGTAGAGGATGTGTTCGGCTCCAATATCAAGGGGTTGAATACTGCAGGATATAACGGTCAGGGAGATCAGATTTTCTTCCAGGATACGGAATACTACCGCTATGGCCCGATCATGGAATTAGGCCTGACTTACAGATTCCAGTCCGGAAAATCGAAGAAAGTGAAAAAGACGAACGGCTCATTTGGTAAGGAGCAGTTTTAGAAGATATTACTTCCAAACAACAACGTCGAGCACCTCAGCAATGAGGTGCTTTTTTTATTGAGTGAGCTTTTTAGGTGGGCTATTTTCCTCGATTATCCTGTATTCTTCATGCTAAAACCCTCGTTTGGTAATAGGGGGGGAAAATGATGGAATAGTTTCCTATTTCGAGTTTTATCAGGGAAGCAGATGAAGGAGGAGAAAGTAAGCCTTGCCAAATTGGGGTAAATTAAAAAATAGTAATAGGCCTCCATTGCACTGAAAATAATTTTCTTTGTTGTGCTTTTTGTATCTGACGGAGAATAATGTTTATTAATAATTAGTGGTTGAAGTGGGACTGTTTTAATGAGGTTTCATGGCAGGGAAAGATTATTACTTTTTTTGGTATGATATAGTATTAAATATAATGAAAATATGAATTTTTTGTTTTGGATGTAATGTATAAATCATAGATTTATTGAATTTTGATCCCTATTTTTGATGAGTGCACCGAACCAATAAGGAAGTAGCAAAAACAGGGGTATGTTTTATTATACCTCACTTACCAGTGATGAAATGGCTTGCGGTACCTCATTAAACTTATTCCTGTAGCCTTTTTTGACTACTTAGGTCTCGCCTATTGGGAGAAAGGGATTCAGAATAAATTAAATACTCGTTGTTTGGGCTGAAACTCAATCTTTATGGACTTCTATTTCTTTGTAAGTCCAAGGTCTTCTGTGAACAGCTTTTTGATGTTATAGTTTTGGCGTCTAAAATGGATGCCTACAGTTAGATGTTGTGTTTTGTTGAAAAAAATATAGGTGTAATTTCAAAAAATATTTATATTTCAATAATACTATTTTTTTAAAATATCAGTGATTACGGCTGTAATGGTTGGAGGTCTTATTGTTGATGGTTGTTTTTTTTCAATAAAGAGTGAGGTAAGGAAGGATCTCTTTTGGATCGATTATAATGGTGGAAATGATGCCTGACTATTAAGCCCAAGTTTTGGGACCAATTTTTTATTTGTCTATCTGAACTTTTAACATGCTCTCTAGAAAATCACTATCTTCGCCCTGATATATAATGAGTCACAGCGGCTTTGCCGCATAAAAATAGATCAGCATTGAATTACCTATCCATAGAAGAGTTGCACAAAAGCTTTGACGAGCGGTTGCTGTTAAACGGGGTGAGTTTCGGAATCAATCAGGGGCAGAAAATTGCCTTGGTGGGAGTGAACGGTTGCGGGAAGTCCACCCTGATGAAAATCATTGCCGGAAGAGAAGAGGCAGATAAGGGTGTTGTGGCCTTTCGGGAAGGGGTGAAAGTCGCCTTTGTGGCTCAGTCACCTGTTTTTAAGGAAGGAGATAGCATTCGGGAGGCGGTTTTTGATGCGGAGAATTCTACGCTGTCATTGATCAGAGACTATGAATATCATTTGGAACGCTCTGCGACGGATGAAAAGTCAGCGGAGCGCCTGCAGGAATTGATTGGCGAGATTGATGCGGCCAATGCCTGGGATTATGAGGCACAGGTCAAAACGATTTTGGGGCAGCTCGGGCTTCATGATTTGGAACAAAAAGTGGGTGAACTTTCCGGCGGGCAGCGCAAGCGGATCTCTCTGGCGAGAGCATTAATTGAAAAACCGGATTTTCTGATTCTGGATGAGCCGACCAACCACCTGGACTTGGAGACCATTGAGTGGCTGGAGCAATACTTATCTACGGCCAATATGGCTTTGCTTTTGGTGACGCACGACCGTTATTTTCTGGAAAAAGTGACCAATCATATTATTGAGTTGGATGGTGGTCAGATTTTCCAGTATCAGGGCAACTATTCCTATTTCCTGGAGAAAAAGGCGGAGCGGGAGCAGATTGAGGCAGCAGAGGTTGATAAAGCTAAGAATTTATATAAGAAGGAGCTGGACTGGATTCGTCGTCAGCCAAAGGCGCGTGGGACAAAGGCCAAATACCGTGTGGATGCCTTTCAGGATGTGAAAAAGGCAGCGCATAAGAATTTGAAAAAAGATGAAATGGAGCTCAGTGTTCAGGAAAGACGCCTGGGCGGGAAAATTCTGGAGCTGGACAAGGTGAATAAGGCTTACGACGGCCAGCCGTTCGTAAAAGACTTTTCCTATATCTTCAAAAAGAAAGATCGTATCGGGATTATCGGAAAAAATGGGGTGGGTAAATCCACTTTCCTGAATATCATTACCGGGCAATTGGAAGCGGACAGTGGAGAAATTGATCGTGGCATCAACACCCATATTGGTTATTACCGCCAGGAGGATGCGACTTTTAATCCGGAAGCCCGTGTGATTGATGTGGTAAAAGAGGTAGCGGAAGTGGTGGAGTTGGCCGACGGATCAACTTTGAGTGCTTCGGCATTTTTGAACCTCTTCCTTTTTCCACCGAAAATGCAGTACAATGTGGTTGGTAAACTTTCGGGTGGAGAGCGCAAAAGGTTGCAGTTGCTTCGCGTGTTAATAAAGAACCCGAACTTCCTGATTCTCGACGAGCCGACCAATGACCTGGATTTGATTACCCTGAATGTTTTGGAAGACTTCCTGGCGAAATTCGGAGGTTGTCTGATGCTGGTATCTCACGACCGTTATTTTATGGATCGCCTGGTAGATCATACTTTTGTTTTTGAAGGGCAGGGGTTGATCCGTGACTTTGCCGGTAATTATTCTGATTTCAGAACTGAGGAAGCGGAAAAAGAAAGAGCAAGAGTGGAGGCGGCCAAAGCGGTAGAAAAACCTAAGGCGGATTGGAAGGCTGAGCAAAAGAAAGAACAGCCCAAAAAGAAGCTGAGCTTTAAAGAACAAAAAGAGTTTGAGCAGCTCGGAGAAGATATTGAGCAGCTGGAAATTCAAAAAGCGGAACTGGTCGAGAAAATGAATGCAGGAACAGGCTCTCATGAGGATTTAGCCACTTGGGCAAAGGAAATTGAGGACATCGGAGACCAACTCGATGAAAAAGAGCTTCGTTGGTTGGAGCTTTCCGAATTTGCGGAATAGTTTAAAGTAATAGTATAATTATAAACCGTCTCATTTAATTTGGGGCGGTTTTTTTTGGTTGATATTTTTTAGCGGGTGAATGACGGACGATACATTCTTTAACCCGATTTATTCACCGCTGATATTCACCAAGTCAGTTCAAAGCGATTACTTCAGGATTTTAAATGTGCTATTCTTAAATTTTTGATAGCCCAAATTTGGGCAAGCTAGCGTTCCCCTCATTCAGCTGCTTCGTTGGAAAAAACTTGAAATAGGGAACAATTCCTTCATTTTTCCCGCCTTGCAGCTAAACGAGGATTTATGCAGGAATAAGCTGGCTTTACTGTAAATAATTGAAGGCGGGGAGCCTTGTTTCGGGTAGCACATTTAGGGGTGGGTCATCCGGCTTAAAGAGGTAGCCTGTGTATTGTTTTTAATTCTGACCTTGTGCCATTGCGGATAAAGCATCTCTTCGGCAGGAGCATTGGTAATTGCCAAAAATTGGAAGAAGAATTAAAATTGAATGGACCCCCCGCTTTTTTTGAGCGAATAGCATTGCTGTTGTTGAAAATTATCCGAATTCACTTCTGATGTTTCAAATTTGAAATCACATAATATGGTTTTTAAAAGCATCTCAGATGAGGGGGACATTAACCCGAATTATTCACCGCTATAATTATTAATTAAGCATAAGGGGTTTATTTTCAGTTCATTATAATTTATTTTCTTTGGTTGATAATAGCCCAAATTTGGGCAAGCTTGCTTTCTCCTCATTCATCTGTTTCGTTGGAAAAAACTAGAAATAGGAAACTATTCCTTCATTTTTTCCGCCTCACAGCTAAACGAGGATTTAAGCATGAACTAATCCGGGTTAATTTTTCAAATGGACTAGGCAGTTTACGGTTCTTTGATGAAAGATGGTTTTCCTGGTCGGTAATCAGGTGGTATGAAATATAGGTGTGGTACTATTTTGTAGGATCCATGTTCACTAAAATGGATATCGGGAGGATAGAGGAGGGGGCTTGGGGGAAGTTGCTTTTTGAAAATCTCATATTTTAGTAGTTTGAACGAATAATATTTTAAGCCGAAAGTGAAATCCGATTTTTTTCGGAGGTAAAATCTGGTCTTGTTAGTCATCCTTGGGAAAAGTAGTCAAAACTAGGATTGTTAATTTGGCAAAAAGCAGCTTGTTTTTTTGATGATTTTTCGTTTTTCGAAATGGATTGTTGAAAATCAAATCTCTTCTATTTTGTAATTAGAGCCCTTTTTTATTTTTTTTTAGAATTTATCAGATTAGAATAATGCAATTTTAAGAAGTTGATAAGCATGATAAATGTCATGTTTTGTTGTTATTGTTATTAGGAATTTTAGAGGATTAGTTAGTGCAATTTTTTAAATTATAAGCGACTATTTATCAGGAGATTAAATTTTTTTTGTTTGAATTAATCAAATTAATAAAGCGTTAAAATTTAAATAAAGTAGCCTTAATTTACTTCCTGCGAAACGCTGCTATTCTTGTTAGACTCTGTTAATAGGTCAATTTGTGCGCCCTCCTGAGCTGATTACCCAATAAAATTTCGCTAAGCATCTTTGCGAAGGAATAAAATATTGTATTAAATTTGAGTTAGATAAAAATGAAGAGAGGCTCATTTTTTTGTTTGAACACCTCTTCTTTTGTCATCCTAATCTTAACCACTTATTATGAAAAAAGCTTTACTGATGGCTTTCGCCATGCTGCTTACTATGTCCGCAGCATTCGCGCAAGGCCGTGTAGTTACCGGGACGGTAACTGCTGAAGAGAACGGGGATCCCATCCCTGGTGTGAACGTATTGATCAAAGGTCAGGCGACCGGTACTGTTACCGATATTGAAGGTAAGTACTCCATTCAAGTTCCCGATGCTAAATCTGTTTTGGTATTTACTTTTATTGGATTAGCCAATGAGGAAGTTGTGGTAGGCGGGCAGTCTAAGATTGACATGACCATGACAGCAGATATCAAGCAATTGACTGAGGTTGTTGTGACCGCTTTGGGAATTGAAAGAGAAGAAAAATCACTGGGTTATGCTATTCAGCAAGTTGATGGATTGCTTTAACCAGACGCAGGAATCTAACATTGTTAATCGTTATCGGTAAAGTAGCGGGTGTTCAAATTACGGTTCTGGTAATATGGGCGGTTCTTCACGAATTTTGATTCGTGGTGTAACTCTGTGACAGAATAACAGCCCTTTTTGTGGTGGACGTGTGCAATTGATAACTCAATTATAGAGATAATGCCAGTCTTCGGTGGTGGAGGTTACGATTATGTAACGCTGCTTCAGATATTAACCGGATGATATCGAAACCATGTCTGTATTGAAAGGGCATCTGCTGCTGCTCTTTATGGATCTCGTGCCTCTAATGGTGTAATCTTGATTACTACTAAAAAGGATCAAAGTCGAAAAGAATAGGTGTTTCCGTAAATTCCGGAGTTACTTTTTCTAATCCTTTGAAATTACCAAATTATCAAAATTCTTACGGTGGTGGTTACGGTGGTTTCGGTGTAAATGAAGCGGGTGAATTCGTTCCTTCATATGCAGTGGATGAATCCTGGGGACCTAAATATGATGGTCAGTTGGTACGTCATTGGGATTCTTACGATGAGTGGGATACAGAGAATTACGGTCAGGTGCGTGAGTGGAAAGCCAATCCAAATAATATCGAGGATTTCCTTAGAACTGGCCGTGTTTTTAATAACAACATTGCTTTGAGTGGTGGAAATGATAAAGGTTCTTTCCGTTTGTCTTATACCAATGTGGATACCGAGGGTATGTTGCCAAACTCCTCTATGGACAAAAACACGATGTCATTTGCCGGAACGTATAACCTTACGAAAAAATTTACCGCTGGTGTAAATGCAACTTATGTAGATCAGTCTGCAGTTGGTCGTACAGGTACTGGTTATGATGGTCGTAACCCATTCCAGCAGTTCAACCAATGGGGGCAGCGTCAGTTGGATATGGACCGTTTGGCAAATTATAAAAACCCTGATGGTTCTCAACGTACTTGGAACCGTCGTTCAGCTAGTAATCCAGCACCTAAATATGCGGATAACCCATATTGGACACGATATGAGAATTATAATAATGATAATCGTCGTCGTGTTTTCGGTAATGCTAATTTGACTTACAAATTTACAGATTATCTTTCTGTGACTGGTCGCGCTATGTTGGATCAGTATACTGATCGTCGTGAGGAGCGTATTGCTGAAGGTTCAGTGGATTTATCAGAGTATAAGCACCAAACCTATCAGGTTCAGGAAACTAACTTTGATTTGATTGCGACTTTCAACAAGCGTTTTGGTGAGGTTTCGGTGAATGCCAATGCTGGTGGTAACCGCATGAAAAAGTCCATGTTCTGGAACTATGGTAAAACAGAGGGTGGATTATCAGTGCCTAATCTTTATACCTTAGAGAATTCCGTTTCTCGTCCGACGATTTACGATCAACGCGAAGAGAAAATGATTAACTCTGTATTTGCTTCCGCTTCTGTGGGCTATATGGATATGGTTTACGTGGATGCCACTTTCCGTAACGATTGGTCTTCTACATTACCTGACGGTAATAACTCTTATTTGTATCCTTCAGTATCGACCTCTTTTGTCTTTACGGAGTTGCCTGCGCTAAATAATAGCAGTGTACTTTCTTTCGGTAAGTTAAGAGCTGGTTGGGCTCAGGTTGGTTCCGATACCAATCCTTATAACCTGATGGACACTTATGTAGCGAACCCTAACTATGGATCTGATCCAGCATTTACAGTTCCGGATACTAAGAACAATGCTGATCTAAAGCCTGAATTCCAAACTTCTTATGAATTAGGTTTAGATTTGAGATTCCTTCAGGAGCGCGTAGGATTGGATGTTACTTATTATCACATTCGTCAGACGGATCAAATTATTCCAGTAAAAGTTTCTGGTGCTTCCGGATATACTGATATGTATATCAATGCAGGGGAAATGGAAAATAAAGGTTTTGAGGTAATGTTGTATGGTACTCCAATTAAAACCAAAGATTTTTCTTGGGATGTAACCGTGAACTATTCTCGTAACCGAAATAAATTGGTGGAATTGGTTGATGGACTTGAAAATATTCGTTTAGGTTCCCTGTTTGGAGGTTCTGTAAATGCGAGAGTTGGACAGCCATACGGTACTATCGAAGGAAAAGCTTTTGAAAGAGATGCTGCCGGTAATCCTGTTGTAAATAGCAGCGGTACTTACATCAGAACTGGTGCTGATGAAGTTTTAGGTACTACAATGGCTGATTGGACAGGTGGTTTGAATAACACATTCCGTTACAAAGGTTTTACTTTATCAGCATTGGTGGATGGTTCATTTTGGAGGATCATTATTCTCAGTATCTAATTATTTCGGAAAATATTCTGGTATGTTCGAAGAAACTGCGGCGAACGGAATTCGTGAAAACGGAATGGTTTTCGGAGGCCAAATGGCGGTTTATGATGAGGACGGCGCTGTAGTAAGAGATGAAAATGGAAAAATCGTTACTGAGGGTGCTAACAACCAGCTAGTATCTGCAGCAGGTGGATTTGCTTCTCTTTACGGTACGCATGAGTCTGCTACTTATGATGCTTCCTTCGTGAAATTGAGAGAATTGTCTTTAGGTTATACTTTACCTAATAGCATGTTGGGTAAGCTTCCATTTAGAGATGTAACCCTTTCTGTAAACGGAAGAAACTTAGCGATTCTTTACAGCAACGTTCCTCATATCGATCCAGAGGCTGCGGTTAACGCTGGTAACGTACAGGGTCTTGAGGGGGCGCAGGTTCCTTCAGCACGTACTTGGGTTTCAACTTGAAATTCAAACTGTAATCCTATCCATCACCTAGATTTTCAATAATATGAAATTAGTTTCAAATAAAATAAAAGTATTGGGTTTGGGAGCAGCGCTTTCTATGGCTGCTTGTACCTCTGGTTTTGAGGAGGCGAATACAAATCCATATCAACCCACTGAGGTTCCAACAGCTTATTTAATGACCAATGCTCAAAAACATGATGGACTTAACATGGGATGAGTGGCAGAATGGTCGTATGGGAATGTTGGTGAGCCAGTATTGGCTCAGAATGATTACCCGGAAGAATCTCACTATAACTGGGCAGGTAGAGCAAGTATGTTTAATAATACCTGGAACCGTTTATATGCAAGACCATTGCGCGATTTTCAAGAAATTCTTGATTTGATGCAAAGTGAAAATGCAGCATCCTATGAAGCTTCCGGAGCTGCAGTCAACCAAATTGCAGTTGCCACCATTTTGAGAGCCTGGGTTTTACAAAACCTTACTGACCTTTGGGGGCCAATTCCTTACACGGATGCTCTTCAGGGATCTGATCAAAAGTCTCCGGCTTATGACTCTCAGGAAGCAGTATACAAAGGTGTTTTGGCTGAATTGGAAAATGCTGTAGCGATGATTGATGCAGACAAAGCCGGAATGGAAGGTGATTTGATTTTTGGAGGGGATATGACCAAATGGAAAAAATTTGGTAATTCTCTTCGATTAAGAATGGCCTTGAGAATGGCAGATGTTGACCCGGCAACCGCCAAGACTCATGGCGAGGCAGCGATCGCTTCGGGTTTGATGACTTCTGTGGCTGATAATGCTGAATTCCCATATTTGACATCAGCACCTAACCAAAACCCATTATATGATAACCGCATCAATGGCGGTCGTAACGACTTTGCTCCTTCTGAGGCATTGTTGGAAACAATGAATGCATTCAATGATCCGCGTCGACCAATGTACGCCACTAAAGCCACTACCGGCGCGAATGCAGGTCAGTATAAAGGGCTTACTTACGGTCTTACCCGTGAGCAAGTGACGGCTATTCCATTATTCCGCTACCTCTCAGCCATCAGATTATGTTGAGGCTTCAGCGGATGCTCCTGGTTTTATTTTAAAGTATGATGAGGTAGAGTTCAACCTGGCTCATGCGAAAGAATTGGGATGGAATGTTTTCCGGTAGTGCTGCTGATCATTATTATAAAGGAATTACGGCCTCTCTACAGGCTGGGGAGTTTCAGACCTAGCGATTTCAGCCTATCTAGAACAATCGGCTATTCAATACAATGCTGCTGAATGGAAGCAGTCAATTGGAGTTCAAAAATGGTTGGCTTTGTATATGCAGGGTCAGGAAGGCTGGTCTTGCTACCGCCAATTTGATTTTGCAGATGTACTTTACGCACCAGCAGAGAAAAACGCTTTCGAGAAATTGGCTAACAGTGCGGTACCAACACGTTGGACTTATCCGGCAGATGAAGGGAACCTGAATGCTGCCAATATGAATGAAGGCGCTGCAATGCTTGACAATGGTGACGTACTTTATTCAAAGATGTGGTGGGATGTTAATCCAGCTGCCCCTTTAAAGTAATCTATAACAACATTTGAATTCACAATTATGAATAAGATATTAAAAAGTTTGGCTTTCGTGGCGGTAGCGGGTTTGGCGCTTTCCGCATGTACGGATCCCGAGGAGTCTTTTGATGTTTCAGTTCCTTCTGAATCGTTCCACGTGGCAGGTAATTATGCATTTACAGAGCTTGATCCCATCAAATTGTCGGTACCTTTAGAGGGCAATCCTTCCAAGGTTACGTTCATGGCAAATGGAGAAGAGATGGAAATGGTAGTGGCTGATGGCCTAGCGACCTATACAGGAACCTATGGGGATTTTGGTCTTGCGAATGAATCCGGCAAAAATAAATTAAGCATTGATTTTCGTTGTTACCAGCCTGATGGCTACATCGTTAAACATTCCGGTTTTTCTTTAGTAGATGCCAATAGCATCGAAATTGACGCACTGGTATATAACGAGGAGACATACGAAGCATTTGTGAGTATGGCGCGGTTGTATCTTCTGCTGAGGCGGCTGATATAAAATTGAAGTGGCCCTTAACAGTGGTGATTACGTTGAATTAGACCAAGACGAGATCGAAACTGTTACTGATAAGGATTCAGGTGATTTTCCTTGGATACAAAATCAGTAACGAAGGGGTTAATATCGGTATGATTGGTGATACCCTTAAGTAATGTTTACCTCCTCTAATGAGTTTGGAAGTAATACGGTAATGAATTACGGGATTGTAAGTAAATGGACATTCAGTGGCAATGCCGCCAATACTTTCACAAGCGCCACTCCTTATTATGATCTAGTAAGTAGCAAAGTAGTAGCTCCAGGAAGTGATTTTGATGTCATGTATACTGCAAATGGTATCGAAGCCGGAGATGACACTAAACTTGTAGTATTAGCGGATGGTTTCGATGTAAATAACCGTTATGAAGTGCAAGGACTTGATTTTGCTGCAGGTGTGGACAAAATCGATTTTGATGCGCCAGGTGCCGTTTTTTGCCTATCGTACCATGAGAGTGGTGGAAGAAGAGATGAAGATGGTAACAAAATGGATGTGACTTATTACTATTATGGAACAGCTTCTATTGATAATTATGTGTTATCTACAGGAGTAGACCATACTTTTGATTTGTCTATCTAAAGCATATGGATGGCGTAAAAGCGCCGGCATTATAATAAAAATTAAGAATGGATAATGTTGAGCCCCGGGATTTGTCTCGGGGTTTTTTATATTTCGAAATGAATAAAAACCTACTTTTTATTTGTTTTATTATCTTTACGTCTACCATTGTTTTTGGCCAGCGTAATGGTGGTGCGCAATTTACACAGGGATTGCTGAACTCCTCGGCCAATAATGTGGGGCGTTACGGTCAATTGGGACAAGCTTTAGAAAAGCATATTAATCAAAAGTCAGAGACTAAGGAGGAGAAGATTCCTTTGGTGGTCTCGGTTTTAGATATTGATCATCCGGATATTTCTGAAAAATATATTCGGGAAAAATATCCAAGTCTGGAATTTGAGGCTTTTGAAGGTGATTTTACCCTGCCTGAGGGTTTAACAGAAAATACCTTTATTCTGTATTGGGGCCTCAGCACAGAAAAGTCAAGTGAGAAATATATTCACGTAATGCTCGGGGAAGAATTTTCCGGGACAGTTCCAATTCTATCTGGATCTAGATGGGAATCGTGATTTTTCTTTACCGCCAGCATGATAATAACCATTGGATGGTTATCGCCTGAGTTTTGATTTTACCATTCCGGTAGCGGAGAATCAGAAAATCGAGACCGGTTTCCAACCACAGTGGTTGAGACAGGGTGGTGATTTTGATTATGAAGATTACAACATCTCCTCCGGGAATGGGAAACGCCTTACAGTAATGGGGTAGACCTTCGCCGTGATATTTATGCTGCTTATGTGAACTATGGCGCTTCTTTTAATAAATTGAAGATGAATGCCGGTTTACGTTTTGAGTATACCGATCAGGAGTTGGAGCTGGAAAATACCGACTACCAAAATATCTTTGATCCGGAGCGCGAAGGCGAGAGATTTATGAAACCAGCAGACCGAACTGTTTCCCTCTTTGATGCTGGATTATCAATTGGCAGAAGATCAGCGATTGTCCTGTCCGGTTCCAGAAGAATCAACCGTCCGCCAACAAAGAATATGGCGCCATTCTTATGGAGAACAATTTATGAGGTGTATGAATTGGTGACCCGACTTTGCAGCCGGAGTACATCAACAATATCGAGGCTTCTTATTCCAGGGATATGGCTATAGTGGATGTGATGATGACGGCCTTTCTACCGCGCTACTGAGAATGCTATTTTCCGCGTGAACACCGGGATCAGGAGCAAAACGTACTGATGCGTTCTTACACCAATGCAGGTATGATCAGGCCCTGGGGCTGGAGTTGATACCAACTGGAGACTGGGCAGCAAGTGAAATTGTTCGTAGGTGGTTCCCTATACGCTTATGCCATTCAGGGGATATTTTGATTATTACCGTTGTACCAAATCCACCAACTGGACGATCATACCAACCTGAATGCCCGATCGTGAAGGGGCTGGCTTTTTTGCCTGGGACATGCAGGTGAATCGGCTACGGTAACGCACAAGGAGAAAATGATTTGTTCTATCTTTCCAATGTGGCACTGAATTATACGCCAAAGAAGATGATCAATTACAGATCGCTTTGCGCGTAGAGGATGTGTTCGGCTCCAATATCAAGGGGTTGAATACTGCAGGATATAACGGTCAGGGAGATCAGATTTTCTTCCAGGATACGGATACTACCGCTATGCCCGATCATGGAATTAGGCCTGACTTACAGATTCCAGTCCGGAAAATCGAAGAAAGTGAAAAGACGAACGGCTCATTTGGTAAGGAGCAGTTTAGAAGATATTACTTCCAACAACAACGTCGAGCACCTCAGCAATGAGGTGCTTTTTTTTATTGAGTGAGCTTTTTAGGTGGGCTATTTTCCTCGATTATCCTGTATTCTTCATGCTAAAACCCTCGTTTGGTAATAGGGGGGGAAAATGATGGAATAGTTTCCTATTTCGAGTTTTATCAGGGAAGCAGATGAAGGAGGAGAAAGTAAGCCTTGCCAAATTGGGGTAAATTAAAAAATAGTAATAGGCCTCCATTGCACTGAAAATAATTTTCTTTGTTGTGCTTTTTGTATCTGACGGAGAATAATGTTTATTAATAATTAGTGGTTGAAGTGGGACTGTTTTAATGAGGTTTCATGGCAGGGAAAGATTATTACTTTTTTTGGTATGATATAGTATTAATATAATGAAAATATGAATTTTTTGTTTTGGATGTAATGTATAAATCATAGATTTATTGAATTTTGATCCCTATTTTTGATGAGTGCACCGAACCAATAAGGAAGTAGCAAAAACAGGGTATGTTTTATTATACCTCACTTACCAGTGATGAAATGGCTTGCGGTACTCATTAAACTTATTCCTGTAGCCTTTTTTGACTACTTAGGTCTCGCCTATTGGGAGAAAGGGATTCAGAATAAATTAAATACTCGTTGTTTGGGCTGAAACTCAATCTTTATGGACTTCTATTTCTTTGTAAGTCCAAGGTCTTCTGTGAACAGCTTTTTGATGTTATAGTTTTGGCGTCTAAAATGGATGCCTACAGTTAGATGTTGTGTTTTGTTGAAAAAAATATAGGTGTAATTTCAAAAAATATTTATATTTCAATAATACTATTTTTTTAAAATATCAGTGATTACGGCTGTAATGGTTGGAGGTCTTATTGTTGATGGTTGTTTTTTTTCAATAAAGAGTGAGGTAAGGAAGGATCTCTTTTGGATCGATTATAATGGTGGAAATGATGCCTGACTATTAAGCCCAAGTTTTGGGACCAATTTTTTATTTGTCTATCTGAACTTTTAACATGCTCTCTAGAAAATCACTATCTTCGCCCTGATATATAATGAGTCACAGCGGCTTTGCCGCATAAAAATAGATCAGCATTGAATTACCTATCCATAGAAGAGTTGCACAAAAGCTTTGACGAGCGGTTGCTGTTAAACGGGGTGAGTTTCGGAATCAATCAGGGGCAGAAAATTGCCTTGGTGGGAGTGAACGGTTGCGGGAAGTCCACCCTGATGAAAATCATTGCCGGAAGAGAAGAGGCAGATAAGGGTGTTGTGGCCTTTCGGGAAGGGGTGAAAGTCGCCTTTGTGGCTCAGTCACCTGTTTTAAGGAAGGAGATAGCATTCGGGAGGCGGTTTTTGATGCGGAGAATTCTACGCTGTCATTGATCAGAGACTATGAATATCATTTGGAACGCTCTGCGACGGATGAAAAGTCAGCGGAGCGCCTGCAGGAATTGATTGGCGAGATTGATGCGGCCAATGCCTGGGATTATGAGGCACAGGTCAAAACGATTTTGGGGCAGCTCGGGCTTCATGATTTGGAACAAAAAGTGGGTGAACTTTCCGGCGGGCAGCGCAAGCGGATCTCTCTGGCGAGAGCATTAATTGAAAAACCGGATTTTCTGATTCTGGATGAGCCGACCAACCACCTGGACTTGGAGACCATTGAGTGGCTGGAGCAATACTTATCTACGGCCAATATGGCTTTGCTTTTGGTGACGCACGACCGTTATTTTCTGGAAAAAGTGACCAATCATATTATTGAGTTGGATGGTGGTCAGATTTTCCAGTATCAGGGCAACTATTCCTATTTCCTGGAGAAAAAGGCGGAGCGGGAGCAGATTGAGGCAGCAGAGGTTGATAAAGCTAAGAATTTATATAAGAAGGAGCTGGACTGGATTCGTCGTCAGCCAAAGGCGCGTGGGACAAAGGCCAAATACCGTGTGGATGCCTTTCAGGATGTGAAAAAGGCAGCGCATAAGAATTTGAAAAAAGATGAAATGGAGCTCAGTGTTCAGGAAAGACGCCTGGGCGGGAAAATTCTGGAGCTGGACAAGGTGAATAAGGCTTACGACGGCCAGCCGTTCGTAAAAGACTTTTCCTATATCTTCAAAAAGAAAGATCGTATCGGGATTATCGGAAAAAATGGGGTGGGTAAATCCACTTTCCTGAATATCATTACCGGGCAATTGGAAGCGGACAGTGGAGAAATTGATCGTGGCATCAACACCCATATTGGTTATTACCGCCAGGAGGATGCGACTTTTAATCCGGAAGCCCGTGTGATTGATGTGGTAAAAGAGGTAGCGGAAGTGGTGGAGTTGGCCGACGGATCAACTTTGAGTGCTTCGGCATTTTTGAACCTCTTCCTTTTTCCACCGAAAATGCAGTACAATGTGGTTGGTAAACTTTCGGGTGGAGAGCGCAAAAGGTTGCAGTTGCTTCGCGTGTTAATAAAGAACCCGAACTTCCTGATTCTCGACGAGCCGACCAATGACCTGGATTTGATTACCCTGAATGTTTTGGAAGACTTCCTGGCGAAATTCGGAGGTTGTCTGATGCTGGTATCTCACGACCGTTATTTTATGGATCGCCTGGTAGATCATACTTTTGTTTTTGAAGGGCAGGGGTTGATCCGTGACTTTGCCGGTAATTATTCTGATTTCAGAACTGAGGAAGCGGAAAAAGAAAGAGCAAGAGTGGAGGCGGCCAAAGCGGTAGAAAAACCTAAGGCGGATTGGAAGGCTGAGCAAAAGAAAGAACAGCCCAAAAAGAAGCTGAGCTTTAAAGAACAAAAGAGTTTGAGCAGCTCGGAGAAGATATTGAGCAGCTGGAAATTCAAAAAGCGGAACTGGTCGAGAAAATGAATGCAGGAACAGGCTCTCATGAGGATTTAGCCACTTGGGCAAAGGAAATTGAGGACATCGGAGACCAACTCGATGAAAAAGAGCTTCGTTGGTTGGAGCTTTCCGAATTTGCGGAATAGTTTAAAGTAATAGTATAATTATAAACCGTCTCATTTAATTTGGGGCGGTTTTTTTTGGTTGATATTTTTTAGCGGGTGAATGACGGACGATACATTCTTTAACCCGATTTATTCACCGCTGATATTCACCAAGTCAGTTCAAAGCGATTACTTCAGGATTTTAAATGTGCTATTCTTAAATTTTTGATAGCCCAAATTTGGGCAAGCTAGCGTTCCCCTCATTCAGCTGCTTCGTTGGAAAAAACTTGAAATAGGGAACAATTCCTTCATTTTTCCCGCCTTGCAGCTAAACGAGGATTTATGCAGGAATAAGCTGGCTTTACTGTAAATAATTGAAGGCGGGGGAGCCTTGTTTCGGGTAGCACATTTAGGGGTGGGTCATCCGGCTTAAAGAGGTAGCCTGTGTATTGTTTTTAATTCTGACCTTGTGCCATTGCGGATAAAGCATCTCTTCGGCAGGAGCATTGGTAATTGCCAAAAATTGGAAGAAGAATTAAAATTGAATGGACCCCCCGCTTTTTTTGAGCGAATAGCATTGCTGTTGTTGAAAATTATCCGAATTCACTTCTGATGTTTCAAATTTGAAATCACATAATATGGTTTTTAAAAGCATCTCAGATGAGGGGACATTAACCCGAATTATTCACCGCTATAATTATTAATTAAGCATAAGGGTTTATTTTCAGTTCATTATAATTTATTTTCTTTGGTTGATAATAGCCCAAATTTGGGCAAGCTTGCTTTCTCCTCATTCATCTGTTTCGTTGGAAAAAACTAGAAATAGGAAACTATTCCTTCATTTTTTCCGCCTCACAGCTAAACGAGGATTTAAGCATGAACTAATCCGGGTTAATTTTTCAAATGGACTAGGCAGTTTACGGTTCTTTGATGAAAGATGGTTTTCCTGGTCGGTAATCAGGTGGTATGAAATATAGGTGTGGTACTATTTTGTAGGATCCATGTTCACTAAAATGGATATCGGGAGGATAGAGGAGGGGCTTGGGGAAGTTGCTTTTTGAAAATCTCATATTTTAGTAGTTTGAACGAATAATATTTTAAGCCGAAAGTGAAATCCGATTTTTTTCGGAGGTAAAATCTGGTCTTGTTAGTCATCCTTGGGAAAAGTAGTCAAAACTAGGATTGTTAATTTGGCAAAAAGCAGCTTGTTTTTTTGATGATTTTTCGTTTTTCGAAATGGATTGTTGAAAATCAAATCTCTTCTATTTTGTAATTAGAGCCCTTTTTTATTTTTTTTTAGAATTTATCAGATTAGAATAATGCAATTTTAAGAAGTTGATAAGCATGATAAATGTCATGTTTTGTTGTTATTGTTATTAGGAATTTTAGAGGATTAGTTAGTGCAATTTTTTAAATTATAAGCGACTATTTATCAGGAGATTAAATTTTTTTTTGTTTGAATTAATCAAATTAATAAAGCGTTAAAATTTAAATAAAGTAGCCTTAATTTACTTCCTGCGAAACGCTGCTATTCTTGTTAGACTCTGTTAATAGGTCAATTTGTGCGCCCTCCTGAGCTGATTACCCAATAAAATTTCGCTAAGCATCTTTGCGAAGGAATAAAATATTGTATTAAATTTGAGTTAGATAAAAATGAAGAGAGGCTCATTTTTTTGTTTGAACACCTCTTCTTTTGTCATCCTAATCTTAACCACTTATTATGAAAAAAGCTTTACTGATGGCTTTCGCCATGCTGCTTACTATGTCCGCAGCATTCGCGCAAGGCCGTGTAGTTACCGGGACGGTAACTGCTGAAGAGAACGGGGATCCCATCCCTGGTGTGAACGTATTGATCAAAGGTCAGGCGACCGGTACTGTTACCGATATTGAAGGTAAGTACTCCATTCAAGTTCCCGATGCTAAATCTGTTTTGGTATTTACTTTTATTGGATTAGCCAATGAGGAAGTTGTGGTAGGCGGGCAGTCTAAGATTGACATGACCATGACAGCAGATATCAAGCAATTGACTGAGGTTGTTGTGACCGCTTTGGGAATTGAAAGAGAAGAAAAATCACTGGGTTATGCTATTCAGCAAGTTGATGGATCTGCTTTAACCCAGACGCAGGAATCTAACATTGTTAACTCGTTATCGGGTAAAGTAGCGGGTGTTCAAATTACCGGTTCTGGTAATATGGGCGGTTCTTCACGAATTTTGATTCGTGGTGTAAACTCTGTGACAGGAAATAACCAGCCCCTTTTTGTGGTGGACGGTGTGCCAATTGATAACTCCAATTATAGAGATAATGGCCAGTCTTCCGGTGGTGGAGGTTACGATTATGGTAACGCTGCTTCAGATATTAACCCGGATGATATCGAAACCATGTCTGTATTGAAAGGGGCATCTGCTGCTGCTCTTTATGGATCTCGTGCCTCTAATGGTGTAATCTTGATTACTACTAAAAAAGGATCAAAGTCGAAAAGAATAGGTGTTTCCGTAAATTCCGGAGTTACTTTTTCTAATCCTTTGAAATTACCAAATTATCAAAATTCTTACGGTGGTGGTTACGGTGGTTTCGGTGTAAATGAAGCGGGTGAATTCGTTCCTTCATATGCAGTGGATGAATCCTGGGGACCTAAATATGATGGTCAGTTGGTACGTCATTGGGATTCTTACGATGAGTGGGATACAGAGAATTACGGTCAGGTGCGTGAGTGGAAAGCCAATCCAAATAATATCGAGGATTTCCTTAGAACTGGCCGTGTTTTTAATAACAACATTGCTTTGAGTGGTGGAAATGATAAAGGTTCTTTCCGTTTGTCTTATACCAATGTGGATACCGAGGGTATGTTGCCAAACTCCTCTATGGACAAAAACACGATGTCATTTGCCGGAACGTATAACCTTACGAAAAAATTTACCGCTGGTGTAAATGCAACTTATGTAGATCAGTCTGCAGTTGGTCGTACAGGTACTGGTTATGATGGTCGTAACCCATTCCAGCAGTTCAACCAATGGGGGCAGCGTCAGTTGGATATGGACCGTTTGGCAAATTATAAAAACCCTGATGGTTCTCAACGTACTTGGAACCGTCGTTCAGCTAGTAATCCAGCACCTAAATATGCGGATAACCCATATTGGACACGATATGAGAATTATAATAATGATAATCGTCGTCGTGTTTTCGGTAATGCTAATTTGACTTACAAATTTACAGATTATCTTTCTGTGACTGGTCGCGCTATGTTGGATCAGTATACTGATCGTCGTGAGGAGCGTATTGCTGAAGGTTCAGTGGATTTATCAGAGTATAAGCACCAAACCTATCAGGTTCAGGAAACTAACTTTGATTTGATTGCGACTTTCAACAAGCGTTTTGGTGAGGTTTCGGTGAATGCCAATGCTGGTGGTAACCGCATGAAAAAGTCCATGTTCTGGAACTATGGTAAAACAGAGGGTGGATTATCAGTGCCTAATCTTTATACCTTAGAGAATTCCGTTTCTCGTCCGACGATTTACGATCAACGCGAAGAGAAAATGATTAACTCTGTATTTGCTTCCGCTTCTGTGGGCTATATGGATATGGTTTACGTGGATGCCACTTTCCGTAACGATTGGTCTTCTACATTACCTGACGGTAATAACTCTTATTTGTATCCTTCAGTATCGACCTCTTTTGTCTTTACGGAGTTGCCTGCGCTAAATAATAGCAGTGTACTTTCTTTCGGTAAGTTAAGAGCTGGTTGGGCTCAGGTTGGTTCCGATACCAATCCTTATAACCTGATGGACACTTATGTAGCGAACCCTAACTATGGATCTGATCCAGCATTTACAGTTCCGGATACTAAGAACAATGCTGATCTAAAGCCTGAATTCCAAACTTCTTATGAATTAGGTTTAGATTTGAGATTCCTTCAGGAGCGCGTAGGATTGGATGTTACTTATTATCACATTCGTCAGACGGATCAAATTATTCCAGTAAAAGTTTCTGGTGCTTCCGGATATACTGATATGTATATCAATGCAGGGGAAATGGAAAATAAAGGTTTTGAGGTAATGTTGTATGGTACTCCAATTAAAACCAAAGATTTTTCTTGGGATGTAACCGTGAACTATTCTCGTAACCGAAATAAATTGGTGGAATTGGTTGATGGACTTGAAAATATTCGTTTAGGTTCCCTGTTTGGAGGTTCTGTAAATGCGAGAGTTGGACAGCCATACGGTACTATCGAAGGAAAAGCTTTTGAAAGAGATGCTGCCGGTAATCCTGTTGTAAATAGCAGCGGTACTTACATCAGAACTGGTGCTGATGAAGTTTTAGGTACTACAATGGCTGATTGGACAGGTGGTTTGAATAACACATTCCGTTACAAAGGTTTTACTTTATCAGCATTGGTGGATGGTTCATTTGGAGGATCATTATTCTCAGTATCTAATTATTTCGGAAAATATTCTGGTATGTTCGAAGAAACTGCGGCGAACGGAATTCGTGAAAACGGAATGGTTTTCGGAGGCCAAATGGCGGTTTATGATGAGGACGGCGCTGTAGTAAGAGATGAAAATGGAAAAATCGTTACTGAGGGTGCTAACAACCAGCTAGTATCTGCAGCAGGTGGATTTGCTTCTCTTTACGGTACGCATGAGTCTGCTACTTATGATGCTTCCTTCGTGAAATTGAGAGAATTGTCTTTAGGTTATACTTTACCTAATAGCATGTTGGGTAAGCTTCCATTTAGAGATGTAACCCTTTCTGTAAACGGAAGAAACTTAGCGATTCTTTACAGCAACGTTCCTCATATCGATCCAGAGGCTGCGGTTAACGCTGGTAACGTACAGGGTCTTGAGGGGGCGCAGGTTCCTTCAGCACGTACTTGGGGTTTCAACTTGAAATTCAAACTGTAATCCTATCCATCACCTAGATTTTCAATAATATGAAATTAGTTTCAAATAAAATAAAAGTATTGGGTTTGGGAGCAGCGCTTTCTATGGCTGCTTGTACCTCTGGTTTTGAGGAGGCGAATACAAATCCATATCAACCCACTGAGGTTCCAACAGCTTATTTAATGACCAATGCTCAAAAAACCATGATGGACTTAACATGGGATGAGTGGCAGAATGGTCGTATGGGAATGTTGGTGAGCCAGTATTGGGCTCAGAATGATTACCCGGAAGAATCTCACTATAACTGGGCAGGTAGAGCAAGTATGTTTAATAATACCTGGAACCGTTTATATGCAAGACCATTGCGCGATTTTCAAGAAATTCTTGATTTGATGCAAAGTGAAAATGCAGCATCCTATGAAGCTTCCGGAGCTGCAGTCAACCAAATTGCAGTTGCCACCATTTTGAGAGCCTGGGTTTTACAAAACCTTACTGACCTTTGGGGGCCAATTCCTTACACGGATGCTCTTCAGGGATCTGATCAAAAGTCTCCGGCTTATGACTCTCAGGAAGCAGTATACAAAGGTGTTTTGGCTGAATTGGAAAATGCTGTAGCGATGATTGATGCAGACAAAGCCGGAATGGAAGGTGATTTGATTTTTGGAGGGGATATGACCAAATGGAAAAAATTTGGTAATTCTCTTCGATTAAGAATGGCCTTGAGAATGGCAGATGTTGACCCGGCAACCGCCAAGACTCATGGCGAGGCAGCGATCGCTTCGGGTTTGATGACTTCTGTGGCTGATAATGCTGAATTCCCATATTTGACATCAGCACCTAACCAAAACCCATTATATGATAACCGCATCAATGGCGGTCGTAACGACTTTGCTCCTTCTGAGGCATTGTTGGAAACAATGAATGCATTCAATGATCCGCGTCGACCAATGTACGCCACTAAAGCCACTACCGGCGCGAATGCAGGTCAGTATAAAGGGCTTACTTACGGTCTTACCCGTGAGCAAGTGACGGCTATTCCATTATCCGCTACCTCTCAGCCATCAGATTATGTTGAGGCTTCAGCGGATGCTCCTGGTTTTATTTTAAAGTATGATGAGGTAGAGTTCAACCTGGCTCATGCGAAAGAATTGGGATGGAATGTTTCCGGTAGTGCTGCTGATCATTATTATAAAGGAATTACGGCCTCTCTACAGGCTTGGGGAGTTTCAGACCTAGCGATTTCAGCCTATCTAGAACAATCGGCTATTCAATACAATGCTGCTGAATGGAAGCAGTCAATTGGAGTTCAAAAATGGTTGGCTTTGTATATGCAGGGTCAGGAAGGCTGGTCTTGCTACCGCCAATTTGATTTTGCAGATGTACTTTACGCACCAGCAGAGAAAAACGCTTTCGAGAAATTGGCTAACAGTGCGGTACCAACACGTTGGACTTATCCGGCAGATGAAGGGAACCTGAATGCTGCCAATATGAATGAAGGCGCTGCAATGCTTGACAATGGTGACGTACTTTATTCAAAGATGTGGTGGGATGTTAATCCAGCTGCCCCTTTAAAGTAATCTATAACAACATTTGAATTCACAATTATGAATAAGATATTAAAAAGTTTGGCTTTCGTGGCGGTAGCGGGTTTGGCGCTTTCCGCATGTACGGATCCCGAGGAGTCTTTTGATGTTTCAGTTCCTTCTGAATCGTTCCACGTGGCAGGTAATTATGCATTTACAGAGCTTGATCCCATCAAATTGTCGGTACCTTTAGAGGGCAATCCTTCCAAGGTTACGTTCATGGCAAATGGAGAAGAGATGGAAATGGTAGTGGCTGATGGCCTAGCGACCTATACAGGAACCTATGGGGATTTTGGTCTTGCGAATGAATCCGGCAAAAATAAATTAAGCATTGATTTTCGTTGTTACCAGCCTGATGGCTCCTACATCGTTAAACATTCCGGTTTTTCTTTAGTAGATGCCAATAGCATCGAAATTGACGCACTGGTATATAACGAGGAGACATACGAAGCATTTGTGAGTATGGCGCCGGTTGTATCTTCTGCTGAGGCGGCTGATATTAAAATTGAAGTGGCCCTTAACAGTGGTGATTACGTTGAATTAGACCAAGACGAGATCGAAACTGTTACTGATAAGGATTCAGGTGATTTCCTTGGATACAAAATCAGTAACGAAGGGGTTAATATCGGTATGATTGGTGATACCCTTAAAGTAATGTTTACCTCCTCTAATGAGTTTGGAAGTAATACGGTAATGAATTACGGGATTGTAAGTAAATGGACATTCAGTGGCAATGCCGCCAATACTTTCACAAGCGCCACTCCTTATTATGATCTAGTAAGTAGCAAAGTAGTAGCTCCAGGAAGTGATTTTGATGTCATGTATACTGCAAATGGTATCGAAGCCGGAGATGACACTAAACTTGTAGTATTAGCGGATGGTTTCGATGTAAATAACCGTTATGAAGTGCAAGGACTTGATTTTGCTGCAGGTGTGGACAAAATCGATTTTGATGCGCCAGGTGCCGTTTTTGCCTATCGTACCATGAGAGTGGTGGAAGAAGAGGATGAAGATGGTAACAAAATGGATGTGACTTATTACTATTATGGAACAGCTTCTATTGATAATTATGTGTTATCTACAGGAGTAGACCATACTTTTGATTTGTCTTATCTAAAGCATATGGATGGCGTAAAAGCGCCGGCATTATAATAAAAATTAAGAATGGATAATGTTGAGCCCCGGGATTTGTCTCGGGGTTTTTTTATATTTCGAAATGAATAAAAACCTACTTTTTATTTGTTTTATTATCTTTACGTCTACCATTGTTTTTGGCCAGCGTAATGGTGGTGCGCAATTTACACAGGGATTGCTGAACTCCTCGGCCAATAATGTGGGGCGTTACGGTCAATTGGGACAAGCTTTAGAAAAGCATATTAATCAAAAGTCAGAGACTAAGGAGGAGAAAGATATTCCTTTGGTGGTCTCGGTTTTAGATATTGATCATCCGGATATTTCTGAAAAATATATTCGGGAAAAATATCCAAGTCTGGAATTTGAGGCTTTTGAAGGTGATTTTACCCTGCCTGAGGGTTTAACAGAAAATACCTTTATTCTGTATTGGGGCCTCAGCACAGAAAAGTCAAGTGAGAAATATATTCACGTAATGCTCGGGGAAGAATATTTTCCGGGACAGTTCCAATTCTATCTGGATCTAGATGGGAATCGTGATTTTTCTTCGGAAGCACCACATCGATTTAAGCCAAATGAAATGGGAGAGTGGTTCGAGATCCAAAAGGGGATGCAGCCCTACAAATTATATTTTACTAATCCTGGCTACGTAAAAGCCCAGGAAAAGCATTCTTTTGAAAATGAAAATGTAAATGAGGCTTTGGAGTGGCATTATGGAAGGGAAAGACCGGTATTAATGTTGCAGTCTTCTATTTTATCCTCCTCCGCACCGACAAAAATTGGATTTAATACCACCTCAGGAGAAAGTGTATATTACTCCTCACGCGTAAGATCCGGTTTTAATGGAAGTTTAGGTTTGGGTTTAGCTTATAAAGGAATTCAAATAATGACTTCGGTATTTTTTGAGCAAAGAGAAATCACGGATCGATACCGGTCAATCAGAGGGAATGGAGGAAGTAGTGAAGATTATTCCAAAGGCTTTTTTCCAAAACAATCCGTGGGATATAAGTTTAATCTCTCTTATGACTTGCGATTAGGAAATGGGATTTATTTGGTGCCCTATGGTGCTTATGAAGTGGGCAACTTTAACAGTCAGTCAGAATTCGATCCCAATTTTAAATTTGCAAGTGGGATTGAAACCAATAAGGCCTTCGCCAACTATGATTTATGGGAGTGGGGCATGGGGATAAAATTGATTCTGCATCGCTCTACCAGTTTAATGCTTTCTGCGGCTTTTACCAATAATAATTTTACGGCGGTTTCTTATTTTAAAGAGGTGACTCCCGGGACTTATTTCAATGATTTTGAGCCGTTGAGGGTTGGGGTTACCCTACAGACAAAGCTCTATTCCTTTTAAAATAAATGAAAAGGATAGGTGGTCTCGTTTAAAAAAATTGTGAGATATTTTAGCCACGAATGGCCCGAATTTTCACGAAAGATGCTTTAGTAGAGATTTAACAGAGAAAGTAGTCATCTGAAGTAAACCTACTTTTCAGTGTCTTTCCTTTTCACTTCGGCTTTATGTTATCGATTTAATAGGCGAAAAGCCGTCGGTTTTCTGCTACCGAAGTAAATGGTAGCTATGCTTTATTTCCACTATGCCCTGTTTGGCCCAAGCTTTCACTGATTGCTTCGGGCTTTGTGTTCCCCCCGAATTCTTCACCGCTAAATTCAGTAGTTCTGCTTAAACGGGTTATTTTTAAGTCATTAGTATTGTGTTTATTGACTTTTTAATAGCCCGAATTTGGGTAAGCTTGCTTTTTTTTCATTCAACAGCCTTCCTGGAATAAACGCCAAAAAGGAGGCTATCCTTTTATGAGTCACGTCTTTTGCAGCTACTTGAAGGTTTAAGCTTGAATATTCCGGTATAGCAGGCAAAATGCGGATTAAACTTCTTGCGATCTTAAAAAAAAGGCTTCGGATCATAAGCCATACCCCAATGGGCGAATGCTTTATTTATACAAAGCCTTGCTGGAAAAGGGGAGGTTTATTCTTGTTTATTGAAGACTAATTTTTCCATAAAATCAATGTTTTTTGAACTATTAGAGGTAAACCATACATGGTTTTTAATCGCTTCAAATTGTCGGTGAGTTACCTTATTTTTATTTATAAAGCTTAATTAAGGCTGAATTTAAGCTATTGTTATGAAGGAGATACTTTTTCCGCTTAACAGAACCTGAACATAGTAAGCTTTATTTCCCTAAAACCTTACCTGCGTTGTTCATTGCTCATTCTAATTCGTTATTAATTTTATCCAAGCGATTGAAAATGTTTCGGTTAGCTTGGAGGACTCCTAAAACCCGGGCATCAACCTTGGCCCCAAAACATCTAACCTATCCTTGCATGAAGCGGATTATACCCTTTTTGCTACTGTTGCTTTTTTGCCTCGCAGCGGAAGCCCAATCTCAACATACCATCAGCGGTACCATTAAATCCATTGAAAATGGAGAGCCTTTACCCGGTGTGAACGTGATGGTGAAAGATACCTCCATTGGTACGGTCACCAATGTGGATGGCTACTATTCATTAAGTGTACCTAATGATAATGTAGTGCTCCTTTTTACTTTTATTGGTTTACTTGCGCAGGAAATCCCATTACAGGGCCGAACCGTCCTCGATTTGGAAATGGAAGCAGACCTCAAAGAATTAGAAGAAGTGGTCGTGACCGGTTATACCGATATTAATAAAAAACGATTATCCGGATCGATATCCTCCATTGATGCCTCCGAAATTGAATCGGTGCCAGTGCCCTCATTTGATCAGGTGTTACAGGGAAAAGCCGCCGGCTTGTATGTCAATGCCGGTTCAGGACAACCCGGTGCGGCAGCCACGGTGCGTATTCGGGGGAACGGCTCCATATTGGGAGGCAATACGCCTTTATTTGTGATGGATGGCGTGCCGATAGAAGCAGCGGAGTTTGCAGCCTTAAATGCCAATGATTTTGAAAGTGTCAGTGTGCTGAAAGATGCTTCCGCCACCTCTCTGTATGGTTCTCGTGGGGCGAATGGGGTGATTGTGATCACCTCTAAAAAAGGAAAAGTAGGAAAGACAAAATTTAACTACTCCGGTCAGTTTGGTATTTCCGAAATTGGGGATTGGAAATATGAAATGATGAATACTGAGGAGCGTTTGCAGTATGAAGAAATGGTGCAGAATGGTCCGGGTTGGGATTTTTCCTCCAATAATCCGGAAAGACCATCAGGTTCCGATAATTCTCTGGACAGTCTTCGTCAGTACAATACCAATTGGTTAGATGTCGTTACGCGCACCGGTTTTACGCAGCAGCACCAGTTAAGTGCTCAGGGAGGAAAAGAACAAACCCGTTTTTTCATTTCGGGCGGATATCTGGAACAACAAGGCGTGGGTATTGGCTCTGCTTTGGAGCGGATAACCGGTAGGGTCAATATCGCCCACGAAGCTTCCAAACGCTTACGTTTTAACCTGGTTTCTTCTGTAGGTTATTCTCAATCTGATTTCCTGCCCTCGGAGTCTTTAAGCATCGCCAATCCTTTTGCTTCCACGCTGAATATGCCTTATCAGCCTCCACTAGATTCGGATGGGAATTATACTTACGGGCCATTGGACGCCAACCCTTTGGAATGGGATGAAAAAACCTCATTTCAGGAAGGGCAGCTCAAAACCAATCTGACTTTTGATGTTTCCTATGACTTCTATGAGGGCTTCTCATTCAAATCCAAAATTGGTCTGGACTATCGCTCTTCCAAATCCACCAGCTATATCAGTCCGGACTCCCAGCCCGGCAGTAGCCAGCGCGGACAGGAAGGTTCCTACGGTGCTTCAGATAATAAGTATTTCAAATACATCTGGCTGAATAGCGTAACTTACACCCGCACGATAGGAGACCATGATTTTTCCGGTGGTTTGTATATGGAATTAATCCGTAAGCAGGAATCCTCTTTTGGCTATTCCGGCTTTGGTCTGAATTCCAAATTACCCAATACGCCAGCAGCGATTACGCCCGGAACTGCCTCTAATGGCTTTATTCCAACCGTTGGAGGAGGGAATACGGAGAATGCCCTGAATTCTTACTTCTTTATCGGAAACTATACTTATAAAAGTAAATATAATTTGGCATTAAGTGCCCGCCGCGATGGTTCCTCTAAATTCGGTCAGAATAATCGCTGGGCAAACTTGTGGTCGGTCGGGGCTTCCTGGAATATTTCGGAGGAAGATTTTTTTAGCGCTTCCTGGGTGAATAGCCTGAAGCTAAAGGCTTCTTATGGAAAGTCAGGAAATCAGGATGATACCGATAGTTCGGTAGGGGATTTTCAAAGTGTACAGACCTTTGTGGCGACGAGTACTTATGCCGGGGTGAGTGGCATTTATCCGGCTTCAGTAGGGAATCCGGATTTGCAATGGGAGATTTCAAATCAGCTGAATGTGGGCCTGGATTATTCCATTTTCAAGGATCGCATCAGTGGCTCTTTTGAAGCTTACAATAACATTACTTCGGATTTATTCTTAGATCAAAAATTGTCTGCCACCGCCGGTTTTACCTCCGTAAGACGGAACGCCGGTAAAATGCGTAACCGCGGAGTGGAAATTACGCTGAATACGACCAATGTTTCCATAGGTGATTTTTTATGGACGACTAATCTCAATTATGCTTATAATGATAATGAGATTCTGGACTTGGGGCAGGTGACAGAATTTGAGTTCGGTACCTCCCTGGTGCGGGAAGGTTATCCTTTAGGATCTCATTATTCCGTGGGTTGGGCAGGGGTAAATCCGGCCAATGGGCAGCCCTTGTATTTGGATCAATTTGGCAATCCGACACCCATTTTTAATTCGTCCAATGCCACTTCTAATTGGGGAACCTCCAACCCTCCGCATGTGGGCGGTATGACCAATACCCTTACCTTTAAAGGTATTGAGTTTAGTTTCTTCTTTAACTTTCAGGCCGGGCATACCCTTTTCAATAACCAGTCTTTCTTCATAGAAAATCATAATGTGCCTTATAATCAGTCCACGGTGATGTTGACCATGTGGCAGGAAGAGGGAGATGTGACCAACATTCCTTCTCCCAGATATCAAAGACAGTTTACCTCTCAGGATATTGAAGATGCCTCTTTCTTAAGGTTAAGAAACGTGACTTTAGGTTATAACTTTCCGCGAAAATTGATATCCAGAATCAGACTGGATCGACTGAAGATATACCTGCAAGGGCAGAACCTTTATACCTGGACGGAATTTACGGGATTTGATCCGGAGATTGGAAATAATATTGCCCAATTCCAGTACCCTACACCGAAAATTTACACCCTGGGAATTGACGTTGGATTTTAAAAACCCCATGACATGAATCAATCATATCAAAAAATATTTTTGTTGTTGACAGTTCTTTTCGTTTGGGGCTGTACCAATGACCTGGAAATCGCCCCCACGGATTTAATCGACAGTGGGGTGGCCTATGAAAATGTAGCCGATCTGGAGTCGGGCCTGGCGGCGGTTTATGCCTTATTCCCCAAAAGCCCAACCCTTCGGACTTCCACCTATCAGACGGCTTTATGTAAGATGGCCTCCAAAGGGCGAAATATTGGCTCTTCGGCTTATAACTGGCAATATACTCCGGATACGCCCAGTCTGATGAGTGACTATGGCTGGTCCGGTTATTATAGTGTTATTAATGCGCTGAACTTGTTACTAATCGCTGCGGATCAGGTGCCTTTACCAACAGATGCTGATGTGGCTCTGGCCAATCAAATTAAAGGGGAAGCTTATGGATTAAGGGCTTTAGCGCATTTCGAATTATTTCGAATATTCTCAGAATCCTATACGCAGGAAGGAGCTTCTGCCATGCCGTATATGCTGGCACCACAAGTAGGGGAGCCTCCCAGGAATACGGTGGCGGAGGTTTATAACTTCTTAAAGGAAGACCTTCAGCAATCTGCCGCCTTTCAGCAGCAGGGGAGCCGGGAGGATAATGAATTGGAGTACATTTATTTCAATGAAAATGCCGTCAAAGCCCTGGAAGCTCGTATCGCATTATATGAAAAAGACTATCCCACGGCTATACAGAAAGCCACGGAGGTTTTGAACGTGAAAGACATTATTCCGCAAGGTAACTATGCCGATATGTTTGACTTTGATGCCCCTGATAATGCGGAAGTTTTATTCAAATTTGACATCCCCGCGGAGTCCGGGCGAATAGGGAATCTCTGGCGGGATAATAGCGGACTGGTGAATTTTTTCCCGACACAGGATTTTATCAATGCCTTTGCTTCTAATTCCCTTGGAGATCCGGAGCTGGATGTCCGCTTTGAAGTACAGGTCGCAGAGGATGCCGATCAAATTGAGCAAACGCAAATTGTAGGGAAATATATTGGCGGAAATTCGGCGGTCAACGCAGGAGATCTGATCGTCTTTCGGTCTTCGGAGATGTTGTTGATTCGTGCCGAGGCCTATTACTTCAATAATCAGCAATCCAATGCCCTGCAGGATATTGACCGTTTGAGGTCAGAGCGTATTAGCGGATTTACCAATGGGGGTGAAAATGGTCTTAGTATTTTAAATGCTATTAAGCAACAAAGGCTTTTGGAAATGAGCTTTGAAGGGCACCAATGGTTCGACTTAAGACGGTGGGGAGATCCGGTCATTCGGGTAGATGTGACCACGGTCAACACCCCCAAAGTGCTGGTTTCTTCAGATCACCGATTTGTGATGCCCATCCCCCAGCATGAAATGTTGGCCAATGATAATATGAGACAAAATTCCGGTTATTAAACCTTCAATAGCAACTGAACAGATGAAAAATATACTTCAAATATTAATCCTGTCACTGAGCTTTCCTTTATTGCTATCAGGCTGTGCGGATACTCCCAGCGAATACTATGAAGGGGCTAATTATGTCACTTTTAATTTGACAGATGCCGCCGTTTTTGACCTGACCGAAGGGGAGGGCGTACTGTTGGAGGTCAATATGTCATTGCCCAGAGAGGAAGATACAAAAATCAGCTTTAAGCTGGAAGAAGTGAATGCCCGAGAAGGAGTGGATTATGTTTTGAGTACCAAGCAGGTGATTATCCCCAAAGGAAAACAAGTAGGGGAACTGATCATTCAGGCCCTGGAAGATACGGAAGAAAATTTCGAGAGCCGTTCGGTGACCATTCGCATCATAGAGGTCAGTGCGCCGGAAGAGTTGGTCATCGGCTATGAAAATGGAACCGTTTATTCTTCTCTGCTGGTGAATTTTCGGGATAATGATTGCCCGGTTCTGCTTTCAGAGCGGTACAGAGGAGAAGTGGTGCAATCTACCTTTGGAGCCGTTGGGGACGGAAATCACGTTTTCCCGGCGCGTCTGGAGGAAATCTCGAATGGGGTTTATCGCTTCAATAATATATGGGGTGACTATGTGGCCTATCTCACCGAAAACCCGGAATTCTCCGGAGGATTTCCGGTTACCATGGATTTTCGAATTGACGAACAGGGAAATGTGACCATTATCGATGCGCAAATGGTTGGGTTTGAAGATGTGGAAATTTTGGTGGATGAAATGGAAGCCATTTATGACCCTTGTGAAGACCGCTTCCTCATTCACATGGTGCAAGTGGGGCTCTTCAGTGATGATCCCTATGATATCTACACTGAGTTTACTCCTTAGTGTATGGAATAGTCCTGATTTCTTTCCAAATTAATAAGGAAAAGAGAAAGCTTAACCTATAAACTTTGCCTAACACAACAGTAATGAAAATATTAATAAGACTTCTTTTTATTTGCCTGCCTTCTTTCCTGATGGCCCAAAGTACCGATAACCTCCGGAAGGTTGGAGGTGACTTAAAAGTAGCCTATGAGCTCAATATGGAAAAAGCCCGTGCTTTGGCCCGAATGCAAAATGCGCCCCTGTCTTTTAAATTGAAAGATGGTCGGACGGCATTTTTGGATGGACACCGGGGCGAACAGCTAATTTATATCACCAATTATAATAAGCAAGCCGCCATAACCACCGGGACAGTAAAGCTGGGGGATGGTGGTGATTTTCGCCTGGATTTAGAGGGGGAGGGCATGCGTATCGGCCTGGTGGAAATCGGCGATCCGAATTTTAACCATGTGGAATTGGTGGGCCATATTGAACGTTTTGGGAATAGTTCCTCCTCCAATACACCGGGATCTCAGGACCATGCAACGCATGTCGGAGGAACCATGGTGGGCGCCGGAGTAAATGCTGACGCCAAAGGAATGGCCCCCAAGGCGCAGCTTGTGAGCATGTCAGCAGCAGGAGACTTGAATAAAATGGCCACACAGGCGGAGGAAGGTTTGTTGATTTCTAACCATAGTTACGGCACCATCCGCGGATGGGACGGAGACCGTTGGTTCGGGGATGCCAGTGTTACGACCAAGGAAGATTACTTATTCGGTTTTTATGATTCCAAGGCACAGGATATTGATCGCCTGGCCTATAATGCGCCACACTATTTAATCGTCTGGGCGGCAGGTAATGACCGGGGAGATGCTCCCTCCAATTCCACCGTTCGCCCTGAAGTGGAAAAAAGAGTGGACGGTCCCTATGATTGCTTACCTCCGGAAACGACGGCCAAAAATAGCCTGACCATCGGAGCGGTAAGAGAAGTGTTGAATTATTCCGGGCCCCAGGATGTGGACATGAGTGATTTTAGCTCCTGGGGGCCTACAGATGATGGCCGCATTAAGCCGGAGCTCGTGGGGAATGGGGTAGGCGTGCTGTCTGCTGCAGCCTATAATTCCTCTTTTGAGTTGGATAATGAGGTTTATAAAACCCTTCAGGGGACTTCCATGGCGGCTCCAAATGTGGCTGGTTCTCTTTTGATTCTTCAGGAATTGTATGGGCTTTATCATCAGGGAGAATATATGCGGGCCGCTACTTTAAAAGGTTTGGCCATTCATACTGCCAGAGAAGCAGGTTCCTCCGTAGGGCCCGATTATTCCTTTGGTTTTGGTTTATTTGCAGCCGATCGAGCGGCTTATTTAATTCAGAATGAACACCAGGCGAATTATCAAATATTGGAAGATTCCTTAATTCAGAGTCAGACCAAGCGCTATGAGGTAGTAAGTGACGGTCAGCACCCTTTAATGGTCACCCTTTCCTGGACAGATCCGGAAGGAAGCTCTCCGGCAAAATCTTTGAATCCGCGGGATCCGGTACTGGTAAACAATCTGGATGTAGTGGTGAAAGATCAGGCCGGGACCTCTTATTATGCCTGGTCTTTAGATCCGGAATTTCCTTCCAGAGCCGCTACCAATGCTGCCAAAAATGATGTGGATAATAATGAAAAAGTTGAAATCGCCCTTCCTGCCGCAGGAACCTATACGGTAGAGGTATCGCATCGAGGTGCTTTAAGAGATGGAGGGCAGTCTTTTAGTTTGATTACTTCTGCGGGTCCATTAGAAGAAGAAAAAGATATTTTGTACTGGGTAGGTGGCAGTGGAGATTGGACAGACGGTACGCATTGGGCCGAGCAGTCCGGTGGGGATGCGGTAAATCGAATTCCGGATGAAGGAACGGATGTTTTGATTGATTCCAATTCCGGTAACCCTACAGTGGCCCTGATAGGAGCACCGGTGGCAAATTCTTTGACCATTTCTGCCGGAAACCTGAATTTATCCAACAGAACCCTGGCTTTGAATGGAGCATTAATATTAAAAGGGATCGGACAAATCAGTAATTCAGGCGTGATCGACCTTCGGGCTTCAGGAGGAGATTTAATTAATGTAAATGTTCAAAAAGAAATTGTCAATGGTGGCATTAACCTCACCGGGGCGGAATCTGCCGTATGGAATATCCGTGGTGAGCTGAATGCCCAAAGCCTGAACCTCAACGGAGGAACCTATTATATCGAAAATCTGCGTTTACAAGATATAGAGGTCAGTAATACGAATGCGCCTACATTGATGTATTCAGAAGGGGATTGGACTGTGGCAAATCGAATAGATTTTTCCAGTGGGGGAAATGCAGACTTAAATCAGGTAAGACTGGCGCTGACCAATGAAAACAGTAGCACCATTAGTTTATCCACGGGAGATGCCCTATTGGGCGCAATTGCCGCAAATGTGCCTGTTAACCTCTCCGGAGGTGAGGGTAAAATTCAGTCGATTGTAACCGCTTCTCCATTAAACGTTCTGAGTGATGCCACCATTGACAGCCTCTTCCTAAGGACTGGGGCGGCACTGGAGGTGCAGGCGGACCAGCGATTGAGTATTTCCGAACATATGGAAGGGATGGGACAGGAAGGAGCCTTGATGAATTTCAGTGGCGGTGAAGCTTCGGTGCTGTATAGTAATGCCCGCAGATTTTGCATGGATTATCTGAATATAGACGGCCTGAGTGTAGATGGGGCGGCGGTATTTGCTTCCGGAGATCATAGTCTTATCACCAATGCGACAGGCTGGGTGGAAAAAGATTGTGATGACATCATTTTCGCGCAAATGGACGTGGACTTTGCTTGTGCAGAAGGGGTGGCTTCTTTGACTTCCCTGAGCTCAGGGAGGATTTCAGAAACCACCTGGACCATCACCAAGGAGGATTATTCAGAAGTGATTCAGGGGGAGGATGTTGATTTTGTATTCCCGGAATCAGGAGAATATGAGGTGAATTTAAGCATCTCCAATGAAAATAATGAGCGAGACAGTTTTTCGGAAATTGTTTGGGTAGCGGAGAATACCATTAATGCGCGCCCATTGGTGCAGGAATCCGGCTTTTATATTACCCAAACCGTAGGAACCGATTATGAGTGGATTGTGGACGGGGAGGTTATTCCGGACTATAATCAAGGCTATTTTCAGCCGGAAGGAGAGGTGGGGAATATTGAGCTTTTTGTTGCGGATGGTACTTGTAGAGTGGTGCTCTCCTATGAAAATGTCTTATCTGTAGATTCGCTGGACCAGGTCAGATTAGTGCCCAATCCGGTGACCGACCAGGCCTCCTTGTTTTTGCCAAATGTAATGGGGCAGGTAGAATTGGTAATATTAAATCATCAGGGAGTGGCCCTCGATCGACAATATTTTTCAGATAAGCAAGAATTGAATTTATTGACGGATCAGCTGCCTACCGGCGTCTATTTGCTGGAAATAATCACAGAAGGAAATCGCAAGGTTTTGCGATTTGTGAAAAAATAGAGAGGTTATTTTGTGAAATTGATACCTTAAGCGGTTTAAGTAATCAATGAATCAGTTCATTTTCTTTTCCCTTATTTTAGGCGTGTATCTTCTTGTGTGATAAAATTGAATTAAAAATTGTCTAAAAACCGATTCTTTTAGGATCGGTTTTTTTTGTTGAATTCAGGGAGACCCGAGGGTTTGTTTTCTGCCTGAGCTTAAGTAGTTGATACTTAAGTTAAAGGGTGGGATTTGTGTTATTAGATGTTGGTTTTATTTATGATAAAAGTCATGATTGCTTGTATGAAATTAAACTTATGAAAGATGTAGTTTCCTATCAAATTTTTTTAAGTCAATTGTTTAAAGTTAAATTAGTGTTGCAGATTTTAACGTAAATCTAATTAAAATCCTGTTTTACTTGAGTTTTTAATAGAAAAATCCATGGATTATGATGGTTTTCGCAATCGGATGCGTAAACGATTGCGGAAAATTAATCAACTCAGTTCTCCCTTATTGTGCATTGTTTGACTTCCTATTTTTTAAAATTGAGCAAAATTACAAAGGTTTAATACGGTCAAATTTTGAAATTTTCAAAAAGCCCCTATTTGTATTATTCTAATGTGATGTTTGATGGAAACTTTATTAACCAATGTAAGCAATGACTAATTACTACTTAATCCGTAGGTCGCTTTCAATGGCAATCCTGTTCACTTTATTAACATTAACAGGTTTTGCACAAAGAGTTATTACCGGAACGGTAATCTCAGGAGATGATAGTGAGCCTATTCCCGGTGCCAGTGTGTTGATCAAGGGTACAACCCGCGGAACCATTACCAGTTTTGATGGAACCTTCCAGATGGAAGCCGAAAATGATGATGTTGTACAGGTATCTTTCGTCGGATATTTGCCACAAGAGATCTTGGTAGGGAACCAAGAGAAATTGGATGTGGTTTTAGCCACAGATGTAAAAAACCTGGAAGAAGTTGTGGTAATCGGTTACGGTTCGGCAAAGAAGGAAGACCTTACCGGATCTGTGACGGCCATTACCGCCTCTGATTTTAACCAGGGAGCCATTTCTTCTCCTCAGGAATTATTGAACGGTAAAGTACCAGGGGTACAAATTACCACCGCTGGTGGTGCTCCCGGTTCTGGTGCAACCATCCGTATTCGTGGAGGAGCATCCCTGAATGCCTCCAATGATCCTTTGATCATTATTGATGGAGTTCCAATGGATAACGGTGGTGTAGCCGGTATGCGTAACCCATTGAATACCATTAACCCAAATGATATTGAGACTTTCACCGTATTGAAGGATGCTTCCGCTACTGCTATTTACGGTTCTCGTGCCTCTAACGGGGTAATCATCATTACCACCAAAAAAGGAGCTCAGGGTAAGATGTCAGTGGATTATACAGGAACGGTATCGGTAGGTCAGGTGGTGGAGACGGCTGATGTATTGAACGCCAATCAGTACCGTGAATTAACACAGCAGGTATTCCCGGAAAATGCACACCTTTTGGGAGATGCGAATACAGACTGGCAGGATGCGGTATTCCGTACGGCAGTGTCTACCGATCACAATGTTTCTTTAGCGGGTTCTGTAAAAGACTTTTTGCCTTACCGCGTATCAGTAGGATACAATAAAAGCCAGGGGGTTTTAGAGGATTCAGACATGGAGCGTACCACGCTTGCATTGAATTTGAACCCTAAATTCTTTGATGATCACCTGAGTACAAATGCTTCGGTAAAAGTGATGGGCGTTTCCAATAACTTCTCCAACGAAGGAGCCATTGGGGCAGCCACTTCTTTTGATCCTACGCAACCTATCCGCTCAGGAGATGATAAGTATGCCAATTTTGGTGGTTATTACACCTGGTTAGATGCCAATGGAACGCCTCAGTATTCTATTGCGCCGGGCAACCCAATGGCCTTGATTGATCAGCGTGCTGATCAGGCAGATGTATTCCGCTCGGTGGGTAACTTACAGTTGGATTATAAATTCCATTTCCTTCCTAAACTGAAGGCGAACCTGAACATGGGTTACGATTACTCCAAATCCAACGGAAATGTATTGGTTTCCGGTCAGGCTGGTTTCGATCAGGGTGCGGCGCGTAATGACGGAACTATCCGTAATTACGAGCAAACCAAAAGAAATGAGTTGTTGGATTTCTACTTACAATACGCAGATGACCTGCCAGCAATTGATGGTAAGTTCGATGTGATGGGAGGTTATTCCTATCAGTATTTCAGAACAGAGGATTATGCAGAGAATATGTTCGGAAACGGTAACTGGCAACAGGATTCCGTTCAAACTTTCCGTAACCACAACAACCTGCAGTCTTTCTTTGCCAGAGCCAACTTCTCGGCTAAAGGTAAATATTTAGTAACTGCGACCGTTCGTGCCGATGGTTCTTCAAGATTTAACCAAGAGAACCGTTGGGGTATCTTCCCTTCCTTGGCTTTGGGTTGGAACATTGACAAAGAAGGTTTCCTTTCCAGTGTTGAGGCGATCTCTAGCATGAAGATCCGTGCAGGTTACGGGATCACCGGTCAGCAGGATATCGGATCTAACTTCGGTTATATGCCGGTATATTCTACTTCTCGCCCTGGTCATCAGTATTCTTTCTACAATCCGACCACCGGTCAGTGGGAGATTTTTGATACCATGCGTCCTTCCGGATACGATGAGAATTTGAAATGGGAAGAAACTACGACCTGGAACGTGGGTATGGACTACGGTTTATTCAATGACCGCGTAACCGGTTCCCTGGAGGTTTACTACAGAACAACAGATGATTTGTTGAACTATGTGCCGGTACCGGCAGGTTCTAACCTGACCAATATGCTGACCACTAACGTTGGGGCAATGATGAACAAAGGTTTCGAATTTGATATTAACACCAAATTGATCCAGACTTCTGATTTGCACTGGGATTTCGGTATCAATGCGACTTATAATGTCAACGAAATCACTTCCTTGACCATGACGGATGACCCGAACTATGAAGGGGTTAGAACCGGAGGTATTGCTGGTGGGCAGGATTTATATGCGCAGCGTCACCGCGTAGGTTATCCAGCATCTTCATTCTTCCTTTATGAGCAGGTATATGATGCCAATGGCACACCTGTGGAAGGAATGTATGTGGATCAGAATGGTGATGGCGTGATTGATGAAAACGATTTGGTTTACTCCGGTAACCCTGCTCCGAAATGGATGCTTGGTTTCACAACGAAACTAACCTATAAGAACTGGGATTTCTCTATGGCCGGCCGTGCTTACCTGGGGAATAAAATCTACAACAACGTTTCTTCGGACAAAGGGAACTATAACGCCATGCACACTTCCGGTCAGATCACCAACAACGTGCATGCATCGGTTTACGAAACCAATTTCCAGAACCCACAATTGTTGTCGGATCACTACCTGGAGAATGGTTCATTCTTCCGTATTGACAACGTAATGGTCGGTTACAACTTCTTCAATGTATTCGGTTCTGATATGAACGCCCGCGTTTACGGTACCGTAAACAACCTGGCCGTTTTCAGCCCATACAGTGGTTTGGATCCTGAGGTATTCGGTGGTATGGACAACAACCTGTATCCTCGTCCAAGAACCTATATGTTAGGAGTGAATTTGACATTCTAATCTGAAGCAAAATGAAATTATCATATATCAATAAAGCAATGGTAGCCGTGTTTTTAATGGCGGCTACCCTGTTGACTTCCTGTCTTGGTAAATTGGATTTGGATCCTATCGATCCGAATGACAAAACTACAATTGACACCGAAGAAGAGTTCTTTCAGTACCTGGTGAAGCTATACGCAGGTCTGGCGAACACCGGTCAGGGTGGTAACGCTGGCGGTGACCTGGGTGGAGGCGATGAAGGAGCCACCCAATACTGGCGGGTGTTCTGGAACGCTCAGGAATTTCCTACTGATGAAGTGGTGAATACCTGGACCGATGAAGGAGCTCCTCAGATGTCATTCATGACCTGGTCGGCCAACAACCCATTCGTTTTGGGATTGTATAACCGCATCTATTACCAAATCTCTGCCACCAATGAGTTCCTGCGTCAGGCTAAAAATGCGCCGGCAAGCTATGAGGATCTACCTGCATGGAAAGCGGAAGCACGTTTCTTAAGAGCATATTCTTACTGGCATGCATTAGATTTCTTTGGAAATAAGGTGCCTTTCGTAACGGAAGAAGATCCGATTGGGAAATTTTTCCCAAATCCGGCAGGTACACAGGAAAGAGGTGAAGAGCTTTTCATGTTTATTGAAAAGGAATTGAAGGAAATCGTTGGGGATGGAGAAAGCCAGGAAGAGGTGCTTCCGGCAGCGAAAACAGCCTGGTTGGGTCGTGCTGACAAAGGGGCCGCTTATATGGTTTTGGCAAAATTATATTTGAACCATGCCGTTTATTTAGGTGGAGAAGTAGATGGCTATTATCAGGCCGGACGCAACTACTTGAATAAAATGATTGCTGAAGGAGGTTATTCCCTATATACGCAGGGCGGTTCCGATAATGGTTATGCTTCCTCTGCTTACCAGCGATTGTTTATGGCGGATAATGAAAGAACGCATCAGGAAGCCATCTTCATGATCATGTCTGATGGATTGAATATGACGCATTGGGGAGGTACAACTTATATGATTGCTGCTGCAACCGGTGGAGAAATGGATGCCGCTGAAATGGGAATCGGTTCCGGTTGGGCAGGTAACCGTACCACGAAAACCATGGTGGAAAACTTTGATGCAGATAATGCCGGAGATCGTGCCATTTTTGCTACGGAAGAGGAAGGCCAGTCGCTGGAAATTGATGCTTATGAGCAGTTCACCCAGGGCTATGGTGTAAAAAAATGGAAGAATGTGAAGCAAAACGGAGAAGATGGAGAGAATAATGACGGCGTATTTTGTGCGACCAATATTCCGGTTTTCCGTTTAGCAGATGCCTACCTGATGTTGGCGGAGTTTGACCTGAGAATTTCAGGAGCAGTAACGGCTACTTCACAAGGATTGGTCAATCAGGTACGTGCGCGTTCCAACGCCAAAGCCCACAATGGTTCATGGAATTACGACTTTCTTCTGGAGGAGCGTAACCGTGAGCTCTACTGGGAAGGTCACCGTCGTACAGACCTGATTCGTTTTGGGAAATTTACCCAGGGCATGAGCTGGCCATTTAAAGGAGGAAGCAAAGAAGGAACTGATGTTGCTAACCATTTTGCTTTGTATCCAATCCCGGCAGCAGATTTGGGTGCTAACCCGAACCTGACCCAAAACCAAGGATATTAATTTTCCTGGCCTGTCAACTGGCAGGCCTACTAATCTTTGATTTTATCATCATGAAAAAATATATGATCTATATGTTGTCGGCATTGTCTATTTTGTCGACATCATGTAAAGAAGATGATCATGTAGTGGCTTCTGACCCTGTTTCGCCAGAAATCATTACAGATATTCAAGCTGAGAACAGTTTTGAAATTGCTAATGCCAATGAGCATTGGGACAATGTGGCCTGGTCTGATGCAGACTATGGATTGTCACTTGCGGTAAAATACTATGTGAATTTGGCGGTGGAAGATCAGTCTCCCATCACAATCGCGGAAGTAAGCCGTCCGGAGGCAAGCACTGAGGTATTAAGCGGAACCGTCAATAATGCTGCAATAGCATTAGGGATTGCGCCGGGGACTACGGGCGAATTGAATATTTTCGTTACCTCAAAAGTGTATAATGACAAAAATGATGTAGTAGATGGTTATGAATTGTCTTCCAATGCAAAGCCATTTAATGTAACGCCTTATGCATATGTTTCCCCGGTTCAAACTTCTGACCTTGCAGGAGTAGAGGAAGAGTTGCTGAAGGAAAATGCAAAAAGTGAATGGGCAACATTCTCCTGGGAGTTGGCCAACTATGGATTGAATGTTTCCTATAAATATACGGTAGTAGCACATGCGCAGGTAAATGGCGAAGAGGCAACTGCTGATGTGAAATCGGTTTCCGGTCAGGCTTCCGAGCTAACCGTTACCGTGGAGGAAGTGAACCGCGCCGTACTGGCCTTAGGAATTGGGGCTGATGAAGCGGGACAGGTTTCCTTTACCATTAATGCGATGGTGGAAGGCGGCGAGGAAGATGGTATTGCGTACGAAACTTTATCTTCTGAGGCTTCTGACGCGGTAAGTATTTTGCCTTATCTGGATATGCCAATGTTTGGATGGAAAGTTGGAAGCCGTAATGGTTGGGATCCCGGTGATCAGGATTCTTTCCGTTTCTATGAATTAGAAAAAGGAGTGTACACTGGTATTCATGAATTTGAAGCTGGAGAAAACTTCAAGATGTTTTTACCTGGAAAGGACTGGTTGGGTTATGCCTATTTCTCAGGCGGTGCAGATGCAGATTTCTCAGAAGATGGAGATGGAAACCTTGTATATAATGGTTCATCTGAAGTAAGAAAATTGGTGGTTGATGATAACGCGCAAACTATTTTCTTCGAAGAAATTGAGTCCGAGGATATATATTATAAAGTAGGTTCTGAAAATGGCTGGAATGATACTTCCAACCCGAACTACGATCAATTCAAGCTTTATAAGCGTTACGACGGCGTTTTCGAGGGGACCCTTGATTTTGTCTCTGGAGAAGAGTTTAAGTTTGTTCCTGAGGCAGGTAGCTGGAACGGAGAACTAAGTGGCGCTACTTTCCCAGTGAAATCTCCTGAATTATCAGGAGATGGTAACATTGAGTTCAATGGAAGCACCGGAACCTATTCCATGAAAATGGATATAGCTGCCGGAATACTGGAGGTAATAGCGCAATAAGCATCTGATACCTTATCGCATTTCTTTTAAAACCGCCCTAGTGGCGGTTTTTTTTGTTTCTGAGCTATTCCTATATAACCCGAGTTATTAATGGTTAAATCCTCTTTTTACCACTTGCCGGGAAAAATGAAGGAATAACTTCCTGTTTCGAGTTTTTTGCCAAGGCGGTAGAGGAATGAGGAGAAAGTTAGTTCTCCGAATTGGGGTTTTTGATATTTCAGTAATATAGATAGCAATAAATCGATGACAGGTGCTTTTTTGAGACTAACGAAAGCAAAGAACGAATTACTCAGTTTTAATTCTACTTTATCTGATATTAAAAAAAACAAGTTTAGGGGGCGCAGAGTATATACTGCTTTCTTAAACAAGCAGCTGTTTACGCAAATGATGGAGCTGAAATTTTACTTCCTATTTTTTGAAGATATTACGAAAGTCCAAATTTTGGTTCTATTGGACCCGAGCCGGATGTCGGAATTAATTATGAATCCCTTAAAATCAGAAAACCGCAGCCGGACTTCTTTTTTTTGACTGACTGCTTCTTTGACTTCCAATATTAGGCTTTAATCTCTTACAGTACCTGATAGAAATGCCCTCATGGAGCCTTAAAATCACTCAACATTAAAGTTGATAATAGATGAGAAGGCTTATTATTGGAATTTTAATTGATGGAGGTTTTTTTTAAAAATTTGGAATGGTCCTCACTTTGTTGTTTAAGGTTAAATTAATTTTCAGTTTTTTGAAAAATCCGCAGCAAGGCTAAAAATATCTCATTTTTTCAGGGGGAAGTAGATGATTCTGATTTTTTGACTAAAGAATTGTTAATAATTAACCAATATTATTGCTGCTATTTACATTTCAGGGGTTTCTTGGTGTTGAAAATTGCTATTGTTTTAATCGATCTGCCCGAAAACGATTGCGGCCTTTTTTTGCTAAATACTCTATATCGTGCGGAGATTCTGACTTAAATCTTTTTTAAGATTGTATAAATAATTACTGACAAAGGACTCCTGTTTTTAAAACTTTTTAAAAAAAGACCTGAAATCAGATTATTTCGCAAAAAAATGCTCAAAACTTACTTTTTACATTTTTTTAATAAAGTCCAATAAAACTATTTTCAACCAACAGCTATGACAAAATACTACCAATTGCGTAGAACGTTCTCGCTGGCTGTGCTTTTCACCTTGTTTTCGGTGGCAGCATTTGCACAAAAGATGATTACCGGGACGGTAACATCGGCAGAGGACAATGAGCCCATCCCTGGGGCTAACGTGCTAATCAAAGGTACTGCTTCTGGTACAATCACTGACTTTAATGGTGCTTTCCAGTTGGAAGCAGCTGATAGTGATGTGCTAGTGGTGTCTTTCGTGGGTTTCACCCCTCAGGAAGTAACCGTAGGTTCACAAACTAAAGTAGACGTTCAACTGGCTACTGATGTAACCAGTTTGGAAGAAGTTGTGGTAATCGGTTACGGTTCCGCTAAGAAAGAAGATTTGACGGGTTCTATTCAGTCCATTAATGCTTCTGACTTTAACCAAGGTGCAATTACCTCCCCTCAGGAATTGTTAAATGGTAAAGTTGCCGGTGTTCAGATTACTACTGGAGGTGGTGCTCCAGGCGCTGGTGCAACTATTCGAATTCGTGGAGGATCATCCCTTTCTGCATCTTCGGATCCATTGATTGTGATCGACGGTGTGCCGATTGATAATGGAGAGGTTTCTGGTATGCCTAACCCACTATCTACTATTAACCCGAATGATATTGAGACATTTACTGTACTGAAGGATGCTTCTGCAACAGCGATTTATGGTTCACGTGCCTCAAATGGTGTGATTTTGATTACCACTAAAAAAGGAACTAAGGATTTTACAGTTTCTTATACTGGTAATGTTCAGGTTTCTACGCCAATGAACACCGTGGATGTGTTAAATGCTAGTGAGTATCAGTCAGTAGTAAATGAGCGTTACGGTGAAGAGAATCGCTATAATGAATTCATGGGGATTGCAGGCGAAAATGGTGAACGCCAGATGTATAATACAAATTGGCAAGATCAAATTTTTCAAACTGCAGTTTCTACAGAGCACAATGTGGCCGTTGGAGGAACTTTAGCAGAGGTATTACCATATCGAGTATCTGTAGGATATAACCATAATGAAGGGGTGTTAAAGTCGTCAAGCATGGATAGAACCACTGTAGGCGTTAATTTGACTCCTAAGTTCTTTGATGATCATTTAAAAGTGAGCGTAAATGCAAAGTATTCCAATATCGCCAACCAATTTGCTGATGCAGGTGCTATTGGAGCAGCGGTAGCTTTTGATCCTACAAAACCAATTCATATTGAGGATCAGAAATATGGCGGGTACTTCGGTTGGGAAGATGCGGATGGCGCACCTAACATTTTGGCACCAGCCAACCCAGTAGCACTTTTGGAACAAAAGTCTGATAAGTCCAGTGTTAATCGTTTTATCGGTAACATGACTTTAGATTATAAATTTCATTTCCTACCTGATTTGAAGGCCAACTTGAATTTGGGATATGATCATTCTAAAAGTGATGGAAATGTATACATTGATCCACTTGGGGTTTTTGATGTGGAATCGTTCAATAAAGGAGGATATCACTCTTGGTTCAACCAAACTAAGAAGAATGAGCTGTTAGATTTTTATTTACAATACAACAAGGATATCTCTGCTATTGATTCTCGTATTGAGGTAATGGGAGGTTATTCCTGGCAACACTTCTGGTGGGAAAAGCTTGACGCAAATGAATTTGCCGATGGTACTCACCGTGGAGATACTGATGTATTGTCTCGTTCAGAGAATTATTTAGTGTCATTCTTTGGTCGTGCTAATTTCAACTTCAAAGAGCGTTTGAACTTAACTGCTACTTTGCGTCAGGATGGATCCTCTCGTTTCGTTGGAGAAAACCAGTGGGGACTTTTTCCTTCCTTTGCAGCGTCCTATAACTTCAAAAAAGACGGTTGGTTGAAAAATTCTTCAGCAGTTTCTTCTTTGAAATTTAGAGCTGGTTGGGGTGTGACGGGACAGCAGGATGTTGGATCCGATTACCCAGCTTTTGGTACTTACTCACGTGGTTTATCTTCCGCTCAATATGTGTACTACTCACAAGATGGAGTTGGAACAGTCATTCCTGTAAATACGCTTCGTCCAAATGCTTATGATGCGAATTTGAAGTGGGAAACGACCACTACCACTAACGTTGCTTTTGATTATGGATTCATGGATGAAAAGCTGACAGGTAGTGTGGATGTTTACTACAGAGAAACAACTGATTTGTTGAACCAAATTCCGGTAGCAGCAGGTACTAACTTCCGTAACCAGGTGATCACCAATGTTGGTTCAATGGTGAATAAAGGGGTGGAATTCTCGATCAATTACAGAGCGATCCAAACTTCAGATTTCAACTGGAACATGTCATTCAATGCGACTAGAAACTTCAATGAAATTACGAAATTGACCGCTGTTGATGATCCTAATTATAAAGGTGTATTGACTGGTGGAATCGAAGGTCCTACAGGTCAGACTGCTCAGATCCATGCTACTGGTCATACTGCTTACTCTTACTATGTGTATCAGCAAGTATACGATGAGAATGGACGCCCACTAGAAGATGTATTCGTGGATAGAAATGGTGATGGCCAGATCAATGAGGATGATAAGTATATCTCTGATAAAAATGCTACACCAGATTGGATGCTAGGTTTCTCCTCTAACATGACTTATAAAAATTGGGATTTCTCTTTTGCATTGCGTGCCAACCTAGGAGTTTACAACTACAACAACGTAGCTTCTCAAAACGGTAAATTTACCAATGTGAATACCGGTAATACTTTTGTAAATAATCTTCACAGAGATATTTATAATACTGGCTTTAATGGTAATTTGGATGAGGATCGTTTTTATCAGTCAGATTATTTCATTCAAAAGGCAGATTTCTTGAGAATGGATAATATCATGGTAGGTTACAACTTCTTTAATGTGATGGGATCCAAAATGAATGCTCGTGTTTATGCAACCGTAAACAATGCATTTGTAATTACTCCATACGAAGGAATCGATCCTGAGGTATTTGGTGGTATGGATAATAACTTCTACCCACGTCCACGCACTTATTTGCTAGGCGTTAATCTTACTTTTTAATCAATAGGAGATTAAGATTATGAAAATCAATAGAATAAAAAATATTTTTACTGCCATCGTTTTATTGATGGCGGTAGGCTTCTCTTCTTGTGTTAATGACTTGAATGTAGAGCCAATTGACCCAAACTTGGATACTGCTAATCGTATTTATAAGACCGAGGCAGATTTAGCCCAAGGATTGGCAAAAATGTACGCCGGACTTGCCGTGACTGGACAAAAAGGACCAGATGGTGATGGCGATATTGATGGTATCGATGAAGGGGCGTCAAGTTACTGGCGCGGTTACTGGATGTTGCAGCAGCTTCCAACCGATGAGGTTTTGAACGGTTGGGGGGATCCTGGAATTCCAGCGCTTAACAGAGTAAATTGGACTGCCTCCAATGGTATGGTAACCGGTTTCTATTACAGAATTATGTTCCAGGTGACTTTGGCAAATGAGTTTATTCGTCAGGCGAATAATATCATGCAGCCTGATTGGCAGGCAGCTCCTGGTTATGTGGCGGAGGCTCGTTTCCTAAGAGCATTTGCTTACTATCACGGTCTGGAGAACTTCGGTAACATCATCCCGAAGGTAACTGAGGAAGATGGTGTTGGTGCATTCCTTCCTCCTTCCTGGGGAGAGCTTGGAGGAGATGAGTTGTTCATGTACATCAAAGGAGAGTTGGAAGATGTTATTGCCGGAGATGCTCTTGTAGAGCAGGGAGCGGTAGGGCAAGTAACTAAGGATGTAGCGCGTACTTTGTTGGCGAAGATGTTATTGAATCATGAAGTGATTTTAGGTTCTTCTAATACGGCTTTTTACGCAGAGGCAAGTCAATTATTGGAGACGGTAGCAGCCAACCACTCTTTAAATACACAAGGTGGAGTAAATGGTAATAACCTGATAGGTGGTGATGGTGACCTTATTACGGTAAATGACGGCCAGGATTTTAGTGCTTATCAAGTATTATTCATGGCAGACAACTGGGAAAAAACGAATGAGATTATTTTCTCTATTAACTATCACCATCAGTTTGTTCAGACTTGGGGAGGCATGACCTTCTTGGTTTGTGGATCTGTATTAGGTGGAGAAGAAACCATGAATGCTGCAGAGTTTGGTGTGAGTGGTGGATGGTCAGGTAACCGCATTACCAAAACATTGGTAGATAAGTTCGATCGTGCAAATGATTTAAGAATTGCTGAAAATCAATTATTGTTTACCAAAAATCGCGGAGATGGTACTATCACGGAATTGGCGAACTCTAATCAGGGTTATGGTGTGGGTAAATTCAGAAACCTGATGAGCGATGGTTCCTGGGCCGGAAACGAAGGAACCAATGAGCGTGTCGATAATAATGTTCCTGTATTCCGTTTGTCAGATGTTTATTTGATGTTGGCAGAATTAGATCTTCGTCAGGGGAATGCGGTTTCTGGAGCGCACCTGGATATGATCAATCAAATTCAAAACAGAGCTGGATTGTCTGATGTTAGTGCAGGAAATGTAACCTTGGACTGGTTGTTGGATGAGCGCGCACGTGAATTATACTGGGAAGGTCAGCGAAGAATGGACTTGATTCGTTTCGGTAAATTCTCAGGTGGAAGTTATGTGTGGCCTTTTAAAGGAAATACCGTGAATGGTTCGGCTGTAGATGCTAAATATGAATTGTATCCAATTCCTACTGCAGACCAAACGGCTAACCCGAACCTAAACCGTAACCCTAATTATTAATCTGTAGCTATGGGGTGTAGAAGCCCCATACCTGAATTTTTTAAGGATATTATCATGAAATACGGATATAAATTAATGATGCTATTGTTAGGGAGCACAATGATGTTCTCGGCATGTAGTGAAGATAATAGTTTTCCTCGCTTGGATCCTGAAGTAGCGGTTCAGCCAGGTTTTGATCACACTTTTGACCAGTCTGAATATGTGCTAACAAAAGTGGACGAGTCGGGAGAAGTTATTGAAGATAACACCTGGCAGGAGTTATCTTGGGACGCTGCTCAATATGGCTTAGAAGTGGTTCCTGGATATAAAGTACAAGTTGTAGTTGAAGATCAGATGGCTACGGTTTTGGAAACAGCAGAAACTTCTGCGGCTATATCTATTAAACAAATAAATAATGGAGTATTGGCAGCAGGAGTGGCACCTGAAGCTACTGCAAACGTGACCATCAAGATTCAATCAGATTTAGCGGGTCAGCGCGTATTGTTTTCTGAGGAAGTCACTACAGTTATTACTACTTACAACCCTGAGCCTCCTCATATCTTCAAAGTTGGGTCTGAGAATGGATGGAATAATCCAGATGCTGATGATTTTGCTTATATGAAGCTTTACGAGCAAGAAGGACATGAAGATAAATTGTTTGAAAACACCATTAAAATGAAAAATGGTGAAGAATTTAAGTTTGTGTTAGTGGATGGCTCTTGGGACGCGCAGGTTAATGGTGGAAATACTACGGTTTACGCCGCTTTCAATTCTATCTCTGGTGATGATAACTTCAAGTACACTGGCGAAAGCGGTGATCAGTTGTTGACAGTTGAGTTTGTTGCAGAGAATGAGTATAAAATGTTCGTAGGTAGCCGTGTGTACATGGTTGGTAGTGCGAATGATTGGAATAAACCTGAGGCTGAGCGCAGAAATGTGATGGAAATTGAAGATGGAGTTTATAAAATTACTCAGAAAATGACGAAAGGTGAGCAATTCAAATTGGTTTACACTCTTGGAGACTGGAATGATCAATTGAATGGTTCGAACTTCTCTAATACGACAGATCCAAACTTCTCAGGAGATGATAATATTTCATTCTCAGGTAACGACGGTGTTTATGAAATCACTTTTGATACCAACGAAGGAACGATTACTTCTACTTTGGTTGATTAATAAGATAGACGACTAATCAATTCTTAAAATATAAAACCCACCCATTGCGGTGGGTTTTTTTATGCCCTCTTTTATGTCATTTCAGCTAGCGAAAGCCTAAACGAAAGCAGTATATACCTGAGTTTAGAGTTCGCGCCCGAAAAGTCGAATGCATTTAGAGCGCTGAAGCAGGCTTATGATAAGTTGAAGTAGCAAATGCTGAAGGTGGATTTTAAAAACCTCCAGGATTTGAGGTAGACGATGGGAGGATATTGGGCTTGAAAAGCTAAATGGATTTTAATTTTCCCAATGTTTTATTGTGAATGTGTTGTAATTCATTGATTTGTAGTTTAATAATGCTCGTTTTTGAAAACAGGATCTTTTGTTACAGCTGTACGGATCCTTTACAATAAGTGTATTAATATTGAACACTACCTGAATATATATTTTTTAAAATATGTGTTGTTGATGCCTGAGAAGCCTTTTGATTTCTGGCACTCCCTTGGCAATAGTGGTGGTAAATACCAAACCTTAAAACACCACTATTATGAAAAACTTACTGTATTTACTCGGAATCTGTGTTTTGTTGTTCACCTTCTCTTGCTCGGATGACGATGCCCTTGTTTCCCCTCAGACTTCCGGTGATTCAAAAGATAGTCCGGAGGCTGATTTTGCCCGGGCGATTCATGGAGATTGGACTTTAAATGCACAGTCCGATCTGAATAATTTGTTCAGCGACCTTGAGCTTTCCATTTTATGTAGTAGTCCACGAACGGCTTCAGGGAAAATTTATGCGAATAATGTACCCGAAGGGCTTGATTTAGGAACAGATTGGGAGTACGTTAACGGAACCTATTACACAATTAAATTAAGTGGGGAGAATGCCAATGTGATTTACCCTCAAATTATTTTCGTGGATGAAAGCGGAAATCCTCAAATACCCAATAATCAAAGCAAAATTTTGGTGAGATTCCGGGTTGAAAATGCGGATGATCCCCGATACTATGGCACTCATGAATTAGAGTTTATTGCCAGGTAAAAAGGCGATAACCATAAGCTTTTTTTTTTAGCCGAATATGGGTGCTTAAGCCGGATTATTCATGCTATAATCCTCTTTTAGCTGCAAGGCGGGAAAAATGAAAAAAGGCTTCCCTGTTTCGGTTGTTCCAGGTAAGTGGACGAAAGAGAGAAACTAAGTTTGCCCAATTTGGCTTGTCAAACATCAAAGGAAAAACACTTGTAACAGTGTATTGGTGAGTCTGTCGGTGCATAATTCGGATTCAATAGGCTCTGAACTTTTAGGAAACAGAAAGCCCTCAACATATTGAGGGCTTTTTGCTTTTCAAAGGGTCTTTCTTGGGAAATGCTGATTACCTTTTTCCTCTTCCTCCTCCGCGATTTTTGGCATTTCGGCTGCTTCCCGAGCGGTTCCGGTTTTTGCCGCCCCCTTTACTCCTGCCTCTGGAGGAATTACTAAAGGCGTTGCCGGTATTTCTCCTTCTTTCCTTATCTTCTCTGGCCTGAATCACCCGCTTCTTTTCATGGAAAGCTCCTTTAAAGTTAGGGTCTTCTTTTTTCTTCAGGTCATCAATATGGCGGAGATAGCCCTGTTGTTCTTCTTTTGGGGTGTCAAAAATCTTGACGCTTTCCGGTATTTCAGCCAGGGGAACTTCCATTTGAATCAGTTCCTCGATTTTTTTGAAATGATACTCCTCTGCCGGATTTATAAACGTGATGGAATTTCCCACAGCTTTTGCCCGTCCTGTACGCCCAATACGGTGCACATAATCCTCATAAATGGGAGGTACATCAAAATTGATCACATGGCTGACTTCCGAGACATCAATCCCGCGGGCGGATACATCGGTGGTCACCAATACACGCACATTGCCGGACTTGAATTCCTCCATGGCATTGATACGGGTATTTTGTCCTTTGTTGGCGTGGATAACTTTTACCGTTCCTTTGACTTTTCTTTCAATAAATTTGAAAATATTATCCGCCGTCGTCCGGGTATTCGCAAAAATGATGACTCTTTTAAATACTTCCTCCTCTTTCAGAAAATGTCCCACCATTTCAATTTTGGTACGGAAGTTCGGTACTTTAAAGGCCTGCTGTTGCACCGTATCCACAGTGGTGGCCTGCGGGGCGATTTCCACTTTTTCCGGGAATTCAAGGAATTCATGGGACAATTCTTCCACCCGTGGAGGGAAAGTGGCTGAGAATAATAAGTTTTGTCGCTTGGTAGGGATGATCTCCAGTATGTTCCGGATTTGTGGCATAAAGCCCATGTCCATCATTTTATCAGCCTCATCCAGAATCATGGTCTTGATCTGCTTGGTGTTGAAAGCGCCCGTCTTATAGATGTCTAAAAACCTTCCGGGGGTGGCCACGATGATGTCCACGCCGGCTTCTACCGCTTCCTTTTGTCGCTTGGGTCCCTGCCCTCCATAAAGCGGCACATGCCGGATTTCGGTGTATTTGGCCAATTCGCTGATGTTGGCATCAATCTGCATGACCAACTCGCGGGTAGGTGCTAAAATAACGGCGCGGGGATCATTTCCCTGCGGGTATTTTATTTTCATTAACAAAGGAAGCACAAAGGCAGCAGTTTTTCCTGTTCCCGTCTGCGCAATACCCAATAAATCATGCCCGGAGGTGGTCAGGGGAATGGCGGCTTGCTGGATTTCAGTGGGCTCAGCATAGCCGGCTTCTGATATCGCATTTAATAATTGACGGTTAAGTTTGAAGTCCTCGAAACTCTTTATTTCTGTTGCCATCTGTTTTTAGCCTTGTATCTTTGTGGAAATGTGTTCCTCGCCTCTGCGATTCACCTGTCAGAGAGCGGGGAAAGGATATTCATCAAATAAATACAATACCAATGAAGCTTCCCTCTATTCTCATTCAGAATGCAAATATAGTCAATGAAGATAAGATCTTTCAGGCCGATGTTTTAATCAAAGACGGAAAGATTGCAAAAATCGGAGAAAAGTTGACTGAAGTGGCAGATGAAACCATAGATGCGACCGGTCTTCACCTGTTGCCGGGCGTAATTGATGATCAGGTACATTTCCGTGAGCCGGGCCTGACGCATAAGGCGGAAATTTATACCGAGGCCAAAGCGGCCGTGGCCGGAGGGATTACTTCTTTTATGGAAATGCCTAATACGGTACCTCAGGCAGTAACCCAGGAGCTGTTAGCGGATAAATATAAGCGGGCGGAAGAAGTTTCCTTGGCGAATTATTCTTTCTTTATGGGGGCGACCAATGACAATCTGGAGGAAGTGTTGAAAACCAACCCTAAAAATGTTTGTGGAATCAAAGCTTTTATGGGCTCCTCCACCGGAAATATGCTGGTAGATGATGAGGCAACGCTGGAAGGACTGTTTTCGAAGGTGCCCATGTTGATCGCGACCCACTGTGAGGATGAGGCGACCATCAGAGCGAATACGGAGGCTTATAAGGAAAAATACGGAGAAGAAGTGCCGATTGCCTGCCATCCGGAGATTCGTTCAGCAGAGGCTTGTTACAAGTCTTCCAGCATGGCGGTGAAGCTGGCGAAGAAACATAACACCCGACTTCATATTTTGCATATTTCTACGGCGAAGGAGTTGGAGTTGTTTGAGAATCAAACGCCCCTAACAGAAAAACGCATTACTGCAGAAGCTTGTGTGCACCATTTGTGGTTCTCGGAGGAAGACTATGCGAAAAAAGGCACCCTGATTAAGTGGAATCCTGCTGTGAAAACCGCCAATGATCGCGATGAAATTTTTAAAGCCGTATTGGATGGCCGAATCGATGTGATCGCGACCGATCATGCTCCTCATACTTTGGAAGAAAAAGATAACAGCTATTTCAAAGCACCATCAGGTGGGCCTTTGGTGCAGCATTCTTTGGTGACTATGCTTGAAATGTACCATGCCGGCAAAATCACATTGGAAAAAATCGTAGAAAAAATGTGTCATAATCCAGCCATTCTTTTTGAGATAGAAAAACGAGGTTATATCCGTGAAAATTATTTTGCTGATATCGTTTTGGTAGATTTACAAGATGCCTGGACGGTGAGCAGGGATAATGTACATTCTAAATGTGGTTGGTCTCCTTTTGAGGGTCAGACTTTTAAGTCCTCTGTGAAGCATACAATCGTTTCGGGGCATCATGCCTATAAAGATGGAAATTTCAACGAATCAGTTAAGGGGCAACGTTTAACTTTTGATAGATAATCGACTTTTTTTTCAGGAGAGTTTTGCGTTTTAAAAAAACGATTCTACCTTTGCAATCCCAAAAGACAACAACAGTTGACTGAGGGGTTAGGAAGAGAATAGCTCTCCTGAAATATTTGAAATTTTTGGTGATTGAGTTTTGTACTATAAAAAGATCATCACACTGTTTGCATAAATTATTGGTTTGGTAGTTCAGCTGGTTAGAATGCCTGCCTGTCACGCAGGAGGTCGCGGGTTCGAGTCCCGTCCAGACCGCTAGCAATAGCAGTTTGTGTTTGATGTTTTAGCAAAAGATTTATTTAGGTTTGGTAGTTCAGCTGGTTAGAATGCCTGCCTGTCACGCAGGAGGTCGCGGGTTCGAGTCCCGTCCAGACCGCTAGCTCTTTGGAGCTTCTTGATAAATCTAATGCAAAGGTTTGGTAGTTCAGCTGGTTAGAATGCCTGCCTGTCACGCAGGAGGTCGCGGGTTCGAGTCCCGTCCAGACCGCAAAATTCATCACATAACAAAGCTTTTGCTTTTTTGGTTTGGTAGTTCAGCTGGTTAGAATGCCTGCCTGTCACGCAGGAGGTCGCGGGTTCGAGTCCCGTCCAGACCGCAGAAGAGAGGAATTATTGAAATAAAGATCATTTCAATATTAAAATGTAGAGTCAAGGCATGCCTTGACTGTACTGGAAGGATTTTAGATAATTCCGCAAAAGCATATGGTGATTGTAGCTCAGTTGGTTAGAGCGCCGGATTGTGGTTCCGGAGGTCGCCGGTTCGAGACCGGTCTTTCACCCCAGGGCTAAGCCCCTTAAAAAGCTTGGTTTGGTAGTTCAGCTGGTTAGAATGCCTGCCTGTCACGCAGGAGGTCGCGGGTTCGAGTCCCGTCCAGACCGCAGAAGAGTGGAATTATTGAAATAAGGATCATTTCAATAACAGGTAGAGAAAGCGCATGCCCTTTCTGTACTGGAAGGATTTTCGATAATTCCGAAGGAAATAAATGGTGATTGTAGCTCAGTTGGTTAGAGCGCCGGATTGTGGTTCCGGAGGTCGCCGGTTCGAGACCGGTCTTTCACCCACAGGGTTAAGCCCCTTAAAAAGCTTGGTTTGGTAGTTCAGCTGGTTAGAATGCCTGCCTGTCACGCAGGAGGTCGCGGGTTCGAGTCCCGTCCAGACCGCAGAAGAGTGGAATTATTGAAGTAAGGATCATTTCAATAACAGGTAGAGAAAGCGCATGCCCTTTCTGTACTGGAAGGATTTTCGATAATTCCGAAGGAAATAAATGGTGATTGTAGCTCAGTTGGTTAGAGCGCCGGATTGTGGTTCCGGAGGTCGCCGGTTCGAGACCGGTCTTTCACCCACAGGGTTAAGCCCCTTAAAAAGCTTGGTTTGGTAGTTCAGCTGGTTAGAATGCCTGCCTGTCACGCAGGAGGTCGCGGGTTCGAGTCCCGTCCAGACCGCATAAGAGTGGAATTATTGAAGTAAGAATCATTTCAATAATACGTAGAGAAAGGGCATGCCTTGACTGTACTGGAAGGATTTAAGATAATTCCGAAAAGCATAAATGGTGATTGTAGCTCAGTTGGTTAGAGCGCCGGATTGTGGTTCCGGAGGTCGCCGGTTCGAGACCGGTCTTTCACCCCAGGGCTAAGCCCCTTAAAAAGCCTGGTTTGGTAGTTCAGCTGGTTAGAATGCCTGCCTGTCACGCAGGAGGTCGCGGGTTCGAGTCCCGTCCAGACCGCAGAAGCCCGGAAGTGATTCCGGGATTTTTTGTATTTGGGGTTTTGAAACGGGAATGTTGGTGATGGACAGTTTTCAGACTCAGATCGCTGGAAATAAAAAAGAGGCTGTCCCAAACCCTGAGACAGCCCCCTTTCGATTGTTGATTTCTATTATTTAAACATCACTTTCTCCACTTGTTTCCAGCCTTCCTGACCTGAAACTTCCATGAGATAAACACCGGAGTTGAAGCGATCGCCCCCCAGATTCACTTTTAGTTCTTTTCCTTTCAGTTTTAATTGTTGAGTAGCTAAAACTTTTACAGCTCCGGCACCATCGACAATTTTCACTGCAGGTAAAGTAGAGGTGGCATTTTCTAACTGCACGGTAAACTGATCCACTACAGGATTCGGATAAACGCCGGCTTCCTCTTCCTGATCAAACCCATTCAGGAGGTTTTCATCTGCAATGGTGCGATTATCATCTGTGTATTCGTATTTTACACCCTCAATACAGATAGCAGAAACTTTCGGATAATTGGCTCTTCCTCTTTTGAATTCTAACTTCAGCCTTCCATTCTCTACGATGCAATAGAAGTAGTCGTAATTTGCATAGTCCTTGCCATAGCCATTTTTGTCATAGGACTCATAGAATGGGTCGTAATCATACCACTTTTGTTCGCCATTGGCATATACATTGAACTTTCGTTGTCCCGCTTCTCGGAAGTAAATTTCGGCACAGTAGATAGTCACCTTATATTTTCCATTTGGAAGATCTCTCAATTCCATATAGAACTCACCCCAACGTTCTGTTTGATAGAGGGCGTCGTCATCAGTACCATAGATCTCATGGCTTACATTATAACGGTTAGCCCCTATGAAATAAGAACCATCATCTGCTTTGAATTCGTTGCCATATTCATCTGTATGTGCACGTCCATTGGCATTGATGCAAAGTTTGCCCCATTGTTCCGGAGTGATACATACCTCTATTTGGAATTTCATCTTAGCTTCCCGTGATGGATATCCATCATCTTTAACGCTTACCTCAACCTCATAATACCCGGCTTCTGAAGCAACGGTACCATGGATCTGTCCGGTGTATTCGTCAATTTCCAATCCGTAAGGCAGGTTAGTGGCATAATAATGCAGGTTATGATCTTCTTCATCATGAGCGGAGACATAATAACTCACGTAATCATCCACATATATTTTTTTATCTTCCATCTGGACGATTTTCGGCGCAGCATTATACGGTAACGTTTCTTTTGGTTTGATACAAATGGCCGAGATTTTTGGATAATCTCTGTTACAGCTACCACCATAGAAGCGGATATTCACATAGCCATCTGAAATTTCCGTGGTGAATTTTCGTACGATGGCCACATTCTTACCCCCCTGTCCGTGATTCTCCTCATTGGCTTCTTTATAAATATCGAAGCAGTCTAAAACATTTTCTCTTTCGATGTCTACTGCAAACTTACGCTTGCCTTCCCGATCCCAATAGATTTCAGCAAAATGAAGCTCAACCTCATAGGCTCCGTTATCCACCGGAATTTGGTAGGTAAAATGCCCGTATCTTTCAGATTGGTATAAGTAAGGATCCTGAGTATTGTAAATCCTGGTTTCGCGGGAATAACAACGTCCACCTTCTACATAATGATCATCTGCATAAAAAGGAATGCCGGCATCCGAGCGGTATTCTCCTCCGCAGGCATTAAGACATTTTGGTCCGGTTACCGGAACTTCACATTCAATGTACGCCTCACAACCATTGGCATCTTTCACATAGACTTTATATGTCCCTGGTTTCAGTCCCATGAATTTACCGTGGTCCTGGTATTCTCCTCCTTCTATTTTAAACAGGTAAGGAGGAGTGCCACCCTGCGCACTTACTTCAAAACCACCATCTGCTTTTGAATAAGAAGAAGCGCCGTACGCCTGCCCCTGTACTAGTTCCAATAAGTCCGGTTCTCCAATGGTGAATCTTTTGGTTCTTTTACAATCCTTCGCGTCTGTTACTACTACTTTGTAGTCTCCGGCCGCCAATCCCATGATGGAGAATTTATCTCCAATAGACTGAATAGGTCTGTCATTGCGGTCAAACCATTCCACCATATACATACCCGTTCCGCCGGTAACCTTTACAGCGGCCATTCCATTAGCATCTCCATAGCATAGCGCATCAGTAGTTGCTAACTCAACTTTCAATCGTGGAGGATTGATCATGGTGAAATAACACACCTTATTACAACCCCGGGCATCCGTTACCAATACATAATATTCCCCTTTGGAGAGGGTTTCAATTCTACTTTCGGTTTCCCCTTCAATCTGGCTGCCATCAATTTCATACCAGGCATAATTATAAGGTGCTTTTCCTCCTTCAACATAGACCTCCGCAATTCCATTGTCATCATTGCGGCATTCCAGATTGGTTACTTCTATTACTTTGACAACCAGTTCATCTTTTTGCTTGAGCTCAACAGTTTTCATAATCATCTGCCCTGCAGCATCCCAAACTTTAATTTTGTAGGTTCCGGCAAGGAGGTCTCCCTGATAATTTCCTTCTTCCCCAACCATTTCCTGGTCTTCGTAATACCATTTGTAGGCGTAGGGTTCACAGCCACCTTCAACAATTACCTTTATGGATCCATTGGTTCCTTCATAGCAGGAAGGCTGATTTTTCTTAATGCTGATTTCAAGGGGGCTGGCTTTTACGATGACCGTTTGTTTTTGCTCACAAATATTTCCTGCAGCATCTGCATAATACCAGGAAATTTCATACTCCCCTTTTTGATCGTAATACAAAGGATCCTGAGTTTGTCCCAGGATTAAATCATCACAGTTATCGAAGGCTTTTGGGATATCCGTTACTTCTACTTTGCAATAACCCTCAATGACAGGTAAGTATTCCTTGGCGGGTACGGGTTTGCTGCCGTCTTTTACCGTTACAATAAAACTTTTGCTTCTACGGTTTCCATTGACGTCGCAAACCAATATCTCTACCTCAGTATCACCAAGGGGGAAAATAGTTCCGGATTCATTTCCTTTTACCACTTTGGTCCAGGCGATTTCACAGTTGTCCGAGGTCTGATATTCATACATTACTTTTGCGTAACATACTTCTCCGTTGTCGAGGCCGGAACCTGCATAGACGGTGAAATCATCCGGCACTTTTAGCTTGGGCTTCTCATTGTCTTTTACCGTAACATAAAAGGAGCAGGAAGCTTCATTTCCGTTTTCTTTCGCCGTAATGGTGACTTTGGTAGTCCCTACTTCGAAATAAGAGCCAGGCTCATGCGTGGAAGACCAATAAACTCCATCAGGCTCGGCCGGATATTCCCAATGGACAATTGCTCCGCATTGTCCGGCATCGTTATTTACCTCTATATTCGGTAGACATTCAAAAATATCGACGGGATCCGCCTTTGCCATAGATGACCATAAACCCGGGCTGGCCACCATCATCATACAGACCAGAACAGCCAAAAATGACTTTTTCCTGAAAATCTGATTAAAGTAGGTTTCTTTCATGTGAAAATTATGGTTATAGTGATTTGGTGAAATTCGCTTAAACATTACATGAATTTCTATCATGCCTATTTCAAGAGATATCACTGTTCAAACCCTGCCGATTAACGGCTGTTAGTCATTAAAACCTTAATCATTACCTGCTTTGGTGTTTTTTGATCAATTCCAAGAATTTCTATTGAACCCACCTAAAGCCTTCATTGTCAAGATGAATCAATTTTTAAATATGGTTTTTATGCCTTTTAATTTAATCATTTAAAAAATATCACATAAACAACTTTATTTAGTTATATTTTATCGTAAAATATCTAGTGTCTTTGTGGATCAGTGGGCCTTTCTTCCTAAAAAATCAGTAAAACTGCATTAAATGCCTGCTTTTTTTTAGATTTACATTTGATAGAGACCACATAGTGAAAAAAAATTGGTCGTCCGAAGGGTCGGGTATCATTTTAAATCCCTTTGGACCAATAAAAACTTATTAACCCATAGGATTTGAAATTTACAGACTTTGATCTTAACCCCAACATAGAGGATGCCATTCTGGCAATGGGGTTTGAAGATGCGACGCCCATTCAGGAGGCTGCTATTCCTCTTGCGATAGAAGGAAAGGATTTAATCGCCTGTGCACAGACAGGAACCGGAAAAACGGCAGCTTATCTTTTGCCGGTAATGCACAAATTGTTGGAGGGAGATGCTCCGAAAAGTAATTCGGTTAGTTGTATTATTATTGCCCCAACTCGTGAGCTGGCCATTCAGATTGATCAGCAATTGGAAGGCATGAGTTATTTTGCCCCTTTGAGTACGGTGGCCATTTATGGAGGAAATGATGCCGGGAACTGGGAAAAGCAGCGCTCAGCTATTAAAAATGGAGCTGATATTATAGTAGCCACGCCTGGTCGTCTGATTCAGCATTTTAATCAGGGCTACCTCAAAACGGATGATTTACAGTTTTTAGTACTGGATGAGGCTGACAGAATGTTGGATATGGGCTTCCAGGAAGATATCAACCAAATTGTGGGAAAACTTCCGGAGAGCCGTCAGACCTTGATGTTTTCTGCTACCATGCCACCAAAGATTCGCAGCTTAGCCAAAAATATCCTGAAAGATCCGGAAGAGATTACCTTTAAAGTATCTACTACTGCTGAGGGAGTGCTTCAGGGAGCTTTTATGGCTTATGATGAGCAAAAGGCCAGCATTTTGAAAGGTATTCTGGTTGGGAATGAGGAGAAATTGCCCACGGTATTCGTTTTTTGTTCTACTAAATCCAAGGTAAAGGAGCTGGGCCATGAAATGAAACGATGGGGCTTGAAAGCAGAGCCATTCCAGTCGGATTTGGAGCAGAAAGAGCGTGAGCAGATCATGCAGAGCTTTAAAAACAAGCAGTTCCAGGTTTTGGTGGCTACCGATATTGTTTCCCGCGGAATCGATATTGATGACGTATCGATGGTGATCAATTATGATGTGCCAAATGACCCGGAAGACTATGTACACCGTGTGGGCCGTACAGCAAGAGCAGAGCGTAAAGGTTTTGCGGTTACTTTGATAAACCCGAAGGATTGTGGCAAGTTCCGCAGAATTGAGGAGTTGATCGAAAAAGAAGTGATGAAGGTGCCATTACCGGAATCTTTCGGCGGGCAGCCAAGCTATTCCACGGAGCGCAGAGGAAATGGCGGACGTTTCAATAAGAAAAGAAACTACAGCGGAAATAAAGGTGGTGGAGGCCGTAAAGGCAATTACAACCGTCGCCCTAAAAACCAAAATGCTTAATTGTTTTTGGTGTTAAAGAAAATAAAAAAGGTTCGGAGACTATTCCCCGAACCTTTTTTTATGGCTTTCAACCGGTTTTACAGCACTGCCTTATCATCTTCCGGATAAGGAATAAAGACAAAATTCGTGAAAGCCCCATCCATCACGAACAAGCAACAAAACTCATCCGGATTTTTATAAGACTTTTTAAAGCCCTCTTCTTTCTCTCCTTTTTCAATCAGGCCTCTCTGAACAAATTCTTCCAGGAAGGTAATGTTGTAATTCCATTGTAAATCAAGCTCTCCCATTTTTAGGAAAACCTGCCCGACAGGCATTCCCATTTTGGAAATAGGGAAAATAGGAAAGTCAGAAAACCCTTTACGGCGAACCGCATAGGAAGCTTCCTTCAAATTATCTGCGATTTTGGCAAAATCCTGGGTGATGGTGCCCAGGTATTTACCGTCTAATTCCGGATCATTATGCATAGGTCGTATTCTTTTATTTCAATTCCAGTGCGACAACATTTTCAATATGGTGGGTGTGCGGGAACATATCCACCGGCTGAATTTTGGTTACCTTATATTTGACATCCAACAAGTTCAGATCTCTGGCCTGTGTTGCAGGATTACAGCTCACATAAACAATGCGTTTAGGCGCCAATTTCAACAACATTTCCACTACTTCCGTATCCATTCCTGCCCTCGGAGGGTCAGTAATCACTACATCCGGTGCAGGGTGCTTAGCGGCAAATTCATCCGTCAATACGTTTTTCATATCTCCGGCGTAGAATAAGGTATTTTCCACCTTATTGATTTCGGAGTTGATTTTGGCATCTTCAATCGCAGCTTCCACATATTCAATTCCCACGACCTGTTTCGCTTTCTTCGCTACAAAATTGGCAATGGTTCCGGTACCGGTATACAAGTCATAAACCACTTCCTCTCCGGTTAGTCCGGCGAAATCACGCGTAACGGAATAAAGCTGATAAGCCTGTTCTGAATTGGTTTGGTAGAAAGATTTAGGTCCCACACGGTAGGTCAGATCTTCCATGGTCTCCTCAATATAAGGGGTGCCATGGTGCAAAATCAATTCTTGATCAAAAATGGTTTCATTTCCTTTTTTGTTCACCACATAGTACAGAGAGGTGATTTCCGGGAATTCTGCTTTTAAATGATCCACCAAAGGTAAGGTCCACTTCTCCTCATCAGTAAACACTTGTAAAATCACCATGATCTGGCCGGTAGTATTGGCCGTACGAATGGTCACATTTCGTAAATGGCCTTCCTGAAATTTTACATTGTAGTAAGGGATTTCATTTTCCTTGGCGAAAGTATCAATCGCCGTTCTGATGGCGTTGGATGGATCCGGCTGCAACCAGCACTTGTTCACATGGATAATTTTATCAAATCCACCCGGAATATGGAAACCAAGGCCACGACGATCCTGATTCTCCTCTGAAGCGATTTCTTTTTTTGTCAACCAACGGAAATTCGTAAAAGAGAATTCCATTTTATTGCGGTAGAATTCGGTCTTTTCTGAGCCAAGCGCCAATGGAATCTCCGGGATTTCAATTTTTCCTAGGTGCTCCATGGTTTCACGAACCACCTGCGTTTTAAATTCTACCTGATGCTCATATTTCAGGTGCTGCCACTTACAGCCACCACAAAGGCCGTAATGCTCACACAACGGTTCCTGTCGCAAATCCGAGAAAGTATGAATTACCTCGGGAGCAGCCTGTATAAATTTCTTGCGTTTTTTTACCACGCGCACATCCATCACATCTCCGGGTGCTGCATGGGATACAAACACAATTCGACCTTCCTCATCATGACCCAGGCAGTTGCCTTCTGCTGCTACCTTCTCAATGGTCAATCCCTTAATATCTTTCAGTTTCTTTCTCGCCATAATACAAATTATTGTCCTCAATTGGACAACCAACGCTAAATCACTATTTTAACGCGCAAAGATAAGGAAATCCGATCTTTAGCCCTGATTTTTTTATAAAAAAACCGAGGCAGTGAGGATTGTTTACCCACATCAATTAGATTTTATGGATAATTATATAGAAGCCAATCGCGCACTTTGGAATGCGAAAACACCGCATCATCTGGAATCGGAATTCTATGATAATGAGAGTTTTGTTGACGGTAGGAATGCGCTGATGGAGATAGAATTAGCCCTTTTGGGAGAGGTAAAGGGCAAAAGTATTCTTCATCCCCAATGCCATTTCGGGCAGGATAGTCTTTCTTTAGTTAGGATGGGGGCAGAGGTTACGGGTGTTGATTTATCCGATGAAGCGATAAAGGCGGCGCAGGATTTAAGTAGTCAGACCGGATTGGCGGCTACTTTTCATCAGGGGAATGTTTTGGAAATGGATCAGGTGTTAAAAGGTAAAACTTTTGACATGGTTTTTACCTCCTACGGAACGGTAGGCTGGTTGCATGATATTAATCTTTGGGCAAGGCAAATTGCGCTGCACCTGAAGCCTGGTGGAACTTTCATTTTTGCGGAGTTTCATCCGGTGGTCTGGATGTTTGATGATAATTTTACCCAAATTACCTATCCTTATTTAAAGGCAGATACCATAGTGGAGGAAATAGAAGGAACTTATGCGGATCGTGAAGCTCCTATTAAAAACATTTCCTATAGCTGGAACCATGGCATGAGTGAAGTGATTCAGGCGCTATTGGATGCCGGATTGAAACTGGAAGTTTGTCAGGAATTTGATTATTCTCCCTATGACTGCTTTCCCAATACGGTGAAGAGCAAAAAAGGCTTTCAGATTAAAGGGATGGAAGGCCTGATCCCGATGGTGTATGCATTAAAAATGAAAAAATAAATCTTTAGTTATGAGTCTTCTGGGTAATATTATCTGGTTTGTTTTTGGCGGTGTTTTTATTGCCATAGAATATTTATTGGCCAGCGTGGCGATGATGCTCACGGTAGTGGGGATTCCTTTTGGTTTGCAGTCGATAAAGTTAACGGAGTTGGCACTATTTCCATTTGGGAAGGAAGTCCGCAAAAGAGAAACGGATCATGGTTGTCTGTGGACGATCATGAATATCATCTGGTTCTTTGTGGGGGGAATCTGGATCTGGCTTTCCCATATTGGTTTTGGCATCCTTTTTTGTATTACTATAATAGGTATTCCTTTTGGGAAGCAACATTTTAAATTAGCCGGTTTGGCTTTGAGACCTTTTGGTCGGGAGATAGTTTAAACCTTTTTACCAAGAAGATTTACTATCTTTGCGCACGAATTAAGCATGAAGAAATAAAATGGAAAATCCGGTAATTATTTTCGGTGCCAACAGCATCGGTAAAGCAGCCCTGGAAATCTTTAAAAGCAATGAGATTGAGGTTTACGGCTTTTTGGATGAAAATGAAGCATTACACCATACAGAAATAGATGTTGTTCCAGTATTAGGTTTCCCTGATGACGGAGGGTTTACCAAGCTTATTGGTAAAAAATGTGAGGCTTTTATCGCTACGGATGAAACTGAGCTTCGCAAAAATCAGGTGGAGATGCTGAATGAAAAAAGAAAAGTTCAGCCGGCTAATGCGGTTCATCAGGCAGCGATCATTTCAGATAGTGCTTCTTTTGGTTATGGGAATTTCATTAATGCCAAAGCATTTATCGGAAGTGGCGTGGAAGTGGAAAGCCATTGTGTAATTCACGCAGGCGTAAATCTGGACGCAGGTGTTAAAGTAGGGAATTTTGCTCAAATTGGTACGGGCTCTAATATCAATGCCGATGTTACCATTGAGGAGGAAGCGTTTATTGGATCAGGGGTTACCATCGTAGCAGGGGTTACCATTGGGAAAGGTGCTCGTGTGGGAGCTGGCTCAGTAGTGATCTCTGATGTAAAGGCAGGAGAGACGGTTTTTGGTAATCCGGCTAAAGCAATTGGATAAGCAGAAAATGTTAATTTGATAGGAAAAGCCCGGCAATTGTCGGGCTTTTTTATTTAATCCGGCTTATTCATGCTTCAATCCTCCTTTAACTACAAGGCGGGAAAAATGAAGGGATTTTTCCTGTTTCGAGTTTTTCCCAACGAAGCAGATGAATGAAGAGAAAGCAAGCTTATCGAAATTTGGATAATTATTCAATCAATGAAGTTAACTGCAATGCCCTGATAGTGATCCTCTTGATGGGGCTGCCTGAATCTATCGGTGCATAATTTGCCTTAGAGCGTGATTAAAGGCCAAAATTCGCAGCGAAAATTTGATTATGGCAGAAGTGATGCCCGATTATTTTGAGAGAATAGCATCACTATTGTTGAGAAATTATCCAAAATCGTTTTCAATAATTCGAATTTGCAACCGGATGGTGGGCTTTTAAACACGCTCTTATTCATCAGGCAAAAAAAAAGACCGTAACTGCTTTAGCCACGATCTTCTTAGTTATTCGCCTATTGATGTTCACTAATTCTAACGGGAACTATCAATTTCGGTTCCTTTTTTCCTGAAAAATTAAAAGGGAAAATAATCCGGTTTAAAATGTTACCATCGAATACCATCATCTTCTTCCACCTTGTTTCTATTCCAGCCTTTATTGTTTGGTCGATATATTTCAAACTCCACCCGACGGTTTAACTCCCGGTCAGATTCCGTTTTTTCCTCTACCAGTGGCTGTTGAGCGCCATAACCAATAGCCTCAATACGGTCTTTACTAATTCCTCCAAAATATTCAATATAATCTTTAATGGCGTCTGCCCGCTTTTGGGATAACTGAATATTGGCTTGTGGATTTCCTTTGGTATCGGTATGTCCCGAGATTTTGAGTTTAAAATCCGGATTATCGAGCAGGAAGTTTCCAATTTTGTCCAAATCGTAATACATGGCCGATTTTAATTCAAAGGAATTATTGTCAAATACCACAGATTCGAACTGCATTCGGGAGGAAATCGGACGGGTCTGATCATCGAAGTTAGTGTCTCCCTGCAGGGTGAAAATCTTCTCAATCCTGAAGAATTCATCTCCCTGAATCACCATTAAATATTGTCGGTTATCGATCAATTCAAATTGATAGGAACCATCTTCTCTCAAATACTTTGGCGCAATGGCAATCCCTTCTTCCATGTCAATGATGGAAACTATGCCGTCTGTAAAAGGGCTGTTGCTCAGGGAATCTGTCAGTGTACCGGTCAATTTCGTGGTCGCCAATGGTTGTGCGCCCATGGGCAGTGGGAAGGAATACAAATCCAGATTCTCCATATTGTTTTCTATGGATTTGGCATAGTAAAGATTTTCAGACTCCTGATCAATGGTGAAGTAAAACTCAGATCCCTTTCCATTAACCAGCGGGCCAATATTACTGGATTCGCCCCAGCGATTATTTTCTTCTAAATACGCTTTGTAAATATCAAATTCCCCAAAATTTATCAGCTGGCCACTGGAGCTGAAATACAATACATTATGCTTTGGATGAACGAAAGGGCTTACTTCACTTCCCCGGGTATTGATCACCGGTCCCATATTTTTTGCCGGTAGCCAGTTTCCGTTACGGTCTTTATGGGTGTAATAAAGATCCGACATCCCAAATCCTCCAATACGGTCAGAGGCAAAATAAAGTGTATCCTCCGTAGGAGAAAGACTGGGGTGAGAATCCCAGGCCGTAGAGTTTACGTTACGACCAAGGTTTTTGACTTCTCCCCAGGTGCTGTCCGCCTGCAATTGTGCCACAAAAAGGTCACAATTACCGAAGGTCTCCGGGGTGTTGCAACGTGAGAAATAGATGGTGGTGCCATCTTTCGAAAGGTAAGGAGAGCCTTCATTGGCTTCGGTGTTCAGTTCTTTTAAAGGAAGGGCCTCATCCCAATACCCATCTCCCAAGGATTTAATAATAAAAAGATCTTCATTGGGCACCGGATCAAAGTTGCGGCGAATACTATTGCGTTGGGAGGTGAAAATGATGGTGCTATTGTCCCAGCTGATAGAAGGGCCATAATCAGATTTATTGGAATTTACATAGAATCCCATATTCAGGTCAATCCCCTGCGGAGGTCTCAGTGTATCCAGTTTCTCTCTGAATTCCACCAAGTCATAATAATAATCTAAAGGAACGTAGTCTTCCGGTTTACGACCCGCCATTTTGTAATATTTGGATTGGACTTTCTGGAAATCCACCCCTGCATGATGATGTTTTAACACCAGTTTGTATAACCGTTGGGCATCATAAAATCGACCCTGTTCTTCTGTAATATTGGCCAATCGCCACAGCCAGTAGGTATCTCTTCTGAAATTATCAACACCAAATTTCGAAACATAATCCCATAGCAAAGGGTAAAGTGCATCGCTATCCTTGGCCTTGTCTAATTTGTTCAGCTTATTTAGTTCAGATTTATCGTAATAATACCTAATCTTATTTACATTGGGGAAAAGAAATAATTCCTGTAATTTATAATCATGGGGATTCTCAATAACATTTTTGTCTTTTTTTTGTCGTTTTTGTGCCAGCCCTTCTGAAAAAGGGTGTAAAATTGACATAAAAAAAAGCGCCCAAACCAAGGGGGTAAGCCTCAGGCTGACAATTTGTGTTTTATTTCTGCTCATAAAGTGCATATTGGCGCTCGAATAATACAATAATTAGCTATACTTTGCAAGATAGGGGTTTTGGCACATCCCTTGCCCAAATATAGTGACATCTTTATAATTTTTGCAGAATTTGCAATAACTGTCAATTTGACATATAAATATATCTATGGATTCAAAGAAAGACCTGTTCCAAAATGTGATTCTAGCGGAAATGCAGGAGACTGAAACCGGAGAATTCATTTCTATTAATGAGGAAATGGATGCCGCGGAGGTCAATAGTTCCGATATTCCGGATGAATTACCCATTCTTCCTATAAAAAATACTGTGCTCTTTCCGGGTGTGGTGATTCCGATCACCGTTGGACGCGCCAAATCCATTAAGTTGGTAAAAGAGGCTTATAAAGGCGACCGCATTATTGGTGTGGTGGCTCAAAAAAATAAAGACATTGAAGATCCTAAGGTACATGATTTTTATGCCATAGGAACGGTGGCCCGCATTGTGAAAATGCTGGTTTTGCCTGATGGAAACACCACCATCATCATTCAGGGGGTTCGTCGATTCCTTTTGCAGGACATCATTTCCGAGGACCCTTATTTTAAGGCCAGTATCCTAACCTTGGACGAGAGCTTCCCGGCGAAGGAATCGGAAGAAGCAGCGGCTTTGATTGAGACGCTGAAAGATTCCGCCAATAAAATTTTGAGGTTAAATCCGGATATGCCGCAGGAGGCACAGTCTGCGATCGACAATATCGACTCCCCGGCATTTTTGACCCACTTTTTGGCTTCTAACCTTTCGGTGCCGCCAAAAGAAAAGCAAAGAATTTTGGAGACAGACTCCGGAGTGGAGCGTTCTACGCTGCTATTGGAGTATATGTTGAAGGAAATTCATATGCTGGAGCTGAAGAATGAAATCCAAAGCAAGGTGCATTCTGATTTGGATGCCCAGCAGCGTGATTATTTCCTCCGCCAGCAGATGAAGGTATTGCAGGATGAGTTGGGGCAGGGTGGCCCTGAGTCTGAGGTCAGAACACTTCGCAAAAAAGGCGAAAAGAAAAAATGGCCAAAAGAGGTGAAAGATCACTTCCTGAAAGAGTTGGATAAATTGAGCCGGGTGAACCCTCAGGCGCCGGAATATGCGGTGAATTTGGGCTATGTAGAGTTCATGATAGACCTTCCATGGGAGGAGTTCACCGAGGATAATTTTGATCTGAAGCGCGCGCGTAAAATCCTGGATAAGGAGCATTACGGTTTGGAGAAGGTCAAAGAGCGGATCATTGAATACCTGGCGGTATTGAAGTTGAAGCGTGATTTGAAAGGCCCGATTTTGTGTTTATATGGCCCTCCGGGTGTGGGTAAAACTTCCCTGGGGCGTTCAATTGCCAACGCACTGGGGCGTGAATATGTACGGATGTCTTTGGGTGGATTGCATGATGAGTCGGAGATCCGAGGTCACCGTAAAACCTATATTGGCGCGATGGCGGGTAAGGTTTTACAGAATCTGAAACGCTGTAAAACGGCCAACCCGGTATTTGTACTGGATGAAATTGATAAGGTAAGTTCTGATTTCCGTGGAGATCCATCTTCTGCATTATTGGAGGTATTGGATCCAGAGCAAAACAACAACTTCGTAGATAACTATTTGGAAATTGGCTTTGACCTTTCCAAAGTACTCTTTATTGCCACTTCCAACTCATTGGAAACCATTCAGCCCGCTTTGCGTGACCGTATGGAGATTATTGAGCTGACCGGCTATACCCAGGAGGAAAAAGTAGAAATTTCTAAAAAGCACCTGATTCCTAAGCAACGCGAGGAGCATGGATTGAAGGCGGCGGATATTACCTTCAATAAAGCCGCCATTAAGTCGGTGATTGATGGCTATACCCGCGAATCCGGTGTTCGTAATCTGGAGCGTAAGCTTGGAGCAATTTGCCGTAATGTGGCCAAATCTGTAGCAATGGAGGAGGAGTACACCAAGTCCATTTCCAACGGCAGAGTGGAAGAGATTCTGGGGCCTCAGATTTTCGATAAGGAGCTGTATGAAAATAACCGTACCGCAGGTGTTGTGACTGGCCTGGCCTGGACACAAGCGGGTGGGGAGATCCTATTCATAGAGTCAGCTTTAAGTCGTGGTGCAGGTAAACTTACGCTTTCAGGCCAGTTGGGAGATGTCATGAAGGAATCCGCCATGGCAGCATTAACTTACCTGAAGGCCAATGCAGAAAGATTGGGCATCGATTATCGTATATTTGACCGATATGATTTGCACATCCACGTACCGGCCGGGGCAGTGCCTAAAGATGGTCCTTCTGCCGGTATCACCATGCTGACTTCCCTGGCTTCGGTTTATACGCAGAAAAAAGTCCGTTCCAAACTGGCCATGACGGGAGAAATCACCCTTCGCGGACAAGTGTTGCCAGTAGGTGGGATTAAAGAGAAAATTTTGGCGGCGCGAAGAGCGGGAATCAAGGAGATTTTACTTTGTGAGAAAAACCGAAAAGATGTAGAGGAAATTGAGGCACAATACATCAGCGATCTGAACATTCAATTCGTGAAAGATGCGCAAGAGGTATTGGATTTTGCCTTATTGAATGAGCAGGTCAGCGAGCCTGTGAACTTCATTTTGGAAGATAAAAAATCAGAAAAGGCATAATTAAAAAATTGGAGGAGCGATGCTTCTCCTCTTTTTTTGTTTTTTTAAATAATTCACGCTCCTGATCGTCTATATGCTGCAAGGTTAAAAATAAAGGACGAGAAAGCCATTACTTCTAAAATTGGGACTATTCTTGTTTTAAAAAACGCCCTAGAGAGGGTTATTCGATATATTTTGAAATAAAAAAATATAGCAGTGAATTATTCGGATTTAGGGAATTTTTACAAATTGACCCGATGCACCATTTATCCTTTAAATTGTTGAGAAATTTTTTTGGCTTACTGTTTATCATGCTGTTGTTTCAGCAACCTCTTTTGGCACAGTCCATCAAATCAAGTGCATTTGGTTTGTTGAACATGCCCTATTCAGCGCATTCCGCAGCAATGGGAGTAGTGATGCCAGCGGCTTATAAGCAGGATCCTTCAGCCTTTTTATCCAATCCGGCGGCGGCTCTGCCTGAATTTAATAATCATTTAGGTTTGCATTATGCAGGCCTGTATGCTGGCTTGAATCAAGGGGCGGTAGGCTATGTGTTGTCGAGTGAAAAGACGGGGAATTGGGGCTTCGGAGCCCAGTATTTGAACTATGGAGAAATGTTGGGCTATGATCCTTCCGGAAATCCGGAGGGGACTTTTACCGCCGCCGATTATGTGGTGTCAGTGACGAAGCAACATCAGGTGTCTCATTTTTCAGTAGGACTGACTGCCAAATTCATTTCTTCCCGAATAGAAAGCTATGGTGCCAGTGCCATGCTGTTTGATGCCGGGATTTTGTTTATTCATCCCAAAACGGATTTTACAGCAGGTTTAGTGATTAAGAATTTTGGTTTTCGTACCAGTAATTTTGACAGCGAACCGGTCCCGATTCCTTTTGATGTGCAAATGGGGGTGAGCTTTAAGCCGGAACACATGCCTTTGCGCTTTTCAGCCTCGGCTTCCTATCTGCCCCATGATGCGGCTTACCTGGAGGAGGAAAGTGATCAGAATACGACCATACGGGATGTTTTTCGCTATTTCAATTTTGGAGCGGAACTCTTGTTTCATAAAAATGTAAACCTGTTGGTCGGCTATAATCAGCATATTCGGGCAGGTCTGGCCATGGAAGATAAAAAAGGTTTATCAGGCTTCGCCCTGGGCGGAAGAATTCTCGTAAAAAAACTGACAATGGAGTACACCTATGCTGCTTATCATGCGGCGGCGGGAGCCCATTATGTAACCCTCAGTACCAATCTATCCAACTGGAAAAAATAAAATCATAACCGTCTGTAGATTTTAATTACAGGTGTAAAGAAATAAAAATGCTAGAAGATAAAAATTATTTGACCCCACGCGAGATTGTCGTGGAACTGGATAAATATATTATCGGACAAGCGGATGCCAAACGTAATGTGGCGATCGCCCTGAGAAATCGTTGGCGTCGAATGAATGTCCGTTCTGAATTGCAGAGAGAGATTGTTCCGAATAATATTCTGATGATCGGGGCGACCGGGGTAGGGAAAACGGAAATTGCCCGCAGATTAGCTAAAATCGCCAAAGCCCCTTTCACCAAGGTAGAGGCTTCCAAATTTACCGAAGTGGGTTATGTTGGCCGCGATGTGGAAAGCATGGTGCGCGACCTGGTAGAGCAGTCCGTGAACCTGGTGAAAAAAGAGAAGGAAAAAGGCGTTAAAGAGCGTGCGACGGAAGCGGTGGAGAATATCATTTTGGATGCTTTGATCCCACCAGTAGCAGGTTCGCAAAGCGTATCAACTACCTCCGGAGAACCAAAATCAGATGCCGAGCTGAATCAGCAAACGCGTGAGCATTTCCGTCAGAAAATCCAGAGTGGAGAGATGGACGATCGCAAGATCGAGATCAATGTGAGTCAGCCTTCTACTTCCGGTATTGGTATGGTTGGTGGTGGAATGATGGATGAATCATCCATGATCAACCTGCAGGAAATGCTGGGCAATATGATGCCGAAGAAAAACAAGAAGCGTAAGGTCACGATCGGAGAAGCGAAGAAATTACTTTTTGACGAAGAGGCCAGCAAGCTGATTGATATGGACGAGGTGAAAGAAGAGGCGATTCGTCGTGCCGAAAACACCGGAATGATCTTTATTGATGAGATTGATAAAATAGCTAAATCTTCCGGAAAAGGAGGGAGCGGTGGCCCGGATGTCAGCCGGGAAGGGGTGCAGCGTGATTTGTTACCTATAGTGGAGGGCTCTTCCGTCACTACCAAATATGGGGTGATCAATACCGAGCATATTCTTTTTATTGCTGCCGGAGCCTTTCATTTGTCTAAACCATCTGACCTTATCCCGGAATTGCAGGGGCGCTTCCCGATTCGCGTGGAGTTGCAGGATCTGACCAAAGAGGATTTCTATCAGATCATCAAAGAGCCCAAGAATGCATTGACCAAGCAGTATATGGCCTTGTTTGAGGCTGAGGAGGTGCGCCTGGAATTTAATGATGAGGCCTTGGATGAAATCGCACAGATCGCCTTTGACATCAACTCTGAAATTGAAAATATCGGAGCACGCCGTTTACATACCGTGATGTCCCGCTTGTTGAATGATTTCTTATTCGATATTCCGGATGTGATCGGGCCGAATGCCCATGTGATGGTCACCCGTGAAATGGTAAAAGAGAAACTCGATGGAGCGGTAAAAAACAAAGACTTGAGTCAGTTTATTCTGTAAAACACCAAAATGAAATAAAAAAAGAGGGTTTTTCGCCCTCTTTTTTTATTGCCTAAACGCTGAATTGCTTATCTTTTCAATGAATTCATTCACCAAATTTAAAGCAAATGCACTACTATATTATTACCGGAAGTAGTCGTGGGATTGGCCGCGCATTGGTAGAACAATTGATAAAGGAGGAGAATAATTTTGTGATCGGCATCTCCCGTAGCTATAGGGAAAGTAGCGATCGCTATCACCATATTGAATTTGACCTCGGTGATATTGCAGACTTGAAACAGCAGGTTTTTCATTTTTTTGAAAAAATACAGGCGCCCCAAAAAGTGGTGCTCATCAATAATGCCGGTACCCTGGGGGAAATAGGTCACGTGGGTGGGCTTTCTTCAGATGGTCTGGAAAAAGTGATGAATTTAAATGTGACTGCGCCGACGATTCTGATGAATGAGTTTGTGAAACAGTATGCCGGGATTTCCGCCGATAAAATCATCCTGAATATCAGTTCCGGAGCGGGTAAGTATCCGGTGGATGGCTGGTCGGCTTATTGTGCTTCTAAATCTGCACTGGACCTCTTTTCCAAAGTAGTGGCAGAAGAGTGCATTTTGAATGAAAATGGAATCAAGGTATTTTCGGTAGCGCCCGGAGTGGTGGATACGGAAATGCAATCTACCATTCGTAAGGCAGATCAGCAGGAGTTCAGAACACTGGGCAAATTCTTGAAATTGAAAGAGGATCAGCTCTTAAGTGCTCCGGAAGCGGTGGCGGATAAACTACTTCAAATCATTAAAGAATCAGATAAATACGCAGAGGTATTATTGGATGTCCGGAAGCTCTAGCTCGGGGATCATGTCTTCTATCGCAGTTCTGGGGCTGGATAGCCAATGAATTTTTCCTGTTCCTGCTTTTAGAGATTTCCAGTGGTCAACCGGAAGCTGAAGCCAGCAACTAGCTCCGGTGGGATAGTGCAATATGGAAATACCACTCAAGAGCTCTATGCAATGGGCAATTTCCGGATTGTGTCCGAAGACGATGAGCTTTTCAAATTGATCCGGTAGCTTTTGAAACATTCGGATCATATCATGGGCATCACAGCCATAGAGTTCCTCTCTCAGGTCTGTCTTTAGCCACTGGAAGGGGAGGGGCTCAACCACTGCCAGGCAGGTGTCCATTGCGCGTGTGGCGGTGGAGCAAAGGATTTTGTCCGGATGATAAGGCAGTTGCTTCAGCTTTTGGCCGATATCTAAGGCATTGGCTTTCCCTCTTTTGTTCAGGGGGCGGAACTTATCGGATAATTCGGGGATTTTCCAGCTGGATTTGGCGTGACGGATGAACATGATGTTTTTCATAGGAAATAATTTCAAAAATAACTCGCTGAATGTCAATCAGGAGGACCTAAGAGTCAAAAATAATTTTCAAATTACCTAGAAAAAGGCCTGACTGTTTCGTTCAAATAATGCAGGCAAATTAACAGAGAACCAATTTTTACCCGGGGAGGAACCGTTATGACTATTCGTGATCTAAAGAAACTGGTGCGGCAGGGGGAAGGTCAGTTTGTGGAGTTTAAGAAAAAGGCAAACCATCCTGAAAAAATTGTTAAGGAAGTAGTGGCGTTTGCCAATGCTTCTGGAGGAAAGTTGATGATCGGTGTGGATGACTTCGGATCCCTGGCGGGTTGTAAATATCCGGAAGAAGAAGCCTATGTACTGGAGAAGGCCTTCGCTGAAATGATCTCTCCGGCCATTATTATGCAAAAGGAAGAAGTGAAGTTGGATACCGGCAAGACGGTGCTCATCTATCATGTGCCCGAAGGCAGCCGCAAGCCCTACCGAGTTAAGTTTGAAGATAGTTCCAAAGTGTATATCCGCAGAGAAGACCGAAGTATTCAGGCTTCAGCACCAGTGAGAGAGATTATCCGCCGCAGGCAAAATCCCAAAGATATTCGTTTTCAGGTAGGAGAAGTGGAGCAAAAGCTGCTGGCCTATTTGGAGCAACACCGCTATATTACCGTAGCGCAACTCTCACAAATGGTGAAGGTCAATAAAAAATTAGCCGCCAGGAAGCTGATTATTTTGGTGTTGGCCAATGTGCTGGATATTCACCCTTTTGAAGAAGAAGATCGCTATTTTTTAAGAGCACAATAATATGAAAATCATTAAAGTTAGGGAAGGGAATAAGGGCATTTACCTACACCTTTGTCAGGCATATGAAGCCGAGTTTTCAGCCTTGACGGAAAAACTACCGGATGAAAGTGGCCTTTTTGCATTGGATACGCCATTGACAAAACCCTTTCTGGGCTTATTGTGGTATCAGGACCAGGATCAGGTTCCGGTAGGCTTTGCAAATATCCGCTTGGGGAAAGAATACAATAAGGTATGTGAATTTTATGTTATTCCAGCTGTAAGGAAAAAAGGGCTGGGGAAAGCTTTGGCTTTTGAAATATTTCAGAGTTTTCCAGGCAAATGGGACGTCCGGCAGTTGCAGGCAGCCAAGCAGGCGCAGCAATTTTGGAGGGCTACTATTGGGGCATTTACAGGAAATAACTTTCAGGAGAGCCAATTGAATGATCCTGATTGGGGAGAAGTGATTTGTCAGCGTTTTCAATCCTGATTGAGCATATAAAAACCGCAGAGCTTGAAAAACGCTGCGGTTGTTATTTTGTCTGGTGTTGAACGCACTACCAGGTTGTAGATTTCACCAAAAGCGCTGCTTTTAGAATGTCTCGACGGCTTACTAAACCCAACAACTTTCCGTTTTCCAGTACCGGGAATCGCTTGTAAGGCGAACGGGTAAACATCTGGGCAACATCGAAAAGATCCATATCCGAATGCACCGTGGTCAGGTCGGTAGTCATATAGTCTTTTACCAAATTGCCGCGAACGGGGTGGTTGTCGTAAGCTCTGTCCAAAACCATTCTTAGAAAGTCTGACTCTGTGATGATTCCAATCAATTTACCGGAAACATCCAGTACAGGAGCGCCAGAGATTCGCTTTTCCAAAAGGAAATCCATGGCGTCAAAGGCATTTTCATTCGGGGAAATGGTGACCAGCGACTTGTTCATGAAGCGGGTAACCTTTTCGTACTGATACCGATTAACCTCGGGCTCCTTTCTTGCAGGTTTAAAGTTCATAAGCTTAAAATTATAATTTGGACTCAAAGAATATAATCAAAAACTTGCTCAAAATCAAGTGATTGAGGTGGGGGTTGTGCAGTTTTATTGCGAAATTTAAAGAGGATTGCGGGAAAAAATGAAGAATGTTTTATTCAGGTATGGTTTGGAGATAAAGTGATTTAAAATCCCGTGATTCTCAGACAAATTATAGTGCAGTTATTGAGTTTTTGAAGATTTTACTTACCTTTGCACCACTAAAACATGAGACGGCTACTAAGCCGTTTTTTGGTGTTTTGAGAATTTCATTACCCCTGCATGCAATTGGTTGACATTCGGGGGTTTTTCAGTTAATTGGCAACTCAATTAAAAGTATACTACTTTGGATATTACATTAGACAAAAGCTCGAACACGGAAGCTTCTATCAATATTAAATTGACCGAAGCTGACTACAGTGAGAAAGTTGAGAAAAAAATCAAGCAGTACGCTAAGCAGGCTGATATTAAAGGTTTCCGTAAAGGAAAAGTTCCTGCAGGTGTGATCCGTAGAATGTACGGTACTTCAATTTTGGTAGATGAAGTAAATCACATTTTGTCTCATGCAGTAGAGGACTACATCCGTGATAACAAATTGCAAATTATTGGTCAGCCGTTGCCGAACGTTGAGGAAAACGCCAACATTGACTGGGATAAGCAAAAAGAATTCGAGTTTTCGTACTCAGTAGGTTTGGTAGGTGATATCACTTACACTACGGATCTTACAATCGATTCTTATTCAATCAGCGTTGATGAGAAGCAATTGAATGAGACGATCGAGAACTTGTTGCAAAACGGTGGTGAGCAAACTTCTCCTGAAGTAGCGGAAGAAACTGATAAAGTAACAGGTGAATTGACTATCGAAGGTGAAGAGGAAGCGATTCACGTGATGGTTGATATTGCTGATTTGGCAACTAAAACAGGAAAAGAAATCTTTATCGGTGCTAAAGCAGAGGACGAAATTACTTTCGATATCCGCAAAGCTTACCGTTCAAATGAGAAAGTGGCGAATTTCTTGCACCGCGAGGAAGCTGATGTAAAAGAGATCAAGGGCGACGTTAAAATGGTTGTGAAGTCTATCTCTCGCATCGCTGAGGCAGAAATGAACCAGGAATTTTTCGATAAAATCTTAGGTCCGGGTAAAGCATCTAACGAAGATGAGTTCCGTGCTGAGGTTTCTAAAATCTTGGGTGAAAACTATGACAATCAGGTAGAGAACTACACTGCTCGTCAGATCCAGGATAAATTGGTAGATGGTACTGAAGTAGAATTGCCAGAGGCTTTCTTGAAGCGTTGGTTGGTTGCTACTCAGGAAGAATTGACTGCTGAGAAGGTAGAAGCTGAATTCGATAATTATAGAAAAGAATTCAAGTGGATGTTGTTAGCGGACAAAATCGCTGCTGATAACGAAATCAAAGTAGAAGATGCCGATATCAAGACAAAAGCTACTGAGATGTTCAAAGTTCAATTCGGTGCAATGGCCGGTGGTGAGCAAAATGAGCAAATCGAGGAGATGTTGAAAGGTATCGTGGATAACTACCTAAAAGAGAACAACGGACAAAACTACATGAACTTGTACAATCAGGTTCGCTTCGATCGCATCATTAAATTGGTGGAAGAGAAAGCAACAGTAGTAGAGAAAGACGTTACTTTCGAAGAGTTTACTAAAGCAGTTTCTGCAGAGTAATATCCTTTGAATAATGATATTTTAGTCGGCATCTTTCAGGTGCCGACTTTTTTTATACTTTGGCAAACGTAAGCGGATCTCAATACGTATTTATAAAAGTATTATTCAAAACTAGGCGTATTTAACAAATTCCTGACAGGGAAAAGATCAAGTCCCCCTTTGTGATGGGGTCTTTTTTTTTATCTTTGTTATTTACAACCTGAATTAACCTCCAACACCAATGATGTTTGACAAAGACGAATTCAGAAAATTTGCCACTAAACACCAGGGCATTTCCAGTAGCTTGTATGACAGCTACGCACACCATGTAGAAGGAATGACGCGTTCAGTGATTGAGGAGCGTCCGACTAATTTCCGTGAAATTGACGTGTTCAGCCGTTTGATGATGGACCGTATCATTTTCCTGGGCACGCAGGTGGACGATCATATTGGAAATATCATTACGGCACAGTTGCTTTTCCTGGAGTCTGTAGACCCTAGCAAGGACATTTTGTTGTATGTGAACTCTCCTGGTGGTAGTGTTTATGCAGGTTTAGGTATTTATGACACCATGCAGTATGTGCGTCCTGATGTGGCGACCATCTGTACCGGTTTGGCCGCTTCTATGGGAGCCGTTTTGCTTGCTGGTGGTGCTGAAAACAAGCGTTCTGCTTTACCTCATGCCCGCATTATGATTCACCAGCCTTTGGGTGGTGCACAAGGACAGGCTTCTGATATTGAAATCACAGCCCGTCAAATTTTAACATTGAAAAAGGAACTGTACGATATTTTGGTAAAACATTCCGGTAAATCCTTCGAAGAGGTGGAGCGCGATTCAGATCGTGATTACTGGATGAAGGCAGATGCCGCCAAAGAGTATGGCCTTATCGATGAAGTTTTAACGCGATAAGCATTTAAAGCATTCCGCAACCAAGATGCGGAATGCTGTTAATTAAAATTAGTATGGCTCAAATTACTTGTTCGTTTTGCGGTAGACCTAAGAAGGATGTGGATTTGATGGTTTCGGGCATCAATGCGCACATTTGTAACTATTGTATCGATCAGGCATCTCAGATTTTACAGGAAGATGCCAAGTTACGTAAAGACAAAAAGGCGCCGCAATTCCAATTGAGTAAGCCGGCTGAAATTAAGGCTTATCTTGACCAGTATGTAGTGGGACAGGATGACGCCAAGAAAGTACTTTCAGTGGCAGTATATAACCATTACAAGCGTCTGATGCAAAAGACAGACCTGGATGATGGAATTAAGATTGAGAAATCCAATATCATTTTAGTAGGGGAAACCGGTACCGGTAAAACCTATTTGGCGCGTACTTTAGCGCAAATGTTGGAGGTCCCATTCTGTATTGCAGATGCGACGGTGCTGACCGAAGCCGGCTATGTAGGGGAAGATGTTGAAAGTATATTAACCCGCCTGTTACAGGCTTCCAATTACGATGTGGAGGCTGCAGAAAGAGGAATCGTCTTCATTGACGAACTGGATAAAATTGCAAGAAAGTCGGATAATCCATCCATTACTCGTGATGTGAGTGGTGAAGGGGTGCAGCAGGCTTTGTTGAAATTATTGGAAGGTACCTCTGTAAATGTTCCGCCTCAGGGAGGTCGTAAGCACCCGGATCAAAAAATGATTCAGGTAAATACCGAAAATATTTTGTTTATCTGTGGTGGTGCTTTTGATGGCATCAAGAAGGATATTGCCAGAAGAATGGATACCCGTCCTTTGGGTTTTGCATCGAATGATGAAAACGTTCAGAAAGGGGAGGTAGACAAGGAAAATCTGTTGCAGTATATTACCGCTCAGGATTTGCGCAGTTTCGGCTTGATTCCGGAATTGATTGGTCGTTTGCCAGTATTGGCGCACCTGAATCCATTGGATGGCGAAACCCTGAAAATGATTTTGACGCAGCCTAAAAATGCCCTGACCAAACAGTATAAAAAGCTGTTCAAGATGGAAGAGATTGAATTGACCATCGAAAAAGAGGCTTTGGATTATATTGTGGAGAAGGCCGTTGAATTCAAGCTGGGCGCTCGTGGATTGCGTTCCATTTGTGAAGCCATCATGACGGATGCCATGTTTGAATTACCCGGTCAGGATATCAAAGAATTTGTGATTACCCGTGAATATGCACAAGAGAAGTTTGATAAGTCAAAAATCTCCCAATTGCGTGTAGCGTAATCAAAAAAATAAATGATTAAAAAAAGCCATCGATTGAATTGTCGATGGCTTTTTCTTTGAAGAAGTATTTTTAATCCGAATTATTCACTGCTAGTTTTAGGGTCTTCTGCAAGAGCTTGTCTTTTAGTTTATTACGGGTGGGTTTGCTGAGTTTCTGATAGCTCAAATTTGGGCAAGATTGCTTTCTCCTCCTTCATCTGCTTCGTTGGAAAAAAACTCGAAAGAGGAAAAATTCCTTCAATTTTTCCGCCGGGCAGCTAAACGAGGATTTAAGTACGAATTATCCGGCTTCAGCATGAAAAATACGGGTTAATTGAGATAAGTCCACATTTTATCTGCCGCCCGGACAGAAGCCGGCTCCGTGCCCAGAATTTCTATATTCCTTTCATAGTCTGCCATAATCTCTTTTCGGCGGCTACTGTTTTCATCCAATAGCTGATCCAATTCCTGTGAAATATTTTCCACTGTCATTTTATCCTGAATCAATTCTTTGATTGCTTCTTTGTCCAGGATTAAGTTCATGAGGGCAATGTATTTGATCGTGGAGGAGATTTTAATGGCAAACTTCATGATATGGTACGAAATCGGGTTAATGCGATAACATACCACCTGGGGAACCTTCCATAAAGCGGTTTCCAGCGTAGCGGTACCAGAAGTTACAAGGGCCGCTTTGGCATTTGCGTAAAGATCATAAGTTTGTCCGGTCACCAGCTTCACATTGGGTAAGGAAGAAATGGGCGTATATAATGCCGGATCCAGATTTTCCACAGCGGCCACCACAAACTGATGATTGTGGTATTTTTTGGCAATCTCGGCAAAGGTGGGCAGCATATTTTTTAACTCCATCTTCCGGCTGCCCGGCAGCAGGGCAATAATGTCCTGCTCCTCACTCAATCCGTTTTGTTTACGGAAGTCAGGGTTTACCTGATGTGCCTGCACCGCATCCACCACCGGATTTCCGACATAATCCACTTCCCAGTCAAACTTGGCGTAAAATTCCTTTTCAAAAGGCATTATGCAGAACATGCGATCCACATTTTTCTTCAGCTTCCAGGCCCTTTTGGTATTCCAAGCCCAAACTTTCGGGGAGATATAGTAAAATACCTGAAGTCCCTTAGCTTTGGCGAATTCCGCGATTTTTAAATTGAAACCCGCGTAGTCAATCAGGATCAATACATCAGGTTGGTATTCCATTACATCCGCCTTACATTTCTTTAAAAATCCCTGAATGGTTCGCAGATTGGCCAATACCTCGACCACGCCCATAAAAGCGGTGTCTCTATAGTGGGTTACCGGTTTTTCACCGGAAGCTTCTTCCATCTGGTCTCCGCCCCAAAAACGGAAAGTGGCATTGGCATCTTTATTTTTGATTGCCCGAATTAAATTTCCACCATGTAAGTCACCGGAACGCTCTCCGGCAATCAAATAGTATTTCATATGTATGGGTATTGGGTATAAAAAAAGCACCTGAAAAACAGGTGCCTGAAGTTATTTCTAATTTTACAGACCTGAAAATATCTGTAAATATTATTCTCCATAGTATTCCGCAAAGCTGGTGCGGGTTTCATATAGCTTAAGCTTGTGCAATTGCGCATTACCTTCGCTGGCTTTCACAATTTTTGGTGCCAGTACTTCCCAGATGGCCTTGATGAAAACTTCTGCAGTAGTCATTTTTCCTTCCAGGAAATCAACATCAATATTCAGGTTTTTATGATCAACCTTCGCAATCAGTTCATCCTTAATGACTCTTTTAAGATCACGGAAATTCATCACCATACCGGTTTCCGGATGCGGCTCTCCCTTAACGGTAACCGTTAAATCATAATTATGGCCATGATAGTTCTCATGGGCGCATTTACCGAAGATTTCTTCGTTGACCTCTTTCGACCATTTGTCGTTGTAGAGTTTATGTGCAGAACAGAAGCTTACGTCTTTGCTTAAATATACCATATCACTTTTGAAAATAGCATGCGAATATAATTCATTATTGCGTGAAACAAAAACCATGTCAAAAAAGCTATCTGAATGATTTACAAGCCTTTTTTTGACAATGAAAGATCTTGGAATAATTAAAATTGAATCATATAAAGGAAGTTTTGATTTATCCTTTGATGCAGAAGTAAAAATTGAATGCCGATGTTTTCGCTTTTTTCATTTCAAATGGGATATTTGCAGCACAGAGAATAGTCGCATTTAAATTTACATCCTATGATCGTTGTTACGGGAGCTGCTGGATTTATCGCCAGTGCCTTAATTGCCAGATTGAATGAGTTGGGCTTCAAAGCCATAGTTGCAGTTGATGACTTTAAAAATGTCAATTCGGCAAAGGAGCGGAATCTTGAAGATAAGGCAATCCGGGAGCGGGTAGATTTAGAAGATTTCCATGCCTGGCTGGATGCCAATCAGGCAGAGGTGGAGTTTATTTTCCACAATGGCGCCTGTTCCGCTACCACGGTTTTTGATAAATCGGTTTTCGATAAACTGAATTATAATTATACCAAAAAGCTTTGGGAGCAGTGTGTGGACTATCAGCTACCGCTGGTGTATGCTTCCTCCGCTGCGACTTATGGTGATGGCGCTCTGGGCTATGATGATGACCACAGCTTTCCTCCTAAATTAAAGCCGCTGAATTTATACGGAGAGTCCAAAAATAATTTTGATATCTGGGCTTTAGAGCAGGAAAAAGCCCCCTTCTTTTGGGCAGGTTTGAAGTATTTTAATGTGTATGGTCCGAATGAATATCATAAGGAAAGAATGGCCTCTGTGGTGCACCATGCCTATAATCAGATCAAAGAAAAAGGCGCGATGAAGTTGTTCCAAAGCCATCATCCGGATTTTGAAGATGGCGGGCAAATGCGTGACTTTGTCTATGTGAAAGATGTAGTGGAAGTGCAAATTTTTCTGATGAACAGCCGTAAACATTCCGGTATTTACAATGTCGGGACGGGTAAGGCGCGTACGTTTAAAGATTTGGTGTTGGCCACCTTTGCGGCCATGGATAAGCCGGTAGACATTAGCTATATTCCTACGCCAGAAGATATTCGAGATAAATACCAATACTTTACCGAAGCGAAAATGGAAAAACTGAAGGCGGCCGGTTACAAAAAAGCCTTCCATACGCTGGAAGAAGGGGTGACTGATTATGTCAAAAATTATCTACTGAAGGAAAAGGCAATTTACTGATAAAGCAGATTTTTTTTCTTTTGGGGCAGCCCTCCTGACGTCGGTCGGGCTTTCGGGAGTCGCTTTTTTTGCGAGCCGCTACGCCTTAAGGCTGCAAAAAAGAGCTCCGACAATCCCTCTATCCCTCTGCCAGCAATGCTCGAGTACTACAGGAGCGAAGCTCCGCAGGGAAAGCGATGAAGCGGGTTTGTTTGAACCACAGGCGGGCGACAGGCCGAATGGGGTGAGCCGTGCGAGCGCGGTGCTGACGCTTGGGGCAGCATTCCCCCAAAAATATATCTCCTCATTTTAGGATAAAAAGGACTTTCTGAGAAGGAAGTCCTTTTTTTATTCTCCGACACTGTTTAGTTTTAAAAGAAAAGCATGTCGATAAAAATAAGAAAGGCGGAGCGTGCAGATGCCCCGTTGATATTTGATTTTATATATGGTTTGGCGGTATATGAAAAACTGGAGGATGAAATGGTGACTTCGGTCGCCGAGCTTGAAGAGAATATATTTGATAAGGGTTTTGCCGAGGTATTGATTGGCGAATATGAAGGTGCGCCAGCCGGATTTGCCCTGTTTTTCCACAACTTTTCCACTTTTTTGGGGAAGCCAGGTATTTTTCTGGAGGATTTATTTGTGAAACCGGAGTTCAGAGGCAAAGGGGTGGGTAAGATGTTGATAACGGCTGTGGGAGAGTTGGCTGTTGAACGAAATTGTGGTCGTTTTGAATGGTTTTGCCTGGACTGGAATCAGCCCTCTATTGAATTTTATGAAAGCCTTGGCGCACGCCCTCAGAAAGAATGGGTGCCATTTCGTTTAAGTGGGCGAGCGTTAGAGCAGATGAGGAAGGTTTAATCTTCCTTTACTTGCCAGCGGTAATTGCCAATTTTTTTACCGTTGGCAAAGCGTAAATCCATTTCCATGGCCACGGCCTTTTCTTGCAGCATGATCTTCAGTCGATCAATATTGGTAATGGAGGATTTGTGTTTATTTTCAAGCTTTTGGCGGATTTCTTCCCATTCTTCACAAGAGCCTTTGGCATTTTCTACATCGCAGAAGTTGTCCGGATCCACATTAACCATCTCAATGTTCATGCGGCTTAATGCTTCCCCTAATTCGGCCATGGATTGGCCAAAGCCGGAAAAGAAATCCGCAATGCCCATATCTTCAGCATCCTCAAATCTTTTTCCGAAGCTTTCGCCCCACTCTTCAAAGAAAGCTTCTCCATCAATTTCTTCCCCATTTTTATTGGTAATGGTAAAAGAGGTCAAGGAATCGGCGTCATTGATTTTAAGGTTTTGAGCCTGCACTTTTCCGCTCAGGAAATAGAGTAATACAATGGCAAAAAGTGTAATCTGATTTTTCATAGTGGTTCTGTTTACCATAGAAGCTAGAAAGATTATGCCAAAAATAAAACTACTGTTAATGAGGGGTGTAGAGCATTTATAAATGCTTAAAGCTGTTCGCATTCGTACAACTTGTCCGTTAATGAACAAATATTGTCCGGATTTTAATAGCGACTTTTAGGCTGAAAACAAACCTTCAGGCAGAGCAGAAAAATCAGAAAAGTACCGATCAGTAAGGCGCCGGCAGAGGGGATCGCTAACCAATTTAAACTTTCCTTAGCGGCATGTGTGCTTCCTAAACCCGGTGCTTTCAGGCCTGCCAATAACCAAAAAATGGGATAAATCAGGGCCCCCAGACCAATGAGCCAACCGTTGAATAGCTTGGAGATATAGCTTACCGGCAAGGCGCCCAATAACAATAGAAGCGCAAGGGCTGCTGCTCCGATAGCTCCTGCATGTAGGTGAGCTCTTTTTAAATACGACCAGGATTTGGCGACAGTCTTGTTCATGGCGGCCTCATCGTTTTGATAGACGGTCGACAAAACTGCTTGTCCTTCGGTTTTAAGGTGATTTTTTAGTGCATCTTCATTGGCGCCAAATAAGCCTCCGATCAGGAACCCCAAAAAAATGGCCAATACGCTGAGGGTAAGTCCCCATCGACAAGGATAAAGCATTCGCTCAAAGAAATCCATAAGTAAAGGTTGAATTGATTAAAATATAAATCTATTGATTTTCATGAATAATGCATAAAAACTTACATGGCTAATTTGAGTGACCTAATCTCTTAAGTGCTTAAAAAGATAGAACATCTCGAGGCTGATTTGCTTGTTGAGTGCAAAATCATCCAACTCACCAAATTCGTTGTAGGGCAGGTAAACGGTGAGGTCGGAGCCTTTTAAAAGGGGGCTGCTTGCGTCCACAATAACAGTGCAGTAATCCTCCAGAGGAGTCCCTTTTTCCTGAGGGCGATAGGACTTCATTTTTAATGGTTGTTGTTGATAACCATAATGAAGCTGAAATTGGAGTCTTCCGTATTCATCATTGTAGGCGATGAAGCCCATTTTTTCCAAGGCCTTGATGGTGTTGGCTTGAATGGCTTCGCCACTACCACTAACTGCATAAAAGGAAACTTTATTCACTCCATAGTAAAAGGCTGCAACTGTGGCCCATGCCATGGTGAATTGGATGGTCTGAGCATTTTGATCCGCATAAAAAATGAAACGTGCAGGCTTTCCCGCTTTTTGTTGCGATCTGAAATAAAAAGCCATTTCCTTGAGCGCTTGAATTCTTGGGCTGCTTACAGTTGGGTATTCCTCTCTAAGTTCCTTGTATCGATTATAAATGATAGGATAAATTTTCTGCCCTTTCCTGTCGGTGAGTGAGAGGGTGTTATTGGCCTGCCCAAAAAGCTGGCCTGGCAAAAAGGTCAACATCAGCAGGAGCAGCATAAGGCCCGTCCCAAGCAAAGGATGTTTGGTCATGAATATGGGGTTGGAATGGTTGGGTGTTTAATGACTTTCAATAAAGGATAAATTATTTAAATAAGAAATAACTGTTTTGACCATTTAGCTAAAATAATGACCGATTTAATACTTCAAGGCGGTGTTTTTTTGTGATAGGTCCTGAAATCTACGCCGAGATATTGAAGTGCGTCGTTTTCAGTGATATTGAATATTTCTTCTTTGAATCTTAAAAAAAGAAAGGATCACTCAACATTTTAAATTATTTCTAGTATTTAAAAATAGATATTATTTCTTATTAAACGATTTTTCCACTATGAACAAGGCAGGAACTGGAATATTTGCTTTTCTCACCGGCATCTCTTTGGGGATAGTAGCGGGCTTATTATTAGCACCGGAAGCCGGAAAAGACACGCAGGATAAGCTTAGTCAAAAAGCTAAAAAATGGGGAGGGGATTTAGAGCATCAGGCGGAAAGTGGCCGAAAGAAAATTAATGAAGTGGCAGAACAAATTGGTAAGAAAGCCAATGAGTTGATGTCTTAATTTCCCTATTAAGGATTTTGAAAAAACGACTGAGATCTATGACAGTCGTTTTTTTTTGCCCCATCCCAAAAGTTGAATGGCGAATCGAGGCATTTTGCATAAAATACGCGAAATGCAGTCTGTAAATAGGCTTGTGCTTTAGCCCAATTATTCACCACTAAATTCGGATAAGTCCGTCAAAGTTTTAAATATCAATACGTTTTGAGGGCTTTTAATAGTTCAGATTTCGGTTAGCTTGCTTTCTGCACAATCATCTGCTGCGCTCGGTAAATCTCGAAATGAGGAAACTATTTTTTCATTTTTCCGGCTTTACAGCTAAAGGAGGATAATTCAGCTTAATAAAACGCCTTTGGGTGAAATTATCGTTTTTTTTTCAGTCCTCCATTTATATTTAGAAGGAAAGTATGAATAATCCGGGTTAGGTATTGAAAAGCCGAATGCTTATTTTTGTTGCCAACATCAAATTATGAGGAAGTGATCAAAAATTGGGCTGCTCACAAGTGTCCGCAAGGGATTTTGTTTTTCCTGTTTTTATGCATCGGACTGTTTAGTCAGGTAAGTGTAAGTGCTGAAACGGCACAAAATGAAAAGGCGAAGGTGAAATTTTCAACCAAAACGCCCAAGGCCACTATGGCTTCTCATTTGTATTTTTTGGAGAAAGCGCATTACCAACCATCGGTGGCTGCATACACCATTGCCGGGGATAGCTTGAGTTTACAAGTGAAAATAGGCATGGCACTGCAGTTGAAACAAATATTTGGTCGCTTGGGTGGAGTAGACTGGGATGAGGTGCCGGATAAGCGCAATTATAAGGATGGTTTGCTTGGTGGCGAAAAGAAATTTCAGCCCTTTGATGATTTCCCGGAAATCTATTTGGAAAAGATTGGGGCTAAATGGCTTTATTCCGAGCCAACGGCCAATGCTATTCCTATTCTTTATGACCGGCTTTTTCCATCATTAAACATACAGGATGAATTGGTGGTGCTACCGGATACGCTACCAGATGAGCCGGTGGAGGAATTTGTACCCGAGGATTCTTTAAATGTAAAACCCAGACCGGTAAAAAAGCCGGTGGTGGAAAATAAGGGGACGCCAAAAGAGTTTAGGTTAAAAACTCCGCGGCAGACGCTTCAAACTATTTTCTATTTTTTAGCATCCGATCATTATCGACCTGATCTTTCAGCCCGAGCGATGGAAGGAGATGCAGAAACCGCAGAGAAAATTGAGGCGGCAATTAAGCTGAAAGAGATTTTTGATGGAATGGGAATAGCCATCAATTTTAGGGATTTATCAGATGATCCAAATTATACAGACACCCTGACTAATGAGCAACGCTTTGTGATTCACCGCAGGCTGCCGGAATTATATTTAGAGAAGGAAGGTAGTCAATGGCTCCTTTCCGAAGTAAGTGTGGCCATGTTGGATGATATTCATAGCGGAGTTTATTTATTTGGAAAAGAGCGGATAGATAATGTAGCTCAAAAAGTGCAACGCTGGGTGGGAGAAACCGCCCGGGATCCTATGTGGGGACTGGAACGCTGGCAGGTGGCCATGATTTTATTGACCATCATATTGGGAATTATCTTTTTTATTGTGCCAGTAACCGTATTCAATTTCTTGGTTCGGGCAATTTATGAGGATGAAGATGATAGGAAATATCCCATGATGATTTTCCCACCATTGTTGGCTTCAGGAATATTTTTGGTGGTTTTTAATTTTATGCCAGCGGCGGAACTCCCGATTAATTTCTACTCCTATCTACGTTTCTTTACCAAAGTTTTCTTTCTGATTTTATTATCCTCCGGAGCTTTCAGGGTGCTGGACTGGTGGACGGACAGAAGTCATAAAAAGAAAACGGCTAAGAAGCGAGGCCTTTATCCCTTCCTGGCCATGGTGATGAAGATTGTCACTGTGATATTCGTAATTCTGATTCTGTTGTCAGAAGCCGGGGTGAATATGGGGAAATTGCTAACGGGGCTTTCAATAGGGGGTATTGCCCTGGCACTGGCGGCACAGGAAACGATCAAAAACTTCTTTGGTTCTGTCATGATTCTGTTAGACCAGCCTTTCACCGTTGGGCAGTGGATCAGTGTGGATAATTTTTCAGGATCGGTAGAGGAAATAGGATTGCGATCTACTCGCATTCGAACTTCGGATAATTCTGTGGTTTCCATTCCTAATAGTAAGATGGCCGATTTTACGGTCAACAATCTGGGGAGGAGGGAGTATCGTAAGTTTAGGACGGTATTGCGAATTTCACAGAATTCTCCCTTACCTAAAATTAATGGTTATGTGAAGGGCTTAAGAAAATATTTTGAGGAGCATGAACATATACGGGAGAATCCAAGGGTATATCTATATGACGTGACGGCCTATAGTTACGATGTACTGGTGTATATTTACCTGAATGTGGCAGATTATAATGAGGAGCTGGCGCTAAGGCATGATTTGGTACATGAAATAATCCGATTAGCCGCAGAACTTGATATTCACCTGGCTTCCGGCAATAAGCTATCGCTTGCGGTGGATAACAACCCTCCGACAAACTTTATAGAGTAAATATTGATCCCTGGCTTTGGTCAGGGATTTTTTTTGAACGTTTGGTGAGCCAGGGAATCTCGGTTTGCTTTCAAACGCTTTTGGCATCTTAAGAAGATCATTTTTTTATTTTAGGGAAATTATTCAAGCCTGACCTTCAAATTTGACCTTTTCTCGAATTGATACCCCTCAAATTCAATATCAATGCTTTTTTTTTGATAAATTCGCAAGCTAGATGTAATACTGTTTTTTTGCGAAATGCTTTGAGGCATTTAAAGGTGGAAATTTTGGCAATTCATTTTTCAACCATCTTTTTATCTTTTTGGGCTTAGGGGGCAATGAGCTGCAGAAAGCAGAGAACCAAACGAATTTTAGGAATCTTATAATTTTAAAAATGGAAAAAACAGTCGATAGGAGCTTCTTCGGGCATCCAATGGGATTGTCTACGCTGTTTGCGACAGAATTCTGGGAACGCTTCTCGTACTACGGGATGCGCGCAATTCTAACCTTATTTTTAACAGCGCAGCTGGTTGATGGTGGTTTTGGCTATACAGATGATCAGGCTCTGGCTTTGTACGGTATCTTTACCGCCTTGGTTTATGTAACTCCAATTATTGGCGGAATTTTGGCCGATAAAGTACTAGGCCAGCGCAAAACAATTTACATAGGTGGAATTGCTATGGCGATTGGTCAATTTATTTTGGCTTATTCAGCCATGCATGGCAATGATCCTACTGCACATCACCAATTCATGTTCAACCTTGGATTGGCGGTATTGATTTTGGGTAACGGTTTCTTCAAGCCGAATATCTCGACCATGGTGGGGAGCTTGTATGATGCCAATGATGATCGTCGTGACGGTGCCTTCACCCTTTTCTACATGGGGATTAATGCAGGTGCGTTCTTCGCACCATTGGTTGCTGGTGCTTTAGCGGAAGGTATTGCTTGGTACTATGGTTTCTTGTCTGCTGGTGTGGGCATGTTGATCGGTACGCTTTGGTTCTACTTCCGTGCCGAAACTTTGGGTAACGTTGGTTTGCCTCCAAAAGCGCCAAAAGAGGCTTTGCGTATCGCCGCTTCAGATTGGAAAGACATCATTCTTTATGTAGCTGGAACCGTGCTTTTGGCTATTGGTGTAATGCTAGGTTGGGCTGCTTTGCCTGAAATCGGTCAGGATATTTTAGTTTACACCGTAGGTGGTGGTGGTATTCTTTACTTGTTATTCACAGTATTCAAAAATACGGAAGGTAAAACAGAGTGGAGCCGTGTAGGAGTTATCTTCCTTTTGACGATTTTCAACATTGTTTTCTGGTCTGGCTTTGAGCAAGCAGGGGGTACTTTCAACTTGTTTGCCCGTGATATGACAGAGCGTAGCCTTTTCGGAATGGAAATTCCTGCTTCGGCTTTCCAAGCGATCAACGCCATTGCTATCTTCATTTTTGCCCCTGTATTTACCGTAATTTGGGATAAATTAAGCCGTGCCAAAGCAAATCCACGTACTCCGGTGAAGTTTGCAATAGGTTTATTCTTATTGTCAGCTGGTTTCTTTGTAATGGCCTTAGCTGATGAGGCTACAGGCGGTGGTTTAAACAAAGTTTCTCCACTTTGGCTGGTAATGGTTTATTTGCTACACACCTGGGGTGAGCTTTGCCTTTCACCAATTGGTCTGTCGATGATTACCAAGCTTTCTCCACCAAAAATCGTCTCTGTTATGATGGGGCTTTGGATGGGTTCTATTGCCTTGGGTAACTTCCTGGCGGCTTCTATGAAAAGTATTGTGGAAAACTTTGACATTCCATTGTTCTATTTCATTGGTGCTGAAGCCGCGATTGCCGGGGTAATCCTTTTGGTATTGTCACCATTCATGATCAAAATGATGAAAGGTATTCACTAATCCTTTCTGCATAAGAGCCTGTTGAATCATGCTTTTACAAAACTAAAGGAGGTTGTCCACTACGGATGACCTCCTTTTTTTATGGGATTTATTGAACAATCACCTTTTGAGATTGTAGGCTGCCATGCTCCCGATATCGGAAAATGTAGAGTCCGGAAGGGATGTAGGCTTGCCCACTAGGGGCATTGGTTTTGTAAACGGTGTTGCCGTTCAGGTCGGTGATGTTGAGTAGGAAGTCGGGAGCAGTACTGTCCCATTGGAGGTGTTGGGAGGAGGGGTTGGGGAAATGAAATGTAGGGGGAGCGGGCTTTTCGGAAATGGGCATTTGGCGGAGGTTGTTGTTCGGTTCTGAGGGGCTTACCAGATATTGCGGAATGACTTCTTTCGCAAAATCCGGGCCCTGCCAGGACAGGGTGGCATTCGCCCAGCTTCCGGAATTATAATATTCCACCTGAATCAGATGCGTGCCGGCACTCAGGTTGATCTGCGCCGTCCGCTCTGTTCTTTTTTGGTTGAACCAGGCATCCATGATTAAATTACCATCAATAAATATACGACTTCCGTCATTGGCGTCCATGGTAAACAGGTAGTCGCCCTCCGTGCTAACTTCCACCGCTCCTGACCAGCGGGCGGAGAAAGCTTTTGGGTCAAAGCCTTCCGCAGGGGCGCTTTTTCTCCAATGGTTAAATATGGCACCGGAGGTATCCACCTTAGGGGTTCCGCTGAAATCGCTGGTAGGAAATAATTCCAAATGCCATCCTTTTCCCTGATAATGATCTTCAGGAATAAAAGGGTTTAGGAATTCCATGCCAATGGGAAATTGTTGCTCGCCGTCCGGCAGGGTCCAGCCAATGGTAAGATGATCATTAGAGCCGGTCTCTTTTCTAAGGGCTTCGATATAGTATTTTTTTCCGGCTTCAAGGGAGACTGGCTCAGAGCTTTGTGCGGTTTGTTCATTAAAAACATTGTAAGTCGTTTTTTTGGTGAGATTGATAATTCGAACAGCATTATTCATCTGCTCATTGGTACTTAGCCAAAGCTCCACCTTATTGTCTGCGCTGGCATGGAAAGTATATTGCCCACTTTGGGGAGCTGTTAGCCATCCCGATATCCGATCCCCATAGTAATTTCCCTGATCCTGTGGTATGGTGAACTCACTGATTGCTTCCTGAAAAGTGGGGGCCTCCTTCAGGGGGATCTCGCTGATTTTGCCATTTGACATATCGGTCCATACTTCCCGCCAAAGGCCTTGTGGCTGGCTGATACGGGAACTTCCACCTTGATTTTCATAGGCGCCGGCATCGGCCATTGCACCATAAATACGACTATTACCTTCGAAATCAGTACTCACCGGGAACGGTAGATCAGTCCCCTTGTCGATGGCCGGGGAATCATCATTCAGGCGTAAGTCAAAAGCGGCGGAGTCCAAAAAAGAAGCAGTCAGGGCATATTCGTACCGTTCATTGGCCAGGGTGTCCATTGTAGGAGAAATGTGATCCGGCACCATGATGTAGGACTTAATTCTTTTTGCAAATTGGTATTCTTGTAATTTTCCTGGGCCTACGATGAGGTTGTTCCGAATGGAGGTCAATCCAATTTCATAATTATAAGTGATGATGCCATGATGTCCGGGTTTGTATAAGGTGTTGTTGAAAATGCGAATGGCCCGATTGGCATCGGAGGATCGGTTGGCTATGTAAATGGCATCCTGAAACGCATTGATCACCACATTATTGTAAACTTGGGTGTCGTTGGCAGAAAAAAGGATAATGGAAACCCCGTAGCCATTTTCTACATAATTGTTCGAAATGACAGAGTTGATGGTGTTTTCTCCAAGAAAGATGCCTGAGGAATGATTTCGGATTTGTTCCTGTGAAAAGTCTTTCAGGCTATTGTGAGAAATGTTGACATCGCTAATGGCATTTACTACCTGTATGCCATCCCAGCCAGTGCGCTCGATTTGATTATGGGTGATGGTCACATTTTGCATTTTCGCCGGACTGAGGCCTGTGCATGCTCCTTGGTTAACGGAGGTCCCAGTATGGCCTATGTATAAGGCCTCTCCCCCGGTATCATGAATAAATAGGTGATGCAGGCTAATATTTTGGATGGTGAAATTTTCCCCCCAGGTTTCCGGTTTATCACAAATGGGGTCACATTTGATCTGAACCCCGGCGAATCTGGTATTGGAAATTTCAATATGATCAAGCTGATAATCCGTCGATACGCCAGAAATCCCAAATCCTGTATTTTCCTGATTGTTTATCCAGAAGCCATATTCAAAATTAGCATCTCCAGTACCGGTAAATATGAAATGCTTACTGTCTCTGAAGTTGATGCCATAATAATGCTGCAATTCACCAATTTTCACCTGACCGCCTTCATTAATGATGACCACAGGCTGTTCCGGGCTGCCGACAATCTCCACAAAACCAAGGAAGGGGTATTGTCCAGCCTGTATGGCCAAGGTGTCTCCGGGCTGAACCCCTAAATCAGGGCCTTTGACATAATTATTGGCAGGGCTAATGATATGCTTTTCTGCAAAAACCGAAAATGGCAAAATGAATAAAAGCAGGAGGAAAAGCAGGTTCGGGTGACTTTTAAGTGTAAAAATGCGAAACATTATTCTTTGGAGGTTTTATAGTTTTCTCCTCTCCTAACCTGCTTGAGTACCCATTGTTTTTAAAGGTGAATAATTAGGGTCTGCTGAAATAGTTCGAATTATCTAAAAACGACTGAAGATCAACTTATTAAATCACATTAAATCTCTTTTAGTGCAAGGGGAAATTTTGTAAATTGTCCTTTAAATAGCCCCAGGGCTCCTTTCCTACTTTTTTAGCTTGCACTATGATTAAGCATTCCCCTGATCAACTTGAGATTTCTGATTTTATGGACCCGTATTTGGGTGGCCTTAATCCCAATAATAGATGGATTATTATGGCCAAAGAAATTCCTTGGAGTCAATTAAAAAGGATCTATGAACGGAACATGTCCTTCGACAAAGGAGCTAGACCTAAACCAGCGCGTTTAGTGATTGGAGCCTTGATTATCAAACACAAATATAAGTTGTCTGATAGAGAAACAATTGAACAAATCAAAGAAAGTCCATATCTACAATACTTTGTTGGATTGCATAAATTTCAACATGATCAGGTATTCGATTCTTCATTATTTCCGACAATTAGAAAGCGTTTGACCATAAAAGACTTTAATGATTTAAGTCACTTACTCCAGAGTCATGACGTTAGTATTGATGAGCAAAGCGAACTTCGTGATGAAAAAAATGTAGAAAGTGATACAAAATATAAGAAGCCTGAAATTGAAAACTCGATATCAGTTGATGCTACTGTAGCGGTGCAAGAAATTCCTTATCCGACCGACCTGGCTTTGATCAATAAGGCTCGCATTGAATCAGAATCCAGGGAAACCTAGAAGCTATCGACAAAAAGCCCAAAAAGAATTTCTAGCGTTGACAAGAAAAAAGAAGAAAGGCGCCGATTTTTGGAGGGCTGCAAATCGAAAACAACTACAGTATCTTCATCGAAATATAGGGCATATTCATCGTCTATTAGACCAAATTAAGGTAGGTATTCCTTTGAATAAGCGTTTTTTGAAGCTATTGTATGTTATTCAAGAAGTGTATCGCCAACAAATGGAAATGATTGAAGAGAAGAAAAATACGGTTGGTTTCCGTATTGTAAACTTATATCAACCACATATTCGCCCCATCATAAGAGGGAAGTCTGGAGCGAATGTTGAATTTGGAGCTAAAATATCAATATCTATTGACCAAGGCTATTCTTATATTGACCATCATGATTTTGAAGCATACTATGAAGGGGAAGAGGAGATTATCAAAAAGCATATTGAAGCACATAAACTACGGCACCCTCACACTAAGCTAAATGGAATTGTTGGAGACAAAATTTATGGAAATCGAAATGCTAGAGAAGTTTATGATCAAAATGATATAACTTTCGTCGGCTCACCTCTTGGAGCTCCTCCTAAAGATCCTGAAAAAATTAAAGAGCGGGAAGAGAATAAGGTTATCCATCAAAAATTGAGGAGTCATGTAGAAGGAAAATTTGGACAAACTAAAAGGGGGTATGGATTGAATAATATTAAGGCACGAAGATCAGACACCACAAATTCATGGATTGGTGCCATCTTCTTTATTGCTAACCTTGAAAGATTCATGAAAGGAATCTTTTTTGACCTGTTTTTTAATATTTATAAATATGATTTATGGGCATTAGTTACATCAATCATCGAAGCTGGAATTGGTAAACCAAATTTCAAGAAAAATAAAGAGACCTTTTTAAGCAGACCCTAATTAGAGTTGTAAGTTTTGTCCAGGAATTGTGATTTCGTTTTTTATTCCTTACTCATTTTTATTTTTGTTTAGTAATCAGTATTTGTCTTGTAATTATTTAAAGTGCAATTGAATGGTGGATTAGTGAATAATTTATTGAGGTTTAAAGTTTTGATTTATTTTGGGGTTGTATCATGCGTCAAATCTTCATGTAAGTTTCATCGGTGGATTATGACAAGCGGTTTTGTTTTTTTTGAAATGAATCCGAAGCCGGCTGAACTTTAAAAATAAATGATGCAGCTTAATGGTATTATTTTTTGAGTCAAACTTTTATTTCCATTCCTATTTTTGGGGTGTACTCAAGTGAAATTTGATTGAAAATAAGTTTTAGTAGGGCTTTTTTAATAGATTTATGCTAAGGGCTTATTTATTTTCTAATCCCTATTGTTTCTCAATTCAATTTTCGGATATTTAAACACGGAAAAAGTGTTTTCGTAATTCCCAATGACTTTCGAGGCCTTTAAAACGCTGGTACATAATGGTATATCAGCGCATATTCGTGTGTCTAAGGTTTTGGAAGGATTGGGCCAAATAATAAAAATATGAATATCAAAAAAGCGTATAGTTTCGATGATGTACTGATTGTACCAAAGTATAATACCATTAAGTCTCGTCGAGATGTATCCTTCCGTACACGCGTAACCAAGAATCATTCTATCGATATTCCGATCCTGATTGCCAATATGGATACCGTATGTGAGGCAGATATGTGTATTGCTGTTGGAAAATTGGGTGGTTTGGGTGTATTGCACCGCTTTTTAACCATTGAAGAGCAGTCTTCAGAAGTCATGAAGATTAAGGCCGAAGGCTTGCTATGTGCTGCTGCTTTGGGGATTAAAGATTATGAGGAGCGTTTGGCCTCTTTGGCTGCTGCGGGGGTAGATATTATCGTTTTAGATATTGCTCACGGGCATTCGGAGATGGCTAAAGATACTTTATTGTTTATCAAGAAAGAATATCCAAACATTGATGTCATGGTAGGGAATATTGCCACTGCCGCTGCTGCTTTGGATTTTATGGAATGGGGAGCGGATGGCCTGAAAGTAGGGATTGGCCCAGGTTCCATGTGTACCACCCGCGTGATGACCGGTTGTGGAGTTCCGCAGCTTTCCGCAATTGATAATGTGTTTCAGGCTGTGGCTGGCAAAGTACCGATTTGTGGTGATGGCGGCATTAAGGTGCCTGGAGATGTGGTGAAGGCGATTGGTGCCGGATCGGATACGGTGATGGTGGGTTCTATTGTTTCCGGAACGGATGAGACCCCGGGGGAAGTGGTTTCCATGGATGGTAAGAAATACAAGACTTATCGTGGTATGGCCTCTTTCGATGCGGCAATCCAAAAATTGAAAAAGGACAATGTGAAATCAATGGAGGTAGTGTCTGTTGAGGGAGAAAAAACATTGGTAGATTATAAAGGTCCTGTAGAGCCGATCATTAAGAAATATTTGGGTGGATTGGCATCCGGTATGACTTATAATGGATCCAAGACCATTGGAGAAATGAAAGGTCAGGTAGAGTTCGTTGAAATATCTACACAGGGGATGAAAGAAAGCATTGCCCATGGGGTAAAGAAGATATAAGGATGTAAATCCTTTTTGATTGAGAGGAAGAGCGGCCAATGGCCGCTTTTTTTGTGGTTTTTGGTTTTTTTAAGCAATTTACTGGCTCATGTAAGGTGCATCGTAAAAAAGGTGATTCCTTATTCATGATTACCGGTAACATTCCATGTTAGAAAAGGAATGATTTTTTGTCGATTGCTCCAAAATTTTCGTAGAAGATTAAAGATTGTTTTGGCCCAAAAACCTATTGTATGAAAAAATATCTCCTGCCCCTGTTAATAGCCATGATCATCGGGGCCTGTCATGCTCCTCCGGAATTGCCTTCAATTCCTTTTATTGAATTTAAAAAAGTGGAGATTAAGTCTGGCGGAGAAACCACTGATTCTCTTAATATCTATCTTTATTTTGAAGACGGGGATGGGGATTTGGGCTTGGCCGTTTGGGATACCTTGCCGCCCTTCAATCCGATTAATTACCTGTTTGATGCGAGCGGAAACCCGATTACCTATGCGAATCGTCGTCCGGAAGATCCACCTTTTAACAGTCAAACCAATAATATTTACTGGCAAATATTGTCCTCAGGAAGCGGGGATAATTTTCGAGCGGACACTTTCCGGATTGAGTTAAACCCTAATCATAAAAATTTCTTTTTAAGAATTTATAGTAAACCCGCCGGGACAGATCAACCCTATGAGGAATTTGACCTTTTAGAAGAATTTGGATTGTCATTGGATAGTCGTTTTCCTTACCTCAATACTACAGATAAGAATCGACCCTTACAAGGAGAGTTGAAATATGGGTTAAATACGAGAGGATTGAATAATACCGATTTAAGGTTTGATTCCGTTAAATTTGAAATCTGGATACAGGATAGGGCTCTGAATGAAAGTAACAGAGTTTTTACACCACCATTTACCTTTAAAGATATAACAGTCGATTAAAGCATTACCAATCCTAAACTAAATTGATGATCAATGAGGAAAGTAATGTTATTTTTGGGGATACTGATTTACAGTAATGCCCTTTTCGCCCAAAACAACACCGCGATGAAAGAGCAGGATGATGCTTATTGGAAAGACAAACTCTCGGACCTGGAATACCATGTTTTGCGTGAGAAGGGAACAGAACGTCCCTTTACAGGAGCGTATGATGACTTTTATGAGGTAGGTTTATACTCTTGTAAAGGTTGTGGACAGGACTTATTCCTGTCGGATGCAAAATTTGCCTCTCATTGTGGATGGCCAAGTTTCTTTAAACCTATTAAGGAGGATGCGCTGACCGAGACCAGAGATGAGAGCCACGGCATGATTCGGACCGAGATTACCTGTTCTAATTGTGGCGGGCATTTGGGACACGTCTTCAAAGATGGGCCGCCTCCAACAGGCCTTCGGTATTGTATGAATTCGGTTTCTTTAAATTTTAAACCGCTTTCAGAAGAAGATCAAAAGTAATTTCAGGCTGCCTTTGGGTGGCCTTTTCTTTTAATATGATATCTAAACTATTTTTTATTGTGTAATTTACCGTTTTAAGAAACGCTATGAAAGTATATACCAAAACTGGAGACAAAGGAACGACCGCCCTGGTGAATGGAAAGCGTGTTCCCAAGTCGCATATTCGTCTGGAGGCTTACGGTACTACGGATGAGTTAAATTCCTATATCGGATTAATCCGTGATTTAACTACTGATGAGGAACGTCGTTCTTTATTTTTAGATATTCAGGATCGCCTGTTTACCATTGGCTCTCATTTGGCCTCAGAAGGAGATTCCAGAATCGTATTGCCGGCATTACATGAGTCGGATATTGAGCAATTGGAGCAGGCGATTGATAAAATGCAGGAAACTGTTCCTCCCATGCGTTCGTTCGTGTTGCCGGGCGGACATCAGACCAGTTCATATTGTCATATCGCCAGATGTGTCTGTCGACGGGCAGAAAGAAACGCTATTCGGGTGACGGAAGAAAGCGAAGTGCCTGAATTAGTGATTAAATATTTGAATCGCCTTTCGGATTATTTATTTGTCCTGGCCCGAATGGTTATTTATGAACAAAAGTTGGAAGAGATTCCATGGGTTCCAAAAAAATAAGCGAGAGGAAACTTTAATCTCTCAGAATTTCTCTACTTTTGAAGAGATTATAGACGAAATCCCTGTTTTTCGTTTTGAAACCAACAGAATTCGCCTTTATCACAATCATTTTGTTATCTTCAAGGCCGGTTTCTTATCAATTTGAGAATCCGTCTGGAATTTAATACCCTTTTTAAATATGGCAGAAACGCTCACAATCTCGGAAAATTTGGTGGCGGAGAGTCGCCTCCCACAAGTTGATTTTAATAACATTCCATTTGGTCGAGTCTATACCGATCATATGTTCGTCGCTGATTACGTCAATGGGGAGTGGACTGACTTGCGTATTGTGGAATACGGGAATATGTCGCTGAGCCCTGCTAATATGGCTTTGCATTACGGACAATCCATTTTTGAAGGAATGAAAGCTTTTAAAGATGAGGAAGGTAATGTGTTGATGTTCCGTCCGGAAGACAATGCGAAGCGTTTGAACCGTTCGGCGGTGAGAATGTGTATGCCGGAATTACCGGTGGATATTTTTATGTCCGGCCTGACCAGATTGTTGGAAATTGATCGTGGTTGGGTGCCGAATTTGCCCGGAACAGCTTTGTATATCCGTCCATACATGTTTGCGATGGATGAGTATGTAGGTTTGAAGCCTTCACAGAATTATCGCTTCATGATCTTTGCCTGCCCTGTGGGAGCTTATTATTCTGAACCAGTTTCAGTGAAAGTGGAGGAAGAATTTACCCGTGCGGCGGCTGGTGGAACCGGTGAAGCAAAAGCAGCAGGTAATTATGCTTCTTCATTGTATCCGGCGAAATTGGGTCAGCAGCAAGGCTATGACCAGTTGATCTGGACGGATGGCATTGAGCATAAGTATATTGAAGAAGCAGGGACGATGAACCTGATGTTCGTCATCGATAATGAGCTTTATTCTCCAGCATTGTCCGGAACGATTCTTCCAGGAATCACGCGTGCATCGGTATTGCAAGTGGCGGAAGAATGGGGGGTGAAGGTTCACGTTGGTCGTTTGGCCGTGGAAACGGTGATCAATGCGCATCGGGAAGGCAAGCTTCAGGAGGTGTTTGGTGTTGGTACGGCTGTGACAGTGAGTTCAGTTTCTAAAATCGGATATCGCGGAGAGGATTTCGAGTTGGATATGGATAATCGTGCGTTGTCACAGAAGATCGCGACTTATTTTGAAGAAATTCGTTATGGCAGAAAAGCAGATTCCCATGGTTGGGTAATTAAGCTTTGATGCTGAATTATAATATTTTTAAAAGCCGCTTCATTTATTTGGAGCGGCTTTTTTTTGTGCCGTTGAATTGAGGATTGAGCCAGGGCATACCCTGGCTGTACGGGAAGGGATTTTTGGTATGTGATATTTGAATGATGATTGCATTCATTTGCGGTAAAATTTGTCATTATTCCATTTTTCCGGGTTCCGGATGATGTAGTTGGAGATGTTTTCATAGGCGCGGCGGTCACGGATTACGATGTCGTAGTAGAGGCGCTGCCATTGGAATGCATAGTCGAGGCGGTTGCAGTGTTTGGTGACGGCGGATTTGTATCCGCCGATGATGGTGGAGATGGAGCCGTGGCCGATATTTTGATAGCGGGATTGTGCAGGTTGTGGTGTATTGGGTAGAGACAGGGCATGCTCTGTCTGTACGGAATTGGAGTCCTCCTCCAGGATTTCGATGATGCCGTGGATGTGATTGGGCATCACGATGAATTCGTGGAGGCGGGTGTTAGGGTTGTGATGCGGGATTTCATGCCAGAGCACATGTGCGATGGCGCCAATGGGGGAGAGGTGCATTTTTTTGGATTGGATGTATCCGAAGTAGTGGCGCATGTGTTGGGTGCAGATGGTGATAAAATACAGCGCTGGCCAACGGTAGTCCCAGGCAGGCCATCGGGCAGAGGGGATGCGGTATTTGTTTAGGTATTTGAGGTTGGGCATGGGAGTTAGGATGGATGAGGGAAGAAAAGTGGGAGGAGGGTGTTTTTGTTTGCAGGGGCTGGAGTAGGTTTGTGGTGGAATTCCACTCCAACCGGCTTAGGGATGAAGGCATTGTGGAGCTCCTTTTTGCAGCCTTAATGCGTAGCGGCTCGCAAAAAGAGCGACTGCCGCGAGCCCGACCGACGTCAGGAGGGAAGCCCCTAAAAGTCATCGGAATTATTTTTTCGTATAGTTGGATAAAAAGCTTAGGTTTGTAGTTCGATTGGGAGCGGATGTTTTTCGTTTTCTTTAATAAAATTATTTTCAACAATTTATTTATCCATGACAGTAGATCAACTGAAGGATTTAAAGGCGCGCATCTCGGCCTTGAGGGGGTATCTTTGACTACGATCGTAAGGTAACTGAGATCGCAGAAGAAGAAACTATTACAGCACAACCTGAATTTTGGAATGATCCGAAGGAGGCTGAAAAGATTATGAAGGGTATTCGCAATAAGAAGGTGTGGACGGATGCCTTTGCTATTTGCCAGACAGGTTTGGACGATTTGGAAACGCTCTATGAATTTTACCAGGAAGGTGAAGTGCAAATGGAGGAAGTGGACGTCGATTATGCCAAAGTGGTCAAGGATGTAGAGGAGCTGGAATTTAAAAAGATGTTGTCCGCTGAGGAGGATCAGTTGGGCGCCATGCTGGAGATTAACCCGGGAGCAGGGGGTACGGAGTCGCAGGATTGGTCTGAGATCCTGATGCGGATGTATATCATGTGGGGAGAGAAGAACGGCATGAAGGTGAAGCAGATTGACTATCAGGCGGGAGACGTGGCTGGATTGAAGCGTGCGACTTTGTCTTTTGAGGGGGAATTTGCTTACGGCTTGTTGAAATCGGAAAATGGGGTACACCGTTTGGTGCGTATTTCTCCATTTGATTCCGGTGGACGACGCCACACTTCTTTCTCGTCGGTCTATGTTTATCCGATGGTGGATGACACGATTGAGATTAATGTGAATCCGGCAGATATAAAATTTGATACTTTCCGGTCATCGGGTGCCGGTGGGCAGAACGTGAACAAGGTAGAGACGGCCGTTCGATTGCATCACGCGCCTTCGGGTATTGTGATTGAATGTCAGCAGGAGCGTTCGCAGTTGGGTAATAAGGAAATTGCGATGCAGATGCTGAAGTCGAAGCTATACCAAATTGAGGTGGACAAGCGTAATGCGGCACGTGCGGAGATTGAAGATTCCAAAATGGGCATTGATTTCGGTTCGCAGATTCGTAACTATGTCTTGCACCCTTACAAACTGATCAAGGATGCGCGTACCGGAGTGGAGCGTACGGATGTTCAGAATGTATTGGATGGCGATTTGGATGATTATATCAAAGCCTATTTGCTAGCCGCTCAGGGTGGAGGTGAAAAAGAGGATTAATCCGAATTTTACTCTGCTAGACTTAGTTTATCGTCTTGAATGATTTATTTATTAGTCTGATAAAGCTATGTTTGCCCATTTGTGAATAGCCCAAATTTGAGCAAGCTTGCTTTCTCCTCATTTATCTGCTTTGTTGGAAAAAACTCGAAATAGGAAAAATTCCTTCATTTTCCCGCCCTGTCGCTAAACGAGGATTAGCATGCATAATTCGGGTAAAATCTTTTAGAGATTGATTAAAATATAAAAGGAAGCTTGATTAATTTCGGCTTCCTTTTTTTTATCACGATGAATACCCTTTCGAAAAATATGACCGCTCCGGCATTGGACCAACCAAAAATTTATAATACTCAGTTTTGGCTTTTATGCCTGAGTTCGCTGCTGTTTTTCAGTAGTTTTAATATGCTGATTCCGGAGCTTCCAGCTTACCTCACGGCTATGGGTGGAGCGGATTACAAAGGCTTGATTATCGCATTATTTACTTTGACGGCAGGTTTGTCAAGACCATTTTCGGGGAAGTTGTCGGACCGGATTGGGCGGATTCCGGTGATGGTGTTTGGTGCCGTAGTCTGTTTTGTGATGGGCTTTTTGTACCCTTTGATGCATACAGTGGGAGGCTTTCTGACACTTCGCCTTTTTCATGGATTGTCTACAGGCTTTAAACCGACGGCGACTTCTGCTTATGTGGCGGATGTGGTGCCAGCGACGAGAAGGGGGGAGGCCATGGGGATTCATGGTTTCTTTAGTTCCACGGGAATGGCGATCGGGCCTTATATGGGTTCTTTGATCGCGAATGAATTTGGGATTGATGCGCTTTTCTATACTTCCTCTATGGTTTCCATTATGTCGGTTTTGATTTTGTTGGGCATGCAGGAAACACTACCGAATAAAGAGCCTTTCCGTTGGAGCTTGTTGAATGTTGGGATGGAGGATTTCTTTGATCGTGGCGTGGTAGTGCCGGCCGTAGTGATGCTGTTTACGGTTTTTTCCTTCGGCGTCGTGCTGACGATTGTACCGGACTTGACGGTGCATTTAGGCTTTGAGAATAAGGGGATTTTCTTCACCACCTTTACTTTGGCTTCCCTGAGTTGTCGGATATTTATGGGGAGGTTATCGGATAAATACGGACGTCGTCCGCTGTCGATTTTTGGTTTGGTGTTCCTGATTGCCGGGATGACTTATTTGGGCTTTGCGCATGATCTGTTTTCGCTGTTAACCGCCGCGCTTTTGTTTGGCTTTGGCTTCGGGACGATGATCCCGTCTATTTATGCCTGGACGATTGATTTGGCAGAGGAAGGAAAGCGTGGAAGAGCCATTGCGACCATGTATATTGCCCTGGAATTGGGGATTGGTTTGGGGGCATTGATTTCGCAGTCGGTGTATCAGAATAAGGCGGGAAATTTTCCATTTACCTTTTGGTTGGCAGCGGCTTCCGGGGCTTGTGCGTTGGTTTATATTTTGTGGGAGAGAGGAAAATAGATAAAGGTGTAGGTATGTTGGGGAAGCTTTAATATACTTGTATAAATTTATTTTTTAATACTTATAAGTCTATTTATGAAAGCCAGATGGTATGTAATCTGTTTAATTCTTCCTTTTTTAATTTCATGCGGAGAAGGGGAGGATGATTTGTCCTATGATAATCCTAATGATATTCCTGTAATTTGTGATTTGACAAAAATTACCTTAGAATATAATTATAATGAAAATCTAATTCAGTCTCAGACGATTTTTGATTATAAGCAGGGAAGAGTAGTTGCGATGTATGAGCAGTATCAGGATAATCCTGTAGAACTTAGCATGCTATATGATTATCTTCCTTCCGGGCAATTAGGGCGCCTTTATGATCAAAGTAACGAGATCTTATATAGTTATGATCCCTCAGGGAGATTGACCAGGATGGAGAGTTTATATTTGGGTTCAAACTTAAAGAAGCCTTTTGGCGGTAAGATTAAGCATAATTTTATGAATCGAAAGGCCAAAGCAGCAAGTAATTCATTGATTACCTGGGCTGATGAGCTGATTTACCCTGTGGCGAAAATGTATCCAACTCAATGGGTGGAATATATTTATGATTATGATGGTCAACTGGTGGACGAAATGACTTATGATCTTCATTATGAAAATGGAAATATGGTTTCGGCCATTTCAAAACTTATTTTGGAAGATGAGTATGGGTTTACTTTTGAAGAAAATGTTGAGGTTATTTTAGAATATGATCAGCAGCCTTCCTTTGTAGCCTCATTGCCATTGGCTCAAGTATGGCATGAAAATTTTTGGAGTAGAAATAATCCAACTAAGCTAATTTATAAAATAGGAAATCAGGTTATTCAGGAGACATTAATCACTTATGTGTATGGTGAAAATGGCTTACCGGTAAGTAGCCTAAACAAATCGACCTATTGGGATGGAAATGGAGGAGAGGAATATGTCGAGGTGGATGAATATGAGATGGAGTATAATTGTCCCTGATTACAGGAAGTGGTATTTAATTTAAAGTCCAGAAGGCTACCTTATAGGGTAGCCTTTTTTTACGGGAATTATGCACACCTGGATTTAAGCCGAATTATTCACCGTCGCATCCAGTAAACTACCCAAGTTATTTATTGTCGATTAGATGGTGGTGTTTTTTGTTGAGTTTAATAGCCCAAATTGGGGTAAGTTTGATTCCTCTTATTCAATTGCCTCACTTTTTCCGTCACGTAGCTAAACTGGCTTTGAAGCAAGTGAGTTCGGTTTAATCATTCGAGTATCATTATTGGAATTTTTTCATCTAATTAGACCGCCTTGGTGGATTAAATTATCCAATGATTGAATTTCAGAAGGAGATTAGGGTATTAACGGAAGGGATCGTTAGTAGAAATGAAAGGAGGGCAGGGGCGTAATTACGGTTTGTCATCAGTTTAATAAGCATTCAGGTTAAAAGAAATTGCTAATTATTTTTTATTTTAATCTCCACTTCCTCAAAGGATTAATTTTTGACGATTATTTTCTTTAAAAAAAATGCGAGCAGCTATTTGCAAATATCATTTAGCTGCGTACTTTTGCAATCCCTTAAGGAAACAACAAGCCTACAGGCTTGGGACTTTCTACGGAATCTTCAACGGAAGATCGGCAAAGGGCTTTTTAATGGATAAAGATATTCAACTGCGGGTGTGGCGAAATTGGTAGACGCACTAGATTTAGGATCTAGCGCCGCGAGGTGTGTGGGTTCGAGTCCCTCCACCCGCACGACTAAAGAATATCTTATCTGCGGATATGGCGAAATTGGTAGACGCACTAGACTTAGGATCTAGCGCCGCGAGGCGTGGGGGTTCGACTCCCTCTATCCGCACCAATCCATTAAAAAGGATTTATTTATAGCTTTTCGGAATACGACCTGCGGGCGTGGCGAAATTGGTAGACGCACTAGATTTAGGATCTAGCGCCGCGAGGTGTGTGGGTTCGAGTCCCTCCGCCCGCACAAAACCGAAAAGCAGCGGATATGGCGAAATTGGTAGACGCACTAGACTTAGGATCTAGCGCCGCGAGGCGTGGGGGTTCGACTCCCTCTATCCGCACTAGGAGTAGTTTTTGTACTCCTCACCAGGCCTTCGGGCATCAAATATATATCTTAAGCGGATGTGGCGAAATTGGTAGACGCACTAGACTTAGGATCTAGCGCCGCGAGGTGTGTGGGTTCGAGTCCCTCCATCCGCACAAGGGCAGCTCTTTTTAGAGCTGTCCTTTTTGTTTTATAGCCGAATTATTTACCGCCGTATTTTTTGGGCCAACTCAAGTTGTTTACGCACAATTTATTACAGAATTTTTTGAGTTTTAATAGCCCAGATTTGGGTACGCTTGCATTCTCCTTATTCATCTGCTTCCTTGGCAAAAAATTCGAAATAGGGAGCTATTCCCTCATTTTTCCCCTTTGCAGCTGAATGGGTGTTTAAGCATGGATAATTCGGGTTATTTTATAAGGAAGTGGGAGAGTGGTTGATCAGCTCCAAAAATTATCAATTGGATTTAGCATTACCGCTTCAATAAAAGTGGAACAAAGAAAAGCGCCCTGTTGAGCAAGGCGCTTTTTGTTTTAAATGAGATGGACTGCCCTTTTTCTTGCGTACAACAGGGCCGAAGGCCCGCAGGGGCAGGGATGAAGCGGGCTTGTTTGAACCACAGCGGCCCAAAAGGCCGATGAGGTGAGCCGCGCGAGCCCGGTGCTGACGTCTAAGCGGCAGCAGCCCCCCAAAACATCTAAACGGGCATATTACATTTTATACAGGCCGTCCATTTCTTCCAGTACTTTGCGGGAGATGACAATCCTCTGGATCTCGCTGGTGCCTTCATAGATCTGGGTGATTTTGGCGTCCCGCATCAGGCGTTCGACATGGTATTCCTTCACATAGCCATAGCCGCCGTGTACTTGTACGGCTTCGACGGAGGTTTTCATGGCGACTTCTGAAGCCATCAGCTTGCCCATGGCGGAGAATTTGGAGAAATCCCTTCCCTGATCTTTCTCAAAGGCAGATTTGAGTACCAATAACCTCGCTGCTTCGATCTCTGTGGCCATATCAGCCAGCTTGAAAGCGATGGCCTGGTGGCGGGCGATTTCCTTGCCAAAGGCTTTACGCTGCAGGCTGTAATTACGGGCTAATTCGAATGCACCCGAAGCAATGCCCAGGGCCTGTGCCGCGATGCCGATGCGTCCACCATTGAGGGTATTCATGGCGAAGTTAAAGCCAAAGCCATCTTCCCCGATGCGGTTTTCTTTGGGGACTTTGACATCGGTAAAGCTCAACATATGGGTGTCGGAGCCACGGATGCCGAGTTTATCTTCTTTTTTACCGACCACGAAACCTTCCATGCCTTTTTCCACGATCAGGCAGTTGATGCCATGGTGGCCTTTCTCCCGATTGGTTTGGGCAATGACGAGGTAAATGGAGGCATTGCCCCCATTGGTGATCCAGTTTTTGGTGCCGTTGAGCAGATAATGGTCGCCCATATCCAGAGCTTCGGTTTGCTGGCTGGTGGCATCACTTCCGGCTTCTGGTTCAGACAAGCAGAAGGCGCCGATGACTTCTCCTTTGGCGAGCGGAACGAGGTACTTTTGCTTCTGCTCTTCAGTGCCGTATTTTTCCAGTCCCCAGCAGACCAGGGAATTGTTTACGGACATGCATACCGAGGCCGAAGCATCCACTTTGGAGATTTCTTCCATGGCCAGTACATAGGAGATCGTATCCATACCACCACCTCCGTATTGGGGATCTACCATCATGCCCATAAAGCCTAGCTTGCCCATTTCTCGGATCTGGTCTTTGGGGAATCGTTGCTCATTGTCTCGCTCAATAACGCCCGGCAGAAGTTCTGTACGGGCGAACTCTCTGGCGGCGTCCCTGACGGCCAGTTGTTCTTCAGTTAAGTTAAAATTCATTTGGGTATTTATAGGGTTTAGTTGACAGGAATCTTTAGGTACTATATAATTTAAAAATTATCAGATTGATTAAAAAGGAGAATGGAAGGAATGTCTGCTTGTGGGTCAGGGTTTAGAAAGGCTATCTGAGAATCAAAATAAATCATAAGAATCATTAAGGAAATTAATGTTGGAGATCATTTTTGTAAAATTTTAACCTTAAAGACAAAATCATATACCGAAAGCTTGATATTATAAGGGTTTGTTCTGTAGTCTTCTATATCCAATGCTGCTTTGTTTTATGCCAATTTGAGCTACAAATAAGTGGAATGGGGTAGTTGAGTTTGGTTTTATGTTTGTAATTTTGAGGAAACATTTAGTTAGCATTAAAATAACATTCGGTTTGAAAAGATGGCTTGCCCTATGGGCCATAATTATATTAGGTTGGAATAACGCAAAAGCGCAAAGTTCAGATTTGGGTTCCTGGTATGTGTATAATGGTTTTTATGATTTAAGTCCGAAATGGGAATTGTTTTTAGAGAGTCAGGTTCGTACTTATTCAGTGATCGCTGAACCGCAAAACTTTTTCTTCCGACCTTATATTTCCTACAATTTCAATTCTAATTTTCAGTTAGGTATAGGAAATGAATATCATTCAAGCTGGACTCAGGCGACAGATGAGTTTGAACCGGAGCAATCCTCAGAATATCGATTAACGGTACAGTCGATAATAAAGAATAAAATTGGCCGGGTTAATTTGCAACATCGACTTCGATATGAATTTCGCTTTTTTGAGGGGAGTAGCAGGGGGCAAAGAACACGCTACCGCCTGCAAGCTTCCATTCCCTTGCAGGGAGAGCGTGTGGAGCAAGGTGAATTTTTCCTGACTGCTGGAAATGAGATTCTTTTAAATACGCAACCCTCTTTTGAGTTCAATCAAAATCGAATTTACGGAATGTTGGGCTATCAGCTGTCAAAAACCATTCACCTTCAGGCGGGCTATATGAATTTGCATTTTGGCAATAAGGTATCAGACCATCGTCTTCAATTCTTCTTTACCCACAAATTACCTTTCTACAAATAGAGGTTGAGCGCGTTCCAAGAGCATGCAGCGCTCAGCAAAGGAAATTGCTGCTAATCAGAAAATAATACTATTGGGCGTTGCGTTTTTCGATGCCCTTTTGTTTTTAGTGGTAATGTATAGCCTTTTAAGCCGAATGATTCACGGCTAAATGCATTAACCCATCACCATCCCTTCCTTATCAAAAATTACAGCTGTTTTTCTCTAATTTTTAATGGCCCAAATTGGGATAAGCTTGTTTTCTCTTCATTCATCCGCTCTGTTGGAAAATACCCGAATATTGGGAACAATTCCTTTATTTTTCCAGCTTACAGCTAAACGAAGATTTAAGCATGCATATTCCGGGTAAACTTTACTTTTTGATGAAGCTAATAAGCGAATCTCGCTATTCGGTAATATTAATGGAGGTGTGTTGGGTGGAATGATAAGAGGATAACTCCCTAAGCATAGAGGGCTATGGTTAGTTGCAATCCCAATAAACCCCTTTCACCGTGAGATCTGTTTCCGTGGGGGTAGTCAATAGATTCAGATTGTTGGCGCCATCACAAAGCTTCACATTTTCAAATGAAATATGGATGGTCGGGCTTCCACTACCCGGTGCCATTTCAAAAAGCTTACTTAAGCCGCCAACGTTAAAGGTGGTATTTTTGATGGAGAAGTTACTGCATTCCATGCCATAAAAAACTAATAAACCATTATTGGGACCGGTAAAGGTTCCCCCGACGATCTCAACATTTCGGATAGGATCTCTGAACTCAAAATAACGGTTACAAGACCCTCCGCCATCTACTATTGGGTTTTCAATATAAAGGTCATCTCCCCCAATGCCATCGAATTTATCCCATGTTCCTCCCTGTTGGGTATATTCTCCGATAAAGAAGGGCGCATTGGTTCCTGTGCACGATACAACAGGGTTAATAATCCGATTATTATCACTCCTGATTAGGAAACCCCCATTGCCATTTTTTACGGTGCAGTTGATCCAGTCTATATCGGAGGCTGCGCCATGGGTACTAAATCCTGATCGCCAGTCCGTATCGGTTTCGCAGTTTTCAATTCTGATATTCCGACTTACAGGTACTTCATTATAACCGGATATCTCGAAGGAGTGCTTATTGTTATAACCCTTACAGTTTTTGATAAGACCGTCTTCAGCTCCGGAAATATAAAAGCCGTAACCGTGCGGATTGCTGGTAGAGCGTCCATGCAAAATTCCCTCGGCATAAAGGTCAGTATATTCAAAGCCGTAAACATTCATAATTCGGAAGCCCTGCCAACAGCCTTCCGTGGGGTCTATGAGGTTGATGTTTTTATAAAACACATTAGTGGCAAATTCCATGGACATGGCGATGGAATTGTTGGAAACCCGTAAGGTAAAGTCTTGCATACCTACATTGTCCACGAAATTATAGGTGGCAATTCTCGGTGTTGATTTATAGTCTAATTTGATTGGAGATTCGACGGTAATCGTCCCCCCACTGATGGACTTCACCACCGCTCCTTCGCCATTTTTGTAATAACCCCTCAGGCCACAGTATAAATCCTGCGAGAAGATCAGGAATTTTTCTCCTACGGCTAATTCCGGATTTCCATTGACGGTAAAGGTGGTCGCACCTGCCGCAATGTTTCCACTAACATTAAAACGCCCCTGGTCTCCACGGCCTGTTTTTCGGCTACCTTTCAGGGTGATCGCTGTGCCCGTGGTGGAAATAATAGTGGTAGCATCTTTTCCTTTCCCCTGAAGGATATTGTTCCCTCCGGCGATGGTGCCATTGCAGCGGAAAGTACCAGAGGAAAGTTGCACCGTCTTACCTTGCTTAAATGCCTGGTTGATTTCATTTTGATCCGCATTTCCGTTACACTGAAAATCCGCCTCATTTTTTTCTGCCTGGGTAGCATCATTTGCCGCTACTTTGATTTGTGCAAAGAGAATGGAGGGGAGTAATAATAAGAACAATAAGCCGGTGAATTTCATTTGCATGATGGTTTTCTTTTTAAAACAGAATAAAAAGGAATTCCTCCCTCATTGGGGATAGAAAAAATGAAATAGGCCGATGTGAAAGGGTAAATGGTGTTGATCAGGAATTTAGGAGCAACAAACCACAATGAAAACGGACAAGCTTCTTGAAAGTTGTGCCCCTATTGTAAAAGCAAAGCGGACTTTGGTTCGTATGGATAAAAGATATAATTCGGGTTGAAAAATATGATGATGGGGGAGATTTCATTATACAGGGAAGGGAGCTTATCTTTCTTTGGTGGGCGTACTTTCCTTTTTTGTTTAAAACCAGGGGTTTATGTTTTGGTGTTCATTCGTTGAGATAATTTTGTCTTGAATTAAAAAAGGATTATTCAAGGTAAAATTTTGCTGCTTTCGGTTGGTGAAGGTAGAGCGTCTCTTAGGGTAATAATTTTTTTAGGGCAGGATTTTGTTTGTTAGCGACAAAAAGGCCACAGCTTCCCTATGCTGATTTGTTGCTGCTTTAAAACACCCATTAGCTGCAAGGCGGGAAATTGGAAGGAATAGTTTCTTATTTTGAGTTTTTCCAGCGAAACAGCTGAATGCGGAGAGAGTAGCTTTACCCAAATTCAGGCTGTAAATAAATCAGCAAAACCACTGACCAATACGCTGTTCTTTTAAGGTATCGGCTTGGTACCAAACAAATGGCTGTGAAATAGGAGTTAATCACAATTCCAATCTACTCCGCTGAATTGCAGGTCTGTCGCTACGGGGGAAGTCAACAGGTCCTGAGGGGCACCGCCTCCGCAGAGCTGTACATTTTCAAAAGAGACCTGCAGGGTGGTGTTGTAAGTGGTTTCGCCTTTACCCGGTTGCATCTCGAATAGATGCTTTAACCCTTTAATATTGAAATAACAGTTTTTGAGGGTGAAATTGCTACATTCCATACCGTAGAAAATGAGTAGTCCATTCCTTGCACCAGTAAAAGAGCCACCGACCACTTCCATATTCCGGATTGGGTCACGGAATTCAAAGTAACAATTGGTGACCCCGGCGCCGTCTACGGTGGGGTTTTCAATATAGAGGTTGTCTCCCCCAATGCCATCAAATTTGTCCCAGGTGCCATTTTGCTGGGTGTACTCTCCAATAAAAAAAGCGGAATTATAATCCCGGCATTCCACTACCGGGTTAATGATACGGTTATTGTCACTCCTGATCAGGAACCCACCATTGGCATTTTTGGCCGTGCAATTGATCCAGTCTATATCGCTGGCGGCACCGTGGGTACTAAAGCCTGCCCGCCAGTCATTGTCAGTTTCGCAATTCTCCAGGCGGATGTTACGGCTGACCGGTACTTCCAGATAGCCGGAAATTTCAAAGGAATGCTTGTTATTATACCCCTTACAATTTTTGATGATGCCATCTTCGGCGCCGGAGATGTAAAAGCCATAGCCATGAGGTGTCGTGGTGGAACGTCCGTGTAGTATGCCTGAGGCGTACAGGTTACTATATTCAAAGCCATAAACATTATTAACGCTGAAGCCCTGCCAACACTTCTCCGTAGGATCAATCAGGTCGATGTTTTTGTAAAAGGCATTGGTTGCATATTTGATCATCAGCGCAACTTCTCCATTTCTGGTTTCGAGTGTAAAGTTCTCCATCCCTACATTATCATGGAACTGGTAGGTCACGATGCGAGCATTCTTCTTGTAATCCAGTTTCAATGGTTGTTGTAGATTAATGGTTCCCCCGATGGCTGATTTCACCACAGCGCCTTCACCGTTCATATAATAGCCTCTCAGCCCGCAATACAGATCATCTGAGGCGATCAGAATAATATCTCCTGAACCGATATTGGGATTACCCCGGACATTGATGGCATTTGAGCCGGCATTTAACTCTCCTGTGGCATTAAATCGGGCAAGTAAACGACCTTCAAAATGAATTCCATTCTTAGCCGTGGTGATGATCTTGGTGGCATTCTTCCCTTTTCCGCGAAGAATGTTATTTCCTCCTTTGATTTCCCCATTACAGTTAAAAGTTCCGGAGGAAAGCTCTACGATTTTACCCTGCCGGAGGGCGTCATTAATTTCTTTTTGATCAGCATTTCCATTGCACTTGAAATTTGCAGCATTGATTTCTGCAGCGGTGGCATCTTTGGCAGCAACTTTAATTTGGGCAATGGAAAGTAAAGGAAGGAAGCAAAGTGTCAATACGCTGATCAGTTGCATAAAAGGATTTTTCTTTTTTTAACTGATTTTAAGGCCAACCTTCCCGCAACATTGGAGAAAGTCATGAAAAGGTCAGATGAATAGCGGAATTATTTTATAGGAGGACTCAAAAAAAAAGGAAGCCTGCTTAGCTTCCTCTTCTTCTTCTTATTATTTTTCTACTCCTGAATAACTTTTTTTTGTTCTGCTTCCGGCCAATCCTTAAAGGGATAGTTTACCAATGAAGCATTGTAAAATTTCGGATCTTCGGTAACTTCTTCCGCTATCCAGTCCGGTTTTTCAAATTCGGTATCTTCCGAAGGCAATTCAATCTCCGCTATGACCAGGCCCTGGTTTTCGCCATGAAATTCATCAATTTCCCAAATGAATCCCGCCCATGGAATTACATAGCGGTGCTTTTCAATGGTGGGACGAATGCAGAGCTCATTGAGCATTTCCTCGGCCTCATCCATCGGGATGTCATATTCAAACTCCGAACGGGTAGCGCCTTCTGTAATGCCTTTAATGGTCAGGAAGGCATCATCTCCTGCAATCCGTACTCTTACCGTCCGGTCTTTATCCGCATTCAAGTATCCCTGGTGGAAATAAGTACCGGAAGCCAGCGACTTATAAGCATCCGAGGACACTAAAAATTTGCGTTCAATTTCTTTAGCCATGTTGGTTCAAAAAGTGATTGGGCAACAAATTAAGTAAAAAACCCCTTCCGTCGCAAGGCGATTATGCAAACATAAAAAAATCCCGCTGCCCTCCAGCCTGGGAGCGCATGCGGGATTAATTTTTTATTTCCGGTCTTGGATTATTCCGCGTCCATGAATGGGTAACGGTGATCTACCGGAGGAACGAAGGTCTCCTTGATGGTGCGTGGAGAAACCCAACGCAACAAGTTGATCATTGATCCTGCCTTATCGTTTGTACCGGAAGCACGACCACCACCAAATGGTTGCTGTCCTACTACTGCACCGGTAGGCTTGTCATTGATATAGAAGTTACCTGCCGCATTACGCAAAGCTTTTGTAGCTAAAGAAGCCGCATAACGATCCTGAGAGAAGATCGCACCCGTCAAGGCGTAAGGGGAAGTTTGGTCTACAATTTCCAATGCCAAACCGAAGTCATTCGCATCGTAAACGTAAATGGTCAATACCGGGCCAAAGATTTCCTCAACCATAGTGGTAGACTGAGGATCGTGTGACAACAATACGGTAGGCTCCACGAAATAACCTTTAGACTTGTCATAGTTACCACCAGCAATTACTTCCACCATATCGTTGGCTTTCGCACCGTCGATATAGCCTGCGATATTGTCGAAAGATTTTTCATCGATTACGGCGTTCACGAAGTTGGTGAAATCCTCTACAGGGCCCATCTTCAATTCCGCAATCTTCGCGACCAACTTCTCTTTTACTTCCTCCCAAATCGTGTGTGGGATATAAGCACGAGATGCAGCAGAACATTTCTGTCCCTGGAATTCGAATGCACCACGTACCATACCGATTACCAAGGCATCGATATTAGCCGATTCATGCGCTACAATGAAATCCTTACCACCTGTCTCGCCAACAATGCGTGGGTATGATTTATATTTGTGGATGTTCTCTCCAATAGTTTTCCAGATGTGCTGGAATACACCAGTAGATCCGGTGAAGTGGATACCGGCAAATTCAGGGTGGTTGAAGATCACCTCACCAGCAACAGGACCGGAAACGTGTACCAGGTTAATTACCCCGTCAGGAACACCCGCCTCTTTGAATACTTCCATCAACACATTGGCAGAGTAAATCTGCGTGTTAGAAGCCTTCCAAACTACGGTGTTACCCATCATTGCAGCGGAAGTAGGCAAATTACCCGCAATTGCGGTGAAGTTGAATGGCGTTAAAGCAAATACGAAGCCTTCCAACGGACGCTGCTCCAAACGGTTCCAGATACCGTCTGCAGAGTTGGGCTGCTGTTCGTAGATCTCTTGCATATAGGCAACGTTGAAGCGCAGGAAGTCGATGATCTCACAAGCAGAATCAATCTCCGCCTGGTAAGCACTTTTCGACTGTCCCAGCATTGTCGCTGCATTTAATTTAGCTCTGTATGGTCCGGCAATCAAATCTGCTGCTTTCAGGAAAATAGCCGCGCGGTGTTCCCAGCTCAAATCTTCCCAGTCCGCTTTTGCTGCCAAGGCTGCATCAATCGCTTGCTCTACGTGTGCTGCATCACCCTCATGGTAATGTCCAAGAATATGTTGATGATCGTGAGGAGGATTCATCGGCTTGGTGTTGCCGGTTCGTACTTCTTCACCACCGATAAACATCGGTACATCCACCGTAGTGGAACGTGCCGCCTCCAAAGCTGCTTTTAATGCCTCGCGCTCTTTAGATCCTGGTGCGTAATTCAACACAGGCTCGTTTTTAGGGGTCGGAACGTTAAATACTCCTTTTGCCATGATAGCAGTGTATTTTATTTGATTGATAATATTTATGCTTTCTGCTTCTCAGAAAAGCCAAGCCTTCAGAGAAGGCTCCTAAAGTTAAAAGAATCCGTGGAGAATAGAAAATTAAGATTCCCTCCAAATGCTATTCTCTAAAGGAGAATTAGAAGATGATTTAGTGCCAAAGTCAGGCCTGAGGCCAAATTTTCACCTGAAATTGTTTCCTTCTTCAAGGAGTGAAAAGAAAGGTGGCGCGCTGACATTCTTTATGAAAATGAAGTGATGGGCGTGCTTTTGGGGCAGAGCTTCGTATGCACTTCGCACCGGGCTATCAGCTTTGCTCTTTTCCAGAGCCGCCACGCTTTTAGGTCGGGAAAAGGAGCTCCAACAATGCTTCTATCCCTCTGCCGGTGAGGGGCGGGTAGCTTTGCGGGCGATGAGCCCGCCCGGGGCAAGGATGAAGCGGGTTTGTTTAAACCACAGCGGCCCAAAAGGCCGATGGGGTGAGCCGCGCCAGCCTGATGCTGACGTCTAAGCGGCAGCAGCCCCCCAAAAAAATACCGCTAGTGGTTACCTGTTTTGATATTCCAATAGCGGTAAAATTTAGGCCTTTAATTTGGGGTTGTTTTTATGCCGGTCGGCATCCCGGATATTTTTCTTTTCCAGGTTTTTACGAAGGGCATCGGTAAGGTCGATACCGGTCTGGTTGGCCAGGCAGATGAGCACCCACAGCACATCGGCCATTTCATCGCCCAGGTTTTTGGCCAGGTCCGATTTTTTAAACGACTGGTCGCCATAGGTGCGGGCCATGATGCGGGCCAGTTCACCCACTTCTTCGGTCAGTATGGCCATATTAGTGAGCTCACTGAAATAGCGAACGCCCACGGTTTTGATCCAGTGATCCACCATTTCCTGGGCTTGGCGGATGCTGATGTCTTCTTGTTTTTCCATGTTTATTCTCGGTTTTTACTGTCGATCCAAATGGTCACCGGGCCATCATTGGTCAGGCTTACCTGCATGTCGGCACCAAATTCTCCGGTGAACACCGGCTTGCCCAGGGCTCCTTCCGTTTGCTTGATGAAAGTTTCATATAGGGGAATGGCCTGATCCGGCTTTGCCGCATTGATGAAGGAAGGACGGTTGCCTTTTTTGGTAGAAGCGTGCAGGGTGAACTGGCTCACCAGCATGATGTCGCCGCCTATATCCAAAACGCTGCGGTTCATTTTTCCCTCTTCGTCTCCGAATATTCTCAGGTTGATGATTTTATTGACCAGCCATTGAATATCCTCTTGGCCGTCTTCATTCTCTATCCCTATTAAAACGACCAGCCCTTGTGCGAAGCCACCTTTATCCTCGCCATCCACTGTGATGTGCGCATCTTTTGCTCTTTGAATTAATACCCGCATGATGATTATTTTATAGCCGTGAAATTACATTTTTCCGACGAAGGAAAAAGCCGGAGCGGGATGCTTTATTTTTACTAAGCGTTTTTTCCGGATAGACTTATAGCAGGCCTGTATATCAAAATACCTGTAAAATTAAACCATTTCTTACGTCATTCGTTGTAATAAACATTGTTTTAAATGAATACTTTAAATACAAGATCAGGTGGAAGCAGAACCTTATAAAGTGCTTCATCATGACCTTGGTTATGTAGAGGCCGGATGTTCGGGATTTGTGGAGGAACAAAAGTTCAGGCAGTGGGGAGAGACAATTCTGAGGTTCGCTCAGCAGAAAGGGGTTAGCCGTTTGCTGATCGATCTACAGGATTTAAAAGTCCTTCGTCCAGGGAATCAAATTTTTATTAGGGAAGAATGGTTTCCGGAAGCGTTGGAGCGAGGCATTAGCCGCTTTGCGATTTTGGAGCCGACGAATTTTTTTGGTAACGCATCAGTGAAGCAAGCGGTGGATCTGGCACCGGAATTATTCGAAAAAGTGGAAATTGAGTATTTTCTTCAGCGGGAGGCTGCTGAGGATTGGCTACTCGGAAAATAAATCAAAAGCCCGCTGATAATCGGCGGGCTTTTGTTATGAGCGAATTTTTCTGGTCCTCATTATGCTACCAAAAAGATCGGATGATTACACCATTTGGTCATTCAAAATAATGTTTTTCCCTTCTCCTGCTTCCTGAGCTTTTTGGTACATGGCCTGAGCGACTTGTAGCCCGGCTATGGGTTGGTATTTTTTTAATGGTCCCCGAAGGAGGAATTTCATAAGAGGGGCCAACGCTTTTCCAATATCCTCGGCTGTACGTTGCTCTTCTCTTTCCCCCATTAATAAGGAGGGGCGGAAGATGGAATAACGAGGAAAGTCGAGCTTCCCGATGGCTTGTTCCACTTCTCCCTTTACTTTGTTATAGAAGATAGAAGAATTGGCCTTTGCCCCCATGGCGGTTACTATTAAAAAGTGATGGGCTCCTTTTGCCTTGGCGGCCTTGGCAATGTCAATTGGAAACTGGTAATCCACCTGCCGGAAGGCGGCCTGACTACCGGCTTTTTTAATGGTAGTGCCGAGGCAACAGAAAACATCCCGCACATGGTTCGGTATCTCATGAGTCAAGTGCAAAGGCGAGAAGTCGCTTCTGATGAAATGAATTTTCGGATGGCTGGAAGCCGGAGCCCGCCTTCCCAAAACGTACACCTGATCATAATGAGGTGATTCCACCAGTAAATTCAGAAGATGCCCTCCGATCAGGCCGGTTGCCCCGACTAATACTGCAATTTTTGCCATGCTTATTGATTTAACAAAGCGATAAACTCTTCCTGAATGGTCAGCCCTTTATCCTTGGCGTACCATTTTTGAATAGCCACATTTTTTTCATCCGGATTGGTACTGCCGGAGGCTTTCCAGTCCAATACAATTTGCTGTGCCGGGGCCGGTCTTGGTCCCCAGGTGAAGAGCTCTGCTCCACTTTCGGCATCTACTGCTATAAGTTTGGGAATGGACCTGCCACCATTGGTGAGGTATTGATCCATCACCTCAGGGTTTTCATCTCTTAAAAGAATGCTCAGTTTAATGTGATCATTCACTTCGGCCATTTTGGCGATAGCCGGAAGATTGAGGGCGGCATCGCCACACCAGGCTTCAGAGAGTACCACCCAATAAATGGGGCGATCAATAGCCTGAAGGTGTTTTTCGGTCTCCTCATTGAGCATAAAGACTTTTTCTGCTCGCTTCATGCGTTGTACATTAAGCTGCGTGTATTCGATCATGGCTTCGGACTGATTGTCTCCGGTGGTTTTACCTTCGGACAACAGTTGATCAGTAAGTGCACGGTATTCGGCATAGGAATAACCCTGCTCTATTTTTTCAAAAGGAATGGCGATTGACATATTCTATAAAAATTATATTTCAGAAAAGCTAACGCAAAAAAAGGACTTCCCGCTCTGTTTATAAGGTCAGGTGGAAGACTTGCGGCTTATTCTATAGGGTTTTTATCCGGTTCTTCCCGATCCAGTATGGTTTGTTCTTCATGCAGCTTCCAGTCTTTAAATTTGTCAATCTCATGTTTGAGGGAATTGTAAATCCACAAAATGACGGAAATATCATCGACCAATCCCGCTACGGGGATAAAGTCTGGTATGGCGTCTATCGGGCTAATGAAATAAACCAGTCCGGCAGTAATCATGGTGATGGAACTCCAGGGGATGCCGGTATATTTTCCTTTGGCATAGGCTACTACCATTTCTGCGAATAGTTTGATCTCCTCGGTTGCCTTACGTAATTGTCCATTCCGATTCGTTAAATGATAATGGACATCCCCGTAGAGTTGGTCAATGCTTTTGTAATCAGCCAGCAGGGATGCGCCTCTTTGCAGGGCATAACGGAAAAAGCCGCTGTTAATCGCTCGGTTCAAAATTCTTTGTCTTTTGCTCATATCGAAAAAGAAAAATAAAAAAAGGCGAAGGAATTACCTCTCCTTCGCCTCATTCTTTTTTGTTTACGATTAAATCCCCTCGCTTGTTTGTCTTCCATAGCTCCTGTTTTGAGGTCACAGCTAACAGTTGTTTTGCTCTCAGGAGCTTAATGCCTGACATTCAAAAGAGAATGGGATGGAATGCTTCCTTATTTTTTGATTCCGGCTTAAAACAAAGTCCGGATTTCTTTTTTGATTTCGGATAGTGCACCGGTAATGAAATCTTCCTCCCTGCTCATGCGCTCAAAGATTACTTTCGCTAAATCCAATCCTTTGGCATCAGCGGGAAGCTTGCCTGCTTCCTCATTGATGAGGAGGATAAGGTTTTCCGAAGTGCCTTTGACCAGGTTCCAGGCATTATCACTCATATAGACCTGCTGGCTCAAGTTGTGATTCAGCTCTTCCCGGATTTCATGCGCCAATACGGACTTCAATTCTGCCGCAGTCAGGCCCGGATGATTCACTCTTGGCAATAAATTATGCGGGGAAACGCGTTCCAGAAATAAGCATATGCGCTCATAAGCCTGCAGGCGGTTGGGAAGGATGACTTCTGAATTTTTGACCTTGAGCTCGATGAGTTTCTTTTCGAAATCTTTCTGTAAAAAGGACCGGATGGTTAAAAACATGGCGTACATCACCAGGGCCGCCGGTAAGATTAGTTTGGCGCTTTCCGCTAAAAATTCCATTTATTTGTTTTATCAATGTTGGCTTAAATCAATGCGATGGAGCCATTTATTAGAGAATAGCTCAAAAGCATTATATTTACGCAAATTTGGCTTAAAAATTGGAATTACAAATATATGGAACCGATAAAAATTACCGAGAAGGCGGTGGCCTTTATTAAGGAAGCTTTCGAGTCAAAAAAGGTACCCGAAGGTTATGTACTTCGAGTAGGAGCCAAAGGTGGTGGTTGTTCTGGCGTGAATACCTACCTGGGCTTTGATAAAATTAAAGAAGACGATAAGGAATTTGTCATTGAAGGGCTGCAGGTGGTGGTGCAGAAGAAGGAGATGATGTTCCTGATTGGCAAGAAGCTGGATTATGTAGAGGAGGGAGAGTTGAAGGGTTTTGTTTTTGAATAAGGCCTTATCCGTTGAAGTCAGGCAAGAAAGCAGTCCGGTTGGGTTGCTTTTTTTTATGTCAATTTTTCAGCCTCACTATTGTGAATTTTTAAGAATCAGCGTGCTGAATGTCATAGATTGCTGAGATAATAAGAAAATATGTCACATTTTGTGGGCATTGTATAAAGTTTGATTGGGGTGATATAGACTGCATAGTTGAATTTTTTTGTTGAACCTTAAAAGAATCTCAGTTATGGAAACATCCTATTTAGATTATGCCAAAGAGGTGCTTTCAAAATTAACTTTCGATCCTTTACTGTTTGAAAAAGAGAAAATGAAAATGCAAGCTTGGTTGAGCCCTCAGGAGCGTCAGGCTCTTCAGGAGTGGCTGAGTGATTAACCTTAACCTTTGGCTTAATGATGAAGCAGTGGCTGTATAACCTATTATTATTGCTCCTTTCCTTTTTGTTAGCTCCTTATTTTGACTATGGCGAAAGCACCTTCAGCTTAATGATCGTCACTTTGTTGATATTCTTTGTTCTGAAATCTTTATTTGTGTCTTTCCAAAGTCTGTTGAAGGAGATTTTCTAGGTATTTTTTTAAGCCTGGATTCTGAGGGAGCGTCTGGGGGTAACGGTCAATTTTGCAGCCTTATCGGCTCCCTTTTAAATTGTGATTCACTTTCAAATTTTATTTTACTTAAAAAATGGAGGTAGTTATGATGACCAACGGAAAAATTTCCTCTTTACATGCTGATTTATTAAATCACCTGTTTTCTGAAGAGCAGAAAACCAATGATGAAGGCCATTCCTCGAAATTTCCACCAATGAATGTGGAAGAGGATGAGGACAGCTTTAAAGTGTACCTGGCAACGCCGGGATTGTCAAAAGAAGATTTAAGAATCTCTCTGAAAGGGGATCTTTTAGTCATTAGTTCTGAAAAAAAGGAACATAAAGAACGAGAGAAAAAATCCCAATTTATTCATCGGGAATTCGGAATCCATCCCTTCGAGCGAAGCCTAAATCTGCCCAGAGAGGTAGATAAGGAGCAAACGACAGCTAGCTATGAACGAGGTATTCTAATGATATATTTGCCCAAGAGAGAGGATGCCAAAGCCAGGTCCATTAAAATAATTGGGATAGCGTAATTTCCTTTTTTGCTTCCGGGGAGCGATTTTTTCCTGGCTGTTAAGCCGGGCTATTCATGCTTTAAGCCGGATTATTCATGCTAAAATCCTCGTTTGGCTTCTAGGCGGAAAAAATGAAGGAATAGTTTCCTATTTCGAGTTTTTTCCAAGGAAGCAGATAAATGAGGAGAAAGCAAGCCTAACTACCCAAATTGGGGCTACCAGAAATTTAGCGGATCCAATTATAATCAATTGATAAATAGGTTCTTTCGGTAGGCTGTAAAACTAGTGTTGAATAATTCGGGTTAATCCTCGGGATCTTATCCGTGAAGAGCAATGGTTTCACCTAAAAATTGAATATCATGAAATATTTATTTGGAGTATTCGTTTTGAGTTTGTTGCTGATTGGTCTTGATTTAAAAAGATATCCTAATGGCCATATTTTATCAGCTTCGTCAGAGCAGGACAGTTTGTTGTATCAAGAAAGATCTTTCTCTGCGGAGGAAGGGCCTGCCGCTGAACCCTTGGATAGTATTATTCCATTAAAATCTCCGATTTCGGTGAACTCAAAAGAAAAATATCAATGGGATTACCTATTTCCGCCTTATAGGCAGCCGGAATCAAATCAGTAAGGAGAGTTAGCCCGGATTATTCATGATTGAATGCTCGTTTAGCTGCAAGGGAGGAAAAATGAAGGGTTTTCCTATTTCGAGTTTTTTCCATGGAAGCAGATGAATGAGGAGGAAGCAAGATTGCCCCAATTTAGGCTATCAAAAACCAAAGAAAACACACGTAAGAATTTAAGAGTAAGTGTCTTGATTTGGTTTTGTTAATTTAGCGGTGCATAATTCGGCTTAGGAAAACAAAAAAGGAGGCTGTTTGGCCTCCTTTTCAGTTAAGGGTGATTTCCCCTTATTTCAATTTCTTCAGAATGTCTTCAAACTCATGCAATGGCACCATATTCGGGCCATCCGAGAGTGCTTCTTCCGGCTTCTCATGCACTTCAAAGAAGAAACCATCCACACCTACGGCCTTAGCTGCAGCAGCGATATAGGGGGCATACTCTCTGTTTCCTCCGGAAGCACCTCCAAGTCCGCCGGGCTTTTGCGTAGAGTGGGTCACGTCCATCACCACCGGGAAGCCCAGGGCTTTCATATCTACCAGGTTGCGAATATCCACCACCAAATCACCATAGCCCATCAAAGTACCACGCTCAGTCAACATGACTTTATTGTTGCCAGAATCAATGACTTTTTGTGCCGGATAAAGCATGTCTTTACCAGAAAGAAACTGTGCTTTTTTGATGTTTACAATCTTATCGGTCTTCGCACAAGCCACTAAAAGATCAGTCTGACGGCAAAGGAAGGCCGGGATTTGCAGGATATCACAAACCTCCGCTACCGGAGCAGCTTGGTTAGTCTCGTGAATATCAGTAGTGATGGGAAGGCTGAAATTATTTTTCACCTTTTCCAAAATGCGTAAGCCTTCTTCCAATCCCGGACCTCTGTATGAGGTGATGGAAGTACGGTTGGCTTTATCAAAAGAAGCCTTAAAGATATAGGTCAGTTCCTGACGCTCACACATGGCAGAAATGTTTTCTGCCAATCGCATGATCATGTCTTCGTTTTCAATCACACAAGGTCCGGAAATGATGAACGGACCGGATTTAAGTTTATTATAAAGTTCCATTGAATGAAATACTATTGCGCTTTATTATAACAATACAAATTAATGAAATTGAAAGGAAATGTGGATAATCGCTGAAATTTATTCTGTTTCCGCTTCAATAATCGCCTTTACCTTTTCAAAATCCTCCAGCGTATCCACGCCAATAGGAGAGTGTTCGGTCTCAATCATTTTGATCTTGAACCCATTCTCCAGCGCGCGTAACTGCTCTAGCTTTTCCACCTGTTCCAGGTAGGAAGGGGGCATTTGCGCATATTGCAAAAGGAAATCCTTGCGGTATCCATAAATGCCCAGGTGCTTGAAATATTTCAGATCTTCGGGAACATAGCCATTGGTTTGCATTTCTTCGACCCGGTCCCGGTAAAATGGAATCGGAGAGCGGGAAAAGTAAATGGCATGACCACTATGGTCCGTAATCACCTTTACATTGTTGGGATTGTTCACCTCTTCGCAACGCTTGATTGGTGTTTTGACCGAAGCCATGGGCAAGGCGGCATCCAGTTTGAACTGGGTGGCCAACAGGCTGATGACTTCAGGATGGATTTGTGGTTCGTCTCCCTGCACATTAATGATCACTTCGGCCTCTAATTGAGCCGCTGCTTCTGCAATACGGTCTGTTCCGGATTGGCAGGCCTCCGAGGTCATGAGAATGTTCTGAGTGAAGGTCTGGCATCGGTTACGCACTTCATCTGCGTCGGTAGCAATGTAAACAGCATCAATGCCTTCAGCAGCGATTGCCTTTTCATAAACCCATTGCACGACCGGTTTTCCCTTAATCTCCAGTAAAACTTTTTCAGGCAGTCGGGTTGACTTTAATCGGGCGGGAATGACAACGATGGTTTTCAATGGGTTATTGGTTTAGGTCGTAAATCTGAATCACTCCCAGTAGCTGATCTTCTTCAGCCACTAAAAGAGAATTAATTTTATGCTGGTTCATCAGCTGGTCTGCTTCTCCTAATTTGGCATCTTTATGAATGCATTTAGGATGCGCACTCATCAGTTCCCGGGCTGTTTTCTCAAAGAAAGCGGCTTGCTGACTTTCCATTGCGCGGCGGATATCTCCATCGGTAATAATGCCTACAATTTTTTGTTCTTCCTGAACGATGGCAAGCCCTAAACGACCTTCCGATACTTTTTGCACAACCAGCAAAGAGGAAGTGTCCGGTGCTACGATGGGTAATTGCTCCTTGCGCATCACCGTCTCTACATTGGTGAGCAGCATGCGTCCTAAACTTCCACCAGGGTGGAAACGTGCAAAATCCTTTTCCTGAAAAGAACGCTTTTTCATTAAGGCCACTGCCAAAGCATCGCCCATGGCCAGAGTAGCTGTCGTGGAACTGGTGGGAGCCAGTTTCAATGCGCAGGCTTCCTTCTCTACGGCTACATTCAGGTGAAAATCTACGTTCTTGGCCAAAATGGAATCCGGCTTGCCCGTCATTCCAATCAGTAAATTGCCATTGTCCTTGAAAAAGGGAATCAGGTTCAGGACCTCATCGGTTTTGCCGGAATTACTGATCAGTAAAACGGAATCTTCCGGAGTTACCATACCCAGGTCACCATGAAAAGCTTCTCCCGGATGTAGGAAAAAGCTGGGTGTTCCGGTGGAGGCCAAAGTGGCGGCAATTTTATTTCCAATATGGCCGGACTTGCCCATTCCGCAGACAATTAATTTTCCGGTACTTTTTAATACGGCTTCTATGGCTCCTACAAAATCTTCATCGATTTGCTGAGACAAATTTTTTACCGCTTGTGCTTCTATATCAAAAACTTCCTGCGCCAGTGCAAGAATTTCGTGTTTCCCCATGGGTTATGTTTCAAAAGGGTTTGAAATGCTGCAAAACTATAAAAATTCAATCAGGAATTCAGCTGATGTCCGGGATTTTGTCCGCATTAAAGAGAATAGAGGTCCGGGCTTTGGGGAAAATAAAAGGAATGAAGGGCGCTGGGAGTCCCCAGTAGAAATAGCATTCATTTGAATGTGATGGAAACTGTAATTGGAGGAATTAAAGAAGATTGAGTGATGTGGGTTGTAAATGATGTAAGATAAGAAGGTTATAAATCTTTTTTCAGGAAACTTGAGTACTAAAGGTATAGCAAATCAATTTTTTACAGCGATGAAGGGAGGTTTACATGAAACAGTTATTTACAGTTTTTATTTTTGTAGGGTTGATTGGTTGTACTTCTATCGCTGAAGAGGTTGACCCCGTTCCAGTTGCAGTGAACGCGCCCACCGAGCAATTTCCAAAATATTTTATTCAGCAGTTTGAGGAAGAACGAGACACGATCCTGTCTTTCCGGTACTCTTCTGCTAATCGCTATATTGAACTTGATTATTTAGGGCAATCTCAGTTTTTTTTCGCTTTTGATGAAAATGGTGAATTTTTGTCCTATACCTTACGTGCTCAGGGCGTGGATATTAAATCGCTGAAAGTTGTGGGGCGTGATCGACAAACGATCCGTTATGTGATGGAGCAAACGTCGTCTGAGACTCCTATTTACTTTTTTTACGGGCGAAAAAAATTATTGGATCCTGTTTTTGAAATAGAGGAGCAGTTAAGTGGAAATGGACAGGTGGAGCGTGTTCAGTTTTATGAATTCGGTCAAGAAAAGATACTGACGGATGAAATCACTTTCTTACATGATGAAAAGGAAAATCTGAATCGACTGGAGTATTATCAATATACCGAGGCGGGAGGAAGTCCCCGGCTTTTTGTTGATTTTGAATATGATCAGCAGGCTTCTGTTTTTCATTTTTTGGAAGCGCTGCCTATGGTGGTAATCCTTGATATATTGGTGGAAACCCGCCTGAGTGCCTTCAGTGGTTTAAACAATGCCCGCAAAGTCTCCATTGAGGATTTTAATTTACTCAATACTTTTCGAGAGGAAAATGAATATGTATATGCCTATAATAATTTGGGCTATCCAGGGCAAATAAGGTACATCACAAATCGCTTTGGAACTCCGGATAGTTTAAACTATTTAATAACCTATCGTTAGGAATCGGGGTAAAAAAAATATCGGCAGCAATCTAAAATGTTTAGCTGATTCAAACTAAAACCTTACCAATGAAACTATTTTCTAGAACATTAGCCTTATTCTTGTTGACTGTCGGTTTTTTCGCCTGTTCATCAGATGATGATGGGGTAGACCCCTCAATTGTTGCTACACCCTCTGAGATTTCAGTGGATGATAATGGTGTACCTTTTACGTTTTACCGATTTGAGTATAATGATGATCAAAGTGTCAGCAATCTCTATATTGTGCCGATGGGACTTAGAGCGAATTTCACTTACGATTCAGAAGGGAAGTTAACCTCCTATATTTTTCAAAATGAGGATGGTAGTCAAAGTTTTTGGGAATACCGGATAAGCTGGAACGATGGGCAGGTGGCGCAAATAGATTATTATCTGGACCTGGATCCGGTCCCTACAAGAGAGAGCCAGTCTAAGGGGGTAGATTTTGATGTCAAAATGCGACCTCCCGTATTTGGCTTAGAAAATGCCCGTACCGGAGAATGGACTGTTGTGCAGACTTTTGTTCCCTTTAATGAAGATGGCCGGATGACAGAAGCATCGATTAATCAGGGCGAGTTCAATTTAGGAACTATGGGCTTCTCCTATGATGCTGCCGGTCAGATTGTCGCTATGGAAGAGGAATATAAATATAATGATGGGGGAGATGAGGTTTATTTCAAAACCACCTATCAGTTTGCTTATGATGCACAGCCTTCTCCTTTCAAAAGTTTCAATGGTTTTCCTGCTTTAATTAAATATAAATTGACGGATTTATTATTTACAGGGCTTTTACAGTCCGGAGCATTTGACTTGTTACATTTTAGTAGTGTAAATAACCCGGTGTCTATTCAATATAATGTAACAAACGGGGAGGAGTCCGATGGCTTTACGCAACCCCTGAGTTATACCATAGGTGAAAATGGTTTTCCAGTCCAATTAATTATCGATGGGGATACGCCGGAAAATAATTTTGTAAAGAATGTATCATATCCATAATTCCGGTCATTTTTAATGATCAAAACCGCTTCTCAGGAGGCGGTTTTTTTTTGCATTCTGAATCCTTAATTTTATTGCTTTATAAATTGAAACTACGATGGAATACAATATTAAAATGGTGGTGACCGATGTAGATGGCACCCTGACCGATGGCGGAATGTATTATACCGAAACTGGGGATGAGTTCAAAAAATTCAATGCCAAGGATGGTATGGGGATGAATATTTTGCGTAAGGCCGGTATTGAGGTGGGGATCATTAGTCATGGGAAGGCCCCTCATATGGTGTTGAACCGGGCGGAACGTTTGGGTTTAAAATATGTGTATGTGGGTTCGGAGCCTAAAATGCAGGTTTTGGAGAAATGGTTGCAGGAGCTGGGCATTTCCAAATCGGAGGTCTGTTATATCGGAGATGATATTAATGATGAGGCTATTATGGAGTCCGTTGGACTTTCGGCTTGTCCCTCAGATGCGGTGAAGGTGATCCGGGAAACGGCCGATATAGTCCTGACGCGCGGAGGTGGGAATTGTGCTTTCCGGGAATTGGTGGATGAGCATTTGATTCCGGTGAAGAGCAAGCGGAAGGACAAAATTGGTTTTTAAATACTCCTTGGGGAAGGCTCTCGGATGTATTTCAACATTTGATTTTGAGCGTGTTTAAAAGCAGGGCATCCGGCTGCAAATTTGAATTATTGGAAGCGATTTTGGGTAATTTCTCAAAATTAGCGAAGCTATGCTCTCAAAATAATCGGGTATCGCTTCAAGAATCATCTAATTTTCGCTGCGAATTTTGGCTTTTAAGCTCGCTCTTAGATAGGGGATCCTATAATCACATTATATGTCATTGTGATTATCATGAAAAAGGAAGAGATTGAATTAAACACAATATCTGTGCGTGGTTTTTGATTCTAAGGGGGGATTGGTATTTTTGCATTCTGTAAGAAACAAAACGCTTTAAAGAAAGCTCATGAATATTAATAGTGCGATTAAAGAAGCCATCTCAAAGGCTTTTGAGGCTCAGTTCGGGGCCGCATTACCAGTAGAGGAAGTGAAATTGCAGCCATGCCGCAAAGATTTTGAAGGAACTCACACTTTTGTGACTTTCCCGTTTGCCCGCATCAGCAAGAAGAACCCTCAGGAGACCGCTCAGCTGATCGGGGAATATGTGAAGGAAAACAGTGAGGTAATCGCTGACTTCAATGTGGTAAAAGGCTTTTTGAATTTGGTATTGGATCGCACGGCATGGGTGAAAACTTTAGGCGCGATGGTAGCGGAAGAAAACTTCGGTTTTGCGGCGCCAAATGGCCAAAAGGTAATGGTGGAGTATTCTTCTCCTAACACCAATAAACCATTGCACTTGGGCCACCTGAGAAATAACTTTCTGGGCTATTCAGTTTCTGAAATTTTGAAGGCTGCCGGATATGAGGTGCAGAAGGTAAACTTGGTGAATGACCGTGGTATCCACATTTGTAAGTCCATGCTGGCTTATGAAAAGTTTGGAGAAGGGGAGACCCCGGAATCTGCAGGCATCAAAGGCGATAAGTTGGTAGGAAACTACTACGTGAAGTACGATCAGGAATATAAGAAGGAAATTGAAGCCTTGGTTGCTGATGGTATGGATGCGGAAGAAGCGAAGAAAGAGGCGCCATTGATGAAAGGTGCGCAGAAAATGTTGCGTGACTGGGAGCAGGGCGAACCGGAAGTCGTAGCGCTTTGGGAGAAGATGAACGGCTGGGTGTATGATGGTTTCAATGCCACTTACAAGACGATGGGCGTGGACTTCGACCAGTTCTACTATGAATCCAATACTTATTTATTAGGTAAAGATATTGTAGATGAAGGCTTGGAGAAAGGTGTTTTCTTCAAGAAAGAGGATAATTCTGTCTGGGCGGATTTGAGTAAAGAAGGTCTGGATGAGAAATTAGTATTGCGCGGTGATGGTACTTCGGTATACATTACGCAGGATATGGGTACTGCTGATTTGAAACATAAGGACTTTGCTTTTGATAAGTCGATTTATGTGGTAGGTAATGAGCAGGATTACCACTTTGATGTATTGTTCCGCATTTTGAAAAATGTTGGACGTGAGTACGCTGAGGGGATGTACCATTTGTCTTATGGAATGGTGGACTTACCTTCCGGTAAGATGAAATCTCGTGAAGGTACTGTAGTGGATGCGGATGATTTGATGCAGGAGATGTTTGATACTGCGGAGTCACATACCAAGGAATTGGGTAAGATCGACGGCTTTACCCCGGAGCAGGCAACAGAGCTTTACCGTAAACTAGGCTTGGGAGCATTGAAATATTTCTTGCTAAAAGTAGATCCAAAGCGTCGCATGTTGTTTAATCCTGAGGAATCTATCCAGTTTCAGGGGAACACAGGGCCATTCATTCAGTACACGCATGCGCGTATTTCCGCGATCGCACGCAAGGCGGCGGAGCTTGGGATTGATACTTCTGCGGAGGTCATCAGTCAGGTAACGGAATTGGCGCCATCAGAAATTGAAGGTATCCGTCTGTTGACCACTTTCCCTGAGGTAGTAGCAGAAGCAGCAGCAAACTATTCGCCGGCAGTAATTGCCAACTACTGTTTTGAATTGGCAAAGGAGTACAACCGTTTCTACGCAGAGGTGTCGATCTTCAACGAGGAAGATGCCAATAAGCTGGCCTTCCGCGTGGCTTTCTCTCAGCAGGTAGCAGACGTGATTCGTCGTGCACTATTGTTGTTGGGTGTGGAAGCTCCGGAGCGTATGTAATAAAAAGATCTGATATAACATTTTTAAAAGTCCTTTCGTAATTACGGGAGGACTTTTGTTTTGGAAGCCTTTTTGGATTAATTTGCCCAATCCGGTATTTTTATACCAACCTTATTTTTTCGAAATCAAACCGAAATCAATCAACGATAACCATACGACCATGAAAAATGTATTTATTGCCTTAGCGGCAGCGGCCATGATGGTCACGGCCTGTGGAGACGCAAAGGTAAAATCGAAACCCGTGACGGCGGCATCTGAAAAGGTAGAAACGGTGAAAGAAAACAAGAGTAAGCGTCCGGATGGAGTTTCAGAGTTTTACACTTTTAAGATGAATGATATTGATGGGAATACCATTGATTTCGCTGAATTTAAAGGACAGAAAGTGCTATTGGTGAATGTAGCTTCCAAATGTGGTTACACTCCACAGTATGAAGGCTTACAAAAGCTACAGGAGAAATACGGAGACAAAGTAACTATATTAGGTTTTCCGGCGAATAATTTCGGTGGGCAGGAGCCGGGCTCCAATAAAGATATTAAATCCTTCTGTACTGGAAACTATGGCGTGACTTTCCAAATGTTTGAAAAAATTTCCGTAAAAGGAGATGATCAGCATCCACTTTACCAGTGGTTGTCAATGAAAGACAAAAATGGCTGGAATGATCAGGAACCTAACTGGAACTTTAATAAGTATCTGGTGAATGAAAATGGCGAGTTGGTTAAATACTTTGGGTCAAAAGTCAAACCAATGTCAGAGGAACTGGTAGCAGCTATTGTAGAATAATGTTATATTTGCATAAAGTATTAAAGTCAGGCTAAAGTCTGACTTTTGTTTTTTCTGGCAGGTAATAGCATATAATGAAGGAGAATGATATGGTACTAGGAAAAGGGGCTAAAATTAAGGCTTGGATCACTGCATCCCGCTTGCGGACCTTACCGCTGGCTTTTTCCAGTATTTTTATGGGCAGTTTTATTGCGGCCTATTATGGGCATATGCGCTGGTCCGTGCTGGGCTTAGCAACGCTCACCACACTATTTTTACAGGTGCTTTCCAATCTGGCTAATGACTATGGGGATTCGGTGCATGGCGCCGACTCAGATCAGCGGCAAGGACCACAGCGCGTGGTGCAGCAGGGTTTGATTAGTTTGCCTCAAATGAAAAGGGGAATGATTATCTGTGGACTGCTTTCATTGTTGTCCGGTATTGCCCTGCTTTATGTGTCTTTTGGTGCTCAGTTAGAGCTCTTTCTCGTTTTTCTGTTATTAGGCTTGTTCGCCATTGGAGCCGCAGTGACCTACACCGCCGGCGTTCGGCCTTACGGCTATATGGGGCTGGGAGATATTTCGGTATTTTTATTTTTTGGGCCGGTAGGCGTATTGGGGGTATACTTTTTACATAGCGGAAATTTGGCGCCTGGCATTTGGTTGCCAGCGGCTGCATTGGGTTTTTTTAGTGCAGGGGTATTGAATGTAAATAATATCCGGGACATTGAGTCAGATCGTGAAGCCGGAAAATATTCGATACCTGTTCGCCTGGGTCGTAAGAAAGCGGTAGTTTATCATGCCCTTTTATTGCTGGCCGGCTGGGCGGCTATATTGGTTTATTCCATGTCAATAATAGACAAAAAATCCGTGTGGATTATTTTGTTAATGTTACCCTTGTTCCTGAAAAACTTTTGGGCGGTGAAAAATCGAACGCATCCCAGTGATTTAGACCCCTTTTTGAAGCAGTTGGCCATCAGTACGTTTTTGTTCGTTTTGGTGTATGGATTTGGGCTTTTAGTACCATTCTAAATAGTAGATTATTTTCGTAATCTTGGGAAAATCATGTATTTAGCTGTATCTTTGACTAGTTGTTAATGGTCAAAATCCTGATGATTGTCATTGTATTTTTTCTGGATTCCTGACCTGTTTGGTTGTTTAAATTTAAGGCGGTAATTGTGGCAGTAAATAAAGTTCCAAAAAACACCTGTGATTCCTGTCCAAGGGTATCGCAGACACTTTTTGACGGCGTCAATTCTGAAGAATTGGTAAAAGTTTCAGAAAATAAATCCTGTATCCGATACAAAAAGGGACAGACTTTATATTATGAAGGGACACGTCCTTTGGGATTGTTTTGTGTGAACGGCGGAAAAGTGAAAGTTTTTAAGATGAGTTCTGATGGTAAGGAGCATATTGTTCACTTAGCGAAGGATGGTGATTTTTTAGGGTATAAAGATTTGATCGGTGAGGAGTTTTATACAACTTCCGCTACGGTGCTGGAGGATTCTATCATCTGTTATATCCCGAAAACCAATTTCCTTTCCCTATTGCAGGGCAATCCGGTATTTTTTAATAAGGTCACCAAGGCGATCATTAAATCCCATGGTATCCTTGAAAATAAACTCTTGAACATTGCTCAGAAATCTGTGCGTGAGCGTTTGGCAGCAACTTTATTGATGCTGAAAGAAACTTACGGTATGGAAGGAAATGAGCAAGGAGTGTTACTGGACATTGCGCTTACTCGTGAGGACTTAGCCAATATTATTGGTACTGCAACCGAGACGGTAATCCGTTTATTATCCGAATTCAAATCGGAGGGAATGGTAGCCCTTCAAGGTAAGAAGATCCGAATTATTAATGAGGCGGCTTTGGTAAAAACAGCAGATTTTTACGAAGCGCTGAATTAACAATAAAGATTGACCTGAATAAGAAAAGTGAGTTTCGTTTCGGAGCTCACTTTTTCCATTTTTGTCCTATTACGATTTATTTTTTAAATAATTATAGGAGGTAGGGGTGAAATATTAATGATTTCACAGGTCTTGACTTTTTTCACACCTCTTCATGATATTTGTCAGAATGGCTTTCTGTGAATTATGCTAATTTCATGTATACACTTGAATTTAGCCCCCCATGATCAAGAAAGTATTAGTTCCCACAGATTTTTCCCAACAGGCAAATTACGCCTTAACCCTCGCTATAGAGATTGCCAAGCGCGCAGATGCTGGCCTGACTTTAGTGCATGTAGTGGAGATGTCGGCTCCGAATGTCTCGGCATTAGGAGTCCCTTATATGGAATCCGGCGAACAAATAGAAGTCGCCCGCCAGCAGCATGATGCTGCTTTGGAAAAGATGAAAAAAATTGTGGAAAGCAAGCAGTCTGCAGATGTGGCCATTGAAATGGCGGTAGAGTATGGCAGTACTTTCTCCGATTTGTATACGCAGCTGGAAGGTTTCCATGCGGATATGATCGTAATGGGGAGTAAAGGCGCAGGCGGCTTGGAGGAAATCATCATTGGCTCAAATGCGGAGAAGGTGGTACGTAATGCAAAAGTACCGGTTTTGGTGGTGAAAAATGAAACACACCTTAGGGATATTCACTCCATTATGCTGGCAAGAAAGTTCCATGACCATAAGGAAGATCATGCCATTGAAGCCTTAAAGGCGCTGCAGGAATTCACTGGGGCAGATTTACATCTGGTGAAGGTAAATACTCCAGCCAACTTTGAGGATGATCGAACCAATTATGCTCATATCAAGGCATTTGCAGAGAAATATCAGTTGGAGCGTTACTATTCCAAGGTTTATAATGCCTTTACCGAAGAGGATGGTATTCTCTTTTATGCAAGAGACAATGAGATCGACCTGATCGCATTGGCAAGTAGCGGAGGCAGCATTATGCAGTCTATATTTGGGTCCGTAACCGGTGATGTAGTTAATCACGCTCAGCGACTGGTGTGGACTTGTAGGATTTAATCATAAGGAATTTTTTAGAGTTAGAATATAAATTAAAGCTATATGGCAAGAATTTTTGCAGCCTTGAAAGGGGATTTTTCCTCTCTGGATAATTTGAGAGAGATGGGAGCATCTATTGGGAATGATGAAGTGAGCTTTGATGTGGCCCTGTTAGGGATGGAAGGATGCGAGGACCAGCGAAAGAAGCAGGAGCGCGAAATTCAGGCTAAAGCTCAAGAGCTTAAAATCAATCTTCGGGTGCTCAAAACAGATCACCTTGGCGTGAAGGAAATCGTAGAGAAGACCCCTTTTTATGATATGGTGTTTTTCGATTATGCCTCTGCTTTCCATTTTGTGGATGGTGAAGACAATTCGGAGCAGCTGTTTAAAATATTGATCGGATCACGTTGTCCGGTGGTGATTATTCCATCCAATTACTCAGAAGTGAATAATCTGATTTTCACTTATGATGGAAAGGATGCCTCTATCTTTGCCATTAAAATGTTTGCTTTGCTTTTCGGAAAAAATTGCAAAGACATGGAGGTGACCATTTTGTCTGTGGTGCAGGAAGATGAGTCCATGTTTGGCTTTGAACGTCACCTCATGGATTTTGTGCAAAGTCATTTCAAAAATGTCGGGCTTAAGCACGTATACGGAGAAGAGGTTTCTACCAATATCCATGATTTTTCACAGACATTAAGTGATTCTCTGGTCATCATGGGTGCTTATGATCGCGAAGCAGATACCTATAAGGAGCGTCCATCTGCCGCCAGAGGAATTATCTTCCAACAAGATACCCCGTTATTTATTGCGCATCACTAATAAGGCAAAAGGACGAGTTTCAGGAGTTAAAATAAAAGGATAATTAAAAAACCGCTGGAGGAAATCCCGCGGTTTTTTGCTTTAGGTAACTTTACTCTCAATAATTCTCGTGAATGGCTTTGGTAGTGGAGGAAAGCGGAATAAACCACTAAACGACATGAATGCCCCTAATTAGCGTTGATGCTTTGAAGAGGTGATTTTTGCCCCAGATTGCACAAATTATCACTGATTTTTGAAAGGGTCTGTTAGGGTGATTTTTGCCTTAAGCCGGATTATTCAAGCCTAAATCCTTGTTTAGCCGCATGGCGGAAAATGAAGGAGAAGTTCCCTGTTTCGAGTTGTTTCCAACGAAGCAGATGACTGAGAAGCAAGCAAGTTTGCTCAAATTTGGCTCATTAAAAATCAAAGAAAAGCGTCTACATTAATCTGGATGTGAGTCGATTGAGTTGTGCTGGTGAATTCGGTGGTGAATCATGCGGCTTAAAAACCGCATGGAAATTCGCCTGAAACAATCTTGACTTAAATAGTGGACCTTTAATTAACCCACCCCATTCTGGCTGTAAAAGGCTCGCTTGGAAAAGGGTGCTCACCATCAAAAGCCTACATCCTATTTATCCTACGCCCACTGCTTCTTCAAAAACTTCTTCCACACCAGCTTAATGCTCGGGAAAGTGTTGCTCAGCGCCGCCTGTACTTCATAGTCGCTCATCCAGCGCACTTCATGAATATCTTCCTCTATCTGTGGACGCATATGTTTGTCCGAAAGGCAGGTCATTTCATACCAATACGTTTTCTTCAACACATTTTTGCCCTTATACACATAGGTATGCCAGGTGTGGCATATTTTATCTCCCAGCTTCGCCTTAATGTTGCACTCTTCCTCTACTTCCCGCAAGCCCGCAGCAGCCGGCTTTTCTCCTTTATCCAGCTTGCCTTTAGGAAGATCCCATTTGCCCAAGCGGAAGATCATCAGCTTTTGGTCTTTGCCATTCGTCACCAGGCCACCCGCCGCTTCCACAATATTGAATTGCTGCTTAAAAAAAGTCTTGGCGCGCTCAAGATCTTTGAACTGCATCGTCAGGGCCTTCCAGTTTCCCTGATCCTTCCTCCGGCTGATCTCAATACTTTGTGCCAAATGCACCAAATCCGCATTCTTAATCAGAACATTGCCCTCCAACTCTGGGCTAAGGTGCTCTTTCTTGCCATCCAGTCGGTGCTGATAACTACGATGGGAAACCTCTTTATCCCGATCAATCAGGCGGATCACCCGATCATTGATAAAAACTTTCATCTCAAATTATGGCCCTGTTAATTTTTTTCCAAAAGTGAACATTGAGATGCAAAATCACAATGCTTCCACCAAAATACTTTTTAAATTTGCGACATGAATATGGATCCTAAAGAAATTTCACAGAAAGTTGCTTCCCATTTGTTGGAAGTAGAAGCGATTAAATTAAGCCCGAGCAAGCCATTCACCTGGAGCTCAGGATGGAAATCACCGATCTATTGTGATAACCGCGTGGCACTGGCTTACCCTGCTGTTAGAACCTATATCAAAGAAGCTTTGGCAGCCATGATCAAGGCCAACTATCCTGAAGTGGAAGCGATCGCCGGTGTGGCTACTGCAGGTATTCCACAGGGCGCTTTGGTAGCAGATGCTTTAGGGGTACCATTTATGTATGTACGTTCTAAGCCTAAAGGTCACGGCATGGAAAACCTGATTGAAGGGGATCCAAAAGGGGGACAGAAGGTGGTCGTGTTGGAAGATTTGGTTTCAACCGGTGGAAGCTCATTAAAAGCAGTAGACGCATTGCGTCAGGCAGGTATTCAGGTATTGGGTATGGCCGCCATTTTTACTTACGGTTTTCAGATTGCGGATGATAATTTCGCGGCTTCCAATGTAGACTTGTCGGTATTATCAAACTATGCGGATATGATCGATACCGCTTTGGCTTCCGGTTATGTGAAAGAGGGAGAGGTAGAAGTATTGAAAGCCTGGAGAGTAGATCCATCTAACTGGGGAGGGTAATCTAATCCGGAAAAAAAATTGAAGGAAAGGGGGCGAAAGCCCCTTTTTTTTGCTACTGTCCTTTTTCCTCAATACCAATGCCGAAGAGGGCAAAATCATATTTTACCGGATCCTCCGGATCAAAAGTTTTCAGGTTTTCCGTCAGCTCCAGGGCAGCCTGCCAGTCTGTTTGTTTTCGGCGCAAAAGGCCAAGCCTTCGGGCAATGCGATCCACATGCACATCACAAGGGCATATAAGTTGGGCAGGTTTAATTTTTTTCCATAAGCCAAAGTCCACCCCACCCTCCTCAGAGCGCACCATCCACCGCAAATACATATTCAGCCTTTTACAGGCTGATTTTCTCGCCGGCGTAGCGATATGTTTTTGCGTTCTGCGGGGAAAATGTTCCGCCGCACTGAAGTCCTTTTGAAAATACACCAGAGCCGATTCCATATCCCCATTTCCCAGCTCCATGCCCTTTACAAATACCTCTTCCAGACTTTCATGTGTCTGATACACCCTTTGCAGGTAGTCCACAAAATAAAGTAAATCCTCCTCATTAAAAGTACGGTGTTTAAAGCCCAGAAGCTTTTTCAAATCATCCGCCTGATGGTGGAGAATGAAATCATAAGGCGCCTGATCCATTCGTTCCATCAGCTCCCGGCATTTGTTGATGATGGTCTTCCGCTGCCCCCAGGCCAGAATGCCCGCGAATAATCCCGCAATCTCAATGTCCTGCTTTTGGCTGAACATATGCGGAATCGTGATCGGGTCATGAGGTATGAAATCCGCCTGGTGAAATCTATGGTAATGCTGCTCCAGCAGTTCAAAAAGTGCTTGATTGTTTTGCATAGCCCAATTTAGGGAATCCACCATGGAATTTTACGGTGAGCCCTATCGCAATTATTGATAGCCCGAAAAGAAGTTTTTTTGGGGGACTGCTGCCGCTTAGACGTCAGCACCGGGCTGGCGCGGCTCACCCCATCGGCCTTTTGGGCCGCTGTGGTTTAAACAGACCCGCTTCATCCCTGTCCCGGCGGGCTCATCGCCCGCAAATGCTATCTGATATTATAGCAGAAGCAAAGGTTACACTTCAGTAGTCCGTTTACTTGCCTTCCAATCCATTACAAAAATCAGAGATAATTTGTGAAATTTGTGGCAAAAAAAATCACTTCAACTTTTCTCAAAAAATAGAGTTAAATCGTTCAATTAGTAGATTCACGCCCTCATAATTCAACCTCTTCCACTCCTTTATGAAATCAGAGATAATTTGTGAAATTTGTGGCAAAAAAAATCCCCCTCAGCTTTTCTAATAAATTAGTGTTAATTCGTGCAATTAGTGGTTTCGCACCCTCATAGTTCAAGTCTTCTAGCCCACTACAAAAATAAGAGATAATTTGTGGCAAAAACACCTCCCCAACAGCATACCCTACAAAGCATAGGGCTGTCCTAAAAGTGCAACTCAATAAATCTCCTTTGCGATTTTCTGATAGACCTTTAAATCATGATCGGAAAAACAGACGAAATAAATCTCCTCATAAACATGTGGATGCTTTGCCAGGTAAGCGTAGATCGTTTGCAAAGCAATCTTCGCCGCCCGCTCAAGCGGATAAGCGAAAGCTCCCGTACTAATGGAGGGAAAAGCAATGCTTCGGGCGGCAATTTTCCGCCCCAGTCGGAGGCAGTTTTCATAACAAGAGCGTAATAGAGCCTCCTCGTCTTCCTGTCCGCCTTGCCAGACCGGCCCCACCGTATGGATAATATAATGGGCGGGGAGTCGGAAAGCCTGAGTGATCTTGGCCTGACCGGTGTCACATCCTCCCAGATTTCTGCAGACCTCCAGCAATTCCGGCCCGGCAGCATGATGTATTGCGCCGTCTACTCCGCCACCTCCGAGTAAAGTGTTGTTAGCCGCATTGACAATGGCATCCACCTTTAAGGTAGTGATGTCTCCTTTGATCATCTGGATTTCAGTCATAAGTCAGAGCTTGGTTAAGTACTTTTTGGTCTATATTTATAATACTTTATATGTCTGCTTTGGGTTAAGTTGAATTTTTTTCCTTTGATGCCGCCGATGGATATTAAGTGTAAGAAATCAAAGTGTTGTGATAAAAATCGAATTCAAAGTGAAGGCAGGGGAGTATCCCTTTAAAAAAGACTGTCCTTTATCCTGCTCTGTTTGAGTGGGTTGAGTTATTTTTGAAATCTTCTTCAAATCAGAAAAAGTCATAAATGAAGAGGAGGTGTTCAATAGCTTACTTAGGGCCGATGTAACATCCTTTCTGCAATCGTCTCTGACCGTTGAACACAGTCCTCTATGGAAAGTCCAAGGAAATAATTGCCAGTGAAATGCAGTCCATTCGCCTTGGATTGTTGGTCAATGGTTTTTACTAACTCATCTTGTCCCAGTCTTAGTGATGGCAGGATGTTCTCTTTTTTATATAATTTTTGAAAGTGGTCTTTTCGGATGCCAAGCACTTCGCAAATAATGTTTTCTTTCACTGCATCACTGCCTACATTGGGTTTGAAGTGAAAGACAAAGCCGCGATAGCGCTCGTGTCCCACTACATCTCGAGATACCACTGAGAAGAAATCACTCCTGGGGGCAAAAATTCCCGCCACTTCAGGGAGCTTAAGATCTGATTTTTTCACTACCACGCCCATGGCTTCGCTATAGGCCACCGGGATCTTAGCCAACGCCATTGTCAGGTCTTCATTGATATCTTTCACCAGTCTTTGCGCCACATGTGGCGGAGTGGCTATGGCCAGTTGTTTGCCTTCAAAGGATTGTCCGTCGGTAAGGTGCGCCCTCTTGGCTTCTTCCAGCAATTCCACCTGATTTACCCTAGCATTGGTGATCACCTTAATATTGGGGTGGTGTGCCATCTTTTCAATCAGGGACTGAAGGCCGTTTTTCAGGGTGAAGCTCCTCAAAATATCTTTGCGTTTTTCCCGCTTTTTGAATAGCATGTCCGCCGGGAAATCATCTACTGACTGGCAGGGGACGGCGGCAAAAATATGTTTGAAGTAACGCTCGTAATTGTGGTTACCCAGTATTTTGGAATAATAGCTCTTCACCGTCTCTCCCTCTTTTTTCTGCCAGAATATTCGGGGAACAGAAAATAAGGCTTCCAGCTTATTTACCGGACTCACCACACTTTTCAGCTTTCCTTTTTTATAAATCTTATAGGGTACTTTTTCTCTTGGCATGAGCTCCTGTAGCCAGTCACAGGCTTCAATAAGCCGAATGAAAGCACCGTAAGAATTGTAGGTGGTGTGGGCGCCCATCTCAATCCAGAAATGATCCTGAGCTTCATCTTTGGCAGACTGAATGCATCCTCCAAGCTGTGGGGAAGCTTCCAGCACTAAAACTTTCTGATCTTTTTGGGCTAATTGGAAGGCAAGGCTAATGCCGCTGATTCCTGCGCCTACAATAATGGCATCGTACATAGGGAAAAATCTGTTATTGCTCCAAAAATAGCCGATGGGAAGGAATAAAAAAAATGCCCGCAATGGAGCAGGCTTGAACTGAATTATTCCTGCTTAAACCGTCCTTTAACTACAATGTGAGCAAAATGAAGGGATAGTCTTATATTTCAGGTTTTTTCCGATGCAGTAAATAAATGAGAAGCATGCAAGCTCCGCTGAGTAGGAGTGAATAATATGTCAGGGGAGTTGTCTGTAAGGTATTGAGTGCGTGGTTGTTGGTGCGGGGTTTGAATTTAGCAGGGCGAAATCCGGTTAATGTTTAATATCCGGACCAGCCGTAAATATTTCCCTGGCGGTCGAGGGCGAAATAAGTAGACCCGTTTTCGTGTTCCAGCATGCCGGTAAATAATTGCCCCATCTTTAATTGCATGCTGATATGAGAAGAGTCCAACCACTGATGACAGTCTTTCTGGATGATTTCCTGTACCAAAGCATAGTCAACCGGCTTTAATTGCTCCTTGAGGTGGATCAAATCCATATGCTGGTTAAGTCTGAACTGGAAGAATTCCCTGTTTTCTTTTGAGGTGTGCTTGGTAAAGTCCACTTTTTGAAGGGATAATATATTTTCTAGGGAATTTTGGGAGAGGGATTCTGCAAGTGTCTTGGTGGGCTCGGGCTGCTTTTCCACTTTTTTTTCTCCCTCAGCAAGGTACATCATGAAGGGAAATATCAATAATCCTAACGCCCAAATCTTCATTTTCTATTTTTAAGCTAACGATTTAAAAATAAGTTAATTGTAAAGGAGATGATTAACGGTTTAGCTTTGGGGAAAAAGTTCATTCCATTAAAAAATCTTACTCCTTAAATTTAAATTACAAATCCCTAAATGTAAAGGATTATTACTTGAAAAATCTTTAAAATTTTCGAATGTTTTTAAAATATAAAATAGAACCATGCTTAGATTGTAATTTTTGTAGTGGAAAATGCATGGTTTTTGGATGGTTACATTGAATTTCCGGATTTATCCTACCTGCAATTTTGTATACTGTATTGGAAGGTTTTAAATTGGGGTGATCTAATAGAGATAGATGTTGATTTTTAATAGAACCAAATTCAAAATTTAAAGATGAAGAACCGCGAGGTGAAAAGATCCCTTTTTTCAAAAGGATCCCGCTTATTGGTGTTTGCAGTTGCCTTTGGTGCTGCCGGCCTACAGTCTTGTAAGAAAAAACCTGCTACATCAGAACCTGTGGAAAGCGCCACAGAGGCAAATGAAAATATCAGTGCATTGCTGGAGCAAGCACAATATTTATTGGATAATGTAGAAAAAATGTCATCCAGCCATGTGAAGACAGAAATTGACCGATTACGTAAAGCTGCTGGCGGTAATGAAGAGGTGGAGGCGATCCTGAAACAGGTGGAAGCCAAGCTGGGTGCCAAGGAAAGTATTAATCAGGCCAAGATGTTGGTCGATAATTTTGAAAATTATGACCTGGAATACGTAAAGGAAGAAACGGAAAAATTACGTAACTCTTCTTATGCGGAGGTGCAGACTTATGTGAATCAGCTGGACAAAATGATCGCCGCCAGAGAGCAGCGTGCTGTGGATGCTCGTCCTCTAAAAGTACGTTTGAACGATTATATGCTGAGTATTGCCAATGCCGACTCTCCGGCAGCTGCAGATGGCTATGTAAATAAAGCCCTGGAGCTTTTTGCTTCTCCTTCCGTGGATGTGTTGATCATCATCGGCATTTTTGACGGGGAAAAAGATTTTGACAAACCTACGACGATCAGCCAGTATTTGGATTACCTGAAATTGCAAAAGAAAGCTCCTTACCGTATTGAAAATATTGAGCAGGATGCGAACGGGAAAATCCGCCTTTTGGAATTGAAAAAGTAAGTCGTTGATTTTTTAAATAAACAGAGATTCATGAAAAGATATATGTTAATGATGCTGTGCTTTTTTTGGGGAAGCATGGCCATGGCACAAAATAATGAACCGGATATCAGTCCGGAAAGAAAGCAGGCCATTGACTCTTTGGCTTTGGAAAAAGTCCGTGACCTAAGTAAATACATCACCATCATCGGGGATAAGAAAACCCGCGATGTGGATGCCAATGCAGCCATTGAACGTGCGGTGGAGCTTTTTGATGAGGGTGCCAAGATTGACGTTTCTTCCCTGAACCGACCGGATGATATTCGGGCCTATCCGGTGAAGGACTATTTGAAGCGGCTGAAGTTATTGAACTATGATCAGGTGAACATCGAATGGTTCCATATTCAATATATTTCGGATTTGGTGAAGCAGGCCGATGGTCGTTACGTCGGGGTGATCACCATTTATCAGCGATTCGAAGGAAAGCGAAAAGACGGGATGAAATATGTGGACACCACCAAGAAGGATATCACCGTGTATGTAGAGCGTAAGAAGACGGTCATTCAGGGTAGAACTATCGGCTTCTGGGATGTTTTACTGGGAGATATTCGGGTGACCAACACTTATAAATAATCTCAAACGAGACAGGCAGAATGATCAGCATTTTGCCTGTTTTTATATATTGACTATGCCACTGAAAAGAATTTTGTGTTTGCTCCCCTTCTGCTTGCTGGTTTTGCCGGTTTTCGGGCAGGTGGGCAATTATTTGGATGCGGAGGAATTTTATGCCCGTACCAAGCAGGTGAATCAGTTTATTCGTCGCTTCAATGGGGAGGAGGATCTGAAAGGAGTCCGAATCAATACCAAGGACAAGACCTACCGTTCTCAAAAGCTGCGAAAGAAATATTTACCTCAGCTGATAGATCAGCAAAATCAGGCGATAGTAGACCAACTGACTGCCTTCGGAGTTGATATAATTGAGGGAAAGCCGGCAGAATTTTTGGATTTTTACAGCCCTGATTGGTTTGCTGAAGTGCATGCGGACGTGCGCTTTGAAGGCAGGAACATGCCGATCACCTTTTTCCTGAAATTAGAAGAAGCCAATGGCGGCTGGAAGTGGGTGATTGATCATATTCAGTTTGCACCATATCAGGGACTTTTTGATATGGAACGTACGCCAAAGGAATTTTTAAACCCGCTCAGCCATGAGCTGTACTTTATGCCTTTGAATGAAGCCATGCAGGACCCTGCCCGTTTGGAGGATTATGCCTCGAAAAATTATACCCCGGATGTATTGACCCTCTTTTTGTATGATATGAAAAGGGGACGGCTGCAATTTAAGGGGGTGAACAATGTACACCTTCATTTCTTTCAATTAGAAGGCTGGTATTTTGAATTATCCGAATTTAACCGCTCCGGAAAAAATGCCGGCTGGCTGATTTCTAATTTAGTGAAGGCCGGAACAGCGGATAAAGAAAAACTTAAAGCCTATATTTTGGCCCAATAGCAGGCCCATGGACTACAAATAAGCTATGAAAATAATGAAATGGAATATCAAGAGCCTGTTGCTCCTGTTGCTGATAGTCGGACAGGGCGGATGGGCACATGCCCAACAGGATCACTTTGAGGATTATAAAGAATCCGCTGAGCGACTGATTGGCTACTGGCAGATATATGTGAATATTCTCGGGGATTCCACAGAGATGATGGAGGATAAAGACCGCATCATTGAGGAGAGTTATCTACGGGTGGTGGACAACCCGAAAGTGCAGGTAGAAGATGATTTGGATGAAGAGCGGTTGGTTCCTTATTACAAAGATGTTCAGGCCTATCTGAAAGACATCACCTTTTTCTATCGGTTTGCGCAGTTCAATTATTCTATTGAAGCCGTCGAGCCTTTGGTAAATGAGGCCGGAGAGTACACCTTACTTGTGAAAACGCAGCGTAACCTGCAGGGCAAATTGATCAAAGGCGCCAAAATGGTGAACAACACCCAGGAGGTATTCTTTGAGATGTCCGTGAATGAGTCTGATAAATCGGTGAAGGTTATCAGTGTGTATGCGACCAAACTGAATGAGGACGAAGAATTGTATAAATGGTGGCTGGCACTACCGGAAAACTGGAAAGGTATATTAGGGCAGGAAGTTTACCTGCCGGATTCCAGCACTTTGGCTTCCTGGGGGAAATGGGAACCGGTCCCGGTGGAAGCAACAGAAGAGACCGTAGCTGAGGAGGACAACCTGGCGCTTTCGGATAGCTTGGAAGCCGATACACTTTGGGTGATGAATAAAGCAGATTATATTCAGGCCATTAAGCAAGCGGTAGAGCTTGAAGAGCTGGATTTGTCGAATCGCATGGAGTTGTATGAGTTCGGTGCCCTGTCCAGACTGCGCAACCTGAAAGCGTTAGACCTTTCCCATACTTTTATTGATACTTTAGGGGTTATTCGAAACCTGACTCATTTGGAAAAACTGAATTTGAGCTATACGCGCATTCGCGATTTGAATAACCTTCAGTTTTTATTGTCGCTGAAAGAATTATCGGTACAATTTACACCCTTACATGAGGCCAGTACCCTGTCCCGATTGTCGGGCTTGCAGCGGCTGAATCTGAGCTATACACCATTTGATTCTTTGGCAATTCTCAAGTACAATAAGGCCCTACAGGTGTTGGATATTTCCGGAACGGCGGTTTACGATCTGGATCCGATTAAACAAGTCACCGGGCTCAAGGAATTGCGTCTGGCAGAAGATTCTCTGGTGAACTATGACCTGCTATCCGAATTTTACCAGTTAGAAAAGTTGGATCTTACCGGTGCTACGATTAAGGATTTGAAACCTCTGGAAGAGTTGAGTAGCCTTCAGGTTGTGGTGGTGAAGAATACGCAGGTAGAGGACTTAAGCCCTCTACAATATTTGTCTTCCCTGAAAACAGTTTACTGCGATAATTCTGGCGTTGGTATTGAGCAGGCGCAGGAATTCATGCGACAGAAGTCCGGCACGCTGGTAGTGGCAGATTCTGAAATGCTGCAGAAATGGTGGGAAACGCTGCCATCTGCCTGGTCGGAGTTGTTCTATGAAATGCTGCCCGATAGTCTGGAGGCACCAACCGGGGAATGGTTACACCAAACGGTTTTCGGAGTAGAAGAGCTGGATATGCATGGTCGGGACATTATGGACCTGGAACCTTTGCGAGTATTGCCGAATCTGAAGAAGCTGAATTTTTCTAATACAGGGGTTTATCGATTAGATCCGCTTGCGGATATGACCGGTTTGTTGAAGCTTGATTTTGCCAACACAAAAGTGAATGACCTTGCAGCCATCAAGCACCTGAGTCAGTTGGAGGAGATTGATTTTTCCGGTACGCAGGTGGGGCATTTAGATCAGTTTACAGGGCTGAAAAATCTGCACACCATTAAGGGAAATCAAACTGCTGTGGGGGATTTGAAAGCCCTGACAGATTTGCCCGATTTGAGAAGAGTGGAATTTGATAATAGTCGGGTGGAGGATGAGGACGTCCAATTATTTTTAGAAAATCACCCGGACTGTCTGGTGATCTATAAAGGAGAAGTTTTGGGCAAATGGTGGGCAGGTCTTTCCCGTTCCTGGAAACAAGCCTTGGAGAAGAATCTGCCTATGGGTACCGCTCCGGATGTCGATAAGTTGCATGAACTGATTTTGAGCAAAACCATTGATATTTCCAATCAGCCGGACGTGCAGCGTCTGGAGGCTTTGGATCCTTTTGTGAATTTACAAAAGCTGGTGGCTCGAAATATTCGACTAATGGATTTTAAACCTACACTCAAACACCAAAGCCTGAAATACCTGGATTTGTCCAACAACCCCTTAGAGGATATCGAAGGCATCGGCGAGTTGGCTAATCTGGAAGTCTTGTTGTTGGAAAATGCACAGATTCCATTGTTTGAACCTATTCTGGATTTAAAGTCATTGAAAAAATTGAATATTTCCGGAACAAAGGTGAAGAGAATCAATGGGGTGGAAGATATGACTGCTTTGGAAGATCTGGCCTTTTTCAATACCCGTATCAAAGGCATCAGCAGACTGTCTGCGTGTAAGAATTTGAAGAAGCTTTCTTGTTACAACACCAGGGTGAAGGATTCCGATTTGAATAAATTGAAAGCAGCCTTGCCGAAGCTTGAAGTGGATTTTTATTGATATTGAAAATTTCAATCCATCAAAATATCATCAAAAGGGTAGTCATTTTGGCTGCCCTTTTTTTTATGGACATCTGTCGAATGCTGCAGTATTCAATAGACCAAATCCAAATTATTCACTAATAAATTCATTGGTTCAATTCAAGTGGCTTGTTGGTAATCTATGGTGGGTGTTTTTTTTGATTATTAGCCCACATTTGGATAAGCTTGCTTTCTCCTTCATCATCTGCTACTTAGGGGAAAATCCGAAAAAAGTAAAATTCCTTCATTTTTCCATTCATACCGCTAAACGAAGATTTATGCATACATAATTCGGGATAATTCATTTAACTTACCAGACATATAATTTTAAGATCAAATTTCAAGATAGTGGAAAAGGTTGTTTTGGTTACCGGCGGTTCTTCCGGTATTGGAAAAGCGATAGCAGTTCATTTAAAAGCAAATGGGTATCGGGTGTTTGGTACCAGCCGAAGAGCAATTTCGGATGATCCTTCCGGATTGGAATACCTGCAGATGGATGTGAATGAGGAGGCTTCCGTTCAGACGGGTATCAAGCAATTGCTGGAGATTACAGGTCGATTGGATGCGGTAGTGAATTCTGCAGGCTTAGGGACTATAGGCGCCGTGGAAGAAATGCCGGTGGATACCATTAAGGAAGTCTTTGAAACGAATTTTTACGGGGTATTGCGGGTATGTCAGGTCGTCTTACCCATTTTCAGAAAGCAACGATCAGGTCATATCATTAATATTTCTTCTATTGCCGGAGAGGTGTCTCTGCCTTTCAGAGGGTTTTATTCCGCCAGTAAATTTGCCATGGAAGCTTTTACGGAGGCCATGCGAATGGAGGTGAAAGGCTTCGGGGTGAAAGTTGCTATTATTCAGCCCGGAGATTTCAATACCAATATTTCCAATTCCAGAAAGAATGCCGACTTCAAGTCAGATTCTCCCTATTCCAAGCTGATCAATGAAATGAATAAATTGATCGCTTCCGGAATGGATAGTGCTCCTACGCCGGAAGTGGTAGGTGAAGTGGCATTGAAAATTCTACAGGCGGATCAACCTAAACTCCGCTATCCGGTTGGGGCTTTTACGGAGAAGATTTCAACAAAATTGAGGAAGTTTTTACCGGTGCGTCCTTTCGAACGCATTATTATGGGACACTACAATATGTTGGATAAGGAAATGTATGAGGAGTAATTATTCCTCTTTGGCCCGGCTAAGTTGATGATGAATATATGCCTTAAGAGTGGGATTCTCGTTTAGTAAATCTTTCAGATGCTTAAGGCATTTACTCTTTTTATTTTTAAGCGATTGTTCGCTGGATAAGCCACTGGAGCCCAGTAATTCGTCGTATTTTAATTGATGAAAGTAGTAATCTGTGAGTAATTCTTTACAGCCGGAGGGCAGTTGATCGAAGATTTTTTGAACTTCTTTTTTTCGGTCGATATTGAAGGTCAGGACCCGGTCTAATTCTTCTTCAATTTTTGGAGACTGATTAGCAATCATATGATCCCCGATTGCTTCATAATTCTTTATGCGACTATTTTTTTTGAGCGTTTGCAACCAGCGGTTTCTGGAAATGGCATATAAAATGGTGTTAAGGGTGGCGGCCTGCTTAAAGGTTTTTGCCTGAATCATGTCAATGAGAATCAGTACCGCATCCTGAAATATATCTTCCGCATCCTCTTCGATACCGTTATTGTAGCAAATCCATTTGCGAATAGCCGGATAGGAGCTTTTGTATAGGGCCAATACCGCCTTTCTCATATTTTTTCCACTCTGAATAATCTTTATGATTTCCTTATCTTGCATGCTTAGTCCAATTTTCACTGAAAGCATAACAAGAATAAGCAGAAAGAGTGATCTCAAAGTATGGAAGGGGCAGGTAGGGTTTTACTTAAAATTGATCCCAAATCACTGCTATATTATTCTAAAGTTTGAAGTAATAGCCCATAGTGAAGGTTACAGCGCTATTCAGCAGGGCTTTGATGTTTTCGCGATTCCCGGTGACATCTGTAAGTCCAATGGTGTAATAAGAAGAAATAATGAAATTTGGTCTAAGCTCATATTCCAAGCCAATATTCGCAGAAATATCCAATGGATTAAGCAGGGAGGTTACATTTCTTTTTTTTCCATCCTCTATTTCAGAAGCGTGCATCAGTAAGCCAAACTGCGGTCCTCCGATCATGTTGAGATTCTTCTGGTTAATGGAGACCTTTCCCCAAATGGGAAGCTGTAGGTAGTGAATGTTCAGGTCAAATTCGCCTTCTTCCCCTTTGAAAGAGGCGCCATTTTGGGAATAAAAAAGGCCTACTTTTGAATGTACTTCATGGGTGAGTGGCATCACAAACATGGACCCAAAGCGAAATCCCATTAAACCTGAGCCTCCTTCCTGCCCAACACCGGACATGGAAGAATAATTCAGTCCCAATTGTGACTCCAAGCCAATATTGGAAAAGGTATCCTGAAATTTCCAGCCTCTGGCTTGTGCTGAAAAAGAAAAAAATAGCAAGGAAACAAAAAGGGCGATCTTATTGGTCATGGTAGCAAGCAAGAAAAATGCTGTAAGTTTTTATTTTGGCGGGGTAAAACTAAAAAATAATTAAAGCCTAATGAAGGAAATTTTTAAACATCCTTCATTAGTTGTTCAAAATCTTGACGGCTTCTGTCAATGGTGATTTTGGATCGGTAACAAACGCCACCTATCGGTGGGTTAAATTTAGAAATGTCCACCTTGCAATGGGTCACCGAAGGGATTTCTCGCATGATCTTCATCAAAATTCTTTGGGCAACATTTTCCAATAATTTGGCAGGAATGCCCATTTCTACCTTAATAATATTGTAAAGGTGTGTGTAGTCAACCGTTTTACTTAAATCATCATGAATGGCGGCATTGAGCAGGTTGGTTTTTACTTCTACATCCACGCCATATTTATTTCCTATTTTTTGCTCTTCCTTGTGGAATCCATGGTAAGCAAAAAATTCCATTCCCTCTAGCGTAACTTTCCCCATGGCTTATAAATCATCAAAAAATGAGGAATCCCCTCCCTGATTATTATCTTCTTTCTTTGGAGCTTCCGGTTTTGTCTTCTTTTGTTCAATTTCAGGGACGCCGAAAGTGTCCGGTTGATCCGTAATTTTACTGTCCTCTTCCTTTTTTTCAGTAGCTTCCAGTTGCTCCATGGTAGGATCCTGCGCTAGTTTGCTTTGTATCTTTTCCATACCGGCAATAAGGAGTTCGTGCTTCTTTCGGATTTCCCGTTTTTTGAAGTCCATTTTTCCAATACGCAATTGAAGGTCTTCCAAATTGCCTTTAAGCTCACTTATAAAGTCTTCTCCCATTCCATCAATAGCACGGTAATGTTGCATCATGGATTTGATTTCTTCTTCCACATCTGTGCTGAACTGATGAGATTTCTGCTTCAGCTCATGGTTCATATTGGCCACCCTTTCCTCGGCCTCATTCACCATTCTCGAGGCTTCCATTTGCGCCTGACCGACAATTTTTCCCGCTTCCATCTGCGCTTCGCGAAGGATAATTTCGGCTTCTTTATTCGCCTGTTCTTTAATGTTGGCGCCAGTATCTTCGGCCGTTTTCAAAGTCTTGAATAGCGAATTTTCTACCTCTCGAAGTTTTTCTACTTCCTTCTCCGCAGCAGCCAGCCTGAATTTTAGTTCTTTGCTTTCATCTATGACTTTTTCCCATTCCGAAGAAAGCGACCGCAAAAAGGCATCAACCTCTTCTTTGTCGTAACCACGAAAAACTTTTTCGAATGATTTTTGGCGAATTTCTAAGGGTGTTACTCTCATAGTTTTACTCAAAGGTGATGTTCCAAATGGAAATATTTCTATCGTCGCTGCCGGAAATTAGGAAGTTTTTTTCCGGTAACCAAGCTAATTTGTTCACAGAAGTGGCATGCCCGGCATGTCGGGATTTATCGACCACTTTTAATAGGCGAAAGTCCTCATATCGCCAAATTTTAATGGATTTGTCCATGCTGGCGGTGGCAAAGTACTTGCCGGAAGGATCAAAGCAAATATGGTTAATGGCATACATATGCGCGATGATGTCCTCTTGCAATTGATAATCTTTCTCTACTTCCCATACTTTCAAATGGGCATCCCGACCAGCGGATAATAAATGCGTACCGGAAGGGCTGTATTGTAGTGTGAAAATAGAATTGGTGTGTGATGCAATCGTCTTCACCAGTGATTGATCCACACTATTGAAAATCCGAATTTTATGGTCGCTATAGCCTACGGCGAATTGCTCCCCGTCGGGAGAAAGAGCGATGGTTCGGGCGCTTTTTTCGGAAAGTTTTATTCTGTTTTTAACGATCAACTGTTTTCGGTCCACCAGGGTGATATGACCATCAGACTCTGCCATAATGATCTGATCCCCTAAAACCTGTAAATCAAAAATACTGGCTTGCGTACATTTTAAGCTTGCGATTTCCTTTTTCTCTCCTACCCGAATAAAATGCAGGCCCTCAAAGTTTTGCCCTACAATCAGTAAGTCTTCCTCCGGAATGTATTTTAACGCATAAATAGAATGGGGTACTTTAGCCAATAAGTCGCCCTGATCCGGTTGGTTCAGGTTCCAGGCCACCACCATGCCATCACCGGATCCACTAAAAAACTTATGACCTTCTTTTTCCTTTTCTAATGCATAGACGCAGTCGCGATGTCCTGAAAAGGTGAACTTTTTTTCTACTTTAACCAAAATCGTGATTTAAATTTCTCGATATAGCGCGGGATACTCCCAATATCCATGGATTTGTATAATTTTGACGGAAGAATCCATACAAAATCAAAAAATGCCAATCGCTAAGATAGAAAAATTAAAGGAAAACCTTTTTTATAGTTTGTGGGAAATTAGTGAGCAGGAGAGCCTGGATACCCAGCTATTTCCTGAACTGGAGCGCATCCGGCACGCTTCCCGTAGGCGGGAGTCTTTAGCGGCCAGAATGGCTCTATTGGCACTTTTGGAAGAAAAGGGAGTGGATTTCAGGGGGTTGATCGTGAATGAAAACAGGAAGCCTTTCCTGAAAGGGGGGGCGGGCCACATCAGTTTGACGCATGGCGGACAATGGGCTGCATCTGCATTTTATAGCCAGGGACCTGTTGGGATGGATATCGAAAAAATTTCAGAAAAACCGGTTCGGGTGGCTGAAAGATTTTGCTCAGAGGGGGAATTGGAATACGCAGCTGGCAGGAAGGAGTATTTAACCACCCTTTGGACCATCAAAGAGGCGGTATATAAATGGTATGGTTTGGGTGGGGTGGATTTTCAAAAACACATTTTAGTCCCTGGCTTTCAATTTGAACCGACGGGTGGAGAATTAGATGTCATGTTGGACTTTAAGCAGCTCAAAATTCAATTGAAGATCTGCTACTTTCAGGTGGGAGATGCTATTTTAACCGTTTGCTATCAGGCATAAAAAAAGCGGATGATTGAGTTTCATCCGCTTTTTTTTGCTTCAAGTGCTAGAAAAGATCCTGCCAGCTTCTTGTTCTGTTAATTTTCAGATCTCTCAACAGAGAGGATTTGGCATTAATGGTAAGTACATAGGACTGGTAAGCGCCAAAAGGTACCCAGTTAAAAGACATTTGCCAGCAGTGCAAATCCCGGTTAATACCAATATTGGTTTGGGTCAGGGCTCTGGCTTCAAAATCGAAACCGGAGCTGAAGTTAATTTTCCAGTGCTCGGTCAGGGTCAGGTCTCCGGAGAATCGCATGGCCTGGGTAATTCTCGGATCCTGAAATCCGGTTTTATTATAACCAAAGTCATAATTAATTCTCAAACTCCATGGAATATCGAAGTCCACATAGGCTTGTGGATTTCTGATTAACCATTCCTTATCTGCAATATCCAGATCAGAATCATCTACATCTTTCTGAAATTTACGGTCCTTTTCCCGTGCCTTCGGGTTAAGGTTGGTGCTCAGCGCCACTCTAAAGCTGGAAAGGTTTCCTATGCCATTGCCACTTTTCCAAGCGTATTCATTGATCCGGATCTGATCTACCGTTCGGTCTCCATTGGCATCTGTACCTTCATTCAGCAAAACATAGGTGTAGGGATCCACTGTGGCATTGACACTAATGTTCAGCTTTTTATTGAAAATGGCCGTACGGGCGGCAATATTGAAGTTCGATAAGTTAAAGGAGTCCGCTGCAAAATTGTAACTGGTACTGAATGAGAAGTTGTCCAGTATGGGGACTTTCTTCGTTCCGACGCCCGTGGAGTCCTTTTTGTCGAGGACTTTGGCCTCCAGGGTGTTGGATAGAGAGAAAGAGGCCGTGGCGGCATTACTCGCACTCGGCGTTCCGTAGGCAAAGCCATCATATCGGGATAGTGTACGTTCCTCTCCGGGAGCTACCTGTACCGTTTGGTAGTAACCAAATTTGTCATCTGTAAAATCCGGAGAAGCACTAAAGCTCATAGAGGGCGTCATCACATGGCGAATGGCCTGAAGATTACCTCCCTTAAAGTATTTCGTACCGTACAGACGGGTGTTTACCGATACACTCATATTATAATCGTAAACATTATAAAAGCCCGGAATGGTGTCTACTTTTACGGCTTCCTCTTCAGGAATATAATTATAGTCCAATTGCTTGGTGTACTGTCGGATAGTAGAGTTAAAAGAAGGAGAAACCGTAAAGAACTTAAACAAATTGAAAGAAGTAGTCACCGGAATCTGGTGTCTGATACCAAACTGTCCCCTGGCGATTAGATCCTCTAAACTGGCTGAGCTGATATCCAGAATGGAATCAGCCTGCACCGGTCTGTCAGAGACCTCATAGGAGGGATTGGAAAATGGCTTATTGGAAAGCTGATTAGTTAGCGTACCATTATAGTTCAGGTTAACCTTCTCGTACCACTTATCTCCACGAGAGTTTTTTCCACGAAAAGGGTAAATCCGGTTCATTAAGTTCCAGGACATATCCGGTAGGGTAATGTCCATTTGCCCGGTGTTTACATTCTGGTTGATCCTTCCCGAGGCACTGTAGTTAAAAACGTTTCCTAGTGTTCCGCTGTACTGCACACTGGAAGTAAAGTTCTGGCTCAGGTTGTTGTCCAGGCCACCTTGTCCGTAACCAGGGTTTATCTGGTTATAGTTGTTGGACATAAAGTTAACGTTAGCCGAGAAGCGTCCCTGACCCGGGCGGGATTTCGGCGCATGACGCCACTGTACCCGGAAGGTGTTGGAGCTACCGCTTTCATTTAAAATGCTGTTCAGGCTGCTGTTGGACTGATATTCAATGTTAATACCCCCGTCATACTTGTAGCGGTCCCGGTAGGTGGACTCAGCGCGGAAGCCCCAGTCTCCGCGGGAGTAAACGGTACCATACAGGGTTAAATTGACATAGTCATTAATGTCAAAGAAATACCCTAAATCTCTTAAGAAAAAACCTCGGTTACGTTCTTCTCCAAAAGAGGGAATCAAAACCCCCGAAGAACGACGGTCGGGCATGGGGAACATTCCTAATGGGAAAATCGCCGGAACGGGAATGTCCATCACGTACACCTGAAAAGGACCCGAAACTAATTTGTTATTCGGGATCATTTTAATCTTACTGGCTTCGATATGAAAGTGAGGATCCGGTAAGTCACAGGTAGTATAGCGGGCATGGTCTACCATTAACTCATCCTGTGGGTTTTTAACAATGGTGTCTCCATGAATATATCCATCCTGCTGCTGGGTGATTACTCCGGTAATCATGGCTTTTTTGGAATCAAAATTGTAAGCCATGTTTTCAGTTTGGTAGACTTGCCCATTATCACTGAATACCGGCTTTCCAATAACATTCCCCACGGTATCTTCCGTTCCCTCTGCCACCACCACATTGGTCGCATAGTTCAGCTGAATATGGTCCGCATCAAGCTCGATGGTGCCATAAGTAACCTTGCCCTCTCCGTACATTTCAACGTCCTGAGTACGAAGGTTTAAGGTGAGGGAGTCTGCCGCCTGATAATCAATTTTAACTTTAATCGGGCCTTTAGGAACCCTGTTTAAGGAATCCTGAAGGGCTAATGAATCTAAAGCTAATGAGTCCAGCGCAAGAGAATCGGTTAATGTCGAGTCAACATCTGTTGAGTCACTACGTAAATATGGTACAGTAATCTGCTGGTTTTCTTTATGGTTTGCGGCGATATTAAGCCAGCCAATAAAAACCAGTAGACTTAGATATTGGATTTTATACACTCCTATTTTTCCGTTTTTAGAAAAATTCACAATTTTGTGTAAAGTTAATGTCTTTCTAGTATTCCAAGCATTAAAAAGGTGAAAAATCTTCCTATACTGTTACTATTGACCTTGGGCCTTTTGGTAATGTCCAATACCTCACTTGACAAGCACCGCTATCAGGTGAAAACTGTTGTAATTGATGCCGGCCATGGCGGAAAGGATAACGGTACTTCCGGTAATAAGTCCCGAGAAAAGGACGTTGCCTTAAAAATTGCCCTGAAATTGGGGGAAATCATCAACGAAAATATTCCGGATGTGAAGGTGATCTACACACGGAAGGAAGATAAATTTGTGGAATTGGCCGATCGGGCATTGATTGCCAATCAAAATCATGCGGATGTTTTCATCTCCATTCACTGTAATTCCACGCCTCATAGCCACAAAGTGAAAGGAACAGAAACCTACGTAATGGGTTTGCATACTAATGAAGGTAACCTGGATGTGGCCATGAGAGAAAACGAATCCTTGCTTATGGAGGACAACTATACGCAGACCTATGAAGGCTTTGATCCGAATTCTCCGGAATCTTATATTTTATTTAGCTTATATCAGAATGCATATTCCGACAATAGTCTTAATTTAGCTTCTAAAATTGAAAAGCAGTTTAAATCGAGGGTGGGGCGACATAGCCGAGGAGTGAAACAAGCAGGATTTGTAGTTTTGTGGAGAACCTCCATGCCAAGCGTATTAGTAGAAACCGGCTTTTTGAGTAATCAGGATGAAGAAAAGTTTTTATCCGATAAGTTAGGGCAAACCTATATTGCTTCCGGTATTTATCGGGCATTCAGAGATTATAAAAACGAGATAGAATCAATATAAACCATTTAGTTTTGAATACATTAAAAAGCAAGGAGCTTAAAGTGGGGGCCATGGTTTTGGTCGCCTTTTCTTTATTATATGTGGGATTAAGGTTTTTAAAAGGCATTAATTTCTTCTCCAGCTCCAATACTTATTATGCAGTCTACACGCATGTAGATGGGCTTATTCCTTCAAATCCCGTTTTGGTGAACGGACTGAATGTGGGAATGGTGACCGATATTGAAATCTTACAGGATCAGGGAAATCAATTGAAAGTAGAAATGCTGATTGATCGAAAGGTAAAGCTGGGACCCAAGACGGTGGCGGAATTAGCCAGTAATGGTTTGTTAGGGAGTAAGATTATTAAATTAAATGTAGAAACCAATATTAGCGAACCGCTGGAAAGTGGAGCCAAAATATTATCACAGGAAGAAAAGCCTTTCACAGCAGTGGTGGCTGATCAGGCCGCTCCTATAGTAGATAAGCTGGAAAAATTATTGACTGATTTTCAGGGAAGTGGGGCCGAAGCAAAGAATATGATGCATTCTTTAGCGCAGACTTCCGCCAGCGTGGATTCATTGGTATTGGCCAATCAGTATCGAATTGCATTGATGTTAAGTAATATTTCTCAAACTTCCGCTCAGTTGACTACCACCTTAGTGGCTTTGGATCCCACACTTAAAAATGTAGAGAAAATTACAGCGGATGTTGCTTCTACAGATCTCTCCGAAACCGTGGATCACTTAAATAATAACCTATTGGCTTTGCAGGATATTTTAGGCCAGGTCAATAATGGAGAAGGAAATATGGGGAAGTTATTGAAGGATGAGGCCCTGTATGAGAACATTAACCATACCGTGCAAAGCATGGACAGCCTGTTAATGGATCTTAAAGAACACCCAAAACGCTACGTTCATTTTTCTATGTTTGGTAAAAAGGATAAAGCCGAAAAAGAGAAAAAATAGCTTTTTTCTTACTTGTGTTAGTTCATTTGACAAAAAAAAGGTTTTTCATTACGAAAGACCTTTTTTTATTTCGCGGGAAATGGTCTTTGATGGAGAAGGTCTCTATCCGGCTCAGGCGCAAAATATCTACTTGCCAATTTCATGATCAAAACTCGGGAGTTTAAAGCATTGGTGTCCTTATTGGATGATGAAGATCAAATGATTTCCAGTCATATCAATGACAGAATCCTTTCTTTGGGGGTAAATGCGCTTCCGCTTTTGGAAAAGGCCTGGGAGGAATATACCTGGAATCCGGAGATGCAGTTAAAGATAAGCGAGCTGATGCATCACCTTCAGTATCAAAAAGTGGTGGAAGGGCTTGAAAACTGGAGAGATGGTGATCAGAAAGATTTGATGGAAGCCCTGTATTGGATGGCCTGTTACAGCTATCCGGAGTTGCAAAGGGAGGAGTTGGACAATATGCTGGACGCGATTATTCGAAAGGTCAGACAAGGTTTTAACCCTGATGGACATCCGGTGAAGCAGGTCAAGCATATTAATCAGGTGTTTTTTGATGAATTAGGCTTTGGACCTAATAGTCGCAATTTTCACAACCCGGCCAATTCGATGGTGAATCAGGTGTTGTTGACCAAGAGAGGGAATCCAATATCCCTCTGTAGTGTATATTATTTAGTGGCCAAAAAGCTGGGTATGCCCATTACCGGGGTGAATTTGCCGAATTTATTCGTTTTAATGTATCCCCATGAGACGATGCCATTTTATATTAATGTCTTTAATAAAGGCCTCATTTTTTCAAGGGAAGATTTAAAAGAATACGTGCGCCATCTGCAACTCAAAATGGAGCCCGTATTTTTTGAGCCTTGTTCGCATTGGGATATTGTGGTGCGTTCTCTACGCAATTTACATTACTCTTTTGAACATCTGGGGGCTACAGACCGTGCCAAAGACATTCAGGCGTTAATTGATATTTTCTCTAAATGAGGGGGTGTTTGTTGTTAATCACATATTGAATGCCTTTATTTTTTCAATTGTTAAAAAAATATTAGCTTCGGTTTGAATTTGGCTTCACTAGCTAATTCTTTGCATAAGATTGAATCGAAAAAGTTCCATAAACCAATAAAGGATATTCTTGTAGGAAATTTTAGACCTTTTTTGGCATATTTTATGCATAAGTGTAAAAGGAATCAACAAAAACCGATTATGAAGAATATCAATCCCACCTCGGCTAATCAAAGGGTAGCTGTTATTGATGCTTTGAGAGGCTTTGCCATTCTAGGTATTTTATTCGCTAATATTTTATCCTGGAGTGGTTATAAGTTTATCCCCTCTTCTACCTACGATAGCCTGCGCTGGCATGAGTTAGATTCCTACTTATCGACCTTTCTGAGTGTTTTTATTGACACAAAGTTCTATACTATTTTCTCCTTATTGTTTGGAGTAGGCTTTTATTTTCAGTTTAGAAAATACAAGGAAGATCAGGGGCCGTTTATCAAGACTTATAAGAGAAGATTATGGTTTCTTTTCTTATTTGGCTTTATCCATATGATCTTTTGGTCAGGTGATATCTTGATGCTGTATGCCTTGATGGGCTTTGTTTTTATTCAGTTTAGAAACTTATCCTCTGATAATATCCTGAAGTACAGTTTGATTTTACTCATGTCCTCTTTGGTAGTGGATGTGGTACTCTTATATGTGGCGCCAGGTTGGGGTGTTCCTGAAACACATCTGGCCAAAAAGACCTATATAGATATGAGCCCTGAAGCCGTGACGGCTGCTTTTCAGTCTGGAAGTTGGGTGGAGACCTTGAAAATGAACTGGCACAATGTGTTGTGGAGATGGTTTGATTTTATTCCTTCCGGTCGTCCAATGAAGGTGTTAGGTTTGTTTCTATTAGGATTCTTTTTAGCGGAGCAGAATTTCTTCACGACTTCTGCCTTAAAAATGAAGAATTTCTGGAAGTTCTTTATCCCGGGATTGGCTTTGACCCTTATTGGTAAATATGCGATTGGTGGAAGTATGGGAGAGGTTCCTTCACAGTGGAGTGATATTGCTTATAAAGCGGTGGAAGTGCCTGGTCAGGTGTTATTGTCCCTTTCATATGTTTGTATGATCTCGATTATTTTCGAATCTAAATTCGGACAGGCGGCGCTACAAGGATTAACAGATGTGGGAAGAATGTCATTTACGAATTATTTATCCCATACCATTTTTGGAATCATATTCTTTTACGGCGTTGGTTTTGGTTATTTTGGAGCCTTCAGCTTGACAGAGATTTGGGTGATCGCGGTTATTTTCTACGTGGCCCAGATCGCTTTCAGTAAAATTTGGCAGAGAACGTTTGCATTCGGTCCTTTGGAGTGGATCTGGAGATGTTTAACATACAAGAACATGTTCCCGATTAGAAGAAAGACCATTGCGGCACAAAAAGCAATGCGTGCGGCGCAAAAAGCCGCCTAAAATTATCCTTTGATATATAAAAAAACCGCCTCCAAATCTATGGGGGCGGTTTTTTTTATTCAGCATTTTGTTGCAGCCATTCGAGGCGTCTTTCGTCCGGCAAGTGCTTTATTTTGAATGCTTCAAAAATTGCCTTGAAGCCATTCCCGTCAGGGCTGGCGGCCATCATGCCTACTTTTACGTCTTTATATTCCGGAAAATAGGCCGTATTGCTCATGGTGAATTTTTTACCATCCATGGAATAGAATATCTCAATAGCATCTCTTTTTCGGGTGGCCTTAATCCAGATGGAAGCAGGCTTTTCATTTAAGGGTACCACTGACCAGGAGCTTTTTTCAATTGTATGGACGGTGCTGAAATTGTATACTCCGTCTACAAACTCAATCCCTGTTTTAATCCAGTGGTTTTCATCAATTTTGAACATTAGTCCCATTTGGTCGAAGCGTGTTTCATATTCACCGGTAATTTTTAAGGTCACCTCGAACTCTCCGCCTCTTTCGGTGTAAAGAAAAGGACCATCATTGACCATAAATCCATAGTGAGATTTGTTCCAGTAATCGCTTTGGCCTGTTACCTGCATGATCAGGCGACCATCTTCAATTTCCCATGCTTCAGGTTCATTCAGCCATTGCATGGACGTTAATTTTTGTGCCAGGCTCTCCAGAGGAGACAATAGTAGCAGACTCAAAATAATTGGAAGGTATTGCATAATAAATCGTTTGTTTTGATAAGGAAATTAATGCTTCGGATGGTGAAAAAAAAGGCCGTCTGATTAAAGACGACCTTTCGGTGATGGAAACTATAATTTTTTCAAGCCTTTAAGCGTACTGGTGTCAGTGACCTCCATAATGCTAATGGCGTATCCGCCTCCCGGGGCACAATATTGGTTAAGTTTGGATTTACTATTTACCTGATATTGCTTGATTTGGTAGGCTTTGGGGTTGTCTTTATAATGCGCATCTTTTTGGTCCGCATAAACGGTGGCAATGTATTTTTTGCCGGGTGTCAGGAAGTGGAAGTTGATTTTGGAAGTTCTTGCTTCTTCATCATTTGTTCTGCCCACGAACCAGTTTTCCGACGCTTTGTCTTTGCGGGCATAAGTGATGTAGTCTCCGGGTTCGGCCTCCAAAATGACTGTTTCCTGCCAGTCTACCGGAACATCTTTGATGAACTGAAATGCGTCCATATACTTTTCGTAGGTCTGAGGGAGATCCGCCGCCATTTGTAAAGGGCTGTACATCGTTACATATAGAGCCAGCTGACGCGCCAGCGTGCTGCGTACATAAGAAGTATTGTTCGGATTGTACTGGGAAATATCCGTTTCAAAAATTCCCGGGGTGTAATCCATTGGCCCACCAATTAATCGGGTGAAAGGCAGAATGGTAGTGTGGTCAGGATTGTTGCCACCAAAAGATTCATATTCCGTTCCTCTGGCGGATTCATTCCCCACCAAATTGGGATACGTTCTGCTTAAACCTGTCGGGCGTACGGCCTCATGGGCATTGACCATGATTTTATAGTCCGCCGCTTTCGTTAAGGCATATTGATAATGATTGACCATCCATTGGCCGTAGTGTGTTTCTCCTCTTGGGATCATATTGCCTACATATCCACTTTTTACCGCATTATATCCATGGTCGACCATAAATTGATAGGCCTGATCCATATGGCGCTCATAATTTCTGGTTGAACCGGAGGTTTCATGGTGCATCATCAGTTTTACTCCTTTAGAATGGGCGTATTCATTCAGGGCTTCCACATCAAAGTCCGGGTATGGGGTAAGGAAGTCAAATACATAGTCTTTTGATTTCCCAAACCAGTCTTCCCAGCCTTCATTCCAGCCTTCTACCAGCACCTGATCAAAACCGTGTTCCGCCGCAAAGTCAATATAGCGTCTCACATTTTCATTGGTGGCACCATGAGTGCCATTAGGTTCCGTTTTATTGTAATCGGTTTCTCCCAACTTTACTGCAGGTAAATCGGTATAGGCCCAAGAGCTCATGCCGGAAATCATTTCCCACCAGACGCCAATGTATTTGACCGGTTTAATCCACTCCGTGTCCTCATAAGCGCAGGGCTCGTTCAAATTCAGGGTTAAGGTGGACTGTAAAATGTCCGCCGCCTGATCACTCGCGATTACGGTTCTCCATGGGCTTTGGGTGGGCGCTTGCATATAGGCCATATGGCCCAAAACATCCGGCGTTAGGTGAGATTGGAAAATGAAGTTTACATCATCCAGTTCTAAATGCATACAAGAGTAATCAATTAGTGCTGCTTCATGTAAATTAATGTAGAGATTGTTGTCCGTTTTCATCATCAATGAAGTTTGCACACCCGTGGGGGAGAACTGGGTCTGTGAAGCATTGGGGGTAATGGCTTCTTGCATTAAACTTCTGATTTCAGAAAGCCTGGATTTGTTGTAATTGTATTCCTGTGTATCGAAATCGCCCGGAATCCAGAAAGCAGTGTGGTCGCCAGCCATGGCGAATTGGGTGTTTTCAGATTGAATGACGAAGTATTGTAAGTTATCCTGTTGGGGGAATTCATAACGAAAGCCCAGCCCATCATCAAAAAGGCGAAATCGAATATTAATTTTTCTCTCTGTTCCTTTTTGGTTCAGGGCGACCAACAGCTCATTGTACTGATTTCGAATTTCACTTCGCTCCCCCCAGACTGGCTTCCAGCTTTCGTCAAAGGAATCGGTGTTTTCGGCAATCAACTCGAAGTTATCGAGTAAGTCCTGCGCTTTTACCAGTTCAAAACCCAGGGTAGAAGGTAAAATGATTGCTTGATTTTTATAGTCTAATTGATAAGTAGGCTTTCCATTTTCCAGGGAAAATTTAAGCTTAAAATTTCCATTTGGGGAATTTAGTTCGCCGGCTATGGCTTTATACGATAGCAGCAGGCATGTGAAAATATAAAGAAGCTTTCTCATGAATGTTTATTTTGGATGCTTGATGCTCAAATGTAGCATTCCCACCAAAACATTAATAGAGAAAGTAGATGGAAAGGAGGTGGTTAGTGGCTTAAATATGCCTTAAGGGTTATATAACGGCATATTTAATAATTATAAAGTAGTATAATAAGTAGTGGGTTACATTCATGAGGTAATCATTTTTACCTGATTTTCGAATAAATCCCTTGGGCCGGCCGCTTTATTCCTGGCACTGGTGCGATAATTATAGATGGTAGTGGTGGAGTATCGAAGAAATTCTGCGATCTGTGGACTCTCATTTATGCCCAGGCGGATCAAAGCAAAAATTCTTAGTTCGGTATTGAGCAATTCTCCTTCTTTTAAATGCACCTGAGCATCCGGTTTTAGGAGGGCATTGAAATCCCGGACAAAGTTGGGGTAGAGATCCAGAAAGGCCTGATCAAAATCCCGGTAGAAAGCGAGTAATTCTTCCTCTATCCATTCTTTCGATTTTAATACTTTTAATAAATCATCCATGCTCGAACTGCTCGCTTTGTTGCGAAGCCGATTTCTAAAATGATCCATCTTGCCGATGTAGGAAGAGCATAGTTTGAGGTATTGGGCAATATAAGTTTCCCTTTGTTTATTGGCGGCGGCCAATTGCTCATTTTTAGTTTGAATGAGCTGATTGCTTTCTGCTAAACCCTGTACGGAAGACTTCAAACGAAGGTTAATTTCCTGATTTTCCTGATAAGCGGTTTGCAACTTTTTTCTTTGTCTGAGAAAGAAGAGAAAGGCGATTAAAATGAATAACAATAAGCCTCCGCCCAGCCAAAGAGACCAAAGGTAAAGGCGCTTTTTGCGGTCACGGAGGTTAATATAGCTTTGATTAATCAATGGCAGAATTTGCCCGATTTCGAAAGTCCGTAATTTGGATCCGCTGAAGGTGGCGTCTTCCAGGGCAATTTTAGTATAGTAAAAAGCGCTTTCGCTTTCGCCCTTTTTTTCCAGCAAAATAGCCAGCTCGCGCAGGGCAGCATGTTCCTTAATTCCATTTTCAATATCCGACCGGGCCGATAGCGCCAAAGCCTGAATTTGCTTGTCTTCTTCACCTAAAAGACCGTAGGCAGTAGCCAGCGTATAGGCAGTAAAAGCAAAGGGGCGGTCTGTAGGTTGTAAGCTGGACAATGCCTTCTGAAGAATGGGGATAGTGGCGGCTGTCTGCCCGTCAGCCATCATGTTTTCGGCAATAATCACGGGGTAAATCACATCAGTGGGCTTCAATTGACTAAGCAAGGAGTCCTGATATTGGTGATATAATTGCTGATAGTTGGCCAGTTGCGGAGACTTGCTAAGGTAAGCGCGTAAGTAATTGTATAAAGTGAGTCGGCTGGAATAATAAGCGGTTTTTTGCCCCTCATTCAGGGCTTGTTTCTCCAGCTGATCCAATAACAGCAGGGCCTCATGCGTCATACCGGCCAAAATATAGGCATGGGATAAGTTCAGGGCAGCATCCTTTAAATACCGATCATTTGGTAATTGGCTTCCAAGCGATTCATTTTGAAGGCAATAATATAAAGCCGAATCAATGCGAAAGGTGCTGTATTCTTCCCATAGCTTTTGTTGCAAACGGAATCGCTCCTCTCCACCCAGGTTTTTATCCAATAATAAAGACCGGAGTGAAGAGATTTTACGATTTCTTTTTTGGGTAAATTCCGCTCTGTGCTGAAGCGTTTCATCCAGTTGAATTAAAGCAGGATTGTCCGTATTCTCTGCCCGGGAGAAAAAGGGAAAACCTGCCAAAAGGGCGATCAACAAAAATTGGGGCATTGGTTTATGCTTTTTTTACTTTTAGCGTATTGCTTTCCTGGCTAATGACTTTAATTGCAGTGCCCGCATCAATAAAATCTCCACGGGTAAAAGCATCATGGATTTTTCCGTCAATCTCCACCTTGCCGCTCGGACGAAGCACGGTATAGGCGGCCCCTATTTTACCTACCAGCGATTCCTGATGGAAGTTTACCTGATAGCCTTCACTGGATTCCTGGGTGGTGGTCAGGGCCAGGCGGTTGATGAAGGAGGATTTATGTAGTCGCATGGAGCCTACAACGACCAGAATTAAAGAAAGTGCAAATGAAATGGAGACTGCCCCCATTGCGGAATAGATTTGATCCGTGGGTACACCGGAAAAGTCAAAGAAGTCATTACCGAGCATAATCAGCGTTAGGGAGCCCAAAGTCAGGATTAATCCGGAGATACCTGCAATACCAAAGCCCGGAATTACGAATATTTCCAGGCCAATGAGCACCAGTCCTATAAAGAACAAAATGATTTCCCAATAGGCGGCCAAGCCATGAAGGTAATGCGGAATCAGGTATATGGTCAATGCGATTACTGCTGCTGCAATTGGAAAGCCTACTCCTGGCGTTTGAAGTTCAAAATAAATGCCGCCCAGGATAATCAGGATCAGAATGCCGCTAACGGCGGGATTTAGTACCAGGGCGATAATTTTCTCTAAGGCAGAGAGTTCAAATTCCGTTATCTCGTAGTCATAAATTCCCGCATGTTCCAGCGCGTCCGTGACAGAAATTACCTCCGCGGTCGCAATTTCATATTTGATGGCTTCGGAAGTGGATAGTGTCAATACTTTTCCGGAATCTGAAATGCCCTCTATATAGATGCTTTCATCCACCATTGCTTCGGCGATTTCCGGATTGCGTCCCTTGGCTTCGGCCGTGGATCTCATGATGGATCGCATATAAGACTGGTATTTATCCGGCGCGGCTTCTCCGGTTTGTACCACTACGGTGGCTGCGCCAATGCTTGCCCCGGGTGCCATATAAATGCTATCGCAGGCAAAAGAAATTAATGCACCGGCAGAGGCGGCGTCTTTATTGATGAAAACGTAGGTCGGGGTTTCTGTGTCCAGCAGAGCGGTGCGGATATCATCCGCATCATTTACGGCCCCGCCATAGGTGTCCATTTCAATCAGGATAATATCGGACTCCTGATTTTCGGCTTCCTCTAAGGCCAGTTTAACATAGCGATTCATTCGTGGGTCGATATTATCGTCTATGTGCATGTGAAAGATCCTGGTGCTTTGCGCCATCAATATAAATGGAAGGCAGATAAGCATCAAAGAGAGGCCCGATTTCAGGAAAAATGGTTGATGACTTTGCATATTGAATTGATAATTAAAAAATCATTTCGAAATTGGCTTCGGACAAATGTCGGAAAGGCTACAGCAATTCACTTTTGATAATTTGCAGATCCATGCCGAAATCCTTCTATTTGTCCATCTGTATTTAATACGTCAAATTCGCCAATTTTGAACAAATTACAAACCATAGACCTGCCCGGAAGACTTTGGAAGCTGGAAATTGCAGAAAAAGGCAATGGCCTGGGCTTTGAATTTCGCAATGAGGATGAACTTCAAGCCACTTTTGCCTATTTGGATGACTCCCGGAAATTATGGGGTCCTTTTGAAATGCCCGAAAGCTGGTGGGTGACACTGGACGCAGTCGTGGAGGGTAAGCTATTGATTCGCTCCTATGAGGATCATACCAATCCCACCTCCCGTAAGCTTTGGTTTTTGGAGGTAGTAAAAAATGAGATCTTATGGGAAGCGGAGAAATTTCTGCCCGCGGACATCATCGATGGGAAATTATATGGTGGATTTGTGGAGGATGGCGAGCGTAAGCCTGCCTTTATTGAGCTGGAAAGCGGAGAGGCCCACTGGCTGGAGGAGGAAATAAAAATTGACCCGAAGAATGGTGATAATCCCGTCAAAATTGCGCATTATGCAGAGGATTCGGAGTATTTTGAAAAAATCAGGGTTTTTATTGAAAAAAAAGCCGGAGATACCATCCAAAAAGGAGTGGATTATTTCCAATCTGATGCTCAAATAGTAATTTCTTACTATATTTACGAAGAAGAATGCTTGATCAATAAGCTTCATATTTATGATCGGAAAGGAGCGCTATTGCTAGAAAGTATTTTGGCGGAAAATTTGCCTAACATCACCCTGCAAAGCTTTTTTGTTGTTTCTGATCAGTTGATTTTTGTCAACCGTCATAACCAGTTATGTATCTATGACCTGTAAAAAAATCGCATTAGCCCTTACCGCATTGCTATTTTCATGGACTGTTGGAAATACCGATGTGGTAGCACAGTCGCATGCATATCACACCATTGAAAAGGGGCAAACCCTGTATTCAATTTCGAGGAAATATAAAACTACCGTGGCCAAATTGGAGGAAATGAATCCAGGGCTGTCGGAAAACCTCGGCGTGGGGCAAAAAATTAAGGTGCCGGCCGCAGCAGGTGCAGTTGGTGAAAAAGCCACCAAATCTAAGTCCGGCTCAGAGATTGTTCACGTAGTCCAGTCGAAAGAAACCCTATATAGTATTTCTAAAAAATACAGTGTGAGCGCGAATCAGCTTATGCAGTACAATGGGATGTCCAATACTTCTCTTTCATTAGGACAGAAAATTAAAATTCCTACGGATGGTACGGATGCGGTAAAATTTGCCAACCATATTGCCGATGCCAGTAACCAAAAGCATCAGGTAGCGAAAGGCGAGACCTTGTATGCCATTTCTTCCAAATATAAGGTGTCGGTAGACAATATTAAGAAATGGAATGGTTTGAGTAGCAATAGCCTGAAAGAGGGCCAGTATTTGATTGTTGGCCTGGGGACGGGAAAACCGGAGCAGGAAACTGAAGTTGTGAAAACACTGCCAGCCACTACGAAGCCGAAGCCGGTGAAGGAAGTGACGGCTAAAGCAGATAATCCTGAGGTGAAAGAAATTGCTTATTCCCGTGAGGAAATTGAAGATGGTACGGATTTCAAGAAAATTCGGGAAAGAGGAATGTCGGGTATCATGACGGGTTCGGAAGACACCAAGAAGTATCTGGCTTTACACCCTAGCGCTCCAGTTGGGACGATTATGCAAGTGAGGAATGATATGAATAACTATAGTGTGTTCGTTCGGGTGATTGGTAAATTGCCACCAACTGGTGATAATGCCAATTTGGTGATTGCCTTAAGTAAAACGGCCTATGAACGTTTGGGCGCATTTGATCAGCGCTTCCCGGTGGAAGTGACCTATGTGCCTTAACCAGAATTATTCATCGCTAAATTTATCAGATTAGTGTAAGTGGCTTGTCTTTAGTTTATTATAATTTATTTTCTTTAGTTTATAATAGCCCAAATTTGGGCAAGCTTGCTTTCTCCTCATTCATCTGTTTCGTTGGAAAAAACTCGAAATAGGAAAAATTCCTTCATTTTTTCCGCCTTACAGCTAAACGATGATTTAAGCATGAATAATCCGGGGTAAAAGTCTTCCTTCTGAATAGATAAAGAGCGTCTTGAGAAATCAGGACGCTTTTTTTGGGCTTGATGGTATTTTGCTACCTATTTCACTAATTATCACTGGTGCCTGCGGAGAAGGGAAGGCAGATGATTATTGCTGCGATTGATTCAGATGATATTTTGATAGGAAATTGGGATTAAGCCGAATTATGAATAATTAACTAAATTTGGGCTATTAAAATCCAAAGAGAAATATTTGTAATGGATTGAAAATAAATAATTTGCGGGCTGGTAAAACCAGCGGGGAATAATTATCACTGAATTAACACGATTAGGAGTGGTTTGAAAATGAAATAAGCCTGAAATATCGGCTTACTGAACTTAGTGGCCTTTAGAATCCAGAGCAAACTACAAAATGATTGAAAAATGGAAAATTCATTGGCGAAAATATTAATGATGGCCGGTGCAGGGCTGTTTCTTATCGGGCTGATTATTTACCTTCTACAGGGAAAGGGATCCTGGTTTGGCCATCTTCCTGGTGACATCCGTGTGGAAAAAGAAAATTTCCAGCTTTACATTCCATGGGTCAGTATGTTGCTGGTTTCGGTGATCCTTTCGGTGCTGTTTCATTTATTTAAACGATTTTTTTAGAAAGGGAACTCCCCTTTAGATATTTGGAAACTTAGTGCTTGTTTTAAGTTTTATTTTTTTATATTTTATTTAAACTGATTGAAAATCAAACATTCAATTTCATTTCTGATGAAGGAGTCTCAGCACTTGGTTTTAAATCATTTTGGAAAGCACTATCTTTGCAAAACTGGATATTATTTTAATTAAATGAATCAAATGAACCCATTACGTTATTTTCTAATGGCCTTTGCATTATTGTTTTGCTTGCAGGCCGAAGCGCAAAAAGAAGTTTCAGGAGTTAAATTAGCCGCTAATGTTACAGTTGCAGGGAAGAAACTGGACTTAGTTGGTGCAGGAACTCGTTCGAAATATTTTATGGATTTGTATGTGGGCGCATTGTATTTGGGTCAGGCATCAAATGATGGAATGGCCATCGTAAATGCTGACGAAATACAGTCCGTACAGTTAACCATTATCTCCGGAATGGTGACTCGTGATAAATTTACTTCCTCTACAATGGATGGCTTTAAAGCTTCTACGGGTGGGAATTTAGCCCCAATTCAGAAAGAGATTGACCAGTTTATGGGAGCATTCGCGGATGATATTGAAAAACAGGATACCTTCACTTTTAATTATGTTCCGGCAAAAGGAACCGAGGTACTGAAAAATGGTAAATTGATGACTACCATTGAGGGAGTAGCATTCAAAAAGGCATTGTACGGAATCTGGTTAGGGAATAAGCCAGCAGACAAAGCTTTGAAGGCGGGAATGTTAGGGAAATAAAAAAATCAGATAAAAGAAAAGGCTACTCATTTTGGGTAGCTTTTTTTATATCGTATACCGTTTTACTCCCCATTGTCAAAGGGTTCATTCAGGAAAGCGTTCAAGGGCGCGATGCCTTCGAATATTTTTTTCGCTTTGGATACAATTTTATCATCCATAAAATCTTCGTCTTTGAGGTAATGGATCGCCAGGAAGTCTTTCTTTCTTAAATACTCGATTAAAGGATCTGCCTTGTCATAACCTTTTGGAGCGGTTTTCAACTCATTCCCCTGTAGGTTTCCAAACATTTTTTTAAAGGCCGGAGCTTCTACGATGGATTTGAATTGCTCCCCATTATAACTGATTTCTTCCCGAATACTTTTTAATCTGGGGCTCTGTGGTTGCCAAACCCCACCGGCAATCATGCATTTTCCCGGTTCCAAATGAATATAATATCCAGCACGATCTGATTTTGGGTTACCACTCAACCAACCTCCAAAATGTTCCTTATAAGGTCGTTTGTCTTTGGAAAACCGAATATCCCGATAAATCCTGAAAACACTTTTCTTAGCTTCCTGCTGTCCGACAATCGGATCAAATTCGGAAGCAATGGCAATCATTTGCCCCATAAGGTCTACAAATTCCGCCAGTGCCTTTTGGTATTTGGGCTTATGTTCGTTGAACCACTCTCGGTTGTTGTTGGTCTTTAGCTCATTTATAAAGTCAAAAGTACTTTGGCTTATCATTGCTTGGAGGTTTTAGAGTTGAAAAATGCTATTTAGGGATTGTAATTTAATATTTAATAGATTAATCGCCGGTGTTTTTTTTTGTTATTGATTTAAGCTGTTGGATGGTAGGTTTTTAGGGGGTTGATTTTGTTTCGCCTCTTTGGCTTTTGTATATAAATATTACAAGAGTTGCTGACTGTTTTTTAAACTTTTCTAATAAAAAATTTACATAATGTAGTTTTTATTACATCAAATTATTGCGGAAAGACCGAAACAGGGGTGTTAAAATTTGCGCTTAATTCACTTTCCGTTTGATTTTTAGAGAATTACCATGACAATAATTACATGATGCGCAATTTGGATAAAATATTAAATAAATTGGGAGTGTAATAATCAATTTAATTATGGTAATAATGATGTTTCTGTGGTCGGTATTGTTTCCTCCTCAAGAAACACTAACGGGTTTTTTGGTGGATCAAACGATTACGCCTCCCGGTCGTGAGTTTTTTTCTCAATTTGAAAAGCAATGGGTTTGGCCGAAATATTCTGAAGGCTTAACAGTAGAAGTGAAAGAGAAACGAGCGATGGGTAACTCCTCTGAAATCGTTATTACCGTCAATAATGAACAGGCCGGGGTTTTTATGATTAGTCCGCGTCCGGAAGTGATTGAAGCTTATTCTACTTATGCAGTAGGGCGGGTTCATGGCTTTATTCGGAATAATCAGGATTTACTGAAAGCATTTGATTTATTGGGAAACGGCATTTATTAATATGAAACAAAAAAGCTTAAAAATAGCCATGCTGATGGGGCTTTTATTCATGGTCACTTCCTGGGCCTCTGCGCAGGACTTCGTCTATCAGCCTATCAATACCTCCTTTGGGGGGTCTTATTTGAATTATTCCTCCATGCTCAATGCAGCCAATGCGCAAAATACCTACAAAGACCCCAAGGAGGATGCCATCAATAAATTGATAGAATCCGAGGATCCAAATCAAAAATGGAATGATTTACAGACCGGTTTGGAGAACCGATTGGTGGATGCCATAACAGAAAAAATCCTAAAAGAATACCTGGGCGAAGACGGTACCTTAAAGACCGGCAGTTTTTCCCTGGGGAATTTTGATGTGGATATTGAGGAAAGCCTTGGTGGTTTTAATATCAACATTGAAGATGTCAGGTCCGGTGGTTCCACACAAATAGATGTTCCTTTTTTCTGATGAAGCAATTTATTTTATTTTTTTTTGCGGCCTTGTTGCTCGCAGCCTGTAGTCCACACTATAATATGTTTCAGACTACTCCGGCGCGCCTGGGCACCAAGACACCTACTTCAAAAGCTTTTAATGAGCTTCCTCCTCCGGAAAAGAAAATTATTGCTGCGGTATATAAATTCCGAGATCAGACGGGTCAATATAAGCCCTCCGCAGCAGGGACTTCCTGGTCTACGGCGGTTACCCAAGGGGCGACTTCAATTCTTCTTCGCTCTTTGGAGGAATCGGGTTGGTTTGTTCCTATTGAACGGGAAGGGCTTTCCAACTTATTAAATGAGCGGAAGATTATTCGTTCCAGTCAGGCGGCATATTTGGAGGATAATCAACAGTCAGAAGCAAAGCTTCCGCCACTATTGTTTGGGGATATTGTGTTGGAGGGAGGGATCATATCCTATGATGCCAATGTGGTCACCGGAGGTGCTGGTTTACAATATTTTGGGTCCGGAGGGAATGGGCAATACCGCGAGGATCGCGTGACCGTATATTTGCGTGCAGTATCCACGACCAATGGTAAAATATTGAAAACGGTCTATACCACGAAAACAGTGCTTTCGCAAATGATTGATTTTGGGGTTTTCCGATATGTGGCTTTTAAGCGGCTGCTAGAGGCTGAGGTGGGGACCACTTATAACGAACCCATGGAGTTGGCGGTGACGCAGGCGATAGAAAAGGCGGTACACACCATGGTGGTCGAAGGCATGCTGGAACAATTATGGTCACCCGCACAGGGAACTGCGGAAGATCACCCCGCTGTGCAGGATTATTTAGTAGAAAAAGAATTGAATGCACAGCAAAACGATTGGGGGGAGTTGGATGAAAACCGCAGAGGGAAATTGAAGTTGGGATTAGGCGCTGGAGGAAGCTTATTTTACAGTGATATTTTAGAGGAAGGCGTCGGTCCATTTGGGCGGTTTACTGCCGGCTATATGATGCCCAAAGGCTTAGGCTTGAACTTAAATTTTGAGGCTGGAGGCCTTACCGCTACGGGTTTGGAAATGAATTATATGCAGTTGGGAGCAGATGTTCAATATTATCTCAGACCAAAGTCCATTTGGTCCCCATATTTTAAGTTTGGAGGGGGCTATGCACTCAGTAATGTCAATCTTGGTTTTCCTTATGAAAATACAGATTTAAGCAGCCATCAGAGTGCCTATTTTATGGCCGGAGCCGGGGTGGACGTTGCGCTTTCTAATCGGTTTTCCCTTTTTCTGGACATTGGCTGGCAATTATATGCCAATGACAAATTTGATGGTTTAAAGCGTGGCCGATATAATGATTATCATTTTAATGGCGCCCTGGGGGTTAGCTTCTATTTATTCTCCCATTAATTATTGAAACTATTCGTTGCTTAATCTACAATTATGAGCACAACATCAAGATATCGACTTTTACCTTTAATTCTTTTTTTTCTCTTTGTTTTAAATGCTTGCAGAGACGAGCCCGTTAGTCCTGATTTATTTGGGGATTTAGAAGGCGTTGTATTGGATGAGGAAATGAACCCTATTGCAGGGGTGAGTGTAAGTACCACTCCGGCAAGTTCGGCAACTATTACCGATGATTTGGGGATGTTTAGAATATCAAGCATTGCCGTTGGGGAATATGTGGTCTCTTTCTCCAAATCTGACCTGAAGGGCAGGGCCGTAAATGTGGCGATACGTTCTGAGGAGTTACAATCTATTCAGGTGATAATGGAGGAGAAATCGGAGGAGGAAGAGGATGATTCCGCCCTGGTATTTCCTCACAGCCCGTCCCCTGAAGATGGCGCACAGGGGCTGGAAAGCACGGTGCAATTGGCCTGGGCCGCGGATAGTTTAAATGCAGAAGGTATCACCTATAATTTGGTCGTGTACCAGGGAAGTCAGGATCAGATCTTTGATCAACGATTAGGTTTAACAGATACCACTTATACTTTAAATGCTTTTCAGGGACAAAATTATTTTTGGCAGATCACTACTGTAAAAGGAGGTTTGGAAAAGGCAGGGCCTATTTGGAGTTTCAGTACGGCCTCCTCGACGAATAATCGGTTGGTATTTTCTAAAATGACCAACGCTGGATTACAACTTTTTTCCGGGAATGTAGCATCTCAGGCGGAGGTACAATTAACCCGCTTTGCAAGTGGCGTTTATTGGCCCCGAATTAATCCTTTGAATGATTTAGTCGCTTTCGCCTCTTTGGAGGAGGGACGCTGGCAGCTTTACTTGACGGATTTAGACGGCTCTACGCCAAAAAAGCTCACCACCCTTCCCATGGATAATTATCATAGTTATGGTGGAGGGTTTTGCTGGTCAGCCGATGGAAAGTATTTGATCTATCCGCACTATGATAAGTTGTTCAGAATCGATTATAACGGAACGGGACTAACCGAATTTGCTACCGCTCCTGCCGATCGGCATTTTGCGGAAGTGGAATGGGCGCCGGATAATTCAAAAATTGTCACCAGAGTAATAGGCAGTAGTGTCACCGAAGATGATATCTATTTGATGGATACGGACGGGGGCAATATGGTTTTATTGGTCGGGAATCAATCTGGTGCCATGCGCGCTCCTAGTTTTTCCATCGATAGCCGCTATGTTTATTATACCGTGGATAAATCGGGTAGTACTAGTGTGGATGGGCGACAGTTTGATGCCGCCATTTTTAGCATTCATCTCACTTCAATGGAAGTGCAGGATTTGAGCTTAGGGAAACCTTCGGGAACGAATGATTTTTTTCCAAGAGTTAGCCCTGATGGTTCCTCTTTAATTTTTCAGAATGGCTCCAATCAGATAGGGGCTGTTTCTAACGTAATGGTAGGGAGTAATCTATCGGATTCTGAGCTGGGGCAGCGGATCGTCGTTTTTGAAGGAGCCTGTTATCCCGATTGGAAATAGCTTTGGTTATCACATCCTATTTATACCGGCGAGAAATGGCCGTTTTTTTTTTGTGGTGATTGTATAAGCCGAATTATTCCTTGCTAAATTTAGTGATTCCTTTAATTAAATTATTATCAGTGGATTACATTCGTGTCGGCTGAATTTTGTAGCCCAAATTGGGACAAGCTTGTTTTCTCTTCATTCATCTGCTTCTTTGGAAAACCTCGAAACAGGAAATTATGCTTTCATTTTTCCTCTCAGCAGCAAAACGAGGATTTAAGTATGAATAATCCGGGCTAAGCTGAATTATGCCCAGTCAGGTTCAATAAATCTACGCAAAGCCTATCTTTCAGTGTATTGATGGCGTTTTTTCGGATCCTGGAATAGCCCAAATGGGGGAGTGTTTATTTGCATCTCATTGCTTTGCTCCCCTGGTAAAAACTTGATACAGGGGATCATTCCGTTATTTTTTTTGCCCTGCAGTTAAACGAGGGTTGAAATATATATAAATCGGCTTAGCCCGAATTATTCACCGCTATATTTATTGATTAATCGTAAGTGGTTTATTTTCAGTTTTTTGAAGCTTATTTTTTTGAGTTATAATAGCCCAAATTTGGGCAAGCTTGCTTTCTCCTCAGTCATCTGTTTCGTGGGAAAAAACTCGAAATAGGAAAAATTCCTTCATTTTTTCCGCCTTACAGCTAAACTAGCATTAAAGCATGAATAATCCGGCTTAGGGCAAACCAGTAGGGAGGGATGGTAAAGGAAACCCTGTTATCGATCTTCGGGTTCTACTCTTGTGATTTAGTTTTAAATCCCCATGTAGACAAAGAAAAAGGCTAACCATTCGATTATGGCTAGCCTTTTTTTTCAGAGTATTCTTTTTAGTTAAATGTGATGGTGGCTGTCATTCCCCCCGTTTGGGTGATGGAATACTCTATAGGGTTTGCGGCATTAGATCCGCTTCTCAGTTCATTGTGTTCAAGCTGGTTGCCTTCTCCAAATTGATTCACCCGAATATTCAGGTTATTCCCTTCAATTTTTTGAGTAAGTTCATTATCTAAGCCTATTTGGAGGTTACTCACCTGAATATTATTCCCCTCCATACTTAGGTCCACCTGATTATTCAGGCCAAACTGTAAAATAGAGGTTTCATATGCTTCTGCTGATATATGAACGTCAGCTTGTTGCCCGGTTCCCACTTGGAGAATTTGAGCAGTGTTTTCATTAACATTTTGAGGTTCCGGTTGAATGCGTTCAAGAAGTAAAAACTCTTCCTCTGAAAAGGTGGCTTTCTGCTTTCCGCTAACCTGCCCCATTGCTAATTGAACGGAGAAAATAATTAGACATGCCAAGAGAATATGTCTCATAATGGCCTGAGTTTAAGAAAGGAGGAGGGTTTTAAGCTCCTCCTTAAAATTTCTTATTATTGTTGAATGATGGTTGCCGTTTGGTTTGATCCCATTTGGTTGATGTAAGCGATATCGCCATCTGCCATTTGGTGAATATCTGCTGTAGATACACCTCCACCGGTTACATCTTGCATAATAATCGCGGTGTTGTCATTACCTTCAGTCAGAATGTTCGCCAATGCGGTTTCACCCGCTGTTGAGGTTTGATTCACATAACCGGTATTACCATCTCCAACCTGGATAACTCCCGCTACTCCCATAGCAGAGGTAATGGATTGTTCAATCATCGCGGAGTTGTTATCACCCAATTGACCAATGCCTGCTATGGCAACAGCTCCATCATTGGTTGACGTTTGGGAAATAGCAGCAGTGTTCATAGCTCCATCCTGACCAATTCCCGCCAATGCATGTGCTTTGGTAACATCCTGCCCAATGAAGGCGGTGTTATCTGAGCCTGTTTCAAGGATACCTGCGGCAGCGAAACCACGATCTACCATTTGGTCAACAACTGCAAGGCTGTTGGTTCCACCCTGGATGATTCCTGCTAATGCCTCACCTTCGTTTTTAGCGTTCTGCGTAGTATACACTTCACTCTCATCACCAAATTGACCAATACCAGCTAAAGTAGAAGCTCCTGAGGAGGCTTCTTGTACGGAAGCGCCGGTATTTCCATATCCTTCTTGGTAAGCGATCACCTCATTTTTGGAATTTAAGCCAGTCACTTCTTGATTGACATGGTAGGCGTTCATTACTCCTGTGCTACCCTGAGTAATGGTGGATTCGTTATTTCCTTTGTTTCCGGCGGTTTGGTTAACCGAAGCAAGGCCACCATTTCCGTCTTGTAATACTAAGGATTTGTTGGCGGTCCAGTCGCTACCAGTGGTCTCCTGAGAAGTGTACACGGTGTTGCCATCTCCACTTTGTTCCGTTCTGGAGCTGTTCATGCCGGCAGTACCTTCCTGCGACAATGCAGCAGCGTTGCCGGATCCGCTTTGGTAAGATCTCCCCCAGTTGGCAGAAGCATCAGCGGATTGCGTCATATAACTTGTGTTGTTATCACCGCTTTGTCTGATAAAAGAGTAGTTGATAGCATCTTTTCCTTTTGCGTCCTGATCCACACCTGCGGTGTTGTCATCTCCACCCTGAGCGGCGTCAATTTGGTTAAAAGCTACTTTTTTGTTCGCCCAGTCCTGGGTGCCGTAAAAAGTATTATTGTCTCCTTTTTGCTCAACAACCGCCTGGTTCGTTCCCATTTTACCTGCATCGGCAGTCGCTTTATTTTTGGAGCTTTGCCAGATATAAACAGATCCGCCTTCACCTAATTGATCTACTTTTGTATAGTTGGCGTCATAGCGAACTTGTACTTCAGCTGCATTGTTTTTGGATGATCCTAAAGCAGTGGTTGCTCCTCCGTTATACAATTCACCCTGGTTGACGAAAACCTGGTTGTTTTCTGCCCAGCCTACACCAATCTGTACTTTTACCTGACTGTTTTCCCCTAATTGTTCTACTTCAGTAAGGTTATTAAACTGCCCCAACTGCTTGACATCAGAGGAAAGATTTCCACCTCTTTGTTTTACAATGGCAGTATTTTCAACCCCTACCTGATCCACTACAGAAGCGTTTCCATTGGAATTGTCGTGCCAATAGTTCATTCCGGTTTGGTTTACTTTGGCCACATTGTCAGATCCTTTTTGGTTTACAGCGGAGTAGGTGTCGTTATTGGACTGTCTTACCACAGCTTCATTGCCGGAACCGTTGGAGAAATCATCGAAACGACTTTGCTTTATCTCATTAGGTTTTGCCGCAACATCCCCTTGAGAAATAATGGAGGTGTGGCCATCACCCCGCTGACTATTGAAGGCTTCTTGAGAATTGACATCCTGATAAATATAGGAGCCGTTTGGAGTTTGCGCATAAGCCGCAGCAGAAAATACTACTGCAGATGCAAGCATTAATAGCTTTTTCATAAGTGGTTAAAATTGATAGATAAAACTTTTGTTAAAAGAGATAATATTTGCATTAGACATTACGCTGTCTAATTTTTTCAATTGAAAATTGGAATGGACTAACTCCCAATTGCGCAATACTAAATTATCGTTTCGTGTGGAATTACACAATAAAAATGCAATTTATAAAAGGAATAGTGATGTTTGGTTTTTGGTGTTTTTAGATTTTTTTTGAAAAAATGTGACTTATTATCGAAAAAAAAATAAAAAATTAAGGCCTGTAAAATTAATGAAGTTCCTTTTTTGAAGGAATCAGGGCATTTTGGATTTGTTTACTGCAGTGATCTCCAAAAAAGTACAGATGTAAGATTGTAGAGAGATGCTAAAGCTTTGATTTTTTTAAAATTAAGGCAAAAAAAGGGGTTTCATTTTTCCTTGAGTATTTATACTTAAATATGATGAATTTCTTATCGTGATAAAAATCACGTAATCTTCTGCCTGAAGTAGTGTTTTTTCATCAAAAAGTTTGTTATGTCGGTTTTTTGCGCTTTTTGACATTTTTTAGGATTGGGCGCTTTCACAATGTTGGGTGTTTTTACCCTACTTGCTCAAACAATCTTACATTCATCATAGTCCTTTGAAAAAGGGAGTGTATGAAAGCATTATTGTGGGTAATTTTGATGACGGTCGGGCTGAGCTTCAGCATGGAAGGGCAGGATGTTTTTCTTAGGGAAAAATTGCTTTTGATGCAGGAGCAGGCTTCAGTGGCCACCTTAATGGAGGAGCTATATGGGCAGGAGGAGGTCTTGGTGGATATTGATTTATCACCAGACTTAGAAGAGATCTATTATTTGAAAAACTGGGAATATCAAAGAAGGCTGGATCAACCAGTGCAGTTTTTCCCTCAAGAGGTGTTTTTCTATCCCTGGGATTGTTTTGTTTTTCCAGGCCTGGGACCGAATCCCTGTGTGATCGCTCAGCCTTTTCCACAAAATTTCCGTAAGTTTGGGGTCTATTGAACCAAAATGGAAATGAGGAATTTGGATATTTCAGTAATTGTGCCTCTTTATAATGAGGAAGAATCTCTGCCGGAATTAGTAGCCTGGGTGGATCGCGTGATGCAGGAAAACAACTTCCGCTATGAGTTAATCATGGTGGATGATGGAAGTTCTGATTCTTCCTGGGAGGTGGTCAAACAATTAGGCCTTGAAAATTCCAATATCCATGCGCTGAAATTTAATCGTAATTATGGAAAGTCTGCCGCTTTGAATACAGGCTTTACGGCTGCAAGTGGACGAGTAGTCATTACCATGGATGCAGACCTGCAGGACAGTCCGGATGAAATTCCAGGTTTGTACAAAATGATTGAGGAAGAGGGCTATGATTTGGTGTCCGGGTGGAAGGCCAAGCGTTACGATCCCATATCCAAAACCATCCCTTCCAAATTCTTCAATTATGTGACACGCAAGCTATCCGATATTGAGCTGAATGATTTTAACTGTGGCCTGAAAGCCTATCGATTAGAGGTGGTAAAATCTATTCAGGTATATGGAGAAATGCACCGCTATATTCCGGTATTGGCCAAATGGGCCGGTTTTTCCAAAATAGGCGAAAAAGTAGTGCAGCATCGCGCCCGTCAATATGGGGTGACCAAGTTCGGTTTGGAAAGATTCATTCACGGTTTCCTGGATTTGCTTTCGGTGACTTTTGTTTCCCGATTTAAGAAGAAGCCGATGCACTTTTTTGGCTTATTGGGGACATTAAGTTTTATGATGGGCTTCTTCACGACGGTATATATTATCTTGAACAAGGTTTATTGTTTGTATTATGATTTACCGGTGAGGGAGATTGTAGATCAACCTTTGTTCTATATCGCTTTGGTGGCGGTGGTGATTGGTATGCAGCTGTTCCTGTCCGGTTTTATCAGTGAACTTTTGGTGATGAAAAACCATAATGAAAAGGATTATCTGATTGCGGAGCGCTTTTCAGAATCCAAGCCCAAGATTATGGAAGAAGTAAGTGTCAGAAGAGTTTAGTCATTCCCCATTTCCACATGTCATTATTTTTTTCGGTAGTGGTGCCGGTGTATAATCGCCCACAGGAAATTCAGGAATTTTTAGAAAGTGTAAAAAATCAGGATTACCGGGATTTTGAAGTTTTGGTAATTGAGGATGGTTCCTCGGTGGATTGTAAAGCCATCGTAGAGCGCTATGAGCCACATTTCCAATTGCAGTATTTCTATAAGCCGAACAGTGGGCAGGGGCCTAGCCGGAATTTTGGCTTTGAACGCGCCAGGGGTGATTACTTTCTGGTGTTTGATTCTGATGTTATCCTGCCTCCGAATTATTTGGCACTGGTGAATGCCGCTTTAGCTAAAGAGGGCTTTGATGCTTTTGGGGGACCGGATGCCGCTCACCCTGATTTTGATGATCTTCAGAAAGCCACCACCTATGCGATGACTTCTCTATTTACCACTGGTGGCATTCGTGGCGGGAAAAAGGCGGATGCCAAATTCCAACCACGAAGTTTCAATATGGGCCTGAGTCGGGCTGTATGGGAGAAAACCGGCGGATTCCAGCTGGAGCGATTGAGTGAGGATATTGATCTTTCAATCAGAATGCGTGCGGCCGGATTTAAAGTAGGTTTGATTCCGGAAGCCTGGGTGTACCATAAACGCCGCACCAGCCTGAAGCAATTTTTCAGACAGGTATTCGCCTTTGGGCATGGCCGCTGGATTTTGTCCGCATTACATCCGGGGCAGTTGAAAGCCATTCATTTTATGCCCGCCTGTTTTGTGCTAGGCTTGTTGTTTTCCTTTTCTACTTATTTTTGGTGGCCCGAAGTGTTTCCCTTTTTTCTGGTTTGCATTCTGATGTGGTATTTGGCCATTTTCATTGATGCTGGTCGCCATTACCGGTCAGTAAAAGTGGGCGCCCTGAGCATGATCACTTCCACCGTGCAGTTGGGGGGATATGGCCTGGGTTTTATCCGTGGGGGTTTTAGGAAAATACTGGGGAGGAAAATCTATTAAGCCGGATTATCAGGCTTCAATCCTCGTTTAGCTGTCAGGCGGGAAAAATGAAGGAATTTTTCCTATTTCGAGTTTTTCCCAACGAAGCAGATGAATGAGGAGAAAGTAAGCATACCCAAATTTGAACCATTGATAATTCGACGAAGCTAACCGCAAGACACTTATATTTAGGTGTTTACATCGACTCACTAAAACTGGCGGTGAATAATTCGGCTTAATTTGCCTTCAATCCGGCAAAAAAAAGCAGAAGTGATCCCTCTGCTTATTATACTTTATTTCTTACAAAAATACACAATCTCCTCCGCTGGCAATCCATATTGATGCACCACCTCAGCGGGTAATTGCTTTACAAAGTCATCCTCAATGACATCAAATCCGGCCTTTTCCAATCGCTTGCCATAGTCTCTTCCGAACAGGCGCACATGATCTGACTGCCAAAAGGCTTCTTCCCGGGCTTTAGGGTCAGTGATCGTAGGATCCTCATATGTTTCCTCCCGGCTCATGTCCTGTGGCGATTGCATAATGGCAAAGCCGCCGGGCTTCAGCACGCGGTGAATTTCACTCATGGCCTTAATGTCATCTTCCACATGTTCCATCACGTGGTTACAGAAAACGGCATCAAAGGAGTTGGCTTCAAAGGGAATTTCATGTACATCCATTTTTACCTTGGCCAGCGGTGATTCTATGTCTCCGGTGATGTATTCCAGATTATCCATGGCCTCGAAGCGCTTGATGAAACACAGCTCCGGTGCTACGTGCAATACTTTTTTGGGAGCCGAAAAGAAGTCTGTTTTTTCCTGCAGATACATCCACATCAGGCGGTGGCGTTCCAAAGTAAGGCAATTGGGACATAGGGCATTGGAACGGGGAGGTTTGCGACCGTAAGGGAGAAATTCCCGATAACTGTGATGGCAAACATTACATTCCACTTTATTTCCCAAATAGAACAATCCTAAAAACTTTGCACCGAAGTGGGCAAAAAGTTGTAAGTATTTTCGTGGGATATGCTTAATGACAAAGCTGATTAATCGCTTCATTTTCCTTCAAAAAATTTCATGTGTTAAGAGCGGCTACAAAGATAGACAAGATTTTGGTATCGCCAATCCCACCCCTTGAATACAGTTCTCTGCAGATTCCAATCCCCAATCCTGATTTTTTCGTTGAATATTGTAAATTAGAGGAATTTTGGTATTGTTTAAACATTTGTTACTTCTATGGCTGGTAGGGGACTCTTCCTTTTTCTCTTTTTATGCGGAATGTCAGTGAACATTTCTATGGTTCAGGCGCAAAGGCTTAGTGACCGCACGAACGCCACTGCCTTTCGGTCATCGAAAGAATTACGAAAAAAGCACCAATCTTCTACTAAAGTGTACCCGGTGATTATTAAAAAGAATACCCAAAATACCTTGAATGGAAATCCCTGTTTTACAGAGGAAACACGAAAAATGGGCTTTGAATATTTGGTGATGCCCAAGGGTACTGCTCCCTATAAAAATGAATGGTCACGATTTTGGCGAAATTTTGGGGTGAAAACAAAGCTATGCTTTACCCGTGGACCGTGGTGGAAAGCCACTCTGAATAAGAAATACAAAGATTGTCAATACCAAACCGGGGATTATACGCCCCACTTTTAAGCATAATACTATGAAAAACCTAATTTTTTCACTTCCCCTTTTGGTTTTCTTAATGGCTTGCGGATCTGATGACAAAGTGGAAAATCCGAGCCTTAAAATCAATATGCTACATACCGTGGATGGCGCCAAATTGAAAATGGATGCCATGCTGTATGCCAATGATTTGGGGGAGCAATTCAGCGTGACCAAAGTCAATTATTATTTGTCCGAATTGGAGTTGGTGAAAGCGAACGGGGAGTTGGTGAAAATAGACAGCATGTGGTATATATCACTTAATCCTCAAAACATGGATGCCACGATTAATTTGCAAAGTCTTCCGCTTGGGGATTATCAGCAAATCAATTTTATTTTTGGATTGACGGATAAGTGGAATGATCAGTCTTTGGTGCCGGTGGATCAATTGCAAGCCATGATTTGGCCGGAAAATATGGGCGGTGGGCTACATTTTATGAAGCTGGAAGGGCGCTTTTCTCTACCCGAAGCGGAAGCTTTGAATGGTTACAATACCCATATGGGGAATCTGAAAAAGGGAGAGATGGATTTGGATCACTTTTTCAAAGTGGAGGTGCCGGCGGCGGGTCTTTCTGTGGGGCAGGGGTTGACGGAGGTGAACCTGGAGATGGATTTGCTTAAATGGTATACGCATGGAAATACGCATTATTCGCTGACTGAATTTCAGGCTATTATGAATAAACCAGAAAAGCAGGCGATTTTAATGGAAAACGGGCAAAATATCTGGTCATTTAGTATAAAAGGAGAATAATCATGAGAAGGATTTGGATACTTTGTCTGTCTGTTGTGTTTTTTGTGGCCTGTGAGGCCGACGAACCTGTTGATCATTCCGCAGCAACGCCAATAAGCCTGAATGTTCCGGGAAAATTCCCTAAGGTGGTTATTCCGACAGATAACCCCTTAACAGCGGAAGGTGTGGCACTGGGCAGAAGGGTTTATTATGACCGTAACCTAAATACCAAAGATAAAGGAAGGGCTTGTGGGGACTGTCATCAGCAAAAGACCGGTTTTGCTTCCGCCAATGAGCAGGGGCAGTTGGCCATTATGCCACATGCGAACCTGGCTTATGACCAGTATTTTCTTTGGAATGGCAGTAAGGAAGGCAGTCTGGAGGGCGTGATGGTCTTTGAAATCCGTGATTTCTTTGAAGCGGATCTCGACTATGCCAATGGGAATGAGGAATACCGACGTTTGGCCAAACTGGCTTTCGGGCATGAGGAAATTTCTTACAAGACTTTGGGCTATGCGCTGGCACAGTTTTCCAGAACGCAATTAAGTGGGAATTCCAAATTTGATAAATTTAACCGGGGAGAGGGCACGCTCACGGAGCAGGAAAAGAGAGGATACGACTTGTTTTTTACCGAAGATGCGGATTGCTTCCATTGCCATTCCACCGTTTTGTTCCGGGATGGTGATTTTCACAATATCGGCCTGGACGCTACTTTTCATGCTGGAAATTCCGGACGTTTTTTAGTGACAGGCGATTCCGTGGATATCGGGAAATTCAAAACCCCCTCATTGAGGAATGTTGCGGTGACGGCGCCTTATATGCATGATAATCGTTTCGCTACCCTGGAAGAAGTAGTGGATTTCTATTCGGATCAGGTGAATTTTACGGAGTTTACAGATCCCTTGATGAATCATGAAGGAGGAATCAATATGACTGCTGCGCAAAAGGAGGATTTGATCGCTTTTCTAAAAACCCTGACCGATGAGGAGTATTTGGAAAATGAAGACTTTTCCAATCCTTTTAATTCTCCAACCACAGATCGCTGATTTTTCATAGGCAATAACTATCTTTGCACGTCAATTAACCCTCATTGCTGTTCATTTCGAGCGGCTTGTATAAATTATTATTGTGCTGAATAGTTTCTTAAGACTTTCTGTTTTCGGAAAGATCATGGTGGTATTGCTGTGTTTTTTCCTTGCTGGCTGCCTGTCAGTCGTTGGATTTGTGTGGTCCGTAAAGTGGGGAACCTTCGGGGACCTGCCTGTTGAGCAGGATTTACGGAAGATAGAAAATGCCCAGGCGTCTTTGGTTTACAGTGAAGATGGTCGGATTTTAGGGAAGTATTTTATACAGGAACGTTCCAATATTAAATATGAAGACCTTTCTCCGGATTTGGTTCATGCCCTGGTGGCTACAGAAGATGCTCGTTTTTTTGAGCATGATGGGGTAGACTATCGTGCCTGGGGGCGTGTATTGGTGAAAACCGTGATCTTGGGGCAGCGCTCGGCTGGTGGAGGTTCTACCCTTACGCAACAATTGGCCAAGAATCTCTTTCCCCGAGATGGCTATGGAAAGCTGGATTTAGCCGCTTCCAAAATTAAGGAAGTGTTAATTGCCCGTCAGATTGAGTCCATTTATTCTAAAGAGGAAATCATTAATCTTTATCTGAATACCGTTCCCTTTGGTGACAATAGCTATGGCATTCGGACCGCCGCGCGAAAGTTTTTCAGTAAGGAACCCAAGGAGCTCAGCCTACAGGAATCAGCAGTTTTAATTGGCATGCTGAAGGCGAATTATTATTACAATCCACGGGTTTTTCCGGAAAGATCTAAAGAGCGAAGAGATGTGGTGATCTCGCAAATGGAGAAATATGGCTATTTAAATGCCCAGCAGGAAGATTCTCTACAGCAATTACCTTTGGAAATTAAGTATCGCTCTACCGGAGAGAATGAGGGGCTTGCCACTTATTTTCGGGAGCAATTGAAGTTTGAGGTGAAGGATATACTGGATTCTATTAATCAGCATCTGGAGGCGAAGGATCGTTATGATCTGAACCGGGATGGATTGAAGATTCATACGACCCTCAATTACCGAATGCAGGAATTGGCTGAAGAAGCCATGCGGGAACATATGTCGGACCTGCAAAAAAGCTTTGATGCGCATTGGAAAGGGAAAAAGCCCTGGGCCAGACATCCGGAAGTTTTTGAGCGCGCCAAAAGAAATAGTAATCGTTATAAGGAGCTCAAAGCACGTAATGCCTCTAAAGAAGAAATTGAAGAGGCCTTTAATACGCCGGTGTCGATGGAAATTCTGACGCATGAGTTTAAGCGTGAAAAGCTGGTGATGACGCCGAATGATTCCCTTTCCCACTTTCTTCATTTCCTGAATATGGGAATGATCGCCATGGAGCCCAGAAGTGGGGAGGTGAAAGTTTATATTGGTGGGATTGATCATCGATATCTGAAGATTAATCATGCCAAAGACTCCTATAAACGTCAGGTGGGGTCAACCATAAAGCCCTTGGTATATGCTACTGCCCTGGATCAGGGCGCTAAAGCCTGTAATTATTACCCTGCTGCCAAGCAGTATTATTTAGAAGACCCGAAAAAAGGTTGGTTGCTGGCAAAATTGCCATCCACGGAGGATTTGGAAGAGGGAGAGGAAGTAGAAATGCCGGATTTGGAGGATGCCTGGGCGCCCGGAAATGCAGATGGGAAGTATGAAGGATTGTATTCTATGAAAGGAGCGCTCACCAACTCTGTGAATACAGTTTCGGTTCAGGTGGAAATGGAAGCCGGTTTGGTGACCGTCGGAGATTATCTGGAGGAATTTGGCTTGTCAGGAATTGAGCGAGATAATGAAGATCGCGTTCCGCCTTCCACTGTGTTGGGAACGCCGGAGGTATCTATTCAGGAAATGGTAAATGCTTATGCGGTATTGGCAAATGGAGGCTACAAGGTTCGTCCAAGGTATTTGACAAAGATAGTGGATGGTTTGGGGAATGTAATTTATGAACAAGCCCCGGCAGAAAGAGGGGAACGTGTCATTAAGCAATCTACCGATCACCAGATTCTGGCCATGATGCAAAATGTGGTGAATAATGGAACCGGAGGAAGATTGCGTTATGTGTATGGTTTGAGAAATGATTTGGCGGGGAAAACCGGGACCACCCAGTCCAATACTGATGGTTGGTTTATGGCCATGACGCCCCGATTAGTGGTCGGAACCTGGGTGGGGAATGATGAGCCGGCCATTCGCTGGAGAAGTACACGCCTGGGCCAGGGGGCGAATACCGCTCTTCCTGTTTTTGGTAAATTCATGCAAAAGCTAAACAAAGAGTCGGCATTCAGGCAGATTACCCATTCGCGTTTTCCATCTTTAACCCACTATGAATTGCAGGCCATGAACTGTGAGGACTGGATTGAGGAGCCGGAGACAAAATCCTTTAATGATGTGCTAAAGGATATTTTCAAATCTGATCCCATTAAAAAACAGGAGCGTATTCAGAAACGAGAGGAGAAGCGTGAGCCGAGGGAACCAAAGGATTTCCGTAAGCATAAACGTAAAAAGAACAGGAAGAAGTTCTTTGAAAAGATATTTGGATAATGGCAAGAAGGCGGTAGAATTGATTCTACTGCTTTTTTTATTGATTTAGGGCAGAATGAGCGGGATATGCCCACTTCATAAATAAGGTGATTTTTTAATAATATTTGATTAGTGGCTCATTCCTGCTGTAAATTGGAGCCAAAAAAAAGCCCAACGATATTTCACCGCTGGACTTCGACTAAATTTTACCCCTAAAAGCTAAAATGACTAACGAAAACGTTAATCTAATTCTAACTCAATAGCAAGACTACTTTAATATCAACCATTATTTTTAATATTCCAATGTATCATCTCGCTTTTTTGGATTTTTTTTTGGCAGTCGCACCTGTTAGTGGGGACAGTGCCTGAAATAGAAAAAAGTCATTCCCATTAAGGTTAAAAACTATCCCACTTCTATCACCACTCCTTTGCTTTTTGGGTGACTGACACAGGTTAGAATATAACCGCCTTCCAATTCGTCTTCGGAGAGTCCGTCATCTTCTTCCATGGCCACTTTACCTTCAATGCATTTGCCTCGGCAGGCGGTGCATAATCCGCTTTGACAAGAGAAGGGCATATCAATATCCTGGTCTAATGCAGCCTCCAAAATGGTTTTCTCTGCCGGTACATTGACTTTAAAGGTTTCTCCTTCCAATAGAATCGTCACCTCTTGCTGCACAATTTCTGCGGATTCTGTTTCGCTTAATCCGCTGCTACCGGAAAATTTTTCATGATGAATCTGTGCTTCCGCAACACCCGCAGCCTGCAGGCTTTCAGCTACCAAATCCATCATGGCTTCCGGACCACAGTTGTAAACCTGAGTCGCTCCTGCTTTTTGGGGAAGGTTTTGGTAAATTTCCTGAATTCGTTCTTGGCTTAACCGGCCTCTTTCTCCCGTCCATTGGTCAGAAGCCCGCGTTAGGGTATGGATTACCTCGAAATTTTCATATTGTGCCTGAAGCTGGGAAAGCGTTTCAGAAAATATGATGCTTTCTTCATTCCGATTGGTATATACCAAAGTGACATGACTATCAGCCTCCTGGGCCAATACTGTTTTTAATATGGATAGCAAGGGCGTAATACCACTACCAGCACCAAATAATAAAATATTTCGACTTTGGCTCTCCGCTGGCGCTAGTACAAAAATTCCTTCCGGAGGAATGACTTTGATAAAGTCCCCTTCTTTTACCTGATCGTTAATATAGTTGGAGATCAATCCTCCTTCCACCCTTTTTATGGTAATGGCGAGGTCTTTATCAGTTACAGGAGAAGAGCATAATGAATATGATCGGGTTTCGGTTTGCCCATTGAGTTCAAAACTGAGGCTCAAAAATTGGCCAGCCTGATAGGTCCAGTTAGGATTTTCAAACACGAGACTCACCGTATCGGCAGTCTCTTGAATAATAGCTTTTACTTGTAAACCGCCTTGGGCAGTAGCTGGGGTTTCGGCCTTATTTTTTTTAAAAAAACTGAATGCCATATGGGTATTATTTTAGGTTATTGCTTGTTGATTATACGTTTCCTTGAGGAAACTAAAGTACGGAATAAATTTTTTTAACCGCCCTTTATGCTATAAGTTTAGCTATACTTCCTATTGTTTTTATCCATAGCCAAGGAGGTTTGGTTGCTAAAGTTTTCGCATTTGATAAGGTGATTTGAAATCTGTTTTGCGCACGTTCGCTACTTATTTTACAAGGGATTGGAAGACTGACCAATACAATGTGGGGTGTTTCAACCCGATTGATTCAACGCCAGATTCCATTACGCTAAAATTCTAAAAGCCCTTATATTTTGAGTCAATTTGCTGATTTATTAATAGCCCAAATAGGGGCAAGCTTGTGCTCTCCTTCTTCATCTGCTTCTTTGTGAAAAATTTGAAATGGAACATTATTCCTTCATTTTCCCCTCATGAAGTCAAACAGGGAATTAAGCCTGGATAATCCGGTTGTTGGCATTAGCGTGTGCATTCAGATCCTTTTGTCAAAGAATATGGTTTTTGATAATAACAAGCCGGCGCTATTTTAATTGCAAATTCTTAAGATCACTTGGGTATTCTCAAAGAACGATGTTATTTTTGATTTTGAAATAATATCTCATTTACGTTTAATTTTGATATGGAATTGAATCGTCTTACTGCTGTTTCGCCAGTTGATGGTCGTTACGGGGCGCAAACGGAGCCATTGGCGCCATATTTCTCAGAATATGGGTTAATTTGCTACCGTGTACGCGTAGAAATCGAATACTTTATTGCTTTATGTGAATATCCATTGCCTCAGCTGGAAGGTGTTGATGCGGGATTGTATGAGTCGCTTCGTGATATTTATCGCAACTTCACTGAAGAGGATGCGCAAAGCATTAAGAATATCGAGAAAACGACTAACCACGATGTTAAGGCGGTTGAATACTTTATCAAAGAGAAATTCGACGCTTTGGGCTTGTCCGATCACAAAGAGTTTATCCACTTTGGATTGACTTCTCAGGATGTGAATAACACCTCTGTGCCTTTGTCTTTAAAAGAGGCAATGGAAGAGCAGGTGTTGCCACTGTTCGAGGAAGTTTGCGTTTTAATGGAAAATAAGTCCAAGGAGTGGGGGAATGTTTCTATGTTGGCAAAAACCCATGGTCAGCCGGCTTCTCCAACGCGTTTGGGTAAAGAAATTGAAGTGTTTACCGAGCGTTTGGCCATTCAGAAAGGTCAGTTGCTGCAGGTTCCTTTCGCTGCTAAATTTGGTGGCGCTACGGGTAACTTCAATGCACACAATGTAGCCTACCCGGCTATCCACTGGAAATCTTTCGGTGATCAGTTCGTAGCAGAGTATTTGGGCTTGGTTCGTTCTCACCCTACCACTCAGATTGAGCATTACGATAACCTGGCCGCATATTTTGATGCACTGAAGCGTATCAATACCATTTTGATTGACTTCTCCCGTGATGTTTGGCAGTACGTTTCAATGAACTACTTCAAGCAGAAAATCAAGGAAGGGGAAGTAGGGTCTTCGGCGATGCCACATAAAGTAAACCCGATTGATTTCGAAAATGCTGAAGGTAATTTAGGTATCGCCAGTGCGATTTTTGAACACCTTTCCGCCAAATTGCCCATCTCCCGTTTGCAACGCGATTTGACGGATTCTACCGTATTGAGAAATATTGGGGTTCCTTTAGGCCATTTGGTGATTGCATTGAATTCCCTGAAAAAGGGACTCAATAAACTGGAATTGAATGAGGCTGCTATTCGTCAGGATTTGGAAGATAACTGGGCGGTAGTTGCTGAGGCGATCCAAACGATTTTACGCCGTGAGGCTTATCCGAATCCATATGAGGCACTGAAAGCTTTGACGCGAACCAATGAGAAAATCACCGGGGAGTCTATTGCTACCTTCATTGAAGGCCTGGATGTTTCGGAAGAAATTAAGGCAGAGCTACGCGTAATTACGCCATGGAATTATACTGGAATCTAATTATTAGATTTTTTGCAATAAAAAGGCCTTGAGGTGATGCTCAGGGCCTTTTTCATATCAAATGTTTGCTTTCTCCTCATTCATCTGTTTCGTTAGAAAAAACTCGAAATAGGAAACTATTCCTTCATTTTTTCCGCCTTACAGCTCAACGAGGATTTAAGCATGAATTATCCGGCTTAAGCATGCATAACCCAGTCTATTTTAAAAGGAAGGACAAATCATCCTGATGATTTACTTCCTCTGCTTTTTCTGCATTGAAGAATACTTTTCCGCTATATTCGCCCAGGTAGGTCGCCTTACCATCACGAACTTCCACCATGGTGCCTTCCGGTAAGCCCAAAACTTCAATATCTGTATTTTTGGTCAGGAACTCCTGTAAACGTTGGGCGCGGCTTTCGCCTCCGTGGTTTGGAATGCGTTCCTCTGTATAATGCGGGTTAATTTGGAAGTGGATCAGGTTCAGGGCTTTGAATGAAATTGGCATTGTAATCGGCATATCATTCGTAGTTTTAATGGTCGGGCAAGCCATATTCGATCCGGCGCTCCATCCGATATAAGGTGTTCCGTTCATCACCTTTTTACGGATGATTTCAACAATGCGCTTATCGTATAATTTAGAAAGTAATTCAAAAGTATTTCCACCGCCAACAATAATGGCTTTGGCGCTCTCCACGGCATTAATGGGGTTGGAGAAGGTGTGAATGCCCGTAACCTCAATGCCAAATGGATTCAGCGCTGCCGCTACATTTGCGGTGTAGTCCTCATAACTAACCGTAACACCAGCATAAGGAATGAAAAGTACTTCCTTAACGTCCCCTAAAAACTGGGCGATATTTTCTTTACAATACCCTAAATATGCCTCTCCGGGCATGGTAGAGTTGCTGATCAGTAAAAGTTGTAGATTATTCATTTAGATTTTATTTCCATACGTTCACCGCAAATATGCAAAAGCCGGAGAATTATCAGCTATGATCTACATTAGTTTTCAAAAAGATCATCTGTGCTTAATCCCGTATTTTCATTGGAAATTTGTTGAAAGATATGGGGGGAGGCCCTTTATGGCTGAAAAAATGGACAAAAAAACGCCCGGATTACCAGTCCGGGCCGAAATAATAATATATCAACGTTAATTTTTAGATTGTGCTCATCTTAAAAGGGGGAAAATGACCTTTACACTCAAATGCCATTTTCCATTACCCCATCAATCACAAGGTTATTTTAGCAAATTCTATACCAAATCAGCTATTTGTTATTAATTTTTTAATGATAAAGGTGGAGGTATTTCCGCACACGACTCCACCCGAATTTTGTCTGCCTAAACCGGATTATTCTGGCTTCACCCTATTCTTTCCGCTTAAATCCTCGTTGAAATGCATGCGGTAAAAATGAAGAATGAGTTCTTATTTTCGAGTTTTTTTCAAAGTAGTAGATGAGTGAGGAGAAAGTAAGCTTGCCCAAATTTGGGCTATTATAATTTAATGAAAATAAATTCCAAAGAACTGAAAATAAGCCACTTATGGATAATCGATAAATTAAGCGGTGAATAATTCGGGTTAAGCGGAAATTTAGGGCTGTGATTAAGAGCTTGTTTAAAAGCACACTATCTGGTTGCAATTTCGAATAATTGCATGCGATTTTGGATAATTTCTCAACAAAAGCGATCCGACGCCCTTAAAATAATCGGGTATTGCTTCTGCACTAATCAAAATTCGCTTTTAAATACGCTCTATGTTTTTACCTGATGATAAGTCGATCACCCTGGTTTATGAAAAGATGAAATTCATGCTTAGGAGCGGAAAATCGGGCTAATATTTTTCGGAAGGTCCAATCTGAAATTAAGGGTAATGATCGTGAGCAGTACCTGAAAGAGGTAGGGAATTGTGCTAATTTCGCGACCAACAAAAAAAGCCTGTTAACAGGCTTTTAGGGAGTTATTGGTGCGCACGAGAGGATTCGAACCTCCACGACCGTTAGGTCACCACCCCCTCAAGATGGCGTGTCTACCGATTTCACCACGTGCGCGCTTATTGAAAGCGAAGCAAATGTAAGGGGTTTTCTTTGAATTGTCTATGAAATTAAAGAGAAAAAAATAGTGCTGGAGGTAGGGGTTTGATAATGAGGGGTTTTGTGTGGAAAAATTAATTTTTACTCTAAACCTTACCTTCCGGGATGGGGCAGAATTGAGATAATCAGGCTTATTTGTCTTGTAAGGTTCTGAGGATGAAAGTGCTAGCTATTTGGTGATCGTGCAATTAAAATGACGTATGTTATATAGAACCTCTATTTGCCCTTTTATGCATATTCATCCTTCTAAACTCAAGCGCCTTAACGTAGTATTTGCCTATTTTTTGTTGGTCTTGCTAACCAGCACTTTATTGGTATTATTTCTTTTTGACCGGAAGTTAGACCAGCAAGGCGCCATTACACATTTGGTGGATCAGCAAATAAAACGTATTCAGGCCATTTCAATCAGTCCGGATGTTTGGCGGTGGAAAGGGATTCATGATGGTCATTTGGAAATTAAAAGTAAATGTTCGGATTTGACTTACGGCGCTCAATGGGAAACCATGCTGTCTAAAGCCAACATGAGTTTTAATTATCTGCAAAAAGAGCGGGAGGCGCACCTCTCCTTTTTACAACATCCCATCGTTAAGAAAGACTTGATTCAATATGAACGCCAGCTGGAAGCGATGTACGAATTATTGATATTAAAATTCAAAAGACAAAACTCGCAGTTGATTGACCTGGCTATGGGGCTGGTATTTGCCATTTCATTATTAGTGTTTTTGGGAATAATATTGATTACGCGACCGCTGTTTCGTCATTTGAATACTAAAAACAGAGCGCTGGAGAATGCATATAAGACTACCCGAGAAAAGGAGGTGGAGTTACGAGATGCCATGATGGAGCTTTCAAACACGCAGGAGCACCTTGTAATTCACGAGAACCGTTACCGCACGATTACTGAAAAAATGAGCAATGTGATTTTGCTATTAAATGAGGATGCCAAGATCATTTATGTCTCTCCTTCTTGCCTTGAACAATTAGGATATGAGGTGGCGGACTTATTGCAGGCCGGTTTTTCAACATTAATAACCACGGATAATCATCAGGATATTGAGCAACATCTGGAAGGGATTTCCGAAGAGGAAATCATTGAAGTGCCAGTGCAATGGATACGATATGATGAGGTCGAGGTCTGGATGCAAATGAAAATTCAGCGGGTGCAAGGGATGGTGGATGCAAGTTTTTTGATAAGTGCTCAAAATATTGAATCGGAAATACGTGCAGAGAATCTGCTAAAAGGTACACAGGATATTGCCCGCCTGGGAGGCTTTGAGATCGATTTTAAAAAACAATCGGTGGAGTGGACCAGCCAAATGAATCAAATTCATGAATTAGGAGAAGGGTTTGAGATCTCATTTGACAAGCTACCTGCATTATATGGCTTAAACAACCAAAGTGCGTTGATGACATTTCTGGATTTGGATGAGAGTACCGCTTGCTTTCAAAAGGAGTTTCAAATTCCTATTAAGGCAGGTGAGTTCAAATGGGTCAGGGCATTGGGACATGTGGAGTTTGAAAATCAGAGCATCACCAAATTGGTAGGGACGCTTCAGGATGTGGATGAGCAGGTGAAGGTGGCTAAAATGTTGGAAGATAAATCGCTGATGGTCGAGCAAATCATGAAAGCATCCCCTAATTTTTTAATGGTGGTGGAAGCTCGAAAACAGGAGGTTATTTATACCAAAGGCTCCGTGAATCGAGTTTTAAAATTAGAGGGAGAAGAAGCAGACTGGCGAAAGTACCTGCATGCGGAAGACCGGCGGAGCATGGAGGAAATGCTAGCCTCCTCTTCATTGGACTTGCAAACAACCGATAAGTTGGAAATGGATTTGCGATTAAAAAATGCGGAGCGCAAAAACCATTGGTTTCATTTGACAGTAAGCCCCTTCCGTCGAAATGAGAAAGAGGAGGTGACGGAATTGTTATTCACCCTTTTTGATATTCAGTTGAAGAAAGAACGGGATGAAAAACTTAGAAGAAATGTCGTTTCGCTAAAAACTTTTGTAGGCGAAGCGCCGGCTGCTATTGCTATGCTAGATCAGGATTTGAAGTTTTTGGCGGTAAGTGAGCGCTTTCGGGAAGATTATCGCACCAAAGACCGGCAATTGGTAGGGCAATCCTACCATACCGTTTTTCCTGATTCTCCCGCTTATATGGAATTTTTATTGAAGCGCGGTTTGAAAGGTATTATTGAGGAAGAGGAGGAAATGCAGGTTTTTCGTTGTGACGGTAAAGAGGAATGGGCCAAATGGGAAATGCGCCCATGGTTTACCGATGATTATGAAATTGGGGGCATCATACTGTTTTCTCATTTTATTACAGAAGACCGAAAACTTCGGGGTGAATTAATTGAAGCCAAGGAAAGAGCAGAGGAGGCTTCCAGAACCAAAGCCCAGTTTCTTTCTACCATGTCTCATGAAATCAGGACTCCCATGAACGCCGTGGTAGGCCTTTCTCATCTGTTAATTGATGAGAATCCAAGACCCGAGCAATTGGAGTACCTGAGTAAATTGAAATTTTCTGCGGAAAGTCTACTTGGCTTGATTAATGATATCCTGGATTTCTCCAAAATTGAATCCGGAAAGCTGGAAATCGAAAGCATCACTTTTAATCTTTGGAAAGATGTAAAAGGCGTTTATGATATGCTTTTCTTCAAGGCACAGGAAAAGAAAATTTTATTAAAATATTTCATTGAAGAGGATGTGCCTAAAATGGTCATTGGTGACCCGGTTCGGATTCGCCAGATTTTGGTTAATCTGGTGAATAATGCCATTAAGTTTACGCCAGTAGGCATGGTAGAAATCAAAGTTTCAGCCACCTCGGTGGGGGATAATGCCTGCCAGATAAAGTTTCAGGTCATTGATACCGGTATTGGTATTCCGGAGGATAAGGTGGATGCTATTTTCCAAAGCTTTTCACAGGTAAGCGCAGAGACTACCCGGAAATTTGGCGGTACCGGCTTAGGCTTAACCATTACTAAAAAGTTGTGTGAGATGCAGGGCGGAAGTGTTTCGGTTTCCAGTGAACTGGAGGTGGGTTCAAAGTTTACGGTTCAATTACCTTATCGCCTCCCGGACTCTGTAGAGGAACGGGCAGAGGAAAAACAAGAAACAACGACCATGGGGGAAGATTTGGAGGGCGTACGTGTGCTTTTAGTAGAGGACAATACGATGAATCAATTTGTAGCGAAAAAGTTCTTATCGAAGTTTGGGGTGATCGTACAATTGGCGCAGAATGGCGTGGAAGCCGTAGAAATGGTCCAAAAAAATAAATTTGACATGGTATTGATGGATCTGGAAATGCCAATAATGGACGGTTTTGAAGCCACCAAAAAGATTAAATCCTTTAAGGAGGATTACTATCAAAAGCTACCCATTCTTGCGCTTACGGCTTCGGCCCTGTCGGAAGTTCAGAAAAGAGTATACGACTGGGGAATGGTAGATTTTATTACCAAGCCTTTTGACCCCAAAATATTCTACAATAAATTGCTAAAGCATTATCGTCCCAAAAAGAAGGATGGTTTGCCTGTCCTCAATGCCAAGAAATCTCCCTGACTTGTCCGTGTTTTTGCATAAATCTTTCTTTCAGAAGCGCATTTATTCGGCCAAACATCTCTATCTTTGCGGCTATCGCTATGAAAGAATACGAGATTTTAGAACTCCCCAATGGCATTCGGGTGGTTCATAAAGAAGTGAGTCACACCAAGGTGGTGCACTGCGGATTTATTTTGGATGTTGGAAGCAGGGATGAGAGTGCCGAGGAATTGGGAATTGCTCACTTTTGGGAGCATATGGCTTTTAAAGGCACGGCGAATCGTCGGGCCTTTCATATTTTAAACAGACTGGAAGCAGTAGGAGGAGAGCTGAATGCTTATACCACCAAGGAAAAGGTATGCTTTTATGCCTCGGTACTGGATGAGCATTTTCATAAGGCTTTTGATCTGCTGACGGATATCACTTTTCATTCTACTTTCCCGGAAAAGGAAATTTTGAAAGAACGGAATGTGATTCTGGAAGAAATGGCCATGTATCATGATACCACGGAAGATGCTATTCAGGATCATTTTGATGAGTTGGTCTTTCCCAATCATCCGCTGGGTTACAATATATTGGGGACTTCGGATTCCATCGCTCAATTTAAGCAGGAAGATTTCCTTAAGTTTGTTCAAAAAAATCTAACTTCTGGACATTTGGTGTTTTCCAGTATCGGGAACATTCCAGCCAAGGTAGTTTTTGAGAAAGCCAAAAAATTCCTGGGAGATATTAAGCTTACAGGCACTCCTCAGCAACGAATAAAGCCGGATTATTATGAGCCGGTTAGGAAAATTGTGGAACGCAGAGATATTACCCAATCCCATTCGATTATCGGTTTGCCGGCGCCCCATTTTGAGCATCCCAAGCGATTACCCTTTTTCATGTTGGTGAATTTGCTTGGAGGACCAAGCCTGAATTCCCGACTGAATTTGTCTCTGAGAGAAAAATTTGGACTGGTATACTCTATAGAGGCTAATTTTACGCCTTATACGGATGCCGGACAGGTGAGCTTTTTCTTTGCAACGGATCCGGCCAGCCAGAGGAGAAGTGAAGCTTTGGTGATGAAGGAGATTCGACAGGTGAAGAAGAAAAAACTTGGGCCCATGCAATTGAGACAGGTAAAGGAACAATTAGTAGGACAGCTGGCCATGGCGGAGGAAAATAATATGGGATTGATGCTGAGTATGGCAAAGGGCTTGCTTGATCAAAACAAAATTGAGTCATTGGATAATATCATCCGGGGCATTCGGGCCGTAACGGCTGAGCAATTGATGGATGCAGCCAATGAATTTTTAGTAGAAGAGCAATTTAGTTATTTGACTTACCAACCGGAGTTGGAAGCATAGAAAGAGTTAATATGGAATTTATAGATCCTGAATTACAGGCTTATTGTGATGCGCATACCGATAAAGAGCCAGAAGTTTTAACGGCTTTGGATCGTGATACGAATGTAAATGTATTAATGCCCCGCATGCTATCCGGACATTTTCAGGGAAGGTTTTTAAGCATTTTCACCCATATATTAAAGCCGAAGCGGATATTGGAAATTGGAACCTTTACGGGGTATTCCGGGATTGCCATGGCGGAAGGCTTGCCCGAAGACGGAGAGTTGGTGACAGTAGACATCAATGAAGAACTGACCGATATGGTGGAGGAATATGCGGAGCAGGCGGGAGTTTTGGATAAAATTAAAATCCTGAGTGGTCCGGCATTGGAGATTATTCCTGCCCTGGAGGGTACATTTGATTTGGTTTTTATCGATGCCGACAAGGGTAATTATGCCAACTATTATGAGTTGATCGTGGAGAAGCTTAATCCGGGAGGTGTGATTTTGGCCGATAATGTGCTTTGGAGTGGAAAGGTGCTGGAAAAAAACCGAAAGAAGCTAGATAAGGACACTGCCGCCGTACTGGACTTTAACCGAAAAGTACAGGAAGATCCCAGGGTGGAGAATATTTTACTTCCCTTAAGGGATGGCCTGATGATGGCACGAAAAAAATAAAGAAGAGCTACCTTGGGTAGCTTTTTTTTTGTATCAAATACTATCTAAGATCATTTTTTGATGCATGCATACGAAAAATGAAGGAATAGTTCTCGGTTGCGAGATTTTTCCAAAGGGGCAGATGAATGAGGAGAAAGCAACCCTCCCACAATTTGGGCTATTAATCATCAAAGAAGATTGCCTGCAATAGGTTGATATTTAGTGAGATTAGTGGTTTTGGTGGTGAATAATGCGGTTTTATACTTGAGTGATCCTTAAACTTGAAGGCGGAAAAATAAGGGAATTTGGCCTGTGCCGAGTTTTTCTTACGAAGTAAAGAAATAAGGAAAATCAGATCACCCTGATAGGGGCGATGATCAAAACAGGAAAGTCAGGTGCAATTTACCGTAGGTTACTTGTCTGTGAGTGGTTGTAATGTACCTCTTTGCGCATAATTTGGGGTAAGCCGGATTCCATTAGGATTGTTCAGTTTTTGTAAAAAATGGGTTAATTGGCAGTTGGCCAGGGGGGGGCAAGGTGAGTCGGGGGAAAGCTTTGTTTAGAGGAGGGTAAAGCGAAAACTGCTTTGGGAATTTTGACGGGCTTTAGCCGTAATCCTTGATTCTAGGGCATTGTCATGTTGATGATGTGAAGTGATCCATGCCCTCTACTCATCATTGGAATTTGCCGTTGATGATGGGGTTTGGAATACGCACTTTATTTTTGTGACAAATATTATTCAGACGAAATTCAATCCCGGAAAACGATTTTTTTGGTATTATTGTGAGCTTGCTTAGCAAGAATGATCTAATAGAATTTTTTAGCCCAATATTCATGATTAAAAAATTTGTGGGAGGCCTTTCCCTTATCCTTTCCCTTTTTATTGGAATGCAGTCCGTAATGGCGCAGAAGATAAAGGTTTCTGAAACCATGTACTTTGCTGGTGTAAAGCTTCAATTATCCAAATCCCTGCAGGCGGAACTGAAGAAAGAGGCCGAACAGCTACATAGAGGCGGCGTTTATTTCGATCAGAAATTGCAAAGAATTTATGCCTATATGCCCGTTATTGAAGAGGTCATGAAGGAGGAGGGTTTGCCGGAAGACTTTAAATATTTGCCCATACAGGAAAGCTCTTTAATTGGAGATGCGGTATCTTCTTCAAACGCGGTAGGTTTTTGGCAGTTTAAAAAGCCAACAGCACTGGAAGTGGGCATGCGTGTGGATGGCAGTGTAGATGAGCGGATGAGTATTACGGGGGCAACCAAGGGAGCCGCGAACTATTTGAAGAAGCACAATCGCTATTTGGATAATTGGGTGCATACCTTGTTATCGTATTATGCTGGTTTGGGAGGTGTTAAGCGGCATATTAACAATAAATACAAGGGCGCCAAAAGTATGAAGGTGGATACCAAATTGCACTGGTATGTGAAAAAGACTTTAGCGCATAAAATTGCTTTTGAATCTTATTTGGAAAATATACCACCGCAAAAGTATTATCTGAAAACTTATAACCGGGGATCCGGCAAGACTATGCGTCAGGTAGCATATGAGCTGAAAATTGATGAAGACATTCTGAAAGATTATAACCTGTGGTTGAAAAAAGGAAGAGTGCCCACCGGGAAGACTTATACTTTTGTGTATCCTATAGAGGGACCAAGCAGAGCGCTGGACCGATTAAGTCCGGCCTACGCCCATAATGATGGGAATGTGCCGGCGGAGATTAAAGATTATCCGGCTTGGAGACGAGTGGGAGATCGGGTGAAAAAGATCAATGGCATCCGGGGGATTGTAGCGCAAAGAGGCGAAGATATCTCTGATTTGGCCACCATTGGAAAGGTTTCTGAAATCAAGTTTATCAAATACAATGATATCCCAGCGCACAGGCTGGTGCATGAAGGGGAAATTTTCTATTTCAAAAGAAAGAAAAGAAAAGCACCGAAAGGAGTGGACTTTCATATTGCGCAGTATGGGGAAACCATGTGGGATGTGGCACAGCATTATGGTATTAAACTGAAATCGTTGTTAAAAAAGAACCGCATGCATGAATTCGATCCATTAAAGCCGGGTCGTAAATTGTTCTTGCGCGATACGCGAGCGTCCAGACAAGCTATTGAGTATGTAGAAGTAGAGGAACCCCAAAAACAAGCGCCTCAGGCGAAGCAGGAATGGAAGCCCCTGCCAGCGCCTGAAGAAAAAAGTGCCGGCGGGGAAGCCGAAAAGGAATACAATTCTCCCAAATCGGAAGAAGTAGTGGTGGAGCAAGTGCCGGAGGAAAAGCCCCAGTCATCCCCAAAAAAGGTAAGCCGCGCGGAAACTGAACCATCAGCAAGTACTTCGACCTATCATACTGTAGTCAAGGGGGAAACCTATTATGGAATTTCAAGAAAATACCAGCTTTCAGTGGAGGACCTGTTAGCATTAAATGGTTTAGCGGAAAACGCACCCTTATCCATTGGCCAACAGTTAAAGGTCAAAAATGGAGGTGTTACTGCAAAACCAAAATTAATAAGCAGTGATAAAATACATAAAGTACAAAAAGGGGAGACGATGTATAAGATTTCCAAGCAATATGGGGTGTCTGTTGAAGACATCCTGAAATGGAATAATAAAAAAGACGCGTCTTTAAGTATAGGAGAAGAGTTGAAAATCCTTAGTTCCCTGACTCAGTAGTGTATTGAATATAGTTAAATTTGTGCAAATCCAATGCAAATCCTTATATTGGGAGCTTCTTGGGTTATAGACCACCCAAAAGGTTGGAGCAAAAATAAGGACCTCATTTAATAAATGGTAATGATATGCCTTCGGAAAAAATAGAATTGGTGATGTTGGTGGATGATAATGACACCGATAATTTTATAAGTAAGAGAATAATTGAAATAGCAGGCTTTGCCGAGAATATTGTAGTGCAGAATTCGGGGAAAGGGGCTTTAGATTACCTGAAAAATAATGCAGATAATCCGGGGGCTTTGCCTAATTTGATTTTTTTGGATATTAATATGCCCATTGTGGATGGCTTTGTTTTCCTCTTTGAGTTTGAAAAATTCCCCTCTTCAGTGAAAGACAAATGCCGGGTGGTGATTCTCTCCAGCTCGGATAACGAAAGAGATATTGATCAAATTATGAGCAATGATCATGTTTTGACTTTTATTACGAAGCCTTTGACAGATGTCTCATTAAATAAGGTGAAAGAATTTGTTTGATTTTCCTTAAAAGCTTGGCATAGGCCAAGCTTTTTTGGTTTTTTTGCAAATCAATCAAATTTTTACATTTCAGCCGCATGAAAAGACTGCTTTGGCTCTTCATCTTTTTTTTTCCAATGGCAGTGTTCGCTCAGCAAGAGGACGAACAGGATCAGGAAGATATAGAACAGATAGAAATCCTCAATTTTGGAAAGAAGTATAAAGCCAGGATGGATTCCCTGGAACGGGTGACCGAGGAATTACGCTACGACTCTCTTTATTATCTTTTGGAACCTGAGTATGTTGTCATCGCTCCCACAGCGCTGATGGATACCTTGAAGTTGTCCAACATTGATACGCTCAAGTTTTTCTTTCCTCCAAAAGTCTTACTGGTAGATGTGAATCATTACAATGATTCCATTTCAGTATATCAGGCCTCCACCGATACGATGGAGCTCAGAATGAACCCCAAATTTATGCTGGTGCCGGAAGGCTATGAAGTGGAACCGGATGAGAAACCTAAATACTGGACGCACGGCGGGTATTTAAGAGTGCATATGGCGCAGGTATCTTTAACCAACTGGAACCCGGGGGGGGAAAGTTCTCTGAATGCAACTACAGAGTTTAAAGTCTGGGCCAGCAAAAAGAAGGGGCATGTCGAGCTGGAAAACAGAATGGAATTACAATATGGGGTGATTCGGTCAGGTCAGAAGCTAGAGAAAAACAATGATCAGATCTGGTTAGTCTCCCGGCAGTCCCGGCAGATTACCAACTCCTGGCAGCTTTCCGCACTGGAGGATTTTCGTACCCAGTTTCAGCCGGGTTTTACCATCAATGATGATAACAGTAAGAATTACATTTCCAATTTTATGGCGCCGGCCAATTTGGAACTTTCGCTCGGTTTCTCCTATAACCGCATCAAGAATTTGAACGTTTTGGTATCCCCGATTAAAGGTAAAGTAACCTTTCTGCTGGATGATCAACTTTCACAAGATGGAGCACATGGTGTGGAGGCCGGGAAAAAGTTTAGATCTCAGCTCGGTTCGGGTATTTTCCTCGATTTAAAGGAAACCGAAATTTTGCCGAATATTTATTACACCTCTTCGGTCAACCTCTTTGCCGGTTTTCAGGCTTTTTCGCAAGTAGCAGTAGATTGGCGAAATGACATTCGTTTTCGTGTGAATCGTTATATGTCAACTAACTTTAGTTCCAGACTTGTATATGATCATGATGTGGCGGTAAGCCGGGATGATGGAACCTCCGGGCCTGCATTGCAAATGCGTAATGAGATCAGTTTGGTATTCATATTGGATTACTCCAAATAATAAAAAGGGAAAGCAGTATTGGTTGCTTTCCCTTTTTATTGATTAGCCAGCTTTTATTTGTCCACCGTTAAATTCCAAATCCACCAGCTCGAAAGATTCTTCCATCTGGGCATAGGTGATGAGTTGTTGCTTTTGTGAATTGAACTTTCGTTTTTCCATATCGGTAGAAAAGCCGGCAAAAAGGGTTTGCCAACCCATTAGGAAGGCTCTGTTCAGTACTTCGTAAAGCACTTGCCCATAAGGATTCAAAGAATAAAAGGAGTGGTCAAGCCCGATGAGCTTAATTTCTATATGGCTATTACCTGCATAGATCCAAACCACAGCAATAAGTTGGTCACTTACCCGATGCCTGATTCTCAATATTTGCCAGTGCGGATCTCTCTCCATTTCTTCAAACCAGGCCTTTGGCAAGGGAGCGGTATTTATTGCCCTTCCCTTTTTTTGTACATTCAGGTACAGTTGGTAATCCTGAAGGTTATTTGCCTGGCCATTCCATTCAAACAGGAGTTCTTCCCGATGTCGAAGTACTTTCTGGCGAATATTTTTTCTTTTCTTGAGACTCATCGCCTGCAGGTACGCTGTTATGGAGGAAAAGGGTTTAAGGTCATAATAATGATAGGCCGGCAATGGTGCCGCCACCCATCCTTTCTGGACAATTTTTTGATGCAGCGCACTATTTTGACTTTCCTGAGGAAAGCAAAGCATGAAGCCATGTTTGGTGTTGTATTGTGCTTTGAGATCTTCATAGAACTGGTTGATTAAATCAAAGCTTTTGGCTTTTAATGTATCCTCCAGTGCTGCCTGCCACTTAAGATGTTCTCCTTCCGTAATGAGGGTTCCTGCCATTAATACCCGCTCACAAAGGTAATTTGGTCCATAAATCTTCCTCATGGTTTCAGCATACTCACTCACTTCTGCCCCGGAAAAAATATCCAGCTTTATTTTTAGTTCCGTGAAAAGTCCCGCGGCAATTAATTGCTGGTCATGGAAAACACCAAAATAGTGGAAGTTCCATCGTTCCTCTTTAGGAAGCTGGGTGAAAACCTTTTCCAAAGAACTAAGTCCTTCATAACTTAATTGCCCAGCATCCTGAAACAGGCTGCGCCAGGGTTTTTCCATCTCATGAACAGAATGATAGCGCTTAAGTTTTAAAGCATGTTGTGGCTTTGGAATAATGGATACTTTTTGCTTTTTTTTGAGCTTGAAAGGACGGAAAATTTGTTGCTCATTAATATCTAATTGGCTAATGCCTTCCCAGTAAGCGGCTTCCATTTTATTCAGTAAGGCAAGGATGTCTGCTTTTTGGTGTAATGCTGTCACGGTGAATCGAACTCCGGACTTACGGATAGAGGTTGCCGGAAAAGTGCCTAAATTGGTCCAGTAGCCATCGGCCTTGAGCGAGGCAATCATCTCATGTGCCAGCTCCGGATAAGAGGTGCCCCAAAAGAAGATAGGTGTGTCATTTTTTCTTACTAATGGGTAGTCTCTTTCCTCAAACCAATCATTTACAGTTTGAATGTTCTCCATTAATTTGGCCTGTAATGGCAAAAATTCCTCTGAAAGCATGATATTCGCAGAGGCAATAGCCGCCCCTAAAGTGGCAGGCTGTAATGGGCCGGAGGTAACCATGGGCCCCCCTACAGTACGGATCAGGCTCATCATTGCTGCATTTTCGCTACAAATCACCGCTCCTCCGGTAGCATAGGCCTTAGCTAGTGAAGTCGTGATGACCAGTCGTGGGTGGTTGCGTAAAGCATTATGTACATAGCCTCTTCCATTTTTACCATACCAGCCCATGCCGTGGGCATCATCAAGATATAAATATAAGTTATCATATTTGTCCAGTAAGCGCTGGAGTTCTTCCAGGGGTGCGGCATCGCCATACATGGAATAAACCCCATCCGCCATATACCAAACTTTTCTGCCGGTATTGCGGTAATGCAATATTTTGTTTTCCAGCAGGTCCATGCGGTTATGGGGCAGTAATTCCGCCTGAACTCCCCTGGCCCGACAAAGGTCTACTGCGGCAGAGATAGAGCGGTGTGCCTGATGGTCAAGCAGAATGATGTCCTCATTGTCTACTAAAGTAGGAATAGCGGAAGCATGCGCCAAAGTAGTGGTAGGGGCAATGACTACCGGACATTCAAAAATCTGCACAAAAAGGGCTTCTAATTCTTTGTAAAGGCTAATGCTGGCGTAGGCACGGGAAGAAGAAAACTGAGTTCCGAATTGGTCAATGGCGTCTTTGGCGTATTGGCGTAACTTGGGGTGAAATTCCAATCCTAAATAGGAACAAGAACCAAAGTTAATAAGTTTGTCAGCGCCTATCTGGACTTGCATGTCTTCAGATGAAGTGGCTTGAATTTCCTGGTGTAAAATGGATTTGCTTACCGCAAATTGAAGGTTGTCGTAAACGGTTTTCAGTTTCTGAGAGTGCTTCATATAGAGGAATAGTAAAGTGTATTTTGCCTGAAAAGCCTGTTCCCGATTCCTGTTATGGGGAACGAAAAAGTAGGGCAAATAATTTCTAAAAATGGGAGTGGCATAAAGTATAATCACTCAGCCACCCCATGTGCTTTATGATACTGATTTTGAGGAGTTGAGTTAGGGGTAGGCCAATGACGACTTGTACAGGAAAATACAGGGATCGTTTTGCGTAAATTGAAAAAAAATGCGGTGAAAGTAATTTGAAGTAAATTTTAATTTGTTCGTCAAATCTTACATCCTTTGATCACGCTTTATCCTGATGAATTACGTATTTTGGAGGATTATTTTTTTTTATTGATGTAATAAAATGGAAGATTTGGTGCCGGAAAAAGCGGGAAATATGCTTTTTTTTCACTGAGGAATGGGTTCCTGATTACTTTTTCGAAGAGGTAGACTGAGAGATGACTTCTTTAAGCTTAGTAATATCAAAGGGTTTTACCAATGCATCTGTAAATCCTTTGTCTTTCATATTCTCCAAATTAGAGGGAAGGGTGGCGCTTAGCGCAATGATAGGGCGTTTATATCCCTGGTCCCGAAGTACTTGGGTGGCTTCGTAACCGTCCATTACCGGCATTTGCAGATCCATCAGGATGAGATCAATATCTGGTTTTTCTTTTATTTTATTTACCGCATCCTGCCCATGAGAGGCTGTAAATACTTTGCAGCCAGCTCGACTTAATAATTTTTTGAGCACCATCAGATTAATGGGGTTATCATCAACGCCCAGAATATTGAGATTCTCGATTTGAACTTCCTCGATCGTCTCCGGAGTGGAGGAGTGTTCCGGGCTTTCATCGAACTCAAGCTCAAAAAAGAAAGTAGTTCCTTTGCCTACTTCTGATTCAAATAATAAATCTCCACCCATGGCATGCAGAATTTTCTGAGAAATGGATAGCCCTAGTCCTGTGCCACCAAATTCTTTGTAAACATTTTCGGTTTCTTGCTCAAATGGGCGAAAAATAATGTCTTTTTTCTCCGGGGCGATTCCCTTCCCACTGTCCTCAATGGCAAATCGAACCCGGACTTTTGCATCAGTCTGCTTGATCTTTTGGATGGAAAGTTTTACAAAACCTTCATTGGTAAATTTAATGGCATTATTGATCAGGTTATTGATACACTGACTCAGACGGGGGCCATCGAATAACAATAGCTTCGGAATGCTTTCATCAATCTCTAATTGGGTCGTTAAGCCTTTTTTGTCCGCACTGATCTGGTGGATGTTAAGGATCTCCTTTCCCAAAATAGAGAGCTCAAAGGGCTGTGGGTTGATGGGGATGTCCCGGTCATCAAATTTGGCGAGATCCAAAACGTCATTTACCAAATGAAGTAATACCGTGGCGGAATAAGCCAGGGAATTAATCGTACTCTTCTCATTCTGACAACCTTTTTCCTTTAGCACACTGACTAAGCCCACAATGCCATTAAGGGGTGTTCTGAGTTCATGGCTAAGGGTGTTGAAAAATTTGGATTGTTTCAGCGCATGTTCCTGAATTTTTTCCATGGAGGCCTCCAACTCCTGGTTGGTTTCATATAGCTCCATGCTCAGTTTTCGGGCTTCCTTGGTGGCAGTTTCTTCTTTTTCTAGTGTGGAGCGATAATTTTTCTGTAGATTTTTTAAACCGAGGAAGCTCATTAATACCGCGCAAACGCCATAGCCGATTCTCTGCCATTGTTTTTCTACCGGACTAAGAGGAGTTTGGTACTCTAGTGGAATGGTGAAGAGGTTAACCACAAAAAAGCAGACTAAAACCGCAATGAGAATAAAGAGCTGTGCTTTACTTTCCTCTCTTTTAAAAACTAAGAACACCACTGCGATAGCAGCTATAAAGAGGTATTCCACCCCAACATTTCCACCGTATATTAATTCCAAGGCAATATTGGTGATCAGCGCAACACTTATCAGGCCTGTTTTGATTTCGGTAATTCTTTGCGCCTTCATCAGGAAATATACTGGAATCAAAAGAAAGGTGGAGCCCATTAATACGGCGCCAATCAAGTAGTTTCCGGTAGAAAAAAGGATGGCGCCTAATATCAATTGAAGAGAATAACCAAAGACAATGAAGGTGATTACTAGCCGAATTTCATGAAGTGTTTCGGTACTGAGGCCCTTTACATCCGGGAAAAAGTGATGTTGAATTTTGCTGATAAAATTCTTTAGCATAAGTAAGGTTTTGAATGCCTAAAATACCATTAATCTTGGCGGTTGGTAAAAAAGGTAATTCGGTGAAATGTAATGTCGCTGCCTTTAAAATTTGGTTTTTTCAGGCATTTAAAATTGTTCGAACTTACATTATGCCGATAATATACTTAAGACGGGATATAGGTAATTAGGTACATCAGGGAAAAAGGAGGGTGGTGTAATAGGAGATGACCGATGTGCATAAATGGTGCAAGAGATAGGCGAAAAAAGGGCTGAAAAAGTGTTTTCAGGCTACTTGTGAGTAGGAGTTTGAAGCTAAGCGTTAAAAGTGCTGTGTAAGAAAAAAACAGAACTAATGTTTTTTAGCTGCATTTAATGTCCGGCTGTTTGAGGTTTGATTTTCATTTCTTTTTTGATCTGCCGGCTGAAGATGCTTAATCTTAGCGATTCGGGGCAGAGCAAAAAGAATAATCGGTGAATTTTATTCCAAAGTCCGGGTAGGATGACCTTATCCCGGCGAAGCATTTTGGAGATACACTTTTCTGCTACTTCTGCGGGATCCATAAAAGCAGAGCGGACTAAAATGTTATGACTCGCCATTCGTTGAGCATTTTCCGGGCAGGTGGCCATTCCTCCGGGGTGGGCCACACTAACACTTATATTGAAATCTTTTAGCTCTTCCTGCAAACCTCTGGAAAAGGAATAAACGAAAGCCTTGGAGGCGGGATAGACCGTTTTGAAAGGCATGGCGCCAAAGGCGGCCATACTGGAAATGTTGAGAATGTATGCCTTAGGAGATTTTTTTAATAAAGGTAATAAGCGGTGGGTCATCAGCACCAGCGCCTGAACATTCAATCGAAGAATATTAACCAGATAGCTTTCCGAAGATTGCTCAAAAGGGCGTGTTCCTCCAATGCCGGCATTGTTGATCAGGGTGTCGATGGCATAATGCTCTTCAATTTTGCTGCAGAGGTTTTCGATGCCATTTTCTGAAGAAAGGTCCACCTCCAGCGCGACGGTTTGTATACCATAATCAGTAGAAAGTTCATTGGCGAGCTCCTGAAGGCCTTCCATGGGCAAAGAGATCAGGATTAGGTTTTTGGATCTTCTGGCACAGGCAATGGCCAATTCTTTTCCAAGTCCTTTACTTGCGCCGGTAATGACGGTGTACAATGGTGCTTTTTCCTGCATGGGCTTTAGTTCGAAATAATGATTGGTTCAGGGATTTATTCAGAAGAGATAAAATCCGGTCCTTCTGTTAAAATGATAAAAAGTAGTCGTTCAAGTCATTGAAAAAGAGTCGAATCCATTGATGGTATATAATAATAAACAAAAAAAGGCTGCCTTGTGTAAGACAGCCTTAAAAATATTTTAAAAGGGTAAATTTATTTTACCACAATTTCTTCGCGAATGAAAGTTTCTGTACGATCAGGACCTACCGATACAATATTAATTTTTACACCTGTAAAATCCTCAATGTATTTCACGTAATCTTTCAATTCCTGAGGAAGCGCTTCGTAATTATCGCGTCCTACCAAAGTCTGATTCCAGCCCTTAAGGGTTTCATAAACCGGTTCGAACTCTTCATTGTCAATATCGAAAGGCATCTCGTCGGTCAGGGTACCATCTGCTAATTTATAGGCAGTACATACTTTGATTTCTTCAAATCCGTCCAAAACGTCGGCTTTCATCATGAACATCTCCGTAACGCCATTGATCATGGCTGCATATTTCAGTGCAGGCAGATCTAACCAGCCACAACGACGCTCACGACCAGTAGTGGCCCCGAATTCGTTTCCTACATTCTGAAGTTCTTTGCCTGTTTCATCAAAAAGCTCTGTAGGGAAAGGTCCTGAACCTACTCGTGTACAGTAAGCCTTAAAGATTCCATATACGCGACCAATTTTATTTGGCGCAACACCCATACCGGAACATGCACCCGCAGAAGTGGTATTGGAGCTGGTTACATAAGGATAAGAACCGAAGTCAATATCCAACAAGGAACCCTGAGCACCTTCGGCCAATACGGAATGTCCTTCGTTCAGGCGACCATTAATGAAATAGGCACCATCTACAAAACAGAATCCTTTGATAAATTCAACTGCCTCGAAGAATTTAGCATTAACTTCCGTTAGGTCATATTCGAAATTATAGGAATCCAAAATACGACAGTGCTGTGCGACTAAAGCATCATAGCGCTCACGGAAATTAGGGGCTAAAATATCACCTACACGCAAACCTAAACGTGCAATTTTGTCCTGATAAGTAGGACCGATTCCTTTTAATGTAGAACCGATTTTTTTATCACCTTTGGATTGCTCATAAGCAGCATCCAATAAGCGGTGAGTAGGTAAGATTAATTGAGTCTTTTTGGACAATACCAATCGCTCCTTTACATCAAAGTCAAAGGAAGCCATCTTCTCAATTTCATCTTTAAAGATTACAATGTCCAAGACTACGCCATTCCCAACAATGTTCAGAATGTTCTCACGGAAAATCCCCGAAGGAATTTGGTGTAAAACGTGCTTGATGCCGTCAAACTCAAGGGTGTGGCCCGCATTTGGTCCGCCCTGAAAACGAGCAACTGTATCGTACTTAGGGGCAAGGTAATCTACGATCTTACCTTTTCCCTCATCTCCCCATTGTAATCCTAAAAGGATATCTACCTTCATTTTTATTTATTTTTCAGTTCAACTATCGCCTCTTCTTCCGTGTCCACTATGGTGAAAATGGAATTCAGTTTGGTGATAATCAGCAATTTTTTTACACTTTCGGAAGGCTTAATCAATACCATCTCGCCTCCGGCATTGCGGAACTTGGTCAGGCCAGTAATTAACACCCCGATACCACTAGAGTTCATATAGCGCAAAGCAGAGATATCCATGGCAGCCAAAATCAGGCCGCTGGAAATGTGGTCATTGATATGTTCAATTAAATCCAAGCCCGCCTCCTGACCGATCAGGTCACCTTCTACCTGTAGGGATAAAATCCCGTCATGTACTTTTGAGCTAAACTTCATAATGGTTGTCGTTACGCTTTCCGAAGAAAACAGGTTATCAATTGGACAAAAAAAGGAGGGCATCACCTGCCCCCTCGCAAATATAATCACCTTCGGTCAGATGCGAAAGTTTATCTGGAGATAATATCCTCTGGACTAGGCTGAATTATGCACGCTTAATTTTTCGCTTAACTGCTTGGTGAGGAAAAAGAAGGAATAGTGCCCTATTTTGAGTTTTTACAACGAAGCAGATAAATGAGGAGAAAGCACGCTTTTCCTAATTTGGGCTATAAGAAACCAAATAGAATTATGTGCAATTGGATGATGGTTAGTGGGTTGGTGTGGTTTTCTGAATTAGCGGTAAATAATTATGGCTATTTCGATTTTTTAAAAGGAAGCAAAGGAAGATCGCAGGCTCAGCCATTTTTGTCGGTTCAAAAAATATAGGAAGCATACTAAGAAGTTACTCGCATCATGCTGTATGGACCATATCAATCGGAGCCATAGTCGGGTTAAGGAGTAGAAGTAAAATAAGAATAAGCCAGATAGGATGACAGTATGAGCAAGAGCATCAAGGTACCGATTACCTCCCGTCTAAAAGGAAACTTGTATTTGTTTTTATGCCATATATTCAGCCCGGCTCCGATTACTTCAAGAAGCAGCCAGGGAATCCAGTATTTCAGGGAGAGGTTAAGAATGAAATAAAAGATGCAAAACAGGATGAGTCCTGTGTAAATCAGGGGAGTTCCCCATGGATGATACTTTGGGACGGAGCTCATGGGTGGTGGCTTGTGGATAGATGTCAACTGTACAGATTTTACGGTTTCCCCTAAAAAAAAGGTGCCGGCTATGGATGTAAGTAAAGGATAGCTTTCTACCTAAATCTTTATTGCGCGCATAATCACAGCGGAATGTAGAGGCAACACAACAAATAGCGAAGCCAAATTCTTCAGGGGTAAATCCTCCTTTAGTTGTATAGCGGTAAAAATGTAGGATTTGTCACCTGTTTCACATTTTTTTCAAGGAGGCAGATGAAGGGGGAGAAAGTAAGCTCACTCCTGTTTGAGTGGTTGGGAAAATGCAAAATGTCTGTATTTTGCCGCTGATGAACGCCTTATTGTGTTTTGCGGAAATAGGCGGTACATATTTGGGCTAAGTTTAGCGATCCTTAACCCGAATTATTCACCGCTAGTTTTGGGGTTCGCTGTAAGGGTTTATTTTTGAGTTTGTTATGGTTGAGTCTATTAAATTCTGATAGCCCAAATTGGGCTAGGCTTGCTTTCTCCTCCTTCATCTGCTTCGTTGGAAAAAACTCGAAATAGGAAACTATTCCTTCATTTTTTCCGCCTTACAGCTAAACGAGGATTTAAGCCTGAATAATCCGGGTTAATCCGTTTTTCACAGCCAGATATCCCATTTCAAAAAAAAACGATAGCCCTTTAGGAGCCATCGCTTTGTAAATAACTTTTGTGTTGCTGCTTATTTGTCCCGGTCTTCCCGAATGACTTGTATCACGCCATTTACGTCAAGGAGGTTGCCGATCAGCTTGTCCAGGTGCTTAGTGTCCTGCACGAAAAGCTCAATGTTTCCGCGAAATATTCCTTTGTCTGATTCAATAGAAACTGATCGCATATTGACCTTTAGTTCTTCGGAAATAATTTTGGAAATGTCATTGATCAAGCCAACGCGGTCCGTTCCTTCAATGCGTAGCCCCACCAGAAAAGATTCTTCCTTCTGACTCGCCCATCGGGCTTTGATCACCCGGTGTCCGTGATTAGATAAAAGCTCCACCGCATTTGGGCAGGAGGTTCTGTGAATCTTAATTCCCTCATTCACGGTAATAAAACCGAAGATGTCATCTCCCGGAATCGGATTACAACATTTGGCGGTTTTATATTCAAAGATGTCCATGTCCTCTCCGATATAGAGCACATCTTCATCTCTTTCCTTGGTTTTGGTAATTTCCTTTTTAAAAGTGCTGGCATCGGAGATCTTGTCCGCTTTTTTCTTGGCGGTAATCTTGTCCCGGGCTTCCTGGAATTTTTTTATTTCTTTAGGGTCAATCTCTCCCTTTCCGATTTTATCCATCAGGTCCGGAATCGACTTCTGATTGAAGAAAGCACGAAGGCGCTGCATGGTCACCTCATTGTACTCCATCTTCATTTGCTTCACTTTACGCTCCACTATCTCCTTACCTAAAGCAATATTGCGCTTGCGGTCCTCGGCCAAAGCATCCTTAATTCTGGAGCGGGCCTTGGAAGTAACCACAATTTTAAGCCAACCCTCATTGGGCTTTTGCTTGGTGGAGGTTAGGATTTCCACCTGATCCCCGGTCTTCACCTTATAGGAAATGGGTACCAGCTTTTGATTTACCTTGGCGCCTATGCATCGCGCTCCTACCTCGGTATGGATTTCAAAAGCAAAATCCAAAGCAGTGGCATTATAGGGAAGGATCTTTAAATCTCCTTTGGGAGTAAAGATAAAGACTTCCTCCTGGAACAGGTTAGATTTGAAATCATCCACAAACTCCATGGCATTGGAGTCATTCTGCTCAAGCATTTCACGGACCTGACCGATCCAACCTTCCAGTCCGCCGCCTTTTTCTTTTCCTTTGGAGTTCTCTTTATATTTCCAGTGAGCAGCATATCCTTTCTCCGCAATTTCATCCATGCGTCGGGTGCGAATCTGCACCTCCACCCACTGCCCCGGCTTACTCATAACCGTGGTGTGGAGCGATTCATAACCATTCCCTTTCGGAGTGGAGATCCAGTCCCTTAGTCGGTCCGGATTTGGCTTATAAGAATCGGTCACCAGGGAATATATCTGCCAGCAGGTACTTTTCTCATCTTCCACCGGGGTGTCCACAATGATCCGGATAGCGAACAGATCATATACCTTTTCAAAGGGTACATTCTGCTTTTTCATTTTTCGCCAAATGGAATAAATGGACTTCGGACGTCCCTTGATTTCAAAGGGGTAGTTCAGGGTTTGAATTTTCGTCCGAATCGGTTTAATAAAAGACTTGATGAAATTATTGCGAGCGACCTTAGTCTGATTCAGCTTGCTGGCGATTTCTCGGTAGGTATCCTGTTCGGTATATTTTAAGTAAAGATCTTCTAATTCAGATTTAATGGCATATAAGCCCAATCGGTGCGCTAAAGGTGCGTAAAGGTATATGGTTTCAGAGGCAATCTTTAATTGCTTATGTCTCGGCATGCTCCCCAAAGTACGCATGTTATGCAGGCGGTCGGCTAATTTGATCAGGATTACCCGCACATCTTCTGAAAGGGTCAAGAGCATTTTTCGGAAGTTCTCGGCCTGTGCGGAAGTTCCATATTCAAATACGCCGGAGATCTTGGTCAGGCCGTCAATAATTTGCGCCACCTTGGGACCAAAGTCTCTTTCAATATCCGTTAATTCAATCTCGGTATCTTCTACTACATCGTGTAACAGGGCGGCAACAATGGAGGTGGTCCCGAGGCCAATCTCATCAATGCAGATCATTGCCACCTCGATGGGATGAAAAATATAAGGCTCACCGGATTTTCTTCGCATGTCCTGATGCGCCTCCATAGAGGTGTAAAAAGCTTTTTTGATGATTTTGGCGTCCCCCTCCTTTAGTACGGGTTTGGCGTGTCTCAACATCCTGCGGTATCTGCGGATGATCTCTTTGCGCTCCTCTTCCAGTTCGATTGTGGTCATGTCTTAAGATAAAAATTCCTAAAGCTAGATGAAAGATCTTCAGGGCTTTAATCGATAAATTAGGATGATATTCCTTAAAATAATAAAGCTTGAAAACGTAATAAACACGCTCTTAGAAAACGTACTCGTTTTTTGTAAATTCAATGTTACCTAAATATTTTAAAAAAGTGAAAGATTATTTCCTCCGTTTGAATCTAATTTGGATAGAATAAAAATTCTTACCAAGACTTGGAGGGCATAGTACAATGGCCGCACATTTTTTCTAAATTTGTCAAAATTATTAAATGAGATTCTTTTTTCGCATATGGACCTTGTATATGGCACTCATTGTAATGGTGCCTTGCTCGGATGATCCTGCTGTCGCGCATGATCATCACGGAGGAGCTATGCACCAGTGTGAACAGTTAAACCACGCGGAAGAGGAAGAAGACTTTGGAGAGACCTGCTCTCCTTTTTGTGGTTGCGGTTGTTGCCAGAAAGTCGCTGACCGTTGTACCTTGAAGATTCCCACTATTGATCGTATCCAATCGGAGGCGGGCTTCAAAAATCCAAGGCTCCTGCAGCTTGTAGTGGATGAAGTCTATGTCGACCATTTTCAGCCTCCCCGGGCTTGATTGAATTTTCTCAGGATATCATTTTTTTATTAGACTCGATCTGAATAATACGGATGGAGCGAAATCCCCTGTTTAATTATTTATAAACCGCGGCGAAGTGTTTACCTTTTGGTAGGTACTTGTTTTGTATGTCGTTGGTGGTGAAAGGGGAAAGGTGTCCTATGTCAAAAAATTACCAGCCATGCGCTTGGTGATTATTTTCTTTTCCGAACGACTTTAGGCTTCTGCTGTTCTTTAACGGTGGAGGGGCTTGCGTTCCAAAAAAATCAATCAATGATTCAAAAAATAATAGATCTGTCTATCCGTAATAAGGGCGTCATTGCCCTGTTAATGGTAGGCTGGATATTGGGGGGAATCTGGGCTATGAAAGATCTCCCTTTGGATGCAGTACCTGATATTACCAATAATCAGGTGCAAATCATTACCGTGGCGCCGGATCTGGGCACGGAAGAAATCGAGCAATTTGTATCTTATCCGGTGGAAGTGAATATGGCCAATCTGCCCGGGGTGGAGGAAATCCGTTCTATTTCAAGGTTTGGCCTTTCAGTGGTCACGGTGGTGTTTGAAGAAGATATGGGTACTTATCTTCCGCGACAGTTAGTGGGGGAAAAGCTGGATGAGGTCAAGGAGCAAATTCCTGCTGGATTCGGAACCCCGGAGATGGGACCCATTACCACCGGATTGGGAGAAGTTTATCAATATTTTCTGGAAGTAGATGCTGATCATGCCGATCAATATTCCCTTACTGATTTGAGGGAAATGCAAGACTGGATTATCCGCCGACAAATGGCCATGGTGCCCGGAGTCGTGGAGGTGAATGGTTTTGGTGGTTCGGTGAAGCAGTTTGAGGTGAAGTTAGACCCGGCAGTGATCAATGCGATGGGCATCACGGTGTCAGAGGTGTTTGAAGCTTTGGAAAAAAATAATGCCAACACCGGTGGTGCCTATATCGAAAAGAACCATAAAGCCAACTTTATCCGGGGGGAAGGTTTATTGCGTTCAGCGGAAGAGATTGAGCAGGTCGTAGTGGCCAATGTGCAGGGCCTGCCGGTTCTTATTAAAGATGTGGCGGAGGTTGGCATAGGCGGTGCGATACGTTATGGCGCTTTAACGGTGGACGGAAAAGGAGAAGCCGTAGGAGGCATGGTCATGATGCTGAAGGGAGGAAACTCTAATGCGGTAATTGATCATGTCAAAGTTCGGGTAGCGGAGATTCAGAAGTCCATGCCGGAAGGAGTGACGATTGTGCCTTATCATGATCGATCAGAATTGGTGAAGAAAACAACTAGTACAGTGGCTGGCAATCTTGTAGAGGGTGGGCTGATCGTTATTTTTATTTTGGTGCTCTTCCTGGGGAACTGGCGGGGAGGTTTGATTGTGGCCTCTACCATCCCGTTATCCCTGCTTTTTGCTTTTATGATGATGCGCGCCTTTGGGGTGTGGGCGAATCTGATGTCTTTAGGGGCGATAGATTTCGGAATTATTGTTGACGGAGCAGTAATTATTGTAGAGAGTGCCGTCTTCATGATGCACAAAAGAATTTTGGGCGGACATGCCCTGAATCGAAAAGATCGGGATGAGGTAGCCTCCGAAGCTTCCGGTAAGATGATGAACTCTGCCTTCTTCGGGCAACTGATTATCCTGATTGTATTCCTGCCGATTTTGGCATTGGAAGGAGTGGAAGGGAAAATGTTCCAACCGATGGCGCTCACCTTTGGTTTTGCTATTATTGGTGCTATGCTGTTGTGTCTGACCTATGTGCCTATGATTGCCGCGACCTTTTTGAATGCCCGAGTTAATGAAAAGCCCGGTTTTGGAGATAAGGTGGTGAGCCGTTTGGAAAACAGCTTTAAGCCGCTTTTGGAAAAAGTACTGGATCATGGTAAGCAGTTTTTGGCCGTTTGTGTGGTAGCCCTTGCCCTTGCAGTGGGGGTGTTCAGCCAAATGGGGGGGGAGTTTATTCCGCAGCTGGATGAAGGCGATTTTGCTTTCCATGTCATCGCTAAGCCCGGTTCGGCCCTTTCTGAAACCGTGGATGCCACCACCAGGGTGGAACAATTGGTAATGAAGAATTTCCCGGAAGTAAAACATGTGGTAAGCCGCATTGGGGTGGCGGATGTACCTACAGACCCCATGCCGATGGACGTAGCCGACGTGATCGTCAACTTACAGCCGGAAGAACTATGGCGGGAAGGGATGACGAAGCATCAATTAGTGGAGGAAGTAGAGGCATTGGTGAAGACGGTGCCGGGAATCAATTTCGAATTTACCCAACCAATTGAGATGCGATTCAATGAACTCCTCACTGGAGTACGCGAAGACATTGCGGTGAAGATCTATGGTGATGATCTGGAAGTGCTGGCACGTATTGCCAGGGAAACGGGGCAATTAATCAATGGGATTGAAGGCATCGGGGACTTGAAAGTGGAAGCCACTACCGGACAACCGCAGTTGAATGTTAAATACAAGCGGGATCTTTTAGCTAAATACGGGGCTTCAGTGGCAGAGGTGAATCAGGCCATTCGAACTGCCTTTGCCGGTGGTGTGGCAGGGACTATTTTTCAGGGAGAACGTCGTTTTGATTTGGTGGTTAGGCTGGCAGAAGAAAACCGAAATGATTTGGAGGACCTGAAACATTTATTTGTAAGATTGGACTCCGGGGCAAAAATTCCCCTTCAGGAATTGGCAGAAATTACTTTTGAGCCCGGGCCGATGCAGATTTCCCGTGATGATACCAATCGCAGGACTTATGTGGGGATTAACGTTCGGGGGAGAGATGTGGAGTCGTTGGTGAATGAAATTCAGGAAAAACTGGATGCGGAATTGAAGATGCCTCCGGGCTATTTTATCCGTTATGGAGGGGCTTTTGAAAATCTGGAGCGGGCAAAAGAACGTTTGCAAGTACTTGTTCCGGTGGTACTGGTACTTATTTTCGTGCTGGTGTACTTTGCTTTGGGCTCTGTCAAAAAGACCATCATGATCTATATGGCCATCCCGATGGCTACTATTGGAGGAGTGGTCAGCTTATGGTTAAGGGGAATGCCTTTTAGTATTTCTGCTGGTGTCGGATTCATCGTATTATTCGGGGTGGCCGTTTTGAACGGATTAGTATTAATTCATGGACTGGATGAATTGGAGGAAATGCCCTTGCGGGAGCGAATCCTTCAGGGAACCACACGTCGTTTACGCCCCATTTTACTGACAGCCTCTACGGATATTCTGGGCTTTTTGCCCATGGCGCTTTCCAATGGTGCCGGAGCAGAAGTGCAGCGCCCCTTGGCTACGGTGGTGATTGGGGGATTGTTTACTGCCTGTTTGTTGACCTTATTTGTTTTGCCCATTTTATATCAATTAGTTCATAAAGACGAGCATTCAAAAGTGGTAGAGGTTCCGCCAAAGGCCGTTATGGCCACCCTATTATTGATGGTAATGCCATTTTTTGGGAAAGCACAAGATCAAAAGCAGGAGCTTTCTCTGGAGGAGGCGCTGGATCGTGCCTATAAGAATTACCCCATTATGCAGCAGGCCGGTTTGAATATTGAACAGCAGCAGGCATTGAAGAAAACCGCTTTCAATTTTGGAACCACTCAGCTGACCACCGGTGGCGAGGAGATCGGTGAAAACGGCAGGGGAGTTTACACGCCCTTTATGATTAATCAGCAAAATATTGATATCTTTTCCATGTCCGCCAAATCCAAATATTATAAAAAGGCAATCAATGCGGCAGAGGTGGAGCAACAGTTGCAATGGCAGGATTTGAAGCGCTGGGTGAGTCAGGATTGGGTACGCTCTTCAGTAGATTATGCCCGCCTGCAATGGGTGAAGCGCTTTATGGACATTAACAATGATTTTGAGCGTCGGGCCAAAATGTTGTATGAAACCGAAGCCACTAATAAGCTGGCCTATTTGGCGGCACAGAACAAAATGCAGATGCTGAAGAATCAGCAGATTCAGGTGGAGAAGGAATATCAGGAACAATTGGCCGCGCTGCAGCAGTGGATGATGTCCGATACCCTCTTTACCGTAGCGCAGGCACCAGAGCAATTCCTTTCGGAGGTGGATGCGGACAGTGTGTTGCTGCAACAGCATCCGTTAATTCAGTATTATGAGCAGCAGACGATGCTGGCAAAGCAATCAGTGAAAGTGGAGCAGGCAAATTATTTGCCTAAATTAAGTGTGCAGTACGGTTGGCAAACGGTGGAAGGGCAGTCCGGTTTTTACCAATGGCAGGGTGGGATTACGCTACCTCTGGTTTTCAATGCCCAAAAGGGAAGAGTGAAAGCCGCTAAAAAAGTAGCAGAAAGAACCGAAGCCGTACAACAAGAACAGCTGGCCAGATTGCAGGGGCGATTGAATCAATCCAAAATCAATTTTGAAAAGTGGCAGCTATCGGTCAGTAACTATCGGCAGTCTTTATTGCCGGTGGCAGAAGAACAAATTCAGGCGGCTCAGCTGGCTTATGAAGTTGGGGAGATTGATTATGTCACCTTTATTCAAAACCTGGATAATGCCATGCAGGCCTATCAAGCCTATTATCAGGCATTGGAACAGCTGCTATTGGCACAAATTGATTTGGAATACCTTCTGGTAACCCTTTAAAAAAACATGGAGATGAAATTGAATCTGAAAAATATATTGATATTAATGGCAGCCCTGCTTTTCGGGGCTTGTGGAAGTAAAGATCAGGCGACCAGGGAAGCCAGTCTTGCAGAGGAGGAACATTTAGATGCTGGTCTGGTGAAGCTGACCAATATGCAAATTCAGGCCTTGGACTTAATAAGTGGTCCGTTGGAAATGCGCAATTTGTCCGAGGTGGTCGTGGCGAATGGCAGCCTGGAAGTCCCTCCGCAGGGAAGAGCCAACGTGTCTTCCGTAATAGGCGCAAATGTGGCGAAGATTAAAGTGGTAGAGGGGCAGTTAGTGAAAAAGGGGGAGGTTTTGGCCTATTTGGAACATCCCGACATTATTCAGGCACAGTTGGATTATCAGGAAGCTTATCAGCAATTGTTCTATGTGGAGGATGATTTCAAACGTCAGGAAAAACTGTATCAGGAAAAAGTGGCCTCGGGTAAGCAATATCAGAAAGCCAAGGCGGATTTCATGACGCTGAAAAGTCTGGTGAGTGGCCTGAAGATGAAGTTGCAAATGCTGAATATCAATGCCGCCAAGGTAGTGGAAGGAGAAGTGATTCGGTATGCGGCCATTACTTCCCCTATCCATGGGGCGATCACCGAGATTGACATCGCCACAGGTCAGTATGTGGATCCGCAAACGGTGATGTTTGAATTGATTGATGCTTCTCATGTGCATGCAGACCTGATGGTATATGAAAAAGATGCCTTTAAATTGAAAAAAGGCCAGCGGGTGAAATTTTCATTATCCCAGTATAAAGAAGAGATCTTTGAGGCTGAAATTATATCCGTGGGGAAAAATTTTGAAGAAGACCGCAAGGCAGTACATGTTCACGCCGAACCTTTCGCCGATAGCCCGAAATTATTACCGGGCCTATACATTAAAGGGCTGATTGAGGTAGGGGAGCATACCGTAGCGACGCTTCCGGAGGCGGCAATCGTGGAGAAGGCGGGGAAACATTACATTTTCCGAACAAAAGAAATTCAGGAGAAAGAACAGATTTTTGAGCAAGTGGAGGTGGTTCCCGGCATGAAGCATTTGGGATTTGTAGAGGTGAAAGCCATGGAGCCACTGGAAGCTGAGGATCAATGGGTGCTGAATGCTGCCTATTATCTGCTTTCAGAAATGGATAAGGAAGAAGCAGAGCACGATTAGCACCCCTAACATTGCGTTTCACCCGAATTATTCACCGATAAATTCATTAACTAAGCATAAATAGCTTGTTTTTAGTTTATTGTGATTTGTTTTCTTTGGTTTATAATAGCCTGAATTTGGCTAAGTTAGCTTTCTCTTCATTCATCTGTTTCGTTGGAAAAAACTCGAAATAGGAAAAATTCCTTCATTTTTTCCGCCTTACAGCTAAAGGAGGATTTAAGCAGGAATAATCCGGGTTTCACACTTGATGAAATAAAGGAAATAATCAGAGGCGGTCAGATGTTGGTCGCCTCTTTTTGCTTTTCGTGTAGGGCTCCCTTGCCAATGGACCAGCGCCCGATTTTGCAGTGCAGACAGCGATGCAGCTGGCAATACTGCTGTTCCAATTGCAGCAGCCCTTGCCCTTCCCCCGCGTTCTTGGCCTTCAGGCCATGTGCAGCCCATTCTTTGATTACTTTATTTTTTTCGGAAGGTCGTTCCGCTAAAATATTCAATGCCTCCTCTTTGAGTAAAGATCTCCCGCTTTGTTCTCCATAAGCCAGCATAAACGGCACAATGGCATTGATCACGATGGTGTCCAAAGCCGAAGGACCAAGTTGTGCGAAATTTTTAGCGGAGGGCTTTGCGAAATGATGGTGTTTTTGCCAATAAGCGGATCCACAGATATTCCAGGATTCGGCAATGTCTTTTGGGTTTTTTAGCAGGGCATTTAAAGGAATGGGGTTTTTTAATAGCCAGTTGGCCAATTGGGCTAGTCGAATAGTGGGGAAATTAAAAGGACGCGTTCTGGCAAATCGCCAGGCTACCGGATTCATGGGTTCCAGGTTGAATTTTTTCTGATAAAAGGAAAACTCCTCCCAGAGTGCGGCTTCATACTGATCCCTTGGACTGGAGGTGATCAGTCCTGCAGTACCAAAGAGTAAACATTCCGTGGTAAGTTTTTGATCCAGCGTTTTCACCAGGCTACGCCAGCTTAGCGTTTCAGCGAGCATCATCATGGCATCAGAGTTTAAACGGAAGCCGAAAGCGCGCGCAATGACCCAAAAAGCCGTTTGTTGCCAGTGTTGTCCATTTTTGTAATGATATTCCATAATTTGGTCTCGCTTAAGGTGTAGGCGTTCCATTAAAGCCATGTCCACCATGCCCCATTTAAAGTAATCAGGGCATTGCGCCAGAAATGGCTTGCAGGGGTGTTGATGGTCGGTTTGTAAAAAGTGTTGGTATTTTTTGAGGGCTTTATCCCCAACTCTTTCCTTTAAGCTTAGAGTTGGGATAAGACTATTGTCCCTTCGGCGGATTGGTTGATTGTTTTCCCAGACCACATGGAGGATCACGCCGTCATAAGCGGGATCCTGCTGGTGCTGGTGCGCCATCCAGTCCGAGGATTTGATGTGAATTTCTACCTTTCCAAGCCATTCCAGGGGCCCAATTTTGATTCTGGCCTGTTCAAAATCCGGCCCAGCCTGATCGTTGATAAAGCCGGGTGTGAAAATTTGCAAAGTTTCCCCTTCGTCCGTTTGAAGGTGTTGATGGTGGAACTGTTGGCTTTGCCAAATATAGTGTAAAAAAGCTTCCTGCATGAGGAGGGAACCATCCTCTGTGGTGAATTGCTTATGGAATTTATCCGGCAATCTTACGCATAAAAAAAAGGAGAAAGAACCCGAAGGCTCAATCTCCTTTAGAATGTATTTTGAATCTGATTTTTACAGATATTTTTCCAAATATTCAGCCATCTCCTTTTGAAGCGTTTGGGCTGCTTCTGCTGCTTTGTCAGCGAAATCTTCTCCATTAGAAGCATAAATGATGCCACGTGATGAATTGACCAACAATCCACAGTGATCATTCATACCAGCTTCCGCTACTTTTTGAAGACTACCGCCCTGAGCACCCACCCCGGGAACCAACAGGAAGTGATCCGGAATGATTTCGCGAACTTTTTTCAACATATCCGCACGCGTGGCGCCCACGACATACATCATGTTATCCTCCGTTCCCCATTCCTTTCCTTTTTTCAATACACGCTGCCATAGGGCTTCATTCTTGCCTAAGTCGCAGTGCTGAAAGTCAAAACTTCCCTGATTGGAGGTAAGCCCTAAAAGAATCACCCATTTGTTATCATAGCCTAAAAATGGCGTAACGGAATCTTCTCCCATATAAGGAGCCACTGTTACGGAGTCAAAGCTCATGTTTTCGAAAAAAGCACGTGCATATAAGCCTGAGGTATTTCCGATATCGCCTCTTTTGGCATCCGCAATGGTGAAAATTTCCTTCGGAATATAGTTCAGTGTTTTCTCAAGACTTTTCCATCCCTCTGCCCCTAAAGATTCATAGAATGCAATATTGGGTTTATAAGCTACGGCAAATTCTTTAGTGGCGTCAATGATCGCCTTATTAAATTCAAAGACCGGGTCTTCGGTATCTAATAAATGGCTTGGGATTTTTTTAATATCGGTATCCAAACCTACACAAAGGAAAGATTTTTTCTTTTGGATCTGCTCAAAAAGTGACGCTCTGTTCATGATAAAGTCCTGAATATCAGTAAATAAATTGCGTGGTTGATTCCTGTATGATTGCTCAGAATAACCGAGGCGCAAATTTAGTATAAAATGCTTGCAAACAGATGCTAAAAAAGGAAATGTTTTGAAGAAATAACAAAAAGGGTAATGAAGTCAATCACTACCCTTTTGGATGGAGTTTAACACTACAAAAACTCCGAACATCGATCAAATGAATAGGTGAGCATTTCAATCACCTAATACTATGACTGTTACTAAAGGAAAAAGTTCGTATTAAGCCGAATTATGCCTCCTTTACCTCTATTATTCATGCATAAATCCACGTTTAGCTCCAAGTCGGGAAAAATTAACCCGGATTATTCATGCTTTAAGCCTCGTTTAGCTGTAAGGCGGAAAAAATGAAGGAATAGTTTCCTATTTCGAGTTTTTTCCAACGAAACAGATGAATGAGGAGAAAGCAAGCTTGCCCCAATTTGGGCTATTATTAATCAAAGAAAATAAGTTTTAAAGAACTGAAAATAAGTTACTTGTGATCAATTAATGAATATAGCGGTGAATAATTCGGGTTAAGGAATTGTCCTCTATTTCAAGTTTTTTCCAAGGAAGCAGGTGAAGGAGGAGAAAGTAAGCTTACCCCAATTTGGGCTATTAATAAATCACCAATCATAATTTTACTAAAATGAAAAAAAGCCACTCAAGCCAACTCACTTATATTTAGCGGAGAATAATTCGGGTTAAAAATACAGTAAAACCATTCAAAATGGACCGGTGATTATTTTTGGTAAGTTCTTGAACCCGGAGGTGCAGAATTCGGCCAAACGCAAAAAAGCCACCTCTTGGGCAGCTTTTTTGTTATTCTGTAAGAAGATTTATTATCTCAAATCAACAACTTCTACATCCGGATGAGCAGAGGTATTGAACTCAAAGCTACCCGCCGCTACGGTAGGATTACTTTCGAATTTATCAATTATGTATTCGTAATTAATACCGGAACGGTCGAAAATTTCCCAGGCCACCAATTCATGGTTCTTTTGTGCGATCTTCATTCTGATCTTAAAAATGCTTTGGCTATGATCTTCTGGTACCAAATCCACTACATCCACTGCCTGACCGCCTTCAGATACCTGCTCCAGATAAAGGTATTTATAACCTTCTTTATACATATTATAGATGGTCGATAATTCAAAACCACCCTCTTCCGGATCGTTGTGAGAAACATTGACTTCTTCATCGTCAATAAGCCAGGTCCAGACAGTAGTGCCGTTATTGTAAATGACCTGTCCAGAAGCTTCTAACTGGAATTTGTCTCCCTGCACCAAAATTTTCCCATTAAAAGATTCTTCAATATTTTCCATTTTATTGATAAGCTTTTGGGTGAATTCCGCCCGGAAGGCGTCCATCTTTTGGTATTTATTGCTCATCGCATCCAATACTTCGAGTGCCTTGGGGTCTTTTTGGGCAAAAGTCGTTGACACTGTAAAGAAGCACAGAAAGAAGGCGATAATATTTTTCATAGTTGAATAGATTACTGATATTCTTATTACCAATTAATAACCTGTTTTGATTTTTTTAAAACCTTACATAATTCGGTAATTATGACTAAATCGACAAAAATCAGGCCTAATTCCTGCGAAAGTACTTAAAAGTTTGCTATTAATTATAAATCATTTAACATTTGTTCGAGAGCGTATTCGTCACTCACTAATACCTCTCTGGCCTTGGATCCCTCCGGTGGGCCTACAATTCCAGCCGCTTCCAACTGATCGATGATTCTCCCGGCTCGGTTGTACCCTAGTTTTAATTTCCTTTGAATCAGGGAAGTGGAGCCGGATTGATTGCGGACGACCATATAGGCTGCTTCTTCAAAAAGGGCATCTCTTTCAGATAAATCGACTCCTGCAGCGGCCGATTCCCCTTCCTCTCCAACATATTCCGGTAATAAATAAGCTGACGAGTAACCTCTTTGATTACCAATAAAATCACAAACATTGTCCACTTCCGGGGTATCCACAAAAGCGCATTGCAGGCGGGTTAATTCGTTACCGTCTGATAACAGCATGTCTCCACGGCCAATTAATTGTTCTGCTCCTCCCGTATCCAGAATAGTTCTGGAATCTACCTTTGAAGTAACTTTGAAAGACAATCTGGCCGGGAAGTTCGCTTTGATGATACCCGTGATAACGTTCACCGAAGGCCTTTGGGTGGCCACTACTAAGTGAATACCAATCGCGCGGGCCAGCTGTGCCAATCGTGCAATCGGAGTCTCCACTTCTTTTCCAGCGGTCATCATCAAATCTGCCAGCTCATCAATCACCAATACAATATAGGGCAGGTGGCGGTGTCCGTCCAGCGGATTTAGCTTGCGATCAATGAATTTCGCATTGTATTCTTTAATATTCCGACAACCTGCATTCTTCAGCATGTCGTAACGGTTGTCCATTTCAATACAAAGCGAGTTTAGGGTATGTACCACCTTTTTGGTGTCGGTGATAATGGCGTCGTCCCCATCCGGTAGCTTGGCCAGAAAGTGGCGTTCAATTTTATTGTAAAGCGTTAATTCTACCTTTTTGGGGTCAACAAGGATCAGTTTTAATTCCGAAGGGTGTTTTTTATAAAGCAGAGAAGTTAATACTGCATTCAGCCCCACAGACTTACCCTGACCGGTGGCTCCGGCAATCAGCAGGTGAGGGGTTTTGGCTAAATCAAAAACGTAAACCTCATTGGAAATGGTTTTACCGATTACTACCGGCAGGGCTTTATTGCTTTTTAGGAATTTCTCCGTGTTCAGTACGGATTTCATTGATACCATTTCCTTATTGGTGTTCGGCACCTCGATACCAATGGTGCCGCGGCCGGGAATGGGGGCTATAATGCGAATACCCAAGGCAGATAACGACAGGGCGATATCATCTTCCAGATTTTTAATTTTGGAGATTTTGATTCCCTTTGCCGGAACGATTTCATAAAGGGTGACAGTCGGTCCGACAGTCGCTTTAATATCGGAAATGGTGATTTTAAAGTTCTCCAGGGTTTCTACAATCCGTTCGAAATTGGCATTTAATTCCTCCTCTGAAATTTCGGCATTATTGGCCGGGTAATCTTTGAGCAAATCGGCTTGTGGGTACTGGTAACTCCCAAGATCCAGAGTGGGATCATAAGGCTCCATGACCAATTCCTTATTGGCGGATTCCTCTTCCTCATCCTCCGCTTTATCATCCACTTCGGCAATGTCTACACTCAGGGATAATTTGGGCTCCTCTTCCTCTTTTACCTCAGTCATGGGTTTATTTTCTGCAGCAGCAGATGGTTTTGGCCGTATTTCTTCCGCCACCGGTGCTTCCAGCGGTGTTTGAGGCAGACTAAATTCTTCCTCGTCCGGAATAAGAATGCGATTTGCGGAGGATTGCGGTTTTAATGCCGGAGGCGTTACTTCTTCCTCCTGGGGTGTTGAAGTTTCCGGTAAAGGTTGAGTGCTTGTTTTTTTCTGAGGCAATTCCTCCTTAGCCACCGGGCTTTCCGGCTTGGGTTTATTGATGGAGAAGTTGACTTTATTGGCAGGCTTTTCTTCCTGAGGTGGTGTTTTTACTGCTGATTGAACGTTTTCGGTAAGGTCTTCCTCGCTTGCTAAGGGATCCTCACTGGTGAAAAACTCATTGTCGGAAGTATCCTCTGATGGAAGTGGATTTTCTTTCTTTTTGAGTATGCTGGGTGCAGAAAATTGCGGTAACTGAAAAGCTTCTTTGATGTCAAAGAAATAAATGATGAAGAAGCCAAGGATAATCAGTAGAATGATCAGCGTCCCCCAGGAGAAAAGATCATTAAAAATAAGGGCGATTTCATGTCCTATTCCTCCTCCAATGAAAGACCAGTAGCCGGAATATCCCCTGCTCTTGGCCATAATCAGGCAAAAAGAGAAAAAGGTGGATAGCCAAATAGAGGTGAACAGGACAAATTTGGCACTTCTCCTGATGGGCAACTTGACATTGGAAAATGTTAATTGAATCCCGCTGATAAATATAAGGTAGGGGATTAAATAAGCGCCCAGACCAACGGTTCGGTACATTAAAAAGTGAGAGATGCCCGCTCCTAATGCACCCAGCCAGTTTTCAATTTCACGCCCCGACTGGAGTACGCCATTTTGGAAATAAGACTCCATTACACTTTGATCGGCCCTTCCGGTGAAAAGGAAAGAAACCAAGGCGAAAGCCATATAAATTCCACTGAGCAAGAGGGTGATGCCAATTCCTAAACGGAGCTGTTTGTCATCCTTCAGGGATTTGATCTTGCTGAAGAAGCTGGGTCCGGACTTTTTCGGACTTTCTTTTTTTCGAGCTTTGGCTTTACTCTTTTTAGCAGGTTCCTTTGGTGGCTCAGGTTGCTGAGACGCAGGGGGTGTGAAAAATGTGTTTTCAGCCATGGGAAAATGTTGGTATTCTCAGGTAGAGATCAATATTTTGAGCGCAAAAAGGTGATTTTAGACCTTGGAAGAGCCTTCGTTGCGCAGATTTTTATCTAATCAATTCATGCGAATATAAGGAAAATTTCAGCTTCATGGATTCTTAGAAATTATTATCCAAAAAAAAAGGAGAGACCAACGCCCTCCTTTCGTGATATTTTATTTCTGAAAATTATAAGCCTGCCTTCAGGATCGCTTTGTTGATGTCTTTGATAAATCCCGGACCCTGGTAGATAAAGCCGGTGTAGATCTGTACCAGAGAAGCACCAGCTTTCAATTTTTCCACCGCATCTTCCGGGCTGTTGATTCCCCCTACCCCAATAATTGGGAAAGCACCATTGGATTTTTGGTGAAGATAAGCCACAATCTCGGTGGAGCGTTTGGTTAAAGGAGCACCGCTCAATCCCCCGGCGCCAATTTCTTCCACGCGCTCAGCATTTTCTTTCAAGCCTTCCCGGCTGATGGTGGTGTTAGTCGCGATCACGCCATCGATTTGCGTTTCATTCACAATCTCGATGATGTCATCCAACTGCTCATTAGTCAGGTCCGGTGCAATTTTCAATAAAATCGGCTTTGGTGCATCTTTCTGAGCATTGAGCTTTTTCACCTCTGAGAGGAGTTGCTTTAAAGGTTCTTTCTCTTGTAGTGCTCTCAGGTTGGGCGTATTCGGTGAACTTACGTTCAATACGAAGTAGTCCACATAGGGGAAAAGCGCTTCAAAAGCAATTTTGTAATCCTCAAAGGCCTGCTCATTAGGGGTAACCTTATTTTTACCGATGTTGCCGCCTACTATAATATTGGTCTTGCGATTTTTTAGGCGTTCTACCGTAGCCTCTACGCCATCATTGTTGAAACCCATGCGGTTGATAATCCCCTGATCTTCCGGAAGACGGAAAATTCTTGGTTTTGGATTGCCGGGCTGTCCTTTAGGGGTCACCGTACCTATTTCCACAAAACCAAAGCCCATTTGAGCGAATTCATCAATCAGCTTGGCATCCTTATCAAAGCCTGCCGCCAAACCTACCGGATTGGCAAATTTAATCCCGAAAACTTCACGCTCTAGTTTAGGGTCCGAGAAATTATATAGTGCTCGACAAATAGGGCGGGAAAAAGGAAGGGATAACGCACCTTTGGTGAATTTCACTATCGAATGGTGAATAGCTTCAGGATCGTGTTTAAACAGAAAAGGGCGAATGACAGACTTGTACACAGTAAATTTTCTTTTTTTAAAGATGAATAATGAATTGAATAAAAATGTTAGCGCAAAGAAAAGCCGCTTCCTAACAGGAAAGCGGCTTCAATATTAATTTTCTTCTGCCTCAGCAGGAGTATCTTCATTTTCCTCAGCTTCGAAGACTTCCGGCGCCTTCTCTAATAGCGTTTTATACCAGCTTACCAGCTTTTTGATATCAGAGGTATAAACGCGCTCCTCATCGTGATCCGGCAATACGTGCTTCATGAAAGCCCTTAATTCTTCCGAAGAAGAAGTGCTTCCAACTCCCGGATCATCACCGAACTCCTCACGGATTTTCAACATCACATCTCTCAAAGGGCAAGCGCCTTCGTCATCATTAGTGTAAATGGAGATCTCCTGAAGGATAGAAACGCGGCTGTTAGAGTTTGCCACCATCTTTTTTCCAGGTTCGTTAATGCTCTCTACAATAACTCCTGCGCGGGTAGGTTTCAATACTTTGAAAAGCCCTCCCTTTCCGGCAATTGCACAAATTTCTGAAAAGTTCATACTAAATATTTTTATCCAAATTGGTAATGTCGTTTACAAAAGCGGGGCAAACATAGGAGATTTGCCTTTTATTTGAAAGAAGATTAATTAATTTCCTGTTCCGGACATGAATCCTTCGGCCACTTCCTCAATAAAATCCAATACATCTTCTCTTCCGCGGCCATCATCGGAGCTGGTGGCAATCATGGTAGGGAGTTCCTCCCAGTTTTTTCTCATGATTTTGCGGTATTTGGCAATGTTGGATTGCAGCTTGGTGTGGGACTGTTTATCGGACTTGGTGAAAATGATCACAAAGGGAATGCCGTTCTTTCCCATCCAGTTCATGAATTCCATGTCCACTTTCTGTGGCTCGTGTCTGGAATCTACCAACACGAAAGTGCACAAGAGGTTTTCTCTTTTCTTGAGGTATTCCTCAATCATTTTTCCCCACTTGCTGCGGCTGGTTTTGCTGACTTTCGCATAGCCATATCCGGGAAGATCGACCAGGTACCAGTTGTTGTTAATTTCAAAATGATTGATCAGCTGGGTTTTTCCAGGAGTGGAAGAAGTTTTGGCTAAACTTTTACGCTCGGTCAGGCAATTGATTAAGCTTGATTTTCCAACATTGGAGCGTCCGATAAAGGCAAACTCAGCTTTATCTGCCTTGGGGCACTTACTAATGTCGGTATTACTAATGACGAAATTCGCGGATTTAATTTTCATAACTATGCTATCTGTCAGTGTGTAAGCCGGTGAGTGAAAGGCGAAATGCCTGATGGCTCACACTGCGGATTGAGCTGCAAAGTTAATGCCTTTCCCCTTTAACACAAAGTGCTAAAAGTCTAAAGTGAAATTGAGGGAGAGGGAGGCAGATTATTAACCAAAATCCGAAAATAAAATTCATCTATTACATGAGTGAAATTGCGCTAATTTCTCTCTAAATCTTAAACCATATTGACTGTAAATCATAAAAATTAGGAAGCAATCATTGGGATTGGATCCTATCTTTAATATATTTCAACAAATTAATAGCTTAATCTTGGTGTTAATTTGTTAATTTTGGCTTTGTGGGATTCACATTTATGCATGATTTTATTAATTATTACATCCATGTGTCCGCTCGAAATTTTGACTTCAACCTCTTACAGATCACGAATTAGGTGATGAATTTTAAGAAATATCGTTTTTTATTAGGAGTTTCTTTACTCCTCGGTTTTAGCAGTGCATTTGCTCAAACAGTAGATCCCAATAAGGAAACTGCTCGGCAATTATTGGAAATGGCGGAGGAGATTAACAAAAGTACTGCCGTAAAAACTCAGGCTAGGGATATTTATGTGCAGGTGGTGGATTTTGATCCTGAAAATCAGCGCGCCCTGTTTATGGCCGGTAAGCTCTATCTGGAGACCGTGAACAAGGAACGTGCGGTGAAATACCTGAAGAAACTCTATGAATTAAATCCTGAATATCGTTTTGATATCCCTTTCATGATTGGGGAGGCGTATCAGTATGCCATGGATTTTGATAATGCTTTGCTTTATTACCGAAAGTATAAATCCAAGTATGAGAGTAAGGTGAATTACCGCGGGCAGGATTTGGTGCCAATGGATTGGGTAGATCGCAAGATTTATGAGTGTGAAAACGGTAAAAAATTCATGGTGAATCCTTCTCACTGGACCATTGTGAATTTGGGGGAGAACATTAATTCCGACTCTTATGACTTTGCCCCGGTGTTTAATGAGGATGAAACCCTGATTATTTTTACTTCCCGTCGTCAGGATGGGAACCTGAACGAAAACGTAGATAAGGATAACTTTTATTTCGAAGATATTTTTTATTCCAGAAAGGTAAACGGGCAATGGGAACCGGCCAAAAATATTGGAACGAGTGTGAATACCCGCTTTCATGATTCTAACCTGGCTTTGTCAGCAGATGGTCAGACCTTGTTTATTTATCGTGATTCTAATGGGGGAGATATTTACTATTCTACCTATAATGAGACGGAGGATGATTGGTCAGAGCCACTTCCGGTGGAAGGCCGTGTGAATACCTCCTTTTCTGAGAATTCTATATCGATTTCACCGGATGGTAATACGCTCTTCTTTTCTTCTGATCGCCCGGGCGGTATGGGGGAACTGGATATCTATATGGCCACCAAGGATGATAAAGGGGTTTGGTCCAGGGTGAAAAACCTGGGAGAAACTATCAATACGCCTTATGACGATGATAGCCCATTTATTGATTATGATGGAAAAACGCTTTATTTCTCCTCTAAAGGGCGAGATGGAATGGGTGGATTTGATATTTTCAAAACCGTTTATGATTCCGCAACCTCAGAATGGAGTGAGCCCGTGAATTTGGGATACCCGATCAATACCCCGGATAATGATATTTATTTTGTATCTACAGCGGATGGTAAACGTGGGTATTACTCTTCTGTTCGGGAAGATGGAATGGGTTATACCGATATTTATATGGTTAAAATTCCGGATGAGTTTGATGAGCAGCAGCAATTACTTGCCGGAAAAGATATTGAAAAAGCAGAAGATGCGGCAGCACCGGATGTGATGTTGACCTCCGCGGAAACCGAAGAAGTGGTAGCGGTTATTCAGCCTGTTATTTTAGAGGTGAAGATTGTGGATCAGGGTAGTAAGGCGGCTATGGAGTCACGGGTTAATGTGCGAGAGGCTAATACCGGAATGAGCTGGAGAGGAGTAAGGCAGGAAAATGGGGCTTACCGTTTTGAATTAAAGCCTACAGAGACCTCGAATTTTACTTTGTCTTCGGAAAAAGACGGTTATGTATTCAAAAATTTGAAACTGAAATTACCGGTAGCGAACGATGAGGAGCAAATGGTGGAGCGCACCTTGGCCATGAGCAGGATTCAAACCGGACAAAAGTCGATCTTGCGTAATGTTTATTTTGACTTTGGTTCCGCTAAGCTGAAGAAAGAATCTTTTTCAGAACTGAATAAGCTGGAGCGTATGCTCTCTGAAAATCCTTCCATCAAGGTGGAGATTTCCGGACATACCGATGCGGTGGGTTCTGCAGGAAATAATATGAAGCTTTCTCAGAAACGTGCAGAAGCGGTAATGAATTATTTGGAAGGAAAAGGAGTGGATGCTACCCGTATCACCGCCGTTGGTTATGGGGAGGAAAGACCACTGGCTTCCAATGATGATGAAGAGGAAGGACGTGAATTGAACAGAAGAGTAGAGTTTGAAATTATTGAGAAATAGTTCAGAAATATATGATATTGTCGTAGAGGTGGGGAAACTCGCCTCTTTTTTTTTGCGGCAAAGGAATTCGTATTACCTTTGTAGCATAAATTTCACATGAGCCAGATCATTATTGTCGGTGACTTTGAGGGAAATCGGGTCTACGAAAGGTTAGCTAGATGTGATAATTAAAAATGACATTTTGATGAAAGTAGTTCCATATAAAGATCAGCAAGAAGGGAAAAAGGCGCAGGTGCGTGATATGTTCAATAATATTTCCAAGAAATACGATTTATTGAACCATGTTTTAAGCCTTGGGGTTGATATTTACTGGCGTAAGCGTGCAGTAAAGATTTTGAAAAAATATCAGCCGGAATTGATCTTGGATATTGCTACCGGCACAGGAGACTTCGCCATTGAGGCCCTTGCCGCCAATCCAAAGAAAGTGATTGGGGTAGATATTTCCGAAGGGATGTTGGAAATCGGAAAAGAGAAGATCAAAGCCAAAGGATTGGAGGATCGTATAGAAATGCGATTAGGAGATTCTGAGGGATTACTTTTTGAAGATAATTATTTCGATGCCGTGATCGTTTCATTTGGTGTTCGGAATTATGAAAATCTGGAAAAAGGTTTGGCAGATATGTGTCGTGTGTTGAAGCCTGGTGGAAGGTTGGTGATCATTGAATTCTCAAAACCTAAGATTTTCCCTTTTAAACAAATTTACAACGCCTACTTCCGCTTTGTATTACCTGCTGTTGGAAGAGTCATTTCAAAAGATCAGTCCGCTTATACCTATTTGCCGGAATCTGTAAATGCTTTCCCCGATGGTGAGAAATTCACAAAGATATTGGATAAGGTGGGTTATAAAGAGACAGAATGTATTCCACTAACCTTTGGCATAAGCTCCATTTATACCGCTACCAAATAATATTTGTATTAGCGTTCTTCTTGCCTTTAAGTACTGTTCTGGCACAGGCCGGGCCTAAGATCAACCTGCCCTATGTGGATCAGAAAAAGATTCACTACGGTTTTTTTGTGTCTACAGGGCTTTCAGGTTTTAAGCAGACCTATTCTCAGGCTTATTTCGATCGAATAGGTTTTGATCCGAATAATAACCCTGTGGATTTGGACGGGGTTTTATCCATTCAGACTGAACGTCAGCTCTCCTTAGGGGTGGGTTTTATAGGAAACCTAAAGTTGGCCGAGGCTTTGGATGTGCGGGTGACCCCAAAGGCAGGTTTTTACACTTATCGTTTGACTTACCAGTTTAGTGATTCGGTATCTATTGGACCTCCGGGGAATGGTGATTTCAGAGCAGAGCAGGATAATATTGAGAACGTAAGGTTTGAGATGCCAATTCTGCTAAAATTGAAGTCTCAGCGAAGAGGGAACATTCGTGCTTATTTTATCGGAGGGATTAATCCATCCGTAGAAGTGACCGGTAGGCGAGAAAAAGAAATTGCCTTTGAAATGGCGGGCTTTGATCTGGCGCTGGAATGGGGTTTCGGCTTTGATCTGTATTATCCGCTTTTCCGTTTCTCTCCCGAAATTCGTTTTTCCCACGGCCTCATGAATATGAAGGGAACCAATGCCAATAGACCTATAGCAGTGGCGGTAGATCGGCTGACCACCAATAGTGTGACATTGTATTTCAACTTTCAATAAAAATATGAACCTCCTTTTGGAGGTTTTTTTATATCCGGGGGGCAGATTTTTTGGGAGGGTTTGAAGTATGAATAAGACCAAATTTGCCAAAATAAATCCGTTTTGGTTGGTAGCCGTTTAATCCCGGCTTGTACAACGATGGATTTAACAGGTCTGCTTAAGCAACTATTAACAGGGTATACTGATTATATTTTCTCATTTATCAATAGTCCACATTGTGGTAAATTGGCTTTCTCCTTATTCATCTGTTTCCTTGGGAAAAGCTGGGAATTGGATAAACTCCTTCATTTTTTCCGCCTTGTAGTTTAACGTGGAATTAAAGATGAATGCTGCTGTTTGATGCAATCTAACGTGCAGCGTGCCTTTCTTGCATTTTTAAAAAAGGAAAAAGCGTATAAGAGCGTGTTTAATAGCCAAAATTCTCTGCGAAAATTTAAAATATTGAAGGTGCGATAAGGGATTATTTGGAGAAAATAACATCGCTATTGTTGAAAAATCATCCAAAATCGCTTCCAATAATTCGAATTTGCGGCCGGATGGTATGCTTTATAACTTGCTGTAAGAAGATTGGTGAACTTTATTAGCAAAAAATAGTCTTTCATTTAATTGAAAAGGATTGGAGTATCTCTTTTTGGAAAAGGAGATGCTCCTAACCATTTGACAGATATGATGAAAGCAATTTTTCTACTTGTGATGTTTACTGGTATCTTCTTGTCAACTTCACTCTATGGGCAAGCTGAGCATGAAGGGCAAAGTCATCCTCATGAAGCAAAGGGTGGCGATCACGTACACGGTCGACATGCAATAAATTTTTATACAGGTTTTACTTTTATTCCACCTAAGCATTATGCTCATATTGATGTGCTGGGATTGAGGAATACCGGAAATTGGGTGCCTACCCTTGGCTTAGATTATGTCTATAAAATTAATCATCGCTGGAGTATGGGCTTGATGGCCGATATTGAATTGGATCGGTACACCATGTTGACCCTGTCAGAACAGCGGATTGTACGTGAAAATGTGGTGGTGTTGGCGGCGGTAGCTAAGTTTGAGTTGCTGAAAGGTTTTAGTGTATTTGCCGGGCTGGGTTATGAACAAATGTTTGCTGAGGAAGGGGAGGATTTTTGGTTGGTGAAAGTGGGTTTGGAGTATGAAATTCGGATGGAGAAGGGCTGGCAATTGGCTCCCTCCATTATTTATGATTACAAAGATGTATATCAGACCATTTCCTATGGATTTGCAGTGGGCAAAAGGTTTTAAATTAGATACTAAGCATTGAATTTGTCGTTTGGTATTATTAATTATTTTTTAATAGATAAAATCGTTACAAATAGCTTTTGATTATGCTCGGTATTTTGGAACTTTGAACAAATTGGTGATTATCTCATCCTTTATGCTCAGGCTTCGGTCCAAAGCTGGAGAGTGAGGTGAAAACTGAATAAAAATTCAACTTATACATGAATAGCTGAGCTAATTTGTATATTTTGTGAATTGGTAGGGAATATAAATTAATTCGTTTTTACAAGGAGCATGGGCTTTTTTGACTTTTTAACAAGTGATATTGCAATCGACCTTGGAACTGCCAACACGCTTATTATTCATAAAGATAAAATTGTTGTTGACGAGCCGTCAATAATTGCCATTGATCGTTTAACCAATAAGGTTTTGGCGATCGGGCATGAGGCGATGCAAATGCACGAAAAAACGCATGAGTCAATTAAAACAATTCGTCCGTTGAAGGATGGGGTGATTGCAGATTTCCACGCGGCGGAGCAGATGATTCGCGGAATGATTAAAATGATTGACACCAGAAATCGTTTCATTCCGACATCTCATAGAATGGTGATTTGTATACCTTCCGGTATTACTGAGGTAGAGAAACGTGCGGTACGAGATTCTGCTGAGCATGCGGGAGCAAAGGAAGTTTATTTAATTCATGAGCCTATTGCAGCTGCCCTTGGTATTGGTATTGATATCGAACAGCCGGTAGGATCTATGGTCGTGGATATTGGAGGAGGTACCACCGAAATTGCGGTAATCGCCCTTTCCGGTATTGTCTGTGATCAGTCCATTCGAGTAGCCGGAGATACTTTCAACCGTGATATTTTGGACTATATGCGTCGCCAGCACAATCTTTTGATTGGTGAGCGTTCTGCAGAGAAGGTAAAAGTGGCCGTCGGGTCTGCTTTAACGGAATTGGATGAGCCACCGGAAGAATATCAAATTCGTGGGCGAGATTTGATGACCGGTATTCCAAAAGTGGTGACCATTTCTTATTCCGAGATTGCTTTTGCTATAGATAAATCTGTTTCTAAAATTGAAGAAGCGGTATTAAAAGCATTGGAGATTGCTCCACCGGAATTGTCTGCAGATATCTATGATAATGGTATTCACCTGACTGGCGGTGGTGCTTTATTGAGAGGATTGGACAAGCGTTTGGCTTTGAAAACCAAATTGCCTATCCACGTGGCAGATGATCCATTAAGAGCAGTGGTTCGCGGTACGGGTAAGTCTCTGAAAAATATGGAAAACAACCGTGCCGTGTTGATGACTTGATAATTTAATAATGGAAAACCGTCAAACAGTTTTTCGTGAAAAATTTTATAATTCAACATTTGGTGGCATTCGCCCGTCCGGATGTTGAATTTTCTTTTTAGGGAGATATTTGGAATTTGCAAAATAGATGCGGGAACTCTTTTTCTTTATTTACCGCTTTCGCGGCTTGATGCTGTTTTTGATTTTGGAAATGATTTGCTTTTGGCTGATTGTGACCAAAAATTCTTACCAAAGTATAGCTTTTTTTCATAGCTCGAATCGGGCTATTGGTGCCTTATATCAGAACAAAACCAAGGTCAATAATTATTTTGAACTCAGCCGAATCAATGAGGAGTTGGTCAAAGAGAATGCGGCATTACGTGCAGCTCTGAAGGTGAGTGAAGCTTCTGATTATTATTGGACACATGAATTTTCAGCGGATGAAGCTCGTCTGAAGCAATTTTCTTTCACACCGGTACGGGTGGTGAATAATTCGATCAGTGAATATCATAATTATATTACTATTGATAAAGGTTCGCTTGATGGAATAAAACCCAATGAGGGGGTGATTGGTCCCTATGGGGTGATTGGAAAAGTGAAATCTGTTTCTCCCCATTATGCCACTGTGATCTCTCTCCTTAATAATAAGTTTTTGGTTTCGGCCAAAGCTTACCCTTCCAATGTGCTTTGTTCGGTGAACTGGTCCGGAGAGGATTTTCAGTTTGCCGACCTGAACTATGTGCCGCGACATGTGGAGATGCATGTAGGGGATACCGTTCGAACGTCTGGCTTTGACGGGATATTTCCGGCCGGTACGATGATCGGAACCGTGGAAGAGTTTGAGTTGACGGATCAGGATATTTTTTATAATATCAAGGTGAGGTTATCTACTGATTTTTCTTCCCTATCCTACCTTTATGTAGTGGAGAATAACCTGGAAGAGGAGCAGTTAGAAGTTGAGCGTTTAACCGAGGAGAAAAAATGAAAAACAGCACTATTTTACGAATTGCACATTTCGTAATCTTTCTATTACTTCAAGTGTTGATTTTGAAGAATATAGCCCTTTTCGGCTTTGGCTTTATTTTTCTCTATATCGCAGTTTTGTTGTTCCTGCCTGCAGACATGGAGAAATCCACCCTATTGCTGATGGGCTTTGTGTTAGGGATAATGGTCGATTGGTTTTATGATACCCTGGGGGTACATGCCGCCGCATCGGTGCTTATCATGTATTTGCGACCGAAATGGATGCAGCTGATCACGCCCAAAGGAGGATATGATGCGGGCGTAAACCCGATGTTGTCAGATTATGGTTTCAACTGGTTTGCGCTGTATGCACTGCCCTTAATTCTGATTCACCATTTCACCTTATTTGTAATTCAGTCCGGAGGCTTTGATCGCTTAATGAGTATTTTGGCCAAGACTTCTTTTAGTGGGGTACTGACATTTGTGTTAATGGTGTTGGTGCAGTTGTTATTTTATACCAAACAGCGGAGGGTGATATGAATGAGGACAGACGGATAATTGTTCAGCTGCTCATCGCCGGAGTAGCATTGTTATTTGCAGGAAAACTATTGTTCATCCAGGTGCTGGATGATGATTATAAGTTGGCTGCTCAAAACAATGTGATGAAGAAGTTCATCGATTATCCCTTAAGGGGAATGATGACCAGTCGTGATGGGGAGTTGTTGGTGGTGAACAATCCGGTGTATGACATTACCGTCGTAGCCAAAGAATTTCGAAATTCCGATACTTTAGCTTTAGCGAAGGTGATGGGCATTGAAATGGAGGAAATGCGGGGAAAACTGGACAAGCTCAAAAAGGCCCGAAGTTTTTCCTGGGTGAAACCTCAGGTTTTGTTCAAGCAACTGAGTCCGGAAGAATTTGCCAAAATCGAAGTTTACTTGGATGATTTCTCCGGAATTTATGTTTCCCCCAGAACGGTAAGAGGGTATCAATACCCTTATTCGGCGAATAGCCTGGGCTATATTGGGGAGATTACCGATCGTCAGATTAAGCGGGATACCACTAATTACTATAAGGCAGGAGATTATATCGGCCGAAATGGTATCGAGAGTACCTATGAAGAACATCTCCGTGGGCAGCGCGGCATTAGCTTTAAAATGGTGAATGTCCGTGGAATTGTAAAAGGGAGTTTTCAGGATGGAGAATATGATACCCTTTCCGTGCCGGGGAATAATTTGACCACTACCCTGGATTTGGACCTTCAGGCATATGCTGAAAAATTAATGGAGGGGAAGATTGGTTCTTTAGTTGCGATTGAACCGTCCTCTGGAGAGATTCTGGCTATTGTCAGTGCGCCAGATTATGATCCTTCCTTACTTTCCGGGCGTTCATTCGGGAAAAATATGGGCGTATTACAAAAGGATTCCCTAAAGCCTCTTTTTAATCGACCGATCATGGCGGCCTATCCTCCGGGGTCCATTTTTAAGGTGTTACAATCCTTGGTGGCGCTACAGGAAGGGGTAATTGCCCCTGGTGAATTTATTTATTGTGATAATAAGTTGATAGGGGACCATGCGCCCCCGGGCAGATATGATACGCGCCGAGCACTTAAATATTCCTCCAATAACTTCTATGTGAAAGTCTTCAGGGAGGTATTGAATCAGCGGGTGGACGATAATACTTTTGTGGATAGCCGTCTGGGACTTGATAAGTGGGTTACCTATATGAGTCGTTTTGGCTTAGGCAGTAAGTTGGGCATTGACCTGCCCGGCGAGAAGTCCGGTTTTATTCCAAATTCTGCATTTTACGATCGTTATTACGGTCGAAATCGCTGGAAAGCATCTAACGTTCACTCCCTGGCGATTGGACAAGGGGAAATTTTGGTCACTCCTATTCAAATGGCCAATATGGCTGCATTAGTAGCCAATAGAGGTTATTTTTATACGCCGCATCTGATTAAAGATATTGGAGGGCAGGGGCCACTTGAAAAATACCTTGAAAAACACGAAACCGGTATTCAGTCACAATATTTTGACGAGGTGATCGCCGGTATGGAAGAAGTAATTCAGGGGACGGCTACCCGGGCTTATATTAAAGATTTACCCATTGCAGGAAAAACCGGAACAGTTCAGAACCCGCATGGTCCGGATCATTCGGTATTTATGGCCTTTGCGCCGGTAGAGCAGCCTAAGATTGCCATTTCTGTTTATGTGGAAAATGCCGGTTGGGGAGGGAGAGCCGCAACTGCGATTGCGGGCTTGATGCTGGAGAAATATGTGAAAGGGGAGATTTCTCGCCCGTATATGGAAAAGTATGTGTTAAAAGGGGACTTTTTATACTAGAATGGAGCTACAAGGTAAGAATAGAGGGAATTTTTTTGGTCGTGTGGACTGGTTGTCCATCCTGATTTTCTTTATACTGGTCACAATCGGCTGGCTGAATATTTATGCAGCCGTTTATGATGAGGAGGCGCAACGCAGTATTTTTGATTTGAGTATCAACTCCGGAAAGCAATTGCTTTGGGTGGGGACCACCATCATTTTGATTACCATCATTTTTGCGGTTGACTTTAAGTTTTATGACTCCTTCGCCTATGTGATTTATGGGGCGGTGATGCTCTCTTTAATCCTGGTGTTAATCTTTGGTCGGGAAGTAGCGGGTTCTAAATCATGGATGGAGATTGGCCCTTTCCGGCTGCAGCCGGCAGAGTTTGCCAAATTCGCAACCGCCCTGGCGGTGGCTAAATTTTTGTCTGACCCCGGCCTGAGGATGGATAAGTTCGAAACTTACAGGAATGCCTTTATCTGGATTGTTATCCCTATGCTTTTGATTCATTTACAAGGGGATACCGGTTCTGCACTGGTGTTTTTAGCATTGGTTCTTGCCTTTTACCGAGAGGGTTTAACGCCTCTGATCATGGTGGTAACTTTTATCGTAGGAGTAGTTTGCCTGATGGCCTTGTTGTATCCGACCATTTATGTCATTGGAGGATTGGCTGTTATTGCCTTCCTGCTCGCCTGGTTCGGTGAGCGGACCAAAAAGCGCATTATCACCATAATAGCTGGTTTCGGTATTCTTTGTTCGGTAGCTTTTGGGGTTAACTATTTTGTGTATAATGTATTGAAGCCTCACCAGCAAGGGCGCGTAAAAGCTTTGATTGACCCGGACGGGGACCCCCTTGGAGTAGGATGGAACGTGACGCAGTCCAAAATTGCGATTGGATCAGGTGGTTTTTGGGGTAAGGGTTTTTTAAACGGAACCCAAACAAAGTTTGATTTTGTACCCGAACAAAGTACCGACTTTATTTTTTGCACCATTGGAGAGGAGCACGGCTGGATTGGATCTGTTGGAGTGGTGTTTTTGTTTGCTTTTTTAATGTACCGTCTGATATTTTTAGCAGAAAGACAAAAATCCCGCTTTGCGCGGGTGTATGGCTATAGCGTAGTTTCCATTATTTTCTTTCACTGGTTCGTAAATGTAGCCATGACAATAGGACTTTTTCCGGTGATCGGAATTCCTTTACCTTTAGTGAGTTACGGGGGGTCGTCTTTATGGGCATTTACCATACTGATTTTTATATTCCTGAAACTGGATGCTCACAGGATGCAGGTGATGGTTCGCTAATCGTCGGGCTTTTATTTGATTTGTTTATTGAAAAATGCCATAGCGTCGGCATAAAAAAAAATGTAAAAAAAGGGAATAGCTGCCTTAGGTTTTTTGGCCATGTAAGGTTTTGTGTAATAAAGTATTACAATAGCTTGTGATAAAAAGCATTGATATGCTTCAACATCTATTCTATTTTTATTGCACTTTATGGGATGAAACTGCGTATTTTTGTTTAAAATTGTTAATATAGTGATTAAGTCTTTTTAATTTGGATTTTTTCCTTGCAGGATATAGCTCCTTAAAAATGAAGGATTTTTACACTTTTTAATGAGTATTTGAATTCGACCTATTGATAAAAATTACCCAACAACAATGATTCAATTTAAGGGATGTTCCCGGTTTTTTTTGCTGGGATTGTTGATGATTGTGCTACCGCTTAGCCTAATAGCGCAATCTCATAAAGTGGCAAGAGTAATTCTTGATGGAGGTAATAAATACACCAATTCTTCCTTTATAAAGGTGAGTTTTGATTTGGTAAATCCTTCCACCAAAGGATTTATTGATCAAATGCAGCTCTCCGAAAATCCCGATTTCTCCGGTGCCAGATGGCTTGATTTTTCTATGGAAGGCGTGAGCTACCAATTCAATGGTGGTGACGGCTTGAAAAAGCTTTATTTACGATTTAAAGATAAAGCAGGTAATGTCTCCCCGGCAGATGTGGGGACGATTGTCCTGGATCGTGCTGCGCCTAAGGGAAAAATTGTTATTAATGACGGAAGCGAATTCACGAATGATGTTCAGGGGCGGGTGATTTTAAGTGTGGAATCCAATGAAAATGCCAAGCTGTTTATAGCCAATCATGCTTCTCCGGAAAATACCCAGCCAATCGCATTGGAGCAAACTATGCGATGGAAACTGGATGATGACGGAGATGGCTTGAAAAAGGTATATGCTATTTTGGAGGATCGTGCCGGTAATAGATCTGATTTGCTGGAAGCTTCGATTCGCTTGGATCGTGAGGCCCCGCGCAATGGCCAAATTTTGATTAATGATCAGGAGGAGGTAACCAACCAAACAGAAGTTTTGCTAAAGATTAAAGCCCTGGATGTGGAAATGATCCGCGTGGTCGATCATCAGGTGGCGGAGGTGATGCGTTTTCAGCCTGGTATAGATGGCTTTATGGAAGTCCCATGGACTTTGAAGGGGGAAGATGGGATTAAGAAGATTGGCGTATTTTTCATGGATAAAGCCAAAAATAGAACACGCGAAGCGGTTACGGCTGAGATAAAGTTGGATCGTCAAGGCCCAGAAATCAACTCCTTTAAAATTAATAATGGTCAAAGATATGTCTCTAACCCTAAGGGAAATGTTGAGCTTTCAGTTGTAGTCGAAGATAAAAATAGGGTGAAGTACATGGAAGTCAGTAATGATGCCGACTTCACGGTTTCCGAAAAATTCCCCTACCAAACGACTATCCCATGGGAGATTGATGCGAGTGAAGATGGATTAAAAACGGTTTATCTTCGTTTGGCGGATCAGATTGGAAACATTTCGACCGTCAATCAAGCTAAGATTTTTCTTAAAAGGACAGAACCCAAAGGATTGGGTATTCAGGTGGCGAATGGAAAAGAATTTATCGCTGAACAGGCGACCTTTGTTCGCCTAAAGGCCAAAGACGCTCGTTTTATGCAAATTAGTGAAAACGCTAGCTTCACTGATGCAGAATGGCAGGATTATGCCGAGCAGCTGAACCTTAAATTATCTGATGGAGATGGCAAAAAGGTCATTTATGCGAGGTTTAAAGATGAAGTAGGGAATGTGTCTGAAGCATTAAGTACGGAGGTGCTTTTAGACTCAAAGCCTCCGGTAGGTAAACTGATTGTGAATGATGGAGAACCCTATGTGACGGCAAAAGATAGAGTAACCGCTTTGACTATTGAGGCTGGTGAGGATGCTTATGCCATGAGGGTGAGTAATTCTGTGGATTTTACAAAAGCCCCCTGGAGACCTTTCCAGACAGAAATACGTCCCTGGACACTTGCCGGAGAGGATGGTTTGAAAATGGTTTATTTGCAGTTGGCTGACCGGGCAGGGAATAAATCAGAGGTGATTACGGCTTCTGTAACCCTGGACCGAACCAAACCGACCAAAGTTTTATTCAGACTTAATGACGGTCAAAAATGGCATACCGGTGATAATTTAAATGTAAAGGTTTCATTAGAGGTACAGGGGGCGAATGAAATGATGATCGCCAATGATGAACATTTCGCCGGAGTGGAATGGCAGCCTTATCAAACCGAGTTTATGCATAAGATTGAGTCGGGTGATGGAATGAAAATGGTGTATGCCAAGTTCCGAAACAAGGCTAAAATCGAGACGGATCCTGTTCGAGCACGCATTATGCTGGATACTACTCCTCCAAAAATTATCAGCGGAGAGGTGAATGATGGGAATTATTATGTTACCGCTCGAGACAGAAGAGTGCCAGTAGCGGTGAAAGCGGAGGGCGCAGCCTTTATGCGGATCAGTGCGCAAGCCTTGGATCATCAGGCTTTAGAGGACCGGTCTAAATGGCAAAAGTACGAAGGTTTAGTGGCCTGGCTATTGGAAGACCGTGAAGGAGAACAGGAAGTTTTTGTATATACACGTGACTTTGCAGGAAATATCTCAGCGCCGTGGTCCGGTAAAGTGAATTTCCATACTTCTCCGGTAGAGGTGGTGAGTTTCAAAATTAATAATGGCACTAAGTATACTAATGCCATGGATCAGGTGGTAGAGTTGAATTTCAATGTGAATGGTGCCAGTGAAATGATGCTATCGAATTGGGAGCATTTTTCAAATGCCAAATGGCAGCCTTATCAAGCTAATGTAGATTTTAAACTGGATGGTAATGATGGGGTGAAATCTGTTTTTGCCAAATTTAGAAACGAGGCAGGTGTGGAGTCGGCGCCTTCTTATGGTCGGGTGATTCTGGACCGGGAACCTCCTGTACAGTGTAAAATTCGAATCAATAATGATTCTTCTTTTACCACGCATGCTAAGCGACTAGTGAAGGTGCAACTGAAAGCAATGGGGGCGAAATACATGGTGCTGTCTGAGAAAAAGGATTTTTCAGATGTGCAATGGCAGCCCTATAAATCTTTTATGAGTTATCAGTTCTCGGATCCGGATGGAGAAAAGGTTTTGTATGCTAAGTTTAAGGATGAACCAGGTAATGAAAGCGCTATAGTTTCTGCTTCTATTATTTCGGATGTTACGCCGCCTAAAGGATTGGATTTTGTTATAAATGATGGCGCAAAATATACCAATGATTCCGGTAAGGAAGTCATCCTGAAAATAAAAGCAGATAAGGCGCGTCAGATGATGATTGATTTCTCTCCATCTTTTGCACGAGGGAAATGGGAGCCTTATCAGGAAACGAAATCTGTTCAGCTTCCGGGAGAGGATGGAGAAAAAGTGGTGTACATCAAATTCCGGGATGAAGCCGGAAATGAATCTAAATTGATGACCACGCGAATAATGTTGAAAAGAAGTTTTAACTAATATGAAAAGCCTCTTCCAAATTGCAGGAAGAGGCTTTTGTTTTTTTTAGGCTTTTGGAATTAGGTTTATTTGATTGCAATCTCTTTAACCATATCTACTTCTTTGTGTTTCTTCATCTCAATGGTTAAGATGCCATTCTCAAATTGAGCAGTTAAACTTTCCTGATCAATAGATTTGGGTAATTTGAAGCTTCTCTCAAGGGGCTTGCTCTCAAATTCTTTTCGGATTACTTTTGAAGTTACCTTTTTTGTTTCAGTCTCTTCTGATTCCTTTCTTTCTGCGTTAATGGTTAAAATTCCATTTTTTACAGATAAAGTAATTTCCTCTTTTTTATAACCGGCAGCCATTAATTCTATTTTGTATCCGGACTCTTCTTCATAAACATTGGCCGGGCTGTTAGAGACTGCGTAATCACTTCCTGCAGGCCAATTAAAGTTTCTATCGAAAGCTCGAAGAATATCATTAGCGTTGTTAACTAAAGTGCGAGGAGTTTTATTGATTGTAGCGATCATAACTATTGTTGTTTAAAGTTTTCGTTATCAAATACAATCTCTTTTTATCAACTCCTGTACCATTCCAATTTTTAGGACAATTTGCCTTAAATGCAGACTTCAATAATGACAATTTGTCATTTAAAATTCATTTTATCGCTTATTTGATGACAAAATGACTTAATTTAAGTGTTTTTTTGCCGATTTCAGTGCAAATGAGGTTGCTGCAAAAAAAAAATACCCGACGTTTTGCCGGGTGAATTTCATTTTAATGGCTTGAGGAGAATAATTTCCCCTGCCAGGTATTTCTTTCTTCCAATCGCTTTTCGATTTGGGAAAGCAAAGTATCTCCCCGGACCATACCCCAATTAGGGGCTATTTTGATGGCAGGAGGAGCCTCACTGGTAAATCGCTGAATTTGTAGCTCCGGGCGAAGGCGCTCCACAAAGTCAATCACAAAGTCGATATACTCTTCCCGGTCGAAAAAATTGAACTGTTCAGGGTGATCTTTGTACTCTTTGGCCATGATCGTCCCTTTCACTACTTGCAGTTGATGAAATTTTATGGAATCTAATGGTAATTCATTGATCAACGCTACCTGTGCCAGCATTCTTTCCCTGCTGTCATTTGGGAAACCGAACATTAAGTGTCCTCCCACATGAAAACCCCTGCCCACCGACATCTTGATGGCCCTGACGGAATCCTCAAAGCTGTGTCCACGATTCACGCTGTCCAGGGTGTCATTGTAGCAAGACTCGATGCCATATTCCAACACAATTAAATGTTCTTTTGCCAGTGCTTCAAAATAGTCCAGTTGCGCTTCGTTGATGCAGTCCGGTCGAGTGCCGATCACCAATCCTTCAATATCCGGATGGGCGAGTGCTTCTTCATATACTTTTTTGAGATCTTCTAAATCTCCATAGGTATTGGTATAGGCCTGAAAATAGCCCACAAATTTCGCGGTTCGCTTGTACCGCTTTTTTAGGAATTTCAAGCCTTTCTCCAGTTGCGTCGTGATGCTTGGATTTTCCCTCACATAGGAAGGCGTAAAACTATCATTATTACAAAAGGTACATCCTCCTCTGCCCAGAGAACCATCCCGGTTTGGGCAGGTAAAATCTGCATTGATAGAAACCTTCTGGATCCGTCCGCCATAGGTTTGCTTCAAATAATCTACATAGGCATTATACCTTCTTCCGCTATCCCAAAAATTGGGAGGTGTATTTGCATCAATCATAAGAACGCAAAAGTAATATTCTTGCTTTAAAAATTTGCTAAACTAAGCGTGCAAGCAAAATGCCAACCTTCTTTTTTTGGGAGAAAGTGCATAATTTAGTTCCTTTCCAAGATGTATTAGCTTTTTATTACCGAAAAGTAATCCCCATGTAATTAGCCGCCTTTACCTTAATTGTAAATTTTTCATCAATACTTTTATTTCATGCTAAGGATTTTTTGTCTGGCATTGTTGCTATGGAATTTTGGAATCGCTCACGCTCAGTTTGTGGACTTTCCCCAACACTATATTTGTTATAAGACCGATCAAGCAATAAAAATTGACGGGATGCCCGAAGAGACTGCTTGGTCTAAAGTGCCCTGGAGTAATGATTTCGTTGATATTGAAGGGGACATTCGTCCAAAACCAAAGTACCAGACCCGGGTAAAAATGCTTTGGGATGATGAGTTTTTGTATTTCTATGCAGAAATGGAAGAACCTCACCTATGGGGAACATTAACCGAGCGAGAGTCCATCATTTATCTCGATAATGATTTCGAAGTCTTCATTGACGCCAATGGCGATGGGCAGCATTATTATGAATTTGAGATCAATGCTTTAGGGACCGAGTGGGATTTAATGTTAACCCGACCTTACCGCTTTAACGGAAAACCCATCTTCGACTGGGATATTAAGGGCATGAAAACAAAGGTAGCCTTGAATGGTACTTTGAATAATCCGCAAGATATTGATCGTTCCTGGTCTGTGGAGATCGCGATGCCATGGTCAAGTTTGAAAGAGTTATCCTCCAGAGGTGGAGCCCCGATTGCGGGAGACCAGTGGAGACTGAATTTTTCTCGTGTGCATTACGATTTGGAGGTGGTTGGTGGGCAATATGAGAAAGTTAAAGGGCCAAATGGAAAACCAAAGCCGGAATATAATTGGGTTTGGTCACCGACCGGAAAGATTGATATGCACCGCCCTAATCGATGGGGCTATTTGCAGTTTTCGGAATTGAAAGCCGGGGAAGGTGAAGAGGAGTTCCTGGCGAACCCTGATTTTACCTTACAACAATACCTTTACGAAATCGCAGATGCAGAATTGGCATTCAAAGCCAAACACCAACACTACACTTACCAATTGGCCGAATTGACAAGCCTTCCTGAATTACCAAAAGACATCGAGCAGGTTGAGATTTACCCTGGGCCCAGCTTATGTTTTGGAGCAACTTCCTCCATTACCGGAAGACGCTATTATGTGAATATGGAAGGTAAATTATGGTCAGTACATTAAATTATCACTATTTATGAAAAAGTTAAATTTTTTACGATTGAGGCTACTGGCCCTCAGTATTTTTTCAGTTTTAGTAATGTTTGCTTGTCAAAGTTCCAAGCAGGAATTTACTTCTAAGAAAACGAAGAACTGGGTTTGGGTAACGCCAGATTTGGAGAAAACCGACGAGGTTTGGAGGAAAGAGTTTTATCGACTGAAACAAGCAGGTTTTGACGCGGTCCTGCTAGAAATTTATGCAGGAAATGAGGCATTTTTTGGCAGTAAACGTTTGCCGGTGAAGGCGCCCTGGCTGGAGCGAATGCTGCCTTTAGTAAAGGAAGCGGGCTTGGAATGCCATGCATGGATGTGGACCATGCCGAATAATAATCCGGCAAATTATGAGGACCCGGCAAAGCTGGACTGGTATAATGTGAATAGAAAAGGAGAGAGTTCTTCGGATAAGCCGGCCTATGTCAATTATTATCGTTTTATGTGTCCTTCCAGTGAGGAGGTGCAGCAGTTTATTTTAGGCACCGTAAAAGAACTTTGTGCTTATGATATTGACGGTGTTCATTTTGATTATATCCGCCACCCAGATGTAATTCTGGCCAAAGGCCTTTGGGATAATTATGGCATTGTACAGGATAAAGAATACCCGGAGTATGATTACTGCTATTGTGAACGTTGTCGAAATGGTTATAAGGATAAATTCGGGCAGGATCCTTTAGAGATGGAGGATCCCACTAAAAGCGATAGCTGGAGACAATATCGTATGGATTTGATTACCCATTTGGCAAATGATATTTTGATCCCTGAGGTGCATAAGCATGGGAAGTTAGCTTCTGCAGCTGTATTTCCAAACTGGACATCAGTGAAACAGGAATGGAAATCCTGGCATATGGATGCGGTATTGCCAATGTTGTATAATGGCTTCTATGAAGCACCAGTGGCCTGGGTAGGAGAGCAGGTGCAGTGGGGAAAAGCGAATTTGAAGCATTCGGAGACTCAGTTGTATAGTGGATTATTTTTACCGGATTTAACGCAGGCAGATAGCCTGAAAGTAGCAGTAAGACATTCCCTGAAAAATGGAGCAGAGGGTATCTCCTTATTTGCGATGGGAGGGCTGACGGAGGCGCAATGGAAGGCGCTTGAAGAAATGTACGAAAATGGAGAATTGTGATTTTTCTAGATAGATGAGAAAAAAGGCGGAGGAGACTCCGCCTTTTTTATGGAGGGCTTCGTAAATTATTACATCAATTAGAACCTACCGCTCCTATGAACAAAATTTTCCTAAGCCTGATTTTTTGCCTTGCGTGCACCAGTTTTTCTTTTGCTCAGAAATTTAGAATGACCGCCTCTTATGCTATGGCACAACCTATAGGGGAATTTCAGGATTTATATTCCAGTTACAGTGGTCGGGGTGGGCACTTTACGCTTGAATATTTTATTTATCCTGAAAAGTGGAGTGTCGGGCTTTCCTCAGGAATCAATGATTTTCGATTAGGGAAATCTATTCAGAATCCGGCGGGTGGGGTAATTCCCGTGGGCCTTTCTACTAAGGTTTACCCTCTTTTGGTGCAGTCCCACTATTATTTACCCTGGGACAGTAAGATTAAACCCTTTGCAGGCCTGGGATTAGGAACTTATTTGTTCAATTCCGAGGTCTTTTTGGGTAATGATGCCGAAGAAATTGACAAGGGAAGTTACTTTGGAATGGTGCCTGAAATTGGTGCCTATATAAATTTGACAGAGACGATTGAACTTCTGGCTGCTCTTCGGTATAATCATGTTTTCGTGGAAAATAGCCCAATGCAGTACTTGCAGCTCAATATCGGTTTGGCTTATCGTTTCATTCGATACGATTATTAGATTTTTTAACTTTATTTTTGATCTATTTTCCTGAATTTTGCTTTGCCCTTTTTTTATTATCGGACTACTATAATAAATTCATATTTTTGTGCCTAATAAAATTTGGATTTGCTAGAAACTCTTTGAGATTTTTTGGTTTCTTTTTGATTTATGGAGAATATAAATGAGTTGAAACCCTGGATTAATCAATATGAAGCCGGCGTGCCGGATGAGATTTCAGGGGAGATGTATAATTCATTGGTGGAGATGTTAAAAACCGCCATGGATAAATACCAGGATTTGGTGGCCTTTGAGTGTATGGGTGGGAAAATTACCTATGGACAGCTGGATACGCTATCAGACCAATTTGCGGCATATTTACAAGCCAATGGCCTCAAACGAGGAGATCGCGTGGCTTTACAGATGCCGAATGTCCTGCAGTACCCGATTGCCCTGATCGGGGTTTTGAAAGCCGGTATGGTGGTGGTGAATACTAATCCACTCTATACGGCCAGAGAAATGGAACACCAATTTAATGATGCCAATGTTTCGGCTATTTTGATCGTCGAGAACTTCGCGCATAATCTTCAAAAAATAATGCATAAAGTGCCGTCCCTTAAATTGGTGATGGTGACCGGGTTGGGGGATATGCTGGGGGCATTAAAAGGTCCGTTAGTGAATTTTGTGGTGAAAAGAGTGAAGAAAATGGTTCCCCCATTTCATTTGCCTAATGCCATTCCATTCAAAAAAGTGATGAAGGAGGCCCAAAAGCTGAAGTTTTCGCCAGTGGAAATGGGTCGTGATGATATCGCCTTTCTTCAATATACCGGAGGAACAACAGGGGTGGCCAAAGGTGCTAAATTGCTCCATCGGAATTTGCTGGCTAATGCTGAGCAACATATTCACTGGATGCGAAATTTACTGGAGGAGCGTACCGAGGTCGTGGTGACAGCTTTACCTCTATACCATATTTTTGCACTCACGGTGAACTTTATGACCTTTTTTCAATATGGATGTAAGAACGTCCTGATTACCAATCCAAGGGATATGAAAGCCTTCCTTGGAGAGTGGAAGAAGCATGAGGTGACCATTTTTACCGCAGTAAATACCCTGTTTAATGGGATGATGAGCCAGCCACAATTTGATGAATTGAGCTTTAAGCGGCTAAAGCTTTCTATTGGAGGTGGAATGGCAATTCAGGACCATGTAGCGGAAAAGTGGAAAGCAAAAACCGGCGTAGTGTTAAGAGAAGGCTACGGTTTGACAGAATGTTCTCCGGTGGTTTCATGCCAGCCATTCCATGATAATACCCGTCTGGGTTCGATTGGAATACCATTTCCTTCCACAAATTTAAGGATTGTGGGAGAAAATGACGAGGTGCTTCCTTTTGGAGAAAAGGGCGAGTTATGCGTAAAAGGCCCACAGGTAATGGGAGGTTATTGGAATAATGATACCGAAACTGCAAAGGTTTTTGTGGATGGATATTTGCGTACAGGCGATATTGCCTACATCGCAGAGGATGGTTTCGTATACTTGGTGGATCGTAAAAAGGAAATGATCAATGTTTCCGGTTTTAACGTTTTTCCAAATGAGATCGAATCCGTGATCGCTTCTCATCCAAAAGTTTTGGAGGTTGGGGTTTGTGGGGTGCCGGATGATAAATCCACCGAGGCGCCTAAGGCCTTTATCGTGAAAAAAGACGAAAGCCTAACTGAGGATGAAATTGCTGCTTATTGTAAAGAGAATCTCACGGCTTATAAGCGCCCTCGACAGTTTGCTTTTAGGAAAGAGCTTCCGAAGTCCAGCGTTGGGAAAATCATGAGGCGTTTGTTAAAATAGAAATTTTAAAGCCAGGGGTATGGAGCTCCTGGCTTTTTCTTTATTTTTAATTTTTATTAACGGAGGCCAAAAGGCATAATGTAGCTTTTGTGTTGGCTTACAATCATCAACCTTAACCTTAAAATGAAACCATACTTTTCATTTATATTTTTCGCTATTGTTTTTTTTTCGTGTAATCCCTATTCCTCGGATCAGGGCAAGGTGTATTTACAATGGAAGGAAATTCATGAATTCCAAAATCAGCGCAATACTGATACCTTATTGTATTTTTTGAAATCCGATCAGGCAGACATCAGGCGATCTGCGGCTAGAGCATTGGGATCTGTTCAGGATGAAAAAGCACTAAATGAATTGAAATTTGCCCTGGCTGATGAGCAGGAAGAAGTGCGGGCCGCTGCAGCATTTGCCTTGGGGCAATTAGGGAATGTGCAGGCATTTCCTTCCCTGCAGGCGGCTTTAATGAGAAGTAAGGAGTTCAGTACTTTGGAAGAAATTCGCATGGCCTTAGGGAAATGTTTGACTCCAAAACAGGTCGGAATTTTACTGGATCAGCCGGCAAGTCCGGGGAATTTACGGGCCTTGGCCTATGCTGCTCAAAATGGGGCCTATAATGATCAGGTCCAGGCTTATGTTTTGACATGCCTGCAAGATGAAAATGGTAGGGAGGTACAATCTTTGGCGGCAAATATTCTGGCCAGAAACATTATCGATCAGCAAGATCTCATTCCTCAAATTCAAGTTTTGTTTGAGGAAAGTGACAATAAAGAAGCACGTTACCATTTGCTGGAAGCCTATGGGAAAATGAAAGGAAATGCTGGATGGTTGAAGTATGTATTGGAAAAGCAAACATTGGCGCCTATGGAAAAGTGTGCAGCAATTCGGGAAATAGGCAAAGATTGGAATTCATCGGATATCCCTTTAATCAAGAAATTATTAAAAGATCCGCTATATAATGTGGCTTCCATTATGGTCAGTGCTGTGCCGGAGGCTGATTGGGTAAAATCCGACTGGGCTTTGGAGATGCCGCTTATGATTCCCAAAGCACAATGGTTGGGGAAAACCGGAGATATGAAATTGATCTCATCAGCGCTGGATACTGCCCGTAATGTTTATGTAAAAGGGGAGTTATGGAAGGCTTATGCCCGCTTTCCTACAGGTCTGGAGGCTTTGCAGGAAGGTTTGGCCAGGACCTCTGTTCCTGAGCAGGCTTTTGTATTTGAAGCCATCATAGAATGGGCGAATCAATTTCCGGAGCAATCGAAATCAGATTTGTTCAAGAGGGTGTTGTGGCAGGGGATGCAAAGCAGAGACGTTGCCATGATTTATTATGGCGCTTTGTGGTTGCAGTCGAATTGGGAAGACTATTCGGATTGGCAATTAAGACTAAGTGAACTTAAAAATGAACTGAAGCTTCCAATTGATCTGGAAGCGTATAATGAACTTGAGGGCCTTTTGGCCAAGATGGAAGGCAGAACTCCCAATAAGGCCAATCCAGCTGATATGCTACCGATTGATTGGCAACAGTTGTCCTTCTTGCCTCCTCATCCACAATTTGAGTTTTACACTACTCAAGGCGGCTTTGTATTGGAGTTATTGCCGGAAGCTGCTCCAGCTGCGGTGACGGCATTTTTAAAATTATGGAATGAGGGCTTCTATGAGGAAAAAACTTTTCATCGTGTGGTGCCTGGTTTTGTGGCGCAGGGCGCTTGTCCTCGTGGAGATGGATTCGGAGGAATGAATTGGGTGATTCCTTCAGAATTTGATGAGCATCAGTTTGAGGCAGGTAGTGTAGGCTTAGCTTCTGCCGGAAAGGACACGGAAAGCTGTCAGTTTTTTATTAATTATACCAGCACTCCCAGACTGGATGGACGATACACCATTTTTGCCAAAGTTGTCTATGGGATGGAAACGGTAGAAAGGCTTGGTGTTGGGGATCAGATAATGGAAGTGAAATTTAAAAAGAAATAATTTAGGAAGGCGCTTCATTAGTTTGGAGCGTCTTTTTTAATTGTTGTAAAATCCTTTTGTCCGAAGAGCGGATCATCCATACCATAAAGGGACTTAAAGCAGCCCAAAAGGCATTTTTACCTTCGCAACAAACATCCAGTCGAACTTTACACTTTTGGTTTAAGCTGGTAAAATTGTAGTGGTATTTTACCAGTATGCCACCGCTTTTGGATTCAATAGTAAAGGCTTTCTCCGGGTCGATATTGGTCACACGAAATCTGGAAAGGTAATCTTCCCCTCCTGTTTCAGAATGAATAGATACCTCAAATTGATTTTCACCTATTTGCTCAATGGTCCTGACCTCTTTCAGCCATAGCGGGACATTTTGAAAATCTATGGCAAATTCCCAAACGTGTTTTTTAGGTAGGTCAAATCGCTCTTCACAGGAAAAGGCTTTTCTCATGCGTATTATGGAGTAGTCTGGATGTACAAAATAAGAGGGCGAAACTTGAAAAGCAATATGAGGTGACTTTTCGATTGTTATTCGATAAATTGCTCTGGGTAAGTTTTTTGTGAAATTTTACCTGAATTAGGTATACCTAAAACCTCCTTTGGCTTCAAGGCGGGAAAGTTGAAGGAATAGTCGCTGTTTGGTTTATTTACCAGGGAGCCAGAAGATAAAGGAGCATGCCTCTTCAATCGTGGGCTATTCAAAAAACAGTAAAACCAATCAAAAAACACCACTTATGAGATTCGCGTGGTAGATTTAGCATCTTTCGGTGAACCATTGGGGGTGAGTTTCTTGGGGCGGCTTAGCCTGACAGTGGCGTAACATCCGGGATAAGTTATTGGAATTGGTTTTTTTGTAGACTTTTTAATTTGGGAAGGATTTTATTAGCCCGGTTTTGAAAACCAGCAGTACCGTAGTCCCATTGATCTTCAATAAGGATAATGACTTCTGAGGCTAATTCCGGGTATATGGGAATGATATTAGCCAAACAGGTCATGGCGAAAATTTTGTTAGCGGTAGGGTAATTTCGTTTTTCTAAAATGCTCAGGCAAACGTTTAATAAATCTTCATGAAGGACTTCAGGAAAGCTATTGAGGCTTTGAAAAATTCCCAGGATATTCCGTTCCACTGGAATATGTTGGGTTTTGACTAATATAGAAGTAAGTTCAGGAAGGTATTGGGGTAATGTTTGGGGATTATTATCAAAAAATCCTCTGGAAATCCAGGCTGCGTTGGACTTTTCTCTATCGTTTCCAGTGGATAAAAATGCCAAAATGCGGGAAATAGTTTCAGGTTTTTCTTCAATTTGACTTTGCCATCGGTTGATAGCTGCTTTGGGGAGAGGGGATTTTAATTCGGAGAAATTGACACTATGGATCATTGGTTTTCTGAAAAATGCTAGAGGATTTCAATTCCCAATATTAATGTTTTTAGTATCAGGAGAAATGAAAACTATCCCTTTGTTTTAGTATTTTCTTCCTGAGATTCCATAGTGGTAATCCATTGGTATAAATCTCCTTGTCGATTTTTCTTGCGCAGTTTTTCCAAATACTTGTTTTTATTTTCTTTCCGAAGGTTTTCATATAAACGAAGCAGTATTTGGTGGCCATTATTCTGAATCATGACGGAGGAAGCATGGGGGAAATCCATTTGCGTCATGGCCATGGCGCTCATATAAGGGATGAGGAGTTTTTGACTGATTTTCGGATTTTTATCCGAAATAATGTCCTTTAAATAAACCGCTTTCAGGTGAATATTGACTTCGGGGCTCCCTTCCAGATATTGGGTAATGAAAGCTGCCGCAAGATCCCATTCCGCATTTTTTTGTTGGACAGGTTGGCGAATCATCCACTTCATTGCCTCATACGCATGTTTACGATAGCGTTGATAATCTTCGATGCTTTTAAACTGGTAGTTAGCTGGCAGATTAAGATAATCTTGCGCATGAGCCGAAATTCCGGTAATAAACAACAGATTTAAGAGGATGAAACGCCAAATTGCCATATTATAAATCAATCTTCTTTAGTCTGGAAATTGTCTCTTCCAGGTGTTGGTCTGTGAAATCATAATGAGTGACAAAACGAATGCTTTGACCGCCGAAAGGGACGGCATAAATATCTTTTTCTGCCAATACATTTAAGAAAGCCATGGCATCCAAATCTTGTCGAATATCAAAAATTAAAATATTGGTGCTTGGTGCGATCACCCTATCCACAAAGGGAAGTGCGGCAAGGGCTTCGGCCAGGATTCTGGTGCGTTTATGGTCTTCCTTTAGTTTTGCAATATGATGATCAAGGGCATAAATTGCCGCTGCAGCCAAATAGCCAGATTGTCTCATGGCACCTCCCAGTACTTTTCGGATACGCAAGGCTTTGGCCATATGTTCTTTAGTGCCTAAAAGTACCGAGCCCACCGGGGCGCCAAGGCCTTTGGAAAGACAAATGGAAATGGTGTCAAATTGCTCGCCATAAGCTAGAGGACTTTCCCCTGTTTCTACCAGTGCATTGAATAAACGGGCACCGTCCAGGTGCAGCGGGAGCTCGTGCTGTTTACAAACCGATCTAATTTTCCTGATTTCTTCTAAATCGTAATAAGCTCCTCCGCCTTTGTTACAAGTGTTTTCTAAAGAGACTAAAGTACTTTTTGGCATGTAAAAGGCATCCGGTCGGATTTTTTCTTCTACTTGCGCAGCAGTAATGCGTCCATGATCCCCTTTGATGAGCGATGCTTGCACGCCACTGTTAAAGGCCATTCCCCCGGTTTCATAATGGTAAATATGAGAGAGTTCATCACAGATGACTTCGTCACCCATCTGTGTATGCAGTTTAATGGCAATTTGGTTGGTCATCGTGCCGGAAGGACAAAACATGGCTTCTTCCTTACCGAACATTTGGGCTATTTTTTCCTCCAGTGCATGCACCGTCGGATCTTCATCAAATAAGTCATCACCTACCTGCGCTGCCCACATGGCTTCAAGCATTTCGGGAGTGGGTCTGGTGACGGTATCGCTTCTTAAATCTATTTTCATTTTAAAGGATGTCCAGGATTTGAATTAAATCGTGTACTTCGTGTTGAATCTTTTTGCCATGTTTCTTGCGTGTGGGGTTGAAGAAAATATGGTCGATTTGCGCTTTTTTCGCACCTGCAATATCGGTATCGAAATTATCCCCAATCATGATACATTCTTCAGGTTGAGCCTCAATCGTTTCCATGGCGAAATTAAATATCCCCTTATGAGGTTTTTTGTAGCCTGCTTTTTCGGAAGTAAAAACCGCTTCAAAATAAGGCGCTAATTTGGAAGCTTCCATTTTGATATGTTGCACTTCCTCAAAGCCGTTGGTAATAATATAAAGCGGATATTGGGATTTTAAAGCTTCCAGGGTTTCAAATGTATTGGGAAATACATGTGGCATGTGTGGACTCTTTTCTAAATAAACCTCCCCAAGATTCGCGGAAATCAGATCCGGATTTCCACCCAGATTTCGGATAACAGTAGTAAAGCGACTATCTCTTAAATCCTCTTTGCTGATTTCATCTTTGTTGTATAGGGCCCAAAGCTGGTGATTGACTTTTTCATATTCCTCCAAAAAGGCCTCCAGGGTAATATTTTCTCCTGTGGAAGATATTTGATGTTCCTCAAAAAGATCCTTTAGCACCAGGCTGGAGTTTTTTTCAAAATCCCAAAGGGTGTGATCCAGATCAAAAAAGATGTATTTATACTTTTTCACTTATCTCAAATTTTTAAGGCCCCAAGATAGTTAAAAATCCGGAATGGTCTGAAGTCTAGGGAATGGCTTTGAAGTTTTCAATCGCTTAAAGCTTACTAAATTCGGCTGTGATAAAGTAAAAAGGGGCTTTTCAAATTTCCAATCTGGATAATAGTTGTTTCTTTTTTCCAGTCTTGAAAATGAAACGATATGTTAATCACTTTTCATTGAATCATTGACGTTTTTGGGTGATTTTGATGATTCTGATTATAAGCGTATGTGCCCAGCCGGAGGGAAAGTGATCCGGCTAGGCTTAAGCCGAATTATTCACCGATAAATTAAGCGGTTCGGTTTAAGTGATTTAATTTTAGTCTGCTATGGTTGTGATTGCTTATTTGTAATTAACCCGGATTTGGGCAAGCTCTCTTTCTTCTCATTCATCTCCTTCATTGAGGGGGGAAATGAAATAGGGAAAATTGCATCATTTTTCCCTCCATGCTGCTAAACGGGGATTTATAGCGTGAATATTTCGGGTTAATTTACCACGGTAGCTTTTGTGAATTTATTAGATGGAAATGCATGAAATCATTCGCCACATAGTTATTGATTCAGTTTTGATATTATTTGGCTTGAAAAACAGGACAAGTTCTGTCGAAAAACCATTTTAGACATGGGTTTTAAAAGGATTTGTCGGCTAAAAAAATAGATGCTGGGAATATTTATTTAATTTATACCTTGTTCAAGAATAGGTTTATAATTTTCAATTAATCAGAATGGATTTAGATAGCTTTCGAAATTATTGTTTGGCCAAAAAAGGAGTTACTGAAGAATTGCCTTTTGATGATACCACTTTAGTTTTTAAGGTGATGGGGAAAATGTTTGCCCTGTGTAATTTAGAGCAATTTGAAGGCGCAAGCTTAAAATGTGATCCGGAAAGGGCGATTCAATTGAGGGAAGCGTATGAGGAGATTAAGGGAGGGTATCATTTAAATAAAAAACATTGGAATTCAATCAAAGCCAATGGAAGGGTCGGAGATCAATTGTTTATGGAATTAATTGATCATTCTTACGACTTGGTGGTGAGTAAATTGACGAAAAAAGATAAAGAATTATTACAAGGGATGTGATTTATACGTAAAAGAGTAAATCACGACAAACTCTAATTGTTGGGCAGGGTTATTTTTTGTGTTCTTTGAACATTTAATTATCTTGCCCAGAATCTTTCAAGATCTAAAACAGGTGTTTTTTTGCGTTCTTATCAGCATTTAATTCTAATAATGCTTGTGATGCTGGGGTCAATGTCTTGCCGAAAGCAAAATATTTGCCCCGCTTATCATAGTGCATTTATTTTCGATACGCTGGTCGCTGACCAAACCTTCTCTACGATGGACAGAGATGGCAATCCCCTATTTCCTGAAACTAGGGGGCGTAAAACGAAGGGCGGTATTCGTAAATCACCACCGGTTTATGCCTTCTGGCAAAAGAAAGATAAGCCCATGACCATTCCAATGGAGTATAAATATGCCCGTGATCGAGAGGTAGAAGGACCTATGGATGGTGAAATGGAAGAGGCTACTTATGCTATGGCTGCGGCAGATACCGTGGAGTTTGGAGAAGTGAATCCGGCGCTTTTTGCGGATACTACCCAGGTGGCTCAACAAAAAGATACGGTCGAGCATCACTTCAATGAAGATCAAATTGTTTATTTAAGGTATTTCCTGGATTATCTTCCAGCCCCAAGGGCACAGGCCCCGACGCAATTGGATGAAAATGGCCAGCCGATGGAGCACATAGAGGGTGGTACTTCCGCTACCAATATTGGAGGTGGAAAGGAGAAAAAGAGCTGGTGGCCATTCGGGAAGAAAAAGAAAAAGGCCAAGGAGAAACAGGAGGAGGTGGATCCTGCCGCCAGTCCGAATCAAGATCAAGGGGTGATGGTTCCTCAGTTAGTAAATGATGATGAGGATGATTTATATGATGATTAAAAAGTGAAAATAACTTATATAAAAAGGCTTTCCGAGGTGAATCGGGGAGCCTTTTTTTTTGGTTTTTGAGAGTTTCCCGAATTATTCACCGCCAGATTTAGCGGGTTGTTTAAAGTGCCTTGTTATTAGGGTGATAGTTTTGTATTTGCTAAATTATTAATAGTCCAAATTTAGACAAGCCTGCTTTCGTGTCATTCATCTGATTCCTTGGAAGAACTCAAAATAGGGAAAATTCCTTCATTTTTCCCGCTACAACATAACACGAGGGTTTAAGCATGTGTTGGGTAGTGGATTAATATGGAGTAAAGGGGAGGAAGTAGTTTTTTAGTTCCTATAAAAAAAAAGGCTGCCTGAGGGATTTTGGGCAGCCTTTTGTCTGTTTTGGAAGGAATTATTCTCCTAATTTTTCGTCAATATAATCAAGTACTTTTTCCATCAGGTGAACCCGATTTTTTCCTCTTACATTGTGTTCATGCATGGGGTAAGTAAAGAAATCTACTTTTACCTCATTGTCTACGCAGGCTTTTAGGAAAGCCATGCTGTGTTGAGGAACTACTACAGGGTCGATCGATCCGTGGATGATTAATAAATCTCCCTTCAGGTTTTGGGTTTTGTCTAAAAGTGAAGCTTTAGCAAAACCTTCCGGATTGGTTTCCGGAGTCTGCATATAGCGCTCTGTGTACATTACTTCGTAATATTTCCAGTCCATCACCGGGCCGCCGGCAACACCGACTTTGAAGGTGTCCGGTGTTTTTAGCATCAAAGAAGTGGTCATGAATCCTCCATAAGACCATCCGTGTATCGCCATTTTGTCGGCATTTACCCATGGTTGGGCTTTTAGCCAATTGACGCCTTCGAGTTGGTCGGCAATTTCTTCCGTGCCCAATTTTTTGTGGGTGGCATGCTTGAATGCTTTGCCTCTGTTGTGGGAGCCCCTTCCATCCACAGTGAAGACAATGTAACCTTTTTCCGCTGCGGTGTACATCCAGGTGGAAGCACCGGTGTTATAGCGGTTGGTAATCAGCTGAACCCCCGGGCCATTGTAAGTGTAAACAATCACCGGATATTTTTTATTGGGATCGAAATTACTTGGCTTGATGATTCTGCAGTTCAAAGGAGTGGCTTGGTCAGCAGCAGTGATTTGGAAAAGCTCTGGCTTTGCTACCTGGTAATGCTCCATTGGGTTTTCAGAAGTAAGGATGGTTTTTACGGTTTTACCGGAAACAGCCAAAATACTTTCCTCACGTGCGATTTCATTGGAGCTGAAAGTGGCCAGGAATTGATTGTTCGCTTTATTATATTTTACCGTATAAACACCGGACTTTGAAGAGATTTTCTTTTGGCCGGTTTTTTTAACATCTGCTACATAAATTTGGCGATCCATGCCATAGTTGGCTGTTCCGACCACATTGATTTTTTTACCGCTTTTATCAAATCCTAAAATTTCGGTAATCATCCAGTCTCCTTTGGTTACCTGGTTAAGTAATTCTCCCTTGGTGTTGTAGCGGTACAAATGCTCAAATCCATCTCTTTCACTCACCCATAGGAATTCATTTGGACGATTCGGAACGAATTGTAATGGATAATGCCACTGTCCGTATTTTTCCTCTTTTTCTTCGAATAAAGTTTTATCGAATGCACCATCTGAAAGTTGGTAGCGGTTAAGGGTAATGTGGTTTTGCTCACGGTTCATGATGCCCGCATAGATAAACTTGCCTTCCGGTCCGAAGGTGACATTGGTAATGTATTGGTCCCTAGGGCCGGTCACCTGAGCAAATACGGTTTTCTCCTGCTCTAAATTGTAGATTCCCAATTTTACATGCTCACTTGCTTGTCCGGCCATCGGGTAACGGATCGGCATTTCCTTAGCCGGAAGTGAAGTCACGTCCACCAAAGGGTAAATACTTATCGCAGTTTCATCCTTTTGGTAGAAAGCCAAAGTTTTTCCATCTTCTGACCAGTAGGCGCCATTGTGAATGCCGAACTCATTTCGGGAAGGTACCTGGCCGCTGACGATCGCCTCATTTTCTTCTTTGGTAACCGCTTTGAAATTATCATCTTGCCAAACATAAAGATTGTTTTCCCGGGTAAATGCGATGGCATCATAGGTTGGGTTGATTTCTAAATTTTCAGCTCCTTCCGGAAGTGAGGCCCACTGGCTTACTTTTTTGCTCGCAGCATCCAGTTTGAAAAACTTCAGCCCTACATGGAAGGCAAGCGTTTGCGGATCAACCCACTTTAATGAAGGCATTGCTTTTAAATTGGCCAAAGCTTCATGGGTCTGCTTTAGCTCAGGAAGGGAAATGATGCTTTTTTCATCCTTTTTACGAACCACCACCAAATGGTCCTCTCCCTCTATTTTGTCTACCAGACTGTATTCATTGCTGCTTTTTACCCATTGTAATTGCTTACTGTAATCCGGGTAAAGTTTGGAATATACTCCTAAAATGGAGGTTTTCAGATCAAGGGTCTGTTTTTGGGCCCAGCCGCTACTTAGTATAAATACCAAAGCAGGGATCAGCCTCAAGACTTTTTTATTCATAAGGTTCAAAATTTTTTCAAAGCGAAAATAGAACCTTAATAGTAAAGCGCAAAATGATTATCCGGACTTTACTTTGAATTAAATAGGATTAAGCTGAATCCTTTTCTTATCCATCTGCGTGATTTCTTTTTGGTGCTAAGGGAGTTATTCTGAAAAAATAATCTTACATTTGCACTTCGTTCGAGTGAGCGGCCCTGAAAAGGGATTCTTATTAATCAATTGAGTGGCCTGATTGCTCTAGGGTTATTCAGTATTATAGAGCAACATATTATTATGTCAGTAGATCCTAACGATTTTAATTGGGACGAAATCGAAGCTGGTGCAAAAGGCTTTGGTGATGAGTATTCTGCCGATAAGCGTGCAGAGATGGAAGCCATGATCGATGGCACTATGAACGCGGTAACAGAGAAGTCAGTAGTGAAAGCTACTGTAGTTTCTATCTCTGATCGTGACGTAGTATTGAACATTGGTTTTAAATCTGATGGTTTGGTGTCAGCGGCTGAATTCCGTGATACTCCAGAATTGTCAGTAGGTGACGAAGTTGATGTTTTCGTTGAAGAGCAAGAGAATGCTAACGGTCAGTTGGTATTGTCTCGTCGTAAGGCGAAAATCGTTAAAGCATGGGAGCAAATCCAGGGTGCTTTGGCGGAAGACAGCGTTATCGAAGGTGTGGTTAAGCGCCGTACTAAAGGTGGTTTGATCGTTGATATCTATGGTGTAGAGGCTTTCTTGCCAGGATCTCAAATCGACGTTAAGCCAATCCGTGATTTCGACGTTTACGTTGGTAAGAAAATGGAAGTGAAGGTTGTGAAAATCAACCACGCTAACGACAACGTAGTTGTATCTCACAAAGTATTGATCGAGAAAGATCTTGAGAAGCAAAAAGCTGAAATCTTGAACAACCTTGAAAAAGGTCAGATTTTGGAAGGTGTAATCAAGAACATGACCAACTTCGGTGTATTCATCGATTTGGGTGGTGTAGATGGCTTGCTTCACATTACAGATATCTCTTGGGGTCGTATCAACCACCCAGAGGAAGTATTGCAGCTTGACCAAAAGGTTAAGGTTGTAGTATTGGATTTCGACGAAGACAAAAAGCGTATTTCTTTGGGTATGAAGCAGTTGACTGCTCATCCATGGGATTCATTGTCTGAGGAGATTCAGGTTGGTTCTAAAGTTAAAGGTAAGATTGTAAACGTAGCTGACTACGGTGCATTCTTGGAGATCATCCCAGGTGTTGAAGGTTTGATTCACGTTTCTGAGATGTCTTGGTCTCAGCACCTACGCAACCCTCAGGACTTCATCAAAATTGGTGATGAGCAAGAGGCTGTTGTATTGACTTTGGATCGCGAAGATCGTAAAATGTCATTGGGTATCAAGCAATTGTCTGAAGATCCATGGACTAAAGGCGATGTGTTGACGAAGTACGCGGTAGGTACTAAGCACCAGGGTGTTGTTCGTAACTTGACTAACTTCGGTCTTTTCATCGAGTTGGAAGAGGGTATCGACGGTTTGGTTCACGTATCTGACTTGTCTTGGACTAAGAAGATCAAGCACCCATCTGAGTTCGTTAAAGTTGGTGAGACTTTGGACGTAAAAGTATTGGAGCTTGATGTTGATAATCGTCGTTTGGCTTTAGGTCACAAGCAATTGGAAGAGAATCCATGGGATACTTTCGAGACAATCTTCACTAAAGGTTCTGAGCACGATTGTACAATCTTGAACAAGAATGATAAAGGAGCTGTTCTTGAGTTGCCTTACGGTATCGAAGGATTCGCGACTTCTAAAAACTTGGTGAAAGAAGACGAGACTAACTTGGAAGCAGGTGAAACTGCTAAATTCGTAGTTGTTGAGTTCTCTAAAGACGAGAAGCGTATTGTATTGTCTCACACTGCAACTTTCAAAGAAGTAGCAGCAGAGGCGCCTAAGAAAGCCGCTCCTAGCAAGAAGAAATCTCCAGCAGCCGCTAGCAATGCAAATGTAGAAAAAGACACTATGGGTGACTTGGATGCATTGGCAGCATTGAAGAAAAAGATGGAAGGTGGTAAATAATTAACCATCTGAAAGCTAGAAATATAATAAAAAGGCGCCAGTTTTGGCGCTTTTTTTCTACTTGAGGGTTTGCATAAAAACAAATGATTACTACCTTTGCATTCCCTTCAGAAAAGGCCTTAGGGGACGCTTATTGGCCATTTTATTGAAATATTGGATTGATTTAATATCGATTTTTCGCAAAGAAAAATCTTTTCAAAAAAGTGGAATTTCTGCTGGTGAAAAAGAAAAGTTTTCTATCTTTGCACTCCCAATAAAACAAGCGAATACCAAATCGCTTACTTATTCGGGCTCTTAGCTCAGTTGGTTCAGAGCACCTGCCTTACAAGCAGGGGGTCACTGGTTCGAATCCAGTAGGGCCCACATCACAGATGTGAAAGGAATTACAAACGAGTGGTTCCGTATTGAAAAAGAATATTTAGCCTCCATAGCTCAGTTGGTAGAGCAACTGACTTGTAATCAGTAGGTCGTTGGTTCGAGTCCGACTGGAGGCTCAATGGTCTCGTGGCCGAGTGGCTAGGCATAGGTCTGCAAAACCTCGTACAGCGGTTCGAATCCGCTCGAGACCTCAACTGTAAACCGATTGGGATGCAGTATCTCCACGCGAAAAGCATTGGGCTTTTCGCACCGGGGCTCTTAGCTCAGTTGGTTCAGAGCACCTGCCTTACAAGCAGGGGGTCACTGGTTCGAATCCAGTAGGGCCCACATCACAGGATGTGAAGGGAATTACAAACGTGTGGTTCCGTGATAAAAAGAATTTTTAGCCTCCATAGCTCAGTTGGTAGAGCAACTGACTTGTAATCAGTAGGTCGTTGGTTCGAGTCCGACTGGAGGCTCAATGGTCTCGTGGCCGAGTGGCTAGGCATAGGTCTGCAAAACCTCGTACAGCGGTTCGAATCCGCTCGAGACCTCTCGATAACGTTGAGGAGCGTTACGGGCTCTTAGCTCAGTTGGTTCAGAGCACCTGCCTTACAAGCAGGGGGTCGCTGGTTCGAATCCAGCAGGGCCCACATCACAAGATGTGAAGGGAATTACAAACGTGTGGTTCCGCGATAAAAAAAATCTTTAGCCTCCATAGCTCAGTTGGTAGAGCAACTGACTTGTAATCAGTAGGTCGTTGGTTCGAGTCCGACTGGAGGCTCAATGGTCTCGTGGCCGAGTGGCTAGGCATAGGTCTGCAAAACCTCGTACAGCGGTTCGAATCCGCTCGAGACCTCTCGATAACGTTGAGGAGCGTTATGGGCTCTTAGCTCAGTTGGTTCAGAGCACCTGCCTTACAAGCAGGGGGTCACTGGTTCGAATCCAGTAGGGCCCACAAAGCACAATTCATTTTTGGATTGTGCTTTTTTTTATGCTCATTTTTTGACTGACTGTCCGGGGGGTAGCACTAATCCGAATTATTCGCCGCTAGATTTTGTGATTTACTTTAATGAGCTTATTGTCAGCCTGTTGTGTTTGTGTCCGCTGATTTTTTTATAGCCCAAATTGGGGTAAGCTTGCTTTCTCCTCCTTCATCTGCTGCGTTGGGAAAAACTCAAAATAGGAAGCCATTCCTTCATTTTTGCTGCCTTACAGCTAAAGGAGGTGTGAAACATGAATAATCCGGCTTAAACCACTAAATAGGAGGTCGTCGTGGAAATGGAAAGAGAAGCGATTTTCAAGCTTGGGTGATTTTGCGCAAAATGGCGAACGAGTGTTCGGGCCAAGGATAGAGGCAGAGGCGTAGCCGTTTGTTGGAGCTCTTTTTTTGATAGTAGTTTTTTGGGGGAAGCTGCGGTTTCTCTTTCAAAAAAAAGCGACTGCCGATAGCCTGACACGCTAGCGTGGGGCCCAAAAATAAAAAAGCTACAATACCTGATGTACTGTAGCTTTTGTGAAATTAGGCGCAAAGCTAATATTTCTATTTTCCGTTGACGTAAGCCAAAAATTCTTTTTTACGGGCTTCCTCTTTGAATTTACCGCTGTAATGTGCCGTAATGGTGCTGGAGGAAGTATCCTTTACTCCGCGGCTGGAAACGCAAAGGTGAGTGGCGTCAATGATTACGGCCACATCTTCCGTTTGTAGCATTTTCTTTAGCTCAGTCGCAATCTGCATGTTCAGTCGCTCTTGTACCTGTGGGCGCTTGGCATAGTACTGAACTATTCTGTTCAATTTGGAGAGCCCGACTACCTTCCCGTTTGGAATATAGGCCACATGGGCTTTGCCGATAATCGGTACAAAGTGATGTTCGCAGTTAGAGTATAGTTCAATGTTTTTCTCTACCAACATTTCCTGATACGCATATTTATTGTCAAACAGCTTGACATCAGGTTTATTGGCAGGGTTTAAGCCACTAAATATTTCCTTCACATACATCTTGGCTACGCGGTGAGGTGTTCCGCTGAGGCTGTCATCTTCAAGGTCCAAACCCAGAATATGCATGATTTCCCTAAAATGTGCTGAGATTTGCTCAATTTTAGCGTTATCATCAAGCTCAAAAGCATCGGGGCGAAGAGGGGTGTCTACGGATCCCGGAATATGCTCGTCACCCATCGTTTCGATGGTTTCCCAGTCAAGCTTTTCCTTATGCGGGATATTCGACAAAGTTCCGTTCTGTTTCATACAATGTGATTTTGAGGTCTTGATCGGGTGAAATATGTGGTTTTAGATCATCATATATCACTCGGGCAATATTTTCAGCGGTTGGATTTAAATTTCTAAATGCTTCGGTGTCCAGATTCAAATTTTTATGATCGTACTTATCGAGCACCAACTCTTTGATCATCCGACTGAGTACTTTCATATCAAAAACATAGCCAGTTTTAGGATCTACATCGCCGGTTATTTTAACGATAAGTTCATAATTATGACCATGATAATTCGGGTTATTACACTTTCCGAAGAGCATTTTATTTTCTTCATCACTTAACTTCGGATTATGCAACCGATGCGCAGCATTGAAATGTTCTTTTCGATAAACCGCTGTTTTCATAAATTTTTGATCTAATAGATTGATTGTTGATTGAGATGGTTGCCCGAACCCCCAAAATTAATAATAAAATTTTCAATTTGCACCTGAGCAGGCTACAAAGGCCTCTTTGGCTTATAAAACTTTAAGATATTGCCATTGAAGCCTTTGATAATTGAAACTATTTAATTTCTCCTAACGCTTTTAGGGTATGACTCAGACTATGAATACGAAATTTTCAGATGTGTTGGTTGTCGGGAGCGGGATGGGGAGCTTAACGGCGGCTTGTCTTCTGGCACAAAAAGGCTTAAAAGTCACCATACTTGAACAAAACTGGATTCCCGGCGGCTGCACGACTTCTTATTGGAGAAAGGGCTTTGTCTTTGAAGCTGGGGCGACTACCCTGGTGGGTTTAGATGAAGGAATGCCCTTAAAGGTCTTTTTGGATACCATTGGTCTTCGGATAAATGCCCGGAAGCTTGAACTCCCGATGCGCGTTAAACTTAAAAAAGGGGGTTGGGTTAGCCGGTATGAGGATATTGAAAAATGGATACAGGAGGCAGAGCGGGTTTTTGGAGCTTCCGGTCAAAGAGGCTTTTGGGAGCGGTGTTATGCGTTAAGTCAGTTTGTTTGGCAGCAATCTTCCCGACAGCTTACTTTTCCTCCGGAAAAATGGCAGGATCTTTCCCGGATTGTTCGTCAAATGGATTATTCAAAAATAGGCTTTGGTCGGTTTGTTTTTAGTACAGTTCAGGATCTTTTGGTTGAATTTGGGTTGGCATCGAACCAGGCTTTCTGCGAATTTGTAGATGAGCAATTGATGATTACCGCCCAAAACACCCGGGAGCAGGTGAATGCACTTTTTGGGGCGGCAGCGCTTTGTTATACGAATTACAGTAATTTTTATTTAGATGGCGGAATGAAAAGTTTAGTCGATCCGCTGGTGGCTTATTTGAAAAGTAAGGGTGGGGATTTGTTGTTGAGGAAAGAGGTGCGGAAAATCCGATCCATCAGCGATGGCTATGAAGTACTTACTTCAAAGGAAAAATTTCACTCCAGATTTATAGTGGGGGGGATTCCGGTGAATAATTTGGCAGATATTAGTGAGGGCTTGCTTTCGGAAAAACTTTCCTCTCGTTTGTTTTCTCCTGAGGCATTGAATAGTGCTTTTCAGATGGGGATTGGGTTTAAGACGGATCAGAAATTTAAGGCTTTGCATTTTCAAATTCATTTGAAGGAAAAATTGAGTGGCTTAAGTGCGCAATCTATTTTTGTGAGTTTGAGTCATGAGCAGGATGCTTTACGATCTGATACATCCGGCTGTCGGGTGGCTTCCGTTTCTACACATTTGGCAAAACCTCACCACAATTTCACCCTGGAAAAGACGCAAATTGAGGAGGAAATTGTAGCTCTATTAGAAAAGGAGGGTATTTTTTCTAAAGAGAATATAATCTATCAGCATAGTGCTACTCAGAAAGCCTGGCAAAAATGGACTTGTAGAAAGTGGGGCTTTGTTGGTGGATATCCTCAGTTGAAATCTGTTAAGCCCTGGGCAATGAATGCTGCTAGATGGGATAAGAAAGGGGCTTATTTAGTAGGAGATACCGTTTATCCAGGGCAGGGGATTCCCGGGGTTACCCTTAGTGGGATGATTGCTGCGGAAAAATTATGGAATGATTGGAAAGGGGAAGTTGAAATAGATGGAATAAAATTGGGGGTAAGTGATGTTTTTCGGTAGTTTATTCTGTTAATCCGTTTTTAACTTTTGCTTGCTTTATTGTTTTTGCCCCGACGTTCATTCCCTTTGAATAATTACTATATTTGCCAGTCAATACTAAAAAAACAACACATTGGATTTCGAAGGAATTAAAACAAAATTGATGCAGTATAAAGAGGAAGGGAAAGGAGTTTTTACTTCATCCTCTTTCCAAACGCATAGTATTGTGTTGCTGCACATTTTAAGCCGAATCGACAAATCCATTCCGGTATATTTTATTAATACCGGTTTTCACTTTCCTGAAACTTTGATGTTTCGGGATGAAATTTCGGAGAGATTTGGTTTAAACTTGGTAGACCTGAAGACGCCCGTTTCGATGAGCCGTCAACTAGATCAGGATGGTCGTTTTTTTTACGCTTCAGATCCGGATTATTGTTGCTTTTTGAATAAGACAGCTCCTATGCAGAATGTTTTACGGGAATATGATGTCTGGATCAATGGGGTGCGCGGAGATCAAAGCGCAGTACGGAAGGCGATGAAAGTAGAGCAGCCAGCTCCGCACGATTCCATTCGTTTTCACCCCATGCTGGACTGGAATGCAAAAATGATCTGGCAGTATCGCAAAGAATTTGATTTGCCGGAGCATCCGCTGGATTCAAAAGGCTATATGAGTATTGGTTGTGCTCCCTGTACCCGTAAATTGGATCCCGATATGCAAGAACGCGAAGCCAGATGGTACGGGATGAATAAAGTAGAGTGTGGTTTGCACACGGATCTTGTTAAAAAGTAATTTTAGAAATAAGCATTTTTTTATATGAAAATATTGGTAACTGGTGGGGCGGGGTATATCGGTACGGAATTGTCTCGCTTACTTGTTAACCACCCTGAGGTGGATGAGCTCATTGTTTATGATAACCTCAGTAGGGCAAATTATAACTTGTTTTTAGGCAGGCCTACACCAAACGGTCACAAAATCAAGTTTATTAAAGGAGACATTCTCGACGGAAGGAAGCTTTCCAAAGCTTTGGAGGGTGTAGATGTGGTGTATCATTTTGCTGCTCATGTGTCTACTCCTCTTCAAAATAACGAAGTTTCTACCTTTGAGCAGGTCAACCATTGGGGGACAGCTAATGTGGTGGATGCGGTGGAAGCGTCTGACTCTGTGAAGATGTTTGTTTACCTGAGTAGTGTTTCTGTCTATGGTGATCATACGGATCAAATGCTGACAGAGGAAACGGCTCCTATGCCGAAATCATTATATGCCGTGTCCAAATTTCGTGGAGAGGAACATGTAAACCGATTAAAGGATAAAATTCGAACTTTTATTATCAGAAGCGGGAATGTTTATGGTTACAGTAAAACCATGAGATTCGATGCCGTGATAAACCGGTTCATGTTTGAGTCCCATTATTCCAACCGTATCCAAATTCATGGGGACGGGAAACAGAGAAGAGCGTTTATTCATGTAAGTAATTTAGTGAATGTGCTGTATCAAATGATCCGATCCAAAACTCCTTCAGGTGTTTATAATATGGTGGAGAAAAATTTGCAAGTGCTTGATATCGTTGATGTGTTGAAGGAACTCTATCCTTCTCTCGAGTTTATTTTTGTAAATCAGCATTTATCTCTGAAGGAATTAATGGTTTCCCCTGATTCCAAGCTTTGGGAGTATGTTAAGCCTTTGGAAAACCGACCTTTACAGGAAGAATTGGAAGACTTTAGAAGGGAATTCACAATGTGATAACTTTCTTATTATAAGATGAAAAACACCGCCAAATGCGGTGTTTTTTTTGTTTTTCCGTGTTCAATTATAAAAAATATTCGATATTTGCGCGTAAGAAATTTCTCAGTTGAGTAAGTTTTTTTATATTTTCAACTTAAAATGTCCTCTTTTTTAAAATTAGTTCATTTTTAGATTATCAACCTAATCAGATTTTTTAGAAGGTTACCTTTTTTTGGATCTGTATATAATAATAAGACAACACCCAACATCTTCATATGAAGCAGTATATATTTACGGTAATAGCGGTTATTTTTTTCGGTTTGACTGCCTTTTCACAAATTCCGGATTGTTCCAACGCAGTTCGTCTTAAAAAGGTAATAGATGCTAATAATAGCTCGAAAGGGGCAATTGTGGTGGATGTAAAATCCTCCGCTAGCTTTGAAGCTATTTTGCAGCTTTCTAGTCCAGTAGGTGACGAAATTCTTGTCAAGAAAACTGGGTCAGGCAACCAGGAAATTGTTTTTCCTGATCTAAGTCCATCTACAAACTATGTGGTCTTGGTTCGATTCAATGGGGAGCCCTCTCCATATTGTAAGACTCGTAGCCTATCCTCTATTACTGTAAAATAAGCCTACGATGAAAAATATTTATCTATTTCTATTTTTGTCATTCTTTGGCATTAGTAATGCTATTGGGCAATGTTTATCCATTGATGTTTCCAATTCTGAGGATATTACTTGTTTTGGTGGTGCCGATGGGAAAATTAAAGTAAATGTAACAGGGACAGGTCCTTTTCGATATAAGTTATTTATCTCTTCAGCCGCTGGTGATTTTGATATAGCCGATTTTCCCGGCGAAACAGCAACAGAGTTTGAATTTAGTTTAGCAGCGGGAACCGTGGATCCAATGTTTGGTGGCATCTATGCTAATTTAACTTATACGGTCAGAGTACAATCATCTGATATTTTAGATATTCCAGGTGGTTGTTTCAATAATCTGACCAAAAATATCTCTTTGAGCCAACCCCCTTTGCTTGTTCCAGAAAGAGCAGGTTTTATTTTAGAGGATAATAATAATTGTACCCCAACTTATGATGGTGCGATAAAAAATATTATTGCTAATGGAGGAACTCCTCCTTATACCGTTGATTTGAATGGGCCTCAAGCCGATTCCCAATCAGGTGTAGGGGCTAATACGGCTATTGAATTTTTGCAACTAATCCATGGCACTTACTCTCTGACTTTTACGGATGCAAATGGGTGTATTGTATCCGAACAAGATCTAGTGGTTGGAGATGCGCGAAATATAAATGTTCCTTTATTGGATGCCAATAGTAAAACGGTTTGTTTTGCTGATCCAATTCCAACCTTTACGGCAACTATTGACGCCACTGGAACAGGAATAAATTGGTATTCCGATGCTGCCGGGACTAATTTGATCGCCACGGGGGTTACATTTAATCCAGCGACTGATGGAGGCGCGGGCGCAGTTAATACCTATACATACTATGTGACGCAGGAAAATACAGTCACTGGATGTGAAAGTGATCCGGAGCCTTTTACTTTGGTTATTAATGAGTTGCCAACCTTAACTTTATCAGCTATTTCGGTAGATGCTTGTGATAATTTTGACCTGCAATCCTTAATAACTGATTTTGATGGTGCAAATACTTATGAATATTATTTAGGGGATCCGGATGCTTCAGGGACCTTACTTCCTGGTAGTACCGTTTCAGATTTAGGAACAAATACCTATTATATAAAGGTAGAGAATGGATATTCTTGTACCGTGAAGGAGGCTGTTGAGGTAACCATTGATGAAACTCCAACCGCTGATGCTGGTGACCCCGGGCAGGTGTGTCAGGTAGATATTCCAGGAAATACTTTTGCATTTACAACGTCTTCTTTAACAGGTACTGGAGCTACAGGAAATTGGACTCATGATGGAAATGGGGCGTTTAATGCTTATGATCCTGCAGATCCTTCTACCGCGGTTTATACATTTGCGCTTGGCGATGAAACTTTAAGTCAAATCACATTTACTTTGACTGTTTCCTCTCCTAATGGGAATTGTGCTCCCGTGACGGATCAGGTTATTGTTCAGATAAATGCAACTCCAATTGTTGACGCCGGAACTGATCAAACGGTTTGCTCTAATGAGGTAGTGGCATTGGATGGTTCATTTTCAGGTGGTGCGACCGGGATTACCTGGACCACTTCTGGTGATGGAATTTTTGATGATGTGTCAGATCCAAAGTCAAACTATACGCTTGGGGTAAATGATATTTCCTCAGGTTCAGTGACTTTGACAATGACCTCTAATGTTAATGGGAGCTGTGATGCAGTTACGGATGATGTGGTTATCGATATTGAATTAGCTCCAATCGCTGATGCCGGATCTGATCAGGATATTTGTGCCGGTTCCGATGTGACGTTAGCCGGAGCTATTTCCGGAGGCGCAACTTCAGCGACCTGGTCCACAGCCGGAGACGGCTCTTTTAATGATGCCACAAGCTTAACGGCTGTTTATACGCCAGGCTCAGGTGATATTGCCAATGGAAGCGTAGTATTGAGACTGACGACCAACGCGGGAACGGAATGTTTGGCGGATTCAGATAATATGACCGTGAATATCGACGCCCTTCCGGTAGTAGATGCCGGGTCAGATGCCACGGTTTGTTCTTCCGCGCTTTCATACACATTAGCGGGAACAATCACGCCAAATACAGTAGGTGTTACCTGGACCACTACGGGAGATGGTTCCTTTGATGATGCGACTAAACTGGATGCGGTTTATACTTTCGGAACCAATGATTTGGCCGGAGGGACAATCACCATGACCCTGAGTTCTGATGTGAATGGAACTTGTGGGGTTCAGACAGATGATTTGCAATTAACAATTGAGGAAGCTCCAATCGCTGATGCCGGATCTGATCAGGATATTTGTGCCGGTTCCGATGTGACGTTAGCCGGAGCTATTTCCGGAGGCGCAATTTCAGCGACCTGGTCCACAGCCGGAGACGGCTCTTTTAATGATGCCACAAGCTTAACGGCTGTTTATACGCCAGGCTCAGGTGATATTGCCAATGGAAGCGTAGTATTGAGACTGACGACCAACGCGGGAACGGAATGTTTGGCGGATTCAGATAATATGACCGTGAATATCGATGCGCTGCCAGTAGTGGATGCCGGGGCAGATGCCACGGTTTGTTCTTTCGCGCTTTCATACACATTAGCGGGAACAATCACGCCAAATACAGTAGGTGTTACCTGGACCACTACGGGAGATGGTTCCTTTGATGATGCCAGCAAACTGGATGCGGTTTATACCTTCGGACCCGGCGATTTGGCCGGAGGGACAATCACCATGACCCTGAGTTCTGATGTGAATGGAACTTGTGGGGTTCAGACAGATGATCTGCTATTAACAATTGAGGAAGCTCCAATCGCTGATGCCGGATCTGATCAGGATATTTGTGCCGGTTCCGATGTGACGCTAGCCGGCGTTATTTCCGGAGGCGCAACTTCATCGACCTGGTCCACAGCTGGTGACGGTTCTTTTGATGATGCCACAAGCTTAACAGCTGTTTATACGCCAGGCTCAGGTGATATTACCAATGGAAGCGTAGTATTGACGCTGACAACCAATTCGGGATCAGAATGTCCACTGGCAGAGGATAATATGACCGTGAATATCGATGCGCTGCCAGTAGTGGATGCCGGAGCAGATGCCACGGTTTGTTCTTCCGCGCTTTCATACACATTAGCGGGAACAATCACGCCAAATACAGTAGGTGTTACCTGGACCACTACGGGAGATGGTTCCTTTGATGATGCCAGCAAATTGGATGCGGTTTATACTTTCGGAACCAATGATTTGGCCGGAGGGACAATCACCATGACCCTAAGCTCTGATGTGAATGGAACTTGTGGGATTCAGACGGATGATCTGCAATTGACGATTGAAGAATCACCAATCGCAGATGCTGGATCTGATCAGGATATTTGTGCAGGTTCAGATGTGACGCTGGCCGGAGTTATTTCCGGAGGGGCAACTTCAGCGACCTGGTCCACAGCTGGTGACGGTTCTTTTGATGATGCCACAAGCTTAACAGCTGTTTATACGCCTGGCTCAGGAGATATTACCAATGGAAGCGTAGTATTGACGTTAACGACCAACGCGGGAACGGAATGTTTGGCGGATTCAGATAATATGACCGTGAATATCGACGCCCTTCCGGTAGTCGATGCCGGATCAGATGCCACGGTTTGTTCTTCCGCGCTTTCATACACATTAGCAGGAACGGTCACGCCAAATACAGTCGGCGTTACCTGGACCACTACAGGAGATGGCTCCTTTGATGATGCCAGCAAACTGGATGCGGTTTATACATTCGGACCCGACGATTTGGCCGGAGGCGTAATCACCATGACCCTGAGTTCTGATGTGAATGGAACTTGTGGGGTTCAGACGGATGATATGGAATTGACGATCGAAGAATCACCAATCGCAGATGCCGGTGCCGATCAGGATATTTGTGCAGGTTCCGATGTGACGCTAGCCGGAGTTATTTCCGGAGGCGCAACTTCATCGACCTGGTCCACAGCTGGTGATGGTTCTTTTGATGATGCTACAAGTTTAACGGCTGTTTATACGCCTGGCTCAGGAGATATTACCAATGGAAGCGTAGTATTGACGCTGACGACCAACGTGGGAACGGAATGTTTGGCGGATTCAGATAATATGACCGTGAATATCGACGCCCTTCCGGTAGTAGATGCCGGGTCAGATGCCACGGTTTGTTCTTCCGCGCTTTCATACACATTAGCGGGAACAATCACGCCAAATACAGTAGGTGTTACCTGGACCACTACGGGAGATGGTTCCTTTGATGATGCCAGCAAACTGGATGCGGTTTATACATTCGGACCCGACGATTTGGCCGGAGGCAACATCACCATGACCCTGAGTTCTGATGTGAATGGAACTTGTGGGGTTCAGACGGATGATATGGAATTGACGATCGAAGAATCACCAATCGCAGATGCCGGTGCCGATCAGGATATTTGTGCAGGTTCCGATGTGACGCTAGCCGGCGTTATTTTCGGAGGCGCAACTTCATCGACCTGGTCCACAGCTGGTGACGGTTCTTTTGATGATGCCACAAGCTTAACAGCTGTTTATACGCCTGGCTCAGGAGATATTACCAATGGAAGCGTAGTATTGACGTTAACGACCAACGCGGGAACGGAATGTTTGGCGGATTCAGATAATATGACCGTGAATATCGATGCGCTGCCAGTAGTGGATGCCGGATCAGATGCCACGGTTTGTTCTTCAGCACTTTCATACACATTAGCGGGAACAATCACGCCAAATACAGTAGGTGTTACCTGGACCACTACGGGAGATGGTTCCTTTGATGATGCCAGCAAACTGGATGCGGTTTATACATTCGGATTCGGCGATTTGGCCGGAGGGACAATCACCATGATCCTGAGTTCTGATGTGAATGGAACTTGTGGGGTTCAGACAGATGATTTGCAATTAACAATCGAAGAAAGTCCAGTTGTTGACGCCGGGGCCGACCAACAAATCTGCGCTACTGATATCATCACATTGGCCGGAAATATTTCCGGCGATTACGATACTTTTGTTTGGTCTACTAATGGAGGAGACGGGGTATTTACAAACGAGAATACTTTGACACCAACTTATACTCCGGGTGTTGGAGATATTGCCAATGGTAGTGTGAACATTATGCTCTCCGCAGAAAAGGCGGGTGGAATTTGTGGGATCATTTCTGATGACTTAGATGTAGTAATCAATAATTTAGAGTTTTCGGTAATTGCCAATCAATCAGCATGTGAATCTTTTGATTTGAATAATGCCGTAGATCAGCTAACCTCTGGCGCTAACCTTACTTTTTACGACGGCGATCCAAATGCAGGAGGCAATGTAATTAGCGCAGTAGTTACTGCTGATGGAGCGTATTGGGTTGGAGCCACTTTAGGGTCTTGTTCGGAAGCATTACCGGTGAATGTGGTGATTACACCCTTGACTAATGTGACGTTCAATGTTACTCAGGTTGAAAATCAAAACGATCGAATCGTATTTGCCATTACCTCTGACGGAGTGACTGACTTACATGGAATGCAGTTTTCTGTACAATGGGATGATATGATTTTTGGGAACCCAATGGTGAATAGCTTTAATAGTGCTATTTCACCAGCGATTAACCCAACAACGGATATTGTATTTGCCCCCGGTAATTTGACTTTTAGCTGGAGTAGTGATGCCATAAATGCCCAAACCCTCGCTAATGGGGAGGTTTTATTTGAAATTCAATTGGACCGATTAACCTGTGGGGGAACCGGTAATATCGCTATTTCTTCCATCCCAACGGCGATTGAGGTGATAGTCGGAGATGCTTTGTGCCAGGCGAATGTTTCTACAAACGACTCTGATTTTGGAATTATTGACCCGGTGGTAGTGACCCTTGATAGAAGTCAGGACGAACAAAGTTGTAATGGAAATGATGGAGAGATTGAAGTTTCTGCAACGGGTGGTGATTTGAACTATACCTTCATTTGGGCAGATGATGCCAGCATAACGATTGGGGAAAGAACAGGTTTAGCGCCTGGTTCTTATGAAGTCATTGCCAGAGATGGATTCGGTTGTGAAAGTGCGCCTTTAGTAGTGGTTATTAACCCTTCTACTAATTCTCCGATTTTAACTTTAGAGGAAGTACGAGATGAAACGGTGTGTAATGCAGCAGATGGTTATATTTTATTGAAAGTAGAAAATGGAACCCCTGATTACACCTTCGTTTGGGCAGATGATAACACCATTAATTCTGGAGAACGAAACAACCTGACTCCCGGAGATTATGAGGTTCATGTTACGGATGCAAATGGATGTAATTCAAATACTTTGAATATTACGGTTAATCCATCGGCAGATGGACCGGTGGTTACTTTTACCAAAACCGATGAGCAAAACTGTAATAGTCATGATGGAACTATTCAGGTTCAGGTATCAGGTGGAACAGCTGATTACACTTATGTTTGGGCGGATGATAATACCATTACCACAGCTGAGAGAACAGGCCTAGCTCCTGGGATTTATACAGTCACAGTGTCTGATGCTAACGGATGTACGGCAAGTCCAGTAGATATTGAGATTTTACCATCATCTAATCGTCCGGTAGTTTTAGTCGACGATAAAATAGATGAGGGTGGCTGTAATGCCAATGATGGAGAAATTACTTTGTCAACTACTGACGGGACGGCACCATTTACCTATCATTGGGATGATGCTCCTTCAGAAACTTCTAACTATAGAAATAACCTTGCCCCTGGTGATTATGTGGTGAGCAGTACTGATGCCACAGGTTGCACCAGTGATGCAATTACCGTGACTATTTTACCTTCTTCTGATCAGCCAATCATTACTTTGGAGGACAGTGAGGATGAAAGCACCTGTAATGCCAATGATGGTAGTCTTGAGATTTCGGTTCTTGGTGGTGATGGTAATTATACTTATGCTTGGGAAGATGATGCTTCAATCAATCTGCCAATTCGTACAGATCTAGCGCCGGGGACTTATACCGTTACAGTTACAGAGGGTAATGGTTGTGTGAGTGATCCATTTTCAGTTGAAATTCTTTCAGCGCCAAATACTCCTTCAGTTCATTTAATTACAAAAACAGATGAGACGGGCTGTAATTTGAATAACGGTACTATTGAAGTTGAAGGCCAGGGAGGTCTTAGCCCTTATACTTATGTTTGGGCGGATGACGCTTCAGTTACAGCAGCAACAAGAGATAATTTAGCCCCGGGGACTTATGAAGTTTATGTTCAGGATGACAATGGTTGTCAAAGTACTTCCATTGCTATTGAAATCTTACCTTCATCTGACACGCCAATAGTTGTCTTGGACAATAAGGAAGACGAAAAAGAGTGTAATGGGAATGATGGAACGATCACCGTTGAAGGTCAGGGTGGAACATCACCATATACTTACATTTGGTCAGATGATGCCGCTGAAACAGCGGCAATCAGAAGTAATCTTGCACCTGGAGTTTATGAAGTTCAGGCAGTGGACGCGGCAGGTTGTACAAGTACCCCGATTTCGATAGAGATTTTACCTTCTTCAGATACTCCAATGATCAGTTTGGTTGAAAAAATCGATGAGACAGGTTGTAATCTAGGAGATGGAACGATTGAGGTAGCAGGCCAGGGTGGTACCGGAGTGAATTATACCTATAAGTGGTCAGATGACGCTTCGGCAACGGAAGCAAGAAGAACTGGTTTGGCTGTGGGAGAATATACCATTAGCGTTATTGATGAGGCAGGTTGTGAAAGCGAGGCGATTGTAGTGGAAATTCTTCCATCCACCAATACTCCTGTAATTGTATTGGATGACTCAACGGACGAAACCAGCTGTAACCTGAACGATGGAACCATTACGGTTTCTGGTCAGGGCGGAACAGGTAACGGATATGTTTTCAACTGGTCAGATGATGCCTCTATTACGGATGGTAATAGAACAGGATTGGCTCCTGGCGACTATACCGTAAGCGTTCAGGATGATGCAGGTTGTGAAAGTACCACCATTACCGTGACCATCAATAGAGCGTCAGATGTACCGACAGTTTCCATTGATGAGGTAATCGATGAGCAATCTTGTAATGCCAATGATGGTGAGATTCGCGTTTCCGGCCAAGGCGGCAGCACAACCGGATACACCTTTATTTGGGAAGATGATGCGAGCATTACGGTTGGAGAAAGATTAAATCTTGCTCCTGGTGATTATACCGTGAGTGTTCAGGATGCTTCAGGTTGTATTAGTGATGCAGTGTTAGTAACGGTGAACCCATCGGGTGATGCCCCAACCATTGTATTGGATACTAAAACCGATGAAACAACTTGTGGAGCTAATAACGGAACGATCACCGTTGCAGGTCAGGATGGAACAGCACCATATACTTATATCTGGTCAGATGATGCCACTGAAACAGCGGCCATCAGAACTAATCTTGCTCCGGGAATTTATGAAGTTCAGGCAGTGGACGCGGCAGGTTGTACCAGTACACCGATTTCAATAGAGATTTTACCATCTTCAGATACGCCAATGATCAGTTTGGTTGAAAAAATCGATGAGACAGGTTGTAATCTAGGAGATGGAACGATTGAGGTTGCTGGCCAGGGTGGTACCGGAGTGAATTATACCTATAAGTGGTCCGATGACGCTTCGGCAACGGAAGCAAGAAGAACTGGTTTGGCTGTGGGAGAATATACCATTAGCCTTATTGATGAAGCAGGTTGTGAAAGTGAAGCGATTGTAGTGGAAATTCTTCCATCCACCAATACCCCTGAAATTGTATTGGATGACTCAACGGACGAAACCAGCTGTAACCTGAACGATGGAACCATTACGGTTTCCGGTCAGGGCGGAACAGGTAACGGATATGTTTTCAACTGGTCAGATGATGCCTCTATCACCGATGGTAATAGAACAGGATTGGCTCCTGGCGACTATACCGTAAGCGTTCAGGATGATGCAGGTTGTGAAAGTAACACCATTACCGTGACCATTAATAGAGCGTCAAATGTTCCGACAGTTTCCATTGATGAGGTAATCGATGAGCAATCTTGTAATGCCAATGATGGCGAGATTCGCGTTTCCGGCCAGGGCGGCAGCACAACCGGATACACCTTTATTTGGGCAGATGATGCAAGCATCACGGTTGGAGAAAGACTAAATTTAGCTCCTGGTGATTACACCGTAAGTGTTCAGGATGCTTCAGGTTGTATTAGTGATGCAGTGATAGTAACGGTGAACCCATCGGGTGATGCCCCAACCATCGTATTGGATACTAAAACCGATGAAACAACTTGTGGAGCGAATAACGGAACGATCACCGTTGAAGGTCAGGATGGAACATCACCATATACTTACATTTGGTCAGATGATGCCACTGAAACAGCGGCTATCAGAAGTAATCTTGCACCTGGAGTTTATGAAGTTCAGGCAGTAGACGCGGCAGGTTGTACCAGTACCCCAATTTCGATAGAGATTTTACCATCTTCAGATACGCCAATGATCAGTTTGGTTGAAAAAATCGATGAGACAGGTTGTAATCTAGGAGATGGAACGATTGAGGTTGCAGGCCAGGGTGGTACCGGAGTGAATTATACCTATAAGTGGTCCGATGACGCTTCGGCAACGGAAGCAAGAAGAACTGGTTTGGCTGTGGGAGAATATACCATTAGCCTTATTGATGAGGCAGGTTGCGAAAGTGAGGCGATTGTTGTTGAAATTCTTCCATCCACCAGTACTCCTGTAATTGTATTGGACGATGCGACAGACGAAACCAGCTGTAACCTGAACGATGGAACCATTACGGTTTCCGGTCAGGGAGGAACAGGTAACGGATATGTTTTCAACTGGTCAGATGATGCCTCTATTACGGACGGCAATAGAACAGGATTGGCTCCTGGCGACTATACCGTAAGCGTTCAGGATGATGCAGGTTGTGAAAGTACCACCATTACCGTGACCATCAATAGAGCGGGAGATGTTCCGACAGTTTCCATTGATGAGGTAATTGATGAGCAATCCTGTAATGCCAATGATGGCGAGATTCGCGTTTCCGGCCAAGGCGGCAGCACAACCGGATACACCTTTATTTGGGCAGATGATGCGAGCATTACGGTTGGAGAGAGATTAAATCTTGTTCCTGGTGATTATACCGTTAGCGTTCAGGATGATTCAGGTTGTGTGAGTGATGCAGTGGTAGTTACGGTGAACCGAGCGGGAGATGTCCCAACGGTAGTGTTGGATAATAAAACAGATGAATCCACCTGTAATGGTAATGATGGAACGATCACCGTTATCGGTCAGGGTGGAAACGGAAATTATACATTTGCCTGGGCAGATGACACAGATATTACCATTGGAGAAAGAACGGGATTATCCCCGGGAATTTATACGGTAACAGTAACAGATGATGCTACCTGTATGAGTGATCCTCTGGATATTGAGATTTTGCCGGCAAGTGATGGACCATCGGTTGTTTTGGTGAGCAAGCAGGATGAGCAATTCTGTAATGCCGAAGATGGTGCCATTGAAGTGGCTGCTGAAGATGGCGACGGATCTTACACTTATATTTGGTCAGATGATGCGAGTCTGAACACCAATGTAAGAACCGCATTGACTCCGGGAATTTATGCCGTTAGCGTTGAGGATGGAAGAGGCTGTATAAGTGATGTCCTGGAAATTGAAATTCTTCCGGCAACCAATTATCCGGAGGTTACCTTAGATTCCAAAGTGGATGAGTCCGATTGTGAGGCTGCGGACGGTCAAATCACCGTGGTGGCTTCCAATGGAAGTGATACCAATTACACTTATATCTGGGCTGATGATGCTTCGGTAAATAGTGCAACAAGAACAGGATTAACTGCTGGAACTTATCAGGTAGTGGTTCAGGATGGTAATGGATGTCAATCCGATCCATTATTTGTGGAGATCGAAAATCCGGATCATTGTTTTGAGTGTTCCAGAGATTTGATTACCGCCGTTTCTACCAATGCAGAGAAATGTAATGGATCTGCAGATGGCGCCATCGTTGTTCAGGTTACGGGAGCACCAAATGGAACCGTATTCTTCTATGAAATTGATGGTGATCGTGGAACTTTCACTACTCCATTTATTGAGGTTACTACCATTAATGGATTGGGGATATCGGCCGGAACCTATCAGGTTTTGATTGGAATCGATGGGGGAGATGCGGATTGTATCCAGGAGAAGACCGCAAACGTTTCTACGGCCCTTGGCCTGAATACTTCTTTCGATGTGAACGATGCTTCTTGCGACACGGCTGACGGAACGATCAGAACCATTGTGACGCCTACGACCGGAACAGAATCTTTTGAGCTATTTGATAATGCACAAAATTCCATTGCGACTAGTTCTACAGGCTTATTTGAGAATTTAGCAGCAGATGAATACTATGTTCAGGTAACGGATGAAGACTGTTCTACAGAAATGTTGAGAGTGGTTGTTGGTGATGATTGTGGATCTGTGGTGGACTGTAGTACACTGGAAATTGAAGTAAATGCTACCAATCCAACCTGCGACAAGCCTGAAACCGGAATGATCGTGCTGACGCCTAATCAAGCGGCTAATTTCACTTATCAATTGATTACGGCCGAGGAGACGATTGAGCAGGATAATGGTTTATTCCAGAATTTACTTGCGGGTGAGTATACTTATATTGTGACTTCCGCTGATAATAACTGTCAGAAGTCGGGTAAAGTATTCTTGGATGGTAATTCGGATATTGATGTTCAATGGTCCATTGAACCATCTTCATGTAATAATAATGATGGTGAAATTCACCTTCGCATTTCGGGCGGTGAGCAACCATATGCTTATAAGTTTAATGGACAGGATTACTCACTACCTGAGGATGGTATTATACCGGGCTTGTCAAGAGGGGAATATGTCTTTGAAGTAATCGATGCTAAAGGATGTTCTGTCATCAGGGAAATAGAGGTTACCTCTCCTGATTTGGTATACTACAGAGACCCTATCATTACCCCTCCTTCTTGCGAAGGAAATGGAAAGGATGGAGCCTTTACCATCAGAGTAGATGAAGCACAAACTTCTGCCCCAGCTCCATATTATATTTCCCTAAATGGGGGAGCATTTGAGCAGATGTTTGATAAGAAAATGACTTATGAGGGCTTGACCAATGGGGAGTATCAAGTGGTATTAAAGGCTGGTTCTCCTGATGCAGGCTGTCCTAATGAATTGCTTGTTTCTATCACAGGTGGGGTTTTATCCGTAACCTTTGATGTAAATACTACCGATCAAGGCTGTATTGATGAATCAGCAATGGTGGAGGTAACCAATATTTTTGGAACGGCAGAGGTGGAAACTACGCTTCAGTTATTCAAAAAAGTAGGTTCATCAGAGTCATTGGTGGAGGAAATCACAGAGGATTTTACCGACTTCAATACTTTCACTTTTGATCAAAATATAGTTCCTGGAGATTACTTTGTGAAAGGTTTCCAATTCGTAGCCGGCTGTACGGTAGAATCCAGGTCTGATGTTTACACCATTATTGGTCCGGGCAGTGAAATGGCGATCGAAGGTATCGAAGTAATTAGGTTATCTTTTGAAGACCGTGGTTCAGGTATTATTGGTGTGAAGGATTTCTTCCGATCTGGTTTGGGTGGCTATGAAGTGAGAATTCATCAAATTGCGCCAGAAAAACCAGGACAAATACTACCAGAACAAGATTGGATAGCCATAGACGATCAAAGAATTATCGGAGACGTTTATGAAGAGCAATGGGAGCAGTTACCAGCGGGTAGTTACCAAATCGAATTCAGAGATCGCAAAGGTGAAGGCTGCTTAGTGATCAGTGAAGAAATTTACCTGGAGGCTGACCCAAGTGTTTGGATTCCGAATGTCTTTACCCCTAACGGAGATGGCGTTAATGAAACCTTTTATGTTCGAAACATGCCGGAAGGAGATGAAGAAGGTGGTTGGAAAATGGTGATTACCAATCAGTGGGGTGGCATTGTTTATAAGAATGACGATTACAGAAAAGAGAATGCCTGGAGAGCAAATGGCTTGCCGGACGGTACTTATTTCTACTCTTTAGATGCCAAAGAACACGGGAAGTTCAGTGGTTGGGTAGAGGTCTTTAAAGGGAGGATATCATCAAATTAATAAAAAAAAGGTCGGGCATTTGCCCGACCTTTTTTTATAGTGATCAATTATAAATCCTGCAGAAATGCCAGGGTATCGACATTGTCTGCGAAATCATCGATTTCGGGGGCCTGCGCTTTCCCAAAAGGAATGTATGGAGTAGCATTACCTACCACGCATTGAATCTTTTCCTGATGCTGGGAAAGGTATTGCTTAATGTCTTCCTCCGTTTTATAGGTTTCGTAAAACAAAACACTAATAGGGGAAACCATAGCCTCTGATTGTTGAAGCAGCAGAAAGCCGGAATCCAGGTGAGGCACTCGGTTGACTAGCAAAATGGATTTATTGTAATCATAATTATTGGCATACTTATGATGATCTCCTACCGCTTTATAAGATTGAAGGGCATCTAAAAAAGGGGTGAAGTTATACCCTTCCGGTACCAGCACTTTGGAGATATTTCGACAACCTAAACCGAAAAAGGTGAAAATGTCTTTCCCCAAGCCCTTAAAATCTTCTTCGGATTCATTTCCCGTAAGAATGGCCAGTGAAGTCCTGTTTTTTCGAATGATATTGGGCTTCTTGCTGAAATAATGGTGGAAATAACGAGCCGTATTATCACTTCCAGTGGCAATAAAAGCATCGGCATCATTCAACCTTTCCGCAATGGTAATTTGTTCATATAGAGGTGGGCAAATCTCTTTCAGGCTATTGATGATGAATTTCATCAACACTTCATCCTGGCCGCTGAGTTTAATCAGGGCCCGGTGTCCGGATAAAAGTACGCAAAGCAAATCATGGAAACCTACCATGGGAATGTTGCCGGCTAATACCAATCCGATTTTTTTATCGCTGAAATTATTGGAAAGCCCCTGGTGCTGTTGGCAAAGCTCCTGTAATTTTGATGCTTCTAAAAAAAGTAAAATACCATTAAAGGCTTCTTCAACATTGGAAGGGGTGAACCAATTGTTTTTTGACTCTGCACTGAAAAATAAACCTTCTTTTTCTGCATTTGAGAGCCCTCTGAGGTATTGCCCCAAAGCCGCTAATCCTTTTATTCGTTCGCTGACTGTCATTTATTTCATGTTTTTCGAACAAATATAATACACATTTCTGTTAGCAGATTGACTGTCGCAAATTTATTGTCTCTGGGTCGTAATATTAGAATTTAACAAAATCTGCTTATTTAAAATGATTAAAATCAGTAAAGCCGATGCTGATTGTAAAAAAAATACTAATTTTGGCTTTCCATTACGAATAGTGTAATTAAATAAAGACGTGATATTATGGCAATTATGATTACGGACGAATGCATCAATTGTGGTGCATGCGAACCTGAATGCCCAAATACCGCCATTTATGAGGGAGGTATTGAATGGAACTACAGCGATGGGACGAATCTTCGTCAAATCGAGCTGGAAGATGGTTCCTCGATGGAAGCTTCAGCAGAACAGGAGCCGTTGTCGGATGAATTCTACTATATTGTGAGCACCAAATGTACCGAGTGTATTGGATTTCATGAAGAGCCACAATGTGCTGCGGTTTGTCCGGTGGATTGTTGTGTAGATGATCCTGATCAGCCTGAAACCGAAGAGGAATTGTTAGCTAAAAAAGCTTGGCTTCATGCCGAATAAAAAAAAGCGGGTAGATCCCCGCTTTTTTTGTTTTATACCATTTTTTGTCTTTTTAATAAATAGGAGAGCAATACCTGTTCATAATCTCCATTAATATCAACTTCCACAAAATCAATTTTTGCCAGGCCACACCTCATTTTTAGTTTTTCAAAATAGGATTTGGTGGCTTTCTGATAATATTCCCGAATTTGGCTTGGGTGTGCCTTGATCACCTGATCACTCTCCACATCAATAAATTCATAAGGGCGATCCTCGAATTCAAAATCCATTTCTGTTTTATGATCCGTAATATGGAAAAGTAAAACTTCGTGTCGTTGATGTTTGAGGTGTTGCAGTGCCTGAAATAGCTGATTCTGATTTTCCCTGCGGTCAAACATATCGCTGAAGATAATGACCAGGGAACGTTTGTGAAGCTTAGTCGCAATTTGATGTAACACATGCGGAACATCCGTGCTTTTATTTTCAGACGGCTCCTCCATAATTTGCTCAATTTGTAAAAGCAGCTTATGCAAGTGGGTGCCGGAAGATTTTACAGGCGTCTGAATCTCCAGATCTTCAGAGAAAGTGGTTAAGCCCACCGCATCTCTTTGCTTTTGAAGCAGGTGAGCCAGGCTAGCGGCCAGAAGCAGAGAGAATTTGATTTTATCTCTTTGTGGACGTGGATAATGCATGGAAGGAGAGTTGTCTACTACAAGCATGCATCGCAAGTTGGTCTCTTCTTCGAATCGTTTGGAATACAACCGATCCGTTTTTGCATATACTTTCCAGTCAATATTCCGGGTGGATTCTCCGGCATTGTAGAGCCTGTGTTCCGCAAATTCTACAGAGAAACCATGATAGGGAGATTTATGTAAACCTGTAATAAAGCCTTCTACCAGTTGCTTGGCTAATAATTCCAGTGACCCAAATTGATTGATGGAGGAGAGATCGATTTTCATATTAATTAAAAAAAATACTTACAATTATAACGGAAATCTGCTTCGGTGCGTCACTTTATTTTTGAAATTATTATACAAAATATTAAATTTTATGGGCTTAGACTTGCAACTTAACAAGGAGGAGCTTTATATTAGTCCTATCATATGTGTGATTTTTACATTTTTTTTAACGAATTGTTGGACACTTAAATAATTGGATTGTGGAAGAGCACAAGGATCATAAGGGTGAGATATACTCGCGTAGGGTACGTGCTGGAAAAAGAACCTATTTTTTCGACGTTAAAGCAACGCGCTCTAATGATTATTACTTAACAGTTACAGAGAGCAAGCGTCGTTTTAAAGACGATGGTGATCAGTTTTATGAAAAACATAAAATTTTCCTGTACAAAGAAGATTTTAACAAATTCATTAATGCCCTGCAAGACACAGTAGGTTTTGTGAAGGAAGAGTTGATGCCTGATTTTGATTTTTCTCAATTTGATGAAAATGATGAGGTTTCGGACAATTCGTATGATGAAGAAGTTAAGTGGAATGTCTAATTCCGAAGAATAAGAAGTAGGTCTTTATAGATCTGAAAAAAATAAACCCGTCAATTTTTATCAATTGTCGGGTTTTTTGATTTAAAAGTTAGCGAATAATAGCACTGAATGAAATGCGGCACAATCTGACCCTTTATGTAATTCTTGGTTTTCTCATATTCATTGGGCTTGCCTGGCTCTTCTCGGATATTTTCGTTTATGTGACCATAGCACTGATTGTCTCCACCTTCCTTAGTCCGCTAACGAATTATTTTTCCCAACGCAGAGCTTCCGGCTGGAGACTGTCGCGGGTCACCTCTGTTTTATTGTCTTATCTCATTTTTAGTGCCGTCATTACGCTCTTTATATTGCTGTTTGTGCCCCTCATCTCTGAGCAGATTGACGTTTTAAGCAAACTGAATGTGGATGATCTCATTGACAAAGTCTTGGAGCCTATTGCTTATGTGGAAGACTTTTTAATAGAGAATGGACTTAGCCGTAAGCCTGTTGGCTTTTTGGAAAGTGCTATTGGCAATAGTATAGAGGAACTTTTTAGCAGCATCGAGTTTTCCACCTTGGTGAATAATGTCATTTCTTTGACCGGAAACTTATTGGTTGGCGTACTGGCCGTATTTTTTATCAGCTTTTTCTTTTTACTGGAAAACGGTTACCTCCGAAGAAAGGCGATTTCCTTCGTTCCCAATAAATATTTTGAGCTTTTTGTTTCTACTTTCCAAAAAGCAGAAAAGCTGTTGACTAATTATTTATTAGGGTTGCAATTGCAAATGTTCTCCATTTTTGGTTTGGCCGCAGTTGGCCTTACGATTGTCAATATTAGGTATGCGGCCACAATTGCGCTTTTTGCCGCAATTGCCAACCTTGTTCCCTACCTTGGGCCACTCTTAGGGGCGATTTTTGGGATTATTGTGGGAATTTCTACCAGTGTAGATCTTTTTACTTATCACGATTATTTAATCATGATTATTAAGATCGCATCGGTCTTTGGCTTGGTACAATTAATAGACAATTTAGTCTTGCAGCCGGTTATTTTTTCAAAAAGTATAAAAGCGCATCCTCTTGAAATATTTATTATTATCTTTGCAGGCGCAAACTTATTAGGCATTGTGGGCATGGTTTTCGCTATACCTGCCTATACAATTTTGCGCGTTACTTTTGTAGAGCTTCGTGAAAGCTACAAACAGTACTATATTTTTAATCGGAATTAGAATAATTATATTATAAATCGCATATGGCACTTCAATGTGGTATTGTAGGTTTACCCAATGTGGGGAAATCGACGCTTTTTAATGCTTTGGCTAATAATAAGGCTGAAGCGGCCAACTTTCCTTTTTGTACTATTGAACCAAATGTAGGGGTGATTTCTGTCCCGGATCCTCGCCTTGGTGAATTGGAGGCCCTGGTTAATCCTCAAAGGGTAATTCCTACTTCTATGGAATTCGTGGATATTGCGGGCTTGGTGAAAGGAGCCAGCCGTGGGGAAGGTTTAGGGAATAAGTTTTTAGCCAATATCCGTGAAGTAGATGCTATTGCGCACGTGGTAAGATGTTTTGATGATGAAAACATTGTACACGTGGATGGTCGCGTTGATCCAATGGCGGATAAAGGGGTGATTGATGCTGAGCTTCAGTTGAAAGACCTGGAGTCTATTGAAAAACGTCTTCAGCGGGTAGAGAAAATTGCTAAATCAGGTGATGCAGACGCAAAGCGTGAGGTAGCGGTTTTAAAAATGTATACTGAAGCATTGGAGAACGGCAATAATGCCCGTTCAGTTGAAGCTTCAGAGGAAGATCTTGAAATTATTGGTCATTTGAATTTGCTGACCATTAAGCCGGTGATTTATGTGGCCAATGTGGATGAAGAAAGTATTCACACTGGAAACGAATTCGTAGATGCTTTGCGTGAAGGCGTGAAAGACGAAAACGCTTTGGTCATTACCGTATCTGCGGCTATTGAATCTCAGATAGCAGAGATTGAGGATAAAGAGGAGCGTGATATGTTCCTGGAGGAGTATGGCTTACAGGAGTCTGGCTTGAGCAGATTGATTCGCGCTGCTTATGAGATCCTGAACCTGATTACTTACTTCACCGCTGGGGTTCAGGAAGTTCGTGCCTGGACGATTGAAAGAGGATGGAAAGCGCCACAGGCAGCTGGGGTCATCCACACTGATTTTGAGCGTGGCTTTATCAAGGCTGAAGTCATTAAATTGGGCGATTATCAGGAATTTAAAACCGAAGCGGGTTGCCGTGAAAATGGTAAAATTTCAATAGAGGGTAAAGAATATATCGTAAAGGACGGAGATATTATGCATTTCCGTTTTAACGTTTAATAGAACTTAAAAGGAGCTTGTATTGAGCTCCTGAAGTTGAAATTTGAGGAAAGGATAGGCATTATTCTTTCCTCTCATTTGTAGTTTCAGGGTGTGTTTGCTGGGTTATTATTTCCTAATAAAAATCTAATTGATGTTATTTTTTAAAGGAATTATTTTAAATTAGTCGAATATTTCACGGTTAGTTTAAACCTTAGTAAAAGCCCGTAGTTACAGCAGTGTCCAGCGATGTGAGCATCGTTCCATGCTTGTAAAGTTTTTTACAATTTTTTTCAACTGAAAAATTCAGAAGGCTTGAGAATTCGTATTGTATTTATTTTGAAAAATAAAGGAGCAAATGTTCCTTTTCATCATCAGTTTTTATTAGCGCAATTGGTTAAGGGAATTGTAGTTAGAGGCGGGAATGAAAAATACCGTGGCTTCAATCACTATAATTTTTCCGGACTAAAGGGTCAAACCAAAATTAGCCGAAATGGGCTACACTTCTTTTCCAGTCGTGTAACATTGGTGTTTTCTTCTACAGATCAGGAATTTATTAATTACTTCCTGACGGAGTTGTTTAAATTTCCTACGGTTGAAGTGGGTAATCTAATTTTAATCCCTGAGGGAGTAGAAAAAGAAGAAACCCCAGCGCTTACGGAAGAAACAAAGTTTATTTGTATCTCTCCTTTGGTGTTGATTGTGCCTGGGTTTAATGATTCTCAGGGAAAAAGATTTATTTCTCCGGAAACGGAAGACTTCTCCGACATGCTCTATGAGTCTACTATGGGGCGTTTAGCAGATTATGGTCATTACTCCACCGAGCAACTTGCTGAGTTTACTAAATTCCAGGTTGTTCCTGATGCCGAATATCTGAGAAAAATTAAAGAGAGTCAGAAGAAATTCGCGAGAATCTATCCTGTTTACGATCAGGATGTGAAGTATGAAGTGCGAGGTTATACCTTCCCCTTTACTCTTTATGCAGCGAAAGAAGTTCAGGAATTTGTATTCCATAGCGGCTTGGGTGCTTTTACCCATAAAGGTCTTGGAATGTTGGATGTAGCCAACACTGATCTGACTAACAGAACGACTCGCTACGAGTGGTAAAAAATGAATAACGCGTCTTCCGCTGGAACCTCACAGGACACCAGCGGAAAACGAATGTTATTTATTGTTGTAATGAATTGAAGGTCTTATACCCTATCACCTGATCGGCACGATCTGTAGGGCCTCTATAATAAACGATGATATCATAATCGTTTTCAGTATCCCAGAAGCTACCCTCTAGCTCCCACCACTGAAGTCCTCCTCCCAAAATTACGTATTGATAATTGTAGAATCCCTGCTTTAAAAGGGTAGTACATTCATATAATCCGGAGTTTGGGTTCTTTTTCATTTTTAGTTTGGGCTGCAATTCCCAATTGCTAAAAGCTCCAATGAGGTAAATGTCTCCGCTGGCAATATTTTCTGCTTCTAGTCTGAAGGTGGCCTGAACGTAATCGGCACCGCTTAAACCTTGTTCCAATCCCACGTTTTCAAGAAAGAATTGTCCATTTTGATCCTCAAAGCTGACATAAGGTTGCCCCATTCTGTTTTGATCAACATTTAGCATGGCATAGTTCATATCCGTTTCACGGCGTATTCTGGCCACATTCCTTCCCGTATAGGAGACTGACCTTAAATCGGTATAGCGAAATTCATTACCTGCTATAAAATTATTTTCACCATTAAAGAAATTATATTCAATCTGCCCTAGGTCATTGCGTACATTGGTGGGCTCCAGGTTAAAAATAGCGTTGTCCCATCTTTGGTTTTGGCGTAGCACCACCTTAATATCAGTGAAGGCATTTGAAACGGTATAGGAACCATAATTAATGCCGAAATTAATCTGCTGGTTGATGTCTCTGTTCATTACTAAATCAGATCGTCTGACCTCTGAATTAATGGCGGCCACATTTCTGTAGACTACAAAACGCGAAGTGATAATTAAATCTTCCGGATCAGCATCGCGGTAAACAGCTACCAAATAATTACCGGTTTCCTTAAGTCTTGGAATAGGAAATTGATATTTTACGTATTCTACCCGGGTATTTTCAGAGAACTCATATTCCGTCACATTAAATTCATTATACTGATCCAAATAGTCCATATTGACCAAATTGGAGGGTTTCCAGTCATAATTGCAATGAATGATTTTTGCCCGGTACTCTTCATAATCTTCATTGATATCATCAAACTCCAATACCAGCTGAATGCCACTCCCAATAGGGATTACCGGAGCGATCATCATTCCGATGGGGTCATTTGTTTTAGGAAATATCTTTACTCCTTTTATCCGATCTTCGTAAACATGATCTCGATAAAGCATTTTGGTCTTTTTGGCCCATGATTGAAGAGGGGCACAAAACAACATGAGCAGCAAAGCCTGCAGGTAGTATTTTTTATTCATATACAACAGTAGAATTTTTTGAATATAATCATCATAGACGGGAAATTATAATTTAATTTTTAAGGCAGAATTATTGACGCTTAAATCGTCCTTCATCTGTAAGGCGGGAATAAAGCTAGAATTTTTCCCTGTACGCGTTTTTTCCAGAGAAGCAGATGAATTAACCCAGATTATTCATGATTAAATCCTCGTTTAGCGGTAAGGTGGAAAAAATGAAGGAATAGTTTCCTGTTTTGAGTTTTTTCCAACGAAACTGATGAATGAGGAGAAAGCAAGCTTGCCCAAACTGGGGCTATTATAAACCAAAGAAAATAAATTATAATAACCTGAAAATAAACCACCTGCACTAAATAAATAAATTGCGGTGAATAATTCGGGATAAAAGAAAGCTCACCCTAATTTGGACTATCATAAAATCAATAAAAAAAACCGCCATGCGCTAATAGTGAGTAGTGGGTTGTTTAGTTTGGCTTCCCGGGTATGGCGGTAAGTAAATTGGCCTTTGCCAATGGTCACCGAAGCAGCTAGGCATTAAAAAAGCCCTGAAGTGGGTGGATACCACCTGAGGGCTTTTTATTTACAGTAGTTTTTCCTCTAAATCTCCCACAGCGGTGGCATGGAGTTCCCAATCCTCATTTAGCTGTTTTTCTTTCGCTTTAATTTCATCGAGTTTTTGGGAAATTTCCCTTACCTTATCGTTATCAGCATAAATTTCAGGTTTTCCTAATTGAGCTTCCAGCTCTTCGCGGTCTACCTCCATTTCCATTAACTTCCCTTCCACCTGATCTAATTGCTTCTGTGCCTTTCTTAATTCTCGCTGAATATTTTTTCTTTCAGATTGAGAGTATTCCTGCTTTTTGGAAGGCTTCTCATTTTCATCCTCAGCGCTTGATTCACTATCACTGGACTGCTCAGCTAATCTTCGGTTTTCCATCCAGGCATTATATTCCTGAAGGTTGCCCGGATATTCCTTTATTTGACCTTCCTCTATATACCAGATTTTATTTGCGACTTGTTCGATGAAGTTCCGGTCGTGAGAAACAAGTAGCAGGGATCCTTCATAGTTTTGAAGTGCCTGTGCCAATACGTTCACCGATTGAATGTCCAGGTGGTTGGTCGGCTCATCGAGTAATAGGAAGTTGGCTTCAGAAATAAGGACTTTTGCCAGGGCTACTCTCGATTTTTCTCCACCGGAAAGCACTTTGATCTTTTTGAAAACATCGTCCCCATTGAACAAAAAAGCACCCAGTATGGACCTTAATTCCGTTTCTGTTCTGGTGGTGCCGGTTTGTTTTAGCTCCTCCACCAGGTCATTCTCCAGACTTAAAGATTCCAATTGATGCTGAGCAAAGAAAGAGGGAATGGCATTATGGCCAAGTTTTGCTTCCCCGCTTTGTATAGGCTCTGTCCCCATAATAATTCTCAGCAGGGTAGACTTACCTTTACCATTGGCACCTACAAGTGCAATTTTATCACCTTTTTCAACTACGCCAGTGGCATTTTTTAGGATTTCCAGCTGATCGTAACGTTTGTCCACTTTGTCAAATGTGGCCACAAACCTTCCCGATGCCTGAGAAAAGGTGAAGCGAATATTCACCTTGGCTTTGGACTCTTGTACTTCCTCTACCATGTCCATCCTTTCCAATTCTTTTACCCTGGATTGTACCTGTCTGGCCTTGGTGGCTTTGGAGCGGAAGCGTTCAATGAAACGTTCGGTTTCCTTTATTTTTTGTTGCTGATTTTCGAAAGCATTTCGCTGAACTTCCTGTCTGGCTACTTTCTCTTCTTTGTAAAAGTCATAATTCCCGGAATATAAATTGAGTTTTCCGCCGGAGACTTCCACTGTAATATTGGTGCAGTTATTCAGGAACTGTTGGTCGTGAGATACTACAATGACTGCGCCTTCATAATTTTTCAGATAATTCTCCACCCATTGAATAGAAGGTAAATCCAGGTGGTTGGTGGGCTCATCGAGCATTAGCAATGCGGGCTTTTCCAGAAGTAATTTGGCCAGCATTACGCGCATTCTCCATCCACCGGAGAATTGGCTCAAGGGTTTTTCCAATTCTTCCGTTCTGAAACCGATTCCTTCCAGAATCTCCTCCGCCTTTGATTTCAGGCTATAACCACCAAGTGTTTCAAACCTTTCCTGTAAAGTGGCCAGCTCTTCCACCATACGCTCTTCATAGGCAGTCTCCATTTTTTGGATCAAGGCTTCAATATCGGATTGAATTTTTAAAGCCTCGGAGAAAGCGCTCATGGCGATATGAAGAATGCTGTCGTCAGATTGAAAGGATAATAAATCCTGATTCAAATAACCAATAGAGGTTTCCTTACTTTTGGTGACATCTCCCTCATCCGGAGTGTATTCTCCTGCGATGATGCGGAGCAGGGTGGATTTACCAGCTCCGTTGGCACCGATAAGCGCGATCTTATTTTTGGGCTTCACATGTAAAGAGGCTTCAAAATAAATGGGGCGTCCGCCGATGTAATAGGTAAGGTTATTTATCGCTAGCATTTGTATTTTCTTCAATGAGTAAGCAAGCTCCAAAACCGGAGTAAATACAAATTTATAAGGAAATGATGGTTCCTCACAGTATTAGCCGGGAAAAAGGGTTAATCCTCTCGCTTGGGGATCTTTTTTATGATTTTTTCCAAAAATTGATTGGCTTCCAGCAGGCGGATTTCCTCTGGCGGATGCTGGCGAAGGTAATTGATAAAATCCATCAGGCTTTTGCCCGATTTCCCTGTGCCGGAAAAGTAAACACAATGGGGCGTATTATCCGAAAGAAGGGAGCTTAAAGGAAGTGATGAAAAGTTGTCCCAGGAAAGTAAATTGCTTTTAGCGGCGATATTGGCGTCGAAAGTTTGAAGATCAGGAATGGGTTGAAATCCTTGTGGTGCTTTTTCCCAACAGTGAAAATGGATGTGAAAAAAATCTGACATTAATCTACAACAATTTTTTTGGTGATAATCCCCCTCTCGGATTTAAAAGAAAGCAAATATAATCCTTCCTGCAGCTTGATGGGATAGTTTTCTTCCTGAAAAGCAAAGATCTTAAATGCGGGTATGAGCGCCTGCCCGGCCATATTGTAAAGGTGTACTTCCGCATTCTGATTACTGTATATTGTAATTTCACTTCCTTTATTCACAGGGTTAGGGTAGCAGTTTACTTCCCAAGCTTGTTGATTTTCGGTTCCGGGTTTTAGCCAAAGCAAGCCACCGGATTTTTGCCCAAGGAGTAAGTAGGGCATTGCATGGGTTTCCCAAAATACCGGATTCAGATGATTGCCCTCTCCCAGCCGGAAAGCAGTGCTGGTTTCATTAGTGCTCCACAAATGGGGATAAAATTGGGGTTCCTGATGAATATTCTGAATCCAGGAAATATTGCCGCTAAGATCCGTTTTGATTAAAGTGAAGTCATCCTCATAATTGAAAATGCAGATATCAGGTTTGGCTTTTGTAAAATCGTCTTCAATTCCCAAAAAGCTTTTATTGATCAATATCGCCTGATTTTGATTGACTTCCCAAAGTTCTAAGCGGCCCTCTGTTCTGGCGATTACCAAATTCACCTTCCCCTCTTTTCTATAAAAATAGAAATTATCCGAAGCTCTGATGTGCTGATTGGTCGGGAATTCAATGGAGATGGGATTTAAATCGGACAGACTTCCACCGGATTTTACCCAGTATAATTCTTTTCGCCTTTGGTCCTCAGAATGCACATTTATCAGTAAGTCCTCCTGTCCATTTCCATCATAATCGAAGACTTGCAATTGAGGGAAAGTGCGGTTAAGCATGCTAAGATCAATAGGCGGATTACTTTGCATTTCAAATTGAGGGGCAGTATTGGAGCCTGTATTTTTTAGCCAGAATAGTTGAGCGGCACTTTTAGCGTTCTGCGATGGATGCTGGGCAGCAACTATAAGGTCTTTTAGGCCATCCTGATCCCAATCCATCGCAACGGCGGAGGCATGGCTTCCAAAATCCAGCATTTCCCCCTGAAGAAAATTGGTGGAGGTAAGTTCCAAGTCACCATTGGAGGTTTCTAATAGCCAGACAGTATTCTGAAAGTCAATATCCAGCGTTTCATCATCCAAAATATTACTACTGGCGATGATGGAGGGTTTTTCACTGCCATAAAGTTTTACCTGATAAGCGGTGGGGTAGAAAGGGAAATTGATGCCTTTGAACGGAGCTTCGAAGGATTCGAAAAGGGCTTGTTCCGGTGTTCCCGTGTTAGGTAAAAAGTATAGTTCAGGGCACTGCTCATGACCTGCAAGTAAATCCAATAGGCCGTCATTATTGAGGTCCACGAGGGTAAGACTTTTTCCGCCCACATGCTCTATTTTTAGGGGTGCTTGTCCGCATCCTTCCCCATTGAATGCGTAATGTTGACAATCACATTCTTCAAAAGTCCCCCAGTTTTTGCTGACCAGTTCGAAGTCAAGCCCGGCGACTCCTGTTCTGTCCATGGAAAAATTTTCATGTTGACGGACAAATCCACCTACCGCAAAATTGTAAACCAATATATCTAAATCTCCATCGGCATCAATGTCCTGAATCACCGGAATGTCGGTAGAGGAGCACTGTAAATTCTGAAAAATACCACTGCTGAGCGAGATCAATGGATCCGCTACTAATTCAAATGAAAGGTTTCCACCGCTGCTGGTGTTTTCATAAACTGAAATTCCAAATAATTGCTTGGTGAAAATGTCCGGCCTTCCGTCTTGGTTAAAGTCCCGAATGAGTAGCCAGCCGGAAATGTCGGTGGGGAAGGGGAGGGCGCTTTCGGGCGAAAATTCATAATGATCCTCTCTCCAGATAAAGGTCTTTAATTGATTATTGTCCCGATCGTATAGGATCAGATCGTCAATACCATCTCCGTCTAAGTCAAAATTATTAATTTGTGGGCTATTTAGTCCTCCCGCCCAGGCTAATGATTTTTGGACACTGCTTTTTAGGGGAAATGAAAAGTCAAATTGATAGCTGGGCTGCCCAATGGAAACCGAAGTGGAAAAAAACAGCAGAAAGGGAAGGTATTGGAGAAAGTTGGGCATTAAAAAACAGGCTTTTTTTATAACTTAACGTAATTCTAAAAAAAGAATAGCAGCATCAAATGAATTTAGAGGAAATTTATAGAAAATATAAAGAATGTTCTGGGGTGAATACCGATACCCGGAAAATTCTGAAGGATAATATCTTTTTTGCCCTTAAAGGGCCAAATTTCAATGCCAATCGCTTTGCCTTACAGGCTTTGGAAAGTGGTGCCAGATATGCTGTAGTGGATGAGCCGGAATTTGCCTTAGATGAGCGATTTATTCTGGTGGAGGACGGCTTAAAGTGTTTGCAACAATTAGCAACCTATCATCGTCGCCAACTGGGGATTCCGGTATTGGGGATAACAGGTTCCAATGGGAAAACCACTACCAAGGAATTAGTGAATGCGGTGCTTTCTCAAAAATATAAAACCTATGCTACGGTGGGGAATTTCAATAACCATATTGGGGTGCCTTTGACGATTTTAGCTTGGGATGAATCTATTGAGTTGGCCATAGTAGAGATGGGAGCCAATAAGCTTGGTGACATTCGGGAGCTATGTGAAATCGCGGAGCCCAATTTTGGATTGATTACCAATATCGGCAGGGCGCATATTGGGGAGTTTGGAGGTTTTGAAAATATCTTACGGGCGAAGAGTGAGCTGTACCAGTTCCTTTTGGCTAATGACGGAAAGGCTTTTATCAACTCCAATAATCCGCTATTTGAAAATATGGCCCGCCGATTTGCCGAGCCCATAATGTATCCCAATAAAGGGGACAGCGTACAGGTGGATTTTATTGAGGCTAATCCTTTTGTGGAATATCGTTCCGAGAATGGGGAAGAAGTGATGACTCATCTGATTGGGGATTACAATTTTGAGAATATTGCGGCAGCTTTGGCTGTGGGGAAATGGTTTAATGTCCTTCCCGCGCAGGCAAATGAGGGTATTCGTAATTACATACCGGAGAATAATCGCTCCCAGATTATTCAGAAGGGGGATTTAACCATTATTTTGGATGCCTATAATGCCAATCCAAGTTCCATGGAGGTGGCCTTAAAGAACTTGAGTCAGATGTCCGGGGAACCCAAATATGTGATCCTTGGAGATATGTATGAGCTTGGGGAAGAGAAAGATCAGGCACATGGAGAGGTTGGTCAGCAATGTGAAGATTATAGTTTTGAATCCTTTTTTGTCGGGGAGTTTATGACGGCTGCCAAAAGGGAATTTCCCGGCGGACATCATTTCTTCAAGAAGTCGGATTTGGTACACTACTTAGAGGCACATCCCATTACTGAAGGATTGTTATTGATAAAGGCATCCCGGTCTATGGGCCTGGAGAGTTTATTGGAACAGTTTCATTAATGGCGTTTTTGAATCCACCGTATTCGAAGCATTTTTGAATTCAGCCGAATTATTTACCGATAGATTTGAGGGCTTGTCCTTAGGTGTTGCATGTGAGGTTGATTCGAGTGGTTTTGCTGATTTGTCCATTGCTCAGATTGGGGAGCGTTTACTTTTTCCTCAATTACCTATTTTGTTGGGGAAGTTCGACATGGGGAGCAATTCCTTCATTTTTCCCGCCTTGCAGTTATACATAGATTATGGCATGAATAATTCGGCTTAGAAAAAGTGGTATTGGATATTTTAAAAACCAATCAATCCAATTTGTAAAATATAATACGGCATCACGTTAATTTTCAATTTCGTGATTTTGAAAGTGTTCAGCACTAAAAAGGGCTACCGGAACTCCGATAGCCCTTTTCTCTTTTCTTACTGGTGATTGGATCTCAATAAATCATTCACCGTTTTTACCGGGTTAAAAGTACTAATGGGTACTTCTACAAAAATAGTGTTCCAATCAGACATGGCACCGTTCCATAGGCCGGGAAGTTCCTGCGCCTTGATGTCTTTTCCATTACGAGATTTCAAGGTAATGAAGCCCGTCTTTGGGTCTACAAAATCTTTTAAATTGAATTTATTCCCTTTATAATCTTTTACCAGGCAGACTAAATCCACCGGGTTGAAATGAGTCGCATTATTTACAATTTCTAATTTTTCCAGACTTTGTAAATTGATCTGAGAGGACTCTACAATTTGTAAAGAAATGGTTTCATCATTGTTGATGGCCCAGAAAGGACCGCCACCCGGCTCCCCTTCATTTTTTACCATTCCGCAAGCCCGAATAGGACGATTCAATTTTGTCTTCAACCATTCTACGCGGGTAGCACGAGCCGGATTTTTCAAATGAGAAATGGTGCAAAGCTCGTCTTCCACGAATCGGGTGATTTCGGCAATATCATTAGCTGTTAGGTTTTCCGGATTTTCCAGCATTTCTAAATATTGGAAAATCTTTTCCTGCGCCTTCATCGCTACCCCTGCCAAAACTTTTTTATAGGTGATGGTGTCCGCCACAACACGGTCATTCACCACATTATCGATATTTTTGATGAAGATGACTTCTGCGTCAATTTCATTCAGGTTCTCAATCAGCGCTCCATGTCCTCCCGGGCGGAAAAGAATTTTCCCCTCTTCCTGGAAAGGTTCATTATTAATATCCACCGCTAAGGTGTCGGTAGACGGCTTTTGAATAGAATAACTGATTTCATATTTCACGCCAAAGGTTTTCTCGTATTTGCCCTTAACCTCCGCCACATGAGCTTTGAAGGCCTCAAGGTGTTGGGGAGATACCGTAAAGTGCAGCTGCACCAAGCCATTTTCCTGCTTCGCGTAAGCCGCTCCTTCTTTCAGGTGCTCTTCCACCGGGGTGGCTACATGGTCTGCGTATGAATGAAATTTCAATAAGCCTTTTGGTAGAACGCCATAATTCATACCTCCTTTGCCCAGTACTTTGTCCATCACCGCTACATGATGCCTTTCTGCCGCAATATCCAAATCTATTCCCTCAACGCTTAATTGTTCCTTAAGCTCCTGATAGAAGGCGAATTTTTGGATATTGTCAAAGAAATTATAAGCTGGAGCTACATTACTGTCTTCTATTAAATCAGCCGCAGAAGGGGAATAATCGCGGTATTTGTCTTTGTAACCAAAAAGGTTTTTAAACATTCTGGTGGCAGCACCGGATGCCGGAATAAATTTGTAAACATCCGTGGACTTGATTTTTTCATCGAAGATATTGACAAATTCCTGAACCTCCTGTTCATCAAGCTTTAAAATTCCATCACTGATGGTAGCTGCTTTCAGAATTTCCATGAAAGGAAAGCCTTCATGAAAATTTTGGATTTGCTTTAATACCGCCTCCGTAGAAATTCCTCTTTCTTCAAATTGAGCTAGAACTTCATCACTGAAGCTTGTCTTTTCAATTGTTGGCATAGACTAAATAGTTGGTTTGGTGTGTTAGGGGGAAAAAATGATTTATCTGCGATAAATTTGATTAGTAACAACTGATCAACCAGCAGGCCTAAAGTTAAGGATTTCAATGATATTCGAAAACGTTTTCGATTGCATTTTAGGCGAGCTAAGGGTGATTTATGTCTTTTTTTTGAACCGAAATTTACAATAAATTTAACAATAGTTTTACGCAAATTAACAAAAAAATCTATGATTACTCATATTGTAATGTTTAAGCTTCATGCGGAGGCAGAGGGGAAAAATAGGCAGGAAAATGCGCAGAAAATCAAGGACTTATTAGAGGCTTTGCCTTCTGAAATTGAAGCATTGAAAAAGATAGAGGTCGGCATAAATTTCAATTCAACTCCAGCTGCTTATGATTTGGTACTGACCACTTTGCATAATGATGAAGCGGGATTAAAAGAATATGCAGCTCACCCGGCCCATTTAGAAGTCTTGGAATTTATAAAAAAGGTAATTTCAGATAGAAAAGTGGTGGATTATATTTCTTAATTGAAAAAAGATCAGTAAAAATTTTTCGGGTGATTAATTTTTTATTTACCCGTCAATTTGTTTTAAAATTTTGATTATGGCGTTTTTTGAAAAATAAATGTCTGATAAATGGAAAAAGCTCGAAATTAATCGAGCTTTTTTTCGGGCGTAATATTTTTCTGCTTTTTCTCTTAAACAGAGAAACTTTCTCCACAGCCACAAGTTCTTGTCGCATTCGGATTAATGAACTGAAACCCTTTGCCGTTCAGGCCATCGGAAAAATCCAGCGTTGTTCCCAATAAATAAAGGAGACTTTTCTTATCGACAAGGATTTTAACCCCTTTGTCCTCGAATACCTGATCAGATTCTACCACCTTATCATCGAATCCCAAATCATACATCAAGCCGGAACATCCGCCTCCTTTTACCGAAACGCGCAGGTGGTGATTTTCATCTTTTCCTTCTTCTTGCCTTAGCACCTGTAGTTGTGAAATGGCTTTTTCTGTTATATTAATCATTTTTTTCTCTTTCAGTGGGTTATTACTGTTTTAGGCTAAACGCTCAAACGTTTGGCGCTATCCAAAAGTTTAGGCATTTTTGCAAATATAATCAATTGGCGGCCAAGAATGAAAAATTGTAGTTTTAGCCAAATTGTTTTTAATATTTGAGATATGTCAACAGCTGATAATAATAAAAGAACAGAGCTTGGGGCTTTGGGGGAATTTGGGATTATTGACCGGATTGCTGAAAATTTTAAAACACACAAGCAGGCTTCAACGGCACTTGGAATTGGAGATGATGCAGCACTCATTGACTGTGGGGATTTTTATCAGGTAATTTCCACCGACATGTTAGTGGAAGGCATTCATTTCGATTTGAGCTATATGCCTTTGCAGCATCTGGGTTTTAAGTCGGTGTCGGTGAATATTTCAGATATTGCGGCGATGAATGCGATTCCGAAGCAGATTACCGTGAATGTGGCTTTGAGTAATCGTTTTTCAGTGGAAGCAGTAGATGCCATTTATGACGGAATTCAAAAAGCTTGTGATACCTTTGGCGTTGACCTGGTGGGGGGAGATACCACTTCCTCTCCCGGTGGATTAATGATCAGCATTACGGCTATCGGTACCGCAGAAAAAGATACGGTAGTGAAAAGAAGCGGTGCTTCTTCCGGGGACATTATCTGCGCCACAGGGGATTTGGGCGCAGCCTATATTGGACTGCAGGTCTTAATGCGTGAAAAGGCGGAATTTAAGGCTAATCCTAATATGCAGCCGAAATTGGAGCAATATGATTATGTGGTGGGAAGACAGTTGCGTCCTATGGCTCGTATGGATGTGATACATGAGTTAGGGAAATTAGGAGTGGTGCCCACCGCTATGATGGATATTTCGGATGGACTGGCTTCAGAGCTGATGCATATCAGTAAGCAAAGTAATGTTGGGGTGAATGTTTTTGAGGATAAATTGCCCATCCACCAGATTACCTATGAGAATGCAGTGGAATTTCAGTTAGATCCTGTTATTGCCGCAATGAATGGAGGAGAAGATTATGAATTGCTGTTTTGTATTAAGCAGGATGACTACGAAAAGATTAAAAATCTGCCGGATGTCCACACCATTGGTTATATTCAGGATTTGGAAAAGGGAAGGAATTTAGTCAGTAAACAAGGCAACGTTTATCCATTAAAAGCACAAGGCTTTACCCATATGTAATCTTTTGTATGCAAAAACTCATATTAACCACTGCAGCTGCTTTGGGTGCCCTGACCGTGATGATCGGGGCATTTGGAGCACATGGGCTTCAGTCCATTCTTCAGACTCATGGTCGAGTAGATACTTTTGAAACAGCTGTGAAATATCAGATGTATCACGTAATGTTGATGATGATATTGGGGCTGCTCTACCCTAAAATTTCAGGAAATCTGGCTCATTATAGTTTTTATGCCAATATTTTTGGTATGCTAGTATTTAGCGGTTCACTATATGCATTGTGTTTGACCAATATTTCTAAATTAGGAGCAATCACCCCCTTTGGAGGGATGGGTTTTATTGCGGCCTGGCTGCTGTTTGCTATTGCCTGCTGGCAAAAACTATAACTTTGGGGGGACAGGATCATGTCCATTTCCTCCCCAGGGATGGCATCTTGATATGCGCTTCAGGCCCAGCCATAATCCTTTAAAAGGACCGTGGGTCTGGATAGCCGCTATCATATAAGAAGAACAAGTAGGGGTGTAGCGACAAGAAGGGGGGAATAATGGAGAGATCCCATATTTGTAAATATTCACTAGTAGAATTAAGAATTTGGATATAATGCTTTTCATGTTGATTTAATTTGGGGAAAGGATGCCCAAATATTTTTTGTTCTGAAAAGAAATATACGCTTTTTTTTGTCGATTCTTCGTAAATTCGATCCTATGAAAAACTCACCCGCTCGTATTGAGGAGGTAAAAAATATATTTACCAAGTATTTAGAAAATAACTCCCTTCGTAAAACGCCAGAGCGTTTTGCGATTTTGGAGGAAATATATTCTCGTGATGAGCATGTTGATGTGGAGTCTTTATACATTAACATGAAGAACAAGAACTATCGTGTCTCTCGTGCGACGGTTTATAATACCCTTGATCTTTTAATTGAATGTGATTTGGTGACGCGCCATCAATTTGGTAAGAATTTGGCCTTATATGAAAGTTCCTATGGAAATAAGCAACATGATCATATAATCCTTACAGACACTGAGGAGATTTTGGAATTTTGTGATCCAAGAATTCAGCAAATCAAAAAAACCGTTGAGGACTTATATAACATCAAGATTGATGCGCATTCCTTAAATTTTTACGGTAAACGTGGAAAAGAAGAGTAGAGCGTAAGCATAGATACAATAGGGAAATCCCAAATTTGGAACTAATTCCAGATTTGGGATTTTTTTTGTTCATATTTTTGACAAAATAATACATTTCGAAGTTGATGTAAGCTTTTGGTAAGGAATTGTCTCTGTTGAGACTAGTTTTCGAGATAAAAAAGGAGATGGAATAAAGATTGATAGATTCGGGTAAACCTAACTCTATGATTTTGAGAACTTTATTTTCATTATTTCTGGCTTTGTCCTTATGGACGCTTCCGGAAATAGCCTCTGCCGGTGGTAAGCAGCACCAAAAAGAAATCGTTAAAACCAAAAAAACTTCGGTTAAGCGCCAAAAATCTGCGATTAGAGATCGCCGAAAGTTTCAAAGGAAGTTGGCGAAGTTTCAGGGAGAGCTCATGAAAAAAAGTGAGAAGCATGATAAACGCATTATTAAGCTTCAACGAAAAGGACGCTAGTCCATGTTTTTTTACTCCTGATTTTAATCCTTATGAAACTTACTATAATATTTCTTGCCAGCTTTTTGTTTGTTCTTCATTACACTGTTCAGGCATCTTCAGCCTGCTATGATGATTCCACTCACTTTCATTTTAATAAAGCTCAGCAAATGATGCTGGAGGAGATGCCAGAAGAGGTGCTGATCAGAGCAAAAAAATTGAACGATAATCTCTTCTTCTACGGTTTGGTTATGCCAAACGGGGAAGAAATGGAATTTGTCAGTGAACCCGTTGGCTATATTAAACTCGGAGATATTCCCATTGATTTAAATCACGTCAATTCCGATACCGTCTTTATTGTAAATCTGAAGGAGTTGCAGCAGGCTCAACATCCTTTGGAGGTAAATAATAATCCCGAATTACAGTCCAATTATGAGGATATGGAAGGGGAGGTAGAAGTAGAAAAAAATGAATCTGAACTAGATATCAGGGATAAATTAGTTTTGGATAAATTTGTAGATGCGCTGATTGCTAACCGGCAGTTTCAGGTGAATTTGGAATCTCAGGGAAGTAATGGAAAAGAGGACCGGAAATTATCGCTTTTTATGGATAAGGTGCAGCAATATTTATTGGATCATTGGGTAGACATTAGCCAAATACAGGTTCGGGAATATAAACAGGTGAAGGCACTAAAGAATCAGGGGAAAAGCCTGGTGGCCCTTAAAATCAGCAATGAATAGAAGTTTTTCGGAGGTTTTTCAATAGCCAAAATTCTCAAAGAAAATACGCTTCTTGTAGAAATGATATCTATTGATTAGCGGGAACAGCATCATTGTTCAGGTGGGGAAGTATAAAGCCGCTTCTTATCGGGCTTTTTAATAAAACTGAAAATGGACATACTATAGGAAAGGTCCAGTTTCAAATCAGGTTCTATTTGATTGCTTGTGGTAGTTGACCTCAATAATCATCGCTAGATTTAGTCCGAATAATGCCTGCTTCAATCCGCGTTTAGCTGCAGGGTGAGAAAATAAAAGGCCAGTTTCCTGTTTCGAGTTTTTTCTAACGAAGCAGATGAATGAGGCGAAAGCAAGCTTGCCGAAATTGGGGCTATTAAAAAGCAGAGAAAGATACGGGTAATAAGTTGAAGATAAGTTTCTTGGTTTGCTTTGATGAATTTAGCAGTGAGTAATTCGGCTTAGGGAGTGGAGGTAAAGGTTTCGCTATTACTTTGATGAAAAAATGAGCTAAAAGAAAAGCCGCTTTATTGAAAGCGGCTTTTTTATTTATTGGAATACAACTTTTGACATTTTATCTCGGAGCCCATTTTTGTAGGTGTTCCCGATGGGCAATTCCACCCCATTTACCTGTACCCGATTGCTGGTCATTTTCTGAATTTTATCGGTATTGGTAATGAAGGATTTGTGAATTCTGACGAATCTTTCGTCCAGTTGTTCCATGATGCGAATCATGGTTTCGGTCTGAATGTAAACTTTGTTCGGATGATGAATTTTTAAATAGTTACCAAATGCTTCTACATAATAAATTTCGTCGAAAAAAAGCCGGTGGTTAATGCCGTTTTCTTTCACAATTAAAGAAGGGCCTTCTTCTTTATTGGTCTCCACTTCTTCCAAAGGCGCCTTATTGTAAGTCGTTAAAGCTTTGTTGACTCCTTTGAGGAAACGCTGTAGGGTGATGGGCTTTAATAGATAGTCCACCACAGAATATTCATAGCATTCAAGCGCATAGCTCGGATCCGAGGTGGTCATGATAATCATGGGTTTGTCCACCAGGGTTTTCATAAAATCAATTCCGTTTAGCTCTGGCATTTGAATATCTAAAAATATTAGATCGACCGGGTTTTCGTTGATGTAGTTGAGTGCATCAATGGCATTCTCCAGGTTTGCACAGAGCTCTAGCGCTTCATTTTGCTCGACGAACTTCTGGATGATATTTCGCGCAAGAGGCTCGTCATCTACGATGATGCATTTAAGTTTTTTCATATAGAGAAGAAATAATATCGGTTTATAGGGTGGTGGAATAATTTGGTCATGAAAAAATGCCGTAAGGCTTTGTAAGTTTAACACGATGAAAATCAAAATGTTGGGCGGGTTTGGGGGAGTATTTTGAGATTAATTTCCTGTTGAAACTTACATGTTTGATCCTTTTGATATTTAGGTAATAATTCAAATTTTTATTTGATCCGAAAAGGCTGAGCAATTTTCATTTTTCTGGGTTATACTTTAGAACAGAAAAGAAAAATACATGAGTGTAAAATGGGAAATAGAAAGGAGTATGCTCGGCCAGGTTGGTGACGAGTTTTTGCTCAATACGTTGAATAATCTATATTCTATGTCCTTATTGGAGGATGGTAGGTTAACCGATTCATTGGTTAAATTATCCGATTTTTTCAGGTATCAGTATCGGGTTGCAAAATTGGATAAAATATCTATTGAAGAAGAGGTTCAGTTTTTAAAATCGTATTTTTATTTGCAGCGATTACGCTTCAATAATCAATTAGACATTAATTTTATTTATTCAATAGATAGAAATCATTACATCTCACCCTGTGTTTTTTTTCCACTTTTGAGCCTATCCTTTCAAATGTTGCAGCGTAGAGTAGTCGATAAATTGGGTTTTTCCGTTCATTTACACGCCAAAGAAAATAATATTGACTTGGTCTTAGAGATTCTGAAACCGGATAATTTTAAGCCATCAGTTTTTAGTGCGGAGTTAGATGCCTGTTTAGAAAATTTAAGAACCGAATATAAAGGGCAGTTTAAAGTTTCTGTGGAGGAACGCCTGAATCAGTATGTGGTTGGGGTGGTATTGACGCCCTGGGTGGATGCCTAAAATTATTTTCTCATTGAGCAAAAGAAAAGGTCGCCCTGTATTCCAGGACGACCTTTTCTTTAAGGGTTTATGAAGAATCTCTAAAGCTGATTATTCCGGCCTCCATCCTCGTTTAGCTGCTAGACGGGAAAATGAAAGAATTTTGCCTATTTCGGTTTTTTCAACAAAGCAGATGAATGGAAGGAGGTGAATGCAAGCTTAGCCAATTTCGGGCTATTTAAGAATCAGCAAAATTAACCACCGCGCATCGGTAATGAGCGTTTTCTAAACACACCACGAGATCTAGCGATGAATAATTCGGCTTAATCTTCCAGCACATTGTTCATAAAAGAAGACTTCAGGCCGATAAAGCAAAGCAGAAAAATAATGCCCCACTTCAAATATACGTCATAGAAGTCCTGAGTGTCTTTGAAACGGGTCTCCATGATTTTTGCTTTCTCGAACTGGTCAATTTCATCAAAGACATTTTCCAGCGCTTTATTGTTGGATACCCGGTAAAATTGCCCGGAACCAATATCTGCAATTTCACGAAGGGTGGTTTCATCCAGGGTATTGTCCACCATTCTCGGGCGTCCAAAGAAATCTTTCCCCCAGGGCACTCGACCTTCTTTTCCAATGGCAATGGTATAGATTTTGATTCCATAGGCTGCTGCTAATTTTGCTGCTGTAATCGGGTCAATATTACCAGCGGTATTTTCTCCATCAGATAGTAAAATAATCACTTTTGATTTAGCATCACCATCCCGCATACGGTTGGTAGCTACGGCCAAGGCGGAACCAATGGCCGTTCCGTCATTCGCAATCATTTTAAAATCAATTTCCTCAATATACTCTTCCAGTAATTTGTAGTCTGTGGTGAGTGGTGCCAATGAATAGGCCTCTCCGGAGAAAATGACTAATCCGATGCGATCCTGAAAGCGGCCCTTAACAAAGTCAGAGCACACTTTTTTGGCAGCGACTAATCGATTGGGTTTGAAATCCTCGATTTGCATGGATCCGGAAATATCCACGACCATGGTGATGTCAATCCCTTCGGTCCATTGTTCCACTCTTTCATTGGTCTTCTGCGGTCTTGCCAATGCGATTAACAAAAGGGCCATGGCAAGCGCAAAAAACAAAGGTGGAATAAACCGCAGAAGCGTAATCGCACTCCATTGTAGTTCCCTTTTGGTGAGGGCAATAGGAAGTCTTTGCTTCAGCTTAATGTTCAGCAACCACTTTAGAATAAAAAGCAGGGGGATGAGAAAAATTAGAAATAATACCCAGCTGAATTCCCAGGTGAAATTATTTAATATGGATGGAGTAAACCATTGCAAACTCCACCATTCATGATCCAATGCGTTATTTACTTCAGTCATTTTTTAATTGGTTGAGCTTGTCCTCGTATTTGCTAATGGCCAGATCTCTTAGTCGGTCGTAATTTTGGGTGTCAATCTGCTGAGCTTGTTGGCTATAAATATTCATATCAATAAGACGGAGGGTTTCCAAAACTTCCGGCTGCTGGAGAATTTTTCCAATTTCTTTGGTGGTCAATTTAGGATAGGGACGATTGTCCACTTTTTCCATATAATGCTTCCATAAGGAAGAAAGCGCTTCCTCCTCTCTCTTGGATGTATGCTGGTCAAAATTGCCCAGGAATTGTCGATGCTGACGCTCCAGCTTGCGAATGTTAAACAGGCGCTTGATTTTACCCCCAAATAATCCGAAAGTGATGATGGCTAGGAAAAGCAAAATACCGGTCCCGGCCATCCAATAAGGGTAATTGAAGGGATAAATAACCGGGTAGTAATCGGCTGCTGTTTCCAACGCAATGGAGTCCGGCATAGTCAATAGGCTGGGCTTGAAGTTGATCTCAGCCATGGGTGTAAATACCGGAACACTGTCTTTTTCCTGCACCCAGTAAATGGGTACGGAGAGTTGCTGAAGGCTATCGGTCTCAAAAGTAGAGATGTGATAGACGATGCTATCTGTACTGATCCCTTCGGTGGTGACGGTAGTGTAAACCTCTCTGGAGTTATACTCAAAAGGATGAAAGTTGTATAGGGAATCCGGAAACAGGATGTTCAGATCCATGGGATAATGGGCCGTAACGATATACGTTAAATCTTCCCCTATCATTACTGAATCCCTCAGGAAAAATCCGTCTAGCTCAATTTCCTGTGCCTGGGTTTTTCCCAAAAAAGCCAGCTGAAGAAAGCTCACTAAAAAAATACAAAAGCGATTAGCCATTTTTCTTACTTAAATTTCTGACTTTGAAAAGTTTGATTAATTGTGGGACGTAGTCATCTTCCGTGTCTACTCTCAGATAATTGGCCTCGTATTTTTGGCAAAAATCCTTGAGTTTGTTTTGGCTGTCCCCATACTTATCCTGAATTTTTTTTCGGAAAGCAGGAGAGGAAGTATTCACCCAAATGGTTTTCTGAGATTCTTTATCATAGAGCGGAATGATGCCTAATCTGGGGAGTTTGGTCTCCCGTTGATCAAAGATATGCAAAACCACCAAGTCATGCTTTTTGGCCAAGGCTTTCAGGTTTTTTTCATAGCCCTCATCGATAAAATCTGAAATCAGAATAATTACCGATCGCCTTTTGATCAAATTCAGACAATACTGCATGGCCCGCTCCAAACTGGTTTTTTTGGATTTTGGGGCCAGTTTATACAAACTGCTGATCAACTGATAAGCCTGAGACTCTCCCTTTCCGGGTTTTATATACTTTTCCTTTTGATCAGAAAAACAAATTGCCCCAACCGAACTGCCCTCTTTCACTGCAGAGAGCGCCAGCACACTGGTAATCTCGTTGGTGATGTCTATTTTTTGCTTCCCTTGCTTACCAATTTGCTGGGATGCACTCACATCCACCAAAAAGAAAACGGTCTGCTCTTTTTCTTCCTTAAATGTTTTGACATAGGTGCCATGTCCCTTGGCGGTCACATGCCAGTCGATGCTTCGGATGTCATCCCCATATTGGTAGGAACGCACATCGTCAAACTCCAATCCGCTTCCTTTAAAGATGGAATGGTAGTCTCCCTGCATGTGGCTCTTTACCGCCTTTCTGATTCGAATTTCGTACTTACGTATTTTTTGAAAAATTTCTTTCACCTTATCCTATTTTTTGAAGGTCGGCGCTGAATCCGAACATTGGTATTTTTTTAAAATCATTGGCCTAAATATCATTTATTCCTCAGATGATATGGATATTGTCCAATGCTGTATTTTCAAAATTAGAAAGTATTCGCCTAATTTGCACTTGTGAAAAAATATTTTTTGTTATCGGTTCTATTCTGTAGTCTTTTGGGCTGTTCAGAAGAAAAAGTGAAAGTAGATAAGCCCAAGGGCTTGTTGTCTGAAAATGAGATGATACAACTCATGATGGACTTCTATATTTTGGAGGCCAAGGTAAAAGAAGTGCGGGTGGGAAGAGATTCTGCAAAAGTGCTTTATCGTGAGTTAGAACCTCTAGTTTACCAGCAGCATGATATTGATTCGGTTGATTACCGCCAAAGTTTAGAATATTATCTTCACTTTCCAGAGACCATGGAAACCTTCTATTCCGCCATTGTGGACAGCCTGAGCTTGAAAGAACGAGTGGCAAACGATAAGGAAAAGGCGAGTAAGAAAAAAGATAAGTTAAAAGAGGCGAAGGAAAATGAGCCTCAGGATTAAGGAAGCGAAAGGAGAGAAAATCAATGCTATACCCCCGCAGTTTTGAGGAGAAATTAGGTTTTGACCGTATTAGAAGCATCATCAAAGAAAGCTGCCTAAGCCCTTTGGGCATGGCCTATGTGGAGAAGATGCGTTTTTCCAAAAACTATGATCAGTTACAAACCTGGCTCCAGCAGACGGAGGAGTTTAGAAGAATTTTAACCTCAGGGGAAAGTTTTCCCAATGCCAATTATATTGATGCGACCAGCGGATTGGACAAAGCCAGCCTGCAGGGCACTTTCCTGACGCAGGAAGAGTTTTTCGATTTGCTGTTGGCCCTAAAAACCATTGAAGGTATTGTCCGCTTTCTGAAAAGTAATGCAGAGGAATACCCACTGCTGTCAGATATCAGTGGGGCAGTATTCTTCAATCAGCAATTAGTCCATCAGATAGAAGCCAAAATTGACGATAAGGGTCAGTTACGCAATAATGCCAGTGCGGAATTACAACAAATTCGCGCCAAGATACAAGGGCAGCAGGTACAGCTTCGCCGGGTTTTGGACCGAATCCTTCGGGAGGCTAAAGCCAAAGGCTATACCAAAGACGATGTAACGCCCACCATTCGTGATGGCCGGATGGTGATACCGGTGAGTGTTGCCTATAAGCGTTCCATCAAGGGATTCGTTCATGATGAATCCGCCACCGGGCAAACGGTATATCTGGAGCCGGCGGAGGTGTTGGAAGTGAATAATAGCATTCGGGAGCTGGAATATGAAGAGCGAAGAGAAATAGTTCGTATTCTGACCGTGCTGACGGATGCCCTTCGTCCGGAATTAGATTCCCTCAGAAAGGCTTTTCGCTTTTTGGGCTTGGTGGATTTTATTCGTGCCAAGGCCAAATTTGCTGTAAAGCTGGAAGCCCATATGCCGGAATTGCATAACCGTACCTTGGTGGAATGGTATAATTCCCGTCACCCATTATTATGGATGGCCCATCAGGAGCAGGGTAAACCTGTGGTCCCCTTAAATATTCGCCTGAGCCAGCAGCAAAGGATTTTGGTGATTTCCGGACCGAATGCCGGAGGAAAGTCCGTTTGTGTGAAAACAGTGGGGCTGGTACAGTATATGATGCAGTGCGGGCTTTTGGTACCCATGGATGGCCATTCCAAAATGGGGATTTTTCAGAACGTATTCCTGGACATTGGAGATGAGCAGTCGATTGACAATGACTTGTCGACCTATTCTTCTCACCTGACCAATATGCGTCATTTTGTGAATAATGGGAACAAGCGGACGCTGATTCTGATTGATGAATTCGGTACCGGTACTGAGCCTCAGTTTGGGGGCGCAATAGCGGAATCTTTACTGAGCCAGTTTGCAGAAATGGGCATGTATGGGGTGATCAATACACACTATGGCAATTTGAAGCGCTTCGCGGATAAAACCAAAGGCCTGGTGAATGGCGCCATGCGTTTTGATCTGGAAAAACTGGAACCGCTTTATGATTTAGAAATCGGCAAGCCGGGAAGCTCTTTTGCTTTGGAGATTGCCCGTAAAATCGGATTGCCCAAAGAGGTATTGAAAGATGCTCAGGGCCTTGTGGGGGTGGATCAGGTGAAGCTGGACCGAATGCTGGGGCAGCTGGAAAGTGATAAGCGCAAGCTGGAAGAAAAACTGAAGAAGGCGGAAGACCGCGACCGTCGCCTGAAGCTTCGTATGGAAGAATATGAAGATTTGAAAGCCAGGCTGGATGATAAGCGCCGTGACCTGATTGACGACGCCAAACGGGAGGCTAAAGGAATTATGGAGGGCGCCAATCGCCGGGTAGAGGCTGCCATTAAGGAGATTAAGGAAAAGAAAGCCTCCAAAGAGAAAACCAAGGAGGTGCGCGAGCAGCTGGAAAAATACAAGGGCAATATTAAAATTGGCCAGCGAAAAACACCGGCAGCAGAGGTAAAAGAGCCGGAATTCGTGGTTGAAGGCGGCACCATCAAGGTGGGCAATTATGTCCGGGTGAAGGATTCCGGCACTATCGGAGAAGTATTGGGCGTTCGTGGTAAAGACCTGGAACTTTCTTTAGGTGGATTAAAAACCACCGTGAAAATGAACCGAGTGGAGAAAGTATCCCGCCGGGTGCAGAAGAAAGAAGAAAAAGAGCGCAGCAGTCGTGTGAGCATGAAGGGCATTGACATCAATGCCAAAATGTCTAATTACACAGCAAATCTGGATATCCGGGGTCGTCGCGGAGAGGAAATTTTCTTTGATGTCCAGAACTTTGTGGATGAGGGCGCCATGTTGGGTTTTGACGAATTGCGCATAGTGCATGGAAAAGGGGACGGCATTTTGCGGGATGTGGTACGGAATATTCTGGACACTATGAGTCAGGTGAGGGCCTATAAAGATGAACATGTAGAGCGTGGAGGAGCGGGTGTAACCGTCGTCCATATCAAATAAAGAAATCAGGGAGCTTGGCTCCCTTTTTTTATTTCAGTTTTTTCCACTAAAATTTGCCTTCCATCGGGGAGATTGTGCAAATTGAGTATGCTTTTACTGACCGTAATCAATTTTTCGTTTTGAAGTTTTTTTTGAATAAAGTACTGCCCATGGCGGGCATTTTGGCTTTTATCGGCTTGTTCTCTTATTGGTATTTGGGTGGATTTGAGCCGCTGAATGTAGAGGAAAGTGGTGCCCTGGATTATCCCTTGATGGGAAAGTATTATGAGGGCAGCCCCAATGCCGCGGATTTTCGGGAAATATTCGAAAGCCTGCGGGATCAAATAAAATCTGGCCAAATGCAGGGGCCATTGGTGTTGGTGGATTATGGCTCCGAAGACAGTGAACTTATTCAGGTATTTGTCGGCGCGCAGGGGGATTCGTCTGTGGGAGCGGGATGGGAGCGTAATCATATTCGTTCTTCAGGAGGCTATGAAGTGAGCCTGGGGCAACAGGTCATGGTGAAGCCACGTCCGGAAGAAGTAGTCCAAGAAATCCGGAATTTTGCAGATCAAAAAGGCCGTAAACTGGCCAATTATTCCTTAGAATTGTATTTTGAAAATGAAGAAATAAAGGTGCAGGTACCTTTTCAACCTTAAGTTTATGGGGGCAATTTTTAAGCTTATTCGTTTTAATAATCTGTTGATTCTGGCATTTACCCAGATATTGGTGGCCATAGCCCTGGTAGGGATTTCTCCGGCGTCAGTAGATTTACAGCAGTGGCTTCCGCTGTTTTTTATCGTACTTTCCACTGTATTCATCGCGGCTGGTGGCTATGTGATCAATGATTACTATGATGTGAAAATTGATTATATCAACCGGCCGGAGCGGGTAACCATCGGTTCGGATATCAGCCGGCGAAAAGCCATGTTTTTCCATTTTATCATCACCGGGCTGGGCATTTTAATTGCGCTGATCCTTTCCTGGAAAACCGGCCTGATCGCTGCCTTTTCGGCCTTTTGCCTGTGGTACTATTCCAATCAGCTGAAAAGAATGCCGCTGATCGGTAATCTGACCATCGCTATGCTGACCGCCCTTTCATTGATGCAGGTCAGCATCTATTTCGGGCAGTCCTATCTTATTACCGGCATTTATGCCGTATTTGCTTTTGCCTTAACGGTCATCAGAGAGCTGATCAAGGATATGGAAGATGTGGAGGGCGATAAAATGCACGGTTGTAAGACGGTGCCCATCCTTTGGGGCATGCGCAATACCAAGCGTTTGCTGATGGTGTTTATCACCCTTTTTATTCTATTGATGATGGGCTGGATGGTCAGCACCAACAATGTGCACCTCAATATTTATTTTATGGGGTTGAGCCTGCCATTGATATTGGTGGTGATCTATCTGCTGAGGGCAGATACAAAAAAGCATTTTAAAAACCTCAGTCTGTTTTGTAAACTGTTAATGATGGGCGGTGTACTCAGTATGTTGATGGTTTGACGAACTCTTTGCTTCATTCACGCGTTATGAAAACATCAGTGTAGCGCCGAAGAATATTCAAAACGTCATTTTCGTTGAAGGAAGTGGCGTTTTTTTGTTGGCACCTATTTTAACCCGAATTATTCGCCGCTGAATTTATTGGTTGAGTGCGAGTTATGTGTAGTTAGGTTTTTATGAGGGGGTGGTTTTTAATGGCGCCAATTAGGTAAGCGTGCTTTCTTCTCTTTCATCTGTTTCGTTGGAAAAAACTCGAAATAGGCTACTATTTCTTCATTTTTATCGCCTTACAGCTAAATGGGGATTTAAGCATCAATAATCCGGCTTAAATTTTTTTTGGCAGCCCTCCTGACGTCGGTCGGACTTTTGGCAGTCGCTCTTTTTGCGAGCCGCTACGCACTAAGGTTGCGAAAAGGAGCTTTGCGAAGCGGCGCCGGCGCGTCTCGACTATGCTCGCGGGCGATAGCCCGCCGGGGCAAGGATGAAGCGGGTCTGTTTAAACCACAGCGGCCCAAAAGGCCGATGGGGTGAGCCGCGCCAGCCTGATGCTGACGTCTAAGCGGCAGCAGCCCCCCAAAAAAAGTACCCCCTGAACACCGTGCTGTAAGCCGAATTACTCACCGCTGGATTTATTGATGCTACTCAAAGGGTTTACTTTCAGTTTGGGCCAGCTGTTTTGCTTTGGTTTTTAATAGCCCAAATTGGGGTAAGCATACCTACTTCGGCTTTTAAACACGCTCTAGCTACCGCAGGCCATGCAATCCTCCGGATTATCCAGAGAGCAGCTCATGTCAGACTGGTTCTGTGCTTTGATTTCTTCCGCCGTGGGCTGCAACTCTTCTTTTTTCAGGGTGAACTTGATGGCATCTGCCGCCGCTTTGGTTCTGAGATAATACATGCCGGTTTTAAGGCCTTTTCTCCAGGCATAAAAATGCATGGAGGTCAGTTTGCCGAAGTTTACATCCTGCAGGTGAACATTCATGGATTGTGACTGGCAGATATAGGGCCCGCGATCAGCAGCCATCTCCAAAATTGATTTTTGAGAGATTTCCCATACGGTGCGGTAAAGATCCTTGATGTTCTGAGGGATTTCATCTACGGTCTGAATCGAACCATTGGCCGCAATCAGCTTTTGCTTCATCTGTTCATTCCAGAGCCCAAGTGAAATGAGATCTTTGAGTAAATGTTTATTCACCACAATGAACTCGCCCGAAAGGGTTCTGCGGGTGTAGACATTGGAGGTATAGGGTTCGAAGCACTCATTGTTTCCCATGATCTGGGAAGTGGAGGCGGTGGGCATAGGGGCCACCAGCAAAGCGTTTCGAATGCCCTTATTGACCACCTCTGCTTTCAGGCTGTCCCAGTCCCAGCGGTTGGAGGCTGGTGTTACGCCCCAAAGGTCAAACTGGAATTGCCCTTTGGAAGCGGGGGAGCCCTCGAAAGTTTCATAGGCGCCCTGCTCTTCTGCCAGCTCTTTGGAAGCCGTCATGGCAGCAAAATAGATGGTCTCGAAAATGTCGGTGTTCAGCGCCCTGGCTTCTGGCGAATCAAAGGGCATGCGCAATTGAATGAATACATCGGCGAGTCCCTGTACGCCCAGGCCAATCGGGCGGTGCCTTTTGTTGGAATATTCGGCTTCCGGCACCGGATAATAGTTGCGATCAATGACTTTATTCAGATTGCGGGTGATCACTTTGGTGATCTCGAACAGTCGCTGATGGTCAAACACGCCTTTGATGATGAACTTCGGCAGTGCGATGGAGGCCAGATTACATACGGCCACTTCTTTTTCTGACGTATATTCCATAATCTCTGTGCAGAGATTGGAAGAGCGGATGGTGCCCAGGTTTTTTTGGTTGGACTTCTCATTGGCGGCATCTTTATAAAGCATATAAGGGGTGCCGGTTTCTATTTGGGATTCCATGATCTGAAACCAAAGGTCCTGTGCTTTGATGACTTTTTTCGCTTTTCCCTCCCGCTCATATTTTTCATATAATCTTTCGAAGGATTCGCCATAGGCATCATACAGGCCCGGGCATTCATTCGGGCAGAAAAGGCTCCATTCTTCATTGGCCTCTACCCGCTTCATGAACAAATCGGAAATCCAAAGCGCGTAAAAAAGGTCTCTGGCCCGCATTTCCTCTTTTCCGTGGTTCTTCTTTAATTCCAGAAATTCAAAAATGTCGGCATGCCAGGGCTCCAGATAAATGGCGAAGGAGCCTTTCCGCTTGCCACCACCCTGATCTACATAGCGGGCCGTCATGTCAAAATTACGCAGCATGGGCACGATTCCATTGGAATTGCCTCCGGTGCCACGGATGTAACTGCCTTTGGCTCTGATGTTGTGAATGGAAAGTCCGATGCCTCCGGCCGACTGGGAAATGAGTGCGCATTGCTTTAGCGTATCGTAAATGCCCTCTATGCTGTCGTCTTTGGTGGTGAGCAGGAAGCAGGAAGACATATTGGGTTTGGGGGTGCCGGCATTGAAGAGGGTGGGGGTGGCATGGGTGAACCACATCTGCGACATGAGTTCATAGGTCTCCAGGGCGGCTTCAATATCTTCTCCATGAATGCCAATGGCCACCCGCATGATCATATGTTGCGGGCGTTCGACTATGCGGTCGTCCAGACGCATGAGGTAGGAGCGTTCCAAAGTTTTAAAACCAAAATAATCATACTGATAGTCACGGTCATAAATGATGTTGGAGTCCAGGGTGGCGGCATTGGCGCGAACCACCTCGTAAAATTCCTTGCTGACCAGGGGCGCACGTTCCCCGGTGGCCGGATTTACATAGGTGTATAGTCTTTTCATGGTGTTGGAAAAAGACTTGGCGGTTTCTTTATGCAAATTCGATACGGCAATGCGGGCTGCCAATCGCGCGTAATCGGGATGCCGTGTGGTCAGGGAGGCGCATACTTCTGCCGCCAGTTGGTCCAATTCCACGGTGGTGACCCCGTCGTATAAGCCCTCAATGACTTTTTGGGCCACATCGATGGGGCTGATATAGTTTTGGTGGAGGCCATAGCAGAGTTTCTCTATGCGAGCGGTGATTTTGTCGAATCGAACGGACTCTTTGCGGCCATCTCTTTTTAAGACTAGCATATTCGGGAGGTAGGTTTTAGGAGGATTGAAATTGGTAATTAGAAATCTTCGTCCATACTGAATTTTGGAGCATCAGCATTTTCTTCCTGTTGCATGACGCCGGCTTTTTGGTATTCGGCCACGCGTTTTTCGAAGAAATTGGTTTTTCCCTGCAGGGAAATCATTTCCATAAAATCGAAGGGGTTTTCAGACTGATATATCCGCTCGCATCCTAATTCTACTAAAAGCCGGTCGGCGACAAATTCGATGTATTGGTTCATTAGTTTGGCATTCATCCCAATCAGGCTTACCGGAAGGGCATCCGTCACGAACTCCTGCTCAATGTTTACGGCATCACTAATGATTTCTCTGATTTTTGCTTTGGGCAATTGATTCACCACATGTTTTTGATGAAGGTGGCAGGCAAAATCACAGTGCAGGCCTTCATCTCTGCTGATTAATTCATTGGAGAAGCTCAGGCCGGGCATTAAGCCTCTTTTCTTTAACCAAAAAATAGAACAGAATGAACCGGAAAAAAAGATGCCTTCTACCGCAGCAAAGGCAATCAGACGTTCCTGAAAGCTGCCGTTGTCAATCCAGCGCAAGGCCCAGTCGGCCTTTTTTTTCACGCAGTCAATGGTCTCCATGGCATTGAAAAGTTTATCTCTTTCCGCCGGATCCTTGATGTAGGAGTCAATCAGCAGGGAATAGGTTTCTGAGTGGATGTTTTCCATCATAACCTGAAAACCGTAAAAAAACTTGGCTTCCGTATACTGTACTTCACTCAGAAAATGTTCGGCCAGGTTTTCATTCACAATCCCATCCGAAGCGGCAAAAAAGGCCAGCACATGGGAAATGAAATGTTTTTCTCCTTCATTTAAATTTTCCCAATCTTTTAAGTCCTGACTCAGGTCAATCTCTTCCGCCGTCCAAAAGGAGGCTTCTGCCTTTTTATAAAATTCCCAGAGGTCATGATGCTGAATAGGGAAAAGGACGAATCTGTTGGTATTTTCCTGAAGAATAGGTTCTTGTGATAAGGGGCTTTCTTGGTTCATGTTGTAGGTTTCAGTTTTGATTTGTTGATGAGCAACCGGATAACTCCTCGCGCAACTCGTGAGAGGTGACGGCCAGCTAATCTATAAATTCAATAAAAACTCCTGAATTTGCAAGTGGGGCAAATGGGTGAAAGTCTGCTGTTTAGCGTTTGGTAAAGTATTTGTTGTGTGAGCTGGGTGGTTGTTTTTCAGTGAGTTATAGTTGGGGCTGGGGGATGTTTTTCGCTCTTTGAACTTTATTTTCAGAAGGCGGAAAATCTAATAATCAGGCAGACTTTGTAAGTTGCAGAAAAACACCTATATTTGCATTCCGTTTGAGTAAACGGTACTTAATTATTAATCGAATAATTATTTAATTAACAAATGTACGCGATTGTAGAAATAGCCGGAAAGCAGTTCAAAGTAACGCAAGATCAGTACATCTACGCTCCTTTAATGAAGGACGCAGAGGCTGGCGCTTCCGTAGAGTTCGACAAAGTATTGTTGGTTGATGCCGACGGTCAGGTCGAGATTGGTGCTCCTGTTGTTGAAGGTGCTAAAGTTTCAGCTGAAGTAGTAGAGCACGTAAAAGGTAACAAAGTGATCGTTTTCAAAAAGAAACGTCGTAAAGGTTACAAGGTGAAAAATGGTCACCGTCAAGGTTTTACTAAAGTTGTAATTAAAGGTATCTCTAAATAATTTGAACCATGGCACATAAGAAAGGTGTAGGTAGTTCCAAGAACGGTCGCGAGTCGGAAAGTAAACGATTGGGCGTTAAAATTTTTGGTGGTCAGGCAGCTATCGCTGGTAACATCATCGTTCGCCAGCGTGGTACAAAGCATCACCCAGGTGAGAACGTAGGTATTGGTAAAGACCATACTTTGTTCGCATTGGTTGATGGTACAGTAGCATTCCGCAAAGGTTACAAGAACCGTTCTTTCGTATCTATCGTTCCTGCCGAAACAGCAGAAGCATAAGATCAGAGACAGAACAGTCGAAAAAATTAGAAAGCTCGCCTTATGGCGGGCTTTTTTGGTTTTGGGCTTATTTTTTTTTGATGGCTTATGATTGAGGGAGGATGGAGTTAAAGGTGGGGGGATTTTTTTGCCACAAATTTCACAAATTTATCGAATGATTTTCTGTTTGATTTGGCTGATGCGCATTGCCGATGAGACTTTCTATTAAATCGATCGGTCTTGCTTGATTATTTATGATGCTTGCTTTGGGAGAGAAGTAGGGAAGGATTTTTTTGCCACGAATGACGCGAATTTTCACGAATGATTTTTAGGCTTGCTTATGAGGGTGATCAGTTGGAAAACATCATAGTAAATCTTTCATCAAAAATAATCATCGTTTGACAACTTTTTGATTTTGAGTGGATTGTAATATTGATTAATTAATGAAAATCATTATGAACGAAACCCAAACCCAACGTTTTCAAGAATTTAAGGATAAGCCACCAATATTGACAGATCACATCGCTTCCCAAACCTTTATGCATCACCTGACCTTTTTTTTATTTGAATTAAAAGAAGATCATAAAAAAAGTCGTCAGCGACTTCGGGCCGTCAGGCGGTATGTGATGAAGTTTCAGGCGCTGTGCTGGCAGACACAGGAGCAGCTGAAAGTGGCCAAGGGGAATTCGGGTGAAGTGAGGGATTTACAGGGTAAAATGGCGGAATGTCATGACTGGTTACAGCACTATATGAACTTGAAAGGGCTGGAAGAAAAAAGTACAGAATTAGAACGAGAGGCCATAAATTCGGTCAAAGCCTATGGTCAGGAATTATGTAATGCTTTTAATGCGGAGGGGCCAGAGGGTACGTCCTTAGTTTGGGAGGGACGGGCGTATATTGTGCCGGTGAAAACGACCATTGTTTAGATATAAGTTTAGTTTTTTAGTTAGAAACCTTCGTGTTAACCTCTTTGGCATGAAGGTTTTTTTGTGGCCTGGAATTTTAACTTTGCCTGCTAATGGGCATCTATTTTGTAGATGATTATATTGTCGGAAAATTTTGAATAAGATAATACAATTCATAGATGAGTTTTGTGAAAAATATGGAATCGCGTTATACTACTAAAATGTATGATGCTTCCAAAAAGGTCAGTCCAGCGCAAATTGCTGATTTAAAGCGAATCCTGCAGTTGAGCCCATCTTCTATCAACAGTCAGCCATGGGGCTTTACTTTTGTAGAAGAAGAGCAGCTTAAAGCGGCATTGGCGCAAGTGTCATTGTTCAACGCACCTAAGGTTGAAAATGCTTCTCATGTAGTGGTGTTTAATGTAATCAGTGATCTGGCTTATTTTGAGGAAAATCATATTGGGGCTTTGCCGGAGCGCCAGCAAGAGTATTATAAAAATTTCCTAAAGCCCATGCCGGAAGCGGAGATCAAGGCCTGGATGAAGCATCAGGTTTATCTGGCTCTTGGGGTATTTTTAAGTGCATGTGCGGAGATGGGAATTGATTCCACCCCTATGGAAGGGATTGATGTCGCGGCTTATGCTGACTTATTGAAGCTGGAAAAGCACGAGACGGTCTTTGCAGTGGCAATTGGTTATCGGGATGTGGAGGATTTTAATCAGTTGGATAAAAATCCAAAACAAAGAAAGGTGTTGGAAGAGGTGATTGCGACTATTTAGAAGGTGTTGAAAGTCCGGAATTCGTAAAGGGAAACAGGAAGAATTGCAGCGGCACGGCTTTTTCATAAAACTACAAATAGGCAAATTATAGAAATGATCTAGTTCCCAATGGGGGGCTATTTGATTTGAGCGCTTGTTTATGAGTTAGCTTACTACCTTTTACAGTATTGACATTATGGTATAAAATCTTCCACATCAACCCTCCGGCCTAGATCAATGGGCGGATAGACAAAGGTTCTGCTGGCGACCAGAAGGCATCATAGCGACATTTTAGCAATATTTCACCAATCTCCTACCCTCTCCAAATGTCGCCTTGATGGATTCCGTCAGCAGGTTCGTTGTCCCGCCGACATTGATCTCAGCCTTGATTTTTTGTTTCGTTTTTTATCAAGAAAAAATGAAAAAGAAACGATTGATGATTAAATATAAGCTGTTGAATGGCCGATCTAGCTTTTTATGAAAAGCCCTGATTACAGAAGCGAACACCTTTTATTTTGAAGTTATACCAGTACTATTTTGGGGAAATATTCCAACATTGTTTTCAATCATTCGAATTTGTGTTTGGATGGGCTTGATTTTGCCTCATTTGTCATCTTCGTTAGATAAAAATTGAAATAGGGGAAGTCCTCAATTTTTCTCGCCTTGCAGCTAAACGAAGATTCAAGAATGAATAATCCGGCTTAAGCATAAATAATCCTGATAATTAATTCTGGATAAGTGCCCCCATAAAAGAAAAGCCCTTTCGGTATTGAGTCGAAAGGGCTTTTTTATTATTTTCTGAGTGCATTGTACTTCTCCTGCACCTCTAAAGGCGGGTTGAAGTAGCCGTAGGCAATATGAGGAAATTCCTCATGAATGGCTTCCATAACCTCAGCTACGCCCATACCATCGCCGGTATCCTCAATGCCCATTTTCTCCAAATACCAGTTCAGATCAATATTGAAGTTACGCCACTGAATCATGCTCAGGTCAGTGTATTCAATCACCTGTCGGAGGGTTTCGTATTCCTCGATATTATCCGTGAATCCCGGTAGGGTGAAATAGTTGATGGATGCCCACTTTCCATGCAGACGCGCAATCTTGATGGACTCAATTACATCCTCGTACTCGTAATTATTGGGCAGGTAGTAATTGGTGTACAGGTCTTTTCGCACTGAGTTCATACTTACCCGAATGCTGTCCAATCCCGCTTTGAAAAGCTCATCAACTGCCTCTGGTTTGGAGCCATTGGTGTTGAGGTTAATAATGCCCCTTTTGGTCTTTTTTCGGATGGCGATAATGGTATCACGGATCAATTGCCAAACCAATAAGGGTTCTCCCTCACAGCCTTGTCCGAAGCTGACAATCGGGAGTGGAGCGGTTTCCAGATGCGGAACGGCCATTTCCAAAACTTCTTCAATATAAGGGATGAAGTCCAGGCGGTTTTGCATGGCATCAATTTCATGTTCCTCCGGCTGAAAGCTTATACAGCCTAAGCAATTAGAGTTGCAGGCAGGGGATAAAGGGATCGGGGCTTCCCAGCGACCCATAAAGAAATTCCGGGCGGCAGGGCAACTGTAGGTCAAAGAACAGTTATTGCCTAAATGCTGAATCAGGCGATTTTCTGGAAATTTTTCCAGGGTTTCAACAGTTTTTTGCTCTATGGCCTCGCAATCAAATTGCTCAAAATCCTGACGTTTGTCCGGGTCGATTCTCACGGCGGTAGTGTAGAACTTGCCATCCAGCCAGCCTACAGCAGTATAAGCATACAGTGGAAGGGTTTCTGCTCCTTCTGTTTCTTCATAAGCCGGCATGAAGGTCTGCGTATAAGCCGGCGAAACAAAGGCTGCTACCGCATATACATCTTCCAGTAATTCAATTTCGCCAGTATGGACATTTCGTCCGTAAGGGTTACGACAGGGCATGGTGAAAAATTCACTTCCTTCCGGTAACTCAATAAAATCCTCGGGTTCCAAACCTACCAGGCGGGTGCCTGAGCGGCCAATAACCTCATAATTTTCTTCTTCAAACATATTGCCCTCAGCATCGCAGGTAAGCAATAGCGGAAGGCTGTCCGGATGCTGATTGGCAGCCGCTTTGGTTTTATGAATGTTCGATTGTTCCTTCAACACGGTATTCCTTTTGAATGATTGTTGATAATAACCTATTGATAATAAGTGCTTTTCCGAGGTGTTGGCCTGCGGAAATGTCGCGCAATTTAAGGAAAAATTGTCAATAGATCATCAAAATACCGTTCTCATCCCTTCTTACTTAGGCATTAATAGCTGTAGACCATCTTGATGTGAGGGATTCGGTCTTCCAGATAAATGTCTCCTTCCGGAATAAATCCAACAGACTGGTAAAAGCTGACAATGGCTTGTTGAGCGGAAATTACGATCTGTTCTGTTTCGGGGAAGGCGCTTTTGGTGGCTTGTAGTGCTTCTGTCATCAATAGTTTGCCAACTTTTTGCGGGCGAAATTCCGGACTGACGATGATTCTGCCCAATTTCTTAATGGCAGGATTTTCGGTGGCAATTAAGCGGGCATATAAGCCTAATTGGTCCTTGTTTTTTCCCAGAAAGTGATGGCAGTTTTGGTCCAATTCTTCTAAATCCGGATAGGGGCAATGCTGTTCTACGATGAAAACATCGATGCGCAGTTTGGCCAGATCAAACAATTCCTCTTTGCTTAGCTCCTGATAATGCTTTAATGCGAAATCCCAACTCATCTTTTTTTTGGCAATCTAATAAAAAGGAAATCAATAGCGTTCAAATAGTCGACGGAAACTTCTTCCGGTAGCAGCGCCTATGCCTCCCCAAAAAGCACCCATAAATCCGGTAATTACGAAAATAAATTTGTCCATATATTCCGGCAATTGAAAGAGCAAGGCGATTTGCCGGGAGAGTATTTGTTGGTTTTGCTGATCCAGCCAGATGGCATACGACAGCCATAGAAAACCAATGGCCAGAAAGCCGGTGGCAAAAGCACTTTTGTTGAAAAGAAAAGCGACTATGGCGGTAGCAGGTAATATGATCCAAAAAGGGAAAAACCTACTTAGAAAGCCGCTAATCACCACCATGAAAGTGAACTGTAGGAGGTTGTGCAGGCTATTTGACTTTGGCCTGAATATGTTGAATTTCATAATTGCTTGTCGCATTAAAGTTTTTGAAAAAAGGGATCTCCCGGTATTGGCCGTTCACCCATTCCTCTACCTGATTTTGGTAATAGGGGCTCGCTGGATTGCCGGAGGGCCCACCGGGGTAAATGCCCCACATTTTGTTGCCCTCCGGATGCAATGCGGTAATCATACGCCAGGAGGGGCCATGCCGTTGGGTGGCCGCATTAATGGAACCGGCATTTCCTGCCACAGGAGCGGCAATGTTGAAGGCTTTGATTCTGGTTAAATGTTGCAAATAGGTGCCCTTATACGCTGCCCATTCTAATTTTTTACCACTGATCTCTTCCTGCATTAATTTGTGCATAGCATTTTTGAATGCCAGCTGAATAATGGCCGGAGCATCTTCCTTTTCCGGGGTGGATAGTAAATCAAAAAAGTAAAAATCAGGATTTTCTTTCAAGATTTTGATGGTGGTATAATGGGAAGGTTTCAATAGCGGAAGTCCTTTTTGGTCCCATTCATCATAGAGTAATCGGTAAAGCTCCTTCCACCAGGCGGCATAAAAGGTGGGGGCTTTTTCATAGGCCTCATTATGAAAATCCCAGTTTTTAAGCGCTAAAAATGCTTTCTGGTGAAAGTGGGGTAATCCCTCCGTATTGATTTGATTTAGCCAAAAGGGAAGACTTTCAGCGGCCTGCAGGTTGAAGTTATCATTTTGCATTTGCATCATTTCCGATACGGACCATTTTTCCTTTTCTTCCAGCAATTGAAAAATTCGGCGATTTCGATAATACTCATATTTTTTCGCGGTAATGAAATAAGGGTAGGTAGAATCTGCCGGATGCTGGTTGGCCGAAAAAACGAAATTTCTTTCCGGTTGGTATTCAAATACATTTTCCTCAAAAGGAATATAAGTTTTCCAGCCATTCTCAAGACTGTTTCCTTCCTGTAAAAAACGCCCATTATGATTGGTTCGGGCCGGGAACTTCCCATGGACGTGCATGGCGATCTCATTGTCCACTGAGGCAAAGACGAAATTTTGCGCCGGCGCCTGGTAATAAGATAGGGCCGTCTTAAATGCTTCATAATTTTTCGCCCGATTGATTTTATAAAATGCCAATACTTCATTACTGGGGTCATGGGCAATCCATCGGTAAGCGTAACCGGATCGGGCTTCCTCAGCGCGGTAGTGCCGATCATAATAAACAGGTCCAAAAGCAGTATACTTTACCGTATCCACAAAATCTTCCTCGTCTCTGATTTTGATAACTTCCAGCCGATTTTCTACCGGTGTGGCTTTTCCGTCTAAGAGATATTGATGTTGCTGATCGTCTAAAAAGGTAATGCGGTACCAATCCACCAAATCCCTTTGCGCATTGGTGACGCCCCAGGAGATATGATCGTTCATGCCGATGATGATGCCGGGAGCACCGGGCAGGCTGGCGCCTATCACATTGATGTCCGGTGACTGGAGTTGTATCATATACCAAAGGGAAGGAAGGTTAAGTCCCAAATGTGGGTCATTGCACAGGATGGGATAAGCTGTTTCACTTTTATTACCATTGACGGCCCAGTTGTTGGAGCCATTTAATGGGTTTGGACCTTCATCTAATGGCATATTGATATAGCTGAAGGGGATTTCAGCTTCCTGTAAATTGGTGGATTGTTTCCATTGGTTGGTTTTGTTGACGATGGGGATTTGCCCCTTTTCCATCAGTGGATAGAGCAGGTCAAAATTCTTCTTTCCTAACCAGGCTAAAGCGTTAGTATTTTCCAAATCTGCATTGGAAGAAGAAAGGCTTTCTGCCATATATTTCAAAAGTAAAGCTGATTTTAAGGGGCTCCAGGCTTCAGGTCGGTAACCGATTAACTTATACTCAATGGGTAGATCTTTTTTGTTGAGCTGATCAATATAGGCATTAACACCGGCGGCATAGGCCTTTAGCATATTGGCGGAAGTCTCCACGGACATAAAAGCGTCCCTTGCTTTTTCAGCCGCATATAGCATTCCTTTTCTTCTCTGTCCCCGATCAAACTGGAGAATCAGCGAGTCTTTTCCCAATATTTCAGAAAGTCTGCCTGCTGCGGCCATGGTTTGAAAATCCATTTGCCAGAGCCGATCCTTGGCCGTCATATAACCCTGCATATAGTACAAATCCCAATCGGATTGGGCGAAAATATGTGGGATGTGGCTGGAGTCCAATGCGATGTCTACCGATTGGCGAAGGTCTTTGGATTTTATGGTTTTCGGGCTTTTTAAACCAGTGTTGCGTGGAGTAGCATTTTGCCAGAAGCCTTCAAAAGGATTTAGGAAGTGTCCTAATGCCGGGACTTTGCCCCAGGGCCGATTTAAACTATAGCCTAAGAAAATGGAAAGTCCTAAAAGGAAAAAGAAGCGTATGACTTTCATGAGGAGGAATTGATTAGGTTAAAAAATTACAGCAATGCCTAAAAAATATCAAATTATTTGGGTATTTTCCTTAACCACAGACTGATAAAGCCGCTTTAAAAAGGCGTTTAATGATATCAGTTGGAAAAACTAAACCCAAAATTTGAATCCCTATGAATTATACAGAAGGTATGCTTCGCCCTGAAGCATTAAGCGGTAAGACCATTATTGTGACCGGTGGCGGTACCGGATTAGGAAAGTCCATGGCCCATTATTTTTTGCAATTGGGCGCCAATGTCGTAATCTGTTCCCGAAAAATGGAAGTGTTGGAAAATACTGCAAAGGATTTGATGGAACGCACAGGCGGGCAGGTGTTGCCTGTGGCTTGTGATGTGCGGGAGGTGGAGCAGGTGGAGGCGGTGATTGCCGCGGCTGATGCTAAATTTGGAGGCGTGGATGTTTTGCTGAATAATGCAGCCGGAAATTTCATTTCACCCACTGAACGTTTATCCGCCCGTGCTTTTAATATTATTTTGGATATTGTATTGAAAGGAACTTCCAATTTTACTTTGTCAATGGGGAAATACTGGATGGAAAAAGGTCGGCCGGGGAATATACTGAATATTGTGACGACTTATGCCTGGACGGGTAGTGGTTATGTGGTGCCCTCTGCGGCGGCAAAGGCGGGCGTTTTGGCGATGACAAGATCGCTGGCGGTCGAGTGGGCCAAATATAATATCCGCTCCAATGCCATTGCGCCCGGTCCTTTTCCAACAGAAGGTGCCTGGAGCAGGCTGCTGCCCGGAGAATTAGCGCAAAAGTTTGATCCTTCCCGGAGGGTGCCGCTAAAAAGAGTAGGGGAGCATCAGGAACTGGCTAATCTGGCCGCTTACTTGGTGTCGGATTTTTCGGCCTACATTAATGGCGAGGTGGTGACCATCGATGGGGGAGAGTGGTTGCAAGGTGCTGGTGAGTTTAATGGCCTGGATCGGATTACCCCTGAAATGTGGGATATGTTTGAGGCGATGAGAGGAAAGAAAAAATAAAAAAAAGGCTTCCGGTTTTCGGAGGCCTTTTTTTTAGCCGAATTATGGGTGCTTCAATTATCGAATAGCTGGCAGTCTGTAAAATGAAGGAGGAGTTCTCTGTTTTGAGCTACTCCAATGCAATAGAAAAATGGGCAGAAAGCAAGCTTGCACAAATTTAGGCTATTAAGTATTCAGTCGATACGAATGCAATGCACTGATCGCGATTCGGTTAAAGCAGATGACTAAATCTGGCGGTAAATAATTCTGGCTAAGTGTTACAATTGGATCTTGTGCCTAGTTCTGAGGCTTTAATTTGTCTTTAAACTTCTCCCTAAGTTTTTGAACCTTCGGCGCTACTACAAAAGTGCAATAAGGGTTTTTATCAGAGTTTTCATTGTAATAGTTTTGGTGATAATCCTCCGCAGGGTAAAAAGTAGTCGATGCCGATACCTCCGTCACAATAGGATCATCGTACAGACCTTCCTTATTGAACTGGTTTATGACCTTTTCGGCCGTCGCTTTTTGGGTGGGGCTATGGTAAAAAATGACCGAACGGTATTGCGTACCAACGTCATTTCCCTGTCGGTTTAGCGTAGTTGGATCATGGGTGGTGAAAAATACCTCCAGAATTTCTTCGAATGAAATGATTTCCGGCTCAAAGGATACCTGCACCACCTCTGCGTGTCCGGTGAGTCCGGTGCAAATTTGTTTGTAGGTAGGATCTTTCACCTGCCCTCCCTCATAGCCGGATACTACCGTATCTACGCCATGTAATCTCTGCATTACTGCTTCCACGCACCAGAAGCATCCTCCGCCTAATGTGGCAATTTCCATGGGTTTTTCTTTTAGTTCGATTTGTGATTGACTTTGTCCCCAGACATTTATTGTGCTAAAGACCAGTAGTGGAATAAAATAGATTAAAAATTTCATTTGGGTTTCAGTGTTGATTGTATCACATAAGTACGAAATAGCGCAAATAATTGATGAATAATTGAAAAAAATTAAAAAAATATGAGGTTTTGTTGTTGTGGCGTATAATTAAATTGCTAAATTTAAGTTCAGTAAAATTTAATTTTAAGTTTAGTGAACCCGAGGTAATTAAATTTCGTGAACAGTGATTATTGCAGAATTAAAATCCTCATTTTAAGGGTAGGCTTATGAGTAAACAAGAACCCCATTCAGAAAAACCGGAAGGTGAGCAACAGATGTTCGCCATGGTGATGAGTGAAAATGATCGTGCCTGGTACGTAGTTTTCATGACAGAGAAGGAGGCGGATATTTATCATCCGCACACAACGGATTTATTAGAGTATGAAGAGTTAAGAAAGACGGACTATGAAGCCTCATTCGTGCGTTCATTGTCACTGAAATCTCGAGATTCTTTGTTGTCGGGTCAATTATATAAATTTGCTAAAAGAAGTTATTCAACATTCATTTGATATAAAGATCCAATTGCGTTTTGTTCTACATCATGAAAGTCATTCAGTAATGAATGGCTTTTCTTTTTTGGGCATTAAAAAAAATGGTGGAGTATAAGCTGCATAATGCATGGATAAATTTAGCAGCAAGGTGGAAAAAAGGAAGGGATTTTCACCTTTTCAAGTTTTCTCAAGGAAGCAGATAATTGAGGGGGAAGCCAGTTTGCTAAAATTTGGGCTTTTCAAAATTTAGTAAATTCAACTGCATTCCACAGATAATAAGCCTTAAGTGTGTTCTTGCGGAAATTACGTTGAATGTAACGAGATAAAAAAAAGCCCCTGAAATTCATCAGAGGCTTGTACCTAAGGCCGGGATCGAACCGGCACTCCCGAAGGAACACGATTTTGAGTCGTGCGCGTCTACCAGTTCCGCCACTCAGGCATTTATTTAGCTTCCGAAGAAGCATGGTAGAAGATTGTTTTGAAGAGGAACAATCAAACCTCAGTACCTAAGGCCGGGATCGAACCGGCACTCCCGAAGGAACACGATTTTGAGTCGTGCGCGTCTACCAGTTCCGCCACTCAGGCATTTATTTAGCTTCCGAAGAAGCAAGGTAGAAGATTATTTTGAAGAGGAATAATCAAACCTCAGTACCTAAGGCCGGGATCGAACCGGCACTCCCGAAGGAACACGATTTTGAGTCGTGCGCGTCTACCAGTTCCGCCACTCAGGCATTTATTTAGCTTCCGAAGAAGCAGGGTAGAAGATTATTTTGAAGAGGAACAATCAAACCTCAGTACCTAAGGCCGGGATCGAACCGGCACTCCCGAAGGAACACGATTTTGAGTCGTGCGCGTCTACCAGTTCCGCCACTCAGGCATTTATTTAGCTTCCGAAGAAGCAAGGTAGAAGATTATTTTTGAAGAGGAACAATCAAACCTCAGTACCTAAGGCCGGGATCGAACCGGCACTCCCGAAGGAACACGATTTTGAGTCGTGCGCGTCTACCAGTTCCGCCACTCAGGCATTTGTTTAGCTTCAGAGGAAGCAGGGTAGAAGATTATCTTTGAAGAGGAATAATCAAACCTCAGTACCTAAGGCCGGGATCGAACCGGCACTCCCGAAGGAACACGATTTTGAGTCGTGCGCGTCTACCAGTTCCGCCACTCAGGCATTTATTTAGCTTCCGAAGAAGCAGGGTAGAAGATTGTTTTGAAGAGGAACAATCAAACCTTAGTACCTAGGGCCGGGATCGAACCGGCACTCCCGAAGGAACACGATTTTGAGTCGTGCGCGTCTACCAGTTCCGCCACCCAGGCATGTTTTAGCTTCCGAAGAAGCAAGGTAGAAGATTATTTTTTAGAGGAACAATCAAACCTCAGTACCTAAGGCCGGGGTCGAACCGGCACTCCCGAAGGAACACGATTTTGAGTCGTGCGCGTCTACCAATTCCGCCACTCAGGCAATTGCGCTTAGCTTTTAAAATTTGCTTCGCTTGTTTCGTAATTGGGATTGCAAAGGTACGAGCAAATTCCTTTAATGCAAGCGTTCAAGGATGGTTTTTTGATCTTTCTTAGAACAATTCTTTTAAAATCGTCATGTTCAGATCCTTAAAATCCTCAATGGTCATGTCGCATTCCCGAAGCTCATAAGCTGAATGGGTGGTGGTTACCCCAATGACTTTGGCGCCTGACCTTTTAGCGGCTTCAATGCCTGACATGGAATCTTCAAAAATGATGCATTTTTCGGTAGGAAAGCCTAATTCTTGTGCACATTTAATGAAAACTTCCGGGTTAGGTTTGCTGAAGGTTATTTGAGCGTCATCCACTATCACATCAAAGGCATTTTCCAAATTAAGCTTTTGAAGGGTAAAGGCGACATTATCCATAGGGGCGGAGGTGCCGATCGCGATGGGTACCTCATTTCGTTTTAAATGATAGACGAATTCCGCCACTCCTTCGACAAAAGCTTCCTCTTCTTCGAAAATTTTCCGAAAAATAGCTTCTTTTTCAAAGGCATAATCGGTGAGCTCTTCTTCAGCAAGTTCCCTTCCGAAAACAAAGGGAATCCAGTCTGCATTGGTTCTTCCAAAAACATTCCGGATCAGGCTTTCTTCCTCTATTTCCAGACCATGATTGGCTAAAAATTCTCTTATGGCTCCACGGTGGGCATTATTACTGTCAATAATGACCCCGTCCATATCGAAGATTACGGCAAAATTACTCATGGATATTCTTTATTAATTTTAGCCTGTCAACTTGTAGAAATGTTTAGGCGTGGCCTAATAATTTTTCAATAAGTTGTATTAGGATGTGAATGATTTTGATGTGGATTTCCTGAATGCGATCAGCATATCCAAAGTGAGGGACACGAATTTCGATGTCTGCCATACCCGCCATTTTGCCACCATCTTTACCGGTAAGGGCTACGGTGGTAATGCCTTTGGCCTTGGAGGCTTCAATGGCATTGATTACATTTTGAGAATTGCCGGAGGTACTCAGTCCTAACAGCACATCTCCTTTTTGTCCCAGGCCTTCTACAAAGCGGGAAAAGATATAATCAAAGCCATAGTCATTGCCCACGCAGGAAATATGGGAGGTATCAGCAATGGCCAGGCCAGCGAGAGACGGGCGTTCATCACGGTACCTACCTGAGAGTTCTTCCGCAAAATGCATGGCATCACAATGACTTCCTCCATTTCCGCAGGACATCACTTTTCCACCATTTTTAATGGATTCGGCCATTACTTCCGCTGCGGCCTTAATATTTTTGATGTTTTCCGGATTGCTCAGGAAATCATTCAATACTTTTTGTGCTTCCTCTAATTCTGAGGAGATGATTTTTTCAATATCCATAATTTATCCGATGGGATAACTAAAAAAGGAATTCTTCAAGATTATGAGTGCCGGGCGCCTAAAGGATTTTACACTTCCTCGGCAGGTTATCTTTTGCCTGCTCAAATATTAAATATTTTTGAAGGATGATAAATCCTTTTTGCTTTGGTGTATATTTTTTTCCGAATTATTCTCCGCTAAAATCAGGAGCTCGTATTAATGGCTTTTATTCAAATCAATAATAGCCAAATTTGGGCAAGCTTGCTTTCTCCTCATTTCTCTGATTCGTTGGAAAAAAATGAAATGGACAAATTCCTTCATTTTCCAGCCTTGCAGCTCAAAGAGGGTTTAAGCAGGAATAATTCGGAGTAAGTGTACCAAATTGCCACAGCTTTACTCAGGCTTGGCAACCTAAGAAAAAAAAAGCTAAGAATGAATAATGAAATTGAAATGAGGACATAAAAAAAGCGTCATGGGTTTCATGACGCTTTTTTTATTTTTTTAGATCGCACTTACATTGGCCGGGCGGTGAATTTTTTTTACCAAGCCTTGTAATACTTTTCCTGGTCCGGACTCCACAAAGTCAGTGGCACCGTCTTCTACCATTTTCTGAACGGATTGCGTCCATTTTACCGGAGCAGTCAACTGAGCGACCAAATTTTGCTTGATGGTCTCTACATCCGTAGCTGGCGCAGCAGTAGCATTTTGGTAAATTGGGCAGGAAGGGGCGCTGAAGTTAGTGGCTTCAATCGCTGCTGCTAATTCTTCGCGTGCAGGCTCCATCATTGGAGAGTGGAATCCGCCACCCACAGGAAGTGGTAATGCGCGTTTTGCTCCCGCCTCTTTTGCTTTTACGCAGGCGGTTTCAATGCCTTCTTTGGAACCTGAAATCACCAATTGGCCCGGGCAGTTGTAGTTGGCTGCCACCACATCTTCCACTTCATTACAAAGGGTTTCTACCTGCTCATCGGTTAAACCTAAAACCGCCGCCATGGTTGAAGGGTTGATTTCGCAAGCCTTTTGCATGGCTGCAGCACGTTGAGCTACCAGCTTCAATCCATCTTCGAAAGAAAGTGCTCCCGCAGCTACCAGGGCAGAAAATTCACCCAATGAGTGACCGGCCACCATTTCAGGAGAGAAATCTTCCGCCACCAATGCTTTAATGACAGAATCCAAGAAAACCGCTGGTTGGGTAACATTGGTCTGCTTTAATTCCTCCGCAGTGCCTTCGAACATGATGTCCGTAATTCGGAAGCCTAAAATTTCATTGGCTTGTTCAAAAAGTGCTTTTGCCTTTTCGTTAGTATCGTAAAGTTCCTTGCCCATGCCAGGAAACTGAGCTCCCTGACCGGGGAAAACATATGCTTTCATAGTGATATTATATTGCTTTAAAATTGGCGCGCTAAATTAGGGCGCAAAAACTTATTATTGAAAAAATTAACAAAAAAATGGAGTGTAGAAACGGAAACTCCTTTTAGCTGAATTTAAAATCTTGATTAAAAAATTATTATCTGGGGCGAAATTCGGTAATAAATTGATTTTCTGCAAATTTTAGATAATAGGTGGTTCATCTTCAGGTAATAGAGCGACCACGGGTGTTCCAGTGTAATTTTATATATTTTCCTGGCATGAATCAAATAACATGACCGGTCACTTTAATTAGTGAACCTCGTTTTTTCTGGAATTGAGGTTGGGAGTAAGAAAAAAAAGGGTGCAGCGCTTATAACATGAGCAGGTAATCAAAACCTGTTTACTTAGCTTTCTTCAGGTGAAATCATAATAAATCATTTCTGAAAATTCGTGCAATTTGAGGTCATGACCTCCTCTTAAAAACCATCATCCATTGGAGGTGAAATAGTACTTTCGAGGAATGACTAAGTTTCAGTTTTGATAATATGGCTGAGTACTCCTTTTAAAGGAATCGCTGTTGTAATTCCGGATTCGGGAGGCGGCAGCTGTCTTGTTTTCCGAACCAGCGATATCGGTTTTGAGCGATGAAATCATATATAAAATCCCGGATGAATTTGGGGAGAAAAAATCCCGCACTGAGCAGGCTGATAGGGAATTTTAAATGCCTGGCCACCCGAACAGCTGCTTCGCTTTTTTCATACCATTTATTGCCCTGAATCAGAACGACGGAATCCAGTTCCGTTGGTGCCGGGTGATGCACTTCTTTCAAAAGTTTTTGCCCCACCTGAGATTGCAGGGAGGCAAAAACAAATTTTTTATCCGGGTCATGATCAATGATAAAGTTCACGGCCCAGGAACAGAGGTTGCATACCCCATCAAACAACACGATCATTTTACGATCCTCACCCATCCTTTGTATTTCTGCTTTTTCATACTTTGGTCCAATACATCAAACTCTACTTCAACCTCATAGAAATAAGTGCCGGATTCCAGTTCCGTGCCTCCATTTGTTTCTCCGGTCCAGTTGATATTAATATCGGTACTCGGGTCGCTCAGGGATGCCTGATAATCATATACCATATTCCCGGATGGCGAATAAAATTTAATGTCTAAGGCTTCAACGAATCGTGGACATTGCTTGTTAGCCTCCTCCATATTTACATTGCCCTTCAGGATGATTTCTCTGGTCAGTGTGGAGAAAGTATCATTGATGCCATCAGCATTAGGGGTGAAAATATTCGGAAGAATAAAGAAAGGGCAATTGTCCATACAAACGATCTCCGAAGGAGGTGAGGCGTTACCGCTGCGATCAATGGCTACTATATAGTAGCAGCCTTTTAATGATGGAAGTCCCTGGTGAACGAAGGAGGTCGTTATGGTAGTGCCCACCAATTGGAAATCTCCTTCTTGTTGCTCGGAGAAATAAACCTCATATTCCAGGATGTCATTCTGGCAATCATTTCCACTCACTTGAGGTTCCCAGCTTAAGAAGTTCTCAAATGTGATGGGTTGGCAATTGTTCTCTTCAAATAGCTTTTCACAATGTTCCAGTTGATCCACACTGTTCACAATAAGCGTAAGCGGTTCACAGGGAGGAATGCCGTCATTTAAGCGGCCGCACTCCAGTTGCGTTCTGTTGATCAATGGGCTTTCCACCTTTGGGTTACCATAAGAGCCTTTTGTCTCTACATAATAACAATATTCTCTTCCCTGAATGAAATCCGGGTCCAGGTCTGTAAAGCGCAGTCCTTCTTTGGTCACATCCACGGAAGCATAAAATTCTACCGCAGTGGTGTCGTCCGGGTTTACATGATTGCGAAAAATCAGGTGTGTTGGGTGTTCGGAAACGTTAATACTCCAGGGTACATCACCATTCCAGCTCAGGTCCATACGATCGCCTTCGGATTGTAACCTTAAACGGATATTGGAGGCAGGCGCACTGAGTGGTAGCTCTTCGTCAGGAGGGCTGGTAGCTGCAATCGCCCTCACCTGATAGGTATATATTTGTTCGAGAGTATTCAGTCCTGTATGGGTGAAAGTAGTATCTGTCCCTGCGTAAATAGGGTCGTTGCTGATTTCACCATTTTCCACGGTAAATAATTCATAACGGTAGGGAGGTTGATATAGGGCCGGGTCGGCATCAAAAGGGGAGGTCCATTTGATCATGATTTCTCCATTGTCCACAGAGGTAAGCTCGGGAACCACATCCACATTGGTGATCAGTGAAGGGAATTTACCTTCATATGGGCCTATTTCTATGCACATTTCTTCTGAGGCATAACTTTCCCCTCCCTGATTATCGGTGAAGACAATCACTATCCGATAGCAATAAACAGAGCCAAACTGCAAATTGTCATCATCCACAAAAGTAGTTTGTCCATCATCCCGCCTTCCGATGAGTTGATAGTCCGAGCCTTCGGGGATGCCCGTTTCACAATTGTCCGGTTCGAACTGATTTTCGCCCACTTTCCGGTAAATGAGCATAGAAGTCGGTCGCACCGTCCCGCAAGTGGAGCTGTTCGCGTAGTCTTCCCATTCTAGTTCTACCGTTCGGTCATCCACCAATTCGGCGCGTTGGAGAAGGGGCGCCGGGGCAACCACTTGTATGAAATAAGTCTTAAAGGAAGCCAGTGGGACTTCCTGAGAATTCCTTCCGGTCGGGTCATCCGAGGCTTTGAAATGCACCTGGTAAGGATTTCGTCTTACTAAATTACAATCCGGCGTCCAGACGAATTTGCCCACCGTGGGGGAAGGCTGAAATCCCGGGCCTGCCGGAGTGAAAGAAGCTTGTAGATCCGGTGGGTAAATATTTTCAAAAATACCTCCGAAGGCCTCCAGTTTGATAGGGTCATTATTGGGGTCTATCGCTAAAATGTCGGCTTCAAGGGTGGTGTTGGCTTCAATACAGGTATCTGCAGGAATCAGAATTTCCGGGGGCTCATTATCACACAGCTCAACAATAATCTGCATGTCGCGGGTAACATAGCCCATCGGTACGAATTCCCCCGAGCCCAATTTTCGCCACTCAATTACTTTAAAGGCAATATTGTATTCTCCTTCTTGTCCCGGGGAATCCCAGATTAAATCGCCAGTGATGGGATCCATGGCATAGGTGGCCGCAGCTCCCGGGTTGTCTTGTGGAGAGCCATTGAATACAGGGTCGTTTGGGAAGCGATAGCCATCTACCGGACGACCGACATCCTTTTTGTTGACGGTTAACTCAAAAGAAAGCGAATCTCCATCGGGGTCGAAAGCCCCCGGGTTATGGAAGAACGTTACTCCGGTACAGCCGCGATCAATAGGAGGGATTAGCATGCGGATGGTTTCATTACATCCCAGAAAGGGATCAATGATGATTTGGGTCTCTACATAAAAAGGCGTGTTAACGGAGTTGATCATGTTCACCACATCGGCATTTCTGTTGAATTCTTTAAAGCCAATGATATATTCTCCCGGGCCGGGGAAAGTATGTTGAATCACAAATTCGGTTAGCCCGACTTCAGGACTTAAGTCGGTTTTGTTGGTGAAGTCGTTGGGATTTAATTGTAAAATTTCAGAGCCATCACCAAAATTGATCTCTCCACCTCCAAATTGAACGTCAGATCCTTTATCCGTATATCCGGTAATCGTGAATTCATAGGTGAACTGCGCACAATTTATGACGCGTGCCGTGATTTCTCCTGCGCGTATGTGAGTGGCCTCGGATAGCTTTGGGGAAAAAAATAGGAGTAGCGTGAAAATCAGTACGCTCACTCTAAGGTTAATGCAGGTTAATTTCAATTGAGTACTGTTTTTAGATGATAATGATCAGACCCTCTAATTGACCTAAAAATAAAGAAGAAAATAGATTATTGGAAGCCATAAAAGGTTAAGGCCGCTATAAATATTAACTTACTACTATATTTTTGTCTCAAATATTACTTACGATTCCCTTGCTGCTGAGTTGGTTAAAAAACATTCTCAAATTTGAAAAATATTGATAAACCTGCCTAGTTCATCAAATAGTTCCTTTTTCGCAGGCCTTGGAAATCTCTTGTTTAGAAATGTTCAAAATAATTCGATTATGATGCAACTCATAATTGAGAAAATGTCACAGATGTATCTTTGAAGCGAGTTAATTATTTTCCGGTTAATGTTCATTTAAATTTTTAAAGATGAGTTGGGTAAAACAAACGCTTAACAGCACGTTAGGCCAAAAAGTGATCATGTCCCTGACAGGACTATTCTTGGTTACTTTCCTGATTGTACACCTTATTGGAAACCTTCAGATTTTGAAAGGTGATGAAGGGGCTGCATTTAACACATACGCAGCATTTATGTCCACCAATGGATTGATTCACGCAGTTTCCTACGGGATGTACGCAGCAATTATCGCGCACGTACTTTACGCGATTACTTTGACTTTGCGTAACAAAAAAGCGCGCCCGGTTTCTTACGCTGTTCAGGACGCTAAAGCAAACAGTTCATGGGCATCTCGCTCCATGATGTTGTTGGGTTCTATGATTTTGGTATTCTTGGTATTGCACCTTTACCATTTCTGGGCTCGCTACAAAATGGGTTGGATTCCTTACGAATTCAAAATGGTGACCATCGAAGGTGTTCAGTACCGTGATATCGCTTCATTGGTAATTGAAACTTTCAAGCAGCCAGTAGCTTTGGCCATTTACCTTATCGGTATTGTTGGTTTGGGTATCCACTTGAACCACGGATTCCAGTCGGCATTCCAAACTTTGGGTTTAAACCATAAGTCCTACAATAAATTCATCAAAGGATTTGGCGCTGCATTTTCGGTAATCATGGCTATTGGTTACGCGATCATGCCATTGTACATTTTCTTTAGTTAATTGAGATCCTAATATTGTTCATATCATGTTAGATAATAAAATTCCTCAGGGACCTTTGGCTGAAAAGTGGAGCCAGCACAAATTCAATTTGAAGTTGGTTAACCCTGCCAACAAGCGTAAATATGACATTATTGTAGTAGGTACTGGTTTGGCTGGTGCTTCTGCCGCAGCTTCCTTCGGTGAGCTAGGATACAATGTAAAGGCATTCTGCTACCAAGATTCTGCTCGTCGTGCGCACTCTATTGCAGCACAGGGGGGAATCAACGCAGCAAAAAATTATAAAAATGACGGTGACTCTATCTTCCGTCTTTTCTACGATACTATCAAAGGTGGTGACTACCGCTCAAGAGAGGCTAACGTTTATCGTTTGGCAGAGGTATCTAACGCCATTATCGACCAGTGTGTAGCGCAAGGTGTACCTTTCGCTCGCGAGTACGGTGGATTGTTAGATAACCGTTCTTTTGGTGGTGCACAGGTATCTCGTACTTTCTACGCTAAAGGACAGACTGGTCAGCAGTTGTTGTTGGGTGCTTACTCGGCATTGTCTCGTCAGGTGAAAACTGGTAAAGTTAAGCTTTACACTCGTAATGAGATGTTGGATCTTGTATTGGTGGACGGTAAAGCACGTGGTATCATCACCCGTAACTTGGTGACTGGTGCGATCGAGCGTCACTCTGCACACTCTGTAGTATTGGCAACAGGTGGTTACGGTAACGTATTCTTCTTGTCGACTAACGCGATGGGATGTAACGGTACTGCCGCTTGGAGAGCATACAAGAAAGGTGCACAATTCGGAAACCCATGTTTCACGCAGATTCACCCAACTTGTATTCCAGTACACGGTACGCAGCAGTCTAAGTTGACTTTGATGTCTGAGTCTTTGCGTAACGATGGTCGTGTATGGGTTCCTAAGACGGTAGAAATGGCTCAGAAGCTTCAGAAAGGTGAAATTAAGCCTACTGAAATCGCGGAAGAGGATAGAGATTACTACTTAGAGCGTATTTACCCATCATTCGGTAACTTGGTGCCTCGTGACGTAGCTTCACGTAACGCTAAGAACATGTGTGATGCGGGTAAAGGTGTGAATGAAACAGGTTTGGCGGTATTCTTGGATTTCAAAACGGCTATCGAGCGTGATGGCGAGGATGTGATCCGTGCGAAATACGGTAACTTGTTCCAGATGTATGAGAAAATCACAGATGATAATCCATACAAAACACCAATGATGATTTATCCTGCGATCCACTACACAATGGGTGGTCTTTGGGTAGATTACAATTTGATGACAACCATTCCTGGTTTGTATGCCATCGGTGAGTGTAACTTCTCTGATCACGGTGGTAACCGTTTGGGAGCTTCTGCTTTGATGCAGGGTCTTGCTGATGGTTATTTCGTAATCCCTTACACTATCGGTGATTATTTGGCGCAAACTCCATACGATAAAGTTCCTACTTCTCACCCAGCTTTCGAAGAAGCGGAGAAAGAAGTACGTGACCGTATCAATATCTTGTTGACTTCTAAAGGAGAGAAAACTCCGGACGAATTCCACAAAGAGCTTGGTTTGATCATGTGGGAATACTGCGGTATGGCGCGTAACGAAGAAGGATTGAAGAAGGCCAAAGGCATGATTCAGAAGCTTCGTAAAGAGTACTGGGCAGGTGTGAAGTTGATTGGTATCAACGAAGAAATGAACTTGACTTTGGAGAAAGCATTGCGTATCGCTGACTTCTTAGAGTTAGGTGAGTTGATGGTGGACGATGCCTTGACCCGTACGGAGTCTTGTGGTGGTCACTTCCGTGAAGAGTCTCAGACTCCTGAAGGAGAGGCACTTCGTAAAGATGACGAATTTGCATTTGTTTCATGTTGGGAATACCAAGGCGACGATCAGCCAGCTAAGCTTAACAAAGAAGAGTTGGTATTCGAGAATGTGAAGTTGACTCAACGTTCCTACAAATAATCCTTGAGCATTTAAACTGAAATAATCATGAGTAATCATAAAGGTCTGAACTTCACTCTGAAAGTTTGGAGACAAAAAAACGCGGCCGCTAAAGGCGAATTCAAAGAGTATCCTGTTACCAACGTTTCTCCTGATTCTTCTTTCCTGGAGATGTTGGATATCATGAACGAAGACTTGTTGCACAAAGGCGAAGATCCGGTATACTTCGATCACGATTGTCGTGAAGGTATCTGCGGGATGTGTTCTTTGTTCATCAATGGTCGTCCTCATGGACCAGGTGAAGAAATCACCGTTTGTCAGTTGCACATGCGTGAGTTTAATAGCCAGGACGGTGGGGTAATCACTATTGAGCCTTGGAGAGCAGCTGCTTTCCCGGTAATCAAGGATTTGGTAGTGGACCGTACTGCTTTTGATCGTATTCAGCAGGCTGGTGGTTACGTATCTATCAATACTGGTGGTATTCCTGATGCGAACGCTATTCCGATTCCAAAGGAAATAGCAGACAAAGCAATGGATGCAGCGACTTGTATTGGTTGTGGAGCATGTGTAGCAGCTTGTAAGAACGCTTCTGCAATGCTATTCGTTTCTGCTAAAGTTTCTCAGTTCTCCTTGTTGCCACAAGGTCAGGCAGAGAAAAGCCGTCGTGTATTGGCGATGGTAAATCAAATGGACGAAGAAGGTTTCGGTGCTTGTACTAACACAGGTGCTTGTGAAGCAGAATGTCCAAAAGGAGTATCATTGGAGAACATCGCGCGTATGAATCGCGATTACTTCGGTGCTGCGATTTCTACTGAGCACTAATTATTTTGTGAAAATAATGTTGTCGTAAAAGCCGGGATTTTCCCGGCTTTTTTTTGCCTAAATTTTTCTGAGACAGGTAGGGTTGATGAGCTGAGATTTAAATATTTAAAGATGGCTGATTCATTGCGGATAGTTTTAAAAATTCATTCGTGAACATTCGCGTTCTTCGTGGCAAATAAAAACACTAAATTCATAATCAGCGCCAATTTGCCCAGTCCGCGATATAGGGAGATATCCTTCTTTCCTTTTTCATTTTTTCTTGATAAAAAACGAAACAAAAAATCAAGGTTGTGATCAATGTTGGCGGGCCAATGAACCTGCTGCCGGAATCCATCAAGGCGACATTTGAAGAGGACAGGAGACTGGTGAAATCTTGCAGAAATCTCGCTGTGATGCCTTCTTAACGCCAGCAGAACCCTTGCCGATCCGCCCATTGCCATTGCTCAAGGCCGATTGTTGTGATGGAAGGTTTCGCAGCTACCCACATTCTAAACATCATTTGTGAAAATTCGCGTCACCTTAGGTTTGCAATGCAGAAACGGGTAGGATTAATCCAAGTAATTTACAATCAGATGTTAGAGGTTGATTTTGAGTTAAATATAACTTTAATGATATTGGTTTCAATTCTAGAACCTGAAACCATAAGGGTTAGTGAACTTCATTTTGCGTCCAGGTAAGACCTATACGAATTCTAACAACTAACCCTTTGACTCAGACAGGACCTGCATGAGAGATCAGATTTGATAAGGTTTTTAGGTGGTATTTGAGTCATGGTTTCTAAAATTGTATTGATATGGATTTTAACCATTATTTAGGTATTGATGTAAGTAAGGGAAGTCTGGAACTCCATCTTATTTCACTGGATCAGTCGATTGAATTTGAGCCTATTGATAATACTGATGATGCCATCACTACCGGTTTGTTTGAGTTGTGTAAGCTTTATCAGTTGTCGGGTGAAAACACGCTCATTATTGCGGAACATACCGGAATTTACACCTATCCATTGATTCGGGTATGCTCGGAATTAGGCTTGAGCCTTTGGCTACAATCTGGTTATGAAATTAAGCATAGCCAGGGGCTGCAAAGGGGGAAAAATGACAAGGTGGATGCATATCGAATAGCGGAATACGGACGTCGTTTTAGAGATAAGTACTCCCCCATTGAATTAGGGGAAAAGTCAATTGAATATCTTCGTTATTTGCGTTCAGAGCGTCGATTACTGGTAAAAGACAGAGCGAAATTTCAAGCCCAGCAGTCGGATCATAAAGATTTTATTTCTCCCGAGATTTATAAAGGAAGAGCGAAAAGAAACAAGGCAAGGATCAAGTTGCTGGATAGCCAAATCAAACAACTAGACCAAGAAATAAAGGAGGTAATACATGAAGATCCAAAGCTAAAGAGGTATTTGAAGCTTTTGACCTCTATAAAAGGCATTGGTTTGCAGATAGCACTGAATGTAATTATTGAGACTTTGGGGTTTACCAAAATTACAACCGCAAAAAAATTTGCTTGTCATAGCGGAATAGCGCCCTTTAGATACACTTCCGGAACGAGCGTAAGGTCTAAAAATAAAGTTTCCTACAAAGCCAACAGGAAGATGAAATCGTTGCTTTTTATGGGCGCTCTAAGCCTGCTTAATGTAAAGGACTCAGAGGAATACAGGTACTATAAAAGAAAGACTTCAGAAGGTAAAGAACATTATTCTGTGATGATCGCTCTAACTGATAAACTAGTGAGGAAAATGTACGCGGTCATTCGGGATGACCGGCCATACAGTAAGGAATATGAACCTAATTGGAGGAATGCTGAGGTGGCATAATTGGATGATTTGGAGAAATGAGTCTTTCGAAAAAAATAGAGTAAAATTGTACTAAAATAAATGAAAAAGCTTGACTTTACCATGAGAGAATTCGTGGCAAAAAAAACTCCTATCCAACTTCTCATCCAAAGCAATTACAATAAAAAATTAAGCAAGACCGATCATTGTGATAGTAAGTCTCCACGGCAACGTGCATTGCCTAAATCACTCTAAAAATAATTCGTGTAAATTAGTGCCATTCGTGGTTAAAAATTCTCTCCGCCAATCCAAGCTTCACAAAATTCCTTTTTCATTTTTTCTTGATAAAAAACGAAACAAAAAAATCAAGGCTGTGATCAATGTTGGCGGGCCAATGAACCTGCTGCCGGAATCCATCAAGGCGACATTTGAAGAGGACAGGAGACTGGTAAAATCTTGCAGAAATGTCGCTGTGATGCATTCTTAACGCCAGCAGAACCCTTGCCGATCCGCCCATTGCCATTGCTCAAGGCCGATTGTTGTGATGGAAGGTTTCGCAGCTACCCTCACTCTAAAAATAATTCGTGAACATTCGTGTCATTTGTGGCAAAAAAAACTCCTATCCAACCTCTCACCCAAAGCAAGTACAATAAAAAATTAAGCAAGACTAGTCCTTGTAATGGCAAGACTCCACGGCAAAGTGCATCCTCCAATCCATCCTCAAAATAATTCGTGTAAATTAGTGCCATTCGTGGTTAAAAATTCTCTCCACCAATCCCAGCTTCACAAAATTCCTTTTTCATTTTTTCTTGATAAAAAACGAAACAAAAAATCAAGGCTGTGATCAATGTTGGCGGGCCAATGAACCTTCTGCCGGAATCCATCAAGGCGACATTTGAAGAGGACAGGAGACTGGTGAAATCTTGCAGAAATGTCGCTGTGATGCCTTCTTAACGCCAGCAGAACCCTTGCCGATCCGCCCATTGCTCAAGGCCGATTGTTGTGATGGAAGGTTTCGCAGCTACCCTCACTCTAAAAATAATTCGTGTAAATTAGTGCCATTCGTGGTTAAAAATTCTCTCCACCAATCCCAGCTTCACAAAATTCCTTTTTCATTTTTTCTTGATAAAAAACGAAACAAAAAATCAAGGCTGTGATCAATGTTGGCGGGCCAATGAACCTTCTGCCGGAATCCATCAAGGTGACATTTGGAGAGGACAGAAGACTGGTGGAATCTTGCAGAAATGTCGCTGTGATGCCTTCTTATCGCCAGCAGAACCCTTGCCGATCCGCCCATTGATCAAGGCCGATTGTTATAATGGAAGTTTTCGCAGCTACCCTCACTCTAAAAATCATTCGTGAACATTCGCGTCATTTGTGGCAAAAAAAACTCCTACCCAACCTCTCACCCAAAGCAAGTACAATAAAAAATTAAGCAAGACTAGTCCTTGTAATGGCAAGACTCCACGGCAAAGTGCATCCCCCAATCCATCCTCAAAATAATTCGTGTAAATTAGTGCCATTCATGGTTAAAAATTCTCTCCACCAATCCAAGCTTTACAAAATTCCTTTTTCATTTTTTCTTGATAAAAAACGAAACAAAAAAATCAAGGCTGTGATCAATGTTGGCGGGCCAAGGAACCTGCTGCCGGAATCCATCAAGGCGACATTTGGGGCGGGCAGAAGACTAGTGAAATCTTGCAGAAATGTCGCTGTGATGCCTTCTTAACGCCAGCAGAACCCTTGCCTGACCACCCATTGCTCAAGGCCGATTGTTGTGATGGAAGGTTTCGCAGCTATCCTCACTCTAAAAATCATTCGTGAACATTCGCCTCATTCGTGGCAAAAAATTCTTCTTTGCAACTTCTCACCCAAAGCAAGTACAATAAAAAATTAAGCGAGACCGATCATTGTGATAGTAAGTCTCCACGGCAACGTGCATTGCCTAAATCACTCTAAAAATAATTCGTGTAAATTGGTGCCATTCGTGGTTAAAAAACACTTCAATTGGTGGTTTCACTAACGAAAAATCCATTTGTGAAAATTAGCGTCATTTGTGGCAAAAAAAACACCACCTCAACAATCAGAACCAATTCGGCTAATCAGTGGCTTAATACAACCTTTATATCAATTCAAGCTCGCTTACCCCTTTAATGAAAAATCTTTTGACCGATTTTTTGAGCCCTCAAAAGGGCTTCTTCATTAATGGAGAAATTGATGTTTTTCTCTTTTAAGGTGTCTAGTATTAGCCTGCTATCGATATTTCCCGTTAACTCTTCTTTGGCCATCGGGCACCCGCCATATCCCCCCAGCGCCCCATCCAATCTGGTGACACCAGCCTCCAGCGCGGCTTCTATTTTGCTTTTTGAATTGTAGGGGGTGGAATGTAAATGCATGCCAATTTCCATTTGAGGAAATGCCTGATGGCACAAGTGGAAGGTGTTTTGGATTGCTTTCACCTCTGCATTGCCAATAGTGTCGGAAATCATAACAGTGTGGACTTCCATCTCTTGTAGTTTTGCTAAAAATGACAAGAGCATTTCGGGATGAAAGGCTTCTTGGTAGGGATTTCCAAAGGCCATGGAGAGGTATACAATTAGTTGGCGGCGCTTACCAATGCAGCGGTTTTGAATGTTTTGCAGCGCTGCCCAGGCTTCCTCTATGGATTTTCGGGTGTTGCGTTGCTGGAAGGTTTCGGAAATGGATAAAGGAAATCCTAAGTGGCTGATCTCCTTAAAGGTTAAGGCCTCTTCTGCGCCTCGGGAATTGGCGACTATGGCGATAAGTTCTTGCTCGGTTTTGTCTAACTGTGCTAATACTTCGGCCGTATCCCGCATTTGCGGGATGGCTTTTGGACTAACGAAGCTTCCAAAATCCAGGGCTGAAAAGCCGACTTTTAATAATTGATTCAGGTATTCTATTTTTAGGGCAGTAGGAATAAATTCCTCCAATCCCTGCATGGCATCTCTGGGGCAATCAATTATTTTTATCATAAGGAGTCCGATAGTATGAAATAAGGAAAAATTCAGATTGAAACGTTTTAGTAGAATTTAGTGTTTTGTGAATAGCTGAGCAAGAAATAGATACCAAAGATTTGACTTCCTGGGGTTTCCGTTTTGAATCAGTGTAAATTATAATAGGGCAGATATAATTTTTCAGTCGGATTCCGAAAAATATCCTTATGAATTTCTATTTTTGCCGACCTGTATAATAATGAGAGACGGAATAATGGGATTGAAAAAACAAACCCTTGATCAATTTTTTGCGCACGTCGTGGAACAGTACCATGCTAAGCAGTCATTGGCTTATGTGGGACAAAGCCCGATTACTTATGCCGAATTTGGCAGAAAAGTAGTGAATGTGCGTTTACAGCTCGAGGAATCAAATATAGTATATGGTGATCGTGTCATGATATTGGGGGCACCCTCCCCGAATTGGTGCGTAGCCTTTTTGGCGATTACGACCATGGGAGCGGTGGCAGTACCGGTAATGGACGAAGTAACGCCAAACGATATCGATCATATCATTAAGCACTCTGAATCCAAAGCGATTTTTATTGCGGAGAATATTCATGAATCCACTTCACTTTCTCGTTTGCCTAAACTGAAGGTTTTTAGCTTAGATAGTTTTGGGGTATTGTCGGAGCCACTTAAGCCAATCGAAAAGCGGGAGCAGGAGAAGGTGGAAGTGCAGGAAGATGATCTGGCAGAAATTTTATACACTTCCGGGACTACCGGGCACTCCAAAGGAGTAATGCTTTCCCACAAAAATATAGTTTCCAATGCCATATTGAGTTCTTCTCAGATTGGGATTATGGATTCCACCTCTGTGGTGTTGGGTATTTTGCCGTTGGCACATGCTTTTGGGGGGACCGCGATGTTTCTTGGTGGTATTTACCATGGCTCAGAAATTCACTTCCTGAGAAGAAAGCCTACACCAAAATTGTTGTTGGCTGCTATGGAAGAAGTGAGGCCAACCGTTTTGTGTGCCGTACCATTGATCTTTGAGAAGATCTTCCATAAGCAGGTTTTGCCAAAAATCAATAAGAGTAAGATATTCTCAAAGTTGGTAAAAAGTGCGGTGGGGCGTCGTTTGGTGTATCGCCTGATCGGGACCAAGATCATGAAGATGTTCGGTGGTCGATTGAAAGGGGCGATCATCGGTGGTGCCAGCCTGAACCGGGAGGTAGAGCAATTCCTGAAAGATGCTAAGATTCCATTTGCTCCGGGTTATGGTCTTTCAGAGGCGGCGCCGGTAGTGGCTTGTTGTCCGCCGGAGGATGCTAAAATGGGCTCTGTCGGGAAAATTACCCAAGGCTGTACGGTGAAGATCGTAGAGCAAAATGATAAGGGCGTTGGAGATATCCTGGTAAAGGGTCCAAATGTGATGCAGGGGTATTTGAAAAATGATAAAGCCACTGAGGAAGTATTCACTGAAGATGGTTGGTTGATCACCGGAGACCGAGGTTATATGGATGAGGAAGGTTATTTGTATATCCGCGGAAGAACGAAGAATGTGATCATTGGCCCTTCAGGAGAAAATATCTATCCGGAAGTGGTGGAGGATAAATTGAAGGAATCTTTATATGTGGAAGAGGCTTTGGTTTATGCGGAAAATAATTTGGTTACTGCCAGAGTTTATCCGGATTTATCCTATATCGAAAATGAGTTGAACGGGCACCACTTGTCCAATGAAGCCATGCAAAAGCATGTGGATGGAATCCTGAGCAATGTGATGAAGGAAACCAATAAGAAATTGGCAGCCTCCGCTCGTGTGAAGAAGATCAGGTTGCAGTCTGAGCCTTTTATTATGACGCCTACCAAGAAAATTAAGCGTCCACTTTATGTGCCGAATTACGGGCAGTAAAACAAGAGAAAGGTTAGTAAATAAAAAAAGACGATTCGCAAGAGTCGTCTTTTTTTATTTCCTGTTATGTTGATTTTTTTTATTCTAAAGAATTGTCAATAATGGCCGCTTCGTCATCAATGCCTTCAATTTGCATCACCGAGCGAATTTCCATCCGCCATTTCCCCTGGTTAAAACGAGGGTCATTCTTGGCGATATTGACCGCTTCCTGCATATTTTCTGCCGTGATAATGTAATAACCTGCCGAATCCACCTCATTCGGTGGAATAGAAGTTACTTCAAAATCTCCCTGACTACCCCGAATGGTGACCGCGCCCGGATCAAAGGGTTGCGCTTCTTTTAAATGTCCCTGTAGGGATAATTTTTCCAGGTATCGACCGATATCCGAAATGTTATCATTGCCCCCTTGCTCTGGTTGGTGCTTCTCTGGGCTTCCTTCTGGGAATATAAGAATCATGTAATCTTTCATCGGCCGAAATTTACTAAATCCTGTTTGGTCCTGATTGATTTCGTAGATTAAATTTAAAGAAATCTTTGAAATATAAACGGAGATCCCCTTAAAGGTTTATCCCTGATCGAAAAAAAGCCATAAAAAAGGGGGAAAGCTCATTGAACTTTCCCCGCTTTCTTGCTTTTATAAATTTCGTGATTATTTCCCGAAACCTAATGCCTTGCGAACCTGGTCGATTTTTTTATTGGCCAAAGCCCTTGCTTTTTCTTCCCCTTTTTGTAGGATTTCTTCCAGCTCGTCCAGGTTTTCCATATAATAATTGAAACGTTCCCGAGGAGTCTCATACTTCTCCAGGATCAGTTCTAGTAAAGCTTTTTTGGCATGACCAAAGCCGTAACCGCCAGCTTCATAGTTTTGACGCATCTCTGCAATTTGCTCTTCAGAAGCCAATAGCTTGTAGATCGCAAAAACATTACAGGTATCCGGATTTTTAGGCTCTTCCAAAGGAGTAGAATCCGTGACAATGCTCATCACCTGCTTCTTTAATTGATTTTTTGGAAGGAAAATGTCAATCACATTGTTGTAGGACTTGGACATCTTCTGGCCATCCGTTCCGGGAATAATCATCACTTTATCACTGATGCTCGCCTCCGGTACTACAAACAGATCTTCTCCATAGCGGTGGTTCATGCTGCTCGCCATATCGCGGGTCATCTCCAGGTGCTGTTTCTGGTCTTTCCCTACCGGTACTATTTCTGCATCATAAAGCAAAATATCAGCCGCCATCAATACCGGATAGGTAAACAAACCGGCATTCACGTCAGAAAGCTTATCTGCCTTGTCCTTGAAGGAGTGGGCATTCTGAAGCATAGGGAATGGTGTGTAGCAACTCAGGAACCAGGTCAATTCCGTGGTGGTTGGGATATGCGACTGGCGGTAAAAGATGTTTTTTTCTACATCCAAGCCAAAAGCCAGCCAGGTGGCGGCTACATTATATACATTTTGCAGACGCTGCTTCGCATCCTTAATCGTTGTTAGCGAGTGTAAATCCGCAATGAAGTACAATGCTTCATTTTTCTCCTCCTGCGCTAATTCAATAGCAGGCTGAATGGCACCCAAAATGTTGCCTAAATGCGGACGCCCGGGGTTTTCAGGGGTTCCTCCGGAGGATTGAATTCCTGTTAAAATCCTAGCCATGGATTTATTGATTTATCTAATGTAAAAAATTGCTCTTCCATACAGCATTCGCTGCCATAGCCTGCAAGTTACAAAAATATACGAATTTCCGGCTGACCAGCAGGAGGGGATTATAGTTATCTGAATGTTAAAGAATAGAATCAGTTCGGAGTATTCATTCGTAAATAAAAAAATTGGAATATATTTGGGGACGGTTTATTAAGCCGAATTATTCACCGCTTCATTTTTGAAATCCAGCGGAGAGTAATTCGCGTTAAAACCCCAACATTAAAAGACGTGGTCTGGAACTTCAGACTAAAAATGATTGAATATGAAACGATTCCCATTAATGTTGTTGGCAATGGTCATTTCTTTTGCGACCATGGGACAGCAGGCAAAAATCACCTTTGTAGAGCAAACACATGACTTCGGAGAGATTAAAGAAGCGGATGGCCCGGTAACCTATGAATTTAAATTCAAGAATGAAGGCCAAATTCCATTACAAATTTCCAATGTAAGGGCATCTTGTGGCTGTACCACCCCGGCCTGGTCAAAAGAGCCGATATTACCAGGCAAGGAAGGATTTATTAAGGCTTCCTATAACCCGAAAGGTCGTCCCGGATCTTTCCACAAATCATTGACCATCACTTCTAATGCAGATCCTAATGTGCAGTATTTGTACATCAAAGGGAAAGTGGAGCCAAGGCCACGTACGCCGAAGGATGATTTGCCTACGCAGCTGGGAGCGCTTCGTATAAAGTACCGTTCCTTCAATATGGGTAAATTAACCAATCAGAAGGAGGTCACCAAGACATTCGATATGATGAATGATTCCGAAAAGACGTTGACCCTGAAAGGAGCGACCTCTCCTGACCATATTGAGGTTTCTTTTTCTAAGAATATTTTAGCGCCACAGGAAAAAGGGAAGATTTCTATCACCTATGATCCTGCAGCTAAAGATGATCTTGGGTTCTTAAGCGATCAGGTAACCATTACCACTGATGAGGCAGGGGCTGATGCCAAGAAATCTTTGAGAGTAGTCGCTACGGTGGAAGAGTATTTCCCTCCAATGACCAGCTCTGAGCTGGCGCAGGCGCCTAAACTGAACATCAGCGGTGCGACTTATGATTTTGGCACTGTCAATGAAGGCCAAAAAGTAGAACATGATTTCGTGATTCGCAACAATGGCAAGCAACCTTTGAATATCCGTAAAACCAAAGCAAACTGTGGTTGTACGGTACCGGAATTGCCAAAAATGACTTTAGCGCCTGGTGAGCAATCGGTCATCAAGGTGGTATTCAACTCCAAAGGCAGAAAAGGAAATCAGTATAAGACGGTAACCATTTTCTCTAATGATCCAGCGAACCCAACTCAGGTCGTGACTTTGAAGGGGAAAGTGAATGGCTAATTAATCGCCTTTCTCATTTCTTAAAGATACGGAAAGCAGCAAGCGTAAACTTGCTGCTTTTTTGTGTTTTATGGTTAATGATTAATCTTTTTCTAATAGTGTATTTTGTTTTTATTTTTACATTAGGGGGGTAACCTACTTAAAAAAATGAAACGATTAGCACTTTTTATTGTCCTGATGTTGGCAGGGCTAAACGATATTTATGCTCAGGAAAGGCACCAAGTTGGATTAGAGATTGGATACCATAATGCCGCATACATTGTATCATCCAGCATGGATGGAGGAGGTAGCACAAATGGTAAGGATGGTTTTGGCCTGCAGTTAAATTATTCCTATTACCTCAGCCCTGAAATTGCTTTAAAGTCTGGATTAATGTACCACCGAAGCATCGGAGAATCTGCTCCGGAATTTATGCCGGACCGTGATATGACTCCGAATGCCTTTCACCAGGAGTTTCTTTCCATTCCATTGATGTTTCACCACGAGGTAAGCCCATTTTTCTTTTATGAGGCGGGTTTACTATTTGATAAAGACCTGAACACTCCTTTTTGGAAATCCATGTCCGGGGTTGGGGCCGGCTTGGCTTTAGGGCTGCAATTACCCCTGGAAAAATTACTCTTATCTTTACAGCCCTTTGTAAATGTTCATGGACTGATGTTGACCGGGAATGGAACAGGTCGTCAATTATTGCTTAATTCCGGCTTTAGAATAGGTGCGGCTTACCGTTTTTAATAAATTGTTCCCATAAATTTTTTTAATTGATGGACATGGGAACAAACAACCTACTCGAAATTCGGGACTTACTGGAGTCAGACATTGCTTTGATTTCAGACTATTGGTTTACCTCAAGTGCAGATCACCTGCTTGGAATGGGGGTGGATTTAAACTGTTTGCCCAGCAGGGAAGAGATGGAATCTTTTTTATACCGGCAGCTGGATACAGAGGATCAGGAAAAGGAGTCTCTGGCCATGATCGCAACCCTTAAGGGGGAGCCCATTGGGCATTGTAACGTAAATCAGATCACTTTTGGAGAAGAGGCGCATATGCATTTACATATTTGGCACGAATCTCATCGAAAAATGGGTGTTGGTGCTCAAATGGTGTTGGAATCCATACCGGTTTTCTTTGAGCGGCTTCAATTAAAACGACTGTGGTGTGAGCCCTATGCAGAAAACAAAGCGCCCAATGCCACTTTGAAGAAGATTGGCTTTAAGTTCAAAAAAAATTATTTTACTATTCCGGGCTCTTTTAGTTTTGAGCAAAGTGTGAATCAGTATGAGTTAAAAAAAGAAGATTTGGAAAAGCTGTCGACCATCTGAGTACCTGTTTTTTCCAGGAAATGGTAAAAGCTGAAATGAGAGACTTTCTTTTAGAAATTGGACTGGGAAGCTAAAAAGCCTGCAAAATACCGGGAAAAGGGATTTCATCCTACCCAGGCTTTTGCAGGCTTTTTTATTTTTAGATATTACTTTTAAACTGCATAATTTCTTGCTCCAAAAATGGCGGAGCCTACCCTTACCATGCTGCTGCCTTCTTCTACCGCAATTTGGTAGTCCCCGCTCATGCCCATGGAGATTTCTTTAAGGTCTACATTCTCACATAGTTCCTTTGTTTTATGAATGTCGAAGAATTTTTTAAGGCCGGCAAACTCCTTTCTGACCTGCGCCTCATCTTCCGTATTGGTCGCCATGCCCATTAATCCCACAATCCTTAAATTCGGGTATGCTCCTGCAATTTGCCCCATAATATCAGCCGCTTCTTCGAAAGAAAGGCCAAATTTGGATTCTTCCTCCGCAATATGAATTTGTAATAGGCAGTCAATAACACGTTCGTTTTTCGCAGCCTGCTTGTTAATTTCCTTCATCAGCTTGATGCTGTCCACCGAATGAATCAAATGAACGAAAGGGGCAATGTATTTTACCTTATTCGTTTGTAAATGACCGATTTGGTGCCACTGAATATCTTCGGGCAATTTGGCCGCTTTTTCGGCCATTTCCTGCACTTTGTTTTCACCAAATGCCCGCTGTCCGGCGGCATAGGCGGTTTGGATATCTTCTAGTGGTTTGGTTTTACTTACAGCAATTAATTTGGCAGAAGTGCCGGCTAGTTGCTGATTGAAAGCATTCAGGTTATCTGCAATTGACATGTTTTTGCTTTTTGAATTCGGATTGCAAATTAATTGAAAAGCTGGAAAATGAAAAAGGTGAAGGGAGGCGGTCGTGTCGGTTTATTGCTGCTAAGATCAGTAATTAGCGGTAAGAAAGGCAGATGAAGAAATGGCGCTCCTTTTGTTTTTTTCAATGAATCAGAAGGAGATTAGTATTTTAGCCTAATTCTGGTAGTAATTTTTTTTTTGGCGTGCCGTAATGATATGGTGGTAAGAGGGAAGGATAAGGTGTTTGGTTTGGCGCTTTATTGCCTGGAGAAAGCCTGTTTGAATGATGAAATCGTCATAATGCGATATAAATAATTTGTGGTGGTGGGAAAATTAAAGTTTGCGCCCTAAATTTGTGCGTTTGTGACTGGTCCTAAAATTTGGATTTGGTTATTGGGAATGGGAATTAATTATGTTAGGATTTTTTAAAGGAGTAATGTTTGGAGTGTTGCTGGCGTTCATGGTAGGGCCGGCTTTCTTTGCATTAATTCAAACAAGTATTCATAAAGGTTTTAGAGCAGGGGCCACGCTGGCGGTGGGAATCTCCACTTCCGACGCACTTTATATATTGTTGAGTTATATCGGAGTGACCTCCTTGGTAGATAATCCGGAGGTGCATGAAATGATGGCGACGGTCGGTGGCTTGGTGATGGTGGTGTATGCGGGACTGTTATTGTTAAGGCCTCCCAAAGCTCCCCAGCGAATGGAGAATCGTGCCACAACGACTATTTCTAAAGTGGGACATTTCGGTCAGTTTCTAAAGGGTTTTTTCCTGAATGGAATGAACCCGGGGATTGTCTTGTTTTGGATCGCAATGGTGGGCATCATTACCACTAATCAATCCTATACCCCAATGGATCGACATCTGTTTTTTGTGGGGATTATTGTGAGTGTATTTTCAGTTGATTTAACCAAGGCTTATGCCGCGCATCGGTTGAGTCAGATCATTACCGTTAAACTATTACGAAGATTGAATTTGATTATTGGGGTGGTATTAATGGTTTTTGGTATGAAATTACTCTTTGATGCCTATCAGGATCATTATTATCCCGGTAGTAGAAAAGGACCGGATGTAGAGTTTTTGAAAGAGTTATAAAGCGAGCATTTGTTCGAAAGGAAGCACTGATTTTTGGGATCAGTGCTTTTTTTATATCCCTTGAGGGAGAAATTTGTGATTGTTATTGATATAATTATTGGCGCTATACTTATGATTTTATTTATATTGATGGGTTTTTATTGAGCGAATGAGGGGTCAGGCTTTTTTTGATCAAAAAATACCTACTATGAATCTGCTGAAATATTTTTTCTGTAGTTTTTTACTCTGTTTATCATTTAACCTATCAGCACAATCCAATTATCAACTCCATTTTTTGGATGAAAAAGGGCCCCCCCTTTCTGGTGTGAAAATATTAAGTGGAGATGAATATGGTTGTTCGGATTCCTTAGGGACGGTCGTGGCCTCTTCAAAGCATGCCATTTGGTTTGTGGAGAAAGAGGGATATTCTACCACCAGGATTCGTTTAAAGTCGGACTCCTCCATTGTGCTTTCGGCCAGGAAAGATTTGCCTTTGGTTCCTTTTGGTTTGGAAGGAAAGGATCAAAATCGATTTTTGGGTTATCATATTGCCGGAAGTGAAATTCAGACGGATGGGCAGCAAAATTTTTTAATAGGGCTTTCGGGAAAGCTAAATGGTTTGAATCTGATGCATTCTTCAGGGGTTCATGATGGGAGTTTGGTTACTTTGTTGAGAGGCGCTAATAGTTTTATGACACAAGTTGCACCCTTAATTGTAATAGATGGATTACCGATGCAGTGCATCGAAATGGCTGGGGAGCAATTTGACTACGGGCAGCTCTTACAGGCCATTAATCCAGCGGAAATTGAGCATTTAGAGTTTCATTCAGCTGGAATAGCGAAAATACTATATGGTGCCGCCGCTCGGTCCGGGGTGATCATGATTAAAACAAAGACCGGAGCAAACCAACCCAAGGGTATATCTGTAGATGTTGGATCTGCCGTCATGGTAGATCAGGTGAGGGATTACCCCCGCTTGCAAAATAGATATGGAGGAGGCCTAAGCAATGATTTTGAGGAGAGAATTGTGGGGGATCAGACCTATTCCCTTGTGGATTATGCCGCTGATGAGTCTTGGGGGCCAATGCTTAATGGTCAGCAGGTGGTTCATTTTCATAACCTTGAAGATGGTGCTTCCGGGGTGAACATCAATGGGACTAGTCCTTGGGTATTTCCTGAAAAGGATGAATCCACTTTTTTTAAGTCTGCTCTGCATTTGAGAAATAGAATTGGTTTAAATGGACAATATGCAAAAGGAAATTTCAGGTTGGTTTATGAACGGATGGATGGCGAAAATTATTTGCCCAACAGTAGCTACCAGCGTGACTTTTTGAAGGGGCAAGGCGCCATGATGCTTGGGCGTAAGGTAAGATTGGAGACCTCCTTGAATTATTATCAGTCAGCATATAAGGGGCGAGTGAATCGGGGGGGCGTACGTAACCCTTTTGTTCAAATGTGGCAGTGGGGACAAAGACAGCTTGATTATGGAATGCTTGGTGACTATAAGCATGCCGATGGATCACAAAAAACATGGAACCGATACAGTTTTGATTCACCACAAGCCAAATATCACCTTAATCCTTATTGGATCAGGATGGAGGATTATCAAAATGATGAACAACAAAGATTTTATGGACATATTGGCTTGAATGTGAATTTGAGCAAATATTTGGATTTGCGGGTCCGGACTTATTTCGATCAGGCTAAGGCAGATGCTGTGGAGCGCAAGGCCTTTCTTGATGGTCAGGCAGGCTTGGAAGAGCGCCGGAATATTAATTGGAATCAGGATTGGGGGCAACAGGAGCTTTTCTTGAATTTTCATGATTTTTCAAAAGGTAAATTACACATTGGTGGATTGGGGGGCATCCAATATCAAGAACGACGGTTAGCGCACAATCATTATATCTATGCCTTTAATCAACAGCAACAGAATTTAATAGCGATTTCTACCCTAGAAGAGCAGGTGAGGCAATATGATACCTTCGCCTTTTTGAATCCTTATTTCAAGTGGGATAATATCTTTCGATTGGATTTAGCTTACCGTAAGCAATTAGAAGCCAATGTGGCAAGGGAGGAGGACGACCTTTATAGCCTTGGCGGGCAGTTTAATATTAATTTAAAAGAATTACATCTTTTTAAGGAGGTAAAATGGATGGGGCATAGTTTTTTAAATATAGCCTTTACAAAGATGGAGTTGGGGGAGCAATGGTATGGGTACGAGGATATTAGGTTCGGAGATATGTCTCCGGTTGAGCAGCAGGAATGGAGTATTGCTTTTCAAAGCAGCTTAAGGGCGATCCCGCTGACAATTGGGCTACAATGGTTTCGCCAAGATATTACTAATGCCTTGAATTTGGTGTCAGTTTCATCAAATACCGGTTATAGCGCTCAAGGCCTAAGTGAAGGGGCTATGAGGAATCATGCATTGGAACTGAATGTTGGTATTGATTGGGTGCGGCAAGGGGTTTGGCAATGGAACTCAACACTGCTGAGCTCCTGGAATAGGAACGAGGTTAAAAAGATTGCGGAAGGATTGCCCATGCTGAAGCTTCAGGAGGAACATATGGTCAGCCCCTATGCGCAAGTAGGACTGCCTTTTGGTCAGCTCAGACTTCGGGATTTTCAATATCATGAAAATGGACAGCCAATTTTAGTGAATGGGAAGTATTTAATGGAGGATGAAGCGAGCATGGTGGGTACCGTTTATCCTGATTTTCGAATGTCTTTGTCCAATCAGCTCCGTTATAAAGATTTCTCCTTTTCCTTTTTGATTGAGCGCAGTAGAGGAGGATATTTTTTCTCAGAGGATCATCAAAAAGGAATGTATGCTGGTCTTCTTGAGGCTACTGTAGCTGGAGGTATTCGGGAAGAGGGGATTCAATTAGAGGGGTATGAAACAGGTACTCCCCAAAAAATGACGGCTCGGGAATATGGCGGGATGCATCATAATGAGGCGCAGATATTGAACGTTTTGGATGCATGTTATGTGAAGCTACGGGAAGCCCGGTTGAATTGGCGTATTCCCAATGGAAAACTGGTTTTTTTATATGATTTGAATATTGGACTTTTTGGACGAAACCTGTGGACCTGGGGACTGGATAAGAAAGGATTTGACCCGGAGGCGCAAATAGAGGTTTCAAGAGCGCTTCCATTAGGAAGGGGGAGTGCCATAGCACCAAGTGTGGCGAGCTATGGAATGGAGGTAGGTTTTAAATTTTAAGACCTGAAAAAACAGGTCTAAAGACATCAATAATGATTTTTTTTACTTCGTTTAAGGGAGGTTGATGATGATCGTTTAACCCGAATTATTCACCGCCATATTTATTAACTGATCGCAAGTGATCTAATTTCAGTTCATTACAATTTATTTTCTTTGATTTATAATAGCCCAAATTTGGGCAGGCTTGCTTTCTCCTCATTTATCTGCTTGGGTGGTAAAAACTCGAAATAGTAAACTATTCCTCCATTTTTCCCACCTAGAAGCTAAACGAGGATTTAAGCACGAATAATCCGGCTTAAGCATGATTCGTCGTGCTAATCATGCATATTTCGGCTGATGGAAGTCATGCGCTTCACCGTTTCCAGGAAGGGTTCCGGATGTACATCCCACCACTGATCAATGGTATCAAGTAGTTCCCGGAAGAGGAGCATGATTTCGGTGAATTCATCAATGAGCCAATCGAGTACGGGATGCACCACCCAACTAGAACAGGCTTTGTATAGGTGAAGGAATGCGATTTGGTTTTCAAAGGAAGCGACCATCGAGGACAGAAACATCATGCATTCTACTTTGTCCTCACGAATGGCCTGATAGTCGGGATTGTATCGGTTCAGCTCCTCGATTACCTCATCCATATAGTCCATGAGTATATCATGGTCACAAGTGCCAAGGCCATAGCCGTTGGTCATGTTCAGGCTATTACTACTATAAGTTTCCCCGCGGAAAGTTAATTTATAGTATAGCCGATTGTGGAAACCATCGAATCTGAATTGCCCATGTATATCAGGGAGCTCTACCTCAAATACCCGGAACCGTCCCTCTTCCAGTTCAACAGCAGAAGTAAAGGTCTGTGGCATGGGAACATTTACAGGGCTAACCTCTTTGATGGGAATACCATTGAAAGTCCCCTGAAGCTGTCCGTCCACTATGGGGTTGAGGTTCAGGCTTCCAATGTAAGGGGTGAGCATATAAAAGCCTTCAATAGGTAGTAATTCCGGCTCAATGATGGTATCGTTTTTTTTGGAGCAATTACTTAAGCCAAAGAGCAGACCGAAGGCCATTATTAGAGTGTATATTTGCTTCATGTTGATTATGCTTCTGATGATTGTTGAAGCTAAATCAAACAGGGTGCCATGAAGCATGGGATTTTAAGCTCTCGGAAGAATTGATTGAAATGGGATAGTCTTTAATTGCATCAAGATACCTCTATGCAGGTAAAAAGAAAGCAGCACCCAATTAAGGATGCTGCTTCAGAATGGATAATGTGGGCTTATCGGATTACGACAAACCCTCGATTTCACCGTTTATCACGTCGATATTATTCGCTGCCGGAACCTTTGGAAGGCCTGGCATACGCATAATCGCACCGGCCTTGGCCACGATGAAGCCTGCACCGGTATTGATGATCAGATCATCAATCGTAATCTTGAAATTCTTCGCGACGCCATAAGCTTTGGCGTTATCACTGAAGGAGTATTGCGTCTTGGCCATACACACCGGCAGGTGTTCCAGCCCAAGGCGTTTGATGCGACGTAGCATTAATGGCGCCCGGCCTTCAAATACTACACCCTCTCCTCCATAAATATTTTTCACAATAGTTTCCAGCTTGGTGACCACTCCGGCCTCTTCCTGATAGCTGAAATCCAATTGACTGTTGTCATGCTCAACAGCGTTTACCACAGCCTGGGCAAGCTCCATCCCTCCTTCACCACCATCGGCGAATGCGGTCATTAAAGAAATGCGGATGCCTTTGGTAGAAGCCCAGTCTTTCACTACGGCTAATTCTGCATCCGTATCCCATGGGAAACGGTTTAGGGCAATGACTACTGGCTGTCCAAAGGACTGCATGTTTTCCACATGTTTGGCCAGGTTCTCTAATCCTTTCGTTACCCCTTCAGTGTTTTCCTGTTTCAGTTCATCTTCCGCTACACCACCATGCATTTTCAATGCCGGACAGGTCGCCACAATTACGGTTGCCTTAGGAGCAATACCCGCCTGGCGGCATTTGATATTGAAGAACTTCTCCGCTCCCAGGTCCGCACCAAAACCCGCCTCGGTTACCGCATACTCTCCAAAAGTCATGGCCAGTTTAGTGGCCAATACGGAGTTACATCCATGGGCAATGTTGGCGAATGGTCCGCCGTGTACAAATGCAGGTGTGTTTTCAGTGGTTTGTACCAGGTTCGGGTCAATAGCATCTTTTAATAAAGCCACGATGGCGCCTGCTACCTCCAAATCTTTCACGGTGAAAGGCTTGTTGTCAGCAGTATAACCTAATAAAATATTCTCAATACGGTGGCGCAAATCTTCCAGATCCGTAGCCAGACACATAATGGCCATGATCTCTGAAGCCGGGGTGATGTCGAATCCGGTCTCACTCATCACACCATTGGCATTCCCGCCAACGCCGGATACCATCTGGCGAAGATTACGGTCATTCACGTCCAATACGCGCTTCCATACGACCTCTTTCAACATTTTTCCGTTGAATTTATTCTGATGCTGGTAGTTGTCCAGCAGGGCAGAAATCATATTGTGGGCAGAAGTAATGGCGTGGAAGTCTCCTGTAAAGTGCAGGTTAATTTTCTCCATCGGCACTACTTGAGCGTATCCGCCACCGGCAGCTCCTCCCTTCATGCCAAAGCATGGTCCAAGAGAAGGTTCCCGTAGGGCTACAATGGCCTTTTTGCCGATTTTATTAAGTCCAAGGGTTAGCCCGATAGAGGTAAGGGTTTTACCGTTGCCTGATTTGGTAGGGGTAATGGCCGTCACCAAAATCAAATTCGACTGCTGAACTTTCTCCTCATCCACCAAGGTATGAGGTACCTTAGCAATGTGTTTTCCATAAGGGTAAAGCTCCTCTGTAGGGATATTTACCTGTTTGGCGATGTCTTGAATGGGAGCAAGCTTTGCCTCGCGTGCGATTTGAATGTCCGTCTTCATGTAAGATTTGCGTCAATAACCATGCTATTTTTAACAGTGGGCGCAAAAATAAACATTTTTCCTTTGCCACTTACTGCCGCAGGTCATAATCTTTTTAATACCTTTGCGGCATCATATAAAATTACAGGATTATGGGAAGATTGATGGCCATCGATTATGGCACAAAACGGGTGGGAATAGCCGTAACCGACCCTATGCAGATTATCGCCAGCCCGCTGGATACGGTGCATTCCAAGGATATAGTGGATTTCATCCTGAACTATAGTAAGCAGGAGACCGTCGACGCGATCATCGTGGGCTGGCCTAAGAATTTGGATAATACGGATACGAACAATACCCGGAATGTGCAGGCCTTTATTAATCGGCTAAAGAAGATTACCAGCATTCCCATCCATTTGGAAGATGAGCGATTCACGTCCAAAATCGCCATGAACGCCATGATCAGCAGCGGGGCGAAGAAGAAAGATCGCGCCAATAAAGGAAATATAGATAAGGTAAGTGCTGCGGTGATCTTGCAGTCTTATATGGAAAGAAATAGCGGATTTTAATAGGCAATGCATCAGGAGTTTATTTATTTTTTGGATTTGGCAGGTACGCTAGCCTTTGCCATCTCCGGCATACAGACGGCCGCTGATAAGAAGATGGATGTTTTCGGGGCTATGATGATTGGGTTTATCACCGCATTAGGTGGGGGGACTGTCCGCGATATGTTGTTAGGCAATCAGCCCGTATTTTGGTTTCATGATCTGAACTACCTGGCGGTAGTCGGTATTGCGGTGGGGATTGTATATGCCTTTGCCGGGCCTGTACGTCGTTTGAAGCAAACGCTCTTTCTTTTTGATACCATTGGTATCGGTGTGTTCACCGTGATCGGGGTGACGAAAGGCCTGGATGCGGGAATTAGTGCGCCTTATGCCGTTATCATGGGGATGGTGTCTTCGGTCGTGGGCGGTGCGACCCGTGATGTATTGTGTAATGAGATACCCCTTATCTTGCGGAAAGAGGTTTATGCTACTGCCTGCCTGTTTGGTGGTGCCGTATATGTAATTTTACATGGTTACGGACTGGACGAAGTGCTGGTTTCTTTTGTGACCATGGGGGTAGTAATCGCTATTCGATTGCTGTCCATTAAACACCATATCTCCCTGCCACGCATGCGGAGCTAGTTTGTTTTTTAGATACTTATTCCGCAAATTCAGGTTATCAACAAGCATAACCTATGAAATTTAGAAGCAGAAAGCTCGTTCAACCTTCAGATCTTAATTCTCATCTTACCCTCTTCGGAGGAAAGCTATTAGCGTGGTTGGATGTGGAGGTTTATATCTTCGCTCGTTGTCAGCTGGCGACGCCTCGCCTGGTGACCAAGTACATGTCTGAAATTAACTTTATGGCTTCCGCCAAACAGGGAGACATCATCGAAATCGGTTGTGAAGTGGTCAACTTTGGGCGAACATCTATTACCGTACGCTGCGTAGCACGCCGTAAAGAAGATTTGAAAGAGATCATCACCATCGATAAGGTGGTCTTTGTCAATCTCGACGAAGAAGGTAAGCCTGCTCCTCATGGCGTGACAGCGGCAAGAGAAGACTAATCTTTATTTGGGGCTTCCCGCGCTACCGCACGGTCGGGCTGGCGCGGCTCACCCCATCGGCCTTTTGGGCCGCTGTGGTTCAGGCAAGCCCGCTTCATCCCTAAGCCGATCGCCCTTTTGTTTCTTCTACTTTAGAAAGCTTCCGCTATTTCAATATAGAATCCTGAGTTGCCATCGTTCCCCAGTCCGTAGTCTAAGCGGATATTCAGGTTTTCATCATCTTTCACGCGGAAGCGCAGTCCTGCGCCATAGCTCCATTTGAGGTGGTTAATGGTAAACTCCCCAAGGGAAGAAGACACGTCACCCACACCGGCAAATGCGACCATGCCAATACGCCACCAAATGTGCTGTCGGTATTCAACTTGTGTGGCGATGGTGACTTTGTCCCGGTATTTGCCTTTGAAATAGCCACGCATAATTTCAGAAGATCCCATCTTCGCCAGACTTTCAAAGGGGACCTCTCCGGTGGTAAATTCTCCCCGATAGTGCAATGCCAATACACCAGAAGGATGAAGTCGGTGGAAGTAGCGCATGTCCAGCCCCATCCAATCATAGCGGAAGCTACTTCCCAGCAAGCCCATATTGTGTTCGGTCTCTAACCCGAATTATTCACCGCTAGATTTAGTTAATCATTTAAAAAGCCTATATTTCAGTGTTTTGCGGTTAGCTTTGTCGAATTATCAATAGCTCAAATTTGGGTATGCTTGCTTTCTCCTCATTCATCTGCTTCGTTGGAAAAAACTCGAAATAGGATACTATTCCTTCATTTTTCCCGCCTAGCAGCTAAACGAGGATTTAAGCATGAACAATCCGGGCTAATTCTATCAGGTGGCCGGAGGTGGCATTGAGGACATTATCCCGGGTATCCCATTGAAAGGCCAGCCCCAGCCCGGAAGAAGTATAGCCTCCATAGCCGGTCAACTCCCTGTCCCGGATCATGCTTTCTTCGGGAAGGTCGATGTCCATGGCACTGTAAAGCTGGTAGCGGGGACCCAGGTACATATTCTTGGCAATCCGAAAGAGGAAAGAAGCGCGGTACTTTAGATCGAAAAAGGCGATTTGTTCTTTATCATCTTCTGCGACGATGTCCTGCCCAATGCCGTAGAAAAAGTCCGGATAGCTTCTCAGTATAAAGTAGTTTTTCATCCGCATTCGGTCATCCCGGAAGAAAAGGGCATTGTCCACCTCAAAAAGATATTGATTGTTCAGCGTATAAATGAAGGCCGATCGCACATAGGACGTTTGGGTGAGGGTATCCTCCGGTTCCATATGGAAAAGGTTAAATACCAGACCTCCAAAGGCAAGTTTGGTTTCCGGGGAGTAATAGATTACCGGTAAGGGCAATATGGAATGATTTTTCTCTTTTTTCTGTTCCTTTTTTTTCTCCGCAAAGGAGATCGTGGAGCAAAGGCACAGGAATAAGGCGATTAGCCCAAGGCGAGGGTTTAGGTTTCGGCTCATGTAGAGGCTGGACTTTGGTTTTTGGGTTAGGATAGTTTTTGGAGTATCCTAAGAATATACAAAAAATGTAAGGGATTTACCAATCCAAACCTGAAGAGGCCTAAAACCAAAACCCCTGAGTACCGGAGGCATCAGGGGGTTGTTTATGTTCACCGGCAAGGGCAAGCGATAGGTGCAAATTCAATGGCGCAAAGACTTGTCTCTGTCTGTATGCTCCTTGCCTCGGATAATCATCTTCGATCAGTGTACATTTGAATTAAAGGAATTCCGTGGCGATTACCAAGCTTAACCCTGTCTTTTGTTTAGGTTTTTGTGATTATAGGACCAGAATTGTTGGTTTTGCTTGCGCGTAGGGTTATCCAGATCCTAATGAAACGAAAAAAGGGAGTGTAGTTAAATTCTACGCTCCCTTTTTAATCCTTAGTCAGGCTATTTATTGTCAAATGTTTAGTCTGCAGGGTTAAATTTGAGGGAGCCATCCTCGTTCAGACTCAGGAAGGCATTAAAGACCTGTCCCTTTGGGCTCTTAAACCCTTTGATTACCGGTGTTTTTCCTTTTTCCACCAATGCCTTCAGCTGGGCTTTAGTGATGGTCTTGCCATAGGTTTTCATGGGGATTCTGAGGGTACAGCCTTGCCTGAAATTGGAGCAGCCATGGGCTTCTTTCCCCTGAATCACCTCCCCACCACACCTGGGGCAGGCCAAAGGCTTTTCAACTTTCAGTTCAAAGGCCAGCCGGAAGTGTTCTCCGAAGGTGATATGGCCATTCACTTTCTTGCCTTCCTTCTCAAAGCCTTTGATCAGTCCGGTATTGCCTTTTTCCAATAAGTTTAGCCATTGCTTTTCGGTGATCTTCTTGCCCAAAAACTGAAAGGGTAATACAAAGTCACAAGTTTTATTACGGACATTGGAACAGCCAAAGGCCGTATTGCCCTTCATCAATTGCCCTTGTTTGCATTTAGGGCATGGAATACCGGCTACGCCATCAGTTTTGCTGTTCGTTGCAGGTTTTGAAGTGCTGCTTTTTCCTTTTTGCTTCACTACCTCTGCGGCCATCTCTATAGGGCCACGGTGATCGTGCTTCACCTCATGTACAATGCCGTTGATCAGGTGGCGCATCTCATCCAAAAAGGTGGTAGTAGGGTAGTTGCCTTTTTCTATTTGCCGCAACTTGTATTCCCACTGGCCAGTCAGTTCTACAGATTTCAACAACTCATTCTGAATGGTATGGATCAGCTGTACTCCGGTGGTCGTGGGGACCAGGTTTTTGCGTTGCTTCTGAATGTATTTTCTTCTGAATAGCGTTTCGATAATGGCGGCCCGGGTGGAAGGTCGGCCGATGCCGTTCTCCTTCATGGCTGCCCGAAGTTCTTCTACATCAATATCATCACTGCCTTCTTCTGCCTCTTTTTCGCCTTTATGGTCTTCAATCAGCTTACCGGCGGTCTCCATTGCCCGGAGTAAAGTAGCCTCGGTGTATAGCTTCGGTGGCTTGGTTTCTTTCTGTTGAAGCTGCGGTTGATGCGGCCCCGATTCCCCAACGGTAAATGCCGGCATCAGCTGGTTTTCTTCCGGTCCTTTTTTGCCGTCTTCTTCCTCTACATGCTGATTGCTTTGTGCGTATACTTCTCTCCAGCCAGGGGAGAGAATCTGCTTGCCACTGGCTTTAAACTCTACCTTTTCAGCCATTCCTTTCACATTGGTCTTAGACACAATACAGTCCGGATAGAATACCGAGATGAAACGCAAGGCGATAATCTGGTAGACCATGGCTTCCTGCTGATTCATGCCTACGGCAGTCACATTTGTGGGAATGATGGCGTGGTGATCGGTCACCTTTTTGTCATCAAAGACTTTTTTAGATTTCCGGATCTTTTTGCCCATTAGCGGGGCGGTCAGTTGGGCATAAGCCTTCATGCTTCCCAGAATGCCCGGTACCTTGGGGTAGATGTCATTCGGCAGGAAGGAGGTGTCCACACGAGGGTAAGTCACAAACTTTTTCTCATAGAGGGATTGCACCAGTTTCAGGGTCTGGTCTGCAGAAAAGCCAAACTTCTTATTACATTCCACCTGTAGGGCGGTCAGGTCAAAAAGCCTCGGCGGGTGTTCTTTTCCTTCCTTTTTTTCAAAATCAGTGATCTGAAAAGGCCCTTGTTTGATGGCCTCCAATGCTGACTCTGCCTTCTCTTTCTGCAGGAATCTTCCCTTGGCGGCGGAAAACAAAACCTCCCGGTATTTGGTCTTCAATTCCCAATATGGTTCCGGCCTGAAGTTCTGAATCTCCTCAAAGCGATCCACAATCAGGGAAAGCGTTGGTGTTTGCACCCGACCGATGGACAATACCCCTTTGCCTCCCCCGTATTTCAGGGTATACAGGCGGGTGGCATTAATGCCCAGGATCCAGTCACCAATGGCACGGGCACTTCCTGCCGCATAAAGCAAATCAAAGTCCTTACCGTCCTTCAGATTCTGAAAGCCTTCGATGATGGCTTCACGCGTAAGGGAGGAAATCCACAGCCGTTTGATGGGCGCCTTGCATTCTGCTTTATGCAATACCCAACGCTGGATCAGCTCTCCCTCTTGGCCGGCATCACCACAGTTGATCACCTCCGTGGCGCCCTTTACCAATTTCTCAATGACTTTAAACTGCTTTCGCATGCCGGCATCCTTGATCAGCTTGATGCCGAACTTTTGTGGTAGAATGGGCAGCGTACTCAGTCCCCAGCTTTTGAGTCCTGCGGAATAATCATGCGGCTCCTTCAGGGTGCATAAGTGCCCGACGGTCCAGGTCACCTGATAGCCATTGCCCTGCATATAGCCATCATGCCTTTCTTTGGCGCCAATGATGGCCGCTATTTCCCGGGCCACCGAGGGTTTCTCCGCAATACATACTTTCATAAGCCGAGGATGGGGATTTAAGGTTTTACGATTTCTCCGTTTCTGACTACCGGTACAATATCGTACTGATTTGGCGTCAGCGCAAATTCAATGTCTTTCTGAATGTTCATTTTTGCCAGGCGCTTCGCATGGGAAGAGGCGGCCAGAAAACCCAAAAGGTCATGCTTCACCGAAAGGTATAGCACTTTCATGGCCAGGGAGGCGTCATCCGCAAATTCAAATTGTCCTTCTAATGCCTCGGCCAAAGCTCCTGCAAAAAGGCTGTCCTCCAGGTTGAATTTACCCTTCCAGCCAGCTGCCACGATCACCACATCTTTATCCTGAGCAGCCAGGTAGTTGGTCACTGCCTCCAGGTTGATAAATGCCCCGATGATAATTTCATCTGCATCTGCTGATTTGGTGATGGCTAAGGTCCCATTGGTAGTGGTGGCCGCTACCTTTTTACCGGTGGTGGCTGCCTCCATATAGGAATATGGACTGTTCCCCATATCGAAGCCATCCACTTTAGCGCCTCCTCTTTCGGCCGCTGCGATATATCCTTTTTCCTGTAAAACCTTACATTCCTCAAGATGGGCTACGGGGGTGATGCTTGGAATGCCCTTAGCTATACCGGTCACCATGCAGGTAGTAGCACGAAGTACGTCTACCACTACAGCAACCTTACCTTTCAGGTCATATAAATGAATCATCTCCGGAGAGAGACAGATATCAATTTTCTTCATTTTCCTCAATTTTTGAACATGCAATTTAAAGAAGCTGCACAAAATTAAAAAGGTTGATTCACATGAGTTGGAGCCTTTTTGCATGGATATTGATAGAAATTATCTTAGATATTTTTGATGGATATTTTGTTTGTATAAATTGAAATAAGTTAAAAAGCTAATGCTATGATGAAGAACTTAATACTACTTTCCCTTGGATTGCTCTTGTCCTTTTCCGTTCAGGCTCAGGTGACTGAGATCGCTGATCATGTGAAGTTAGAAACTAAAAATAACCAATCATATTTTGCTGTACCCGGTACGATTCGTATTACATCGGATAAGCAAAAGAAGAAGATGTTCTCTAAAAAAGGGGATAATTTCCAGGCGACGCGCATGGTGAAATTTCAGGATCATCAGGGTAAAATTATTAGTTTACCTGTAGGAAGCCTGACCGAGACTTCGGTGAGAAATTTGCACGTGGCTTATAATAATCAGGTGAACCGCCCACTGAATCCGGAGGAGCGAATGGAACTTTTCCGAAGAGCGAGGAATAAGGCCCGGGTGAAATATGTGATCGGTGGCGTGTTAGCGGGAGTTGGCGCAGTGGTGAGTGGTGGTACTGCTCCGGTGATTTTATTTGCTGCCGGTGGCGCCTTTGGGGCCTGGGGATTTGGTCAGGATTGGGCCGCGAGCCGATATCTGAATTACGAAAAGCATGAATTTAAGGCAGTGGATGATCTGCATGAAGATTTCTAAAGCATTGAAAAGCATAAAAAAGAGGCTGTCTCATCATTCGAGATAGCCTCTTTTTTTGTGCTTTTTGGGGACGTTTCCCCTTTTATTTCTTCAAAATTTTGAAGGTTTCGCTATTGCTGGCCGTAGTGATTTTTAGAAAGTAAAGCCCACTAGGGAGCGGTGAATATACCTTTAAGTCCAGTGATTCGGATGCATTACTCACTTCCCAGCGTTGTTCCAACCGGCCACCGCTATTCAGCAGGCTGATGTTTTTGATGGATTTTCGACTGAGGTTATGCACGTGAATGTCCGTAGTAAAGGGATTGGGATTGATTTGGAATAAAACTGCCCCCTTGTTACTACCAAGCGGATCGTCAGGATTTTCAGGTTCCTCTGGCTCCTCTGGTTTTTCATTGCTCCCACAGGCCTCTCCAGGCAATCCATAGCAGCCATTATTCTGTACGCCTTTGTAAATATCCCAGTCTACCCCTGGTACCCAGTTGTCACCATATTCATAGGCGCCGGCATCAGGTGCATTCCCGACAAATCCATCGGTATAGCCATCGATTTCTCTACCAAAGTCAATAGCGCGGCCATTGGACTTCAAGGTGAAGTCATTATTGAAATAATCAGTAAAAGAGGTATTGTCATTCAGATTATTTTGCTTGTCAGACTGAGGCTCCCAATTGTCTCCTGTAGGTTGGTTTCCGTCGGCATCTGAGGACCGCTGGTCCGATATATTGTTCCATACTTTAACGTTGGTGAATTCCGTACCCGGTTTATGCCAGGCCCCCATCGTTCCTTTATCTGCTTTCAGTAGGGTATTATTAAAGATGTCGATATCCGTTCCGTCCCAGTTAATCTGGATATTAGTCCAGCTGACATTCCAGACCACATTGCGGTAAACGCGGACATTGCCTGCATCATTGTCCATATATATGCCGGCTGCTTTATAGAGCTTTCCTCTGCTGGAGGCATCGTGAAACCAGTTGTGGTGGATGTCCATATTGAGATTGGCGCCAATGGTATACAGCAGGGCACAATCATCAGCAATTAAATTACTATAGGAAAAATCATTGTAGGCTACTTCCGAGCCTTTTGAAATAATCTGAAGGGCATCCCGACCTCCGCGGGTAACGGTATTGTTGAACACTTTGGCATTATTCTGACCGCGTACCATTAAGGGAGCATCATAGGATCCCAGCATGTTAAAATCATGAATGTAGCAGTTTTTAATCGTGGTGCCCGAACCGGAATCCCAGATTCCGGAACCATCACCGAAACCTACTTCACATTTTTCGATCAGGGTATTGGAGGAATTCCAGGCCACATTAATGGCATTTACTTTGGAATTGAAATCCGGGGTGATACCCCTGGTCATGGAGCCATACAAACTGGTAATGCCTTGTAATTGGTTGTTTTGTCCTTCGATTTCTATGCTTCCGCCAAAGACTGCCAGGTTTTTGACATGGATGTAATTTTTACCTTTGAGATCGATGGTTTTTTCTCTGCGGGCCATGGCTACGGCGCCATCTTCTGGCTGCGCTCCCCCCGGTAAAATGACATAAAGCGTTTTGGTGTTAGCATCAAAATACCACTCATTGTCATAGTCCAATGCCTCTTTGATGCCTTCCAGGAAGTAGTCGCCTAAATCTTTCGGAGGGTGTGCCGAGATGATCCAGCTTTGATTTTTGATGGCATCAAAGTTAATTCTGCCAGCAGACTGGCTTTTGATCCAGGCGCGCCAGGTGGTCCATCCGGACCCCGGGCGGTCACCGTAAAACATGACCGAGCCGCCATTCGACCAGTCCCAATTAGGAATTTCGGAATGTAAGAGATAGGCGTCAACCATAACGTCCTCACCGCTTCCGCCTTCATTGCGAAGGGAGTTTAGGGTGAATCGATCTCCATCCGTATTATTGGGCCAGCGGGCTAAATCCAGCACCTGATCTCCATTCATGACAAAATTTCGCTGCCCTAAATCCCAATCGGTTTGGGTTTTGTAGATATTGCCGCCGTCGCTGCTCCAGCCTTCCAGTGCCTGCATGGCGGAAATAATTACTTTTTGGCCGTCGATGGCCTGATAGATGATGGGGTTGCCGGCTGTTCCGGATTGCTGAGGGCTAAGACATTCTTCATACGTGCCTTCACCAATATAAACAATATCACCAGGCTGGGCAGTTTCTGAGGCTTTCTTTAGCGTCAGATATGGAGCCGACTCTGAACCGTCGTTAGTGTCTTGTCCGTCTTTAGTGACATAGATGTCCCGGGCATAGTTTAAGTGGGGTGTTATTAACAGGAGTGCCAGTAGGGCGAAAAGTGTAGCCTGCCTGAAAACGTCTTTTGTATTCATGATCAATAGGGTTGATGAAATAATGTATTGTCTAATTTTCAGTAGGGAAGTTAGCCCTGATGGCTGAGACTATCAGGAATATTCGAAAGGCTTTCAGGGGGTTGTTTTTTGAATTTTTGTTAAAAAAAATATCTTCAGAGGGGGGATTAACCCGGATTATTCATGCTCACTAACTCTAGCGGTGAATAATTCGGGATAATTTTTTGATTCCCTCACTTACTTGCTGGTAATGAGTGAGGTTGCGAGAGAAATTTTTTATGATTTACGACTTCAGCAGGGCCAGTGGCCCGCAGGGGCAGGGATGAAGTGGGGTTGTTTAAACCACAGGTGGCCGGTAGGCCATATGGGGTGAGCCACGCCAGCCCGGTGTTGCCGCTTGCGGTAACAGCCCCCAAAAAAACGAAAACAAGGCTTACGGAAGGGCAATAAAAAAGCCACCGTGTATCAGTGGCCATTCGTTTATTCTTCTTCCAAAATATAGAAATCGATATATTCGCTGTTTTCCTTACCGAACTCATCTCTGGCGTATAGTCCGAAATGGTATTTGCCGGATTTGATCCCCGTGGAGGGAACCTCAGTAACAGTGGTGTTCAGGTCAATTTCCATGGGTTGGTCCGTGAGGAGAATGGTTTTGGTGAATTCCCAGGCCACCTCACTTGATTTGCCTCTATGATTATGGTCATTACCATCGTCAATATGGATTTCAAAGCGATATTCGGTCAGTGGGGTGTCGCCTTTGATCATGGCGGACAGGGGGAGTGCTTCACCGGATTGAACAGCAAAAAATTGTTCATCTTCAACGGTAATGGTCTCTGTGCCCAGGCTATTGATGCTGATTTGCGGGCCGGACTGGCTTTCCTCTGTATTGCAGGCAAAGAGGGAGAGCAGGGGCAATAAAAACAGTAAAGTGAATTTTTTCATATATGTGTGTTTTGGGTAAATTAAACCCGAATTATTCACCGCTAAATTTATAATCCAAGCACAAGTAACTTAATTTCAGTCTTTAAAACTGATTTTCTTTGAATTATAATAGCCCAAATTTGGGCAATCTTGCATTCTCCTCATTCATCTGTTTCGTTGGGAAAAACTCGAAATAGGAAAAATTCCTTCATTTTTTCCGCCTTACAGCCAAACGAGGATTGAAGCATGAACAATCCGGGTTAATCATTTCACTTTGTATGCGCTAAAATTGTTCCAAAACAAAAAAGGCTCCCAAATTGGAAGCCTTTTCTTATGGATATATCCGTATTTTAGTGTTCGTGGTCATGATGCTCGATCAAAAGATCTTGTCTGGCTACAGTCTCGTTACCAAATTCATCAATAGCGAAAACTGCAAAGTGGTATTTGCCTTCTTTAATATGGTTGCCCTCAATTTCGTCTGGAACCATTACAATGTTTTCATCAATTTTGATTTCGTAAACATCACCTTCCAACTCTTCTATCTTATTCCAACTCCATTCTACATCCGTGCTTGAAGTACGGTGATCATGATCATCGCCTGCGAAGTGGATATCGAATTTGTAAGAAGCGATTTTGTTTTTACCTGTAATGTCTGCGTTTAAATAAAGCTCTTCTCCAGGCTCGACTAATGCCATTTCTTCTCCGTCATGCTCTTCCGTTTCATCCGCTAACTGGTTAATCGTAACTTCTGGAGCAACCGTGTTGTCATTGTTGTCGTCGCTGGAACATGATGAAAAGAACGTGCCCAATACGAAAGCAAATAATAACTTCTTCATTTTGATATATTGTGTTTTTGATTTCCTTTATGCAAACATATTGCAATTATTAATGAGAGTCAAATTTTATGCAATTAAGTTGCATGAATAATTAGAAATTTAATTTCACCGTAATACTGACATTGCGCCCCTGCTCGGGTAGGTTCAGTAATCTGTACCTGCTTAAATGGTTGTAATAGGCGACATTGGTCAGATTATCTATCCTGAAAATTACGTTTAACTGCGTTTTGGGGTAGCAAACTTTCAGGCCGGCCTGTACATTAAATAAATGATAGCCGGGAGTCGTTAGTTCGTTCCGGTCCACGCGATTCTGAGCTGCTGTGGCCCGGTAACCAGCTCCGACATAAATGTCTTCCACATGCAGGACATGGCCGAAATGATAAATAGACTCCAGGTAATTGCTTACCGGAGGAGTAAAGGGAAGTGGTAAATTTGTATCCAGGTTGATGTTGTACAGGTATTCAAAAGCATTGGTGAATTCCCAGTTGTCGGTCGGGCGAAAGGTGGCAGCAAACTCAAATCCGGTGTGGATGGCTTCCGCCTCCCGGTATTGATATATCTGACCTGCATCCGGAAGAGGAGAAAATATTCCGCTTGGGGCCAGGTAGATATAATTCGAGAAATAGTTGAAATAGGGGTTGAATTCCAGTTTCCATGCATAATTTTCCCAGGCAACAGACCAATCTATTTGGATTCCCTGCTCCGCTTTAAGGTTAGCATCACCTTGTTCATGTCGGAAAGTGCCATGATGTACGCCGTTCATGGTTAATTCTGCCACCGTCGGCATGCGGAAGGTTTTACCGATATTGAATTTAGTGGACCAATTTTGATCATGGTTATAAGCAAAACCAATGGCGCCGGACCAGTTGGCTTCGGTACGGTTGATTTCCGGGCTTCGGTTTATCCAATAGCCGGAGCGGCTTCCGGGTTCAAAGCGGGAGCTGTCATTGAATTGTTCGATATCGTAATGATAGAAGTCGAGACGGGCGCCGCCGTTCAGCGTCCATTTTTCATTCAGTGTTTTTTGTACGAAACCGGTAAAATAAGCGCTTTGGGTTTGGTAATTGGGCAGCAGGAATTCAAATCCGTCGAAGTGGTGATGTTGGAATTGCCCACCAGCTCCCAGATTGATTTCCCAATCTTCAACAGAGGTTAATTTATATAAAATATCGGCGGTATAGGTCTGTAAGTAGAGGCCATGAGCTACATTTCCGGGTTCCCGGTATTCCGGGTAGTCTGCCGGGTGGGCGTTGGGGTTGGATTGTTCCTGTCTTTGGTTGTATTGCGCTCCCAGAGTAATTTTTAACCAATCCTCTCCAATTTTGAGATCCGTATTTAAGATGGCCTTGCTATGTTGGTTCACTTGTCTGGGGATATCCGGATTTCGGCTGGAGGTAGGGAAATTATCCAGCCAACCGAAGGTAGGCGTACCTACCGCTCCGGGGAATAAGCCCACCGTTTGTTGATAGTCAGATACATTCAGGTTAATGCGTCCCCATTTTTGCGCCGTTCCCAGATTTAATCCAAGGGACTGGTCGTAACCTCCTGTGTTGACCAAAGTGTTTTCTTTCAGCGGGAAAACGAAATCCAGGTATTTGAAATCGTCGGCAGGTACCCGGTAATTATTGAAGGAATTATAAGAACCCTCTAAAATGAAATAGTGGCCATGGTGATTTCCTTTTAACTGCATGCCGCCGCCAATGGCCTGATTGTTGGACTGATAATTGGTGATGGCTTGTCCGCTGATTTCATTTAGGGTAGGAACGGTCGGTTCATCAATTTTAATCACTCCACCGATTCCATCGGAACCATATAGCAAACTAGCAGGTCCTTTGATGATTTCCACCTTATTGGTATTGAAGTTGTCTACGGGCAGGCCATGGTCATTTCCCCATTGTTGGCTTTCCTGTTTTACTCCTCCATCGTTGACTACCACACGGTTGCCGAACATACCCCGGATGACAGGTTTGCTAATGCCGACTCCCGTGGAAATCGCATTAATGCCGGCTTTGTTGGTAAGGGCATCTACAAAGGTGGCGCCCCTGTTTTTGTCAAAATAATCCTGATCGATCAGTTCTACGGACTGACTCTGTTTTTTAAATCTTTCTCCCTCCTCAGATTTTATAATTACCTGATCCAATTGCCGGATTTCCGGTTCCATCAGAAAATTGAACCTTTTAATGTTTTTGTGAATGATTAAATCTTTGGAGATATGCATATATCCCAGGTACTGGGCATTTACGGTATAGTGTCCGTCTTTTATCTGCGGGAAAAAGAAATTTCCATCTTCGTCGGTAAGGGTATTGATCTTGCCATTATCAAGAAAAATGGCGACTCCCATCAGTGGCTCTTTGGTATCATGATCCAAAACACGTCCGGAAAGGGAATGGGATTGTGCCCAGGTGGCTATGTGAAGAAGGAAAAAGAAGAAAAAGGGAACTATTCTCATTATGTGTTGCAATTGAGTTGCAAATTTGATGAAAACAATTCCCTTTTAAAAGTACTCGAATGAATTATTTAGAGTTTAAACGATTCTTGGATTTTTTTCACATTTAAGCCAATTCCATCATGGGTACTTCAATTAATAATAATTTGGAATTTTCTAAGGATTTAATTTCAAACTGACCGGTCTCCGAAATTCCTACCGCGTCTCTTTTTCCCAGCTTTTGACCATTTATTTCAATGCTTCCATCAATAACAAAAAGGTATCCGCCCTGCTCCGGATTTCGGAATTCGTAATTCAAGTTTTTGCCTTTTTCCAGATTACTGATGTTGAAATAGGCCTTTTGGTTGATCCAAAGTGCACCTTCTCCATCGGGACTTACCACCGTCTGCCATTGGTTATGACGCCCCTCCTGGTCGAAGATCTTTTGATCGTAGCGCGGTTCAATATTTCGCTTTTCCGGAAATACCCAAATTTGGAGCAAATTGGTGTGTTGATCATGATTGGGGTTAAACTCAGAATGGTAAATACCCGAGCCGGCCGACATGATTTGTACTTCTCCTTCCCGAATGATTTCCTCATTCCCGGTGCTATCCTTATGTTTTAATTCTCCCTCCAGGGGAATGGTGACGATCTCCATATTGTCATGAGGGTGCGTACCAAAGCCCATTCCGGGTGAAATAATGTCGTCATTCAATACTCTCAAAGCTCCGAAGTGCACTTTTTCAGGATCATACCATTGGGCGAAACTGAAACTGTGGTGAGCGTCTAACCAACCATGATTAGCATGTCCTCTTTCTGTGGCTTTGTGAAATACGGTTTTCATTATGATTTCCTTTCTTGATTATGATTTGTTATTTATGACGCTAAACAATTATTGTTGTTACAACAATTTTAGAAAAAAGAATTCCAAAGCACAATTTTCTTGGAATTATTCGCTGAAATCTTGGAAAAGGAGGTGAATAAAAAAGCAGTCCGAAGACTGCTTGCTGTTATTTTGTGCTGGCCATTAATTTGGGAATGTCCCGGATAAGGCGATCGACCTGATCGGCTTTGGTGCCGTCATATAGTCCGCGAATGTGGCCTTTTTGATCAACAAGAATAAAGGCTCCGCTGTGGATGAATCCTCCGGGAGCTTCGGGATCTTCCAGGGCGCTGACCATATAGCTTTCTTGTCCAATGCGGTAAATTTCTGACTTTTCTCCGGTGACAAAGTTCCATTTCGGAGCTTCCACGCCCAGTTGGCCGGCGAATTTGTGAAGTAAGGCCACGTTATCATGTTCCGGGTCAATGGTGTGAGAAAGAATTTTTACCTGTGCTTCGTCTTTGAATTCCTCATAAACCCGCACCATTTGGGTTTTCATGATCGGGCAAATAGTCGGGCAGGTGGTAAAGAAAAAGTCGGCTACATAGATTTTGCCTTCAAAGTCTTTATTGGTGAGTAGTACGGAGTCTTGATTATAAAAAGCGAAATCACCGATTTTATGGTAAAGGGTATCAGTTTGGCTTTGGCCGTCCACGATATTCTCCACGGTGGTTCTCGGTCCTAAAATGGGTAATTCTTTTTTAGCGCTTTCACAGGAAAAGAGTGTGAAAGCCAAAATGCCAATAAAAATGAAGTGGAATACAGATGGTTTGTTCATGGGTTATGATATTGTTTTAACGGGATTATCTTTAGTGTTTTGAATGGAAACAGCATAGCCAATTTTGATTTCTCCTTCCTCTATCGGGTATAGGTTTTCCCCAAAAATGGCGTTGTTTTTCCAGTTTCTGAGTTTAGAAAGGGTTTTCAGCGGTTCCTTTCCGGTAGGTTCACCCGTTTTTGGATTGAGCGTGGTAACCTTGCAGCGGCCACAAGGCTTAACGCCCTTGAAGGTAATGCCATTGATCTGAATTGTCTCCCAGCTGTTTTCAGCCCAGGCTTCCGCTCCGGAAATCACCAGGTTAGGGCGGAATCTTTCCATTTCCAGGGCGGTATTGCTTTTATCGGAAAGATCTTTTAGGGAGGCTTCATTAGATAGGAGTATGGGGAAGCCATCGGCAAATGAAACAGCTACTTCGTCTTCTCCTGTGTATTTTTCCGGAGCGATCCGGTTTCGGTCCGGGCTTAATTGCACCAGCGCACAATTTATTCCCAGCTTTTTAGTAAACCATTGGTTACATTCCTCATTGACTTCCTGCGCCTCAAAAGTATTCTCCCAAACGGTGACCTGCCTTGGAGCACCTTCCGCCTGCAGAGGAATAAAAAGTTTCTCTCCGCCAATGCGGTGGGCAACCTGAAGGCCCTGCGGTGTGATTTCAGGTTGAAGTTGTGCCATTTTTCCCATTGTTCTTTGGCTGAGGAATTTCCCGTTTTCATCCACCAGCATCCACCGGCGGTCAAACTGCAAACCTTCTTCTTCCACCTTACTTTTGTTAAGGCTAATACCTGCTAAGGATTTGATGGGGTAAATATAAATGCCGGTAAGAATAATGGCCATAAGGAAAAATTCAGGATTTTCAGATCTATTTTTTCAGTGCACGTAATATCACTAAATTGAATTCAAAATTCGTTTATTCTAATAAAAAACTAAAGTCATGGACCAAAAAAGCCAAGAATTTCTATATAAATATCTGAATGCCAATGCGCCTACCGGATTTGAGGCGGAGGGACAGCAGATTTGGCTGGATTATGTGAGGCCGTATATTGATGAATATTTTGTAGATAATTACGGAACGGTTGTCGGGGTGGTGAATCCAAAGGCAGATTATAAGGTGGTGATTGAAGCGCATGCTGATGAAATCGCCTGGTATGTAAATTATATTGATGATAAGGGTTATTTATATGTGGTGCGCAACGGTGGCTCCGATTTCGAGATAGCGCCTTCCATGCGGGTCAAAATTCATGGCGAAAAGGGTGTGGTCAATGGTGTTTTTGGTTGGCCGGCGATTCATGTTCGTGGAGGCAAGGAAGGGCCGAAACCTAATGCGGAGAAATTGACCATTGACGTGGGGGCACATTCGAAAGAAGAAGTAGAGGCTTTAGGTATTTATGTGGGAACGGTGATCACTTTCGATCAGGATCTGATGGAATTGAATGATCGTTACTTATGCGGACGCGCATTGGATAACCGTATTGGAGGTTTTATGATTGCCGAGGTGGCAAGGAGACTGAAAGAAGGTGGAGATCAATTACCTTTCGGCCTTTATATCGTGAATGCCGTACAGGAAGAGGTGGGATTGAATGGAGCGAAAATGGTGACGGAATCCATCAAACCGAATGTAGCCATTGTGACCGATGTTTGTCATGATACCCAATCTCCGCTTTATAGTAAAGTTAAGGAAGGCGACTTCACTGCCGGTAAAGGTCCTGTTTTGACCATTGCCCCTGCGGTACATAATAAACTGTTGAAGATTTTGATGGATACGGCCAAGGAAAAGGAAATCCCTTTCCAGCGCGCGGCTTCTTCCCGATTTACCGGAACAGATACCGATGCCTTTGCTTTCAGTAATGGTGGGGTGGTTTCAGCTTTGATTTCCCTGCCCTTGAAATATATGCACACCACCGTAGAGATGACCCATAAAGAGGATGTGGAGCATGTGATTCAGTTGATGCTGGAATCTTTGAAAAAGATTGAGGATCAGCAGGATTTCAGATATTTTAAATAGAAGGCGTTCATCCTTTTTTGGGAGAGGAAATTTTCGATTTCTCAAATTAAACTTACCTTGCGACTGAAATTTGGTTGCAAGGTATTTTTATTTTTGGAGAGTTGTAACGAAAAGGCAAAAAAATACGTGCAACTAAAATATAGTTACCTTGAGTAAAATTGAGAAATTAATAGAGAAATTAAATGCGTCTCCTAAGGATTTTACCTACGATGAATTAACAAAGGTATTGAACCATTTGGGCTATGAAGAATATAAAAAAGGGAAAACGGCGGGCTCAAGGCGGGCTTTTGTGAACCCGGACAGCGGGCATATTATTCGTTTGCATAAGCCCCATCCCCTGAATATTCTGAAACCCTATCAGGTTAGGGATGTAGTGAAATCGTTAAGGGAGAAATATTTGATTTAGGAATTTTGATGGTAGAGCAAGGTGATGAATGAAGGGGAAATGAAATAAATTGTAGAGTTATGGGTGTTTTAAAGTATAAAGATTACGTCGCAGAGTTGGAATACAGTGCGGAGAGCAATGTATTTCATGGTAAAATATTCGGGATAAAAGATGTCGTGACCTTTGAGGGAGAGAGCGTAGAGGAATTGAAGGAGGCTTTTGCGGAAGCAGTGGAGGATTATCTGGAGATTTGCAGGGATTTGGGCAAGGAGCCGGAAAAGGCATATAAAGGGTCTTTTAATGTACGGGTCAAGCCGGAAACCCACCGGGCAGCGGCCTATCATGCCACCGAGCGGGGGCAAAGTTTGAACCAATATGTGGAGGATGCCATTGAAAGCTTTATTGTTCGAGAGCCCGGAGCGATCTACGGTAAACCTTCAGATGGGGATAAAAAAAAATCGGCCGAATAATATCTTCGGCCGATTTTTTTATGCTTGTTCTGTCACTTTTTTCAGATCCTCCCAAAAGTGTGGGTAGGATTTTTTTACCACTTCTTTTTCCTCAATCTGAAGATCCATCAGCAGGCTGAGTGGCGCAAAGGCCATGGCCATGCGGTGATCTTCATAAGTGTTGATCAGTGGATTGTGATCCGTCGGGAAGCCTTCAGGATTCGGGCTGATGGTAAATTCATAAGGATCATTTACCGGCTCGATGGTCACGCCGAATTTGGCCAATTGCTCTTGTAGCGCCAGGGTACGGTCGGTCTCTTTGATGCGCAGGGACTGAACGCCCTTGAAATGCGCATTGACCCCTAAAGCGCCACAAACCACCGCCACAGTTTGTGCTAAATCCGGGCATTTATTAAAATCAAAAACCACGGCTTCCTGCGTTACTTTTCCGGAATTCCAAATGCGCAATCCACCTTCATCGAATTTCGCTTCAACGCCTAGGGGTTGCATTAAGTCGATAATGGCTTTGTCTCCCTGCGTAGAATCTGATCTCAGACCGTTCAGGAATAATTCAGAGTCCTTTTGCAAGGCCACGGCAGAGAACCAATAGCTGGCACCTGACCAGTCCGACTCTACCGCAAATTGATCTGTGTGATACGTCTGTGGTGCAATTCTGAAAGTACGCTCGTCGGCTTCTTCCACGCTCACGCCGAATTTCGCCATCAGGTCAATGGTCATTTCGATATAAGGACGACTATTGATATCGCCGGTCAATCGAAGTTCCAATCCTTTTGGGAGCATAGGAGCACACATCAGAATGGCCGAAATGTACTGAGAAGAAGTGTCTCCTCGCATTTCAATCACCTCTGACTGCTGAGCCTGAAAGCCCTTGATTTTCATTGGCGGGTAGCCTTCCTGATTCAGGTATTCAATTTCTGCTCCCAAACTGCGGAGTGCATCTACCAAAATGCCAATCGGGCGCTCCTGCATGCGCTCGGTGCCAGTCATGGTTTTCTCCCGATTGGTCAGGGCGGCATAGGCTGTCAGAAAGCGCATGGTGGTACCGGCGTCTAAAACATCCCATACCGGGCCATCCTCTTCCAATAAGCGAATCATGGTTTGCGAGTCGCGGGCCTGAGAAATATTGTCAATTTTGGCTGGTGATGGCGCCAGTGCATTAATCACCAGTGCTCGGTTACACTCACTTTTTGAAGCCTCCATGGGAACGATGCCACCTTTAAGGAGACGGCTTTTCTTTAATTGTAGCATTGTTAAAGGCTTTGGTAGTATTGTAGTGCTGCTTTTACTTCAGCTAAAGTTATTTCAATGTCAAAGGCACAATCCCCAACTTGGTGCAGTAGAGAAGCCTTAATTTTTCCGGTATCGTTCTTCTTATCCTGCAGGCAGTGCAGGGCTATTTCCTCCAGGTTTTCCTGACTCAGGTCCACTTTTCCATAAATGGATAAAAGGTAATCCTGAATCTCTTTTAATTCACTTTCCTGAATTTCACCCTTTGTAATGGATAGCCAGCTTTCGGCAATCATTCCGATGGCAATGGCTTCTCCGTGCAGCAAACGCCCATTTTCATGATTCAGGAAATGACTTTCCACCGCATGACCAATAGTATGTCCGAAGTTGAGGATTTTACGAAGTCCTTTCTCGGTAGGGTCTTCGGTAACGACTTTATATTTTACCCGAACGGAATGATCAATATGAGCCGGCCAGTCCTGACCTTGCAGTTGTCGTTGCGTAATGACTTTCCAATAGTCCGCATCCTGAATCAGGCAGTGCTTGATGATTTCCGCATAGCCGGAACGCAGCTCCTCCTGCGGCAGGCTGTGAATGAATTCGGGATAAACGATGACCGTTTCCGGTTCCTTGAAAATGCCGATGTGGTTTTTATAGGGACCGAAATCTATCCCCAATTTGCCGCCAACGCTGGCATCTACCTGTGAAAGCAAGGTAGTGGGGAGGTTCAAAAAACGGATGCCTCGCTTATAAGTGGCGGCGCAAAATCCGCCCATATCGCCGATTACTCCTCCTCCTAAATTGATGAGCAAGGCTTTGCGGTCAAAAGCAGCATCTGTCATGGCTTGCCAGATTTGTTGACAAGTGCCTAAATGCTTGTTTTCTTCTCCGCTTTGGATCTGAATGGTCAGGATGTTTTCCGGTAGAAATGACTTAACGATTGGCAGGCAATGTGCCGCAGTATTTTCATCCACCAATATCGCCAATTGGCTATAGGTGGTTTCGTTAAGAAAATGCTGAAGGCTTTGGCCAATATTGGTGGTAATGTCGATGGTCTTGGGAAGCATATCGATAAATTATACCATAAAAAAAATGGGTACAGGAAGAACCCGTACCCTTAAATTTTATATAGAAAAGGTGGTTCTGATTAAGCCTTTTCTTCCGTTTCGTTCATGATCAAAGTCTGACGACGAATAGCTGCATCATGAATCAAAGAGAATACATTCTCCATAAACTCATCATTTAAATGCAACTCTTCTGCCCACTCACCACGAGCTTTCATCATTTCTTTATAGCGGTTGATCTGGAAGACCGTTACCTTATTGTCTTTTTTGTACTCGCCAATCTCATCAACGATTTTCATGCGATCCGCCAAAGTTTCAAAGATTTCACGATCCAATTCATCAATCTTTTCGCGAAGCTCTGCCAGGTGCGTCTGGAACTCCGGATTGTCAGATTTGGTATGGCGTAAAACCAATGCTTCCAAGATCTCTTTCAAATGCGTTGGGGTTACCTGCTGAGCGGCATCAGACCAGGCATTTTCAGGATCAATGTGCGATTCGATGATCAATCCGTCAAATACCAAATCCATGGCTTTCTGAGATAACTCCTGGATCATATCACGTTTACCGGCGATGTGTGACGGGTCACAAATCATCGGCATTTCCGGATATTTTCTTTTCAATTCCAATGCCATTTGCCACTGAGGCAGGTTACGGAATTTAGTCTTTTTGGAAGTGGAGAATCCACGGTGAATGGCTCCCAGCTTCGTGATTCCAGCCTGGTTCAAACGCTCCATTGCGCCGATCCAAAGTGCTAAATCAGGATTTAATGGATTTTTTACCAATACCGGTACATCATGGCCTTTAAGTGCGTCGGCAATTTCCTGTACGGTAAATGGGTTTACTGTGGAACGTGCGCCAATCCACAGAATGTCAATTCCATATTTTAAAGCTAATTCAACGTGCTGTGCATTTGCGACTTCAATCGCAAATTTTACGTCTAGCTCTTTTTTAATTTTCTGAATCCATTTCAAGGCATCTTCTCCGATACCTTCGAAAGTGCCCGGACGTGTACGGGGCTTCCAAACTCCGGCACGAATTACGTTTATGCCGTTCTCTTTTAGCTCTTTAGCAGTTTTGAATAACTGTTCCTCCGTCTCTGCGGAACACGGCCCAGCGATAATGAATGGCTGGTCGCTTCCATCTGTCCAAGCGCTAAGTTGTTCGATTTGCATGGTGCGTTGCTCTTTTAAAAATGAAAAAAACTGACTATATTCGGCAGTTTTTCGACAATGTAGTGTATTATTATTAACCCTTATTTCGGTGTTTATGGTGGAAATGAAATCAATCAATTTCAGCGACACAGCGACAGCCTTTGCGGCTAAAACTGATGGTGATCTTAGGCAGAGCTATTTACTGTTTAAGACCATTAATTATCCCACGCTGGTAAAGTTAGGAACTTCTTTTATAAATGTAGCATTAAAGCTCCGATTACCAATAAAAAATATCATTAAGGCTACATTATTTAAGCAGTTCTGCGGGGGTGAATCCATCGAAGATAGTCAAAAAACCATAGAAGATCTGTATAGATTTAAAATTGGAACAATATTAGACTATTCTGTTGAAGGAGAATCAAATGAGTCCGACTTTGATGCCACCTATGAGGAAACGCTTCGGACCATTGCAAAAGCCCGGGGGAATAAAGCGATTCCTTTTTGTGTTTTTAAGCCCACCGGAGTTGCGAGTATTGATTTGTTGACGAAGGTGAGTGAAGGAAAGGCTTTAACCGAAGAAGAAGCTGCCGCTTTTGAGCGCGTAAAACAACGTTTCGATGGTTTGTGTAAAGCTGCGCATGAGGCGGGGCAACCCATCTTTGTAGATGCAGAAGATAGCTGGTATCAGGATGCTATTGATGATTTGGTGTATGCCATGATGGTGAAGTACAATCAGAACCAACCTATTGTATATAACACCTTCCAGATGTACCGTAAATACATGCTGGATCGCTTGATCAAGGGTCATCAGTTTGCGCAGGAGCATGGCGTTCAGTTTGGTGCAAAATTAGTGCGTGGTGCTTATATGGAAAAAGAAGCGGAACGTGCAGCCGAATTGGGTTACGAGAATCCGATTAATCCTACCAAGGAAGCTACGGATCAAATGTATGACGATGCTTTGCGTTATTGTATGGAGCACAATGCGACTGTTGGCCTGGCCTCCTGTTCTCATAATGAAGAGTCTGCGCATTTATTAATGGAGTTGATGAATCGTTACGGGATTGCTAAGGACAATAAGAGGGTGTTTTTTGCCCAGTTGCTGGGGATGAGCGATCATTTGAGTTATAATCTGGCAAAAGTAGATTATAATGTAGCGAAATATGTGCCTTATGGTCCGGTAGAAAAAGTGATGCCTTATCTTTTCAGAAGAGCGGAGGAGAATACTTCCGTAGCAGGACAAAGTAGCAGGGAGCTGATGTTAGTGAATCAGGAACTGAAACGAAGAAGCGCAAAACGATAGAGACCCGAAACAAACAATAACACTACACTTATGGCGAGCCCGGCAATTTTGTCGGGCTTTTTTTTTGGAATAGGCCCTTTTTTGAAGGAGGCACGCTAACCCGGATAATTCATTCTTAAATCCTCGTTTAGCTGTAAGGCGGAAAAAATGAAGGAATAGTCCCCTGTTTTAAGTTTTTTCTAAGGAAGCAAATGATTGAGCAGAAAGCAGGTTTGCTCAAATTTGGACTATCAATAACTCAAAACTTAAAAAGTTGGAAGTAAATCGTTTAAAACGATTCACTCAATCTGGTGGTGAATATTGCGGCTCAATTTCAATGAACATTAGGTTAGGCAGAAGGATTTATCGGTATTTTAATTTATTTCGAAGGCGTTTTTCGTAAGGTGTTTGGTTTGAGGGTGTTATGGTTTTGAGATTGATCAGGGCGAATAGTTAGAAGTTGAAGTAGAATTATAAATACATTAAAATGTCCTTAGTTAGGGGTGTTTATGATAAAAGTCATTATTTGAAATGTGAATATCCATATTGAATAAATATAAATTTGACTCTTATAATATGATTTATTTAACCTTAAACCATATACTTTTATTGGTAAAATGATATTTTAAAATATTTTCATTAGGTAGTTGATTTTGTTAGGTATTTGATCTGTCAAAAAGCGCAAAACTAATATAGTTTAATAATCAATATGTGTTTTTTTTGTAAATATCGTTTTAGATGACCCTAGTCAGGAATTAGAATGACATTGATTAATAGATGAAATGAAAAATAGGCAACATCTTTGTGATGTAATCATCGAGAACAATTAACAATCATGGGAAAAGCTAAACTTATTTCGTCATTATTTTCAGTAGTATTTATTGTACTATTTTCTGCATCTGCATCTTTTGCAGAGGGTTTTAAAATTACTATCAAAGGAGTGAGTAATGTTCACGATTGGGAATGCGAAGTAGAGCAGGCCGATGTGAAAGTGACCGCAACCGCTAATGGTGGTACTTTGGAAGCTTTGGAAGGAGCAAAAGTAGTGGTGCCTGTAAAGTCTATCAAATCCGGTAAAAGCGGAATGGATAAGAATATTTACAAAGCGCTTAAAGAAAGCAAACACGCTGATATTGCTTTTGAAATGAAAAAAGTAAATAGCCTGGATGGAAACAAGGTAAGTGTAGACGGTACGTTGCGCATTGCTGGCGTGACTAACAACGTGACCTTGAACGCTGAATTTACTACTGTGGATGGAAAAACGGCTATTAAAGGTGCTGAAGTAATTTCCATGAAAGCATATGAGGTGGAGGCGCCTACGGCTATGTTCGGTGCGATCACCACTGAGGATGAAGTTACAGTGGAGTACGTAGTATTCCTATAAACTATACAAGGCTGTTCGGTTATGGTCCCATCAGGTCCCGGGGCCATTCGGTCAGCCAATTTCCAAACTTGATTTTTTGAACTCCGATTCAATTTAAACCTTACAGATTATTTATATTATGAGATTTAACAATACTGTTAAAGCATTGGGTGCGTCTGCCCTAATGTTATTGGGAGGTAATGCCTTCGCACAAGAAGCCAGCGAAGATGTATTTGCTAACTTGCGTGCTAATGACAAAACTGGAATTAATGTTTTCGAGCCTGCGAAAGTAGAGATCGAAGAATTTAAAGCGCCTAAAGTTCGTGTTGGTGGTAACTTCAACATGATGTTCCAGGGCATGACGCAGTCTAACTATTATAATGGAGTTGAAGTTTCCAATGGAAATGAGGTTCAGCCTTCAGCTTACCGTTTAGCTAAATTGGGTCAGGATTTCAACTTGCCAATGGCCAACTTGAACATTGATGTAGCTTTTGCTCCTGGTGTTACGATGAAATTGGAGACTTATTTGTCTTCTCGTCACCACATTGAGGCAAACGTTAAAGGTGGTTACTTGCAGTTGGATGCACTTCCATTCTTGAACTCTAATTTCTTGGATGGATTGATGCAAAACCTTACTTTGAAGGCCGGTTTGATGGAAATCAACTATGGTGATTCTCACTTCCGTCGTTCTGATGCAGGTAATGCCATCTACAACCCATTTGTAGCGAACTACATGATGGATGCTTTCTCTACTGAGCTAGGTTTGGAAGCACTTTACCGTCACGAGAATGGTCTATTGGCTATGGTAGGTATGTCTAATGGTAAATTGAACCAGACTACTTTGGAAATGGAAGGTGCTGCTCCTTCTCTTTATGGTAAATTGGGTTACGATAAGCAAATCAACGATGATTTCCGTTTCCGTTTGACTGGTTCTGCTTACCACTCATTTGGTGATGCGCGTGCGTACCTTTACTCTGGTGACCGTGCCGGTTCTCGTTACTACAATGTAATGACTTATTATGATGCTGAAGGTAACCGCGTTTCAGGTGGTGACTGGTCTGGTCGTATCAATGGTACTTTCAACCGTTTGACTGCTGTTCAAATTGCTACTTTCGCGAAATATAAAGGTTTGGAGTTCTTCGGAACTTATGACAACCAGTCTGATTCTCACGAAGATGGTGTTGGTACTATGAGCCAAATTGGTGCTGATTTGCTATACCGTTTCGGAAATGAGGAGAATTTCTACGTAGGTGCGCGTTACAACACTGTATTCGGTACTTACACTGACGAAGCAGATATCGATGATATCAAAGTGAACCGTTTCGCACTTGGTGGTGGTTGGTTCATGACTAAGAATATCTTGGTGAAAGCTGAATATGTAAATCAGGAGTATACTAAAGGCTATGAGCAGTTGGGTATGCAATTCCGTGATGCATCTTTCAATGGTGTGAACGTAGAGGCAGTAATTGCTTTCTAAGCCATTTGAAGCTAAGCTAAAAAATAAAATAGGGCCGGTGGTTGTAGGATCACCGGCTTTTTAACATTTAAGGCATGTGGAATTTTCTTTTAACATTTTTGATGGTATTGCTTCCTGAGGGGGAATTCAAAGGGCAATTGATTTGGGATGAAGAATGCGAAATGGAGGTGTTTGGAACCACCAATGTGAGCCATTTTTCATGTTATTACCGTCATGAAGAATTAGAGGAAGTTCGTTTTGACTTAAATTTTCAGGAAGAAAACCAGGGGCTGGCAGCTCATTTAAAAGGAGCGGAAATAGCAGTCCCAATTGAGGCGTTTAAATGTCGGCTACCCGGCATGACCAAGGATTTTCGTCATTTATTAAAGTATAAGGAGTTTCCCAATTTAAAGATGGAAATGCACCGCTTGCTAATTCCGGAGCAGGGCTGGTCTTCTACTTCTGCAGACATGGAGGTAACTTATGAAATTGCCGGCGCAAAGAAAGCTTTTACCACACCGGTGCAGCTGGAAAAGTCGAAGGACGGGCAGTATTATATTTCCGGGGAAACCGCAGTAGACATCCGTGATTTCGGTTTGGAGCCACCGGTGAAATTTTTGGGAGCGGTTAAAGTGGAGCCTATGGTGACCCTCAAGTTTAAAATGGCCGTTCAAATAGACCGCTTATTATAGCGCTGTATCTCATTAAACCGAATGATTCTTCACTAGATTCAGCGACTTGACCTAAGGGATTTACTTCAGTTTGCTAAGATTGATTTTGCTGATTTTTTAATAGCCTAAAATTTGGCTACGCTTCCTTTCTTCACATTCCTCTGCTTCCTTGGAAAAAGCCCGAAACAGAAATAATGCCTTCATTTTTTCCGCCTTGTAGCTTAAAGAGGATTAATGCATTTATAATTCGGGTTTAGCATTCATCATCCGTATTAACATTTATCCTGTGGATATTCTTCCTGCCGAAGTCAATTTGGGCGGGATTTTTTTTAACTTGGCCTTTATCCAATAAGATTTTTTTTCCATGACAATAAATGAAAAAATTGCTGCTTTAAGGGCAGAAATGCAGCAAAAAGGAGTGGCAGCGGTAATCGTTCCCTCTAACGATCCTCACCAAAGTGAATATATCGCAACACGCTTTGCCTGCAGAGAGTGGATTTCCGGTTTTACCGGTTCTGCGGGAACGGCAGTGGTAACTTTGGATCATGCCGGTGTATGGACGGATTCCCGTTATGAAATTCAGGCAGAAGAAGAGCTGGCCGATAGTGAATTTGTGCAGCATCAGCTGAAGGTGCAGGGCGCGCCGGAATTCATTGACTATTTAGCAGAAAATTTACCTGCCGGGAGCGTGGTCGGCATTGATGGCCAATTGTTTTCCCTTCAGGTTTATCACCTATTAGAGCAAAAATTAGGAAAGAAAAACATTGCCATTAAAGCAGATTTTGATCCTTTTGAAAAAATTTGGACGGATCGTCCAGCAATGCCAGGCTCAGCATTTTATAACCACCCCATAGCATTGGCTGGCGTATCTACCGGGGAGAAATTAGAAAAAGTCAGAGCGGAAATGCAATCCAAGCAGGCGGATGCATTAATGATAGAGGCCTTGGATGAAATTGCCTGGATGTTGAATATCCGGGGGGCAGATGTGGATTGTAATCCGGTAGGCTATGCTTATTTGACTGTTGAGTCCGCAGCGGCCACTTTGTTTGTGGATCCTGCTAAAATTGGCGTAGAGGTAGCGGCTGCCCTTCAAACAGCGGGAGTTGCGGTGGAGCCATATGAAGAAGTGGAGAAATGGCTGGCAGAGGGGGAATTCACCAATATTCAGGTGGATCCGGCGCGTTTTTCTATTCATCAGTATGAATTGTTGGCGGAGGGAAAAGTCGTTGCAGCGGAAGCATCTCCGGTGCAGTTCATGAAAGCGGTGAAGAATGAGGCGGAATTGGCAGGCATGCGTTCAGCGATGAAAAAGGATGGAGTCGCGCTAGTGAAATTCTACAAATGGGTGGAAGAAGAGGCGGCAAAAGAGGGGCTGTCGGAGGCGCAATGTGCAGAGAAATTGAAGGAATTTCGTGCGGAACAGGAAGGCTACGTAGGGGAGAGTTTTTCCGCTATTGTTGGTTTTCAGGGTAACGGAGCGATTGTACACTATCGTCCGCAAGACCCGAAGGCGAAAAAGTTAAATGGCGAGGGGATGTTATTGATTGATTCCGGTGGGCAGTACAAAGACGGTACCACGGACATTACCCGAACTTTTTACCTCGGTACGCCATCAGCAGAACATAAAAAAGCCTATACCCTGGTTTTGAAAGGGCATATTGCGATTGAACAGGTGGTCTTTCCAGCTGGCTATGCCGGTCCTCAGATCGATGTTTTGGCACGTCAACCATTGTGGGCAGAAGGAATGAATTATGGCCACGGAACGGGGCATGGTGTTGGGGCTTCTTTAAATGTACATGAAGGTCCCATAAACTTTGGAAATAAGGGGGTGACTGGCGGAACGCCTTTTCAGGTAGGAATGATCATTTCTGACGAACCCGGTTTCTATAAAACAGATGCCTACGGTATCCGCTTAGAAAATTTGGTGACGGTAGTGGAGAAATATAATAATGAGTTCGGGCAGTTTTTGGCTTTTGAATCATTGACCTTAGCTCCTTTTGAACCCAAATTAATTGAGGCAGACTTGCTGTCTGTAGCAGAAAAAGAATGGTTAGTACAATATCAGCAAGAGGTGAAAGCGGAGCTGCTGCCTTTGCTGTCTGAAGAAGAAGGACAGTGGTTGGAGCAAAAATGTATTTTATTCTAAAAAAAATGATGAAACAGTCTTCCTTTATGATTGGCCTTGGACTTTGGTTTTAGGTCAATCTTTTGAGTGAAGGATGTTAAAAATGGAAGGCAGTTCATTCGTTTGAGCTGTCTTTTTTGATTTTCAGGTGGATTATTTTATTGGGGTGAATAATTTTGAATTTCCATTTATTTAACAAATGGGTTTTGTGTTTGTGTTATTGATATGTTTGATACTTGTTTGTTTTGATATTGGTAATTTTTTTAGCATTTTAAAAACTTACATTTTATTACTTACCCTTTTAACCCTTTGCTTATGAACGTTACTTATGGCGTAAAAATGACGATTGCACAAGAAGTATTGTGGGATATTGATCGCGTAAATGAAGATTTAAATTTATTAGAAGACTGTAAATTGGATTCCAATAGTCTTGACCGCGTGATCCTTCGTTTGGAAACCTTACTCGGGATTACCATTGATCCGAAAGATAAATCAAACCTGCATGTAGTAGAGGATTTGATTAAATTATTCAAAGGGAAATTGCAGCATACGCAGGTTTAAAATCGATGGCGAAATGGGAAATTTCTAAATGAGCTTAAAATTAGGTTTCGTTTATGTAAGATTTTTTTCTTTTTGATTTTTTTCTGAGAAGTAAATCATTTAACCTGTTGGTTTAAAGTCTTTTGCTTGTTGGGTGTGGAATTGAATTTCAGCTTGGCAGGCATTTTTTTTGCGCTTAAAAATTTCGTATTTCTTTCTATTATTGAACATGTCCAAGGAAGAAGGACCAAATTGTAAACCATTAATTTTTTTGTGAAATGAAAACAAAAGCGGGCCAAAAGAAAGCACATGCCCACTGGTATGACAAAGAGGATGGTGTTAAGGTGCAATCAAAAAAAAACCGTCCGAAAAGAAGTGTTCACTTTTTAGAAGAAGATTACCCAGCTGCTCAGTTTGACCTAAGCATGCTTAAGGGGAATACTGATTATCTATAGGAAAGCTCAGATATAAAAAAACAGAAGACGACGGTAGGTCGTCTTTTTTTGTTTGCGATGGGATCGGGTATTAGGAATCGGGGGAAATCAGTCTGAATAGAAGAACAAAATAGGGGGGATGCGGCTTTTCTTACTGTAACTAATCCGATCTGTTATGAAAGTCTTGGTGATTTTGTTGTTGTCCTTATCGATATTAATTCCGGTATCTGCTCAGGAGGTTACCGACAAAGCAAAACAGAAAACAGAGCAGCGTGTCGATCAAAAAGTGGACAAGGGAATTGACCAGGGCCTTGATAAGCTGGAAGGCTTTTTTTTCGGCAAAAAGAAGAAAAAGAAAAATCAGACTTCTGTTACTCAGGATAGAGAGCATATGGAAGAGGTTCATCAGGAACAGGCGAATAAGATGATTGAATCCATGATGGGCAATATGAGTAAGCCGGTGGATGTGGCAGAGGCCTATGCTTTTGATAAAACGGTGACCTTAAAGGTGACAAATACCAATAAAAATGGCAAGGTCGATCAGTCAGATTTGCATCTGTTGATTCCTTATGAGGAGAGTGATCATTGGGGAATGTCAGTCCTTCCAGAAAAAGAAAAAGATTCGCAGAGTATATTGATTTATGATACTGGAAATAAGGCTGTCATTACTTTAATAGAGGAGAAGAGCGGGGAGAAGAATGCGATGGCAATGGCTTTGGATGTGGATCAAATCATGGAAGATATGGCGGAAGAAAAGGTGGAAGATGTAGAGAAAGGGGTAAAGGATCCGGCTTTGCTATCTAATGAGGTGAGTTTTACGAAAACAGGAGAAACCAAAACCATGCACGGTTACGAATGTCATCAGTATATGGCTAAAGGGCCGGATGGTGAGGCAGAATTTTGGCTGGCGCCGGAATTCAATCATGATAATGCGCCTTTCTTTTCTGCTTTTGCCAAAAGAGGAGCGAAAAAAGGAAAGCAGCAGAATGTACTGGGGTTGGGGCAGGCGCCGGATGGTTTCATCATGGCCATTTCAGGCAAAACATATAAAACCGGAGATGCTTTTGCCTATGAAGTGACGGAAATCTCAGATCAAGATCGAAAGTTTTCCATGGCCGACTGGAATTTAAAAACCATGCAGGATTATATGCAAAAACAAACGGATTGATGTTCCGCTTTCCTGTGAGGATGTATGGGATCCTCATTCACCCTGAGGAGGATTTGTTATTGACGATTTCATTCGAATTAACCCGATCCATTCATGCTAAAATCCTCGTTTAGCTGCCAGCCGGAGAAAATAGCGGACTTTTGCTATCTTGAAATTTTCACGCAGGCCGATGCCGGAGTGGAAAGTGGAGGCGACCAATTCGGGGCAATAAAAAAATAGAAGAAACACCTGTAAGATGCAGGGGATAAAATCATCATCCTGGCTTTTGGTCTGGAGCTACATCATTTTGGTTATTTGGGAAAAGAATACCATTTTCCTAAACAGTCTGGGAGGGTATATTTGTAGGCTGATGATCCATAGCGGTTTACTGCTTTTGAAAGCCCCGTTATTTGGTGTGTACGCAAATGAATTAACCCATTAACTGTTCTGCTAAACTCCGAATTGTCTCAGGTGATGATCCAGATGTTTGTACATCCCCCAGCCTTTTTCTTCCAGACTCATCGCACCGAAAATCGGATGTTTTTTTTCTTTAGCTATTTGTTCGGGGGTGTTATAAAACTCAGAAATTGCCATTAATAGACGTTCTTTTTCCTTTTCGAAATTTTTTTCTCCTTTCTGAACGTATTGGGGATGCGTTTTCGTGTTGTGAGGGTAGGGCGTATCGTTGATGACCATTTTTTTGATGAATCCGCTGAAAAGTTTTACCAGAAAAGGGGTGTTGTTTAAAGGTTTTCCATTGGTGACTTCCTGTACCTCTGCAGTGTGTGCCAGCATTTGAGCGGCATTCATTTTGCCCCAAAGCGGAATGGTGTCCGCTTTTACCTGATGGATTCGTTCCCTTATTTCTTCAAAAACGACTGCTTCGTATAAGTTTTTGTGTTCCATGAGTTTCGGTATTTTTTCTAGAAAATACGCAATTCACAGGGGATTATCCACTGATGTTTGAAAAATTGGAATATTCCTTTGGTAATACACTTCTTTTTGCAATAGCTAGGCGTGGCTTTGTACTTCGGTATAGTTTATTTATTTTTGCAGCCGAAATGTGTCTAAGGGTCTGAGCCTGCTAGGATAGTCAGGTAGTACCTTTAACTTATACGTGAAAATTTTATGCACTTAAGCGAACAAGAAATCAGAAGACGTGAAGAGCGTGAGGCGCTCATGCAGATGGGAGTGAACCCATATCCTGCCGAAGAATTTGTAGTCAGTACCACTGCTGATGATATTAAACAAAACTTCGAAAAGCGCCCTGATGATTTTAAGGAAATTACGGTTGCCGGCCGTATCATGTCCCGTAGAATCATGGGTAATGCCTCCTTCGCAGAAATTAAAGACAGCACTGGAAGAATCCAGGTATATTTCCGCCGTGATGACATCTGCCCGGGTGAGGACAAGACGATGTACAATCAGGTGTTCAAGAAGATGTTGGACATCGGAGATATCATTGGGATTAAGGGTTATGTTTTTAAGACGCAAGTAGGAGAGCTTTCTGTTTACGTAACTGAGTTCAAGCTTTTGACTAAATCTTTACGTCCGCTTCCAATCGTGAAAGAGACCAAAGATGAGGCAGGAAATGTGGTACAGCACGATGCTTTTACTGATCCTGAGTTGCGTTACCGTCAGCGTTATGTTGACTTGATTGTAAACGATAAGGTTAAAGACACTTTCATTAAACGTACTAAGATTGTAAACTCCATGCGTCAGTTTTTCAATGATGCGGGATACTTGGAGGTAGATACCCCAATTTTGCAATCTATTCCGGGTGGAGCGGCAGCACGTCCATTTATTACGCACCACAATGCTTTGGATATTCCATTGTACTTGCGTATTGCGAATGAGTTGTACCTGAAGCGCCTGATCGTAGGTGGTTTTGACGGTGTTTACGAATTTTCCAAAAACTTCCGTAACGAAGGAATGGACCGTACGCATAATCCGGAATTTACGGCCATGGAAATTTATGTTTCCTATAAGGATTACAACTGGATGATGGATTTCACTGAGCGTTGTTTGCAGTACATTGTAAAGAATGTGAACAATGGTGAAACCAAAGTTTCTGTTGATGGTACTGAAATTGATTTCGGTGGTAATTTCCGTCGTGTGACCATGATCGATGCGATCAAGGAGCACACCGGAGTGGATATTACCGGTATGGATGAAGCTGCTTTGGTACAGGTTTGTAAAGATCTGGGCATCGAAACAGATGAAACCATGGGTAAGGCGAAATTGATTGACGAGATATTCGGAGAGAAATGTGAGCCACATTACATTCAGCCTACTTTTATTACGGATTACCCGGTAGAGATGTCGCCGTTGTGTAAGCGTCACCGTCATAATCCGGAATTAACCGAGCGTTTTGAGCTGATGATTAACGGTAAGGAGGTAGCGAATGCTTACTCTGAGTTGAATGATCCGGTTGATCAGCGTGCACGTTTTGAAGAGCAAATGGGCTTGATGGATAAAGGAGATGATGAGGCGATGTTTATCGATCATGACTTCTTGAGAGCATTGGAATATGGTATGCCACCAACCTCTGGACTGGGTATTGGTATTGATCGTTTGGTGATGTTGTTGACCGATAACATTTCCATTCAGGAAGTATTATTCTTTCCACAAATGAAGCCGGAGAAGCGTGTGGTTTATATGTCGGAGGCGGATTACCTGGAAATGGGCGTTGCGGAAGACTTAATTCAGATTCTTCAGAAATTAGGCTTGGTACAGAAGTCTGATTTTGCAGAATTGCAGGCCAATAAATTGCATCAGGATGTTTGCGGAATGCGTAAGAAAATGAAATTGAAAGAGGTGAAGAACCCAACCAAAGAAGAGGTAGAAGCCTGGTTGGAAACGGTTCAGGCTTAATTAAAAAAAATATAACAAGAAAGGACATTGCATTCGTGGTGTCCTTTTTTTTGGCTTTTAGCGTGTTTAAAAGCCAAAATGACTAGCGAAAACTGGAAGTAATGCAGAAGCGATGTCGATTATTTTGAGAGAATAGCATCTCTATTGTTGAGAAATTATCCAAAATCGCGGCTAATAATTCGATTTTGCAGCCGGATGGAGGGCTTTTTAAATACGCGCTTAATCAGAATGATTCACCGCTATTATTTAGCGACTCCTTCTAAGTTGGATTGTTGTCAGGTTGTTATGGGCGGGCTGATTTTTTAATTGCCATATTTGGGTGAGTTTGCTTTTAACTCCATCATCGGCTTCCTTGGAAAAAAACTCGAATTAGTAAAACTCCTTCATAATTCCCGTCTTGCGGCTAAAGGAGGATTTCAGTATGAATAATCCGGCTTAAAGCTTTTTATTCCTGGATTGATTAGTATTTTTATTTTGAAAACTAAAATCCAATTTTTTGAAACCGGAAATAACAATTATTTATTGCACACAATGCAAGTGGCTCCTTCGGGCCGGTTGGATGGCGCAGGAACTTTTACAGACTTTCGAAACCGAAATCGCGGGGGTAAAGCTGCAGCCAGGAACAGGTGGTATTTATGAGGTTTGGATAGATGCCGAACAGGTGTTTTCCTTTAAAACTTCACGCAGATTTCCTCAGCCCAAGGAATTGAAACGCTTAATCAGAGATATCATAGCGCCTGAAAAAGATTTGGGGCATAATGACAGAGGAATATGAAACGCTACTTTTTTTCCACAATTGCTATTTTTTGTGCACTGACGGCCTGTGATGAAGAAACCACCAAAACCAAGCAGTATATGGTACGGGGGCAGCAGTTGTATCAAACCTATTGCGCGAACTGTCACCAGCAAGATGGAAGTGGGCTGGGGAAATTATATCCTCCTTTGAAGGATTCTCAACACTTATCAGATAAGGAAGCCGTCATTTGCACGATAAAGAATGGTATGGAAGGGGAGATTGTGGTAAATGGGCAAACTTATGACCAGCCCATGCCCGGGATACCAGAGCTTAAAAATTTGGACATTGCTGAGATTGCCACCTTTGTCCGGATTACCTGGGGTGGGGCTTCAGATCGCGTGAGTTTAGAGGATGTGGAGCACGCTCTAAAAGACTGTGTTAAATAACAATTGTACCTAAATTTATATTTTTTGTAATTATTTCCCTTGAGGCTTTGGTATGTGTTCTTAAATAATTAATTTCTAGTCTGTTAGTCATTGTTGGACTGATTGACATAGAGAAATTTTTCTTTATAGAATCTGGATATGCTGAATTCTCATTCCTTCCGTATTCCTCAAAGGATAATTGCTCCTATTTTAATCTTTTAATTATTTTCAAAATGAACATTTTTGTTGCTAAGCTAGGGGCGGATACCACTAGCGATTCCCTTCGTGAATTATTTGAGCAGTATGGTGAGGTAGCTTTTGCGCGAGTTATTTTTGACCGTGAAACAGGTCAGTCAAAGCGATTTGGTTTTGTAGAAATGCCGAATGATCCTGAAGCCTATATGGCAATTGTAGAAACGAATGAACTTTACTTTGAAGGAAGTACAATTGTAGTGAAAAAAGCGAAGCCAAAAGAGGAAATGGCTCCTCGCTCTCACTAAAAAAAACATAAACAAAAAAGGCCGCTGATTAATAGCGGCCTTTTTTGTTATGGAATTATATTTTTTGCCTCTTCCTGGGCTTCTGCCATCATTTTGTTAATGGCTGAAATATTATTTTTTTCTTCTAATAAATACTGTCTTGCCTCCTGATAGTCCAGCGTATCATACTGGGTGTTGAGGTGGTGCATCCATTCCATCATTGCCTTTTCAGACTTTAATAAAGCAACATTAACCTGTCTGAATTGTGCATGTTGCTCTTCGCTGGAGGTGGAATCTTTCAACAATTTTTGAATCTCTGATTGGTATCGAACAATTGTTCCCATGCGGGGCATGGCTTCGTCATGAATATCGATCACTTCATTATAGATGCTTTGAAGCTCTTCTTTCTGTTTTTTTTCCTCACTATTGCAGGAGAATAAAAAAAGGAGGAGGGTGAAAATCGATAAGTTTCTTGTCATGACATTATTTGTTTTCCCAAAAGTAATCAATCTTTTTTAAAGGGCAAAAAAGCTATTTTGGCTATAAATATTACATATCAAGAATGGTGAATTCTACTCTTCGGTTAATGGCTCTATTCTCATCTGAGTCATTTGCGACTTCCGGTTTATCTGCTCCATATCCCTGAGAAGTGATTCTCCACTCGGCGATACCCTGACTGACTAAATATTTTTTTACTGCTCTGGCTCGGTCTTTAGAAAGCTTGCGGTTATATTGATCATTCCCAACATTGTCGGTATGTCCGGAAATTTCAATCTGCATGCTGGGTGTTCCCTCTAAAAACTCCACCACTTTATCTAATGCGCCATAGGAGGTTGTTTTCAGGCTGGCCTTGTCAAAATCAAAAAATACATTATCCAGTCTTACCGTTGTCCCCACTTCTAGTGGACTCAGATAAATGTCCAGGATATAGCCATTGTCAAAATGTTCTGCTTCAATCTCTACAGGCAAGGAAACCGCTAAAAATCCTTCGGTGTTAATGGTTATTTCATAACTTCCTTCTTTGGCGAGTTCAACTCCGTAAGCGCCATCAAAAGCGTCATTGTTAGTGGTGAAATTCTCCGGGCCGTTGATTTTTATCTCGCATTCCACCGGCAGGTTGGTGTTTTTGTTGAGTACCAGGCCGCTGAGGCTTGCCAATTTTTTTGGCGCATCAATTTCGAAGTCCAGAACCATGGTAGAATCTTGCTTTATTTTTGGCGTTTTCAGTTGTTGGCTGATCAGTGTTTTACTGCCTAAAGCAATTTTGAAATCATACTCATAATCCTGTGGTAGATTTATTTCGTAATATCCACCTTCATTATTGTAGAAAAAGGTATCTACTTTTGCATGAACATTGATTAATTCCAGGCTTACCTGTGCCGGCATTTGTGTGGATTTGTCCAAAATGGTTCCGGATAAGGTCAGAACCGGAGGTTTTGGGATTAATCCCAGGATATCCAGGGAGTTGCCCACCGTGCCCGGATAAGTACGGGTAGAAAAAGCATTGCCTTCATTATCGAGTGAGAAATAGGCGTCAAATCCGTCGGTATTGATCGGCTTACCGATGTTCATGGGCTTGCTCCATCTCAGCCAGGTGTCATCCATTCTTTCTGCCCAGTAAATATCCATTCCTCCGTGACCACCAGGTCGGTTGGAGGCAAAATACAAGGTACGATCATCCTGAGATAAGTATGGGGCAAACTCATCTCGCCGTGTATTTAAACTTTCCAAGCGCATTGGAGTAGAATATGCTGTCCCACTTACTCTAAAACTTACATAAAGATCGCTAAATTTATCATTGTCTTTTTCACTAAAATAAAGAATGAGCACGCTCATGTCACTGTTCATGGTGGCGCCTGAAAATCTCCCTTTTCGCATTTTCAGAAAGTCCTTAACATCTAGTGGCGTTGGAGTGGACCAGCTGTCCCCCTTACGGGTAGTGATGGCTAGGCCATCTTCTTTTTTCTTACTGGCACCGCGAACCAATAGGTAATTACCATCAGGAGAAATCCACATCACCTCATTAAACCTTCTGTTATTGAGTGGGGATTTCATGTGTTGGGCCGGTCCCCATTTGCCATTAGGCTGTTTTTCGGAGAACCAAATATCTTGTCCGCCATCCGTCCCCTTTTTATTATCCGGGTGATTGGTTCTGGTAAAATATAAGGTAGAACCATCCGGTGAAACAAGGGGGGAACTTTCGTGATAGGAGGAATTGACATTTTTGCCAATTCTGTTAAAATCAAATTTATTAGGATCAGCTTTCTGGGCACACAAGAAATGGGGAATGCTGAACCAAAAAAATAAAGCAATAAAAATGTAGCGTAGCATAGGTCAATGTTTGGTCATTAAAAAATGACAATATAGGTGACTTAAAGTTTATGAAAGATCAGGTTAACTTTTAAAGATTTTGGTTATAACCTTACTATACAAAAATATCAAAAAAATTAACAAAGCACACAAATGTTACATGCTAGTTCTTGTTGTTTTATATCAAATTATAGGATATTTTCTCTAGGAGGTCATTTGGACTGTTTAGCTAAGGGACATTTCCCAGAGGTGTCCCTTTCTTAGGGTTGATGGTTGATGGCCTCATTATAGATTTTGCGGGTAACCGAATCTACCTCAATATAAATGTTTTCCGCTTTCATTCCGGTGACAATAAATCGACCCAAAACAGGCTGCTCTGAGATGATATTGGTCTGAGGGTTTGAGGGGATGGCCGAAAAAAGGCCTCCGGCGTTGTTGATGCCCCCTTGTACTTCTTTGAAATAATTATAAGCTTCTTCCGTGTAGGCTAATACCTCCATTGAAGCATTATCACCCGGCTTAAAGGTGACAGGAGCTTTGAAGTTACTAAAGGAAGAGGCGAAAAGTTCGTCATCGAATAAATATACAGTGGATTGGTTTCCGTTGGATTCTATGCCATTGACCAGAAAGCGAATTTGGTAGTAATTTTTTTCTTCGTTGGGTTCTTTAAAGTTCACCATTAAATCGAAAACACGCCTATCCTTTTCTTCCTTCGGATTATTCTTTAAGCTTTCCATTCTTCCGGAGTTCAGCTTATAGTTCAGGCTAATTTCTGATTTATTCTCCACTAAATAGTCCTCCGCACTAAATTTTTGCCCCATCCAGTTGACAGATAAATGATAAGTAGCTCCAACTTTCCCCTTAAAAATTTCCCAATTGGGTGGAAGGTATTTTTGTTTGTCTTCATTCCAAAGGAAAGGGATTTTCAGTGTTTTCTCCCCGTAGTGTTCGGTAACGATGATCTCGGCATTGGTAATTATATCATGAGGAGATAAAGAATCATAAAACCCAAAGGTTTGATTAAGAGAAACATAAGAATATCCTTCCAAATCAGCGATCAGGCCTTCGATTACCAAAATATTTTCATGTGCCGGAAGCTCTATTTGAATGACTTCTTCACAGGCTAAAATTACTGTACAAAGGAAAATAAGGCTTAAGTTTCTATAAATGTTTTTCATACTAAAATTCAAAATTATAGCTTAAAGTTGGCATTACCGGGAATAGGTAGACTTGTTTGAAAACAGCTTTTCCACTGGAATCGTTGGATGCCATAATGGTAAACAAGTTTTTTCTATTGTAAACATTATATACGCCCATGGTCAATGAGCTTTTGAATCGGCGATCCTGGTTGGATTTGGGAGTCCAGGTAGCCGAAAGGTCTAATCGATGAAAATCCGGCATTCGGTAATTATTTCGTTGTGGGAAGTAATTGAGTGCATAACCCCTGAATTGATATTTGGAGGAGGGAAGGGTGGTTGGTCGTCCACTAGCATATTGAAAGGTGCTCCCTACTTTCCATTGTTCATTGATTTTATAGGTCATCCAAAGATTGAAGATATGGGGGCGGTCAAAAGAAGTGTCGTATTGTTTCCCTTGATTCACGCCATCAATTTTTCTAATACTGCGGGAGTAAGTGTAGTTAAACTGCCCTTTTAGTTTTCCCTTAGTTTTGTCAATGGTGAACTCCACCCCTCTACCCATTCCCCGACCTTGTCTGACGTCATAGATTAAATCCGGATTCCCGATGGTTTGTGCATTATCGGAAAACTCAGATACATTGGTGAGTTCTTTGTAGAACAGTTCCACTCGGGTACTAAAAGAAGCATTTAACTGTTCTTCTATTCCTAGGGTGTACTGAATAGAGGTTTGTGGATTCAGGTTTTTAAAGCTTGGTATCCAGGTGTTAAATGGCAAAGGAATAGTGCCATTGGTAATTTGATGTACCGGTTGGTACATATTCTGAAAGGAGAAAAAGAGATCGGTATTTTTTTTCGGCTGATAATGAATATTCAGCCTGGGAGAAATATGATAAAAAGAGGACACAGGTGCTAAATCCTTAATTTTTGATATTTTCTGTCCATTTTGTCGGATTTCCCAGGGGCCAATATGCTGAAAAACGGAGGAGCGTAGACCAAAGCTCAGTTGCAGTTTGTCCCAACTATAGTTTTCCTGTATATAAATGGAATATTCCGTATTATGATACTGGGGGAGGTTAAACTCTAAAAATTGGCTAAAGGTGGATAGCGGGCTAATCTCTCCCGGGCGGTAGTGACTGTAATTTGCCTGAAACCCGATTTGGAGATCGCTTTTGGAATATTTCCAATTCATTTCTGAAAATAGCTGTGTGTTTTGAACCTGATTTTCCCATAAAAAGGCCAGTTGGGGATCAGCCGGATTGTTCATCTGGAAGCCGAATTCAGAAAAATTTGCCCCGGTTTTTATGTAGAAATTTTTGTGGAAATAGTGATCCCAGTTTATTTGAGCCAGTTTGTTTCCCCAGGAAAAGGAAAAATTATCAATGGAAGTGAATTGATCCTGTCCATAATAGGCTGAAATATGAATCTGATCTTTTTCAGAGGGTCTGAAATAGATTTGTCCATAAAGATCCCCAAAGTATATAAAGTTTCTTTTAGCTTCTTCAGGAGCAAGTTGTTTTTGAAAATAATCGATGTATGATCTCCTGCCACTGATGCTAACGCTGAGTTTTTCTTTGATGATCGGGCTTTCGACATTTATTCTTGAGGACAATAAACCAACTCCTCCGCTAATATTTAATTGATGAAGATCCGGTTTTTTTGTCTTTGCATCTAAAACAGAGGATAGTCGACTTCCATACCTGGCCGGGATGCCTCCGGTATAGAGGTCTGAAGAAGAAAGCATGTCCTGGTTGAATACGGATACTATTCCAAATAAATGGGAAACTTCATAAATCGGTACTCCATCCAAAAGGATGAGGTTTTGGTCAGCGCTTCCTCCCCTGACGAAAAAGCTGGAGGTACCTTCGCTGACTGTGGACACCCCGGCTTGCATTTGAATATTTTTGATAATATCGGTTTCTCCCAGGAATTGAGGAAGGCTTTTGAGTTCCTCTAATTGAATCGTTTTATCGGCTTTTTCCAGGATATTTTCAGGTGTTTCATTTGCGCGGATCATTACATTTTCCAACTGCTTGGCTGCTGGGATGAGGGAAATGGTTTGGGATGCCTGAAGTGGTCTGCTGGTGGTTTTGTATCCAACGGAGGAGAAGGTGAATACTATACCAGCAGGCGCTTTAAATGAGAAATTTCCATTTTCATCACTAATCCCCCCGTATTTTCCATGCTGATCCGCGATGAGCGCAAATGGAATAGGGGTATTGTTTTCAGCATCTATGAGCTGACCCTCATATTGAAGGATTTTTTGGGCATAGCCAGAAAGTGACAGACTAAAGCAAAAAAGGCAAAAAAAGAGACGTAACATTGGATTCATAAATGGTCGATTAATGGGCATTTATGAATTATACTTAAATTTCTTACGTCTAGTTTACATTAAAAATTAGAATAGTGATGTAAGGGCTGTTTTTGGGATTAATCAATTAGATCCTCAACTATTTATTCACAAGTCACGAAAAATAGGCCTAATCGGTCCACATGGAGCGATCCAAACTCCGGTATTGGATGGCCTCGGATAAATGCTCCACCTTAATGTTTTCGGAATGGGCAAGGTCTGCAACGGTTCTGCTGACTTTTAGAATTCTGTCAAATGCTCTGCCGGAAAGTCCCAGTTTTTCCATCGCTGATTTAATAAGCTGTTTACCGTCATGGTCAATTTTGCAATATTTTCTTACCAGGGTGGAGGTCATCATGGCATTGTTGTGAATTTCCGGGAAGTCTTCAAATCTTTGGTGTTGAATTTCTCTGGCCAGCATCACTCTTTCTCTGATGCGGTCACTTTTTTCCTCAAGCTGCTCGGAGGTTAGTTGTTCGAAATTTACGGGAGTCACCTCTACATGTAGGTCTATTCGATCCAATAGAGGGCCTGAAATTTTATTTAAATAACGATGTCGAAGATTGGGGTTACAAACGCATTCTTTTTCAGGGTGATTGAAATATCCGCACGGACAGGGATTCATGCTGGCAATGAGCATGAAATTAGAAGGGAAGTTAACGCTCAGTTTGGCGCGGGAAATATTTACCTTTCGCTCTTCCAGTGGTTGTCGCATCACCTCTAAAGCCGTTCGTTTGAATTCGGGTAATTCATCCAAAAACAGGATGCCATTGTGGGCAAGCGAGATTTCTCCTGCTTGTGGAATGGTTCCGCCTCCCACCAGTGCGGTGTCGGAAATAGAATGGTGTGGCGCGCGGAAAGGTCGGGTGGCGATGAGCCTGGCGTCGGATTTTAATCTTCCGGCAACGGAATGGATTTTGGTGGTTTCTAAGGCCTCGCGTAAATTTAAAGGGGGGAGAATGCTGGGCAATCTTTTGGCGAGCATGGTTTTTCCAGCCCCGGGAGGGCCAATCATGATCAGGTTATGTCCTCCGGCAGCGGCAATTTCCAGTCCGCGTTTGACATTTTCCTGTCCTTGTACCTGAGAGAAGTCATCCTGAAAAAGGGTACTTTCATTTACAAAAATCTCCCTGGTTTCAATTCGGGTGGGGGGGATGGTTTTGTGTCCACATAAATGGTTGATGGCGTCTTTGAGGTGATCCACTCCGATGACTTCCAGTTGATTCACTATTCCGGCTTCATTGGCATTACTTTTTGGAAGAATGAACCCTTTCAATCCTTCATTTCGGGCAGCAATGGCCATAGGCAAAGCACCTTTTATGGGGCGGATGCTGCCATCGAGGGCGAGCTCTCCCATGATGAGGTATTGCTGGAGAATGTCGGTTTGGATTTGGCCGGAGGCCTCTAAGGTTGTCAGGGCAATCGGCAGATCATAAGCAGCGCCTTCTTTTTTGAGGTCAGCAGGTGCCATATTGACTACCATTCCATTTCGGGGCATGTAGTAGTCATTGTATTTGATGGCCGCCTCTACCCTTTGTTGACTTTCTTTGACCGCAGAATCGGGCAAGCCAACGATAAAAAACTTAGTGCCGTCTCCAATGCTGGTTTCGATGGTAATTAATTGTGCGTCTACGCCATAAACAGCGCTTCCAAAGGTCTTGGCAAGCATAGGCTAATGATTAGGTTCTAACTACTGGGAGGTAGTGAAGAACTTTCATCAGTCTTATTACGCTTTTGTTCTTTCACTTCCTCATCAAGATCGAACATCTTTGCCTTGAGTCTCGTGATTTCCTTTTCCTGAAGCTTAATGCGGCTATTTTTCTTACGGAAATTCCATATGACATTTCCCACTGAAAAAAGGTAAATGGCGAATATAATCACCATGACGATACCAATCCAGTCAAAGTATTCCAGTATGTGCAAAGCGTAATTTTCGGCATTCAGCCCGAAAAATAACATCATGCACATGATGAAGAAAAATAATACGTGTAGTGATGTTGAGAGACCTTTCATTCAAACAAAGATGATAAATCTTTTAGGAAGTAAACTTAGAAATGTAATATTTGATTCTTTAAATACGGCCATTTCCTTACCTGTATGGAAAAATATAAAAATGTAATGGATATTCCATCATTTTTTTGGGAAAGAGCACATATTTTATGTGCTCTGCAGGGCTTGTAATTTTTTGTACAGCCCATTCATGGCCACCAAATCATCATGTTTTCCCTGTTCCACTAATCGCCCATCCTGAATAACTAAAATCTGGTCAGCATGCTGAATGGTACTCAGGCGGTGCGCAATGACAAAGGCAGTTCTGTTCTGCATCAGCTTGTTAAGTGCGTCCTGAACCAGCTTTTCGGATTCGGTATCCAGGGCTGAGGTAGCTTCATCCAAAATTAAAATGTCCGGGTTTTTCAAAATAGCTCTGGCGATACTGATGCGCTGGCGTTGTCCGCCAGAAAGTTTTGAACCTCTTTCTCCAATGATGGTATCGTAACCCTCTTCCTGATTAGTGATGAAATCATGTGCATTAGCGATTTTGGCTGCCTCCGTAACGGCTTCGCGGCTGCTATTGGGCATGCCAAAGGCGATATTATTGTGAATCGTATCGTTAAAAAGCACAGACTCCTGAGATACAATTCCCATATCCGCTCTGAGGCTCTCAATGGTCGTTTCTTTGATGTCCTGATCATCAATGGTGATTTTTCCTTCCTGAATATCAAAAAATCGGGGAAGCAAGTCTGCCAGGGTAGATTTTCCGCCACCGGAAGGCCCAACTAAAGCCACCGTGCTTCCTTTCGGAATTTCAAAGGAAACATCCTTGATGGTTTGTTCTTCATTATCATCATAGGTGAATCCTACGTTTTGAAATTTGATGGATTTTTCAAAACCCTTTAACGGTTGAGCGTTAGGGGCATTTTGGATTTCTGGTTTTAAGTCGATCAATTCAAATACACGCTCTGCAGCAACTAAACCCTTGTGAATATTGGAAAAGGAATTAGACATGGCCTTGGCCGGAGATAGTACCTGAGAGAAAATGATCATGAAGGAAATGAAAATACTCCCTGAAAGCTCCGGGTTTTCTGTCAGGATCATAGAAGACCCAAAGAATAATAGGCCGATGATTACAAAAATTCCCAGGAATTCAGATAGCGGACTTGCTGCCTGGTTTTTTCGGGCATAGGAGTTGGTCAGTTTGCGGAATCGGTTGATTTCTTCTTCGAATCGACCAATGACAAAACCCTCTGCACTGAATGCTTTAATAATCCGAATACCACCTAATGACTCATCCAGTCGGCTCATAATGCTTGCAAAAGACTGGGCGTGCTTTTTGGAGACCCCTTTTAATCTTTTGGCTAAGCCGGCAATCACCCCGCCGGAAAGTGGCAAAACCAAAAGGGCCACCAGCGTAAGCTTAGCAGACATATTAAACAGCAAGACAAAGTACATGATGATGATCAATGGCTCTTTCAATACTACCGTCCAGGTCTGAACCACAGAGTTTTCTACCTCCGAAACATCAGAAGTAATTCTGGCGATAATGTCACCTTTGGGGTGTTTGTTAAAAAAGCCTAAGTGAAGCTTATTAATTTTATCAAAAGTGATTTTGCGCAGGTTATAAATCACCCTGGAGCGTACCGAAATCAAAATTAATTGAGAAAGGTAGCGGAATAAGTTCGATAAGAAATTCGATACCAATAATACTCCACAGACATATTGTAATGCTCCCGCAGGACCGTAGTCGTTGATGTACTGCGTAAAATAGTAATTGAATAAGCCAATGAAATAGTCTTTGGAAAGCGCAAATTCCGGTAAGACCGTTACTGCATTTGCTTTGGCACCTTCCGCATCAAATAGTAAGTTTAATACCGGGATTAAAAGCGTAAAATTAACCAGGCTAAAAATGGTGGTCAATAAAGTCAGGGTGATATATATAGGGACCTTAACGCCAACAGGTCTGGCGAATTTTAAAATTCTAAGGTATTTTTTCATTAAAAGATTGCCTAAAGGCATTTATTAAAACAGTGCACAAATTAGGGCAATTCTCCGCAGTTTTAAAAACAATCCAACTGCAATTAGGTGAATTAGGGCTCGCAGTATTGGTTGAGATAGTTGTTGGCCTTTTCCGGACTGAAATCCAATGCCTGGCGGAAATCGTAGCAAGCCTCCTGTAAGTGATTGAGTTCTATATGTGCCATGCCTCTTTCGATATAGGTAAGACCGTATAGGTTTTTTACCCGGAATAGCCGGTCCCGGTCATCTTTGGGATCCAATTTTTTCATTTCTTTTTCAAAACGATCCAGGGCCGTGGTAAACAGCTCAATGGCTTTGAAGTAATTTTCCTTATTATGAAAAGCCAACCCCAGATATCGCCAGGTTTGTCCGGTTTCATCTTTATACTTAATAGCAGCATTAAAATCCTTAACGGCCAGATCGTAATTTCCTTTTTTCATGAAGAGCATTCCTCTTTCAAAAAGCTGCTTTTCATCGTATTCTCCCCAGCTAATGGATCGGGTAAGGTCATTCAGGGCCAGATCATCCTGATTGGATTTCAGGTAATAATTCCTCCGGATATTATAGAGTTCATTGTCCCTTGGGGAAAGGGCAATGGCTTTGTTAATGTCAATAATGGCAGCCCCCAAATCCGGTTCGCCTAGTCTTAAATCAATGGTGGTGGCGTATAAATAGGCCCGGCGTTTATAGAAGTCAGAATTGTTGGGATTGATATTGATGGCTTTGTTCAGGGAGGCAATCGCCTCGGTCTTGGGCTTTCGTTGCAGAAAGTTGATGTAACCTTTTTCGGCAAAACCATCGGCATAATTGGGATTTAATCGAATCACCTGATTGATATCTTTTTCGGCAGAAACCAGATCTTTTCTTTTCCGGTGTAAAATGGCCCGCTGATATAAATAGCTAAAAGATTGAGGCGTATTAGGACCAATCTGATCAATGATATAGGTATAATCTTTTATTCCCGCGGAGTATTTCGCCTTGGCATCATGAATTTGCGCTCGCAAAAGGAAGGCATTTAAAAAGCTGCTGTCTCCTTCAATGGCCTGATTGATATACTCCAAAGCAGCAGTGTAATCCTGGATATCGTATTTGCCTTTCGCCAATGTGAAGTACTGGCGGGCATCTATTTGCGCAATAGAACAGGTGGCAAATATCCAAAGACAACATAGCGTGCTCAGCAGTTTTTTGATCATTGTATGGGAATAGTATGATTAAAAATAATGTTGTAAAAATACAATAAATAATAATAAAACCGAGTTTTTGCGTGATTCGACTTTGATTTTTACGTTAAGTCGGGTTTTTCATACTTAAGCCAGATTATTCATGCTTAAATCCTCGTTTAGCTGAATCCAAGAAAGCAGTTAAAGGAGGAGAAAGCAACCTGCCAAGTTGGGATTAAATAAAAATCAGTAAAGCCAAAATTAACAAGCTGAAATAAAACTCCTTATGGTATCTAGCTGCATTTAGTGGGGAATAATTCCGCTTGAATTTTTGCTCCTGGACTTTAGCATTATTAACGAAGCGTAAAAAAAAAGGTGAACCCTGCGGGCTCACCTAAGATCATTTATTTGATTAGTTCCTCTGGTTTATCCGATGGGTGTTGCCCGGGAAATTCATTATCGAAGTCATTCCAGTAATCATTAATGGTGGTTTTCATTTCCTTGTGCAGCGTCAGTATGCCGAAGAGGTTCGGCAAGGTCATCAGTGCAATGGCGATGCCCGAGAATGTCCAGATAATGGTGGTGTCGGTGAAAGAGGCAATGAAAAAAGAGACGACATACACCACCCGGAACCAGATGACTGATCTGCTGCCGAAAAGGAAGGTCATGGCCCGGTCTCCGTAATAGGACCAGGAGATGGCCGTGGAAAAGGCAAAAAGGAGTAGCCCAATGGTGACGATATATTTTCCTTTCTCCCCCAAAAAGCTTTTCGTGAAAGCTATGGCGGTTAGAGGAGAGGAGTGCAGCAGTGATTTTCCCTTAAAAATGATGCTTGCTTGACTGTCCCATTTGCCCTTGGTAAAGCGCAGGCTTCCATTATAGGGCATGGTGCCCTTTTCGGTTTTGGTGAATATTTGGATGTCCTCCGCCCAGGACCGGTTATGAAAGACCGTTACATTATTTTGTATTTGCCCGTCAACCACCTGCATCTCACCACTAAAGGTGGGCAGGCTTTTGTCCCCACTGAAGTATTTGGCCACTGCGGTTCTATCTGCCTGATTGTTTTCATTGAAATGGTCCTTGAGCACGACCATATCAGAGTTTTGGAAAACGTTTTCATGCTTTTCCTTCCAAACACCTGAGGAAAGTAATACTAAGCCGGTTAAAGAACAAATGACGATGGTATCAATAAAGGGTTCCAAAATCGCTACCATTCCCTCTGATACCGGTTCGTGTGCTTTCGCAGAGGCATGGGCAATAGGTGCTGATCCCTGACCGGCTTCATTGGAAAATAAGCCTCGACCGACTCCTTTGGTAAAAGCAAAGGAAATCGCAGCGCCTAAAAATCCTCCCGATGCGGCGGATCCGGTGAAAACATCCTGAAATACCGCTGATAAGGAAGGTAAAATATTTTCATAATTATAAATGATGACCAATAAGGCTCCAGCAAGGTAAATAAGCGCCATAGCAGGCACTAGTCTTGAGGTGACCGCCGCGATTCTCTTAATTCCTCCGATGATGACGCCTGCCAAAAGCACGGCCAATACCGCTCCGGTGATCCAGTGAGGAATGCTGAAAGTGGAGAACATGGCGTTGGAGATGGAGTTAATCTGGGGCAATGAACCCGTCCCGAAAGAAGAAATTACCGTAAAAATGGCAAATGCGGCTGCCAGCTTAGGCATTTTCAGGCGGTTTTTCATAAAATACATCGGTCCGCCGGCCATGGTGCCATCCGCTGTTTTTTCCCGGTATTTGTGGGAAAGGGTAACTTCCACAAATTTGGTGGTCATGCCGAAAAAGGCGGTGACGACCATCCAAAAGATGGCGGCAGGACCTCCCAGGTGTACCGCTAGTGCTACGCCGGCTATATTTCCGGTTCCAACGGTGCCACTTAAAGCAGTGGATAATGCCTGAAAATGAGAGGTATCTCCCTCATCGGTGTCTTTATCGTATTTGCCTGAAAGAATTTTCAGAGCATGTCCGAAATACTTGATTTGGGGAAAACCGAGATAGATGGTGAAGAACAAACCCGTTCCTAAAAGGGCGAAGACAAACCACATCGACCCGCCAATATAGCTGTCGATGGTGGCTAGAAAGTTGTTAAGTGATTGAATCATTTGGTATTAGTCAATGAAAATTGGGTTTATAGCACCCCTTGGTTAAGATTTTGGTGATAGGGGAAGATTAAAAGAAAAGACAATATTATGAAAAATTGCCTTAAACTTAATTTTTGATACCGTTTTTCTTGATTTGAGAAATTTTATTTTGTGAATTTTCAAAGGGATTAGAGATGATATTTTGGGATACTTCTTATCCCTTTTAACACCGCGAAAAGAATTTGGAATACGGGCGCATATAGCGCTGAGACCATTAATTTTCCTTTTTTTTCGGCGAATAATAATTACATTTGTTCAGCTGTTAATCAGCTTAAAACCGTAGAACACAACCCAAATTTTTTAATATGGAGTTAAAAAAAGTAGCGCTTAACGATTTGCATGAAGAATTAGGTGCAAAGATGGTTCCTTTTGCAGGCTATAATATGCCTGTTCGGTATACCTCAGATATTGAAGAGCATAAAACCGTAAGGGAAGGCGTCGGGGTCTTTGATGTATCCCATATGGGAGAATTCATGTTGAGAGGTCCAAAAGCTTTGGATTTGATTCAGCGCGTGACCTCCAATGATGCTTCAAAGCTATTTGATGGCAAGGCGCAGTATTCCTGCTTACCGAATAAGGATGGTGGAATTGTAGATGATTTACTGGTTTACCGCATTTCGGAGCAAGAATACCTTTTGGTAGTGAATGCTTCCAATATTGAAAAAGACTGGAACTGGATTTCCTCTTTCAATACTGAAGGCGTAGAGATGGAGAATATTTCAGACAGCATGTCTTTGTTTGCCGTTCAGGGGCCGAAGGCAGAGGAAGTATGCCAAAAACTGACGGATGTAAAGCTTTCAGAAATGGGGTATTACACCTTCACTATGGGGCGCATTGGAGATGTGGATGATGTGCTGATTTCTGCTACGGGCTATACCGGTGCCGGTGGATTCGAGCTTTATGTCATGAATGAAGATGCAGAGGAAGTTTGGGAGGCTTTATTTGAAGCCGGAGCAGAATTTGACATTAAGCCCATTGGTTTGGGTGCGCGGGATACCCTGCGTCTGGAGAAAGGATTCTGTTTGTATGGAAATGACATCGACGATACCACCTCTCCTCTGGAAGCTGGTTTGGGTTGGATCACTAAATTCACCAAAGACTTTACCAATGCCGAGGCCCTGAAAGCACAGAAAGAAGCGGGTGTTACGAAGCGATTGGTGGGCTTTATTATGGAAGAAAAAGGAATTCCACGTCATGATTATCCTATTTTCGATGCGGAGGACAATGAAATTGGTCGTGTGACTTCCGGATCTATTTCTCCTATGTTGGAAAAGGGAATCGGGCTGGGATATGTGGAGAAAGCATTTTCAAAAGCGGGTTCTGAAATTTTCATCGGGGTGAGAAAGAGAAGACTAAAAGCGGTGGTGGAAAAGCTGCCTTTATACAAGGACTAAAATAAAAAAGCAGTTTGAGGATTTTCAAACTGCTTTTTTTTGATTGAATATTATTAAAGAATAATCTGCGGAGCAAAAAACAAAACGATAAGCGGAAGGATAGCCACAAATAAGGCGATGCGGTAGGCCCATTGCAATCGGTTTTCAATGACGACCTCTCGTCTTCGGTAGAAATGGTAATCTTCCTCTCCCTCTTCCTGAAAATAGAAATGATAGGGAAGACGAATATAATAGAACAAAGCGATAACGGTATTCAAAACGCCAAATACCAATAAAAGCAGGTAGATGGTGGTTGAAGTAGTCTCGTATTGTTCCCATAACGCCAGAAAGACCATCAGTTTGGCATTAAAGCCGGCAGTAGGAGGGAGTCCGGTCAGGGATATCATAACGATCACCAATCCGATTCCCCATAGGGCATGTTTCTTACCCATGCCATTAAAGTCTTCATAAGTGATGGCCTTCTTACCGGTTTCAAAGTATTGCACCAGCCCAAAAGCGGCCATATTCATGATCCCGTAAATAACAGCATAAAACAGACCGGCATCCCAGGCCGATTTTGCCGGAACGATGATGCAGGCGATCAGAAATCCTGCATGGGATACCGAGGAATATGCCAGCATTTTTTTGACCTCCTTTTGTCCCAGGGCCAGTAAATTTCCGGCCGTCATCGAAACCAGGGCGATAAAGCCTAAAGCCACAATAATGGCCTGTTTTGCTTCTGCAGAAAGTGGGGGCAAGAGCTGCATGATTCCCATAAAGCAGAAAAAGGCGGCAATTTTTGGTAATGTGGCAAATAGTGCGGCGATAGGGGTTGGCGCATTTTGGTATACATCTTCCACCCAGGGATGAAGCGGTACCGCGGTGAGCTTGAATAAAAGTCCAATTACGGCCAGAAAAGCGGCAAAAGCCAAAATGCTAACCGGTGCCGTTGATAAATTCGTCCAGAAGGAACCGTCTGTCAGGGATAAAGTGCCGGTCAGGCCATAAAGAATGGACATGCCGTAGACCGTTAATGCAGAGGCGATTGCGCCGAATAGTAAGTATTTTAGGGCGGCCTTGTTTCCTTTTTTATTAAAGCTAAAGGCAGTTAGCCCGTAAGCGGATAAAGAAAGAAGCTCTACCGCCAGATAAATCATTAATAAGTTATCTGACATCACCAGCGCTGAACCTCCCAAAAGGATGGCGGCTTTTAACAACCAATATTCCATTCTTTCTTCATTTTTAAGCTGTACTTCTACGGCACTTAAATGAAGGGAAAATAAATACAGACCGCCCAATAAAAGCTGCCCGGCAATGCGGTAGTTGTCCAGGCTGATCATGCCCAGAAAACCATTATCCCACTGCCCGTTCCACTGGTTGATTTTTAAGAGGATATAACCGATACCGAAAATCCAGCTCAGGGATTTTCCGACCATAGCCGGCTTTTTCCATGGAATAATGCAGGCAATGGTCAGTAGCAAAATCAATGCTGCCACCATAGCCTCCGGCAAAACCATGGGAAGGGACTGGATGATATTTTTTAAAATTGAAATATCCATAGGAAAAGGCTTAGGCTCCCATTACCAATTTGATCCAGGCGCCCACGCTGCCGTTAATTAAATCAAGTAATAAAGCTGGGAAAAGTCCATAAAGAATGGTCCCGATCACTAAAGGAATCATAACCACATATTCTTTGGAGGTCATATCGACCATGGCTGATTCCCATTCCGGCTGACGTACAAAGTATTTTCCAAAGAACATTCTTTGAAGTGTCCATAAATAATAGGCAGCCCCCAACAGTAAGCCTAGTAAGGAAACAATGGCCATCCATCTTGGCAATAAGCCATTGATGCCCGAAGAGGAGAATGCGCCCAGGAAGACGAATACCTCAGCAATAAAGCCGCTGAAAGCAGGCAGTCCCAAAGAAGCAAAGAAAGCAATAATCACAATGGTAGTGAACTTTGGAAGCTTTTTGGCCAGCCCACTGTAATTTTCAATTCTCCGGTCATGGGTACGGTCATAAATGAATCCGGCGATCAGGAAGAGTAAGGCAGAAATTAATCCGTGGCTAAACATTTGATAGATCGCACCACTTACCCCTTCTGCTGTACCGGAGGCCAAGCCCAATAGTACAAAACCCATATGGGAAATGGATGAATAGGCAATTAGCTGTTTCAGGTCTTTTTGAGCCAAGGCATTCATGGCGCCATAAATGATGGATAGCATGCCGATAAATCCTACTACCCATGCCCAATGATGGCCCGCATCAGGGAATATGGCGTATGCCGTTCTAAGCAGTCCGTAACCTCCTATTTTCAATAAGATGCCGGCCAATACGACCGATACCGGTGTAGGCGCTTCTACGTGGGCATCCGGCAACCAGGTGTGAAAAGGCACCATGGGCAGTTTAATTCCAAAGCCTATAAATAATAATAGGAATGCCCAAAATCTGAAGTTCATGCCTAATAATTGTCCTTCATAAAGGCTGCTGAAAATGGAATCGGGAATGAAATTTTGCGCATCCATCATATGCACCATATTGAAGGTGCGTACGATTTTGTCCGCTGGAATCAATTGGTTGGCTAAAGCATCCTGTACTTTCAGAATTATGGACGGATCTACTGCGCGAAAGTCCTGAGCCCAACCCATTGCAACGGCTGTCATCTGAGGGTCAATCACAGAGCTGTATAGTCCGATCATGACCAATAAAATTAATACCGAGCCCAGCAGGGTATATAAGAAAAATTTGATTGCAGCATATTCCCGGCGTGGTCCGCCCCAGATTCCGATCAGGAAATACATCGGAAGCAGCATGAATTCAAAGAATACATAGAAAAGGAAGAAGTCCAGGGAAACAAAACAGCCCATAATTGTACCGCTTAATAGCAGCATCAGGGCGTAGTACCCTTTGGTTTGTGTGGTAATTCCCCAGCTTCCGTAAACGGCCAACAGCATGACCAGGGCAGAGAGGAGCACCAGGCTAATATTGAGTCCGTCAATACCGACGAAGTATTGAATGGAAAGCTGCCCTAAGCTTCCTAGTTGCATATGGATCCAGTCCAGTTGCTGAACGAACTGGTAACCTTCAATAGCGTTTACGCCTACCGGAGCACCCTCCCCACTGAGGTAATTTCCTAAAAGGATTAGGGCTAAAACAAACTGCGCGCCCACACCACCAATGGCGATTGGACGATACCAGTGATTTAAGCTGGAAGGTAGAAATAATAAAATTCCCGCCAGAAGGAGCGGGAGAAATATCATGATGCTGATAAGTTGTTCTATCATAGAGGTTGATCAATCCCGATTTTGATTGTTGAAACACAAATAACAAGGCGAAATTACGGGACTGCATTGAAAAATACTATTAATCCAAAAATTTCCTTGGGGCTTAAGTCGTTCATTGAACAAAAACAAAATTTCTTGTTGTTATTCAAATAAATTCCAAATTAACCACGGTTATTCCTGCTTAAACTCTTCTTGAGCTGGCAAGCTGGAAAATCGAAGGAGCTTTTCCTATTTCGAGTTTTTTCCAAGGAAGCAGATGAATGGGGAGTAAGCAATCTTGCCCAAATTTGGGCGATTAAAAAATCAGAAACACCGAATCACGAATAAAGGACAATTCCATTAGATCGATCTACTTACTTATTCAGGCGGTGAATAATTTAGCTAAAGAATAGCGTCGGGTTATTCCTGTTCCACCAGGGCGTTTTCGCTTACCTTTGGTAGGCTGAAACTAAAGGTGGTGCCTTCTCCTTCCACAGATTCAAACCAAATGGTGCCCTCATTTTTCTCTACAAATTCTTTACAAAGCAATAAGCCCAGGCCGGTTCCTTTTTCATTGGAAGTGCCCATGGTGGAGTGCTTTTCTCCCACTTTGAATAATTTGTCCTGTGCGTTTTTATGTATTCCCACCCCATTATCCTGTACTGAGATAATGACTTTATCCTGCTTTTCCTGTACCAGAATTTTAACTTTTCCCCCACTTTCAGTGAACTTGAGCGCATTGGAAGTCAGGTTTCGGATTACGGTGTCAATACATTTAACGTCAGCAAAAACCTGATATTGTCCAAATACCTCTTTTTCCAATTGAATGTTTTTATTCGCTGCTTGTTGGTGCAGGAGTTCAATGTTTTTTTCAATTAAAGAATTTAGTTCGAAGGATTCTGCTTTTATTTCCAAAGCACCAGTCTGGGAGCGTGCCCAGATTAATAAATTTTCCAATAGACCAAAGAGGTTTTTCAGCGAGCCATCCAGATCAGTGGCCAGCATCTTGATTTCCTCTGTGCTCATGTGTTCGGTATGGTTCATGAGCAGGTTGGAGAAGGAACGCAGGCTGTTTAAAGGTCCTTTCACATCATGCGAAATAATGGAAAAGAATTTATCCTTCGTATGATTCAGGGCTTCCAGCTCTTCGTTTTTTTGTTTAATCTGATGATTGGCCAGGGAGATTTTTCTTCTGTTTCGGATAATCAGGGTGATAATCAGCCCTAGTATCAGGATGATTGCCCCAAGGAAAACCATATAAATTTGCTGTTCCTTGTTTTCTGCTTCATGCTCCCGCTGGGCAGATTTTAACTCTTCTTCCTTTTCCTGGAACTTAATTTTGGATTCCAACTCGGCAATCCGGCTATTGGAGGATTCCGCGATAATTAATTCGTCTAACTGTCTTTGGTTATCCAGAGATTCCTTCGCTTTTTCATAATCCTGAAGGCTACTGTATATAATGGTCAGCTGTTGATAGCCCTTCTGCATGGTGTGTTTCATGCTTTTTTTCCAGGCAATTTTCAAAGACTCCCGCACCAGTTTAATGGCTTGGTTGTTTTTGTTAAGGTCTTTTTTCCCCTGATCAGATTTGGCCAATGCCATGCCGGAAAGTAAAAGGTTTTGCGCCAAAGCCAGGCTGTCACCAGTATGTCTTTCTAATTTTCTGGCCTTGGTCAGATAACTCAGGGCCATTTCAAATTCGTTTTTCAGGATGAAAACTTCTCCTAGGGCCTGGTGACTTTCATAGATGCCTTTTGGATAGGATAATTCCTGAAAATTGCGAAGGCTCTCTTTCAGTAAAAACTCGGCTTTGTTCAGATTATTCATCTGTCGGTAAGCTTTGCCGGCAACTAACTGATATTCTGCCTCCAGATTTTGGTTTTTTAGTTTGAAGGTTAGTGCTTTTGCGGAATCAAGATTCAGCTCTATTTTATCTTTGTCTTTGGTTTTTTCAGCGAGTTGCGCCTGATCCAAATATAGCAGTAGAATCTCTTTTTGTAAACTCCATTTGCGGGCCATTTGCATGGCTTCCGAATAGCATTCCTCCGCTTTTTTGTAGTCCCCTAATTCACTGTTGATGATAGCCTGCACTTTTTTAGTCTTAATAAGTCCAACCTGATCATTCGCGGCTTTATTAAATTTTAAGGCTTCCAGGCAAAAGTGCATCGGATTCAGGAAGTCTACTTCTCCCTGGTAATCATCTCCCAGGAACTGAATTTCCTTATCATCGTTTTTTAAAAAAAGAAATCCCCCAAAGTCCCGGTAAAACAGGGCCTCTCCCATATAGGGCAGTGCACGGCCAATAAGCAAATTGTTCTCCAAGGCAGTAGCTTTCACCCAGGCATTTTCAGCAAGCTTGTAAGCTTCATGTGGATTGCCGTTCATTTTCTTCTCAGCTTCTTCCAAAAGTAGCAGTACTTCCTCTTCGGCAGAAAGGGGCGTGTCATTATTGGCCTGACTTTGGGAAAGGCTGAAAAGTAGAAAAATAGTAAAAAGAGTTCTGAAGTATCCTGACATCAGTGGTAATAAAAGTGTATTTGCTAGGGTGAAAATTGATAGCCAATTTAGGTCTTTTTGAGTAATTTTGGGGAGGAAAACCTATTTTTTTAAGATTAATCCAATAATTCTTGTGGCAGATTATAGTTTTTATTCCTGCTTTTCAGGGGCTCATGGTTTTGAAGCTAAGAAAAAAAAATACTATCTTTGAGATCAGGAGCGTACAACATGGTACGTCATTTATCCGGTAGATATTAATCTAATACCCGAAATCATCCGTTTAAAGTACCAATGTTTTTAGCAACGATCCTCCCAAGGGGTCGTTATTCTTTTTTTAATCATTTAGGTAAATTATATCATGAGTAATATATCATACTATACCGAGGAAGGCTTACAGAAATTAAGAGACGAGTTGAGAGACCTTAAATTACGTGGTCGTGCAGATATTGCACAACAAATCGCAGAGGCGCGTGATAAAGGTGATTTGAGTGAGAATGCGGAGTATGATGCAGCAAAAGATGCTCAGGGCCATTTGGAGGCCAAAATTGCTCAATTGGAAAACGTGGTGGCGAATGCCCGCGTGATTCGTCAGTCCGACATTGATATTTCCAAAGTTTCTATTCTTTCTACGGTGAAAATCAAGAATATGAAAAACGGAATGGAAGTAAAATATACCTTGGTTTCTGAGGAAGAAGCAAACCTGAAGCAAGGGAAGATTTCTGTGAAGTCGCCGATCGGAAAAGGTTTGATGGGCAAGAAGGTTGGAGAGATTGCAGAAGTTACCGCTCCGGCAGGTAAAATTGAATTTGAAGTTTTGGATATTAGCATGTAATTTCCCTGAGGAAATCAATCCATCAAAATCATGGCGAGTATATTCACCAAAATCATCAATCGAGAGATCCCCGGTCAAATAGTAGCGGAGGATGATCACCATATTGCCTTCCTGGACATTAACCCATTAGTGGAAGGTCATACTTTAATTGTCCCTAAAAAAGAGGTCGACTATATCTTTGATTTATCGGATGAAGAGTATGTCGCATTGCAACTTTTTGCGAAAAAAGTTGCTGCTGGAATAAAAGCAGCAATCCCTTGTTTGAGAATTGGGGTGGCGGTCATTGGATTAGAGGTTCCACATACGCACATTCACCTGGTGCCGCTGAATGATATGGATGACATTAATTTTAGTCGTCCGAAATTGAACCCATCGGCGGAAGAATTGAGTCAGACCAAAGAAAAGATTGCCGAGCAGCTTTAAGCCCGTCTTCTTTTTGGAGTTGAAAAATATTGGAAGAGTCATCCTTTTTAGGGTGACTTTTTTTATTGCCCTGAAGCGATTAAAACAGATAAATGCTGAGCAAAAACCATCCTGTTTCCCTCAGTGGATTTTTTAGGTTGTTGCACTTAAAGGTTTTGTTGTGTTAAAAATTGAAGAAAATAGCTTAAATATAGGGATTGTTGCGCCAGGTATTTGGATCTGATTAAAAACAACTTCAAATTCGCACCATCCTAAGTAAAAGGTTTGAAAAATACGATTAAACATATCGCCCCATTAGTGCCAACTCAAGGCCAATACCGACGACGCTGCCTAGCGTTGAACGGGCGACGTATTATGCGCCGACGATAAAATCGGTGCGCCTCCGCCTTTAACCAGTCCTTTGCTGGTTCCTATTAACAGGATTATTTTACCCTTTATTATATTTATTGATGAAAACTGTACAGTTGAACGTACTGAATAGTACGATCATCAGAGGTACGATCTTACTTCTGATGCTTTGTGGAAATGTGAGATGTTGGGCACCGGTTTATGCGCAATCAGCACAAATGATCAGTGGTCATGTTGTTGATGAAAATGGACAAGAAATGCCTGGAGTTACCGTGATGATTAGCGGCACTACTCAAGGTACGATTACCAACCTCGACGGTGGTTTTGAATTAACTACTGCGCTCCCTACTAATCTACACTTTTCTTATGTGGGCTATGCTGATCATGATCTGACAGTGAGTTCCGCAGACCAATCTTTACAAATTCAGTTAGATCCTACTGATGTAAAGTTAAATGATGTCGTCATTCTGGGATCCAGAAATGCCAACAGAGCACTTACCGAAACGCCCGTTCCGGTAGACATCATCGCCCTTGACGAAGTAACCAATTCCACAGGGCAAATGGATTTATCACAATTATTACAATTTGCTGTTCCTTCCTTCAACTCCAACCGTCAGGCGGGTTCTGATGGAAGTGACCACATTGATGCCGCTACTTTGAGAGGCATGGGCCCTGATCAGGTGTTGATTTTGGTGAATGGCAAAAGAAGACATACTTCCTCCTATGTCAACCTATTGGGAACCAGAGGTAGAGGTGCGGTTGCGACTGACCTGAATACCATTCCGGTATCCTCTATTGAAAGAATTGAAGTGCTTCGTGATGGTGCTGCGGCACAGTATGGCTCAGATGCTATTGCCGGAGTCATTAACATTGTATTGAAAAAACAAACCGGAGCAGGTAGCTTGAATGCCGGGACAGGAATCACCCAGGAAGGGGATGGCGAGAACCTGATGGTCTCCGGAAATTATGGCTGGAAAGCCGGAAAAGACGGTTTTGTAAACGCCTCGGTAGAAATTAACAAAAGAGGCATGACCGACAGAGCACCTGAAGGGGAGATGCGGGTGATCGGTGATGCGGATGTTTTGAACATCGGAACCATGTTGAATGCCGAATTTGGGGTAAGTGAGAAAACAAGCATTTACGCTTTCGGTGGATTTAATTATAGAGATGCGCTTTCTGGTGCTTGGGGAAGAGAAGCGAATGATCCTGAAAGAAATATTCAGGAAATTTACCCGAATGGTTTTGTGCCTTATTTGGCTTCAGAAGTAATCGATAACTCGCTGGCTTTTGGTGTAAATTCTGAATGGAAAGGCTGGAAGATCGACCTGGGAAATGCCTTCGGATACAACCAATCTTCTTTTGACATCACCAAGACTTTGAATGCCTCTTTGGGCCCTGATTCTCCTACTTCTTTTTATGCAGGTAAATTCCAGTATGCCTCCAATACTACTAACCTGGATCTTACTAAATTCTATCCTTCGGTAATGGAAGGTTTGAATATTGCTTTTGGTTCTGCTTTCAGAGTGGAGAATTATCAGATTCACCAGGGAGAAGAGGCCAGCTGGAAAAATTACGGTTATGTGGACAGCGAAGGCAATGTGAAGGCTGGTGGTGCGCAAGGATATCCTGGTTTTAGACCGGAGAATGAAGTAAATGAGAGCAGAAATAACATCGGTGGATATGTGGATGTTGAACTGGACCTAACGGAGAAATTCATGATCGGTACGGCAGTTAGAGCCGAGCATTATTCTGATTTTGGCTCCACGGTGACCGGTAAAATTGTATCCAGATACAGCCCGGTAGAAATGTTGTCGATCAGAGGTGCGGTAAGTACCGGTTTCAGAGCGCCATCTTTACAGCAAGCTTATTATAACTCTACTTATACGGACTTCGTGGGTGGCGTAGCACAGGATGTGGTATTGGCCAGAAACGATTCTGAAGTGGCGAAAGCTTTGGGTATTCCGGAATTGAAAGAAGAGCAATCTCAGAACTACTCTTTGGGAATGACCTTGACGCCAGTGGATGGTTTGACCATTACTTTAGATGGCTACCAGATCAATGTTTATGACAGAGTAGTAGTAACCGGCTATTTTGATTCAGAAGATCCGGATGTAGGGCATATTTTGCAGGAGCAAGGCGTGGATCAGGTCGCTTTCTTTACCAATGCGGTAGATACGAAGACTTATGGTTTTGACTTTGTAACGACTTACACCACCAATATCGGTCAGGATAAACTGACGGCGAGTCTGGCAGTTAACCACAACGTAACGGAGGTAACGGCGGTGCATACTTCCGATCAGTTGGCGGGTAAAGAAGATATTTACTTTGGTGAGCGGGAAAGACTATTCTATGAAGGTTCAGCGCCTAAATGGAAAGGTAATGTGATGTTGAATTATCAGCATAATAAGTGGTCGGCGATGATCAGAGCCAACTATTTTGGTCAGGTAACCTTAGGAACCTGGACGGGTGATGGAATGGTTGCGGTTTATGATCCTAAAACCACTACGGATGTATCTTTTAGCTATCATCCGACAGATAAGTGGAACTTTACGCTGGGCGGATCAAACATTTTCAATGTGTATCCGGACAAGCAGGATCCTTATGAGACTGATAACGGTGGTTATTGGGATCCGGTGCAGATGGGCTTCAATGGGGCTTATTGGTACTCTAAAGTTTCTTTTAATTTCTAGTATTCCAATTAAATCTGGATATTCGTTCAAGCCTCGGCCTTTTGGGTCGGGGCTTTTTTAGTTTAAAGAAGAAGGGAGATGTGGGGAAGACAGGCCACGAAATAGGCGGAGGAATGAGAGTTGGATTGGGGATGAATTTTAGCCACAGATTTCACAAATTTTCACTGATTAATGCATTGAGGTAGTTTTCAATTAACCGGTTTAGGTTAACGAGGAAGTACGCTGCGATTTGGGGGAGTTACTAATTAGGAGAATGAAGGAGACTTGGATAAGGGAAGTGAATTTTAGCCACAGATTTCACAAATTTTCACTGATTAATGCATTGAGATGGTTTTCAATTAACCGGTTTAGGTTAATGAGGAAGTACGCTGCGAAGTGGGGGAGTTATTAATTAGGAGAATGATGGAGAATTGGATAAGGGGAGTGATTTTTAGCCACAGATTTCACAAATTTTCACTATTGATTGTTTCGTTGGTTTAGGGCACAGCTCTGAATCGGGATTATTGGTGCAGCGCATTTTAATATCTCAAAAGCAGCATTGATAAGTTTTGGTCGCTACTGTTTTGGCTCGTCAATTTTATTCAAAGCCAGGAATTTTTTGTCTAAAATCTATTTCCAAAATAAGAATGGAATCGGGGGGATTTAGGGTAGTCGATTGTAAAAGTGAACCGCTTCCTTCATTTTTCTTTTTCGAATGGCTTTAATGATAAAAGAGGACAGTCCTACTCCGGCGCCTGCAAAAAGGAGGGGGGAAGGTTGATTGATATTTTGGAGGCCCTCCGCATTGGTTTGGGTAGCGGTATGCATAATGCCCACGGCCACCAAGGCAATGCCGCTATAGAGTAGCCCGTTTTCCGTCCGTTTCAATCGGTTGATTTTTTTAAAATACTCCTGCATGGCCCTTTCATCTGCTAGCGCTTTTTGCAAATTCTCCCAGCTGGCCTTTTGCAGAGGCGCATCCCCTTTTTGAAAATACAGCTGTGTTAAGTTTTGAGGTGCCAAATGTCCGTTTAATGCATTGTGCCCATACAAAAGCTCTTTTTTGCTGTAGAGTTGAATAGCTTGTTTGCCTGCTTTATTAGTCGTCAGAACCTCCTTTTTGGTTTCGTGCTTGGCAAAAAATGGATATTTGGTCCGATAGTGCTGGTCGAAATGAAAATAGCTTTGACCAACGGCATTCAAGCTGATGAAGAAAGTGAACAGGCAAGAGAAAAATAGAAAGGATCTCATCCGAAAAAATGCTTAGGTAGGTGTTAATTGTCTTTTGTGGTGAAAATCTAAAATAAAAATTTGTAAAATAAACAAAACGCAGCGCCTTTCTTTTGTTGTTGGTCGATTTTCTAGAATTCGTACAATTTTAGCGCCTGGTAGAGCGGAGTTTTGCATTGGTTGATTCCTTTCGGGCGTTGGTTGAAATTTTTTTATCTCCTTTTAATTATTGTCGTGATTAGTATTGTAATCGAACAACAAAATTCAACACCATGAAAAATAAAGGTCTGAAATTAATATTACTAATAGGGTGCTTCCTGTTAGTTTCGGTATCGGTTTTTGCGATTAAAGGAAACCGAAAAGGCAAAGGAGGTGGTGAGATGCGGGCTTATTTTAAGGAGACCATTCTTCCGGAAATTCAAGCGCAACGGAAAGCCTTTGATGATAAATTAAGTAATAAGGAAAAGAAAAAAATCACGGAGTTACGCGCAAGGCTTGAAGTTTTGAAAGCGAATGGAAAGCAAAAGAAAGGGCAGCGCGGAGCACTTGAAGAGGAGTCCTTTGAATTGCCTTCTGCGGAGGAAAGAGCTCAAATGCGCGCCGTGGAAAAAGAAAAAAGAGCGATAATGACCGAAGCCTGGGCAATAGCTGATAAGCACGAAGCGGAATTGGAGGAGGTCATCGTAGCGATGGAACCCTTGCTTCAAAAATGGCATGGAGAGATGAAGCTCATGAAGGAGGAGAAGCTGGCGAAAATGAAAGAACGTCGTGCAGAAAAGGGGAGTCCGGAAGGTCGAGAAAGAAAAGGGCGACATGGGGAAATGCGTCACCGCGGTCCACGGGGCAAACATCAATTTGGGAATATGGGAATGCTTTCAAATGGGGCGATGTTTGTTCTGATGGATCCGGATAAGGACCCAATGGAAGATGGAACTCCTGGTAACAGAGGTCCCCGGGCCTTCCCCAATCCGGTAAGTGATGTGATGAATGTGGATCTTTCAGATTATGAGGGACAGGCGGTAACACTCACGGTGGTACTGAAAGGTGGCGAGGAAGTAAAGAATGTTCAGGTACAAGCGGAACATGAAGTCACCTATCAATTGGCTACCGGTGATTTAAGTGCCGGCATGTATCTGTTGAGAATCAAAGCGGAAGGCGAAAAAGCCCAGACCATTCGTTTTATTAAAAAATAATTCATTGAAAAAACAGTCGTAAAGTAGGTGTAGAGGGGAGTCCGAATAGGGCTCCCTTTTTTTGACCGAATGATGCCTGGCAGGTTAATGTCGAATTAATGATACTTCCATCATCGCTTAACGGCAAGGCTGGAAATAGTAAGGGATTTGTCCTGTTTCAAGTTTTTTACAGAGAAGCAGATGAATGAGGGGAATACAAGTCTGTCCCAATTTGGGCTATTAACAAATCAAATAACATGAGGCTTTTGGCTTGGAAATGAGTCGATTGAATAGAGATGTTAGGTTTAGTGGTGGATAGTTCGAGTTGAAAATCAGGAACACTCTGTTCTATGACTTGAAAGTAAACCTCTAGATAGTTTTATAGAATCTTATTGCAAAATTCGGCCTCGATTTCTTTGGAACCTGGTGGAAAGGTTCCAAATGGAAATTCAGACTTATTTTTGTCTTTCCGGATTGGCTTTCAGGAAAGCTCCCCAGGAAGTGCTTTTGGTCGTTTGTTCGCCGCCCAGAAAATGATGGGTGATGGCCACGCCCAAGGCATCAGTAGCATCCAGATACTCCGGAATTTCCTTTAGGTTCAGCAAGGTTTTCAGCATGGCAGCTAATTGTTCCTTACTGGCATTTCCGTTTCCGGTGACAGATTGTTTTACTTTTTTGGGGGCGTATTCGGTAACCGGCAACCCATGATTGAGTGCTGCCACCATGGCAACCCCCTGAGCTCTGCCCAGTTTCAGCATGGACTGCACATTTTGACCATAAAAAGGAGCCTCTAATGCCACTTCATCCGGAAGATATTCTTCAATAATGCCCCAGACCCTTTCATAAATTTTCTGTAATTTTAGCGCATGGGAGCTGTACTTTTTTAAGTGAATGACCCCGTATTGAAGGCAGGACATCTTATTTCCCTTCACCATGATTACCCCATACCCCATTACTTGCGTGCCGGGGTCCAAACCTAAAATTATCTTTTCTGTGCTAGATGCCATCCCAATTTCAATTGCCAAAAAATATCTGCGCCAGGCCTTCCCTGTTTTAAAGGTGGTCCTTTGGTGTGCGCTGATGATTGTTTTATGGGGCAAAATAAGGGATAATTTTTCAGCTCAGGAAATTTATTTACACATTGTCCGAATTCCCGCTTTAGGCTTTTGGGGGATGTTGTTGCTTTTGATGATGTTGCTCAACTGGGGGCTGGAGGCGGCCAAATGGAAGCTGATCGCTTCTTCGGTGAAAAATATCTCTTTATGGGAGGCCTTTAAAGGGGTTTGGTCTGCATTAGCTTTTTCCCTGGTAGGGCCTATGGGACTAGGTCATCATATGGGCAGAATTTTGTCTTTAAATTCCACAGTAAGGTTTCGGCTAATCCTGCCTATTTTTGTGGGGCAGGCGGCGCAAATGTTCTGGACGACTTGCTTTGGGCTTTGGGGCTTTGGGTTTTACTGGCAGCGCGGTCTGGTGACTTCCTTTTCGCATAGTGGGTATTTGGTCCCGGTGTTGACTGTCCTGATCCTGGTGGTCGTTTTCCTGTTTCGGAAGTATTCTCCGCGGGAAAAGTGGCGGCGGCAGGCTCGCTTTCTGTTCAACAGCTTTTCTCATCATGATTTTCTTCGCATATGGCTGCTGGCGCTGGGTCGCTATCTTGTCTTTTGCCTGCAGTTTTTGCTGATATTTAAATTGTTAGGGATCGAATTGCCTATATTAGAAATACTCAGGGGCATTGCTTTTATGTTTCTGGCGAAATCTGTTATCCCTGCGGTACATTTATTAGGAGATTTGGGCATCCGGGAGTTTGCACTTTGGTCCTATTTCTCTTTATTCCCTGTGGATATCAGTTTGATAATCGCCGGAGGCCTGATGCTTTGGGTGGTGAACGTTTTAATTCCCGCTTTTTGGGGCTCGTTTTTTATTTTCAAATGGTCACAATAATTTACTTAATCATAATGGTACTTTACAGTATCGTCGTCATGATGAATGGCTACGGCTGGCTGAGGAATGTCAAATACCGACAGCCCTACTGTGTGAAGGTGTCCGTGATTGTGGCGGCCAGGAATGAGCAAAATGGTATCGGGGATTTATTAAAGGATTTGAGCCGGCAACGGTATCCGGATTTGGAAGTGATCGTAGTAGATGATCATTCAGAGGATGCGACTGCCATTGTAGTGAAAAGATGGGCAGAGCGGGATCATCGGATTAAATACTTCACCCTGGAGGAGGGGACTGGGAAAAAGAGTGCGGTGAGTTATGGTATTGAACGGGCCGGCGGTGAGATCATGCTATTCACAGATGCTGATTGTTCGGTGGGCCCTTTCTGGATAGATCGCATGGTGCGTCCTTTTCAAAACGATCAGGTACATATGGTGCTGGGGCCGGTTATGCTGACGGCTCATCAGGGATTTTTCTCTCGTTTGCAAAAAATGGAATTCAGCAGTCTGATGGGTTTTACCGGCGGAATGAGTGGTTGGGGAAACCCAATTTTCTGCAATGGCGCAAATTTAGCTTATCGCAAACCCACCTTTGAGGCGCTGGGCGGATTTAAAGGGATCGATGGAATCCCCACCGGAGACGATGAGTTATTCATGCGGAAAGTATTGAAGGATTTTCCGGATGGTGTAATTTTCCAAACCTCCCAAAAATCGGTGGTGGTTACAGCTCCTCCGCTTAGCTGGAAGCAGTTTGAGGCGCAAAGGGTGCGATGGGCCAGTAAATGGAATTATCAGAAAACAGTGGTGGAATCCTTACCGGCGGTGTTGATCTTTGTCATTCATGCTGCTACGCTTTTGATGTTGGTGGCCGGTTTTTGGGATCATCTTTATTGGTATGTGGGGCTCTGTGGTCTGGGCTTGCGATTGCTTTCCGAATATATTTTGCTTCGGGGAGTGTATTTTTTTACCAGACAGTCCTGGGATTTTGTCGCCTTCGCAGCGATGTTTCTGCTTTATCCCTTTTATGCCGTTTATTTTGCTTTTAAAACCCTGTTGGGGGATTATCAGTGGAAGGGGCGACAAAATAAGGAAGAAGAAACCGCTCCCGTACATTCTGGGAAGAGGGTAGATTGAGGAGATTTTTATTCCTTGATGCTGTGAGCTCTCAGTCCGATTACTCAGACGCTCTTTTGAAGTCAGGGTGTCTAATTTCTTCTGTTAAATCCATCACCTTATTTTTCTACACGCTTTTAGATTCAATACTCCGTAAAGAATTAGGCCGCAATACAGCCAAATCTCTCTATTTGGAGCATTTGCTCTGAATTATTGTACGGTTCGGGGGCAATCCCGAACCCTTTAAATATTCTTTGGATATAGTTTCGATTAAAATATAGCATCTTAATACTTGATAATGAGAAGGGTTCCTTTTCTTCGGTTTTATTATCAAAATAGTGAAGCGCCTTTGCCACGGACACCGCCGTTAGAGACATATTTATGTGATTATGTATCTTATTTTTACTCCTCGCCTGGCAGTGAGTCAAACCGGTGAATTGTTTGGCATCTCGAAATAGAAACTCAATTTGAAATCGAAGTCGATAACGCTCAATTATTGCGGAACCGCTTTGATTAATGTCTGTACTGAATAAAATTTCTCGTCTGGTTTTCCCATTGTCAAGCTCAGTAACGACGACCACACACTTGATCCATCGTTTAAGACTTTTACTATGAACCTCTGCTTCGAAAGCCTCCGAGTTTTCATTTTTGAAACATAGTGTAAAGTGTCTTTGGTCAAGATTATTAAATTTCACTTTTTCTCCATAGACCTTGGGTCGCCCTCTTTTTCCGGTAGGTGGTTCAGTATTTCTGTAACGAAGAAATGCGTTTTTAGCCAATTTACTAATGATAATAAACCCTTTTTCTACTAGCGGATCGACGAACGTAAAGCGCGAAAAGTAAGCATCAACAACCACACTATCTGATACTTGCTTGTACAATTCAACATTTGACAAAATCAAATTGGCATAAAAGGTCAGCAAATTAAATGACTCGTCCTCACTCTTAAAGGTTTGATGGGCCTCTAAATGCATTGCGGTTTTACTTTCGAGGCCAACACTTGCTATTCCAGTAATTTCTAGACCTCTTTTTGTTGAATTATCGCAGCCTGACCAAAAGTACCCTAAACCTGGGGTGAGTTGACCACTTTTGGAAACATAACTTGGATCAAAGGCAATGATGCGCAATTCATCTTTAAGTGTCTTAATGAGCTCAATATTGAAAAAAAGGTAATTGAAATATTTTTCATACCATGATCTAATCGTGGCCTCATTGTACCGCAGATACCGACTCATGTTGGTGAAATTATTACGACCACGGAAAGACAGTAGTCCTTTCAAATTTTCTATCATGAAATCCCTCTCCCATTTGTTAATGTCTAACATTTTATGGAATATTTGCGCTAGGAGTGTTTCGATGCTCTTGATGGTGACTTAGTATGTTGGTGTTTGGCGATACAAATATACAGGTCACCATTTTTTTTACAATAGCTCAAAACTCTACGGAGTATTGTAGATTGCATCATTATTCAAATTCGGCTTAAAGTCGGATTATTCATGTTCCATTACTTGTTTAGCTGCAAGGCGGAAAAAATAATGGATTAGTCTCAATTTTAAACATTTTCCAAGTAGCAGCTGAAGGAAGAGGGGGCGAGCTTTCCCAAATCCGGGCTAAAAACAAATCGGCCATTACAACCTTATCGAATAGGATGAAGGCGATTTAAGCCGAAGTACTAAACTGAGCGATAAATTATTCGGCTAAGCATGCAAAATTCAGATCAAATGAAACAAAAAAAAGAAGCCCAAAGACTTCTTTTCTGTAATTATTTCAAATCATATTTTTCATCCAGAAAGCGGTTCCATTTATTCAGCACCTCCTGTGCAATCCGATATTGCTCGCTCTTGAGTAGAAAGCTTTCATTGAAATTACAATAAGCCATAAATTCCTCCGCTAAACCGGCATTTTCAGGTCCAATTAGGGTAATGACCCAATCCTTATTGTATTTCTCCGCAATAATTTCCTGGTTGATTTTTTCTTGTTCTTCTTTACTTACTTTCGGTTTTTTATTCTTTTTCGAAAACAATTTGCTTGGGGAGAAGCTCACAAAATCAAATTTATCCGGTTCATCAAAGCCCGCGATGGGAGGTAGCTCTTCCAATTGGTCTTTTTGTTTGCGGCGTTCCTCATATTCCACATAATAGCTCGGGTCCGGCTTCCAGCCCTCGGTGACTACCAGGTCCGAGAATTCATCTTTAAAGTCTTCCACATTTTCCGGTAATACCGTTACGTCGACGTTTTCCAGCGTATAGCTGGTTTTGGAAAGGGTGATATTCACATACAGTTCTCCTTCTCCTTCCGGAATTTCCACAGGGATCCGTTGTTTTTCATAGCCGACATACGAGCACCAAAGGGTATCCTGAGGCGCCGTGTGCACAATGAAACGGCCTTGTGCATCAGTAGTGGCGCCAAAACGGCCAATTACCGTAATAACATGGACGTAAGGCAGGGGTTGGTCATTTTCATCCACGATTTTACCCTTTATTTTTAAGTAAAGGTCGTCAAGGCTTTGAGCCTGACTTTGGGGGAAAGACCAAAGTGTGAGAAATGCGATCAAAAGAAAACTCAGACGTAATTTAATCATGCGCATAAGATAGCGATATTTTAAATTAATTGATATTTACGGGATGGTCGGACTCAAAAAATCTTCTAAATTTGGCCCCAAATGATATGAAATGACAGCATTGGAATCAGAAATACTGGAAGAACTATTTTTTGTAATTTCCTACCCGGATTTATTGGAGGAGCTTCAAATGGAAAAGGAAGAGTTAGACGTCTCTTTGAAGATTTTAGTCCGTAAAGGGTGGGTGAAAGCCATGGAATCTCTGGATGCAGAGGCGATATCCATGGATTTATTTGAATCTCGCTTTGAAAAATTGTATTATCTGGCGACAAAAGAAGGTTTGTTGAAGTTGCACGGCCATTAAGCGAATAAAAAATGCTCACCAGTACCCCCACGTCTAAAGAAACCATAAAACCATTAAGTCCCTGGGCGGGATTTTGGGAGATTCCGGCCTGCAGATGGGGGGCTATGGGTTTGCTTTTGGCGCTAATGGTGGTGGTGGGTGGTTACGTGATATTGCCGGATCCTTCTCCGAATGCAAATGATGGCAATATTCAATTAAGAAAACAGGCGCCGAACTTTGTGGCGGATATACTGGTAGTGCGGAAAAATGCAGAAATCGATTTCCCTTCCTATATCGAAAGATGGTGGAAAGGGACACCGTCTAAATATTTACTGGAGCCTTATGATTCCTTGGTAATTGAGGGAGATTTCGTGAAAATTCTGCCTTTCGGATCTCAAAAGGATCGGTGGAAACGCTATCATATTTGTGATGTAACCACGCCCTTGTATGTCGGGCCACTGGAAGAAATGCAATTTCCCTCTGCCCGACCTTATATCAAAGAGCATGGTGGTTATCGTATTCTGATGGCCAATGGTAAGGACCGTTTCCGCTCTATGGCAGAATTGCACCTGGATCTGGAAGACCATCTCAGTAGTCGAAGGTACTGGCTGGGGACGGATCGCGCCGGACGGGATTTACTGAGTCGCTTGCTATTAGGAACCAGAATTTCACTCAGTATTGGTTTGTTAGCCGCCCTTTTGAGCGTAGCCATTGGGGTTTTGGTGGGAAGCCTGGCGGGTTATTATGGCGGTTGGCAGGATCAGGTAATCAGTTGGTTCATGACGGTGGTTTGGTCTATTCCGGCCATCATGTTGATCATCGCAATTAGTCTGGCTTTTCAGCAAAAAGGGGTAATGGTATCTTTTATCGCAGTAGGGATGACCATGTGGGTGGAAGTGGCCCGCTTAGTACGCGGACAGGTGATGGCCCTGAAGAATGCGCTTTATGTAGAAGCCGCCCGAACGATTGGACTGAGTGACTTTAAAATTGTTTTTGTGCATATTTTACCTAATATTGTCGGGGAATTGATCGTCATGGGAACGGCGAATTTTGCTGCAGCGATATTATTGGAGGCCGGCCTGAGTTTTTTGGGTTTGGGTGTGCAGCCTCCGGCGCCTTCATGGGGCGGAATGTTAATGGAGGGGTTTAATGCTTTGGGCACCAGAAATTCTTTCCATTTGGTGTTTTTTCCTTCGCTGGCAATTATGGGAATGGTAGGCTCGATCAATCTTTTAGGAAATGGTTTAAGAACCTTATCAGACCCTAAGCGGAAAGTAAAGGGCTAGAACAATGATGGAATCGGTAAACTTCGAAAAAAAATATCAACTCAAGGAATTGGAATTAAATGCACTTCTGGAGGTCTCTATGGGGATCAACAATAATATGAAAGAGGAGCATTTGTATCGGGTATTTCAATTTACACTTCAGGGAACTTTCGGTGTAGAACGTATGGCGCTCTATGTATGTAATGAGTCGGGCTGGGGTTGTAAGGCCCAGTTCAATACCGACAGTAACTTTGAGGAGAATCCACTGGATGAATGCCTGCTGGAAGTGAAGGACATTAAGAAGGTGGATGAAATCACTCCCTGTAATTCCATTTTTTCTGAATTTGATGTCATCATTCCGGTGTCTCATAAGCAGGAGCGGTTGGCAGTATTGCTGGTGGGGTCCAATGGACAGAAAGAAGAGATGAACCTGAAGTTTATCCAGACCCTGGCCAATCTTATTTTTGTAGCGCTGGAAAACAAGAAATTCGCCCGTAGACAACTGAAACAGGAGCGAATGAACCGGGAAATAGAAATCGCCAATCAGGTGCAGAAAAGCTTGCTGCCTCCTTCCTTGCCCAATTCAGAGAAACTGCAGATGGCAGCAGAATATGTGCCGCACCATGGGATTGGTGGGGATTATTATGATTGCATCACTCTGGAGGATGGTCGTTACCTGATTTGTATGGCGGATGTTTCCGGTAAAGGTATTCCGGCAGCTTTGCTAATGTCGAACTTTCAGGCTTCTTTGAGGACCATCGTCCTGCATACTACCGACCTGAAAGAAGTGGTGGCCTCGGTGAATCAGCAGATCCAACGCCGTGGAGCGCAGGAGCACTTCATCACGGTTTTTCTGGCCATATATGATATGGAGCGCAATACCCTGGAATACGTAAATGCCGGGCATAATCAACCCCTGGTTATTCATGAGAATGGGCAGGTGCAGCATCTAGATAAAGGAAGTACGATCATGGGCTTTTTTGATCCGCTCCCTTTCATTGAAAGTGGTTTACTTACTAATTTGGAGGCTTTTACCTTATTCTGCTATACGGATGGTTTGACCGAAACCTTTAACGATCAGGAGGAAGAATACGGGGAGGAGCGTCTGGAAGCTTTTTTGGTGAATCAGCAAACCTTAACGCCGGAGGAGATTATCCAGGAAATGATGAAGGAGTTGAATAACTACCGGAAAGAAGTCCCTTATGCCGATGATATTTCTATTTTTACCCTTAAAAAATGGGCCTGATCAAACCTCACCGCGTACCGGATTTCCTTCAGCGGTATTTTTCAAGCTTTGTATTTAAAAAAGATGTTAGGGAGCCGACCATCTATCTGACTTTTGATGATGGCCCCATTCCGGAAGTGACTCCCTGGGTGTTGTCCTGTTTGAAAGATTTTGAGGCACATGCCACTTTTTTCATGGTGGGCGACAATGTTCGAAAGCATCCTGAGGTGTTTAAGCAGGTGCTGGAAGAAGGGCATTTAGTTGGGAATCATACCTTTAATCACCTGAAAGGCTGGTCGGAAAGTAATGCCGACTATCTGGAGAATATTGGCTTATGCCAAAAGTATTTTGATGAGGTGAGATTGGAGGAGAATTCTTTTCAAAAACCACTTTTTAGGCCTCCTCATGGTCAGATTAAACCCAGTCAGGTCAAAAAAATTCGTGATTCTTATAAAATCATCCTTTGGGATGTACTCACCTGTGATTATGATCAATCTTTGCAACCGGAAGAAATTTTAGAGAAAACGATTGAATTGACCCGTTCTGGCAGCATCCTGGTGTTTCATGATAGCCTGAAAGCGGAACGGAATGTTAAATTTGTGTTACCCCGCTATATTTCTCACTTTAAATCTTTAGGCTTTAAATTTGAGACATTGTAATTATTGAAGTACAATTGCCCTTTCGAAATAATGAAAGTTCCTATTCGTCACGAAATTTTCATTTTGCCCCTATGATATTTCTCATATTGTATTATTTCAAGAAATAATCGCCTATTGGTCTTTGGCGGAAATTTAATATTTTTGTACAAATTGGTAGAATGCTACCTGCACAAAAAATAACGAAATTAGGGTTAATGCAGCTAATCGATACGCATGCTCATATTTATTTAGAGCAATTTAAGGAAGACCGGAAAGAGATGATAGCAGCAGCAAAAGCTGCCGGAATTGGACGTATTTATATGCCTAATATTGATGTGGCTTCCATAGCGTCGATGATGGAGCTGCAGCAAGAATACCCTGATTATTGTTTTCCAATGATGGGGCTACACCCCTGTGACGTAAAAGAAGACTATAAAGCACAGTTGGAAACCATGCGTGCCTGGTTTGATCGTTTTCCATTTGCCGCTGTAGGTGAAATCGGGACGGATCTGTACTGGGATAAAACCACCCTTGATATTCAGCTGGAGGCTTTGAGAATACAGATCGGCTGGGCCAAGGAACTGGACTTGCCGGTGGTTTTACATTGCCGGGATTCTTTTACCGAGACCATTGAGGTGGTAGAAGCCGAACAGGATGGTCGTTTGCGTGGGGTTTTTCACTGTTTTACGGGCAGTATTGCTGATGCCCAAAGAGCGATTGACTGTGGATTTATGTTAGGGATGGGTGGTGTGAGCACCTTTAAGAATGGCGGGATGGACAAAGTGATCCCTTCTCTGGACCTGCAACATTTAATTTTGGAAACAGATGCGCCTTATCTTGCGCCCGTGCCTCATCGCGGAAAAAGAAATGAACCTGCTTATGTGCGCTTGGTAGCGGATCGTGTCGCCGAACTACAATCCATTCCTGTGGAAGAAGTGGCTGAGATTACTACCGAAAATGCAATGCGATTATTTCGCGCGCCTAATCTATAATATAAACAGCACTGAATGGCACCTAAATATAGAATAACAAGACTTAATACCGCAGCTCCCTATGAGCCAAAAGCCAAAATTCTGATTGTTTATACCGGCGGAACACTGGGGATGGTGAAAGACCGTTCCGGTTCACTGATTTCTGTGGGTTTTCATGAAATCATCGAACGCCTGCCGGAAATCAATACCTTAAACCTGGATCTGACCGTGATCAGTTTTCCTACCACCATTGATTCCTCCAATGTGCGGATCGAGAACTGGCAGGATGTCGGGTATATTATCAAGGAAAATTTCCATCAATATGAAGGTTTTGTCGTTTTGCACGGAACCGATACGATGGCCTATACGGCCGCAGCCCTCTCTTTTATGTTGCAGGGTTTGAATAAGCCGGTCATTGTCACCGGAGCCCAATTGCCTATTGGTGCCCGCCGTACCGATGCCCGGGCCAATGTAATTACGGCGCTGGAATTAGCCTCTGCGCATGATGGTAATCACGAGCCTTTAATTCCGGAAGTGGCCGTTTATTTTGATTCCAAATTGTATCGTGGGAATCGCGTGAAAAAGATTCGTTCTTCACAATTTCATGCTTTTGACTCGGAAAATTATCCCGCGCTGGCAGTGGTAGGCACCGAGATCGAATATAATCGCTCTGCTGCTTTGCCATGGATTCCGCAGGATATGCTGCGCTACCAATGGAAGTTTGATCGAAATGTGGCCATTTTGAAAATCTTTCCTTCCATGCCACATGCTTATGTGGACGCGATTCTGAATATTCCGAACCTGAAAGGGGTGGTGATGGAGTCCTATGGTTCTGGAAATGCCCCAACCGTGCGTTGGTTTTTGGAGCGTTTGGAAAAGGCCGTGGAGAAAGGAATTATTGTTGTCAACGTCACCCAGTGTATCGGTGGTTCCGTTTTGCATGGCCGTTATGCTACCAGCTCGGAGTTGGAGAAAATTGGGGTGGTGAGTGGATATGACATGACCACCGAGGCCGCCATGGTGAAATTAATGTTTCTTCTGGGGAATCAGAAAAGTCCTGATTTAGTGAGAAAAATGCTTCAGGTTCCTTTATGTGGCGAAATGACCATTTTGTAAAGGTTTCAAAAAAACATAATATTCTTGCATGAAGAGATATTTATTGATTTATTTGTGTTCGTGATGAACGATCACAATATAATATTTCATAGAAAGGATTTCGCTCTATTTCTTATTGTAAGGAATAGAGCAGAAAGAAGTCCCCTGGATTCTGAGGTTCGCCACCTTACCTTTCTACTTAAACTTTAAATTTTTTCTTACACTTTAACAGTTAAATTCTACACTTAGAGAATTAATTAAAAACTGAACTATGAAAAAGTTATTTGCTTTGTTGATGATCGCTGGTATGGTGTCTTTCGGTACAGCCGCTAAGACCTATGCTCAGGAAGAAGAAGTTGCTCAAACTGAGGAGGTAGCGACTGACGAAAACCAGGTAGTTGAAGAGGCGGCTCCAGCCCCTGTTCAAGAGGAAGCGCAAGTAGAGGAAGTTGTTGCTGAAGACGTGACTTTCCACCAAGCCGTTAAACAAAAATTCATCGAAGGTGGATGGGAGTTTATGGGTATTGTATTGGTGTGTTTGATCATCGGATTGGCAGTAGCGATCGAGCGTATTATTACTTTGAACCTTGCAACTACTAACACTAAGAAGTTGTTGGCTAAAGTAGAAGAGGCACTTCAGTCTGGTGGTGTTGAAGCCGCTAAAGAAGTAACTCGTAACACGCGTGGCCCTGTAGCTTCTATCTTTACTCAAGGTTTGATGCGTGCCTCTGAAGGTATCGAGATGGTTGAGAAATCTGTAATCTCTTACGGTTCTGTAGAAATGGGTCGTTTGGAAAAAGGATTGGTGTGGATCTCTCTTTTCATCGCTTTGGCTCCTATGTTAGGTTTCATGGGTACGGTATTGGGTATGATTCAGGCATTCGATATGATCGAGGCTGTTGGTGATATCTCTCCAACCGTTGTAGCCGGTGGTATTAAAGTAGCACTTTTGACTACTGTAGCTGGTTTGATCGTAGCAGTTATCCTTCAGTTGTTCTACAACTACTGTGTATCTAAGATCGACTCTTTGGTTAACGATATGGAAGATGCTTCCATCTCTTTGATCGATCTTTTAGTAAAATACACTAAGTAATTCATCTCCCCAAGACGGGAATGAACTGGAACAATTGTTTGGCTAATTTAACGTAAATAAAATGGATACTATTGATATCGTCCTTTACGTTGCTTACGTTTTGGTAATGATTGCTGCTGGTGCGGCGATTGTATTGCCATTAATCAATGCGTTGAGCAATCCTAAAGGTCTTATGAGATCGTTGGTTGGCGTAGGTGTATTTGCAGTAGTTTTCGGTGGGGCTTATGCGCTTGCCGGTAATGAAGTAACTGCAGCTTATGCTAAATTTAACGTAACTCCGGAAATCTCTCAAATGGTAGGTGCTTTCTTGAAGACTTCATACGTTTTCCTTGTAGGTGCTTTCGTTTTAGCAGTGATCACTGAGTTTACAAAAGTTTTTAAATAAAAAATTATGGCAAGAGGAAATAGATCAACCCCGGAAATTAACTCGGGATCTATGGCGGATATCGCGTTCTTGCTGTTGATCTTCTTCTTGGTGACGACAACCATTGCTTCTGATAAAGGGGTATCGTTGCGTCTTCCTCCTAAGGCCGATCCTAATGATGCGCCTGAGGAAATCAAGAAGAATGATCGTAACATCTTTAAGGTATTGGTGAACTCTTCCGACCGCGTGTTGGTAAATGGTGAACCTTTGACTGATTTGGATCAAATTCGTCCCATGGTAAAAGACTTTGTCATGAACTATGGACGTGATCCTAAAATGTCCGATAACCCTAAAGAGGCGGTAGTGTCTTTCAAGGCCGACCGTGGTACAAGTTACGCGACTTACATCGGGATTTTGGATAACCTGAAAGGGGCTTATAACGAAATCTATGCAGCTAACGTGGGGATTACCCTGGATCGTTATTTGTCATTGGATCGTAAAAAGCCAGCCGAGAAGAAGATGTACGAGGATGCTCGTATAGGTCCTGACGGCGAAAAAATTCCAATGAATATCTCTATTGCGGAACCAACAAAAACAGGAGGTAACTAATGTCAAAGTTTAAAAAGAAGTCGAAAGCTAGTCAGGATATCCCTACTTCGGCACTTCCTGACATTATCTTCATGTTGTTGTTCTTTTTCATGACGACGACAACCATGCGTACGGATGATATTAAAGTGCAACAGCGTTTTCCGCAAGCTTCGCAGCTGAGTAAGATCGAGAAGAAGTCTTTGGTTTCCTACATTTATGTAGGTGCACCTAAAGAAACGGATCGTTTCGGTACTGAGCCGGTAATTCAGATCAATGACGTGTTCGCTGAACCGGAAGATTTGATCCTTTACGTAGCGAAGGAAAAAGATAAGTTGCCTGATTACGAACGTGATCAGATCAACATGGCAATGAAAGTAGATAAAGAAGCTAAAATGGGTATCGTAACAGATGTTCAGGAAGCATTGAAAGAAGCAAACGCTTTGAAAGTTCTTTACACTTCTTTGCAGAAAACAGACAAAATGCCTTAATCAAAGGCCTTATACATAAAAAGCCGGTTCTCAGAACCGGCTTTTTTTATGTCTTTTTTTGGGTATTGCGGCTTTTTTCCAAATGCCGGGGTTTAGCTATTTTGATTATTGATAGGAGCTTTCATCAAAAGCCAATCTAGAATTAGCCCCATTTCTTAACGCTATTGCCCGTTTCAATATCTCCTCTCATTCATTTTCAGGAAAAAGCTGCCCATAACTCGTTTAGGGCAGAGAAAATTTTATATTTTTGCTCAACTCAATTGGTTTGAGCTTAGAAATCCTTTTTAGTAAGACCCCATTTGTTAATGAAAAATCTGGTGGCGACCGTCAGTGGTTTTTTTACCTTCACTTTGGTGATGCTTTTGTTATTCCCTCTTTTCGCCTTACTCTCCCTTAAAGAAAGTTGGCAGTTGACGGGATTGAGGTTATACCGTTTTTGGGGACGGATTTCATTAAATATGGCAGCTTTGCCTACCCGGGTTATTTGGAAAGGAACCCCCTTACCTTCCGGTCAGCAATGTGTAATAGCCGCAAATCATGGGTCTTATCTAGATATTCCCGTGATTGGAAGTGGCCCTATTTTAACCACCTTTTTGGGTAAACACGAACTGACGAAGATTCCCGTATTTGGCTTTATCTACCGTAAGTTTAGTATAGTCGTGAAGCGTGGTAATCGATCCAGTGCTAAACAGGCCATTGAACTGTGTAAAAAAGCTTTGGATAATGGGCTGAATGTGGCTATTTTTCCGGAAGGAACCATTACCAAAACTCCTCCGCATATGGGGAACTTCAAGGATGGCGCATTTATCATAGCAGTTGATAAGCAGGTGCCCATAGTTCCGGTGAGTATGCCTTATTCCTGGAAAATTCTTCCCAGGGATGATAGGCGTCCACAGGTACATGTACATCCTTCAATAATGATTATTCACGAGGCAATCCCTACCATAGGATTAAGCCATGATGATATTCCGAGGCTAAAAGAACAGGTTAAAACTATTATCGAACAAGAAATTAAAGCCTACAATAAGGATGAATATTAATGAAGAAAGCCTGAAAAAGTTGGCGCATTTAGCCAGACTGGATTTTGATGCATCTGCCTCTGAGAAGATGGCGAAAGACCTTAGTGGTATTTTGGACTGGGTGGAGCAGTTAAATGAAGTAGATACCGAAGGGGTGAAGCCGCTTACCAATATGTCTCAGGAAATAAATGCCTATCGACAAGATGTGGTGGGTAATCACCTGGAGCGGGAAAAGGGTTTAAAGAATGCCCCCGATCAGGATGGGGAATTCTTTCGTGTTCCCAAAGTATTGGACTAAAAGCGCTCCTTTTGCTAAATATTCACCCGATTTCGCGGGTTTAAATTGTTTAGCTTCGAGGCAGGAAAAAGGAAGGGATAGAACCCTATTTCATTTTTTTCAAAAGCAGCAGCAGAATAAGGAGCATGCAATCTCGCCCAAATCAGGGCTATTAATAAAAAAAGGAAACCCTATAAAAAGCACCTAACAGGATTAATGCTATAAATCCAGCGGTGCATTATTTGACTAAAGGTACTGTATGGCAGTGCCTTTTTTGTTTTCAAAGGTTTTTCAAGGCAGAAGACTTACACCATGTCTGAACCCGGCTTATTCATGCTTAAATCCTTGTTCAGTTGCAGGTAGGGGGGAAGGGATTCTTCCTGTTTCAATTTTTTGCAACGAAGCAGATGAATGAGGAGCAAGCAAGCTCGCGTAAATGTAGGCTTTTTATAAGTCAATAAACAACACCTTATCTAATCGGAAATAGGCCATTTAAGGCGAGCTACTGAATTTAGCGGTGAATAATTCGGCTTAAATCCTTATTTTTGCAGGATATAATTAGTATTCATGAGCGATTCGATAAATTTTTGGAAACAGTGGCCAAAGCAATGGTCCTTTTTATTGGCTGGGCTGGGGTTTTTAGTGCTCTTCGCCATCTTAACTTTTTTCTATTTTTATTTTGGCGGAACCGGTTTGGCCATTCACTGGAATTTGGTGAGTCAAACTACTGATTTTCCAATCGCACTACGCATGGTGGAAGTCGGAGCCATGGAAGCTCCCCTGGAAATGAACTTCCTGCTTTTACATCAATACTTTGAAGGCAGCCCTATTCAATATTCTTTCACTGGGCAACTGGTCTTTTGGCTGGCCTGTTTAGGGGCTTTTAATATGCTTTGGGCGGTGGTGAGTGGTTTGAATCGTTTTTGGTATACAGTAGGGCTTTGTGGTTTATTTGCCATATTGGTGTATTTCAAACTGGAAGTGCTTATTCCATTCGGTCAGATCTATAACTGGGGTTTATTATTAGCAGTAGTGCTTTATGGAGGGCTGTCCTTTTTGTTTCAGGCTATTCTTAGTCAAACGCCGCTTTGGTTAAGGTGGCTGACTTTTGTGATTTTGAACGCGCTGCTTGTTTATGGATTTCACCTGATGGCAGAGGAAAATTTTGCCCTGGAGCGGGTGATGACCTATGGTGCCTTGCCCTGGGTAGTGCTTACCGTGGTATTTATATTCATGGTCAGTATAGATAACCTTTGGCTGTTGTTTGATATGGTGAGTCGCAGGCAGGTCGTTGGAAATAACTTTTTCCACTTTATTGCGATATCTTTGTGCTATTTGGCATTGGTCGGCTTAGGTTTTTATCAGCAGAATATTCGTTTGGAGGAGGATGCCCTCTTTTACAGTCCTTTTATACTGTTAGCGGCTTCCACCTTGATTGGTTTATGGGCCATGAAAGGCAAGGATATGAACTGGGGCCGGTTTATTCCTTTTCAGCCTTTGGGTGCTTTGTTATACTTGTCTCTAGCATTAATTTGTTGGAGTACCATTGCGCATTATTTCATCACTGATAGCGACGTGATGCTGGATATGCTGGGGAAGATGGTTTACATTTTTCACTTTTCGCTTTCGCTGGTATTCTTTATTTATCTGTTCGTCAATTTTTCGGATATCATTCAGGCCGGTGCAGCTGCCCATAAAGTGGTTTTTAACGGGCGCAAATTTGGTTTAGGCACCGTTTATTTAATAGGATTTGGAATTGCATTTTTGTTTCTGCTGAAAGACAGTATGGTTCAAAACAACCAGGTGCTTGCGGCTTATAATAATGCCATTGGAGATATGCATTATGCTCATGGGGAAATATTAGAGGCAAAAGGATATTATGAAAAAGGGAGCAGGCTCGGTTGGAAAAATCACCATTCTTACTATGCCCTGGCCATGATAGCCAGTGAGGAAGGGAGAAATGCCCAGGCTTTGGATTATTATAAGGCTGCAAATAAAAAACATCCCAGCCCCTTTGCCTTCGTGAATAGCAGTAATATTTATTTGCAACAGGAAAAGTGGTTTGATGCCATATTTGCTTTGGAAAAAGGGTTAGAACATTTTCCAAATCATCCGGAGATACGCACCAATCTTGCGCGTTTATACGAGAAAACGAACCAGGCTCAGGCTCAGGAGCTTTATAAGGCCTTGATGGGTGATCCCGCGGTTGCGGTAGTGAATGCGGCCAATTGGTTAAGTTGGCATAAACGTTCTCAGGGGGCGCTAACTGCTGATATGATTCATTCTTTTGCGCAAAAAGAGGAGGTGGCGATTAATGCTAACTTACTTCCATTTGTTGAAGTAGGGAGTGAGATCAAAGATTTTCAGTTGACCGAATTGGAAAGTAATTCACTTCCGGAAATTGCCCAGATTCACAATAGAAGTATCCACCAAATCTTTTTAGAGGATTCCGGCTGGGAATCAACGCTTCAAGAATGGAAGGAAGAGGCACAATATGAAAGCTATCAGGCATTATTGGATTATGATTTAGCCATTTATCAATATGAAAAGGGCAAGGTGAGCTCTGCTATAGATGCGCTAAAGGATCTTTCTTTTAATAATTTTTTCAGCAAGTCTTTCTATGAAAAAACGCTAGCTCTTTGGATGTGGGAACTGGGAGAGCCTCAGGTCGGTCTGAAGCATATTCAGGAATGTCTGCGCTTCCCGGATCAGGACACCCGAAAATTAGCCTTTAATGCTTTTGTGGAAGCGGGTAGAGGAGAGGAAGCGCTTCGTTTGGCGGCTGATGAAAGTGATAGTTTGTTGGTAACTCAATTACAATCGCCTGATATGCAGCAAATGGATAATGCGTCTAAGTTTTTACTCATGCGTTATAATATGGTGAACTGGAACTTTGATCAGCAATTCAAAGTAGCACAGGCGATGGATGTGAATGCTTGGAAAGTGAAAGCACTTCGTTGGTTATGGGCAGTGACCATGAAGTTTGACCAGTGGCAATATGTCGATCAGTTGGCAGTTGCAGTAGAGCAGGCGGACGGTATTGCATCTGATATCCGTCTTTCCAATGCTATTTATCAAGGTAATATCAGTGAAATCAAGCAGTATCGGGAAATGTTAGTTGGAGACTGGGCCCTGCTTTCTGATGCCGTTTTGGCAGAAAATGCATCAGTACAGGAAGGACTTTCCGCTTATACAGAATTGTTAGAACGAAACCCATTCTTTGTGCCGGGTGTTGTTGCTGCCTCCCGGTTTTTGAATCAATTACCGCAAAAAGAGGAAAGTTATGAGCTATTCCTTACCTATCTCAATAAATATGAGTATTCCATTCCATTGACAAAAGGGTATGCCGTCCAAAGTATTGCTATGGGATTGGACGGTTATGCTTTTAGTGCTTTGGAGGAGATTAGTGCTTATGCTTCGCCACAAGCTTTTGAACAACTGAGCGCTAATATTGAGGGGAAAATAGTGGAATCAACTGAGGAAGAGCTTAGTTGGTAAGCGCATAATGGCTTGGTGAGTTTTTGCCGGTTTTTGTATTTTTGCCGGCCTTTATCGTGATCTGGCTCAAAATATTACACCGGTCTTTTTTTTATCAGATTGAAACATTGAAGGCTTTGTCGTACTTACCAATAGGAAGTATCATTAAGTTAATTCAATGAAATACACGCATTTAAAAGGGCTTAGTTTTGAGCGGCAGGCCTCCATCATCATGGATGAGGGTACCTGCATTTCCAGGGTGAATGCTGCGGATCTGGAAATTTCCCTCTATCGTTTGGAGGCAGATTATATTGAGGTCTGGTCCTGCCGCAAAAGTGGGAAGGTGAACCGTGTGATTGAAACCGCCTTTGAATTGATTGATCCCTGCCTGAAGCATTTTCTCAAAATCCACTCCAATTAGCCGTTAAAATAATTCTTCCTCCAACAGTCCTGATTACCTCGCTTTTTTCGGTTTAATTGTTCATATTTTAGAAAATATCTACATTATGAAGCCAATCATCAAGACCGAAAATATTTCCCGCCTGTATAAAATGGGGACAGAAATTATTTCAGCCCTGAAAAGTGTGTCCATTGAAATTAATAAAGGGGAGTATGTTGCTTTTATGGGACCTTCAGGTTCGGGGAAATCTACTTTAATGAACATAGTGGGCTGCCTCGATACGCCGACCGGAGGCAGTTATGAATTAAAGGGGCAGGATGTTTCCCATATGAATGAGTCAGCATTGGCAGAAGTTCGGAATAAAGAAATTGGCTTTGTCTTTCAGACTTTTAATTTGCTTCCCCGCGCGAGTTCTTTGGACAACGTAGCGCTGCCTTTGGTCTATGCCGGAATAGGTAAGAAAGAACGGGAGGCGAAGGCTTTAAAAGCCCTAGAAAGTGTGGGGTTAGGCTCCCGGGCTAATCATAAACCTAATGAGCTTTCCGGTGGACAGCGACAGCGTGTCGCTATTGCAAGGGCTTTGGTGAATGATCCCAGTATTATATTAGCTGATGAGCCTACCGGTAATCTGGATACCCGTACCTCCTATGATATCATGTCCATTTTTAAGGAATTGCATGATCAGGGAAATACCATTATTATGGTCACGCATGAGGATGATATTGCCCATTACAGCCACCGTATTGTGCGCCTGAGAGATGGCTTGATTGAAAGCGATATTGAGAATGATGATATCCGCGATCCGGCTTATGAAAAGTCTTTGTTGCCAGCAGAATAATCATTTTTATTCTATATAAAAAAACCTATTCCGATTTGGAATAGGTTTTTTTAGTTCCTTATGGTTTTTATTATCTACTGAAACCTAATACAGATCCTCCGCAATAGTTCTCAGAATCCTTGAAAGTAAAGGTAATGTAATAAATACCGGTGGCATTACAAGGGTAAGTGATACCCGGGTAAAACTTGCCGTTGGCATGGTTTGTCGCCACAAGTTTACGGTTGGAATCATACATGGTCACAATAATACCATCAACACCATTCTGTCCACAAACGTTGATGTAATACTTGGTGTCTTTACTGAATACATAGCTGTACTCTACTTTTTGTTTTGCACCACCCTGTCCATCAATTTTAAAGCTTTTTAGGAAAGTGAAGCCATCTTTCAGGGATCCTAAGCAGGTGTCCGTAAAACCATCACTGTTGCACTGGGCCTGGGCAGGAGAAACTGCGACTAAACCAAATGCTAAAAATAGAAATACAAATAATAGATTTTTCATAGGAAGGAACTTATTTGGTAACGTTAGCACGGATTTTTTGAGTTTCCGAACCGATTTTCGCCAAAATTTCAGGAGTTATTTTTATTTCAGTAGTGGAGTTGTCAATAATGACCATTTCTCCATCCACCTCTTTCATTTCTGGCTCATGGTAGGTATAAATAAACTCTACCTGATTGAAGGCCTCGATAAGTGGCTCAAAATCTTTTCTTAACTGGCCGATGTTAGGGTCCGAAGTTTTATAGAAATCCAAAAGGAGTTTTACCTGATCCAAAATGATTTTTTGCTCACCAATTTTATCGATAAGTCCCTGATTAGAAACGTCTGACTCAGCAACTTTCGTGGTAATGTGAAGCGCCTCAAGCCAACCACCGGTCAATAGTAAAACACTTAAATTTGCTCTCTTCTTCTGTTGAAGATACGCATTAATACTATTGAAGTTTTTAGTAGTAGTTAAAAGTAAAGAATCTAAATTACTACTATTAGTGGCTAATCTTTTGATTTCTTTAAAATTAAAGAATTGCCCAATATTTAATCCTTCGGAAAGCTTCTGAATGGACTGTAAATAGTAAATCGCATCCTGATTCTGTTCGTAGATGTTGGTATAACCTAGATCAGTACCGTAAATCCCTAAGTTAATCGCTTTTTGAAAGTCACTGTTATAGTTAGAAGTGGCTTTTGGATCATTTAAGAATTCATTGTTATACTTAACTCCCTGGTCTTTTAATAAGAAAGAAATTTCCAAGGGAGAAGGGATTTGCTGGATAATACCTTCAATCACGTCCTGAGATACTTCAGGAGCACTAGTTTCCTGTTGAGCTTCAAATTCAGCATCCAGGTTTTCTGTGTTAGGTTTTTTATCAGAGCACGCCCAAAACATGAAAGGCAAGAGTCCTAATATTAGTTTTCTCATTACAAACAAATTTATTGTTAAAGGTAATAAAAAAAAGTCAATTTGAAATATTTGGTGAAAAGGTTAATCAATACTACTGTGTCTGCTTGATTATCCTTCCGATTTCTTATTAAACTTTAGCTTGCCAAAACTATCAATTAATTTCAGCAATAATTCTTTATACAAGGTAAAATATAAACAAGCTGTCATCAGCCAGATAATCGCAATATTGAACCAGAAGGTGTCAAAATAAACGCCAAATAAATGCTTTTGCGGGGCAAAGAAATGGGTACGATAATCCAACGCATGCTTCGGGTTCTCCGGGATTTGGAAGATAGGGTCCAGCTGCTGAAGCAAATTTCCGTCATACTGTAAAATTCTATCCTGAACCGATAAGTTTCTTACCAAATCAGTAAGGCTTTCATTAGCGTACTCGTTTTTGAATTGATTCAAATCGTAGTTGGAGCCTTCAGCATTTTGAAGTTTATGCATATAGAACTCTTTCTTGGCTACTGCCTTATTAAAAAGTTCCAGGTAGTGTCCCTCTAAATGTTCGAGATAGTTTAAAATGATATCCTCAGTGCCTTGATTGAAGTTCTCCCGTTTCAGTAAAAGGTCTAAATCAATGTCCTCTAAGCCTTTTTGAAATTCTTCTCTGGCTAAGGCGTTTTTGATGGTGAGCAGATTGTGATCTACCTGAGCAATCTCGTCCGGTTTTTCACTGTTGATATTGTTTTTGATATACAATAATTCTGCTTTGATTTCCTTGATGAAATAGCTGGCCTTAAAATCAGCCTGTCGTTCCTGTTGTTCCATCGGGAAATATACTGCCTCATAGGCATTGTCCCGGAACTGTTTTACGGCCAGGGCTTCATAGGACCATCTGGAAACCATTACATCTGCAATCACGGGTACCTTTCCTTTGGTGGAAATCATTTCATTCATTTTTTCAAATGGGAAAAGTAGTCCACTTAATACCATTTGCGGAATGATCACCAATGGGATCAGGATGTAAACGGTTACGGCTGAATTAAATGCAGAGGAAATATTAAGTCCCAGAATATTAGCAAAACAGGCAACGGAAAACATCACCAGCCAATAGGGGAACAGCATTCCTTTTATTTCGAGAATCATATTACTCACTAATACAAAACCCAAGGCTTGTATAGCGGATAATGTGAATAGGATTCCGATTTTGGACATCAGGTAACTGTTCCAACTCAGGTTCAGGAAGGATTCCCGTTTTCGGATCTTCTTATCCCGGATGATTTCTTCCGCACTGACTGTGAGCCCCATAAACAAGGAAACGATTACCGCCATCATAATGAAGATGGGGATGTTCTCATTAAATCGATAAATATAGCCGGACAAATCCGGGGCTGATTTATATCGAATGATAAAGGCTAACACGAGTGCTAAAACCGGCGCTTCCAACAAATTGATAATCATATACTGTTTGTTGGAAATCTTGGCCAGCACATCCCTTTTGAGGAAAATGGCCGCCTGTTTCAGGTAGTTGGGGATTTTTAAGCTTTTTTGAGGTTTTTCCTTTACGTCCGCAATGCGGGCATGGTCGAAATTTTCCTCGTATTTATTTTTCCACTGAGTGGGGGTGATTTTTCTTTTCTTGGTGAATTCCCCATATTCGTCCACTACCCTCGCTTCAACGATATTGAATATCTGTTCCGGGTTCACATTCCCACAGGAAGGGCACTGCCCACGTTCAGCATCTACCTGATTGGTTTCCCTTTTGAAATAGTTAACCGCTTCCACAGGGTGTCCGTAGAAAATCTGATATCCACCCGTATCTAAAATGATCATTTTATCGAACATCTTATAGATGTCCGAGGAAGGTTGGTGAATCACCACAAAAATGAGCTTTCCTCTTAAAGACAGCTCCTTCAAAAGGTCAATCACATTTTCCGAATCTCGGGAAGACAAGCCTGAGGTCGGTTCATCCACAAATAAGACGGCCGGCTCCCGGATAAGTTCTAAGGCAATATTTAATCTCTTTCTTTGTCCACCAGAAATGGTTTTATCCAGGACGCTACCCACGCGCAAATCCTTTCTTGCCTCCAGTCCCAGGCTGGAAAGTACATCCATAACGCGCTGATGAAGTTCCTCTTCGGGCATATCATCAAAGCAAAGCTTGGCGTTATAGTAAAGGTTTTCGTAGACGGTAAGCTCTTCAATCAACAGGTCATCCTGCGCAATATAGCCGATCACCCCTTTAAGCTCTTCTTTGTCAAGAGGGTGGTTGAGATCCAGATTATTGATAGATATTTTTCCAGCGGATGGGGCATTGAGACCAGCCAATACATTGAGTAGGGTAGTCTTACCCGCCCCCGATGCTCCCATGATACCAATTAACTTGCCGGGGCCTTCTGAGATATTGATGTTTCTCAGACCAATATCACCATTAGGAAAGCGGAATTCCAGCTCATCCGCATTAAAAGAAAGAGCGGTCAGTTTATCTTCATGGAAAAAATTGCGGATTAAATCACTGTAGTACAGTGCAGCTCCTTTGGGCGTTTTAATGGTGCTTCCATTGGAAAACAAATATACTCCCCGGCCTTTCAATATGAAGCCATTGAGAATAATATCCTCATTGCCCACATATTTCACGAAGTACATCTCAACGCTTGGAATGCGAAGGAAATGCAAATAGCCACGGATATCCCCCTTGATGTGCTTGCTTTCTTCACTTTTGGCTGCTTTCGACATGGTCAGAATTGTGTCTATTTCTGAATTGTCGTCCTCTTCCAAAAGGATAAAAGCTTCACAGGCTTTGTATTCGTCAGCGGTTAGTTTAAAAACAGAGGAAACTGTATTGATAATTTCCATTCGCTGAGGGGATAAGTTACGGTCTGACGCAACCAATTCCAACAGCTTCATCAACACCACCACCTTTTGCTTTTGGGTGAGGGTTTTGTTAATTTTTTTGCAGATGCCAAGCGTCCTGACAGAATCCTTCATAAGAGTTCTGCGGGGTTTCTTTTTGACCTCTGTCTGCTCACTGGCAGTATCCTCTTCTTCCTCTTCTTTTTTACCATAGCCCACCAACTCATCATACATGGCGAGATAGTTGACTACCGTATCCTGATCTAATTCCTGTTTAAAAAAGCTGAGAACGTGTTGACGCTCTTTCTCTGTAACCCCGCCGTCTTGCTTGGTGATAATTGCAAAAAGCTGGGTGAGGGCTCTTAGTATCTCCTCACTCATAGGATTTGGTGTGTTGGGTTGATGTTAAAAATGCAGGATAAAGCTACCCTGCATTCTTGTTTCAAGCTAGTGTATATTAATACTCTTTGAATTCAAATTCCAGGTCCACCAATTCAGAGAATTCTTCCCCGGCCTCCTGCATATCTTCATCATCCTCCAGATAATACCAGTGGATTACCGTTCCCTCAATTTCCTCCAATGCCGACAGGACATCCAAAATTAATTTTGAAGAAGCCGTATTAAAATACTCCAACTTAAAAACAAACTCGGTTTTTGGGTTGGCGGCATTTTCATATTCACCGATCCAGTCCAAAATAGGTTGATAGAAACCCTGAGAATCTTCAGGAAGCGAGCGCCCTGAAATCTCAAAAATACCATTGTCCTTGTCTAGCAAGATTTTTGGGGTATCCTCTGTGCCTTCTAGGTTGATAATATTCATTTTTTTGAAATTAGTTTTCTTAAATTTTTTAAGCGCGTCTGATGCAGGTTTTTAGAGAGAAAAAAGAATAAGCATCATCCAAAGGTTTGAAGTCATAAGCTAATTCTTGACCGGATTTACGAGCCATATCCACAAAACCTAGTCCTGCGCCTCCTTTATCGGAGATAGAAGTGTTTTTAATAATCTCTTTATAAAGGCTTTTTAAACCTTCTTTATCTAGAGAGTTGATCTCTTCCAATTTGGATTTCAGGCCTTCCACAAATTCGTTTCGGATAGGGTTGCCGGAAGTGATCACGTATTGCTCATTTTCTTTTCCAATCATGAAAATGGCTTGTTTATTGGCCTCGTCCTCACCATGCTTTACAATGTTTTGCAAGCACTCGACCATTACGTTAAAAACTTTTCTTTTTGTACTCGATTCTTCTCCGATCGAATCCATATTCCTCTCAGCCATGGCAAGAACGGACTTTGTTATTTCCTGGGTAAATTCCCCCTCATAAACCAAAATCAGATTGTTCTCCAACATGGTCTTGTGTAGATCAAAAATGAATTTCATAGGATGAACGGTTTGAAAACAAGATGTATTAACAAATTTATTGATTAACAGTATTAATTTATAATCTTACCTAAAGTTTAAGATTTTGTCTTGAAATATTAAACTTTGAAGTAACTTTTATCCCATTAAAAGCGAATCGCCATTAACAAGACATCATCAGTCTGCTTATAGTCAGCCTTCCAGTCAACCCATGCACCCTCAAAGACTTTCTGCATTTCCTTCATCGGTAAGTTATGGTTAGTTTGAATAAGTTCACGTAGCCTTTTCGGACCGAATTTTCGGTTCAAAGGACCACCAAACTGATCAGGGAATCCATCAGAACAGAACACAATCAAATCGTCTTTCTGCATTTCTAATTCATGCGTGGTGAAGTCGGTCTGATTACGATAACGTCCTCCGCCAATAGCGAATTTGTTACCTTTGATTTCTTCCAATGTACCTTGGTTCACAAAATAAAGCGATCGATGCGCTCCCGCAAATGATACTTTATTTGTTTTTTTATTAATTTTTACAAGTGCCAAGTCCATTCCATCTTTACTCATGGAATCTCCTCTTTCCTGTTTTAAAGTCTCTGTAACTCCCGCATCTAACATGTCGAGGATTTTTCCCGGATCTGATATTTTCTGAGATTTTACAATATCATTCAGTAAGAAGTATCCGATCAGGGAGATCAACGCGCCCGGAACACCGTGGCCAGTACAATCCACGGCTGCTAAATAAACATCATCTCCAACCTCTGCATACCAAGGGAAGTCACCACTGACCACATCCTTGGCTTTGTAGAAGATCATGGAGTCCGGCAAATGTTTTTCAATGACCTGTTCGTCCGGAACAATGGCCCACTGGATACGCTTGGCATAGTTGATGGATTCCGTAATTTTCTTATTCTGATTTTTAACCTCCAGCTCAATTAATTTGCGTTCGGTAATATCATGAGAAACCACCAATACCGATTCGATATTTTCTTCTTCGTCAAATTCCGGAATACCCCTAAGCTGCATAATCCGCTCTCCCATTTTATCAGAAGGGAAGTTAATCTCCACTGCTTTTTGAGCGCCTATTTCCATTACATCTGCAATGATTTCATTGTATTTTGATGTAATGTTTTCAGGGATTTCGGCTTCTTCAAAGGACTTTTCCGTAAAGTCCTCCGGCGTTTTATCTGTATATTGCTCAATGGTCGGGTTAATATAGAACACCTTGCCATCCTGATTGAATCGGGTGATAAGGTCAGGAGAGTTTTCTGAAAGGGATTGCATTTTCGATCTCATGCGCTCCTCTTGCTCCGCTCTTTTTCTTTCGGTGATATCACGGTAATTGAATAGAAGTCCCGCAATAGCCGGGTCGTTCAGGTGATTATTACCGGTGGCCTCCAGCCAAATGGCTTCTCCATCTTTTTTGCGATACTCAAATTGCAGGTTGACCGCTTCGTTGGCATTATTAATCAGGTTAGTGAATTCCTGCTGTAATGCTGCGCGGTAATGCTCCAGTACTTTTCCGGAATCATTGGTGCCCTCCAGTTCTTCTGGTTTATAGCCAAAAATTTTGGTAACTGATGGAGAAACGTATTTGATATTTCCGTTGCGATCATAAATCGTAATGACCTCGGATGCATTTTCAAGTAAAAGCTGCATTTGTCGCTGCCCACGATTCACTTCGTCAATCTGCTCTTCCAACTGTTGGTTGGTGCGTTGCAGCTCTTCCTGGGTAGCCTGCATTTCTTCTGCATTTTGCTGAAGAATTTCCTGCTTTTCCTGTAATTCGTTGGACATCTTTCTGGATTCATCCAGTAAGCGTCTTGTGGTGGCGTTGACCTTGATGTTGGAAATAGTTCGGGCAATAATCACCGATATTTCCTGAACAAATTTTACGTCAGATGGAGAGAATCGCTCAAAACCGGCAAATTCGACTACGCCATAAACCTCTTCCTCTGTAATTAAAGGCACCACCAAAATACAGGTCGGTCTTTGATCACCAAGTAGTCCGGAGGTTACGGTAACATAGTCATAGGGAATCTCCGTCCTTAAGACAATGTCTTTCTCTGCCGCGGCCTGTCCCACTAAACCTTCCGCAAATTTGAAGGTATTTTTCAGGTATTTCTTTCTGTTGTAGGCATAACTGGCACGCATAGCGATCGTGCTTTTTCGAATATCGTCCTGATCGTCTTCTTTTTCAATGGTATAGAAGGCGCCCTGGATGGCGTTGATTTTAGCGCAAACAAACTGCACTATTTCATCTCCCAGTACATCAAGTTCATCATGAGAACGAAGGATTTCAGAAATTTCCGCCAGGCCATGGACAATGCGGTTTCGCTCTTTATCTCTGGCTTCTGCTTCCTGAATATTGTCCCGCATGTTGATCAGTGAATTTCCTAAAGAATCTTTATCACTGAGCGGTTCATAATCTACATCAAACTGTCCTTTTCCAATTTTATGGGCAAACTGAGCGGTTCTCTTTAGTCCGGAAACCAAATGAGAGACATCCTCGGCCATTAAACCAATTTCATCTTTGCCCTCCTGATCAATTTTTTCAGGCAACACGCCACTTCCTACCAGCTGCAGGGTTACTCTCAGTCGGTGAAGGGCTTGCGTTAGGAATTTGGAGAAGATGGTCGTAATGATAAGTGCAATAATGATTACTGCAATGCCTGCGGCAATAAATTGCCAAATCAGCCTGGTGGAATTGTTGTAAACCTCAGATTCATCAATCTTGGTGATAATCCCCATCCCCAGATTGGGGATTTCTGCCCAGCTGGCCAATACGCGATCCCCGGCATAGTCCGTTTGGTAGCCCGTCGCCTGTTGTCCTTTAATGGCCCACATATAATAGGCATGAGTGAGGTCTTCCGCATATATATCCTGCTGCAGTTGTTTTTTCAAAGGAGAGGCCAGGATGATTTTTTCCTCTTGGGCGTAAACGATAAACGATTCGCCGGTTTCACCGAGTTGATCCGAACGCTGAATGATATTGAATAACGATGTCGCATCTGCTTCAGCCAAAAGGGTGTAACGCTTTTCTCCTGCCTGAATCTGTTTTCCTAGCGTATAAACAGTCACTTTTCCTTTCTTATATGCAGGGCTGATCAGGCTTGGGGCGTCGATATTTGATAAAATAACACCGGTAGGATCCTCAATGAATTGATTGACTGCCGCTGCTTCATCTGAGGCCAAAACGATTCCCTCCGCGTCTACTAAATAAAGGTGAGTGAAAGTATATTTTGGGAGAATCTGTTGAATTTTACCCATGGACGGTAGGGAGTCCGTCTCATTTAATTTGTTTTGGACACTATTAGCGATGGTGGTGAGCCAGTTTTTTTGGTTGTTGACCAGCGCATTGATCTGTTCCGCTTTTAACTCGTTGTGCGTCTCAATCGTGCGGCTGAACTGCTCCTGGGTAGTTTTCTTGGATAGGCGATACCCTAAAAATCCCATTAAGCTCACAGCCAACAGCATCATGAAAAATATGATGACCGAGATTTTAGCGCCAAATTTTAAATCTTTTAACATGGTTGACTAGGGATTTTAAATTAACTTTTGGCTAAAGCAGCAGGCTTTGGCAATTGCTCTACCAGCTGATTTAATACATGATTGATGAAATCGATATCCTGAGAGGTGAAAGCAGTAAAGGATGCAATTTCCACCACTCCAAGCACCTGTCCCTCCGACAGAATAGGAAGTACTGCCAGTGCGGTAGGGTTAGACTCTCCCAGGCCTGAGAGAATTCTAATGTATCCTTCAGGAATTTTATTCAAATTGTAAGCCTGACCCTCCTTAATACATTGTCCAATAATACCATCTCCCTGCTCAATTTCGAATTTGGAAGATTCTCCCACAGAGAAGGCATAGCCAGCCTGAAAAATCGCTTTTTTGATTTCTTCCTGCTCTTCGATCAGGTAAAGTGCACCTTGGCCCGCTTCTAATTCTTTACATAATTTATGCAGTACCTTTTCAAGCCCCTCTTTTAATTGGTTGCTTTCATTGAATATTCGTTCCACTAATCCGCTGTCCCAATAGGTACGGTGTTGTTCTTCAGAGGCGATTATTTCTTCGCTGTTGTCTTCATCCGAGTGGCGGTCAATGTAAATTACCTGAGATTCCCCCGCATTTCTAATCGCACTGACATAAAAAAGCAAGGCGACTATGGTCAGGATCAGGTTGCCAACAATAATAAGTTGAAGGGGTAAAACTTCGGATTGAATTTGCGGTAGCTGATCCAATTGAAGGGTTTCCAGATTATTCATTAACTGGTCCGGAAGTAGATATCCGGTAACCGCCGCCACCAGCGAAATGACGATGGTGATGGAAGCCAGGGCTAATCCAAAGATGTTCCTTTTTTGCTGTTTCATGAGTTAAGCTTTTTGTGCAATTGGTTAAGGAAATCTATTATTTCATTTAATTTCAGTTCGTAATCCATGGGGGCAAGATCTAAGGCTGCTTGTGGCATGGTAGAAATCATGCATTCTTCCCGGTCCTGGACGATGGTCAGGCCGCCCTTTTGTTGAATCCTGGCCATTCCTATTCCTCCATCGCGATTAGCGCCGGAAAGTAAAATGCCCACCAGGCGATGCCGATAGGCATAGGCGGCAGTCCCCAGGGTGATGTCAATGGCCGGACGAGAATTATTAAACATTTCCTCTGTTGACAAGGAAAAGTAATTGCCTAATTCAATGGAAAGATGATAATTTGCCGGAGCCAGGTAAACTTGTCCCCGCCGAATACTTTCCTTATCCACCGGCTCCACAATGTCCTTGGTGCTTTTGAGCTTTAACGCTTCCACGAAGCCATTCCGGACGTGTTTTAGCCGGTGTAGGCACATAATGATAGGCAGGGGGAAATCTTCAGGAATCTGGCTAAGAATTTTGGTGATTCCCTGAAAGCTTCCGGCGGATCCTCCGATCACTACGGCTTTATAGTCAGAATTAATTTTGAAATTTCTCATGCAAAAAGATCCTTAGCCTTATTCTTTTATCTTTTTGTAGATCTTTTCCTCGTTGTTGACTACAATGAATTTGTTGGCGCTATCACACCAAATCAGGGATTCTTTGGAGCCCACACATAAATAACCGTAGTTGAAAAGGCTTTCATGTAATTTGTTCAGAACAGAATTCTGAAGAGACTGATTAAAATAAATCATCACATTTCGGCAAAGCGCCAAATCAAATTTATTGAAAACAGGTCCCTGAACTAAATCGTGAACGCGGAAGGTTACATTTTCTACCAAGGATGGATCCATGACCGCAAAGCCATCCTCCTCCTTAAAGTATTTGCTCAACTCAAATTTCCCCTGGAAGCGGATATAGTTTTTTTGATTGAGCTCCATGTTTTTGAGGGTATACTTCCCTTTTTTTGCTTTCTGAATAATCTCTTTATCCAGATCCGTGGCGAAAATACGCACTCTATCCAGGAGATTGGCCTCTTTTAGTAAGATGGCCATAGAAAACACTTCCTCCCCGGAAGAGCAGCCCGCATGCCAAATATTGATCGACTTGTGGTTAAGCAATAAGTTGGGTAAGACCTCATCCCGCAGTTGCCTCCAAAAAGAAGGGTCACGGAACATTTCGGTGACATTGACGGTAATTTCGCAAATGAATACTTCCAGAAAAGTAGGTTCACTTTCAATTTTTTCAATGAGCGCATCTACCGATGGCAAGCGATACAATTCCAGTATGCGTAAGATTCTTCTTTTAAAAGAAGACATCGCATAATTGGTGAAATCATAATTGCCTTTAGTCTTTATATATTCGGTTAATTTCCTTAGATCAGAAATTTCAATATCTAGTATCATAAAAAACGTTGGGTCGAGACAGATATTAATTTTGGTCAAAAATATTTTAAATTCATCCTATATAACGGATGGTAAAACAATTTTCTTCCAGTAAGTAATTAATCTTTATAAAATAGGTTGTTCAACCCCTGAATATAGGAGGACTTTTTAAAAAGTATTCTAAAAAATGAGTGAGAATATGCTGAGCTCAATAAAATCTCGATAATGTTAAAAATATAATTCGAATAGTTTAATTAACAATCTGTTTTTCGGACGTAATGTAATGGTGGAAATTACAACTGATCTCCCGAAAAGGTAAAGGGTAAAAGATCCCTGACGTTATTGATTTTTATAAATGTACCATTTCCATTCTCCAAAATCACCGCATATGGCTGTTGTTGCTTATCCTGATATTCGGACATCACTTGTCGGCAGGCTCCACAGGGTGTGACTGCCTGAAAGGCGGATTCCCCCGCTTTGATGGCGGTGATCATGATTGTTTTTATTTTGAGGTCAGGGTGATTGGCAGAAGTGGAGAAAAGGACGGTTCTTTCCGCACATAAGCCCGATGGATAGGCGGAGTTTTCTTGATTATTCCCACTGAAAATTTGTCCATCCTCCATTAATAATGCCGCTCCCACATGGAATTTGCTATATGGGGCATATGCGGACTCTGTCGCTTTTTGGGCGGCAGCAACCAGTTTTTGTTCTTCTGTTGGAAGTTCTTCAATACTGTTGAATACTTGATATTCAATAATCTGTTTTTCCTTCTGCATGTCTTAAAATTAATGGAAAAATTTAAGTATTATAAGGGTCAAGCGGACCGTAAAGCTATTAACAATAGGACAAAACCCAAAATACTATAATCTATGAATACGATTCTTTGCATTGGTGCGGGTAGATCTACCAGGGCCTTAATTTCATATTTATGTCAATTTAACAAAGCGGATGAGTTTCGCCTTATTATCGCCGATAAAAACCTGCAGATGGCGCAGGAGAAAATTACCCTTGGGGGTAAAGCGGAAGCAGTAGCATTGGATATTTTTGAGGAGGAGGCATTGGATCAGTTGGTTGGGGAAGCCAGCTTGGTCATTTCCATGGTGCCGGCCAATCTGCACCACCGGGTGTTGGAGAGCTGCATTCGCCAACGAAAGGATTTCGTTTCCGCCTCATATGTGACCGAGGAGCTTATGCAATATCAGGAGGCGATTGAAGAAGCGGGGATTTTGGTGATGAAGGAATGTGGGTTGGATCCGGGGATTGACCATATGTCCGCTATGCAGGAATTAGATGCGATTCGAAATAAAGGTGGTAGGGTCAATACCTTTGAGACCTTTACGGGTGGTTTGCTGGCGCCAAGCAAGGTGGAGAATCCGTGGGAGTATAAATTCACCTGGAACCCCAGGAATGTGGTATTGGCCGGGCAGGGCGTGGTGAAATTTCTACAAGAGGGGCGGTACAAATATATACCTTATAATAAGTTATTCAATCGTACTGAAATCATCTACATCCCGCAGTACGGTTATTTTGAGGGATATGCCAATCGGGATTCTTTGAAGTACCGGGAGGTATATGGCTTGCAGGACATCCAAACGCTTTACCGCGGAACCTTGCGCAGAGTAGGCTATTGCAAGGCCTGGAATGTTTTTGTGCAAATTGGGGCCACTGATGATTCCTATCAGATGGAAGGAGTTGCACATATGTCGCACCGTCAGTTCATTAATTCCTTTCTGTCCTATAATCCGGATGATTCCGTGGAGCTTAAGTTAGCCCATTACCTGAATATCGGTCTGGATTCGGATATCATGTATAAATTGAAATGGCTGGGATTATTTGAGGACGCCCTGGTGGGACTTGAAAAAGGGAGTCCGGCTCAAATTTTAGAACATATTCTCCGAAAGAAATGGACGCTGAATACGGAGGAAAAGGACATGGTGGTCATGTGGCACCGTTTTGTTTATGAGTTGGAAGGAAAGCTTTCAGAATACCATACACATATGGTGGTGAAAGGGAAAAATGCCAACGAAACCGCGATGGCAGATACTGTTGGCCTTCCTTTGGGAATTGTGGCCATTAATGTTTTGAATGGGAAAATTAAAACCAAAGGAATCCAGCGTCCGATTTCCGCTGAGGTTTATGAACCCGTGCTGAGGGCGCTGAAAGGTTATGGGATTACCTTTGAGAAGTCTTTGATTCATTAAGCAGGATTGGGGAGGGAAAAAAATTAGTTATAAATTCACGCAGGAATGGGGTAGATGTTCAATTTCTAACTCCTTTCGTTTGTTTTGGGTCAATTGGAGGTTCTCCTAATGAATGAAAAGCCCTCTGATTGCATGTGAGGGCGGTTTTCTCCTAAAGGGAGGTTTCTTTAAGAAGAGAATGTCCCAAAGCAAGCCGTTTTTAATCAGCCGCAAAAAAGGATATTTTTGTACAAGCAATAAGCTATGACAGTAGAGGACGCAAAGATAAGAATTGATCAGCTTAGTGAGCAGGTCAATTACTATAATCAAAAATATTATATGGAGGACAAATCCGAGATTTCAGACTTGGAATTTGACCAATTGTTAGCAGAGCTGGATCAGCTTGAAAAGCAATTTCCGCAATTCGCGGATCCTAATTCGCCTACCCAGAGAGTGGGGGGGACGATTACCAAAAAGTTTGATACGATTACGCATAAGTATCGCATGCTTTCTTTGGGGAATACCTATTCCGAAGAAGACCTGCGGGATTTTGACCAGAGAGTTCGAAAAGGACTGGAAGGCCAGGAGGTGGAATACATCTGTGAGTTGAAATTTGACGGGGTGGCCATATCATTGACCTATGAGAACGGGTCTCTGGTTTTGGGCGCTACTCGGGGAGATGGTACGCAAGGTGATAATATTACGGCCAATGCCCGAACGATCAGAACTCTTCCGCTGAAGCTGAATGCGGCGGTGCCGGAGCAATTCGAGGTCAGAGGAGAGGTTTTTATGTCCATTCGGGATTTTGAAAACCTGAATGCCAGCCTGGCCGAGAAAGATCGCTTTGCCAATCCAAGAAACACGACCTCCGGTACGCTGAAGATGCAAGATTCTTCCGTGGTGGCCAAAAGGAGACTGGATTGTTACCTCTACAGTGTGTTGGGGGAGGATTTGCCTTTCGAAACCCATGCAGAAGCACTGGAAGCCATTAAAGCATGGGGTTTCAATGTTTCGCAAACCTGGCAAAAATGTAGTACCATTGATGAGGTGTTGGCATTTGTTGCCAAATGGGAAGAAGAACGCAAGCAATTGCCACTGGAAACAGATGGAATTGTGATTAAAGTAAATAGTTATGCGCAGCAGCAGGAGCTTGGCTTTACCGCTAAATCTCCACGTTGGGCCATTTCTTATAAATACAAAGCAGAGGCCGCCTGTACACAGCTGGAATCGGTGAGTTATCAGGTGGGGCGCACGGGATCTATCACACCGGTGGCGAATCTAAAGCCGGTGAGCCTGGCGGGAACCGTGGTGAAACGCGCCTCTTTGCATAATGCCAATGAGATTGAGCGCCTGGATCTTCATGAAGGAGACTGGGTGTTTGTTGAAAAAGGCGGGGAGATTATCCCCAAAATCACAGGCGTGGCATTGGACAAACGTCAGGGAGCTAATGAAGTCCTGAAGTTTATTGATCATTGTCCGGAATGTGGAACGGAATTGATCCGTCTGGAAGGCGAGGCCAACCACTATTGCCCGAATACCATGGGCTGCCCTCCGCAGATTAAGGGGAAGGTGGAGCATTTTATTCAACGCAAGGCCATGAATATTGATTCTTTGGGAGAGCGTACCATCGATCAATTGTACCAAAAAGGGCTGGTCACCAATGTGGCGGATTTATATGATCTGACCCTGGAGCAAGCTCTGGAGCTGGAAGGCTTTAAAGAAAAGTCTGCGGAGAATTTGGTGAGTGGTATCGCGCAGTCCAAGGCAATGGCATTTCCGCAGGTGTTGTTTGCTATCGGTATTCGGTATGTCGGGCAAACGGTAGCGGAGAAGCTGGCCGATCATTTCGAAAATATGGACAACCTAAGGGCTGCAAGTGAAGAAGATCTGATTGCAGTACCGGAGATTGGAGAACGAATTGCAAAAAGTGTAATTGAATATTTCGGGGAACCGAAAAATATAGATATTGTGGAGCGCCTTCAGGCGGCAGGGCTGAAAATGCAAATTGAAGCGACTGCTTTTGAAGGAAATGATCGACTCGGAGGAAAGAGTTTTTGTCTATCTGGCAAATTTTCCACCAAGAAAAGTGTACTGGAAGATCTGATTAAGGCGAATGGAGGCAAAGTAATGTCCTCTTTTTCCAAAAAATTAGATTATCTTGTGTCCAATGCTGAAAAAGAGACCTCTAAAACGAAAAAGGCAAGAGAAATGGGGATTTCCATTTTGTCGGAGGATCAATTACAGGAAATGTTGGAAAATTAAACTATGCTTGGTTTAAAGGAGAAATTTATAAATCAGAAAACCAAAAACTTAATTTCAAAAAGTAAGGTAGATCGTGGAGGGATGAATTTCGAAAATGCGGAATTCGTTGCCATATTTTACACACAGACAAGTGAAAGTAAAGATGGTGAAATCCAAAAATTCTGCGATCAGCTTCAAAGGGAAGGTAAAACGGTGGAATTGATCACCTACATTCCCAAGCGTAAAGAGGAACATGCCGTAAAGATAGCATCTTTTTATGGCGATGAGTTCAGCTTTACAGGAGAGGTGAAGTCCGATGCTTTAAGAGATTTTCTCAAGAAAAAATATGATCTGCTGATTCATTGTGACCTGGAAAAGGATGCTGTTACTAAATTTGTGATGGCGAAATCCAAAGCGGTGATGAGGGTAGGCCGATATTTTGAAGAAGAGGCCAAACTATACGAGTTGATGTTTGTGCTCCGGGATGATGAAAAGCCGAGGCAAATGTGCGCGCTTTTTCATCAGTATTTGAAAGCCATACATTAATTAAAGATGATGAGGGATTTTAGTGGTACGGGTGTTGCTTTAGTAACGCCATTTGATGCCCAAGGCAATGTAGATTTCGAAGCACTAGGCCGATTGTTAGATCATACGGCAAAAGGAGGTGTGGATTATTGGGTGGTTCAGGGAACTACCGGTGAGTCTGTGACACTTACTCAAAAAGAGAAGCACGAGGTATTGGCTTTTATTAAGGCGAATAATCCTAAGAATTTACCTATTGTATTAGGTATAGGAGGAAATAATACCCATGTGGTTTTGGAGCAACTTCAGGAAATGGATTTGGAGGGAGTTGATGCCATTTTGAGTGTGAGCCCGGCTTATAATAAACCTACTCAGGAGGGAATTTACCAGCATTATAAAATGGTGGCAGATGCTTCTCCGGTACCGGTGATTTTATATAATGTTCCGGGGAGAACTGCCTCTAAAATCAAGGTGAAGACTACCTTGCGTCTTGCTGCTCATCCGAATATTATCGGGACCAAAGAAGCTACTGGTGATATTGGGGATGCTATCGAAATTGCCCGTAAGGCTCCTGCAGATTTCTTATTAATCTCAGGTGATGACTTATTGACTTTGCCGCTGATTTCTGTTGGTTGTAAAGGGGTGATCTCTGTTTTGGCGAATGCCTTGCCGGAAGCTATGCAGGCTATTGTGAAACCTGCCCTGGCGAATGATATGCAGGAAGCAGGAAAAGCAGTCCATCAGATTGCCGAAATTAACCCTTTGATGTATGCGGAAGCCAATCCTGTTGGGGTGAAGCAATTATTGAAGGAAATGCATATTTGTGAAAACCATGTGCGTTTGCCATTATTACCGGCGACTGCGCCATTGCAGGAAAAAATTAAAAATGCCTATTCCTCTTTTTTAGTCGTTGAGCATTAAGTCTATTGGTTTAATGCGAAAAATATTGACAAGAGCCTGCCCCTTTTGGGTGGGCTTTTTTTTATGATTTGGCACTCTCGCCTTCCTGTATTTTTTGCAGGTGGCAAATCGATAATTCCCCGCTCTGTTCATCGCGCAGGTGCATGCCATTTCCCTGGCAATAGCGGTGAAATTCACAATCTGAGCAAATGCCCTTTTTCGTCCAGCTTCGGTCTCTGAATACCTGATAGCGATTTTCCCAAACCTCTTTTAAATTGTCCTGATAGATATTGCCCTGAATAAAATTTCCTCTGAGATTCGGGCAGGCAGCAATGCTCCCGTCCACCAGAATGGAGGCAATATTGACCCCGGCCTTACAGTTAAAGAATTGGTCGCGTACTTTCCCCTCATAGCTTCCCAAAAATCCCTCGCAGCCATATTCCACCTGAATACGGCCCTCTTCTCTGAAGCGGACAATCTGATCGAATAAGGCTTTGAACTGAACCGGAGAGAGCTGCAAGGCTTCATTGTCTTTAGCTCTGCCGATGGGATAAATAGTGAAAATTCGCCATTTTTTGACCCCCTTGGCTACTAAGAGGTCTTTGAGTTCTTCCAGCTGATGGACATTGTTTTGGTGCACACAGGTTGCCACATCATAAAGAAGGTCTTCGGTTTTGGCCAGTATTTCAATGGCCTTCACCGCCTTTTCAAAGCTTTTGGAGGAGCCCCTCAGCCAGTTGTGTCCCTGTTCCAGCCCATCCAGACTTATGGTTACTGCCCGAAGACCTGAATTCAGAAGGCTTTCCAGTTTTTTTTGAGTCAATAGTGCGCCATTGGTTACTATTCCCCATGGAAATTCTCTTTGGTAAAGTTGTTTTCCGATTTCAGGCAGGTCTTTTCGCATGAGGGCTTCTCCGCCGGTAAGCACAATCATGGTTTTGTGAGCATTAATGGTGCCTTTTAATTGATCCAGAGCCCGAAAGAAATCCGCCGAGGGCATGTCTGCCTGTTTGCTATTTTTAGTACAATCACTTCCACAGTGAATACAGGCCAGATTGCAGCGGAGGGTGCATTCCCAAAACAGGTAATTGAGGGTGTGAATCTGACTGGCATTTTGTTTCATTTTTTGGAAAACCTTTAATGCCAGTTTTTTTCGAAATCCTAGTGAGCGGACGGTCATTCAGCAGCTTCCTCCTTTTTCTTAAGCGGAATATTGATTTCTTTCTCTATTTTCCCCAAATACCAGTTTCCATCTCCGTTCTTAAACTCTTCATCGGTTAGGGAAATCAGCGTGTCCAGCTTTTGGTACTGGCCTGTTTGCTTGGGGTTAAATTCTTCAAAGCGAAGCAATACTTCCGTGGCGGGGAGATCCCGGTAATTCATGACATAATCGCCATTATCCTCATTTTCCACATAAACATAACCATTGTTAGTGCTTACCTTAATGCCGGAGACGCTTTCGCCAGTTGCTGCATCAGTGATTTTACCGCTAAACTTAAAGTCGGCAGTAGGGGTCCCGTATTCGGCGACCGTACTGCTTTCACATCCCATTATACTGAAGCCGAGTAAGCCAATGAGTAAGGAGTATAGCCGGTTAAAAAGTTGAATTGACTTTGCTTTCATTTTTCAAAGGTGTTTTTTTAAATATAAGAGTCGTTCATGCTTAATTATTTGATTATTATCAGCTTGTGGATTGATCTTTAGGCTGAATGCCCCATGCTTAAGCCGGATTATTCATCCTAAAATCTTCGTTTTGTGGTTAGGCGGAAAAAAAGGAAGAAATTTTTCCTATTTCAAGCTTTTTCGAACGAAGCAGATGAAGGAGGAGACAGCCAGCTAGCCCCAATTTGGGCTATTAAAAAATCAGTCGACACGAATGTACTACATTGATAATTAGCTAATTAAAGCAAGTTCCTGAATCTGGCGGTGAATAATTCGGGTTAGTTTATAAGGTTGAAAATAAACCACTTAATCCGATTCTCTACTTTTAGCGGTGAATAATTCGGGTTAAAATAGCAGTGAGGGTGGCTGGAATGGTTTATTAATGAGCTTGTTGGTGGGCTAGGTGGAGCCGGTTGATGCATCATTTGGCTATTGGAGGACTTGTTGCGTGTAACAGCCTGTGGTTTTATTTCATGAGCGAAAAGTTTTCTCTTTCCTAATAGTCCGTTTACTTTGTAATATGAGAGAAATGATAGTTGCTGGTGCAGCATTAAATCAGACTCCAATGCAATGGGAGGAAAATGTTGCCAACATTAAGCGCGCGATTCGGGAAGCTAAGGATGCCAATGTGAAAATATTGTGTTTGCCGGAGCTTTGTATCACAGGTTATGGATGTGAAGATTGGTTTTTGAGCGATTGGCTGGCCGATAAGGCATTGTCCTTTTTGCCGGAAATTGCAGCAGAAACGGAGGGTATTGCTGTTTGTGTTGGTTTACCCATGTGGAAAAAGGGGAAGCTTTATAATGTGGCGGCACTGATTAATGAGCAAGAAGTGGTGGGCTTTTATGCCAAGCAGCATCTGGCCAATGAGGGAGTGCATTATGAGCCTCGTTGGTTTACCGCCTGGCCGGAAGGCAAGCAATCTTCCATTGAATGGAATGGCAGGCACTATCATTTCGGGGATGATTTCTTCGAGGTACAAGGCCTGAAAGTGGGCTTCGAAATCTGCGAAGATGCCTGGGTGGAGGACCGTCCGGCGAAGCACTATTTTGAGCGTGGTTGGGAATTGGATGTCGTATTGAACCCTTCCGCTAGTCATTTTGCCTTTGGGAAGAGTTTGATTCGGGAAGATCTCATTGTGCCGGCTTCCAAGCAGTATGGTTTCACTTATATTTATGCTAACCTTTTAGGGAATGAAGCCGGTCGAATGATTTATGATGGGGATATTTTCATTGCCCAGCAGGGGAAATTATTGCAGCGTTCTTCCCGCATGTCTTTTAAAAATGTGGATTTAATTACCGCCAAAGTGAATTTTGACGGGGAGTCCGAGCAGCCGGAATTAAATCCGGATCCTAAGGATAAGAATACAGAATTCATCAAAGCGTCCTCCTTGGCGATGTTCGATTATTTGCGCAAAACATGGAGCAAATGTTTCGTCCTATCTCTGAGTGGAGGAGCGGACTCTTCTACCTGTGCGGTTTTGGTAGGAGAATTAGTACAAAGAGGTTTGCGGGAGTTAGGGCTGAAGCGCTTTTTAGAAAAAATCCATCGGGAAGATTTATTCCCGGTATTATCTCAGTTAAAGGGAGACGATTTACGCACAGCCTTAGGCAAAGAGGTGTTGGTGACGGCTTATCAGGGTACGGTCAACAGTTCTGATGATACCTTCAATTCTGCCAAGGCACTGGCCGAAGAAATTGGCGCCAACTTTCATCATTGGTTGATTGATGAGGAGGTGAACTCCTATACTGATAAGGTGGAGAAAGCTTTGGGGAGAAAGTTAAGCTGGGAGCAGGACGACATTGCGCTGCAGAATATTCAGGCCAGATCACGAGCTCCTATCATCTGGATGCTTACTAACGTGACCGGTGGATTGCTTTTGACCACTTCCAATCGCTCCGAAGGAGATGTGGGCTATGCGACTATGGATGGAGATACCTCCGGTTCCATTGCACCGATTGCCGGCGTGGACAAGTATTTCGTGTTGAACTGGTTGCAATGGGCGGAGGATACATTGGGTTACCAATCCCTGAACCATGTCAATAACCTGAATCCTTCTGCGGAATTACGTCCGCTGGAAAGGGTGCAGACTGATGAGGATGATCTGATGCCTTACTTCGTGATACAAGCCATTGAACGCTTGGCGATTAAAGAACGAAAATCGCCACAGCAGGTATATCAGGAATTATCTGAAGAAGCATTGGAGCCGGCAGATTTGCTGAAGCTGCATATTACTAAATTCTTTCGTTTATGGTCTCGTAATCAGTGGAAAAGAGAGCGGATTGCTCCCTCCTTTCATTTGGATGATTTTAATGTAGACTCGCGTACCTGGTGCAGATTTCCCATTATCTCAGGAAGTTTCCAACAGGAGCTTAAAGCGTTGGAAAATTTACCTTAAGGCAAATTATTCTCCGCTAGAATTAGGGGATCGCGCAAAAGCCCTAAATATCAGTGTTTTTTGGTGATTTCCTGATTTTGTAGTAGGCCGGATGGGGGCAAGTTTGTTTGCTCCTGATTCCTCTGCTTCTTTGGAAAAAACTTGTATTAAAAGACGATCTCTTCATTTTTTCCGACTTGCAGCTAAGTAAGGATTGAAGCATGAATAATTCGGCTTAAAGTGGAATAGTTGCCATTGTTTTTTACTTTTACCGAATCGAAGTCTTTTACGATTATTATTTTTGAATAATACTTAACGCTTTTTTATATGTTATCAAATTTGATGGGCTACATCTTATGGTATCCCTCACCGGAAATTTTTCCAGGATTATCTGATGTGCCGGTTTTAGGGCATATTCGCTGGTACGGATTATTATTTGCTTTAGGCTTTGTGGTAATGCAGCAGGTAATGATTTACATTTTTAAGATGGAGAAACGTCCGCTTAAAGATATTGAATCCCTGACCGTACATGCCGTTTTAGGAACCATTATCGGTGCCCGCCTGGGACATGTGCTTTTCTATGAGCCGCAAAATTATCTGCCACAGCCCTGGAAAATATTCATGATCTGGGAAGGTGGACTGGCTTCTCACGGGGCTACGATCGGTATTTTGGTAGCTATCTGGATCTATGCCCGCAAGCGAAAGGATCAGCCATTTTTCTGGGTGATTGACCGCATCGCTTTAGTAGTAGGAATCGGGGCCTTTTGTATTCGCACAGGTAATTTGATGAACTCTGAAATCATTGGTTTGCCCACAGATTCCCAGCAGGGTGTCGTATTTGCTCATGATCCACAGCGTGCTTTGGAGAGATATCAGGGCATAGAGGAGGTGAGCTTTTCTAAAGGAAGTTCGGAGGAAATGGCGGCAGCACCTCAGGATAAAGTGCCGGTCGATATGCATATTACCTTTGCCAAAGGGCTGGATGAGCAGGCGGTGCGTAAGTTTACGGAAAAAGACCTCAAGTACATGCTGACCAAATACGATTATGTAGCGGAGCACATGTATCAGGATCCTGCAGCACCAATGCAATACCGACTGAAACAAGAAGGAGGCCTTTGGACTGCTGATGTGAAGGTATTGGGTATTCCACGCCATGCCGGTCAGGAATATGAGGGAATTTCTTCCTTATTACTATTCTTTGGCCTATTCTTCTATTGGAAGAAGCGCAATGTCAATATCCCCAACGGGCAGATTTTGGGTATTTTCCTTACCATTTTGTTTTCCCTGCGATTCATTTACGAATTTTTCAAAGAGAATCAGGTGCCATTTGAGGATACGCTGCCTTTGAATATGGGACAGTGGTTGTCAGTGCCCTTTATTTTGATGGGATTAGCGATTTGGCTCTTGGCCAATAAGAAAAAAGGATTGAGGTTACCAGGAGAATAATCGCTCCGATTTTATGATATTGCGGACTGGTGAATTTCATCAGTCCGCTTTTTTGTACGCAAAACATTAACTCTTGAAAAGTAGGTTATTCTTTTTCATTTTATGCTTTACCGGGCTTCCTCTGATCGTGCTTGCGCAGGAGGATAAAGTGGTGCGGGTGGGCCGCATACTGATTTTGGGGAATCGCAAAACGCAGGCAGAAATCATTTTAAGGGAATTGGATTTTGCGGAAGGGCAGGAGGTCAATTATCAATGGCTGATAAACAACCTGAAGCAAAATGAAGACAAATTGATGAATACCTCTCTTTTCATCACCACCAAAGTGGAGGTGCTGGAGGGAAATGCCTCCTCAGTAAATGTAGTGGTGAGGGTGAAAGAACGTTGGTATACCTGGCCATTGCCGGTATTTTCATTGGCGGACCGAAACTTAAATGACTGGGTAGAAAACCATGGTGCTGATGTCAGTCGGTTGAACTATGGTATTCAGTTTCGGCAGGAAAATATCAGAGGTCGGGGAGAGGAATTGGGAATGGTGGCACAATTGGGCTATACCCGTAGGTTCGGCATTTATTATAAGATTCCTTATTTGAATGAAAAGCAGAATCTGGGGACTAAATTAAAGTTCAACTACCGTCTGAATCAAAATTTACCGGTTAAAACAGAAGACCATAAACGGGTATTTCTGGATGCACAAACCCCCATTCAGGAATGGTATGAGGTAGACTGGATGTTTACGGTGCGAAATGGTTTTTATGTTCGCCATGAAATGGGCGTAAATTATAACCACCGATGGGCGGCAGATACCATTTTGCAGGAGAATCCGCACTATTTTGCCAATGATCGGAAGGATCAAAGGGTGTTTGGTTTATACTATACCCTGCGGGTGGATCATCGTGATTTTCAAAATTATGCCACCGAAGGAGACTTTTTCTATTTTAATGTGCAGAAAAACGGATTGGGCATTTTCGGGGATGTGGATCAGTGGGAATTCCTGGGAAGGTATTCCAAATACTGGAAATTACCCAAACAGTTCTATATCTCCACTTTAGCGGCAGCAAGTCTGTCTTTTCCCGCGGAGAATCAGCCCTATACTCATTTAAATGGCCTGGGTTTTCGTCCCTATGATATTCGGGGCTATGAGCTCAATGTGATTGAGGGGCAGCACTATTTTCTAAACAAATGGGATTTTAAGAAACGGTTATTGGCAGGTACGTATGATTTTTACCCCATCACCCAGATGAGTCAGTTTAACGGTTTGCCATATGCCTTTTATCTGAAATTTTTTGGCGATTATGGATATGTGAAGAATTATCCTCAGTATCAGCAGAATAGTAGCTTGACTGATGAGATTATTTACTCTTTCGGCCTTGGGCTGGATATGGTGGCCGCCTATGACTTTGTCTTTCGTCTGGAAGTTTCCTATAACTCCATGCAGCAAACTAATTTTGGCTTTGCCTTTTTATCGGCCATTTAAACCATTATTAACAAAATTTCACCACTGGTAAAGAGCACTTTCCTGATTTGAAGAATAATTGATTTCTTTGAAGTAAATTCATGTAAAATTCATACATAAACCAAAATATATAACGATGAAACGGATACTAGTTGCCGTATTGATGGTCGCAATGAGCTTCCCTGCTTTGGCAGATGAAGGGATGTGGCTGCCTATGCTAATCAAGCGCCTTAATTATGAGGATATGCAGAAGGAAGGCTTGAAGTTGACTCCTGAAGAAATTTATAGCGTGAACCAGGCCAGTTTGAAAGATGCCATCGTATCTTTTGGTGGGTTCTGTACCGGTGAGGTCATTTCCAAGGAAGGATTGTTATTGACCAACCACCACTGTGGATACGGTGCCATACAGGATCACTCCACGGTAGAGCATGATTACCTGACGGATGGCTTCTGGGCCATGAACAAATCAGAAGAATTGCCTAACCCCAAATTATTCGTTCGCTTTTTGGTACGCATGGAAGATGTGACAGAGCAGGTGAAAGGGGCTGCAACGGCTGAAATGACGGATGAAGAGCGTAGCCAGGCCATTGGCAAAGCGATGAAAGAAATTTCTAAAGCGGCGGAAGAGGGCAATGAATACACGGCGGAAGTGAAGCCATTGTTCAAAGGCAATGCCTACTATATGTTTGTTTACGAAACTTACCGCGATGTGCGTTTAGTGGGGACTCCTCCATCTTCTATCGGTAAATATGGTGGGGATACCGATAACTGGATGTGGCCTCGTCATACGGGTGATTTCTCTTTATTCCGTATCTATATGTCACCGGATGGTAAGCCAGCGCCTTATGCAGAAGAGAATGTGCCATTCCAACCTAAGCATTATTTGCCGGTTTCTATGGACGGTGTTCAGGAAGGTGATTTTGCTATGATTATGGGATTCCCGGGCAGCACGAAGCGTTATTTGTCTTCTTATGGCGTGAAAGAAGCCCTGGATGTGTCCTACGCTTTGCGTATCAAATTGATGCAAACCAAATTGGAGTTGTTGAAAAAAGATATGAATGCTGATGATAAAATCCGTATTCAGTATGCTTCTAAATATGCTTCTACCGCAAACTACTGGAAATACTTGATTGGGCAGACCAAAGGCTTGAAGCGTCTTCATGTTTATGAGAAAAAACAAAAAGAGGAAGGTGATTTTGCCAATTGGGTTGCCGCGGACAGTAACCGAAAAGAAGAATTCGGTGCGACTTTGAATGATTTGGAAAGTGGCTTTGCCACCATGACGGATTATTCTGCGCCGGTACAGTATTCTATCTTTGTGCCTTACCTGACCGAGTTTATCTACTTCACCCGCAACTTTGAGGCGATGAAAGGCATGATGGGCGAGGAAGAAAAATCAGAAGCCTTGGTGGATTTCAGCAAATCTATGGAGGAGCCGGTGAAGGAGCACTTCAAAGATTATAGCCCGGCGGTGGATCAAAAAGTATTCCGTGCATTGATTGAAATGTACTATAATGAAGTGGATTCTGCTTACCGTCCAAAGGTATTTGAAGCAGCCAATAATGTGGCATTGACCGAAGAAGGTGAAAAGACTTCCGCTGATTTCGACGCATTGGTGAATTATATTTTTGAAAAGTCTGTTTTTGTAAATCAGGAGCGTTTAGAAGCATTTCTGGCAGATCCAAAAGCGGAAGTGTTGGAAAACGATCCGGGGATGTTGGTAGCAGATGCTTTCATGGCCAATAGTGGAAAAGTTCGTGCTTTGGTAGGAGAGGCAGCAGCTGCTATTAACCGTAGTGAGCGCATGTATTTGAAAGGAATGATGGAAATGTTGCCAGAGCGTGCATTCTATCCTGACGCCAACTCTACGATGCGTGTGACCTATGGACAGGCATTAAGCTATGATCCGGCAGATGCGGTGCATTATGACCTTTATACCACCTTGGATGGGGTAATGGAAAAGGAAGATCCAACAAATCCGGAGTTTGTGGTTCCTGCGAAGCTGAAGGCGCTTTGGGAAGCAAAAGATTACGGGCAGTATGCCAATGAAAAAGGAGAATTGGTGACTTGTTTCTTGTCCAATAATGATATTACAGGGGGTAACTCAGGTTCTCCGGTAATCAATGGCAAAGGAGAGCTAATCGGTACTGCTTTTGATGGCAACTGGGAAGCGATGAGTGGCGATATCGCCTTTGAACCTAACGTACAACGCACAATTTCTGTAGATGTACGGTATACTTTGTTTATCATCGATAAATTTGCAGGCGCCGGCCACCTGGTAGAGGAAATGACTTTGGTGAAAACACCCAAAGAAGTGAAGCCTGCAGGTAAGAAGAAAAAGAAAAAGAAATCAAAAAAGGCTTAATTTAGGCCAAATTGGTTCGTCAACATAAAAGGAATCTCTCCGCTTTGGGGGGATTCCCTTTTTTTTGGGGCGTAAGGTTCTTTAGATAATTCCTAATTCGTGAAATATTTTGCGTTCAATGCCAAAATTCTAACAAGATCTTATTCCTTTTCCTCCATGCGCCGCCTACGGCCCTTTTTATCAATAGAGTACCAAGCGGTATCTTGATCTATATGATAAAAACCGACAAATTCTGGCTTTCCATTACGTTTGTAATAAATCCACTCTCCTTCACGTTTTCCTTCCAAAAATTCCCCTTTTTCAATTTTTTTTCCTTTCTCGGAATAGAAAATCCATAAGCCTTCCGGTATTCCAAAAGTATAATTCCCTTCCCGTTTTATAGAATTATTATTGTGATAAAAAATCCATTTTCCTTCATAAAATCCACCTTGGTATTTCCCTTGCTTTTCAAGCTTTCCATTTTCATAATAATAGACGCTTTCTCCCTCTAATAAGCCATTTTTCCATATTTCTCTTCCTGCTACCTGCCCATTGGGGTAATAGGTGATCAGACTACCATCTAGCTGACCATCTTTATAATTTTCAATTGCACTAAGCTGACCATTTGGGAACTTATACCGCCATTCACCCTCCTTTTGTCCATTATCGTTCCGCTTTCCTTCTCCTGTAGAGGGAGTATTTTCGATGTTATTTTGTGAATGTGCTTCAAAACAAAATAGCGTAAAAAATAGTAGAAAGTATCGTAAAGCATTGTAAATGAGGTTCATTTCTTACTTAATCAAATTTAGTCTTTAAAATCTTCGTATTATTGAGCTACCACTTGGTTGGAATCAAGAAGCGATCGAATTCATGCTTACAAATTAGCCAATTATTACATTAAGTCTAATTTTAGTAAATTATGCATCACAGGAGATTACATAAGTTTTACCTCTCTTTCAAAGTGGAACGTGAGGTTCGGACAGTTTGGGTTGAGGGTCTTAATCTTCGTCATGCGAAAGATCGTCTGGCGATGACGGAGCCTGAAGCGATAGATATCATTGACTGGACGTCAGAAAGTCCTGAAAAATTAGAGAATTACCTCTCAAAAATCGGGAATTACTTCGAATATACACAAGGAGCGATTGCGCATTAAGACATTGCGCTGAACATAAAATACCTAAATGAGTCATAGGTCTACCTGCCTATGACTCATTTTTTTCCCACCCTGCTTTTTTTCCTCCTTGGCTTGTCGCTGACCCCCTCCATGGGTCAGGGGACTTTATTTAATCAGGTATCGGATCCTGAGATGAGGACTATTGATGCTAATCCGGCCTCCGCTACTTCCAGGCCAGATCATTTTCATTTATTACTTCAGCATCAGCTATTTTACGGTAAGTTTAATTTACCCCGAACAGGGATTCTCCTGGGCATGCCTTCCCGCTTTGGAAATACCCAATTTGCCTATTCCTATTTTGGAGATCAACTGCTGTCTGAGCGAGGGGCATCCTTGGCTTGGGCTCACCATTTGGGGCAGTTTAAGCTCGGATTACGATTTGCCTATACTTATGTCCAAAGCGCTTACAAAATTGAGGGCAGGCAGTTTGCAGTGGATTTAGGGATGCAATGGCAACCGATAACCGAACTGATTATTGGATTTGATGTTCAGGAAATCCAAAAACCATCACCAGCTGAAGTTGTCGCATTGCCGGCAGCTTTAAAAAGCAGATTAGGTATACAATATGAGCTTTCCTCGGATTTGAGGGTTTATTTGCAGTGGCAGCAGGACTATTTTACGGGATCTCTGCTCACCACCTCCTTTCAATATTTTTTTAAGCCCAAATTTTATGTAGTGGGAGAAGTAGAGCTGATGCACTTATCCCAATGTTTTGGATTCGGCTGGGAAAAGGCAGCTTTTGCTTTACAATATTTGGGTGCCTTGCAATACCCTCTGGGTTTTAGCCATCAGTTAAACCTGCATTATTTCTTCGGGCAATGAGGTATTGGTTTATCATCGGTTTTTGCATTATCAGCCATTGGTCCCGAGCGCAGTTGGGTCCCATCGCTGCCGTTTTGAATCATTTGCAACAGCAGGAGGTTCAAGCCATGGATGTGGACCGATTGGAAATGGACTTGGAGGCTTTACTTCATGAGCCCTTGATGGTGAATCAGCAGCCGGTAGATTTATCAGGATTGTTTTGGTTAGATGATTTTCAGCAAAGGGCCTTGGCGAATTATCTGGAACATTTTTCACCGGTTTTTGAACCTTATGAACTTCAATATCTACAAGGCTGGGACCAATCCCTTGCGAAGCTCACGGCCCCTTTTTTGGATTTTAGTTTTCGTAAAAAATCGAAGCCCAAAGGGAGAAGGCAACAGTACCTGTTGTTGGGCTTTCATCGGGCGTTTTTATGGCCATCTGCTCAACAGGAAGATTATTTGGGAACCAATGCCTGGCGTAATTTGAGGTTTAGAGAAAGTCGTGGTCGGGTCCAAATGGGATTTAACGCTCGATTACAAGCTGGGGAGGCCTGGGTATTTAATCCCCGGAGTAATCAGTATGGGGCCGATTTTTACAGTGGTTATTTGAAGTATGCATGGGGTTCAGGGCAACTGATTGTAGGGGATTTTCAATTGCAAGCTGGTCTGGGGCTGGTTTACCATCAGGGATTTTTCTCAGGCAAGGGGACAGATCCTTTATTGGCCTTCAACCGAATGAATACTAGGTTGAAGGCTATTTCGGGCAGTTTTTCTGCTCAGTTTTTTCGAGGGTTTGCCCTGTCACAGCGGAAGGGCCCACATCAGTGGAAGGCTTTTTACTCTCAACGATATCAGGACTTTCGACTGGAGAATGGCCAAATCTCTACGGCCTATGCAAGCGGATATCATCGTAATGAGGCAGAATTGCTGTGGCGGCATAATGTGCTTGATCGCAATGCCGGTATACTATACACCTATGCGAATAAAGAAAATGGTTTGTATGCCGGAGCCAATGGTTTGTGGAAGCTGCCCTATCAGCTGCGGGAAAGCGGAAGGATGGTAGGAGGGCATCAGGTGGTTTTTGGGGGCTATGCGGATTATACCAGGGGAATTCACCGAATGGCCATCGCTTCTTCCATGAATAGCTTAGATGGGCTTGGGCTGAACGCCCTGTGGATGGCCGCCCTGAGTAAAAGGTATAGAACAGGACTTTATTATCGGCATTATGGTTCCTCCTATCAAGAAGGAACAGGGCAGGGCTTTTCAGAGACAGGTGCCAGAAGGGGCGAGCAAGGGCTGTATTGGGCTAATCGGCTTTACCTTACGGATAAGTGGCGGTTAGATTTTTACTTTGATCAGTTTTTTATTCGTGCGGGGCAATACCGCATTTCAAAAAGCTTTAAGGGTTATGAGCATTTGGCGGGACTAAGCTATCGACCCAATCGGCAGCAACAATGGAGTTTTAGGTTTAAAATGGAATCCAAAGCACAGGATTTAAGGGAGGAGGATGTGCGATATTTGTCGTTGCAGGAAGTGAAAAAGTTGAATATGGCCGTGATCCATAATGCAAGCTGGAATGAAAAGTGGTCTACTCAAAGCAGGCTGCATTGCTCTAATGCTGGTCAGGAATGGGGCATTTTATGGGTGCAGGATGTTAAGTATCGCTTGGAGAAATGGCGGTTTTTTGGTCGCCTGGCAATTTTTGATATTGAAGATTGGAATAGCCGCCAGTATGTGTATGAGCAAAATGTAAGGTTTCAGTTTTCAAGTCCGGTATTTTACCGGAGCGGATTCAGAACTGTTGGCATGGTACAGTGGGTGCCCCATCCTAATTTTACTTTTTGGTTACATCAGGTGTGGGAACACTATCCTTTGGAAAAGGTGGAGGAGCAATTGGGGTTAAACCGATGGCAATGGCGACTTCAGGCCATGATTCACTGGTAGGAAAGCCAAATTAATTCAATAACTTTTTCTTTAGTAACAATGGTGCTCCTTTTGATGCCTTTGGGCCTCTTGAGCGAAATGCCTTTCTTCTTACCTTTTTTTATCACTTGCTGTTCTACTATCCGATCATCTGATTTATGAAAAATCAACACTTCCTCCGCAATAGTGGGGACCTTAGCCAAATCTCCATTGGCTCCCAGTGATTCAAAAGGAAATTCAGCCTGCTCTCCCTGACATAATGCTAAAATTCTTCGGCAATTGGGAATGCCAACCCCTACATAGTTATTAGGGGCCTTGTACAGATTGGCCGAAGCTTTTATGATGTTTTTGATCTCCTCATGACTCAAATCCGGTTGATACTGCATGATGCAGGCGACTAGTCCGGTGATAATTGGAGCTGAAAAGGAAGTGCCCGAGGAGGCATAACAAACAACGTCAGGCTTGATATAGGGCAGTATTTTTGGTCCCTGAGCAGAATATTCATATTTGCGGGGAAGGTTATAATGACTGGCGCCTACGCTAAAAACACTACGGGCATCTGCCGGGGCAGAGACTACTCTCCAGTCTAATTCATTCCCCTCATTTCCGGCCGAAATAACCAAAAACATCCCTTTTTGATTCGCCGCAATTTCGGCCGCCCGAGAAATAATGGTCGTTTTTCCATCCATATCGCTGGGGCGATAATTTTCCTCCGCCCGGTCGTAGCCTCTGGCATAGCCTAAGGAGGAGTTAACCAGTTTCACTCCCAGACTATCCATCCATTCCAATGCGGCAATCCAGTAATCTTCCTCTCCCCGGAATTCCCGGTCTCCATGGTCGGTACGCGCCAGATAATAATCAGCTCCGGGCGCAAAACCTTTTGGCTGACTTCCTTTTTCAAAAATGCCTGCGGTGCATTCAAAAACCTCCGTGCCGTGCCAGTCCTGGAAGGTTTCAGGGGATTGGTACAAGTCTTTTTTCCATTTATTGATAAAGTCCCGACCCATTATGACCTGATTGTTGTCAAATACATGTTTCAGGCTGGGCTTAACATTGGCGTCAATATAGCCGGCATCAATCAGGCCTATCTTTACGCCCCGTCCATCCAAACCTTTATCGGTAAAAGCTTGTCCTTCCATTTGATTAAAGGCATATTGAGCCTTTTCCCGGGCTAGATTCCGCTCACCGGAGGCGATGACTATTCCGGGGCTGACCGGCACAATTTCTTTGATAAAGTCCTCTTGCTGCAAGGAAGAGATTTGACTGGAATCCAAAATTGCGGTAATACCATTGAGCCACTTGGATCGACAAATTTCCTGTACTTCCCATTTTTTTAGCGCCTGTAAATACTGCTCAGAAAGGGGGTGGTCCAGGTAGGAGGTGGAGTCTTGAAAGGAGAAGTTTTTATCCTGAAAAAAGACCCAGTATTTGAGTTCCTGAGCCTGACAAGGAATTGTAAATAATAGAAAAAGAAAAAAAGAAAAAAGTCGCATGCTGAAAAGTGGGCTCTTTTTTATGGCCGGAAGGCAAATTAAGCAAATATTATTTAACCGTTGAATTTTTTGGTAAATTGAAGCGCTTATTAATTATTGAATCCGGAAACTTAATATGAAATACGAAACTATCGAATCTTCGTTATTTGTGGCGAACAGAAAGCGTCTGGCGAAGATGATGAAGCCTAACTCTCTGGCTGTTTTTAATGCTGCGGACATCATGCCTACCTCGGCGGATGGCACTATGAAGTTTAAGCAACAATCCGATCTTTTTTATTTGTCGGGCATTGATCAGGAGCAAACCATCCTGGTGGTGTATCCGGATGCCATCAATGAAGAGTGGCGTGAAGTCCTTTTCTTGAGAGAAACGAATGAGCATATCGCCATTTGGGAAGGACATAAATATACGAAAGAAGAGGCGACCAAAGCCTCCGGAATTCAACAGGTGAAGTGGTTGGACGATTTCGAGACCATTTTCCAGATGATGATGGCAGAGGTAGACCATGTCTATCTGAATACTAATGAGCATTGGAGAGCCGAGGTCGTGGTGCAGACCCGTGATGCCCGTTTTATTAAAGATTGCAAGGAGCGTTACCCTTTACATCAATATGAGCGTGCGCAGCCTTTGTTGCATCACCTCAGAGCGGTGAAATCACAGCAAGAAATTGATTTGATCGCTCATGCTTGTGAAATTACCAATAAAGGATTCCGACGTCTGTTGCGTTTTGTGCAGCCGGGAGTAATGGAATATGAGGTGGAGGCCGAGCTGATCCACGAATTTGTAAAGAATCGTTCCGCTGGTTTCGCTTATGAACCCATCATCGCTTCCGGTTTTAACGCCTGCGTTTTGCATTATTTGGAAAATAACCGCGAGTGTAAGGACGGGGATTTGTTATTGATGGATATTGGTGCTGAGTATGGGAATTATGCTTCGGACATGACCCGTACCATTCCGGTAAATGGCAGATTTTCTGACCGTCAGCGTGCGGTTTATGATGCGGTATTGCGCGTATTTAAAGGGGCAAATGAAATCCTACAGCCGGGCACTAACATTCCTGCTTACCATAAAGAAGTAGGGAAAATGATGGAGTCGGAATTGTTAGCCTTAGGTTTGATTGATAAGACCGATATCAAAAATCAGGATCCCGCCTGGCCAGCCTACAAAAAGTATTTCATGCACGGAACCTCCCACCATTTGGGCTTAGATGTGCATGATTATGGAAAGGTCAATCGGGAAATTGCCGAAAATATGGTCTTTACCATTGAGCCGGGAATTTATATTCCGGAAGAAAATATGGGCGTGCGCCTGGAGAATGATTTTGTTGTGAAAGTGGGTGGTAATCTGGACTTGATGCGACAGATACCTATTGAGGCTGAGGAAATTGAAAGTTTGATGAATGCCTAAGCGCATATTGATCATAAAAAAAGCCTCCTTGTCTAGCAGGGAGGCTTTTTATTTATTCAGGTAAAATAAATTCATCTTCTGATGCCGATGGAAAGTTAATAGAGGTAAAACCCATCGACATGAAAAGATTTTACCTAATACTATTAATCATCCCCTTGCTTTACGCCTGTAAAGATGATGAAGATCCTTCTCCAACCGATCCCGCTGAAGGCACTTATGAGCTTACTTCTGTGTCCATCTTTTCAGATGGTTTTTCTCAGGTGTTTGAAGGCGAGCTACTGGAAGCATTAATTGAAGAAAATGAAGGCGTATTCTCCCAAATGACGCTGGAAGGGAAGGAACAGCTGGTGATTGACGGGCAGCCCGTGGCTGAGAAATGGATTCGTGATGGAGAGACGGTGCGGATAATATTCGGAGGTAATCAGGCTGATCTGGTCTTTACCTGGGATGGGGCCAATGAGCTGGTCTGGCAGGCTTCGGAGGAATTTGAAGAGGAAGCGTATATTAGTCAGATGGTATTTACCCGCATAAATCAATAGATAAAATAAAAGCGAACCGGTGACCGATTCGCTTTTTATTTTTGAACGAGCTTTTCCAGCGACTTTTCTGCGGCAGATTGTTCTGCTTTTTTCTTTGAAAGTCCTGTGCCCCGCCCGCAAGGTTCCTCATCAACGAATACCTGGGCAACAAATTCTTTGAAGTGCTTATTGTTCTTGACTTCTTCCACCTCGAATCGTACTTCTTTCTTTTGTTGATGTGCCCACTCGATTAACTGGCTTTTATGGTTGGGGTTCACCTGAATGATCTTCTCTAAATCATAATGAGGGATCAACAGTTTCTTCACCACAAATCGGTGGCAGCGTGCATATCCATGATCTAAATATACTGCTCCTACCAATGCTTCCAGGGCATCTCCATATATGGATTTAAAAGCCAGACCGTGTTTATTCCCCTGATTATATTCCACCAGGTTGTTCAGGCCTATCTTTACCGCAATTTGGTTCAGGGTTTCCCTGTTGACCATTCTTGACCGAATCTCTGTTAAAAATCCTTCATTCTTGAAGGGGTATTTTTTGAATAGAAATTCCGCCACAATGGTGCCCAATACGGCATCTCCAAGGTATTCTAAGCGCTCGTAGGATTCTTTTAAACCGTTCTTGTTTTCCTTTGCGACACTGGTGTGCTGGGTCACCAAACGGTATAAGTAAAGATTTAAAGGCTTAAGCCCTACAATCTGACCGATTGAAGACATAAGCCTTTTATCTTTTTTGCTCATTCGAGCACTTAATGTAAAAATCCTTCTTAGAATTCGAATCACAATGAAATCTTAATCCTCTAATTTTTTGAAAATTACTGAGAAATTATGACCACCGAATCCAAAAGTATTGGACAATGCTGCTCTGATCTCACGCTTCTCTGCTTTGTTCAGCGTAAGTTTGAATCGCTTGTCAATATTTTCATCTAATTCCGAATTATTGATGGTCGGAGGTACGACGCCCATTTCCATCGCCTTAATGGAAGCAATGGCTTCAATCGCCCCTGCAGCACCCAATAAGTGGCCGGTCATAGATTTTGTAGAGCTCACGTTCAAATCATAAGCGTGTTCTCCAAATGTTTTCTCAATAGCTTTAAGCTCGGCAACATCTCCTAATGGAGTGGAAGTACCGTGAACGTTGACATAATCAATGTCTTCCGGCTTTAAGCCAGAAACCTGAAGTGCCATTTCCATAACTCTGGCTGCGCCGGTTCCTTCCGGATGCGGGGCAGTCATATGGTGAGCATCTGCAGTAGCGCCACCACCGGTTAATTCACAATAAATCTTTGCACCGCGCGCTTTAGCGTGCTCATATTCCTCTAAAACGATCGCACCGGCACCTTCTCCCAATACAAAACCGTCACGATTTTGATCGAATGGGCGGGAAGCCGAAGCTGGATCATCGTTTCTGGTAGATAATGCTTTCAATGCTCCAAATCCACCAACACCTGCTTCCGTTACGGCTGCTTCAGAACCACCGGCAATGATAACATCAGACATTCCACTCTTGATATAGTGGAAAGCATCCAACAAAGCGTTGGTCGCTGATGCACATGCCGAAACTGTACAGAAGTTAGGGCCGCGGAAACCGTATTTGATAGAGATATGACCAGCTGCGATATCAGCGATCATTTTTGGAATAAAAAATGGATTGAATCTTGGCGTGCCATCACCTTGTGCAAAAGATGTGACTTCCTCTTGGAAGGAACGAAGTCCTCCAATTCCGGATGCCCAAATTACTCCTACACGATCCAAATCTAACTTATCAGAAATTAGGTTTGCATCGTTCACTGCCTCATCTGTAGAGATCATGGCATACTGAGCGAAGAGGTCCATTTTACGAGCATCCTTTCGAGGGATAAAATCCTCTACCTTTAGTCCTTTAACCTCACACGCAAATTGCGTTTTGAATTTTGAGGCGTCGAACTTCGTGATGGGTGCAGCGCCACTGACACCCTCGGCAAGACCGTTCCAGAAATCCTGAACGTTATTTCCTAAGGGAGTCAGCGCACCTAAACCCGTGACAACAACTTTTCTTGAAGACATAAAAATCTTTAAAAATGCTTATTACTTGTTCTCCTCTAGGTAAGACACCGCTTGACCTACAGTAGAAATGTTTTCAGCTTGATCATCTGGAATAGAAACATTGAATTCTTTTTCGAATTCCATGATCAATTCTACAGTATCCAATGAGTCAGCTCCTAGATCGTTAGTGAAGCTAGCTTCCAATGTAACTTCCGATTCTTCCACACCGAGTTTCTCTACGATGATCGCTTTTACTTTCTCTGCGATTTCAGACATTGTTATAAAAGTTTTGTTGTTTAACTACGGTGCAAAGAAATACAATTCGCCCAATAATGTCAAACGATTTATCACAAAGATATTTTCGGCTATTATGCGCTATAAAACGGTTCGCGTGTCCTGTTTTTACCTTTAAATGGCTATTTGTCAGTTAATTACGGGTATCGCTTGTTCGGGAAAAGCTTCGAGAGTTTCCTTTACGGAAAATAAATATATATCAAAAGCAATTAGTAGGGGGTTAAAAATAGATGATGAATTCGTGAAAAAAGGGGGATTGCGTAAAAATTATTTACTTTTGTGAGAAAGAAATCTTTGGAGCGATCAATTTTTTTGAAGCATTGAAAAAGCGCAGACTTTTAGTAGAGAATAATTACGACTTCCAGTTGATGGGTATTGTAGCACCCATGCGAGCATACAAAATGGTGTGGTATATCAATCAGGCGATGCGTATCGCTTTTGCTAAGCAAAAGGAATGTACGGTGCATCCTTTCGGACGGGAACCCATTGATATTTCCTTCTATACCTATGAGGCACCCTACGGTAATTATCGATTTATTGAAAATCGTGCAGTGAAAAGTCCAAAGGGGGAAATTCATTATCTGATTCCGGAGTTAAAGGAATTTGACTTCCTATTATATGTGCAGGGAGAAATGCACAAAGATTATTTTGAACGGCTGAAGAATGGGCTGGAGCAGTTATCCATTGTTCATTATTTTAAAATATTTGAAGTAGACCGGATTAAGGCGAAGGAAAACCTGATCTTTTAGAAGCAAAAAAAAGCGGATCAGTGGGAGATTCGCTTTTTTTTTTTGAGGGCTTTTATGCCGAATGATTCAAGGTAAAATTCATTGATATAACCCAAGAGCCTACTGTCAGTCTACTATGGTTATTTTCCTTGATTATTAATAACCGGAATTTGGGTAATCTGGCGCTCTCCTCCTCGTCTGCTTTCTTGGAAAAAAATGAAATAGGAAAAATCTTACCATTTCTAATGCTTTGCCTACCTACGTGCATTAAGGTATGTAGTGATTCGGCTTAAACATTCACTTATGGTTTTTGGGGAGGAACGAGTACTACCTCTTCGCGATCGATGATCACTTTCCCGGCTTCCAGATCCTTTGTTTTACGGATATACTTTCTTGGCGTCACGGATACCGGGCAAAGGCTATCCGTTTTTCTTTTGGAGAAAAAGGCGGCCCATCCGGCTACTTTTTCGATCACGTCTTTTGGAAATGGCTTTCCCGCCTGATGCTTGATCAATAGGTGAGAGCCCGGAACATCTTTGGCGTGCAGCCATAAATCCTCTTTAAAGGCGTATTGGCCGATTAGCTTATCATTGGCCTTGGGGTTTTTGCCCACCCAAACATCGAAGCCCATGCACTCATAACTGTTGTAGGGAAGAATGACTTGTTTTTTGTTCTGCTTCTGGGCATTGTTCTCCAGCTGGTGGTCTTTCAGAATTTTTCTGATTTCCTTAATAGATTCCGCATCCTGAATTTCCCCTACTGCCAATTCCAGGTTTTCCAGCTCTTCCATTTTTGCGGCCATGTTTCCTTCAATATTTTCAATCTCCAGTCTTTGATTCTTCGCTTTTCGATAATATTGCTCGGCATTACGCTGTGGGCTCAGGTCTTTTTTGAGCTTTATCTTAAGGTCCTTATTAGTGTAGAAGTTAAACAAGCTGACTTCCGTCGCTCTTTCGGGTACCTGATGCAGATTGGCCATTAAAATATCCCCAATATGCTGATAGCTGATGCCTCCTTTTAGTCCCTCTAGCTTTTCTTCATTATTGGTAATATAGGCATAGCCCTTATCAATGTCTTGCTTGAGTTTTTTTAGGTTGCGCCCTCTTTCTTTTTCCAGCCAGTGGGTGCGGGAAAATTGATAGTAATAGGCATTAATGGCTGCTATTGGATCATGTCCTTCGTAGATCAGTTCACCGACTTCAGTGTCAAAAAGGGTGAGCTTCACTTTTTGTTCCTCCTGTCGAACATAAATAGGGCCGTTGTTTAACTGTTCAATGATAAGCTTAAGCAATTTCCATTGTTTTGCACGCTCCAATCCCGGATAACCTTCTTTCTCCAATAAATTTTTCACCTGCTTTCCAAAGGTAGGGTAGAGCTTAAAGTAATCCCCTTCCGCTGCTTCAAGGGCTTCGAAACTTTGATCAATATCTCGTTGCAGGTCGGAAATGCCTAAATCCTGATCTTTGGACAGGTTGTTTCTGAAAAGTTCACGCCGCTCCTCATTTTGAAAAAGGAGGATATTGGACTGAGAGCCATGCAGCTTGAATAATAGTTGGAAGCCTCCTTCAAAAAATATGATAAAGGAACGTTCGTTGGGCAGGCATTTGATTTCCAGAATCTGTTTCTCCAGAATTTCGGAAAAAAGCGTGACCGTATTTTTTTTGGAACGCGCAAAATCTTCCGGAAAAGAAAGCGTGGAGACGTCCGGTGCCAGATTTGCCCGGAAGTAAAACTCCTTTCTTTCCAAATAAAAGCCCATAATCAGCTCATCTCGTTGCTGACTGAAACAGCTGCCCAGCTTCCAGCCTTTTAATTTTTCGTCCAGCTGATGCGCCAGGCGGTTGATGAAGAAATAATTATTATGCAAAGCGTCTTTGTTTAAATCTCAATTTTGAGGCCGTCGTAAGCCAGGTGAATGCCCATGGGAAGTCCACTATCTACCTGCCCATGCAGCCCCATGTGATGGCTCATATGTACAAAATAGGTTTTAGGGATCGATAGTTTTTTGGCCAGATCCAATGCTTCTTTTAAAGTGAAGTGGGAGTAGTGGTCTTTGTGATGCAGGGCATTGAGGACCAAGACCTTACTGCCGGCAATTTTGTCCCACTCCTTTTCCGGCAATTCATTCATATCGGTAATATAGGTAAAATTCTCAATTCGGAATCCAAAACAAGGCATTCCCCCATGCATGCCATCAATGGGAACGATTTCCAGGTCCTCGAAAAGAAAAGCCTGATTACTGATGGGAATGGTGTCAATGCGTGGTCGGCCGGCATAGTCCTCGGCAAAGGCATAAGGGAATTCTACTTTTAGTCGGTCTATCACCCGCTGCCGGGCGTAAATCGGAATATTTTTATTTAATGAAAAATTATATCCCCGGACATCATCCAGGCCCGCAATATGGTCTTTATGTTCATGGGTTAGCAGAATAGCGTCCAGCTGATGAATGCTTTCTCGCAATACCTGCTGGCGGAAATCCGGCCCGGTATCGATAACGATGCTTTTTCCATTAACCTCAATATGCACCGAACACCGCAGCCTTTTGTCCCGGAAATCGAGGGATTTGCAAACGGGGCAGTCGCAATTGATAATCGGGACACCTTGTGAAGTTCCCGTTCCTAAAAAAGTGATTTTCATGTTATTGAGCTTCCGTGTTTACAGCCTCCTGAATTTGCTGGTATAAGGCCAAAGATTTTTCACTTAAGCGCTCGGGGCCAATGGGCAGTTGTTGCAAAATTTGTATCAGGCAGCTGATGCGGCCTTCCAGTGGGTAAAATTTATTGACCACCACTACGCCTTTTTGATTCAGCAGGCACCAGCCAGACTTGAATTGTCCCTTTTCATAGCGCAAGGTATAATCAGATTCGGCGAAGATGTCCTCTAGTTTGCTTAGGAAATTTTTCGTGTACTTTATCGTCATGGCCTTCAAATAAGGCCACAATATCGGAAAAGATGAAGAAAAAAGAGGGCTTAAGCAGAATTATGCATTTTAAAGCCGATTTATTTCTGCTTAAATTCCCGTTTAGCTGCAAGGCGGGAAAAATGAAGGGGTTTTCCTTATTTCAAGTTTTTTACAACGAAGTAGATGAAGGAGGAGAAATCAAGCCTGCCCAAATTTGGGCCATTATTAAATCAGTAAATCCAATCTTATTAAGTCGAAAATATATCACTTAACAAGAACTTCTAAATTTAGCGTTGATTAATTCAGGCTTAATCCTGGCGGTGAACATTTCGGGTTTAAATACGCTCTAAAACAAAAAAGCGGTCACCTTTCAGGTAACCGCTCCTTTGCCGAAGATGGTTTAATTAATTCACCAAGGTGTATTTTTTTACTGTTTCCACTAACACATCAAAATCCAGTGGTTTAGGTAAAAATTCATTGATACCTACGGCTTTAAAGTCTTCCATAGAATAGTTTCTTGCATTTCCGGTGATGGCCACTATCGGCACATCATTTCCCTGATCACGTATCGCTTTGGCACATTGCATACCATCCATTTGTGGCATATTAATGTCCATAAGAATGACATCGTAATTTTTCTTGGCCACCTTGTCCATTACTTGTTTACCATTCTTGGCAGAATCGATGTCATAGTTTTGAATCAAAAGGATTTTTTTGGTAAGTGTCTGAATAACAGAGCTGTCCTCGGCAATCAAAACTTTCTTTTTATCGGCCATTTCTATCTTAGTTTATAGGTCTTTAAGAAATTCTTATATTCTGTTTTAAAGATATCAAATAGCTTGCCGATTTTGTCTAAATCGTTTTCCAAATTGTCATACGGTGCAATTTTTAATTCTTGTTCCGTAGCTTTTACTTTTTCTGCAAGCTGTTCAATTCCCAGTGTAGCGGCATTACCTTTAAGTGTATGCAAATTACGTAAAATATTTTTGTAATCTTTTTTTAATGCAAAATTTTTCGCTTCCTGGATAAGATCCGAGGACTCTAAATCAAAATTTTGATAAACTTCATCAATAAGATCACAACCGCCTATGTCATAAAGTTGATCCACTATGGCTTTGTTTATAAGTGGGGTGCTGTTTGTTTCCTTTTTTGTTTCAACAGTTTCTTTTTGGGCTAAACTGTGGGTGTGCTCTTGGACTTTTTTGATAATTTCTTGCGCTCTAATCGGTTTAGCTAAATAATCATCCAGGCCTTCCTCCAGGAATCTTTTTTTATCGTCTGACATGGCATAAGCCGTCATGGCAACAATCGGCGGACAAAATTCCAGTCCCAAAGCTTTAATTTCCTTGGTGGTTTGTATTCCGTCTTTACCCGGCATTTGGATGTCCATGAAGACCAAATCGAAGGGCATCTGTTGCACCTTGCTAATAGCCTCTTCTCCACTGTTCGCTGTGGTGACCGCACAGCCTGCTTTCGATAATATTTCTCCGGCTACTTTTCGGTTGATAAAGTTGTCATCTACCAGTAATATTTTGGGCTGTTCTTTAGGGCTGAAAGTGTTCCGAATAAGTTTTGGTTTGGATTCCTTCACGATCGGGATTTGGTCTTCGTCGGGTAATTCGGCCTCAAAAGTAAACCAAAAGGTGCTTCCCAGCCCCAGGGTGGAGTTCAGGTGAATTTCTCCATTCATTAGTCGGCATAATTTCTGACAAATAGCCAGTCCCAGACCTGCTCCTGAAAAAGGTTTTGAGGTAGAATGGTCACCCTGTTCAAAGGCATTGAAAAGGGTTTGTTGAGAGGCAGGGGAAATGCCAATGCCAGAGTCTTTAACCTCTGTCCGGAATAGAAAAACATCGTCCGTTTGTTTTTCCACCTTAAGGTAGATGTTGATAAAGCCCTTGGGTTCTGTGAATTTTATAGCATTGGAAGTAAGGTTGGAAAGCACCTGCAAAAGGCGGGTTTCATCCAGCATGACTACCTCCGGTACATTATTGTCCACCAGTAGGTCAAAGGAAATGTCATGATTATCCGTCTGAGGTTTGAAAAGGTTATGAAGCTTTTCCAGGGTTTCACGAATCTTAATAGGAGTCTTTCTAAGACGCATTTTTCCCGCCTGAATTTTGGATAGGTCCAGGATGTCATTCAGGATTTCCATCAGGGTTTCGGAAGATTTTCTTAGGGCATCTACATAATCTGCCTGTTCCTCCAATAAGGGGGTATGTCCCAAAAGGTCAATCATCCCAATGATTCCATTCATCGGTGTCCGTATTTCATGACTCATATTAGCCAAAAAGGAATCTTTGGCCTTAATGGTCTTTTTTAATTCCTTTTGGGTGTGTTCTAATTCCGTCATGTCCCGGATAAAACCCTCCAGCTCTAATGGCCCTTTTTTATTATCCGCATGACGAAGGTGAAGGAAACAAGGTACGGTTTTTCCGGATTTATGGATGATATGTACCTGTACGTTGGACAGCCGCTTGGACTGCGCCAGGGCTTCGGAGAATTTCCGGGCCGCCCCTTTATACAGGTAATAATCCCCAATATTTTTTCCTATGATTTCCTCGGGATTGTAGCCCATAATATCCAGTGCGCTGGGGCTGATCATGGTGATTTTACCCATGATATTACACCTGAAATACAAGTCAGGGGATCGCTCATATATTTTTCGATATTTGCTTTCATTTGCTTCCAGCATAAACAGCTGATGAGTCTCCACGCTGATGTCCTGAATGCTCATGATGATTTTTTCCGCTTGCTCATTTTCCACGCAAGGCAGAAAGGCTATTCGGAACCAACGCATTTTATTTCCTTTTTTTTGTGCATGGCGAAACTCAAAAGCCATGGGTTTACCTGCGGTGACTTCCTTCCAGTGTTGTGTGAAAATGTCGCGTGTGGCTTCATGATCGGCTTCCGGGCATTTTTCGCCAATCTGGAATGCATTTCCCATCAATTCCGCATAGGCCTCATAATTACCATTTACCGAAATTATTTCAGCTTTTGGATTCAGGTTGGCCAGGCAGATAATGCCCTGTTCCCTATTTTTTTCCTGATGCTGTTGGCCTTTTAAGCGCTGGCCTGAAATGGCCTCCGAAATGGCCGGTGCAACTATGTCGATTAACAGGGTTTCCTGAAATCCATAGTTCGTTCGTGGATTTCGGTGAAGGAAGATCCACTGCCCAATCAGTTCTCCATTCCAAAATAAGGGCATATAAAGGAGGTCTTTTACCGTAGGGTCGGATATAGAGAAATTTTGGAGGCTTTGCTCATTAATAATGGAAGGGCTTGCCAGGGTCGATAATTTTTCAAAAACCTCCTCCTGAAGCTGTACGGGGCTATATAATTGGTCTTCCTGCCATTCATGATAGGCCTCCTGATTGGCTTTAGGCTGTAAGATTTTCAGGGCGCAAAAGTCGTAAAATACGATGGTCTTCAGGGCTTCATTGATCCTGCTGAACCATTTTGGGGAAGATTGCAGGTAGCTGACCCAAGAGGGGAGGCCGGAATATATTTCCTGGGTTTTATTTAATAAATAAGAAGAGTCAAAGCTGTTGATGATCAGTTGAATGGCAGTGACCTCATCCTTTTCCTTGATGGCGATAAAGGTGCCTTTTAAGACTTCACTTGAATTATCCCCTTTAATAAATTCCAAAGGAAGGTCCATCTCAGGAATGCCTAAAACCAGAAATTGCTCCAGATGGTGTTTGAGCTCGGTAAGTTGATCCTGCGCAATCACTTCCAAAAGAGTGGCCTCCAGAATTTCCTTTTCCGACATTCTCATGCGCTTGCAGAAGGTCTCATTGACATAAGAAAATTCTCCATCAATCTTCATGAAAGCCACCATTTCTGAGATTTTGTCAAAAGACTGATAGTGGAGCAACTGCCCTTTTCGGTCAGTCTTTTCCTCTTCCGGATCTACTCCTCCTACCAATGTGATCAGGTTAGAGCGATTGGTGATTTTACCGGGTACCCGATAAAAATTTAACTCCAGCGGGTTGAAATCTTTATTTTTGGTCAGGCATTGTACGGCATCAAACTCCTCCAAATCCTTTGGGAAGAAGTTATCCTTAAAAGAACTTTTGGGGTTTCCCTTTTTAGGATTGAGGAAATTGGAAATCTTTCTGCCAAACAGTTGCTGGGGTAGAAGGTGGAAAAGCTCCGCAAAAGATTGGTTGCAACTCAGAATGAAACCGTCCAGGGTGACGGTCACAATAAAGGGGGCTCCGGTGCGGGCCGGGTTAATTTTGGAGGTATTGTCATTGGTGAGCTTGATGGGAACCGTTGCGACAATAAAGCCATTAAAGGAGGTTTTATGAGGGTATCTTGGGATGCCGGTTTCCTGTACGGTAATATATTTTCCTTCCTGATTTTTTAGTCGATATTCAATGCGATAGCTTATTTTCCGACGATGGGCATTCTGAATTTTGCTAAAGACGAAGCTGTAATCATCCGGGTGAATCAAATTAATCCATTCGTCGATCAGTTTATTCTCCGGAATGCCGGAAAAGGCCCGCCAATTTTCATCGAAATAATAAAGGTTATGGTATTCATTGGTCATCCGGGTCATGACTGCCGAAATAGGCAAGTCAAGACTGTCCTTTTTTGTTTCCCTGCTCAGCTTCAGGAAAATCATTTTGGTCTGGCTGATGCGAACAATGGATAAGCTCGCCAGCACGGAGATTTCTTCCCCTGTGGTGGGTTGGAAAGGGATTTGGAGGGTGAGTCCACCGGATAATCCCTGCGCCTCAATATTTTGAAATATAGGTGCTCCTTCTACTTCCTGGGCTAATATGTGTAGAAAAAGAGGGTTTTCAGCAATTTGCTCCTGAGAATCCAGGCCAAAGAAGTTCAGGCAGGGGGTGTTGGCTGCAATCAAGTCTCCTTCCATACTGATAATCATCGCTGCTTTGGGAGATTCCTTTACCAACAGGCGTGCCTGCGAGGAGGAATCTTTTTGCATGCGTAAAATCTCTTCTATCAGTTCTTCCTTGCTCTTTTGTAGCAAATCGTTTCGATTTCCAAGCATATTTTCCTAAAAGTCTGTATCAAATAAAACATAAAAATAAAGAAATTTATTGGTGTGCCCCTATGGATTGCTCTTCATTTAAAAAATCTACTTTTTGAATTCCTGCGGGAATATTTCGAAATTGGCTCCCTAATTAGATAGGAATGGAAGATAAATTACTGGTGGTCATTGTAGGGCCGACGGCGGTAGGGAAAACAGCCCTTTGTGTGGAGTTGGCTAAATTGCTTGAGACAGAGATTATTTCGGCGGATTCCAGGCAGTTCTTTAAGGAAATGGCCATCGGCACGGCCAAACCTACGAAAGAAGAAATGGATGGTGTGCCGCACCATTTTGTAGACTGCATGTCTATAGTGGAGGAATACAGTGCGGGTCATTTTGAAATTGACGCTTTGGCGAAAACCAGGGAATTATTCCAGGATCATGAGGTGGTGATCGCTACCGGAGGGAGTACGCTATATGTTTCAGGGCTGTGTGAAGGCTTTGACGATATGCCCCGAACGCCGGAGGAGCTGCGGCAGCAGGTCATTGCAGATTATGAAAATAAGGGATTGGCTTTTTTGGTGGAGGAGCTACAGGCCAATGATCCCGAATATGCTTCGGAGGTAGATTTGAATAATCCGCAAAGAGTCATGCGAGGAGTAGAGATCTTCCGGGTGAGTGGCAAGCCGATGTCCTCTTTTCGTAAAAATAAAATGGATCAGCGGCCGTTTAAGATTTTGAAAATTGGCCTGGAGCGGGATAGAGAAGAGTTGTATGACCGTATTAATCAGCGGATGGACATCATGATTGATCAGGGGCTATTTGAGGAGGCGGAGCGTTTGTTGCCGCATAAGTCTGCTAATGCCCTGCAAACGGTGGGTTACAAAGAAATATATGACTATATGGAGGGGCAATATGATCGGGAGGAATGCATCCGGTTATTAAAAAGAAATTCTCGCCGGTATGCTAAGCGGCAGTTGACTTATTTCAAAAAAGATGAGGCTTTTCATTGGTTTCATCCAGAGCAAAAAGCAGAAATTTTAGGGTTGATCAAATCCCAAATGAAATAAAAAAAGCCTTCTCTGTGGTTTCAGGGAAGGCTTTTTGGGGCGGTGATGATTTTAACCCGAATGCTTCACCGTTAAATTTATCAAATCATCATAAGTAGCTTTTTTTGCTCATTATGAATTGTTTTCTTTGATTTATAGTAGCCCGAATTTGGGCGTACTTGCTTTCTCCTCATTCCACTGCTTCCCTGGAAAAAATTTAAAATAGGGAATTATTCCTTCATTTTTTCCGCCTTGCAGTTAAACAAGGATTTCAGCAGGAATAATCCGGCTTTAAACACGCTTAGCTATTCAGGATTTCTACCATTCTGACCAGTTCGTCATTCAGTGGTTTTGGGGTATTCACCGCGATGTCCAGCGGAGTGTAGACCACCTCATCCTTTATTATCCCGATCATGACCCCCTTTTTGCCGGACCTTAAGGCTTCTACCGCATTTAGTCCCAGACGAGAAGATAAAATTCGGTCAAAAGCGGAAGGAGATCCCCCTCTTTGGATATGCCCCAAAGTAGTAATCTTGATGTCCTTATTATTAATATGACTTTTTACTTTTTGTGCAATGTCAATGGCGGAGCCTTCGGCATTTCCTTCTGCGGTTACGACGATGGAAGCGCTTTTGGCACGATCCCAACCCGCCTGTAGGGTGGAGATCACATCCTGAATGGAGGTCTCAGTTTCTGGAACCATGACCAGTTCAGCGCCCCCGCCAATGCCGGTCTGAATGGCGATATAGCCGGCATCACGACCCATGACTTCCACAAAAAATATCCTATCGTGCGAATTGGCCGTATCACGGATTTTGTCAATGGCGTCCAGCGCGGTGTTGACCGCCGTGTCGAAGCCAATGGTAAAGTCCGTTCCGTAAAGGTCGTTATTGATCGTGCCCGGAATTCCAATGATAGGGAAATCATAAGCTTTGGAAAACCGATCCGATGCCATCATGGAGCCATCTCCGCCAATGACAATTAAGCCTTCAATGCCCCGGCTTTGCAATTGCTCATAGGCCTTGTCACGGCCTTCTTGTGCGTGAAAGTCCACGCTTCTGGCGGTTTTTAAGATGGTGCCGCCCAGAGAAATTATATTACTGACGGAATAGGATTTCATCTTATAGATGTCGCCTTGTATTAGTCCGTCAAACCCACGTTTGGCGCCATAAACCTCCATGCCATAGTAGGTGGCTGTACGTACCACCGCTCTTAAGGCTGCATTCATTCCCGGCGCATCACCACCAGAGGTTAAAACCGCTATTTTTTTCATTTTGAAAAATGCTCTTTTGTTCTCTGTTTCTGCGAAACGCTAAAAAAATGATGGTGTTTACATCGGTATTTTGCAGAAACCTTATCCAAAGGTATCTGAATTATGTGGTTTATTAGCTGATTTTAGTCAGTATTGCACCATAAGATGGCGCAATAGTTGACGGCTTTTTGAATTAATTGAAGATCTGTTCCACATTTCTCATCAAGCTATTTATCTTTAAGCTGAATAGGGAAATTCTTTAGCCTTATTTGAACAGCATTAGAAATCAATCATTTTTATTACGATTCGATGAATTTTAAACAATACCTGCCGCATATATATGCAGTTGTGGCATTTTTAATCATTACTCTGGGATATTTTGGTGCCTCGCTCAGTGGAAAAGAACTGCTGCAAAGTGATGTCATCCAGTTCCGGGGAACTAATCAGGAAGCGGAAATTTATTCTGAAAAAGGGGAACGTATTTTATGGACAAATTCTTCTTTTGGGGGAATGCCCACCTTCCGGAGCACGGAAAAGAATATCTTTCAGCAAGTACATGCTTTCACTAAAGCTGTTTTTCCGGATTCCGCGCTTTTAGTGTTTTTGGGCTTTGTCGGATTCTATATTTTGTTGGTCAGTTTCGGGGTGAATCCCTGGTTGTCTTTCGCAGGATCTGCTGCCTACGCATTTTCCACTTTCACCCTGATCAGTATTGAAGCCGGCCATATCAACAAGGTGTATGATATGGTGTATATGGCGCCTACCCTGGCTGGTGTGTTTTTAGCTTATAGGGGGAAATATTGGTCTGGTGCTGCGATAACAGCTTTCTTCCTGGGGATGGAAGTTTATTATGGTCATATTCAGATCAATTATTATTTATTATACATGATTGTCGGGGTGGGCATCATGGAATTGGTAAAGGCGTTTCGCAGCAAAGACTGGCCTGCATTTATTAAACCTTCTGCCTTTTTACTGGTAGCGGCTGTTTTGGCGATTGGAGCGAATGTGGTGAGATTATGGTCCACCGCAGAATTGGCTCCTTCCACTACGCGTGGGGCATCTGAATTAACAGCCAAACAGCATGAAGGAGGCGGATTGGATTATGATTATGCTTTTGCCTGGAGTAATGGCCTGATAGAGCCGATGACCACATTGGTGCCTTACTTTTATGGTGGAAGTTCGCATGAAGGATTGAGCAAAAATTCGGAAACGTATAAAACTTTACTGAAAAACCAGGTGCCTAAGCCACAGGCGGATCAGTTGGTTTCGGCTTTGCCCATGTATTGGGGAGATCAGCCCTTTACTGCCGGTCCGGTTTATTTCGGAGCCATCGTTATTTTCCTTTTTGTATTGGGGATGATCAGCCTGAAAGGGCCTCTGAAATGGTGGGCACTAACTTTAGTATTGCTATCATTTTTACTTTCCATGGGTAAAAATTTACCCTTGGTTAGTGATTTCTTTTTCTATTATGTGCCGCTGTATAATAAGTTCAGGTCGGTCACGATGATTCTTGCCATTGCGCAGTTGATTATGCCTTTTATTGGGATTTTGGCCATTCAACGCTGGTTGGATGGTACTACAGATAAGGCCACTTTTGATAAGGCGCTTAAATGGGCCACCCTTTCTGTGGGCGGCTTATGTTTGATGCTGGTTTTGGGAAGTTTTATGATGAGTTTTCGGGCTCCCAAAGATGCCGGTTTAGGCTTACCCGAGTGGTTGATTAGTGCTATCCGGGAGGACAGAGCCGGTATGTTGAGGGGAGATGCTTTCCGTTCTTTGATTCTGGTGGTGCTCTCTGCTGCGGGACTGTGGGCTTTGTCTGTTAAAAAACTGAAATTCCAATATGCGATGGTTGGCCTTTGTGTGTTGATGACATTTGATTTAGTCGGAGTAGGGCTTCGTTATTTGAACGGAGAAGATTTCAAGGATGTAAAAGGTTATGAGAAGCAGGTGTTTGCTGCTACAGCAGTGGATGCAGAAATTAATAAAGATACTGATCCCAACTTCCGCGTACTGAATGTGGCCGCCAATACTTTTAACGATGGGGTTACTTCCTTCCATCATAAATCTATCGGGGGCTATAGTGCCATTAAGTTAGGGCGCTATCAGGAACTGATCGAGGGGCAAATTTCCCAAAACAATCAGGCGGTATTGGATATGCTGAATACCAAATATGTAATCTTCCCCGATCAGCAAAGCCGACAGCCACGCTTACAGCAAAATCCGGGGGCTTTAGGGCATGCCTGGTTTGTGCCGATGATTAAAATGGTGGCCAATGCTGATGAAGAAATGGCCGCTTTGGGTGGGGATTTCAATGCCCGTCAAACGGCTTTGGTGGATCAGCGCTTTGCCGGTTTAGTGACGGAAAATTATAAATTTGATCCCGCTTCTACCATTAAGCTGAAAGAGTACAGCCCTATGAAAATGGTGTATGAGTCCAACAGTGCCAGTGAGGCTTTTGGGGTGTTTTCGGAAATTTACTACCAGCCGGGCTGGACGGCCACTATTGACGGTCAACAGGTGGAGCATATTCGGACGAATTATGTTTTGAGAGGAATGATGATTCCGGCAGGGAAGCATACCATTGAGTTTACCTTTAATCCGCCCAGCTATGCCAAAGGAGAACCGATCGGTTTAATATGTTCTTTATTGATTGTCCTGATGATCGGATTTGCCATTTTCAAGTACTTTCGCTCTGAGCCGGATCACGCCACGGTAGAAGCGGAAACTGTATAATTCAAATATAGAATAATAATCAAGGGAAGTACATTTACGTATTTCCCTTTTTTATTGTATTTCTTAAGTGAATTTTAGCCTTAGGGTTTTCACTTAAAGGGATTTAAAGTTAATTTTAATTCTTTGATACAGGGTAAACCTATTTTACACTTAGTATCATGATTAATTTTTGGAACCTATTGTTCCGGTGAGCTATTAAAACCGATATCCTATGTCGAATGAGCAAACAAAAGAAGTTACTCAGCTATTAAATCTTGCTAAAGATGGGTCTGAGGATTTTGATGCTGGCCGTTTGTATGAAATGGTTTTCAGTCAAATGCATCAGATTGCTGAAAATTTATACCGCCGTGAAAGAACTGATCACACCCTGCAGCCGACAATATTGGTAAATGAAGCCTTTATGAGCCTGATTGGTCAGGATCATATTGACTGGAAAAGCCGTGCTCACTTTTTTGCCGTGGGCGCACAGGCGATCCGCCGTATTTTAATTCAACATGCCCGTAAAAAGCATGCCCTCAAAAGAGGAGGGGATTATACGAAAGTGGAGCTGGATAAGGCCGTCAACCTGACCGAGGATGAGGGAGATCAACTGCTGGCGATAGAAGAATCATTGAAGGAGTTGGAAAAAGTGCATGAACGTCAGGCCAAAGTGGTGGAGATGAAGTTTTTTGCCGATATGAAAATGGAAGAAATTGCCCATGCTTTAGGGGTGTCAAAGAGAACGGTGGAAGTGGACTGGACGGTGGCGCGTGCCTGGCTGAAGCGATATATGGCGGAGCAATTGATGAATGATTAAAGGTCTCCGCTCATGAAAAAGGCAAGAATTTACCATTCAGCGATTTCTTGGGGATTGGTGATTTTCCTACTTTTTCCCTTGTTGGGCGTTATGATAGTGGAGTTTTACTTTCAAACTTGGATGGCCTCCGCTATTATCCTGCTCTCCTTACTTTTCATTTTTTATCTGTATCGAACAACAGTCTATTGGCTGGAGGAGGATACGCGAGTATTGAGAATAAAATCGGGATTTTTGATTAATCAGCGTATTTCGATCGATGAAATATACAAAATTGAGGCCAGCAATAGTATGCTTTCTGCACCGGCCTGGTCTTTAAACCGGATCGTTATTTATTTTGGAAACAAGCAGTCGGTTTTGATTTCGCCCAAGCATCAGGAGGCTTTTTTGGAAGACTTGAAACGGTTAAATTCCGAAATAAAAATATCAGTATAATACGATTAAGCCAAATAATTTATCTATAGTAGATAAAATCAAAGATTTAAATATCAGGTTCTTATCGGTGGGTTTACTGATTTTTTTAAGTCCAAATTGGGGTAAGCAGCTTTCTCCCATATTCTTCTGCTTCCTTGGAAAAGAGATGAAATAAGCCACTATTCTTACATTTTCCTTGCCTTGCAGCTAAAGGAAGGTGTAAGCATAAATAATTCGACTTAGGCGGACCAACAGGTCCGCTTTTTTGTTGGTAAAAAAATAATGCTATATCGCTGACCTTTAGGGTGCTATTTCGTTTATTATTATTGATAAATTTCAATTTTTATTGAATTAACGGTCAAGCCCCATTCTTTATGGTCAACCTCTTCAATTTCCTTTTTGGGATTTTAGGTGTATATGTTATGCTCAGTTTATGCCTGTCGATGTATTTGATATTTAGATGGTTGCCCAAAAGGGATAAGACGTTCCGAAATTCTTCCTGGCAATTTAAATTGATTATCCTGCCAGGGATGGTTGCCTTCTGGCCAGTCGTATTATATACTAAAATCAAATAGCTTAATGGATCCCCTCCAACGAAGATACCATGCCAGTATATGGCCCCTATTATTTTTGATTACCCTCTTGCTCTTAATCTTTAGTCTGCCATGGGTCTAAATTATCAGGCGGTGAGCTGGAACCGACAAAAGAAACGGTACGACCTTGTTATTTTATTGGCGGTCTTGGTTAGTTTATTATCCATTAGCCTTTTCCAATGGTGGTTGCATCCGGATATTACCACGGAAACTTTATTGCTCAGGGCGACGAGTGTAACCGCCTTTTTGATGTTGCATTTTATACTGAGCATAGGGCCCTTGGCCCGGCTGGATAGCAGATTCTTGCCTTTATTATATAATCGAAGGCACCTGGGTGTTGCCATGTTCATTATTGCAGCTACCCATGGCCTATTGGCACTGATTCAATTTCATTCGCTGGGGGATCAGCCTATTCTCACCAGTTTGTTTTTGGCTAATCCTGATTACGACAGCCTGAAGGAATTTCCTTTTCAGGTGCTCGGCTTTTTTGCCTTGATCATTTTATTTCTAATGGCGGCCAGCAGTCATGACTTTTGGCTCAAGGTCTTGAGTCCACGCCTTTGGAAAGCCCTTCATATGTCCGTTTATATGGCGTATGTACTAATTGTGGCTCATGTCGCCTTAGGAGCCTTGCAGTATGAAAGCCAGGAGCTGCTCCGCTATCTCTTGCTCTTCGGCTTTGTATTCATCGCTGGTTTGCATTTTGCCGCTGCCCGTGCAAGTAGCAGAGAGGCCCTTACTTCCTCTGAATGGGTAAAGGCAGTTGCTGTGGCGGACTTGGAAGAGGGTTGCGCGAAGGTGGTTCTGGTGGGGCAGGAGGAGATAGCGATTTTCCTAAATAGGGGTAAAGTTTCTGCCGTAAATAACCAATGCAAACATCAGCAAGGGCCAATAGGCGAGGGGCAAATTATCAATGGCTGTATTACCTGCCCCTGGCATGGATACCAATACCTGCCTGAAAACGGGCAATCCCCACCTCCCTTTAAGGAGCAGCTGAAAACTTACTATTTGAAATTGGAGCAGGAAGAAATTTGGGTAAACCCCCATTCTCCCGGAGAGGGAGTACTTATTGAGCCTATAAACCTTTCAAAAGATGGATAAAAAACCTTTTTATATCGGATGGGAAAAGAAAATGCCCGCATTTCATAAAAAAGGCATTTTTCCGCTTTTGCTAGTGGTTTTTTTACTTTTGCCCGTTCTGGCCTTCCTGTTGGTGTATACTCAAAAAGGATTTAATGATCACCAGTTTGAGCTTGGACAAATTCGAACTTTCCAGGGAGATTACTATGCTTATCCCGTACCCAGATTGGTGGTAACCGCGGACCAGGTGCCGGAAGGTTACTCCCCGGATATGCTTTTGGTGGGTTATGGGAAATTTGGCGCAGAAGGCATTATGAATAAAGCTGCTGAGCAGATTGGTGTTCCGCTAAATGGTCGGAAAATAAAGGTGGAAGGCAGTCTAATTTATGGAGATGGAAAAGTATTGTTGGAGCTTAGCCCAAAACAAGCAGGTATCATTGAAATAATAGAGGGGAAGGTGGAGGCTATGGCCCTTTCCAGTAAGCAACGAGAAATTCTGACCGGAGAAATTTTGGATCCAAAATGTTATTTCGGGGTGATGAAACCCGGAGAGGGTAAAATTCATAAGAGTTGTGCCGTTCGTTGTATTAGCGGAGGTATTCCGCCGGTTTTTCGATCCGGAAAGCCGGGGGACTATCAATATTTTGTTTTGTTGGGGGCGGCCGGCGAAAAAATCAATGCGGAAATATTAGATTGGGTTGGAGAAAAGGTGGAAATTGTGGCGGAAGTAAGTCAGTCCGGCGGGTGGCAAATTTGTGCTGTTAATCCCGAGGATATCAACCCCATTTAATCAACCCCTGATATGATTCGTGTGCTGCTAAGCATTAGTCTTTTCTTTTTACTTTTTGCAGATTCTTTCGCTCAGTCAAATGCTCGCATGGCTTCAGAGGCTATAGCGCCAGTTTATAAAGTGAATCGGTGGACTACCGGAGGTACCGTTGTGGTGGGCTATGTTACCAGCCAAATTGGATTCAATTTGCTGGGGAATAAGCCCCGAATTCCGGAAGATGTGGTCCTCGGGCTCAAGCGGGCTAATGTGAATGCCTTTGATCGGTGGGTGTTTAATTTTGATCCTAATGATCGTAAGCAGGCACAGGATATTTCGGATCTGGGGCTTAGGGCCTCTGTTTTGTTGCCTATCGCTTTATTTATCGATAAAGAAATTAGAAAAGACTGGTTGGATGTTTCTTTAATGTACCTGCAGTCCCAGGTCTTAGCACTGAATATTTATACCTACCTTGGAGCTGGCGCATTTGATCGTTACCGTCCGGTGACTTATGTGGAAGAGCTTTCTGTGGAATTTCGAAGCGAAAGTAATAATGCCCGATCGTTTTTTAGTGGGCATACCTCCAATACAGCGGTGGCGACTTTTTTTGCTGCTCAGGTGTTAAATGATTATCACCCTCATTGGTCGACTGGAAAGAAGGCTTTGATGTATGGCCTGGCAGCGGTACCTCCCGCTTTTGTGGGCTATTATAGAATGAAGGGCTATAAACATTTCCCAACAGACGTGATGACCGGCTTTGCGGTGGGAGCTGCCTCCGGAATTTTGATTCCTTATTTGCATAAGCGTAGCCAAAGAAGGAGTAATTTGGTTTATTTTCCATTGATCAATCAGGAGGCGGTGGGTTTGTATCTGGAGGCGCGGTTTTAGGCCGAATTATTCCCTTTAAGATTTAGTTGTTCGGGCTAAAGGATTAATTGTCAATATGTCTTGGGGTGTATGCTGGGTTTGGGTAGGCTTGCATTCTACGCATTTATCTGCTTCATTGGAATCTAGGGAATAGGATACAATCCTATATCTTTCCCGGCTTGCAGCTAAACGAGGATTTAGATAGGTATTATTCGGGATAAGCAGGAATACTCCGGCTTAACAAAAAAATCCCCTCAATTAATGAGGGGATTCAAAATGGTTATGATTGTTTAGGAATTGCTTTTATACATTCGAAGTTATGGCCTGCAGCAGTTGAGGCTTTTGTGCTACTCCAACATTGCGCCAAACGACTTCTCCATTCTTAAATAATAATAGTGTAGGAATGCTCTGTACACCATATTGGGCGGCAGCGGCCTGATTTTTATCCACATCTATTTTGATGATTTTGGCCTTTCCTTCTACCGCTTTGGCTACTTCGGAAAGAATAGGTGTCTGGGCTTTACACGGGCCGCACCAATCCGCATAGAAATCTACCAATACCGGCTGGTCGCCGTTAATTAATTCTTTAAATTTTGACATTTTTATTCCTTTCTTTTCAGTGCAACATTTCGGCAAACGAAAAGCTACCCCCATTTTGTTTCGAATTGTAGTGTTTTTTTTCAACTATAAAGATAAAATGTACAGTAATGCCGTTCAGTGCCATATATCACAAAGGAATTTTAAGGGAAAAATGGAGTGCCGAAAGGAAATTTTCGTAATTTTGCCGACTGCGAAATAATTATTTTCGGATTGAAGATAAAAAACAGTTTACCATGACTTTATCAACAAAGTATAATCCTGCTGAAGTAGAGGATAAGTGGTATCAGTATTGGTTGGAGAATAAATTCTTCGCCTCCAAGCCTGATCCAGAGAAAGAACCCTATACCATTGTAATCCCACCGCCAAACGTAACGGGGGTATTGCACATGGGCCACATGTTGAATAATACCATTCAGGATGTCTTGATCCGTAAGAAGAGAATGGAAGGTAAAAACGCATGTTGGGTACCGGGTACTGACCACGCTTCTATTGCAACGGAAGCCAAAGTAGTAAAGCTTTTGGCAGAGCAGGGCATTAAGAAATCCGACATTACACGTGAGGACTTTTTGAAACACGCCTTCGAATGGAAGGAAAAATACGGTGGAATCATCCTGAAGCAGCTGGAGAAATTAGGCGCTTCTTGTGACTGGGACCGTACACGTTTTACAATGGAAGATGATTTGTCAGCGGCCGTGATTGAGGTCTTTGTCAAATTGTACAATAAAGGATTGATCTATCGCGGAATTCGCATGGTAAACTGGGATCCCGTCGGTAAGACAGCATTGTCTGACGATGAGGTGATTCACCGTGAAGTTCAGTCCAAATTATATTATGTCAATTATCCTGTTGAGGGAGAAGAAGGGCAGTTCGTGACCATCGCCACTACACGTCCGGAGACCATTTTGGGTGACTCTGCGGTGTGTATTAACCCGAATGATGAGCGTTTCCAGCATTTGAAAGGAAAGCGTGTTATCGTGCCAATGGTGAACCGTTCTATTCCGATTATCGAGGATGAATATGTGGACATTGAATTTGGTACGGGTTGTTTGAAAGTAACCCCGGCGCACGATGTGAATGACTACGAATTGGGCATGAAGCACAATTTGGAGACCATCGATGTGATCAATGAAGATGGAACGATGAGCGAGGCGGCGCAATTCTTTGTAGGAGAAGATCGCTTTATCACGCGTAAGAAAATTGCCAAAGAACTGGATGCCCTTGGCCTTTTGGCGAAGGAGGAAGATTATAAGAATAAAGTAGGATTCTCGGAGCGTACCGATGCGGTAATTGAGCCAAGAATTTCTACGCAGTGGTTCTTGAAAATGGCCGATTTGGCCAAGCCTGCTTTGGATGCGGTAATGTCTGATGAAATTCAGCTGCACCCACCAAAATTCAAGAATACTTACCGTCACTGGATGGAGAATGTACACGATTGGTGTATCTCCCGTCAGCTTTGGTGGGGACAGCAGATTCCGGCTTACTATTTACCAAACAACCAAATCGTAGTTGCGCAAACTGCGGAAGAGGCTTTGGTTAAAGCACAGGAAATTGATCCATCTTACACCGCGGCTGATTTGAAGCAGGATGAAGATGTATTGGATACCTGGTTCAGCTCCTGGTTGTGGCCCATTTCTGTATTTGACGGATTCAAAGATCCTGAAAATGAAGATATCAAATATTATTATCCAACGAATGACTTGGTAACAGGTCCGGATATTTTGTTCTTCTGGGTGGCGCGTATGATTATGGCCGGTACGGAGTTCAAAGAGGCGATTCCTTTCAAGAATGTTTACCTGACCGGTATCGTTCGTGATGAGAAGCGTCGTAAGATGTCCAAATCTTTGGGGAACTCTCCTGATCCATTGGATTTGATCGCCGAATATGGTGCGGATGGTGTTCGTACGGGTATTTTGTTCTCTGCTTCTGCAGGTAATGATTTGCTTTTCGACACCAAATTGGTAGAGCAGGGACGTAATTTTGCCAATAAAATCTGGAATGCTTTCCGCTTGGTAAAAGGACTGGAAGTTTCGGATAGCATTGAGGCGGATCATTCGGCTACCATCTCTTGGTTCCGTAACCGTATGAATCAGGTGTTGGCGGAAATTGAAGATCACTTCGAGAAATTCCGTATTCAGGATGCCTTGATGGCGGCTTACAAATTGGTGTGGTCGGATTTCTGTTCCTGGTACCTGGAATTGGTGAAGCCAAATTATGGTGATCCAATCGACCGTAAGACCTACGAAGCGACCATCGCTATTTTTGAGGATCTGGTAAAAATGTTGCATCCGTTCATGCCTTTCCTTACCGAGGAATTGTGGCATCAAATGGCGGATCGTTCAGCAGAAGATGCTTTGATTGTGGCGCAGTGGCCTGCAGGTGGTGCTTTTGATGCCGACCTGATTGCGGCTACGCAAAATGCCTTCGATGTGATCTCTCAAGTGCGTAATGCGCGTTCTTCTAAAGGTCTAAGCCCTAAAGAAGTGTTGGATCTGCATATCAAAGGAGCGGAAGCGAATTATAACGCTTTCGAAACCATGATCAAGAAGTTGGCGAATATCGAGTCTATCGTTTATGTTACGGAAGCACCTGCCAATGCCACTTCTTTCCGTGTGAAGAATGATGAATTCTTCCTCCCAATGGAAGGCCAGATTGATGTAGAGGCAGAACGTGAAAATCTGACGAAAGAGTTGGAATATACGAAAGGATTCCTGAACTCGGTGATGAAGAAATTGTCCAATGAGCGTTTTGTGAATAATGCGCCGGAGGCTGTGGTAGCGGCAGAAACTAAGAAAAAAGAAGATGCAGAAGCCAAAATTAAGACTTTGGAAGAAGCATTGAGCAATTTGGGATAATGACTTTATCCTTATCATAATAGAAAGCGTAGCTCATTCCGGGTTACGCTTTTTTTGTATGCAAAAGGGGCGTTAGGGGCTAGCGAATTAGAGGTGTTATTGGTCTGAAAATAAATATAAATATTCTCACTTTTTATTGAACAGTAGTTTTGGTGGCAGGTTAAAAAAATGATTTAACCAATAATTTACTGACCAATGAAAAACCTAACATTTTACCTTTGCCTGTTTGTCGCCTTTATTTTTACCCTATCCTCCTGTTCGGATGATGATGGTGATTTGCCCATTTCCGAAACTCTGGAAATTAATATTCCCAATCAGGATCCTGAGGAAGGTGTCGCCGTGATTGCCGGGCAACAGATCACGGTCGCATTACAGCTAAGGTCTACCGATAATAATCTGGAAACCTTTAGTATTAATGGCCCCGGAATTGATATTACCTATGAGGATATTTTGGATACGGATGATGATGAGAATCTGGAGGGGATTCGTCCCGGTGATACTTATGATCAGGTGAACAAACAATCGGTTAATTATACCATGAATTATACCGTTTCCACTCAGGATATTGAAACGGCTATTGCAAATGATGGTACGCTGACTTATTTGTATACACTTACCGACAAAGATGGGGAGATTACAGCAGAGGCGAAGTTTACGGTTCCCCAATACGCTTTCACCGATGAGCAGTCCATTACACTAATCTATAAAAGTATTAATCAGACTGATGGAGAAAACCAAAGTGAGGAAGCCGGGATTGAGTATAGTGGGAATGATGTAGCGGCAAATATTGGAGAGATGATGGTGTTCAGCGCCACGGATATGGTGGAGGTTAGTCAGGAGGTTTATGATGCGGTCACTGCCGCGGATACAGATTCCTTCAGTGCTGCCAATACAGCTTATGAAGATGGCAGTAAGATAAGTGATATCGCGATTGGAGCCGATGCGGATTTTGAGGCTAAATATGTAGTGGTGAAAAAAGAGGAGGGGCAGTTTTCTGTGGTCCATTTCGAGGATCTGGAATTTGCTCCCGGTGATAATCGGGCATCGATCAATTTTAAATTGATAGGTTTAGCGACAAATTAAGACGGAAGTCTGAATATTCAGGATGAAAACAAGAGCGGTCATTTGACCGCTTTTTTTGTGGAAAAAATTACATAAGGAAGAGTTTGGGATCTCTTTGCAAACGTTTGTATTATTGTGATATGTATAAATCTTGAGCTTAAATTTTTAATTTATTTAGAATATTTTAAATTTCTCCCCTATTTTTTACATAACCCCCCAGCCAACATGTTAAATTTTTCCAGATTCTTACCAGTGCTTTTGGTGTTCCTGGTACACCTACTTTTTTATTCTAATACGCTTGCCAAGCCCGATTTGACTTTTGAACGATACCCAACGATAAGGGGATTGTCGCATAATACGGTCAATGCTTTTGCCGAAGACGCGAATGGTTATATTTGGGTGGCTACACAGGATGGGTTGAATAGGTTTGATGGAGCTAATTTTCAGCAGTTTAAAAAGCAAACAGTAGATAGCCTTGGGCTAAGAGATAATTATCTAAATGCTTTATACCCAGATGGGAAAGCGGGTTTATGGACCGCCTCTAATAATGGATTTCTAAGTTATTTATCTTTTAAAACACAATATTTCCAACATTGGGCCATCAGCGAGGCAGTATTAACCCACTTAAATAAAACAGCTTCAGGGACTTTATTGGTCGGATCAGATAATGGTCTGTATCATTATCATTTAGGAGAAAAGGCGCCAGAGCTTTTTGAAGGAACAGCCGGTATTTCCATTGTGAATACTGTAGAACACAAAACGCAACAATTATTGGTCGCTACTGATCAAGGGCTCTTTCAGCTTCATCTCTCCTCAGGTAAATGGAGGAATTTGATAGAAATGGAGGAAGGGATTAATGCTTTGGTCTTTGATCAGGTTAATCAAAGGTGCATTTTGGCAACGAACTCCGGAATCTTTGAGTATCAGGTTGGGACTAAGTCCTTGCAGCCACTACTTTTTACCTCAGCGGAAACTATGGTGGAGATTTCTTCCCTGGAATTAAGAGGTGAGGATCTTTGGATTGGAGCTTATAATGGCTTGTTTGTAGCGAATTTGGAAAGTCAAACCGCTGCTTTGTATCAAAATTCCATGATGCCTAATTCCTTAGGGGATAATGAGGTTATGGCATTATTTGAGGATCATTTGGGGGTGATGTGGATCGGAACGCGATACAGTGGGGTGAATAAATGGGCTGCCGGGAAAGCATTCGCCAGTATTCGCAAAACCAAATCAGGCCTCCAGGACAATATTCCGCGTGGTTATGTGGAGGATCTGTCAGGGAACTTGTGGTTTGGTTATGTAGGGAAGAACACCGTTTCAAAGTATAATTTTTCCAATCGCACTTTTGAGCATTTTGAAAATATGCCGGGAACCATTTATACCATTTTGCCAGAGGGAAATGGGAAGTTTTGGTTAGGCTCCTGGGGGGATGGACTGCTGTATTATGATATGCCGCGTCAAAAAATTCTTGGCCATTGGAACAGTAAGAACAGTAATTTACCTCACGATGAGGTGCAGGATATCTTAAAAGATGAAAAGGGAAGGCTTTGGATTGCCTCTAGTGGTGGTTTGGCAGTTTTCGATCCGGTAAAAAAAGATTTTGTTTTATACCAGCAGCAGGAAGCAGGGAATGGCTTGGTGAGCAATTATGTGCAGAATGGAACCGTTCTATTTTCTGATAATGTTATCTGGGTGGGTACCTGGGGGGGCTTGTCCAAAGGTTATCTGAACGATGAGGGCTTGGTTGATCACTTTGAAAATTTTCAGAATGTGGAGGGAGATGCTTCTTCTCTACCGGATTCCCGGATTATTTCTATGCTGGAAAAGGAAAACGGGCATTTGGTGCTGGGAACTTTCGGGGGAGGATTGTTTGAAATTGATCCGGAAGGCAAGGTGCTATGGCGTTTAACCAAACAGGATGGTTTGCCCTCTGAAGTGATTTTGGGCATTCATCAGGATTTGGAAGGACGGTTGTGGATGAGTACCACCAATGGACTGGTCCGGTATCAGGAGGAAATGCAGGAATTAGTTGTTTATGGAGAGAAGGATGGTTTGCAGGGCAATGAGTTTTTCTGGGGAGGGCATTATCAAATGCAAGATGGTCGGATGATTTTTAGTGGTACTAATGGAATGAGTTTTTTCGATCCGCAGGAAATAAAGGAAAACCCAGTAGCGGCCAATGTAATCCTTGAAAATATTTATTTGATGGGGAAAGCTTTGCGGGTAGGGGAGCAATTTCCTAATGGGAAGCAGGTATTGCCGGTGGTCCCTGCATTTTTGGAGAAAATTAAATTGAATCATCGTCAGAATATTTTGAAACTTCAATTTACCGCACTGCATTCCATGTCTCCTGAAAATAATAGAATTCGTTATCGATTAGTCGGTTTCGAAGAGGAGTGGAAGGAGACTTTAGGCGCAAGAAAAGAGGCAATTTACACTAATCTGGAAGCAGGGAAATATGAATTTCAGATGCAGGCTGCCAATCCGGATGGGGTTTGGGGCGCAACAAAAACTTTGGAAATAAAGGTGGTTCCTCCGTTTTACAGTACCATTTGGTTTATCGCTTTGGTCGTATTATTGATTTCCGCCTTAGTGGTCTGGGGAATTCGCTATCAGATTTATAATGAAAGAAGACAACAACAAAAGCTGCAGGAGAAGGTCAATGAGGCGGTTGCGGAAGTAGAGGAACAAAAACAACTTTTGGAGGAAAAACATCAGGCAGAGGCTGTTCAGCGGTGGATGAATGAAGGATTGGCGGTATTTTCGGATGTATTGAATAAAAACCGGGATGAGGTGGCTTCCTTGTGTCAGGCGGTATTGTCCAAATTGGCGGTATATCTGGAGAGTCATTTGGGGATGATTTACCTGTTTGATGAAGATCTAGGGGTTTTAAAACCTTATGCTTCCTATGGGGTGGCGCAAAAGGATTTTACGGTAGAGGTCGGCGAAGGCTTGATCGGAACCGTATTCAAGGATGGAGTGAAAAAACAGTTGGAGCGCTTACCGGAAAATTATTACCAATCGATTAATTCGGGCCTGGGTGCCTCTACCTCCTGTGGGCTGTTATTGGTGCCATTAAAGTATGAGGAAATTGTGGTCGGGGTGATTGAGTTGGGATATTTCGGTGAAATGAAAGCAGACTATGTATTATTTGCTGAACGTCTGGCGGAAATGATGACGCTGAGAATTAATGCGGCTCAAATGGCGGAGAAAACAGCCGACTTATTGGAGACGAGTCAGCAGCAGTCTATGGAATTGCAGCAGCGCGAAGAGGAATTGCGTCAGAACCTGGAAGAGCTGCAGGCCACTCAGGAGGAAAGTAGTCGACACATAAAAGCCCTGGAGGAAAAGCTGTCGGCTAGTCAACAAGTGTGATAAATCGGAAGGGTAGGAATGATTTTTTAAATTATTTCAAAAAAGGTACATGTGAGATTTCCAAATGGAACAAAGTTTCAGTGCTGCCTTTTTTATTGCTTATTAAGGGTAAGTGGTTGATGATCAGATTATAATATTGATTTAATTTAAGCGTATTTTCTTTCTTTATTCTTAAACTTACCTAAGATAGATAAAACTAATATTTAATTTGGTTTAAAAACTTAGCTGAAGTATAAATCTTCTTATTTCTTTGTGGAATATTTTAAAAAATAAGAAGATGAAGAATTTTTTCTACTTGCCATTATTGGCGATGATGACTTTGGTATTTACCTCTTGCTCAGAAACAGAGGATATCCTACCGGACTCCACTACTGTTGAGATTACGGCTACTGGTACCCCAACAGGGGTGATTACACCAGGAACTCAGATTTCAGTGGCTTTAAAGCTGCGCTCTTCGGACAATTCCTTAAAAGGATTGGTGATGAGTGGACCTGGCGTGGAGCACACTTATGAGGATATTGCCAATACCGACAAGGATGAAATGCCTAAAGAAGGTTTGAGATCCGGAGATGAGTATGTTTATACCAACTCCAAGCAGATTGATTATGTAATGAACCATACGGTTTCTCAGGACGAATTCGAAGCGGCTCAGGAGACAGGTAAAATGGTTTATGAGTTCATCCTTTCTGATAAAAATGGTCAGAAAACTACTTCTGTGGAGTTTGAGGTTAGTCCTGATGAAACGCCATTGGTGGAAGATGATTTTGCGTTCGTCAGAGTAGGTACAAATAACCCTGATCTTTCTGAGTATGGTTTGGTATGGGAATCTAATACAAGCGAAGCGGCAATTATTAAAAAAGGTGCTGATAAGTTTGTCGAGTTAGAAGCCTCTACTTATGCTGAAATTACCTCTAAAGAAGGCCTGATTGCGGCTGTAGATGCTGCCGATGATATGGCTGATTTCAGAAAGATAAGCGTAGAACAGAGTGCGGATTACAATTTAGTAATTGCTACCAAAAATGGAGATAAGTATTATATCATGAACATCACCAGAGGAGAAGTTGAAACAGGGGATGCTGCAGGAACGAAAGTTACTATCTCTGGTAAGGCTAAGAAATAATATTTATTTATTGAAATAGCAGAGGCGGCCAAATCGGTCGCTTTTTTTTTGGTAAGGAAATTTTATCACTTGTTATTGTAATAATTGAATCAATCGAATGAAAAAAATAATCATTTCAATTAAGGTGTGGCATTAATTTTGGCTTGTCAGAGGAAACAAACCTACTTTATGATGAAAAAATTATCTATACTGAGTCTGCTGCTGGTGTTAGTAGGATTTTCCGCCTGTCATTGGGAGGAGCCTATTTCCGGAGCCATAATTACAGGGGTAGATTATAATATTCAGGATGGGCTGATCCTGCAGGAAGGGGAAGATGTTCCCGGGCTTAGGGTTAACATACAAACTGAAATGGGGCTGGAGTTACTCTTCGTGCAAGTGAATAAAATAGATGATAATCGGGACCGATCTCTTTACCATATCGAATTGACGAATGCAAGTGATGGAGATTTGATTAATTTTGGTTTAAAGAAATATACTTCCACGAGGTTATTCAATCCGGGACTGATCGGAGAAAGGGATTTGACGATGAATATTCGCAATATAGTGGCACAGAAATGTGTGTTGTATCAACAGGCACAAACGGAATATGCGATAGATATAATGGTGAGAGATCAGGGAGGGGTTGAAACTACCGAAACGCTTTATGTGACGGTTATGCCTTGATTCTGCCGGTTTATAGCGAAGGTATAAGTTCACCTGCTCAGGCGGTGGACTTTTTTTTGTAATGTTTTTCTTAACCCGAAATATTCACCGCTAGTTTTAGTGGCTACCGTAAGAGTTTGCTTATCATTTAGTTGTCATTTGGTCTGCCAAATTTCTGATAGCCCAAATTTGGGTAGGCTTGCCTTCTCCTCATTCATCTGCTTCGTTGGAAAAAACTCGAAATAGGAAACTATTCCTTCATTTTTTCCGCCTGGCAGCTAAACGAGGATTTAAGCATGACTAATCCGGGTTAACAAAAAAATCCGGGACGAACGCCCCGGATTCAGGTATAATCACAGATGATTGTTGTAGATTATTGCTTGTTTGTATTTTTATGCTTCTACTTTATCGTTTTCCGGACGAAGCTGACGAACGGCAGCACCTGCCTGCCACATTTCAGAATCATGCAATTCTTTCAATTCTTCTTCCAGTCCTACACGGTAATCCGCTTTGGAGTTGGCATCAATAGAACGCTGCGCTTCGTTACCCGCTGCTACTTCATCATACAATTCCTGGAATACAGGCGCTGTAGCATCACGGAATTTTTTCCACCAGTCCAAAGCACCACGCTGAGCGGTAGTGGAGCAGTTGGCGTACATCCAGTCCATACCATTCTCAGCAACCAATGGCATCAATGACTGCGTCAATTCCTCTACGGTTTCATTGAAAGCTTCTGATGGAGAGTGACCAGCCTTACGCAATACATCGTATTGAGCAGCGAAAATACCCTGAATGGCGCCCATCAAAGAACCACGCTCCCCAGTAAGGTCAGAATATACTTCTTTCTTGAAAGTAGTCTCGAAAAGGTAACCAGAACCTACTCCAATACCCAATGCCACTACTTTTTCCCATGCTTTGCCAGTAGCATCCTGGAAAATAGCATAAGAAGAGTTCAAACCACGTCCTTCTAGGAACATACGACGAAGAGAAGTTCCTGAACCCTTAGGCGCAACCAAAATTACATCGACATCCGCAGGAGGAACAATACCAGTGCGCTCTTTGTAAGTTACGGCGAAACCGTGAGAGAAATACAAAGTTTTACCTGGCTTCAGGTACTTTTGTACAGTTGGCCAAACGGTGATCTGACCGGCATCAGAAAGCAAATACTGGATAATCGTACCTCGATCCAAAGCTTCCTCAATTTCGAAAAGTGTCTCACCAGGAACCCAACCGTCTTCTACTGCTTTGTCCCAGGTTTTGGAGTCTTTACGCTGACCTACGATCACGTTAAAACCGTTATCTTTCAGGTTCAATGCCTGACCAGGTCCCTGCACACCGTAACCAATAACCGCAATGGTCTCCTCTGCCATTACTGCGCGAGCTTTCTCTAATGGAAACTCTTCACGGGTTACTACATTTTCTTCTACTCCTCCAAAATTAATGATTGCCATAGTGATATATATTTTTAGTTTTTTGAATTAAATATGATAAGTGTTTATTAAACAGCGGCTTTTGCCTTTACCTCCTGAATGTGTTCCTTTAGTTCATCCATAGGCTTGGTGATGGCCACCCGCCCGGAGCGAACAAATTCGGCTACATTGTAGGCTTTCAGTTTCTCGAATAATTGACTTGTTTCTGAGCGGTGCCCGGTTTTTTCAATCACAAAGAAGTTTTCCTCCATGCTTAATATTCTGGCTCCCTCTCTTCGGATCATGCTTTCCAGCTCAATGCCACTCTTTAAGGCTGAAATGGGCAGTTTGTACAAAGCGATTTCCTGATGGATGGTCTCCTCCGCATGATGGTAAAAACAGCGGTACACTTCCACCTGCTTTTCAATTTGCTTGGTGATCAATTGTACTTGTCTTTCGGTGGTGTTAACCACAATGGTGAACCGGTGAACCCCCTCGACCTCAGATTGCGACACATTCAGCGCCTCAATATTGATGTGGCGTTTGGTGAATTGGTTGGTGATTCTGGCCAACAATCCGATCGCGTTTTCGGTAAAAATCGAAACGGTATACTCTTCGTTTAGGGCGACTTGTTTTACCATAGTTTTCTATTTTATTGAGGAAGGTTCCTCTTTGCCTCATTTATTTCAATCTGATGTCCGTTACGGTGGCGCCGGAAGGAATCATTGGAAAAACATTTTCTTGTTTCACAACCATACACTCCAGGAAGGTCGCCTCCTGACTATCACGAAGGTCAGTAAGGGCATCCTGCAATTGGTTTTGTTGGTTGATGCTGCTGGCACGAACTCCATAGGCTTCGGCCAACTTTACAAAATTCGGATTCTTCAGTGGCGTGCTGCTGTAGCGGTTATCGAAGAATAACTCCTGCCACTGGCGTACCATGCCAAGGAATTCATTATTCAAAACCACAATTTTTACCGCTACCGGATGCTCCAGTAAAATCCCCAATTCCTGAACGGTCATTTGGTAACCGCCATCTCCGATAATGGCCACCACTTCCCGTTCCGGGCAGGCAATTTTTGCACCGATGGCTGCCGGCAAACAAAATCCCATGGTTCCCAACCCCCCGGAGGTGATATGTGAACGGCTTTGCTTAAAGGCACTGTATCGGGCCGCTTTCATCTGGTGTTGCCCCACATCAGAAACAATGATGGCATTGCGGTCAAAAGTTTCGGCGATTTGATCCACTACTTGTGCCATGGTCAAACCATCGCCTTCCGGCTGGCACTCTGGTTGGATTACTTCTGCCTTTTCTTCTTTCAGCAGCTCATTGAACTCCTGATACCAATCCGTATAGGCTTTCTTTTCCATGGCCGGAATCAGGGCTTGCAGCGCTTCTTTGGCGTCTGCATGTACTGCTAAATCCGTCGCAATGTTTTTATCAATTTCTGCCGCATCCAATTCAATATGAAGGATCTTGGCTTGTTTGGCATAGGTCTGGGTGTTACCCGTTACCCGGTCATCGAATCGCATCCCAATCGCAATCAAAAGATCGCAGGAATTGGTCAACATATTCGGGGCATAATTTCCGTGCATGCCCACCATACCCACATAAGTAGGGTGGTCTGAAGGAATCGCCGAAAGGCCCAATAGGGTGGATGCAGAAGGGATATTGCTTTGATCTAAAAAGCTTTCCAATTCTTTTTCTGCTCCGGAAAGAATTACGCCTTGTCCCCAGATGACGAAAGGCTTTTCCGCTGCTTTGATCATTTCCACCGCCTGCGCGATTTTGTCCTGATCAAGTTTAGGCTTAGGAATATAGCTGTTAATCATTTGGCAGGGCTTGTAACTAAACTCTACCTCCTGAAATTGTGCATTCTTGGTAATGTCGATCAATACCGGACCCGGTCTTCCGGAACGGGCGATGAAAAAGGCTTTGGCCAACACCTCGGCAATATCATCTGCTTCCGTAATCTGATAATTCCATTTAGTGACTGGCATGGAAATACCGGTGATGTCTGTTTCCTGAAAGGCATCGGTCCCGATTAAATTATAGGCCACCTGCCCGGTTATACATACCAATGGAGTTGAATCCATCATGGCATCTGCTACTCCGGTAATAATATTAGTAGCACCCGGACCGGAAGTGGCTAAAAGCACACCTACTTTTCCCGACGCACGGGCATAGCCCTGGGCGGCATGAATGGCGCCCTGTTCGTGGCGGCCCATTACATGCTTAATGGTACCTTCCGCTTCATAATGATACAGGGCATCATAAATCGGCATGTTGGCGCCACCGGGATATCCGAAAATGGTGTCTACGCCCTCAGCAAGCAATGATTTAACAAAAGCATCAGCTCCTGAGATGGTGGTGATTGTTTCCGTGGTGTTTTGCATTTCACTCATGGTCTCTTTTGTTAAAATCGGTCAGTTACGCAGCCTTGTGAAGCTGTAGAAACTGATTTTGCATATTTATAAAGTACGCCGCGGGTCTTTTTCAAGGGAGGAGCTATCCAGGCTGCTTTTCTTTCAGCCATTTCCTCCTCGCTGATGTGCAGCGTCAATTCATTATTATCCGCATCGATGGTAATCTTGTCGCCTTCTTTTACCAAAGCTAGTGGTCCGCCAACCTGAGCTTCAGGGGTGATGTGGCCCACTACGAAACCGTGCGTTCCTCCAGAGAATCGTCCGTCCGTGATCAGGGCCACATCGTTACCTAAACCTGCCCCCATAATAGCGGCAGTAGGCTTGAGCATCTCCGGCATTCCGGGACCACCTTGTGGTCCTTCATATCGGATAACTACAACATCACCCTTCTTAACCTTGCCGGTGGCGATGCCTTCGTTAGCGTCGAATTCTCCTTCAAAAACGCGAGCCGTGCCGGTGAAGGAAGTTCCTTCTTTGCCGGTGATTTTGGCCACGGATCCCTCAGGAGAGAGATTACCTTTTAATATTTGTAAATGGCCGGTTTCCTTTATTGGATTATCCCAGTCCATGATAATTTTCTGATCGTCCGGTAGTCTAGGCGCATCGGCCAGATTTTCTGCCAAAGTCTTTCCGGTGATGGTCATACAGTCGCCATGCAACAGTCCTTTGTCCAGCAGAAGTCTCAATACTGCCGGCGTTCCACCGATCTCGTGCAGGTCTTCCATCAGGTATTTTCCGGAAGGTTTCAGGTCGGCCAAAAATGGCGTTTCGTCTGAAAGGCGCTGCATGTCTTCAATAGTGAAGGAGATATCCGCCGTATCTGCCAATGCCAGTAAATGAAGTACGGCATTGGTAGAGCCCCCCATAATGAGGGTCAGGCGAAAGGCGTTCTCGAAAGATTTTTTAGTGACAATGTCCAGCGGCTTAATGTCGTTTTCGATCAAGTGCTTCATCATTTCTCCTGCTCTGAAAGCTTCTTCTTTTTTGAGCTTACTTTGCGCAGGAATAGAAGCATTGAAAGGAAGCGCCATCCCTAAAGCTTCAATGGCGGAGGACATGGTATTGGCGGTATACATTCCGCCACAAGCCCCGGCACCATTACAAGCTTTCTGAACTATTGCTTTATATTCTTCCTCGGAAATGGTTCCGGCTACTTTTTTTCCCCAAGCTTCAAAAGCAGAAACGATGTCCAGCTTTTGTCCATTGTGGTTCCCGGAAGCAATGGTTCCTCCATACATCAGGATGGAAGGGCGATTCAGGCGAATCAAACCCATCAAAGCACCGGGCATATTTTTATCACAACCTACTACGGTAACACAACCGTCATAGGCTTGTGCATTAACTACGGTTTCTACGGAATCAGCGATCACATCACGGGAAGGTAAAGAATAACGCATTCCCGGCGTTCCCATGGAGATACCGTCTGATACGCCAATGGTATTAAAAATCAATCCCACCAGGCCGGAAGAAAGCACCCCTTTCTTAACGTCTACGGCTAGATCATTCAGGTGCATATTACAAGGGTTACCCTCATAACCCGTACTGGCAATGCCAATAAAAGGCTTTTGAAGATCTTCCTCCGTCAACCCCAAAGCGTAGTGTTGGGCCTGAGCAGCAGGCTGGGCGTCATCGGTCGTAACTAAATGGCTATATTTTTTATATTGATTCATAATGATATGCTAGTAAATAGGAAGGGTAAATTTTTAATCTCTTTGGCAAGGCATTATCCGACATGCTTGTCGATAAATGAAAGGGTAGAATGAACCTATGCCAAAGAGCGAATGACGACGACAGCTAAAATATTAATGACGCGAATGCGTAGGCGGGAAATGAGGTTACCACCAATCAAAATCAGTCGACGCAATCGGTCGCTTGCCAGGGTTGGCAAGGAATTTTGTTGGTAATATGACTCTTTCGCGTATTCCATAATCTTGTAAAGGAAAAAATATCGTCTTGGTTTACTCTTCAAAAGTAAAAAGTGGAAAAAGTTTATGAGCTCCAATTTTCTTACATTTTACAACGGCTAAAAGGGGTGGTTTTAGGGTAAGCGACTGGTTTTGAGTTTATTTTGCTTTTGTGAAATATGATTGGTTAGCCTTTTATTCTGGTGAAATATTGCCTTAATTTTCATCATGACGCCTCTTTTTTATGATTTTTGACATATTTTCTGTCGAGATCGGTTTGGGATAGGGTTGTGGAGGGCCCGCCTGGCAGTGGGAGATTTTCCGAAGGCTAAGGCCGAATCTATAGGGCAAGAATGATGGGGAAAGCGGGTGGATCCTGCCTTTGGTGCTGGCAAATAAAAATATTTATTATTGTGGGCAGAATAGGCCTGCCTTCGTAACTTCGCCAAAATATACATCAATCATCATTTATGGGGGTCGTTATTAAGCAGGGGGTGCGTGCCTCATTGATTACCTATTTTGGGGTAATATTTGGCGCACTGAATTTTTTATACATCATGCCAAAAATTCTGGAGCCGGATCAAATCGGAATGATTCGTCTGTTGCAGGATCTGGCCATTTTGTTGGCCTCCTTTGTGCAGTTTTCCCTCCCGACGGTTTTGGATCGATTTATTCCTGTTTTTAGGAAAGAAGGAGTGTCCTCTATTCGGTTTGCGCTGATTTATCCGCTTCCTTTTGCGGGAATTTTTCTGTTTATTTTTGCAATGAATCCTGATTTTTGGTCCGCTTTATTGATTCCCGATAATCCGGAAATGCAGCCCTACTTCCTCTTGGTTCCACTTTTGATGGTCATCCTGATCGGGCAGCTGATGATGGAGTCTTTTTATAGAGCGAATCTGAAGATAGCCTTCCCTAACTTTATCAAGGAAGTGTTTGTCCGCATGACGCAGACGCTGCTGGTGGTGGGCCTGGCCTTAAAGCTTTTTGGTTTTGAGACCATTATGCTGGGCATAGTGGTCGCCTATGGGCTTGGAGCAATTTTATTGTTTGCCTACGCCCATTTCAAAGGTTGGCTGGACTGGCGGGGCAGTGTGTTTCCGCAAAAAGAAAAACAAAAGGAAATAGCCCATTATGCCTGGTTTGTATTACTCTCCTCCGCGGGTGCGCTGGTCGCCTCCAAAGTGGATACTTTAATGATCAGTAGTATGGTCGGGCTGGATGCTTTGGGGATTTATGTCATTGCTTTTTTTATTGGGAGTGTGATTGAAATTCCAAGAAGAGCCATTTCCCAAATTGCCATTCCGCTGATTTCAAAAGCCTTTAAAGAAGGGGAGATAGAAGCTATTAGAAAGCTTTACCGACAGACTGCCGGGGTATTGATTGTCGTAGGTTCCTGGTTGTTTTTGGGGATTTGGTGTAATCTGGACTTTGTGTATGATGTAATGCCCAATGCGGAAATTTATCGGACTGGGGCTATGGTGATGTTTTGGATCGGAATGTCTAAGGTGGTAGACATGGTATTTGGCTTGAATAGTGAAATTATCCTACAGTCTGATCAGTATCGAAAGCTGACCTATTTCACCGCAAGTTTAGCCGTTTTATTAGTGTTGACGAACCTATGGTTGATCCCTATATATGGCATTAGTGGGGCTGCCTTCGCGACTTTTCTCTCGATGATGATCTTTAATTTATTGAAGCTGATCTTAATCTTGCGCGTGTGGGGAATTCAGCCTTTTGGCATGGGACACCTGTATTTTATTCCTTTCATCGTTCTGCCTTACATCATTATTCAAAGCCTGCCGGAGTTTAATATGTGGGGGGAGTTTCTGGTACGCGGTATTATAATTACGCTTTCCGTGTATTTTGGGGCCGTTATTTCAGGTGTTTCGGAGGATCTTCAGCAATTAAATAAGCGTATCCTCACTTCTTTTTCTAATTGATTACTAAGCTTTTATTGATTTTGGCGCTTTTCTTGCGCCTGTAAGATTGAATAAATTTTCAATAATTCTGCCTTTTGTATAACAATTTCTGTTCATATTTATTAGTTTGTGAACTGATTGCTATGGTATTGTTGAGCAAATCATAGTGCTACTTTGTTAAGACGAAGGTCAAATAAACAGATTGTATGAAAAACTTTATTAAGAACTTTTTAAAAGGATTCCAGCCGGAATACTCAGTGGTCGTAAAAATGTATCACGTCATTCCAGGCCAGCCCGTTAAAGTAATGGGCAATAAAGAAAAGTTCGGTAAGGGGGAGAAGGACGCTGCATCCGCCTACTTCAAACAGGTGTTACAAACCACTGGTGAGAACAAGTTTATGCCGGTAGAGGTACAACTGGTTAAAGGAAAGAAAGTAATTCGAGCGAAGTCTTTCGGTCCTGTACAGGAGATTAAAACGATGAAATTAGCGGCCTAGGCCGAGCCAAAACTCATAAAAAAACCTTCCGGAGTAATTCGGAAGGTTTTTTTTTCTGTCCTTTTGTTTTTTCGTCCAGCCCGAATGATGCATACCATTCTCCTCCCTCATCTGCTTCGTTGGAAAAAGCTTAAAATAGGGAACTACTTCTTCATTATTCCCGCCTGGCAGCTCAACGAGGATTTAAGTATGAATCATCCGGCTTAGAAAATAAAACCAACGCCAAACTCAATTTGATCCGGCTCCGGAGCACCCGCAAAGTTTTTACGGAACTGATAGTTGGCTTTGAATACCACTGATTTTTTTGGCTGTGCATTAAAACCAATAGAGATTACCTGCAGGTCGTTCATGGCCAGGCCTTCATGAATGCCTTCCAAATCTTTATGAATACGTTGATGGGTATTCAGGCGTTCATAGCGGGCGAATAAGGGTAATTTCCATTCCCCGCTTGCACCAAAGTGAGGCAGGATGTCGTAAGCGGCCTGCAGGTAATAACCGTAAGTTTCTGCTCCCAATATTTGGCCATCAATATGGTATAATTGCTCGGTGCCCGTTAACCACCCTTTGGTGTACAGGCCGAATAGTTCCAAATTTCCAATATTATAGATACCGTGTGCCGAGAACATTCCCATTTGAGAATTCAAATGCTGGCCAGCGTAAGGGTTTTCATAGCTCTTCGCAAAGGTATACCCTTTAGAGGCATCGCCATAGTAACCGGAAAGTCCGATCAGGAAGTCATCCTCATCTCCATATTGCAATTTACCATTCAGCGCCCAGGAAGAAGGAACTTCAAACATATTATGGTTTCGTCCATTTCTGGCCCAGGTGCCGGAGGTGAAATTTGGTCCATTGAAACCATTGGTAAGTCCAAAGGCATATTCAAGATCCGGTAAGGCAAACCCATAAAATAGCACCCCCATTTCCATCCAGGCAGTAGGGATAATCAGTCGCTCAACTTCTGGTCGGTTCACGGTTTTAAAGCCAATAGGCTCGTCATTTTGGTTGACCCAACCAATTCCCATCGGATAGTTTCCCACACGGATATTGAATTGATTACTTAGCAGGAAGTCGACCACTAACTCATAGGCGAAATCTAATTCTCCCTCTCTGAATTGGTCGGTGATGTATTCGGTTTGCAATTCACCAACCATAATGATTTTATCAGTGAATTTATAGCCCAACCAGATGCCTGTTCTGAAAAGGTTGGAATAGTAAAGCTCCATGTCGCCCGAGCTTTTGTCTTTTTGTCCCTGAAAATTCACATAGTTGATTTCCCCGAAGCCACTTACCGTAAATTTACGCTCTGAAGTGAAGATTTTGGAAGAGGCATTCGCAAAGCCCGGTTGTTTCTCATAAGTAAGTTCTTCAAGGAATTTTTTTTCTTCAACGTGTTGATCTTGTCCGAAAACAGGGATATAGGCCATCAATAGGCTTAAAAAGCCCAGTAGAAATTGTTTTTTCATGTCTGATTTTTGCTGGGAAAACACTGTCTCCCATTGATAATTCGAAATTGAGGTGGAGGTGATGCATTCAAAAATTTCCTGTTTCCAGCCAATGGCATGCCTTGCCCTAAAGGGTTTGGGCGCAATAAATTAGGAGCCATGAATGAAAAAACAGCGTGGCCCTGTAGGAAAGTGAAATTTGAAGATGAAAGTTATTCCTCCCGGAAAAGGCATAGTGGCAGGTGTATTCTGATGCCTACCCTAAAACCAAAAAGGAAAAATCAGACCTGTTGAGGGGGAGGGGAAAGTTTTCCCGGATCCGGATCACTATACAGGGTCGCTAGAAAATCCGTTTGTTGACTTAATATGGGTTCTCCTATTTTGGGGCTTAAGTCAAATGGTTCTGTTACTTTTAGGCTTTTGACCACCTTGCCGTAAACCGTAGCAAATGGATTGTCCGGAAAGTGCTTGGACGTTTCTTCACCGAAAACCCAGCAGGCAAAAAGTTCTACAAAACTCTCTCGCTCATAAAGGGCATAGTAGTCTGAGTTTTTAATTTCCGGGCATAGCATGGCATCGTCTGCATCAATACTGAAGTTCAGTAGTATGATGGCAGTCGTTAGGCCAAAGAGGCGAATGCTGCGATATGTACGGAAAAAACTCAACATTTTTGCGGCTGCGAAAGTGCAAAATAATTATGAATATTCTAAGCCATTCTGAGCAAAAAGCTTTCCGATTTAGTAGATTCCATAGAATCTAACAGCATTCTAACTTGAGGTTAATAGTGGTCAGCATTTTGTCTTTCTACTTTTTACTCCAACTTTTCCTCTTGCCTTTATTTTTTGCAGATAATCGGGGATGAAAGGAACTTTACAAGCGGTTTCGCCCATATCTACTTTTACCTTTCCTATTTTTTTACCCATATCCATGGCGGATTCAAAGAGGCTTTTGCAATAAGTGCCCGCCGCAATGATGAACCCGTTTTGGGTATAAGCAACCCGATTTTGGAAAAGGTGCACTTCTCTGGCGGCTCTTTCCATTAATGATTGGATCAGTTCTAAGTCTATTGCTTCATCGGGCAACAGTGCAACATGGTGACTAAGAACAACCCATCCTGCTGCCTGAATATTTTCCTCTGCTCTCTCTATCCATTCCAAGGCTAATTTTAGCCCAAATGGACTTTCAGCAGCCAAAGGAGCAACCGCATATTCCGATAGATAATACCAATAGGCTTCTTTTGCCATTTTGTTCAATTCCAATTCCGTAACAGCATTGGGATCTGCTATCATACCAGCCAGGTACATGGCATCTGAATTTCCGCTAGCCCATAATGGCATGGCCAGGGCATGGTTGACTTTAATCTTTTTCTGTATTTTTTTGAGGTCTGCGACCTGTACACCAAAAAAGGGTTCTCTTGCGCCATGCTTTTTCAAAATATTTTTGGTGCTTTCATTTCCATGGCTTTTCAGACTCGCCATTACTTCATCAAAGGTCATTTTTGTTGGTTTTTAGTGATTGTTGGTTAAATTTCGGTCTTGTCTTGCGGAATTCCATATGATATTTTCAAATTTCTCTATCTTTGTAAAATGAGCATATTCTTCCTCCAAAAAAATGACTTGACCTTCCCGCCGGGGGAACTGGCTCATGATTCCGGCGTCCTGGCCATTGGTGGTGACTTATCTGTGGAGCGTCTTATTCAGGCCTATGGGCAGGGGATTTTTCCTTGGTTTGATCCCCATATGGAACCTATGTGGTGGTGCCCAGATCCACGGTGTGTCATTTATCCCGATCGGGTGAAGGTGACCAAGAGTATGCGGCAATTGCTTCGGGCAAAAAAGTTCCAGGTAACTTATGATCAGGCTTTTGATCAGGTTGTGGAAGGTTGCGAAATGGTTTACCGCCCGGATCAGGATGGTACCTGGATCAATGAAGAATATAAATCCTCCTTTTCCGTATTACACCAGAAAGGATTTACCCATTCCGTAGAAGTTTGGGAAGAAGCGGAATTAGTGGGCGGTTTATACGGTATGGCCATGGGTAAAGTGTTTTTCGGGGAATCCATGTTTGCCCGGCGTAGTAATGCTTCCAAATTTGGTTTTATTCATCTTTGTCACAATTTGGCAGAACGCGGATTTGAGTTTATTGACTGCCAATATCATAATGACCACTTATTTTCTTTGGGGGCAGAAATGGTTCCGCGCGATTATTTTCTCGAGATTGTTCGAGATAATGCCATTGATCATCTTGAGAAGGCGCAGGATTGGAATGAAATTCATCATGGAGCATTTGACTGGAATATCCAGTAGGCTCTCCGTGATCGCCTGAGTTCTTTCCCCTTATTTAACCTCCTATTTCTTTTTTTTCTAATTTAATTCCCTGCCTACAGTCAGGGAGCATATATGAAAAACACCTTTGATGCGCAGGAGCGCCTTATTTTGATTATTCTGGCCGCGGTAAGTTTTACCAATGTATTGGATTTTATGGTGATGATGCCCCTCGGTCACGAGCTTTCTGCCATCTTTGAACTCAGTACCACTCAATGGAGTACGGTCGTTTCGGCTTATACCTTTGCTGCGGCATTGTCTGGATTTGCTTCTATCTTTTATATTGATAAAGTTGGTCGAAAGCAGTTTTTAGTTTTTTTGTACATCGGATTTCTTATCGGTACCTCCCTATGCGCACTGGCGAATTCCTACCATCAGTTGGTGGCCGCTCGTGCCTTTACCGGAATTTTTGGTGGGGTTATAAATGCCTTGCTTTTCGCTATTGTTGGGGATATTGTCGCCCCGGAAAACCGAGGAAAGGGGATCGGTTGGCTGATGATGGGCTTTTCCTCTGCTTCTGCTTTGGGGGTGCCCTTTGGTTTGTATTTTGGGGTGAAGTATTCCTGGAGAGTGCCTTTTGTTGCCATAGTTGGCGTGGGCTTGAATTTGCTGGTATTGGTAATAAAATATATTCCCCGTTTGAGGGACCATATCGGTAAGCAGTCTGCCATCCCTGTTCACCGACAAATTTTGATGGCTGGGCAAAATAAAAACCAGCGCAACGCACTTATCGGTGCTTTTTTAATGTTTTCCGGGCACTTTTTTCTGATTCCATTTCTAGCGCCTTATATGGTGGTAAATGTAGGATTAGCGGAAACAGATCTGACCTGGGTTTATTTTTGCGGAGGAGTAATTACTGTGTTTAGTTCACCTTTTATCGGGAAAATGGCTGATCGCCATGGGAAATTTCCAGTATTTATGGTCTTAACTTTGGTGACTGTGATCCCAATGCTGGCCATTAGTAATTTGTCTGCAGTCCCTCTTTATGTGGTTTTGGCCATTACCACTCTTTTCTTTGTGGTCGGTGGTAGAAGTATACCCGCCAATGCTTTGGTTCTTGGTACGGCCAAACCAGAGCAGCGGGGGAGTTTCATGGGGATTCGGGCCGCTGTACAACAATTGGCCAGTGCTTCCGCTTCTTTTGCAGTAGGCTATGTGGTTACCCAAAATGTGGACGGGAGTTATGCGCATTATCCTTTGGCAGGTTTAATTGCCGTGGTGATTACCCTGAGCTCTATTTATTTTCTGAAAGAGGTGAAAAGTGAGTATTGAGATGGTGCGCTTGGCTTATCACCTTGGCCTTAGAAAAGGTCAATTCGTTTCGACCAAAGTTACTTGTACTATACTGGTGTTTAGGTAATGATTACATTTTTTAAGGGTGAAATGAATGAAGGAGATCAAATCGTAGGTGAAAAAAGGCGTGAATTGAAACGGTAAAATAAGATTATCAGCCTTTTGATTTCAACCACTTTTTCACTTCTCTTTCTTTAACATTTAGAATGTCAGCGATGGTTTTATAATCAAATCCTTTAGAGTACATATTTTGTGCAGTGAGAATTTGATTTTCTAGACGTCCTTCCTCTTTTCCTTCTTTATGTCCTTCCACTCGTCCCTCTTCACGAGCTTCATTTTTAGCATGTTGAATGGTGTTTTTGTAGTCTCCCATCTTCTCAAGGTTCATTTGATAATTTCTCGCTTACTTCGGGGTGATTTACCGATTTTTAAGGGGTTTGGTGTTATGATAATTGTATCGTATCGGGAGGAAAATGTTAATAGAGAAGGAGATCAAATTGCAGGTAAAAAAAGGTATGAATTGAATCAATCAAAATAAGATTTTTAGCCTTTTGATTTCAACCACTGTTTCACTTCTTTTTCTTTAACATTTAGAATGTCAGCGATGGTTTTATAATCAAACCCTTTTGAGTACATATTTTGTGCAGTGGAAATTTGATTTTCTACACGTCCTTCCACTCGTCCTTCCTCTCGTCCCTCTTCACGAGCTTCATTTTTAGCATGTTGAATGGTGTTTTTGTAGTCTCCCATCTTCTCAAGGTTCATTTGATAATTTCTCGCTTCCTTCGGAGGCAATTTAGCAATTTTTGCGCGTTCAAAGAAACGTTGGAAGACCCGGTCCCTGAGAGCAGGTGGTCTTTTGTCCAGTTTTGCCAGATTTTTTAGCAGGAAAAGCCATTTATCTTGTCTGCTTTGAAGTTCTTCAAGAGATTTGTTGAATTTTGGAACTTCTAAATAAATGAAATTGATTTTGTCAGTGATTGGCCTGCCGCTAATTGAATGCCTGATTTGAGCATAGTATATGAGTTGCCTTTTGGGGAAGGCTTTTTCCTTTAATTGGAATTGAAGGATGTTTATGGAATAAACCGTTTGTAATTCATAGTTCCAATCTGGACCTTTTTTTCCTTGTTCCTGCAAGAGAAAAGATAAATAGTAAATACTTCGATCAACGAGGAAGGTTTGCTTCGCGCGTTGTAATTCAATAATGAATTTTTTATTGTCCTGATTGGTGCAAAGCAGGTCAAAAATGGCTATTCGGTCTTCCTCGGTTCTTGGCAGATGTTCATTTTTACCATATTCCAGGCTATGAATTTGATCATGGGTTGGAAGAAATTGATTCAAAAAGTCCATTAGCGCCTCTTTACTTTCTTCTTCTCTAAAGAGTTTTTTAAAGCCAAAATCCGTGAAAGGGTCAATGAATACATCTTTAGGCATGATGTTTTTTTTTATTTCCCCAACCAGAGAAGGCTTGCGAAGTTTTGCGTGTATGATGATTCTCTGAGCGATTCGAAGTATGTTTTTCAGGTAAATTCAGTGAATTAAAAAGATCAGGAGCATTACCTATTATAGTAATGGTCCCGATCGTTTTTGTGGCCTTATTACATTGCCTTATGGGGTTAAAAGAAAAATAGGGTGGCCATGCCGAAATAAATCAATAGTCCTGTGATATCGACAATAGTAGTAATAGCCGGCGAAGCCACAACCGCGGGATCGCCACCAAATTTTTTCACCGTGAGGGGGAGTCCGGTTCCAATAATGGCAGAAGTAATGACTTGAGTGCCTAATGCCAGGGCAATTACACTTGCGATCTCTAGCAGGCTGAAACCCTCGGGTATGTTGGCGGCGCTGGAGAGAAATAAAACTTTGGCCATGGTCAATATAGCCAATAAAAGCGCCAGCATGGCTGATATTTTAATTTCTTTCCAAATTACCTTAACCCATTGTTTTAAGTTGATTTGGCCTAAAGCCATTGCCCGAATAACCACCGTAGCAGACTGAGAACCCGAATTTCCACCGGTGTCGGCCATCATTGGCATGTAGAGGGCGAGAATAATCATTTTCTCCAAGGCATCCTCAAAACGGTGAATGATCATACCCGAGATGATGCCCAAAGCGGCCAGGCCAACAATCCATACCACTCGTTTTTTGAAGTGTTGCAAGGTGGAGGTGTCAAAGTAATTTTCCGGATCTTCCTCCGGCATAATTCCCATGAATTTCTCCATGTCTTCCGTCTGCTCCTGACGGATCACCTCAATGGCTTCATCGTGGGTTACAATTCCGACTAACTGACCGAATTGATTCACCACCGGTAGTGCTACCAGGTCGTACATTTCAATTTTTTGGGCCACTAGCTCCCGGTCGTCACTTACTTCTGAAGCTACATAATTATGGTGCACCACCTCCTTAACCAAGGTTTCAGGAGTAGCCATGATCAAATCTTTCATGGTGAGAAACCCCTGCAAGCGCATATCCTGATCCACTGCGTAGATATAGTAAATCATCTTTTTGGAAGGCGCATCCCGACGTACTTTGTCAATGGCTTCGGCGCATGTCAGCTTTTCCATTACCGTGGCAAAGTCTGTGCTCATAATCCCTCCTGCAGTTTCCGCAGGGTATTTGGAAAGTTCCAGTACCTCCATTCTGACCTCTTTGTGTAAGAATGGGAGTAAATTGATTTGTTCTTCTGGCTCCAGTCGGCGATAGAATTCCATGCGCTCATTGGATTCCATAGCTTCAAAGATTTCCCCAAAGGTCATTTTTTCCGTTTGATGGAAAATCAATAGCTGTTCATCCTCCGGGAAATCTGCAAGAATATAGGCCCTTTGTTTAATAGAAAAGGCGTGGTAATAGGTGGGGATTAATTCATGAGGAAGGTCTTTAAGAATTGAAGCTACCTCTATGGTGGGCATTTCTTTCAGCTGCTCAATAATGTGATCCACATTTTGATGCTCAAGCAACTGGCTTAGCCATTGTTTTTTTTCGAATTTTGTCATTGCTATTCATTTTGCAGCGGCTGCTGCCGTATTACCATTACAATCTAGAGGTAATGGCTCTTCATGGAATAGCAGGACGGTGATGGAAGCGCGCTTCCTGGTGATTATCTTTTATTATTACAAACGCCGTCACCAAAGCGTCTTTGGTAAAACTAGCGTTGCGGGAGTTTGCACACGCACGAAAAGGCACGTAGCAAATCCCTCTGCTCAAAGCGGGCATTGCTAATCTCATGTCCTAATGTCTGTGAATGGGGCTCGGGCTCCATAATCTTTGTTTTGTTATACCAATAAACCTGTCAATGATAAAAAAGACCGACAGATCCTTATTTTTTACAAAGTTTCATAAATTTTCCCGAATATTAAAACCTCCTTTCCCTTAATTTTCTTTTATCGACCGAATTGTGCACTCCATTATTAACCAAATCCAACCAAATGGATTGTTGCAAATTTATTATGGGTGTTTTCCTAATTTTTTATAGTCCAATTTGGGGTAAGCATGCTTGTTCCTCATTCTTCTGCTCTCTTAGAAAATACTCGGAATATGGAAATTCCTTTATTTATCCCGCCTCACAGCTAAAGGAGATTTTTGGCAAACATGAGCCGGGTTAAGTATTTTCTATTTTGTGAAAATCTTTGAAAAAAAAGTATGTCCGGAAAAATCTGCTGTTCAGTTACTTGCTTGAGGTTGCTACATAATCCTGTCAAAAATCCTCGAGCAAGCCTTTGGAAAACCGTTTTAGTCCTTATATTTGCAATCCCAAATGACTGGCCCCGTAGTACAATGGATAGTACGTGGGTTTCCGGAGCCTAAGATCTTAGTTCGATTCTAAGCGGGGTCACAATTGGAATATCAAAACCTTCATCTCACCGGTGGAGGTTTTTTTTGTGCCATTTTCTTCAACGAATTGCGGGATGCTTTGCAGCAATGAGTGGTTTAGCCCCTTTATATCCTTTTTTAAATCATTGCTCATCCTTCGTTTGGATGAGAAAATATGAAAAAACCTTCAGGGTATTCTAAGGATACCAAAGTTGGCTGGGTGTTAATTTCATTTTTTATTATTTCCTTCCGGACTGCCTTTAGATTTGATCATTAATTTAATGCTGCTTTGTTGGATTCTGATGGTTCAATTTCTCACCTGAATTGATTATAGTCTTGATTTTTATCCTTTTCGAGGAGTCCCTTTGATTTTGAAAGTAAATCCCCTTATTATCAAAACTAGCATTTCGGTCTTAGGCCAATAAACGGGAATCCAAATTTTGAAGCATTTCGGGCTCTTCGTCGTAAGGATTGATAAAAACAAATTGCAATGACCGATTCATTAACTGTTTGCCTGCAAGAGATTGAAAATGCCATTCCCCAGGGAGATCTATTGGTGGAGGAGGTGTCTGCTGTATCCACTTACTGGCATCTGTCTCATAGTATGTTGGTGATCATGGGCATTGTAAGGGTGCTGGAACACTCGAAGGCGGATCAATACCGATTAGCTTTAAACCTGAAGTGGTGGTTTATCCGGCTTCGCGGGAGTATTCCAAGAGGTAGAGGGCAGTCACCGAAAATGGTCAGGCCTGAGGGAGAGATCGGTGTTTCCCGATTGGAAGAGCAGCTCGTTCAATGTCAAAAAGCATTGTTGTTATTGGATAGTTTGCCTTCCAGGGCTCATTTCAGGCATCCATATTTTGGTGTATTGAATAAGGAGGAAAGTATTCGTTTCATGACAATTCATAGCCGTCATCATTTAAGTATTGTGCAGGATATTCAGCAGTCAAAAGGGCGTGTGACAAAATAAAAGAGCCGCAATTGCTTACGACCCTTTGGTGATTTTATTCAAGATATGGTTTAAAACCATCCAGCTGTCTGCAAATTCAAATTATGGGAAGTGATTTTGGATAATTTCTCAATAATGGCCCTGCTATTCTCTCAGAATATTCGGGCATCGCCTCTTCAATAATCAAATTTTCGCTATGGATTTGAACTTTTTCCAGGCTTTGCCTAAACGTTTTCTGTTTTGCTGACCGCTGCCTGAATGGTTTCTATGCCTGATTGGAAAAACTTAAAAACTTCTTTGGGCTGATGGCTTTCCTGATTCAGAAATACATCCACCGGGCAAATAATGCCCTGCATACCTTCTTTCACCCATTGACCATACAGGGGAGAACGATTCGGGATTTCTAGTTCTTTGCCCTCTCCGAAGTAGTTGATATAGCCGTATGGGTGAGGGGAAAGGCTATCCGGAATGGCGAGGCCGAAACCAATACTTTCGGTAATATTTCCCTGCTCATCCTGATTTAAAATAATATAATTCCCTAAATCGAAATGGTGTGGCCAAACCCTGGTTTTGCCATGTTGGGTATGGCCCTCCAATATAGATTCCATTGCATCATTAAACTGATCGATTAATAATCCCCACTGTGCCAGCCATCGGTGATCCGGGGAAATAAAAGCCTCTTCCTGGGCTTTAGGGTAAGGGATTTCATAAGGAAGTGCTGTTTCCAGTGGTGTTTTCCTGATTTTCCAATAGGCCAGGCGATCATTCATCCATTGTAAGATTTCTGTCGGTGTCCAGCCTTCGGTAGGTTGTAAAACCTCTTTTTTGTCACAACTGATACCCAGTAGGCCTTCATTGATTTGCAAAAACATTCGGGCACGTGGGTCTGTATTGGAGCCTTGTGTGTAAAGACGTCCGCGGTCTTCATCCCAAAGAAAGTTGGTGTGACTGGTGTCTTCTTTAGCATTTACCAACTGGTTCGCGAAGATGGCCATAAACTGAGAGCACTGGTGCAGGTAAGTAATGGCGGCGTTAAAGTTTTCGGTATTGGTTTTTATTTCCATTGTTATTGATTAGGGTTGATACCTCCATAAGCAATGCCGGTAAGGTGGTGCATCTCCCGGTCGAAGGTGGTTAAATCATGGTGGTTAAAAGCATTAATGTCAGCATACCCGCAGGCCCGGCTGATCACCTTGAGCAGCGATTGAGTACCCGTGAGATAATTGTATAACTGTTGAGCGGACTTTTCGATTTGCAATCGGGCTCTTAAATGATCTTTTTGTGTGGCAATACCCACAGGGCAATTATTGGTGTTGCAGGCGCGCATGCCCAGACAGCCAATGGCTTGTAAGGCTGCATTGGAAATGGCCACTGCATCAGCACCCAGCATCAGGGCCTTAGCAAAGTCTTCTGGCAAGCGTAAGCCTCCGGTAACGATCAGACTAACGGACTTTGCTCCTCTTAAATCCAAATGCTTTCTTGCCCTGGCCAGCGCCGGGATAGTCGGCACATTAATATTATCTCGTAAAATAAGCGGTGCTGCTCCGGTTCCCCCGCCACGACCATCCAAAATGATATAATCCACCTCTATGGCGAGTGCAAAATCAATATCTGCTTCTAAATGGGCTGCTGACATCTTTACTCCTACCGGAATGCCTCCGGTCTTGTACCGTACTTCGGTGGCAAAGGCTTTAAAGTCTTCCACCGTGACCAAATCCGGAAAAGTGGCAGGCGATACGGCATCTTCCCCTTCCTTTAGTCCGCGAACTTCTGCAATTTCCGACGTCACTTTATTGCCGGGTAAATGGCCACCGGTGCCAGTTTTGGCACCTTGCCCGGCTTTAAAATGGAAGGCCTGACATTTCTTTACTTTTTCCCAGCTGAAGCCAAATTTGGCCGAAGCCAGTTCATAGAAATAATGTCCGTTATTTTCCTGCTCCTCGGGAAGCATTCCACCCTCGCCGGAACAAATTCCGGTGCCGGCCATTTCGGCTCCTCTGGCCAGTGCTATTTTCGCTTCCTTGCTCAGGGCGCCAAAGCTCATGTCTGAAATGAAAACCGGCATGGACAGCTTTAAAGGTAAGTCTGCTCCGGGGCCAATGCTGACGGTCGTATTCACCACCGCATCATCAAATAATGGGCGTTTGTGTAATTGGGCAGGTAAAAATTGTATACTAGACCATTTGGGCAAATTATCCCGCTCCACTCCCATAGCGGCAGCTTCTCCGTGTTGGTGGTGCAGCCCGCCTCTTGCCAGGGACTGAATTTGTCGGGTAAAAGGTTCTGGAGCTTCCGGATTCGTATCTGCATATTGTCCTAAATATACATCCCGGTCAAAGGGCTGGGGGTGTTCCTTCAAGTAGGCTTCAATTTCTGCCGAAGACACTTTCAGCCAGCCCTCTTCTATTTTGTGATGAAACTTGTGAAGGGCTTCGGAATTGTTGTATTCTGATACTCCCGTATCAATCCGGTAGTCCCAGTAATGCAGTCCGCAAATCAAATTATGCCCTTCCAAATGCCCGTCCGCGAGTAGTGCGCCGCGATGAAGGCACCGGCCATAGAGGACGGAAATCATTTCCTGATCTTTAATGATCACTAGGTCTAGGCCTAAATGTTGGGCTCCAACGGGTTGGCGTTCGGGAAGGTCTTTAATTTCAAGGAGTTGGTGGTCGCAAGGATAGCTTTGTAGTCTCATAATTTTATTTACGGAATAATACTATTAACAACCGTAAATTGAATTTTTCTTTCGCTAGCCCACTTTTTTTTTGATTCTCCCCTGTGTCAGTGGTTGACTTGGATGGTTTTTCTGTGTTCCTCCGGAAAATATGGATATAAAAAAAGCCCGAACAACAGCTCGGGCTTCAATTTTTTTGGGAAGTGGCTAATTACTCAGCGATCACTTCGAAAGCAACTTCGTGCTTCACTTCTTTGTGAAGATCGATAGATGCAGTGTACTCACCAACGAATTTCACTTCACCGTTGATAGAGATTTGCTTACGATCTACATCGTAACCTTTTTCTTTCAACAATGCAGAGATTTGCGTAGTAGTCACAGAACCGAAGATCTTACCGTTGTCACCTGCTTTAGTAGCGATAGTCAACTTAGTATCACCGATGTTCGCTGCAAGAGCTTCTGCATCAGCTTTAACCTTCTCTGCTTTGTGAGCAGCTTGCTTAATGTTTTCTGCAATCATCTTCTTGTTAGAAGTGTTTGCGATGATCGCGAACCCTTGAGGAATCAAGTAGTTACGACCGTATCCAGGCTTAACGTCAACGATGTCATTTTTGTAGCCTAGACCTTTGATATTTTCTTTAAGGATAATTTCCATTTCAAATACAGGTTTTTAAAAACTACAAATCTTATTTCAATGAATCAGTTACGTATGGCAACAACGCCAAGTGACGTGCGCGCTTAACCGCCTGAGAAACTTTTTTCTGGAATTTTACTGAAGTACCAGTGATACGACGAGGCAAGATTTTACCTTGATCGTTCACAAACTTCAATAGGAAGTTGGCATCTTTGTAGTCGATGTACTTGATACCATTTTTCTTGAATCGGCAATATTTTTTGCGATTCTCGTTACGATTTACTGGTTCGTTAATCAATGTCATGACTTAGCCTTCTTTAGTTTCAGTAGTTTCTTTCTTTTTGTTGAACTCGCCTTTACGACGCTTCTCGTTGTATTCAACGGCAGCTGGCTCTAAAGCAGTAGTCAAGAAACGCAAAACGCGATCATCACGACGGAACTCAGTTTCCAAAGCATCAACGATAGTTGCAGAAGCTTTGAATTCTACTAGTGAATAGAAACCAGTCTTTTTCGCTTGGATAGGGTAAGCTAATTTGCGAAGACCCCACTCCTCACGGTTGATGATTTCTGCATCATTGGACTTCAAAATGTCCTCAAATTTGGTAACGGCTTCCTTCATCTGCTCATCAGACAAAACGGGAGTTAAAATGAAAACCGTTTCGTAATTTTTAAGTTGCATTGTGCTAAAACTTTAAATTAAGATTATCGAAAGACTTTTCTTTCGGCCTGCAAATATAGGGTATATACTTTAGAAACAAAAGCGAGACTTCTAAATTTCAAAAGATTATGCCCCCGGATTGCCAGCGAGGGGTAAAAAGAAAAAATCCTGCCAGTTTTTTAACCAGCAGGACTTTTGGGAGGTTTTTCCCTCTATTAATAAATAAGGATGCTTATCGCACCGAAAATGGTATTTCGCCCATTTTGTAGTCATCGGTGAATACTTCCAGTATGTATTTTCCCTTATCATATTCACTGCCTTTGTCGTAAACGAAAGTCAGGCTTTGCTTGGAGTTATCGAAAAGGATGTTTTGCTTTTCGGTGTAAAAGGTCTCGCGGCCATTGTACATAAAAGTACCCCCACCTTTAGAGACATCAAAAAGAACGTTGTCATTCTCGTCGATCAGGCGGATCATGATATCACGGCCACCCACAGGAGCTACTTTATTTTCCGCAATTTGGAAGCTTACCTTCAGCTTGTCCAAATGGCGCTGGCGGAATTCGCTGCCTTCACGTTCTTTGCCATTATCACTGACCGCAAATACTTCCAGGTCTTTTGTTTTTAAACGGGATGCGAATGCGACTTTATCATTCAATTTTTCTCTTTCTGCATTCAGGTTTTTGATATTGCGGTTCAGCTCGTTTTTCTCTTCTTTCAGCTCCACATTTTCCGTCACCAGCTGGTCATTAATTTGCTTGAGCTTGGCAATTTCCTTTTCCTTGCGCAGCAGCAACTCACGATAGCCTTCTGCTTTATTTTGGAATTCCATCAATTGGCGGGTGGTCACGGAATTTTTGTTTTCCAGCGTAGACTTCTCTTCTTCTAATTGGGCACGGATGGCTTGCAAATCCTCCACGTTTCCTCCCAGCTCCTGAATCTCGGCAATTTTATTGTCCAGGTCAGCCTGAAGCACCTCTACATTTTTCTGAGATTGCGCCAGTTCTTCCTGTGAAACAGTGTTCACTTTGTGAAGGTAAAAAATGTATCCCAGGCTCGCGACTAATAGCACCGCCAGGACAATAACTACGGGCATTAGATTGGCCCCTCCCTTTTTTTCTTCGGACATAATGGTATTCTCTAAATCGTTTGACACAAAAATATAAAGGCCGCATTAAAATTCAATAGGATACATGAATTGGCCGCAAAATAATTACCACCATCGAAACTCCATCCGATAGCTTTTGGGGTTTTGGCGGGGGGAAAAGCTGAGGATACCGAATCGGTAATAATCAAAAGCACAATGGACTTTGGGGTGCGCCTTAATTTCCTCCCAGGCCTGGGTCATGGCTTTGGAATAATACAGGTCGTCAAAAATCAGTAAGCTGTCCTCGTGCAGGAAGGGAAGTAGTTGTTCAAAGTACCGCATGGTGGCAGCATAGGTATGATTGGCATCTATAAAGGCGATATCAATTTTGGCTTGTTTTTCTGTCAGCCATTGCGGAAGGCTTTCATCTATATTGCCAGGAATGAGTTGAATGTTGTGAATTTGAAGTTTTTCCCAATTTTTTTGAGCGATTTGCCCAATCTCAGGAATGCCTTCAAAAGTATAAAGCTGACGGTCGGCATTTTGTGCTAAATAGGCTGCATTTATACCCAGGCTGGTGCCTAGTTCCAATACGGTTTTAGCTTTTCGCCAATCCAGCAGTCTTCGGAAGAAAACCGACATGCGAAAAGAAGACAAGCTGCTCTGCGCAATCTTTTGAATGCTGGTGGTTCTATGACCAGATTTGGCGCCTAAGTCATGAAAGCTAATGAGAGTAGGGTCCTGTAATAATTGTTTTCGAATCTGTTCAATGGCAGGTTGGGCAGGCAATGGCTTTCCTTGCGTCTGTTCAAAAAGCCGAAAGGCGAAGCTCCCTTGCAGGGAGTGGCGATCTACTGCTAATAAAAAATGCCGGATGAAATGTAATGCGGAATGTAATGACATAAAAAAAGCCTAATTGCGGTGCAAATTAGGCAAAAAGGCCGCCTCCTACAAATCTCATTAACTTGTTAAATTGGTAGCTGCAAATGTCCATTCCCACTCATTCCTGTAGCAAACCATTCTCTTTTATTTCCGAACCATGGTGTCATTCGTGGCAAAAATCTCGGCCCTACAAATACTAACAATAGGGCGTAGCAAATTGCCTGTTTGAAGTTAGATTCAAGTCAGTCAAAAATAAAAAAGAACCGGTGGAATATTTAATATAATGTATTGATTGCCCGATTTAGCTTATTACAAAAAATCCTGGGCCTCACTTAATACCATGGAAACACACTTCCCAAACTTCCTTCGAGATAATCCGGGGAATTCGTGCTTTCAAACTTTTTACTCCAATTTTATCTAATTCATCCTGAAAGGCACCATCATATTGAATTCCGGTATGGCAACGTCAAAACGCTTGCCATCCAGTTGCCTTTCCATATTGTATTTCCCGAGCATTTTTCCAATGCCGGTTTTAAGGTTGCATCCGGAGACGTATTTATGCACTGCGCCAGGCTCCAGTACAGGTTGCTGGCCTACCACACCATCACCATCCACTTCTCTTTTTTGTCCGTTACTGTCGTGAATTTCCCAATGACGGCTCATCAACTGGATGGTGTATTCACTTTGATTTTCTATAGAGATACGATAGGTGAAGACATAGTGATGCTGGATAGGACTGGAGTAGTCGGGCTGATATTCCGTTTCAACGGTAACTTTTATTCCGTGGGTGATTTCTGTAACCATAGTTCCTATTCCGTTTACTGATTCCGTGGCTGATGCACTTTTCTATAACGGCGAAGATTGTTCATGGTTTAATCTTCATACCTTACACTTGGCATTATTAGCCCATTTTCAATAAATCCGTTGTATTTAAGGATAAAATGAGTCCAAAGTGAAAAGAAGAGGTGCGTTGCAGCTAAAATGGTTTTCCTTCATTTCCAATAATTTATTAAAAAGAAACAGGAAATGGTAATGTCATTATTGTTTTTTTGGAAATAAAAAAGCCGATTCCTGTACGAAATCGGCTTTATGTTATATTTTCCTGAAATTAGTCGATCATTCTAAGGATTCGGTCAAAACGCCACTTTTCCATACCTGAGGCGGTAGGATCCATGGACCAGAAAGTGAAGTATGCTTTACCCACAATATGATCCATTGGGACAAAGCCCCAGAAGCGAGAATCTTCAGAATTGTGACGGTTATCTCCCATCATGAAATAGTAATTCTGCTTGAAGGTATATTCATTGATTTTCTGCCCATCCATGAAAAGTTCATCCCCTTTGATTTCTACATTTTCATTGTGTTCGTAATTTTTGATCACGGCGCCATAGCGTTTGACATTATCCGCATCTAATTGGACGGTCATATCTTTGGCCGGAATGGTCAGTGGGCCCCACCAGTCCGCATTCCATGGAAAGCGAGTGGCGTCCGGGTAAATGCGAGATTCCGCATCGTCTTTATTTTTCTTCAGGATGACTACATCCTCAATGAAGGGAAGGGCACGCATTTTTTCAGCAGTGATATTGGTCAAATCGGCCAAAAATCCGCCTCTCACGCGAATGACGTCCGCTACATTCACATTGTGCTCTCGCCAAACTCTTTCCTGTACGGTTTCATTGGTTTTGATGTAATACTTGAATTGCATCTCCGCAGGGTTTTCAATCGGCTGTCCGTTGATGTAAACCTGGGTGTCTTTTATTTCGATGCTTTCCCCGGGTAAACCAATGCATCGCTTGATGTAGTTGGTCTTGAGGTCTACCGGATACTGAAACTCCGTAGGGAAATTAAATACCACGACATCATTTCTTTTTACTTCAGAGAAACCCGGCAGTCGATATTGCGGAAGTTGAATCTTATCCGAATAAGATGGAATGTCCGTTCCCCAAATCTTTTGGTGGGTTAAAGGCACCTGTAAGGGCGTAGCGGCAGTTCGCGCGCCATAGTGCATTTTACTCACAAATAAAAAGTCGCCTACCAACAAGGAATGCTCCATGGATGGGGTAGGGATGGTGAAGGCTTCCATGAATAACCATCGGATAAAAGTTGCGGCAATAACCGCAAATACGATGGCATCTGCCCATTCTCTAAAAAATGATTTTTTCTTTTTGGTCTTTTCCACTTTGTCCTTATTCGTCAGGATTTCCATATGGTGTAAAATTATAATTTCAAGAAGTCATCCATGCTGCACACTCCCTTTTGTTTTGGTAACCATTCGGCCACTAAAACAGCGCCCAGGGCAAAGCCTTTTCTGCTATGAGCGGTGTGTTTGATCTCAATATCGTCCACTTCCGAACGGTAGTGTACGCTATGAGTGCCCGGAACTTCTGCTTCACGCAAAGAGATAATGTCTAATTCTTCCGCCTTTTCGGAGGATTCATTGACCCATTTGGCTTTGCGTTCTACATTATCCAAAACGCCTTCAGCAAGCGTAATGGCTGTTCCGGAAGGAGCATCCAGCTTTTCAGTATGGTGAATTTCCACCATGTCCACCTCATATTCTTTCTGAGGATTCATCAATTTAGCTAAAAACTCATTGACTTTGAAAAACAGATTTACTCCGATGCTATAATTGGATGCATAAAAAAACGTGCCATTTTGTTCGGCTACCAATTGCTCCAGCTCAGGAAGCTTGTCCAACCAGCCCGTAGTGCCGGAAAGTACCGGAATACCATTTTTGATACAGGTGGTCAGGTTATCATAAGCGACAGCAGGCATGGAGAATTCAATGGCGACATCCACGGTGTCCCCATTCAAATTGGCCAGGTCTGCTGCATTATCTTTGTCAATTTTAGCCACGATTTCGTGTCCACGGTCCAGGGCAATCTGCTCGATGATTTTACCCATTTTTCCGTATCCTAAAAGTGCGATTTTCATAATAATAAAGGTGTTTTAATTGCCGACGTTTATTTAAAAGTAAAGTTAACGGTTAATCCCGGAGCCGGAACTCCGTGAAGCGTTGGCAGGAGTGAGGGCCTTACCCCCATGGCTAAGTCAGGTGTTATTTCGAAATCCCGCAGGTGAGAGTCCACATGGGCATCCACAATTTGCAGGGCATAAAGTGCGACCATAAATACCATAGACCATTCCCGGTTACGCTGAGCGATATCAGCCCTTTGCTCCAGCTGTTCTAAGGTGAAATTATCGGCTAATGGGTTATCAACTCCATTGGCTGAATCAAAAGCCGCGGTTCGAAATAACTGATAGTATTGGTCATTATAGGCAATGAAGTAGCCTATGGCAATTCCACCTCCGTAAATGATTGGTAGTTTCCAGTATTTTTTATTATAAATCTGTCCCAGTCCCGGAACCGCGGCGGAATACATCGCTGCCCGGATGGGTACATTTTTATATTCCCGCACAGCGGGTTCATTGAGGTCTCCTTCAGGAACTTTGCCGTCGGGGGTGTAGCCCTGAATGACGGCTTGCTTTTTTGCTGATTTCAAAGTGTCCTGAATGGCCTCATATTCTATAGGCCCTGTGGGCGTGTTGAAGTTATTTTGTGCCCAAAGTGGGGCGCTACAAAATAAGCTGATGCACAGGGTGAAAATCAGACGGTTGATCATTCAGTCTAAAGGTCTAGGATGTCCATGATTCTATTGAAGTCCTCCGCAGAAACAAAAGGAATTTTAATGAACCCTTTGTCTTTGTCGTCAGATGCAATGGCTACCTTGGTACCAAAGTGTGAGCTTAGTCTTGACTGAATACGTTTGATCTGATAGGCGCGTTCCGGATCCAGTGATTTTGCTTTTCCTTCCGCTCCTTTTCCGTTGGCAAGTTCACGTACCAACTGCTCTACTTTTCGCACGGAAAGATCTTCTGCAATAATTTTTTTGAAGATGCTCAGCTGCAAATCAATATTGTCAATATTGATGATGGCGCGGGCATGTCCCATGGAAATTTTCCGATCCCTAACGGCGACCTGAACTTCCGGAGGAAGCTTCAACAGACGCATATAGTTATTGACCGTGGTTCGGTTTTTTCCAATTCGAGAACCTAATTCTTCCTGCTTCAGTCCGCACTCAGCTACCAATCGCTGGTAACATAAGGCGATTTCGATCGCATTCAGGTCTTCTCTCTGGATGTTTTCAATCAGGGCCATTTCCAGCATTTGCTGATCATTGGCCTGACGGATATATGAGGTGATGTGCTTTAAGCCGGCCAATTGGGCTGCCTGATATCTTCGCTCACCGGAAATGATCTGGAATCGACCTGCTTCCACCTCCCGAAGGGTGATCGGCTGGATGATGCCTTGTACCTTGATGGAATCGGCTAATTCCTGTAAGGCTACCGGGTCAAAGTCGGTCCTTGGCTGGAAAGGGTTAACTTCAATTTGATCAACGGCAATTTCATTGATGCCCATTGGGGTATTGAGGGGTTCTGCATCAATGCCCGCTTTGCTGAAATTTACCGCTTTGGAATCCTCCAGTAATGCTCCTAATCCTCTTCCCAAAGCGTTTTTCCTTTTTTGACTCATATTGTCTTATTCAAAATCAGTCGGAACTGATATGTTGCTCTCTAAATTAAAATGCCTGGCCTTAGGCCCAATGGTTATTTCACCAATTCGTTTTTCTCCAAAATCTCTTTAGCCAGGTTCAGGTAGCTGATCGCTCCTTTACTTTTAGCATCATGCGCAATGGCCGGTAGGCCAAAACTCGGAGATTCACTCAATTTGATATTCCTTGGAATCAGGTTGCGGAATACCATATGCTGGAAGTGGGTTTTTACCTCTTCCACCACCTGATTGGAAAGGCGCAAACGCACATCATACATCGTTAACAGGATCCCTTCAATTTCCAGGTTTGGATTCAGTCGGGTCTGAATGATTTTGATGGTGTTCAAAAGCTTCCCTAATCCTTCCAATGCAAAATACTCGCATTGTACCGGAATAATCACAGAATCCGCCGCAGTAAGCGCATTAACGGTAATCAATCCCAATGATGGAGAACAATCGATGATGATAAAATCATAGTCATCTTTAATTGGAGCAATGGCATTTTCCATTTTCTGCTCCCGGTTGCTTTCATTGACCATCTCTACTTCCGCACCCACCAAATTGATGTGTGAGGGCAGTAAATGCAAATAAGCAATGTCGGTTTCTTCTACCGCTTCCTGAACGGTGGCATCTCCCACCATGCATTCGTAAACGCTGATTTCGATGTCTCTGGGGTTCCTGCCCAGTCCGGATGTAGAATTGGCTTGGGGGTCGGCGTCAATCACCAATGTTTTAAACTCCAAAGCCGCTAAACTCGCCGCTAAATTAATAGCGGTAGTGGTTTTTCCCACGCCTCCCTTTTGGTTGGCAATGGCAATTACTTTACCCATAAATATTTAAAGATTAACGCTTTTTCCGATTTCAATAAAATGCAACGCTTTACCTGCCGCCTTTGCTTTTTCCAGGCAGCTCTCCTTTTCGACAGCGATAGGAGGGAAGGTGTCAAAGTGCATGGGAACGATCTGAGTGGTGCCAACAAAGTCGGCTGCTTTTAGGGCGTCGTCGATGCCCATGGTGAAATGATCTCCAATCGGCAGAATGGCGAATTTGAGATCAAACTCTTCTGCGATTAATTTCATATCGTAAGTCAGTGCCGTATCACCTGCATAATAGAAGCTTCCTTCTGCTGTGGAGATCACAAATCCTGCGGGATTACCGCCATAGCTCCCGTCCGGAAAGCTACTGGTGTGGATGGCATTGACCATTTTTACCTTACCAAAATCAAATTTTACGGTGCCGCCGTGATTCATTGGCGTCACTTTTTCTACGCCCAGACCTGCAAAGTAATTGGCTACTTCAAAAGTCGCCACCACATTGGCATTGGCATTTTTAGCAATCGCCTCAACATCCACAATATGATCCTGGTGCGCATGGCTCACCAAAATAACATCCGGCTGAAGGCTATTAATATCAATGTCTTTGGCCAGTTCATTTGGTGTAATAAATGGATCAAAAAGAATTTTTTGTCCACCAACTTCTACCATGAATGCGGCATGACCGAAATAAGTGATTTTCATAGCGGGTTAAAATTTAATGATGGGTGAATAAAGCTCAGTTTTCACACGTTCCACGCAAATATAAGAGATCGAAAGGGGAAAACCGTGGAAACCGTGGAACTATTTTTGTGAATATTTCAAGAAAAAATTTTACCACAAAATCAATCTAATTTAAGGTGTTGATTGTGAGTGGTGTAGTGGTTTTGCCTTGCTTTGAGGAATAAAATATAGTTTAAAAAAATGGGAAAAGCATGTAAGAAATATAATTGTCTTTTAAAATAAAAAACCACCCACTGTACGGTCATCAGAAGGTGGTTTTTTTGTTTGTTTTTATGGTTCCTCTTCCGGAAAGTCCGGGCTCATGTCCAGCATGCCGGAGAGAAAATCGCCGAAATGTGCGCCACCGCTGAGGGGTTTTTTACTGAGCATGCTGTAGGCGGCCAGGCCATGGAGCAGGAATTCCATAAATAGCGGAATTTCTTGCTGCGGTATATAGGTCAAATGTGTTTTTATGAAATCCGTGAGTGGGCTGATGGCCAATAATTCCCCGGTAAAATCATCTTCAGAGAATTCATCCATCACATCCACTACATTTCCTTTTTCGAAATATTCGCTGATTTTTCCATAGGGGTTTACCTCCTTCTTTCGGGCTTTTTCCGGGGAGGGGAAATATTTTTCAAACTGAATACGAATGGCTTTGTCCATTAAATTAGCGGCTACCGCAGCAGCGCCTTCTTGTTCTCCTTCATAAACCAATTCTACCTTTCCGGTAATGGCCGGGGTGATTTTGAGGAAGTCCGCAATGCGTGCCGCCCCTGTGGACTCTCCATTGATCAGCATTCTTCTTTCAATGGTGGAGTAAAGGGTTTCCAGAGCGGAAATGGTCAATCGGGCGGAAACGCCGCTTTTGCCATCCACATATTCGGACTCCCGGGCTTCGGCAGCAATTTGTTCTATCAGACTGAAAAGAAGTGGCGAAATATGAATCTTCTCCTGCAGCTCAGCGCTGATTTTGGCTTCTTGTCGGGTGATTTTCTCCCCGATGTCCAGCGTTGGTGGGTAGTGGGTGATGATCTGGCTTTCGATGCGGTCTTTCAATGGGGTGACGATGCTTCCGCGGTTGGTGTAGTCTTCCGGATTGGCTGTGAAGACGAACTGTAAATCCAGAGGCAGGCGTAGCTGGAAGCCCCGGATCTGGATGTCGCCTTCCTGCAGAATGTTGAACAACGCCACCTGTATGCGTGCTTGCAGATCGGGAAGCTCATTGATGACGAAAATGCCGCGGTTCGATCTGGGGATCAGTCCGAAATGGATGATGCGTTCGTCAGAATAAGAAAGCTTTTGCGCAGCGGCTTTTATGGGGTCAATGTCACCAATGAGGTCGGCTACGGTAACATCGGGGGTGGCTAGTTTTTCCACATAGCGAAGGTCGCGATGCAGCCAGGCAATAGGTGTTTCATCCCCCAAATTCAGTATTTGCTGTCTGCCGAAAAAAGAGAGGGGGTGGAAGGGATCGTCATTGATTTCAGAGCCTTCGATATACGGAATGTATTCATCCAGGAGGTTGGTCATCAGGCGGGCTATACGGGTTTTGGCCTGTCCCCTTAAACCCAAAAGGTTGATGTTGTGCCCGGCTAAAATAGCTCTTTGAAGTTCCGGAATCACAGTTTCTTCATAGCCATGAATGCCTTTGAAGGGATTCACGTCATTTTGCAAAGCCTGAATCAGGTTTTTTCTTAATTCTGCTTTGGTGCTTTGCGGCTGGAAACCCGCTTTTTTTAATGCTCCAAATGTTTTGATCTCAGTCGGAGAGGGTTTGGGTGTATTGGTCATGGTTTTGAGTTTCGGTTTTCTTTTACTGAATTATAACAGGAATTGGTTCGGCTGGAGAAGTCCGATGATGCGGTTTGGGGTATGTTTGGCTTAGCGGCACTAAATATTTCTTCTTCGATTTCTTTTGTAGTCTTCAAAAACCAGATCTCCCAGTCCCTGAAGACCGGAGAAATAGGCATTACCCTGGTTGACTTCCGTAAACTCCCGCACAAATTGTTGCAGGTAAGGGTCCGAAGCGATCATAAAGGTGGTGATCGGAATGTGAATCCTTCTGGCTTGTGCGGCCAGATTCAGACATTTGTTGACAATTTTCCGGTCCAGGCCAAAGCTGTTTTTGTAATACCCACGGGGCTCCTTCAGGCAGGAAGGTTTGCCGTCGGTAATCATAAATATCTGCTTGTTGCTGTTTTTGCGCCTTCTTAATAAATCCATGGCAAGTTCCAGTCCCGCTACGGTATTGGTGTGGTACGGCCCCACCTTTAAATAGGGTAGGTCTTTGATTTCAATTTGCCAGGCGTCATTTCCAAAGACTAAAATGTCCAAGGTGTCTTTGGGATATTTTTTGGTGATCATTTCGGCTAAGGCCATCGCCACCTTTTTGGCCGGGGTGATGCGATCTTCTCCGTAAAGGATCATGGAGTGGGAAATGTCGATCATCAGTACAGTGGAAGTTTGTGTTTTGAATTCTTTTTCTACCACTTCCAGGTCATTTTCCTGAAGATTAAAAGCGCTGATGCCATGATTAATTTGTGCATTCCGAAGGCTGTCCGTCATGGAAATTTGTCCGGGGGCATCACCAAACTGCCAGGGACGGCGGTCAGCGCCCAGCTCATCTCCCTGTTGTCCGGGGAAAGGAGTGTGGTGATTGCCTCTCTTGCTCTTGCGTAATTTGCCGAAAATTTCTTCCAGGGCATTCTTCCTGATTTTCCCTTCGCTCTTTGCGGTGATCTCAAATTGCCCATCCTGTGGGTTTTCCCGGATGTAGCCTTTATCTTTCAGGTCCCGGTAGAAATTACCCATGCCGTATTGATCGTCCGTCAACTGATATTGCCGGTCCAGGTTGTTCATCCAGGCCATAGCCTCAGACACATCACCCGAGGTGATTGTAGAGAGTTGGAGGAAAATATCCAGCAATTTTTGAAAGGGAGATTGTTGATTTCCGGAGCCTATTTGTGGGGGAGAGAATCTGTACCCGATCATATTGTAAGTGAGGTGTTTAGCTTTGAAATAACAATTTATTTGATATTTTAATTAAACAATGGTATTTCGGGGACAATTCCCTATAATTTTCATTAAGCCGGATAATTCATACTTAAATCCTCGTTTAGCTGTAAGGCGGAAAAAATGAAGGAATTTTTCCTATTTCGAGTTTTTCAACGAAACAGATGAATGAGGAGAAAGCAAGCTTGCCAAAATTGGGCTATTTTAAATCAATGAAAATAAATTAAAATGCACTGAAAATAAACTACTTATGATTAAGAGATGAATTAAGCGGTGAATAATTCGGCTTAAGAGCGTGTTTAATACCACACCCTCCGACTGCAAATTCGAATTATTGAAAGTGATTTGGATAATTTAATTACAATAGCGCTGCTATTTTTCTCAAAATAATCGGGTATCGCTTCTGCAATAATCAAATTTTCGTCACGAATTTTGGTTTTACACATGTTCTAAGCGCTTTGTGGAACTCAAATGAATAACTATGAATAAAAAAAATAGGGATAATGCCCTGGTTGAAAAAAAAGATCAACCAAAGCCTTTGGATCAAATTCTTGATGAACAGATCGAAATGAGCCTGCATGAATTTAACCGTTCTTCCATTGGGCTTTTGCTGTCGGCTTTCTCAGCAGGGCTGGAGATAGGTTTTAGTTTTTTACTAATGGGGCTGGTCTATACTATGCTGGGTTATGATGCAGATCCGGTAACGGTCAAAGTATTCCTGGCTTTGTGTTACCCGCTGGGCTTTCTGTTTGTGATATTGGGCAGGTCGGAACTATTTACCGAACATACTGCATTGGCGATGTTGCCCGTATTAAAAAAAGAAGTGGGAATACGACAGCTTTTTTCCCTTTGGGGGCTGGTGTATGCCGGGAATTTGGTGGGAGGCTTTTTGTTTAGTTTCATTATTGTGCATTACGGACCTGAAATAGGTTTTTTGGATGCCTGGGTGTTTGGGGAAATTGCTCATCATTTAGTGGATTACCCGATGTCTACCATTTTTATGAGTGCGATTTTTGCGGGCTGGTTAATGGGGCTTTTGGGTTGGTTGCTGACCTCCAGTAGAGATACGATTTCCCGTATTTTCATCATATTTTTAATCACGACCGTAATCGGACTTGCCGGTTTTCATCATTGTATTGTCGGTTCGATAGAGGTGTTTTCCGGTGTGCTCAGTGGAGCGATTAGTCTGGGGCATTATTTTAACTTCCAGATTTCGGCCACTTTCGGAAATATTTTGGGTGGTGCGTTTTTTGTGTCTTTGTTAAAATACAGCCACGTAAGGGCCTGATCGAGGTTGTTTAGAATGGGTTTGGATTTTTTTTCAATGATTTGGTTACATGGCAGAGGATCAGGAGAACTTGGTTGCTGTTCAGTCACAGGTGAAGCTATGCCGTTTAGCGGTCTGGTATCGCTGCTGAATTACCACCCCTTTTTTTTCGGATTTGTATTTTCAGGCTCTTTTTTGGGGAATGGGTAGCCGGTTAATGCGGGAGGCTGATCCTCCAAGGATTTGAAAATGATTTTTTGCCTGCAGAAATTTATTGGTATCTTTGGCAAGCCATACTGTGCGCCTCTTTGTAGTCGGGCGGCATTATGAAGCGATTAAGTCAATAGTTGTAATATTGAGTAAATCGAAAACTAAAAAATATTATGTCTGAGCAAATTAAAATTACACTTCCTGACGGATCTGTCAGGGAGTACGACAAAGGGGTAACGTCCCATGAAATCGCCCTGAGCATTAGTGAAGGTTTGGCGAGAAATGTATTGTCTGCAAAAGTGAATGGAGAAGTTTGGGATTCCAACCGGGCTATTGATGAAGATGCGGAAGTACAATTGCTAACCTGGAATGACGAGGACGGAAAGAAAACCTTCTGGCACTCTTCCGCTCACCTGATGGCAGAGGCGCTTCAGGCGCTTTATCCTTCCACTAAATTCGGTATTGGTCCTTCTATTGACAACGGATTCTACTATGATGTAGATTTCGGCGATCAGGAGTTTGATTCCGCAGATCTGGAAAAGATCGAGAAGAAAATGACCGAATTGGCGCGTCAGAAAAATACTTTTGACCGTAAGGAAGTTGCCAAAGCGGATGCGGTTGCCTATTTCGAAGAGAAGGGCGATGAGTATAAGCTGGAGCTATTGGAAGGCCTGGAAGATGGTAGCATTACTTTCTACACACAGGGTGAATTTACGGACCTTTGTCGTGGGCCACATATCCCGAATACCGGTGCCATTAAAGCGATCAAATTGCTGAACGTTGCAGGTGCTTATTGGCGAGGAGATGAGTCTCGTAAGCAGTTAACACGTATATATGGTGTTGCTTTCCCGAAAGCTAAAGAGCTGAAAGAGCATTTGGCGATGCTGGAAGAGGCTAAAAAGCGCGACCACCGTAAGTTGGGGAAAGAGTTAGAGCTTTTCACTTTCTCTGAGAAAGTAGGTATGGGCTTGCCACTTTGGTTGCCAAAAGGTGCAATCCTGCGTGACCGCCTGGAGTCTTTCCTTAAAAAGGAGCAAAAACGCGCCGGTTATTTGCCGGTAGTGACGCCTCATATCGGAAATAAGAATTTGTACATTACTTCCGGCCACTATGAGAAGTACGGAGAGGATTCTTTCCAGCCTATTCATACGCCATCTGAGGGAGAGGAATTTTTATTAAAGCCGATGAACTGTCCTCACCACTGTGAGGTCTACCGTTCTCGTCCACGTTCTTATAAAGAATTGCCTTACCGCCTGGCGGAATTCGGTACCGTTTACCGTTATGAGCAGTCCGGTGAGTTGCATGGCCTGACCCGTGTTCGTGGTTTTACCCAGGATGATGCACACATCTTCTGTCGTCCGGATCAGGTGAAAGAGGAATTCAAAAAGGTAATTGACCTGGTGTTGTATGTTTTCAAATCTCTTGGTTTTGATAACTATACTGCGCAGGTTTCTTTGAGAGATCCTGAGAATAAAACCAAATACATCGGTTCGGATGAGGACTGGGCATTGGCGGAAGCGGCCATTCAGGAAGCAGCGGATGAGAAGGGCTTGGTTACTGTGGTAGAAACGGGAGAAGCAGCCTTCTATGGTCCTAAGCTGGATTTCATGGTGAAAGATGCTTTGGGTCGTTCCTGGCAGTTAGGAACCATTCAGGTAGATTACCAGTTGCCACAGCGCTTTGAATTGGAGTATACCGGTTCAGATAACCAAAAGCACCGTCCGGTGATGATCCACCGAGCGCCATTTGGTTCTATGGAGCGTTTTACGGCAGTGTTGATTGAGCATTGCGCGGGTAATTTCCCCTTATGGCTGGCGCCGGAACAAATTGCGGTATTGCCAATCTCTGAGAAATATGCCGATTATGCTGAGCAGGTTTATAATGCATTCACAATGGAAGATATCAATGGCTTCATCGATCACCGTGATGAGAAGATTGGTCGTAAGATCCGTGATGCAGAGGTGAAAAAGATTCCATACATGATTATTGCAGGTGAAAAAGAGGCTGCGGAAGGAAAAGTTTCTTTGCGTAAGCATGGTGAAGGAGATATCGGAACCTTTACTTTGGAGGAAGCCGTGAAATATCTGCAGGAGAAAATTCAGCTCTCCATTGCCGGAGAATAATAAATGAAAGATAGTTAATGAAAACCACCCGCTCCTTACAGGGTGGTTTTTTTTTATTTGCTGTCAACTGATCCTTTGAAATTGGTATGATTATCGCTAATTTCTAGCATCTGTGATTCGATTTCGTCCTGAAGACTTTGCCTTTAGAGAATGTTGCTTTAATATTTTGTAATTTGATTTGCAAATATTCCATTCCTCAGAAAATTTCCTCATATTTGCGATTCGAATTTAAGTTTAACCATAATTAAATACATACTATCAGACCGAGAAGATCAAACCGCGGACGTATGGTGAGGCAAGAAGAGCCTTATCGCGTTAATGAAAAAATTACCGTACGTGAAATTCGTGTGGTGGGGGAGAATATCGAAGTGGGTATTTACTCTACTCGTGACGCCCTTAAAATGGCCAAAGAGCAAGGTTTGGACTTGGTAGAAATCTCTCCAAAGGCCGATCCTCCTGTTTGTAGAATCATTGACTACTCTAAGTTTAAGTACGAGCAGAAGAAGAAGCAAAAGGAGATTAAAGCAAAAGCTCAGAAAACCGTATTGAAGGAAATTCGTTTTGGTCCAAATACGGACGAGCACGATTTCAATTTCAAGTTGAAGCATGCGGAAAAGTTTTTGGAAGAAGGTGCGAAAGTGAAAGCCTATGTGCATTTCGTGGGTCGTACGATTGTCTTCAAAGACCGAGGTGAGGTATTGTTGCTTAAATTCGCTCAGGCTTTAGCGGAATTGGCGAAAGTTGATCAATTGCCGAAATTGGAAGGTAAGCGTATGACGATTATGCTTTCTCCAAAGAAAAAAGCGGGGAAATAAGATTTTTGAATATTCACGTGACGGGCGGTTTCTTTGGGAGCCGTCTTTGTTGTGTCAATATATATCTGACTATTTTATTTACTTTAAACGATTTGTATTATGCCTAAGGTAAAAACCAAATCAAGTGCTAAGAAACGTTTCAAGTTGACTGGTACTGGAAAAATCAAAAGAAAGCACGCTTTCAAAAGTCACATTTTGACTAAAAAAACAACGAAGCAGAAGCGTAATTTGACTCACGCAGGTTTGGTACACAAATCTGATGAGGCGAACATTAAAGCTCAGCTTCACATCTAATCTATTCCGGTCGGGTACCGGGATTCGGTTTATTTATTAATTCACCAGATGTTTGGTCTTTAAGATAAGCACCCCTAGTGGTCACCAAAGGTCAAAAAATTTATTATTATGCCAAGAAGTGTAAATCACGTTGCATCTAGAGCTCGTCGTAAAAGAGTTCTTAAATTAGCCAAAGGTTATTTTGGCCGCCGTAAAAATGTTTGGACAGTAGCTAAGAACGCTGTTGAGAAAGGTTTGGGATATGCTTACCGTGACCGTAAGGTTAAGAAGCGTGACTTCCGTTCTCTATGGATCCAGCGTATCAACGCAGGTGCTCGTCTAGAGGGTATGTCATACTCTGCTTTGATGGGTGCATTGAAAAAGAACAACATTGAGCTAAACCGTAAGGTATTGGCTGATTTGGCGATGAATCATCCTGAGGCTTTCAAAGCAATCGTTGCGAAAGTAAAATAAGATAGTTCTATTTCAATATAGAGGCCCGTTCATTAGTTTGAACGGGTTTTTTTATGTCAAATTATTCGCCCGCTTGGTTTAGTGCGTCATGCTTATGAACTTTATGGTAGTTTGTTAATATGGGTTCTGCTAAGCCGAATTGTTTATCGCTAAATCTATTGACTAGGTGTAAGTGATTTATTTTCAGCCTATTAAAATTTATTTTCTTTGAATTATAATAGCCTAAATTTGGGCAAGCTTGCTTTCTCCTCATTCATCTGTTTCATTGGAAAAAACTCGAAATAGGAAACTATTCCGTCATTTTTTCCGCCTTCCGGCTAAATGAGGATTTAGCATGCCAAATCCGGGTGATGTCAAGTTATTTCCCGGGAAGAGGATGGCGTTGATTATACTCCTCTACAATGTCTTTTAGGTCATCAAAACGATAAGTGCGGTTGTTGACTTTTTTCACAATTTTCTGATCGTCGCCAAAGAAGTTTTGGATGATGATTTTAAAAAAGGAGCGTTCCACTAAGGTGAGGTCCCGGCTCTTGTGGCGGTTCAGATAAAGATTGTTTCCGTCATTAGCATTGGGGATGCCCTGCGGGGGTTCCACGGTTTTGAAGTCCTGGCTTAGGGCAGGGGTGGTTTCGGTGTCTGAATATTCCACCTCGACATAATACAGATTGACCGCTCCGGCGGCTTCCAGTCTTAAGAAAGTCATTTTATTCTGTACGCCGGAAACCAGCGGGAAGCTGTGGTAGGTGGTGTTGCTGATTTGGTAGGCGCTGAGCTCGCTTGCGCTTTTGGTGGATTTTTTACCTTTCAGATTAATGAACTTAACCGAAGAGGCCATTTGAAGATCTCTGCGTGCTTTTATTTTTCCATGAAGTGTGTCGCCTTCATTGGTGACGATGTATCCTTTTTCATAATTTTTTTGGGCAAGGAGAGGGTGGGCGAAAATAAGTAAAAGGGCAATAAAATATAGTAAAGGTTTGATCATACTTTAAACTAATATAGATAGTCCTCTAAGTTAAAAGAAATGTTCGATTTGCTGCTTTTTTTTACTGGATAATATTGACGGAGAAGCTGCTATTTCTTAATTCAATTTTTGCGCTGCGGCCTTCAGTGAAATGATTTAAGGGGGTTAATTTCAGGCTGTTGAATGTGTTTTGAGTCCTTGTTGGGTTGTGCTAGTATACGCTCTATTCTTCTGTTTAGTCGGATAAATTTCGAAAGGAAAAGCCAATGGAGTATTTGTCCACCTTTCCGTAAAAGAGGGTTTGACCCAAACTATGCTGGATTTGATGCAGGAGCGCCCATAATCTCTAAGGCGTTAATGTGTGTGTGGTGATATTGCTGATTTTTAAAGGATCCGAATTTTGGTGCGTTTGTTTGTGACTCATATCTCTGCATAGTTGGAAAAAGCTCGGTTAGCAAATTATCCTTCATTTTTCAGCCTCCAAACCAAACGAGGCTTAAAGTCTAAATAGTTCGGCTACGTTATTTTTTTAATTTTTAGTTTTTAAATACGAGTGAACAGATTTGTATTTGTTTATTTTGATTATTTATATAATCAATTTTTATTTGCTTTTTAATTAAAAAATTAAACTATACGAACCTATTTATGAAAATTAAATACCTGATCATTACAGGCCTGATGCTATGGTCTCAAGTATTAATAGCGCAGCAAAGGCCACCAGGTATGGGGACTGCGTCAAGTCCCTTTATTATCACGGAATTATCTCATTTGGTGTGGTTGTCGGAGGGGAGTGGAGGCTTGGAGGAAATCACGGCTGAACAGCGTTTTAGTGCGAATTACAAGTTGGGGCAGGATATTGATGCGGCAGATAGCCAGCATATGCACAATGGGAAAGGCTTCAAGCCTATCGGAGGATCAAATGGATTTAGAGGGGAATTCGATGGCAATGGGTACTGCATAAAAAATCTGTACATCAACCGCCCTGAAGAGGATAAAGTCGGTTTTTTCGGTTATTTGGGATATCAGTATAATTATTTAAAGCTGAGTGCGCATAATATTATACTGGAAAATGCGCAGGTAACTGGACGCAATGAGGTAGGTGTTTTGGCCGGATTTTCCCGGGTAAGCACCTCTGACATTGTCATCAAAAACAGTGAGGTTAATGGCCAGCAAGCCTGCGGCTTATTAATAGGTCAAACCAGTTATAGTACTATGGAGAGGGTTGGTCTCCAGGGGGCGGTCAATGGAAAAATAGGAGTAGGAGGGATGTTAGGCGCTGCCTCTGATGGATTTAGAGCGAATGATATTTATACCGAAGTTGATGCTGTCGGTCAGCAAAACGTAGGCGGGGTATTTGGTAAAAGTGTTCGGGTCACTGGTTTTAAAGGTATTTTAAATAATAGTTCGGTGCAGGGCGACGACTCCGTTTATGTTGCGGGAAATGTAGGGCAAATTTCTCAGGGTGCAGTAAAAGAGGCCTATTTCGTTCAATCAAAATTTTCGAATTCCGGGATTATGATGATGGAGGGGGAGTTGGGCCTCAGTGATGCTGAGTTGAAGCAAGATACGCTGTGGCAAAAATTTGATGCTGATTATTGGAGTCTGGGAGGTTATGGCGCTTATGATGGCTTGGTGTTATCGACTTTTCAATATGACCGACAAGTGAATGTGGCTTCCAATATTAGTGGCTATGGGCCTGAGGGTAGTGGGGATTATACATTTGGGGATCAGGTGCGGATTTCTGCCGTGAAGCAATATGAAAATCAATACTTCTTGCATTGGGAACAAAATGGACAGGTATTAAGTCGTCAACTGGAGTATTCCTTTAATTTGGCTCCCACATCCCCTTTACGGCCGAAAGCAATTTACGAAATCTTAAAGCCATTGAATAAAGGGGCGGGGACTGCCGAATCTCCTTATTTAATCGAGACCCTGGCTGATTTAAGGGAGTGGTCGGAGGAAGTGCCGGCTTTGAGTAATGTGCATGTGGCGCTTGCTGCGGATCTGGATGCTGCCGAAACAAAGAATTGGAACGATGGGCAGGGGTTCAAGCCGATTAATTTTGCCGGATTTTTTCATGGACGGGGGCATACTATCTCCAATTTATACATTAATCGCCCGGGTAGTAATGTTGGTTTTTTTAATAAGCTTGATGTGAGTGTCTTACAGGATTTTCATTTGAAAGATGTTGACTTTACCGGTGAAAAGGTTGGGGGAATAGCCGTAGATCTGAATTATATCACCTCGGTACGACATGTTTCTGTAAGTGGGAAAATGGCGGGAAAAATTGGGGGAGGTCTATTCACGTATATGAAATGGCCTGGCAAAAATGCTGAAATTTCCAATATTCATGTCAATGTCAATTTCACGAAAAACACTTATGGGAGTGCTTTTGGAGGCTTGGCTTATAATTACCGAGACCCAAGTTTCTTTTATGTGCCGGATGGTCAGCAACGCAAAATTAATAAATTTCATCTGGAGGGACAGATTTCAGCGGATCAGATAGGGGGACTATTTGCAGATACCAATAATTCCATTTATCAGGACAATGATTTCCATTATGATCAAATTTTCCTGAATGCTACCTTTGATTACAAGTCCAGCCCGGATTTCAAAGACCCCTTTATTGCTACTCAATGGGTCATTGAAACCTCTAGTAAGGCGGCCTATTGGAGTCAGGATAAAACCGGTTTGGATACGGCCAATTTTGTCGGGGTGAGAAATAATGCGCTGTCTGATCTGGAAATTCAGGATAAAGATAATTTTGAGGGTTTTGATTTTGATCATACCTGGAGTTTGATTTCCGAGGCCCCTGAGCTTATGCAAAATGTACGTGAACTTTTCGTAGTGGAGCAGCATTTCGAGGGGGTCCACCTTTCCGTTTCGGAGTATTTTATCCCTGCCGGAGAGCGCTTGTGGCTTCATGCTCCCCTGGTGGATGGTTTTAGTTTTTCTCATTGGGAATCGGTAGGGGACCTGCAGCAAATCAGCCAGCAAGATAGTTTGGAGGTTGTAGTAGCCGGTAATGATTTAGCGTTTAAGGCGGTTTATCATGCGCTTGATGATACGCCTCCATTTGAGGGGGAAGGCACTGAATCGGCACCTTATTTAATTAAAGAGGCGGCGGATTTAATATGGTTGTCTCAGCATGCCGATTATTGGGAGGCGCTTTTTCTACAAGCCCAAAATATTACTTTTTCGGCCGAAGAATGCGAAAAGATGCAGCCTGTAGGACGGTTGGAGACGCCCTTTTCGGGCATTTATGATGGTGGTCATCATCAAATAAAATCATTGCAGTTATGGAGATCTTCCTCTAACTACCTGGGGCTATTTGGTTATGCTTCAAATGCGGAAATCAGGAATTTACACCTTGAATCCTTCAGTGTATTGGGCGAGGATCATGTCGGGGCATTGCTCGGCGGCGGATACTTTCGGGTCTATGTTGAGAACTGCCATGGAAATGACATAGAGGTAGAGGGCAGCCATAGTGTAGGTGCTTTGGTGGGAAGTCTAAATAGTGGGGAGATTAGCTCCTCTGCAGCTACCAATCTAATGGTGAAAGGTAGGGCTGCCGTCGGAGGTTTGGTCGGCTATGGCTCGTATTTAGGTGTGGATAAGGTTTTTGCAATTGGAGAGGTAAGAGGGAAAGAGGTTGTGGGAGGATTAATTGGGGCGGTGGACTTTGGGTTTCCGGTGATCAGTCAATCCTATGCTTTGTCCTCCGTAGTGGGGGATCGTCAGGCGCAGGCGCTTTTTGGTTATTTGGATACAGAGGCAAGCCTGACGTCCGTTTACTACGCTCCTCAATATCAGGATCAATCCGTTGTTGAAGGGGTGGTGGCACTGGACGAATCCGATTTTGCGCTGGAATCGAGTTTCATTGATTGGGATTTCGAATCAGACTGGTTGATCGCTCAAAATCCGGGCGTATATGCTACGGCAGTCCCACAGCTTCAATCTTCGCAATTTGTCACGATTACTGTTACCACCTCAGAAGGGGGAAGTGTTTCCTCTTCACCGGAGCGATTGAAAATAGGAGAAGATTTAACGCTTGATGTTAGCGCAGAGGAAGGCTATGTATTTGATCGTTTTTTAGTGAATGGCAACCCCCTTTTTACGGAAGATCAGATTGTCATTACTGATGTACAACAGGATCTTAATATTTACTTAAGCTTCAAAAAGTACCTCGCCGGTTCGGAGGCCCAAACATTGGCGGCTTATCCTAATCCAACTTACGGTACTGTTTATTTGCCAAATGCAGAGGCACAAAGGGTAGAGGTTCGAAGCTCTTCCGGAAAATTAATAGCGATCCAGCAGGTAAAAGCAGGAGCAATTCATCTCGCCGGATGGCCGGCCGGGATTTATTTCCTTCAAACCACTGATGGAAGAAATGCTAAAATTGTGAAATATTAGTTATGAAAAACTCATTATTATATATCGGGCTATTGATGATTTTGCTTTCCTCTTGTGATTTATTTAAGGAGAGTGAGCCAGAGGTTTATAAATCAGTAAAATATCCTGTCTTCCTGTCTGTCAACCCTATAGTTGATGGGGAGGAGATTAACATTGAAAAGGCCAATTTGTGGCTGTCAATCACCAAATTTGGGAATCCGGTAGATACGCTGAGCGTCAGGGCGGCAGAAATTGAATTATCCTTGTCCAAGGGTGCCTATGGTTTTCAGATTATTAGTGAGCCAAATAAAGGTCTCAGCAAAGCCGGTTTCTTTACCTCTGAAGTGCAGGAGCTTATCGTTCAGGAAAATGAAGAGGTGCCTGCCGTTGAGTTGGGCCTACAAACCAATCATTATGAATTACCTGTTCAGTATTCTTCCTCTGTTTTGGCGGTTTATCCCGATCTGAAGCAGCGCATTCTTTTTCAGGGACAAAGTATGGAGTTGGGGATCACAGATAGTATGGCTTATATTCAAAAAGACTTGCTGGATATTCATGAACTGGTAGAGATTGAAGTAGAGGCTCAGGTGGAAGGAAAGCAAAAATATCTATCAAGACCGGTACACCTTTCTGCTATTGCAGAAGGTAAATTCCTGAGGCTGGAGGATTGGTTTCCTTTGGAGCATGGGTTTAGTGATTACTCCACACTGGTGTTTTTTAATTATTATATTGCCGATCAGGGTGATGGGCCAGGTTGGAATTTTTTGACGCCAAAAGATGATCTGGCATTTACGAAATGGGAAGGGGAGTATTTGGTGGAAGTCATTTTTGGGCGCTCAAGTTCGGGTCTGTATTATTCTTATGATTATGTAGACGTTTTGGAGGTGCCCAGGATGATAGGGAATTTGAGTCATTTAAAAGAGTTGACGATGGTAGATGGGCCTGCGGGTCGCAATATGTGTTCAGCATTTTATCAACTGACGGAGCTGGAGGTATTACGTTTTTGGTACGGAGCGTTTGATTTGACCGAGGAGGTTTCCAACTTTAAGAATCTTAAAAAATTGGAGTATCGATACCTCTATTATGGTGATCTGGTAAATCCTCTGAATTCAGGATTTGCAAAGTGTTTGAAGTTAGAGAGCCTTGAAATAGAAAGTGCCGGTGATTTAACTTTTGCAACCACTGATTTTGAACATTTACAAAATTTAAAAAAGATTACTTTTTATGAGTCAGGCCTGAATTTTATTCCAGCCTGGGTGTTGAAAATTGAAGGACTGGAGAGTTTTAATATTATCCACAATGAGATCTCCAATATCTCGGATCTGCAAAAAATGACCAATCTTAAGCGTTTATACGTGCAAGCCAATAAGCTTTCAGGAGATATTCCGGAGTGGATCTGGGCGAAAAAAGATTGGGAAGCCTTAGGCCTAGGGACAAATCAATGGAGTAAAACATTGCCTGATCGTTTTGGGGATTTCACTTCCTTAAACCTTTTGTCTTTAAGTGGGGTCGGTTTTGAAGGGGCTATTCCAGCCTCCATTGGGCAATGCACAGCCCTTACTTATTTAAACTTGGAAAGGAATAACTTTTCAGGAAAGGTGCCGCAGGAGATTGTTGACCTGCCTAATTTGAAATCTCTGTATTTAGACGAGGAAAATAAGCTGGAGTCGAATTAAGCCCGTTTACTCTTGCTTATATCCGCGTTTGGCTGTCAGTCGGGAAAAATGAAGGAATGGTTTTCTGTTTTAAATTTTTTCCGACGAGGCAGAAGAAGAAAGCAAACTCACCCAAATTTTGGTTGTGGAAATTCAATAAAATCAGTTGAATCCATTAGTAGCCAATCTTTTAGGTTGATGTATTGATTCGGTTTCATGACTTGCATTAAGTAATCAGGGGAAATCCCGGTTTCCTGCTTTTTTGCTTTCGCTTACCCAATAAAAAAAGCCATCCTCAAATAGAGAATGGCTTTTTTTGTGGCGAGAACGAGAGTTGAACTCGTGACCTCCGGGTTATGAATCCGACGCTCTAACCAACTGAGCTACCTCGCCGATTACCTTTGGATAAAAGATGATCCTCCGGTTCCCTTAAATGCTTTCAAATAAAATTGGTGGCGAGAACGAGAGTTGAACTCGTGACCTCCGGGTTATGAATCCGACGCTCTAACCAACTGAGCTACCTCGCCTTTTGGGTGATCAACACCGACAGTAATGCATACTGCTAATTTTATTTGGTGGCGAGAACGAGAGTTGAACTCGTGACCTCCGGGTTATGAATCCGACGCTCTAACCAACTGAGCTACCTCGCCTTTTGGGTGATCAACACCGACAGTAATGCATACTGCTAATTTTATTTGGTGGCGAGAACGAGAGTTGAACTCGTGACCTCCGGGTTATGAATCCGACGCTCTAACCAACTGAGCTACCTCGCCTGATGATGAAATGAATTCATCCTCAATATTTACAAGAACTGGTGGCGAGAACGAGAGTTGAACTCGTGACCTCCGGGTTATGAATCCGACGCTCTAACCAACTGAGCTACCTCGCCAAATCTTGCTTTCTTTAATCTCGTAAATATTGATAAATCTGCCCTTTTGACCGATTTTGTGGCGAGAACGAGAGTTGAACTCGTGACCTCCGGGTTATGAATCCGACGCTCTAACCAACTGAGCTACCTCGCCTGTTCCGTTTGGGAGTGCAAATATAGGGAAATCCTGTTTTAAAAAACAAAGCCCTGAAGCATAAAAAGGGAATTTTTTGAATCGTCTTTTTTATAACTAATTGGGCAGTAGTGGAATTTATGTCGGAAAAAAAATTAAAAAATTGTAGGGAGGCAGGCTTGTTTAGATAAAAGGTTAAAATTTTTAATTTTGTAGCCGACAGGCCTGTGTGCAAATATGAAAAAACTAGATAAGTTAATCTTAAAATCTTTTATTGGTCCTTTTATCGGGACCTTGGCGGTAGCAGTATTCGTGTTGCTGGCGCAATTTTTTCTTCGTTATTTTTCGGAACTGGTCGGGAAGGGCCTTGGGGCCGGTACCTACTTTGAATTGGTGGGGTATTTTGCCATTTTCATGATCCCGCAGGCATTGCCTTTGGCGGTCTTGCTGTCTTCTCTGATGACTTTCGGTAATCTGGGAGAACATTTCGAACTGACGGCTATCAAGAGTTCGGGGATTTCCCTTTTGCGGGTTTTACGCCCCATATTTATATTCTCGGTTTTGCTCTCCATTTTTGCATTTTACTGTAATGATCAGATCGTGCCGAAGGCGAACCTGAAAGCCTGGAGTTTGCTGTACGATATCAAGCGTAAGAAGCCCGCGATGGAAATTAAGCCCGGGGTTTTTTACGGAGATTTACCGGGGTATAAGATTCGGGTGAAGGAGGTTTCAGAGAATGGGAAATCCATGAAGGACATGATCATTTATAATCATGCTGATGGGCAGGGGAATAAAGAAGTGATTTTGGCGGATTCCGGGGATATGTACATGATCCATAATGAACGCTATATGGTGATGGAGCTTTATCATGGAAATTCCTATACGGAGTCTAATCCCGATGGTGTGCAGTCCGGTTCGGGTTATCATGATATTGCGCCTTTGATGCGGAATAATTTCATTCGCTCCAAAATGGTGTTCTCCATGCAGTCTTTTGATTTGGAAAGAACCAGAGAGGATTTATTCTCCGGTAACCGGATGATGAAAAACGTGTCCCAGTTAACGCACGATATTGATTCTTTGCAAATGGATGCGGATGCTTTCCGCTATGAACTCTTTAATGGAGTTAACTCCTATTTCACTTACCATATGAGAGACCAGGTGGAGGTGCCTACCCAATATGCGGAACAACATGCCCAGCGACAGGAGATTATTCGTCAAAATAATTTGATTAAAAAAGTCGCGAAAGAAGAGCGAAGGTTGGATTCCCTGGCGCAGAACGGGACAGATACTACCGGAATGATGGCCTTATTCTGGGAAAAACAAAAAACTGGAAAAGAAGATAAGGAGCAAGTTGCTGATGCTAAGCTTAAGAAAATAACGGAGGGCGCAAAGGCTGCTGGTGCTATAGCCGGAGTGAGTGAGGATTCCGTAGCGGCCATCATGGATAGTGCGGAGGGGCTGTTAGCGCAGCAAGAAATCGAGGCGCCCGAGCAAGAGGAGAAGAAAGAGATGATCGCGCCAAATTATTATGCAGATTATTCTTTTGAGGAGGCAAAGTTGACTGAGGCAAAAGTGGATTCACTGCTGTTGGTGAAAAAGCGTAACGCCCGTATGTACCGATCCGCTTTAAGTCAATCGAGATATGTAAAAAACACCATCATGTCTCAGGCAAATAAAATTAAGAACCGCAATAAGTCGCGTTATGGCTTCCAGATCGAATATCAAAAGAAATTTGCCATGTCCATGGCTTGTCTGATCATGTTCCTGATCGGGGCGCCACTAGGGGCGATTATTAAAAAAGGCGGGATTGGTTTTCCGGTGCTGATCTCCATCGTTTTCTTTATTTTCTATTTCATCGTCTCCATGACAGGGGAGAAATGGGCGAAAGAAGGCGTGGTTTCGGCCTTTGCCGGGATCTGGGCAGCAGATTTTGTCCTGCTTCCCTTTGGGTTGTTCTTCCTGCGTCAGGCCAGAATCGATGCCCGACTGTTTGATACCGATTTCTACGCAGTGGTGTTTGATCGGGTGAAGCAGCTGTTCATCAAAAAAAAGAAAAAAGAACAAGCTGAATCGGAAATTGCGGAATAATTTTTGTTAAATGATCAGCCGCAGAGGTGGAAAAATGTTTTACATCACCTTGTAGTAGGGGATTAATTTGCTACCTTTGTGTTTCTTAAATTTATTATCAATCCTAAATTTTTGCTAGCTATGTATTTGGCGAAGGAGAAAAAACAAGAAATCTTTGAAAATCATGGTCGGTTGAAATCTAAGGGTGATACAGGATCAGCGGAATCGCAAATCGCGCTTTTCACGTTTCGTATCAACCATTTGACCGAGCACTTGAAGCAGAACAAAAAAGACCACTCGACTCGTTTGGGTCTTTTAAGATTGGTTGGTAAGCGTCGTTCTTTGTTGGATTATTTAGCAAAGAAAGATATCGAGCGTTACCGTGCGATCATCGCAGAACTTGGAATTAGAAAATAATTTCAAAATACTGAAAGGGAATCCATTTCACAGGATTCCCTTTTTTTGCTAAGAATACCTCCCCCTTATTTGGATAGTTGAAACCTTTTTCGAGGTGATGCTTAAAGATTAAGAGAAATTTTGGAAGTGACATAACCCAAGTTTTGAGCGGATGCGTCTGGTGGGGTAAATGCTGGACGAAAGGGGTTATCTTTTTTGCCTCGAATATAGTTTTTAGAAAGATTCGATTTATAAAATATTAATATGTATCCAAACGTAATTAACAAAACCTTATCGCTACCTGATGGCAGAACCATCAGCGTGGAAACCGGTAAATTGGCTAAGCAAGCCGATGGATCCGTTGTTGTTCGCATGGGAGATACCATGTTGTTGGCCACAGTGGTTTCATCGAAAGATGCTCGTGAAGGTGTAGACTTTTTGCCATTGTCGGTAGACTATCAAGAAAAATTTGCTTCTGCCGGGCGTATCCCTGGAGGCTTCTTGAAGCGTGAGGGTAAGCTTTCCGATCATGAAGTATTGGTGAGCCGTTTGATTGACCGTGCATTGCGTCCATTGTTTCCTGGAGATTATCATGCTGAAACGCAGGTAATGGTTTCCTTGATTTCTGCAGATGAGACTGCCTTGCCGGATGCTTTGGCTTGTTTCGCAGCTTCTGCAGCTATCGCTGTTTCGGATATTCCTTTTGCTGAGCCGGTAGCGGAAGCACGTGTAGCGCGTGTGAACGGGGAGTTTGTGGTGAATCCAACTCCGGCACAAATGGCGGAGGCTGATTTGGACTTGATCGTAGCGGCTACGATGGAGAATATCATGATGGTAGAGGGTGAGATGAAAGAAGTTTCTGAGCAGGATATGCTAGAGGCTTTGAAAGTAGCGCATGCCTCCATCAAAGAAATGTGTAAAATTCAGATTGAGTTGACCGAAGAAACCGGTAACACTGAAAAGCGTGAGTACTCTCACGAAACACATGACGAAGAGTTAGAGAAAGAAATGTTTGAGCAATTGTACGATAAAGTATACGCAGTTGCTAAACAATTGATTAGTAATAAAAAAGAGCGTTCTGCTGCTTTTGCGAAAGTAAAAGAAGAATATATCGAGTCTCTTGGTGAGGATACGGAAGTAGATCTAGGTTTAGTGAGTACTTACTTCGGTAAAATCAATAAAAAAGCGTCTCGTAATTTAGTGTTGGACGAAAAAATCCGTTTGGATGGTCGTCAGCCAGAGCAGGTTCGCCCAATCTGGTCAGAGATTGATTATTTGCCTTCAGCACATGGTTCTGCAGTATTTACCCGTGGGGAAACGCAATCATTGTGTACAACAACTTTAGGTACCAAGCTGGATGAGCAAATGATTGATGGTGCGATGCATCAGGGAACGAATCGTTTCATCCTGCACTACAACTTCCCGGGTTTTTCTACTGGTGAGGCAAAACCTAACCGTGGACCTGGACGTCGTGAGGTAGGACATGGTAATTTGGCATTGCGTGCATTGAAGCAGGTATTGCCATCTCATGAAGAAAATCCATACACCATCCGTATCGTTTCTGATATTCTGGAATCAAATGGTTCCTCATCTATGGCGACCGTATGTGGTGGGTGTCTTTCTATGATGGATGCTGGTGTGCCGATTAAAGCGCCTGTATCTGGTGTTGCAATGGGGATGATCTCTGATGTAGAAACAGATCGCCATGTAGTATTGACAGATATCTTAGGTGATGAGGATCACTTGGGAGATATGGACTTCAAAGTAACCGGTACGGAAGATGGTATCACTGCTTGTCAAATGGACATCAAAGTAGAGGGTCTTTCTTATGAAGTATTGGAGCAGGCATTGATGCAAGCGCGTGACGGTCGTCTTCATATCTTGAATGAAATGAAGAAAACCATCGCTACTCCTCGCGGAGAGATGAAGCCGCATACGCCAAGAACGGTAAGTTTGAAAATCGCTCGTGATATGATCGGTGCGGTAATCGGGCCTGGTGGAAAGATTGTTCAGGAGATTCAAAAAGAAACTGGTGCTACTATCGTGATCGAAGAAGTAGAAGCTGGTGGATTGGTGAATATCTTTGCCGCTTCTCAAGATACCATGGATAAAGCTGTAGCTTGGGTGAAAGGTATTGTAGCGATGCCGGAAGAGGGCGAAGTATACGAAGGTAAAGTGAAGTCAATCACTGCTTTTGGTGCTTTCGTTGAATTTATGCCTGGTAAAGAAGGATTGTTGCACATTTCTGAAGTGAAGTGGGAGCGTCTGGAAAGCATGGAAGGTGTGATTGAAGTAGGCGAGCAGATTCAGGTGAAATTGATCGAAATCGACAAGCGCACTGGAAAATATCGTCTTTCTCGCAAAGTATTGCTAGAAAAGCCTGAAGGATATCAGGAACGCCCTCCTCGTCAAGACAGAGGAAATCGCGGTGACCGTGGCGATCGTCGTGGTGGACGCGATAATCGTGACCGAAGAAGAGATTCTTAATTTCCTGATTTTCAGGAATATTGGTTCGATATTTGTAGTTTGTTAAGAGGTTAACGAAATAAAAAGTAGGAAAATTGATTACACCTTGAAACCCGCTTTTTCTTTTGTCGTATAATAAATGATGCACTTCTGCCTGAAGGCATATTTCGTTAACCTCGGATTTCAGTAAACGCTTAATTACGGATGAGACAACTTAAGATCAGTAAACAGATCACTAACAGGGAAAGCCAGTCCCTTGATAAATATCTTCAGGAAATTGGTAAAGTTGACCTACTAACTCCAGAAGAAGAGGTAACGCTAGCAAAGAGAATCCGCGAAGGAGACCAAATGGCTTTGGAGAAATTGACTAAAGCTAACCTTCGATTCGTAGTTTCTGTAGCCAAGCAGTATCAAAATCAGGGTTTGTCCTTGGGTGATTTGATCAATGAGGGTAACCTTGGTTTGATCAAGGCCGCTCAGCGTTTTGATGAAACTCGTGGTTTTAAATTTATCTCTTATGCGGTTTGGTGGATTCGTCAGTCCATCCTACAAGCTTTGGCAGAGCAGTCTCGTATTGTTCGTTTGCCATTGAACCGTGTAGGGTCTTTGAATAAAATCTCCAAGACTTTCTCAGAGTTGGAGCAGCGCTTTGAGCGTGAGCCATCTCCGGAAGAATTGGCAGAGGTATTGGATGTAAATACTTCTGAGGTGGTGGATACTTTGAAGATTTCCGGTCGCCATGTGTCTGTAGATGCTCCTTTCGTTCAGGGAGAGGAAAACAGTTTGTTGGATGTATTGGAAAATGATACAGAGGAAACACCGGATTCAGAATTGATCAGTGATTCATTACGTCGTGAGGTGCAGCGTGCGCTTTCTACCCTTACTCAACGTGAGGCAGATGTGATTTCGCTTTATTTCGGACTGAATGGAGAGCAGGCCATGACTTTGGAAGAGATCGGGGAGAAATTTAATCTTACTCGTGAGCGTGTGCGCCAGATCAAAGAGAAGGCGATTCGCCGTTTACGTCATACTTCACGTTCTAAAGCACTTAAGCCTTATTTGGGCTAATAGAATATTGATTATTTCATCATTAAAAGGTCTCAGTAGAGACCTTTTTTTTGTAACTTTGGAGTTATTATTGTTCGTTTTTTACAAGTAAAAGCGCTTTTAAGCAATAGAATACTATAAAACAAAAAATAAAATGACAACCGAATCTGTTGACGTATTAATCATTGGTTCTGGTCCTGCGGGTTATACTGCAGCCATTTATGCTTCACGTGCTGGTTTAAAGCCAGTATTGTATCAGGGAATTCAGCCTGGTGGTCAGTTGACGATCACTAATGATGTGGAAAACTTCCCGGGTTATCCTGAAGGAATTAATGGTCCTTCTATGATGATGGATTTCCAAAGTCAGGCGCAGCGTTTCGGAACAGACATTCGTACCGGTATTGCCACTTCAGTGGATTTCTCTTCTTACCCTCATAAAGTGGTCATTGATGAGGCTCATGAGGTAACCGCTAAGTCGGTGATTATCTCTACTGGTGCCTCTGCAAAGTGGTTGGGGCTTCCTTCAGAGGATGAATATAATGGTAGAGGAGTTTCTGCCTGTGCGGTATGTGATGGTTTCTTCTACCGTGGGAAAGACGTTGCGGTAGTAGGTGGTGGTGATACCGCTGCAGAAGAAGCGACTTATCTTTCGAAATTGGCCAATAAGGTTTACTTGATTGTTCGTCGTGATGAAATGCGTGCTTCAAAAATTATGCAGGCGCGTGTTGAACAAACGGAGAATATTGAGGTTTTGTGGAATACTTCTACAGATGAAATTCTGGGAGATGAGAACGGGGTGAACGCGGCGCGGTTGATCAATAATGTGACGAAGGAGAAATATGAAATTGAGGTTTCAGGATTTTTTGTTGCCATTGGTCATAAACCGAATACCGATATCTTTTCTAAATATGTTAATATGGATGAGAGCGGTTATATCCAAACGGAAGCCGGAACATCCAAAACCAATGTGGAAGGAGTATTTGCTGCCGGAGATGCGCAAGACAATGTTTATCGTCAGGCCATCACTGCTGCAGGAACAGGATGTATGGCAGCCCTGGATGCTGAACGTTTCTTAGCCGCCAAAGAAATGGAAATGACAGCTGAATAAGTAGCGTGAAAAAACATTATTTAATTATGATTTTGGCCATCGTCGTGAGTATTCCGGCGATGGCGCAAAAATCCCAAAAGAAGTCTTTCTGGGATTTTTTTAGGTTAAAAAAACAGAAAACACCATCCGAAGTATACTTTGTTCCAGATTCATTATTGGAATACAGTATGGAAGAGGCTTATTTAAAGGAAAGTGAGGCCATTGACGATTTTAATTTCGTTTTTGATTCATTAGAAATTGCGGAAATGGTGCGTCCTCCCCGATCTGTTTTTGACTATGATGATAGTTGTAGAACGAATATAGGCACCTTGGATATCCCTTGTTTCTTTTTGGAGAGCCAGGATTATTATTCGGAATGGTCAACAGTAAACCTAAATCCTTATCAGGTAGATGGTACCAAATTTAAGGACACTTTGGATTTACCGTTGTTCGATGATAAACACGCTTATGTGTCTCCTTTGGCCAAGGATACTTATATTACTTCAGGTTTTGGTATGAGAAGATATCGTTGGCATTATGGCACAGATCTTAAATTGCAAACCGGAGATAGTGTATTAACTGTTTTTGATGGCGTGGTACGTATGGCTCGCTATGACCGTCGCGGTTATGGTTATTATGTGGTCGTGCGCCATTCCAATGGGTTGGAGACTTTATATGGTCATCTTTCGAAGATTTTAGTAAAGGTTGGTCAGGAGGTTAAAGCAGGCGAATTAATTGGGAAGGGTGGTAACACGGGACGAAGTACCGGTTCGCATTTGCATATAGAAGTACGCTATAAGGGGATGGCGATTAATCCGGAAGAGTTTTTTGATTTTGAAGACAAAAGTATTCCATTAAAAGAGGAGGTTTTGAGTTTGAATCCGGAAACTTTTGCCTATTTGAAAGAGGTTAGAAAGGTAGTTCACCACCGAATTCGTAGTGGGGATACTTTATCCCATATTGCAAGAAGGTATCATACTTCCATTAATAAGATTTGCAGGTTAAATGGGATGAGCCGAAATACGGTACTCCGTGTCGGTAAGGTAATTCGGGTAAGATAGATTTTTTATGAAATTAGATATATTAGTATTGGCTGCGCATCCTGACGATGCGGAGCTTTCTTGTTCCGGGACAATTTTATCTCACATAGCTCAAGGTTATAAGGTCGGCATAGTGGATCTGACACGTGGTGAATTAGGTACGCGTGGTTCTGCTGAGCTTCGGGATCAGGAGGCGGCGGCTTCGGCTAAGATCATGAGTTTGTCTGTACGTGAGAACCTGGCTTTTGAGGATGGGTTCTTTCAAAATGATCGGCAGCACCAATTGGAGGTGGTGAAAGTGATCAGAAAATATCGGCCAGAAATTGTTTTGTGCAATGCGCAGTCTGATAGGCATCCTGACCATGGGAAGGGTGGGGAATTAGCTAAAACGGCTTGTTTCTTGGCTGGATTACCAAAGATTGAAACCAGGCTGGAGGGAGAAAAGCAAGAAGCATGGAGGCCGAAAAATTTATACCAGTATATCCAGAGTAATTATATTCAGCCCGATTTTGTAGTGGATTGTTCTGATTTTTGGGAAAAGAAGGTAGCGGCTATTCGAGCATTTTCTTCCCAATTTCATACTGGTGCTGCGGGCAGTGATGAAGGACCTCAAACCTTTATTTCCACCGCCGGATTCATCGATTTTATCAATGCCAGAGGGCGTGAATTTGGGCAGCATATTGGGGTGCAATATGCGGAGGGTTTTACCACTATAAAGTTGATTGGGGTAAAGAATATATTTGACTTAAGTTAACAGGCCGGATTTCCGGTCTTTTTTTATGTCAGCGTTTATTTCAATGCATTGAAGGAATTAAGCAGGTTTATTTATGCCAAAATTTTCCTTTAACTGCAAGGCGGAAAAAATAAAGGTAAAGGCTCTATTTCAGCTTTTTTCCAAGGAAGCAGGGGGTGGGGAGAAAGTAAACTTATTCAATTTGGAACTTATTAAACACTTTGGGAAAATGATTCCTGAGGCTGATAATAGGCCCCTTTATGAGTTTGTTGAGTCTAGTGGTGAACAATTCAGCCTAAGTGTTGGTGCAGCATATTTCGGCCCCTTTAAGTGGGAGAAAGGGTGATCTTCTTATCAAGTGCTATAAAGGTAGCGAGAAATTGGCTTTTGATTGATCAGTTTTGGTGCGTGATTGATATTTGAATAATTTCCAATTTTCTGGCATCTACGATTCCTAATTTCTTTTCGTTCGCTGAATAAACGTCGAAAACTTTTCCTTTTGGAATGAGGGTGTTAAGTTTTCCATTGCTATCAGTAACCATTTTTCGGCTTTTACCTGACTTTTGTTCTTTAAGGATGATTTCCCGTTTGGCTAATTTTTGATCCTGAGGGTCAATTAAAGTGAGTTTTAAAACGGTGGTTGTTGGGGAAGGCATTAATTGACCGTCCAGGTAAAACGGCAGCACAACCGAAGTGTAATAGCGCTGATTTTCAACGTCAGGGACAGTGATTTTTTCAATTTTAGAGGTTGAAGGAGTGGAGATCCAATAGTGCCCTCCTTTGGGTAATGCTCCTTGAATGACCCCGCGGTCATCCGTTGTCATGGCAAAAATTGCATGACTACGGAGATCTTCAAAGTAAATTTCGCCCTGATAGGGGAGGTTTCTCAAATTTTTAAAAGTGATCTGAATTTTTGAATTATCTGCAGATTGTCCGAATGCAAAAAAAGAGCAAATAATTAGGCTTAGCGTAAATGTCAGTGTGGTTTTCATATTATAAAGGTCAGCTTTAATGAGCTAAACAAAAAAATACCGGCAAATGTGTCTCCGGTGGAGAAGGTAAAACTTTTTCGCCAAAAGTCCGATAAAACAAAATTAAATTATACCAATTTATTTTTGCCTTATATCAATGAGGAGGACTCATTTTTTTAAAAATAAGTCAAATAAAAAAGGCTGTCACCCTGACAGCCTGATAATTATTTAATTTTCACCTCTTTAAAGTATTTTCTGAGGATTTCAGCAGCTTCTTCAATACTTTCCTGGGTTGGAGGTTCTACATCCTTTAATTCGTATTCCATGTTCAGGACTTCCCACTTATTGACGCCTAATTTGTGGTAAGGAATAAGTTCGATTTTCTCTATGGATTGGTAATCTTTGAAATGTTGACCGAGTGCTTCAATATGCTCTGGCTGATCGGACCAGCCTGGAACCAATACATATCGTAACCACATGGGCTTACCGGTTTCTTCCCGATAAGCGGCAAGACTGAGGGTAGTTTTATTGCTTAATCCTGTAAGCTTCTTGTGCCATTCTTCATCAAAATGCTTAACATCGAGCATGATGAGGTCTGTTTCCTCCAGTAGATCTTTGGTTTGTTGATCTAACACACGACCATTGGTGTCCAGGCAGGTATTGATGCCTTCCTCATGCAACATTTTGAAGAAGGTTAATAACTTTCCTCTTTGCAATAATGGTTCACCACCCGAGACGGTAACGCCTCCGGTTTTTGCAAAGTAGGAACGCATGTTTTTTGCCCGACGCAAAAGTTCACTCATCTCCTCGAATTTTCCGCCATTCACATCGAGGGTGTCCGGGTTTTGGCAATAAAGGCATCTGAATTGACAGCCTTGAACAAAAATCACGAAGCGAATCCCCGGTCCATCGTGCGTACCAAAGGTTTCCAGGGAGTGAATTCTTAATTTATGGGGATCTTGTTGATTGAGGGCTGTTGCGTCTTGAGCGGCTAGCATAGTTTGTGGAATAATTTGAGTTTTGTTGATCGCGGAGAATATACGGATTGCGAATGGAAATAAAAAAGGCGCCCGGAAGATCGAACGCCTTTTTGAATATTACTAATCTTCAAAATCGACTGTTGTCAATTTAAAAGAGCTTGATTACATAGACTCGTGGAAAGTACGAGCGATAACTTCCAACTGGTGTGCTTTAGACAAACGAACGAAGTTTACAGCGTAACCAGAAACACGGATCGTCAACTGTGGATAGTTCTCAGGATTTTCGTAAGCATCCATCAAAGTATCACGGTTCAATACGTTTACGTTCAAGTGGTGTGCCATATCAGCTTCAGTTTCACCATTGAAGTAACCGTCCATCATGTTCACCAAGTTAGTGATTTGATCACCGCGATCAGCACCCAAAGCCTTAGGAACGATAGAGAAAGTATTGGAGATACCATCCTGTGCATCGTTGTAGTCCAATTTCGCTACTGAGTTCAATGAAGCAACCGCACCATTTCTGTCACGGCCGTGCATTGGGTTAGCACCCGGAGCAAAAGACTCACCTGCTTTACGTCCGTCAGGAGTAGCACCGGTTTTCTTACCGTACATTACGTTAGAGGTAATGGTCAACAATGACATGGTAGGAACCGCGTTGCGGTAAGTAGCATGTTTCTTCAATTCGTTGAAGAAGTAGTGCGTGATTTCTTGTGCGATGCTATCTACGCGATCGTCATCGTTACCGTACTCAGGATATTCTCCTTCAGTTTTGAAATCAACAGCCAAACCTTGCTCGTTACGGATGGCCGTAGTCTTACCAAATTTGATTGCAGACAAGGAGTCAGCGATGATAGAGATACCAGCAGCACCGTAAGCCATATCGATACCTGGGTTGGTATCCAAGAAAGCAAACTGTGATTTTTCGTAGTAGTAATGATCGTGCATGTAGTGGATCATGTTCATCGACTTCGCGTAAACACGAGCAACTTCATCCATCGCCTTTTTGAAGCGATCCATTACTTCGTCATAGTTCAATACATCAGAAGTAAGTGGAGCGATACCCTCAATACAAGTAACACCGTCTTTTTCCTCACGACCGCTGTTCAATGCCAACAACAATGTCTTAGGCAAGTTAGTACGAGCACCGAAGAACTGGATACGCTTACCGATAGACTGCTGAGATACACAACATGCGATACCATAGTCATCAGAACCACGGTTTGGACGCATCAAGTCATCATTTTCGTACTGTACAGAAGAAGTATCAATAGAAACCTGAGCACAGAATTCTTTGAAACCTTGAGGTAAAGCCTCAGACCAAAGCACAGTCAAGTTTGGCTCTGGAGATGCACCCAAGTTGTAAAGCGTCTGCAAGAAACGGAAAGAAGTTTTCGTTACTTTAGTACGACCGTCATTGAATTGACCACCAATCGCTTCAGTTACCCAAGTTGGGTCACCACCGAAGATCTCATCGTAAGCGCCTGGACGCAAGTGACGTACCATACGCAACTTCATTACGAAGTGGTCGATGAACTCCTGAGCTTGTGATTCAGTTAAAGTACCTGCTTTCAATTCTGCCTCGATGTAGATATCAAGGAAAGAAGAAACGTTACCCAATGACATCGCAGCACCATCCTGCTCTTTAACAGCAGCCAAATAAGCGAAGTATACCCACTGTACTGCTTCCTGAGCGTTTTTCGCTGGCTCAGTTACATCAAGACCGTAGAATCCAGCCATTACCTCGATGTCTTTCAATGCAGAAATCTGCATATTGATTTCTTCGCGTAGACGGATTTGATCTTTGATGTCACCGAATTCAACTTTAATGTTGTTGAAGTCAGCAGTTTTTGCAGCGATCAATTGCTTCGTACCGTAAAGTGCTAAACGACGGTAGTCACCAATGATACGACCACGTGCATAGTTATCAGGAAGACCAGTCAAAATTCCTTTAGAGCGGAAAGTACGGATCTCTTTGTCGTAAACCGAGAATACCGCATTGTTGTGGTCTTTAACGTAGTTGAAAACATTTGTAACAGAAGGGTTAACTTCCATTCCACGTTCTTTAACAGCGTTTTCTACTACACGGTAACCTCCGTAAGGCTTCATTGCACGCTTCAACAATTCGTCAGTTTGTAAACCTACGATAGTTTCCAAACCTTCAACGATGTAGCCTGCTTTGTGACTTGTTGCAGAAGAGATAGTATCAGTGTCGATGTCGCGACAACCATCTTTCGCACGCTCTTCTTTCATTGCCACCATACAAGCTTCCCACAATTTAGTGGTCGCCTCTGTTGGGCCTGCAAGGAAAGATGCATCTCCTTCATAAGGAGTGATGTTCAATTCAACGAAGTTCTTTGGGTTGATTTCATTCACCCAAGTACCTTCTACAAAGCCAAGCTCTTTAACTTCTGCCATTTTTAAAGGAATTTGATATTTAAGGGATATACTTTATTTCTTAATTAATTCTCCTTCAGGATTAACTGCTGAGAACTGTTTGTGGTCTAACTTCTCGTCTTCTTTTTTAAGATAAATAAACCAATAGGCTAATCCAACAAAAAGAAAACCTCCCACTATATTTCCTAGCGTTGCCGCTATTAAATTATCAGTAATAAACTGTGTCCAGCTAATATGTGCGCCCTGCAAAATCGCGGCTGGAATTACATACATATTCGCTACACAGTGCTCAAAACCAAAGGCTACGAAAGTCATTACCGGTATCCATATTGCAATAACTTTACCAAAAGTATCTTTAGCAGAGTAGGCCATCCAGGCTGCCATACATACCATCCAGTTGGCGCCCATACCTTTTACAAAGGTAACCCAAAAATGCGCTTCATCCGCTTGTTCTGGTAGAATTCCAACTTTATGTTCTGCAATGTGAATAAGCGTATGTAAAGCAGCACTTCCTTCCGGGAAAATACCGGTTTGCTGAGTAAATAACCAGGCGGTCATTAATCCGCCGATGAAATTACCCGCGTATACCAGACCCCAAACTCTTAAAACCGGCCCAATGCCCGTTTGCTTTCTCAATAGCGGCATGGGCATCGCTGCACATGCACTGGTGAAAATTTCTCCACCCCCAATCACACACATGATGAATCCGATAGGGAATGTTGCGCCTAGGATAAAACTTTTCAATCCCGGATTATTAGCTGCAAGTTTAGGGGAACCTCCCGCAACCAAAATAGCTAACATGAAACCTAAAGCGATAAATGCGCCTCCTAAAATGGATAGCACTAACAGCCTTGCTGTGGAATGTCCATTTTTATCAAATGCGGAGTCGCTGAATACTTTAGCGATATCTTTTGGTTTTAATACTGACATTATGAAATTTAGTGAATTTTCGCTAATTGAAATGTTTGTTAGGTTTCTTTTCGCTGTTTGATTACACTACAAATGTGCGGGCTTAAATTGTTTTAAAACATGACCGTTGTCATTTCGAAACAAGATTTTTACCCAACTAAAGTACGTATACGGAGAGGAAACGCGTTTTTGTGTCTTATTCCCCCTTTTTGTACTTCCATTGTTGTAAATGCAATCATTATGCCATAAAAAAATCTCCTTTCGTTTTAAGCGAAAATTCGCAGTTAGCATTATGAGGCTTTTTGATTATGCGGAAAAATTATGATTCGCTATCGTGAAAAAGAGGGCCAAAAAATGATCAAGCGCATTTTGTCATTATTAAATGATTTTTTTTCTTTTAAAAACAATAATGGGTGTTCATTTTGTTGTATAATCAGTTAATCATTTAATTTTTTAACTATATTTACCAACTAAGTAATTAACCTAATATTCAACCATAGTAAAGCGTATGAGATTCTTAACAACGCTCTGTTTATTACTGATTGGGCAATTTGCCCTTGGGCAGACGGTATCACCTGGAAAAGGTGTGGGCGAGTTAACACTGGGGATGACGGTAGATGATGTTACCTGGGTGTTGGGCTTTGAGGGAAAAAAAATCAGTTATGATGACTACCTGACCGCCTCCGTTAGGGCCAATCCAAAATCATTGCCGGAGACCAAGATTGATTTTGATTATTGTCTGGATTACGTTTTTATTATGACCCTGCCTGTAGAAAAGGTGTTTGTGAAAGATGAAAAGGTAGTGATGATCCAGTTGAGTAGTTTTCCGGATTATAATAAAATCCTGTGTGAAGACATTCAAACAGATGATGGCGTGAAATTTTTTCAGGATGCTCAAATCCTGGACGGACATTATGCTGAAGGTGTTAAAGGACCAGCGGCACTTCACAGCAATTTAAACAATGTATTTTACTATAATAAAGGCGTTGCCTTTGGCCTGGATAATGACAAAATACGTGCGATGTATATTTTTAATCCGCAATAAGGCTTGAGCTAAAGATTGATAACACCCAACGAAAACTGAAATGAAAGCAGTATATAAAAACATTTTGCTGGTGCTGACCGTCAGCTCGATAGGTTTGTTTTCCTGCGAGTCCGCAAAAAAAGACAAGTTGGCCAACGTAGGCGTGGAAAAAACAGAAGCTCAGCGTTTGGCGACGATAGCTGAGGCCATTCCTGCGCCATCCGTTATTCCGGAAATGATTAAAAAGACCGGCGTGGATTACCAGCAGGATTTGATTAATGATATTAATAAGTCTACAGAATATACCTCTTCCACGACTAAGGCGGCCATTAATTTGGGCATCTATGCTGTGGATGTGGCCTACCTTTCCTTGTATGATCGCTCCAATGAGGCTTTGAAATATATGAATGCCTCGGTGAAGATGACGGAGAGCATTGGTTTCTCCTCCGCCCTGGATTATAATATGATCAATCGCTTTGAGAAGAATATGGGGTCGAAAGATTCTCTTTCTAATATTGTCAACGATGCCATCGGTAATGCAGATGCTTACTTCGTGAAGACGAATCGTAAGACGCTGGCTGCTTTAATGCTTGGTGGTGCCTTTATTGAAGGCTTATATATTTCTTCGGAAACCATTAATAGAATTCCTACCGGAAAAGAAGTGCCGGATTTGATTCACGTTATGTTGGAGCAGGAAGAGGCAATCACGGAGCTGGTGGCCTTATTGGATCAGGTAGAAAAGGATGACTGGACTATGGCGTTAAGTAATTCTTTAGAGCAAATTAAAACCTCTTACGGACGTTTAGAATATAAGGATTTGCCTAAAGGTCAGGCAAGTTTGAAGGCGCCTACTGACCGATCTTTAAAACTTTTATTCCGCCAGATATCTGCGGTAAGAAATAATTTTATTCGTTAAGCAGGCATTAAGTAATTTCGCCTTGCCACAAGAATTTATTGGGAAAAGCACTGCTTTTCCCTTTACTTTTTACGCTCATTTTTACAGCTCCAGATTTCCCGAATCACTATGAATGAGAAAACCCTGAAAGGGATTATTCGATTCTTCGCCGTTATTCTTCCTTCGGAAAGCATCAATGAGGAGGTTCGATCTGCTATAGCAAGATTTTCCGAATACCAGTCCGGCTCGGTGGCCTCGGAAAAATACCTCACTATTTTAGAGGCAGAGCTTTCCCAGCCCTATTTGCATGAAGACTTTTTCAAGGAGTCTACCTTAATGACCATTAAGGAAAAATTCTCCTCAAAAGAGCGATTGATGATCATCGCCCTGCTGGCAGAAATTCTTTTAGTGAAGGCCAATGCTGGAGATCACCATCTAGAGATTTATTATGAAGTGTGCCAGTCTCTGGATATTCCATTGGAAGCAGCTGAGGTGATGAAACGCTTTTCGATCGCTTCCAATTATTTGGAAATGCCGAAGGAAAATATCATGGTGATCCATGAGGAAGGAGCGGAGCAGGGGTACCGATTTTGGGCTTTTCGAAAGGTGAGGGAGCATATTTGTGTGCTTCGGGTTCCGGTTTTGGGTGGTTTATTCGTGAAACAATTGGGGCAGGGGAAATTATACCTGGATAATAAACCCGTTCCTGCCAATGAGGTCATTCCATTGCATAAAGGAGGATTTTTGCGTTTGGAAGGTTCCGACGATATGTATTATACCGATTTGGTATGGCACTTTTTCAATCAACAAACCGAGGATGCCTTTCTTTTTGAGGTGAATCATGTTGATTATGCCTTTCCCAATGGACATTTGGGCTTAAATGATATTCATTTTACAGAAAAGCATAGTTCTTTGGTAGGGATAATGGGGCTCAGCGGTGCCGGGAAAACCACCTTGGTCAATGTTTTAAACGGAAATAGCAAACCACTCGCTAATGCAGCACATCCAGAGGGCGGAACCATAAAAATTAATGGGGTTGATATTCATCAGGACCCTGAATCGGTTAAAGGAGTGATTGGTTATGTACCGCAGGAAGATGCTTTGATCGAAAAGCTTACGGTATCTGAAAACCTGACTTTTTCCGCCAAGCTGTCTCTGTCTCATTTGTCTGAGAGTGAGATTCAGTCATTAGTGCATGATAAGCTGCAGGAGCTCAGTTTATTGGAGATTGCGGATTTGCAGGTGGGTAATCCGCTGGAAGGAGGGATTTCCGGTGGGCAAAGAAAGCGACTGAATATTGCGATGGAGCTGCTGCGGGAACCTTCGGTATTGTTTGTGGATGAGCCCACATCAGGTTTGTCATCCAGAGATTCGGATAGGATCATGCGTATTTTGCGAGAGCTCTCACAAGCCGGAAAATTGGTTTTCGTGGTGATTCATCAGCCTTCCTCTGAGATTTTTAAAAGTTTTGACCGTATTCTTATTCTGGATCGTGGTGGCTGTCAGATTTATCATGGTCAGCCGATTTTAGCAGTTCAGCGAATTAAAAAATACCATACGGACCGCAGTGGTGCCGTTTGTGTGCAGTGTGGAAATGTGGATGTTGAGCATCTTTTTGAAGAAATTGATAAACAAAAGTTAGTCGTTGGGGAAAATGGTCGTCCGGAGTATGCCCGGGAGACTGAGCCGATGGATTGGAAGCGGAGTTTTTCGCCTTTTAATTTTCTTTTGGAAGATCAGATCGCGGATAAAATCAAGGCATCCTCCGCCAAGCCGAAGATTAATCTGAACGTTCCTTCCAAATTGAAACAGGCTCGGATTTACTTAAAACGAGATGTTTTATCAAAATTTCGCAATAAACAATATTTACTCATTACCTTATTGCAAGCCCCTGTTTTGGCCTTTGCCCTCGCGATGGTGGTACGTTATGCCCCTGAAGGACAGTCTTATTCTTTTGGGGAAAATATTAATATTCCTTCTTACCTTTTTATGTCTGTTTTTGTGGCCCTGTTTATGGGATTGGTGCAGAGTGGGGAGGAGATATTCAAGGATCGGCCTGTCTTGAAGCGAGAGGCCTTTTTGAATTTGAACCGATCAGCCTATTTAAGTTCGAAGATCCTTTTATTGTTCCTGGTTTCTTTTGTGCAGTCTATGTTTTTCGTAACGGTCTCCATTATGGTTTTGGAAATTCCTATTTCCAATGCTTTTTTCTGGTTGATCATTTTTTCAATAACCTGCCTGGCGAATGTTCTGGGATTGATTATTTCTACTTTATTTAACTCCGTAGTAAATATCTATATCAGTATTCCCATCCTGATTATTCCTCAGCTTTTATTGAGTGGTGTGGTCGTGGATTTTAATGAGGTAAATCCGGTGTTGTCCAATCAAAATGCGGTACCGATGGTAGGAGAGATTATGCCTTCTCGCTGGGCTTTTGAAGGCGTTATGGTGGGTACATTTTTGTATAATGAGTATGAGGAGCAGGTCTATGATTTTGAACAAAAAAATGCCGAGGCAGAATATTATCAACTCTATTACACCCAGGAACTGAATGATATTTTAAGAAAAAGCTACGTGCTGCAGGGCGAAGTCAGGGAAAAGGCAGCTAAAGTTTTGGCGATTGAGATAAAGTACCTCAGCAGTGTATTTGAGGGCTTGCCCGAAGAGCTGCTTCAAAAAGTATTAAATAAAGAAGACCTTGTTCTGGCGGAATTTGAAATGGTGGAAGGTTATATCGATGGGGTGCGTTCCTATTATGCTAATGTTCAAAAGGAGGCATTGAAAGCGCAGAAGCTCTATCTGGAACATATGACTTTGGGGAAGGGGGATCGCAATTTATTTGAGGCTTATAAGAAGCAGTATTATAATGCGACCTTGGCGCGGTATGTTAAGGCGACCAGCAGTATTGCCAGAATTGTGGAGACTGAATCGGGTCTGGTGCAGAAAATCAACCCCATATTCATGACGCCTCGTCCATTTGGTGTACTTGGTTTTCGTTCCATCATGTATGTTCCTAAAAAGTATTTCATGGGGTTTTATATTCCTACACCGCTTTTTAATACCCTGTTTTTATGGGTCATCACCTTATTGCTCATTGGTGTTTTGTATACGGATGTTTTGAATAGGCTTGTTAGTCGAATTAGGACTAAATTTCATTAGCCCATGATTTTTGAGGAGATTATTTATTCTGTTAGGCAATATCCCAGAGCGTGGAAGTTCATTAAAGCGCAAGGTTTATGGTGGATATTTGTAATTCCTTTTTTTCTGGCTATTCTTCTATTTTTACTCTTCGTTTGGGGTGGAAATGAGATGGTGGACAATATGTGGTTATTTTTAGCGGCTTACTTTCCGGATAAAGCCTCCTCCGGCTTCATGAAATTTCTGGAAGGTCTCTTTCACATCGTGGTGAAACTATTACTATTATTATTTTACCTGAAAATAAACCGCTATTTTTTGCTGATTTTACTGTCCCCCTTTTTCTCCTATGTTTCGGAGGTGGTGCAATCCAGAATGACCGGCAAAAAAAAGAAGAACAGCCTAAAGATCGTTTTTTCGGATGCTATTCGGGGCGTTCGAATAGCCGGACGCAACCTGTTTTTAGAGTTGTCTTTCTCTCTTCTTATTTTTGTAGCTTCCTTTATTTTTCCTTTCGGCTTCCCTATTTATTCCATTTTATTGTTAGGAGTGGAAAGCTACTTTTGGGGTTTTTCGATGTTAGATCTTCGAAATGAATTTCATTCAGTGCCTGTAAAAGATTCTCTGGAAGAAGTAAAGAAACATCCTGGTTTAGCCATAGGAAATGGGCTCCCAATGATTTTAGGTTTATTAGTGCCGGTGCTCGGGATTACTTTTATGCCCATGTTCGCCCTGGTAGCAGGGGCATTTAGTGCCAATGATCGCTTTCTGTTCCGTTAATCCCTATTTATTATCCCTGAAAATTTTCCTAATTTGCACCCATGCAGGAGGAGTTAGATTTAAAAAGTTTTAAAGAGGAAGCGGACAGTCGGTTGGCTCATAATAAAGAAATCGCAAAGAAATTACGTAAAGTTAAGCCCAGAGCGCTGGACGGTTTATTTCATGCGGCCCATGATCAGGTTTTTGAAGCAATGGATTGTTTGACTTGTGCCAACTGTTGTAAAACTACCAGCCCCATATTTAAACAGGGGGATATTCAGCGGATGGCCAAGGCTTTTAAAATGAAGGTGCCCGAATTCATAGATGCTTATCTGCATTTGGACAGCGAGGGAGATTACGTGTTGAATGAGGCGCCATGTCCTTTTCTCGCGGCGGATAATACCTGTATCGCGTATGAGTCCCGCCCAACGGCTTGTAGAGAGTACCCCCATACCGACCGAAAAAAAATGAGACAGATTGTAAATCTGACCGTAAGAAATACCTTGGTTTGTCCGGCAGTTTTAAGTGTTTTAAAAATAATTGAAGAAAAGATATAAATACAATTCTAAAAAATAATAGGATTATTTCAGTAAAACAGATTAAGATTTTTATTAAATCATAATGACTCCCTTGTTTTTTTCCACAGTGCCGAACGATTAATTAAGTGCTTGGTTTAATGGTTAGTGGTGTAGAAAATCACCCTTTTTTTGTTTGATTTTTAAGATTTATTATCAGGATTTCAAGCAAAAAAAGTGGTGGTCAGATACCGGAATTTCACAAACTAATTAACCGTTATGACCAAAAATTATCTGTGGAGGGGATGGCTGATAACCTTAGGGTTGATGCTGGGAGCATTTACTACTTTTGCCCAGCAAGCCATTACCGGAAAAGTAATCTCTGGGGATGATCAGCAGCCCATTCCCGGGGTCAATATTGTCGAGAAAGGTACCGCCAATGGTACCATCACCGATTTTGATGGAAATTACAGTATGAGCGTCAGCGGACCTGATGCCATTTTGCTATTTTCCTTTGTCGGGTATCAGGATACAGAACAACAAGTCGGTAGTCAGACCACCATGAATATTTCTATGGCCACTTCCGTGGAGGAGTTGTCTGAAGTGGTGGTAATTGGTTATGGTTCTGCAAAAAAAGAAGATCTTACCGGCTCAGTAAAAGCCATTTCAGCTTCGGACTTTAACCAGGGGTCCCTTAACTCCCCCCAGGAGTTGTTGAACGGGAAAGTTCCCGGGGTGCAAATTACGAACTCCGGAGGTGCGCCCGGAGCCAATTCCACTATACGTATTCGGGGGGGATCCTCTCTTTCGGCTTCCAATGATCCTTTGATTGTGATTGACGGAGTGCCCATTGATAATAATGAGATCGCCGGGATGGCCAATTCCCTGAACACCATTAATCCGAATGATATCGAAACCTTTACGGTATTGAAAGATGCCTCCGCTACCGCCATCTATGGTTCGCGTGCTTCAAATGGGGTGATCATGATTACCACCAAAAAAGGGACTTCAGGTGGGATTTCACTGGATTATAACGGTACTTTTTCGGTGAATACGGTTCCCAAAACCATTGAAAGCCTAAATTCCAATCAGTATCGGGAATTGATGAATACTCGATTCGAAACGACCAATCCGGCTGTGTTGGATTTGTTGGGAGATGCCAATACCGATTGGCAGGATGAAATCCTGAGAACCTCTGTGGCAACGGATCATAATGTTTCGGTTGGAGGAGAAATTGCAGAATTCCTTCCTTATCGTGCCTCTGTTGGGTATTCTTTAAATGATGGTATATTGAAAACTTCCCAATTGAAACGGTGGACGGGTAATATCAATCTGAATCCTAAGTTTTTTGATGATCACCTGGCCGTAAACATCAGTGCCAAAGGGATGAATATTGAAAACCGCTTTGCAGATACCGGGGCTTTGAACGGTGCAATAGGATTTGACCCTACGCAGGTGGTGCGAGATCCGGAACGTTTTGCTCCTTATGGAGGTTACTTTGCCTGGGCAGGCTCGACCGGTCTTCCGATTAATATAGCTCCAGGAAATCCCTTGGCGCTTTTGGAACAAAAGCTAGATAAATCCACTGTTAATCGTTTTATTGGTAATATCCAACTGGATTATAAGTTCCATTTCCTGCCGGAGTTAAGAGCCAATCTGAATCTGGGAACTGACCGTTCGAAAGGAGGAGGGAATGTGATTATTGATCCACAGGCGGCTTTTGATTTAGGAGCTTTCCAAAATGAAGGCGCCAACAAGCGCTATGATGAGAAGAAACGAAATGAATTGCTGGATTTCTATTTACAGTATGTTCATAAGTTTGAAGGGCCGGATTTGAATTTCGATCTGATGGCTGGATATTCCTGGCAGCATTTCTGGAATGAAAAGATTGAAACGGACGTTTTTGGTAACGGAACCATTCGTAATCCGGAATTGATTCAACGCTCAGAGAACTTTCTTGTCTCCTTCTTTGGTCGTCTAAACCTGAATTTGAAAAATCGTTATTTACTGACAGCTACGCTGCGTAATGATAATTCCTCGAGATTTGCGGAGGGGAACCGTGAGGGAGTTTTCCCATCTCTTGCCTTTAGCTGGAATATAGATCAGGAAAGCTTTATGGGCGGAAGTGGGACCTTGTCTACTGCGAAAATCAGAGCGGGATACGGTATAACCGGTCAGCAGGATATTGGGGAGGACTATGGTTATTTAGGAATCTACACCCGTGGACAAGAAACCGCTCAGGCGATTGGTTATAACCCGGATGGTAGTCCGATCTTCGTGTCTACGCTTCGTCCAGAAGGTTTCGATGCTGACTTAAAATGGGAAACTACCACTACCTGGAACGTAGGTATTGATTATGGATTTAAGGATGATCGCTTCACCGGTAGTTTGGATCTATATCTTAGAACTACTGATGATTTGTTGAACACCATTCCGATTCCTGCAGGTTCGAATTTAAGTAATGAGCTGCTGACCAATGTGGGTAGCTTGGAAAATCGTGGTATTGAGTTCTCTTTTGATGCCAATATTATTCAAAATCAGGACTGGTTCTGGAGTGCCGGCATTAATTTCACCTACAATGTGAATGAAATAACCAAGCTGACCCAGGTGGATGATCCGTCCTACAAAGGGGTGCCGACCGGAGGAATAGCCGGAGGTACCGGTAATAATATTCAAATTCACTCCGTAGGATACCCTGCCTTTTCTTTCTTTGTTTGGGAGCAAATATATGATGAAAATGGAAATCCAATAGAAAATGCCTATGTGGATCGCGATGGGAATGGTATCATCAATGACGATGATAAATATAGATATAAAAACTCCGCACCGGATGTTTTGATGGGAGTAAATACCAAAGTGACTTACAAGAATTGGGATTTCAGTGCTTCTGGTCGGGCCAGCTTTGGCAACTACGTTTATAATAATGTGAATTCTGATGGTGCCTTTTACAACAAATTGCAGACCAACGGGCAGTTTACCGGTAATGTCACGACCAATATTTATGAAACCAATTTTGTGACTCCTCAATATTTCTCAGACTATTATGTGGAAGATGCTTCTTATTTCCGATTAGACAACATTATGATCGGATATAATTTTAATAATATTTTCGGAGGAAAGTGGAGAGCCCGGGTTTACGGAACCGTCAACAACGTGTTTGTTATTACAGGGTATGATGGTCTTGATCCTGAGGTTTTTGACGGGATTGATAACGAAGTTTATCCAAGACCGAGAACCTTTATGTTGGGAGTGAATTTGGGATTCTAAACTTAGCTTAACCATGATGATGAAAAAAATAACTGGTGCCTTTCTGGCCATTGTGCTGATGTTAGGCCTTGACTCCTGTATTTCTGATCTGGATGTTACACCAATTGATCCAAATCTGAATACAGCTGATAAAGTATATCAAACTCAAGATGACCTTCGTGAAGGTCTTGCAAAAATTTATGCCGGATTTTCGGTTTCCGGTCAACAAGGACCTGCCGGGCAGGGGGATTTGTCCGGTTTTGATGAAGGTCACTCCCAGTACTTGAGAGGATTGTTTGTGTGTCAGGAATTGCCCACCGAAGAAGTAATTAACGGCTGGAATGATGGTAATTTGCCAAAAGTCAGTCAGATGACCTGGGGAGATGGTAATGAATTCATCCGGTCATTCTACTATCGCGCAATTTATCAGGTTTCACTGGCTAATGAATTTATCCGGCAGGCCTCCAGATTTGTAGGCCAGGAAGGTTTTGAACGCGTTCCTGAGTTCATTGCTGAAGCCCGATACCTGAGAGCTTTCTCTTACTGGCATGCTTTAGATCTGTTTGGCAACGGCGTGCCCTTCGTTACGGAAGCCAATGAAGTAGGTGCTTTTCTTCCGCTTCCGGCAGGGGAAAATGCGCGTGGCCCGGAATTGTACAAATATATTGAATCCGAAGCCTTGGCCATTATTGGAGATAATCCGGAGGATAATGCCAATGTATTGCCAGATGCCGAAGCAGCAGTCTTTGGTGAGGCAGATAAAGCAGCAGCCTATATGCTCCTTGGGAAGTTGTATTTGAATCATGCCGTCTATCTGGGATCTGAGGATAATGGTGAATATCAAAAGGGACTTCAAATCCTTCAAAGACTCTATGATGCGGGTGTATATTCTTTATACACTACGGATGGCCCTAATTACTCCGCTTATGAAGCATTGTTTCTGGCCGACAATCAGCTGACGTCTAATGAAATTATCTGGGCCTTTACCTTTGACGGCTTGAATGCCAAAACCTTTGGAGGAACCACTTATATTATTAATGCTTCCATGGGTGGTGCGATGGATCAGACCGATTACGGAACCGCCGATGCATGGGGAGGAAATAGAACCACCCCGGAATTTGTGGATTATTTTGAAGTAGACTCCCCTAACGATGGGCGTGCATTGTTTTTTACAGAGGGGCAGTCAAAGGAAATTCAAAATCAGGATCAATTCACCGAAGGTTACGCGGTGGTTAAATTTAAGAATAAGAAACAGGATGGTTCTGATGGTAGCAACCTGTCAGAGGGATTTGCGGACACGAATTTTCCGGTATTTCGATTGGCGGATGCTTATTTAATGACCGCCGAACTAGAATGGCGGATTAATGGTTCGATCTCGGCTGCGTCAATTGGGCGTATTAACGAGATTAGAACAAGAGGTGGGGCTAGTACAGTTAATTCCATTACTGATCCTAAAGACTTTCTGTTAAAAGAAAGAGCACGAGAGCTTTATTGGGAAGGGCACCGAAGAACAGATTTGGTCCGCTTTGGAGAGCTTGTTGGGGATAATTATGTATGGGCATTTAAGGGAGGAATTCCTTCGGGTACATCGGTAAATTCACGATACAACTTGATGCCTATTCCAAGTACGGATGTGAATGCAAATCCGAATCTTAAGCAGAATCCTGGTTACTAGGCTATTATTTAAAGAGATTTCAAAGCTATGAAAATAAAATTTTTAATTTTTGGATTGCTAGCCTTCTCCATAGGATTAGTGTCCTGCAATGATGACGACCGCTCCAACCCAAGGGTCAATGGTCCTGACAATAGAACTGCTCCTGTGATTGATCTCCCGGAGTCTATTGTCCTGACGGAGGAAAATTCCGGAGATTCTATTCGATGGGAATGGACCCCAGCAGATTTAGGTGTGGGAATTATTACGAATTATACCGTATTTATGGACCCTGACGGTGGGGACTTTGCTAATGCACAGGCCTTAGGGACAGTAACTACTCCTTATTGGGAGTCCACCAGTAAACAATTGAATATTGGTTTGGTGTTAGCCGGAATTCAGGCTGAAACGCCAACTAATGTCGATATCATCATTCAGGCTATTGTTCCTGGTGTGGATACTTTAATGTCCAATGCGGTGTCAACTACTGTAACTACATGGAATGATCCGGCGGCCTTCCCGGTTGAGCTATTTCTCGCGGGATGGTTTCAGGATTGGAACAATGCGGATGATAGAACAACGCTTGAAGGCGAAGAAGGATTATATTCTGGTGTAATGCCTTTTTATGGCGTGGAGGATCCCGATCAAGGCCATGATGAATTTAAGATTTTAACGCAAAAAGGCAATTGGGATTCTCAGTGGGGAGATAATGAACCTGATGGTGTTTTAGATCCTAAGCAAGACGGAGATCCAGCAGCATTAACCATTCCTGGACCAGCTGGAGATTATAGAATAGATGTGGATTGGACGACCAAGGAGTACACCATTACGCCTACTACTTGGGGTGCAATAGGTGATGCTTTTCCCGAAACGGGTTGGAATAGTAGCAGAGCAATGACATTTAATCAAGCAGATTCTACTTATTCGCTGACTACTGATATGAATGCTGGTCCGTGGAAATTCAGGCTGGATGATAATTGGGATGTGAATTTGGGAGATGATGGTTCTGGAGGCTTAAGCTTTGGAGGGGGAGATTTCAACCTCGATGAAGCAGGAAATTATACCATTATTCTTGACGTGAAGAAAACACTGGACGGTCAGTATTCCTTTACGATTACAAAAAACTAATTACTGTGAATACTTCAATAAAAAAGCCGTCCTCTTTGGGCGGTTTTTTTGTTTCGCTTTAGTCCATATTATTACTTTTTTAATTTTTAGGGGAAAAAAGTGTACCCTGGCTTTTATGGGGTGAGCAAAAAAGAGCGACAAGTGGAGGTATATGCTGCCTATTGGGGAGTCTTTGAGTTGTTAAAAAAACAGAGAGTTCAAACGTTTGCGTTTTAATATTCGCAAAAACACGCACATAAAAGGGTTGAAAATTAAGGAATATGAGATATTGAATTAGTTATTTTTATAAATGGAATACTTATGAACAAAACCTTATACTTTTTAATTGGATTTTTCCTGTTTCTTTCTCAGAGTGTAAGTGCTCAAACTATTACGGCCAGCCCTGAGAAGTTTAAAGCTACGGATGAAGTAACATTTACTGCTGATGTAACCGGTAATGCTTCTTTGGAGGGCCTGACCGAAGCCTGGGCCTGGGTTTGGGTGCCGGATGGGGCAGGTGCAGCAACGAATGTCAATCCTGCTACAGATGCACAGGATGCAGCAAAATGGACCAAGGGAGCAGGGAATGTTTGGACGATTACTTTCGTGCCTACTGAATTTATTGGGGCTTCAGCCGATCAGATTTCTCGAATGGGAATTATCCTGAAAGGAAGAGATTGGAATGACGGGCAAACCTCAGATGTCTTTTTTGATGTAGAGCAAGCAGGCGTTTTAAGTCTGGATTTTACAGCCAGCGTAAGTGGTCCGGTGGAAATAGGGGAAACCGTTACCCTTACAGCGACACCCAATGAAACTGCTGATTTGATCATTAAAGATGCGGAAGGCGTTGTTTTCAGCTCAGAGGCTGATTCCGAGGGAATATCCCATGATTTCACTCCTGAAGCTTCCGGAAGTTATAAATTTATTGCGACCGCCAATACAGCAGATCAGTCTTCTGAAAAGGAATTGGAGATCTTTGTGAAGCCTGATGTAGTAGATGCCGAATTACCCGCAGGCCTGAAATTGGGGCCGAATTACGATGCGAATGATGATACCAAAGTGACCTTTGTTTTAGTGGACCCATTGAAACAAAAGGAATTTGTGTATGTGATCGGGGATTTTAAAGAAACTGATTGGGAAGTTCAGGATCAATATTCCATGAAACGTTATGAGACCGATACTGCCAACTATTGGTGGTTAGAGGTGACCGGACTGACCCCTGGAGAGGAATATATTTATCAATACCTGATGGATGGTAGTGTGAAAATCGCAGATCCATATACTGATAAGGTTTCTGATTTTGATGATCAGTATATTGATGAAGCGCGCTATCCCGGCTTAAAGCCTTATCCGGAAGAAAAGACGCAGTTCCGTGCCTCTTATTTTCAGACAGGACAAACGGAATTTAATTGGTCAAACGAAACCATTAATTTCCAAAAACCGGCATCGGAGTCTTTGGTCGTTTATGAATTGCATATTCGCGACTTTACCGAAGAGCAAACTTATGAAGCCGCTATCGCCCGTTTTGACTATTTAGAATCTGTGGGGGTGAATTGTATAGAGTTGATGCCGGTGAATGAGTTCGAAGGCAATAATTCGTGGGGTTATAATCCGAACTTTTATTTTGCAGTGGATAAATGGTATGGTCATAAAAATGATCTGAAAACCTTCATTGATGAGGCGCATAAAAGAGGGATGGCTGTAGTGATTGATATGGTATTGAATCACACCTTTCACTCTTCTCCTTTCAACAGAATGTACAATGAGGGCGATTATGGAGACCCAACCGCCGATAACCCATGGTACAATCCACAAGGAAATTTCCCGGATGCTGATTTAAATTGGGGGGTAGACTTCAACCACGAAAGTGTGTGGACGCAGGCTTTGGTGGACTCGGTGAATACCTATTGGATGGAAGAATACAAAGTGGATGGTTTCCGTTTTGACTTTACCAAAGGTTTTACCAACCATGTGAAGGAGGGAGATGATATGTGGGGAAGTCGCTATGATCAGGACCGTGTGGATATTTTGAAGCGTATGAATGCGGTGATTAAGGCAAAGGATGAGGATGCCTATGTGATTTTGGAACATTTAACTGATTGGGATGAGGAAGCGGAACTTGCCAAAGAAGGCATGTTGCTTTGGACGGGCGCCGGGCCTCATCATGAGTTCGCTAATGCTGCAAAAGGTGATGGTGCTAATTTGATTGATCAATATTATGGTCGTCGTGATGGTAACGGAAGCTTAGGTGATAATATGGCCCTGGTTTCCTATATGGAGAGCCACGATGAGGAACGCATGAAGTTTGAGTCAGATTATCATGGAAAGGCACTTCATGGATATGATTTGAAGCAGGATAAATATTCAATTGACCGTCAAAAATTATTGGCCGCTTTTTTCCTTCCGGTACCTGGTCCAAAAATGGTATGGCAGTTCGGGGAATTAGGCTATGATGTTTCCATTAATCAAATTGAAAAAGACGGGGAAATCAGCGGAGATTACCGTACGGCAGAGAAGCCGGTGCTTTGGGAGTATAATGATAATGCAGAGCGGGTGAAATTGCGTAAAGTGTATAAGGCCCTATTCGATTTAAGAAATGAATCAGCCTTGTACAAGGCCACGAAAGCCAACACGCAGCTAAAACTGGGCGGTGATCAGCAAGTAAAAACCATTCAGTTGATGTCAGAAACCGGCCTGAAAGTGCATGTAGTGGGTAACTTTGGTATGCAGGCAGCAGAGGTAGGAGCGGCAGATCTTCCTTCGGCAGGTACCTGGTATGAGTATTTCAATGGCGGCAATGAAGTGGTATTCGGTCAGGAAGATAAGAAATTATTGGGCCCTGGAAACTTTCAGGTATATGTAAGTGAAGTAATTGAATTTCCCGAGACGGGATTGATTAATAATGATTTGCCATTCTTTTCCGTAAATCCGGCATCTTTCAAAAAAGAAGAGACCGCAGAGGTGACGTTTTACCCTGAAGGCGGAAATGCAAACTTAATTGATGCTGAAAATGTGAAAATGATGGTGGCGCCTGTTATGGAGATTGGTGGAAATGCAGGGGAATTTTTGAGTGTCGATATGACCGAGGATAGTGGTCGCTTCATTGCTTCCTTCAATCCTATGGAGTTGTTTGGACTGTCCGAAGAAGATGACTTAGTTGCTGTAGAGGTCTATTTTGAAGATGATCAGGGAAATAAAGGATTGTCTAAAGAGGAGGAGAATGGTATCCTGTCCGTGGAGGTGGAACGCGTTTCCATTAACCCTAAAGCATGGAGGGCTTATGAAGAGATCACCATTAATTTTGATCTTTCCGGTTTGGCAATTGGTCAGCAGGAAGATCTTTATCTATGGGCCTGGCATAATGGAGATGAGGAGGAAGAGGTGCTTAATGGTGATTGGGGGGCTTCGGATGAAGCCGCGAAATTAACCAGTTTAGGGAACGGACAGTTCGAAATGAAAATGGTGTCTGCAGATTATTATAATTTATCTCAGGCTGCGATCATGGCAGATGGCATCGAGTTTTTAGTGAAGACCAAAGACGGTGGCATGCAAACCGAGGATTTTGGCCCATTTAAAGCAACGGTTGTGTCGGATTCGGAAGCTGCATCAGATGGCCTTTTGATCTACCCGGTTCCAACGAATGGCCCGCTATTTATCAGTAGTGAGCAGTGGTCCGGAGAAGAGCTGCAAGTGCGAGTGTTAGATGCTATGGGGCGACTGTTAAAACAAAACACCGCCAAGGTGCAAAAAGGTGATCGCCTACAAATAGATCTTTCCGCTTATCAAACTGGATATTTCTTTGTTGAAATATTACAGGGAAGTAAGCGATCTGTTAGAAAAGTAATTAAACTTTGATGAGTTAAAAATAATTTTTGAAAAGCCTCAGTTTCCTTACTGAGGCTTTTTTGTTTGTATTTCAATCACTTCCGTAAAACCCATTCTTTGAGTAAATTAAATTTTAATTGAAATAATACTTTTGAATTTTCAGACTGTTTCATAAAGTCTGACCTGTATCATACCTATGACCACAAAATTCCCTAAATTTGCAGCCATAAAGACTTATTCAGTTTAATAAATACATTATCATGAAATTTCAACCAGGAGTATTATTCGGTGAAGAGTTGATGAAACTTTACCGTTATGCAAATGACAATAAGTTTGCGCTTCCAGCAGTAAACACTATCGGTACTGATTCTATCAATGCAGTTTTGGAGACTGCTGCAAAAGTAAACTCTCCTGTAATCGTTCAATTCTCTAACGGTGGTGCGCAATTCATCGCTGGTAAAGGAGCAGGTAACGCTGATCAAAAAGGTGCTATCGCAGGTTCTATCGCTGGTGCTAAGCACGTTCACTTGATGGCTGAGCTTTACGGTGTTCCAGTTGTTTTGCACACTGACCACTGTGCTAAGAAATTGTTGCCTTGGATCGACGGTTTGTTGGATGCTGGTGAGCAATTCTTCAAAGAGACTGGTAAGCCATTGTTCTCTTCTCATATGATCGACCTTTCTGAGGAGCCATTGGAAGAAAACATTTCTATTTCTGCTGAGTACTTGAAGCGCATGGCGCCAATGGGTATGACTTTGGAAATCGAATTGGGTATCACTGGTGGTGAGGAAGACGGTGTTGATAACTCTGATGTAGATGAGTCTCGTCTTTACACTCAGCCTGAGGAAGTAGATTACGCGTACACTGAGTTGTTGAAAATTTCTCCTAACTTCACTATCGCTGCTTCTTTCGGTAACGTACACGGTGTATACAAGCCAGGTAACGTGAAGTTGACTCCAACTATCTTGCGTGACTCTCAGGCTTATATCCACGAGAAGCACAACACTCCTGAAACTAACCCTGTACACTTCGTATTCCACGGTGGTTCTGGTTCTGAGAAAGCTAAGATCGAGGAAGCTTTGGGTTACGGTTCTATCAAAATGAACATCGATACCGATATGCAGTGGGCTACTTGGGAAGGTGTGATGAACTACTACAAAGCAAACGAAGCTTATTTGCAAGGACAAATCGGTAACCCTAAAGGTGCTGATGAGCCTAACAAGTCTCACTACGATCCTCGTAAGTGGTTGCGTACTGCTCAGGAGTCTTTCGTAACTCGTTTGGAAGAAGCATTCGCTGATTTGAACTGCATGAACCGTAACGCATAATTCGGTTTATTCCAGAAAATAAAATTTAGCCCGGGTATTTAGCCCGGGCTTTTTTTGTTCCCATTTTTTCTATAATTGCTTGATGTAAGCCTAATTATGCATACTTAATTCCTCGTTTCGCAAGGTGGGATACATGAAGGGATATTTTTTATTTCAAGTATTTCCCCACTAAGGTGTGTGGTAAGGAGGAAGCAATTTCACCCCAATTTGGGTATTAAAAATTAGCAAAACCACTCAAATTAATCTGACAACTTAGATCTGCGCGCGACCCTCTAAAGCAAGCGGTGAATAATGCGGCTAAATCCTGAAAGAAAGCGGTTATTAAATGCAATTGATTGTGTGAATATTCATAACAATCGTTTACATTAACATTATTCTGGGATGTCGGATTACGATTTGTATGGATCGTTTAATTTTTTGTATCTTTATTAAGTATTGGCTATGAAAATCAACATTTCCCCAACCTGTTTGTTTTTCAGTAAATTAGCTTAATCCCGGCATCTGTGCTTTCCTTATAATTTCCTGCTTACAATAGTAGGAAAATGACCGCTCGGTCAAAAATTTCGCCTTCGTGTGAAATTTCAGTTTTGAATTTTATTTAGAAGAATCCATTATATTCTATCCTATGAAAAGAGCGATGATTTGGACTTGCGCGTTGGCATTGGGCTTTAGCGCTTGTGGTGGAGGTGCTGATAAAGAGCAAACCACGACATCCAATACAGAGAAAACCACCACTATGCAAACCAGTGAAGGAAAAGCAGTGGTTTATCAGGTATTTACCCGTTTATTCGGAAATACCAATACCACCAACAAACCATGGGGAACCATTGAAGAAAATGGGGTCGGTAAATTCAATGATTTTACAGATAAAGCCCTGGAAGAAATTAAGGACCTTGGCGTAACACACGTTTGGTACACCGGAGTTCCACATCATGCCGTAATTACTGATTATACAAAATATGGTATTTCTAATGATGATCCGGATGTGGTAAAAGGCCGTGCAGGTTCTCCTTATGCCGTAAAGGATTACTATAATGTGAACCCGGATTTGGCTGAAGATCCGGCGAAGCGTTTGGAGGAATTTAAGGCTTTAGTGGACCGTACGCACAAACATGGAATGAAAGTGATTATTGATATCGTTCCGAACCATGTTGCCCGTAAATATGAATCTTTGAATAAAGAGGCAGAAGGTTTCGGGGTAAGTGATGATACTTCTGTGGATTATAAGAAGGATAATAACTTTTATTATATTCCGGGAAAATCATTCAAAGTACCAGCGTCTTTGGATAACTATAAGCCGCTTGGAGGAGATGAACATGCGCTCTCGGATGGCAAATTTGATGAAAATCCGGCTAAATGGACCGGTAATGGTTCTCGTGAAGCGCAGCCTCATTTCCACGATTGGTATGAGACTGTGAAAATCAACTATGGTGTTCGCCCTGATGGTACCTATGACTTCTCAGCGCTTCCTGAAGGATTTGACAAAAAGCCGGCAGCAGATCATTATGCTTTCTGGCAGGATAAGGAAGTGCCATCTTCCTGGACTAAATTTCGTGATGTGGCCTTGTACTGGACAAAAATGGGCGTGGATGGTTTCCGTTTTGATATGGCAGAGATGGTGCCGGTAGAGTTCTGGTCTTATATGAACTCTTCCATTAAAAATGCGAATCCGGATGCCTTTTTGGTGGCAGAGGTTTATAATCCAGCGCAATACCGTAATTATATCCACTTAGGTAAAATGGATTATCTGTATGACAAAGTAGAGCTTTACGATACGTTGAAGCATATCATGCAGGGGCATGGTAGTACGGATAATTTGGCACCAATTCAGGACGGTTTGGCAGATATCGAACACCATATGTTGCACTTTTTGGAAAATCATGATGAGCAACGTATTGCCGCGCCGGAATTTGCAGGTGATATGATGAAAGGTAAGCCCGCTATGGTGGTTTCTGCTTTGATTTCCACTTCTCCAACCATGATTTACTTCGGACAGGAAGTAGGAGAGCCAGCGGCAGAGGATGCCGGTTTCGGTACCAATTCAAGAACGACCATCTTCGATTACTTTGGTGTTCCTCATCACCAGCGTTGGGTCAATGACGGTAAATTTGATGGTGGGCAGTTGACCGAAGAGGAAAAAGGTCTTCGTGATTTCTATGTTCGCTTGTTGAATTTCACCAAGAACAGCAGCGCGCTAATGGGAGAGTATGCCGATATCCATGCCTTCAACCGTCAGAATGCCGCTGATTATGGTGATAAACTGCACAGCTTTGTGCGTTGGGATGATCAGGAAAAACTGATAGTGGTGAATAATTTTGATGCCGCGCAGGGAGCGGAAGTGGAAATGCAGTTGCCTGCCGAAATTGTTAAAGCCTGGGGCTTAAAAGATGGGGATAAAGTGACCATGATGGATCAATTGTATCAGCAGATTTCAGCTGATCTGAAAGTGGAGAATGGGGTAGGTAAATTCAATGTGAAATTAGCGCCTTTGGGTTCCTTTATTTTCAAATTGTAAAAATTGATTATTAGGAATAAATGAAAAGAAAAGCCGTATGCTTGAGTTTACTCAGGGGTACGGCTTTTTATTTTTAATAATGAACCGCAGTTTTCCAGGGATTAAATAATGATGAAAGTCACCTTTTTTAGTAGTCCAAGAGCAATAGCAACCGTTTGCGTAAAGTTATATCGCTGGATTTTGACGGCTTTTTTGGCTTCCTTAAAATTGAGGTATATTTGTATTAATAATTCAAGAGATTGATAATTTTTGGAGCTTATTCTGTAAATTACTTAAAACAGACCCCCTATGTTGAAAAGAATCCGCAATATTTTTTCTGTCGCTTTGATGTCGTTATTGACAGTAGCCTGTGGTGGAAATCAAGTATCGGAACAGGCGGCGGCCACGCCTGAAAATTTACCCTCACATTGGCCAAAAGGTATAACCTACGAAATCTTTGTTCAGTCCTTCGCAGATTCTAATGGCGACGGCATCGGGGATTTTAATGGAATGACTTCTAAGTTGGATTATTTAGCTGACCTCGGTGTTGAGGCCATCTGGTTAATGCCGATTATGAAATCACCTTCTTATCATAAGTATGATGTGGTGGATTATAAATCTGTTCACCCGGATTATGGTACAGAAGAGGAGTTCAAAAAATTCGTAGAGGAAGCGCACAAGCGAAATATTCGCGTGGTGGTTGACTTCATCATTAACCATACCTCTCATGAGCATTGGTGGTTTAAGGAGTCTGCGAAGGGGGATTTTATCACCGATGAGAATGGCGAAAAGGTGAAAAACCCTTACCGTGATTATTTTGACTGGATGACAGAGAAAGAGGCAAAGGCTTCCATTCACTGGGCAAAAGAGGCACAGGGTGATTCGGATAATATCATTCAATGGTATCAAAATCCTTATAATAAAGAAGATAAAGAGCTGTTCTACGGCTACTTTGGCGATCATATGCCGGATATCAACTATGACAATGCGGAAGTAAAAGAGGCCGTATTTGAAATTGGTAAATGGTGGTTGGCTGAAATGGGGATTGACGGCTTCCGTTTAGATGCAGCCAAGCACATTTTTGACCATGAGGAAGAGAAAAACCACGCTTTCTGGGTGGAATTCTACAATGAAATGAAGACCGTAAAGCCAGATGTTTATTTGGTAGGTGAGGTATGGGCGGATTCTGATATCGTAGCGCCTTATCTGCAGGGACTTCAGTCGTTGTTTAACTTTGATTTTGGTTATGCCATAACCGATGCCTGTAAAGATGCGGACGGAACAGGCCTGATTGATAATTACAATGCGATTAGCGCCAAATATCAGGCAGTACAGCCAAATTATGTAGATGCTACTTTCATTACCAATCACGATCAGAATCGTGCGATGTCGGTATTGGAAAACGATATGGATAAAGCCAAAATGGCTGCTTCCATTCTGATGACCTTCCCGGGATCTCCTTACCTGTACTATGGGGAAGAGATCGGAATGCGTGGATTGAAGCCAGATGAGTTGATTCGTGAGCCTTTCCTTTGGGCGAAAGATGCTAAAGAAAATACCACTTGGGAAAAAGCAGAATACACTACTTTTGAGACAGTAGCCACTGCGGAGGTGCAGGAGAAAGATCCGAAATCCATTTTGAATCACTATAAGAACCTGATGCATGCCCGCCGTGCAGAGGATGCACTGACCATGGGGACAATGACTGCCTTGCGTGTAGAAGGAGCTTCAAAAGCAATTTTGGCTTTCGAACGTGATTATAAAGGAGAAAAGGTACTGGTATTCCACAACCTGGGAGACCAGACAGAAAGCCTGAACTTCAAGGCCAGGGATTTCAGCAAAGTGGTATTGGATACGAAGAACAATAAGGTTAAAGACGATAGCATTGAATTGGCAGCTTATTCGACTTTGATTTTAAAGAAATAAGAAATCGGGGGGAGGCCCCCGGTTTTTTTGTGTGCCGGGGAATGGCCCGGGCATAATTTAAAGAGAATCGATTTATATTTTTCAATTAAAACACATGAGACAACAACCAAAATTATCGTTTTGGCAAATGTGGAACGTCAGCTTCGGCTTCCTGGGCGTTCAGTTTGGTTTTGCGTTGCAGAATGGTAACGTGAGCCGTATTCTTCAGGCATTGGGTGCTGATGTGCATCATCTTGGTTTTTTCTGGCTGGCCGCTCCGATCGCAGGTATTATCATTCAACCGATTATTGGGGGTGCTTCTGATCGTAGCTGGATTCAGTATTTACCCGGACGCAGGGGTCGTCGTATTCCATTTATTTTGGCGGGAGCCATCGCCGCGACCATTGCCATGTTCCTGATGCCGAATTCGGAGTTCTTTACTACTTTGATGCCGGCGATGTTTTTTGGTGCGACCATGTTGTTGATCATGGATGCTTCCTTTAATATTACCATGCAGCCCTTCCGTGCTTTGGTGGGGGATATGGTGCCTAAAAACCAACGTGACAAGGGCTATGCTATCCAGTCATTCCTGATTAATACGGGTGCAGTTGTGGGTTCCTTGTTGCCCTTTATTTTGACGGCCGTTGGGGTGGCGAATGAACCTCTTCCAGGTGAAAAAGTGGCTCCCTCTGTGACCTGGTCTTTTTATATCGGAGGCTCTGCCCTTATCTTGTCGGTATTATGGACTTCTCTGAGAACAAAGGAGTATACACCGGAGGAATATTTCGAATATCACCCGATTGAGGAGAAACCAAAAGAGGCGAAAAAGGATTCTTTCATTGATCTACTGAAAAATATGCCAAAACCTATGATTCAGTTGGCTTTGGTACAGTTCTTTTCCTGGGTAGCTTTTTATATGATGTGGGTTTATTCTACGCCTGCAGTAGCAGAACATGTTTGGGGAGCTACGGATCCGCAATCTTTGGAATATAATGAAGCCGGTAACTGGGTTGGCGTATTGTTTGGTGCATATTCTTTGTTCGCTGCTTTATTCTCTATTGTGATGGCGCAGTTGGTGGAGAAATTTGGAAGAAAAACAGTATATGCATTTGCCTTGGTCTTGGGGGGTATAGGATTGGCTTCCTTCCCATATGTGACAGATAAGTATATGTTGATCGTTTCAATGGCTGGGGTAGGGATTGCTTGGGCGGCGATTTTGTCGATGCCATTCGCGATCCTGTCTGAGGTATTACCAGCCGATAAGATGGGGGTTTATATGGGTATTTTCAATTTCACCATTGCCGGCCCACAAATATTGGCAGGTTTAATGGGGGCAACCATCGCAAATGCCTTGGGTGCACCGATCTGGATTATCTTTGTAGCAGGTATTTGCTTATTATTAGGAGCGCTTTCAGTAGGATTAGTAAAACAAAAATAGCGATTCAATAAAAATTTAATAACATAACTATCTTATCTTTAGTTAAATAGTAATTAAGGGGTTAGCTTGTGGCTAATCCCTTATTTTTTTGTACTATTCTCATTGCGCCCAGTGCAAACGAGTGCAGGAGAATTTTAGGTGAAATTATCATATTACTATTGTTGTCCCTTATAATGGGATTAAATTTGATTTATAATCAAGGAAGGGATAGTCATTTTGTGGGATTAATAAAAGCCCTGAAATTATTAGAACTATTTTTACCGAGATCGATTTGTAATATAAGGTTACCATTAGAGCCTTATTGGAAATGAATTTACTTGTCAACTAATAATATTATGGATATCAAAGGATGTATTTTTGATTTGGACGGAGTAGTAGTCGATACCGCCAAATATCATTATCTGGCTTGGAAAAAATTGGGTGCTGAATTGGGCTTTGATTTTACTGAGCAGGACAACGAACGCCTGAAAGGTGTAAGCCGCATGCGCTCTTTGGACATCCTGTTGGAAATCGGTGGTTTGACGATTTCTCAAGAAGAGAAGGAAGCAGCTGCTACTAAGAAAAATGAGTGGTATTTGGAGTTTATTCATCAAATGCAACCGGATGAAATCCTGCCTGGAGTTTTGGATTTCTTCAATCAACTAAAGGAAAATAACATCAAAATTGCCTTGGGTTCTGCATCCAAAAACGCGGTTTTGATCTTAGATATTTTAAAAATCAAAGATTACTTCGATGTAATCGTAGATGGTAACTCGGTATCCAAAGCCAAGCCGGATCCTGAAGTGTTTACTCAGGGAGCGGAAAAAATGGGCTTGACGGCAGCAGAATGTGTGGTATTTGAAGATGCGGAAGCAGGGGTGGAAGCAGCGAAAAATGGTGGCATGCGTTGTGTTGGAATTGGGGAGCAGGAAGTGCTTTCTCAAGCAGACGTAGTCGTATCCGGTTTTACCGAATTTAATATTGAAAATCTAAAAGCTTTATAAAAAACAACCACTGCCTTTGGTAGTGTAGGAAAGTATAATGTGTGGGATTGTTGTCCTCACCCGGTTGGGGGATTGGGTGCAGGACAACCCTTTTTCTTTCTTGGAATTACAATAGCGTTATGAAGGAATATATCAAGCATCACGAGTGGAATATTGTTGAGGAGGGGTTTGACCCTGCTGACAATCGCGTTTCAGAATCTCTATTCTCATTGGGTAACGGCCGTATGGGTGGTCGTGGTAACTTCGAAGAGAAGTATTCTGGCGATAGCCTTTTAGGAAATTATGTGGCAGGTGTTTACTATCCGGACAAAACCCGTGTAGGTTGGTGGAAAAACGGTTACCCTGAGTATTTTGCTAAAGTTTTGAATGCGGCAAACTGGTTAGGGATCCATGTAGAAGTTGACGGCGAGGAGCTGGATTTAGCTACTGCTAAAGTAGAAAACTTCAAGCGTGACCTGAATATGAAAGAAGGTTACCTACAGCGTACCTTCGAAGCGACTTTGCCATCAGGCAAAAAAGTAGCAGTAGTATCTACTCGTTTGTTGTCCATTGTTGATGATGAGGGTGGAGCAATCCGTTACGAAGTAAAAGCGGTTAATTTCTCCGGAAATATCAAGTTTTCTCCATTCGTTGATGGTGACATCGAGAATGAAGATTCGAACTACGATGAAAAATTCTGGGTAGAGGTCGCTAAAGAAAACGAAGCGGGTCAGGCAATCTTGGTGAGTGAGACTTTGAAGACTCAATTCCAGGTGGCTACCGGTATGAAATGGAACTTGACTTTGAACGGTGCCGTTCAGTCTACTGCCATTGAAACCGAAAATAAAGAGAAATTTGTAGGTAACAGCACTACTGTAGCAGTAAGCGAAGGTGATGTTGCGACTATTTTCAAATATATCTGTAACATTTCTTCCGAGAATCATGACAAGGGAGATTTGATTGCAGTAGCTAAGGATTATTTAGCGCGTGTGGAAGCCAAAGGCTTTGATACGATGATGGAAGAGCAGGCTGCTGCCTGGGCGAAAAAATGGGAATTCTCTGATATCCTGATTGAGGGCGATGTGAAAGCGCAGCAGGGTATCCGCTTCAATATCTTCAACATGAACCAGACTTACACTGGTGAGGATGCACGTTTGAACATTGGTCCTAAAGGATTCACTGGTGAGAAATACGGCGGGGTGACTTACTGGGATACGGAAGCTTACTGTGTGCCATTCTACTTGATGACTGCAGAGCCTGAGGTAGTAAGAAATCTGTTGATCTACCGTTACAACCACTTGGAGCGTGCCATCGAGAACGCACAGAAGTTGGGCTTCACTGACGGAGCAGCACTTTACCCAATGGTAACCATGAACGGTGAAGAGTGCCACAATGAGTGGGAGATTACTTTCGAGGAAATCCACCGTAATGGTGCTATTGCATTCGCAATTTACAACTATATCCGCCACACAGGGGATGACAAATACCTTGCAGATTACGGTTTCGAGGTATTGTTGGGAATTACCCGTTTCTGGAAACAGCGTGTGAACTGGTCGGTAGGTTACAACAAATACGTAATGTTGGGGGTAACCGGTCCGAATGAGTTTGATAACAACGTGGACAATAACTGGTACACTTCTTACATCGCAATGTGGTGTATGGAATACACGACCAAAGCAGTCGAAATTCTAAAAGAGAAGTACAGCGAGCGCTATGCGGAATTGGTAGCGAAAACCAATTTCAACGAAGCAGAGGAAGTGGCGAAATGGGCTGAGATCCGTGACAATATGTACCTTGGATATGACGAAGAGCGTAATATCTTCATCCAGGCGGACGGTTTCTTCAACAAAGAGCAAATCTTGGTGAAGGATATGGATCAGTCTCAGTTGCCAATCGTACACCACTGGTCTTGGGATCGCATTCTACGTTCTAACTTCATCAAGCAAGCGGACGTATTGCAGGGAATTTACTTGTTCGAAGAGCGTTTCTCTGTAGAGGAAATTAAAGCGAACTACGATTTCTACGAGCCACGTACGGTTCATGAGTCTTCTCTTTCTCCATGTATCCACTCTATCCTGGCAGGTAAAATTGGTGATCAGGCACGTGCTTACGAATTCTACTTAAGAACTTCTCGTTTGGATTTGGATGACTACAATGCCGATACACGAGACGGTCTTCATATTACTTCCATGGCAGGTACCTGGATGGCAGTGGTAGAAGGTTTTGCAGGTAAGCGTGTATTCGATGACGGCGTATTGCGTTTAGCACCATTTATCCCAGCTGAGTGGGGTGCTTATACTTTCAACATCACCCATCAAGGAGCGATGTTGGCGGTGAGAGTTTCCGAAGGAAAAGTGGAAATTACCAACACTTCTGATGTAGCGATCAACGTATTCGTACATGACAAAGAGGTGGCAGTTCCGGCAAATGGAAATGTAGCGATCTGATAACGATATTCAATAATTGTAATATTCGAAGAGGGGAGGTTTAACTTTCCCTCTTTTTTTATGCAATTGTATTTTCCTGAGGCCTTGGTATAGCAAAATAATCGCATATTTTTCATAATTTAGCCGATATATGATTCTATTTGGGAAGGCATATGCAGTAGTAATGGAGATTTAATTTTTAGATCATGAAAGCGCAAACGACAATTAAAGATATTGCCAAGGCTTTGAATATTTCCCCCTCTACGGTTTCTCGTGCTTTGAAGGATCATCCTGATATTAGCCAAAAAACAAAAGATGCGGTGAATCAGGTGGCAGAGGAGTTGGATTATCACCCGAATACCATTGCTCAGAGCTTGAGAAAAAGCCGTTCGAATACCATTGGGGTGGTTGTGCCGGAGTTGGTACATCATTTCTTTGCCAGTGTGATTTCGGGTATTGAGGATGTTGCCTATAAGGCGGGCTATCGAGTGGTGATTTGTCAAACGAATGAGGATGTGGAGCGGGAGAAGCAAAATGTGAGCGCACTGATTTCTTCCAGGGTGGATGGGATTTTATGTTCCATGACCAAGGAGACCCGGGATTTTAAGCATTTTAAGTCAGTACAGAAGCGTAATATTCCATTGATCTTTTTTGATCGAATTGCCAATGAAGTGAAAGCGGATTCTGTCGTAGTTCAGGATTATGAAGGAGCTTTTCAGGCGGTGGAGCATTTGATCAGTCAGGGTTGTAGAAGGATTGCCCACTTCAAGGGACCGGATTCGCTTTTGATCACCAAACAGCGAATCAACGGTTTTCACGATGCCATGCGTGAGCACAAGTTGCCGGTGGAGCAGGATTTGATTATTGAAGCCGATAACCGGGATTTGGCCAGAGCGACCATAAGACAAATGGTGGAGAGTGGAGCGCCACTTCCGGATGGTATTTTCTGTGTGAATGATAATGTAGCGGTGGGAGCCCTTTTGCAGTTGCGGGAAATGGGGGTAAAAGTACCGGAGCAGGTGAAAATTATTGGTTTTGAGGATGATGTCACCTTTACCCAATTAACGGATCCTCAGATCAGCTCCGTGGTGCAGCCATCCTTTGAAATGGGGCAGTTAGCCACCCATATGTTCTTGGATGAGCTGGCCAGAAAGGAAAGTCATCCGGATAAAATTTTGGAGATTAAAACGCCTCGAATTGAAGTGCTAAAAACCAAAGTGGTAGTCAGAGGATCTTCTTGTGAGAAAGTTTGGGAAGAGGAAAAGAATAGAAGGGTACAGGAATGATCTGTAGGGAAAATATAAAAATGAAAAGCTCCGTATGTGGAGCTTTTTTTATTTCATGAAAAATTGCCTTCAAATAATTTAGGACTTTTCGACTAAACCTTTAAATTATACTCTTCTTTTTACATCCGGGAGACACATTAACTGGTAATCCTATGTTTATCTTGATAATCAGTGCGCCTTTCGTGTAACGATGATTGCGTATAATGAGTTTCCATTTTATAAATAACCAAATTAAACACTATGAGTGAGACCTACTTGGGTATCGACATAGGCGGAACCAATACAAAGTTCGGGATTGTGAGCCGTCAGGGCGAGTTGCTGGAGAAAGTAAAGTATCCTACCGCTGAATTAAGCGCAGAGCCAGATGGATATATAGAGGCCTTTCTGGGAAAATTAACTGCTTTCTTAGAAACGCATCCGGAAATCAAAAAAGTGGGACTTGGCGTCCCGGGGACATTAGGGCCGCGTCGACGTAAGACCATGGAATTTCCCAATATTCCGGGATTGAGTAATTATGATCTGATGGATCGTCTCGAGTCTGATTTTCCTACCCATGTTTTCCGCCTGGAGAATGATGCAAATGCGGCGGCCTTAGGCGAGTTTTTCTTCGCCAAAGAAGTTATTCCGGACGATTATATATTTTTGACCCTGGGTACTGGTGTAGGCGGTGCTGTGATTTATGAAAAAGACATTTTTGGGGGTGAAGGCGGAAATGCCATGGAAGTCGGGCATATTCCGGTAGGCAATGGAAAGTCTTTAGAGGAAACCATCGGTAAGAAAGGGATAGTGGCCATGTGCCGGAAATACCTGGAGGAAGGAAAGTTGGATTCTAAATTAAAAAACAATGAGTCCCTGAATTCTAAAAAAATTCAAAAAGCCTGTCTGGAAGGTGATCCCGTAGCAGTAAAAGTTTTTACAAAAGTAGGAAAATACCTGGGGCAGGGGATCGTTTCCAATCTCCGCATTCTGGACATAGCTACCGTAATTTTAGGCGGAGGAGTGGCAGAAACCTATGACGTGCTTTATCCCGCCATGATGGAGGAGTTAGAAAAATGGCTGACGCCTTATTATCTGGAGAAATTGAACATCAAAACCGCCTCTTTAGCCAATGAGGCCGGTATCCTTGGGGCGGCCTCTCTGGTGATCGCTTCCTGAAAAAAAACAGCTGGTGAGCATGCTCTTCAGCTGTTTTTTTTTGCCATTTCGCAAATTATTTTTTCAACACCTCAATCTCAATCAGGTGATCTGTGGCCGTAAACCGAAGTCGGTAAACGACCTGCTGCTGCTCTTCACAGCCTTTTCCTCCCGAAATCTGGTAATGAAAAAATCGTTGCGATCGTCGGTATAGCTCTTCCTTATTGGGGCGACCTAATAATTTCACGATTTGCGTGGTACTAATTTTTTCCAAATCAGCCTCTTTGGCTTGTAGCAGGGGTAAAAGCGCTGCTCTTTTGCCCTGACAGCCCTCTCGATCGGCTTTCCAGCTTTCCTGATCAAAGCCCGGAATTTCAGGGGTAGGTTTACAGGAGAAAAAACTTAAACAAGTGAATAGGAATAAAAAGGATAATAGATTCATAGGTCGTGCTTAGTCAAAAACGAAAATAGTCAAAATGTAGGTTTTATCCACTGTCGGTTGCTTTTGAAATGCGAGATTTGCCGAAATTCTATATTTATTCGCATTGATATAATCAAAGCTTAATGAGTGGAAATGCATTGGCGTGTAAGGTAAATTCAAAAAATCACTTAAATTGCCGATAAATTTTTATAACACATCATGGAGTCTTTTTTAAAGTTTTTTAGAACCAGCTCATTGGTCTTGGCCGTCGGGGTGTTCTTGTACGTTTATGCCTGGATGCCAGAAGGAGTGACGGTTTCGGTGGATGCAGTAGGGAATTCGGAACTAATTGTGACCAAGGATTCCTTTTTCTTCGGGGGTTTGATTTTCTTATTGTCTATCAATGGGGTGTTTTTCATTTATCTGAATTTGTTGAAAAATATGAAAGTGAGGAAAATTTCCGGAGGCCTGACTTATCGGAATCCAATTTTTCGTCATGAGATGATTCAATGGTTTTTGGCGCTGAATGGCATCCTTAATTTGGGATTTATTTTATCTATGGCCTTTTTGGCTTCGTTCAATAATCAGCAGTTTGGAGATGGTGGCGTTTTGGGCAATACCATTTTCTTATTTCCGGTGGTAATGTTGGCTGCTATGGTCTGGTTGGTGGTGATATTGTCGAAAAACAGGCGCTAGTGACGACAATTTTAAGGAATACCAGTAAAATATTTGCAACCCACCCAAAAGGTTTAGTAAATTAACATGCCTTTTTCTTAAAAATTGTAAGATTTTGGAAAGGGTTGAGATTATATATTTTTTCAGCGCGCGATCTTAGGATTAAAACAATGGCGAAACAGCAAGAAGCAGTATATACCGAAGACAGTATTAAATCCCTGGACTGGAAGGAGCATATCCGGCTGCGTCCGGGTATGTATATCGGTAAGTTGGGGGATGGATCTTCAGCGGATGATGGGATTTATGTACTCGTCAAAGAGATTATAGATAACAGTATCGATGAGCATATGATGGGCTACGGCAAGCAGATTGACGTGACCATTTCGGATCATCGTGTAAAAATCAGAGACTATGGTCGTGGGATTCCTTTGGGAAAAACCATCGACTGTGTTTCCAAAATCAATACCGGTGGAAAGTACGATTCCGGTGCCTTCCAAAAATCAGTAGGATTGAATGGGGTAGGTACTAAGGCGGTAAACGCCCTTTCCAATTATTTCAAGGTGCAGTCGCACCGCGAGGGGGAAACCAAAATAGCGGAATTTAATCAGGGAGAGTTGGTAACCGATCATCCAATCGGTAAAACGGATCAGCCCAATGGTACCAAAATCACCTTTGAGCCGGATGGTACGGTATTTAAGAACTACCATTTCATTCCGCAGTATCTGGAAAACCAGATCTGGAACTATGCCTTTTTGAATGCGGGTCTGACCATTAATTTCAATGGACAGAAATACCATTCCGAGCATGGTTTGCGTGACCTGTTGGAAAGAAAAACCAATGCGGAGGAATTGCGCTATCCGATTATTCACCTGAGAGGGGAGGATATCGAAATCGCCTTTTCACACTCTAATCAGTACGGAGAGGAATATTACTCCTTCGTGAATGGTCAGTACACTACGCAAGGTGGTACACACCTTCAGGCTTTCCGTGAGGCTTTGGTGAAAACGGTTCGGGAGTTCTTCGGCAAGAATTTCGATGCGGCGGACGTTCGCGCCAGTATCGTAGGTTCTATAGCTGTACGAGTGCAGGAACCTGTTTTTGAATCTCAAACCAAAACGAAGCTGGGCTCTTTGAATGTAGCGCCTGAAGGAGCCACGATGCGCTCTTTCGTGGGAGACTATGTGAAGAAGGTGTTGGATGATTATTTACATAAGCATCCGGATGCGGCGGAGGCATTGCTGAAGCGTATCAACCAATCGGAGCGGGAGCGAAAGGAGATTTCCGGCATTAAGAAGTTGGCCAATGAGCGTGCGAAAAAGGCCAATTTGCACAATAAGAAATTACGCGACTGTCGCATTCACTTTAATGATGCCAAGGCAGGAGATAAGAAAGAAAATACGATGATCTTCATTACCGAGGGTGACTCTGCCTCCGGTTCCATCACCAAGTCCAGAGATGTAAGTTCTCAGGCGGTATTCTCTTTGAGAGGAAAGCCATTGAATTGCTTCGGTCTGACCAAAAAGGTGGTCTATGAAAATGAAGAGTTCAACTTATTGCAACACGCCCTGAATATTGAAGACGGTCTGGATGGTTTGCGTTACCGGAAGATCGTAATCGCAACGGATGCCGATGTTGATGGTATGCACATTCGCTTGCTACTGTTGACCTTCTTCCTGCAGTTTTTCCCTGATTTGGTGAAACAAGGACACGTCTATATTTTGGAGACGCCACTTTTCCGTGTTCGAAATAAAAAAGCTACTCATTATTGCTACGATGAGGAGGAAAAACAGAAGGCGATGAAGAAATTAGGAGGTAAGCCTGAAATTACCCGATTTAAGGGTTTGGGGGAGATCTCTCCAGACGAATTCGGGAACTTTATCGGCGAAGATATCCGTCTGGATCCGGTAATTTTACAGAAAGAAACAAAAATCGAGGATTTGCTCAGCTTCTTCATGGGTAAAAACACGCCAAAACGTCAGTCTTTTATCATTGACAATTTGCGTGTGGAGAAAGATTTAGTGGAAGAAGAAGTGGTTTAATTTTTTTTAAGTATTCCTAAGGCAAGGCCTTTTTAAAAATATCATGAGCGACGAAAATACTTTTAATGACGCTGAAGATCAGGAAATGAATGGAGATATTCACGCGGCCACCATGGTCTCGGGAATGTATGAAAGCTGGTTTCTGGATTACGCCTCTTACGTAATTTTGGAGCGTGCTGTACCCGCCATTCAGGATGGTCTGAAACCGGTGCAACGCAGGATTTTACACTCCATGAAGGAGCTGGATGATGGACGCTTCAATAAGGTAGCCAATATCATCGGGGCGACGATGCAGTATCACCCACACGGAGATGCTTCCATCGGAGATGCGATCGTGACCATCGGGCAAAAAGATTTATTGATTGAAACTCAGGGGAACTGGGGAGATATCCGTACGGGTGATCGCTCCGCTGCCCCTCGTTATATTGAGGCAAGACTGTCCAAATTCGCTTTGGATGTGGTCTATAACCCTCAAACGACCGACTGGCAATTGTCTTATGATGGGCGTAAAAAAGAACCCATTACTTTGCCGGTTAAATTTCCACTTTTGTTGGCGCAAGGGGTGGAAGGTATTGCGGTGGGACTTTCCACCAAGATGATGCCCCATAACTTTGTGGAGCTGATTAAGGCTTCCATCGATATTCTGAAAGGAAAGCGGGCCAATATTCTGCCAGATTTCCCTACCGGGGGTACGGCGGATTTTACCAATTATAATGAAGGTAAAAAAGGTTCTAAAATTCGCGTGCGTGCTAAAATTGAAGCCGCGGATAAAAAGACCCTTCTCATAAAAGATATCCCTTATTCCACCACGACCAGCTCTGTGATCGATTCGATTTTGAAAGCGAACGATAAAGGGAAGCTGAAAGTGAAAAAGGTGATTGACAATACCGCAAAGGATGTCGAGATCGAGATCCAGTTAGGGCCGGGTCAGTCTCCGGATGTGGTGATTGATGCACTTTACGCTTTTACGGATTGTGAAGTATCCATTTCTCCAAATGCCTGCGTAATTATCGACGAGAAGCCGCACTTCATGTCGGTGAATGATATTCTGGCTTATTGTACTAAGCAGACAGTAGAGCTGTTGAAGCAGGAGCTGGAAATTCGCCGTGGCGAGTTGATGGAAAAAATCCTGTTCAGTTCATTGGAGAAAATCTTCATTGAGAACAGAATTTACCGTGACATTGAGGAATGCGAAACCTGGGAAGCGGTATTGCAAACCATAGACCAGGGACTGGATCCATTCAAGAAGGATTTCTATCGTGAAATTACCGAAGAGGATTTGGTGCGCCTGACCGAAATCAAGATTAAGCGTATCTCCAAGTTTGACTCCTTTAAGGCAGATGAAGCCATGAAAAAGCTAACTGATGAGTTGGCTGAGGTAGAACATAATTTGGAGAACCTGATTGACTATGCCATTGCGTATTTCAAAGACTTATTGAAAAAGTATGGCAAAGGACGTGAGCGTAAAACCGAGATCCGCAATTTTGAAGACATTAATGCGACTGTAGTTGCGGCGAATAATACTAAGCTTTATGTCAACCGTACGGAAGGTTTTATCGGAACGTCGCTGAAAAAGGATGAGTTCGTGACTGACTGTTCGGATATTGACGACATCATTGTTTTCCGTAGGGATGGGGCCTGCATCGTGACTAAAATCTCCGACAAAGCCTTTGTTGGAAAAGATATCATCCATGTTGCGGTTTTCAAGAAAAATGATGACCGTATGGTCTACAATGTCGCTTATTTGGATGCCTCCAAGAAGCGTACTTTTGTGAAGCGTTTTCAGGTATTAGCCGTTACCCGTGACCGGGAGTACAATATCACCAAAGGGGGACCAAAATCTAAAATCCTTTACTTCTCTGCAAATCCGAATGGGGAAGCCGAGGTAGTGAAAGTAAAACTGACGCCGGGCTGTCCGGCACGTCAGAAGATTTTTGAATATGATTTCGCTGACCTGGCCATCAAAGGTCGCGATGTAGTAGGGAATACGTTGACCGCTTACCCGATCAGTAAAAACGGTATCACTAAGATCTCTGATGGAGTATCTACCCTGGGCGGTATCGATGTGTATTATGATGACCATGTGGGGCGCCTGAACACCGAAGGCCGTGGTAAATTGTTGGGGAACTTCCTGGATCAGTCCATTCTTTGTATTCTGAAAGATGGTTCCTACGAGTTGACCAACTATGAGCTGACCAATCGATACAATGTGGATGAGGTGGTTCATATCGAACAGTTTGATCCAGAGAAGCCAATCACGGCTATTTACTATGATGGGAATAATAAAACCCATTATGTGAAGCGGTTTATGATTGAAACCACCACTCTGGACAAGCGATTCAAATTTATCACTGATGCCCGTAGCTCTAAAATGCTGGCAGTGACTCTGGATAAATTGGCGCAAGTCGAAATCACCTACAAGCGCAAAGTGGACGGCAAGACTGAAGGGATCTTTGATTTGGATGTCCTGGCTGAAGTGAAAGGCTGGAGAGCTTTAGGCAATAAACTGAGTGCCTATCCGGTGAAATCCGTGAAAGTGATTGAAAGTAAACCGGCACCTGTGGCCGCTAAATCCACTCAAGAAAATGTTGAAGTGGATGAAGACGATCAGGAACAGTTAGGTTTGTTTTAAGAAATCAATAAGCCTCGCTCTTTTTGGGAGTGAGGTTTTTTTTATTTTTTATGCGATATTGTTTTTTTTATTTGCCGCTGTTAATCTTACCATTTACAGTCTTGGCTCAAATACCGGAGGTCAAAACCTTTAATGCCTATAACAGGGATTACGCCACTGATTGGATTGCTTTTTCTAATTCTTTGGACAAGGACGATATGATCTCCCAGTTTATTGACTATGCTCAGGGGCAGCCCGCCTGGGTGGATCGCTTTAGTCGGGAGCGCTTTTATTTAGGTAATTATATATCATTGGTTGATTTTGATGCTGATGAGGAGGACGAAATCGTCTACCAGGGGCCTCTGTTCGGGGAGTCCCAGGTTTTTGAGATTTATAAGAGGAAAGACGATAAAACATTTGATTTAATTTTTTCATCACAGCAGGGGGTGATAACTTCAGAATGGAATGGGGAACAATTAAGCCGATTATATGTGCGGGATTGGGGGTGCTGTATGGAAGAGCACATTACGAGTGTGGTTTTTGAAGTTCAAATGGAGCAAGGGCAGCTTAAATTTCAGAGGAGTTTTCAGTTTGTTTCGCACTTTCTGGAGACTAAACCCAAAGCTTATTTTAAATCACCAATAGCTTTCCAGACATTGAATGAAAGCTATACTTTGAGGGTAACACCAGAAATTGTAAAAGAGGGCCTTTTTGTTGATTTGGATCCTGAAAAGGGAAATGTATTAAGTCATTATCCAAAAGGAACCGAAGGAATTGCCTTGGCAGAGAAGGTAGATAAGACGGGGCGTATTTGGTGGTATGTATTAATTGATACTTCAAATCAGTATACGAAATCAAACATATATTTAGGAAGTATTGAAGGAGATGGATATGTCTCTGGCTGGATGAGTAGTCGTTATCTGCAGATTTTGGAAAGCAATTGATTTCAATTGCAAATGAAATTTTATAGCTTGAAAAGAGTGCCGTTTCCACTTCATTTTTTGCTATGCTCACCACCAGCTTTTCCAAAACACCAAGCACGAAAACTTCGGCCTTGGCAGATCATCTGATTTTAGGTTTTATCATTCTCCTGAAATTCATCCTGCAGTATTTCGCTATCAACCCGGTTTATGAATTGCATCGGGATGAATATTTACATATTGATTTGGGTAATCATTTGGCCTGGGGCTATGCTTCTGTCCCTCCCATGACCGGTTTAATTTCGAAGGTCATCCTTTCGTTGGGAGGCGCGGTCTTTTGGGTGAAATTTTTCCCGGCCCTCTTTGGTGCGGGGCTTTTATATTTCGTCTGGAAAACGGTGGAGGAGCTTGATGGAGGTTTGTTTGCGAAGGTGCTGGCCACTTCATCCGTCATGTTTTCTGTACTGGTTAGAATCAATACCCTTTATCAGCCCAATTCCCTGGATTTTCTTTGCTGGACAGCCTTATTCTATTTTGTGATCAAGTATGTTAATCGGGGAGAGATACAGTGGTTATATGGGATAGGCTTAGTCTTTGGTATCGGTTTTCTGAATAAATACAATATTGTCTTTTTGGTCATTGGAATCATACCTGCCATAGCATTGTCTCCGCATCGAAAGCTTTTTAAAAACGCACACTTCTATAAGGCAGTCGGGCTGGCAGTGATTTTAATCAGCCCCAATTTGTATTGGCAGTGGATCAATGATTTTCCGGTGATTAAACATATGACGGCCCTGACCGAAATTCAGTTGGTAAAGGTGAGCCGATGGGATTTTCTCAAGGAACAGCTTTACTTTTTCTTCGGCTCCTTGCCGGTATTGTTGACGGGTATAGGAGCATTGCTGGTAAATCAGAAGTATAAGCGATACCAGTTTCTTGCCTTTGCCTTGATTTTTATTTTGGCACTTTTTACTTATTTAAGGGCAAAAGGATATTATGCCATTGGTCTTTATCCGGTATTTTTAGCCTTCGGGGCGGTAGTGTTAGAGCAGTATTTAAAGAATAGTTGGAAGAAGTTTATTGGTCTTGTATTGTTGGTTTTCCCTATTGGTTTTTTTGTCTTTATGATGCCGATTTTTTTGCCTGTATGGTCACCTGAAAAGATGGAGGAGGAACAAGAGATGTTCAATGATCTGGGATTGAACCGTTGGGAAGACGGAAAACTTCATGCTATCCCTCAAGATTTTGCCGATATGTTGGGCTGGAAAGAATTGGCAGGAATTGTGGATCAGGGCATCGGCCAATTAGCCTCCAAAGATCATTTGTTAATACATTGTGATAATTACGGACAGGCGGGTGCGATCAACTATTATTCTAATTCCGGGGTGCCGGCATTGTCCCTGAATGCAGATTATATCAATTGGTATGATCTGGAAAAAGAGCCGATCATTAATGTGGTTTTGGTAAACAATGCCGGTAATTTTGACCGCGACAGGGAAGAAAACCTGTTTTCCGAAGTCATTAAAATCGGTGAAATTCAGCATCCATTAGCAAGAGAAAAGGGAACGACCGTGTATTTGTTAAAAGGTGCCAAAACGTCCATCAATGATATTTTGAAATCCGAAATTGCCCAACGAAAATCCACCGAATAATATTATTTGATATATAAAATAATACCACCCAATACCACAGAGACGCATCGCATGCGTCTCTTTTCACCAAACCCAACCCCAATTTAACCCCAAAATTCAATGAATAGAATCATCCGGTATTTTGATCCCCACGCCCGAATGGTTTGGGCCATTCGGAAAATTGAATTTTGGATATAATTGATAGGTAAATATTTGATGGCGACAAATCATTGGTGTTGCATGTTCCTGGTATGGTAGCATCCTATGCATGAATATGGGGGATTGGTTTTTCGATTAAAATGCGTTTCTGAATGGTGTGGTTCATATGATGGAATGACCTTGAGACGCATGCGATGCGTCTTCCATCCATTTCCCCAAATCCGATTCCTATTGGCATCGCCATATTGTAATGTCGGTATTAACCATAGAGACGCATGCGATGCGTCTCTATGGTCATCCGGTCATCCGGCCATTCGGAATTAATTCCCAAACAATTACCCCTTTCGATTAAACCGGTCTGTCCACCATTTGGACGGGTTATTCAAAATATATTGGTAAATACGTTGAAATGCCTGTGGATCCCAGACCACATTATCGTAATACCGGCTTTGCCATCTGAAATCTTCCCGAATTTTCCTTGCCCTGCTGGTGACAGCTCCCTTGAACCCCCGAATAATGGCAGGGAGGTTATTCGACTGTGAGCCGGGCTGGTTGCCCTCCCAATTGGGAAATTGATTGTGAATATTCTCTCCAATGGAGATCAATGCGTGGAAATGATTGGGCATCACGATGAAAATATCATTGCTAAGATTCATATCCGTTCGCATTTCAAAGGTTCGCAGCCATTCCTCCTGAGCAATCTGACCAATTGTTGATAGGTACATTTTTGAATCCCTGACTTCACCAAAGAAATGACGATGATGGTGACAACAAATGGTAATGAAATAAGCACCCGCCCGACCATAATCCCAGTTTTTCAATCGCGGAGAGGATATCCGATATTTATTTTGAAATTTATCATTCATAGTAGTGGTTAATGTTTCCACCCCCGATACCCTATTCCCCATCAATGGTTTTCATTTCCACCACATAAATGACAAAAAAAACCTCAGAGACGCATTGCATGCGTCTCGCAACATATCAACCCCACAACGTATGACCCCGCATTGCATGCGTCTCGCAACATATCAACCCCACAACGTATGACCCCGCATTGCATGCGTCTCGCAACATATCAACCCCACAACGTATAATCCCGCACCCCATAGATCACGAATCGAATTCAACCCGCGAGACATACGCCCCGCATCAAATATAACCCGCGAACCCCAAACCAAAATCACGATCCATGCCATTCCCCATAAAAAGCCCATTAATCAACCCATATCACATTTTCCATCTGCCCGATTTTCCCTAAATTGCATTTCAAAAAATTACGATTCGCAATAATGAATATTGATCCAAAAAAACTGCAGCAGGCGAAAATTGAATATTTTCAGGAATATGTGACGGAGACCAAGAAAGCATTGCTGGAACAGGTGATGGATGAGAGAACCCGCCAAATCGCCATTGTTTTAGAGGATGTGTATAAGCCACACAATGCCTCAGCAGTTTTCCGTAATTGCGATTGTTTTGGGGTGCAGGATTTGCACATCATCAATAATTCCACCGAATATCATATTAATCCTAATGTATCAAAAGGTGCTTCGAACTGGGTGACCATGCACCGTTATGAACAAGAGGGTAAACCCAATACCGACCTTTGCTATAAGGAATTAAAAAGCGAGGGCTATAAAATCTATGCGACCTCCCCGAATGTGGAGGGCAAAACGCTGGACCAGGTGGATTTAAATGGGAAGGTGGCCATTGCCTTTGGAAATGAGGCCGATGGTTTATCTGATTTTGCTTTGGATCAGGCCGATGAATTACTCCGCATTCCAATGTATGGCTTCACGGAATCTTTTAATATCTCGGTGACCACGGCTTTGTGTTTGCACAGCCTTGTGGAACGCTTACGTAAAGAGCGGAATGACTGGCATTTGACCGAAGAGGATCGTCAATTTTTGCGATCGGTTTGGTATATGGGGCTTACTCGAAATGCCGACATGCATTTAAAGCGACTAATGGAAGAAATGACCGCCCTATAAAAGGGAAGGATAAAAAAAAGACAAGGTTTTCAGACCTTGTCTTCGTGTTTTATCAGAATGCATCAGGAGGCTGCCATCAGCACTTCCTTTTGCGGAACCGAATAATATGCATCGTATTGCTGCATCTTATATTTCCGAATAATGCTCTTCAGAAGGCTAATATAGTTTGAACCTTCCTCAGAATAAGCCGTCAGGTGATTCACGAGTTCTAATGAATTACTTTCCACCTGCATAGCATTTCTTAAATCCTCATAAGCATAAACCCGTCCGATTATGTCCAGATAGTGCTCCGTGGAAGAGAGGATGTCATTATAAGCCCGAACGTATACAGGACGGTTGTTACGTGTCCCCTTAGTCGCTCTTCTGGGCTCATTAGCGGAAAAGCTCCATACTCCAAAGGCATTGTTAGCCTCTAAAAATATAGAAGAAGTTCCCCATCCGGTTTCCATCACGCTCTGTGCCAGAATCATACTGATTGGAGGCGGAGTCATGCGTAATGGTAATTCCTCTACCGATTTAGCTTTATATTTGGCTAAATAGAGGCTCAGCAGAGCTTTCGTGGAGGGATCGTATTGGCGATTATTAATCATCATCTCCACTCTCTCCTTCTCTGCCAATTTGCGTTCCCTCGCCAAAATGATTGTTGGAAGCATCATATCGATGAATTTGGCGGTTTTTTCATGCACCGGCAGATTTCCCAAGCTTTTTAAATTTTGGTAAATCACGGGTGCTACCCCCGGACCATCCACTGGAAGGATGTCATCGGTTTGCTCCATGAATAAATAGTTGGCGCTAAATTCAGTTTCCTCATTGTCATCGTGTCCTTCTGTTAAGTTCACGTGGGTACTACAGGAATTTCCAAAAGGACCCAAAAGCAATAGGAAACCAAGGGTTTTCAAACGCTTCATACAGTAACTTGTTGGTACGGCACGAAATTTAGCAAGGATCTTGCCAAAAATTGCATTTTTAGGATAAGTGATTGTTGGTTAGTGGGTTACTTCGTCTTCGCTGCCTTGTGACATAGAGGTGGTTCCCTGGTATTATCATGACTTTAGGTTGATGGGAACAAACACAAAGCAGCTTTCCGGAAGCCAGAACTGGAGAAAATATTAAAATTAGGTATGTCAGTCAGTCTAATGAACAGGTGTCAGTAAAATGTCAGGCTTACTTGAAGCCAGAACGGAAATGTTGCTTTGGTGGGTGTTATTAAGCCGAATTATGCAGGCTTAAATCCTTGTTTAGCTGTAAGGCGGAAAAAATGAAGGAATTTTTCCTATTTCGAGTTTTTTCCAACGAAGCAGATGAAGGAGGAGCAAGCATGCATGCCCCAATTGAGGCTATCAAAAATAAAAGAAAATTACATGCTATAATTTGAAGATAAGTATTTTGAGTTGTTGGTTTAGTGAAATTAGCGGTGCGTGATGCGGATTAAGATAGAGATTTTAAGTAGTAGACACAGTCTCTTAGCATGGGAAATCCCATTAAAGTGGGATGCTTGAATCGGCCTTTATTGATCATGCCAATTTTTTCCATCACGCGAATAGAGGGTTCATTGATTTTTGGGGCGACAGCAAAAATCTCTTTCAGTCCTAGTTGATTTTTCCCATATTCAAAACAAGCTTCCGCGCCTTCCGGGGCCAGCCCCATTCCCCAAAACTCTTTTTTTAGTCGCCAGCCAATATCAATGCAGGGAGTAAATGGGGCTTTATAGTGCTGGTCACTCAAGCCGATGAAACCGATAAATTCATTGCTTTCCAATAATTCCACTGCCCAATAGCAATAGCCTTTTTCCTCAAACTGTGAATTCATTTTTTGCATGAAGTGGCGGCAGTCATTTTCATCCGGTATCGTAGGGAAATAGCGCATGACCTGTTCATCTTGGTTCATTTGTAATAAAGAGGGGAGCTCATTGTCCTGCCAGGTTCTGAAACCTAATCTTGGGGTAGTGAAAATATAGGAGGCTTGTTTCAAAAGGTGATACGTTTTGCGTCGAATATATTCTTTTGGACGGAAAAAGGGATAGAAGCGATTTTCTATAAATTTAATGTTTATGGCTGACTTCAGATGCGCTGCCCAGAAATGCTTCATCTGTAAGGATTGTGTTTGACTAAATGGGACGAATTGTTGACTGAATACGACAAAAAGTCCTCATCTGCATAACTACCTTTGTAATCTTCCGTTTTGATCTTCATATTCGAATTTCGAACTACCCCAAAATATTAATATTACCAGACTTCCGAACGATTTGCACTTTGCCTATATTAAATATGCAACTGCTAAATATCTATATATGAGCAATATCGAAAATAATACGCTTTCCCAAATCAATCTGTTAGCCGAACGGATGAACGGTACCATCATCGGTCAGGAGCTGGTGGTTCGCAGGATCATCGCCTGTTTGCTGGCGGATGGTAATATGTTGCTGGAGGGGCTTCCAGGCCTGGCTAAAACCCGTGCCATTAACTCCTTGGCTAAATTCATGGACTTAGGATTGAGCAGGGTGCAGTTCACTCCGGACCTGTTGCCTTCGGATGTTACCGGTACCGAAATTTATCAACCGGGTGGAGAGGAAGCTTTTGTTTTTCAGAAAGGTCCTATTTTCAATAATCTGATTTTGGCGGATGAGATCAACAGGGCTCCGGCAAAAGTACAAGCCGCCTTATTGGAAGCCATGCAGGAGCGTCAGGTGACGGTAGCGGGTACAACGCATCAGTTACCAGCCCCTTTTTTTGTGATGGCCACTCAAAACCCGATTGAGCAGGAAGGGACTTATCCGCTACCGGAAGCACAGATGGACCGTTTTCTTTTACATGTGAATGTGGAATATCCAAGTCCGGAGGATGAGTTGAAAGTATTGCGCTTGGTGCGGTCGGAGTCTGCCCCGAGGAACAAGGAGAAAGTTGAAAAAATTGATCCTCAGGTGATTGCGGATGCCCGCGCACAGATCAACGAAGTGCAGGTCGCTGAGAATATCGAAAAATATATTGTGGATATCATTACGGCTACGCGTCAGCCTGAAAAGTACGATGAGGATCTGGCCCGTTGGATTGAAGTAGGCGCTTCACCACGTGCGACGATAGGTTTGGAAAATATGGGGCGTGTGAATGCCTGGATGGAAGGCCGTGACTATGTGACGGTGGAGGATATCAGAGCCGTGGCACATGATGTTCTGCGTCACCGTATCAGCTTATCTTATGAGGCGAATGCCGACCGTAAATCGGGCAATGATATTGTCGATTTGCTATTGCGCAAAGTAGCAGTGTCCTAGTGGTTTTTTATTGTAGCTAAATCAATAGAGATGAGTTATCCGGAAAAAGTAGCGATAGGATCAGCCGCATTGATGCGACTGGAGTATGCCGTGAATCAGGGGAATTTTCTTCCACCCAAACCTGTATTTTCACTGTTGGCAGGGAAGCATGCCTCCAAGTTGAGAGGCCGTGGTTTGGACTTTGAAGAAGTACGTCGATATGTTCCCGGAGATGATATTCGACATATTGATTGGAAGGTAACGGCCCGCACGAAAGTCACCCACAGCAAGGTCTTCAATGAAGAAAAAGAACGTCCTGCTTTTGTGATTTGTGATCAAAGCAGTGCCATGTTTTTTGGTTCAGTGGCCTACACCAAATCCGTCATTGCGGCGCAATTGGCGGCCCTGTCCGGCTTTAAAGTCCTTAAACAGGGAGATCGGATAGGAGGAATTGTCTTTGATGATGAGCAGATTGCTTTTGTTCAGCCGAAACGGAACCGTAAAACTCTGATGCACTTTCTCGATCAGGTAGCGGCGAAGAATTTAGCTCTTCCGGAGAAAAAGACCCTGCAAAGAAATACGGCTATTCTAAATCGTTCGCTGTACCAGGCAGAAATGTCGGTGAGCAAGGATTTTGTGGTCACACTAATTACGGATATGAATGAGGCCGATGAGGAGACTTATTCCCGATTGATTCGTTTGTCGCGCCATAATGATGTGATCATCGTCCATATTTCTGATCCCATGGATGAGGAATTGACAGGCTCCGATATGGTCCTGACTGATGGCAAGAAACAATTGCTTTGGGATCGGGAAAAGAAAAATGCGGGGGAGAAATATATTTCCCGACAATCGGTATTGGCGGAAAAGCTGGTGAAAATGGAGCGCTATGGGATGCCGGTATTGACGCTCAACACGAGTGATTCTTTGGAGAAGCAACTGAATGAAATTTTAAATGAAGGGAGGCGAGCATGAGTACGATGCAATCGGAAATTGAAATCGGCCATTTAATCCGACCGGAGCCGATCCAACAGGATTTTTCTACTCTGGGCTGGTCGGTGCTTTTCGTATTGATATTTATCATTGTCCTGACGATTTCCATTTTAGCCATCAGAAAATATCAGAAAAATCGCTATCGTCGGGAAGCGACAAAAGCCTTGCAGTCCATTGAAAATACTTATCAGCAAAATGACAGTAGTCCGGAAGTGATTCAGGCAACTAATCGTCTGTTGAAGCAGGTGGCGATAACGGCTTATGGACGGGTGGCGGTGGCATCTTTGTTTGGGCAGGAGTGGGTGAATTTTCTGAATGAACAGATGAAAAAGCGACCATTTGCCGAGGAAGACACCCTTTCCCTTATCAATTATCATATGTATCAAAAAAGTTTATCTGCCGAGGCCAAGCCTTTGGTGGCCACCTTTATTCAACAATCTAAAAAGTGGATCCATGGACATGAACTTTGAAATAGCCTATCCCTGGGTGTTCTTTTTATTGCCTTTACCCATATTGTTCTATTGGCTTCTTCCACCTTTGAAGAAAAGAAGAACAGCTTTGAAAGGGGCCTTCTTTTTTCGCTCGGCAGAAGCCATGGAAGTCAAGCCACAGGAAAGCGCTTGGATTTCCCGTCGTAATATTTTGCAATGGTTGGGACTGTCGATTTCCTGGTTGGGAATTCTGGCGGCCGCCAGTAACCCCAAGCTCGTCGGACAGCCGGATATGAAGGTGAAAACTTCCCGCAGTTTTCTGGTGGTGGCGGATATTTCCTTTAGTATGGATACCCGCGATTGGGCCGGAACGGATGGGAAAATGTACACGCGCTGGGAAGGGGTGAAGCAGGTATTAGGAGACTTTATTGAGAAGCGAAAAGGGGATCGTTTGGGACTGGTTTTTTTTGGATCCAATGCCTATTTGCAAGCCCCTTTGACGACCGATACGGAGATTATCAATTGGCTGTTATCACAGGCGGAGGTCAGTATGGCCGGGCAGATGACGGCTATAGGCAAGGCCATTGGCTTTTCCCATGAATTGCTTCAAGCAGATTCTTTGGATCATAAGGTCATGTTATTATTAACCGATGGGGCCGATAGTGGAGGCGGAATATCTCCTTTGGTTGTGGCCACAGCGGCCGCGAAGGACAGTGTGACCATCTACACTTTAGGCATTGGAGATCCGAATGCGCCGAGCTCGGATTTGGATGAGGCAACGCTCAAAGCGATCGCAGAAGAAACGGGTGGCCAATATTTCCTTGCGATGGATGAACAGCAATTGGCGCAGGTGTATGAGACGCTGAATGCTTTGGAGCCAATGGAATTTGAGGAAGAAGAGTACCGTCCGGAGCAGTTGCTCTTCATTTACCCGCTGGCCTTTAGTTTAATCTCGGGATTGATCATTACGTTGATCATCACGCTTTTAAAATTTATTCGAAGATAAGATGGAGCTGATCGAAAATTGGATAAAACAATTTCCCTTGGAGCAATTTCATTTGCTTCGTCCGCAGTGGTTGTGGCTGTTGGTGCCGGCGGTGGTGGTTTTTATTGCTTTATTGTTCTTGAATCGCGAGAGTGATCAATGGAAGAAATTGGTAGCGCCGCATTTACAGGATTTCATGTTTTCTAAAGGGAAAAAATGGGCGTCCTTATTACCGATTTTGGGATTCTTACTTACCATGATGCTTGGCATATTTGCCCTGGCCGGTCCGGCTTGGGAGAAAGTAGAGGTGCCCGGCAGTAAGACCAAGGCCGTGACCTTAATCGCCCTGGACATGTCCCGATCTATGTTGGTAGAAGATTTGTCTCCCAACCGATTGGAACGCGCGAAGCTGAAGATTCATGATTATCTGGAATCCTCTCCGGGCGCCAATACCGGCATGTTGGTGTATGCCGGAACACCCCACATCATTCTACCTCCCTGCTCGGATTATAAAATTCTGGAAAAGCAGATTGAGAACTTGAGTGTTGGGGTGATGCCCGTTCCCGGTACCAATATGGAATTGATGTTGGCCCTGGCCGATACGGTTCTCAAAAATGTGCAGGCGCCTTCCACCCTGATGATCATCACCGATGAACTCGAGGAAAACGAAGGGGAATTATTAAAAAAATGGGTCGATGGAAACATTCATAAGATCGAAATATTGCCGGTTGCCACCCCTAAAGGTGGTGCCGTTCCGGGTTATCGGAAGGGAACGATTTTAAAAGATAAACAAAGAAAAGAAGTTTTTTCGGCCAGCTCAGTGTCGGTGTTTAATCAGTTGGGCATGCATGAAGGGATCACCGTAAATGCTTTGACTTTGGATCCTTCTGATGTGGAAGCCATGGCCCAAAGACAGCGGGAAAGTCTGGAGTTTCAACTGGATGATACCGAAAGTGAAGATGAATGGATCGATCAGGGTTATTGGTTATGCTTGCCTTTGCTGCTATTGCTTTTGTTTTGGTTTCGCAGAGGTTGGGTGTTACAATGGTGCTGGGTTTTCGTATTCTTATTTTCCTCCTGTAGTCCGGATAGTCAATATGCTGATTGGTGGTACAGTCAAGATTATCAGGCACAATATAAAGAGCAGCAGGGAGCACTGGAAGTGGCCGCCGAGCAATATGAGGATATGGCACATAAGGCCGCTGTCTATTTTCAAATGGGCGATTACGAATCTGCGGCTACGCTTTATGCCATGGACAGTACCGCCACGGGAAAATACAATCTGGCTTTGACTTATTCTAAAATGGGGCGCTATCAGCAGGCACGCGACGCTTTCCAACAAGCCTTGGAACTCAATCCGGATTTGGCCGGGGCAGAAGAGGCATTAGCCCGCACGCAGCAGGTGATGTACCAGATAGACTCCCTGAATGCGGCCTTGGAAAAGCAGGGAATCGTGCCGCAGGTCGATGGTTTGGGAGAGCTTCAGGAAAGAGCGCCGCAGACGGAGGATGAGGAGTTGACTTCCGATACGGAAGTGGACGAATTGCCTGATGAGGGGGATAGGGTTACGGATGAAGTAGAAACGGAAATGCGGAAAGCCGAGGAAGCGGATAATCCGGAGGATTTGCCTCAGGGTGGGGAAGAAATTCAGCTGGATCCTTCACAGATATTATTAAAAGAGGTGTCCGACGATCCCTCGGAGTTTTTGAAAAGGCGTTTTGAATATCAGAAAACGCATGATTATCCTCATGTAAAAGCTGGTGAAAAGGTATGGTAAGAAAGATGAAGAAATTTAGCGTGTTCGTCCTTTTGTTCCTCTGGACATTAGTGCCATCTTATGCACAACAAATTGATGCCTTTGCGACTTTGACGCTGAGCAGGAAAACCACCTATGCACAGCAACCGGTTCGGGCAAAGGTGACCGTTTATACTGCCACCTGGTTTACCGATCCATTGGATATTCAGCCCATCCAAATTGAAAATGGTTTTGCCGTTCCTTTTTTTAGGGCTGTTCCGGGGATTTTCCATATCAATGGTAAGCAATATTCCGGTTTGGAATTTTATTATCAGATTTTTCCTTTAGCGGAAGGAGCATTGCAAATTCCGGATATTCAAATCAAAACTGCCAGTCCGCCTGTGGGGGATTATAAAGGCAAGCCGATCACAATTACTGCCAAAGGGAAGGCGATTAAAATTAAGGAAACACCGGCTGGCCTGGGAGAGAATTGGTTTGTAGCCAATCGGGTGCAGCTTTCGGAGCAATATGATCAGCCCTTGCTTAAATTGAAGCAGGGAGATGTGGTGGAGCGCAAAGTGAAAGTCTATGCGCAGGGCACGCTTCCGATTTTTATTCCGGAGACGAAATTTCCCAAGGAGGATTTTGCCACGGTATATCCAAAATCAGGGACCACCAAGGATGAAAGAGATGATGAATCCGTGAATGGTTCCCGCACGGATCGGGCATTATATCTTTTTGATCGCCAAGGGGAATTCCTGATTCATGGCATAGAAATTTCCTATTGGAATCCTTTGCTTCAGCGGGTGCAGCATTATAAAACCAAAGATCAGAAGGTAGTGGTGGCAGCCAATCCGGATTTGGGGATGGTGGCCAGCATCAAAGACTCTCTGCAGGCGGCGAATGCAACTTTTGTTGATGCGGCGCCAAAGGAACATTTATGGTTTGGTTATCAGCCCTGGAAGGTTTTGGTGGCTGGTCTTTTGTTGGTAGTATTACTCTCAAAGGCAATCAAAATTCTCCGAAAATGGAGGAAGAAAATAAGGGCTCATTGGCTTCAATATAAGCGTTCGGAACCTTATTTACTCCGACAAATCAAGGCAGGGCATTCGGTAAAGGCTTTTCAGTCAGAAGTATATGAATGGCTGAATGTTTTTGGGCAGGGAGCGTATTATGGCTTGAGGGACTTCTTTGGGCAGACGGATGCAGATCAGAAAATATTGAGAGCATTTGAAAAGAATAAGGCTTCTAAAAGTCAACGAAAACGATTACTTCAAGCAATAAAAAGAAGACGGAAGGCATTGCTCGTATACCAAAAACAAAGAGGGGGATTGGGGGTCTTAAAGTCTTTGAATCCAGGGAGCTGACCGTAAATCCCTTATTTTATTCACATCATCGTGTAATTCTCTATATCTAATGGTGAATAATTCGGAGGAATAATTCATACTTGCTTTAGATGTCGTGGTTTTTAAACCCGAATTATTCATCACTAAATTCATTAACTGAGTGCAAGTAATTTAATTTCAGTTCATTGTAATTTATTTTCTTTGATTTAGAATAGCCCCAATTTGAGCAGGCTTGCTTTTTCCTCATTCATCTGCCACCTTGGAAAAAACTCGAAATAGGAAACTATTCCTTCATTTTTTCCGCCTTACAGCTAAACGAGGATTTAAGCATGAATCATTCGGGTTTATGCGCCATGGTGAAAAAATCAGAATAATGAGGGAAAATAGGGTTGCCCTCCTACCTTATTACCCTATAATTTTTGATTAAAAGCGTAATTCAGCGCGCTAAAATTAGGGGCTCAAAAGAATTTTTGCCAACTTCCGAAAGTTTAAATTTTTGTAGTTTCTTTTGCCTTTATTAATGATGAAGTTTTTTGAAAATAGCTTTAATCGACCTAATGAATGGTTCCGATATTTATTAACCTGCCTGTTGAGTTTTGTAGTTTTTGCCCAGATTCTTGGGGGAATTCCTCTAATGATTCTTATTGGAGTGAAGGCCGCAAATCAGGGTGGAGTGATGACGGATCCTTTGAATTTTGAAGCTTATGGCGTTTCAAGTACCCTGGGCTTGGGCATAATGCTATTTTCTTTTGTGATGGGTTTGTTTGGTTTATGGTTATTTTTCAAAGTTTTTCATAAAAAGCCTTTTACCGACCTATTCAATGGACAGGGCACTTTCCGATGGAAAAGGTTTTTTTATGCCGTAGGGATTTGGGGAGGCCTCATGTTAGTCTATTTAGTTGGGCAATTGCTCATCACGCCGGAAGCTTTCCATTGGCAGTTTGACTGGCGCCAGTTTTATCCATTACTGATCGTTTCGGTCATCTTAATTCCACTCCAAACGTCCTATGAAGAATTGTTATTTCGCGGATATTTAGCTCAGGGAGTAGGGGTTTGGACCAGGAACAGATGGCTGGTGGTGATCATCCCGGCTGCCATATTTGCTTTGATGCATATTATGAATCCGGAAGTAGAAGCTTACGGCTTTTGGCTGACGATGCCACAATATTTGTTTTTCGGACTTTTATTCGGAATCTGTACCGTTTTGGACGATGGCCTGGAAGTTTGTCTCGGAGCACATGCAATTAATAATGTTTTCTTGTCCTTATTCGTGACTTCAGAGGAGTCGGTGTTTAAGACCCATTCTGTCCTTAAGCAGGTGGAAATTGATCCAGTGATGGAATTAATCAGTCTGTTGGTTTTGGGCACGCTTTTCTTTTTTATCATGTACAAACTATTGGGCTGGAAATGGAAGGTGATGAATGATAAAATCGCCCCGACCACTTTGTCTAATCAACCTTTTATGGAAATTAATCAGGATCATTAATCAGGATGGTTTAGGCCTGAGGAGGATGCGCATCGCTTTCTCATAAAACTACAAATGGTTAAATACAGGAAAGACCCAGTTCCAATTGATGTTCTTTTTGATTTGAGTGCTTTCTCTTACCAGGGCGACTATTTTTACCTAAATTATTCATCGTTAAACTCATTAATCTGACTCCAATAGCCGATTATCAATCTTTTATAGTTGTTTTTGTTTGATGCTGATTAGCCCGAATTTGGGTGAGCTAGCTTCCTCCTCATGGATCTGCTTCGTAGGGAAAACTTGAAACAGGGAAATTTGTGCATTTTTCCCAAGCTTTCAGCTAACCAAGGGTTTAAGTATGAATAATCTTGGTTAGCCCAACCTATTTCTTCAAACTATGAATAATGTCTTTTTCCTCCTGGGAGGGGAGTGCCTCGCCAATGGAAAACCAAATCCCTGTTTTAAAATGGATGCTTAAGATATCGTTCAATAAGGGAGGAGATATGGTCTGAAAACCATACACCAGGGTGATGGCTTTTTCCTGCAGAATCGCACGGCATAGGGCCAAAACTTCCCTTTGTCTTTGATTGACTTTCGTACCATTTTCACCGGTATTGGTGGAGAGCGTCATCCATTCCTCCGGAGGTAGACAAAGCGTTTGAATGTTTTCCAGTACCTCTCTGGTGTGGGATTTTATGGAATCCAAACGAGAATAGGTGATGGCTTCATAGACCGTTCTTCCGAGTAATGGGAAATCTGAAGAGGCGACGCCAATATTTTGACGGAGACCTTGGGCAGCATAATCCGCTATGGCCTTTCCATTCAGACGTAAATCCAGGTCATTCATCATTTGAATTTTAAGCAAATGCTTGGTGAACAGGAAAGGAGAAAGTCCGTTGGAAAGACTTATCTGATTAATACCATTCTCCAGTTTAAGGTGCTGTCCTTGCGCTTTAAAATGCCATTCCAGTTGAATTGGATGGCTGGGGAAAGCAGCACCCTCAAGCTGCTTTTCTTCGGGGATATTTAAGATATCCTGAAGTTTCCTAAGTGAAATATGACCTAATTTGTAGACTGTTTCTAAGGCAAATAGTCTCCTGAATACGGGTAAAAGGGTAATGTAGAGTAGAATGAAGGAGATCAATGGCCCGCCTCCGGTTGCCGCATCGGAGTCCGTGTTAATGTAAAAAAGATAAAGGACCACCGTTAGGGCCGTATATTGAAAAAAGTGAATGTACCCTTTGTTTAACATCAGCCAGCTGTTGTAAGAGACGGCAGCTTTTTTGATTTGGCCGGATCGATTAGCATACTTTTCCTGTTCCACTTCCTGCTTGTTCATCATAATCACCGAAAGCATTCCATGAAGGGTTCTACTGACAAATGACAACTGTCCGGAAGTCTTATTCCTTTTGTCCAGAGAGTGGGATTCTACCTGTTTATTCAGGTAGCGAATAACAATTAAAGATAAGGCCGACATGATGAGAATCGCCAGCCCCCCTTCAAATTGTAACTGTAAAAGCCAATACATCCCTACCGTAAGGATGGAAAAGTCGATAATGACCTCCAGGCTCCCCTTGAGATATAAATTTTTCAGACTTTGAATATCTCCCGAATAGCGAAGCAAATATTTTCCCACTCCCTTTTGATGGTAAATTTCCAGGGGCAAGGCCAACTGATGAGTAAAGAGCCGATCCTTGATACTTTTGATAAATAATTCCCCTTCTGCGCGCAGTAATTTTTGGTACCACCATTGGAATAGAAAACGAGCGCTCACCAGGATAAAAAAGAATAGGATAAACTTAGGAACGGTGTCCCACCAGATTTTGGGCAGGAAATCCAGAAACCGAACGCGATGCCCTTTGAAGTGAAACACCAATTGGTAATACTTTCCCACACTCACCGGAATAATGATGGTGAGCAAATTTGCAATAATCCCAAGGCCTACAATTTTGGTTGAAGTCCACTTTCGACTTAGCAGAAACTGTAGGCAGGGGTGTTTGAATAAAGATTTCATGATCAGGGATGAAAGAATGTGCCTGAACCTAGGCCGAATTATTCATAAATAAATCGTTTTTTAGCTGCCAGAAAGCAATATAGGGTTTGAGGCCTGATTTGCGTCTTTTCAAACAGGCAGTTCGATCAGGCGTACCAACAATGACTCAGGCCAGCCTATGGTCGTTTGCAATTGTGCTCCCTTAATCGGGCCGTACTCCTTTTGAATCATTGCAAGCGTAGTGGGTGAAGCAGAGAATTGCCCTTACAAAAGACTTTAGAGTACAGAAATCCTTTGGGGAAGAATATGTGCCAATTTGTCCGGAGCCAGAAAATGATTAAGCTTCAGCACCGGAATATTGATGATTTCTTTCACTTCCTCAATTAATAATGGGCTGGAGGTGAATATCCCACTCAAAACAAAAGGAGGTAGTCCAACCGATTTCAATATTTCTACTCCGCTAAGAATGGCCAGGGAGTCATAACAAGACAGCATCACCCCATCTACTATATTCATGAATTCTTTACAGTTGATTAAGTTTTTGGTTTCTCTTTGGAGTAATCCGTCTGCGATTTCAATAACTACTGTATTGGGTTGCACTTCTTCTACCTGATTGAGCAGCGTTTCCAGGATATTCAATATTTCTATGGTCTCGCACATGTAGGTCGAAGGGTAGCCTAAATGAGAGAAATCCAAAGCCAAATCTGCGCCGGCATCTTCTACCAGCTTACGGTCTTTGTCGTAGGCCGTGCCGGTTAATTTGATGAAACCAATTCGCTGCCCCATATTTTTTAGACCTTTGGTTAAATAGGCAGCGGTGGTGGTTTTTCCGGAATCCATACTGGAGCCCAGGGAAAGGATCACTTTATAGGAGCGATGCTTTCTGGAATTAAATAAATAGGGTTGAGATTTGAAATAGCGCGTGTTGAGTACCTGGTCGGATGCTGGATTCATCGCATAGCCAATCATTCTGACATCAGTACTTCCTACTTTACTAAATCTGGAATGTGCGGACTTTAAACTGCCAACCACACCCCCCTGACCAAGAATTTGGTAAACCTCTTGCGGCTGGTCAGGAACATAGCCTTCAAACTGAGAAGTGGCATATCGATTACCAAAGGTGGCCAGAATGTAATCCCCCACAAACAGGCTTTCGTTGACGCCATATTCATTTTGTAAAGCGGTATGTTTTCCGATTTTAAGGACCTCAAAAAGCGCAACATCGCCCATTTCTGGCTGATACTCCTTGTTCAGGCCTTCATTTATATAATAATCTCCAATATGTCTGGTGATCAGACTTTTCTTCACTGGATTCATAAGTCAAGATTTTTGTACCGGGCGTACTCCCGATTGAGTTTAGAAATTCATATGCCCCTATATTCAAGCACCCATATGTGAAAGGCACTTTGCTTCTGAAAGTTGACCTTCACCGGATGTACCTTTGGTTTTTTCTTTGAGATGTAAGTTTTGAATTATGTAGTGCAAAAATATACGGGCAAGAAGGGTGATCATTGGCCGAATAAAACTGAAGTGGACTCAGTCATTGGTTTTTTGGATGGCTCATGGAGTTCGTAGTATTTGGTTAAAATTCAACACCTGGTTTAGATTATATTTAGATTTAAATATAAATTTTTCACATATCGCCATTTGAATTATTTCTTTCAACAAACTGATTCCCTTGAGTTTATGTTTAGAGGTGAGCGTTTAAAATCCATTTTAAGTCATTTGATGGACAATTTTAGTAATACTTTTTTGGGAGGAAACAGGTGGAAAATTGGCTTTATTATAAGGGTTGTGCATCAGAATAGAATTTATCTAATTGTGATTTTCCTTTTTAAATGAAAGTCGAGGGGAGCCGGGAGTTTTTTGGGGGATTGGAGTTTTTTGTTTTTAAGGACGAAATGGAATAGAACTCTCCAGTTGTAAAGGGTTGAGTATGAGTAGTAAGGTTTGTGTTCTTTCAGCAAAATTGCGTCTGATTTGTTTCGTTTAAAGGACAGCCCAAAGGTGATATTTTCTTCTTTTTTGAGGGATCAATCCTCCGCTTTAATACCTTTCATTGTTTGAAAAAAAAGACTAGATATGAACTTCAAGATGATCGTTTTTCTGTTTTGCTTACCCCTGATCTTATCCTGCTCTGTGGAGCAGCCAAAGCAGGAGAACCAGCTCAAAACACTTTTTCACAACACTTATAAGGTGTATCAGCTCATGCGCCATGAAAATGGACTGTATTATGATTACGTCCATACAGAGGGAGGGAAAGGTGCTGGCTCCTCCGCCAGTATTGGTATGGGGCTGGTGGCGATGTGTGTGGGCCATGAAATGGGCTGGGAGCCCAAAGCGGAGGAGCTCATTATTCAGACGCTTAAAAGTGTTTTGGGAGAGGGAGCCGAGGGGGTGGCTTTGGATCGGAACGCTGAAAACTGTTTTATTCATTTTTTTGATATTGAAACTGGAGCCCCGGTAGGATCAAACTATAGTCCTATCGATACGGACATCATGATTGGAGGAGCCCTGTTTGCAAAGCAATATTTTTCTGATAATCCCACCATTGCTTACTATGCGGATAAAATGTACAGCATGGTGAATCACGATATTTTCATTGGGGATCCGGCCAAAGGAGAAATTGTATTAAACCTGACCAAGGAGGGAGTAGCTTCCCCAGGCAGAACACTTCCTTATAATGAATATATGATGGTGGCTTGGCTGGCGATGAATCAGGAAGGAAATAATGGTCAGGCAGCGAAACTGTGGGAGCAATATTATGCCAAAACCAGTCAGATGCCGGCAACCACTTACACTTCGAAAAATGGGGAGCAATTTCAGGTGTTAACGGATGTTCCGAATCACTTTACTTCGAATTTCACTTTCATGTTCAATTATCTTTTTGTGCATGATTTTTCAAATCAGGAGCAGTATCAGGAGGCTATGCGGCAGGCAGCCCTGGCAGACCGAGCATGGTGGCACGATCGGACAGAACTGGAGGAAAAAGGAAAGCAAGCCTATGAATGGGGGACCACTGCCGGAATGGGGCTAAAGTTGCGAAATGGGGAAATTCAGGAAGGTTATACAGTGGATCGTATTTGTCCAACCGAAAATATCAACACTCAATGGGATCAAAATATGGGAAGAAATGTAGCGCCTTCTGCTTTGGCAGGCTATGCGCTGGTACTACCGGATTTAGTACGAGCTGATTTATTACAAATGCTGCAGGATGAACGTAAAATTGGTCAGATTACTTTGCCTAAAAAAGAGGGGATTTCCACCGGTGATGAAATGGTTTTATGGAAATACAGTTATTCAGACCTAAATTGGAAACCTAAAAAAATTGAAGGGGTGGATTATGCTTGTATGCTGATGGGGCTGGCTTCTTTACCGGAGTTTTTAGGGCCGGAATTTTTCAATCAACATAACAACTTTTTCGAATAATTATAATTCGAACAAGAAACTCAAACACCCCTATCAGTGCGACTTCAGGGGTGTTTTTTTATTTAGAAAAACCGTTAGGTTTTATTTCATTAAGTGACATTTGTTACTGAAAATCAGTGGGTAATTTAGTATTTTCATGATACACCAAAGGGACTTTATCATGAAAACCATAGTGATAATTGGTGGGAATTTTTCAGGCTTTACCACCGCGCTGGAATTAAAGCGTAAATTAAAAAATCAAGCCCGGGTGATTGTCGTGGATAAGAGGGATTATTTTTTATTCATTCCTTCTTTAATATGGGTGCCATTTGGCCGTCGGAAAGTAGCCGATATCAAGGTAGACAGTGTTCAGGTTTTTAAAAAGTACGGGGTTGAGTTCGTGCATCAGGAGGTACTAAGTGTCGATCTTCAACAGCAACAGGTTCGACTCAAAGAAGGCTTTTTAGGATTTGACGAGCTCGTAATTGCTTCCGGACCAAAGGTGGACTTTGAGGTGGCCGATGGGCTGAGAGAATACGCGCATTATATCGGGACGCCAAAGGGGGCGGAAAAAATGGGCGAGGCTTTGGAGGCCTTTAAAAACGCACCGGGCCCCATAGTGATTGGGGCAACACAATCTGCCGGATGTATGGGAGCAGCCTATGAGTTTTTATTCAATATAGAAGAGTGGCTTCGTGCTCAGAAAATCCGGAAAAAAGTGGAGCTGTACTGGATTACCCCCGAGCATTATTTAGGACATTTTGGTATTGATGGCATTCCTTTGGGAGAATCTATGTTGAAAGGTTTTATGAAGATGTTCAATATCCATTATATCACCGAGGTAGGGGTAGAAAAAATGGAGCAGGAGAAGATCTATTTAACCAATGGACAGCAGTTGGATTATAAATTGGCCATGCTGATGCCTCCTTTTATCGGGGCAGATTATGTAAGGCAAAGCCCTGACCTAAAGGCCGCGCCGAATGGATTCATTCCCGTAAAGGAAAACTATCAGCATGAGGATTATGATTTTGTCTGGGCAGCCGGACTGGCCGTAAATGTCAAACCTCCTTTTAAGGCGGGAAAAGTGCCATTTAGTGTTCCAAAGACCGGTTATCCATCGGATGAAACGGGCAAAATTGTAGCAGAGAATATTTATAGAAAATTGTCAGGGAAGGGCAGTTTTATCAAAAAGCCCTGGGGTAAGATTCCGGCCCTCTGTGTGATGGATGCCGGTAAAAAAGAGGTGATCATTGTGGCCAACCATCTTTTTAAACCCAGGACATTTGCGGTCATGATCCCCAATGTGTTCTATGATGTGTTTAAGGTGTTGTTTGAGAAATATTTCTTGTGGAAAACCAAAAATGGATACGCCCACCTACCCTGATCCATTTTCAATGTTGTGAGGGTTATATTCATCCAATCCAAAGCCCTCAAAAAAAAGTCCCCAATCATTGGGGACTTTACTTATTTCTTAAACTCGAATTATTTTAACCCGAAATATTCATGCTTAAATCCTCGTTCAGCTGCCAGGCGGAAAAAAATGAAGGAATTTTTGCTGTTTCGAGTTTTTTCCAAGGAAGCAGATGAATAAGGAGAAAGCAAGCCTGCCCATATTTGGGCTATCAGCAATTCAGCAGACCCAATCGTAATGAAAGGGCAAACAACTCCTTGTGGTAGATTTTAAAGCTAGCGGTGAATAATCCGAGTTAAAAGTGCACTTTGTCCAGTACCTCTCCTTTTTTTCTTCTAAAGTTCCGAACGATCAATCGGTTAGATCGGTCATAGTTCAAATATCCCCATGCCCAGTTAATAAAGGTAACCACCCGGTTACGGAAGCCTACCAATAGCATCAGGTGAACAAACATCCAGGCAAACCAGGCCATGGTGCCGGAAAATTTCCAAAAGGGCAAATCAACCACGGCGCGGTTCCGGCCAATGGTGGCCATCGTTCCTTTGTCTTTGTATTTGAACGGCTTAAGGTTTTTGCCTTTGGCCAATCGGTTAAAGTTCTTGGCCAAATAGGATCCTTGTTGCATGGCCACGGATCCTAGCATAGGCAGTCCGCGGTTATATTTTTCCGTTTGCATCAAAGCGACATCTCCCATCGCCCAAATATCCTGGCTATCTTTTACCTGACAGTTTTCATCGACGATAATGCGGTTTCCGGCGCCTATTTTTTCGGCTTGAATGCCCTCTACCGGAGCGCCCATTACCCCGGCGGCCCATATTAGGGTTTCAGCAGGAATTTCCCGGTCAGCAGTGGTAACGGTTTTGCCATCATAATCTTTCACCAGAGTGTCCACCCAAAGGTTAACCCCCATGCCTTCTAAGAATTTCAGGGCTTTTTGAGAGGCTTGCTTACTCATGGCAGCCAGTAGGCTTGGGGCAGCCTCTATCAGGTGAATCTCCATATCCCGAAGGTCCAGGTCCGGATAGTCCGTGGGCAAAACGTGCAATTTTAGCTCAGCCAACGCACCGGCTAATTCAACACCTGTCGGGCCTCCGCCCACAATCACAAATGTCATTAATCGCTTTTGCTCGGCAACATCCTGGGCGTATAATGCCTTTTCGAAATTCTGGAGAATCATGCTGCGTAAATCCAGCGATTGCGTCAGGCTCTTCATCGGCATGGCATTGGCTTCCACATTTTTCATTCCAAAATAATTGGAACGGGCGCCGGTAGCCATCACCAAATGGTCATATCTCAAATCTCCAATAGAGGTGCGGACAATTTTTTGCTCTTCATTTACCTCTTGAATTTCTGCCATTCTGAAATGGAATCGTTTCTTATTGGCGAAAGTTTTTCGAAGTGGGTAGGCGATGGAGTCGGGTTCTAATCCTGCGGTGGCTACCTGATAAAGGAGGGGTTGGAAGGTGTGGTAGTTGTGGCGGTCAAGCATAACGACCTGATAATGTTCAGTGTCGATGTTTTTGGCAAGGTTAAGTCCGGCAAATCCTCCGCCGAGAATCACGACTCGGGGCAGAGATATCTCTGGGATATTCATATTGATTGTTCTTAAAAAGGGTGTTTGTTTTGTCCCGCAATTTCTTTCTTTATTTGTTAATTAACAATACGACAGAAATAAATCCCCTTTTTAGGGCATTACAAATAATAGAATGGAGTCTTTTGGAACCTAGGGTTGCACCGGCACTTCCAGAGCTGCCATAAATTGCTTAAAGTTCTGAACGTAACTTAGAATACCCGTCCAAATGCTTTCCTCCAGCATACTACTTCCGCCCATAAAATTGGGGGGAATGTTATAAATGAAATTCAAACTGAAATTTTGTACCAAGGTTTCCTCATTACCTATGGGCTGGTAAAGTGTAATGATATAGGACTTCTCTGAAGTTTTATGTAATAGCACGCGCCCGAAATCATAATTCTCCTGCAGATAAACCTTGTTTGCCTTTTGGTTGAGCAATTGTAGAAACTTAAGCAATGTTTCGTCCTCTTTTGGTCTCTCCGGAAAGTTCAAACGGAACTTAAACTCAGGTTCCATGATCCCGCCATATAATTGAAAGTTTAAAGAGTCAATCTGGTGGATGGTATTGTTGGGCAATAGAGCCTGAATGGTGCCCGGGTCCGCCAGTAAATCCGGATTGATCTGCGCTATATTGGTGGGAATTTCAAATGCCACCCGACTAAGTAAAATATAATATTTCCCTGTATCTTTTTGAATTATCTGATCCCGATCCATTAACTGGATAAGCTGGCGGCTCAGGTCCTTTTCTTTGAAATTTTTTGGGAATATTACCTCTCCGCTCTTATTGAACAATAACATTTTTCCCTGAACCCCATTGTTCAGCAGCCAATCGGTATCTGCCGCGAATTGGATTGAGTTTTCTTTTCTGAGTTTCGGGAAGTTTTCAGCATGACCATTTTCAACTATCAAAAGGCCAAGACTGATCAGGAATATAAGTCTGTTGAAAAAATTCATGAAAATCGCTTAGTTTCCAAACTGGATTATTTTTTGAAAAAACAACGCAAATTAGAGGCCTAACGCGCATCCGCCAATCAAATGATAAAAAAAAATCAAAAAAAAATCGGTCGGAATTTTACTTGTAATGGGAGGTGGTAAAGGCTTGGGATTGAGTGTTATGCAAAAATCACCTCATTATCTTGCTGTTTTTTGCTAATAAGTCAGAAAATTAGGCAAATAACGGTAGTTGTTCTAAAAAGTTTCAATTTTAAAGGAATGATTCACATTATTTACTATTGTTTCAAAAAGTTAACAAGTCTGTTGTTTTCATAACAACCGTTTGTACCTGTGGCTATGAATGCCGTAATTCGCTTAAGTTTTCTACATAAATTACTCATGTAGGGAATAGGGGAGTTTCCCCATCAACAGTGCTTTTATTATTAGAAACATATCATCCAGCAATTCTATGCGTTTTGGAATTTTGAAGGAATTGACAGAGAAACGAGTGGCCATCACTCCTGACTTTGTCAAGAAATTAGTAGCTCAGAAACATGAAGTTGTTTTTGAGAAGGGCTGCGGAGCAAATTCAGCCCTGGCGGATGTACTTTTTGAGGAAGCAGGTGCTCAGGCATCTGATCGTACGGAAGTTCTTTCCTCTTCTGATGTCATTACCACTATTTTGCCACTGGCCACAGAGGAGCTTTCCAATGTGAAAAAAGGAGCGGTATTGATCTCTCAATTTCAGCCATTTGCACAAGCAGAAGTTTGTGAAACCTTGGCGAATCATGGTCTTACAGGTTTCAGCCTGGACATGATCCCTCGCTCTACCATTGCACAGTCTATGGACGTATTGTCTTCCATGGCTTCGATTTCAGGCTATAAGGCGGTGCTGACTGCCGCTAATTATTTGCCACGTTATATGCCGATGTTATCCACTGCAGCTGGTACTATTCGCCCGGCCAAGATGTTGGTGTTGGGTGCCGGAGTAGCAGGTCTTCAGGCTATTGCTACTGGTCGTCGTTTGGGCGCAGTAGTGGAGGCTTTCGATACGCGCGCAGCAGCTAAGGAAGAGGTATTGTCGTTGGGAGCGAAGTTCGTGGAGGTTGAAGGTGCTACTGATGACAGAGGTGCCGGAGGTTATGCCGTAGAGCAAACCGAAGAGTACAAAAAACGTCAATCAGAATTGATTTTCGATAAAGTATCTAAAGCGGATATCGTGATCACCACTGCTCAGCTTCGTGGTCGTCCGGCTCCTCTTTTGGTTAACGAAGACATGTTGAAAGCCATGCCTGATGGGGCGGTTTGTGTGGATTTGGCCGCTACTACCGGAGGTAATGTGGCTTTCTCTAAGCATCGTGAGATTGTTAAGCAGCATGGAGTGACCATTATTGGTAATTCAGAGCTTTCTGATGATGTGGCAGAGCATGCTTCTCAGCTATTCAGCCGAAATGTAGAGAACTTCCTGAACGTATTCTTGTCAGAAGAAGGCCTTACCTATGATTTCGAAAATGAAATTATCGGGGATTCTTGTATTGTATACCAGGGCGAAGTGCGTTATGGCGCTCCTGCTTTGACTAAATAATTGAAACAGTATGGACGTAATATTAAACTTCATCGCTGAAAACTTGCCAATGATCACCATCTTGACTTTGGCAACTTTTGTAGGAATAGAGATTATCGCTAAGGTTCCTACTGTTTTGCACACTCCATTGATGTCCGGATCCAATGCGATCTCCGGTGTTGTGGTGATTGGTGCTATATTATTGATCCGGGATGCAAAACCGGATGAGTATTTGACTTTGATTATTGGCTTTTTGGGTATTGCATTAGCCATGATTAACGTGGTTGGTGGTTTTGCGGTGACCAACCGTATGTTGGAAATGTTCAAAAAGAAAAAGAAATAAGCGGACATTTTCATTACGCTTTTAAGAAATACAATAATGGAAAGACATATCACAGACTTTTTATACTTAATCAGTATTGTCGTTTTCATCTTCGGGATGAAAGGACTTTCCAGTCCGGCCACTGCACGTAAAGGTAACTTGACCGCTGCAGCAGGTATGGGATTGGCTATTTTAATCGCCTTGTTTTCCCCTGCAGAGGGAAGCTTTGATAACCATATTTGGATTATCGCAGGTATGGTTGTCGGTTCGGCTATCGGTTTGGTTTCTGCCAAGCGTGTAGCGATGACCAAAATGCCGGAGATGGTATCCCTTTTCAACGGTTTGGGTGGTGCTACCGCGATGTTGATCGGTTTTATCGAACTGAAGAATTACCAGCCAGCGGTAATCTCTACCGTTAAATCGTTATTGTCTAATGGCGAAGCAGCAAGCTTGATGAACGGAGAGGTTTTCTCCTCCATTTTTGCATTGATTATCGGTGCGGTTTCTTTCTCCGGTTCTTTGATCGCCTGGGGTAAATTGAATGGTTCTCTTCGCGACAACATCAAATTGCCAGCCCCTCAGATTGTGAACTTAGTGACTTTGACGGCTATCATTGCGCTATCGGTAATGATCATGAATGGGGAGGAAATGAACTTCGCCTTACTATTGATCCTGACTGTTCTAGGTTTATTCTATGGTGTAGCATTCGTTTCTCCAATTGGTGGTGGTGACATGCCGGTAGTGATTTCTCTTTTGAACTCTTTCACCGGAGTAGGTGCCGCAGTAGCCGGTTTGATTTACGGTAACAATATTATGATCATCGGTGGTATCCTGGTAGGTGCATCCGGTACCATTTTGACCGTATTGATGTGTGAGGCCATGAACCGTTCTTTGATTTCGGTAATTGTGGGTGGATTAGGTTCTTCCGGAAGTTCTTCGGGATCTGATCGTGAGGAAGTAGTAAAAGAAGCTACTCCTGCCGATTTGGCGATTCAATTGAAATATTCTGAGCGTGTAGTGATCGTTCCTGGTTACGGTTTGGCCGTAGCACAGGCGCAGCACGTTTGTCATGAATTGGAGCAGTCTTTGGAGGCTGAAGGTGTTGATGTAAAATATGCGATTCACCCGGTGGCTGGTCGTATGCCTGGTCACATGAACGTATTGTTGGCAGAGTCTGATGTAGATTATGACAAGTTGATGGAGCTGGAGCCTGCGAATGACGCCTTTAACAATACCGATGTTGTATTGGTAATTGGTGCGAATGACGTAGTAAACCCTGCAGCCAAAACGGATACGGGCTCTCCTATTTATGGAATGCCTATTTTGGACGTTGAACAAGCCAAAAACGTAATTGTATTTAAGCGTTCGATGAGCACAGGTTATGCCGGTATTCAGAACCCATTGTTCTTTGGTGAACGTACCAAAATGCTTTTCGGTGATGCAAAAGCTTCTCTGGGTAAATTGAAAGAAGAATTAAACAATGCATAATTCGGACAGCATCCGATAAAAATATAGAAAGCCGGAGGATTTTCCTTCGGCTTTTTTTTTAATCAAAATTTGAGGGGCAGATGCCATAATTTCACATTGCAGCCTTTTTTAAGCCCGAAATATTCACTAAGTCAATTCAAAACACTCACTGCAAGCTATTACTGTTTTTTGTTTTTAATAGCCCGAATTTGGGTGGGCTTGCTTTCTCCTCCTTCAACTGCTTCGTTTGAAAAAATGCTAAATGTGGGACTATTTCTTCATTTTCCCGGCTTGCAGCTAATCGATCATAAAGGCTTGCATAATTCGTATAAAAGGCAAAAAAATAGAAAAGAAACGATTTTACGCCATTATATGCCTTACGTAAGATTTATTTAAATAATTCTTATATATTTTTGTGGTCAGACGATAATAATTGAAGAAATTTCGTTCTTAAATAAGATCCAAAAATCACTTTTGTATATGTACGGAAAATTTGTCTTTCCAACGCTCCTGAGCATTTTATTGATTACTTCCTCTCTTTTTGCACAAACCAAGTCGGTTGATTCCTTTTTAAATGGGAAGCAAAAGGTTTATGGGGCCACCGTTTCTGCAGGAGGAAATGTGATGGTCTATGTAAGTAATTATAAGAAAAAGAAGACTATTGAGCTCTTCGAAGTCACTAAAAATGAAAATGGCAAGTGGGGAGAGCCAATTCGCCTGACCAACCTAAGTAATAAATTTGAAATTATTACTGATCCTTTTATTTCTTATGATGCTAATTTTTTACTGTTTTCCGCCATCGAAAAAGGGGGAGCCAGTTATGATATTTACTTTAGTGAAAGAAGAGGTTCGGTTTGGCAGACGCCCCGTCCGGTAGGAGGTGAAGTGAATACCTGGAAGGTGGAAGGATCTCCTTCCCTTAGCCTGGATGGTAAGCAATTATATTTCCTGAGAGATGAATTTGGTGACCCCGAAAAAGGGAGGACACAGCTTTATGTGGCCGACTGGGCCGGAGATGCCAGTTATAACAACGTTCGACTGCTAAAAGGAAGCTTTAATGAGCAAAATGTTAAACGGCCTATTTTATATCGTGGGGGAAATGTGATCCTAATGTCATTGCAAAAGGATAATAAGATTGGGGGCTATGATGTGAATTACACTTATCAACTCGAGGACGGGACTTGGTCGGATCCATTGCCCCTGGCCTTTATGAATACACCCAAGGATGATTTTTTGGCCGGATTACCCGTTACGGGTGAGGCGGTTTATACCACTGTCGACCAGGAGTTATTTCAAATAGAAATTCCGGAATCTATACCCGCGACCCCTTTGGTTTTGATGAAGGGTTATTTGAGGGATCGAAAAGTAGGGATGCATGTGGATGCGGTGGTTCGTCTGATAGAGGTGGGGTCTAATAAAGAAGTTTTGGTAGGTAGGAATAATCCTACTGATGGATTTTACTCCATTATTGCACCAGTGGGGAAAAAGTACAAATTGAATTTCTTTTCAAAAAATCATGTGGAGTTTGATACTTTGCTGGATTTTAGCGGCATTCAAACTTTTGTACAGTATGATCAAAATATTGAAATGACTTCAGAGGTTTTGGTCCAATACGCTTTACAGGATTTGAATAGTTTACGCCCTACCAGTGGGGAGATTCGCATTTTTACCGGTAATCAGTTGATTCATTCCTCTTATTTTGAGGCGGGTCAGCAACCTCAGCAAATCCCATTGCCGTTGGGGTATAAATATCAGTTTGAAATCATTTCCAATACCTGTCAACCCTATCGGGGGATTATCAATTTTCAGGATAGTAAGCGATATCCCGCCATTTTTGAGAAAAAGATTCGGATGAGAAGGAAGCTTCAGGAGATTTATTTTGAAATTCTGACCCCGGAGGGGGAGAAGCCGAAGGATACCAACATACAGGTGAAAAATTTGGAAACGGACAAAGGCAGAACCTATTCTGCGGTGAGTCTGGCCTATTTGGAATATGGTTCCCGTTATCAGGTAGAGGTGATGCGACAAGATGAAGTTTTGGAAACCATGAACCTGGTAGTGGATCCGGAAGGGAAAATTTACAGGGTGAGTCAGGACTGGCAGTGGGGGCAGCCTTTGAAGCAGCAGGTTACTGCTCCGGAAGGTCCGAAAATTGAAATGAAATTGGAGCAGATTTAACCCGGATTATTCATGCCTTAATCCGCGTTTAGCTGCTAGTTGGAAAAAATAAAGGGATTTTTCCTATTTCGAGTTATTTCCAAGGAAGCAGTTGAATGAGGAGAAGGCAGGTTTACTCTAATTTGGTTATTAAAAATCAAAGAATATAATTGTAATCGATAGATTGTTAGGGGTTTGGGTGGTTTGAGGAATTCAGCGGTGAATACTTCGGGTTAGGGGAATTGGTTTTATACAGGAACAGGTCATCCATTTAGGGTGACCTGTTTTTTTATGCCATTCAGGCGGTTACTTTTTCCTCTATACCTCTGAGATCAACAGGAACCACGCGAGACACCCCCTGTTCGAGCATCGTCACGCCATACATGATGTCTGTGGAGGCCATGGTGCGCTTGTTGTGGGTGACAATGATAAACTGCGACTCATTGGAGAAGGTGCGGATGATATTGTTGAATTTGTCAATATTGGCATCATCCAAAGGTGCGTCCACCTCATCAAAAATACAGAAGGGTGCTGGCTTGAGCAGATAAATGGCAAATAGCAGAGAGGTGGCTGTCAGGGTTTTTTCCCCTCCAGAAAGCTGGCTAATGGATAATGGTCGCTTCCCTTTCGGTTTGGCGATAATATCGATTTTTGATTCCAGCGGGTTTTCAGGATCTGATAGCGTCAGATCGCAGTCATCCTCTTCGGTGAACAGCGAGCGGAAAACACGGATGAAATTAGTCTTGATTTTCCCAAAAGCCTCCATAAAGTTCTCCCGGGCGGTCTCATCAATCTGACTGATGGTGTCCATCAAATCATTTTTGGCTTCATATAAATCCTCCTTCTGTTGATTGATGAAAGTATAACGCTCCTGAATTTCATTATATGCTTCCACCGCCAGTGGATTAATCGGGCCAATGCGGTCCAGCTTGCTTTTAGTTTCCTGCACCCATTGTTTCAGCTGCTCCACAGCGTGGGGGATCTGCTCCGGATCGGTGTTTTCCAGCAATTCTTCCAGATCCACCTCAAATTCTACCTTCAAGCGCTCCTGAGTAGATTGCATACCCAGTTTGGCTTCGTTGAGCGCCTGTGAATATTTCATCACTAATTCATCTGTCACCTCTTTTTCCCGAAGATATTGCTTAGCTTCTTTCTCTGCGCTGTCAATCGCGGTGCGGTGAAGGCCGTATTTCTTTTCCGTATCTTCCACTACGCGTTCCAATTGTTCCCGCTCCGCATACAGGCGCATGAGTTCTTCATCCTTTTCCACCTGGTGGTTTTGCAGGTTGGCCTGTTCCTCCTGTAATTCTGCTAATTCATCTTTTGCCTGCTGGCTTTGATCCTGAATGTGCTTTTGGTGTTTTTGCTGCAGCTCATATTGCTGTTCCGCGGATTGAAGGGCATTTTCCTGTCGGTGAAAATTCAGGTTGACTTCATTGAATTGTGCTAAAACCAGCTCGAATTCTTCCTTTTGAACATCCACCTGTTCTTTGAGTATTTCTCCCTGTTCCACCAATCCTTCAATCTCTGCAGAAAGCCGCTCTTTTTGAGGGCTGAGAGACTGAATTTCTTCTTCCAGTGTACTGAGTTGATCCCCCAGCGCTTCCTGGTTATATTCACTTTGCTGAATGACCTGATGTACCTGTTCGAATTTGGTTCGGGCAACGGCTTGTTCCTGTTTTAAAATAGCGACTTCTGCTTTTAATCGATCTATTTGTTCCTTTTCAGACCCCGCTTTTAGGGTGGCGATTTTCTTCAGGCACTCCTCCAGCGCTATTTCTTCTCCTTTTAATTTTTCTTCTAGCTGAAGCACCACAGATTTTAGCTTTTCTACTTGTCGGGCAGTGCCCAGGCCATGCTGGTCCGCATTGACCGATCCTCCGCCAATGGAAAACTTTTTCTGAATAATACTGCCATCATTGTTGACAAATATGCCATTGGCATTTGGTGGGATAGCCTTTTCATGCTCCACAAAATATACCCGATGGAGTAATAAGCTTAGAAGAGGGTGGTATTCCGCCGCACTTTCCATTACTTCCATGGCAGCTGTAAGTCCGCTGATATGGGGTGTCTCCGAGATTTTATTAATCTGGTCCAATAAGAAAAAATGCGCTTTCCCTTTTTCATCTTCCTTCAACCGGCGAATAGCCGCTTTGGCTTCCTGGGCAGTAGGAACAATGAAATAGTTCATAAAGGGTTCCAGGAAGGTGGTTAATGCCGCACGAAATCGATCGGGGGCATCCACAATTTCAGAAAGCAGGGGAGCCGCTTTGCCTTCCCAGTCCTGATGGTTTCGAATATGTTGCAGGGCCTCAGGATAGCCCTCTAGGTTCTCCATCAGTGATTTTTTCAGCTGAAACTCATTTTCTTTGGCATCCAGAATTCGGGAAGATTTTCGGATTTGTTCTTTGAGTTCATCAGCAAGATGTTCCTGTTCCTGAATGTTTTCCTGAAGCTCCAGTTCCGACCTTTCCAATCCTTCCAGGACGCCTGCCTTATCGGCAAACTCTTCATTCAGATCATTCAGTTTATCTTCAAAAATGCTGAGGTCTCGTTGCTGATTTTGCTTTTCTGCCAGCCCTTTTTCCATTTCCATTTTTAGCGCAGAACGCTGAACCCTGGCGATTTCCAGGTCTTTCTGGCTTTGGAAAAGGGACTGCTGTGCACTTTTTTCACGGCTGATCACAGACTCCAGCTGGTTTTGCGATAAATCCAGTTGCTGGCGGGCCTGTTCTTTTTGGCTTTCCAGCTGATTTTTTTGCGCTTCTACTTCCAGCAACATGCGCTCAGCTGAGGTCATGGTTTGCGTGGCGGCCTGCATTTGCTGCTCCACATTGCGCAGGTTCTGTTGCTGTTCTTCCAGCTGTATTTTGAGTTGGTTGATACGCTCACTCAAAAAGCGTTTACGTTCCGTTTTTACCTGCTTATCGCTTTCGTAATCGCGGATTTTTCCAACATGCTGATTGAGGTTTTGCTGATTGCTGCGTAATAATTGCTCCACATTCAGCAGATCCGCTTTTAGTTTTTCAACCTCTGCCTCTTTCAGCGCAATTTGGCTACTGATATGGGCGCGCTGATCATTTTCCTTGTTTAATTGTTCTTCCACACGGAAAAACTGATCCCGGAAAGTTTTTACTTCCTGACAGGCCAGTTGAAGGCTGAAATTTTTGTAGTCTTCTTTTAGTTTAAAGTAGCGCTTGGCGGTTTTTGCCTGCCGCTCCAAAGACTTCATGTTTTTCTCAATTTCCGCCAATAAGTCTTCCACCCGCTCCAAATCGGCATCTGTATCTTTAAGTTTCTTGAGGGTCTCCTTTTTACGGGCCTTAAACTTAGAGATGCCGGCAGCCTCTTCGAACAATCCCCGGCGGGAATTATCCTTATCATTCAGGATTTCTTCCACCATTCTCAGCTCAATAATCGCATAGGAATTGGACGTAATTCCCGTATCCATGAAGAGTCCCGTGATGTCTTTAAGGCGGCAGGTAACGCCATTTAAAAGGTATTCGCTGTCTCCGCTGCGGTAATATCTTCTGGAAATGGTGACGGTATGGTATTCCGTCGGGAGCAGGTTTTTCGTGTTTTTGAAGGTCAGGGAAACTTCTGCCAGGTTGGTGGCTTTGCGGTTTCGGGTACCATTAAAGATGATGTTCTCCATCTTTTCTGATCGCAAAGCACTGGTTTTTTGCTCGCCCAATACCCATCGGATGGCATCTACTACATTGGACTTTCCACAACCATTGGGGCCGACAATACCGGTAATTCCCTCATTAAAATTGATTTCAACGCGGTCTCCAAAACTTTTGAAGCCCTTAATCTCTAAAGACGTTAATTGCATGCAAACAGAAGGCTAAAAAATGATGCTTAATGGGCGTGATGATCACAAATTTGGTTGGTAGGTACTTTTGCAGAACCGAGGCACACCGGGCAATCGCCGTTCAGATGTTTTTCTCCCTCACACATGCTACAGGTGGCAAAGCCGGAGTTGGAGCATTTGGTACAAGACTGATAATCATTCAATCCAAACTGATTCACGGAAATTTGTACCCCCTGCCCATTGCAGGCATTACAACGCTCTTTACCGATTCCATGGCAACGTGGGCAGGATTGTTCCAATGTCCCCAGGCCATCACAATCCTGACAGGGCTTTAGTCGATAGCCCAAAGCGTTGCAAAAATTACAATCCAGGATCACTTTAAGCTTGTTATCAATTTTTGTCTTCAATTCTGCGGCCTGCCGAAAATAATCGCCACTGTTTCCGGTCATATTTAAGTAGCGTTCGGTGAAATTTTCCGCATTTTTATACTGGCCAATTTCATACAGGGTTTCCGCAAATAGGTAAGCCATATTATAAGGCAATACCTCTTTGGTGGCCAATGCGCGTCTGAACGCAATATTGGCATTCTGGAAATCACCATTATCCATATATTGTTTACCCAGGCTCACCCATTGGATCACTTCCCGTGAAAACTGATAGTCATCACCCTGATAATATTGAGCATTTGCTTGTTGCTGACTTCCAAAAATCAGCAAGCCCAGCATAAGGATCAATGGCTTAATGGTTGAGGGGAAAATATTCGATTCGAATTGTATGCGCATAAAGGTATGGAATAAAAAAATGTAGCCTCTAAAATAGATCTTTTCGGCCTGAAAGTCGATTTTTTAACACTTTTTGACTTTTGCCTATTAGGTCTTATTTCTTTTTGACAAACAAGGACTTAACGAAAAGCATAAATTCAGTGCGTATTTCCGGATCGGTCACAATACTTTTTAAAGTAGAAAATAAATAGCCCATGGTGACCGTCTCCGCTTTTGTTGCTTCCTCTGCCGGAACCATAAGCTGATGTTCCTGCTTATTGGGCTTGGGAGCTTTGGCTGCTTTTTTCTGTTCCTTTTTCTTTTTGGGAGCAATCGCCACTTTGCCATCTTTGGACTTAACGCTGATTTCCTCTGCCCCTTTTAGCTCCGCTTCATGGTCTGCAGAACGTTGAGGCTGATGCAATTCATCGGCTTCTTTGAAGCTTTTCTGCGCATCTTCCATTTTGCCCAGGCGCTCCAGAATCATGCCCCGGTTGTTGTGAGATATCGCATCTTTAGGATCCAGTTCAATGGCTTTGTCGTAGTCTGCTACCGCACCTTTATGATCTTTCATGCGTTCACGGATGAAAGCGCGCGAAGCATAACGGTACCCATTGTTAGGCTCCAGAGAAATGGCTTTATCAAAGTCAGCCATAGCCTTCTCATTTTGTCCCAACAGGTGATAGCATACACCACGATCACCAAAATGCTGGGCATGGAAAGGTTCCATGGAAATAAGGAATGAATAATCTTTAGCGGCCTCTTCAAACTGCTGATTTTTACCCAAAGCGATGGCACGGTTGACCCTACTGGATTTATGCGATGGATCCAATAGCAGTACCTGATTGAACTTTTTTATGGCCTCCGGAATATTATTGGCTTGTGCTTTGGCTAACCCCTCGTTGAAAAGTTGATCTAAATTCATGCTCCTATTTTTCGATGCTTTTTCTTAACCGACCGCAAATATAAGATTATTTGGGCGGAAATCTTACAAAATAAGCTTTACGCAAATTCTGTGCTGAAATAACCTCCTGTCTAAGGGGGAATGCTGCCGCCTAATTTTTTGATAAAAAATTTGTGTTCTTTTCATTTCCCTTAATTTTGCAGCCATGTCAAATTCAACCCTTACCTCATCATCGTCAATGGAAATCCGAAAGAAAGTCGGACTGTTGATGGTTATTTCTTTCTTAGCGCGTTGGGCCGTGGCGCAGTTTACCGAATTGGGAAACGATGAAGTGTATTACTGGACCTATGCACTCATGCCAGATATTAGTCATTTTGATCATCCGCCTTTGGTGGGCTGGTTAATTCGAATAACCACGCTGAATTTGACCTGGACTTCTGAAATTTTTGTACGCCTGTCTGCGGTGCTTATTGGTACTGTAAATATCTGGATTTTTTATCGGGTAGGGGCTTATCTCAAAGATGAGCTCACTGGTTGGTATGCGGCTTTGCTTTATACTGCTTCGGTTTATTGTTCTATTATTGCAGGTGCTTTTATTTTGCCGGATACGCCACAGTCTGTATTTTGGCTTTTAGGTTTGTTCGCTTTTATTAAGGCATTTAATCCGGAGAGCAGAGGGGAATTAGCAGGAAAGCAATTGCTTTTGGCCGGATTGTGGTCCGGTTTGGCCATGTACAGCAAGTACCATGGCGTGTTTCTTTGGATGGGTGCTTTGCTATATATTACTCTTTATGACCGTAAGTGGTGGTTACGTTGGGAATTGTGGGCGGCCGGCATTCTGTCTTTGTTGATTTTCTCTCCGGTCTTTGTGTGGAATTTCCAAAATGACTTCATTTCTTTCACTTTTCATGGAGAACGGGTGGATCCGGCCAGTGGATTTAAACCTCATTATTTACTTCAGGCACTTATCGGGCAGATTGCCTATAACAATCCAATCAATTCCGTGCTGTGCATGATAGCCCTGGGGGCATTTTTTAAGGGGAAAATTCCTAAAACACCTTCTAACCGCTTATTGGTGTGGATGGGATTGCCATTGATATTACTCTTTACCGGGGTCGCTTTTTTTCGTCAGATTTTGCCCCATTGGACCAGTCCGGCATTTTTTTCTTTAATGCTACTGGCTGCCATTTGGTTTCGTCAAAAGGAAAATCCAGTCTTTTGGCCAAAAGCATTGGTATGGGCGAATGGACTGGTACTATTTACCATTCTGCTGGGCCTGATACAGATTAACAGTGGTTTCATTCCCCTGAGCCATGAGACTGAAGAAAACCGGGTGGGTAAAGGTGATATCACGCTGGATATGCAAACCTGGTCGGATCTGAAAGCACCTTTTGCGGCATTTTTGGAAGAGGAAAAGGCCAAAGATCAATACCTGGGGGATAAAATGCTAAGTCCGAAATGGTTTCCCGCGGCGCATTTAGATTATTATGTAGCCACTCCGCTTCAGTTGAAAATGATGGGAGGGGGCAGCCTGCTCGATACCCATCAATATGCCTGGTTAACGGAGAAAAGGGGAGGCTTTGTCAAAGGGGAAAGTGCCTATTATATTACGCCTTCTTCTATGTTTAAAGATCCGATTCCCTATTACGGATCCCATTTTGAAAAAGTGGAATTGGCCACTGTGATTCCGGTCTTTCGTGGTGGAAAATTAGCACGTAATTTTTTTGTATATCGTTTGGTGAATGCCAAGGAAAGTTTGCATCCATTTGATCGGGATTATTGGCAATAAGTCGGGAGAATGACCTCCGTTTTTTTGTATGTTTTGATAGCGAATGGAGGTTTAATGCGCTTGAAGTCAGTTTTCGTCGGCAAGTGGACTTTTGGAGGTCTTTGTTGCCGAGAACAGATCCTTATTGGCAATATTGCTGTAAATTGAGGTATGTTTAGTAAAGAAAATAAGCCTAAAATTGTGTTGCCCAGTCCCCTTAAAGCCCCTGATTTGATGGGCTGCGGAATGGAGCATTCAAATGTTACCCTGACAGACCTGGTAGAGGAATACAATGGCTTACTGAGCCTTTTGAAAGTAGCCGTGAATCATATCGCCCAAGCTAATGATTTGGAGATTGTCCAGCTGCATCAGATTGATCTATCCGGTTCCAATTATTGGTTGATCAATGGTAATCAGCTATCCAAAATTATTCCTAAGTTCGCCTATCTTGAGTATGCCTTTGACGATTTATATTTACTAAAAACACCCAGTAAAGAAATTATTAAGCTCCTTCGTGGCGTAGATTATGCAGAAGCACTTAAGGCTTTACAAGCGATGAAAGTAATGTAAGTCTAATAAAATGAGGTGATTAGATCTGTGTAGCTTTGATGGTGAAAAAAAATTCATTTTATTTGTTTTATGCGAACAAAAGATGAAGGTAAAATTAATCGGATCTATCAGGCTACAGTAGACTTAGTGATGCAAGTGGGCATTGCAGGGGCGACCATTCCTAAAATAGCCAAGAAAGCCGGAATGGCTTCGGGTACTCTTTATATTTATTTTGAGAACAAAGAGGATTTACTTCGCCAACTTTACCTTCATCTAAAAAGTGAAATGGTTTCCGTTACTTTTGGTGCTTTAGATAAGTCCGCTCCTTTTAAGTTGCAAATGTTCCAATTGTGGAAGGAATTTCTTGCTATGGCGGTAGAGAAGTATCCTGAACGAATTTTTTTAGAACAATATAAAATTTCACCCTTTTATGACGAACAGGTCATGGAGGCTTCCATTGGTTGGGTGAAGCAGGCGGAGGATTTTTTGGAAGAAGGTAAAAACCAGCTGCTTGTCAAGGATATCCAAAAAGATTTAGTGTATTCCATGATGTATGGCTTTTTAAATGAACTCGCGGTTCAGCACCGGAGGGGTTTATTTCACCTGAATGATCATCGCATAGGAGACTCTTTTGGTTTATTATGGGATGCCATAAAAGCGTAATAAATGAAAACTTTTTCATTTGATCTTCGTTTGTTAGGTCTGTTAATGTAATTTATATGGACTTAATAAAAATAGGGGCCTTGCTTATGATTTTTACAATCAGTGGCGTGGGCTATCACCGGATGACAGCGGTGGAGAATGAAATAGCATCAGTACATTTTAATGGAGATCAGTTTGTTAATCTCAGCCCAACAAAGGCATATTCCGATTATGAATATTGGCCCATGCTCAAAGCTTACTGGGATGCCGATGCGCAAGATCGATTGCCCAAAATAGAAATTCCGGTGCATGAACTAAAAGCGGGAGATTTTGATAGCATACCAGCGGACTTTTCTTATACTTGGTTGGGTCATTCTTCTTTTTTGCTGGAGATAGAGGGGAACCGTTTGTTGTTCGATCCTGTGTTGGGTGATCGGGCTTCGATGCTTTCGTTTGCGGGTCCAAAACGGATGCATGAATCGCCTATTTCGGTGACGGATCTGCCCGCTTTAAATGGGGTTGTGATTTCTCATGACCATTATGACCACCTGGATAAACCTACCATTCAGGCCCTGGCTCAAGGAAGTCAGGTTCATTTTTATATGCCACTGGAAGTTGGGAAGCATTTCAGGGCCTGGGGCGTTCCTGAGGAGCGTATTCATGAGTATGACTGGTGGGATGCTGTGCAATTTGGATCTGTGAAAATGGTTTGTACGCCGGCTCGTCACTCCTCAGGACGTGGGCTTTTTGATCAAAACAGTACATTGTGGTCCTCTTGGTCATTAATCGGGGAAAAGTATAAAGTTTTCTATAGTGGAGATACGGCCGATATGCCTGAGTTTGCGGATATAGTAGCACAATTTGGCGCTTTTGATATCAGTATTTTCCAGGTTGGAGCCTATAATACATTATGGGAAGATGCGCACATTTTGCCTTCTCAGGCTTTGGAGGCTAATGCGGTCCTTGGTGTGAAAACAATGATTCCTGTGCACTGGGCTACATTTGATCTGGCTTTGCATCCCTGGGATGCGCCCATTAAAGCTTTGTATTCTGCGGCAGATCAGTATTCCTTTTTTATCCGGGTACCGGAAATAGGGGAATCGGTAGATGTGGCTGGTCTCAGAAATAATTCTGATTGGTGGAACAACGAACTGGTGAAAAAGGCTGCATCCTGAAATTGCTAGGGGGGACTTGGTGTAAGAATAGTGTTAATTTATCCGTTTTTTGTCATCATATTACCTGATATTTTCTAATTCTTGTCCGGTTTTTTTTTAATTCATCCTGTTATTTTGTAAATACACTTAATCATATTACCAGGGTATATTCTTTGTACATAGATAAGAAATTGAAAAGAATATGAGGGAATTAAAAGACACACCTAAATTGAATCTCTTGATCCAAGAAGATGTAGAACAGCAACTTAATGAGTTGAAGAAATTGAAGAAACCGGTAAAGGAAGACCTGTTAGAGGATGTGTTGGAGGGCTTTAAGGAGTTAGCAAAGCAAATTGAATCCGGCCAAAAGGATCCTGATGTTAAGTAAAAAAGCTTGCGGTAATTTTTTTAAACTCATCCAGGTTGATTTTGATATGCGCCTTTTTGGCGGAAGATAGTTTTCCGTCACGGTGGCTGTTATTTACACTTGGGCATATCAGCATCCGATAGTTCATTTCTTTTCTCAGGCATAATTCATAATACAACGGGCTTGTGTATTCCTCCGGGAATATCTCTAGGACCCTCGTGCCTTTTTTACAGTAAAACAGGTTGGTCAAGGCTGCGCCATGTGGTGCAATGATGGATTTGGCATTTCTGAAAAGATTGATCTGTTCACCAAGCGTGTAATTTCCTAAATCCAAAATGGCAAACCCCATATCTTCTAAAATGGGTATGATTTCGTCTTCATTTATGACTTTTCTTTGAGTGGTATCCCTTCTGCTGATATAAATTTTTTCCGGGCTGTACGTAATTGGAGTCTTAATGTCATTGAAAAATTCCTGAGTCCATGGTTTGTACCATCCATTATGACGGCTGCTGGAAGCGCACCAAAGCTCGTCAAAGGAAAGAAAAGTGTTTTCTTTCATGACCTTAATTTTTGAGGGCGGAATGCCTATTAGCGCTAAGGATTGTTTTTGAAAGGGGAGTTCATGAGCCGAGACTAAAAACCAATCTATTGTTTCGAAATCTCCGCTTTTGATGAGCAAGGCTGTTTTTGCCAGTGCATCGACCATCCAGTGAAAGTAATTGTTTTTGCCTCCTCCTGCTAACAAATTGAATACTCTGCCTGCAAGGTGGCTGGTCGATTCCATCCTGGGTAGAAAGTATTGCTCCGGATCATGGTTGGCCTGGTGACCAATTTGATGGATCATGGAGAGTGGTTGGATGATTTTACCCTCTTTAATTAATATATTTTCGAATAAATTATCGGAGAACAGAAGCCCGTCTTTTACGACATGAAGGCCATCATTTGAGATGATTACGGGCTCGTGTTGTACTTTATAATCCTGTCGGTAATATTGGAAAGTAGCGACAGGTACCACCGGATTTAAGGTGTATGTCGGGATGATTTGTTTAAACTCTTTCGGGGAAGAGTAAATAATGGGAAAGGCTTTTAAAGAGGTGAGTGGAGCAAGGAAATTGCCCAGCTCATGTGTGTTAATTGCTCTTCTGGCGATACTTTTAAGCTTTTGACTGTTGAGCTTCATCTGGATCTGGAATGGGTATAATTATTTAAAGTCCGATCTCCATTCTTTGTTAACCGCTTTGAATAAATTATAGCTTGTTGGCCATATTCCTGTTTTTAGCTAATTTGCGGTCATAATTAGAAATCATGCAATTAGTAGTAAAAGCAGATAGTTGGGATGCATTAATGCGTCAATCAGTGGAGATTTTGAAGCCTTTCTCGGCCTGTAGGGTATTTAAGCTGACCATGGATTTATTTCATGCAGAGGAGTGTTTTGTAGATGCTTTGGATGATTACCGTTTCATGGAAATTGTAGAGCATATGTTCAGCGGTCAGACGGTCATGCTTTGGAATACGCATCCGAAATCAGGTTTGGAAAAAAAATTTGAGATCAGATTTAGGTTTAGGGCCAAAGGTATTACGCTATATCATCCCAAGTATAAAGAGACATTGTTGACGGAGGGATAGTCAATGAAGATACCCGTTGAAGAGATATGGTCAAAAAAAAGGCCCGAAGGTTAACCTTCGGGCCTTTTTAATTGTGCCTTTAAATATTATTCAGCAGCCGGAGTATTAATCATCGCCTCAACAGAAGCCATCAATTGCTTTGCATTTGAGTTGTTAGGATCAATCTCCAAAGCTTTCTCTAACAATGGAACCGCCTTTTTCGCTTCTTCTTTTGCCTGCTCGATTTTCGCTGGATCAGCTTGCATAGTGTTGGCTTTCTTTACGATAGCAGCACCTTCTTTGTAATACTTGCTAGACAAAGTTCTGGTCATCGTCTTACTTTTTGGGCAAGACTCCAATCCTTTTTCACAAGCGGCAAACATCTCTTCATTTTTCTTCGCTTTTTTCAAAGAAGCCACTTTCAAGTCCCAAGAGTTACACGCTTTGTAGTTGTTCTCAATAGCCTGATCGAAAAATGGTACTGCCTCTGCATACTGCTTATTTTTGTAGCAGGAGTAACCAGCATTGAAATAAACCGTAGCATCTACCTCTTCCGGCATTACTTCAATTGCCTTTTTATAGTTATCCAAAGCAGTAGTATAGTCCTTAGCGGCCATTGCTTTGTTACCTTCATTTTTCAATTCTGCAAAATCCTGCGCATTAGCAGTAAATGCCATTGCCATGGCACAAACGATTGCTAAAAAAGTTCTTTTCATAGTGATTTTAACTAATTATCTGTGAAATCCATCCTAAATATATGGAGAGCTTACCGAAAGCTCCAAATATTCAATTTCATTTATGCGTTAAAAATGGTTAAATGAGTTAAAAAAACATCAAACGTCCATTCTTTTAAATAGAATCATTATCTTCGAAGTTTTTCTCGTCAATGAGGGTGCCGTACTTGTCGTAATATCTCCATTTTCCGCTAGGCTTATCCTCTCTATATTTCCCGTTGCTGGAAACCCGACCATTTTTATGAAAATAAAGCCAGAGCCCTTCCTTTTTGCCATTCACAAATTCACCTTCTGCTTTTACCTTCCCGTTTGGAAAAAATAATTTGCTTTTGCCCTGCTTCAAGCCATTCTCATAGTATTCCTCCATGGTTTTCTTTCCATCCTCATCGTAGGTGATCAGGCTTCCGGTGCCCTCTTTGAAGGAGCCTTTATTCAAAATTTTCCCTTTAGGGGAAATAGGGTCTGTAACGGATTGAAGTCGACCATTGGAGAAGGTGAGCTCTTGTTGTAATTTCCCGTTGGGGTAGAAATAGCCCCAAAGGCCTTCTTCTTTGTTATTTTTGTAAGTGCCCAGATAGGCCAGTTGTTTATTTTCATGATAATAGAACCACTGTCCTCCTTTCTCGCCAAAAACAAAATGACCTTCCGAACGGAGAGATCCATTTTCATAAAAGGTTTTCCAAAGGCCACTTTTCTCATCGTCTTTGTATTCCCCCACCTCAGAGTTTTGTCCGTTTTCATGGAAAAATTCCCAGGTGCCTGTTTTTAAACCTTCTTCATACTTTCCCCGGGCACTCATGAGTTTATTCTCATAGTACTCCGCATAATCTCCATGTTCTAAGCCATCTTTGAATTGAATGTTCTTATAGAGGTTACCATTGGGGTAGAAAATCAATGCCCGGCCTTGAACCGTGTCCCGCTGATAATTGAATTCAGATTCTTTTCGACCATTTTCAAAATAGGTGATCTGAATGCCTTCAATCAACCCGTTGACAAAGGTTTCTTCTTTATATTTTGCTAGGGAATAAGGGTAGGAGTACTTCCACGTGCCGGTCTCTTTTCCTTTGATGAACTGCCCTTTAGTAATAACATTGCCCATGTCATCATATTCTAAAAATTCGCCATCCTGCAGGCTTCCCTTGTATTGTGTTTTTGTTTTGATATTTCCCCAGGCGTTGTAGGTAATCACGGCACCCTCCACTTCTCCATTCACATAGGTGATGGTTTGTGACTTTCTGCCAGATTCAGAAAAGTTGGTCCATTCACCATTTTTCAAGCCGCTGTTATAGGAGCCGGATTGCTTAATGTTTCCGTTTTCATAATACAAATTATAAAGGCCGGAGAGTTTATCGTTGGTGTAAACGGCTTCAGAGAAAATTTTCCCACTGGCATAAATCTTCCTCTCTGCTCCATTTTTCATTCCGGATTTATAAGTGGATTTGGCGTATAATCGGCCATTATCGGTGTACTGATTCCAAACACCTTCCTTTTGCCCGTTTTTGTAAATTCCGGCTATAAGGGAATCTCCTTTGTCTGAAATAAAGTACCAAACCCCTTCCGGTTTACCTTCTGCATTGTTTTGCCCAACGAGTCTGGCTTCTTCCTGAGCCAGGCAAATAGAGGGGATGAAAAATGTAAAGGTCAGAATAATAGAATAATACAATCGCATGAACGTCATGGGGTAAAAAAACCAAAAACTAAGATGTTCCAATGACTTAAAATTAACATTTTCGACTGGAAATTGAATAGAAATGATGTCTTTTCCTGAGGCATAAAAAAAGCCAGCCTCGTAAGAAGCTGACTTTTGAGTGGTATTGTTTATTGTTTAGCCTTTTTTAGGTGCTCCCGCCAGAATTTCTGCGGAGCAACCTGCGGTATATTTCTCGAAGTTTTTGTTGAACAAGTCCACTAACTTGTTGCATTCTTCCTGATATTTAATGGCATCAGTCCAGGTAGCGCGTGGGTTCAAAACCTCTGGTGCTACTCCTTCGCAAGCAGTTGGGAATTCAAAGCCAAATTCTTCATGCTGCTCAAAACGAACGTTGTCAAGTTTGCCTTCCAAAGCAGCAGTAATCATAGCACGGGTCTCTCTGAGCTTCATGCGAGAGCCGGATCCGTTTAAGCCTGTGTTGATCATCCAGACGTTGACCTCCTGCTCATCCATTTTTTTACCCAACAACTCTGCGTATTTGGCAGGGTGTAGAGGGAGGAAAGCAGCGCCAAAGCATGCGGAGAATGTTGGGGTTGGCTCTGTGATGCCCATCTCTGTGCCGGCAACCTTTGAAGTGTATCCTGAAATAAAATGGAACATCGCCTGCCCTTTCGATAATCGTGAAATTGGGGGGATTACCCCAAAGGCATCAAAGGTCAGGAAGAAAATATTTTTAGGGATTGCGCCAATGGAGGGCGCTTTGGCATTATCAATAAAATGCAAAGGATAGGAAACGCGAATATTTTCGGTGACCTCTGTATTTTCATAATCAATTTTGCGGGATCTGTCAAAGAATCGGGTGTTCTCTTCGATCGCACCGAAGCGAATTGCTCTCCAGATATCTGGCTCTTTTTCTTCTGATAAATCTACGGATTTGGCGTAGCATCCTCCTTCAAAGTTGAAGACGGTATTTTCGGTCCAACCATGTTCGTCATCGCCTATTAAAGCACGATTAGGGTCTGCGGATAGGGTGGTTTTACCGGTGCCGGACAAACCAAAGAAGATGGCCACATCTCCATCTTTACCTTCGTTTGCAGAGCAGTGCATCGACAATACGTCGTGATCGTGTGGAAGAACATAGTTCAAAACCGAGAAGATGCCTTTCTTCATTTCTCCGGCATAGGCAGTTCCGCCGATAATTAACTCCCGGGTGGTCATGTTAACAATCGCGAAGTTTTTACCATTCATGCCTAACTCCTGGTAATTTTCTGCTTCAAAATTCGGATTGCAGATAATGGTCCAGTTGGCCTCAAAGTTTTCTAATTCTTCTTCCGATGGACGAATAAACATATTATAGTTGAACATATGTTGCCATGCCAACGTGTTATACGAACGAACATTCAGGCGGTAGTTTGGATCTGCGCCAGCATACATGTCGCGCACATAAAGGGTCTCGCCTTCGAAAGACTCGATCAAAACCTTTTTCAGATAGTCGAATTTTTCCTGAGAAATGGGTTGGTTGATTTTCCCCCACCATACAGAATCCTTGGTGTTTGGATCCTCTACTGTGTACTTGTCCTTTGGTGATCGTCCGGTGAATTTGCCGGTGTCAACCATCACTGACCCTCGGTCAGTCAAGACGCCTTCGCCTCTTGAAAGGATTTCTTCTGTACATTCAGCGGGTCCCAAGTTCCACTTTACTACAGTTGGTTTGAAGTCGTAAGCATCAAAACCATTTCGAGATTTAATACCGAATTCTTGCATAATAAAAAAAGTTAAAAAAGCGTCGTGTTTTGTTACATAATAAATGTAGTCTCGAAACTAAGTTAATTTTATGATTTAAATCAAGTTTCAAATAAAATATGCGTGATATTTTTCATTGTTAAATTTTCAAAACATGACCCTTGTTTTGGGTTTATTTTAAAATAATTACATTTTATTTCAGGTTGTGTTTGGGGCTGTTTTTCGGCGGGTTTGAATGTGATAATTGTTTTGTTATTCATTTAAATTTCTATTTCTTTGTGGAAGTCCCAAGTAAGCATCTTACCTTTGATGGGCTAAGTATTACCAATTTGTAGTTACGGGTTACGGAGAAAGATTTTATTTAGGAGCAGACAGGCGCACACCGGAAATTTATTTAGAGTCTTCCACAGGCTTAATGAGATTTGTGGGGAGGTCCATACCTGAGGATGCCCGTGCCTTTTTTACCAAGGTTACGGATTGGTTAAAGGAGTATCTTGAGAATCCGGCACCCACTACCCGCGTCATTTTTCAATTGGAATATATGAATACCAGCTCAAGTAAGTGCTTCGTGGATATGCTGAAAATGCTTGAAGTTGTCCATCAGGACGCTACTGATGTGACCTTGGTTTGGTATTATGATGAGGAGGATGAGGATATGGAAGATACGGGGGAAGACTTTAAGAATATGTTTGAGTTCCCGGTGGAGTTGAGGGGGGTGGATGATTTGCTTCAAAGACCATTTGACTTGTAGTTTCAAAAAGATATAAAAGGCCCTGAATCAGGGCCTTATTTTTTAAATGCTATTTTTCTTTTCTGAATTTGGAGAGCCAGTGTTCCATTTGTTTTCCTGCGGCTTCCCGTCCTCCCAGGCCGAATGATAGTGCGAATGCCACCGCGATAGCGCCTAAGGTGAGGCCGAATGCCAGATTGACAATCTCGTCAGCGATGCCCATTTGTCTTAAGGAAATCGCGACGAAGAGACCTATTATTCCTGCCCGGGCGATGGCGGCTAAAAATGCATTTTCTTGATTTTTGCTTAGCACTTTGTAGGCGAGTGATGCCATCCAGCTTCCAATGGCCAGAATCATAAGTCCGAAGAAAATATGACCGGAAAGAATAAGGAGGTCGCCAAGGATAATGGCTAATTGAATGAACTCAAGCTTTTCGATTGCGGTAATGATACCGGAAAAGGCGATAAAGAAAAATACAAGTTGTCCCAATAGCTTAGAGATGGACTTCTTGTCTGAAAACCATTGGAAAATGGTGATTTTTTTGATGAGCTCATCCAGCTTTAGGTTCAGAAGTAGGCTTTCTATGATTTTTGCTATGTAACGTCCTCCGATAAGGAAAAGAGCTAAAATTAAGGCCGCTGCGATAATATTGGGGATGGCGTTAAGCAGGGTGGATAGCGCTTCGGTGGCAGGGTCCGAGATTACTTTCATTTTCAAACTATCAAGCGATATGATCAGGATAGGGATAAAGACCACCAAGAAAACCACTTGTTTGATCAGTTTTGTGAAATCAAAATTGAGTGTTATGCCTAATCTGCCAGAAAGGGAATCGATGCTGCTGGAGATTAGTCCGGTGGCTTCTGAAGCAATATTGGCCAATACATAGCCTGCGAAGCCAATAACGAAAGCAGCGAGTAGTCTGGGTAAGAAAATGAGGAATTCATTCAGCATCGCCTGTAGGGGTAGTAAAACGCCTCTTACGCCCATCATGTCAAGAACGAGTAGGAGAACATAAACTACCGCCAAATAGTAGATAATTTTTGAGATGCTGCTTTCTAAGTGGAAGGATTCACTTCCGGTTCTTTCGTTAATCCATTTATCCAGTTTGGCTTTGCTTAAGAGTTTACTGGTTAGGTTTTTTAATCCTTTAGCAATTAATAGTCCTACGATCAGGACGATAATGGCTCCCACTGCTGATGGAACCACAGTGCCAAAAGAGGAGAGGACAGGGTCAATAAATTGGTCCAGGTAGTTTTTCATGCTTAGTTAGTTTGTAAAATATGCTATGAGTAAACATGAAAACTTCCTGCTTATGTTCTTTTGTCTTTTATTAAGAAGGGATAAAAAGTTTGGAATAGAATTTATGAGGGTAAACTCAATGGAAAATTTGATTTTGTTGGATAGTCAAAAAACGAAATTCGTAATAATATTACCAATTGAGCGGCGGGAGGTGTGGTGTTGCAACCGTTTGCGAAAAGTGGTTTTTTGAGTGATTTTTAATGATTTTCAGCAGTTTTTTTATTGATACACTTAGTGGTCGGGTGGGGAAGGATATTGAATTTGTTATAAAATGTGGGTATTGAGTTGTGTTGTGTCAGGCGATTAATTGGGCTTTAAAGAGTACGTTTTTGCTGGTTTTAATGCGTTTGTACTCGAAGCCTTCTAGTATAAAAGCTGCCATTATTTCTCCTTTACTGATCGGTTTAGCGCTTATTTTGGTGATTTCGCCACTAATTTGGGAGATGTCAATGGGCGTGTCTGTGGGGAGGCTTTTGGTCCAATGTTGCGCAATGTGAGCTCTAAGCCAATTTACAGTTGTCATATCCAAAGGATAAACGGCCTGTGTCCTATCATCAATGAAGCCTTTGCTGAATAAATTTTGGGGGAGCTTATTCATAAATCAAGTGACCTTATTCGTTATATTTAATTTTATACGGTTTTATTAATATATAGTTCTTTTTGTTGATTTAGTCTGAATCAATCAGGATCAAGTCCTTGTTTAGCTACAAGTCAGTAAAAAACAGTAGTATTTCTCTATTGTCTAGGTTAATTCAATCTGGCAGAGGAATGAGGTAAGGGCCAGCTTATCAAAATATGGGCTATCTGGATTTAGGTATTTTACTTTAAATAAGTGTTTTAGTTCGGTGGGTGGGGCTGGTTGTGATTAGTTCGAGTAGGTCTTCGTTCGCGATAGCGGACTTGGCGATTTCAACTTTGCTACTGGAGCAAAATAATAAGGTCAGGCAAAGGTAGTCAGGTCTGTTAAGGTCTTTCCAGGGGCTGAAAACCAATTAATTTTATATTCTCATTTGGCTTCAAGATGGAAAAAGAAGGGGTATTGCGCTGTTATTAAGTTTTTTCAAAAGATGCAGCGGGTGAGCGTATTGGAGGCTTGGTCGAATTTTTGAATTAAAAACCCATCCTATTTGACTTGATATTCAGGGGTTTACCTCGGGTTGCTGTATAGTATGATATATGATTCCAATTAATATTAAGTATAAAAAAAGGCTGACGCTAATGTCAGCCTTTTATTTTTTATTTATAAAGGGTTGTCCCTAAAAATGATCTTACATCATGCCTGGCATTCCGCCGCCCATTGGAGGCATAGCAGGAGCTGCACCAGCTTCCTCAGGTTGATCGGCAACCACACACTCGGTAGTCAACAATAGAGAAGCAATTGAGGCTGCATTCTCTAGCGCCAAGCGAGTAACTTTCGTTGGGTCGATGATACCTGCTGCTACCATAGCCTCGTATTTGTCGTCGCGTGCGTTGTACCCGAAGTCACCTTCACCCTCGCGGATTTTCTGAACAACTACAGAACCTTCACCACCAGAGTTAGCCACAATCGTGCGTAATGGAGCTTCAATAGCTGTGCGAACGATATTGATACCGGTTGTTTGGTCTTCATTAGCGCCTTCAACACCATCCAATACAGAGGATGCACGGATCAAAGCAACACCACCACCAGGAACGATACCTTCCTGAACAGCTGCGCGAGTTGCGTGAAGCGCATCATCTACACGGTCTTTCTTCTCTTTCATCTCTACTTCAGTAGCAGCGCCAATGTAAAGAATCGCTACACCGCCAGCCAATTTCGCTAAACGCTCTTGTAGTTTTTCTTTATCGTACTCAGAAGTAGTGTTCTCAATCTGAACCTTGATTTCATTTACACGTGCTTTAATCGCCTCAGAGTCGCCTGCGCCGTTCACGATCACCGTGTTGTCCTTATCAATGTTCACTTTTTCAGCAGTTCCCAGCATGTCGATAGTCGCTGCATCCAATTTGAATCCACGCTCCTCAGAGATTACTGTACCACCAGTCAAAATAGCGATGTCTTCCAACATTGCTTTACGACGATCACCGAAACCTGGCGCTTTAACTGCGGCAATTTTCAAAGATCCACGCATTTTGTTTACTACTAGCGTAGCCAATGCTTCTCCTTCGATGTCCTCGGCAACGATTACCAATGGCTTTCCAGTTTGAACTACTGCTTCCAATACTGGCAACAATTCTTTCATGTTGCTGATTTTCTTGTCGTAGATCAGGATGTATGGAGATTCCATTTCTGCTTCCATTTTCTCTGTGTTGGTCACAAAGTATGGAGACAAATAACCACGATCAAACTGCATACCTTCCACAGTTTTTACCTCGGTTTCAGTACCTTTTGCTTCTTCAACAGTGATCACACCGTCTTTGCCTACTTTCTCCATCGCTTCTGCGATCATTTTACCGATCTCGAAGTCGTTATTAGCAGAGATAGTACCTACCTGCGCAACCTCTTCGTTTGAAGTGATGGCCTTGGAAGTTTTCTTCAAATCTTCAATGATCAAAGCAACTGCTTTGTCAATTCCACGCTTGATGTCCATTGGGTTAGCGCCGGCAGCTACGTTTTTGATACCTGCTTCGAAGATCGCTTGTGTCAATACAGTAGCAGTAGTCGTACCGTCACCAGCCATGTCAGCAGTTTTAGAAGCTACTTCTTTTACCAGCTGTGCTGCCATGTTTTCTACCGAATCCTCTAGCTCAATTTCTTTTGCTACGGAAACACCATCTTTGGTTACGGCTGGGGCACCGAATTTTTTGTCCAAGATTACGTTACGGCCTTTAGGACCCAAAGTAACTTTTACCGCTTCAGCAATTACTGAAACACCTTTCTTTAGTTTCTCACGTGCTTCGCCGTGGAATAAAATATCTTTAGCCATGGTTCAATGGTTTTAAATCAATCAAAAAAACAGATTAAATAATTGCGAAGATATCTGCTTCGCGCATGATCAAGTAAGTCTTACCTTCAAAGGTAATCTCTGTACCTGCGTACTTTCCATAAAGTACAGTGTCGCCAACTTTTACCGTTAATGGCTCATCTTTTTTACCTGGACCTACAGCTACGATTTTACCTTGAGAAGGCTTTTCTGTAGCGGTGTCAGGGATAATGATTCCTGATGCAGTCGTAGTCTCAGCTGCTGCAGCCTCAACTAGTACACGATCCGCAAGCGGTTGGATGTTTACGTTAGACATTGCTGTTTTTATGTTTTTAAGTTAAAATCTTTCTGCCTGATATCATCATAGAGTGTGCCAATCGAGAAAATCAGGATCTTTGTGACAAATTGGCTTAAAATGACGTCAGGCAGGTTTTTTATGGACTGTCAGGCCAGTCTTGGGCTGTCATTCTGTAGCCGAAATTTTGTCATATCTGACCATGAAACACAAAAAAGCCGCTCCAAAAATGAAGCGGCTTTTTATATCAATATCTTATTAACTTATTCTGCAGAATCAGTTGCTGGGGCAGTCTCTAAGGTTTCGCCTTCGATGGTTGCATCCGATGCCTCACCACCAAGGTTTGGTAGCGTAGCGCTCTGTCCGGCTTTCTCCAGGTTAGGACTGTTGAAAGTGTTTACACCTGCCCCTCTTTGTTCTTCGATAAAAAAGTTAGTGGAAAGTGTAAGGACTACAATAGCAATCGCTAGACCCCAAGTGACTTTCTCCAAAAAATCAGTAGTTTTCTTAACTCCCATAATTTGAGAGGTGCTTGATCCACCAAACTGAGAAGATAATCCTCCTCCTTTTGGGTTTTGCGCTAAGACAACCACAACCAGCAAAATTGCTGCAACGATGATCACTCCAATTAAAACAGTAAACATTTATTATTTTTGATTTTGTAGTTTTTCAATGCAATTCACAAAGTAAGCTTTTTTCTCGGGAAATTTCCAAATCAGGGCCTCGTAAATCTTTACTGCCTCTGAGAAATTCCCTTGACGCTCCATTATCTTTGCCAAATTTTCTGTATACAGTTCTGAACTCATCTTAGTACTTTGATTGGACAAGTCCACTGCTTTGGTGCTTTCACGCTCCGCCTCCAGAGGGCGGCTAACGCTCGGACAATCCGCAATGAAACGGTCAATCAGGTCACTTTGCTCTTTGAGCAGATGCTCTCGATCTGTCATATAAGTGTTATCCACCTGCTTATTTTCTTCTTCGGTAATCGATTTCTCCTCTGCATCGGGAAAAGCCTGCTCATCATCCTGCTGATCTTCGTATTCCGTCTTTACTCGTAAATATTCTTCTAAAGAGGCGTGGATTTGCTCCGCTAAATTAGCTTCCGCTTCAATTTCGGGACTACACGCTGCGGTAAATCCTTCCATTTTGGGCTCTGCTACTTCCGATGCGGAGGGCAAATTTAGTGTATTATTATTTTTTATTCCACTTTCTGATGATACAAAATTGTCCTCTTCTAATAATTTATGCTGTGGGATAAGATATTTCCCTGAGGTTGTTTCATCCGAAAGGGTCAAAGAGAAAAATTGCTTAAGGTTTTGGGTTTCCAGCACTGATTTTAGATGTTTTCGATTAGGGGAACGCAGGGCAGCACTTGCCAGCATTTCTCTGTAATCTAACCCATCATTCTCCTTTGCAATCTTGGCCATTAAGATTTTGTATAGCGAACAATAGGGGTGTTGTTCACTTAAATCCTGCAGGTCAGTGATTTCCGACAAGGTAACCTTTTCAAGGTTAAAAAGCATGTGATGAAAAGTCGAAGGTTCCACAATTTATTGATTAGTGAAAGGAAAATATAAACGGAAAAAAAGTGCCAAGCAAGACAATTTTTAACAGATTAAATCCAATTAATTACCAGTTGGCCACAGTGGCATTAAAGATGTCCAGAATAATTTGATCTGTGATGACTGGAATTAAGTTTTGCTCTGCCGAAGATCTGTCCTGTGAATTAGGGTCATAATCATCAAAGAAAGAGAAAGATTTATTCTCAAAATCGAAAGTGTCATCGCTGTTATTAATGTAGTCTGCTTTAACGGTAATCGTTAAACGTTCCACTCCGGCTGCATCAGCGCCATCAATATTTTGATTACCTCCAGACTGAGGAGCTTGTGGTGAAAATCTATAGCCGGTTATGATGCCTTCAATTTGTAAATCACCTTCTTCGTCCACTAGTGCCAGGGAGGTGTTTTGTTGAAAGTAGTCCCGGATAGCATTGGTGAAGTCCTGAGATAAGTTTGCCGGACCGGCATTTGATTCATCGTAAAAAGTACCAATAGAAATGGTTCTTACTTTGGAGTAATCGATGGAAGCTCCGGTGAAGGAGTAAAACCCACAACCGGAAAACAAAAAGGTGGAAGCGGCAATAAATAGTAGATTGCCAATATATAATTTAAACTTATTCATTTACGTTGTTGCTAATTCTTTCGGGGCGTAAAAATAATCAAAAAGCTTGATATTCAGACTTTATTGGTCGATTTCGTACTGTTTGATTTTTCGGTAAAGTGTTCGCTCTGATATACCCAAATCCTGTGCCGCATACCGTCTTTTGTTGTTGTTTTTCCTTAAGGCCTTGATAATGAGGTCTTTTTCTGTTTTTTCGATGCTCAAAGACTCATCCGGCTCGGTTTCATGAGAAATGTCTTCTACGGTGGTTAAATCATAGGTGTCGATTTCGTCTTCCTCCTCAGAATAAAGCAGGGAGCTATGTTCTTCCGGCTCTACTTTGTTTGAATAGCCGGAGCTTGGCTCCGCATTGTAGTTAGAGGGGCTAGGGGATGAGGGGTAGCCCGTTCCCAGCATGGGCAGGTTGCTGGATGTGCTGGCTGCCGGGGCGGTGGATGGTGTCGCACTACCTTTGCCTCTCATCAGCTCCATGATCATACCTTTCATTTCAGTCATGTCTCGGCGCATTTCAAACAATACCTTGTACAGCAGGTCGCGCTCCGACATATTATCAAAGCTGGTGCGCTCGTTTTCCGGTTCATTGTTATGGCGGATCACCGATGGCAGGTTCGGAGCCTCCTTTGGAATGTATTTTTTCAGGGTTTCCGCATCAATCTTGCGGTTCATCTCCAATACAGAAACCTGTTCCACCATATTTCTTAGTTGGCGGATGTTACCGGGAAAGCGGTATTTTAGCAATACTTCCTGAGCTGATGGATCCAGGGAAACCGGTGTCATATGGTATTTGTCGGAAAAATCAGCGGCAAATTTCCGGAACAAAAGCAGGCTGTCACGCCCTCTTTCTCTTAATGGAGGGACAAAGATGGGCACCGTATTCAGTCGGTAGTATAAATCTTCACGAAAATCGCCCTTTTCAACGGCCTTGACCAGGTTTACATTGGTGGCCGCCACTACGCGAACGTTGGTTTTTTGAACTTTAGAAGAACCTACGCGGATAAATTCGCCATTTTCCAGGACACGCAACAGGCGGGCCTGAGTGCCCAGTGGCATTTCTCCAATCTCATCCAGAAAAATGGTTCCGCCATCGGTTACTTCGAAATAGCCTTTACGAGCTTCGCTGGCACCTGTAAAGGAGCCTTTTTCATGTCCGAATAATTCTGAGTCGATAGTTCCCTCCGGAATGGCCCCTGTATTCACGGCGATAAATTGTCCGTGCTTCCTGGCCGAAAGGTGGTGGATGATCTTGGAAAAAGATTCCTTACCGCTACCACTTTCTCCGGTAATGAGTACGGACATATCCGTTGGGGCTACCTGCATCGCCACCTGTATGGCATGATTCAATAAATTGGAATTCCCAACAATGCCGAATCTTTGTTTGATGCTTTGAACTTCTTCTTCAGAAAATATGGACATAGTGTCTTTGAGCTAGTTTTAAACGATCGATTAAAAAATGTTGGAATAAAAAAGTAAAAGGGAATGTGGCGGTAAAGCTTCATTCCCTTTTATTATACAGGTTTATGCGTCTACCGCTTCGCCAATCAGTGTTCCCTGCGTGCAGTCGGTTACCTTGACATGGGCGTACTGACCGATCTTAAGGTCTTTTTTGTCGAAGACAATCACCTTATTGGCAGAGTTCCTTCCACTCAATTGGTTTTCGTCACGCTTGGAAACCTTATCAATCAAAACTTTATAAGTCTTTCCGATTGATTTTTTATTTCTTTCCAGAGAAGAGCGATTCTGAATGGCGATTACCTCTTCTAGTCTTCGCTTCTTTACCTCCAATGGAATGTCATCTTCATATTTTTTGTGCGCCAAAGTTCCCGGGCGCTCAGAATAGAAGAACATATAGGAGTAATCATATTGTACATACTCCATCAGGCTTAAAGTGTCCTGATGCTCTTCCTCTGTTTCGGTACAGAAACCGGTGATAAAATCAGAAGAAATTCCACATTCGTCACCGATGATGCGACGGATAGCATCTACGCGATTAATGTACCATTCGCGGTCGTAAGTACGGTTCATCATCTCCAACACACGGCTGTTGCCGGACTGCGCCGGAAGGTGAATGTAATTACAGATGTTTTCGTGTTTGGCCATGGTGTGCAATACCTCATCCGTAATGTCTTTAGGGTGAGAGGTAGAGAAACGTACACGCAATTCCGGAGAAACCTTGGCGACTAACTCCAAAAGATTCGCGAAGTTCACGATGTCCTCCGCATTGGATTTGTTAATTTCTTTTTTGGTGTTGGACTCAAAATCATCCGCCCATTTGTAGGAATCCACATTTTGTCCTAATAAGGTCACCTCGCGGTATCCTTTGTTGAAAAGGTCCTGTGCCTCGGCTACAATGGATTTCGGGTCACGGCTGCGCTCACGTCCACGGGTGAAAGGTACAATACAGAAAGAACACATATTGTCACATCCACGCATAATGGAGATGAAAGCGGAGATGCCGTTGCTGTTCAAACGCACAGGCGTTACATCGGCATAAGTCTCTTCTTTTGACAAAATGGTATTAACCGCTTTTTGTCCGTCCTCTACCTTGCCTACTAATCCCGGAAGATCGCGGTAGGCATCAGGGCCAACGACCAAGTCTACAATTTTTTCCTCTTCCAAAAGCTTGGACTTCAGGCGCTCTGCCATACATCCCAATACACCTACCATAGTGTCTGGGCGTTTTTTCTTCAGGGCGTTGAAATTTGCCAGGCGCTTACGTACGGTATCTTCCGCTTTCTCGCGAATCGAACAAGTGTTCAAAAAGATAACATCCGCTGCCTTGTAATCATCCGTAGTGTCATATCCATTTTCGGTCATGATGGAAGTGACAATCTCAGAATCAGAAAAGTTCATCTGACAGCCATAGCTCTCGATGTACATTTTTTTGGTTTTCCCCGTTTGGGAATTCTCACTAATCTTTACCCCGCAGGTTGCGTCTTTTTGAGAGACGGTTTCCTCCTGGTCAAGAATGTTTAGTTCTTTAATGATCTCGCTCATTTTTTATCTATTCATCTACCATCGAGGCTTTTACAATAAATATGCCTCAATATCCAGTAAGCAAAATTAATAAATTGATGGTAAAACTGACAGATTGTCAGATAAATTTCCCCTATACTTTCTAAACTTCTATCGATCGCTGATCGGAGGAAAAGGAGCTTTCAGCGGTGCCTGAGGGGGTTAAGCCCAAAAAGCCCGACCCTATCGAGAATTAGGGTCGGGCTTTTTGTAATCATTCTAAATTACATTAGGTTTTTCTTTTTTTCTTTTTGGCCGCCGGGAATAGGATATTATTGAGGATTAATCGGTATCCCGGGGAGTTGGGGTGAAGATTCAGATCTGTGGGTTCTTCTCCCACCAGGTGTTTATAATCCTCCGGATCGTGTCCGCCATAGAAAGTCCAGAAGCCTTTTCCAAAGACACCATGCACATAGCGCGCCTCATCGATGGACTTGGTTTCCCCCATAATGACTACATCAGATTTGATGAGTTTCTTTTTATAGGCAGTGGTTTGCCCCATAAAACCTTTGATAATACGATCATGGTTTTGAGTCAGCATGGTTGGGATCGGGTCCCATTTGGCGGAAAATTCGAATAGGGAAAAATAATCATTGGATTCCGAAAGCCCTCGCTCCATTTCCTGATTATCAATATTGGAAAATTCATACTCCATCGGATTTCGATTGATGGAAAAATCGGTGAAGGCGAAGCAGGGTTCATAATTCAGTTTTTGCTGGGCATGCGGATCAGCCGGATCGCCGTCATACATGGATTCGCAAATGTCAACGCCATCAGCGGAAAGTGCAATGTCAAAGGTGTCAGTGGCAGAACACATGGCAAACAGGAAGCCCCCGCCGGAAACAAATTCCTGAATACGTTTGACCACTGCTAATTTCATTTCTGATACTTTGTTGAAGCCGTGTTTCCTGGCAGATTCCTCAAACTCCTTTTGTTGTTCAATGTACCATGCTTGATAACGATAGGCGCGATAGAACTTACCATACTGACCGGTGAAGTCTTCATGATGCAAATGAAGCCAATCGTATTTCGGGAGGTCTCCGTACATGACCTCATCATCGAAAATCACCTCGTAAGGGATCTCGGCATAAGTTAAGACCAGGGTGACGGCATCATCCCAGGGTTGCTTGCTTTTTGGAGTGTAAACGGCAATCTTAGGCGGCTTCTCCAGTTTCATGACGTCGGTGTTGGTGGTGGGGGAGGCGAGTTGTTGCACAATCTGGTTGGATTGTCCATCAGAGATCACCTCATAGGAAACGCCCCGAATGACGCATTCATTCTCAAATTTCTGGCTGTATTTTACCATAAAGCTGCCCCCTCGATAGTTCAGTAACCAGGAGATTTCCTGTTCCTGATCCAAGATCCAATAAGCGATGCCATAAGCTTTTAGGTGATTGGTTTGCTTTTGATCCATGGGTAGTAATAAATACATGGCCCTGGCCTGCAAACTAAACAGTATTAGGAATAAAGTGAGAAGGAGACGGGAGTGTTGGTATTTCATAGTCTGGAATAATAACCGCTTATATAATAAATAGTGAAAACAGCAGGACTTTGTTCACATTTTTATTTAACTCTAATAAATTGTACTTATTATCGTTTAATACGTTGTAATTTTCCTTAAACCTATGCAATTCCTCGAAAATTTTAAAGAAGGCCTTACCTCGATTAAAGGAAATCTGTTAAGATCGTCCCTGACCGCAACCATTATTGCTATTGGAATTAGCTCTTTGGTAGGGATTATTACTGCCATTGATGGCATGAAGGCAAGTATTGAGGGGAATTTAAGTTCATTAGGTGCGAATACCTATACGCTGAGGTCTATTAATAATAATTCAAGGGGCAACGAAGGTGGTAAAGCCCGAAAAATTTTCCCACCCATCAAGTATGCCGAGTTTCAGCGTTTTCAGGAGAAATTTCAAGGAGAGGAAACCATGTCCTTGTCGGCTTATTTAAGCTGGAATGCAGAAATTAAGTTTGGTTCGGAGAAAACGAATCCAAATGTTCGGATTGTCGGGATTGACCATAATTATTTGACGCTGGAAGATGCGGAGTTTGCTTATGGTCGTGACCTGACGCCTAACGAAGTAAGCAGCGGGGCGCCGGTGGTGATTCTGGGAGATGCTATTGCTTCCAAATTATTTCCGGTAGGGCAAAGAATAAACCCTGTAGGAAAGTTTATTACTGCCTATGGGGCAAGTTTCAGGATTGTGGGGGTGTTAAAAAGCAAGGGGGCTTTGAATAATAATCAGGGAGTGGATCGGGCGATTATGATTCCGATTGAAAAAGCAAGAATGCTTTCGGCGGGCAGTCAGTTAAATTATAACCTGAAGGTTGGGCTTGGGGCGGCCATGGAAATTGAGCCTTCAATAGGTCGGGCTACGCCAATTATGCGTGCTATTCGCCAGGACCGTCCTGGGGAGGAGAATAGTTTTGAAATCAAAAGAGATCAAAGTCTCGCCGAAAGCCTGAATGAAATTTCGGGTCAGTTGAAGATTGGGGCTATAGGGATTGGTTTTATTACTATTTTGGGAGCGGCCATTGGTTTGATGAATATCATGATGGTGTCGGTAACCGAAAGGACCCGTGAGATTGGAGTGAGGAAGGCGTTGGGGGCTACTCCGGCCAAAATTAAACAACAATTTTTGATTGAGGCCATTACCATTTGTCTGATTGGTGGATTTGCCGGCGTTTTGCTGGGTTTTATTTTTGGGAATGTCGTCGCGCGTACGGTGGATGCTAAAGGCCTGGTTTTTCCTGTGGAGTGGATGTTCCTCGGCTTTGTAGTGTCCGTTTTGGTGGGGGTGATTTCAGGTTATATGCCAGCGGCTAAAGCTTCTAAGTTAGATCCAATTGAGTCCCTTCGTTTTGAATAAAAAGTGGATACGAAAGACTGTTAAAAGGGATGGTTCTTGTAAGAAAATGCCTGTTTGCGTAAAAAAATGATGGTTTTCGTGGCTTTTTTGGTCGTTTTGATGTGTAAAATGAAATAAAAAGCGGAATTTGGGGATGTCACATCCCGAGAAATTTGCGTCATTTTCCTTCGTTGTTTCTATTTTATTTGTAACATCTGACTGACGGGAGTCGAATAAACTTTATGGGTCTTCGAATAGCATATAGTATCTTTATTTTTTTTCTGTGTTTTCTGCCGGCATTAGGTGTTGCCGGGGAATTGGTTATTCGTGGCCTTTATCAGGGGAGAGACCTATATGTGCAGAATCCCGAATTGCCGGATGGCGGTTTTGCAACAGCTGAAGTTTTTTTGAACGGTACCAAAGTTTTAGCGCATCCCACTTCCTCAGCCTACACTATTCCATTAAATACGTTAAAGGTGGATGATTCCGTTAAGGTGCTCATTACGTATGATGGGGCTTTGCCTCCAAAGGTAATTAATCCGCAAGTATTGCGACCTAAAGTGAAATTTACCTTCCTGGCAATATCGGCCAATGAGCAAAATATAAAATGGACGGTGGATGGAAATGGCCTTGACGGAACTTTTATCCTGCAAAGACTGGTGGACGGGAAGTGGACTATAGCCGGTAGTCATCAATCGGATAATATGGATAGGGAATCTTTTCAGTTGCCGGTGACGCATCAGGAAGGGAATAATCGCTATCGAATTCGATTTCTGGCCTCCGTTGGAAAGACTTTCTATTCTAAAGTGGTGGATTATGAAAATTTTCAGGACCCTGTTACTTTTTACCCGGAACGCGTTTCTACTAAGCTGTATCTGAATAAAGCGGTGGCTTATGAGGTGGAAGATGCTTATGGGAATTTTATTGTGGGGGGTGCCGGAAAGGAAATTGATATGAGTCAGGCGGAGACTGGTTTATACTATTTAATTGTAGGGGAGCAAAGAAAGAAATTTTATAAAAAATAAGGCGGAATTTAGTCGCAGGTGTTTTAGTGATCTTAGGCTGGTGTTGACCAGTCTTTTTTTTGTTCTTCCTCCAGATGTATCCTTTACTTGCTGAAGGGTGGGTTCTCTGCTTCGTGATTTTCGGAGAGTTTCTATTGAAAAGTGAAAAAAAAGGGAATGCCTCTGAAGCTTTCCCTTTTTTTTATTTTTGGGACTGGCTTATTAACTCTAATTATTACCGCTAAATTTACCGGGCAAGTGCAAGTTGCTTATAGTAAGATGAATACAAATCGTTGTCTTAGCTTTGAATTAGCCCGAATTTGGACAAGCTTGCTTTCTCCTCATTCATCTGTTTCGTTGGAAAAAACTCAAAATAGAAAACTATTTCTTCATTTTTCCCGCCTTTCAGTTAAACGAGGATTAAAGCATTGATAATCCGGGTTAATGTTTTTCGAATATGGTTTCGATTTCATCAATCTCCATCTGTCCCTGTTCATTGATGTTTTTCATCTTCACCTGCTTCAGTTCATTGATCAGCATTGGGTCATATTTGGCTGCCACACGTATATAGTTTTCAGTAAATCCAAGCATTTTACCTTCATGGATTTCATCCTCAAATAATACGGTGTAGTTTTTATCAATATGTTCCTGGTAGAATTGTCTTCTTTTCTTTTCAGAAAGGATACGAAGCATTTTTGCGCGTTTGCTTCTTTCCTTAACCGGCACCACTTCTCCCATATCTACCGCTTCGGTATTCGGGCGCTCAGAATAGGGGAATACGTGTAGGTAGGAGATTGGTAATTCGCTCAGGAAGTTATAAGTTTCCAGAAAGCGTTCCTCTGTTTCGCCGGGAAAGCCTACGATCACATCTACCCCGATACCACAATGGGGCATCAGTTCCTTAATCTTCTTGACGCGGTCCGCATAAAGGTCTCTTTTATAGCGACGCTTCATTAATCGCAGGATCTCCGGTGAGCCGGACTGTAAAGGAATATGGAAATGTGGGACGAATTTCTCAGACTGTGCCGTGAACTCAATGATTTCGTCTGTCAATAAGTTCGGTTCGATAGAAGAAATACGAATGCGCTCAATACCTTCCACTTTATCCAGGGCTTTCGCCAAATCCACAAATTTATCTTCCCGCTGTCCATTACGGATACCGAAATCTCCGGTGTTTACTCCGGTTAAAACGATTTCCTTAACGCCTGCTGCGACAATCTCCTTGGCGGATTTCACAACATTCTCAATCGTATCGGATCGGCTCGCTCCCCTGGCCATTGGAATAGTGCAGTAAGTACATGGGTAATCGCAGCCGTCCTGCACTTTCAGGAAAGTTCGGGTGCGGTCATTTAAGGAATAGGCGTTATGATAATCCAACGCATCCTCTATATCGGAATAGTATACTTCTGCTTTCTTTTCCTGGGTAAATGGATCCACCTTGGGTTGGAAGTTCTCATCCAAAATGTCCAATAGGCGGAATTTTTCTGCAGCACCAAATACGGCATCCACGCCATCAATGGTCGCAATCTCCTTTGGTTTAAGCTGTGCGTAGCACCCGAGGATGGCCACATACCCCTTCGGGTTAATCTTCATTGCTTCCTGCACCACTTTGCGGCATTTCTTGTCCGCATTGTCGGTTACTGAGCATGTATTAATAATGAAGATGTCCGGATTGGCATCAAACTCGACTTTTCGATATCCTCTCTCCTCGAAATTGCGGGCAATAGTGGAGGTTTCTGAAAAGTTAAGCTTACAGCCTAAAGTATAAAACGCAACTTTTTTCATAGCGCGCAAAGGTAGTGATTTTTTGGCCGTTTTTTGCTCTGATAGCGCAATAAATAACAGTTGGCGATGTGTTAGTTAGAATAATATATTCACATATTTTAATCATTCAATTAATATTTTTCTAATTCTGCAAACTGATTGACTGATAAGGGAGTAGGATTTTGAGATTCGTATTTCAGAAATTGTTTTTTGAAAAGATCGTAAATATTACGTAGGGGTGTTTTTTTAGCCAAAATTGATTGATACCTTGTGTTTGTAAATAATTCAGGCTTATATTTGAGCCGTTAATACAGCCGTGATTTAAGATATGTAAGAAATCACGTTAATTTTCAACCCTACAAGAACTGAAATGGCACATTTGAGATTCAAAGCGCTAGAAGAGCTTTCTAAAAGATCCGCTGTAAAGGTGGAGGAACCAGCAGAACCGATTTCATCCTATTTCGGTGTAAATTCATTTGACTTAGAGAAAATGAAGCGCACCTTGGCTCCTGATACTTTCAAAAGAGTAAAAGATGCCATTGAGAATGGTAAAAAGATTGACGTTGATACTGCTGATGCGATTGCTGCTGCAGTAAAGACCTGGGCAATGGACAAAGGAGTTACACATTATACTCACTGGTTCCAGCCACTTACCGGTTCAACTGCTGAAAAGCACGATTCTTTCTTTGATGCCTTTGCAGGACTTGAGCGTTTGAAAGGTGAAGCTTTGATCCGTCAGGAGCCGGATGCCTCTTCATTCCCGAACGGTGGTATCCGTTCTACTTTCGAGGCACGTGGTTATACCGCCTGGGATCCATCATCTCCAATTTTTATCTTTGGTAATACACTTTGTATTCCTACCGTTTTCGTTTCTTATACTTCTGAGTCTTTGGATTACAAAGCTCCTTTGTTGAAGGCAATCGAGGCAGTAGATAAAGCATCCACTCGTGTATGTCGTTACTTCGATCGTAACGTAAACCACGTAACTGCTTCTTTGGGTTGTGAGCAAGAGTACTTTGTGATTGACAAAGGATTGTATTACTCACGTCCTGATTTGGTAATGTCTGGTCGTACATTGTTCGGTCACGCTCCAGCGCGCGGTCAGCAGTTGGATGATCATTATTTTGGTACTATTGCTCCTCGTGTATTAGATTACATGAAGGATTTCGAGATCGAGGCTTTGAAATTGGGTATTCCTGTTTCTACTCGTCACAATGAGGTAGCTCCTTCTCAGTATGAGGTGGCACCATTGTTCGAGGAAGTAAACAAAGCTTCTGATCATAATAAATTATTGCAAGACTTGATGGACAAAGTGGCGGAGCGCCATGACCTGAAAGTATTGTTCCACGAGAAGCCATTCGCTAATCTGAATGGTACTGGTAAGCACAACAACTGGTCTTTGATCACTGATCAGGGGGTTAACTTGTTGCAGCCATCTTCTTCTGCACGTGAGAACTTGCAGTTCCTAACTTTCTTCGTAAACACCATTAAGGCGGTTCACGAACATGCTGATTTGCTTCGTGCGTCTACTGCTTCGGCAGGTAACGATCACCGTTTGGGTGCAAACGAAGCTCCTCCGGCCATTATCTCCGCTTTCATCGGTCAGCAGTTGACTGCTGTATTGGATGAGTTGGAAAACAACGGTAATGTTGAGGTAGAGAAAGGCGATAACATGTACATGAAGTTAGGTATTGACAAGATTCCTGAAATCTTGTTGGATAACACTGACCGTAACCGTACTTCTCCATTTGCTTTCACTGGTAACAAATTTGAGTACCGTGCAGTGGGTGGTGATGCGAACTGTGCAGGCCCAATGGCAGTATTGAACGTAATTGTGGCAGAACAGCTTCAGCAGTTTGCTGATGAGGTTGATGCAGCTATCGAAGGCGGAAAAGAAAAGCGTTTGGCAATTGTTGACGTATTGCGTCGTTATATTAAGGAGTCTAAAGCGATTCGTTTCGAAGGTGACGGTTACTCTGATGAGTGGGTTGTTGAAGCGGAGAAGCGTGGTCTTCCAAATATTAAGACTACTCCAGAGGCATTGGAGGCTTACATTTCTGATAAAGCGGTTGCTTTGTTCGGTAAGCACCATGTATTGTCGGAGCGTGAGCTTCATGCACGTGTTGAAATCCTTCAGGAGAACTACATTAACAAGATTCAGATTGAGTCTCGTGTAATGGGTGACCTTGCAGCGAACCATATCATTCCTACCGTTGTTCAGTATCAAAACAAATTGATCCAAAACGCTCAGGGGCTTAAGGATCTTGGAATCGATAATTCAGAGATTGTTTCTACTATCGAAAAAATCAACAAGCACTTGTCTAATCTGAAAGTAGCGATCACCAACATGACGAACGCCCGTAAGGAAGTGAATCAGATCGAGGATGCTACTGAGAAAGCAAAAGCTTACTGCTTTGGTATCAAAGAAAAGTATTTCGAAGAGATCCGTTATGCGGTTGACAAGTTGGAGCTTTATGTTGACAATGAAGATTGGCCATTGACTAAATACCGTGAGTTGTTATTCTTACGTTAATTAATAGTATAGCAAAAGATTTAAAAACCTCAGTTCCCTTTAGGGCTGAGGTTTTTTTGTGCTTAAATGTTCGAAACAACCAATTGCTAGATAACGATGAAAAGCTATAAAATTACTGCGGAAATCTTGTAGCAAAAAACATAAGGGGCTGGATGTATTTTTTGATGAGGGACTGGGTGCTTGATGAAAATAGTCTGTATTTAATGGTAAAAAAAAGAGAAAAAGCATTTGATGTTTTTTTTTAATATTTTTTTGTAATGATTTTTCTCAGCTGGAGGTGATTGTTCTTTTTTTGAGTTGAGAGGGGAAGAATAACGCTCCTAATTGAAATAGGCACTTTTTGCGCATCGCTCTTGTTAATTTTAGACAAGTTTTTCATGTTTCTGAACGATTGAATGAAAAAAAGAGTGACTTGAGAAGTTAAAAGCGGTTCTTAGCATCCTAAATAGGGTAAAGTTTTTCGATGAATGATTTTGTATAGGGGCAGGTTATGGCTTTTGGGGATCGATTGGGATGAATAATAAAATAAGACTTGTCTAAAATGGCAATTGGAATAAAGGGTTTCTTTCTTTTAGAGAAAATATTTATAAAAAAAATAGGAAAAACTTATATGTAGTGATGTGGTTTGAATTTAACCTTTCGAAGAGGGCTGGCGTTCCTATTTTTACATAATCCGATTTGACTAACTTATATTGAATAATTAAATCATCACTTATGAAAGAGACGAATAGGTTGGGGGTGATCAGAGCTGCCTTGGATACTGCCATCAGCCAACCACTGGTAGGGCTATATTTAGCCGAGTATGGTTATACCAAAGAAACGATCGCAGAGGGTGATTTACTTTATGAGAATTATGTGCAGGCATCAGATGCTACTCGAAAATTAAGTTTTGAGGTGGAACAGGCTATTATTGCCTATCAAAAGCGATTTAAGAAATTTGAAGCGAGATATCGAGAACATCGAAAGCTGGCTATGGTAAAATTCAAAGCTCAGGAGCCTGTTTTGAGAGCACTTGATTTGGTGGCCCCTTGTGGTGATAATATGTCAGAACGCATGTTGTCCATGCGAAGGTTTTATTACGGTTTGAAGGGAGACCAGCAGCTGACTGAAGCGTTAAAAGCAGTGAAAATCAATGAGGGAGTAGTGAAGTCCGCCATAAGGGAGTTTGGCTTAATTGAAAATGAAAAGTCACAGGTGCAGCGTCATCGAGGCATTTTACAGTCCATGAATGCAGTGAAGTCAGAACAATTCGAAAGATTGCAGTTGTGGATGAGTGATTTTATTCAGGTGGCACGCATTGCTCTGAAGGACAATGAGCAGCTCCTTGAAGGTTTAGGGGTGACGGTTAAGTAAAAGTGTTCATTTATTTTTGATAGTTGTACAAAAAGTAGGGGGGGATGACCTCGGTTCATCCCCCATTTGTTCGAAAATTCATCCAGATTGCTATATTGTTGAGAGCCGTGGGCGTTTGTGCTACGGCTTCTTTCTTTTTTGAACAAAAAGTAATCATGGGGAAGTCTGGGATGGGAATTGCTTCACTAAAATCCTTTTCATTTCGGCAATGAGCATTGTAATAACAGGGGGGGTAAATAGATCTTATTTTCAGTATGTTAATGCTTTAGGTGCGTAAATGATGTCGGAGGGTGGAGGTTGATTTAATTATTTGAATAAATTTTTTAACTTTAAATCAAATCAATCTTATTTTAATCATGGGTAATCGATCTAAAGTCTACACATTAACCCTGATAAGTGCCTTGGTATTATGGGGTTGTTCTGAATTTCAAGGGGAAGGTCCCAGGATGGAGTCGTTCATGGACAATTGGGATTGGGGAGAGATGGTCGCCACGGTGGATTGGGGCTTTAACTTTGAGCGTAATAGCATTGAAGTGAAATCAGCCCAAGATATTCAGGATTTTATTACAGAAGTGGAACAAGAGATGCTAACTGAAGTAGGGGATGAGCGTTTATATGGTGTTCATGCTCAATTCGACGGTGAGAAGCTGACTTATTTCCTGATTACGGATCCGAATGATGCGCGGCTTTCAGTAGAAGAAAAAAAGGCCTTTACCCTGGATCAGGATAAAAGCCCTTTTGAGTTATTGATCAAATGCGACCAATCCTAAAGATATTAATTTTCTACTGTTTGGACTTCGTTTCTTGGCTTGATATCCAAATTGTTGAAATCTACCAGATCTACCAATTGGCTAAGGTCATCGTCATAGGTGACCTTCACAAAATCTCCTTTTTGGGTGACCGGAAGCTCGTTGGAAATCATGGTATTACCGATGAAAATGCGGTCTTCCGCTCCCGTAAGTACCAGATAGAAATTCATATTGCCATTTCTTACGTCACTACCGACCCTTAATACTTTAGCTTCTAGCTGCAGGGTGTTTTTATTCTCTGAAGGGATATTGAGGTGTCCCTTGCTATTGACTGCATTCTTGTAGGCGCGTAAACATTCCTTGATATTATTGCCAACGCCAACAATGGTGTAATCTTCAACAGAAACCATTCCGATCATCTTTACTAATCCGCCTCGGTCTTTCAAAGACATCACATAGGTGGGAATGCCATTAATATTATAAGTCACCGGAAAGGTGACGCCATACCCTTTCTCCTGGACTTTTCCTGCGGCAGAAGACATAGCAGCCGTTTCTGTAGCGCCGATTTGTTGGAACCAGGTGGCGTCTTTGCTGCGGGTATCGATCAACATGAAGCCTACGGTCCCCTGGTCAGCTCCCACGGAAGTTAATCCTGTGTACCAATAGCTTTTGCCATCTGCGCCAAAAACTAATGACATCCCTTCAGTTGGCTTCAGCTTGTTTTCATTAGAGAAATTCCAGTAACCCTGTACAAATTCGCCCCAGTCGGATAATTGTTCTTTTACAAAATCATAGGGCTGAATGCGATCCACCCATTCCGGTGTTTCAGTGATGGTGTAGGCTTGTTGAGCTCCGGTTTCCGGATTTACGATGATGGTTCCAATAGCTTCTTTGCCTGAAAAGCCCACTTTCTTTTCATATTGGGTGATTACCCAATGAGGGCAACCCTTTTCATCGATTTCAAAAGTGTAATCAGTATAGCCCTTAGAGGCATAGCCATTGAAGAATAAATGACGTTTGAGGTTGTCTCCAAAAAAAGCATTGGGCTGATACCTGATGTTGAGCGGGCGGCCATCAATTTCCTGTACGAGGCGGACGTCACGTTCATTGGTGGCAGATACCATTACATAGCCTGGAGTTCCCTGCCTGTTGTCTAACCATTTGAAGAATCCGGAGTGAAGCAAGGGGGCTACCCAATAAAGTTTTCCCTGAAATTGCTGAATAGTGAACTCTCCCAGGTCCACCTGACTGCCCAGGGCAGGCTTGGCGCCCAAAATTTTATCTCCTAAACGTTCTGCTACAGCCTGATCCACCGTTCGGATTTCCTCCACAGAAATGGGGGAGATCTGTTTGGCGAAATTATCTCCCTCTTTGACTTTACCTAATAATACCTGATAATCATCGGCATGTATGATAGGTGCGGTAGAAACGAAAGAAACGATGGTGAGGTAACTGATCACGAAAAAGGTGATCAATAAGATGAATCCGGAGAATTTTTTCTGTGGGGCATTACCCTCTACTGCTCTGCTTACACTAAAAAGAAGTAATAGTACGACCACCAACAAGAAGGGAAGTCCAAAATAACCATAGGCAAAGGTGGGTAAGAAAAAATAGATACCAGTTCCCAGGGTTAATAATGCAATGATGCAGAGAATAATAAAGATCATAGATAATAATTAGCAGAATAAAAAGTTTAAGAGCTTAAATTAAAAAATATTGGAGGAGGTTGGGTTAAATAAAATTAAATTTTTAAAAGGAATTTGGAATAAAAGAGGTTAATCATCGAAGGGTGATATGAAAAAGGCCATCGAAATAGGATTTTCGATGGCCTTTTGGCTTAGGTATTGTCGGAAACTAAAGCCGAAACTACTAAACCTGACTTATTCACCTCTAGATTTATTAATTCGACCTAACGATGTCACTAATAATTCTATGAGATTGGATTCGTTGATTTTTTATTAGCTCAAATTAGAGCAAGCTTGCTTTTTCCTCATTCCTCTACCTCGTAGGAGGAAACTCGAAATTGGCAATTATTCCTTCGTTTTTCCCGCCATGCAGGTAAATGAGGTTTGTGGAATACATAATCCGGCTCCAGTTCGTATGGAATGAAATCCAAAAGGGTTCATCGAAGCATTTTCGCTAGAATTGTTTCGACGATCTCCCCAAAATCAGTCTTTTTGAATGAGAGCGTGTTTAAAAGCCAAAATTCACAGCGAAAATTTGAAGTATTACTGAAGCGATAAAGGATTATTTGGAGAGAATAGCATCGCTATTTTTGAGAAGTTATCCAAAATCGCTTCCAATAATTCGAATTATTAGCCGGATCGTGTGCTTTTAAACATGCTCTCATATCTTGACTTCTATAAAGCAGATAACGAAATAATTCAATTTTCATTATATTATAGCTTGTCAGCAAAAAGGAGTAAGAACATATGCTCGAAAGATGGCATTATTGTCAATCTAGCAATTTAGGAAATCCCCTTTTTGCCCAAGCTTTAGAGTTAGAACAGTACCTAAGAACGTGGGAACTTGCCCTCGATTCAGTATCAATCATGAGAAAAGACGATGAAGATTGGTGACAAATTGAGTATTTATTAAATCGTAAAGGACTATGGAAATCAAGTATGTAGCAGGCGTTGATATCGCCAAATCAGATTTTAAGGTCAGCCTGGTTTTAGGTTTCTCGGATCGTGAGCCAAAGGTTTTAGGCAGTAGAAAATTTAAAAATACGGAGAAAGGCTTTGATGAATTAGTTTCGTGGGCTGCTAAGAAATGTAAATTGGATTTGCCTTTAAGCTTTGTCATGGAAGCCACGGGAAATTACCATGAGAAGCTCGCCTGGTACTTAAATCTGAATTCACACCGTTTGAGTGTTGTACTGGCGAATCGGGCAAAATCCTATATGAAAAGCATCGGGCATAAAACTAAGAATGATAAAATGGACGCCAAAGGTTTGGCCTTCATGGGTGCTTTTCAACATCTGAAAGAATGGGAGCCGATGAGTAAAGACCTCTACCAGCTAAGGGGACGTACCCGCTTATTGGAAGATTTGCTAAAGGTAGAAACAAGCTTGAAAAATAGAATGGAGCATGCTAAGCACACGATGATCATTGTCGAAGAGGCTCAGCAATGTCTGCAAGAGGCGATTGATGCGATAGAAACACAAATTTCTAAATGTAGAGAGCAGATTAAAGAAGTGGTTCAGAAGGATCCGGAATTAGCCCGAAAAATCGAATTCTTAACTTCCATCAAAGGGATCGGCCCCATCACAGCAGCTACCATAATTGCAGAAACCAACGGATTCTTGTTATTTGAAAACCTACGGCAACTTACCAGCTATGCAGGATATGATGTTCAGGAAAATCAGTCTGGTCAAAAAGAGGGAAAGACTTCAATCAGTAAAAAGGGAAATTCACACATTAGAAGAATTCTACATATGGCAGCATTGAATGTCGTTAAGCATGAAAAGGGCGCATTTAAAGCGCTTCAGGAACGGATATATAAAAAGACAAATATCAAAATGAGGGTATGTGGCCGTGCAGTCCAAATTATTAAGGATAATGTATACCCTCTGGCACAATGAACAGCCTTATGACAATCAATATCATCGAAATTGTGCCAGGACAGTCGAAGGCGATCAAAGTCTCTTGTTCGTAGAACAGAAGGTTGCCTAAGGAAAAACGGGAAGTGCCCCCATCTACGGGCGGGCATAGAAGCAATCGGCAATCTTTAACCATTGATCCGATAATCAATCCCTAAGAACAACTATAGGCTTGCCAATAACAATCTTTAGGAATTAACCTGAAGATAATAATAAAAGGGATAATCCCCCTTAAAATGGAAGTAGCTGCCTTAAAAAAGACAGCTACAGAAGGTAGACGTAAACGCCTCCTTTGAATTTCAAATATATTAAAATAATTCAATTCAAATATTTGCTTTTTTAGACAGTACCTGAATAGTGTCCGCTTATCATAAAACGGCTTAAGCTGTTTGATTTTCATTTTGCCCTTTATTGGGCACTTTCCTAGGCCTGAACCTCAGCGCTAACCTCAATAGCTTGCAGAATGTCGGCCATAATGTCTTGAATATGTTCCAGTCCGCAAGAAATACGGATAAGTCCGTCGGTTATGCCTACGTTCAGTCGTTCTTCCGGGCTTAGCTTCGAGTGCGTGGTAGAGGCGGGATGCGTGGCAATGGAACGGCTATCCCCTAAGTTGGCGGTAAGGCTCAACATTTGCAAAGCATCTAAAAAGCGTCTTCCCCTTTCTACTCCTCCTTTGATTTCAAAGGATACGATTCCGCCACCCAGCTTCATCTGCTTTTTGGCCAATTCATATTGTGGGTGAGAGGGAAGGTGCGGATATTTCACCCAGTTAATTTCTTCATGTGATTCCAGCGTTTGCGCCAAATCCAGTGCATTGGCACAGTGGCGCTCCATTCTGATGGCCAGGGTTTCCAGGGATTTAGAAATGATCCATCCATTAAAGGGAGATAATGCGGGTCCGGTATGTCTACCGAAGAATCTAACCTTCTCAATAAGTTCTGCCTTTCCCAAGATTACCCCCGCAATGGTTCGTCCCTGCCCGTCCATATATTTGGTTGCGGAATGGGTAACGATATGCGCCCCAAGCTTGGCTGGATTCTGAAGGTAAGGCGTAGCAAAACAATTGTCCACATTCAGGATAATACCATGTTTATTGGCCAGCTGCGCCAATGCTTCCAGATCCAGAATGTCCAAAGCAGGATTGGATGGAGTTTCTACGAAGATCATCTTGGTCTCCGGACGAATATGTTGCTCCCATTCTTCAATAGGTGTGCTCACGTCCACATAAGTATGAGAAACGCCCCATTTAGGTAAAATCTGTGTCAGAATTTGATGCGTGCTTCCGAAGAGTGATCGGCTGGCCAATACATGATCTCCCTGACCAACAAATGCCGCCAAAGAGGTAAACATCGCCGCCATCCCGGAAGCTGTTGCAAAGCCGTCTTCCGTGCCTTCCATAGCACAAAGCTTTTCCACCAATTCATTGTTATTGGGATTGGAATAGCGGGTGTATATGTCGCCTTCCTTTTCATTGGCAAATTGAGCGCGGGCATCTTCTGCATCTTCAAATACAAAAGAGCTGGTCGTATATATAGGAGCGGCATGTTCTCCGTGCGGGCTTCTGGCCGTTTGGGTACGAATTGCCTTCGTTTCGAATTGTTGATTGTCCATGTCAAATAATCATTTTTGCGAAAGCAAAATAAAGCTTCCTCAAAAGATAGCACCAAAATTTCAGCCTAATGGTGAAAAAAGGCTAGGAGGCTGTTACTGTTAAAACTTCCTTTGGGAAAAAGAAGAATTTCTATTCAAAAATTTCGAAGGTATAAGTGATTTTGGCCGTTTTGGAAAGCATGATTCCTACCGAGCAATACTCCTCATTAGAAAGCTCAATGGCTTTGGCGACTTTACTCTCATTCAAATTACCCCAAAGTTTATAGTGTAAATGAATTTTTGTCCAGACGTTGGCCTTTCCCTCAGGTTCACGTTCTCCACTTACGTCTACTTTTAGGTCTTTTAACTCCTGACGCTGCTTTTTTAATATGGAAATCACATCAATAGAGGAACAACCGGCTACCGCAGCCAGTAGCAATTGCATCGGGCGCATCCCTTTGTTTTCACCTCCAATTTCGGGCGAACCGTCCATTTCTAAAGTGTTGCCATCAGCATTTTTAGCCTCCATATGGTAGGCATCATTGATTCTATGAAGCTCCAGACTCATAAGACAAATTATTTGGTTATTGTAGTATGAAATGTTCGTAAAAGTAGAAAGCTTTAGGCATTTTTGCATAACTTCATGCCGAACCATTTAAATAAAAACTAAATAATCTATAACCATGAAAGAAATAACAGTACAGGACTTAAAGGCGATGAAAGATGCCGGAGAGGATTTCCAGCTGGTAGATGTTCGTGAAAATCATGAGTATGAGTTGACCAATATTGATGGGGAATTGATCCCTTTGGGAGAGGTAGCGGCCCGTGCTGATGAAATCTCCAAAGATAAGAAGGTGATCGTGATGTGCCGTTCCGGTAAAAGAAGCGCCACCGCCATCGAATATTTGGAGGATAATGAGGCTTATGATAATTTGTACAATTTGGTTGGCGGTATTTTAGCATATGGCCGGGAAATTGACGATAGCATCGTCCAGTACTAGAATAATCTAACGATTTTGGGTGCGTAGAAAGGCGCGGGTTTCCTGAAAAAGATTTTTTTCGCTTAGGGAATCAGCCGAATTAGCATTAAATTAAATCGTTGATCTTTTGATAATCAGCCTGTTGTTTAGTGAGGTGCTTTTGTGGTTATTTTTTCTGATAAAAATCAGTGATGCATCTTAAGGAAAAACCACATATCTTAGTGTCTTCATTTTGAAACAGGCTTCAATAAATATATGCTTTTGGAATTTGAAAAACCCATAGTCGAGCTTGAGACCAAGCTGGCAGATATGAAACAACTGGCACTGGATAGCGGTGTAGATGTTTCCGATGCGGTCGCCAAATTAGAGGAAAAGATTGAAACGCTTAAGACGGAGACTTACCGTAACTTAACGCGTTGGCAGCGTGTGCAGCTTTCTCGCCACGTTGATCGCCCGTATACCTTTGACTACATCCATGAGATCACCGACGAGTTCATTGAGATTCACGGAGACCGCGGAGTAGCAGATGATAAAGCCATGGTAGGTGGATTTGGTCGTATTGGCCAGGAGACCTTCATGTTTATCGGTCAGCAGAAAGGTAGAAATACCAAGGAACGTCAGGAACGTCGTTTTGGTATGCCCAACCCTGAAGGGTACCGTAAGGCTTTGCGCTTGATGCGTATGGCGGAGAAGTTCAACAAGCCGATTGTTTGCTTGATTGATACTCCAGGTGCTTATCCGGGATTGGAGGCAGAAGAAAGAGGACAGGGAGAAGCAATTGCCCGTAACCTGAAAGAGATGTTCTCTTTGAAAGTGCCGGTAATTTGTATTGTGATTGGCGAAGGAGCTTCGGGTGGTGCTTTGGGTATCGCCATTGGAGACCGCGTGATGATGCTGGAGAATACCTGGTATTCTGTGATTTCTCCCGAATCATGTTCTTCCATTCTTTGGAGAAGCTGGGAGTTCAAAGAACAGGCGGCTGAGGCATTGAAATTAACAGCTGAAGATATGCAGTCCTTTGGATTGGTGGATAAAATTATCCCGGAGCCATTAGGAGGGGCGCATACGGATCTAAAAGCGATGTCCAAGATTCTGAAAGAGGAAATTTTAAGTACCGTTCAAGAATTGAGTGCTATGTCGGAAAGCGATCGCATTATCCAGCGTATCGACAAATTCTCAGACATGGGCGTGGTAGTGGAATAATGAATATTTTCTAATTATATTGAAAAGCCGTATAGAGTGATAAACTCCATACGGCTTTTTTTATTTTTTATTACAGCAGAGATATGAAGATACATGCGGTAGATACCGGAGATTTTAAGTTGGATGGTGGCGCCATGTTTGGGGTGGTCCCTAAGTCCTTATGGAGTAAAGCCATTGCACCGGATGAGAATAACATGCTTCCCATGACCATGCGTTGCATGCTGATTGAGGAAGGTGATCGTAAGATATTAGTGGATACCGGCATTGGTAATAAGCAGTCGGAGAAGTTTTTTAGTTTCTATTTTCTTTCGGGAGAGGGATCTCTTTTGGGCTCTTTGGAAAAGTTGGGGGTGAAGCCGGAAGAAATTACAGATGTTTTCTTTACCCACTTCCATTTCGATCATGCCGGAGGAGCCATTATTCATGTGGGGGAAGAAAAGCAGCCTGCTTATCAATTCCCGAATGCTAAGCATTGGACTTCAAAGGGGCAATGGGACTGGGCAACGGACAATCCTAACCCAAGGGAGCGCGCTTCCTTTCTTCCGGAAAATATATTGCCCCTGAAAACTTTAGGACAACTTCATTTTGTGGAGGATGGACACGATTTGCCCTTTGAGATCGTATTTTGTGATGGGCATACTGAAAAACAAATGTTGCCTAAGTTGAAAGTAGGGGATCGCACGGTGGTGTTTATGGCTGATTTGCTCCCAACAGCAGCCCATGTGCCTCAGGCTTGGGTAGTAGGCTATGATACACGCCCTTTATTGACCATGGATGAGAAGCATACCTTTTTGCAGGAAGCAGCGGAAGGAAATTACTTGTTATTTCTGGAGCACGACCTGGAGTGGGAGGTTTGTACCGTGAAAATGACAGAGAAAGGCGTTAGATTAAATGAACGAATGAGCCTGGCTGAAGCTTTGGAAGGAGTAGAAATGGCTTAGCTTAACAAAGATTTTGGTTTGAATAATAATACTTAAATAAGCCAACGACATAAAAGGGGGTAGGACATCATAAATAGTGCTACTCCCTTTTTTGTCTTTATTTTGGTCGTATTCGTTGCAATAAATAAAGCTCTTTGGCCTGGGTACATGGAAAATTAACTCCAATTTTTCAGTGCTAGACTTAGTAGCTTATCTTAAATGTCTTATTTTTAGCTCAATAAGCATGTGTTTGCTGATTTATGGAGAGTCCAAATTTGGGCAAGCTTGCTTTCTTCTTATACTTATTCTTCTGCTACATTGGAAAAAATTTGAATGAGAGAACTTTTCCATCATTCTTCTCCTCATGCATCTAAGTGAGGATATAAGCAGGAACAATCCGGCTTAAATTTTATAAGGGGCTGTGGGGTAGATAGAAATTTTGGAAGGCTAAAAAGGGTTTTGGCGGTGAATGATAAATAATTTAATTGAGGTCGGTAGGTAAACACATATTGAAATAGGTTGTTATAACTGTAAAAGCCATACAATCATGAAAATTTTCAAGGGACAGGATCTTATTGCCTTTACAACGAAATTCCCATCAGACTTAGAGTGCCAGGAATATTTAGCGGAACAAAAATGGGACCATGGTTTTACTTGTAGAAAATGTGGCCATGGAGCAAGTCAGGTTCGGAAGAATCACGCTCGTACCTGCAATAAATGTAGCCATACAGAATCACCAACGGCAAATACACTTTTTCACAAAGTTAAATTTGGTATTAGAAAGGCATTTTTTATTTGTTTCGAAATGTCTACATCGACTAAGAGTTTTTCTGCCAGATATATGGCTAAAAGGTATTCAATCACCGAAAAAACGGCGAGAATGTTTATGCACAAAGTTCGGGAGGCAATGAAATCAAGTGAACAACATCCGATGCAGGGTACTGTCCACGTTGACGAATTTGTGATTGGAGGAAAGGAAAATGGAAAAATAGGCCGTAGCTATCATACCAAGAAGAAAAAGATTGTTTGTGCACTTGAATTAACGGAGGATTTAAAAGTGAAACGTATGTATTCGATGAGAATAAAAGACTATTCCAGTAAGGAGTTGAGGCAGATTTTTGATCGTCATATATCACCAAATGCAAAGGTTACAGCAGATGAATGGAGAGGGTATGATCCAATTGCTGAAGATTATTCATTGACCCAGATTAAAAGTGAAAATGGAATGAATTTCAAAGCATTACACACGATGATTCACCAGGTCAAATCTTGGGTTCGAACAACCTTTTCATGGGTGAGTAAAAAGCACGTAGATCGGTATTTAAGTGAATTCAATTACCGATTAAATCGCTCACAAACAAAAGAAACGATCTTCCATAATCTGATTTCGAGAATGATTAGATCAGAAAAAATCTACCAGACTCAAATTTTATGCACCTAACTATCGACCTCTGTAATTTAATAGATATATCCAGTATGCAGGGAAACGAATTTATCCATCACCAAATGCTTGAAAATGCTTCGCATTATGCAGCTTTTAGTTTGGGGCAAGAAGGGGGGAATCCTGCTGGCGTTTTTCAGGTCTCTGATTTGATTTCTGATGCTGAAATGTTGTCGGTCGCTGATAAGTTGGGCTATTCGGAGACGGCCTTTATTATGGGGCGAAATAAGGAATGGGAAATTCGGTATTGGTCCCCCAAAACGGAAGTCCCTTTTTGTGGTCATGCGACTTTGGCCGCAGGGGCTCATTTGGCATGGGAGCAGGGAGCGGGTAATTTTTTATTCCAAACGAAGGCCGGTCAGGTGAAGGTACAGGCCCGCATATTGGAACAGGGTCAGTTAGCTGGGGTTTCATTTCTTTCTCCTCCTTGCCATCATCGGCCGGCAGAGGCTTCCTTGGTGAGGAAGATGATGGATTTAAGTGATCTTTTTCCAGGGGATTTGGATCGGAATCAACAGCCGGTAATTGCAAATGCAGGGGCCAATCATCTTTTGATATTTATTAATTCTCGCGCTAAACTTCAGGAAATCGAATATGATTTTGTGGGAGTCCGAAATCTTATGTTGGAAGAAGATCTGTTGACTATTAGTCTGCTATTCAAACAAGACAAAGCTTTATTTTATTCCAGGAATCTCTTTCCTGTGGGTGGAGTTTACGAAGACCCGGCAACTGGTGCTGCCGCTGCCGCTTTGGGTGGTTTTTGGAGGGCTAGATATGAGCCTACTTCCTTTTCTTTTAAGATATTACAGGCGGAGCACTTGCCCACCGCCTCCGCATTGGAGGTGAGGTATGATACGCAAACCGGAAATGGGGTTTGGGTGGGAGGAACAGTACGAAAATATAGTTGTACCCCAAAAAATCAGCCCAATTAACCCGAATATTCGCTACCTGATAAAGAGATTCACACTAAGGGGTTAATGTCCGTGAAATGCGATTAATCTTTCAGCTGTTTAAATAGCTCAAATTGTATTAAGCTTGTTTGCTCAATTTCATCGGTCAGTTTGGAAAAACTCTAAATAGGGAGCGATAACCTCGTTTTCTACCGCGCAGCTAAAGGAGAATTTAAGTATCCATAATTCCACCTAATTAATTTTTTCAAAGGCATTTTTCAGAAGTGAGGTAAAAGAAAAAAGCACGGTATCCATCAGGCTACCGTGCCACCTTTCTGATAAACAGAAAGAAAAAGCAATCATTAGAGAATTAGGAGTTATCTCGCGAAAGATATTTGGCTCTTCAGCCAGGGCTCCTCCTTCGCCCAATTAAACGAACTAGGAATCAAAAGTTATCTTGGAGTGACTTCCGTCGCAGAAGGGCTTATTCCCTGAAGCTCCACAGCGGCATAGTGCACCTTTTTTTAATTTTTTCGTGTTTCCATCTGCGCCAATTATTTCACATTCTCCTTCAAAAAGAATGGGTCCACCCTTCACCACCGTCATTTTTGTCGAACTATCGATATTTACAGCATTGCTTCCAGCGACTTTAAAACTCAAAGCTCCGGATGGACACTTACCTACCTGAGCTCTAATTTCCGCTTCAGAAGCTCCATCCACATTTATCCAAGGCTTGGCGTTAGGATTAAAAACGCTTCCCAATCCATTTACACAATTCGCAGAGTGCGTACATAAATCGGGATTCCAAATGACAATGGTATTACCTTTCTGATATTCTTTGATGGATGATGGCATAATTAGGGATGAATTACAACAATATTTACGTCTTGCTGGAAAAAGTGGTTGTTTAAATGATTCAATATTTAGTAAATTCTTGTGTGATATAAACCCAAGATAAACTTCCCAAAATGAAAACTTCGAGCCCAATTGAGCAGATTGTTCATATGGATAGCCTGATGATTCCTCTTCGGCATCACCGTCTGCATATGAAAAGAATTTACCAAAATCAGAATGGGCCGGTGGCCTTTGCGCTTCACGGATCAATGGAAAATGGTAGGATTTTTTACAATGAAAAGGGAAGAGGGCTGGCTCCCTATTTGGCCAAGGTAGGTTTTGATGTTTTTGTGCCCGACCTTTCCGGCAGGGGGGGCAGTATCCCAAAAATAGCAAAAGGTTTTGAAACGGATCAGCACCATGCTATTGTGGAGGAGCTTCCGGCATTACTACAAGAGGTGCAGACTTTGCGCCCCAATTGGCCCATTCACTTTATCGGGCATTCCTGGGGTGGTGTTTTGTTACTTTCTTTATTAGGGAGGTTTCCTGGTTTGCCCGTGAGTAGTCAGGTATATTTTGGGAGTAAGCGCTCTCTTTTGGTCAGGAATATGGAACGATTTTTTAAAGTCGATTTGTTCTGGAATCGTCTTTTTAAATGGTATAGCCAACGAAAAGGCTATTTCCCGGTAAGGCAATTAGGCATAGGGGCGGATGATGAACCGCTGCAGTATTATTTGCAGGTGGTCGAATGGGTTCGAAAGAGTCCTTGGTGGGATCCGGTGGATGGTTTTGATTACCAGAAAGGCCTTAAAGCGCAAAAAGTCGCCCCGACGCTCTACCTGGCAGGGAAAAGCGATAAGGTATTGGGCCATCCGGAAGATGTTCGACGATTAATGGAGGAGGTTGGAGGAGAACAGGATAAATTTGTTTTGCTCTCCAAAGCCAATGGTAATTTAAAAGATTATGGTCACGTGGATATGTTGACTGCCAGAGAATGCCTTGAGGATCATTTCCCTATGGTGGTGGAGTGGCTGAAAAAATGGGAGCAAAAGTCGGAGCAGATGTAATAATATCTCGTTATTTTTTAGGTGATAAGTGCGACAATTCGTGGATTCTTCCTATCTTGAAAATTGAAAATACCAGGAGGTGCTCCATCATGACAGGGGGGCCTTTTGGGAATTGAGGTAGAGCTTTAAATTTACTCCCTGCATGAATCATTTTGCAAACAACTTAAAATACCTGCGTAAAACTCAGAGGCTTACACAGGAGAAGTTTTCCGTAATTATTGGGCTGAAGCGATCAACATATAAGGATTATGAAGTAGGAAAGACCAAGCCGGACTTCGCAGTGCTGACCAAGATTGCTGATCATTACAGAATTACCATTGATGAGCTCATCAGGGAAGATATCATGGCAGTGGGTTTGGAGAATCTGTCCTCTCAGGATAAAAATTCATTGCAAAAACCGTTGGATCGTGTTCTGACGATTTCTCTCGATAAAGAGGGGAATGAAAATGTGGATTTTGTCTCTACGGAGGCCAAAGCAGGTTATCTGGAAGGATATAATGATCCGGAATATTTAAAGGATCTACAAAAAATTGCGATTCCTAATACTCAAAATGGGACTTATCGTGCCTTTCCGATCAGTGGGGATTCGATGGAACCCTATTTTCCAAACGGATCCATTTTCGTTGGAAAATATGTGGAGAATATAGATTACCTCAAGCATGGAAAGACTTACGTTTTAGCGACTTCAGATGATGGCGTGGTCTGTAAGAATGTGGCCAAGGCGAAAGGGGCTTCCGATAAGATGATGTTTTATTCTCTGAACCCGATTTATGAACCCTATTTTGTGGATTTAACTTCCATAAAAGAAGCCTGGGAATTTCATGCCCTGATCCAATTTGATTCGCCATCCGACACCAGCCTGGTCGAGAAGATTTTGGACCACGTTGGCGCTTTTGATGCGTAAATTTTAAATATTTGATTGATAAATAACCTTCCATTCGGGAGGTTTTTGTTTTTTGTGGCAAATGCTAAAAAAAATCGCCTGACTACCACATCAGGCGATACAAACTAAACTAATCGATATGAATAACGTGATTCAATCGCGTAAATACTTTCATAGGCAATTACATACTTTCTAATTATCAAAGGAATATGTGATATTTTTTGTTTTTGAGACGGTTAATAATTTGCTTTCTAATCTTATTTTTCTATAAAATGCAGAGTTTTATCCTGATTTAGTTCAAGCAGATTTCTTTTTAGGGCTTCCAACAACCATTGCCACCCCTAGGAGAATGACCAGGCCACTATAAGCAGTGCTTAAATCCATTTTAGGGACATTTAACCACTGAAGTTCGTAAAATTGCATCAATGCCAAAACTGCAAAGGTGATGACAGGGTTCAGGGTGATAATCACACTGACCTTATTCGCTTCTGTATATTTCAGGGCTTCCGAAAGGCAACCATAGGCCACCAGTGTGTTGAGACCAAGAAAAAGCATTAATAACCATCCAAAACCGTCCAAAGCAATAAGGCTGTTAAATTCCACAACCGGAATATAGAGTAAAGTTGGTAGGCCATAAAGAAATAGATTGAGTTGTTGTGGGGGATAAGTTCTGACCAACTGTTTTTGAAATAATGCATAAACCGCCCAGGTGATGGCCGCTCCCACCACCCAAAGTGCTCCCAAAAGGAAAGTCTCCTCCTGTCCTACAAATAGGGCTGTGATTTGATGTCGGTAAAAAAGGAAAAATCCGATGGAGACTACCCCAAAACCCAAAAGTTGTACATTGCTGAGCTGCTCTTTAAAGAAAAAGACTCCTCCCACTGCTAGCAACATCGGCCCCATCTGAATAATGACCTGAGCGCCTGCTGGAGAAATAATGTCGATCCCCATCGCATAACCTAAATAATTAAATGAAAGGCATAGGGCTGCCATAATTAGAAGAAAAGGGGGGCGTAGGAGAATTTTGAGCTGTGCAGGCTGGCGGAATCCTAAAAACATTCCCAGAATAAGGAAAGCGATGGAAAAACGCACCCAGATGATAGAAGAAGGCGGGATGTATTGGGTGGCGAATTTAATAGCCAAGGCCAGAAAGCCCCATAAGGCGGCAGTTGTACAGGCAAACAAAATTCCTTTTTTATTATTGTTTTTTCCCATGGAAATTATGTTGTAGATTATGTAGGATTTTTGACACAATTATTGAAAAATAAAGGTTGTTGTGCAAGAAAATGTAAGAGTAGGCCAAGAAAAGACTTGTTTTTTGGACTAGAAAAGGCATAAAATAGCCTGATTAGGTTTTTTTTGGTAGAAAATTCGCTTTATTTCAAAATATTTAGCTAGGATGCACTAATCTTACTTGAAGTACCCTTTTATGGGTATATGATAGGAAAAATGCCTATTCTGCCTTTAATTTGCAAAACAGATCGTTTTGTTTTTTAAGGGACGCTGGGAGATTATAAAGAACTTTTTACCTTGGCATGGTCAAGGTTTATTATTGGGTATGGATAAGGATCAATTGACAAAAGACAACACAGAATTAAAGGACCAAATTCAAGGGTCGCGAACAAATCAGCAAAAAATGCAACGAAAAAGACTGTGGATTATTCTGGTAACGGTAGCCCTGGTAGCCATTACATTGGTAACTACTTTTCAGTTTAATCGTCAAAATCGTGAATTGAATGAAAATAAGGCAGCATTAAGGGCTTCTTATGAGTCATTGGATTCTATGCACACTTTATATGAGGATCGGATTCAGGAGATAGAGGCGCTGAATGGACAGTCCGAAGAGTTGTACAGAGCAAAAGTGCAGTTGGAATCTGAGTTGGATCAAATTGCCGAAATTTTGTATTTGTTGGATGGCCGTCAATTGCCAATGAGGGAGGGACAAAGTCTGACGATGGAAGGTGAGGAGCAGGATCCGGAGTCGAAATATTCTCCAGAACAGCGAAAAGACATGATTGATAATGCCTTGTCGTCTTTAAAATACAAGTTAGTGGAGTCTCAAAAGCGTTTAAAAGGCTATGAGCAGCTTTTGGTAGTGAAAGATGAAGAGATTTTAAAACTGAAGACGGTGAATGAAGGCTTGTTGGTGGAAAATCAGGAGCTGAAGACCAAGCAAAATGATATGGAGGCTAATTTTAAAAGCCTGAACCAGGAGAAGGAAAAAATTTCCGAGAAATTGGAACTGGCTCAAAAGCTCAGAGCGAAATCTATAGTTGTGGAAGGGTTAAATAAACGAGATAAAGTTTATGAAAATCCTTTCCGATTGCGTCAGTTGGATTTCTTACGCGCTACCATTGTTTTAGATATTAATGAAGTGGCCAATGTGCAGGGACATCAGGTTTATTTCCGTTTAATTGATGGAGACGGGCAGCTGATTATGGATCCGGATGGGACTTCAGGAGAATTTAAGGTGAAGGATGAATTAATGGTTTATTCATTACATCAGGAAATTCTTTTTGATAATACGGGCCAAACGATTTCTTTCTTACTTCCTAATAAGGAAATCTTTGAGAAAGGAGAGTACAAGGCAGAGTTTTATATAGATGATTATTCAATTGGGACGGTTCCGTTCCGGGTAAGATAAAAAAACAGTGAAGCCGATCATTTGATCGGCTTTTTTTTGGAATGGGTTTTCTTGACTACCTATTTCTCACCGATTGCGTGCCGCTATTCAAGTTGAAAAAAATCTTTTCCAACCATAGGCGTAAAGCTTTCCTCGGAATTAGTGCGAGAAAGAAAAACCTTTTAATTTGCACTGTACTTTTTTGAGCAGGGTGTAAATTCCCCGCAATTGGACGACATAAACACAAAGTTATGAATCAGGATGTAATGAATCTGGAGCCAAAAATGCTCTGGAGTAATTTTGAAGCACTGAATGCGGTACCTCGCCCCTCTAAGAAGGAAGAGCGTGTAATTGCATTTTTGCTTGACTTTGGAAAGCAACATGGCATAGAGACCATTCAGGATAAAATAGGCAATATCATTATGCGTAAACCTGCTACGGCAGGATATGAAAACCGAAAAACAGTGGTGCTTCAGTCGCATATTGACATGGTGCACCAAAAAAATGCAGATACCGACTTCGATTTTGATAGTGAAGGCATTAAGTCATTTATCGATGGCGATTGGGTAAAGGCAAAGGGCACTACTTTGGGAGCAGACAATGGCATTGGAGTGGCGGCAATGATGTCGGTGCTAGAGGATAATACCCTGGAACACGGACCGATTGAGTGTTTGTTTACCGTAGATGAAGAGACGGGCATGACTGGGGCTTTTGGCCTGGAAGGCGGCTTGTTGCAGGCAGAAATTTTGCTGAACCTAGATACGGAAGATGAAGGAGAGTTGACCATTGGCTGTGCCGGTGGCGTAGATACCACAGCGACCAAATCGTACGTTCAGGAGCAATTACCGGTAGGTTATAAAACTTACAAAATCTCTTTGAAAGGCCTAAAGGGAGGTCATTCAGGAGGTGAAATTCATTTGGGCCGGGCGAATGCCAATAAATTGATGAACCGTATTTTGTGGTTTACCCACGGCTCTTATGGTTTGCGCATTCACGAAATTGATGGAGGTAGCCTAAGAAATGCCATCCCAAGAGAATCTTTCGCAGTGGTTGCGGTGTTGGCGAATAAGGCTACCGCTTTTGAAGCGCATGTAAAAGAGCAGGAGGGGATTTTCCAGGCAGAATATGCTAAAGCTGATGGCGGTATTCAGGTTGTGCTGGAGGAAGTGACAACCAATGGCCCCGTAATGGAATTAGAGTTCCAAAAACAGTTCATCAACGCGATTCAGGCCTGTCCAAATGGCGTTATTCGCATGAGTAATGATATAGAAGGCCTGGTGGAGACTTCAACTAACCTGGCCAGAGTTTCGGCCAGAAATGGGGAGTTAGAAGTGCTGACGCTACAGCGTTCTTCCGTGGATAGTGGGAAAGATGATGTGGCCCGTTCAGTAGGCGCACCTTTCCGTTTGCTGGATTGTAAAGTAACACACAGTGGTTCTTATCCAGGCTGGGCACCGAACCCCGCTTCTCCGGTATTGAAAGAAATGGAGACACTTTTCAAGGCACAATTTGGTTATGATCCAACCGTAAATGCAGTACATGCTGGCTTGGAATGTGGCATCATTGGAGAAGCTTATCCCGGGATGGATATGGTTTCTTTTGGACCTACCATTAAAAATCCTCACTCTCCGGATGAGATGGTGGAAATTGCTACGGTGACCCGTTTCTGGGATTATTTATTAGAGATTCTAAAAAATATTCCGGCAAAAGGATAATGCTTTAGCTGACAAAAAATAGAGAAGCATCACTTCGTCGTGGTGCTTTTTTTTTGCCTATTAAATTTGCACTTAACATAAGCCGAATGATGGATCGCCAGATTCAATAATACTAACAAGAGATCTTACTTTTACCCGAATTATTCACTGACAGATTCAGGAGGGTATCTTAAAGGGTTAGTTTCAATTCGATAAGGCTGTGTTTGATGATTTGTTATAAGCCCGAATTTGGGTGCTATTGCTTTTTTCTCATTCATCTGCTTTGTTGGAAAAACTCAAAATAGGAGAAATTCATTTATTTTTCCTGCATTGCAGTTAGTGGAGTATTTAAGCCTATAAAATTCAGCTTAAGTGCATTTTTTGGGGGAATAAAAAAAGGCCAATCGTTGAAAGATGGCCTTAAAAGGTTGATTGGTTGGTCGTAATAGTTAAGAAGGTATTTAAAAGCCAACATTTGCAACCGGATAGTGTGCTTTTAAATACCCTCTAACTGTGTTTTGAGAAGGAAAAGGGATTCTGATCTTTAAATAAATGAAGATAAAAATCCAGATTATCCTTATTGATTTTTTTGTCCTGAAGGGAATTATCAATCGCTTTCATTCTTTTTATCAATTTCTTCGGGGATTCACTTTTATTAAAAATATCCCCAGTGTTCATATCCAGACAATATTCGACTTTTTTAATGTCGTGATAGCCAGGATCAACTGAGGATCCCATGGGTCGTCCTCCGGTGGAAATTCCTCCTGCCATAGCCGGCCCAAAAGCGCCTACGCCAAAGGAAACAGAAGGGCCACCATAGCCGCCTGTGGATTTTTTCCCTCTTGGCTTTAGCGACATGGTATAGGCCATCAATTGGCTTTCCATATGGTATAATTTACATAGATACAGCATCGCATTTTTACCGGAAGTTCTGCTGTGTGCTTTGCTAACGATATAAGTACGGTCTCCAATTGTAAGCCCCCAAATGGTATTTAAATCAATGGGTTCAAAGGGCGCTTGTTGTCCTAAAACCAAATTGTCGATTTTCATCATGGGGTTATTGGTTTGGATAGCAAGGAGTTGTTGGCTCTCCGTACTCAGGGCATTGAGAGAAATCTGCGGGCGGTTATGCTGAAAATCCTCAAAGCTTAGATAAATACCCTCTTCTAAACCACTGGCAAAAGCTTGAGTCGCCAGGCATACACATAAAACTAGATAGCAAACTAACTTTTTCATTTGATCTTAAATTTATGTAGGCTATGTGAAGGCGTTCAGGATTTACTGTTAACAAATGTATAAAAAAACGCCCAACAGGCCATCTGTCAGGCGAATATTCACATGAAAATGATTAGACGATCGGGAATTAGGAAAGTCGATTTTTATAATCATCATAACCAAATTTCCGGATCAGTTGAAACTGACCATTTCGGTCGATCATTCCAATGGATGGATGCTGCACGCCATTGAAAGTGGTCGTTTTCACCATGGTATAATGAATCATATCTTCGAAAATAATGGTGTCCCCAATGGCCATTTTTTGGTCAAAACCATATTCTTCCATAAAGTCTCCGGCCAGGCAGCTGCCTCCCCCAATACGGTAATGGAATTTTCCGCTATTGTCCTCATGGGCATTTCTGATGGCCGGGCGATAAGGCATCTCCAGGCAGTCCGGCATATGGGCAGTAAAGGAAACATCCATGATCAGGTTTTCAAAGCCGCCGTTTTCAACCACATCCATGACCGTGGATTTTAGAAATCCGGTCTCCCAGCCAAAGGCACTTCCCGGTTCCAGATAGACTTTCAATTTCGGATATTTGGCCCGGAAATTTTTCAGCACCCGGATTAAATGGGCATGATCGTAGTCTTTTTTTGTCACTAAATGACCACCTCCAAAATTCACCCATTCCAGTTGGTTAAAAAAATGCCCATATTTTGCTTCAAAGGCAGCGATCACCTTCTCGGTGGTGAAACTGTTATTTTCGCAAAGCGCATGAAAGTGTAAGCCTTTAATGCCTTCCGGCAGACCATCTGCTAAATGCTTGGCTTGCATGCCCAGTCGGCTGGTAGGGGAAGCTGGATTATACAAATCTGTTTCAATCTCGGAATATTCAGGGTTTACCCGCAGTCCGGGAGACACCCCTGCTGCCAGGCTTTGTTTTTTAAACCTTTCCCATTGACTTAAAGAATTAAAGGTAATATGAGAAGAGTAGGAAAGAATTTCTTCAATTTCAGAAGGGGAATAAGCGGGCGCATAGGTATGTGCTTTGTTCTTCATTTCTTCGAAACAAAGTCTGGCTTCATGCAGTGAGCTGGCCGTGGAGGTATTGATATATTCCCGAAGAATTGGAAAACTGCTCCACATGGCGTAGCCCTTAAAGGCCACAATAAATTCTACTTCCGCTTGATCCATAATATGGCGAATGATCCGGAGGTTTTCCCGTAGTTTCACTTCTTCCAGCACAAAACATGGAGAAGGTATTTGGTCCAAAATATTTTCCATTGCTAGTTTTTAGCCAAAAAAAGGGCGAAGCCTGCGCCTGCCCTTTTTAGAAATGTTTTAATATTAATACTCGTGAGGCAATTCTAGGCCTACTTTCTCATGCCATGGTAAACCGTGGATGTTTAACTGCTCCATGAACGGATCCGGATCAAACTCTTCCACATTGTAAACCCCGGCTTTATTCCATTTTCCGGTGAGCATCATCATGGCGCCAATCATGGCAGGAACGCCCGTGGTGTACGCTACGCCTTGTCCGCCGGTTTCATCATAAGCCGCCTGATGAGAGCAGTTGTTCCATACATAGTAAGTTTGGTCCTTACCATCTTTTACGCCCTTAATCTGGCAACCGATAGAAGTCTCTCCTTCATAGTTTTCCCCTAAAGAGGAAGGCTCCGGTAACAATGCTTTCAAAAATTCCAGTGGAATAATCTCCTGGCCCTGGAATTTAATGGGCTCGATAGAAGTCATTCCTACATTTTGTAGCACCTCCAGGTGTTTAATGTATTCCTGCCCGAAAGTCATCCAGAAGCGAGCACGTTTAATGCTTGGGAAATTTTTTACCAATGATTCCAGCTCCTCGTGGTATAACAAATAGGATTCACGCGCTCCAATGTTTGGATAGTCAATAGGCTTATGGAATTCCAATGGCTTGGTCTCTACCCAATCTCCATTTTCATAAAATCGACCATTCTGTGTAATCTCCCGAATGTTAATCTCCGGATTGAAATTGGTGGCGAAAGCCTTTCCGTGATCACCGGCATTACAGTCTACAATGTCCAAATAATGCATTTCATCAAAATGATGCTTAGCGGCATAGGCGGTATAAACTCCGGTAACTCCCGGATCAAAACCACAACCCAATAAAGCCATCAAGCCTTTTTCTTTGAAACGATCCATATAGGCCCACTGCCAGCTGTATTCAAACTTGGCCACATCTTTTGGCTCATAGTTGGCGGTGTCCAGATAATGCACGCCCGTTTCCAGGCAGGCATCCATGATGGTCAAATCCTGATAAGGAAGTGCCACATTAATAACCATTGCTGGTTTAAACTCATTGATCAAGGCAACAAGTTCAGGTACGTTATCGGCGTCTACCTGTGCGGTGTGAATCGTTCGGTCTTTAATCTCTGAAGCGATTTTGTCACATTTAGACTTTGTACGGCTAGCGAGCATAATCTCACTGAAAACCTCCGGAAGCATAGCGCATTTCTTAGCAACAACGTTGCCCACGCCTCCTGCACCAATAATAAGTACTCTAGACATATGGTGATTAGGATTTTAAAGAACTATAAATATTTTGGGCGCAATATAAGATAAAGCGTCGATTTGCAAGTGAATCCTTAATGAAAAATTCACAAAGTTCAAAAAAAGGTGATATAGAATAATAGTAAGGGACAATATTTATTGTTTATAGGCTTGAATAAAGATATGATTCCTGATGGAAATCACTTTTTTTCGCCTACATTTGGTTTGACGACTAAATTTCATGTCCTTCTTAAAGAAATTTAATGGAGAATAAAGCGTAAAAAGAACTTAATGGAATGCGGGGAGGTTTGGATTATATGAAGACCCGGCCATTTTAGCCCCGACATATGCCTTTAAGTTTTTTTTTAGTTGAACGGATGAAAGCTAAAGCGACTGCACAAAGCATTTTTTAGATCAGGCGCTATCAATCAAACCCTAATCACTATGATGCAGACTACATATTCTAGAGGAGTTTACTATTGGCTGTTGGCCGGATGTGTTTTGATTTTCACCATGGTGGTGATTGGTGGTATCACCAGGCTGACACAATCCGGTTTGTCGATGACCGATTGGCGTCCGGTAACGGGAATGTTGCCTCCAATGAGCGATACGGCATGGCAGGTGGAGTTTTCCAAATACAAACAGTCACCGGAATTTCAAAAATTAAATTACCATTTTGAATTAGAGGATTTTAAATCCATTTTCTGGTGGGAGTATATTCACCGGCTTTTAGGCCGACTGATCGGTATGGTTTTCTTCTTTCCCTTTGTGGCATTTGCTTTTATGGGGCAGTTGAAAAACGGATTACTGAAACGCTGTTTGCTCATCTTAGCCCTTGGAGGTGCGCAGGGATTACTGGGCTGGTATATGGTAAAATCCGGCTTGGTGGATAAGCCTTATGTTTCCCATTATCGCCTTGCTGCCCATCTGATGTTAGCCTTACTCACGATGGTGGTAACGTTTTGGACAGCCCTTCAAGTCCGATTCCATGATTATAAAAAGAGTCTGGTGCTAAGTAATCAATTGAAAGCTTATGCGCTGGTAGGTGGATTTATTGGTTTAATAGTTTTGCAATTGGTTTACGGGGCCTTTGTAGCAGGCCTGAAGGCCGGGCATGTTTATAATACTTTCCCAAAGATGGGGGATGTCTGGATAGCTGAATCAGTGACGGCGATGAGCCCCTGGATTAAGAATTTTTTTGAAGGACTGGCTGGTGTACAGTTTATCCACCGTTGGTTGGGGATGGCTTTATTGGTAATCGCGATGGTATTGGCCGGTTATGCTTTTCGTACAGATCAATTACGTAACCAGCAGAAATATGGCATTTATGCGATGTTGGCTTTTGTGCTGGTACAAGTTACGCTGGGTATATTTACACTAATATATAATGTGCCGGTGAGCTTGGGGGTGATCCACCAGGCGATGGCCGTTTTTGTTTTGTTATCGGCAGTTTATGCACTTTTCAGTTTGAGAAGTCCGGTGCAGGTACGAGAAAAAATAGTGCAGGCTGAAAGGGTAAGTACGCTAAAGGTATAGTTATCAGTCGTGTAAGTTGTGTTGATCTTTTTGTGAGAAAAAATGACAATTGTTGTGACAAATTTTGTTTATGAAATTTCGTCCTTCCTTATAAAACATCCGTTAGGATAATCGAACTAGGATTCAAAAGACAACTTTGCTTTTGAATGGTTATGTAAGTAAAAGTAATCAATAAAATAAAAAATGGCAGATCGTCAGCTATGGTACTTTGAAGAAGTGGATCTTTTTAATATTCTTTGCCCGCGCAAGTCGGCAATGATGGGAGAGAAACACAGCTTGAATGAGTACGGGAAAGATGAGTTTATTTATCTGGAGGATGATCCTTCAGACCAGATCTTTTTGATCGCAAGTGGTCGTGTAAAAATTGGAGGCTATACCGATGATGGTAAGGAAATCGTGCGTGCGATTTTGGGGCCGGGAGAATTGTTTGGCGAAATGGGATTGGCCGGGGAGCTGGTTCGGGAAGATTTCGCTCAGGCAATGGACAATAAGACCCAGTTGTGTAAAATGAGTCTGGATGATCTGCGCGAAATGATGAAGGATAACCAGCCTCTTAATTTGCAGATGATCAAATTGATCGGTTTGCGATTGAGGAAGTTGGAGCGTCGGATTGATGCTTTGGTCTTTAAAGATGCCCGTACCAGAATTGTGGAATTCTTATTGGACCTGGCAGAGGAGCGCGGGCAGAAAGTGGGATTTGAAACTATGATCAAAAATCATTTTACCCATAAAGATATTGCCAAGCTGACTGGCACTTCCAGACAAACGGTGACCACGATTTTAAATGAATTGAAGGAGAAGAATTTAATTAATTTTGATCGCCGAAGGATCTTGATCCGGGATGTGGAGCAATTAAAACAATCAGAATCGATTTGATATTGATAAATAATCAGTTAGAACGGCCTTCGGGTCGTTTTTTTTTGCTTTAACTGACCTGTTTTTCTTTTTAGCGGAAAGGGAATTATATTTTTGGGAGAAAATAACTTTAAAGATATTAATAATGGTTGACCGTCATCAACTTGTACAGGTTTTGTCCGACCCTTTTGAGGGAAATCCCAGCGTTGATTTAGTGGTGGGTGAGGGAAGTGGGGCCAGAGAACGTTTGGAGCGTTTAATGGAATATTCGCTTAAGCTTTGCGAAAAGCGGGGGAAGGTGATAACAAACGAGGAGGGAACGGCCGTACTTTTAGCTTTGCACTCCCGCCAAAAAATTTCCTGGTTCCAACAGCTTAAACTTGATTTGGTTTTTGCCTTTCAGGTGTTGGGCTGGAAAAGAATATATCCTGTTTTGAAGCGGGAAATTCTTATTAAAAGTTTACATCCCAAATCGGCCTATTGGCACCTGTGGTTTATTGCGGTGGCACCGGAAATGCAAGGGCAGGGAGAAGGTGCTAAATTGTTGGAGCAGTTCCAGGCTGAAAATCATGAAGCGCTTCCTGTATTTTTGGAGACTTCTGTTCCACGAAATTTACCATTGTATCAGCGTTTTGGCTTTGAGCTAATTCAGGAGGTGGATACCGGTTTTCCCTTATATATAATGAAAGCCACAAATGAAAAAAAGGAGCACTGTTCTCTGGATTAATGATTCTGGCGCTCCTTTCATTTTGATAAATTCCTATTCAAAAATCTTTATCGTCTCTTCTATCGCCTCTAAGGTCTCTTTGGGTAAAGCACCACCTTCCCAGGGATGTTTTCCATTGAATACATGATTCGCCCCGGGAATCACATGAATTCTACTCGCAGGGTGAGTAAATTTGAATTGCTGTACATGTTCCACCGCTAAAGTGGCGTCATCATCTCCATGTAAAACTAAGATCGGAACCTCAGACCGCAGGGCATTAGGCAGTACCTCCAGAGCTTTTTGATGCGCGAAATAATCTTCTACCGTTTCAAAGCCCAAAGGCATGTTCTGCTTGGTTCGGCCATTGAGCACATAGATGGTTCCCATCTGCTTCCAGTATTTTTTACCTTCCTCCGTCCATTTGGCAGCATAATCATGCACCGGAGCCCAGGCGGAAACCCCTTTCACGCGGGCGTCACTCACCGCATAGTTGATGACCCCGCCGCCGCCCCGACTGTGGCCCATGATGTAAAATCGATCCAAATTAATTTCAGTTTCCGGAATATCATTTGCCTCCGAAAAAATCCAATCCACCGCCTGTCGGAAATCTTTTTGTTCTTTACTAAGCGTATTTTTACCAAAAGCCTCCAGGTCTACAAAATCAAGGGGATGCTCCGGGGAGGTGCCGTTATGGGATACATTCACTTTAATGAAAATGAAATTTTTGTGAGCAAAGTTCTCGGCAATGGCATTGAAGTGCCCCCAATCTTTGAATCCCTTAAATCCATGTAAAAAAAGGATGATTGGTTTTTTTTCATTATTCTTTTGATAGCGGTAATCCAGTACGTTAAATTTTTCACTATGAGTGGATTTCAATCGAATATCATCTTTGAAAACCAAGGTGGAATCCGCAAGAAGTGACTTCATATTTGTCTTTTAATTTTTATATCGTTGGAAATGCAGTATTTTTATTTCTTGATTTAAGAAGAAATAATAACTCCACAAAGCATTAGCATTATTTTGAGGTTGTTCAGTAAAAATTGCTGTAAACTTCCATTAGTGTTGAAGGTTATTTTGTGAAGCACGTTTTTTATGAAGTTGACATTAAAAGAAATTCAGCAGCCCATTGTTGGAGACATGAAAGCTTTCGAGGAGAATTTTCGGAAGTCCATGAAAACAAAGGTGCTGTTATTGGATAAAATAACGAATTACATTATCAGGAGCAAGGGTAAGCAAATGCGTCCCATGTTCGTGTTTCTGGTTGCGGGTGCTGTGGGGAAAATTGAGGAGTCTACTCACCGTGGGGCTGCCTTGATTGAACTTTTGCATACGGCTACACTAGTGCATGATGATGTCGTGGATGATGCCAACTATCGTCGTGGATTTTTCTCCATCAATGCCCTTTGGAAAAACAAAGTAGCAGTTTTGGTGGGGGATTATTTACTTTCTAGGGGTTTGCTTCTGGCAGTGGACAATGGGGATTTTAGTCTTCTGAAGATTGTCAGTACAGCGGTGAAAGAAATGAGTGAGGGCGAGCTTTTGCAAATGGAAAAAGCCCGCAAGCTGGACATTACCGAGGAGGTGTATTATGAAGTGATTCGCCAAAAGACAGCCTCTCTGATTGCGGCCTGTTGTGGGGTGGGCGCTGCCAGCACTGGAGCCAATGAGGAATTGATCACTCGGATGAAGGTCTTTGGGGAGAAAGTTGGGATGGCCTTTCAGATCAAGGATGATCTTTTTGATTTTGGAAAAGATGAGATCGGTAAGCCTCGAGGTATCGACATCAAAGAAAAGAAAATGACGTTGCCTCTGATTTACGCCTTGCGCAATGCGGATTGGTCCACACGTAGAAAAATCATCAATAAAATCAAAAACAAGACGGATGACCCAAAAGAAGTTCAGGCCGTAATTGATTTTGTGATTAATTCCGGCGGACTGGACTACGCACAGCAGAAAATGGAAACTTTCTATCAGGAAGCCCTTTCGATGCTTTCAGATCTCCCGGAATCTGAATACAGAACCTCTCTGCAGCAATTGGTGGAGTTTACCATTTTAAGAAAAAAATAATCCAAAAAATCTTTTTTGTGCGCTTTACAGCGCTATGATAGAAAAACCGAAGCATGTTTGTTTCGGTTTTTTTATGCGGATTGGTTTTGGTCCCTTTTGTTTGGTGATGAGGTCTTTTCTTTCACTTTTTTCATGGGTGGGGCAGTAGCGGTATAAACTTTTCCCCGAAAATGGTATTCATATAAGCCCAGATGGCCTTGTGCCAGCCATTCACAATATTTGATAATGCCAGCCTCGGCCAGTTGGTCTACTAGGGCGTGCACCATTTGTAAACTTAATTGAAGCGGGGAAATTTTTTCGGATAATAGGTTAAAGCGTTTAAGCCTGTTGGAGGCTTCCTTGTGTATGCCTTCTGCGTACTGTTTTTGATAATGATGGTATACGCCGGGGTGAGTGCTGGAGGGGGCTTTATGACTTTCCGCGAGGTTCCTGCCGATTTGCTGGTTATAATAAGCCGCAAAGTTCCGCTCTTGTTGATCATTGATCTTGTAAGCCTTTACCGTGGTTTCCGCTTTGAAACGCTGTAGTTGTTTGTCCCATCGGTTTAAAAAAAATTGCGCTTCTTCCGCATTTTCCGCCCAAACGGAAAATTTTCTCGGATGAAAGTTTTCCTCCAATGCGGCCATTAATTGATCTATGTTTTCCATCATCACTTTTTTTACAATCACCTAAAAGCAAAAGCACCACAGTGGAAGCTTGTTCTGTTTTATGTTTTTTTAGCATGTAGGGATTGAGGGGAGATTTCATGAAAATCGAGATGGGTTTTTACCTTTTATTACATGGCTTAAGATTTTCAGGTGAAGGCTCCTGCTAACAATGTTTAGTGAATTTTCTTTCCTATTTATGCAGCTTACGCTTACCCATCGAGAAAATATTGGTCTCAGCCTTATGGCCGGGCATTCCCTTAGTCAAATAGCGGTTCAGTTGGGGGTGCATCGTTCTACGATTAGTAGGGAGGTTCAAAGAAATAGCACACAGGCTGGTTATGATCCGGCTTATGCACATCTTTTGACCAAAGCCAGGAAAGTTTGTGCGGCTATGGGGATGCGCTTAAGGCTATGGGTTTGGCCAATTGATTCAAAATTTCAACATTCTTTATTTCAGCGGGCCATAACTGACTGGCCTTCTTCCATCAATGACTATTCTACCTGCATGCCGGTTAACTTGTCGATTATCAGGTCATGCTATTATATGACAGGTTTTCAAAAAGTTTTTAATGAGGCCTATTATGATTTTATGGTCGGCTTGTTGGGTCTTTATCGCTCTGCCGGACGATGTGAGGCCTCTACCTTTCTTCTGCAAATTAGCCTCCCTTTGTTTCCTCAATTTGCTCCGCCATTAGGTTTTTTGCCCGGCCAGCCGGTACCGGAATGTCTGCAATTTTCGGCCTGAGCCTTTTTTTATTCCCTTCGGCTCATTACATCGGGACTGTTTTCTAATTCCTGGCTTTTTCCTTAAAAAATAAGACAGCATTTCTGGTAAATTTTCTTGAGGCCTTTTCATTTTCTTTCACTTTTTTATTTCTAATCCATTCCACTGTCTGTATTGGGTTCGCCTTAGGTTGTTGCGTTTGCTCACAAATCATTTCATTGTCAAAAAAAAAATTACCCGGAGACGTGGCCAAACAATTTTTCTCATTGGCTACTTTCAAAAGCAGGGAAGCTCATTTTCCCCCTGAATTATTTGACAGTCTGAAATAAATCCAATATGAAAGCTTATCTCTTAATGGAAGCCGGTGATGCCGGGCAATTGTTCTTGCAGGATGTTCCGGTGCCGGAAATTTCGGCGGAGGAAGTGCTGGTGGCCGTGAAAGCGATTTCCATTAATCCGGCAGATGTTAAAGTTCGGGGGTCAGAAAGAGGTCTGGAGCAGCTCTGTGGATCGGAGCGCCCAGTAATCCTGGGCTGGGACATAGCAGGTGTGGTGAAGCAGGTAGGGGCAGCGGTGTCTGATTTTCAAATAGGAGATGAAGTTTTTGGTATGGTGAATTTTCCCGGTCGGGGAAATGCTTATGCCGAAATGGTTGCAGCGCCCGCAGCTCATTTAGCCAAAATACCTGCTAATATTTCTTTTGAAGAAGCCGCAGCGACCACCCTGGCCGCCCTCACAGCCTGGCAAGTTTTGGCTGGGCGGATAAAATCCGACGATCGGGTGTTGATTCAGGCGGGTTCCGGGGGAGTTGGGCATTTTGCTATTCAAATCGCTAAGGCTTTAGGGGCCTGGGTAGCAACTACCGCTTCGGGGGCTAATCAGGATTTTGTTTTGGAAATGGGAGCCGATTGCGCCATTGATTATCAGTCCCATCATTTTGAAGTAGAGCTTACCGATATTGATTTTGTGTTGGATGGTATCGGTGGAAAGGTATTGGAAAATTCCATTAAGGTGATGCGTAAAGGAGGGGAAATCATCTGCCTGCCGCAAAGTGAATTTTCTTTTGGTTTACAGTCTTCAGCAGACAATCGGCAAGTGAGCCTGGGCTCAATTTTAGTGACCTCCAGTGGGGAGGATATGCGACATTTAGCGGATCTCTTAGCGAAGGGGGCATTGAAGCCTCAGGTGTATAAAACTTACCCTTTTGAAGATTTGCCGCTGGCCCATGAAGAGGTTGAAAAGGGTCGGGTAGTGGGGAAAGTTATTGTCCGTTTATAAAAGACCTTTTAGCCGGTTTTCACGGCTTTTTTATAAAGCTACAAGTGGGCAAATAATAGGAATGAGCTGGTTCCCTATGAGGGTCTGTTTGATTTGAGTGCTTGGATATGAGTCAGATAACTATCTTTTACAGTATTGACTTTATGGTATAAAATCTTCCACATCAACAGTCCGGCCTTGTTCAATGGGCGGGTAGACAAAGGTTCTGCTGGCGACCAGAAAGCATCACAGCGATATTTTAGCAATTTTTCACCAATCTCCTGCACTCTCCAAATGTCGCCTTGGTGGATTTCGTCAGCATGTTCGTTGTCCCGCCAACAATGATCACAGCCTTGATTTTTTTGTTTCGTTTTTTATCAATAAAAAATAACAAGAAACGATTGATGATTATATATAAGGTGTTGAATGGCTGATCCGGCTTTTATGAAAAGCCCTGATCCGGATGATAATTATGCTTAAAACCTCGTTTAGCTGCCAGGGCGGAAAATGAAGGTGTTTTACCAATTCCGTTTTTTTTCAGGGCACCAGCCGAATGAGGGGAAAGCAAGCTAAGCCAAAATTTGGCGATTAAAAATTACCGACAGAGATCCTATAAAAAAGTCCTTTAGCGCGACTTCTTGTACTCGTTGGGGTATTATTCGGTTTGCTAATATGGTGGTTCATGAGCTTGAACGGGTTGTGAGTGAGCAGGGAAAAATAAAAAAGCCTCCGAATGATTCGAAGGCTTTTTCGTTCTATTAAAAATATTCCTTATTTCAATAACTCATCTACGGTTTCATTAAAATCCCGAATGAATTCTTCATAATACGCTCCCGTACTCGGTCCGTTGAAACCCGTATGGATTTTGGTGACTACTCCTTGCTTATCAATGAAAATAGTAGTGGGAAAAGACATCACCTTATTCAGCATTGGTAAGGCTGCGGAAGCATTTTTCTTATCACCAGCAATTAAAAACGGGTAGCCCACCTTGTATTTTTTTATGACTTTCTCCACGCGCTTTTTTGAATGTTCAAAATCATCATTGCGCTCAAAGGCAAGGCCTACGATCTCAATCCCTCTTTTTTTATTTTTCTCATACCAGTCAGCCATAAAAGCCGTTTCATCCATACAGTTAGGGCACCAGGTTCCAAAAATTTGAACGATGGTCGGCTTGCCATTGAAGCGCTCATCAGTGGAGAAGGTAACCTGCTTGCCTTTTAAATCCGGGAAGGAGAAATCAAATTCGTCTTCCGGATTTTTCAGATAGGTCATTTCATAGGCATTGGGCAATTCAAAGTTTTCATCTTTTACGGCCGTCCACTGAGTATGAAATCCTTTTCCTGACCAAAAGTCCCCCTCAATCTGATCGCCATTTTTGGCTGCTTCAAAAAGATATAAGTGTTCTCCATCAAAAGCGGACAGGAAAAGGGAATCTCCTACAACATTACCGGAAAGAAAACGGTAGTCACCGGTGGTAGTGCGGAAAGTACCTTCCAAATAATCTCCTTCCTGCTGAAAAATGGCCATGGCATATACGGAATCCGGCTTATGGGCAAAATGGGTTTTCCATTTTCCGGCAAAGCTGGCGCCTGTTTGCTTTTCTTTACTCACTGCGGGGTCAAATCGGTAGGTTTGGTGAGGAAATGCCTTGAATGGCAGGATGTAATTTTTGACATACTCCTTATTGAATTCTCCCACCAGCTCTCCGTATTTCCATTTGGCAGAAATACTCGCTTCAAATATGTGCATGGGAAGGTGAAGGGAGTCATCTGATAAATAAAAATTATGAATAGGTAAGCGTTCCTTGCCGTTAATCAGGTATGCAACCTTCTTTTTTCCTTCTTTTTCCAAAGCAAACTGGAAAGGAAAGGTCTTATGCTGGCTTTGAATAATTCCACGGTAATTTCCAAAAGGGATTTTGTCAGGTGCATTATCCTGTTTGCCTTCACAGGCTGTAAAAAGGAGTCCAATGACAAAAAAGTAGAAAAAGTTTTTCATGCAATTGTGCGTTTATTTTGCGGAAAGATAATAAAAAAAATATTTCAACTCCTGCATCCTACTATTGCCGGTAATTTTCGGGGGTATCTCATTGCCTCAATGAAAGTGCGGGTGCCTTTCGGTGGTAGGTTTCAACCGAATTATTCACTTATGGATTTAACAAGCTAAACTCAGTGAATTTTTAGGGTGTTATGATAGGCTATTGGTAAAGCTAAGCTTGAAATGATCTTGACCTTTTTTAAATATGATGCCGCTATAGTCGCGAATTAGGAATGAATTCGGCCTTTCCAGGGATGTAATGCAAAATGATTGATGCCAAAGCCTTGAAAAAATAGGCGTTATTCCCATTAGTGGGATATTGTTAATATTTAAACCACTCGCTTTGCTGCTTGGTGGGAAAAATAAACACAAATTGGCAAATTGTTGTGCAAAAATGCGTTCTACTGCCTGATAAATCTTAGATTTGAGGGTTGTAATAGGCCCGTGATCGGGAAGTTTTATTTGAGGAGTAAAAAATGAGTGAACAATACCATTTACCGGTAATGCTGAAGGAATGTGTGGAGGCAATGGAGATCGATCCACAAGGGAATTATGTGGACGTTACTTTTGGTGGCGGAGGCCATAGCAAGGAAATTTTAAAAAGTATTAACGGGGGTAAGCTGTTCTCTTTTGATCAGGATGATGATGCCGCAAAAAATGCAGCGGAGATCGAGCATGATGGCTTTAATTTTATTCCGGCTAACTTCCGCCATTTGGTGCGTTACCTGAAAATGTACCGGGTAAATGGTCAGGTGGATGCTATCCTGGCTGATTTGGGGATTTCTTCTCACCAAATTGATGAGCCCAGCCGTGGCTTCTCTACCCGTTTTGATGCGCGACTGGATATGCGGATGAATCAGTCGCAGGAGCTTTCCGCCTGGGAAGTGGTGAATGAATATGAAGCAGCAGATTTGCATAAAATCCTGGGAATGTATGGAGAGGTTCGCAATGCCAAAACGGTGGCCAATGCCATTGTATCTGAGCGTACGGCTAAGCCTATCGATACCATAGAAGAATTTAAAACTTTATTGAAAAACTTCGCGCCCAGGGGTAAGGAGAATAAATATTTTGCCCAGGTTTTTCAGGCTATTCGCATTGAGGTGAATGAAGAACTGAAGGTGCTGGAAGAATTTTTGGAGCAGTCGGCAGAGGTTTTACGTCCGGGTGGCCGATTGGTGGTGATGTCTTATCACTCACTGGAAGATCGGCTGGTAAAGAATTTTATTCAGAAGGGAAAATTTCATGGGCCGGTGGAAAAGGATTTGTTTGGGAATGATATTAAACCCCTGGATCCGGTGAACCGCAAGCCTATAGTGGCAGAAGCAGAAGAAGTACAGCAAAACCCACGTGCCCGCAGTGCGAAATTGCGCATTGCTGTTAAACGTTAATCTACTGAATGAGAGAAAATACTTTTAGAAACCCAACCAAACCTAAAGTCTCCCGTCCGAGAGTGGCCACCAAAGGGCAGCGTAAGAAAAAGAAAGGCTTGTTCACCATGGTGGAGCGGCTTTTTGAGCGTTCGTATCTGGGACGGAAAGGGATAGACCTGCAGTTGCTGAAACCATGGCTAATGATCATGGTTTTGGGGATTGTTTATATCTTCAACAGTCATTATGCCGAGAAAACTTCTCGCAAGATTGACAAGCTGCAAAAGGAAGTACGTGACTTGCGTTCGCAGTACACGACCCTGAAGTATTCCTATATGTATTCCAGTAAACAGTCGGAAGTAGCCAAGAAGGTGCAGCAATTGGGTTTGGAGGAAAGTGAAGTGCCACCCTTTAAAATCATTGTGAAAGAGAAGTGAAAAATATAAAACAATCCATATTGCGCCGCCTGCTGATGGTGATGTTCCTGATGGTATTGTTTGGGGGCGTAATCATTGCCAGGGTTTATACCATTCAGCAGTGGGAAGATGATCGCTGGGATAAAATTAAATTATCAGAGCAGCAAATTCATCAGGAAATTCCTGCCACCAGAGGTAATATTTATTCAGACAACGGCAGCCTGTTGGCTACTTCTGTGCCTTTTTATGGGATGGCCATGGATCCTACGGTGGCGAGCAATGAAGTTTTTAACGCTGGTATAGATTCCCTGTCTATACTGTTGGCTAAAAAGTTTAAAAAGCGATCCCGGTGGGATTATAAAAGGCAATTGGTGAATGCCCGCAAAAAGGGCAAGCGATATGTGCGTTTGTCCAAACCCAATATCAATCACTTAAGCCGGAAGGAAATGGAAACCTGGCCGATATTTCGTGAAGGGCAATATCGGGGCGGTGTGATTTTCGAAACGGTTAAACGCCGTTACCTGCCTTTTGAAACCATGGCTAAGCGTACCATTGGCTATGTGAATGAAAATGGTCAGGGGGCAGGGCTGGAATTAAGCTACGACAAAGTTTTAAGCGGAAAGCCGGGTGAGGGAACTTACCGTAAGGTGGCTGGGGGGAATTGGCGCCTGATTCATGATGAGACCGAAATTTCCCCGGTGCACGGAGATGATATTGAAACCACCATTGACGTCAACATTCAGGATGTTACCGAGGCAGCGCTAAAGCGGAGACTGGAACAGACAAAATCTGAATGGGGTTGTGCCATTGTGATGGAAACAGCCACCGGGCAGGTGAAAGCAATCTCTAACTTTGCTCAAAACTCAGACGGAAGTTTTTCCGAATCCTACAATTATGCCGTGGGTAAGCAGGGCACAAGGGAGCCTGGCTCTACCTTTAAGCTGGCATCCATGATTGCATTATTGGAGGAGAAACAGTTAAATCCGGAAGACACCATTGATACCGGAGATGGGCAATATCAATATGCGGATAATGCCATCATGCGTGATGCCAAGATTGGAGGCTATGGTAATTTAACCATACAGGAAGTCTTTGAGCATTCGTCCAATATTGGGATTTCGCGTTTGGTAGATCGGGTGTTTGGAATCAATGAAAAGCGTTTCATAAGTCATCTGGAGGATATGGGCATCATGGATCCCCTGGGCTTCCAGTTGGTGGGATATGGAGAGCCTTATTTTAAAGCCCCGGGACATGAGGATTGGTCAGGAACGACCTTGCCCTGGATGTCCATTGGCTATGAATTGCAGATTACGCCTTTACAGACCTTGACTTTGTACAATGCCGTGGCCAATGGAGGGACGATGGTACGACCCTATTTGGTGCAGCGCATCGTGCAAGGGGGGCGGGTGATTAAGGAAAATGAGCCGCAGATCATTCGTAAAAGTATTTGCTCTCAAGAAACCCTGGAGAAAGTACAATCCATGTTAGAAGGGGTGGTATCCAGAGGTACTGCGCGTAATATTCGCAATGCGCACTATGGTATCGCGGGTAAAACCGGGACCGCAAGGATTTTAGAAAAAGGGCGTTACGTCAGAAAATATTACACTAGTTTTGCGGGTTATTTCCCGGCAGATCATCCAAAGTACAGCTGTATCGTTGTGCTAAATGACCCCAAAGGGGTAAATCTTTACGGAGCAGATGTGGCGGCACCGGTATTCAAGGAGATCGCAGATAAGATTTATGCCACGGATTTAGAAATTCATCAACCATTGGAGTTGATGGCTAAGCCCGAGCATGACCGGTTTCCCGTTATTCGCGCTGGTCTGGAGACTGATCTGAAACTACTTTGCGAAGATCATTTCCAATTGCCTTTGGTGGATGAGTCCGATGGAGCAGGCCAATGGGTGCGCTCGCTGCGCATAGAAGATTCGGTGCATTTTCGTACTAATCCGGTAGTGAAAGGGCGTGTGCCGGATGTTCGGGGCATGACCCTTAGAGATGCGATTTACCTTTTGGAAAATCAAAAATATGTGGTCACCTTCAAGGGCGAGGGCCGGGTGGTGAGCCAGAGTAGAACGCCGGGGCAGAAAGTGTCGCCGGGGAGTCAGATTCAACTTCAACTTAGTTGGTAATGAAATTACAAGAATTATTGGTGGACGTTGCCACCATCAAAACTATAGGGACAGTGGATCGGGAAGTCGGACAAATTCAGTTCGATTCCAGAAAGTTGTCTGCAGGCGATATTTTTATTGCCCAAAAAGGTACACAGGTAGATGGTCACCGTTTTATTCCGACGGCGGAAGAAACTGGCGTGGCCGCCATTGTTTGTGAAGATTTACCCAAGGAAAGAAAGGACGGTATTACTTACCTTCAGGTGGAGAGTGCCTCCAAAGCTCTTGGCCTGATGGCTTGTGCCTTTTATGGTCATCCTTCGCGCGAATTAAAATTAGTGGGGGTTACCGGTACCAATGGCAAGACGACTACGGTGACCCTGCTTTATGATTTATTCCGCCGCTTGGCTTATTCCACCGGTATGCTGAGTACGGTAGTGAATAAAATCAATGAAGAGGAAATTACAGCGACCCATACAACCGGGGATGCTTTACAGATCAATCAGCTCTTGCGGAAGATGGCAGACGCAGGGGTGCAGTATTGTTTTATGGAAGCGAGCTCTCATGCGATACATCAACATCGTATTGCCGGTTTGGATTTTGATGGGGGCGTATTTACCAATATCACCCATGATCATTTAGATTATCACCAAACCTTCAAGGACTATATTTTTGCGAAGAAGATGCTCTTTGATCAGCTGCCGGCACATGCCTTTGCTTTGGTAAATGCAGATGATAAACGTGGGCCGGTAATGCTGCAAAATTGCAAGGCTAAGCATTATACCTATGCGCTGAGAGGGCTATCTGATTTTCCTGCCAAAATAGTAAGTAATGGTTTTCATGGCCTCGAGATTGAAGTAGAAGGGCAGCCGGTATTTTTCCGTCTGATTGGCGCTTTTAATGCTTATAATTTGATGGTCGCTTATGTGGTGGCCAGTCTTTTTGAAATTCCGAAGGAAGATGTTCTGCTGGAACTTTCCGCTCTGACAGGTGCTCCCGGACGGTTTGAGTTGGTGCCCAATGCCCTGAGAAAAGTTGCCATTGTGGATTATGCGCATACACCCGATGCCCTGGAGAATGTTTTGAAAACCATTCAGGAGATTCGCCAGCAAGGGCAGCAAATGATTACGGTGGTCGGCTGTGGGGGTGATCGTGATAAGACCAAGCGCCCGAAAATGGCCCATATTGCCGCAAAGCTTTCTGATAAAGTGATTTTGACGGCGGATAATCCGCGCTCGGAGGATCCGCAGGTTATTTTGCAGGAAATGGCCGAGGGCCTGGAGATTACTCAGCGCGCCAAAGTATTACAAATTCTGGATCGTAAGGAAGCGATTCGCACGGCCAATATGTTGGCGGAACAAAAAGATATTATTTTGGTGGCTGGAAAGGGCCATGAAACTTATCAGGAGATTCAGGGCGTCCGTCACCATTTCGATGACCGAGAGGTGATCCGGGAAATTTTGGTGTAATGGCCATGACTCGCGGCTTTTGCAGTGAATATTTACATCACCGGAAAGGCCGCTGAGAAAAGCATAGCCAAAGCCATTTGATGTTAATTATTAATTTAAAGATTTATAACCCGATTATTCGGCATGTTTTATTATTTGTTTGACTTTCTAGACCGTGAATTTGACTTAGTCGGCGCGGGATTGTTTTCCTTCATTACTTTTCGTGCGGCAGCCGCCATGTTTGTTTCCCTTTTGATTTCTATCACTTTTGGGAAAAGAATTATCGATAAGCTGAGGTCTTTACAAATAGGGGAGACCGTTCGTGATTTAGGTTTGGAGGGTCAGAATGAAAAAGCCGGTACGCCTACCATGGGGGGGATCATCATCCTTTCTTCTGTTCTGATTCCGGTGCTGCTTTTTGCCAAGCTGGAAAATATTTACATCATCTTGTTGGTGGTGACTACCGTATGGTTGGGGCTGATCGGCTTTCTGGATGATTATATTAAAGTATTTCGCAAAAATAAAGAAGGCCTTGCGGGGCGCTTCAAGCTAGTCGGGCAAGTGGGCATCGGCCTGATTGTCGGATTGACGCTTTTCTTCCATCCGGACGTACAGGTGCGCCAGTATTATGATGATGCCGGTAAGCCCGTGACTACCTATACGGAGAATTATGAAAATATTAAATCTACCAAAACCACTGTTCCTTTTGTGAAGAGCAATGATATCGAGTATTCGGATCTTTTGCCTTTTCTTCCTAAAAGTTTCGAATGGTTGATTTACGTTTTGGTGATTACCTTTATCATCACTGCCGTATCCAATGGTGCTAACCTTACCGATGGGATTGATGGGCTCGCCGCGGGAACCTCGGCCATATCCTCCACCACGCTGGCCATCTTTGCCTACCTGTCGGGGAATGTTATTTTTTCTAATTACCTGAATATCATGTATATTCCGCACTCGGGGGAGTTGGTAGTATTTCTGGCAGCTTTCACCGGAGCTTGTATCGGTTTTCTATGGTATAATGCCTATCCGGCGCAGGTCTTTATGGGCGATACCGGCTCGCTGGCCATTGGGGGAATTATTGCCGTACTGGCCATTGCGATTAGAAAAGAATTTTTAATCCCGATTATCTGCGCCGTCTTTCTGATTGAGAATATGTCAGTGGTCATGCAGGTGAGTTATTTTAAATACACCAAGAAGAAATTCGGGGAAGGCCGAAGGATTTTCCTGATGTCTCCCTTGCACCATCATTACCAAAAGAAAGGGATTCGCGAAGCAAAAATTGTGATGCGCTTTTTTATTGTGGCGATTTTATTTGCCCTGGTTTCACTGGCTGTTTTGAAAGTTCGATAGTATGAAAAAAGTGGTTGTTTTAGGTGGGGGTGAAAGCGGAATTGGTGCTGCCCTGCTGGCCAAGGCTAAAGGTTTCGAAGTTTTTCTTTCTGATCGGGGAGCTATTTCAGAAGACCGGAAAGCAGAATTGACTGCTGCCAAAATTGCTTTTGAAGAGGGGCAGCATACGGAGGATCGAATACTGGATGCATCTATAGTGGTGAAAAGCCCGGGGATTCCGGATCACCTGCCGTTGATTCAGCAGTTTCACCAGCAAGGAACGCCGGTGGTAAGTGAACTGGAATTTGCTTATCCATTTTCCAATGCCAGATTTTTGGCTATCACCGGTACCAATGGTAAAACCACCACAACCATGCTGGCCTATCACCTGTTAAAATCCGCAGGTAAAAAGGTGGGTTTGGCCGGCAACGTGGGTTTTTCACTGGCTCGTCAGGTAATGGAGGAAGAGGCCGATTGGTATGTGTTAGAGGTGAGTAGTTTTCAGCTGGATGGAATGTATGACTTTGCTGCTGATGCCGCGGTCATCACCAATATTACGCCGGACCATTTGGATCGTTATCATAACTCCATGGATGAATACATTGCCTCAAAAATGCGCATTGCTCAAAATATGGGGGCGATGAATCCTCTGATTTACCTGGGGAATGATGCCAATATTCGCAAGGGGTTGGCCTCTATTTCGGTAAAGCATCAATTGCCTTTTGGATTGAAAGAGGATGGCTTGAGTCAAGCTTTCATGGACGGAGATTGGTTGAAGATTCCAATGGCGGATTTCGAGGTGAATGTGAAGGGCCTTCCCTTGAAAGGCCCGCACAATTTTCAGAATATGATGGCCGCAATTCTGCTTGCTCAACATGCCGGGCTTAACAGGGAGGAGATTGTGCATGGCCTGCAAACTTTCCAAAATGTCGAGCACCGCTTGGAGTTTGTGGCCGAAATTGATGGCGTAAAGTATTATAATGACTCCAAAGCCACCAATGTGGATGCGGTGCGTTATGCGCTGGATAGTTTTGATGCCCCCATTGTCTGGGTGGCCGGGGGCAAAGATAAGGGGAATGATTATCAGGAGCTGGAGCCATTAATGCCCAATGTAAAAGCTTTGGTGTGCCTGGGGGCGGATAATGAAAAGCTGTTGAATTATTATAATGGAAAGTTTCCGCTGGCGGATACGCATTCGGTGGCAGATTGTCTGCTAGCCTGTCGGTCTATGGCAGAAGCGGGAGATGTAGTTTTGCTTTCCCCGGCCTGTGCAAGCTTTGATTTATTTAATAGTTATGAGCACCGCGGAGTTTTGTTTAAAGCCGAGGTGTTGAAATATAAAAAATAATATAGTCAGGGGTAGCGCGCTTTTCATGCCTAGAATTTTTCTTCTTAAGCCTTATCAAACCATCAGCCCAACATGAGTAATTTTAAAAATTCAATTCGCCGTTTATTTTTCCTGGATAGCTACAAACTCGAAGGAGATAACTATATCTGGGGTTGTGTGCTTTTTTGGACATTGCTCAGTATTCTGGGGGTTTATAGTGCTACGGGTACGTTGGCCTTTAAGAAACTCAATGGGGATACGGAATATTACCTGATTTCTCATGGAGCCAAGTTCATGTTGGGATTAGGGATGATGTACCTTTTTCATAAATTTGATTATCGCTGGTTTTTCAAAACCAATAAGCTGATTTATGGCCTTTGCGTGGCTTTTTTGGTATTTGGGGTGTTTTACGGTTCTTCTTTGAACCAGGCGCAGCGTTGGGTAAATATTTTGGGCTTTACCTTACAGCCTGCTGACTTGGCCAAAATGGGTTTGATGATTATTCTGGCTACCCAAATTTCCAAAGACCAAAACCGTTTTAAAGATTCCTGGTTCCCCTTTATTAAAATGGTGATCACCATTTCCATCCCTTGTGGAATCATTATGCTATCTGATATTTCCACAGGATTACTCTTGATGTTAAACTCCCTCGTATTGATGGTGGTGGGGCGTGTCCCCATGAAGCAGTTGTTGTTGACGGGCCTGATCGTGGTTATTTTAGGCGGTGTTGCAGGGGCTTTCATGGGTTCTCGTGTGGGGACAGCGATGTCCCGCCTGGAAAGTTTTGCGAATTCAATTGATGATATTTCCTCGCTCTCTTATCAATCCAAGCAAGGATTAATTGCCATTGGAAATGCGGGATTCCAAGGCCTGGGTCCCGGAAATAGCGAACAGAAAAACTTCTTACCTCACCCTTATTCGGATTTTATTTTTGCCATTATCGTGGAAGAGTATGGACTGGCCGGTGGAATATTGGTTATTCTCTTTTATATGGTATTTCTCTGGCGATCTTTTGCGCTGATCGCCTATACCCAGCAGCCGTTTGGAGGGCTGCTTTCGGCAGGCCTTGCCTTCGGGATCGTGATGCAGGCCATGGTGAATATGGGGGTAACGGTCGGGATTCTGCCCGTGACCGGTTTGCCTTTGCCCATGATCAGTATGGGGGGATCTTCTTTATTGTTTGTCGGAGCATCGATCGGGATTATTCAGAGTGTGGCCCGCGGATCCAAGAATCCGGACTTTGAAGCGCATATGGAAGAGGTGGAGGAAGAGGAAGTTCCGGTAGTCAAAAAAGGGAATCGTTTCAATGTACCTTTGGGATAAAAGAAAGATTTATATCCAAATAGCGAAATTTTTACTAATCTCATTAATTTAAGGCGTCATTTTATGATGCCTTTTTTGTGCAAAATGGCTACATTACTGCGATTTTGAATGCGATGATTTGAATATCAACAATAATTCAGAAGAAGATTTTTAATGATAAAAATTGCATAAACTTTATGGCGCAATCTCAAATAATTAATCGGGTGATTATCAGTGGGGGAGGTACCGGTGGGCATATATATCCCGCTATTGCTATTGCCAATGAAATCAAAAACCGAAATCCAAAGGTAGAAATTCTCTTTGTGGGAGCGGAAGGAAAAATGGAAATGACCAAAGTTCCGGAGGCAGGATACCCCATAGAAGGACTTTGGATCAGTGGGATTCAGCGCCGATTGACCTTAGATAATCTGGCATTTCCTTTAAAGCTGATCAGCTCGCTATGGAAAGCCCGAAAGATTATTAAAAGTTTTAAGCCGGATTTGGCCATAGGAGTTGGTGGCTACGCTTCCGGCCCTTTGTTGAAAATGGCCAGCCGTATGGGTATTCCTACTTTGATTCAGGAGCAAAATGCTTTTGCAGGACTGACGAATAAGTGGTTGGCTGATCAGGTGGATAAAGTTTGTGTAGCCACTCCGGGCATGGACAAATTCTTTCCCAAAGAAAAGATAGTCATTACGGGGAATCCGGTGCGTTCCGACATTATTGGAGCGAATAGTAAAAGGCTGGAAGGCTTAACGCATTTTGGTTTAGATAGTGACAAGCCGGTATTGTTGGTGTTAGGCGGATCCCTGGGGGCAAGAACCATTAACGATACCATGCTGCAGGATGTTGAAAAATATTTGGCAGCAGGTGTACAGGTTTTGTGGCAGATCGGGAAATTCTATTATAAAGAAGTAAGCTCTACGCTAGAGGCAAAAGGATTGCAGGATGTGCATCCGCATGAGTTTATCAAGGCCATGGATCTGGCTTATTCCGTGGCGGATGTCGTTATTTCGCGCGCGGGAGCATTATCAGTATCCGAACTGTGTTTGGTGGGCAAACCAACCGTTTTTGTACCTTCTCCCAATGTGGCGGAGGATCATCAGACTAAGAATGCCTTACAATTGGTGGAGGCCGATGCGGCTTTGATGGTAAAAGATGTAGAAGCAAAAAGTAAGTTAGCGGAAGTTACCCTGGACTTGTTCCAGAATGAGGCATTGCGCTCAAAACTTTCCAATGCCATTTTGCAGCAGGCCAGGCCACATGCGGCAGCAGAGATTGTAAATGAAGCAGAGCAATTAGTTTAGGTTTTTATTAATGAAATTCATGGAAGGACAGGATTTCCATACCGTATATTTTATTGGCATAGGGGGCATTGGCATGAGTAATCTTGCCCGTTATTTTCATCAGAGAGGGGCGAAGGTGTCTGGTTATGATAAAACGCCTAGCCCTTTGACGCGCAAATTAGAGCAAGAGGGAATGCCCGTGTATTATGAGGAAGATATCGCCCATATTCCCCAGGACATCAAAAATAAAAAGGCAGGCACTTTGGTAGTGTATACGCCGGCCATTCCTAAGGAGCACCAAGAGCTGGTCTTTTTAAAATCGGCAGGGGTAGCGCTGTTTAAGCGATCAGAAGTTTTAGGCTTGTTATCAAGGAATTTATATACCATTGGGGTTGCGGGTACGCATGGGAAAACTTCTACCTCGACGATGTTGGCGCATTTGCTGCATCATGGTGGGAAAGATACGGCCGCCTTTTTGGGGGGGATCAGTGTAAATTTTGATTCCAACCTTTTGGTGAATGCTTCCTCCGATGCACTTTGTGTGGTGGAGGCGGATGAATTTGATCGTTCCTTCCATCGGCTTTCTCCCAGAGAAGCCATTATTACTTCCGCCGGGGCAGATCATTTAGATATTTATGGGACGCATGAGGCTTTGTTGCAGGCTTTTCGGGAATATATCGATAAACTTCCTGTGGGTGGGCATCTAATTATTCAGGAAGAAATTGCGAATTTGGCGGACCACCGCACCGATATTTCCATAATTACTTATGGTATTGATAGCGGTATGGCACAGGCGCAGGATATTCGGGCGGATCAGGGTGCTTTTCTTTTTGATTATAAATCAGAAGATTGTTTTATTCAAGATTTAAAGCTTTATGTGCCAGGTTTTCATAATGTAGAAAATATGGTAGCGGCCATTACTATTGCTCGCGGACATGGCCTCTCTGATGCCGCTATTAAAAAGGCAGTGGCCGATTTTCAGGGCGTGAAAAGACGCTTCGAATATATTGTAAAGCAGGAGGACAGGATTTATATCGATGATTATGCACATCATCCGGAAGAAATTGAAGCTTGTCTTAAATCCGTAAGGGCATTATTTCCGGATAAAAAGTTATCCATCGCTTTCCAGCCACATCTTTTTAGCAGAACGCAGGATTTTATGGAAGATTTTGGAAAAGCTTTGGGCTTGGCAGATGAGGTGTTTTTGTTGGACATTTACCCCGCCAGGGAGTTGCCTATTCCGGGAGTAAGCGCTGAGGTATTATTGGAGAAGATCTCCGCAAAATCCAAAACGCTTTTATCTAAAGAAGGGCTATTAGAACGAATTAAGCAGGATTTGCCACATTTGTTCCTGACCCTTGGCGCAGGGGATATTGATCGCCTGATACCGGAAATTAAAGCGATTTTGCAAGCTGAACAGGCTAATTGATTGACTAGGATAAGGTTAAATGAAGGGGTATGGACTATTTCAGAAAAAATATTTTTTTTCTCAGATTGTTCTCTTTCATCTTTATATAAATTCCTGTTATATTTTGGGGTAGAATACTTTTTTTAGGGTATTTTTCGTTCATTTAATAAAAATTTACTAGTAAGAATCCGATGAAAGGTCGAGTGAAATTAAAAATGGTTCCCAAAATAATCCTATCCGTTGTGATGCTGGTTTTGGGGTATATTTTAGTTTACGCCAGGCCAGTCAACCGTCCTATAAATGAGGTGGATATTTTTATTCACCGAAATTACGATCAGTTTTTTCTGGATGAGGAAGAAGTAAGGAAACTGATGAGTGATAAAGGGCGTACTCAATTGGAGGGCGCTTTAAGCGGGGATTTGGAATTGAAATTATTGGAAGATCGCATCAAGGAACACGCTTTCGTGAAGTCTTCTGTGGTGAGCAGAAATATGGATGGGAGCATTTTTGTTGAGGTAGAGCAAAAAGAATTGATGGCGAGACTTATTCGGGAATCTGCAAAGGATGCCTATGTGAGTGAAGACAAAGAGTTGTTGGGGGTGTCGGATGTTTTTACAGCCAGAGTACTTTTGGTTAGAGGAGATTTTGCAGACCGGATGATCATTCAACAGCATGATACTCTACCTGAAAGAGATAGTTTATTATACCTGATTGAATCGATTCATCAGAACCCTTTTTTGAGGGCTCAAATTGCCGAACTCAATGTGGATCAGGGAGGTAGCGTTGTGATGCATCCACAGGTCGGGCGAGAAAAAATAATTTTCGGAGCAGCTACAGATATTGATGAGAAACTTCGAAAGTTAAAGGCGTATTATGATTATGTAATTCCCGCAAAAGGATGGGGTATATATGATCAAATCAATTTGAAATATAAGGATCAAATTATTTGTGAATAATTGATTTGTTTTATTAATTATAAGGTGAGTGCCTTATTTGATGCTTGAGAATCTATTGCAAGGAAATTCCTTGTTGAAATATATGCGGTAAATGGAAGGAAAAGAAAAAATAGTTGTTGGACTAGATATTGGGACCACCAAGATTTGCGCCGTTGTCGGGCGTAAAGACAAGAACGAGAAGCTGGAAGTTCTTGGGGTGGGAAAAGCAGTATCGGACGGAGTGGTCAGAGGGATTGTCAGTAATTTGGATAGGACCACTGAGGCGATTGAAAAAGCCATTTCTGAGGCGTCTCAGGCCTCCAATGTCAATATTTCCGTCGTGAATGTCGGCATTGCTGGCCAGCATATTAACAGTAGTTTTCAGCACGGTTCCATCACCCGTGAGAATAGTGATGAGGTGATTTCTGTAGAAGATGTAGAAAATCTTCAGAATGACATGTACCGCTTGGTGGTACAGCCGGGTTGTGAGATTATTCACGCCATGCCACAAAGTTATACGGTGGATCATAATGAATCCGTGGTTGATCCTGTGGGCATGACCGGAATTAAATTGGAGGGGGACTTTCATATTATTACCGCACAGTCCACCGCGATTAAAAACATCAACAAATGTGTCGATCAGGCCGGACTTTCCCGAGGAGAGTTGATTCTGGAGCCTTTGGCTTCGGCGATGGCCGTTTTAAGCTCTGAAGAGAAAGAAGCAGGGGTTTGCCTTGTGGATATTGGAGGAGGAACCACTGACATTGCCATTTTCCATGATAGCATTATCCGCCATACCGCAGTAATTCCTTTAGGCGGGAATATTATCACGGATGATATCAAGCAGGGTTGTCAGGTGATGACACAACAGGCGGAAGCCTTGAAAATGAAATTTGGTTCCGCCCTTTCGGATGAAGCTTCTGATCAGGAAGTCGTTTCGATTCCGGGCTTGCGTGATCGTGCTCCTAAGGAAATTTCCGTAAAGAATCTGTCTTACATTATTGAAGCCAGAATGGAGGAAATTGTGGAGCTGATCCATATGCATATTTTAAATAGTGGTTATGCTAAAAAACTGTCAGCAGGTATAGTGATCACCGGTGGTGGGGCATTGCTGAGCAATTTGAAACCACTGGTAGAATTGATGACCGGCCTTGAGGTACGCATCGGTTATCCGAATGAGTATTTGGGCAGAAGTCAGACGGAAGAGGTTAAGAGTCCTATCTTTGCCACTGCCGTTGGTTTGGTGTTGACCGGCTTCCGCGCTTTGGATGATCGTCAGGATCGATATGAGCGCATCAGAAGTAAAAAGTCCCATCAGCCGATCATGAGTACTACCGATAATCCGGTGTCCTCGGTGACGGAAACTTCCGTTCGCGAAAGGAGGGAGCCTCAAACGCCTCCAAGAGCAACAACACCTTCTGGCGCTGCTAAATCGGCCCCAAAAGCTGAAGAAGCTCCCAGGGAAGAAGGAGGGACCATTTTTAAGAAAATTTTCAATCAGGTGAGAACCTTCTTGGTCGAAGACGAAGATGTCTAAACACCTTTAATGAATTATTGAGCAATAAGCCGTCTAATACGGATAAAGATATACAGATAATATGAGTGACACGTCTTACACTTTCGATATTCCAGTTGATAAGTCCTCCATCATTAAGGTGATTGGAGTAGGTGGCGGAGGAGGAAACGCCGTAAAGTATATGTACAATCTTGGAATCAACGATGTTGATTTTGTGGTTTGTAATACCGATGCGCAGGCCCTGAAGAACAATCCCGTGCCCAAAAAATTACAGATCGGGGTAAACCTTACCGCTGGTTTGGGGGCAGGAGCAAAGCCTGAGCGTGGCCGTGAGGCTGCTCAGGAGAATAAAGAGGAAATCCGTGAGTTGTTGGGAGAGCATACCAAAATGGTATTTATCACCGCAGGAATGGGTGGAGGTACCGGTACCGGAGCTGCTCCTGTCATTGCACAGGTAGCCCGCGAGATGGATATTTTGACCGTCGGAATAGTGACTTTTCCTTTTGGCTTTGAAGGCCGTTCCAAGCAAAGACGTGCACTGGAAGGAATTGAGGAATTAAAGGAATATTGCGATACGGTGATCGTTATATTGAACGATAAACTGAAAGACATTTATTCCAATATGAAAGTTCGCGAGGCTTTTGCCAAAGCGGATGAGATTTTGACCACTGCGGCCAAATCTATTGCGGAAATTATTTCTGTTCATGCGGAAGTCAATGTCGATTTTGAAGATGTGAAAACTGTCATGAAAGATTCTCGTGCTTCTGTGATGGGATCTGCGGAAGTACATGGAGAAGATCGTGCAATCAGAGCGGCAGAGGCTGCCATTGCTTCCCCATTGTTGAACAACCGTGATATCCGCGGCGCCAAGCGCATTTTGCTTTCGATTATGTCCGGAGAGGATGCGGAATTGGATATGCAGGAATTGGCCGATATTACTGAATTTATTCAGGAAAGAGCCGGAGAGGATGCCGAGGATGTTATCTGGGGTCATGGTGTAGTGCCGGAGCTAGGTGAAAAGATTCGTGTTACGGTTATCGCCACGGGATTTGAGGATAAGGAAGGAGAAGACGATTCCGATAACAATGAAACTCAACTTCTGGAGGCCAAAAAAAAAATTATTGATGTAGATAGCGGTAAAACCATCCGTACGGAAAGTGTTGCTAGTCAGGTGAATGCCGTTCAGGAGGAAAATACGCCGGTTCCAACGGAGCCGGTAGCACATGAAACGGTGATTAAAGCCAACCCTTTACCGACTACGGAATCAGTGAAGGTTGCGCCGGTTTCGGAGCCAACGGTTGCTCCGGATAGAGAGTCCCAAGCCACCTCCGAGCCAATAGAAATGGAGATCTCGGTGAAGGATCCGGTGAATGATTTCTCTAATCCGGGAGATTATGGCATTCCTCCGGTACCTGCGGATGATGAACATGAAAATACTGGCGTGGTGACTTATGATCTCCGTGATGATGAGAAAACCATTGAAGGTAAACGTCATGACATCAGTGTTCCTGATGAAGAGGAAATTCGCAAAAAGCGAAGAGCTCTGGAGGAGGAACGCCAGAGGCGAGAGCGTGAAATGTATGGCCATCGTCCGGTAGAGGATGAGGAAGATTATAAAGAAATGATTTCTCAGCCGGCTTACTTAAGGAGAAAGAAACCTTTAAATGAGGTGAAGCCTTCTTCAGAAGAAAATGCCTCTCGCTTTCAGGTAAGCCCGAACAATAAGCTTTTAGGAAATAACCGATTTCTACATGACAATGTAGATTAAATAAAAAACGGCGACCCCATCAGGTCGCCGTTTTTCGTCTTGTCCTTTAGGAATGTGCTATTACCACATATAACCTAGTTTGATTCCAAATACCAGCCAAACAGGAGATTCCTGTACATAATAATCATTCGGAAGCGTATGGTGTTCATAATTATTTACCTCTTCATTAGCACTGATATTCACTTTCCGAAATTCTAATCCCGTATCAATCCCCAGTTCAAATTTTTCCGAAAGCCGGAATTGATAGCCGGTATTCAAACTGAAGCCATAAGTGAAAAGCGTTTGTTGATAATCCTTCTCGATGCTGTAAAGGTATTGGTTGTCTTTTCTTACTTCCAGAAATCCATTTCTTTTAAAATCAAAATAGCGGGCTGCTAATCCCATGCCGAAATAATATCGGTAGTTTTGATGTCGCGTTCTCTGGTAATATTTGTATACCATATTTAAGCCATAACCATTCATGTATTGGTAATCCTCAACATCATGGAGCGCGGTATTTGGCGTGTTTTCCGTGAAGTAGAGTTCCGTCTGCAGGGCGTTTTTTTCATTATAGGGATGCTCATAGGCAATAGCGTATTCAGGCTTATTGAGTATGGCCCTGTATGCATCAATTCGAATCGCCCTGGGATGATATTCCGGGTAGTGCTTTTGGTATTTATAGTAAGGCCTTTCGTCATTATTTTGTGCCTGAAGTAGAACAGGGCATAGCAAAAGGAAAAATAAAAAAGCTCTCATACTTATTGAATTTGGCTGATTAATTTGATGTTTTGCTGATCGCGATAGCTATACTGGACAATGCCGTCATTACCGATAATGACCAGGGTTTGATTATGAGGGATTAAATCAAAGGCGTGGATGTCCTGAAAACTTTGGAGGAGCACAGGGTCAATGGGATCACTAATATCAAAGACTTTAAGTCCCCAGTTCCCTTCGCAGATAAAAAGGAGGTCATTATCAATACCAAGACCATGTGGGTTTTCCAGTGGAATAGTTTTGACGAGCGTAGGCCGTTGTATGTCTTCCAGATTGATAATGTCCAGTTGGTTCACCTCATTCCAGCAGGCATTGCCCGCTCTAAGGGTTGAATAGGCATAAGGAAATTGGACTACAACAGGGTCGCAGGAGCGGATGTGATCAAATTCTGAAATTTTGTTCAGGTGGTTGCCGGCACTAATGTCATAAATTAAAACACCTGTAGAAGTTCCAATAAAAAGATAATCCTCTGTGGGGAAGAGGGTCTCCATCTCCCGGCTAATATTTTTCGATTTTTTGAATTCCAAGGTTCCATTATCCTGATGAATGGTGTAGGAGGATAATTTGCCCATAGGTGGATTGAGCATAAACAGGTAGTCTGAGGAAATGGCGAATTGCGCCATGGAACCATTTATTCCTGTTGATGAATTGGGTGCTATATCGCCATTTTCATTACAGGCCGCTACCCATACACCAAGGCAAAGAATCAAAAGTAGGTTTAGTGTCTTTTTCATGGTGTTTATCTTTTACATTTTGTGGAGGTAGCCTTTGATTCTTTCCATCCGATAATCTCGCCCTTGCTTTCATCCGGACAGACTATTTTCAAACCAGGGGGGAGTTCATCATAAACATTGTGTGGAAATTGGTCCGGAAGGCGTTGAACCTCCTCCACGGTGGATTGCTCAAAATTAATTTTCAATACAACCAAATCACTGAGGTGTTTGGCATATATAAAATCATTTTTGATGGAAAAGCCGTTGATTGCAGGAATAGGTAGGAATCCGATTTTTTGTGGATTTTCGGGATTTTCATTATTGATAATGTGTATCCCTATTCCGCTTTCGGCAATCATGAGGTAGTGTTGATAAATCGTCACCTGTCCGGCAGACTCAATAGCTCTTTTTTCAGCTAGTTGTGTTGGGATTTCTGTGGTTTCCGCATAGATGGGCTCATAAATCTTATTCAGGTCAAAGCGGGTGTTTCCAGGTGGGAGAGGATCAACACAACAGTCGTCTCCTATGCAGGACCATAGACTAAGGCTGATGGTCAATAAAAAAAAGAGTCTTTTCATAAATGTAGGTTTTTATTCAATGTACTACATTGATGAAAGACTCTAAATGACAAATGTCTTATTTTATATTAAATAAGTATTAAAATTATTCTTATTGTCCCCGATTGGTGCTTTCAAAAATTTTGTCTGCAGACTGGGCGACAAAACCTGAGTATAGTTTCCCCTCTTCAGTAGGGTAGCGATAGGCAAATTCATAGTAACAGGCCGGAATGGCATGTTTTCCGTCTGTAAATTCCACTTCTACAGTGTCAGCAAGGGTGGAAGATTGCTCTAACAAGACATCTTTGGAACCTTTTATTTCACCACCGGAAGTATTTAATTTAAAGTCTAATCGTTTGATATAATCATTCATGCCTATCAGGCTATGGATGCTTTTCAGGTGGTTGACAAAGACGGTAAAATGATTAGGCCGGAAGCCGTGTGCGGCCATCCAGCCGGCATATTCACTTTCTTCTAATAATTTTAGATAAGTAGAATAATCGAGCTTCCAGGGGCGGCCAATATTCACAAAATCATATCGCTCATTCATGCCCTCAGGAATTTGATCCAAAAGTTCGCGCACCGTTTGGTTCAATGCCGGGGAGAATTCTTCCAGTTTTAGTTCAGAAATAAATATTTTGGGCATCAGTGGATCCAGATGTTCAAAGTGTTTAGCATATAGCTTTTTTGCCTTGAATTCATATTCTCCTTTTTCCTTATAGCCTCCCTCGATAAATGGCTTTTTCAATACCTCAATATTTACCCGGGGGTCATTATAAGTCCGAAGAGCAATATGATCATTGATCACCTTATCCTCCTGTTCTAATAAGCTATTGTATATTTTTCTGACCTGGGGGTTCATGTGGGAATAATCTTTCCACATTTGAGCTAATAACGCATCAAGATTCTGTGCTTGCATGGGAACTGGGTTTATTGTTGATGTATAGAATTTAACAATAGCCCGCCGAAATAAGAAAAAAATAACAATATTTATCTTCCGCCTTCGGTTATTAATAAAGCGGTTGTCTCAAAAGTAAATTTTGCTTTTCCAGCCGGATTAAGCCTAATAAATCCTTCTTTAGCTGCAAGGCGGTATAATGGAGGAATTTTTCCAAATTCTTTTTTTTCAAGGAAGCAGATGAATGAGGAGAAAGCATTTTGCCCAAAATTGGGCTGTTGGTAAATTAGTGATCACTATCGTATTGAGTTGAACATGATTTGTTTGTGGTGAATCTCTAAGTCTGTTGGGGAATAATTCGGCTTAAGAATCCATTATTTGCAAACCCGCTTCTGGGAGGGTACCTGCCTTTTGAAAAAAAGAGGCGGTCTCAGTTGATGAGACAGCCTCTTTTCTTATTCCGAATGATGTGCTTCTATCCTGCTTTGGCTGCATGGTGGGTAATGAAGGAATTTTCCTTATTTCGTTTTTTTACCTTGAATTCCAATTTTAAATGCAAGTTTTATTGATGGTGATCAAATTTTTTCTTTCACCATGAATATATTCGATAGGCGTCCAAAAATTCAATTTCTTTCTTGGGCGATTATTGAGGGTTTCTTCTACTTGGAGTACTGAATTCATTTTGATATTGTCCATTGATTTCCCTTTAGGAAAGTACTGTCTTATTAGGCCATTTGTGTTTTCATTGGTACCCCTTTGCCAACTGGCGTAAGGGTCTGCAAAGTAGGCCACACAACCAACAGAGGCTTCTAATTCTTTATGGCATGCAAATTCTTTCCCATTATCACAAGTAACCGTCTTCCAAGGTATTAAAGATCTTGAAGCCATATCTTCTAAAGCTTTCAAAACATCTTTATCTGATTTGCTTAATGCTATTCCGATCAATGTATATCTAGACCTTCTACAAACAGCCGTAACCAAAACATTTGACTTCTCCTTGGTCCCTACCACAACATCAAGTTCAATATGCCCAAACTCCGATCTATTATCAGCCTCCGTGGGTCGAATATGAATAGGTTTCCGATCTGGAATTTTTGATCCATTTTTTGAATTAGATTTCCGTTTTTTCCTTTTCCCCTTACTGATCCTAAGGTGATTAGCCAATTCAGGGACACTATAAATGAATTGATAAATTCCTTCAACTGAGATCATAGGAGTCCCTTCCTCTTTGCATCTTCCAGCTATTTGTTCTGGGCTGAAATCATTATCAATAAGAAACTTACGAATTACTTGTTCCATTTCAGGGGTCCGTTTATACGGTTCCCGATTATTTTTACGATTGGCCAGGTACTTACTATGCGCCGTATCAGCGTCGTAATACCCTTTACGACAACGCTTTATTTCTCTCCCTATAGTCGATACATGAAATCCAACTTTATCAGCAATAGCTGTTTTATTGAACCCTATTTTAACTAACGCTTCAATTTCATATCTTTGTGTCAGGGTAATCTGGGCCATTGTTATTTCTTATTTAAGTGCAATTAGATTTAAATTTCAAAGGTACCGGATACCTTTTTTTTATGCCAAATAAACTTGCACTTAAAATTAGAATCCAGGTACAACATAGCAGATGAGTGAAACGCTAGCCTGCTCCAATTCAACTATTTCAAATCCAGGAACAATTCGCCTGAAGATAAGGTCCGGTCCTTGGTCTGGATGGTTGAATCTTGCGCTGCCTAATCCGGCTTATTCTGATAGGAAATCACTTCTTTTGGCTAGCAACGCTTTTGCCCGCTTCTTTTCGATGAGCACGATCTGTTCATCGTTTAGAAGGCCAGCTAGCATTTTTTCCCCCTTAGCCGTACGGAAAAGTTTCAGTTCTCCATTGTGTTCTTTTCGGATGTCATCAATGGTGATAATGGCCATCGGTTGGCTTGCAATCAGGCTGTCTAATTCTTTAACCTGCCCGCGATCCAAATACTGATCTACCTGTAAATAGGCAAATTGACTTAAGTATTGATTGAGCAATTTTTGATCTCCCTCCGGCAATCCCTCGATCTCCCATTTTATACTATTGGAGGTGATTTCAAAATTGTCTTCCGGATGTTCGGGATATTGTAATTGCAGGCTTTTCAAAGATCTTGGGCTGGATTCGAAAATCGCTCGCTTTCGCCAATCATTTGGCAATACTTCGAAAATACCGGTCACATAGCTGTTGTAACCCGGTAGGTGTACAATGGCCGGGACATCATCCTCTTTTTGAAAATAAGAAAGCGTTTTGGCCGGATTTCCTACAGTTATAAATTCGGAGCTGCCTTCTCCGCTGGTGACCTTAACTTTTATGCCATTTTCGGTCAATAATCGATAAACAGATTCTTGCTCTCGTTTCGGCACCCGGCGTTTCACCTCCATTTGGTTGAGGATGCTGAGCAAAACATCAATCATACCGCTTTCTGCCGGTAGCTCGTTGACGAGCCAGCCGTCTTTTTGGCGGTTTAATAAAGTCACTTCCTGTTGGTTGGTGATCTCGATGCTGCGAATAGCGGCGGTGTCCGCTATGGTAAAGGCGTTGAGGTCCGTGAATTTTTGGCGGTCGCTAAAGTCTACCGAGATTGAAACGACAAACCAAACCAGCAGTCCAATTAATATAATGAGCAGTTGTGTGTTGGTTCTCATAATGTTAGAATTTGGCAAATCGTTGCTGGCGAATAAAATACCAGGCAATTCCAAAAATTAAGATCAATAGGACAGGAAATCCGATGTTTAATACCTGCCAGAATAGCTTTTCTTCCAGTACTTTGACTTTGTCTAGCGGGCGGATTTTAACACTTTTATTTCTGGCGATGATAATGCCGTTTTCGTCCAAAAGGTAATTCAAGGTATTCCGCACAAAGTCTGCATTGGCAAAATCCTGTCGGCTGAAGGGATCAACTCCTAAAGCGACCGGTTCTCCGCTTTGCGGGTTTACTTCGTTGATCAGTATGTCAGCATCCCCCACAACCACAATGGCATTGTGGGCACTTTCTTTTTTGAAATTTACCTGATCGGCGAAAGCTGGCAGGAATCGATTTTTATAAATAGATTGAAAATTTCCTTCCAGTAAGTAGGCAATCGGAATAGGTCCCTGATTAAACTTCTGAGGGTCTATTTGCCCTCTCATATTGGTAAGCTCTATTAAGACCGGCGCCGTTACCTTTCGGGAATAGGGCGATGAATACATTAAAGCGGTTTTTTGTACGCCTTTGACTTTTACGGTGTCCAAAGGTGAAACATAGGCCGTTTTAACCGCATCCAGATTATTCACCATCGGATTTTTACCGAAAACATTAATCAGGGGATAATAAGGGAAAGGCATCAGTTGAATTTGAGGCTGATCCCCCATATTGCCAGTGACAATCGGGTAGGTGCCCGCATTTAAGTCCTGTATGATATTGGGCTGCACTTTTACGCCCCATTTAAATAAAAGGTCCGCCACCCCTAAATCTTTCTGAAGCGCAAAGGCAGAGCCATCTGTTCTTAAGCTATCAGTATTGATCTCGAAACTTTCTCCAAAGACTAATAGCTTCCCGCCGCGCATCACGAACTGGTCTATGATGTACTGTTCCCGATCGCTAAAATGTTGCTGGGGACGGATCATCATCAGAGCATGGTAATTCGAAAGTTCTGACATATTTTTGATGAAGGTCAGATCATAATCATCCTTTAGTGCCTGTTGAAGGCCGTCTAATGCCTTATTTTTGATTTTCCGGTCTCCATTATAAATCGCTACTTTTTTTCGCTCAATATTAGTGAGCTTTTTGATAGCAGAGATTAATTCATATTCCACACCCTCCACAGATTGGTTCAATCGCTCCTGGGGTGGTGCCGATTTATTCCCCTTAAAAAGCATGACTCCCATGTCCTGGCCTCCATAGGAAACAATGGCGCCGGGGAAGATCATCTTTTCAATTTTTTTGCCGTTTTCAGTGGCGTGAATATTGGTAGGCTGTATGCCTAAATCCGCCAAATACTGGTAATATTGATTGCGGGCCTTGCTATTTATGGCCAGCGAAGGGTCTGTGAATTTGTATTGAATTTTATCGCCGGCATAGGAGCGGAAAACCTCTAGTGTCTCGTGAATGCTTCGGTTGAGCCTTTTGAATCCTGCCGGAAAATCTCCCTCCAGCTGGATATCGATGTAGACCACATCATCCAGATCTGTCAGGATGTTTTTAGTGGCCTGACTCAGGGTATATCTTTTTTCCTCGGTTAAATCCACCTGAAAAAAATAGTCGCTTACCAATAAATTGAGGTTAATGGCCAGCATCAACACAATTAGTGAGATTAGAATATCCCTTACTTTTAGGCTGTGAAATTTTTCTTTCATTTTTACCATTTTCTACTGGAAATACTCATTCGGGTAAATTGCAGTGCGACCACCATCACCGAGCCAAAATAAAACAAATCGCGGGAGTCAATTAAACCTTTGCTCATGCTTTCATAGTGGGATAAAATTCCCAACTGGTTGATGAGCGGGGAGTAATCACTCCAAATATTGATATTGCTAATGGAATCAAAGCCGGAGTACATCATGAAGCAGAGGAAAATGGCCGTAATGAAAGCGATAATCTGATTTTCGCTCAAAGAGGAGGCTAAAATACCTATAGCGGTAAAAATACCTGATAACAGGATTAGCCCGAAATAACTCCCCACTATGGCGGCAGAATCAATATTGCCCACCGGGGAAGCTAATTGAATTAAAGAAAAACAATAAATCAGGGTGGGGATGAGCGAAATGATGACTAAAAACCAGGCTGCCAGAAATTTCCCCACAATGATTTGTATATCACTGATCGGCTTGGTGAGTAGGAGTTCCAGGGTGCCCGTTTTTTTCTCTTCTGCAAAAGTACGCATACAGATTGCAGGAATTAAAAACATTAATACATAGGGCCCGAGGTTAAAAAGCGAGCTTAATTCAGCATAGCCGTAATCAATAACATTGGTTTCGGGAAAAACCCAAACAATCAGCCCGGTAACGATTAAGAATACCCCCATCACCACATATGCGATGAGTGAGTTTAAGAAATTCTTAACTTCTTTAGAAAATATATGTAGCATTTCAAATTGCTATTGGATTCAATTATTTATTTAAGAGGTTAACTCCTGGAATGCTTTTTCAATAGACCATTGCTCCCGGCTTAATTCAATTAAAGGGATGTTGTTTTGAGCAGCAGCCTGGAAGATAAAATAACGAAGGTCTTGTTGCCCTGTGGCTACAATTCTGTATTTCAGTGCCCCGATTTCTTCCACAGCCTCAACGCCTTCAAGGTCTAAAATTGGCTTTAAGTCCGCCTCAAACTGAATTTCTAATAAAATATGCTGTTTTTCCAGTTTGTATTTTAAGTCATTAATAGGGTGATCTGTAATGATATTGCCCTGATCAATAATGATCACCCGATCGCAGAGGGCTTGTACCTCCTGCATGATATGAGAAGAAAAAATAACCGTTTTATTTTTACCCACCTCTTTGATCAATTGTCGTATTTCTACCAATTGATTGGGATCCAGGCCGGTAGTAGGTTCATCCAAAATTAAAACCTCCGGGTCGTGAATAAAAGCCTGTGCTAATCCGACCCTTTGCTTATACCCTTTGGAAAGCTGTCCAATTTTTTTGTTTTGCTCCCTTTCTAAACCACACATCTCCACCACTTTGGAAACCCGCTTGGCCAGAAATGAACCTCTCAAGCCCTGGACTTTACCCGCAAAACGGAGGTATTCGTGCACGTACATGTCCAGGTATAGCGGATTGTTTTCCGGTAAATATCCCACTTTAGCTCGAGCCTGTAAAGGATTTTCCGTCACATCAATCCCACAAATCTCCACCGTTCCGGAAGAAGGACTTAAATAGCCTGTAGAAATTTTCATGGTGGTGGATTTACCCGCCCCATTAGGCCCCAAAAATCCCAGGATTTCTCCCGGGTGGGCTTCGAACGATATTTGGTTCACGGCTTTTTGTTCGCCGTATATTTTGCAGAGATTGTTGATTTTTACAGACACACTAAAATGAATTATCCTTGCTGCAATAATGGCATAAATTCATTGAATTTTCAATTTTGAAAGCCGCAGCTGCCGGATTATTTCCATTTTTTAGCCCGAACTATTCACCGCTATCTTTAGAAGATCGCCTTAAAGGACTTAATTCCACTTCAATAAGATTGAATTTACTGATTTGATAATAGCCCAAATTTTAGGCAAGCAGGCTTTCCTTTCCTTCATCTGCTTCGTTGGAAAAACTCAAATTAGGTGACTATTCCTTCATTTCTTCCACCTGGTAGCTAAACGATGATTTAGGTACTGGCTAAAACCAAAATTCGCAACGAAAATTTGATTATTGCAGAGGAGATAGCCGATTATTTTAAGAGAATAGCATCGCTATTGTTAAGAAATTAACCTAAACCGCTTCCAAAAAGTCGAATTGGCAGCCGGATGGTGTGCTTTTAAAAACGCTCTTATGCAGGAATAATCCGGCTGAGGACAGGACCACCTATTTTTGACCTCCACTCTCTAAATATGTTTTAAAGTGGTCCGTATTATATTTCGCCATTCCTTTTTTAGTCGAGATCACTTTACCATTGGGGGAAATGACATAAGTGGTCGGTAATACCTGAGAGCGGAATACTTCCGGTAAGCCTGCCTTTAACCTATAGGAGTTGAATCTAGGGCCTTTATTTAAAAATTTCTCGAGGGCTTCCCGTTCCTTGTCCATATTTACCAGTACAAAGGCTACTTTTTCCGGATCAGTTCTTTCCTCCAGCGCTAAAATATCCGGTAACTCTGCAATGCAGGGAGGGCACCAGGTAGCCCAAAAATTTAAAAAGATTGTTTTGCCTTTGAAATCTTCGAATGGAACCTCCTCCCCATTTTCATCTAAGAGCATCCATTGATATTCCGCCTCGGGCATGTTCTCCAATTCAGCAGATTCTGAAGGTTGAAAAATTCCGGTTTTTAATATTAAACCCTGTAAGAAGCCTAATACCGGAGCACGAAGGTTGGGCATAAAAACGAGCATGAGCAGAAATCCAGCAAGGAGGATGTCCAGCCAATGTTTTTTTAGTCGAATTAATACATCTGCTTTATTCATATGCAATTTTACAATAAATGAAGGGAGTAATTCGTCTTCTCGCAGCTATTTGTTGTTTTATCGAAATAATTGCACATAATAGGTGGTACCCTCCACCTCATATTTTGCAATACAGGAACTGACCAGATAGGGGCTATTCAGGTTTTTTTTATATTCCGGAGATTCCATCCAGACATCGATAGGATTAAGCCGAATATCATCTTGCCTTTGGATATTAATTTTCCAATCCTTGCTGAAATGTGCTGTGCTGTACTCATATTGGAGGGCTTCAGCTCTTTTTTGGGCGAAGCTGTACATATAATTATCCCATTTTAATGGCGCCAAGTCTTTGGAGGCCCGGTAAGCATTCACAATTTCCAAATAGGATTTCATCTCATTCTTTTGTCGGACACTATAAAATGGAAGCAGGAATAAAAGGATGGAAAAATAAATTTTGGTCATATAGTTTTCGGGAGTTTTGATTAATGGGGATCCCTCAAATCACAGGATTGGAAAATCTCCTGAACTTTTCAACCAAGTTATGGTAATGGATATTAAATTCCTAAAGGCAATAAAAGAAACGATTTGATGGACAGTGGCCCCTCCTGTTTCTTGGCAATTAGAACGTAACGGCACCAAGGCCCGTCCCGGGGCATCCTTTATCATGGAAAGGCAGTCAGGAATATAGGCCTGAATATTTATGCTTAAATCCTCCTTGCACCGTAAGCCGGGGAAATCAAGAGGTTCTTCCAATTCGGGGTTTTTTAAAAGACGCCAATGAGCGAGGAGAAAGCGAGTTTGCCCCAATTGGGGCGATAAAAAATCAGCAAAGCCAAGCGCAACATCCTGTTAAAAAAATTAGTGAACTGCTAAATCTAGCGGTGAATAATTCGGCCTAAATGGCTGTCCCTTAGATTTCCTGGATCGTATATATAAGTATAACCTACTTCAACAGGCACTCCATTGTTCACCATTGCCCCTTTTATAATGGGTTTAAAGATTTTTGGCATGGAAGAGTCTATCTTATCAACAAAACATAGCCGGAAGCACTGTTATCAACAGGAAGTGGAAGCGCTCATGTCTCAATTTTCCACCGATCCTTATCATGGACTGAAAGGTCATCAGGTGGAAGCCCAACAATTACGGTTCGGGAAAAATGAAATTGCCACCAAAGAAGGAGAATCCAAATGGAAGCTCTTTTTCAAGCAATTTCAGCAGCCATTGGTTTATATTTTGATTGTTGCCGGGATTGCGGTTGGATTTTTAGAAGAATGGGTGGAGATGGGCGCAATCTTCGGGGTGGTGGCCATTAATGCCATTATTGGCTATGTACAGGAGCTGAAAGCCCTGAAAGCCATTGCTTCTTTATCCAAATCTTTAATGGCTCAGGCGCAGGTTTTAAGAGCGGGTGTTTTTCAAATTGTTCCGGCTCAAGAGTTGGTGCCGGGGGATATTATCCAGCTTAATGCCGGTGATAAGGTGCCCGCTGATATTCGGATTATTTCCGAAAGGGCGCTACAGGTGGATGAATCAGCTTTAACCGGGGAGTCATTACCCGTTGAAAAACAAATAGCGGTGATTCCCGATGAAGTGGCTTTGGGAGACCGAAAAAACCTTTCTTTCCTTGGTTCATTGGTGACGCACGGTACCGCCAGAGGCTTAGTGGTGGCGACCGGAAATGATACGGAAATGGGAAAAATCAACACCATGATTGCCTCGGCAGAAGTGTTGGAAACACCCTTAACCCAAAAAATTAATCAATTCGCCTATCGTTTATTATGGATAATTCTGGCATTGGCCTTATTCGCCATGGCGCTTAGTCTGTATCGTGGGCATAGCCTGGAGGAGGTGATTTTGGAGGGAGTAGCACTGGCGGTGGGGGCTATTCCGGAAGGGCTTCCAGCGGTAGTGACCATCACCCTGGCCATCGGGGTTTCCCGCATGGCCCGAAGGAAAGCCATCATCCGAAAGTTGCCGGCAGTGGAGACGCTGGGGAGTACTACCGTGATTTGTTCGGACAAAACCGGCACACTCACCCAAAATCAGATGACTGTTCAAGCGCTTTATTGTGAAGGCAAGGTCTATTCGGTTAGTGGAGTGGGCTATGCGCCGGTAGGAGAAATTTTTTATAAAGGGCAAAAAATAAATGCCCTGCAAGAGAGGAGCCTGACCACCTTGCTGCATTGTGGTTATTTGTGTAATGATGCCCAATTGGTGCAGGAAAAGGAGTGGGAGATCAACGGTGATCCGACGGAAGGTGCATTAATAGTGGTGGCCCAGAAAGCCGGGCTGGATGCGGCCAAGTTAATGGTGGACTTTCCACGGCTGGATGCTATACCTTTTGAGTCTGAGCATCAGTATAGTGCCACTTTACATAAGGGCTTCACTAATAATATTTTATATGTAAAAGGATCTGTGGAAAGAATCATGACTTTCTGTGATACTTTATTGGAGTCTGAAAAAGCACTGATTCTTCAACAGGCAGAGGCCTTTGGGAAGAAGGGGATGCGGGTTTTGGCTTTTGCGGGAAAGGCAATAAAGGCGCAGCAGTCCGAAGTGGAAGAGTCGGATGCCAGATCGGGCCTGGAGTTTTTTGGATTGCAGGCAATGATTGATCCTCCGCGTCCGGAGGCTATTGAGGCGGTCGATGCAGTGCAGAAGGCCGGAATGAAGGTGAAAATGATTACCGGAGATCACAAAAGTACTGCTCAGGCCATTGCCAGACAGCTCGGTATGAACAATGCGGAAAAGGGGATGAGTGGTTTGGAATTGAATGATTTGGAGGAAAAGGAAATCCCATCATTGGCGGAAGAGTATTCCGTATTTGCAAGGGTGAGTCCGGAGCAAAAGTTGCAGTTGGTGAAAGCGCTTCAGCACAAAGGGCATATTGCAGCCATGACTGGTGATGGAGTGAATGATGCACCGGCTTTGCAACAGGCGAATATTGGGGTGGCCATGGGGAAAGGGGGGACAGAGGTAGCCCGGGAGACTTCAGATATGATTTTGACGGACGATAATTTTGCTACTATCCGGGCAGCTGTTGAAGAAGGCCGGGCGGTGCTGGATAATTTGATCAAGTTTATTGGCTGGACATTACCAACCAATATTTCGGAGGGAATGGTCATTCTGATGGCCGCACTTATGGGCGTGGCATTACCTATTCTGCCTTTGCAAATTCTTTGGATTAATATGAGTACGGCCATTTTTTTGGGTTCGACCCTGGCAGTGGAGCGAAAGGAATGGAATTTGATGAACAGGCTGCCCCGCGCGGCAGATGCGCCCATTTTGGATCGGGAAATGGTCTTTCGTTTGTTATGGGTGAGTGCTTATATAGTTATTGCCGTCTTTGCCATTTACCGTTTTGCTTTGGAACAGGGCCATTCTATTGCTTATGGCCGAACTATGGCCGTGAATATGATTGTATTTGCGGAGCTGGTTTACCTTTTGAATTGCCGCTCCATACATCATTCTCCCTTTAAGATTGGTTTTTTTAGTAATCATTGGTTAATACTCGGTATTTTGGTGATGATTTTTTTACAAATGCTATTTACTTACTGGCCGGTGATGAATCAGCTATTCAGAAGTGTGCCGATCAGCGGTGCGGATTGGATGAGGATTCTGGCTGCCAGTGGCTTGCTGTTTGGTTTAGTTGAAGTAGAAAAATTGATGAAGCGTAGGCTGGGATAAAGGAGATATCTCGCAGAAAGCCGGGCAGCTTTTCGGCGATAGTCCTTTAGAACGTGTTTAAAAGCACACCCTCCGGCTGCAAATTCGAATTATTGGAAGCGATTTTGGATAATTTCTCCACAATGGCAATGCTATTCTTTCAAAATAATCGGGTTTTGCTTCTGCATTTATCAAATTTTCGCTACAAATTTTGGCTTTTAAAACGCTCCTAGGAGCCTGTCGGATTATAATCGACTTCCCTAAAATCACAAAATATTATTTTGGCCATAAATTGTGCGTTCAGGGCTTTTTCATAAAAAGCTAGATCAGCCATTCAATACCTTTTATTTAATCATCAATCGTTTCTTTTTCATTTTTTCTTGATAAAAAACGAAACAAAAAAATCAAGGCCGGAGGGTTGATGTGGAAGATTTTATACCATAATGTCAATACTGTAAAAGGTTGTTAGCTCACTTAAAAACAAGCGCTCAAATCAAATAGCCGCCCTTTGGGAAATAGATCATTCCTATAATTTGCCCATTTGTAGTTTTATGAAAAAGCCGTGATTGTGCGTTGAAGTTAAACTAGCCCTAAAGGCTATATTTGAGGGATTGGAAAGATATTTTCTTCAATTGAAATTTGATATCCCAAATAATATTTCGCCTAATAGACTAAATTGGTATAAATCCGATACGCTCCAAGCCGGTCTTTCAAGGGACGGATTTATTTTAAACAAGGGGGGGGCAGGGTAAGCAGGAATTTCCGGGAAAGAAGAGTGGGCGGTTAGTTCGCTTTTGAATCCGTTTTTTTCTTCTACTGAAAGTGAAAAGAACGATTCTGTTTTGGATTATTTCCTGAGTCGAGGGACTGATGAAATTGCCTTTGAAATTCCTTTTTTCGGTTTTCTGATTGGGTTTAATGTGTTGTTTTTTAGGGGTTTGTTGTTTTATTTCTTAAAAAAAAAGAGTCACTATCCTTTTTGGCCGTTATTGTATTGGGGTATTGGACTTGTTACTTTTGTGCTATCCCAAAAGCAAATAACATGAGATATTTAACAGGAATCCTATTGGGCATGGGTTTATCCATGATGGCTTGCGCACCATCAAGTGATAATTCAAAAAAGCAGCAAGCTTCCTTGGAGCCTCAGGGTGGGAAATATGAAATGGTGCAGGCCTCCGAGGTGAATTGGACTTATCTGAACCCCGCCAGAAAGGATAAGGCAACTATGGCTGGAACGCTGTGGGGAGACCGTAATGGCACGAAAGCAACAGGATTTTTGTTAAAGCCTTTTGATGGATTTTCTTCTCCTCCTCATATTCATAATGTATCCTATCAGAGGAGTGGTGATTAACGGTCTGTTTCATAATGATGATCCGGAAGCAGAGAACGAGTGGATGCCTGCTGGATCATTCTGGACGCAACCAAAGGGGCAAGTGCACATTACTTCAGCTAAAGGAGAAAATTTGTTAGCCTATATCGAAATTGAAGAGGGGCCCTACCTGGTAAAGCCGACTGAGGAGGCTTTTCATACCGATGAGGTGCCTTTGAATATGGATCAGTCGAATATTGTTTGGTTGAATGCGGCGGATATTCGGTGGATCAGTAAATCCGTGGCTGGTAGTCAAACACAGGCGAAGGTGGCCATGCTTTGGGGAGATAAAAATGAGCAGCAATTTTATGGAAGCATGCTGAAATTACCAGCGGGTTTTGCCGGTAAATTGGTGAGTCATGCGGGCAGTTTCAAAGCGGTGGTGATCAAAGGGGACCTTCAATATCAATTTCCCAAATTGGAGCAGGCAGTGAAATTGACCCCCGGAAGTTATTTTGCTTCTTCGGATAACGGTGATCATCAATTATCAGTAGGGGAGAGAGAGCTTGTGCTTTATATCCGAACCAATGGCGAATTTGAATTAAAATAGTCCGATTTTAGGATAAAGTCGACCAGTTTTTTTTTACGTTATGAATGTTCTTAGGAGGGTTGGCGAAAAATTAGGGTGATTAAATTTATTGATGAGATGAACAGAAGGGTTTTAGGTAATATATTATTTTTTGTTTTCGCAATATTATCGCTTACGGGTATACTCCTCTATTTTATACCATTCCAAAAGGGGGTGGTGGCCTTACATACCTTGATGGCCGTATTTTTTTTGATATTGGTGCTATTTCACCTTTTCAATAATAAGAAACCATTGAAACAATACTTAAAGGTGGCGCCCAAAGGAAAAGCCAAAAACTGGAGTGGGTTGGCGATTTTCACAGGATTGCTGGTGCTGGTTTACCTGTCTTATTCGGGTAATGCTATAGTGAACTCTTTATACCAATGGGGCAATGAGTACCGTTCTCAACAGTTAGGCAAGGTGGAAGCTTCCTTTGATTATGAAATCATCGATATGGACAAAACGGTGGGGGAGCGTTCCTTTAGTGTGGAATTCAAAAAAGGACCCGCCTTTACGCATCCCTTATTTGCCATTTGGTTGGAAGACTTCGAAGGTCATTACCTCCATACCCTCTATGTTTCGCAGTCGATCTCTTCCAGTGTTTTCGCGATCGCCAAACGGGAAGGGGATAAGGTATTGCCGGGCATTCAAAGAAGGCCGGAAGCATTACCATATTGGTCGCATAAAAGAGGCATTCAGGCTTCGGATGGTTTGTATGTGCCTTTGGAAGCAGCACCTGATTTGGATGGCGTGTCCGGAGCTACGCCAGTGAAAAGCTTTGTGATTAACAGTCAGCATCAGCCGAAAGGTGAGCAGGAATACCGCGTGATGATGGAAGTGAATCAGTCCTTTGACTGGAATGAGTACTATTCCAAGGACCGCTTTCCAGAAGATCCTATTTACTCCGGATCCGGCGTAGTGGGCCAGCCTTCTTTGGTATATTCGGCCATATTATCGGCCTCTGAATTGGACAGAAAAACGCATAAAATTATGGAATTGATCGGGCACGGCCATCATTCCGGGCAGGATGGAGAACTTTATGAAGATTTGTCGAAAGTGACCACCGCCAAAGAAATCGCGGAGCGAATTATACTGACCGTGAAGTAATTATTTGTCCGGCTAATTGAAGTAACAAAAAAAGGCTTTAGGGGAGTTCATCATTCCCTTAGAGCCTTTTTTATTTTTAGCACAGGATAGCCTGAATTTTTTTCAACTAGCTTCAGTGAAGTACTTTAATGTCCTCACTATTTAAATCTATTAGTGTATTTACTGATTTTTAGTAGCCCAAATTGGGGCAAACTTGCTTTCTCCTCATTCACCTGCTTATTAGGAAACAACTCAAAATAGAGGACTATTTCTTCCTATTTTCTGTCTTGCAGCTAAACGAGGATTTTAGCATGTATAATCCGGCATTGGCAAATGCTCAGACCGAATATTAAAATTCAAATTTGACGTGCTCATGCAAGTTGGGAGCGTCCGGAGTGGTGTAAAGTATGGGATTTCCGGTCTTTGGGATCTCCACAATCATACACATGATGGTTCGGCCCGTTGGCGATCCTGGGTAGACCAAAATTGGCTTCGTTGTTTTTAAGGCTTTGACCCCTTCCAAGCCAATAGTGGCACTGCTTTGTTGCAAATGTTGTTTGGCTAAAGCAAATCTCTGCTGGGTGTAGCCATAACTTCCTCCGCCAGAGGATGGATCCATTTTAAAGGTAACCGGTGCATTTTCCTGTAAACTATGGTTAGTGTGGACGTTGAACTGCTCCCCCGTTTGGTCAAGAATTTTAGCATTACCTTCCCATGTTTCGACAGCAATCACTTTTTCACGGTCACCAATCATGAAGTTCATGGCTGTTCCTGCAGTGGTATTTTTAAGATATTGATAGGCTTGTTCTGTATTTTTACTTTCCAGGACTTTTCTCACCTTGAAAGAAACAGGAATCCCATAGCTGGTTGTTGGAAGATCAGCAATGGTATTAACCCCAACGCTTACGCCATAATTATTCACCCCATTTTGACCAATTTGCCCGGCAAAGGTTTGTTGGAGAATCTCAAGATCGGAGTTTGGATATTTAATCTTAAGAACGGTTACCGCGCCCTCATGGTAGGTGGGAATATCATTGTTATGGGTTACATAGTTGGGTAAGGATGTCCTGTTGAAGATTCCGGTGGTGGTACAATGGCCATCCTTGATCGCTAACTGACCAGACTTCATCAGGTACAGAAACAGCTCGTCAAAGCTTTGATAAACGAATAGCTTGTTAAAATCAACCTCAGCACCATCAGCAATCCCCTTCATTTCTAAATACAAATCAGGCAATTCCTTTTTCACAGCGGCAATATGCCCGGTACTTTCAACAAAGTTGCTGATCATTTGATCCGGGTCTTTTGCGTTGGCGTTATTTCTTAACCAATTTTCAAAATTGGAGAGTGTTTTGTTAATGACCAATTTAAGGGCGGTTCCATGTTGAATACCTCTATGGTAAGGTGTGGCAGCATCAAGCTCCAGGTAATACACGCCACCTCGGATTTCCACTTTGGGAATAGGGACATCGCTTGTTTTTTTTGTAGCGAAGGCAGTCATACTTATTCCGAATAGGGCGACAAATGCGAAGGCAAAGGTTTTTAAATTATTCATGATTTTGCTTTTAAAGTTCTGATTCACCTACTACTGGGAAAGAACCTTTTCTTTTCCCTAATCGGGATGGAAAAAAAGTGCATAAAAAATTTAACCCGAATGATGCGTGCTTCTATCCCCCTTTAGCGACAAGGCGAAAAAATGAAGGAATGGTTTCTTATTTCGAGTTTTTTCCAACGAAACAGATGAATGAGGAGAAAGCCAGTTTGCCCGAATTTGGGCTATTATAATTCAAAGAAAATAAGTTTTAAAGAATTGAAAATAAACCACTTAAGATTGACTAATAAATATAGCGGTGAATAATTCGGCTTAAAAAAACAGCAAAACCAATAGAGAAACATGAGTAGGAAGGTTTTTAGTCCGATTTTCGGAATCAGGCGGTGGATAATTGGGTTCAGGAATTAGACAGAGGAGCAGACACCATTATTTTTTAAAATCAGGAGAGCGGAAATGCCTGACTTGTTCCAATCGGGGAGTCCAAATGCAAAAGTATCAAATAATTATGGATGGAGCTTAGGGTTTTTGGGGCCGTTTTTCCCAGTGATAAGCGAACATAAAAAAATCAAAAAATGAAAACGATAATGAAGTTAATGCCCATGATTGCCCTTTTACTTTTTTTTGTATTAACAGGATGTAATAAAGAGGATGTAAAGCCGATATATCCCAAACAAGGCAATGGGCATTGGAGTGGAAACAGATGGTATGGGCCTACTCCTCCCAATATGAAAATTGATCCTAATTGTCATTGGGACCGAGAGGATGATGGCGGATGGGAACTGGAATGTGAAGGTCGAGGAGGAATGAATCAACCACCTTATCCGGCGCCTTCCGGCTGTCATTGGGAGCGAGAAGATAATGGTGGATGGGAATTGGAATGTGAAGGTCGAAGAGGATCGAACCAACCGCCTTATCCGGCGCCTTCCGGCTGTCACTGGGACCGAGAAGATGATGGTGGATGGGAATTGGAATGTGGTGACGATTAAGATGAAGTCATTCACCAAATGTGTATGACCAGCAACTGGTTATACTTTCAAAAAAAACACCGTTGAAGATCGCTGTTATGGTGATCCTCAACGGTGTTTTTTTGATGCTGTAGGATGATTTAACCCGAATTATCCACAGCTAAATTCATTGATTTATTCCAAGACGTTAATTCTATATCAATTAGAATTTTTTTTCTGAGGTTTTTAATAGCCCAAATTTGGGTAAGCCTGCTTTCTCCTCATTCACCTGCTTCTAAGGAAAAAACGCAAAATAGGGGACTACTCCTTCATTTTTTCCGTCTTGCAGCTAAACGAGGATTTAAGTATGCTGAATTCGGGTAAAAGCCTTTTTTATTTTCAGCGCATTGCTAGTTCGCTTGCTTATACTTCTCCGGTAGCGGTTTAAAGTCATCCCCAATCTTCAGATAATCCGTTGAAGGCGTCCATGCAAAACCTGTTGGCGTCCAGTCTACTCCCGGAACCCAATAATCTCCACCATACTCGTAAGCGCCCAAGTCCGGAGCACTTCCCTTGTATCCTTTATGGTTGATGCCTTTAATTTTCTTCCCTTGATTGATCATCGGCGAATCCTTTAGGGGCATGAACTTGTTCTTGATATCCGTATGGAAAGGTACTGTTTCATATTGCACGTTGTAGTCGAACTCATTATCTGCTTCCGGTCCGCTGTATTCTTTTTCATCAACTTTGTATTTTGATCCGTCACCGGATAGCCACCATGGACGTACATCACAAATGTTATTGTATAATTTATTGTCTTTGACATTCGTCCGTACCTCATTTCTTTTCGGAACCCAGCTACCGATCAATGACTCTTCCGCAGGGCCGACATTCCAAAAAGTATTGTTATAAATTTCATTTTCGACAGCATTCCAGTTGAAGCGTAAGCCTCCCCATTCAATGTCCCAAACCACATTATGGTGAACGATGTAGCCGGCCGAATTATTATCTAAATAAATTCCCGTGGCTTTTTTGCCGGCATGCTTGGCGCCATAGGCATCATGGAACCAGTTGTGATGAAGTTCAATATTTCTGGGGACACTGTTGCCGGTAACATAGAACAAGCCACCATCTGCACCGGAAATCAGACTTTTCTGCACGTGGTTGTAGGCAAATTCGCTATTGTCACCGGATACTTTTACTCCATCTCGGGCAGAACCGTAGACCGAGTTTTTAAAGAATTTGTTTTCCGGCCCGTGGCTATTGATCAGAGAAGCATGAATGCCTATGGTGTTAAAATGCTGGATGATACAATTTTCTACACGATTTCGAACGGCATTTTTGGCCAGCAAAATGCCATTCACACTGCCATTTTCCAAAACGCATTTTTCAATCACATTTCCTTCTCCCTTCATGATTTGCACCGCTGCATCCGCCACCGCGGCGCCCTTGAGGTTAGTGATCAGGCGTTCTGCTCCATGCTTCACCATGCAGCTGGTCATTTTATTATGATTGCCATTAATGGTTACCATGCCACCGAAAAAATTCAATCCTTCCAGTACGATATAATCCTTACGCAGATCCACCACCTGCTGACGTGCGCTGACTTCCACCTGCGCCTGATCCGGTTGAAGTCCTTTTGGTGGATAAAAATATAAAGTTTTTTGTGCCGCATCATAATACCATTCGTTGGGGGCGTCCAGCGCTTCGAGTTTATTCATCAGATAGAAAATCCCACGGTGCCCGTTCTCAAAACGCTGTGGGCTATGGGTTTTGCCAAAGGGCCATTTGTCAGGCAAGGTTTCAAAAGAGATACGTCCCAACGCTTGATCAAAGCCGGTAATGGTGCGTTCCCAGCTACAACCACTGTGAGCGCCCAGGTAATGAATGATACCACCGGTCCAGTCGATGGCCGGAATGTCCTGATTGCTGATATAGGACATCGACCAAGTGGATTTGTCCAGATCAATATAGGCGGCATCTAAAGTATATTCATCATTGTCGGTGTCATTGGGCCAACGGGCAATCTGCATCTTCTGGTGATTCCAGTAAACATTATTGCGTTCGGCCAAATCCATGGAAACCCCTGTTTTTTTATAGATATTTCCTTCGTGCTTTTCCCAACCGGTCACGGCCTCAGTGGCGCTGATGATCACTTTATCTTGCGCCCAGGCTTTGAATACAATGGGCTTCGATTTTGTGCCGGAATTTTTAGGTTGGATGGTTTCCCGATAAGTTCCTTCATGGATGTAGCAAACATCTCCTTTGACCATAATATTGGCCGCTTGCTGAATCGTCTGAAAAGGATTGGCTTTGGAACCATCTCCTTTGGTGGAATTCCGGGCATCCACATGGTAGTCTCTTGCGCTTGCAGAAAGGGACAGGGCCAACAGAAAAAACAGGCAATAAAAATTTCTAATCATATCAAAAAATCGTTTGTAAGGCATCACGGAATTATTTCGATACAAAAATTAGTAAAAGATGCCGCTCCGGATGTTTAAAAATATCAGGGAAAGCAGGGGGTGTTTTGTGAGTGGATAAAGCAGAGGGCGGTTTTAAATTTTTTTCAGTTATTCTTGCCACCTAATGTTGGTTTAATCTCCTTTTTGGGGTAAAAAGAGAAGAAAAGAAAGCGTTACCATTAATCGGGATTGCTTAACGGTAACGCGATGTTTTTCCAAAGATTAAAGCTCAATGATACTTCCGTCTTGTGGAATCAGGAGCTCCACTGCTGCCTGTTGTGCTTTTTCTGCCAAAGAAGTCCGGCTAACCTGGCAATGATCCAAAGACGCTATATGAACAGCAATCTTAGTCGCATTTGGAGCTTTTTTTGCCACCTTTATCGCTTCCTCTTCATCCATCAGAATACGGTCTGCACCCATGAAAACAGCGCCGCCGGCATTCATGACAATCACTTCCGGATTATATTTTTCGATATTACCTTCGATCTCCGCATCCCAAAGACAATCCCCAATGATATAAATCGTCGGGGCTCCCTCCGCTTGCAATACAAATCCGGAGACCTGCCCTAAGGCTTCTAATACATGCTCCGGTCCGTGTTTTCCTCCTGTGCGGTGTATGGTAATGCCCTCAAATTCGGTGCTGTCCTCAATGACCTTCACATTTTCAAACGGACTATCTGCGAGCATTTTTGCATCAAAAGGCTGAGCGAAAAATGGCAGGTTTTTCGGAAGCATCTCCATAGCGGCAGGATCGAAATGATCCGGATGGGCATGCGTGAGGAAAATTGCATCAAGGCCTTCCAGGATATCACTGACCGGCATGGTCAAATCCACGGTCGGGTTTAAATTTTGATCCGGCACCACAAATGATCTTATGCTGTGTTTTTCGCCCAGCATAGGGTCAATGAGTAGTGTTTTTCCGGCATAATTGATTTTCAGTGTGGCATTTCGAATTAACTGAATACTGGTGTTTCCCATTTTGAATTTTATTAGTGGTTAATAATGATTCAAATATCTAAAATGCCGGGAGTTAAGTGGCTACCACCTTTCCATCAAATCCTACCATTTTGATAAGCCAGTCGGTATTCGCTGGGGCTTTCTCCCGTCTGACTTTTAAAAAAGCGGGAAAGGTGGTTGGGTTCGGAAAAATGAAAGATTTGTGCCAACGCTTCTATGGTATGGGTAGAAAACAGGAGTTGCATCTTGATTTCATAGGTCAGCCTCGCCTTTAAAAACTCACTGCAGGTGATATTGAAATGTTTCTTCACGGCCTTATTCAGTGTAATTCTACTGACCTTCATGAGGGCAGCATATTCGGCTACCCGTTGTTTAGCTACAATATGTTGCTCCACTAATCGCCGGAACTCATAAGCAATATTGTCATTGGTAATGGCCGTGTTGATCTGCTGTTGTCTGGCGTAAGTTCGGTTGAGTTGAATGAGGATATAATACAGGATAGAACGGATGATATGCACGCTGTCACTTTCCGGATTTTCCAGTTCGATTTTGATTTCCCGGAGTTTATGCAAATAATCTGCCTCCAAATCCGGGGAGATGCCCACTTTCAAAGGGAGTTCGGTCTGATAGAAGTACAGCAGCCGGAAGGTAAAATATTTGTCAGAGAAAAATTCATTCAGAAAATCTTCCTGAAAAATCAGGATGGTCGCTTCCAGCTCTTCAGCCTGAGTGTCCCAGCGGTATTTTTGATTTTCGGAAATAAAGAGCACCATATGATTCTCCAGCGTAATGTTCTGCTCATCCAATTGTAGCTTCCCCTTACCTTTTTCCACAAAAACAATCTGGAAAAAATCGGCAGACTGCCATTCTCCCAAAATGAGGGAATTGGTGTTTTGCCGGAGTTCCAAAACGTTCAGCAGGAAATCTACCCCACAGATGGTTTTATTAAATTTGATATGTTTCATTGGGCTTAATTTGATCGCAGACTATTCGGACTATAGCCAAATTGCTGTTTGAAAGTTCTACTCAGATGAGAGGCACTGTGAAAACCCAATTCCTCACTGATCTCCAAAATGCTTTTCTCTGTATAGGTGAGCAATCTGTTGGCTTCTTCTAAGCGGTGCTGATTAAAAAAGCTTTTGATCGGTTCATTAAAAACCATTTTAAAGGTGCGCTGTAATTTTGATTTACTCATGCCGTATTTTTCGGCCAGTTCCTCAATATTGGGGGGCGTGTCGAAGCTGGCGAGTAAATCCTCTTTGACCTGATGGATGATATAAAAATCATCCGGATGAACCTTAGGTTGATCCAAATTAAATGCTGTTCCTTCATCGATCATGGCCACCAGCCGGGCGGTGATTTCATAGGCACGGGCAAAGAGAATAGGCTTGCCCAGTCTTGCATCTTTGATGTGTAAAAATGCAGAACGTACCAGCGCTTCCAGCTCCGGAGTAAGCCGGTGGTAGTAAAACCAGTTCTGCTCGCTTTGCAGAATATTCAACAATTTTGTGCCGTTCGGACTGGTAGCGGTCCACAGCTCGAAAAAGGAAAGGGGAAAACGCACCGACATCCATCGGATATTTTTATTGGCGGGAAAAAAAAGCTTGAAAGGCTGGTTCGCATTATAAATCAGAATGCCCTCGGCATTTTCATCCGCATGTCGGTTGCCCTCCATATCACCATGAATTCCGATCCGGATCGCCACGATAGGTTCATCACTTTGGGGTTGATTGGTAATGTGCACCGGAGCATGCAAGAGGTAATCCGCAAGCGCAATAATGGCCCCATTAGGATATTGGTGGGAGGTGATTTCAATTTTACCCAGCGCGCTATCCGATTGAAAAGTTTTTCCATCCCATTCTCCACCAAAGGTTTCCTCCAGCTCTTTATAAAGGTGTCCGGGTAATTGTTCAATGGTATGTAGCTCCAGTATTTCTTTCCCCATGGTTTTTAAAAATTTAGTCCCATGCCAGTATGATCAGGCTTGTTTGCTGGCCAAAACTAAACATTCCCCTGCACATTTTGGAACTTTTTTGAATGCCGGATGCATCAATTTTGAAACAATCCTCTGGCGAAACTTCCCCACCTTTGTCTTATCATCATGGTCAGCCAAAGCCCCAAGGGAGGCTTGACCTTAGGGAAAATATCTATACTCCATCCAACCTGCTTCATATTTCAGAAAAGCTTCAATGGCCTTCCAAATTCAAAATACAATAGACTGGAAGATAGTCACATCAACAACTGTTGTAGCACCCTAGCTCCATTTCCGGTTCCGGACTTTGGGCCTGTTCCGACTATTGATCATGCTAAAAATAAGGATATGAATACAAGAATTTTCACCAGCCTTGTGCTGGCAATCGGATTGATTGCCCCACAGCTTTCTCTGGCAAAAGGAAAGGATAAGCAACCGAATATTTTGGTCATTATGGCTGATGATATCGGGATCTCCAATGTGAGTTATAATAACAAAGGAATGATGGGCTATATGACGCCCAATATTGATCGTATTGCGAATGAAGGGGCGCAATTTACGGATTACTATGCTGAGCAATCCTGTACTGCCGGACGCTCTGCATTTATCACGGGGCAGATGCCGGTACGGACAGGACTGACCAAGGTCGGTTTACCGGGAGCGGATCTGGGCCTTCGAAAAGAAGACCCTACGCTGGCAGAATTGCTGAAGCCAATGGGCTATGCGACGGGGCAATTCGGTAAGAATCACCTGGGTGATCGAGATGAGTTCCTGCCTACAGCGCACGGCTTCGATGAGTTTTTTGGAAACTTGTACCACCTGAATGCCGAAGAAGCTCCCGAACACCCGAACTATCCGAAGGATCCGGCTTTTAGAAAGAAATTCGGTCCTAGAGGGGTGCTCAAGTCCACCGCAGATGGTGAGGTCAAGGATACCGGCCCATTGACTAAAAAAAGAATGGAGACCATTGATCAGGAATTTTTGGATGCGACCATAGACTTTATCGAGCGTAAAGAAAACGAAGATACCCCATGGTTTTGCTGGTTTAACCCTTCCCGCATGCACTACCATACCCATGTGCCGGATGATTACAAAGGTAAAACCGGATTGAATGTTTATGCCGATGGTATGGTGCAACACGATGATCAGATCGGTGAATTGTTGGACAAAATTGATGAATTGAAGATCGCCGAGAACACCATCGTCATCTATACTACTGACAATGGCGCCCACTTTAATATGTGGCCTGATGGCGCTTCCACGCCTTTCCGTGGGGAAAAGAATATTAACTGGGAAGGTGGTTACCGCGTGCCTTTCGCCATCAGATGGCCGGGGAAAATTAAAGCCGGAAGTGTGGAGAATGGCATTACCTCTCATACGGACTGGTTGCCTACTTTAATGGCCGCTGCCGGGGATGAGCATATTGTTGAAAAACTACAGGAAGGCCATAAGATTGGTGACATGACCTACAAGGTGCATGTGGATGGTTACAACCTGTTGCCGAATTTGGTGGAGCAAAAGCCGGGGCAGGAATGGCCAAGAACAGAATTCTTTTACTGGAGTGATGATGGCGACCTGGTCGCCTATCGATTTGACCAATGGAAGTTGGTGTTTATGGAGCAGAAAGCGCATCAATTCCGGGTTTGGATGGAGCCTTTTACGGCCCTGCGTGTTCCTTTGATTTTTGACTTACGCATGGATCCTTATGAGCGTGCCTCGACCGATGCCAATGGCTATTACGAGTGGATGGAACGCGTAGCGCAATTCCTGGCGGTTCCTGCCCAAGCACAGGTAGGGGAGATGCTGAAAACTTTCCAGGAGTATCCACCACGCCAAAAACCCGCCAAGTTTAACATTGAAGATGTGTTGAACAATATGATGAAAACGGGTTCCAATAACTAAAATAATCTCAATCTCCTGCAAACGAGGAGAATCTCTTCATATCGGACCTCATTCCTCTTGGGATGGGGTCTTTGTCTTTGGGGCGCTTCGTAAACTCAGCCGGGCTTTCGCAGCTCGCTCTTTTTTTGCGCCCGCTTCGCTTGAAGGCGAAAAAAAGGAGCTCAAACAGACCTGCTCTATCCCTTCGCCTTGCAATCGGGAGCCACCAATAAAAATCAAAAATAGCTTTCGGGGGTTTTATAAGGAGTGAATCAAAAACAAGCACGATGATCATTCAAATAATTAGAATTCACTCTGCATTAGACGCGGAGGTATTGTTGGAGCGGGCCAAAGAACGGGCCAAGGAATTTGAGCAATTGGAAGGCCTGATTCAAAAGTACTATGTGAAGCTCGGTACGCAGGGAGGCTATGGAGGTATTTACATCTGGGAAAATCGGGATGCCATGGAGAATTTCCGGGATTCTGAACTGGCCGCAGGCATACCGGATGCCTATGAAATACTGGAAGCTCCCGATGTGGAATTGGCGGAAGTTTTGTTCCAGCTAAGATAAAAAATCCCCCGTCAGTATACTGTCGGGGGATTGTAAAGGCAATGTATCTTGTGTTTGATTGTAATAAGGGTGGTTTGTGTATCCTATTTGATCAACTTATTTTCCCTTGAATTAATTTACGGAAATTTTAATTTCACATTGAATGGTTAAAACTTGCTCCGGATTATTTTGGCAATCCAAAAGTTGTTGTAACTCATTTAATTCTTGTTGTAACTGGCTGGCACGTTGGCTCAGGTGAGCAGATTTATGCCCAAATCTTTCCATATTAGAGAATTGCTTTTGCCGCAGGAATTTAATCTTTGAAAGTATCAAGTCATGAATCACTTCCTCGGCCTCTAATGATTGGTAATCACTATCAATCAAAGTGATGGTTTTACTTTTAGCATGTGGAGTGTCTGGCTTTGTTAATGGGTTGGTTTTTGACATGTGGTTTTCATTTCGTTTTAATAATCCTACAAAGGTGCGTAAAAGAGGGAGTTTATTTTTATTTATAATTCTTATCTTATTCATAAGAAATTTTAATGACCATTAAGTGAAGAAATGCTTGCCTTTATTGGAGCAATCAAATTTGAACGCAAGACTTATTTTCTTTTTGGACTAAGCCGGAAGATTAGCTTTACAATGGTTTACAAAGGCTTTTTTCATTGTGGTGACCATTTTTTTAGCACCAATGTATCACCTGCATATAGATCGGTATTCCTAATGTGATGTTAAATGGAAAAGTAATGGCAAGCGGCATGGGAATATACAGCCCCGGATTGGCTTGGGGTACCGCAATTTTCATAGCTGCAGGCACCGCGATGTAGGACGCACTGGCCACCAAAATAGCCAACAATAAACGGTCTCCCACACTCGGACTTAAAGCCCCACTCAGGGCAGCTACAGCGACCCCATTGATCAATGGGATAACCGTTGCAAAGATAAAAGGGCCGGGGCCTTTGCGGAAAAGTGAGGATAATTTTCGACCGCTTTCAATGCCCATATCGAGTAGAAATATGGCCAGAAAACCTTTGAAAAGTTGGTTGGTAAGGGGAGCGATGCCCTGCGCTTGCTCCTCGCTGGCCATAAAGCCAATCACCAGACTACCCAAAATAAGCAGGACGGACCCGTTGGTAAAAGAATGCTTTACGATGGATTTCATACAGACCTGATTTTGTTTTTTGTAAGCCGAAATCAGTAGTACGCCTACAATAATAGCCGGGGCTTCCATCAGCGCCATCGTGGCAATCATATACCCACCGAAGGGAATATTTTGTAATTCCAAAAATGCGACGCAGGTCACAAAGGTAACGGCGCTGATGGATCCGTAGGCCGCTGCTATGGCCCCGGAATTTTCCACCGAGAACTTCTTTTTGAGCAGAAAGAAGGTATAAATGGGAACCAATAGCGCCATGATGATACCGAAGGCGATCATGCCGGCCATTTCCATGGTAAAAGTGGAGTGGGCTAATTCTTGTCCACCCCTGAATCCAATGGAAAATAATAAATAGAGAGAAAGGAATTTTGAGGAACCTTCCGGAATTTTTAAATCACTTTTGAGTTGTACTGAGATGATACCCAGGGCGAAAAATAGAAGGGCAGGGTTGGTGAGGTTTTCAATAATTAGCTGAAGATCCATTCTTATTAATATCGTCTATGAACTGTTAAAATGTATTTTATGGGTAGACCCATTGAAGTGGAAAAATCAAATTGGAAGTGATTTTGATTCATTTATCAAAAAGCAGTGTGGCTATGATTTCAAAATAATCGGAAATCACTTCCTTATAATTTCAAGATTTTCTCAGAAGATTTGATTACTGGACATGCGGTTAAGGGTTAAAAGTAATGTTGATCTCGCAGTGAAGGGACAGGACTTGTTCTGGGTTCACAGTAGATTGTAGTAAATCCTCTAAAGAATCTAATTCCTCCTGTAATTCCTGAGCTCTTTGGTTTAAATGCCCTGATTCCACCCCAAACCGTTCCAAAATGGAGAACTGTTTTTGCTTTAAGAATTTAATCTTTGAGCGAATCAGATCCCGAACCACTTCTTCCGCTTCGGGTTTTTGATAATCACTGTTGATCAGGGTGATTTGACGCGTCTTAGGGAAGGTGATTTTTGCCGCCGGAGTTAAATGCTTATTCTTCATGATTTTAACTTAGGTTTTTTTGATTGTTGACGCAAAGAAAGATGAAAAATTCCATATATTTTTATATATTAGTATTATCGAATACATAAACAAACGTTATGAATTATACTTTACATCAATTACAGATCTTTCTGGAGGTGGTCAAGCAGGAGAGTGTAACCCGCGCTGCTGAGGCAATGCATATGACTCAGCCGGCATTGTCGATTCAAATGCGCAATTTTCAGCAACAGTTTGATCGACCTTTAATGGAAGTGGTGGGAAGAAAAATTTATATAACAGATTTTGGGAAAGAAATTGCGGAAATGGCGGGTCGCGTAGTGAAAGAGGCGCAGGAAATTAAATTTCAGACCAAGGAATACAGTGGGGAGCTATCAGGAAGTTTGAAAATTTCTGTAGTTTCTACCGGAAAATATGTGATGCCTTACTTCTTAGCGGAATTTTTGGATTTGCACCATGCGGTGGACCTTCAACTGGACGTTACCAATAAGTCTTTGGTGGTGGAAAGTCTGAAACAGAATCAGGTGGATTTCGCACTGGTTTCTGTCCGCCCGGACCGAATGGATTTGGAATCCATTGATTTGCTGGAGAACAAACTTTATATGGTGGGGAATAAAGAGCAATTTGATGCGGATCGCCCTTTTATCTTCCGGGAAAAAGGCTCTGCTACCCGGAAGGGGATGGATGAGTTTCTCAAGTCCCGTAAAAACCGTAAGCGTTTGGAGCTGACCTCGAATGAGGCGGTGAAGCAGGCGGTGATTGCCGGGCTGGGTTATTCCATTATTCCTTTGATCGGGACGAAACATGAACTGGAAAATGGAGATTTATTTATTATACCCACGGAGGGTTTGCCGATTAAGACGATGTGGCAGTTGGTATGGTTAAAAGGAAAGCGACATAGTCCGGCGGCCAAGGCTTATTTAGAGTTTCTTTCTGAACGGAAAGAGGCTTTAGCGAAATTACACTTTGAATGGTATATGTAGAACTGATCATAGGGAGTAGGAACAGGGTGTTAATGTGGTTGTGCGCACTGGCGTTTTTGTTGGGTGCCCGGGCGGTAAATGCGCAGCAGGATTACCGGCATTATCATGAGCAGGTGCTGAAGGTGGAAGACCAGATCATGCTGGAAAACTTTGATTCGGCCACGGTGCTGTATCAGGGCTTGTTTTCGGATTATGAATTTGTGTTTCAGCGGGATTGGTGGGTGGGTGCGCAATGTGCCTTTATTTCCGGAGAAGATGAACTTGCTTTGAAATGGCTGGAGTTTGGCATGAAGGCCGGTTTGGAATGGAGGGAGATCAAAGATTTTTCACTATTTCGTCCCTTAAAGAAAATTGATTATTGGAAATCGCTGGAAAAGAAAAAAGCGGATTATCGGCGGGAATATGAAACCAAATTGGATTCCCCTCCTGCCCGGAAAATGGAAGCCATGTTCAGGAAAGATCAGGCATTGGCTTTTAAATCTTTATTTCGATTTTCAGAAAACAAACGGAATAAATTTGCCGAGGAAGTCTTCGCCATTCAAAGTGAAAAGCACCTGCAAGAAATTCAAAAAATTATTGATTTGGTGGGCGTACCAGGAGAACGCATGGTAGGAGAACCTATTTGGCTCTCCGTGATGCTCTCTCATCATAATGGCATCTCTCAGGACTATTCCGAAAAAGATACCCTTTACTTGAAGATGAAGCCTGAATTGCTTCAGGCCATTCAGGTAGGATTCCTTTCCCCCTATGTGTACGGTTGGGTGGAAGATTGGTATTGGTCTGTGCTCACACAGGGAGCTGAAAATGCTTATGGGATGTTGAACGCCCCGGACAAAGCACAACAAGCGGAGGTCAATATTAATCGGGGCCGGGTGGGCATGCGCCCATGGGAAAATGAAAAACGGCTGAATCAGGTGGAGCGGAAATATGGCTTGAATTTAAAACTTACAGGAGATCTTTAAGGGGGAGCGGAGATCGGCTTGAATGGGTGAGGGAAATTATATCGAATAATATAGATTGATTTCAATAAAAGTGTTTATTTAGTGCTGACTAAATTTGTATTCAATGAGACGCCATTCTATTTTCCTACTTGGTTTAATTTTTTTCATTTCCTGTAATCAAGCACAAAAACAGGATCCTGAGTCAGCACAAGGCCAGTACCAAACCCCTGCCCATGAGACGACTCACCCACTAACCGCTTCTTTTTGGCGACTGTATGAAAATGAAATGATTTATGGGGAGAAGCATCATATTTCGTCCAAAAATCAATCTCTTTGTTATTATCCGGATGGTCGATTATTTTTTAATGGTGTCTATGGTTCATGGGTTTTGGATGACGAAGTAGTCAAACATCAACTGAACCGGGAAGATGAAGTCGCCATGAATTTTGGAGGAGATTTTATCATAGAAAATCTGACAGATTCTTCTTTGGTGATTACCAAGCTGATGGACAGCAAAGGGGAGATGAAAAGGAGAATGTACTTTAAAGCTTCAAAAACCTTAACCCCGAACCCTCAGCCACATTCCGGTGCACCCTATCATTTTTTGGGAGAGCTTAATCAACAACTTTTGGATTCTCTGCATGCCATGTCCAAAGCGGCATTATTTGATGCCGGATTTACGATATTGAGAAATGATATGATTCATATTTTGAAGGAAGATACTTTACATATTATTGGTTTAAATCAATCAGAAAACTGGTATCAAAAGCAGGCTTTGAATTAGTTTCAATAAAGAAGAAGGAATGAGGGGTTGATGTTTTATCCTTTAATGTCAAAAACCATTATGCCATGGAAAAGAAAGCGACATTAGCCAGTCGGTTAAAAGAGGTGCTCACAGAAGGGGAGTGGGTGACCGGTACCAATTTCAAAGCGCAAATTGAAAAGTTAAGCTGGCAGCAGGCTACCCATACAGTGGCCGAATTGAATACCATCGCTGACCTTACTTTTCATATCCGTTATTATCTCAAAGGTGTGGGGGATGTATTGGACGGTGGCCCGCTGAAAATCCATGATCAATACAGCTTCGATTATATGGGCGTAGAGGAGGAAGAAGATTGGCAACAGTTGAGAAATGATTTCCTTCAAGAGGCAGATCGCTTTATCAGCCTGGTAGAACAAATGCCCGAAGCGCAATTGTCTGCTCCCTTTGTGGAGGAAAAATATGGTAGCTGGGAAAGGAATATTAATGTGATGATCGAGCATGTGTATTATCATCTGGGGCAGGTGGTGTTGATCAGGAAGTTGATGGGGGAGTAGGAGTGAGGAAAATCCCTTTGCATCGTTTTAAGCGCTGATCGAAGGATTGTACTTTAACCAAAATTATCTATTATCCGGAACAAATACCACCCCAACGGGGTGACACTAATCAGCGATGGGTGATCACCCACCGAATAGCATTTCATTGCTCAACATTAAGCCTGAAAGGCTTAAATATTGCTCTCATAAATTCTCCTAAATGATTGTTATAAATTTTCATTGAACCCCTTCAGGGTTCGGGGAGCGTCGTGTATTTTGCCGATGGGTTTTCACCCATCGCTATTAAATTTAATCCCTTCGGGATAAGGGTTTTGCTTTGAATAAAATCATGAGTTTTCAGGTATCTTTTCCCTTTTAGATCAAAGCCCGCTCCACTCTGGTTGAAGCGTCGCGCTTCGACCAGAGTTGCCCTTTCCCTCCACCTGTAGATCCAAAATGTCCGGATCCATCTTGTACGACCAAAAATGCACCCTGCCCCATAAGCCCTGAATTCCCCAAAATCTCCCCTCAAATTTTGCCAAATCGACCTTTTGGTTATTTTTGTGGCGACTCTATAAACTAATTTTTACGCTTTATTTTTTTCGTACGCTCAATCACATGAAGAAAAATTTTTTGTTATTCACGCTTATCTTTTTATTAATATCTTCCTGCTTTCCAACGGTGAGCTATGAATACAATGATTGGAGGAATAAAATGCCAGATGAGATTAGAGATGCCTTTCCGGATCCTATAAAGTCTAAAGTATTTCTATATACTACTCACGAAATTTTAATTAAAGAAAGGTTAGGCTATTTTAGATATAGTGTCACGTTTCGAGGGATAAGGGAGAAGAACTTTCATTATTGGAAAGATTCATTACAGCAAGTGGCAAGGATGGTAAAATCTGCAGATGAGGGTATTTATATTCCTTTTGGCTTCCAATTAAAGCATGACGAAAAGCCTAAAATTTCACCCAACAATCTCACAGTCAGATCTTTCAAAGAAAAATATTCAAGTTTGGATTCTCTTCCGGTTCCACATCCGACAGATTTTTACTCTAAGAGATCTAGTACAAGGTCAGGTTACCCAGAAAACACCAAAATAGTCGTATTTGATGCTAAGCCAGGAGAGTATCTCCCTGACTCATTACTGAGGGATGGGGAATATATGCCAGAAGTTTGGTATAATGGATATAGTAAGGGCGTAATTATTGATGACGAATCTAATAAACTAATTTTTTGGGGTATTCTTTGGTGATGAAAATTGTACCCCTTTTGTTTTAAGCTTCGAGATTTGATCAAGGTTGCCTTTCATCCGGTACATATCAAACCCCGAAAGGGTGACACTAATTAGCGATGGGTGATAACCCATCGAATAGGATTCCATCGCTCAACATTAAGCCTGAAAGGCTTAAACATTGCTCCCATAAATTCTCCCAATAATTGTTATAGATTTTCATTTAACCCCTTCAGGGTTCGGGTGTTTTGTGGTATTTTTTCGATGGGTTTTCTCCCATCGCTATTAAATTTAATCCCTTCGGGATAGGGGTTTTGCTTCGAATAAAATTATTGGTTTTCAGGCAACTTCCTTTCAGAGGAGGTCTTGGTTGTACAAATTTGATCTAGTCATGGCATCTCCTTACATCATAGGCCTTCCTTAAAAACTTACCCCCCCCCCTTTCACAACCTCACTGGTCAAGGCGGACCGCTTTGTCCTTTTTTAAAGATCGATGATATGCAGCATAAAGGAGGATTAGAAATTTGTTTTTTAAATTATTAGGTCTATCGAAATATAAATAATTAGAGTTAATAATTAATTTTATATTTATTTGGATAGTTGGGGTAATTTAATTTTCTTAGCTTAAGAATCGATCCCAAAAAGAAGCGTTGCTGCATGGTGTAATCAATTGATAATTAAGGGGGTTGTTCCGGGAGGAATGAATCTAATTAATCGAGTATGAGAAATTTGATAATCATATTGTTGTTGGTGTTCCCTCTTAGCGTCTATTGTCAGTCTGAGGAACGAAAAAATTATTTCCCTATATGGACTTTTCATCAGAAGAATATTAACATTCATGGTGTTTCTATAGGGTTAGGTTCAAGTCGGGCAGAGTATAGAAATACAAATACGAATGGACTTAAATTTGAAATAATAGGGACTGGATTATTATGTCTTTTTCTATTTCAAAGTCCTATTCAAGATTATGAAGGAAAATATTTAGAATTAAGAAAAGAACCAAAGTCCGAGATAATTAATGGACTAAATATATCTATTTCAGGGACCTCAAGTAATTCTATTTCAAATGGTATTTCAGCAGGGCTAGTAGGACAATATAATTACCAAATAAACGGAATTTCGTTTTCCTGCTTAATGAATTTTAGCGAAATACACAACGGACTTCAAATGGCACTTCACAACGAATCATATATAGTTAATGGACTTCAAATAGGATTTGCTAATAATTCAAAGAATGCAACTGGTTTGAGTTTAGGTTTCGTGAACAGTACTGAAAATTTGAAAGGAATTCAGATTGGTGTTTGGAATACTAATCAGAAAAGGACTTTGCCTTTAATAAACTGGAGTTTTAAATAAAATTACGACGTCTCCCTATACTCCTTTCCCTGCATACGCCCTTGCCTATATTTGAAGAAACTAGGATAATTCATTGCATAATAGATGAAAGTTCTCCTCCCCGTCCTGTATGGAGTTTTGGATTCACAATCTCCACACCTCTTCGTGGTAAGGGAAGTACCTTTGATAAAATCAATGGGTTCCTTTTGAGGATGAGAAACTAATCCATTTTTAGAGAAGCTATAATCCGGCAAGGGAAGGAAATCCTGATGGAGAATCTTAAAAATCACAGAACTCTCTCAGCAGACTGCGCTTCCCAATAAGTAGACCCCAAAAATTTCTCTCTATACTTCCCCCACATCCTGCACTCAAAAAATACCTCCTCCCCACACCCCCTCTTTCTCCCCAAAACCTTCCCTCAAATTTTGCCAAACCGACCTTTTGGTTATTTTTGTGCCTACTGAATACTAAAGATTAACCATGTCAAGAAAATATTTCCTGAAAATCGCTGAGGAATTGGCGATTAGCCAAACTCAGGTAGCCAATACGGCAGAGTTGTTGGATGAGGGGGCGACGGTTCCGTTTATCGCCCGATACAGAAAGGAACAGACCGGTACATTGGATGAGGTGGCCATTGCGGCAATTCGTGATCGCATGGAGCAATTGCGCGAGCTGGACAAGCGTCGCGAGGCGATCTTGAAATCATTGAAAGAACAAGAAAAATTGACGGACGAATTGGAAGCGGCAGTTATGGCGGCCGAAACCATGAGTCAGTTGGAAGATATTTACCTGCCTTATAAGCCGAAGCGTCGTACCCGTGCGACCATCGCGCGTGAGAAAGGGCTGGAGCCTTTGGCGGAGAAAATTTTCTCTGAGGAGCAGTTCACTTTGGAAGAGTTTGCGGCCTCCTTTATTGATGGCGAAAAAGAGGTGGAAGATGTGGAGCAGGCTTTGGCCGGTGCGCGTGACATCATTGCCGAGTGGGTGAATGAAGATGCCGATGCCCGTGCCGACATGCGTGAGCTTTTTGAAAAAGAAGGCCGTTTTGTGGCGCGTGTGATCACCGGTAAGGAGCAGGAAGGAGAGAAGTATAAAGATTATTTCGATTGGGATGAGGACATCAAGTCTGCGCCTTCTCACCGTGTGTTGGCCATGCGCCGCGCGGAGAAGGAATTGATCATCACCCTGGAATCTTCTCCGGAGGAAGGCGATGCCCTTTATAGTCTGGAAAATCGTTTCGTTACGCGTCAGGATGCTGTAGGCGAGCAGGTCACTTTGGCCGTGCGCGATAGCTACCGCCGATTGATGAAGCCATCGATGGAGACGGAGGTACGTACTACCACCAAACAACGCGCGGATGAAGAAGCCATTCGCGTATTCCGTGAGAATTTGGCCCAACTGCTGATGGCTTCCCCTATGGGGCAGAAGCGGGTGATGGGGATTGACCCGGGATACCGTACCGGTTGTAAAGTCGTGGTTTTGGATGCGCAAGGCAAGTTGGAAGATCACACTGTGATTTACCCGACCAATGGGGCATTCAAAAAGCAGGAGGCTGAAGCTGTATTGCTGGCCTGGTGCGAGAAGTACAATGTGGAAGCCATTGCGATTGGTAACGGAACGGCTTCCCGCGAGACGGAAACATTGGTGCGTGACCTGAAAATTCCAAACACCACCGTCGTGGTTGTGAACGAGAGCGGTGCTTCTGTTTATTCCGCTTCCGAGGTGGCTCGTAAGGAATTCCCGGATCATGATATCACCGTTCGTGGAGCAGTATCTATTGGCCGTCGATTGATGGATCCTTTGGCTGAATTGGTAAAGATCGATCCGAAATCTATCGGTGTCGGGCAATATCAGCACGATGTGGACCAGTTCCAGTTGAAAAAAGGCCTGGACGATACCGTATCTTCCTGTGTGAATGCCGTAGGCGTGGAGCTGAATACCGCTTCCAAAGAATTATTGACCTACGTTTCCGGTTTGGGTCCATCCCTGGCCGAGAATATTATTCAATACCGAAATGAGCACGGCGCTTTTGCTTCCCGTGCAGATTTGAAAAACGTGCCGCGTTTGGGGCCAAAAGCTTTCGAACAGGCGGCAGGTTTCCTTCGTGTGCGTGATGCCAAAAACCCATTGGACCGTTCGGCAGTACACCCGGAGCGTTACAAATTGGTACAGCAAATGGCCAAGGATTTGGGCGTTTCTGTGGATCAGTTGATGTCGGATGCGGAAAGCCGTCAACGTATTGATTTGAAAAAATATGTATCCGAAGAAGTGGGGATGCCGACTTTGGAAGATATCATGAAAGAGCTGGACAAGCCGGGTCGTGACCCTCGTGAGAAGTTCGAAATCTTCCAGTTTGCCGATGGCATCTCGGAGATCGAGCACCTGAAGATGGGCATGAAGTTGCCGGGCATCGTGACCAATATTACCGCTTTTGGTGCTTTCGTGGATGTCGGGGTGCATCAGGATGGTTTGGTACACGTGAGCCATTTGTCGGATCAGTTCGTGGACGATCCCGCCAAAGTAGTGAAGGTAGCGCAGAAAGTAGAGGTCACTGTGATGGAAGTGGATATCCCACGCAAGCGCATCAGCTTGTCCATGAAGGCCGATCCGTTCAATACCGACAAGCCTGCCCGCGGACAGAAGTCCGGCAGAAATCGTCAGCAGGAAAATCGCGGACGTCAGCAGAGCAATGACCGTCGCGGCAATCGCCGACCACAGCGTGAGGAATCTTCGGCTGATGGGGATTTGCAGGCGAAGCTGGCCATGCTCAAAGGAAAATTTAAATAAGATTTAAGCCCCCGCATCAACATTTGGCGGGGGAATGCGTATTCAATCGCAGGCTGAGAACGTGCTTTTAAACATGCTCTATGCTTCGGCCTGTGATTTTTAATTTTTATCAAGCAATATGAGTCATCCAAAAATAAAATCCACTACCGTCTGCGCCGTTGTTCATAATGGTCAGGTGGCTATTGGGGCCGATGGCCAGGCCACTATGGGCAATACCGTCGCAAAAAGTAATGTGCGGAAAATCCGTAAGCTGGCGGATGGTAAAATCGTTTTGGGCTTTGCCGGATCTACGGCCGATGCTTTCACCCTGATGGAGCGCTTCGATGAGAAGCTGGGCACCTATGGGGGCAATATGAAACGCGCCGCCATCGAATTGGCCAAAGACTGGCGAATGGATCGTTATCTTCGTCGTCTGGAAGCCATGATGATCGTGGCCAACAAAGAAGAAGTTTTGGTGATTTCCGGTACCGGGGACGTTTTAGAGCCGGACAATGGCGTAGCCACTATTGGTTCCGGTTCCATGTATGCACAGTCTGCCGCATTGGCACTGAAAAAGCATGCACCGAACCTCACCGCCAAGGAAATGGTAGAAGAGTCCCTGCATATTGCCGCCGACATTTGCATCTACACCAACCATAATTTGATTGTAGAAACAGTAGCGGAATAAGTCGCTGCTCACCTAATTCAAAAAGGACAAGTTCTTCAGGGGGCTTGTCCTTTTTTCATGCCTTATGTTTTGGTAAAAGGAGGCTTTCTTTTTTTGGGGCCGTGCCTCACAAGCTCAGCACCGGGCTGGCGGCAGTCGCTATTTTGGTGCGCCATTCCAACAAAACCGCCAAAGATGTCGCTGACCAAAATGAGCTCCAACAATGCCTTCATCCCTCGGCCGGGGGGCTTCGTGGGGGCGAAGAACCACAATCACCCCTTTACTTTGATTCTCCCATTAATTCCCTAAATCGATTTCTGTTGTGGAGGAATAGCCCTTAGTCACATTTCCTTAACCTTATCTTAATCCCTTCTCCTCAATATTTACTAACTTTAGGGCGATACTTCAATAGCACAACCTACATTTAAATGGCTCCCTACATTCATTGGAATCCCGACCCGGAGATCGTTAACCTCTTCGGCATATCGATCCGTTATTACGGGCTCTTTTTTGTCACTGGAATAATTCTTTGCATCAAAGTCATCGAACAGATTTTTAAGCAGGAGGGCATCCCTCGCAAAAATTCAGAAGTACTGACCCAATACGGGGTGCTCGGAATTTTTGTCGGTGCCCGTCTGGCGCATTGCTTTTTTTATGATTGGGATTATTATTCAAACCACTTGCTCGAAATATTATTACCCATCAGGATGTTCCCTTCGGGCGACTTTGAAATCATCGGCTATCAAGGGCTGGCGAGTCATGGCGGTGCTCTGGGATTAATCCTGGCTTTGTTTTTTTACTCCCGCCGATGTCATCACCAATTCCTGGAGATTTTGGATATTATTGCCATCACCACTGGTCTTGGAGGAGGCTTTATCCGCATATCCAATTTCTTCAATTCCGAAATAATCGGAAAAGCCACCGGATCCAGTTGGTATGGAGTGGTGTTTGATCGCGTTGATCAAATTCCCCGACATCCTGCACAAATCTATGAGTCACTGGCTTATTTCTTTATTTTCTGCTTAATGATCATGATCTACCGATCGAAAAGAATAGCGCTGGGCCGTGGCTTTTATTTTGGCTTAACGCTGAGCCTGATTTTCTGCTTTCGCTTTGGGGTGGAATTTTTTAAAGTCAATCAGTCCTCCTTTGAGGAGGGGATGGCTTTGAATATGGGGCAGTGGTTGAGTATCCCTTACATTATCGTTGGTTTGGGCTTTGTGCTGTATGCCTGGTTTGGCAGGAGAAAAATGATATCCGTTTATTGATGAAAGTGCCTTCTCCCTGGAAATAGTGAGAAATTCCCGGATTTAGAATGGGCATTTCTTATGATCGCTGGCCTTGAAAGTGTTGGCGATCCGGGAGTCGTCAGTTCGAAGCTTTATGAGTGATTTTTCGGGCGAATAGCCCGACAGGGACAGGGATGAAGCGGGTTTGTTTAAGCTCTTTTGGCCAAGCTAAGGGCGTAGCGCTTCGGCCAAAAAGCGAGCCGCGCGAGCCCGGTGCTGCCGTCTAAGCGGCAGGAGTCCTCCAAAAAGGAATTCTCAAATATTTGAATGGGGGGGAAGGGAGCAGCTGTTAGCTTTGTAGAGTTAAAGGAGTGTTATTTTGAAATATGGGAGCATCAGTTGGGCTTATGAAACACTATAGCCGCTTGTGATCATTTTTTTGCGGATATTTTCCAATGCCATTCCCAATAGGTTATACACAGTTTTGGGTTTGATTTCCATTATTTCAGCAATTTCCTGCACCCGTAGTCCGTCAAATTTAGCCAGACGGAAGACCATCTGTTGTTGCGGAGCCAGGCTGCTAACCATAATTTCTAATACCTGTTGAAGGTCTGCATATTGCACCTGATCGTTTCCATCATCCCCTATAATTGGGAGGTCTGTTTCGAGACTCTGGCTTTCTGACTTTCTGGAAGATTTATCTATTAGGTTAAGGGCCGTGTTTTTTACTGCTCGGAATAAATAAGCTTCCATGGAAGTTTTGATGATTTGTTTTTTTCGATTTTTCCAAAGATTTAGAAAAACATCACCAACTACATCTTCAGCTTCTGTTTCTGATAGCTTCATTGCTTTGGCAAATCCGACCAATCGATCATGGTACTTTATGAACAGGTCACTGAATTCTTCCTGGTTGTTAAAGGATTCATGTTTAGAAAATAGTCCCATTGTTTTGATTCAGGTTTGAGGCAAAGGTAGTGTATGCGGTTTTCGCTAAGTGAAGTTTAAGTTCAAAGCTATGTTATACCGAAATTAGAGCGCGGTTAAGGTAGTAAAGTGGGCTTAATATTTGGGGTGGTTATAGTGGGCTTTGTTATCCATTTGTGAATGTTAAAATTTATATGGGAATTTATAGGGTGTTGTCTGTCTATATGATCGGAATCGATTTTTTATATAAAATGAATGAACTGATCGGGAAATATTTTTTCAATGAACTGACGTCCGGAGAGCAGAAACAATTAGAGGAATGGCGGACTGCGCATCCGGATAATGAAGCTTATTTTCAGGATATTGCCCGTCTGCAGGAATGTAAAGTCAGTCGGGAGGTGAATCTAAATTCCTTTATTAAGGTGAATCAGCTCAATGAAAAAATCCGGGACTATGAGTATGGGCGGAGTATTGAAAGAAAACGGAAGGCATACCAATATTCAGGTGCGGCCGCACTTTTAATTTTGGTGCTATTCGGAGGGGTGATGTACGGGCTTATGGGGACTTTTGTTCCAGAGGAGGACTGCACAGTTCTGGCTAAAGCCGGTAGCCGGGCTGTTGCCGGAGAGAAAAGGTCTCCGATAATTTTCAAAACGAATCAGCCTTATAAGCGGGTGAGTTTACCGGATGGAAGTGAGGTGACTTTGAGGGCTGGAGCAGAGCTGAAATGGATGTGGGATTTTCATCAACAGTACCGGACCGTTAGGCTAAAGGGTGAGGCTTTTTTTGATATTAAGCGGGATGAGGAACACCCTTTCCGATTATATGCGAATAATAGTCGGACAGAGGTTTTGGGCACTTCTTTTAATGTGGAGCAGTCCGTGGAGGGGGTAAAGTTGTGCTTGTTTAGTGGACAAGTGAAATTCGGGTTGGCTTCTGTTAAGGAGGAGGTTGTGCTGCAGCCCGGGCAGGCCGTGAGTTTTTCTGAAAAGGATAGGCAAATGGTATTGGGTGATTTTGATGAGGAGGCCGTCTCAGACTGGACTAAAGGAATTCTTCGTTTTGATCAGAGCCCGATGTCCGAGGTCGTGAACAAGCTAAATAAACATTACAATGGTCAGTACCGACTGAGCAGTAATGAAGATTTTTCGACATTAAAATTTACGGGAGTATTTACTGATGTTCCGGTAGCGGAAGTCTTGGATATGATGGGGCAGGTGCTCCATATTAAGGCAGTCCATCATGAACAAGAAAAAATAATAACAAAGTTGTGGGAGTAGATCGGCAAACCTTTCCCACAACCGTATAAACCAAACCAAAAATATGACAATTTTTACAAAAAGCAAGGCGGCCGGCATTCTGATGCTGGCGGCAGGAGCATTCTTTGTCCCGAATTTCGGGCAGGCCGCTCCTGAATGGCCTGTAATTCAGCTGGAAGAAGGAGAACGCATAACGCTGAAAAACTTGTTTAAGCAGATTGAGAAAAGCACGGATTACCGTTTTGTTTTTTCTCAGGAGGTGGATGTGCTACAGACGGTGGAAGTAGAGAATACTTCCCTTGGTATTAAAGAGCTGCAAAAGGTACTGCAAGAGCAGCTTGGCCTGAATTGTAATCAGCAAGGGAATAATATTCTGATTACGCCCGGAACGCAAAAGCAAAAGCTGACGCAAAATGTAAAAGTGAAGGGAGTAGTGCTGGATAATTATGGTGAGCCTATTATCGGGGCTACGATTGTATTGAAAGGAACACAGCAGGGAGGGATTACCGATATTGAAGGTAAATTTAGTCTGAACCTGGAAGGGGTAACGTCGGAGGATCGTTTGGAAGTTAGCTTTTTGGGATATGAAGATAGTGAGGTGAAGCTGGGGAATCAGTCGGATTTCCGTATTGTACTGAAAGAATTTTTCGCAGAGCTGAATGAGGTGGTGGTCGTTGGTTATGGCGAGATGGAAAAGAAGGATGTCACCGGAGCGGTTGCTTCGGTGAGTGGTGAAAGCCTGAATGATATGGCCACGGCCAACTTTCTGGATGCTGCTCAGGGCAAGGTGGCCGGCCTGGATGTGAATATTGGAAGTGCTGCTCCGGGGCAGCAGATGGACATTGTGATTCGTGGGAATAGTTCGATCACGGCCTCCAATGCGCCAGTAGTGGTGGTGGATGGAATGCCGATTGAAGGTGGACTGAATGAGATTAACCCGAACGATATTGAATCCATGGAGGTGTTAAAAGATGCTTCTTCTACCGCCATTTATGGTTCCCGTGGTGCGAATGGGGTGATTTTGATTACTACCAAAAGAGGAAAGTCCGGGCAAACGCGCGTTTCGGTGGATTCTTATGTGGGGGTAACTTCTGTGTCCAATAAACTGAACCTGATGAATGGGGAGGAATTTGCGGAAATGAAAAGAGAGGCTTACCGTACAGCCGGTAACCTGATGCCGGATGATCAATTGTTCGATCCGATAGCCTATAATAATTTACAGCATGGAAATTATACTGACTGGCAGGACTTGACGTACCATAATGGTATACAACAGAATCACCAGATCAGCATCGTAGGAGGGAATGATAAATTAAGAACGGCCGTAAGCGGTGGATTTTATGAGGAGCAGGGGATTATGGATAATTATGATTTCAACCGAATAAACCTGCGTACCAATATTGATTATGATGCTTTTGATTGGTTGACGGTGGGAACGTCCACGATGTTCTCCTCCTCGACTCAGAATACCGGACCCGGAGGTCAGAATATTTTTGATAATATTGTTCGCCTGAATCCGCTGGGAGACGCTTACGATGAGGATGGGAATATTCTTTTTCGCCCGACCACTGATGAGGGACAGCGCTCTAACCCATTATCGGATATTGAAAATATCACCAATGAGGTGAAGAATAACCGCTTTCTGTCTAACCTCTATGCGGAGGCCAAAATTTTACCCTGGTTATCTTACCGCGTGAATGTAGGTCTGGATTATTTATATGAAAACTCCGGTGCTTTTTATGGTAGTGAGTCTTCACGTCAGCAGGGTGGAAACAATCGTGCGGAGGTGGTGAACCGCAGGAAGATGGGCTATATGGTAGACAATATTTTATCGGCTAAAAAGACCTGGAACGATCATAAGTTGAATGTGACCCTGATGACGGGAATGCAGGGAGAGAACAGTACCTATGCGCATATTTATGCCAACCGAATTCCGAATGATGAGTTTCTGTGGCATAATATCGGATCGGCTGAGGAAATTCAATCGGTAGGCTCTGACTATGCTGACTGGATGCTCTTGTCTTATATGGCACGTGTTAATTATACCTTCAAGGACCGTTATATCTTTACGGTGAGTTCACGTCGAGATGGCTCCAGTCGTTTTGGTGATGGTTATAAATACGGTCTGTTTCCATCGGCTGCTTTCGCCTGGAGATTGAAGGAAGAAACGTTTATGCAGTCGGCAGAATGGCTGGATGATCTGAAGCTACGCGTGAGTTATGGAGCTGCCGGAAATACCGGGATTCCGCCTTATCAGTCTTTGGGTAGTTTGCATAGCTCCAACTACGTGTATGGCGATCGTGGGGCTTCCGGCTTCCGTTTTCAGGATTTGGCGAACCCGGATTTGCGTTGGGAAAAAACGGCTTCTTTTAATGTGGGTATTGATCACTCTGTTTGGAGCGGGAGAATTAGCGGAAGTATTGAATATTATAATTCTTTGACTACAGACTTGTTGTTGGAGCGTCAATTACCGGCTTCCACAGGCTATGAATCTGTATTGCAAAATGTGGGAAGCGTGAGAAATTCAGGTATTGAATTTAACCTGAATACGGTGAACGTAGTGACCAAGGATTTCCGCTGGAATACCAACGTGAACTTTTCCTACAACAAAAATCAAGTGGTGGATCTTTACGGTACCGGAATGGATGATGTGGGGAATGCTTGGTTTATTGGTCAGCCGATCAATGTGATTTATGATCATCGTAAATTGGGCATCTGGCAGTTGGAAGAGCAGGAAGAGGCCTTAGCAAAAGGTTTTCAGCCCGGAGAACTGAAAGTGACAGAGGAACGTGAGATTATCGGTTACCGTGATCCGCAATGGATTGCCGGTATGACCAATAGTTTTAGCTATAAAGGCTGGGAATTCAGCTTCTTGTTAACCGGAAAATTTGGTTATGAAATTTATAGTGGTCTGCATTCTTCAGCCGGTCGCCTGGACGGAAGATACAATAATTTCCGACAGGATTACTGGACGCCGGACAATCCGACTAATGCTTATCCAAGACCTGATGCGGCCACTCAGGGCCCTAAATTTGGTAGTTCCAATAATGTATTCAGAGGAGATTTTATCCGATTGAAGAATGTGACTCTGGCTTATAACTTCAATGCGAAGCAGTTAGAGCGAATCGGTTTGAAGAACCTTAGAATTTATGCACAGGCCAAAAACCCGGCCATCTGGACAGAATACGAAGGTTATGATCCTGAATTCGGGACCAGCACTGCTTACCCGGCGGTCTCTACTTACTTAATGGGAATCAATTTAAGCTTTTAATTATTGATTAAATATTTGTCATGAAAAAGGTGAATTTATTATATATCCTACTATTCCTTTCCTTCAGTGCCTGTACTGGCTGGCTGGAGGAAATTCCAAAGTCATCCATTACCGGTGATAAGCATTTTTCCACCTATAGTGGAATCCTGGACGGCCTTGCCGGCACCTATGATGGCTTAAGGTCGATTTACGGGCAACAGGAAGGTTTTATGGTCACTACCCCAGGGACTGATATTTTCACCCACGGGAGTGAGGGAGGCTCCGATATGGATACTTATGATGCGCGTTTGAATCCGCAGATGGGGAATTTCCGACACATCTGGAATACTATGTACGATAATATTAATCATTGTAATGCGATGATTGAGCGCTCAGCTTTGTTAACTGATGCGACAGCAGAGCAGATTGAGCAAGTGCAGGCGGAAGCATATGTGATACGCGCCATGTGCTATTGGTGGCTGACCCAGCAGTACGGGGATGTCCCTTTCAGAGAAACGGAAACGAAAGAGATTTCCACAGAGGCTACGCGTGAATCTGCTGAAGTGATTCTGAACCAAATGGTGAAGGATCTGGAGTGGGCGATAGGTATTTTACCTGCTCATTCTGCTCAGGAATTGGGGAAATTTACCAAGGGCGCGGCTCAACATCTGTTGGCGAAGATTCATTTGATTATGGCTTATCAATATCAGCAGACGGCCTCCTATGTGGCAGCTGAGGAATTTGCAAAAGCGGTAATCAATTCGGGAGAATACCATTTAGAAGAATATGCCGCTATTTTCGATTACGATAATCAGCGCAATGGGGAGGTCGTGTTTGCTGTTCAATTTATCAATAATCCGCAGTTTAACCGTAGCGGTAACCGTGGTCATTTATACTTTACTCCGGTATATGATAAATTCCCCGGCTTGATGCGTGATTTGCATCAGGGTGGTCGCCCGTGGAGTCGTTTTGCGCCGACCAAATTTTATAGGGAATTGTTTGACGAGGCCGATGCCCGTTTTGATGTCACTTTCCGTCGCGTGTGGTATTATAATACTGAGGCGGGATTGCCAGATGGAAAAGCCATCGGTGATGAAGCGGAGTGGGATTATCTGGATGGAAGTACGGATGTAATAGCTCCAAATGAAGGCCTGATGCATTGGGGTATCAAGAAGCATGATGACCACACCCGGGCAAGCTTTCAGGACACGAATGGCTTCCGAGATTATTTTGTCTTCCGTCTGGGTGAAACCTATTTGATTTTGGCGGAGGCCCTTTCCGAGCAAGGGAAAACAGCTGAAGCGGCGGAGGTGATTAATCAGTTGAGAGCATATCGTGCTGTGGAGGGAGGATTCGTACCGGAAGTACAAGCCTCTGAAATTAATCTGGACTTTATTCTGGATGAAAGAGCTCGTGAATTGGGTGGAGAAATGCACCGATGGATGGATCTAGTCAGAACGGATCGATTGATTACCAATGTCAAAAAGCATAACGAAAATGCGGCGCAATTCATTCAGGATTACCATAGCCTGCGCCCGATTCCCCAAACTGAAATCGATTTGGTAACCACGGAAGGTTACGAGCAAAACCCGGGTTATCCTAAAAATTAATCATGAAGAATTTACTATTTTCTCTGTTGGTAGCAGGCTTGTTGTTTCAGGCCTGTGATTTCCAAAAGGCTGCTTCCCGTGAAGAGGCCTTGAAGCAATCTGCCGAAAAAAAGAAGGCGGATGATCAGCGTGCTGAGCGATTCAAAAAGTATTTCGCCGCCTTTGAAAAGTTAAATCAAAAGCCATTTTGTGAGCAAGGGCTTGAGCAGGTACAGGAAATATTCGGAAACCCCGAGGGCCGGGTTTTAGTCGCAGCCCACCGGGGAGATCATATGGAAAAGCCGGAAAACTCCTTGCCCTCTTTTGAGCATTCGGTGAATTATGGGACAGATATCATCGAATTGGATATCAGGAATTCAAAAGACGATTCGTTGATGGTCATCCATGATGGTACCGTAAACCGAACCACCAATGGTGAGGGAAAGGTAGCGGAAATGAATTATGAACAGTTACGCGCTTTAAAGTTGATCGATGAGTTTACCGGTAAGGACACGGATTTGCAAATTCCCACGCTCTATGAATCCTTAAAAGCCATGAAGGGGAAGATCATGATTGATTTGGATATCAAATGTGATAATATTGAAGCTATTCATGCCATGGTGGCAGCTTTGGAAATGTTTGATCAGTGTTTGTTCTTCTGCGATGAAGCGGACATGGATTATGTGCTGGGCAGAGCACCGGAGGCACTGGTGATGCCTCGTGCCCGTTCCATGGAAAGTCTGGAACACTTGATGGAAAAGTACAATCCGGCTATTATCCATATTGATGATTCCAATTTTGAGGTGAGTGAGGCAGTACTTTATATCAAATCCATGAGAGCGGACTGTCGGGTTTGGGCCAATGCCTTGGGCAAGTATGATCGGGCGGCTATTGAAGGAGATGATGAAGGTATCCATCGATTGATGGAACAGGGGATAGATGTGGTGCAAACTGATTTGCCACGATATGTGCAGTATTTGGTATGTAGTGAAGCATTGTAAGTAAATATGATCATTAAGCTGACTCAATTTCTTTTGATCCTTTCCCTTCTTGTTTTACAAGGGGGGAAGGTTTTTTCCCAAGCGATTCAACCCATTTTGGAGAAATTTCAAAATCCGGGAAAAGGACAAGTGATGGTCTTGGCGCACCGGCAGGATTGGAAGCATTTTCCGGAAAATTCTCTCGAAGCCCTGGAGGGAAGTATCGCACAGGGCGTGGACATCGTGGAAATTGATATTCGCAGAACCAAAGATGGCCAACTGATCGTGATGCATGATCATACCGTAGATCGTACCACCAATGGGCAAGGTGCAATAGCCGAGCTTGATTGGCCGGAAATTTCAAAACTGCAGCTCCGCGATGAAGAAGGCAATTTAACTCCTTATAAGGTGCCTACTTTCATTGAATATATGCAGGCAGCCAAAGGGAAGATCATGGTAAATCTGGATATCAAGATTGATCCATTAGAAAATTTTTCGGCCATGTATCAGGTGCTGGAAGCTACTGAAACCCTGGATCAGACTTTCTGGGTCTTTGATGCATCCTATCAAGCGGTGAAAGATACCCTAAAGAAATATCCAGAAGTCATTATGTGTCCAAAGATTGGATCCCACCAGCAAGACCCCGTGGGGGAATACTATGCCTATGTGGATAATATGGAATTACAAACGCTTTTCTTTCGTTTCAAAACGGAGCAGGATACCTTGTGGACTGTGGTGGAGGATGCTTTGAATCGGGGGATCAAAACCTATTGCCATACGCTTTGGGAAGGGAGTTCTGCTGCCGGACATTCCGATTATAAAAGCAAGGATGACCCTGATTTCAGTTGGGGTTGGCTGATCGACCAGGGCATGGAGATTATCATGACAGATGAAACGGAAGAATTGATCAAGTATTTAGAAATAAGGAATCAATAGAAGGTGAATTGATAGTTTCTGTTTGAATTGTTGGAGAAGGTGGCCTATGGGCTGCCTTTTTTTTTGCCTTGTTCTACTGCGGATTAGAAATCTCGTTTCCAACAGATATAAGTCAATTCGCTGTCAATGAGTATTTTGGGTAAAGTGGATAGGATCGAAAGCTCTTTCCCAAAAAGTATACGGCTTACGAAAATCTGTATAAGATTACCATCCTGCTTTTTGCTGATATTTGTACCGAACAACAAAACAAGCGATATGAGTACTGCAAATCAATTTGGAAAAAAAGGTTGGACCCCTGACAGAATCAATGACTTAACCGGCAAAACCTTCGTGATCACCGGCACGACAAGCGGAACCGGCTATGAGGCTACCCGCATTTTGCTGTCCAAGGGAGCGACCGTGGTGATGTTGAGCCGTAACCCCAAAAAATCGGCCGATACCATTGCTCTGTTGAAGGAAACTTTGGGTGATGCGATCAAGGTCTCCAATGTTCAAATGGATTTGGGGGTACAGGCGTCCGTAAAAAATGCGGCCAAGGAAGTTTCAGAAAGGGTAACAGGCATTGATGCTTTGTTGTGTAATGGCGCCATAGCTCAGGTGCCGGAGCAGCAAATCACAGAAGATGGCTGGGAAAGCCAGATGGGCGTCAACTATTTTGGCCATTTCAGCCTGCAGGCGCTACTCCTTCCGCTGATCGAAAAGGTGAACGGCCGGATCGTTACGGTGGGTAGTATGGGTTATGATATGGGGATCAAAACCATTAAGTTCGATGACCTGGATTGGGATAAGGACTATACCCCCAATGATGCCTACAGTCAGAGTAAACTCGCTCAAATCATGTCGATCTATGAATTACAGGACAGACTGGAGCAGGCTGGCAAAACCAATGTGAAAGCTTATGCCTGTCATCCGGGTTCTTCCCGAACCAATCTGATCAGCACCAGCGGGAGCTTTATGATGAAAATGATTTTTGGCTTAATGAAATTGTCTCCTCTGACGCAGCCGGCAGAAAATGGCGCCTATCCAGAGCTGATGTGCGCAACGGAAGAGGACCTGGATCAGAAGGCTTTTTACGGACCTACAGGACGCAGTAATTGGGTGGGGCCAGTGGGGGCGCATTATCTGGCTCCGCATGCCAAGGATAAAGCTGTTGCCAAAAAATTATGGGATTTATCCGAAAAGGAAACGGGAGTTCATTGGAATTTTTAAATTGAGATTTTAAAAAATATTAACAATACTCCGTAAAGAATTAGGCCGCAATACAGCCAAATCTCTCTATTTGGAGCATTTGCTCTGAATTATTGTACGGTTCGGGGGCAATCCCGAACCCTTTAAATATTCTTTGGATATAGTTTCGATTAAAATATAGCATCTTAATACTTGATAATGAGAAGGGTTCCTTTTCTTCGGTTTTATTATCAAAATAGTGAAGCGCTTTTGCCACGGACACCGCCGTTAGGGACATATTGATGTGATTATGTATCTTATTTTTACTCCTTGCTTGGCAGTGAGTCAAACCGGTGAATTGTTTGGCATCTCGAAATAGAAACTCAATTTGAAATCGAAGTCGATAACGCTCAATTATTGCGGAACCGCTTTGATTAATGTCTGTACTGAATAAAATTTCTCGTCTGGTTTTCCCATTGTCAAGCTCAGTAACGACGACCACACACTTGATCCATCGTTTAAGACTTTTACTATGAACCTCTGCTTCGAAAGCCTCCGAGTTTTCATTTTTGAAACATAGTGTAAAGTGTCTTTGGTCAAGATTATTAAATTTCACTTTTTCTCCATAGACCTTGGGTCGCCCTCTTTTTCCGGTAGGTGGTTCAGTATTTCTGTAACGAAGAAATGCGTTTTTAGCCAATTTACTAATGATAATAAACCCTTTTTCTACTAGCGGATCGACGAACGTAAAGCGCGAAAAGTAAGCATCAACAACCACACTATCTGATACTTGCTTGTACAATTCAACATTTGACAAAATCAAATTGGCATAAAAGGTCAGCAAATTAAATGACTCGTCCTCACTCTTAAAGGTTTGATGGGCCTCTAAATGCATTGCGGTTTTACTTTCGAGGCCAACACTTGCTATTCCAGTAATTTCTAGACCTCTTTTTGTTGAATTATCGCAGCCTGACCAAAAGTACCCTAAACCTGGGGTGAGTTGACCACTTTTGGAAACATAACTTGGATCAAAGGCAATGATGCGCAATTCATCTTTAAGTGTCTTAATGAGCTCAATATTGAAAAAAAGGTAATTGAAATATTTTTCATACCATGATCTAATCGTGGCCTCATTGTACCGCAGATACCGACTCATGTTGGTGAAATTATTACGACCACGGAAAGACAGTAGTCCTTTCAAATTTTCTATCATGAAATCCCTCTCCCATTTGTTAATGTCTAACATTTTATGGAATATTTGCGCTAGGAGTGTTTCGATGCTCTTGATGGTGACTTAGTATGTTGGTGTTTGGCGATACAAATATACAGGTCACCATTTTTTTTACAATAGCTCAAAACTCTACGGAGTATTGTATTAAAATGGATATACTGAAAATATCGACAGATTGGGCCAAGGCCGAACTGGTTTCTACTTCCTTTTTCATTATTGCCGGGCTGGTCTTTGTGATGTGCAGCTTTGGTTTCTGGCAGTTTGGTAAAACGGATCTGGCCAAAGCCTACATCATTCCGATATTGGTGGCCGGAGCGTTTTTAATGACGGTCGGATTTGGTCTGTTTTTCACCAATAAAGCCCGAATTACCCAATTTGAAACCGCCTACAATGAGGATGTTTCTGCATTTGTTGCTTCGGAAATGGCGCGCACCGAAAGCACGCTGAAAGAATACAAGACGGTGGTATTCACGGCTATTCCCTTCATCATCATGGCTTGTGGTCTGGTCATCTTTCTGGTGAATACGCCCGGCTGGCGGGCAGGAATGATTTCCACCATTGCGATGTTGTCGGTTATTTTGCTGATCGACGGACTGGCTTATGCCCGTATTGCCGACTATCAGCAGGAATTGATTAAAGTAGAACAAGAACTGAAATAAGCACATGCAACATTTTGATTCGCTGTCGGCCTATCTGAAATATCTGGAACTGCCCCGCCCGGAGCATCCGATGTTCAGCATGTATACCGCCCTGGGCGAAGGCTTTTTGCCCTGCCCCAAAGAAAGTTCCCCTCCCATCACGAACGATTGCTATTCGATCAGTTTCAAAAGGTTTGTGGCGGGAGACCTGAATTATGGCCGAACCAAATACGACTTTACCGATGGGGCCTTATTTTTCATCGCTCCCCGGCAGGTATTGCAGTGGGACAGTAGCGCCGTTTTCGATCAAAAAGGGTTTTCCATCAACTTTCATGAAGATTTTCTGAAAGGAACAGAACTTGCTGCACAGATCCGGAAATACGGCTTCTTTTCCTATTCGGTCAATGAGGCCCTGCACCTTTCGCCTAAAGAAGAACGACAGATCGAGCTCATCATTGAAAATATGGAGCTCGAATATCATAACAATCCCGACTCCTTCAGTAAGGAGATCATCATCGCGCATTTGAGTACCTTGTTGAAATATGCGCAGCGATTTTATGAAAGGCAATTCAATAGCCGCACCGAGCTTTCCAACGATTTACTGGATCGCTTCAATCAGGCATTGGCCACCTATTTTGATTCCGGTCGCGTGCAGGAAGAAGGAATTCCGGGCATTGAACAAATCGCCGAGGAGCTTTCGGTATCTCAGCGTTATTTGAGCGATACGCTGAAAAAAGAAACGGGCAAAACCACCACCGAACATTTGCAGCTCTACCTGATCGAAGAAGCCAAGAATATCTTACTGGATCCGGGCAAAACCGTAGCTGAAGTCGCATATGAATTAGGCTTCGAATACCCTCCTTATTTTTCAAGACTGTTCAAAAAGAAGGAAGGCATGAGCCCCACCGAATACCGTGAAAAGTATAGAATGAATTAATCGGACAGTTCCAGCAGGTGCTTTTTTGGGGCCGTGCCTCGCAGGCTCAGCACCGGGCTGGCGGCAGTCGCTATTTTGGCGCGCCGCCCACAATAAAGCCGCCCAAATTGGAGCTGGCCAAAATGAGCTCCAACAATGCCTTCATCCCTCGGCCGGATCACCCTTCGGGTCGATAAAGATTAGTAATGAAAGGAAGCTCCAATTGGAAAAACGGAGGAGGGTGATGCTAAGCATTAGCATATAATATTTTGGCTTTTATCAAGCAAAAACGAGGGATTACCTGTGAGTATTGAAAGTTCTTGATATCCAGCCCCTTACATAATAAATCAAATACCTCTGTCTTATTTTTCATCTTTAAACTCCCGAACCTGCTCTACTGAAATATTCAATGCCTCAGCGATTTGCTCATCTGTGAGCAAGCCGGTTTTTAACAGTCCATGCACAGAATTTTTTAGGGTTTCCGTTCGGCCTTCTTCCCTGCCTTCTTCCCGCCCTTCAATCCTGCCTTCTAAACGACCTTCCTCCTTTGCTTCTTCCTTGGCGGTTTCCATCACATTATAAAGGTCGCGGTAATTTTTCAGAGAAGCTTCATAGGCTTTCTTTTCAATCGGACTGTATTTGGCCAGTTCTGCCAGATCAAAAAAACGATTAAAAACCCTTTCCTGTAATTCCACCGGCCGGCTTTGCAATTGCTCCAGATTTCTCAACAGGTAAAGCCATTTGTCAAAATGGTTTTTAAGTTCATTCAATGCCTTGGTGAATTTGGGCGTTTCCAGATAAATAAAAGTCAGCTTGTCGTAGAAGACTTTGCATGTCTCCACCTCCATGAGTTGTACACGGTGCAGAATCTTTTCAGGCTCATCGTCTTCCTCCTCAAAAAGAAAATCCATAATGCCGATGGTGTAAACACTTTTCAATCGGAACTTCCATTCTTTCCCCGGCTCGGCCTGTTCTTGTATAGGAAAGGTGGAATAATAAAGACTTCGGTCCTTAAAGTATTTTTGTTTAGCCCTTTGTAGTTCAATGATGAATTTTTCCCCGTCCTGATTTTCACAGTATAAATCAAAGATCGCCTTTCTTTCTTCCGGGGTCCGGGGAAAATGTTCGTTGGCCTGATAGCTGAGGTCAGCGATTTGGTCTTCTTCCGGCAGGAGCTGGTTGAGGAAATCAATGAGTAACTCCTTATTGGCTTCTTCTCCAAAAAGTTTTTTAAAGCCAAAGTCCGTAAAGGGGTTAATGAATTTGCTCAACATGCCGGTTATCTTTTAAAAATGAAAAAGAAGACGCTTACGCCCTGATTGTTGGCACAAAGATAAGCAAAAATATAAGAGAAGGGAATGAGGTGTTTGGAGGTGCTCCATATTTTTCCTCTTGGCTAAGAGGTCGTCTATTAAGAGGTGGGAAATTTCTTGATGATGAAGACCATGGGCACAGTGCGTAAAGCGTGGTGGTAGCCGCTTTTCCAATAGGCTGTTTTTGTTTTATCATCGGACAATGGGTTAAAAGGCACTTCTAACTTAATTCCCGGGGATTTTTGGGTGGCTCAGCGGGCGAATAGCCCGGAAGGGGCAGGGATGAAGCGGGCTTGTTTGAACCACAGCGGCCCAAAAGGCCGATGGGGTGAGCCGCGCGAGCCCGGTGCTGCCGTCTAAGCGGCAGCAGTCCCCCAAAAAAATGTTGTATCATGATTTTAGTTTAGAGGCCCGATAAGGGAAAAAGAAAAAGTGGCTCCCCAAAAGGTTTCCACTTTTATTGATTTTACATTTCGTATAACAAATGGGGGGTATGCCTTTGTTTTATTGCACGGGAGGTAGTAGGCCCATTGCCTCCTCAATTTTCTCCCAGGAAATGATTTTAAAGTTTTGCGCCACAAGGCTGTCCCCTTCAAAATTGAAGCCGTCTTGCACCACTAAGGCGCCTTTGGGGAAGTCTGGACTCAGGGCTACTGGGGTGACTTCCAGGCCATCCGTTTCTTCTACGCCATCCACTTTGCCGTCGACAAGCGCAAAGCTGCCCAAATAGGTTTTGCTTTCCAGCTCAAAGAGGGCATAGGAGAAATTGCCCTGTGAGCTTGCGATTAAATAGCCACCAGTGGCACCTGTTGGGTAGATGGTGATGCCTTCAATATCCGCTACAATGTTCTCATTTTCCGCTACCCGGGCAGTGGTCATCTCTTCCATGGTGGTGGCTGCTGAGGCCTTTGCATTGACAATCCAGATGGTGGTTGCTTCTTCTCCTATGTAAAGTTTGTCAGTACGGTCGTCGGCCACCATGCCCTCCGGCTGGGAAGACACCTTCATACTTCTTACCAGACTTTGTTTGAATTGGTCTCCTTCCAGCTGTAGTTCATATTGCTCAATGACACCGTTTTTCCCATTGATAAAAGCATAAAGCTGCTGGTTTTGCTGATCCTGATAAAGGCAGCATCCATAGGCGTCGTCAATGGCATTGCTTACCAGTTGCGGGCGATCAAATAAAGATATTAATTTTCCTGCTTCTAATTTCATCCAGCTGATGCTGTTGTCATTTCGATTAGAGGCAGCTACGATGTCCAGCGTATCATTTCCCATCACCACTTTCTGTCGGATGTCGACATTATTGACTTTTCCAATCGGGTATTCACCTAAAATTTCTCCTTGTAAATTAAAGACATATAGCCCTTTTTCCTTATGCGTTCCGATGATCAGGCTTTCTGATGGGTTTTGGTGATTGATCCAAATGGCCGGATCATCTGCACTGTCCATATCTGCCGGCGCATTAACAGGCGCGGTTTGATGGTTCACCGGAATGCTTACCTTAATTTTTTCTTGTAATTGATAGGCCATTCGCATGCCCTCATCTGATTGACGTGGGTCTTTTGGGAGCTGCTTGGCTTGTTGATTTTCTTTTTGGTTTTTGCAAGCTGAAAAGCTCAGTAAAATCAAAAGACTTGTTAAAATGTTTTTCATAATTAATAAAAAAACAGGAGGCCTCTTCATGCCTCCTGTTGGTATTGGTTGGCTTTAATTTAATACAAATCCATTTTCAAACCGACGGAGAAACGGGTGTTATAGTATTCTTCCTGGAAGGTGAAATTCTGGTTTCCCTGATAATATCTCAATGGTTGATTCAAAAGATTATTGACTTCCACAAATATTCGGGCCTTTTGCGATAAATTGATATTAGCATTGGCATCTAAATAAAACACCTGATCATAATAAATGTCTTCGAATTGTTCACCACCCACCTCGTCGATAAAATCCGAAGTATAGTTAAAGGAAACGCCTAAAGAGAAATATTTTGAATCATACAATAAAGAAGCATTCATACTGTGTTCTGCGGTTCCCACTAATGGTAAAGTTTCGCCTTCGCGGTCTTCCAGATTAAAATTATTTGTTGAAGATTGGGTGAAGGTATAGTTGGCAAAAACCGACATATTATTTAAAGGAGCAGGAAGGAAATTTAGCTGACGCTGTAAGCCCAGTTCAAGGCCGTAGATGTTAGCGTCTCCGGCGTTTACGGGTTGGAATACATCATGTTCAATTCCATTGAAAGTTTCCTTACTTCTTTTTGTAACGATATAATTTTTCAAATCTTTTGTGAATACCCCACCGGAAATTAAACCGATATTTTGGAAATAATATTCCAACATGAGGTCAAAGTTCATAGATGTGGTGGCTTCCAAATTGGGGTTTCCGATGGCGATCTCCTCATCACCGGTGAAAATCTGGCGGTAAGGTACCAGGTCAAAATAGTTTGGGCGCGCCAGGGAGTTGGTCCAGGCCAAACGGATATTGGCATTATTATTCGGCGAATATTTCAGATGAACCGCAGGCAGGATGTTGATGTAGTGATCAGTTTCCGTGGAGGTTGGGTCCAGCGTGCCTTCTTCATCATCGTAAATGAATCCGCTGTATTCCAGGGAAGTTTGTTCCATTCTTAAACCGAAAAGGCCGGAGAATTTGGATCCAAAGTGCTGGTCCAATAGGATATACCCGGCATTGATTTGCTCTTTTGCGGAGAAGTTACCCGCCATTTCCTCTAATTCCATTTTTCCCTCAAACGAGCCGTTTTGGAAATTGATGTTGCCTAAATATTTCGCTGAAACGAAATTCCCCATGGCGTAAGGACCGGCTAAAAAGTTGCTTTTTGAAATGTCTTCATACTGCAGGGTATTAAAGAATGCTCCTTCATCCAATGGCTCATAAGCATAGAAATCATTATTTCTACTTTTATCCTTTAATTTGATTTTACCACCAAGTTTTAGTTGGTTGGAAAAGGTACCTTCGGCTTTTAAGGGTAAAAGGAAATTGATGCGCAGACTAAAATTTTCCTCTTCGGTCCTTTGGGTTTCATTCGATAAATCATCGATTTCCCAATCACTGGTGATAACCGGAAAGAAATTGGAGGGGACCGGCTTATTGGTACTCCCGTTGAACTGAATGGGGTTGCCGGGCTCCAATTCGTAGGAAATGTAGCGTTCGTTCGGGCGATTTTCTGAGGCTTTGGCATAAGTAGCGGCCCAGTCCATATGCAATTTACCGAACAGATGATCTCCGGAAAGTGCGATATTTCTTACGCGCTGATCTTCCAGTCTTTGGTTTTTATCGTTTTGTCCCCCTTTGGTTTCTCTTTTTACGCTACCCAAAGTGTAGTCGCCGGATTCCGCATCATACTCATCCACTTTATATTGTAATTTATAACGGTTCTCCCAGTCGTTACGGTGGTTGTACATGCCCTTGAGGAATAAAGTGTGGTTCGCATTGATTTTATAATCCAGGCTCAAAGAGTAAGACTGACGCAAACGCTGCAAATAATACTGACGGTTTTGGAATTCTTTCAATGAGCCATCTTCCTCCCATTCAGCTTCAAAGTTATCAGAACCCAACATATGGTTCAATACAGAGGCAGAGGCGATCACGCCGAATTTATCATTGGCAAATCGATTACCCAATACCACGCCACCATTGACCATGGGTTTGTTGGCGATGAAGTTGTAGCCAGAACCTAAAGTAATGGCCGCACGCGGGGCACTAGGGGCAGAACGTGTAACTAAATTGACCGAACCGCCAATGGCATCGCCATCCATATCCGGGGTAATGGCTTTGGACACCTCAACCGCCTGTACCATATCCGAAGGGATTAAATCCAATTGTACCGAGCGGTTTTCCGCTTCCGCGGAGGGGATGCGTTCCCCATTGATGGTGACGGAGTTCAGTTGTGGGGAGGTGCCGCGGATATTGGCAAAACGCGCCTCGCCCTGATCGTATTGAACATAAATGCCCGGAATTCTTTTCATGGCATCTCCGATATTGGAATCCGGAAAGCGTCCCACCTGATCAGCCGAGATCACATTCATGATGTTCATGGCATTTTTCTGCTGGTTTAAGGCATTGATCTGCGCATTTTTATTACCGGTAATCACGACCTCGTTCAGACTTTGGCTGGCAGAGAGCTTGGTTTGAAGGCTAACCGTTTTATTGGCCTCAATTTGTACTTTTTGTTTGATGATCGGATAGCCGATACTCGATATCGAAATTTCTTGCTCACCAGTTGGTAAGTTCACCAGTTTGAACTGCCCATTAATATCTGTGGAGGTGCCGAAGGAGGAGTTTTCTATGAAAACCAAGGCGCCAGGCATGGCTAAGTTTTGTTCGTCCAGGATTCGACCGGTCAGGTTGCCCTGGGCAAGTGAAAGGGTGCTGAATAGGAACATTCCAGCCATCAATAGTAGTAAATTTTTCATCATTATGGTTTGGTTATGATGCTTCAAAGATGGGGAGGTGCGACTTAATAAGTTTACTTTTAACAATTAAGGATATATGGTCTTATTGTTTTGCCTGAGTCAATTGAATGCTCTAACTATAGGTTCAAGTTTAGGTATTTGGAGGTTTAAGGTGTAAATTAAGCTTAAAATTAAGTTAAAATAAAATTGCTTTTTGCGTGAATGTTACCAACTCAGATACTGGTATAGGGCTTTGAGTTTTTGTGGTAATTTTATTTCAATGTCTGTTGATTTTTGTTTATCTCGCTCTTCTTGTTATTTCATTTTTTATTTCAACAATCATGCAGCAGATAATTGACCTCACCAAGCCGATCAAAGAGTACCCGGATGATCCATGGTTCATGAAGGTGAAGATTAAACATAAGCCTCATCGTAAAGCCAAATGGCTGATTCGACTTTTCGGCTTGCCCTTTAAGCTATTTCCCAAAAGCTTTGTGGGCTGGGCCGATGATACCATCGAAAAAATGGGGGTGCATGCTACAACGCATATTGATGCGCCCTGGCATTACACGCCTAGCCTGAATGGCGAGAAAGCCAAAACCATTGAACAAATTCCTTTGGATATTTGCCATGGGGAAGGCCTGGTGATCGACATGTGTCATAAGCCAGATTTTGATCCTATTACCGCAGCGGATATTCAAAGCTTTTTGACTGAAAACGATTTGGAATTGAAGCCCGGAATGATTGTTCTGATTAAAACGGGTAGGGACAAATTGATCGGGACGAAAGATTACCCACATAGGGGTACGGGCATGTCTGCTGAAGCTACCAGGTTTTTAATTGAGGCGGGCGTAAAGGTGATGGGTATTGATAGTTGGGGTTGGGACATCCCTCTAAAATATCAGATTAAAAAGGCGAAGCAGGATCAGAATGATCAGTTATTCTGGGAAGCGCATTTAGTGGGACAACATGAAGAATATTGGCATATGGAGCAGCTGGTGAATCTTGATGCACTCCCACTTTCTGGATTTAAGGTAGGCGTTTTTCCCTTGAAAATTGTCGGGGCTTCGGCTGCGCCGGCAAGGGTGGTGGCGTTTTTGGAAGAGGCTTAAAATGGAAAGACAGCTATTTTCAGGTAATTAGCTATCCCTGGCGTTTTAATAGCCGGCATTATAGGTGTCAATGGCCCGGTCTATATTTTTATAGTTCCCGATTTGGAAGGTCCAGCCCACCGCGATCATGCCAGCACCAATAATCACACCTGCCGGAATTTTTACATCAACAGATTCCCCTTGACTAGGGGGCCCTCCATTTGAGGAGGTGCCCGTGTCTGAGAGAAAGGAGGCTAGCATTACTCCGGCCCCAAGGGTGTTGATCACAATAGTTGCAATATTATTGGTTTGGCATTTCTTTAGATGTCGTATGGCGGCGGGATCACCCTGCATTTCTTTCTTTAGGTTGGAGTAATTGGCTTTTTGCAAAGGTTCAAAACCATGATTAAAATACATTACCTTAGTTTTACTCACAATTGTTCCTCCGGTCCACATCCCTGTATGTGGATTGTAGTTTGGGGCAGTGTGTGCATTTACCTCCTTTGTAAAAATGTTTATTTTTCCAGATTTGGTCATTTTAAGATATCGGTGATTACCAGAATTCCCAATGAGCAATTCATTAGCGAATACTTCATTAAAGTGGCCATAAAATATCACCTCATTTGAACTGAGTTCTTTCCCGTCTACAACAAGTTTTCTTTTGCCCAATACGGGCTTTTCTAAAGAAATCTTATGGGCTTTTATGACTTGAAATTCCCGATTTACCCAAAATGCTTGCATATTTTCATTTATGTCAGGGAATGAGGGTTCTTTTTCTTTTATGAAGTTTCGTTTTCTACTTCTGTTAAGGAGATCACTTACGGAAGTGTATCGAAGATCAATGTATTCGCCCTTATAAGTGATGGCGATTAGATCCTCAGTGGAAATAAATAACTCCTCATCCGCTTTTTGAATTAGGATTTCTTCATTTTGAATAGATAAAATTTTGCAGGATATACTTTCTTCATTGAAAAAGAATAGCTTGTCTTGAGAAAAGCCCGAATGAACAATGAATGATAGTGCTAAAATAAGAATGGTTTTTAGATTCAAGGTGATTAATTAAAGTAGGTTGAGTTTAAATATGCATACATTTTATAGTTGAAAAAAAATAATTTGTTATTAAAAATGTTTAATAACAAATTATTCAATTGAGTAGGGGTGTAGTTTGTGTGGCGGATGAACCCAAGGGGCTTGATTTAGCATCATTCATATCCGTCCCAAAAATAATTTGCTTGTCCTCCAAATTTAAACAGAACTATGACGGAAATTGGACAGAACACTCAAAAGGTTAAGGAATTATTGGAACCAGGGGTTTGGTCACCAAATGTTTAAATGCGAATGCATATAAGGGTGAAGATTAAACGTTAGCCTCATTGTAAATTCAAATGGCTGATTCGACTTTTCGGCTTACCCTTTCAATTATTCCCCCAAAGCTTGGAGGGTTGGCAGAGGATACCATTGAAAATTGTGGGGGCTTCCACCACTCCGGCAATGGCATTGGCGTTTTTGAAGTTGGTGTAAAATGACAAGACCGCTATTGATTTGAAAATAGCGGTCACAGAGGATTTAATAACCGGCGTTATAAGTATCAACCGCTCTATCAATATTTTTTGAATTTCCTATTTGGAAGGTCCAACCGAGCCCGATCATGCCAGCACCAATAATCACACCTGCCGGAATTTTTACATCAACAGATTCCCCTTGACTTGGGGTCCCTCCATTTGAGGAGGCGCCCGTGTCTGAGAGAAAGGAGGCGAGCATAACTCCGGCCCCAAGGGTGTTGATTAGAATGGTTAGCGTATTATTGGAGCGGTATTTTTTTAGGTGGCCTAAGGCTTCGGGGTCATCTTCCATTACGCTTAGGAGGTTGATCGATTTGACGGGCTGTATAGGCCCAAGCCCCTGATTAAAGTATTTTACTTTCCTCCGACCCATGTACATCGTTCCTCCTCCCATCATTTGACCGTTGGGTCCCATGGTTGGGGCTGAATGAGCATAGTCGGCTACTTCCTTCTCAAAAATATTGATTTTACCGACTTTCACCAATTCCAAGTACCGGTGTTGAGCTCGACTACCTATAAGAGATTCGTTGGCATATACTTGATTGTACTCCCCATAAAATAATACCTCGTCGGAATCCAAGCGATTGCCATCGATATACAGTTTATTTCGGCCAATTAATGGATCTTTAAATTCTATTCTTTCTGCAGGAATGATCTGTCGGTTACGGTTTACCCAGAAAGCAGGATATTGGCGCATTGCCGTTTTTAATGGATTATCAACTTGACTGGATTTTTTGTAGACTTCCAATTCCATCATGATTTCCTGTACAGATGCAGACTGTAAGTCAAAGAGCTTGCCTTTGTATAAAAAGGAATTGAGTTTCTGTAGAGGGGCTACGGTTTCTTGTCCCCTGGCTATTAGGTGAATGGTATCTTGGTCAATTTTGATGATTTCACAGTTCAAAGTATGTCCGGTCTTGGAATATAGGACATCCTGCGCCATTAATGAAGTTGTAAGAAATAACAAGAGCGCTAAGAAACAAATAAATGGACGGTTCATCGCTATAGCTATAAGTAGGTAAGGCCGCAATATAAGATTTTTTAATAGTTGAATAAATATATTTTTTTATTAAAAATGTTTAAATGTAAATTATTCATGTGAATAAAAGCATCCTTCGGGTGGCGGCGGAAGCAGATGTGTCTGTTTTATCTTAAATTTTTTCCATTCCAAAAAACTTTTACCTTTGCCCCGAAATTAAAATAATACAATGGCAGAAATAGGACAGGACATTCAGCAGGCTAAGGCATTATTGGAAGCAGGGGAGTTAGTGGCAATCCCTACGGAGACCGTATATGGGCTCGCAGCCAATGGTTTAAATGCAAAGGCCGCCGCAAAGATTTTTGAAGCCAAGAATCGCCCCTCCTTCGATCCATTGATTTGCCACACCAACTCTATGGAAAAGGTGGAAAGTTTCACCACTAACATTCCAAACAAAGCTTACGCCCTGGCGGAAAAATTTTGGCCCGGTCCGATGACCATGCTTTTGGATCGAGCGCCGATAGTGCCGGATCTTACCGTGAGCGGACTCGGAAGAGTAGGGGTGCGTATTCCCGATCATGAATTGACCCTGAGTCTTTTAGAGCAGTTGGATTTTCCATTGGCAGCCCCTTCGGCCAATCCTTTTGGTTATATCTCCCCGACCACTGCCGCTCATGTCAATGATCAATTAGGGGGAAAAATAAATTATATCATTGACGGAGGTCATAGTGAAGTCGGGATTGAATCCACTATTATTGGGTTCGAAAACGATGAGGCGATCATTTACCGCCTTGGAGGTTTGTCTGTGGAGGAAATTGAGGATGTTATCGGTCCGGTAAAGATCAATGCTCATAGTTCTTCCAATCCGGCAGCCCCCGGCATGTTGAAGAGTCATTACGCTCCTTCCTGCCCTGTAATTTTAGGGGAGGAATTGAAAGCGATGGCCCAGCAATATGCAGGTAAAAAAGTGGGTGTTTTGGGCTTTGATTATGGTCTGGAAAATATCCCTGCAGAGGATCAATTCGTGCTTTCGGTCAGAGGTGATCTGAATGAAGCCGCTACCCGTCTGTTTATGGGTTTACGCTATCTGGATGGTCAAAATCTGGATTTAATAATTACGACTTTGGTGCCTGATGAAGGCTTAGGGCGGGGTATTAACGACCGTCTGAAGCGTTCGGCAGCCAAAGGATAAATAAGGAAACATAAATCGGTGCTCACTGTGAGTGCCAAATTTGAAAATAACACTATGAAAACAGTAGACAATTTCAACTTCGCTGGCAAAAAAGCCGTTGTTCGTGTTGACTTGAACGTTCCATTGAACGAAGATTTAACTGTACGTGATTACACTCGTATCAACGCTGTAGTTCCTACCGTACAAAAAATCGTTAAAGATGGCGGTTCTGCGATCTTGATGTCCCATATGGGTCGTCCAAAAGATGGTTTCGAAGATAAATTTTCTTTGAAGCACATTGTTGCTGACTTGTCTGAGAAATTGGGTATCGAAGTAAAATTCGGTGGTGACTGTATTGGTGCTGAAGCTGATGAAATGGCAGCTAACCTACAAGCAGGTGAAGTAATGTTGTTGGATAACCTTCGTTTCTACAAAGAAGAGAAAAAAGGTGACGAAGCATTTGCTCAGAAATTGGCATCTCGTGGTGATGTATGGGTGATGGATGCCTTCGGTACTGCGCACCGTGCTCACGCTTCTACTGCTGTTATTGCTAAATTCGTTGCGGATAAAGTAGCGGGTTACACTATGGGCCGTGAGATCGAAGCTTCTCGCAAAATCTTGGAAGAAGGAGAGAAGCCTGTAACTGCGATCATGGGTGGTGCGAAGGTTTCTGATAAAATCTTGATCATCGAAAAAATGATCGACGTTTGTGATAACATCATCGTTGGTGGTGGTATGGCCTATACTTTCTTCAAAGCAATGGGTGGAACTATCGGTTCTTCACTATGCGAGGAAGATAAATTAGAATTGGCATTGAGCCTGATCGAAAAAGCAAAAGCTAAAGGTGTGAAAATGTTGTTGCCAGTAGATTCATTGGCGAACACTGGTTTCTCTAACGATGGCGTTTGTATCGAAGTAGACAACATGGCGATTCCTGATGGTCACATGGGATTGGATATCGGTCCTAAGGCAGCAGTTGAATTCGCTGACGTAGTAAAAGCTTCTAAAACTGTTCTTTGGAATGGCCCAATGGGTGTTTCTGAGTTCGATAACTTCGCAAAAGGTACTGTAGCAATCGCTAACGCTGTTGCTGAAGCTACTGAGGCAGGTGCTTTCTCTTTGATCGGTGGTGGTGACTCTGCAGCTGCAGTGAACACACTAGGTTTCGGAGACCGCGTTTCTTACATCTCTACTGGTGGTGGTGCAATGTTGGAAATGATGGAGGGTAAAGTATTGCCAGGTATCGCTGCTTTGGAAGACTAATTCAAGCACAAACAGTAGAAATCTTCGGATTTCGATATGAATATAAGACAGCAGGGTGGTCACTCTGCTGTTTTTTTTTGACTTTTTTTAAATCCAATTTTTCAACACTAGTTCTGGTAGTTTGGTGTAAATGATTTTTTGTCATTTTGTTCCGACTGGCTTGGCTGTTTTTCAGTAACCCAAAATTGGGTAAGCTTGGCTTCTTCTCATTCACCTGCTTTCTAGGAAAAATTCGAAATAGGAATCTATTCCTTCATTTTTCCCACCTTGCAGCTATACGAGGATTTAAGCATAAATAATCCGGCTTAGTTAATGGGGAAGCTGGTGGAGTCGGACGATCTTTGTTTCGTTGACAAGGCGCCGGAAGCTTTTGATAAAAATGGACTTTTGGGAGGATGTTTTTGCCCAATCAGGGATGTGCATTTGATATTGTGCGTTCTGATTACGCTGAGATTAAAAGGAATAAAAAAAGCCTTCTTCATCGGAAGGCCTTTAGAGGGTATTTAATAGCTCACCTCCGGCTGCAAATTAGAATTATTGGAAGTGGTTTTGTGTAATTTTTCAACAATAGCGATGCTATTCTCTCAAAATAATTCTATACCGCTTCTGAATATTTCAGAATTTCCCTGCGAATTTTGGTTTTTAAACACGCTATTGTGTTCACTATTAAAATTCCAGGCACATTAAGGTTTTCATGGCTTCAAGCGTAGCGATGTAAGTATCATAATCCATACCTTCAGCTTCTAGTTGTGCTTCAAATTCAGGACAGCTTCTTAAGTTCTTAGTGATAGAAACCATTTCCGTGATTTCATCACATCCGAAATCTTCTGAATCTATCATTTCTTCTGCTAAAGCTTCTAATTTGGCCATTGAGACATCGCATGAAACTTCCTCTTCTTTGTCTTTGCTACAGGAAGTGAATAATACAGCTGCTGAGAATGCAGCCAATAGCATCATCTTTTTCATTGTCATTAAAAATAGGTTGCTGATTAAAAAAATCTATACGAAAATAGGAAGTGAAAATAAAAATTCAAATTTTATATATAAATAGTTATAAAGCTAATATTGATCTTTCTGTGTTTTAGCTTGTTATCCTGGAGGTGGTCTGGAGTGTTTGGTGGCTAATTAATTTATCTTGAGGGGTTCTTCTCAAGCATTTTTAGAAATTGGATTGAAGCCACTCCGGCTTATTATTGTTCCTTAGAATTTTGTATTTTGAGAAGGAATAAGCTGATTATATGCAATATAAAATCCATATACCAAAACCCTGTGCTGAAAAATGGGAACAAATGACGCCCACAGAAAAGGGGAGGTACTGTAAAAAGTGCCAAAAGGAAATTTATGACTTTACGCATTTGTCGAACCGGCAATTGATGGAGAAGCTGGAAAATGGGGCCTCCCTTTGTGCGAAATACCGTCTTGATCAGCTGGGTGTGGATTTGAAATCCCCGAGTAAATTTCGGCTATCGGCCTTAATGTTAAGCCTTATGGGCTTTTTGAGTTTGGGGCCTTCTGCCACAGCAACTACAAATGTGCATATTCCCACAAGTGAACGGGCGGAGTTTAAGCAGGTGCAATCCGGCAAAAAGCCGAAACAGCAGGAAAAAGTTTTGGTCAGGGGAGTGGTTAGTGATGCTGAGGGAGCGCTGTATGGAGTGAATATTCGTCAAAAAGGCGCGTCTGAGGGAGTGGTTTCAGATCTTAATGGGGAGTTTGAAATAGAGATGAGTATAGGGGGCGAGCACAAAAATGTGCTGGAGTTTAGCTTTGTGGGGTACAAAAATGTGGAACTGAGAATAAAGTCCCACACTACAAAGGTTGAAGTGCTCCTGGAACCCGAGATTTGCGTGTTGGGAGAAGTAGAAGTAATCACTGGAAAGCGAAATGTTTTTCAACGTTTCGGTAACTTGTTTAGAAGAAGATAGAAAGTCTTCAGAAGAAAAAATAAGGCTAAAAAAAGTCGACCATTATGGTAGACCTCCATCATTTGGGTTAATATTAAAAGCTATATATGAGGACTATTCCTGTGTTTGATGGGCTCAATAAGATTATGGGAGAGGAGTCATACTTCATAGGTCCGTCAAATGCTTTTCTTTCTTCCAAAAGAAATCTATTGGAATCTGACAGGAACTTTGTCGACATTATCGGTTTCCGATTTATTGTCTTTGGATGTCCCTACCATTTGTTATGTGTCTGTTAAATAGAGGTTAGTTGGGTTGTGGTGGTTTCGAAATGGGATATATATTTTGTTTTGGTAATATATAGCCATATCAAGAACTGTTTTATTGCTATTGAATGAAGCGTAGAAAATTGATAGTATTGGGCTTTTAATTAAGCTATGAAGACCCAACATCAACAACAAACAATTTTTCGATTTTTATTATTTTCTTCGCTGATACTCATTGGTGGAATTTTGGTATTAGTTTCTTTTTTGTCCTATAAGTATAATTATCAATCGGCCCTGGAAGAGCAGGTATTTCAAAAATTAAATCAGTCCGGGGATATTTTGTCCAATAAGGTAGGGGATCACTTTGAAGAAATTCAACAATCGGCTAAGGTGATCGCCAATGACTATTTAATAAGAGAGGCTTTATTAAAAAACAGGAGCTTTTCAGCGGAAGATTGGAGCAGTATAATGATTACCTATCAGGAGGCCCTTGGCTACGCTCAAGTGTCGGTTTATGATGCCGAAACTAAATGGAGGCATACCGATGAAGACTTTTTGGGAGAGGAGATCAATGACTTAAGAAAAACGCCAAAATGGTTGAATGCCTTTTTGTCCTCCCAAGAGGAAGGGATGTTCCGGGTGTTGACCTCTTACCAGGATAAAAATGAGTTGATTATTCGCTATGATTTGAAAATTACTCATAATGGAGAATTGCTGGGAGTTGTTGGGATAAATGCTCCCTGGCAAGGAATAAAAGAATATTTATATCAATTTCGTCCGATGGAGGAGGGGGAGGTGATGCTCTTAACCTCAAAAGGTAAAAAGCGAATTGCCAATCCGGATTCACCATTCAAGACAGAATTGATCAGCCAGCAGGAAGGATTAGCAGAAGTTGCGGATGAATTGTTAAAAGTTAAAAATGGGCTTTATTCATTTAAATCAAATGATATAGCTTATCATGCAGGCGTCAAAGAGGTGCTGAATACGGGTTGGATATTACTGAATGTGATGAATGAAAAACATATGATGGCCTCGGTATATCGTTCTACTTTTTTGATGGTGGCTTTCGTATTGGCAGCATTACTATTAGTGGTTCTGTTTTATGTTTTTATTTTTCGTCAGGTGACGGCTAATATTCCCTTAATTGGGCAGGCTTTTGAGGCTTTGGCGGTAGGCGATGTTAGTTTTACTAACGACAGAAATCATCGTTTTCAGGAGTTTTCTACTTTGTGGAAGAGCTATGAGGATTTAAGGAAATCCATGGTGGATATTACGGGCTTTACTAAGGGTATTGAAGAGGGCGATTTTCATCAAGAGTTTGCTGTCAGAGGAGAGGCGGATGATCTGGGCGCTTCCTTGATTCAGATGGCTAATCAATTGCGTACCTTAGATGCGGAGCAACAGGAGCGTTTGTGGATTAACCAGGGTGTTAATGAGATATCTGCCTTTTTATTACAAAATCAATCTGATATACTAGGTAAATTACCTGAATTATTATCTAAAATTTGTCGTTATATTGGGGCCAATCAGTCCTGCATTTACCTGAAAGAGGAGGAGGAGCATCCAATAATGCAATTACATGCAACTTATGCCTATGGGAGGTTAAAGCACATTTCCAATAAGATCCTTCCCGGCGAAGGCTTGATTGGTCAGGTTTGGTTAGAAAATGAAATTACGGAATTGACGGATGTTCCGGCTCAATATGTTAACATTACTTCCGGTTTGGGGGAAGCAATTCCGGGTCACATCATTATTCTGCCGATGGAATTTAATGAACAGGTTGTGGGCATTATTGAATTTGCTTCTTTTCAGCAGATGCCGGAAAAGGTGAAAACCATGATGAACAGGGTTTGTACACAAATGGCTTCCACTTTATTCATGTATCAAAATGCAAGATATACGGAGGATTTACTGAAAGCCTCCCAGGAGCAGGAAGAGCAATTGAGAGCACAAGAGGAGGAGTTAAGACAGAATATGGAGGAAATGATGGCGACACAGGAGCAGTTGCGCAGACAGGCAGAGGATGCAGAATCTATGGCTTAAAACGGATGTTAGGCTGGCTGCTATATCCGGAGGAAAAAGGAGTTGATAAAAATCTTTTGGAAAAGATTATTTCTTAATAGGCGCATCTTGCATGACCGCCAAGCGGATCGGTACCCGATAATCTGACCATTCTCCCAGCTTTAAACTTTCTTCAGGAATAGGAAGCTCTGTTTTGGAAATCGACTCATAAAGTTGGGCAATTTCATTGATGATATTTTCTATCTCCGGGATAGGTGTATTGGATGGGGCCTTTAGACGAAATGCCACTTCCTTAGGACTTTCCGCATATCGGGGGTTGCGTCCAAAGTTACGATAATGGAGTAGGGCGATTTTTCGAAGCGACTCTTCAGTTAAAGGAGTGCCTTTATAAAGCCAGGTCTGTTGTTTATAGTCCAGTTGTATTTCAATTCGTAGGATGCAGCCATTAACGTTACAAGGGTCCCGATAGATACGAACCTTGGTCGCATTCCTTGTTTTTTCTATGGATTCATGTTCGCACAGCCAATCCGTCAGTTCGCCATAAGTTTTAATTTCTTCCGGCAATAGCGAGAAGGACTCCTGACAAGCCCACAGGAATAAAAAGAGGCTAATGTATTTTATCTTATAGAACATAGCCTCAATTTATTAAAACAAAGCGTCAAATGACGCGACTTTTAAGAACAGTTTTTTGCTTTTACTAAAGCTCCTAATTCAAAAAAGGAGTCCTTGGATAAGTCTTGCTCCTTTAAAAGTTCTAAAAATACAGGATGATCCTCTAACTTTTTGCTGGTCTCCAGAAGCTGTTGAATCTGTTCGCAATCCGTAGTATTTAATCGGAATTGTTCAACGGCAGTCTGAAACTCCGCTATCAATGCATCTTGCTGGTCAATAGCCAAATTTCCCTCACCTGTACAGGCTGTAAAAATTAAGCTTAAAAATAATAAAGAGATATAGCGCTTAATCATGAGTGTTGGTTTAAAAATAAAATGAATATGCAAGCAAATCTCTTGTTTTATTCGCTTAAAAAAACTGATGAAAAAGATTATTTTTTGTGATTCTTCAGTAAGTCCATACTATGCAATATCAAATCCATTCCCCCGCTTCGACCATGTCCGGGAATGACTATTTTTGACATGGGAAAGGTCTTTTCTACCTTATTGAGTGTTTTAGGCCAAGCCTTCAGGTCGGCGTCCTCGGTGTTTCCCAGATTTTTAGAAGACAGGCTTTTGACCAGACAGCCCCCGAAAAGGATTTTTTCCTCCGGAAGGTAAACCACAATATTGTCTTCGGTATGGCCACCACCCAAATAGCGGCAGTCCACCTTGCTGCCTTCAAAATCGAAATTCAAGGCCTTTTTGAATTTTCGCTGACTTTGGGCTTTTCCAGTGTTTTTACAAATAGAACTGGTTTTGCTTCCGCTAATGGTCTCGACTCCTTTCTCTTGCAGAAAGGGCATGCCCGCCATACAATCTGCATGGTAATGCCCGATGATCAATGTCGTGACCTGAGCATTTAATTCAGAGGTAATATAGTCGTATAACTCAATAGTGGTCGGTTCATCAGCAGGAGTATCCACCAACAGGGCCTTGCCGTTTTTTATCACCAAAAGTCCATTCGAGGCCACCTTTCCAAAACCTTCAAATTCATGAAAGCTGACATGTAAATAAGTATGTTCATTGATAGGACTCAAAAACACATGATCGCTGATTTTAATATTTTGCGTAAAAGCGGGAAGGCCGAAAAAAAGCAAAAGTAGGAAAGTTGCAAAAGTAGGCATAGGAGTGGTAGGTATTGATTTTTATAATAAGTGGAATGCAATTAACCACCAAAGGCGGGGAGAAAGAACTAATTTCTCCAGATTTTAAGAAGAAAATACAGATGAGTTTGTTATAGATAAAAATTAGTATAGCAAAAAGGAATTAGGTTGGCAGGTAACCCTCTGGCTAAGAGTAGTTACAACGTCAGGAAGAGGTTGCTTCTCAAAGAGGTTAATTGCAGGGATTGGTCTTTAGGGTTTTGCGGTGTACACTCTTAGGTGTTTCATCATTTTTTCGGATGCGAGACAATGATCCTTTGTAGTGATGTTTCGCGGTTGTCGTGATGAAATTTATGGTTGGTTTTTGAAGTTGGGCTTGTTCGATTTAGCCCCACTGGTCGTAGTCTTCGCCTGCTGAACTTCAAAGTCTTGTAAGGATGTAGCGCGGCGACTACGACCCAGTCCACGGAATTTGGTGGTTGGTTTTCGGTGCTCGAAAGTTTTACGGTAACATTAAGATCAGAGAAGGATTATTTGGACAGCAAATTTCACTTACCCCTCTGTTCGAAGCATCGCGCTTCGCCCAAATCCAACAAAAACAAAATCAAAACTTTCAAAATGGCAATCAATAACAGCTTGTCATCATTTTTTATCCGTTGGGGAAAATGCTTAACTTGCCTTATAAAGCAAGTAACATGAAAAGACTTCCCATCGGCCAATCCGATTTCAGACAAATCCGCAATGAAGATGCTTATTATATCGATAAGTCCCTCTTCATTGAGGAACTGATGCGAAATAATGCGCAGACTTTATTGTTTCCGCGTCCGCGCCGTTTTGGGAAGACCCTCAATATGAGTATGCTGAGCTATTTTTTCGATATTGATCATGCAGAGGAGTATCGGGCTTTGTTTTCCGACTTGGCGATTGAGCAGTCAGAGGAATGGAAGCATCAGGGAAAATATCCCGTGATTTTTCTGACGTTTAAGGATTTGAAGGAGCAAACTTTTGAGGATGCCTTAGAAAGTTTTAAGCTGTTGCTTTCCAAGTATGTGAATGATAATTTCAAATATTTGTTTTCGTCTTCAAAAATTGATGAGCTCGATAAGTCATACCTCCATAAAGTATTGATGGAAGAGGCCAATAAAAGCAAATGCCAGCTTTTTTTAAGGCAATTATCAGAGATGCTTAAAAAACACCACGGCGTTGCCCCTATCCTGTTAATTGATGAATACGATGCGCCCATACATGCGGCTTTCGAATATGGCTACTTGCCGGAGATGGTCGGTTTCATGCGGAATTTTCTATCTGCCGGTTTTAAAGACAAAGACCTCATCACCAAAGGAGTGATCACTGGTATTCTGCGTGTTGCGAAAGAGGATATCTTTTCCGGTTTAAATAATCTGGCGACTTATTCTATTTTGGATTACGAGTTTGCGGATAAGTTCGGGCTTACTCAAGCTGAGGTCAATCAATTGTTGGATGATGCGGGTTATGGGACAGATCGCCAAAATGTAGCCGATTGGTACAATGGATATACTTTTGGTCAGGTTGAGAAAATCTACAATCCATGGTCTATCCTGAATTTTGTCTCCCGCCATGAGGAAGGGCTCAAACCCTATTGGGTGAATACTTCCTCCAACAAATTGATTCAGGAGACTTTGCCCAAAATTGATGCGCCTACACAGGAGTTGCTTTTTGATTTGTTGCAGGGTACATCCGTGCGTGCCCGACTGTCGGACTTTACCATTTTTGAAGATTTATACAGCGGCGACTCCAAAGTAGTTTTAGGATTATTGATATTTAGTGGTTATCTCACGACGGACGGCACTGCCCTGGATCCGGGCCGACTGGAATACAAACTTCGGGTACCCAATGAGGAGATTCGCATCATGTATGAAACGATGTTGGCAAGATATCTGAAAGCGAGTGAGAAGGTAACGGACAATGAATTGTTGATGGCCTTGCTGCAGCAAAAGCCCAAAACTTTTGCCGATGCCTTGAAAAGATATTTATTGCACTCCTTTAGTTTTTTCGATATCGGTACCAAAGGCTTTTTGCCTGAAAAAATCTACCATGCTTTTATGCTGGGACTGATGGCGCATTTGAGTCAGGAGTTTCATGTTAAATCTAATCGGGAAAGTGGTTTAGGTAGGGCAGACCTGATCATTTACCCTAAAGATCCGAATAACTCAAAAGGTTGGGTGTTGGAATTCAAAAAGAAGACGCTTGATGATCCCGAAAGCCTGGAAGAATTGGCACAATCCGCTCTGGAGCAGATTCATGAGCAGCAGTATGTGGCTGAATTAAACGGTCATGGAAAAACCGATATTATGTGCATGGGCATTGCTTTTGACGGGAAGCAGGCGGCTTGTGCGTTTTGATTGAAGCGGTAGTTTTTCCAGGGATTAACTTGAATTATTCACCGCAAAAATCAGTCATTTGACTTAAGTTGTTTACTTTCAATAAAATAAGATTGTATTTACTAATAGCCCAAATTTGGGCGAGCTTGCTTTCCTCTGCTTCCTTGGAAAAAAATGAAATAGAGCAATATTCCTTTATTTTTTCTGCCTTGCAGCTAAAGGAAAATTTAAGCATGAATAATCCGGCTTAAGCTTCTCATTTATTTAATTTATATCTCAGTATAAGTTTATCTGCGAAATTGGAATTTTGAAGTCTAGCACCGCCTTTTTGTTTAGTTTACAATCAGGCCCTTGAAGTATTAGTTTTTTCCCTCTTGCCGGTTTTCCGGGGAGGATTGTTTTATACAATGTGGGCTTTTGGGTGAATTTAGAAGCGCGGAACCCTTGGGCCAGGGATGGAGGCGGAGGCGTTAGCCGGTTGTGGAGCTCTTTTTTGGAGCGGGGACTTTTGTAATTATCAGGGTAGCGGTCCCCAAAAAAAGCGACCGCCGTGAGCCCGGTGCGCAGTTGCGCAGGCCCTAAATACCGATATCAGTCATTCAACACCTATTATTGAACAATTAATCGTTTCTTTTTCATTTTTTCTTAATAAAAAACGAAACAAAAAATCAAGGCTGTGATCCCTGTCGGCGGGACAAAGAACCTGCTGACGGAATCCATCAAGGCGACATTTGCAGAGTACGCGAGACTGGTAAAGTATTGCGGAAATGTCGCTGTGATGCCTTCTTGTCGCCAGCAGAACCATTGTCTATCCGCCCATTGATCAAGGCCGGAGGGTTGATGTGGAAGATTTTATATCATAATGTCAATACTGTAAAAGGTAGTGAGCTAACTCATAAACAAGCGCTCAAATCAAATAGACCCCCATTGGGAACTAGATCATTCCTATAATTTGCCCATTTGTAGTTTTATGAAAAAGCCGTGTATAGTAAATCGCTTTAACTTATTTATGATAAGTCCATTGCATTCGTGTCAATTGATTTTTTGATAGCCCGAATTTAGGTGAGCTAGCTTCCTTCTCATTCTTCTGCTTCCTTAAAAAAACTCGAAATTGGGAATTTCTTCCTTTCTCCCGCCCTACAGCTAAATGGGGATTGAAGCCTGATGAATCCGGTTAAACGGCCCTTTTTATGGGTAAGGGCCTCAGCAGAGGATTGATCAATTGGAAGATTCTGCTGAGACATTAATAAGCGTTATCCGTCTTTACCTCACCGGTTTTACATCCCCTAATCCTTTTTGAATGAGGTTTTGTAGATGTTGTTCTACGGTGGGGATACAATCTGCCAGGTCCGACAATTGGTCGATTACATAATATTCATTTTGAATATCATCTTTTCGGAAGGGGTTGTTAAATATGACATCAATATCAAAGGGGATTTTTTTGGAGGCATCACTTACCGAAAATCGGGATTCCTGCGGGGAGGAGATGATGCCGGCACCGTAAATTTTTGCTTTTCCCGCTTCGTAAATCAGACCAAACTCCACGGTGAACCAATACAATCTCTGAAGCAGGGCGGTGGCTTTCTCGTTATGGGTATATTTCAGGGCCATTTTCGCATAGGCCTGAATGAAATCAGAATATTCCGGCAGAATGAGTAGGGGAATATGTCCAAAAATATCATGAAACATATCAGGCTCCTCAATGTATTTTAGCTGATCCATCCTCCGGAGCCAGGTAGAGGCGGGGAATTTTTTTTCACTAAGAAGCTGAAAGAATTCTTCTACGGGAATTAAGCCTGCCACCACATGAATTTCCCAACCAGTCGAATCCCCCAGTCTTTGATTTAAGTCGGTGAAGCGGGGGATGCGTTCGGCTTCAAAGCCAATTAAATCGAGGGCCTCAATGTATTCCTTACAAGCCAGTTGGGGGATCTGTTCGAGCTGCTCCTCAAAAAGGATCTGCCACACGCGGTGGTCTTCCGCGGTATATTGGTCATACTGTTGCTGCATTTTGGGTCTTGTTGTTTGTTGTTATTTACGAATCCGGGCTTTGAGCCGTCTTTCTACGTATGCAATAATAGGCCAGTTTCCTAAATTCGGAGACAGGTAAGATTATTGAAATCTTAAAAGAGGACTCAAAAAAGGACTTCAATTTTCTAAAAACATAAAATCGAACCGATTTATTATAATTTATTTAAATTTCATTAAATTAACAAAAGCGATCAAACGCATAAACCCAAATATAGCCCATGAACAAAGTTTTTGATGATGCCACCACCGCACTGCAGGATGTGCAGGATGGCATGACCCTTATGCTGGGAGGCTTTGGTCTCTGTGGTATTCCGGAAAATGGAATTGCCGCATTGGTAGCCAAAGGTGTCCGGAATTTAACCTGTATCTCTAATAATGCCGGAGTGGATGACTTCGGTATCGGCCTGATGCTTCAGCAAAGACAGGTCAGGAAGATGATTTCCTCTTATGTAGGAGAAAATGCGGAATTCGAAAGACAATTATTAAGCGGCGAATTGGAAGTAGAGCTTATTCCACAAGGCTCTTTGGCGGAAAGATGCCGGGCCGGAGGCGCAGGTATTCCGGCTTTTTTCACGCCGGCTGGTTATGGAACCGAAGTGCAGGATCGAAAGGAAGTCCGATGGTTTAATGGGAAAGCGCATATTTTAGAATATGCATTGACGGCTGATTTTGCTTTGGTGAAGGCCTGGAAAGGGGATACTGATGGGAATTTGATTTTTAAAGGAACGGCAAGAAACTTTAATCCGCCTATGGCGATGGCGGGGAAAATTACCGTAGCGGAAGTGGAGGAACTGGTGCCGGCAGGAGCGTTGGATCCGAACCAGATTCATACAGCGGGAATCTTTGTGCAACGCATTTTTCAGGGGGAGGCTTATGAAAAGCGCATCGAAAAACGCACCACTCGTTAGTAAAAATTGTTCCATCAAATTAGAAAATCATGCTTGATAAATATGGTATAGCACAACGGATTGCGCAGGAATTACAGGACGGCTATTATGTCAACCTGGGGATTGGGATTCCGACGTTGGTGGCCAATTATATTCCGGAGGGCATCAAGGTGACCCTGCAATCAGAAAATGGCTTATTAGGAATGGGACCCTTTCCCGAGGAGCAGGCAGTGGATGCCGATGTGATCAATGCGGGCAAACAAACGATTACTACTTTACCTGGATCCGCCTTTTTTGATTCTGCCACCAGTTTTGCCATGATTCGTGGAGGACATGTGGACTTGACAGTTCTGGGGGCCATGGAGGTTTCTGAAAACGGCGACATTGCCAACTGGAAGATTCCTGGTAAAATGGTAAAAGGAATGGGAGGCGCCATGGATTTGGTGGCTTCGGCGGAGAATATTATTGTGGCCATGATGCACACTAATAAAGCCGGCGAATCCAAATTATTGAAAAAATGCAGTTTGCCGATTACCGGAGTGAATTGTGTGAAGAAAATTGTTACCAATCTGGCCTTTTTGGAGGTAAGCCATCAGGGCTTTAAGCTTTTAGAACGAGCCCCTGGTGTGAGTGTAGAAGAAATACAGGCTGCTACCGAAGGACAGTTAATTGTGGAGGGAGAAATTCCCGAAATGCAGTTATAATATTAAACGCACGTTTAAATCTAACTGTCGGCGGATGTTTTTGTCGACAGATTTTAAAACAGATAAAACAATCAACCAACATTTCCGGAACCCCTAATTCTGGAGATGTGAACAAACAACAGAGGAAATGCCACTATATCACAAACTTGGGAAAATCCCTCAAAAGCGGCACACCACTTTTGAAAAGGCCAGCGGGGGATATTATTATGAACAGCTTTTTGGGACCGAAGGCTTTTCGGGCATGTCGTCCTTGCTGTACCATATGCACAGGCCCACGCAGATTTCAGCTATTGGAGAAAGTATGGATATTCGGCCGAAAGTAGCGGTGCAGCATAATATTGAACCCCGAAAGTTAGTAGGTTTTCGATTACCTCCCGAACATGATTTTCTGGACAGTAGAAAAGTGATGCTGCTTAATAATGATCTGTCCATTGCTTTAGCGGCTCCGCTATCCTCTATGGAGGAATATTTCTATAAGAATGCGGATGCCGATGAAATGATCTTTGTCCATAAAGGCAGTGGAGTACTGAAAACGCTGATGGGGGAAATCTCTTTTGAATATGGAGATTATTTGATTATTCCGCGGGGAATGATCTATCAGATTCAATTTGATAGCTCGGAAAACCGCCTGTTGATTCTCGAATCGCATTCTCCGATTTATGCGCCCAAACGTTATCGTAATGAATTCGGTCAGTTTTTAGAGTCCTCTCCTTATTGTGAGAGAGATTTGAAATTGCCCACTTTTATGCCGCCAAAAGAGGAGAAAGGGGCTTTTACCATTAAAATCAAAAAGGAAGGGCTATTGCATGAAGTGGTGTATGCCACTCATCCTTTTGATGTGGTCGGTTGGGATGGTTATCTTTTCCCTTATGCTTTCAATATTCACAATTTTGAGCCCATAACCGGCCGTATTCATCAGCCACCTCCGGTGCATCAGACGTTCGAAGGGAGAAATTTTGTGGTCTGCTCTTTCTGTCCGAGGCTTTATGATTATCATCCTCAGGCAGTACCTGCCCCTTATAATCATAGTAATATTGATTCGGATGAGGTCCTCTATTATGTTGAAGGTGACTTTATGAGCCGGAATGATATCGATCAGGGTTATATCACGCTGCACCCGGGGGGAATTCCTCATGGGCCGCATCCGGGGGCGATGGAAAGGAGCCTTGGAAAAAAAGGTACGGAAGAGTTTGCGGTGATGATTGACCCTTTCCGTCCGCTACAGCTGACCGATACCGCCCTGGAGCTGGAGGATGAAGATTATTATAAATCCTGGCTGGAATAAGATCCGATTAAACAAACAATAGAACAAAACGCAATTTTTTTAAAATCATGAATACCGAACCAAAAAATGTTCCCACCGCTGTGGAGGATTTTCTTCCCATTCAGGGAACAGATTATATTGAAATTTATGTGGGAAATGCCACCCAGGCGGCTCATTATTACCAAACCGCCTTTGGCTTTCAGCCTATTGCCCGCAGAGGGCTGGAAACAGGGAGTAAGGAATCTGTTTCTTACGTCCTGCAACAAGACAAAATTAGATTAGTCCTGAGCAGCCCACTAAAAGGGGGAACCGAAATTGGAAAACATATTGATCAGCATGGTGATGGAGTAAAGGTGGTGGCCTTATGGGTGGATGATGCCCGGAAATCCTGGGAAGAAACGACCAAAAGAGGAGCGAAATCTTATATGGAGCCGGTGGTGGAGCAGGATGATCACGGCCGGGTGGTGCGCTCAGGAATACATACTTATGGGGAGACGGTGCATATTTTTGTGGAACGAAAAGATTATAAGGGTATTTTTCTTCCGGGATTTGAGGCCTGGAATCCGCATTATCAACCTACAGATATTGGTTTGAAATATGTGGATCATATGGTGGGGAATGTGGGTTGGAATCAGATGAATACCTGGGTGGATTTTTATGCTGAGGTGATGGGGTTCAGTCAGCTGGTTTCTTTTGATGATAAGGATATTTCCACAGATTATACCGCTCTCATGAGTAAGGTGATGTCTAATGGAAATGGCCGTATCAAATTCCCGATCAATGAGCCGGCAGAAGGAAAGAAAAAATCTCAAATTGAAGAATACCTCGATTTCTACGGAGGGAGTGGTGTGCAACATATTGCCGTAGCAACTGACAACATCATTGAAACCGTGACTGCTTTACGTGACAGAGGGGTCGAATTTTTAAGGGTACCGACTACATATTACGAGGATTTGCTCCAACGTGTGGGGAAAATTGAGGAAGATTTGGAACCTTTGAAAGAGTTGGGTATTTTGGTCGATCGTGATGAAGAGGGATATCTTTTGCAGATTTTCACCAAACCTATTGAACCTCGTCCTACCTTGTTTTTTGAGATTATTCAAAGAAAAGGGGCGAAGTCTTTCGGGAAAGGGAATTTTAAGGCCTTATTTGAAGCTATTGAGCGAGAGCAGGCTAGCCGAGGAACACTTTGATTTACAACCATAGAACCAACGATTTTTACTTTTTTAAAGAACTATGACAGAACATTACCGGAAGATGAAATCCTGGGTCCCCGTGGATCCCGATTCAGGATATACCATCCATAACCTCCCTTTTGGTATTTTTTCGACCCCTGAGCTAAGTCGCCGAGTAGGTGTGGCCATCGGTGAATACATCATTGACATGAGAATGCTGGCCCGCCTGGAGTTTTTGGAAGCGCTGGAAATTGATACCACCGTTTTCAACCGCCCTTATTTAAATGATTTCATTGAATGCGGAAGAGATGTCTGGACTAAAACCCGCCAGATATTAATTTCACTTTTAAAAGATACGGATGATGATTCTCCATTAAAACCTCATTTTGAACGGGTATTCTTGCCCCGAAGAAGGGCACTTATGCATACGCCGATTAAATGTGGTGATTATACTGACTTTTATTCTTCCCTGGAGCACGCTACCAATGTGGGCAAAATGTTCCGTCCGGATAATCCGCTGATGCCGAATTGGCGACATATGCCGGTGGGTTATCACGGCAGAGCCTCTTCCATTGTCACTTCAGGCAGTGAAATCATGCGTCCGAAAGGACAGGTTTTACCCAAAGGAGAGGAGCAACCTATTTTCTCCCCTAGCCGGGCATTGGATTTTGAGCTGGAAATGGCTTTTGTGGTAGGGAAGAAAACAGAAATGGGAGAAAGTATTTCCGTAGAACAGGCCCGAGAACATATCTTTGGAATGGTTTTGTTCAATGACTGGTCTGCCCGAGATATTCAGAAGTGGGAATATCAGCCGCTAGGTCCCTTTTTAGGGAAGTCTTTCGCTTCCTCCATGTCACCCTGGGTGATCACCATGGATGCATTGGAACCTTTCCGTTGTGCCGGGCCAAAGCAGGAGCCGGAGGTATTGGATTATCTAAAAGAGAGAGGGCATCATCACTATGATGTGAACCTGTCAGTGGAGATTCGCCCTGGAAGATATGCCGAACTGGAAACCGTTTCCAGATCGAATGCGAAGCATTTGTACTGGAGCATCTCCCAACAATTAGCCCATCAAACAGTCAATGGCTGTAATGTGAATGTGGGGGATATCATGGCTTCGGGCACTATTTCCGGCCCTACGCCGGATTCCTGTGGTTCTCTTTTGGAACTCACCAAAGGAGGGCAGGAGCCCATCACTTTTAAGGATGGACAAGAACGGACCTATCTGCAGGATGATGATGTGGTGATCCTGAGGGGATTTTGCGAAAAAGATGGTATTAAAGTGAGTTTTGGGCATGTTCGAGGGATCGTCACACCAACAAAGCAATAATACTGAATTCAAAATAAGTTGAGAGGCAATTCTTTCTGAGGATTGCCTCCTTTTTTAGAGCATGGTTAAAAGCCAAAATTCGCAGCGAAAATTTGATTATTACAGAGGCGATACTGGATTATTTTGAGAGAATAGCATCGCTATTGTTGAGCAATTATCCAAAATCGCTTCCAATAATTCGAATTTGCAGCCGGATGGTGTGTTTTTAAACACGCTCTTTTCTTTTATTGCGCATTTGTCTATTGGCAAAAGCAGGAAAATTCGGGAATATTTTCTATTTTAAAAGAATGTTCTGATCCTGTTCGAGCAGCCAAGCCATTAATAAGGATTATGCTTTATTTTATCGTACAGGGAATTCCCACTACTAAACCCAAATGATCCCCTTGAAAACTTTTTCTCCAATAACCGGACAGACCGCCGCCTTTCATAAACTCATGCTTTCTGCTGTTGCCCCTCGTCCCATTGCGTTTGTAAGTACCGTGGATGAAGAAGGCAAGGTTAATTTAAGCCCCTTTTCTTTTTTCAATGCCTTTAGTTCCAATCCCCCTATTTTGGTGTTTTCTCCGGCGCGACGAGTACGGGATAATACCACAAAGCATACTTTAGAGAATGTGTTAAAGGTACCCGAGTGCGTAATTCATATTGTGGATTTTGCTATTGTAGAACAGATGTCTTTAAGCTCTACGGAGTATGAGGAAGGGGTGAATGAATTTATCAAAAGCGGATTAACCGAACAGCCCTCGGAAGTGGTGAAGCCTCCGCGGGTAATGGAGGCGCCGGTGGCCTTTGAATGTAAAGTGAGGGAAGTGATTTCTCTGGGCGATAATGGGGGCGCCGGAAATATGGTGGTTTGTGAAGTCTTGAAAATGCACGTGAGGGAGAATATCATGCGAAATGGGACGATAGATCCGGTTTTATTAGATCCGGTGGCGCGAATGGGCGGAAACTGGTACGCCCGCCTGACGGAAGAATCATTGTTTGAAATTCCCAAACCTTTAAGTCGAAAAGGTATAGGAGTAGATCAGTTACCGGAGGCCATACGGGAGTCCAATGTCCTGACAGGGAATAATTTGGCTCGGTTGGCCAATGTGGAAGAAATGCCCGTATCACAATTGGCCTTTTTGGAAAAATATGCCAAAACCATTGAAAAGATTAAAGGGAAACATCATGGGGAAGAGCGACAAGACGTTATTCACTCTTTGGCGAAAAAGCTTTTGGAAAGGGGAGATGTGGAGGAAGCCTGGCAAGTGTTACTGGCTGATTAATGCTAATACTCATCAAATCTTTCCTGCTCCCTTTGAGAAAAGCTTAATGATCTAATCAGTGCTTCGGTGCTGATTTTTTTATGGGTTAAATTTTACCCGAATGATTTAGCCCGAATTATTCACCGCAAAATTCATTAGCCAAGCGCAAGTGGCTTAATTTCTACCCTTAGTCACTTATTTTCTTTGAATTATAATAGTCCAAATTTGGGCAAGATTGCTTTCTCCTCCATCATCTGTTTTCTTAGGAAAAATTCAAATTAAGGAAACTTCTTGCATTTTTTCCGCCTTGCTGTTAAATGAGGATTTCAGCATGCATCATTCTGATTTTCATAAAAGGAATAAATTTGGTCGAAGGTGGACAATAGAAAGAAAGTTTTTTTAAATGTCCAAATACTGACATTTCAGTGCCCTGAAAAGAAAAGAAAATGGTTCTAACTATAATTGTTTCACCAAATTGTTTGAACCATGGAAAGCCTGATTAAGAATGAGGAATTTATCCAATCCATCAGAGGAACCTGTTTATTTTCCGGTGATTTGGAATATGAACAGGAACGTGCACTGTACAATGCGATGATTGATAAGCATCCGGCCATGATAGTGAAATGCGAGGATGTGGCCGATGTGATCACAACAGTGAATTATGCGCGCGAGGAGGGACTGCTGCTTGCCGTGAGATGCGGTGGGCATAATGGGGCTGGTTTTGGATCCTGTGATGGTGGGGTGCTTTTGGATTTGAAACATTTGGATGGCCGCTGGATTGACCCGGAAACCGGTATAGTGAAAGTGGAGGGTGGATGTACATGGGGAGATGTAGATCATCTCTGTCATGCTTTTGGTCGGGCAGTACCCTCCGGTATTATCTCCACCACCGGTGTAGGTGGCCTTACATTAGGAGGAGGGCATGGATATCTGACCCGAAAGTTCGGATTAACGATAGATAATTTGGTAGAGGCAGAAGTGGTTTTGGCCAACGGGGAGTTGGTTGTTGCCAATGAAAATAAAAATGCAGACTTGTTCTGGGCCATTCGCGGTGGGGGTGGAAATTTTGGGGTGGTGACTTCTTTTACTTTTCAGTCCCGCGAGGTGAAGGAAATTTACGGAGGCGTAAGTTTCTTTGAGTTGGAACGTTCGGCGGAAATTCTGGACTGGTATTTACCCATGATTGAAAATGCGGAGGAGGATTTGTATGGTTTTTATGCCTTCCTGAGAGTGCCCCCGGCACCACCATTCCCGGAACATTTGCATACAAAAAACCTTTGCGGCATCGTATGGTGCTATACCGGTAATCTTCAAAGAGGGGAGCAGCGGTTACATGAATTGATGCAGGAATCCAATCCGGTTTTTACCCATTTGGGTGCAATGCCTTTCCCGGCAATTCAAACCATGTTTGATGCTCTTTATCCCAAAGGACATCAATGGTATTGGCGCGGAGATTTTTTCACCGAAATTACCCCTCAGGCCAGAGAAGAATTTGTGAAATGGGGATCTCAGGTGCCTACCATTCACTCCACCATGCATATTTATCCCATTAACGGTGCGGTACAGCATAAGAAACCTCAGGATACGGCTTTTAGCCATCGGGAAGCGAAATATTCAGTGGTTTATGTGGGTGTGGATCCTGATCCAGCCAATAAAGATCTGATTACGGATTGGTGTAAAAACTACCATGAAGCCTGTCATCCATATTCATCGGGCGGGGCTTATCTGAATTTTATGATGGAGGAAGGAGAGGACCGAATCAGGTCAACCTATCGGGCCAATTATGATAAGCTGGTGGAGGTAAAGCGGAAATATGATCCGCAGAACTTATTCCGGGTGAACCAGAATATTAAACCTTAGCTATTCAGTTATGCCTCATCCAGATTCCGAAGCAGATCATCTGCAGGAGAATTTCAATAATTCGAATTTGCTTTGGAAGGTGGGGAATTAATTAGAAAATAAAAAGGGACGCTTGGTTCAGGCGCCCCTTTTTTTCTGCTTTATATTATGTTCTTTTTTTGAGGGAAAGTGTCAGGATAAATGTTGCCACTGCTTCCTCTCCGAATTTGTCCGGGCAGTAGGCGGTAATGGCGATGGGTTCCGTGACCCGCTCTCCATCAGACATAGTGGATTGTACCATCTTTTGGATTTTTGCCCCTTCCGTACATCTAAAGGTTACATCCGCTTCTGGGCGTTTTAGGAAATCAGCTTTGAAATCTTTAAACACTAAATCGATGGGCAAGTCCATTTGCTTAATCATGGAGAAGGCCAGTAAGCCTCCTGCAATATCAGCCCCAACGGTTAGGGTGCCGATATACATGGATTGAAGGTGGTTTTTAGTACGATCGTTCAGGGGAATTCTGACCGCTATTTCTTCCGCAGAAATTTTTAAAATCTCTGGCTCACAAAAGCCGATCATCGGTACTTCCGTTTTGCCAAACTCTTTCAGCATGGCATTGGCGAGGTTTTGCATCTGTTTTGGGTTTTGAAGTCGAATAAAAATTCAACTGTTGGAAAATTATTTTGGGTTATCAGAAGATAATCATTTTTAGCAGATTAGAAAAGGGGCAGTAGGCTGGCTTCATAAAAAATCGGGATTAGAGGGGACTTATAATTTGAATGAATGCAACAATATTTCATAATTACTTTTGTGGGATTTGGGCAAGCTCATTGGGATGTAGTATATTCGCGCTATTGTTAAAAAAAATGACGGCTTGGGGGTCTGAGATTTGTGGTGTTCTGATTTTTTTCGGAATCCGGGGTTCATGGGGGTAGTTTTTCAACCTTGGTGACCGCCCGCCTGATTAATTTTCTTTTTATGAGTAGATTTTTGAAAAACGCATTGGCGACAGTGGCATTAGGTGCTTCTGTAAGTTTTGCTGCGCAGGCGCAGGAAGTTAAGACTAACAAAGAGAATGGTGGTTATGAATTCACTACCATCAAAGATTTGGAAGGTGGAGAAGTGAAGAACCAGTGGAGAACTGGTACGTGTTGGTCATTTTCGGCTTTGTCTTATTTTAACGCTGAAGTAAAACGCGTTTCAGGTCAGGAAGTAAATCTTTCCGAAATGTGGATCGTGCGTAATGCCTACTTCATGAAAGCGGAAAAATATATCCGCATGCATGGAAAAACCAACTTTGGTGAGGGTGGAGCTTTCCACGATATTCCTTATGTAATGTCAAGCTATGGTATCGTGCCGGAGTCGGTTTACGAAGGAAATATCGAAGGTCAGGGAGAGCGTCGTCATCATGCAGAATTGGAAAGTTTGTTGAAAAGCATGTGTGATACTTTCATTGAGAATAAATCGGGTAAATTATCCCCAGCATGGAGAGATGCTATTAATGGCGTATTGGATGCTTATTTCGGTGTTCGTCCTGAAACTTTTGAAGTGGATGGCAAAGAGTTTACACCTGAATCTTATTTGGCATCTTTGAAATTGCCATTGAATGAGTATGTTTCCATTACTTCTTACACGCACCACCCATTCTATGAGCAATTCATCATTGCTATTCCTGATAACTGGGCGTGGAAATCCTCTTACAATGTAACGATGGATGAGATGTTGGCCATTGCAGAAGGTGCAATTGATAAGGGTTATTCTTTTGCTTGGGGAGCGGACGTTTCAGAGGCAGGTTTCAGCTACCGTGACGGATTGGCGATTGTACCGGGTGATGGAATCAAGGTAGAGAAGCGTGGTCGTGATAACCGTAACTTCTCTGATGCAGGTGCTGAAAAGTCTTCCAACGCATTTGACCGCCCAATGGAAGAGAAAGAAATTACACAAGAATTGCGTCAGGCAGCTTACGATAACTATGAAACTACTGATGACCACGGTATGCACATCACTGGTTTGGTAAAAGATCAGAACGGATCAAAATACTTCATCGTAAAGAACTCTTGGGGTAAAACCAACGACTGTGACGGTTACTTCTACTGTTCTGAAGCGTACTTCAAGTACAAGACAATGAACTACGTATTGCACAAAGATGCCTTGTCAAAAGACATGAAAAAGAAATTGGGAATTAAATAATCCCCAAGAACTTTAAATAAATCATCCCGCTGGTCTTCGGATCAGCGGGATTTTTTTTTGTCAATTTTAACCCGGATTATTCATGCTAAAATCCTTGTTTAGCTGCCAGGCGGAAAAAATGAAGGAATTTTTCCTATTTCGAGTTTTTTCCAACGATGCAGATGAATGAGGAGAAAGCAAGCCAAGCCCAATTTGGGCTATTAGAAATTTGGTAGGCTAAATGACAACAAATTGATAAGTAGTCTCTTACGGTGGATTCTGAAACTAGTGGTGAATAATTAGGGTTAAGCGGTCATATAGGTTAAGGGATAATTCCTTTTCAGGAAATTTCAAAAGCTTGAAATGGTAATATTGTAAGTTGTGATTGAAGCGGCTTCATGATGGGTGCCTCTTTCTAGGCGGAGGAATAACCAAAAGGAGTGTTGGATCTAGAGAGGTTGTTTGGTGAAATTCCCCAATGTTTTTTTTCTTTCCTTTTAAGTTCAAAAGGCTAATTATGCGTGCTGAAGCCGGATTACCTTTGATTTTTTTATGTTTTTTTAATACCTCATTTTCGGTTTTAATCTATCGGTATGGTGGGTAATTTTATCTAATTTTTTGCGGACAAGCTATTTTTTGTAGAATATCGCATATGCCTTGATGAAAAGAGGTTGATTTTTGCGAAAGTCGAATTTTTCAAACTCATATAGGCCTGTGTGAGTCTGGATCGGTAATTATTTTTTTATCACCTACTTATTAAATATGAAGAAGCGGTTTACCCCCCTATGGCGGCGATCTTTGTTTTGGGCGTTAGCTTTTTGTACTTTTTCTAGATGTGCTTCCGATGTCCAGATACACCCTTATGAGGGTGTCCCCGAAGATTTGCGCTATATTCCCTTATTGCCAGACTATGAAATCATTAGTGGCCATGCGTATTTTTCTGATCCTCCAAGCTGGAGAGGAGGCAGTCAAATGCAGTTTGCACTTTTGGAAAATCAAGATGAAATCCTTCATGAGAATATTTCCGTGGATTCCAATTCTGGAGTGATCAGCCTCAATGATTTTAACCGATTGCTACCGGGAGAATATCAAATTGGTGTTCAGATGAAGCATCAGCAACAAGGGGATTGGCAAGTTTTTCCTGAGGCCTATGCGGTTCGGATCGGGCAAGGCCCGGTAAGTGGCCTAAAGTATTCTCCCTCTACTTATTCTATTTACGCCGATGATGTGACTGATGCCACGGCCATGCCCGGTGTGCGTGGTGGTGGGCCTTATCAGTTTCGTTTCCCGGATCACTATAATGGCGCCTACCAAATTAACGAGACAACGGGTGTAATTTCCCTAAAAGTTGCGGAAGAGGTATCACCGGATTTTGTGGAGGAAGAACTGCTTACTGTGATTGTTTCCAATGCCCTGGATACCATCACCATTAGCCCGGCCATCACCATGGAACGCATCGGGGCGGATATAGGCCGGATGATCTTTCAGGCCAACCATAAGATTGCCGATCGCGCTCAGAATGGTCTGATTAATACGCATTCTTACACCTATACTGGTGATTATACTACGGTGTTGAAATGGGAGGAAGAAGGGCAGCTAAAGGAAATGGATTATAGTACGACCCTTTTAGGGGCAGAAGAAGCGGGTAATCCATTATGGCATTACTGCTGGTTTGGCCGAATGAAGCGGGACTCGAATGGAGAGGAAATTCAACTGGCCATGTCCAAGGCCAAGTCCAAAAATGAAGGATTAAATTATTTGTTTACCGATGCGATAAACCTTTCTGCCTATCCCGGTGCGTTGACCACCTATATCAAGGGTACTATTTTTGCCAATGCGGCCTCCTGGACTACGGCTGAAAAGTACCATTCGCTCCGCCTATTGGTGTGCCGGGCTTCGGAATTCAATGCGGAACAGCCGGATCTCTCTGCCTGGTCCATTGTCGAGGAAAATATCATCCCCGATTTGCTCTTGGTGAATGGTTATAATGATGTCGCATTTCCGATTGATGCAGAACTTTATGAAGAGTATGGGACAACTTATGCGCTACCCGAAGCTTTTCAGGGGCAGGAAATTGTATTGGCCTTGCAGTCCGTTCTGATGAACCCCTATGATGAAGCCCATGACGCTCGTCCCGCGATTGAGAAATGGGAAATTCGCGCAAAGAAGTAAGCACTATAAAATAATTCAAGATGAAAAACTACTATATCTACCGAGTAATCTGTGGACTCCTTTTGTGGTGCCTTACTTTAGGATCGGCGGAGGCCCAGAAGAAGTTTTATATGTTAGCCGGAGCAGTTACGGATGAAAGTGCTACTCCTCTAATCGGCGTTTCCATTAGGGTAGAGGGAACTTCCAATGGAACCATTACAGATATTGATGGAAAATTTAAACTTAGAGTTAAAGGAGAAGAGAAACTTATTTTCAGTTATGTGGGCTATGAGGAGAAGGTAATTCCTATTTTGAGACGCTCCATTATGGAAGTGCAGCTGAGCCCGGATGTAGAGGAGCTGGAGGAAATTGTGGTGATTGGTTATGGGGAAGTGCAGGCCCGGGATGTGACCGGTTCGGTGCAACGCGTTGGTATGAAAGACCTGAAGGATTTCTCAGCGGGTTCTTTTGAGCAGGCTTTACAGGGCCGAATGGCCGGGGTGCAGATCACCGCGGCAGATGGTACGCCCGGAAATGTTTTTTCCATCCAGGTAAGGGGTGCCGGAACCATTACCGGTGATGGTAATCCGCTATATGTCATTGACGGTTTTCCGATTGAGGATCCGGAATTTATGGAGGGCATTAATCCGGATGATATTGAAGATATTACCATTTTGAAAGATGCCTCGGCGGCAGCGATATATGGTGCGCAGGGTTCTAATGGGGTGGTATTGATTACCACCAAGTCCGGTACTAAGGGTTCTCCGAAAGTGAATTTCTCAGCCCGTTTTGGGGTTTCTGAAATCCCTCAGGAAAGACGTTACGAGACGCTTTCAGCTTATGAATTCGTGAGGTTGCAGAATGAAATCAATGGAGGAACGTCTTCCTACGGATCAGAGGAATTATACCGTGACGTGCAGGCGGTGGATTGGCAGGATAAGATTTTCCGTCAGGGACTATTGCAGGATTATAATATGTCCATTGCGGGTGGCTCTGATTTAACCAAATTCCGTTTTTCCGCTGGCTACCGCGAGCAGGAGGGCACCTTAATTGAATCCGATTATCAACGATTTACCACTGCTCTGAAATTGGATCAGCAGGTGAAGCCCTGGATGGATATGGGCTTGAATTTCCGTTATACCCATAGCCTTCAGAAAGGAATGAATATTACCGGGAATTCTGTCAATGTGGTGACACAGGCTTTAACCTATCGTCCGGTTTGGCCTATTGGTCAAAACCCGGGTTCAGATGATGAATATGAGCTGGAGGATGTTTCCAACGCCTTTTTTCCACCTAATAAAACTTTGGAAAATACGGATCGTGAGCGCGCTAATGATCAGTTCCTGGCCTCTGCCTTTATTAAGTTGAAGTTGTTGAAAGGCCTGGAATTCCGTACCGACTTCAATTACACCTTTGCTTTGCAGGAAAATAAATTGTTCTATAATCGCGGAACCAATCAGGCTGATAGAGGAACCTCCGGCATCAGTGGAAATATTGAAAATAGAAAAGGCCTGGATTGGCGTAATTCTAATCAGTTAACTTATAAATTTAAAAAGGGAGATCATAACTTGAATTTGACAGCCGTTCAGGAATTTAGATATAATTCCTCCTTTGTGAACCGCATGGCTTCTAACCATTTTGCCACGGATGATTTCGGTTGGAATAATATGAATTTGGGCGTGAGTCCACAGATGAATACCTCCAATTTTAATCGCAGTACCATGCTGGCCTCCTTGGGGCGTGTGATTTACGGATTTAAAGGCAAGTATAATCTGACGGCTTCCATTCGGGCGGACGGCTCTTCCAAATTTCGGGCAAAAAATCGCTTTGGTTATTTCCCTTCCGCCGCTTTTTCCTGGCAGGCAGGGGATGAGCCCTTTATTGCGAATTTGAATGTATTTGACGATTTGAAATTCCGTGTTTCCTATGGAGAAACCGGTAATTCAAGAATTGGTGCTTTTGATGCTTTGTCGACCGTGGTGGTGACGAATGGTGCGTATTTTAATGGGCGATACCAATTGGGAGCAGGCCAAAACAGTTTGGCGAATTCGGATTTGAAATGGGAAACTTCCAGAACCCTGAATGTCGGGACCGACTTTGGCTTTTTCGACAATCGCATTTATGCCAATGTGGATGCTTATTACAGAACGACAGATGACCTTTTGCTCAGAGCTAAGGTGAGCCCTTCTACCGGTTATACCCAATTGACGCAAAATATTGGTTCTATTGCCAACAAAGGGATTGAGTTGAATATCAGAACGATCAATATTGAAAAAGACCAATTTCGTTGGGAGACTAATTTCAATATTACCTTCAACCAGAATGAGGTGTTGAGTCTCAGCGATGGCGAGCAATACCGCTATTATGCCCCAAGTTTTGGAGGTGCTTTTTTCGCAGAGGAAAACTACTATGCAATGATCGTAGGCCAGCCAGTGGGACAGATGTATGGTTATGTGTATGATGGCTTGTATCAAATGGATGACTTCTACCGTGATCCGAATTCCGGGCAATTGGTGCCTAAGCCCGGCGTCCCATATGTCAAAGACGGGGGGAGTGTTGTTGGGCCGGGAATGCCAAAATATAAGAATGTTCATAGTGAGGTAGATGCCGATGGTAATGTGGTGGACTATGTCATTGATGAAAATGACCGGACGGTGATTGGAAATCCTCATCCGATTCATTATGGTGGGTTGACCAATACTTTTAGATACAAAAATTTCGACCTGAGTATTTTCATGAACTGGTCTTTTGGAAATGATGTTTTGAACGCTAACCGTTCCAAAGCAGGGATTGCCAATAAGCAACAGAACAGAAATTATATGGCGGAAGTAGGCAATAGATGGACACCGGATAATGCCATTGAGTCCGGAGTTTGGGGCTCTGGTATGACGGAATGGATGTCGACTTATAATGGGCGACTGGCCAGCACCTATTTTGTGGAGGATGGTTCCTTCCTACGCATTCAGAATATCACCCTGGGCTATAATTTGCCGAAGCAAACTTTGAGAAAGTTGAAGATGAACAGCTTCCGAATTGCGCTGTCTGTTGAAAATGCTTATGTCTTTACCAACTATTCGGGTTATGATCCGGAAGTCTCGGTAAAGAATCACCCGATGTATTCGGGTATTGACTGGTCAGCTTATCCCCGCGCCAGATCTTATAATTTGAGTTTGAATATGGGTTTTTAAATGTTGAATAATGATGACTTTTAAAACTATAAATATTAAATCACTGGCCATCCTTTTTTTGATAGGATGCTTGCCTTCCTGTAGCTTTTTGGATTTGGATCCGGTACGGGAATATGAGCGGAAAGATTTTTATGCCACTGCAGATCAGGCGATGATGGGCCTGGTCGGGGTTTATGGAAACCTTCGTCCGCTTTATCGTCGGAATTTATCCGTCAATCTTTCTTTGGGAACAGATGAAATCGTCTTGAATAAGGCTTCAGATAATACGCTGGGCGCTTTGATTGCCCGCCATACCTTTAACCGCTACACGCCAGAGGTGAATGACATCTGGACGGATTCTTACCGCGGAATTTCCTTTGCCAATGACTTCATCTACAATATGGAAGGCCGGGGAGAGATTGACGGCCTGAGTGAATTGCAACGTAAAACATATTTGGGAGAAGGCCTGGCTTTGCGTGCATTGTTCTATTTTAATTTGGTACGTCTTTATGAGCATGTACCCTTACGGCTGGAGCCCTTTACGGATTATGCCCTTACGCCCGATCAACTGCACATGCCCAATAGTCCTGCCACTTCGGTTTACGATCAGATTATAGATGATTTGGATGCGGCCATCGCCTTACTGCCAGAAAGTCCGCGGAACCATGGTGCGGTAGGAAAGTTGGCGGCGCATGGGTTACTCGCCCGGGTTTATTTGACGCTTGCAGGAGCTAGATTACAAGGGGGTAATGTGGGGGAAATGAAGTGTTATGAAATGGCGGTTTTTCACTGTAATCAGGTGATATCTTCCGGCAAACACGAATTGTTGCCCAGTTATCGGACGGTATTCCTGAACCAGATTCAACAACGGAATATTGACAAGGAAATCCTTTGGGATGTGGTGTTCAAGGTGGAAGATATTCGGAATATGGGGGGAATGCTCGGGCAGTGGATTGGCCCGAAAATCCCCAATGTGAGTCCTTCACTTCCTGCTGCCGATTCCCGGGGAAGTGTAACGCCTTGGATGACGGATCTTTTTGATGCAACCCGGGACAGTAGGTTTGAGTGGAATATTGCCGCCTATAATATTAGCTATGATGATGAGTTTAAAACTTATCAATACAATAATATAGGGGATCAAACCAACTTTGCCATAGGCAAGTGGAGACGCGCCGGTCTGGATTTGGAAATTCCGGATGAGGATTATGTGGTGTTTTATGAGGAGGGTTTTCTGGATCGTAATTCCACTTCTTTCGATTATCCCCTGTTACGATATTCGGATATATTACTCATGAAGGCCGAGGCGCTGAATGCCTGGAAAGGCCTGAACCCGGAAGCCCTTCAAACCATAGATGAAGTACGGATGCGGGCAGGCCTCCCAGGGGTGGTAGAGGGAATGACCGAAAGAGGAATAGGCCTTTCTCCGGAAACTTTCCTGGAGGAAATTAAGGATGAGCGTGCCAGAGAGTTGTGCTTTGAGGGGCACCGTAGATTCGACCTTGTCCGTTGGGGAGAATTTAGTGAGCGTATTCAAAAGGTGTATCAATACGCGCAGGAAGTACATGGAGAAAGCCGTTTACATTTTTTAGCACCAGGGGAAAATGTGCAGGCGAAGCATGAGGTTTTTCCGATTCCGGAAGATGAAATTAACCTAAACCGTAACATTGAACAGCACCCTGATTGGCAATAATTTTTTAAAGACAAGAAGATGAAATACTATAAATTTTTATGGCTCTTTTTGCCACTTTTGGCTTGTGAGGAATTCACCAATGAAATTGCATTGGAAGAGCGGGTGAACTATGTGGGTTATCAGCATTATAAAATGAATATTTCTCCCAAGGAGGTGTGGACCTCGGGAGATCCGAAGGTGAGAGCGAGTGGGAATTTGTCCTATTTTTTGGATTCCGCAAGCATAAGTCCAACGGATACTATTGCCCTTTCGGACTATTTTGAGATTGATCAAAATACCGGGGTGGTACGGTTAAGTGGTCAGGATTCCCTGCCACAGGGGGATTACCAGTTATCGGTGCATGTACAGAATGATTTGAACAGTTTTACCAATCCGGAGGCCATTCGATTACGGGTGTTGCCACCTGCTTTTATTGAAATGTTGCCTGCACAGGAGGCTTATACCTTCTGGGTGGATACGCAATTGAAGCCGGAAGAGGATACGCTGTCAATTTTGACGATTGATCGAGGCGATCCATTGAATGTGACCACCATTTTGCATCCGACAGATTCCTTTGCGCTGTCGGAAAATGGGCAAATCATCTTTACTCAAAAAGCATATACCGAAACCAAATATCAACTGCATTTGCAGGTGGTGAATGATGCGCTTGATTCTGCGGAGACCCGATTTGAATTGGAGAGAGCAATCAAAATCATTCCGATTGCGGATGACATTCCTTTCAGTATCAGTCATTGGGCCGGGGCAAATGTGTTTTTCTTTAATGGGTATAATTTCCCAGGGGATGAGGTTTTTGATCCATTCCTGGTGAATGATTTTAATGAGATTCATTTGGCGCACATGCGTACTATGCAGATTTATCCGGCAACACCACTGGAAATAAAAGCAGGCAATAGTCTATGGGGATTTGCTTTGGAAAGTAAGCTCAACCATGTTTTTGACAGCAAAAGGGTGCTCAAATATATTAATAATAAGGTAGGTACCACTTTTGGTGATTTCTATGAACATTTGATGTTTACGGATCTTATTCCCTCGGAAAGATTGACGAGCATTGGTCTGCAGGCCCAGTTTTATTCCAATGGCGCGATAGTACCCGATCAGCAATATATGGAAGGCTACTGGGTGACCGAAGCACAATTTCAGCAATTGTTGTCCGTAGACTTAGCCGAAAGAAGAGCCATTGTGGACGGCTGGGACGCATTCTTTTCTTCCATTGAAAGCAGTGAAGAGGATACCGTAAATCCGGAATTTAAACTGCATAATATTGACGTAGCTTCTTCGGAGGAATGGCTTTCTCTGATTCAGGGCGATGCCGCAGGTGGCCGATTGGTTTTCCGTTTTGTAGAGGCCAAGCCGGATGCTAACTCCGGATTGATGGGCGTGCACTATATTAATATTAAAAGAATGGTGGAGCCGGTGCTGGAGCTATAAGAGGTATTTGGAAAATAAAATTTGTATCGAATCCGAAGCATTGCAGAAGCGATATCCAATTATTTAGAAAGAAAAGCATCACAATTGTTGAACGCTTTTAGCAGATTTATCGAAATGAGCTTACTTCAGTAATTGTTGGGAAAATACAAATAGTGGGTCGGGCGAGGTGGTAATAGAAATAGGTCACTTCGCCACAGGCTGCTTCTTCAAAGGGAGCAGTCTTTTTTTATTCGGAATTATTCACTGCAGCATTTATTAAAGCAATATATTAGTCCTAATAGCAATTGATTGCAGTTGTTTTTCTTTGATTTTTAATAGCCCCCATTGGGCTAAGCTTGCTTTTTCCTCCTTCATCTGCCCGTTAGAAAAAACTCGGAACAGGAAAAATTCCTTCATTTTTCACCAATGCAGCTAAACGAGAATTTAAGCAGGCATAATTCAGGTTATATACGATCGTATATAGCAAATTCCATGGCGTGGGAGTGCTGTTCATCTGCGGGGAAAAATTCGCTCTTGGCTTTATGCCATTGATGGAGGTCCAATGGCGGGAAGAAGGCATCCGCTTTCGAAAAATTTCCATGCACATGGGTAAGGTAGAGCCTTTGCGTAATGGGCAGTGCAGCAGCATAGATTTGAGCCCCACCACCAATTAATATTTCCGAATAATGAGGTTGGAGGCTTTGGATCGCAGTTTCCATTTTAGTGTGGGACTGAAATCCATTCAGCTTAAATTGGGGATCCCGGCTAATGATCAGGTTCTGAATCCCTGAAAGCTCCATATCCGGAGACAATGCCGTCTTCCGCCCCATAATCATTGGGCGGGAAGCGATCATGGATTTGAAAAAGGCGGTGTCTCTGGGAAGACTCCACGGTAATTTGTTATGCACACCAAGCTCGTGGTTTTGTCCTATAGCCGCGATAATGGAAATAGTGGGGAGTTTAGTCATGCAAATAAGATGAGTATTTTTTTCGAAAAGGTCAAGATGGTCTCTACGGCCAGTCCAGGGAATTTTGCAGTTGGTCTTTTGATGTCCACAAGGCTCGCTGTAGCACTAAGGTCTTCGAGGTATTTGATCAACAAAATTCATTCACCCCAAAGGAGTGTTACAAAATAGCGATGGGTGAAAAACCATCGATACAGGTTCCCCTCTGTAACCCAAGCCTGAAGGGCTTGTACTATAAAGGAATAAAAGGGATGAATTTTAAGATGCGCATTTGGAGGGATTTCGATATTATTTTGCTGAGCGGTTGGGTCTCATTATGCCTCGATAAACTCAGCAAGCGTTGTTGTATACTTTAATCCCTTCTGAATTCTTTTTAGAGGGAAGCGGCTTATTCGGTTGGAAAAGTTTATATTAAGGTCAAACTAAAAGCATAAATAATGTGAACAGATCTAGAGGTAAAGCTTTATTGGGTATGTTGATAGGTCTGATATTATTTTCTATATACCAAAATAGCCCAAGGGAAGTCGGTTTGACTTTGTAGAAGACCCTTTTGCAACCTCTGTGAATGGTGAAAATTGTGACTCATTTCTCGGCGTATTTCACCCTCCTATAAAAAAGAAAAAAGTAACCAATTAGATGTTTCTGCTGGGGTTGTTTTTCAGAGATTTGTTGAGCCAGTGCGATAGTTCTTGTGCGGAACCAGTATTGATGCAAGCAAGAGCAAAGGCACTTATTTTGAATAAAAATTCAGCAGATACTATTTGCTATGGCCCATTTCATGGGTACTATAAAAATGTGGATTACTTTAATAATGATCATTTCAAAGCATTATTGGTGAAGGAGGTTTGGAATGATGATTGGTCAATTATCGAAAAAATGGACTTATCAAGTCCTCCTGCGGGCTTTTGTTTAGGGGGCTATAATCGTTAGATTGAAGCTGAATTTTGCGGAATGAGATGGAAAAGGGATGGAGCGGGTTTGTTTGAACCACAGCGGGCCGATAGCCCGATGGGGTGAGCCGCGAGAGCCCGACGGCGCGTCTAAGCGCGGCGATTTCCCCAAAACAAAAAAAGCGCCCTCTGCTGAAGACGCTTTTTGAAATATTATAATTTGGGATGCTTACCAGATGACGATACGATCTTTACGTACCATAGGGGCATCATCTTTCAAATCGAATGCTTCCTGGAATGGAGGGAAGTTGCCTAATGGGCCAATTGCACGGAAGAAACCAGGAGAGTGAGGATCCGTCATCACTTGCTGACGCAAAGCTTCATCTCGAGATTTAGTTCTCCAAACAGTTGCCCAAGACAAGAAGAAACGCTGCTCTGGCGAATAACCGTCAATCGCATCCGGACGACCATTTTTCTCCAAATCTTTCACCATGGCATTATAAGCCAAAGTTACGCCACCTAAATCGGCAATGTTTTCACCCAAAGTCAAACGACCGTTCACGTGTACGGAATCCAATACGGTGTAAGCGTCATACTGCTCCACCACTTTATTGGCCAAAGCGTCAAAACGCTCACCATCTTCTTCCGTCCACCAGTCATTTTGGTTCCCGTTGGCATCGTATTTACGACCCTGATCATCAAAACCGTGAGTGATTTCGTGACCGATTACCGCACCGATACCACCATAGTTCACGGCTTTATCCGCTTTGTAGTCGTAGAAAGGAGGCTGCAAAATAGCGGCCGGGAATACGATTTCGTTATTGGTTGGGCTGTAATAAGCGTTCACCGTTTGTGGTGTCATGCCCCATTTGCTCTTATCTACCGGCTTACCCAGGTCATTCAACATGTCATAGTAGTCGAATTTGTTCGAGTTGATGATGGTTTGCAAAAAGGAAGTCTGATCGATTTCCAAATCAGCATAAGACTTCCATTTGTCAGGATATCCAATTTTTACATTGATATTTGCCAATTTTTCCTGTGCTTTTGCTTTGGTGTCGTCACCCATCCACTCCAATTTGGTGATGCGCTCGCCCAATACTTCACGTACGTTCTCGATCATGGCCGCCAACATGCTCTTAGCTTCCTCAGGGAAAACTTCTTTCACATAGATCTGACCAAAGCCTTCACCAGCTACACCATTCACCGTGGTTAACATGCGCTTCCAACGTGGACGCATTTCCTGAGCTCCACTTAATTTCTTACCGTAGAAGTCGAAGTTCAGGGCTACAAATTCTGAATCAAGATATGCAGCGAAAGTATTGATCGCTTTGAATTCGAAATAAGCCTTGATAGTTTCCAAGTCAGCACCAGCCAATACTTTGGAAAGGTTTACAAAATAATCTGGCTGTGTTACCACTACCTCCGGTACAAGATTTACCGGCACATCTCCGGCTTTCAAATATTTGATCACATCAAAGCTTGCGAAAGATTGATCAAAATCCTTCGTGCTCATTTTATTATAAGTCAATTCAGGATTACGCATTTTAGCTCGATCCCAGGAGATTTTTGCCATCTCTGTTTCGAAAGCCAAAATAGTTTGCGCCTCTGTTTTTGCTTTTGCCTCCTCTTCGCCCAATTTCATGAATACATCGGTGATGTACTGCACATAGGCATCACGAATACCGGCGAAAGGCTCACCATCTTTTAAATAGTAGTCTTTGTCAGGCAAAGACAAGCCCCCTTGTGAGAAATAATAAGTAGTGGCCTGAGAATTTTTACGGTCGGTATATACATAATCACCGAAAAGTCCGCCAACACCCACAATGTTCAATTCCCCCATTAGCTGCGGCAAATCTGCTTTGCTCTTCAAGCCACGGATTTTATCAAAAATAGGCTGTAATTTTTCTGTTCCGGCATTTTCAATAGCCGCAGAGTCCATACCCAATTGGTACACCTGTAGGGCTTTCAATTGATCTCCTGAAAATTGATCAATGTTCTCCAACGCTTTTTTCATGATGCGCTGCTGAGCGGCGATATTACGGTCACGTAATTCGTTGAATGCCCCCCAACGGGTTTGATCATCAGGGATTTCCGTAATTTTGTCCCATCCGCCATTGGCGAAGTGATAGAAATCTTCCCCCGGGTGAACGTGGGCGTCCATATTTTTAGGGTCAATACCATGGACTTCAGCATCAGCCGTAGCAGCTTGCTGTTTTTCTTTAGAATCACAGGAAATAAGTGCTGCAGAAAGTGCAACGGCCATACCTGCTGACAAGAATTTTTTATTCATAATGAAAAGATAAGTTTCAAATCGAGCTGGAAAAATAGCATTTATAACAAAAACATACCCTCAATATTTGATAAGCGGAAATATATCGAGGGTATCGGCAACTTGAAATATTGACAAACGGTTAAATTCATACAAACGTACTTTGTAATCGGTTTTCTTTCGTATTCCGGTTGATTCGATTTAAAAAACCAGAGCAGAAATATCTTATGGCTAGAGCAAATTTAAAGCTGGTGGACTGCATCAGAAAGGCAGCTACCAAAATTGAAAATGAAGGGAATTACCAATGGGGGCATATGGGCGGTTGTAATTGTGGACATTTGGCGCAAGAGATTACTCACTTAAGTGCCAAAGATATTCATCAATACGCTTTGGCGAATCGCACTGAGGGCGATTGGTCGGAACAAACTGCTGCATTTTGTCCTACTTCCGGCTATCCTATGGACATGGTGATCTCCATGATGCTTGAGGCGGGTTTAGATATTTCGGACCTGAAGCATTTGGAAAAATTATCCAATCCGGACATATTAAATGCCATTCCTGCCAACAGGAGGTACCTGAAACACAATCTTAAAGAGGATGTGGTTTTGTATATGCGAACATGGGCGAATCAGCTGGAAGAAAAATTGTTAGGTAATATTTCAGTGAAAATTGAAGAAATCCAGATGGAATCGGTTTAAAATGGGGATTTTTATGATAGGTTGAATTAAAAATTGATGATTAGGAAGGATGGGTTTCAGTCCAATTCGTTATTAAAGTGTAACTAATCAAATCCTAACCTATGGAAGCTGAAAATTTACCGTTTGAAACACGCCCACTAGAAAATATCGACCCTCAACCTGCTCCAAGACCGCGAGTGCTGCGAGATGTTCAAGATGAAAACCTAGACAGTTTGATGGACGATCTTTTTAAAGATATGGGATATGAATTTGAAGAGTAAAGATGATGAAAAACCGGCCTAGTGTCGGTTTTTTTTGTGAATACTATTTTCCTATGTGTATCTTTGGAAAAATAAGCAACAGAAATCATGGCGAAGAAATCTTCAAATATTGTCAATCGTTATTTTATCAATGAATTTGGGGCCTACAAAGTATTGGTGCAGGTGAATCCTGTGACTTTAGAGGGCCTTGAGCTGATTGTTCATCCCGATAACCGAATCGAAAAAACGGAAATGGAATTTGATGAGGAGATTTATGATGATTTGGCTGAGGATAAATTTGAAGAAACCAATGGCTTAGCCTTCAATTTATATTTGAGCCAAAGTGAGGGAGAATTACCGGCAGGTGAGGGAGAATAATGCAATATTGAATAATGATACTATGAAAGCAGTTAAATTCGTTTTGACTGCTTTTTTTATGGATTTTTCCGATAAGGTGATCGAATTTTTCCGTTTCTAAAACCTTCTGATTCTCTTTATCATTGTGAAGTTGATTGATGAAACAAAACAATAGCCATGACATTTCAGGAAAAATTGGCTTCACTCGTGGAGCGCATTGAAGGAAAAATGCCCGATTCTTATTTAAAGATTATGCACGGGGCAACACAGGATCTGATGGATTCCGGTATTCAGGACAAGGTACTGAAAGTAGGCGATAGGGCTCCGGAATTTGTGTTGGCGGATCAGAACGGGAATAAAGTTTCGAGCCGGGAGGTGTTGGCTAAAGGCCCGTTGGTTTTGACTTTTTACCGCGGTGTTTGGTGCCCGTATTGCAACACAGATTTGGCCAATATTAAGAAATACGTGCCTGAAATGCAGGAATTAGGCGCTGCCTTCTTTTCTGTTTCTCCTGAATTACCACAAATGCTGGATAATATTATTAAAACGCATCGACTGAATTTTGATATTTTACATGATGACCGCAATGCTTTGGCGGATCAGTTCGGTTTAAAATTTTATTATCCGGAAGATTTAAAGGCATTGTACCGGGATCAGTTCAATATTGATTTGGAAGTGCAGCAGGGGAATGATGAATGGGCATTACCCATGCCGGCAAGATTTGTGATTGATCAGTCGGGCATTATCCGCTATGCGGAGAGTGAACCGGATTACAGGAGAAGGCCTGATCCGGATGATTTAATGGAAGTTTTAAGGAAATTGTAATATTCTAAAAAGACTATTTTTTTGGAAAGTAGTTAATTGAAACTTTTGGGCTTTGAATTCTCTTATTTTTGAACGTATTTATAATGTTTAAAGGAGGAGGGTTCAAAGCCCTTCCTTTTCCATCTTTGTCTTATATTTTAGAAAATGAAGACTTACACCCTGGCTTTTGATATTTATGGAACTTTAATTGATACCAGTGGTGTATCAGTAGCTGTCCGCCAATATGTGAAGGATAATACGGATGATTTTGTACAGCTGTGGAGGTCTAAGCAATTAGAGTATTCTTTTCGAAAAGGATTGATGGGGAAGTATGAGGATTTTGGGGTGTGCACCGCTCAGGCACTGGATTATTGTTGTCTGGCTTTTAATATTCTGCTTTCTGCCCAGGAAAAAGAGCGTTTGATGCTGGAATATAAGGTGCTTCCGAAGTTTGAAGAAGTGGAGGGCGCTTTATCCGCCCTTAAAGATGCCGGCCACCGGCTTTTTGCTTTTTCTAATGGTAGTAATGAGGCCCTGTATCATTTGCTGGATCATGCCGGGATTTACGATACCTTTGAAAAGGTGATTAGCATGAAAGATATTGCGATGTTTAAGCCTCATCCTTCCGGGTATCAGCATTTTTTAGATAAAGCAGGCGCAGAAGTGCAGCAGGCATTTCTAATTTCTTCCAATCCTTTCGATATCATCGGGGCGGCTTCTTACGGAATGCATACTGCCTGGGTCCGAAGAAGTAAAAACAGCATTTTTGATCCCTGGGGAATTCAGCCCAATTATGTGTTGAGCAGTTTACTGGAATTGCAGGCTGTTTTAGCCGGTCATGGATGATATTCCGCTTGTCAAAATGTGGGTGTTTTTCAAGGGGAAAAGTCCGTTTTGCGGATAGTTTTATGCAAACTCCAAATAGGTGCTAACCCTTGGTTTTTATAAATGTTGATGCCCTCCTCAGTGGCTTGAAGGATCAGATATTTAAATCCTTTTTCCTTTGCAAGCTGAATGGTGGCTGCCATGATCTGTGTGCCGATGCCCTTTCCTCTGGCGGAAGCCAAAGTGGACACATTGTAAATACCGGCGGTCTCCTGGTTGGAGGGAAATAATTCGGCAACCGCTGCTAATTTACCTTCCCAATAAGCGGTGAGTAAATAAGTAGGAGGGGGGCTTTGAAGTAAAAAGGCCGCATTTTCCCGATAATAAGTCATCACATTTTCGTCCGCAGGAAACCAATTGGCAGCCAGTACCTGGGCAAAATGATTGATGCTCTCTGTATTTTTAGCGAGCTGAATATCGAGTTTTTCATTAACCCGAATTATTCACCGCTAGATTCAGTGAATTACTCTAACTGAAACATTGTCAGTGCGTTGTATTTGTTTATACTGATTTTTGTATAGCCCAAATTTGGGTGAGCTTGCTTTCTCCTCATTCATCTGCTTCGTTGGAAAAAACTCGAAATAGGAAACTATTCCTTCATTTTTCCCGCCTTGCAGCTAAAAGAGGATTGAAGCATGAATAATCCGGGTTAAGTTGCATGGCTGTTGATGCAAATTCTGAAAGCTGCAGCACCATCCCGGTTTCCGAATTTTGTACTTTGATGCCCAATTGTTTAAAAAGAGATTCGATGGCCGTTGTTAAATGTTCTTTGGTAATCCAGATACAAAAAGCCTGCTGTAGGGAATGATAATGCTCAATGGCCTGTCGGAGCTGAGGGATCTTCACCTGATCTCCTTGGGAAATATGGAGCACATTAAAGGTGTCGCAGTCCAGCCCACTATAGACGGCGGTAAAACCATTTTGTTCCAATACCTCCATTTGGTTATTTTTCGTCGCAATAAAGCGGGAATGGTGCCCAAAATTTTCAATGATCTTATTTTTCATTTTTGCTATTGAGTTTTTCATATTTCCAGGAAGCCCACCAGCCAATAATGGAGGCCAAAGATAAAAACAAAAACACAAATTGATGATTGAGTGGACTGTCAAATTTTTCGAGAAAAAAACCCATCAATGGCCCCATGAAGATGTCTGGGGTGTAGCCGATTACCGAAATTAAACCAACCACCGTGCCGGTATATAGTATGGGGATTTGGCCTTCTTCGATCAAGGTGAAATATAAGCTCCGAAGGGTATAGACTCCAATGCTGCAAATGACCAGGTTCAATAAGGGAAGGAAAAGGGCACCCTCCGGCAACAAGCCACTACCAATGATGAGGCTACTGCCGAGCATGAGGAGGAAACCATAATGGATGATCTTTTGAGGATTAAAGGTATCGGCCAAAATACCAGCCATCACAGCAATGATGAACCTGGTCCAAAGCGAAATGGTGCCTACTTTTGCAGCGTCTATTTCATCAAAACCATGGATTTCATGGGCATACAAAGAAAAATCATCCGTGGTTTTATAACCAATATAGGCGCAGATAATAATCAGCGCCAGGTAGCGGACTTTTTTCATGCGGGCGATTTTCCCTATGAGTTCTGGTTTTATGCTTTCCGGTTTTTCAGCTCCTGCTTCGGTTTTGGGTAGTTTTATCCAACAAAGTAGCCCTGTACCCATAGTGATGGCAGAGACTACATACAACAAATTGGAAAATGCCATGGAGGAAATGGCAGTACTATCTACTGAGCCGGACGCAACAAAATTCAGTAAAGAAATGGCCACTGTACCCATACTGGCGGCCACAAAAGCTCTGCCGCCATCCAGTATTCCGAAAGCATGTCCCTGCTGATCGTGCCCTCCCCATTCTCTGGTGGCCCGAATCAGGGGTGCCCAAAAAAGAAAAATAGTGGTAATTCCCCAATAGGCATAGAGTAAATTCATGACCCATAGCGGTGGAATCTGTGCCATAAGCAAGCCCCCGATACCTGTGGCGACCAAGGCGATGCTGATCAGATTTTTTGCCGGATATTTGTCGGCTAAAGGTCCGCCGAAAAAGTAGGAAAATACGGCCAGTATGCCATAGATGGAAAAAAAGCTTCCCAGTTGGATGTTGTCAATCTGAAAAACTTCCAGTAGGGTGGGGCGGAAGAGCCGGGCGATGACAAAAGGTAAAAAGAAAATAACTTCTCCGGCTAATATCAGCAGGAAAAGGGTGTTGTATCGGCGATTTTGAAGGAGGCTTACTGTTGGCATATCTGCCAAATATAAGGCTTTCATTTTAGAGCCAAGAAAAATATAGATAGCATTTAGGCCGGTTTATTCATGCTTGACCCGGATCAAACAGAGTTAAATACGCTTTTTGCTGCCAGAAGGAGAAATGAAGAAAATTTTCCTATTTCGAGTTTTTCCAGCGCACCCGATGATTGAGGAGAAAGAACGCCTACCCTAATTGGGGCCATTAGAAAATCAGTCAAAATGCTTGTAAAGGATTAATGGTAAGCCTATTGAGGTGGCTGGGTGATTCTGGAGGTGAATAATTCGGCTTAGCGCTTCTTTAAAAGCACACCATCCGCTTGCAAATTCGAATTATTGGAAGCGATTTATGATATTTCCCCAACAATAGCGCTGCTATGCTTTCAAAATAATTGGGTGTCGCTTTTGCATTAATCAAATTTTCGCTTCGGCTGTTGGCTTTTCATCAAGCGCTTAGAAACTGATAAAACTTTTCAGTGCGCGAGATTTATTACTTTTTTTCCATACGAATATAAGTTCCCGTACGAATAGTGCATCCGACAATGGAATAAACTTGATGCCGGAAATCATATTGTTGGTTTGGGCGGCCAGTGAAACCCCAACACCCGCAGAAACCAGAGAGGTGACGGTGTCATTATTTTGGGCCTGAAATACGGGATTTACTTTGATTTTTTTCGCTTTCATTTGGGCGGTCACCTCCTCAAATAAAGGGCAGTTGGTTCTTTCTATAAAAGGCATTCCTTCCAATGCTTCAAGGGGAAGGCTGGAGGCGGCGGCTAATGGGTTTTGGTGGGAAACCGCTATGTCGAGCCTTTCGGAAAAGGCCGGGCGAGCAGCATAAAATTCTTCATCAATATCCTGCTTTTCAATGAAAATACCGTCCAGTTCTTCCTGGTCCAGCTTTTGGAACAGCTCTACCAGCGTACTTTCAACCATCTTTACCTGGTATTGGCCGTATATTTCCTGATAGTTGCGAAACATCGGCACCACGGCTTCAATCACAATATTGTCTAAAAGGCCTAATCTTAAGAGCCTGTTTTCGCCATCAGCAAATTCGTTTTCAATTTCGTGCCATTGCGCCAGCATTTTTTTTGCCAAAGGCAACATGCGTTGTCCCTCAGGACTGAGGCGTACATTGCGTTTGTCGCGGTGAAATAAATTCACATCCAAACTTTCTTCCAGCTTTTTGATGCCCGCCGAAAAAGTCGACTGAACCACCGGGATCTTTTCTGCCGCTCTGGTGAAGTTCTTGTGTTCGGCCAGTAGTACGAAATATTTCAGAAACTGTAAATTCATTATCGTAAATGTCGATTTGTTTGATCTAAAAAATCTGTTTTGTAAATATAATGACTTGCCCCATATTTGCACAAGACAATGGGACAGGAAATAAAGATTTTAGACATAAACAAACATTAAAATGAAAACGGTTTTAGTAATCAACGGACATGAACCCTATGCTTTTGCGGCAGGCCAATTCAACGACGGACTTTTCGATGTAGCGGTAGAAACTTTGAGTAAAGAATTTAAGGTGTTGACCACCGTAATGAAGGAGGGTTATCAGGTGGAAGAGGAACATGAAAAGTTCAGACTAGCCGATGTGGTGATCTTCCAGTTTCCAATTTATTGGTTCAGTACGCCAGGCTTAATGAAGAAGTATTTCGATGAAGTATATGCTTATGGTGTATTCTTTGGAATGGGAGGAGAAAATCCGGAGGTAGAAAGTAAATACGGCTTTGATAACGGTCTGATGAACGGTAAACCCTATATGCTGTCGGCTACGATGAATGCCCCTATGGATGCTTTCAATACGGCAGATGGCTTTTTTGATGGGAAATCCATGGATGAAAGCTTACTATATCATATTCATAAAACTCATCAATTCTGTGGCATGAAAGCATTGCCCTCTTTTGGTGCGCATAATGTGATAAAAGGTCCGCAATTTGAAGCGGATGCCCAAAAGTGGAGATTGCATTTAGAAAATGAGGTAGTAAGGTTGTTTACAATCGCATAAGCAGCTGTTCTGTGTTATCAAAGGGTTTATACTTCTGGGTGTAAGCCCTTTTTTTGTGAAGGGAAAATGTTTCAAGAATCGCGGATAAGAATAACAAAAATGATTTTTTTAACGTAATCACATTGTTGGTTTAGCCCATAATAGTAATACTATTATCTCGGACTATTCACGCTGAAATCCTCCTTTAACGACAAGGCGGGAAAAAAGAAGGAATAGTTTTTATTTCGAGTTTTTTCCAATGAAGCAGAGGAAGGAGGAGGAAGCAATTTAAAATTTGGCCATTTAAAAAATCGGGAAAACAACCTAAATAATCTATTAGGGAGTTGATGGATTCGATGTAGTCATCTTTTCGGTGAATAATTCGGCTAAAAGCCACCTAAAACCTTTCTTATGAAATCCATCTGGCCCTATCCTGTTCTAAAGGTGAGCGAAAGTACCTATTTGAAAGATCCAGCATCTACGGATTTGGGGCGCCGTATAGTTTCCGGTAGTATTGATCAGATTTCCGATCTGGGTTTTGAAGCCTTTACTTTCCGAAAACTGGCTAAAAAAATTAATTCGACAGAAGCCTCTGCATATCGCTATTTTGAGTCGAAACACCAATTGTTATTGTATTTGGTAAATTGGTACTGGGCCTGGACGCATTACCGCCTGATGGCCGCTACCGCTCCAATTGCTCAACCTCAGGAGCGGCTGCGCAAAGCGCTTCATCTTTTGAGTGTGGCTATAGAAGAGGATGGGAATTTTTCTCACATTAACGAAATCCAATTACAACAAATAGTCATTGATAATGCCGCCAAGACCTATCTGACCACCGCGGTCGATAGGGAACAGCAGCATGGTGCATTCTCCAACTATATTTTATTGGTAGCTCAATTGGCGGAATGGGTTTTGGCCGTTAATCCGGATTACCCTTATCCGCATATGTTGATTTCCAATACGATAGAGGGTATGCATCACCAGCGTTTTTTTGCCGAGCATTTGCCTGCTCTAACGGATTTGAATTCTTCTCATGATCAAATCAATGCATTTTATCAGGATTTGGTATTTAAAACGCTTGCCTCATGAAATACGCATTGGTTCATTTCGTGCCCCGACAATTTGCTCATTGGATGAGTCTCTTTTTATTACTCTTCCTGGTTTTGAGCACCATGGATCAAAATGATGAACCATTAGCGGATGAGGTGAAAGTGGAGCTTAAAATGGAGATGAGCGGTGAGTCGGGGGAAGATTCAAAATATTGCCATGATTGGGAATGGCCTTTAGAACCTTTCATCAATCAGAAGCGGGGAGGTGATTTTCCCGATCTTATTTTTTCAATGGAAATGTTGAGTCAAAGGGTGGTTAGTCCGCCTCCGGAAGTTTTTTGAAAAGGCCTTTCCTCCATTCTGACAGGGATTCAGGAAAAAAATACCGCTTTTCTTTTCACTAATCTGTCAATCAATTGCAACCCATTTTTTCAATATCCATTTGGGCTTCCTAAAAAAAGGACACCATCAAAATCATAGAAGGTTTATCCTTCAGCCGAAAAACCAATTATTATGAAACCAAATCCACGCCAGGGGATGTTCGCTCACTTGAAGTCCGATTTTCCCGCCAGTATTATTGTTTTCCTTGTCGCACTTCCACTTTGTTTGGGAATCGCCCTGGCATCCGGAGCACCTCTGTTTTCAGGCATCATTGCCGGCATTGTAGGGGGTATTGTGGTGGCCAGCCTTAGTGGCTCCCCCCTGGGCGTTAGCGGGCCAGCGGCCGGTCTGGCGATTATTGTCTTGAATTCCATACAGGAATTGGGCGCTTTTGATGCTTTTTTGTTGGCAGTGGTAATCGCCGGGCTTATTCAGATCATTTTGGGGTATTTAAAAGCCGGGATTATTGGTTATTATTTCCCTTCTTCGGTGATCAAGGGGATGCTCTCCGGTATCGGCATCATTATTATCCTCAAGCAAATTCCCCACGCCATGGGCTATGATAAAGATGCTATGGGGGATTTTTCCTACAATCAGATTGACGGGCATACCACTTTCTCGGAGCTTTTTTATATGCTGGAGGGCATAAACCCCGCAGCCATGATCGTGACGGTGGTTTCCCTGATCATTTTGATCCTTTGGGAACAGCCCTTCATGAAAAAAATTCCCCTCACTAAAATTGTGCAGGGGCCATTGGTGGTGGTCAGTATGGCCATTGGTTTAAATTTGTTTTTCCAAAATAGCGGATTGCTCAAATTTGATGCGGATGAATTAGTCACCATTCCTGTAGCCGCCTCCATTGAGAGTTTTATCGGGCAGTTTACCCTGCCGGATTTCAGCCAGATTACTAATCCGGATATTTATGTGATTGCCCTGACTGTTGCGGTGGTGGCGAGTTTGGAGACCCTGCTTTGTGTGGAAGCCACGGATAAACTGGATCCTCAAAAAAGGGTGACCCCTACGAATAAGGAGTTGATTGCCCAGGGGGTAGGGAATACACTCTCCGGATTAATTGGTGGTTTGCCGGTGACGCAGGTAATTGTCCGAAGTTCGGCCAATATTCAGTCGGGCGGAAAAACCAAGCTGTCGGCTATTCTGCATGGTTTTTTTATATTGATTTCTATCATCCTGATTCCGAAGGTTTTGAATTTGATTCCTTTGTCCGCATTAGCGGCCATACTTTTTGTGGTGGGTTATAAGCTGGCGAAGCCGACCGTGTTCAAAGCCATGTACAAAAAGGGAATGCCGGAATTTGTTCCGTTTATGGTGACTATTTTAGGAATCATCCGTATCGATATGCTGGTGGGGATCGGCCTCGGCCTGGTGGTCGCCATCATCTGGATTTTATATAATAATTATAAAATTCCTTATCATTTTGATGATGCGGATTATCGGGCAGGAGAGCCCATCCGCATTCATTTGGCGGAGGAGGTTTCTTTCCTGAATAAGGCGCCTATACTGAGATCCCTGAAGCATCTTCCTGACGATTCCACAGTCATTATTGATGCCTCCAAGACCAAATCCATTCATCCGGATGTCCTTGAAATCATTGATGATTTTGAAGACAACGCCAAGACTCGTGGCATTACCGTGGCATTGGTTGGTCTAACCCACAGTAGAGGGGAAGATCCGGTGAAACTATTCAGCAAGACGGTGTCATCGCAAAAGGTAAAGGTGGGCTAGCTCATAGTTCCTGGCTTAATAATAGTGATATAAGGGGTATCCATATTTAGGGATTCCCTTTTTTTTGGGGGCTACCTCCTGACGTCGGCCCGGGCTGGCGGCAGTCGCTTTTTACGGTGCCTATTTTAGGATCATGTATGCCACCGTAAAAGAGCTTCAACAAACGGCTACGCCTCTGCCTTCATCCCTAGCCCACACTGGTTAGTGCAGCAAGAACGGCAAATGCCAATCCTCTTTCTCAATCTCAAAGAGGTGACGTACTTCTTGTTGTAGTATTGTGGCAATTTTTAGGGCCAAAACAGTAGACAGTTGGTGTTTGCTGTTTTTAAAAGCAATCCATCTTCATTCCACCATTTTGTCTGTTATAATCTTATTCCGATTCCAATATTCCTTGGAGGATTCTGCTAACAGCCTCAACGGCTCGTCGGGATGGATTAAAGTATTAACCCGAATTATTCACTGATAAATTCGTTACAAAAACACAAGCGACTTATTTTCAATTCTTTATAATTTGTTTTCTTTGATTTATAGTAGCCCAAATTTGGGCAAGCTTGCTTTCTCCTTATTCATCTGTTTCATTGGAAAAAACTCAAAATAGGGAAATTTCCTTCATTTATCAGCTTGCAACGGCATGAGAAATCACGGCTTTCTCATAAAACTACAAATGGACAAATTATAGGAATGATCTAGTTCCAAATGGTGGCTATTTGATTTGAGCGCTTGTTTATGAGTTAGCTTACTACCTTTTACAGTATTGATATTGTGGTATAAAATCTTCCACATCAACAATCCGGCCTTGATCAATGGGCGGATGGACAAAGGTGCTGCTGGCGACCAGAAGGCATCACAGCGACATTTCTGCAATACTTTACCAGTCTCGCATCATCTGCAAATGTCGCCTTGATGGATTCCGTCAGCAGGTTCTTTGTCCCGCCGACATTGATCACAGCCTTGATTTTTTTGTTTCGTTTTTTATCAAGAAAAAATGAAAAGAAACGATTAATTATTCCATAAAAGGTATTGAATGGCTGATCTAGCTTTTTATGAAAAAGCCCTGCATGAGGAATAAGTACAAAAATATTGGGCATTTTTAAACAATGGATATCCGGCTTTTTCAAAAGACTATGAATGGATAAAAAATAGGTAGATCCGGTTTCTCATAAAACTACAAATGGACAAATAATAGGAATGATCTAGTTCCCAATGGGGGCTATTTGATTTGAGCGCTTGTTTATGAGTGAGCGTGCTACCTTTTACCGTATTGATAATATGGTATAAAAACTTCCACCTCAACCCTCCGGCCTTGATCAATGGGCGGATAGACAAAGGTGCTGCTGGCGACCAGAAGGCATCACAGCGACATTTCTGCCATACTTTACCAGTCTCGCATCATCTGCAAATGTCGCCTTGATGGATTCCGTCAGCAGATGCTTTGTCCCGCCGACATTGATCACAGCCTTGATTTTTTTGTTTCGTTTTTTATCAAGAAAAAATGAAAAGAAACGATTAATTATTCCATAAAAGGTATTGAATGGCTGATCTAGCTTTTTATGAAAAAGCCTTGCTATCCGATATTAAACCCCAGTTTTATCCCCGCAATCACCATATCCGTCCCCATAATGGCCAGTATCAACCCCATGATTTTCCCGATGACCGTGATGAGGTTTTGACCCAATTTTTCTAAAATAAGGTTGCTTATGGAGAACGCGCAATAAGTCAACAGGCACATAAAGGCAAAGATGGCGATCACAATTGCACTGTCTATCATACTTACTCCGGTGACTTTATTCATAGCGGTGACAATGGTGCCGGGCCCGGCCAGGATTGGGATCGCCAGAGGGCTGATGGCCACGCCTTCGTCGACTTCAGCAGTAACATTTTTATTATGGGTAACGGCTGATTTTTTGGATTGCAGCATTTCAAAGCCCACATGGAATAACAGGATACCGCCAGTAATTTTAAAGGCGGGAATGGTAATTCCAAAGAGATGAAAAATGATATTGCCCAAAAGGATAAAGGTCAATACAATGATGAAGGCCGTCAGACAGGCTGTTTTGGCGATTTTTCTTTGTTCTGATTTGCCGGAGCCTGCTACCAGCCCCAAAAATGCCGGGGTATTGGCGATTGGGTTCATAATGGCAAAAAAGCCGGTAAAAACCCCCAGGGCGAAAGTGAGGTGATCGTTGGTCATAGTGGAGGAAATCTTTATCTTTAATAATTTAAATAATTATCATTAGTTTTCCCCAATGCGAGCGCTTTTCCTCAATTACAAAAGATTTTTTTCCAGTGAATTCCATTTGGAACCTCACTTAAAGGCCCTTTTAGGGGCTGCGGTCTTGTTAACTTTTAATTATTCCTGGAGTGCCTCCGGTTTTGAAAGAGATTTTATCAGAAAGCTGCCCTGGCTAACGGAAGTGCTGGCTCACAGCCTGATGGGTGGCCTTTCTTTTGGCTTGGTGCTTTTTTTATTCCGCAGGGATAAGCAGTGGGTATCCGGGCTGTCGCAACCGGCCTTTTGGTGGAAATTTGCAGCAGCCTTTTTGATTTATGGTCTTTATCGGACATTCAATCTATCCGCCTGGTTTTCGGAAGTTTATCCGGCTCCTGATCAATATTTTATTTACAGATGTTTGTATCGTTATGCCCGTTTCGTAATGATGCTCTTTTTGTTATTGCTCCTATATTATGCATTTGACAAGAAGCATTTGTCCAACTTTTATGGACTGGATTTCCGGCTTAAATCCATGAAGCCCTATTGGTGGATATTGGCAGGAATGGCCGTAATCATTTTTTTTGCCAGTTTTCTGGAGAGTATTCAGGCGTATTATCCCCTTTATAAAAAAAGTGGGGCACATGCTTTTGTTGCGTATAGGGGAGTAACGGAAGTCTGGGCAGTGGTCTTATTTGAGTCCGCCTATAGCCTGTCTTTTGTAATGGTAGAGCTGTTTTTTCGAGGATTTTTGGTCCTGGCATTTTATCGATACCTGGGCTCTCGCGTGGTTTTGGCCATGGCCATGAGTTATATGGTATTTCATTTTGGAAAGCCTTTGCCGGAGGCCATCAGCTCACTTTTTGGAGGATATTTACTGGGCATCCTGTCGATGCAAAGCAAAAATATTTGGGGTGGGGTAGTGGTGCATGTGGGAATAGCGCTGCTAATGGAGCTTTTTGCTTTTCTCCAGGGTTAAAGAAAAGGGGCCGAAGCCCCTTAATCCGAATTATTCACCGATAAATTCACTAACCAATCTTAAGTAATTAAAATTCAATCCATTATAATTTATTTTCATTGATTTATAATAGCCGAAATTTGGGCAAACTTGCTTTTTCCTCATTCATCTGTTTCGTTGGAAAAAATCGAAATAGGAAACTATTCCTTCATTTTTTCCGCCTTACAGCTAAACGAGGATTTAGGTATGAATAATCCGGGTTAAAATGTTATTCAATGATGATTTTCCTGACGGATTTACCTCCAGCTCCCTGTATGACCATTTGGTATACGCCTGTTCTCAGTTGGGTCTGAAGGTGTAATTTGTTGCGTCCAAGGGGTAGGAATTGGTTTTGCTCCCAAACCGTTTTGCCCGATAGATCCACCATGCGGATATTGATCTGCTGATCCATGGCAGAAGGAATTTCCAGGGTCATCGCTCCGCGATTCGGGTTAGGGAAAACCAAAATCTGTGGGCCGGTATTCTCCACCAGCTGGCGATTATTATTAGCCGTGGTAGGAATAAAGTTCCATTTTTGATTGCCGTTGGAGGCATAGAAATTCCATGTTTGCAGGTATTGGTCGGAGGGGCGCACATCCAGGGCCTGTCCCCAGCAATGATTCGGTTTGAGGAAAAAAGCTCCGCCTTCTTTTTCAATTTTCCATTGTTGATGAGCACCGCTGGCTTGCGAGTAGGTTCCCAGGAGGGTTCCATTCTCACATTTTGCATAAGGGACTTCCAGGTATTTAACTCCGGCAGACTGATCCAGTAGCTGAAGGGTATAAACATCATCTCCCAGATGCCTCAGTTGCCATTTTTGCTGATTAACATTGGCCGGACTGCTATTGATCGGCACCCAATTGGTCTCGGCTGTTGCGGCAATATTTTCGCCATTGGCAAGCGATCGGATTTCGTAAAGGCCATCCGTTAACAGGGCATCACTTATGGTGAAATTATTGATTTGATCTGTCTTGATATTTTGAGTCCAGTCGGTGCCTACTGGCCGGATACTTCCTTTTAGCGTATAGGTATTCCCTTCCGTAGGAGTTGAAGGCAGGTTAATACGGATAAAAGTGGTGCCAGCCCCAGTACTCACTGTTTTTGTGCCGCTGGCTTGCCATTGGTTATCCTTCCAGAATTCCACCACCAAATCCCGGGAACCGGCTGCACTGTAATCAAAATAGAAATCATAGCTATTCTGAACGGGCAGGGAACCGAAACTATGGAAAGTAAACAGGTCGGTGAATGCCGGTTTGCTGTCATATCGCTGAACATCCAGAATCAAAGAGCTGATAAAGCCCCCGTTGTCCGGGTATTGGATGGTGACGGTATTGTTGGTGTTGAGCAAATCGAATGATACCGGGATATCAATTACCCCAAAGAAATCCTCTCGATTGGCCTGATCATAACCCGCCCAGTTTTGAGGGACCGGAATGCTGGTGCCATTTACTTTGATCACCGGCAGTTTAGATTTGTCGTGCTTACGGCTGATGCCCATCCGGAGAAATGCTTTTCCTGCTCCGGCAGTGCCCAAATTCACATTATTAAACTCAAAGCTTGCCGTTCCTGCAATCGGAATCAGATGTTGATTGTTGTAATACCTTACTGAGCGAAGCGCATTCTGGAAGCTAACATTTTGGGAAAATTGGTATTTCAGTACTGTAGTTTCTCCTGCAATCAGGCTAATGTCTGATGGAGCATCCTTCAAGGTGGTGCTGGTGAAAATCGGATCCTGATTGGCATAAATTTTCAGCGCTTTTTGATGGACCGACTGAATGTCCTGCGCCTGAGAAAGCAGGGAGAGGCTCACAGTCTGGGTGGCATCATCCAAATTACTCAATACCACATAGAGTTCACTCCCATTCAAAAAGGCCAGACTTTGAATATCCGGATTAGCACTGTTGATTTCTACCCGGTGCCCTTTCACTTCAGACCATAATTCATAAAACTTTACCCGTTCCGTATACACCCATTCCGTGTTGCCGTCAATCGGTTGTCCGGAATTTTTCGGACGCCAGAGGGCAGCACCATAAGGCTGGTAATTAGGGTCTGCTGAAATAGCTCGAATTATCTAAAAACGACTGAAGATCAACTTATTAAATCACATTAAATCTCTTTTAGTGCAAGGGGAAATTTTGTAAATTGTCCTTTAAATAGCCCCAGGGCTCCTTTCCTACTTTTTTAGCTTGCACTATGATTAAGCATTCCCCTGATCAACTTGAGATTTCTGATTTTATGGACCCGTATTTGGGTGGCCTTAATCCCAATAACAGATGGATTATTATGGCCAAAGAAATTCCTTGGAGTCAATTAAAAAGGATCTATGAACGGAACATGTCCTTCGACAAAGGAGCTAGACCTAAACCAGCGCGTTTAGTGATTGGAGCCTTGATTATCAAACACAAATATAAGTTGTCTGATAGAGAAACAATTGAACAAATCAAAGAAAGTCCATATCTACAATACTTTGTTGGATTGCATAAATTTCAACATGATCAGGTATTCGATTCTTCATTATTTCCGACAATTAGAAAGCGTTTGACCATAAAAGACTTTAATGATTTAAGTCACTTACTCCAGAGTCATGACGTTAGTATTGATGAGCAAAGCGAACTTCGTGATGAAAAAAATGTAGAAAGTGATACAAAATATAAGAAGCCTGAAATTGAAAACTCGATTTCAGTTGATGCTACTGTAGCGGTGCAAGAAATTCCTTATCCGACCGACCTGGCTTTGATCAATAAGGCTCGCATTGAATCAGAAAAAATCATCGATATATTATGGGAATTTGTTAAAACAGATGCTAAGAAACCTAGAAGCTATCGACAAAAAGCCCAAAAAGAATTTCTAGCGTTGACAAGAAAAAAGAAGAAAGGCGCCGATTTTTGGAGGGCTGCAAATCGAAAACAACTACAGTATCTTCATCGAAATATAGGGCATATTCATCGTCTATTAGACCAAATTAAGGTAGGTATTCCTTTGAATAAGCGTTTTTTGAAGCTATTGTATGTTATTCAAGAAGTGTATCGCCAACAAATGGAAATGATTGAAGAGAAGAAAAATACGGTTGGTTTCCGTATTGTAAACTTATATCAACCACATATTCGCCCCATCATAAGAGGGAAGTCTGGAGCGAATGTTGAATTTGGAGCTAAAATATCAATATCTATTGACCAAGGCTATTCTTATATTGACCATCATGATTTTGAAGCATACTATGAAGGGGAAGAGGAGATTATCAAAAAGCATATTGAAGCACATAAACTACGGCACCCTCACACTAAGCTAAATGGAATTGTTGGAGACAAAATTTATGGAAATCGAAATGCTAGAGAAGTTTATGATCAAAATGATATAACTTTCGTCGGCTCACCTCTTGGAGCTCCTCCTAAAGATCCTGAAAAAATTAAAGAGCGGGAAGAGAATAAGGTTATCCATCAAAAATTGAGGAGTCATGTAGAAGGAAAATTTGGACAAACTAAAAGAGGGTATGGATTGAATAATATTAAGGCACGAAGATCAGACACCACAAATTCTTGGATTGGTGCCATCTTCTTTATTGCTAACCTTGAAAGATTCATGAAAGGAATCTTTTTTGACCTTTTTTTCATTATTTATGAATATGATTTATGGGCATTAGTAACATCAATAATCGAAGCTGGAATTGGTCAACCAAATTTCAAGAAAAATAAAGAGACCTTTTTAAGCAGACCCTAATTATTGCCGGCATTAATGTGCCAGGTGGATTTTCCACAGTTAAAGGGAATGGCTAGATCTATCTTATGTTCCCTTTTGATAAGGTCTATGATGATATGGTTCATCGATTTTACCGACTGTATGCTCTTGACTGCTGAATATTCCGCTCCGTAACCGGCCTCTATGCCTCCGAATTCTGTAATGGCAAATGGCTTCACCGTTCCCCATTTTATGCGACTGTAAGTTTCTACCAAATCAAGGATGGCATTGGCGTTGGAGCCGGATCGGCGGGTATCCTGTCCGGTAACATTGATCCCGTCGTAAAGGTGAATGGCAAAGGCATCCATATTTGCTCCGGCCCGGTCCATAAACATTTTCATACGGGTGTTCCAATGACCAAAATCCCATAACTCCATAGAGGGCCAGGCAGAGGAATAACCTACCACCTTGGTATTGATGCCCCGCGCATTAAATTCTGCGCCTATAGCTCCAAACCAGTCCGCCATCCGTTCCCTCATCAGTTGATTATCCGGTTGTTCAGCCGAAAATTCAGCATCTCCGGCATGGACAAAAGGTTCGTTCATGGGCTCAAAATATTCGGGTAGAAACGAAGGCTCATAAAAGGCTTCAAAATAATCGGCACTCCATTTTGCCGCAGTATTCATATCAATATTCCACCGCACTACATTTTTAGGGTGCTCCGTGACCACATGCCGGCTACTGTGCCGGTACCAGGTGCTGCTGTTTTTGGTGCTGTTAATATTGTTATTTCCCCAGCCAGAAATTTCACTGGGATTAGTGGAGTATACTCCAACTTCCCCATTGGCTTTACTTTTAGCAAATGAGAAAGGTCCCCAGAAACCCCTGCCGAAATTGACCCCCAGCCGGTTGGTAAGGTCCTCATATTCTGTGTTGGTGACCTCTCCATTTCCCCAGGTATCGTGAATGTTGAAGAATTTGGTGCGGTCCAGTTGACTCACCCCTCCAGTATAGAATTGGACGCTGGGATCAATGGTGACCGTATTTTGCCCCCGGACATGGAGGTGAAGGCTGAGCAGTAAGCATAGAAGTGCCGCTCTATGAAAAAAAAGGATTTTCATGAGTTTAAATTTTGGGTGATGAAAAAATTGACTGGTGAATTCCTTAACCAGCTGATTATTCAATAATTAATTTTTCCTGGAATATCGCCTTTCCTGACTTTACCATGAGCAGGTAAATGCCCTGACTCAGCCCCGGACTAACTGCATCAGGCGTGGCAGATTTAGTCAATGAGGCTTCGTAAATCTTTTTTCCGGAAAGACTGTAAATCATCAGCTGACATTCCTGCTCAGGCTTTATACTTGCAGGAAGTTGAAGATGAAATTTCCCATCAGATGGGTTGGGGTAAAGGATCAGCTTTTCAGTGGAGGCGTCCGGAAGCTGACGCTGATTGCTAGCAGGTATCACTTGCCATTGCTGATTTCCATTGTTGGCATCATAGGCCCAGGTATGGATATTATCATCTTGCGGGCGAACATCCAGGGCTTGTCCCCAGCAGTGATGAGGCCGAAGGGTATAAGCATTTCCATTTTGCTCTATTTTCCATTTTTGGTGGGAACCGCTGGCACTGCTATGAGTTTTCACCAGACTTCCGTTTTCACAAGCCGCATAGGGCACTTCTAAATATTTATTTCCGTCCCAGGTGGCCTTTAATTTTATGGTATAAATGTCATTTCCCTGATGGCTAAGGATCCATTTTTGATCGTCATAGTTCCCAATGGTTACTTCGGTAGCATTCCAGCTATTCCAGTTGGGGGCTCCCAAATTTTTGCCGCTGGCCACGCTTCTAATCTCATAGGTACCATCCGCGATAATGGCTCCGGCACTGATGGAGATGTTGTTGATTTGGGCATTGGCAATATTCTGAGTCCAATCGGTGCCCACCGGGCGGATGCTGGCCTTGAGGATATAATCAGTGCCGGCAGTCGGGCTACTGGGTAGGCTAATGCTGATGCTTGCACTGCTGGTCCCGGCAGCCACCGTTTTTTTGCTGGCGGCCAGCCAGCTGGCCCCCTTCCATATTTCTACCACTACCTCTCTTTGTTGTTGGGCGACATATTGCACGCTAATGTTCTGTGAGCTGCTCATCGGTAAACTGGTGTAGGCTTGACCAAAGGAGATGGTTTCGCCCGCCTGCGGATCATCTTCCAATGTCCAGGCGCGAACCCAGTCGTAATAAGTGGTGTTTTTGCTATCATCTGCTAATTCTGCCGCCGTCGGGGGAGTTTGCCAGTCATAGGTTTCGGTTACCAAAAACATTTGCATGGGGCGATCAAAGGGGGTGCTGCTATAATCGGTTCTTGGATTTACCGTATACTGGTACACGCCATCAATATAAAATAAAATGGTGTTGGCATCTTTCCAGTAAGCGCCATAAACATGGTAGTCATCTGCTACATTGCCCCCTACCGAGGCGCTGTTACCACGAGATTTCCAATCTTCGGCACCGCTACAGGGATTGTAAATATAGTGGGTGTTGGAATGCATATGGGTGGCAAAAGTGGGGCTTTCCTTAGCCCCTCCAATACATTCAATAATGTCTAATTCTGTTTGGGTCTTCGGACAATTGCTACTGTCCCATCGGTTTTTCATCCAAAAGGTGGAAGACATGGAAATCTTACTCGCTTTCATTCGACATTCGTAATAGCCGTAATGCCCATTTGTTGCAACGGAGGACACTGCCCCGCCGGCAATGGTGTATTCATTTCCATTCACCCATTCACTTTGGCTGAGCTTGTAGTTCTTTATTTGCATTTTTCCATTGGTCACCGTTACCGCATTGGGTTTGAAAATAGCCGGCGACCGTCCGACCCAGTAGGGATGATAGTCCAGCCATTTGTTTTTGTCCAATGAACTTCCATTAAATTCGTCGGAAAAGGCATTGTTTTTCACCCATTTTTTACCAGCAGGAGCCGGATCATTTCCGTTTTGAAAGGTGGGTTGCGCTGTGGCCTGAAGCATGTAAATGCTCATCAGTAAGCATAATAATTTTCTCATAGTAATTTGGTGTTGAGTAATCTCAATCCCGTGCTGACTGTCAGGGGATTAAGGTGATCAAAAAAAATCTAGTGGAAGGTAGTGGATTAGGAGAATACCCTTAGAAAAATTTCAAATGGTTGTTAAGGGGGGCATTATGTTCAGGCAAGCGGCTATTAGGACAAGAAAAAGAAATGGGGGGAGGCAGAGAAGCTACAATATTGAGCGTTGCGCGAAAAGTTTTATTTCCATCAATATTATAAATAGAAGAGCATTTCACCGTATTTAAGGGTAACCATTCTTGAGTAGAAATAATTTCTCCCCTCAAAATTCCCCGGTTTCAGGGGGGCGGTTCATTAGTGGAAATAAGGGGGATCTGCATGGGGACCAGCCTGGGGAAAGGAAGGTGTTTTCCTGTTTCGAATTTTTTCCATCGAAGCAGGTGAATGACCAGAAAGCAAGCTTGTCCAAATGGGGGCTGTTTAAAAAAGCAAAACGACTCCCTATGCGCTGTCAGTAAAGGCCAAGCCTTTATTTTTTGAAATCTAATGGTGAATTATTTCGGCTTAATTCTGCTTCGGTTGGCGCTTTTTTTAGTCACATGAAAGCCTGAGGTTTATCATGTAATTATCATGGTTTTATCGGTATATTAAAATACAGTTGGGGGTAGGGTTAGGAAAATTATTTTTTCACCATAAAACCATGAGGCAAATGAAAGTATTTGATCAGAAACACATCAAAAACATTGTCTTGCTCGGCTCTACGAAATCAGGCAAGACCACGCTGGCCGAGACGATGATGTTCGAAGCTGGCTTAATTAATCGAAGAGGGAAGGTAGAGGAAGAAAATTCCGTTTCCGATTATCATGAAATAGAGCATCAGCGCCACAGTTCTGTTTATTCCACTTTGCTTCATACGGAGTGGCGCGATTATAAAATTAACATTCTGGATACCCCCGGCATAGATGATTTTGTGGGGGAAGTGGTTTCCTCCGTTCGGGCAGCGGATACCTGCTTATTGATGGTGAATGCGCAAACGGGCGTAGAAGTTGGAGATGAACTGGTGTGGCAACAAATCGAAAGATTTAAAAAGCCCACCATTTTTATTGTCAATCAATTGGATCACCCTAAAGCTGATTTTGAATTCTCCGTAGAGAGTATCTTCGATACCTTTGGCAGAAATGCGGTGTTGATGCAATACCCCTTACAGCCTGGCCAGGGCTTTCATCAGATTATTGATTTGCTCAAAATGGTGATGTATGTTTTCCCGGAAGAAGGAGGACGGCCAGAGAAACGCCCCATTCCCGAGGCAGAGCAAGAAAGAGCCAATGATCTGCACAATGCCTTGGTGGAAAAAGCGGCCGAAAACGATGAACGCCTCATGGATCTCTATTTTGAGAAAGGAAATCTGGAGGAAGATGAACTAAGAGAGGGATTACGGATTGGTATGACAAACCATGATGTTTTCCCTATTTTTTGTCTTTCTGCTAAGCAAAATATGGGTTCCGGCCGTTTGATGGGCTTTATAGATAATGTAGCACCCGCCTCTGCCGACCTGAAACCTGAGCCCCTGACGGATGGTGGGGAATTGAATTATGATTTGAATGGCGATCCCACACTTTTCTTTTTCAAAACCATTAATGAACCCTTCCTGGGGAAAGTATCCTATTTTAAAGTGATTGCCGGTAAGATAACGACTGATCAGGAACTTTATAATCCATCAACAGAGACGACCGAAAGATTGGGGCAACTCTACATCGTAGATGGGAAAAAACGGCATAATGTGGATGAGTTGGTAGCCGGAGATATTGGCGTTGCGGTGAAATTAAAGCATACCTATACCAACCATACCCTTTGCCTGAAAGGCAAAAACACCATTCTGGAGCCTATTACCTTCCCGGAAGAAAGGTTGCGTGTGCATATCTGGTCCGAGTCCAAGGATGAAAATGAAAAGCTGGGAGAAGCTTTGCGGGAAATTGCCCTGGAAGATCCTACCGTTCGGGTAGAATTTTCGAATGAATTAAAGCAATTGATTTTATCCGCCCAGGGGGATCTGCATCTGGAGACCATCAAATGGAAGCTTAAAGAAAACTATAATTTAAATGTGATTTGGGAAATGCCGCGTATCCCTTATCGGGAAACCATCCAAAGGCCTGCCGAAGCCACCTATCGCCATAAAAAGCAATCCGGCGGAGCAGGGCAGTTTGGGGAAGTCCTTCTGAAAATTGATCCCTATTTTGAAGGCATGCCGGAACCCTCCAAGGATTTGCATGTCCGTCATAAGGAAGAAATCGATTTGCCCTGGGGAGGAAAGTTGTTGTTTTATAACTGCATTGTGGGGGGTGCTATTGATGCCCGCTTTGTTCCTTCCATTAAGAAAGGGGTAATGGAAAAAATGGAAGAGGGTCCTATTACCGGTTCCTATGTTCGGGATGTGCGCGTATTGGTGATGGACGGAAAAATGCACTCGGTTGATTCCAATGATATCTCCTTCAAAATTGCCGGCGCCAAGGCTTTCTCTTCTGCTTTTGCCCAGGCGAGCCCCAAGATTCTGGAGCCGATTTATTTGGTCGAAATTACGGTGCCGGATCATCAAATGGGTGATGTGATGACGGAAGTTCAGAGTAGAAGGGGAATGATTTTGGGGATGAATCCGGAGGATGATCATCAGATTATCACCACTCAAATTCCACAGTCTGAATTGGGAGATTTCTCTACCTCTTTGAAGTCAATCACCCAGGGAAGAGCACAGTTCCATTGGGAATTTCAGGATTATCAGCCCTTACCAGCTAATTTACAGGAAGAGATGGTACGGGAAGCCACAAAACTGATGGAAGCCTAATTGATAGTTGACTTTTTATAGAGAATGGCGATCCGGAAAAGGGTCGCCATTTTTTTTATCTGCATGGTATGTTATGGTAGAAGGCAAACGTTTTTATTAATAGGGATGAATGCGGAAATGTGCTTTTAAGCCGCCATAGAGCTATTTTTTTTGTGCTGAAAGAGTCGGTGGAAGCGAGATGTCGAAGGGAGGAACCAGCCTTAAGATTCGGTTTTCGATAAAGGTTTTTTTGCCAAAAACTTAAGGGGCTTATCTTAAATTGTTACTGACGATTAACCCCAATTTTAAGCGTTTTTTAGCCAAAATACAGGACGAAAATTTGAAGAATTGTGGAAGGGAGGCCCCTTCTCTCGAGAGAATAGTAGCCATATTGCTGAATATTATCTGAAATCAATTTCAATAATTCAAATTTGAAGTCTGGTGGTTTTCTACACGCTTGCCAACTATTTAAATAAGATGATGAAACGAAAGTTTACCCTATTTTTTAGCTCATTGCTTTTAAGCGTATTTTTCCATCAGACGCAGGCGCAACCACAAAGAGCACATGATCCCAGAATGGATTGGTTTGAAGAGGCCAAATTTGGGCTGTTTATCCACTGGGGTGTAAATGCCATTTGGGAAGGAGTATATCATGGAGAAGAGACCCCCCGGTATGCAGAGTGGATTATGCATAATTCCCGCATACCCATTCCTGAGTACAGAGAAGTCGCCAAGGATTTTTACCCCGATCAGTATGATCCGGAATATTGGGTGAAATTAGCCAAAGAGGCGGGCATGAAATACCTGGTCATTACCACCAAGCACCATGATGGTTTTGCCTTGTTTGACTCCCAATACTCGGACTGGAATGCCGTTCAGGCCACCAAATGGGGGAAAGATTTGATCAAGCCCCTGGCAGATGCCTGTCAACGGGAAGGGATTAAATTAGGCTTTTATTATTCTCATTCTCTGGACTGGGTAAATGGAGGATACGTAAAGCAACACTGGGATCCGGAACATGCAGCTCCCATTTCTTTTGATGAGTATTTGCAGCAGGTGGCCTATCCGCAAGTGACGGAATTGTTGGAAAACTATGGCGCAGTGGATATCATGTGGTGGGATATGCCCAAAGCCATGAGTGTGGAGCGGACCCAACCTTTTAAAACACTACTGGAAGAACAATACCCTCAAATCATTCAGAATACCCGACTGGGTAATCGAAAAATGGGCGCTTTTTGCGGGGACTTTGAAACGCCGGAGCAAAATATTCCGGAATTTGTGCAGTTGGATAAATATTGGGAATCTTGCATGACCATGAATCACAACTGGTCCTATAGAAAAAGTGATCAGGACTGGAAATCACTGAAAGATTTACTGATCAATTTGACCCAGTCAGTGTCAAAGGGTGGAAATTATTTATTAAATATAGGGCCGAAACCGGATGGCAGCATCCCTCAGGCTAGTATTGAACGCCTGGAAGGTTTTGCAGACTGGATGTCTGTAAATGCTGAAGCTATTCATGGAAGCAGCCATACCCCATTTAAGCATTTGCCTTTTTACGGAACGTGTACGCAAAAGGACAATATTTTATACTTCCACATCTATGATTGGCCGGGAGATCAGAAATTGCTAATTCCGGGATTGAAAAATGAAATCAGTCGGGCATATTTGCTGGCAGATGACCAACAGGCGCTCCATTGGGAAAAGACAGCCCTTGGGCCCGAACTTCAATTGCCTTTTCATGCAACCGATCCCAATGTGAGTGTATTGGCTGTAGAGGTAGCAGGGGAATTGCAAATAGCAGAAGTAGACGTGGAAGAGCTTCAGGCAGGGAATTTATATTCTGCTCAAAAGGCCAAGATAGCGGGTCAGCAGTATTTTGACGCGAAGACCAAATTGGTGCAAAACTGGAAGAATAAAGGCGAATCTCTTTCCTGGGAAGTGGATATCAGGCAGCCGGGCCTTTATCGCTTAAGTAGTTTGGTAGATTTCCCCAAAAAGTCAGGGGATTATCACTTTTCTTTGGAATTTGATGGTAAGCTGCTTCAGCTTCAGTACCCCTCAAGAGAAAGAGGGCAAGTGCACAGTACTGTTTTTAAAATGGGCAGCGTGGCCTTTGAAAGTGCGGGGCGATATACCATGAAAATGACTTTGTTGGAAGATCAGGAAATGCCATTTGCGTTCAAAAAAATTCAATTAGATCCGCTTACATTAAGTCAAAATTCGGATGCGCAGGTGGTGCTACTGGCAAAGGAAGCCATTTTAGAAAAAGGCTTATGGGTGCAGCATAATTCTTACTTGGGAGGCTGGTCAGCAGAGGGCAGTGCCTCCTGGCCATTCCTGATTACGGAGCAAAGTGGGGAGTTTGATTTATGGATTTCTTTGCGAAACAGCATTCCGCAAGCTATTACGGTTTGGGTGAATCAGGAAGCTTACTCCTTTCAGGTTCCGGCGACCACTAATGGTTTACAGCAATTAAAGGTGGGTCGAATTAATGTACCGGAGAGTGGCCAAAATCAATTGAAAGTGCAGGTGTCCGAGGTGGATAAAGCTTCCGCACTGAATATAGAAAAAATCATTTTGAAATAAAGTATGGGTTTTTAGCCGAATTAAATTCTGGATTAGCTGCAAGGTGGGAAAAATGAAGGGATTTTTCCTATTTCGAGTTTTTTCCAAGTAAGCAGATGAGAGAGGAGATAAAAAGCTTAGCCCAATTTGGGCTATTGGAAATCAACGAAAAATATTATGATTGACCAATAGGGAAGGGCCTGGTTTGCCTTAAAGTATTCCGCGGGGAATAATTCGGGCTAATAATACGCTTGTATCATGATTTCAAATGAGCCTGAGTTAGGGAAAAGGCTGCTTTCTTTTTAGGGAGTGGCCTTTTTTGCTGTCCGGCATTTAGATTATTTTTATCTTGCGACATGATTGATCAGAAAAAAATCATTTTAGCTTCCCAGTCACCCCGAAGAAGGGAGCTATTAGCCGCAATGCGTTTTCCTTATGAGGCCATTAGCCTGGATGTGGATGAAAGCTTTCCTGCTGATATGCCTGCTGAAGAGGTGGCGGCTTACTTAGCGGAGAAAAAAGCCAAAGCCTATACACTTAAAACAGATGAATTAGTAATAGCCTCCGACACGGTGGTCGTGGTGGATGGAAAGGTATTAGGGAAGCCCGCTGATGCCGATGAAGCTTTTCAAATGCTGCAGAGCATGTCTGGCAAACAGCATCAGGTCATTTCCGGTTTTTGTATTCGCGACGAACACCAACAGGTAGTGGGGGATGAAACCACCGAAGTCTTTTTTCGGGAATTGGAAGCCGAAGAAATCAATTATTACATTGAACATTATAAGCCTTATGATAAAGCGGGGGCTTATGGTATTCAGGAATGGATTGGCATGATCGGCATCAGCCGCATTGAAGGCTCTTATTATAATGTGATGGGGTTGCCGGTGCAGCAGGTTTATGAGGAACTCAAAAATTGGTCAAAATAAAAGCTCCTCTGGCTTTGCCATTACGAGGAGCTTTTGTCATAACCCAACATTAACCTGTCTAAATAAGGGCAATTAATTTGCCGACTGTATCTAAGTGGGTTAAAATCAGCTTATTGTGGATAAAAATATAGAGAGAGTACAGAAATTTTCTCATTTTTGGACAATAGACAGCTTTTCTTTGAAAAATATTTTCTCAAATTGAAAGAGAAATTCCCATTGTGGGAAAAATGATGAAAGGATATTGAAATGAATATAGGAGACAGAGTAAGATTAATGCACGATAATCAGGAGGGGATTATCGTCAATGTTACCAAGAATAATATTGTAGAAATTGAAATTGAGGATGGTTTCGTGATTCCCGTTTCAGCCAGAGAAGTGGTGGTGGTCGCCAAAGAGGAAACAGACTATTTTGGGGAAGGAGGAGCTTCGACCACTCAAAATGTAAAAGAAGTGGAGGCGGTGCAGCCCAAAGTGGTGAATTCTGAGCGAGGAGTTTTTATGGCCTATACCAAACTGGGACATGAAATTCTGGAAGCCATTTTGATCAATAATACAGATTATTCGATTGTTTATTCCGTGAGTGAGGAAACCACCACTGGCAATCAGCAAGGAGTCTCGGCTGGCGTGATCTTACCTAAAAACTATCAACGCCTGCATAAAAAGACGATTCGTTCTTTTGATGAATGGCCGGCTTTAGTGGTGCGCTATATGCTACATTCGGAGGATTATTTTGAAAATACCGGATTGTTCCAACGTCGATTGAAATTCCGGGCTTCCAATTTCTTTAAGGTCGAAAAAGAGGCACCGGTATTGAATGAGAAGGCCTATGTCGTGCAAATTGATCAGGATCTGAAAGCAGTAGATGCCCAGGAAATCCATTCTAAAATGTCGCAAAAGCAAGCTGCCGCAACTTTGACAGGAGGTGCGGAAAAAGTAGTGCGCCCTGCCGACAAGGTAGATTTGCATATTGAAAAAATAAGTGCTGATCATGAATTCCTGAAAAAGGAGGAGATGCTGGAGCTGCAGATGGAAGTGTTCGCCAAAAAACTGGATGATGCCATTGCCACCGGCATGGATGAAATCGTGTTTGTTCACGGAATCGGAAACGGGACTTTAAGAAATAAAATTCATAAGTATCTCTCCAAGGCCGCTCATATCAAATTTTATGAGGAAACAGAACGAACCCGCTTTGGCTTTGCCGCTACCCGGGTGAAAATTCATTAAGTCCTTCGATAAAAGTGGGAACCTTTCCATCCAATTTTATCGTCTAAATATTAAGATTCTAATCGCACTATGCCTTCTTTTTATGCATTTGATTAGAATTTGACCAAAAATGCGAAAATTTTGAGGTTCGTAGTGTTATTTTACCTGTGGACCTCTTTATATTTGTAGCCTTGTGCAAGCTGGCTTATCGCTCCTGTTATGCAGGTGAGGAAAGTCCGGGCAACATAGAGTACCATACTTCCTAACGGGAAGGGCGCTGCCTTGGCAGTGTACAGAAAGTGCCACAGAAAATATACCGCTCCTCGGAGTAAGGGTGAAATGGTGGGGTAAGAGCCCACCGCGCTACTGGTGACAGTAGTGGCAGGGTAAACCTTATGGGTTGAAAGACCAAATATACCGGCAGCTCGTGCTTCGGCGCGATAAGGGCGACTCGTCCGATGTCGGAGGGTAGGTTGATTGAGCCTGTTGGTGACGACAGGCCCAGATAAATGATAAGCATATTCTTCGGAGTATACAGAACCCGGCTTATAGGCTTGCACATACTTTATTGTTTTTACCCCGCTAACCACGGGCCAAACTATATTCTGCTTTTGAACTACTAACGACATGCCTAAGATTCTAATAATTGATGATGAGCGCAGCATCCGGATGACCCTGAAGGAAATTCTGGAATATGAAAAATTTTCTGTAGATGAAGCCGGAGACGGTGAGGAGGGTTTGAAAAAGCTGCAAATGGGTTCCTATGACGTAGTCCTGTGTGATATCAAAATGCCAAAAATGGATGGTATGGAGGTGTTGGAGAAAGCACAGGAGTTGGGCATTGAAACCCAGTTTGTCATGATTTCTGCACATGGTTCTATTGAAACGGCTGTTGAGGCTACCAAAATGGGCGCTTTTGATTTCGTTCCCAAGCCGCCGGATTTGAACCGATTGCTATTGACTTTACGCAATGCCATGGACAAAAAGAGCCTGGTGAAAGAAACCACAGTCTTGAAGAAAAAGGTGGCGCGTAAATATGAAATGGTTGGTAGTTCCTCTTCTCTTTCTGATGTACAGTCGATGATTGACAAGGTAGCGCCTACCGACGCCCGGGTATTGATTACCGGACCGAATGGGACGGGTAAGGAATTGGTGGCTCGTGCCTTGCATGCCAAAAGTGAAAGATCTGGTTCTCCATTGGTAGAAGTCAACTGTGCTGCGATACCTTCTGAATTGATCGAAAGTGAATTGTTCGGGCACGAGAAAGGTTCTTTTACCTCTGCCGTGAAGCAGCGTATTGGTAAGTTTGAGCAGGCTAATGGTGGCACCTTATTTTTGGATGAGATTGGAGATATGTCGCTTTCTGCTCAGGCCAAGGTGTTAAGAGCCTTGCAAGAGCATAAAATTACCCGTGTGGGTGGTGATAAGGATATCAAGGTGAATGTTCGTGTTTTTGCGGCGACCAATAAGGACCTGAAGCAGGAGATTGCTGACGGTAATTTCCGGGAAGACCTTTACCACCGCCTGTCAGTGATCGTGGTTCAGGTACCGGCGCTGAAAGATCGCCTGGAGGAGATACCGGAATTGGTTGGGAAGTTTTTGGGAGATATTGCCATGGAGTATGGAACTGCCCCCAAGACGATCGAGGATGATGCCATAAAAGAACTGCAAAAGGGAGAATGGACGGGTAACATCCGGGAGCTTCGAAATGTAGTAGAACGTTTGGTAATCATGTCGGATAAGTCGATTACCGCCGAGGATGTTAAGAAATATGTAGAGTTTTAAATAGAAAAAACCACCGAAAATGCTTCGGTGGTTTTTTTTATTACAAAAAAAGCCCGAAGACGGACTTTTTATTTATTTCTCTAAGTATTAAGCGTTTTCCTGCTCTTGCTGAGTTTCATCTGCTGTTTGTTGAACCGGCTCTTCAACATTTACTTTTGAATAGGTAGGGCAAGTATACTGTGTACAAGCTCCCATACTAAACAATACCACCACCAACGCGAGTAATTTCAATTTCATCTCTTTCAGGCTTTAAGGGTTATATTTTATTTATATTTTTTTCAATTAAAATAATATCCATTTGAGCATCTAAGATATTATAAATATATTTTTTTCCAAAATTTTTTAGCTGATCATTAGGTTGCATCCCCGAATGTCCGAATTATCCAGACGACCCAATACCTCAAAACTTCCATCCGGATGAATTTTGCCTAAATCCTCTGTGGCAATAAAGGAGCAGGAATGCACATTGCCTAAATCAATGATATTGATGGCTCCGCTTTTGGCCCTGGTCTCTAAAGACAAAGGATCATTGGTTTCTCTGATCAATACTTTCATGCTGTCTGCTGTTTTGAACAAAGAGTTCCCCTTCGAGTATCCTTGGGATAATAATTCGGTCATGCCATACTCAGAGTGAACTTCCTTAATGTTTAATCGGTTCGCTAGAAAATGATGAACTTCCTCTCTTAATAATTCTTTTCTTCTTCCTTTCATACCTCCTGTTTCCATCACGATCAAATCCGAAAAATCGGCTTCATAACGATCGGCAAGGTCTAACAGGCCAAAAGTCACCCCAATAAGTACTGCTTTCTTACCTGATTTTTTGATTTTCTCCACCTGGCGGATTAAGTCTTCATGGTCATTTAGGTAAAAACCTGATTCCGGATGTTTCCCAATCTTAATGAATTGGTCCACCATGCGTACTAAAGAAGAAGTGGTTCTTTCCAAATAGGAGGGCAATAAACCCAAAAAGACATAGTTTTCCACCGGTCCGTAGAAATCAGTGAAAATGAGACGTGCCAGGGTGTCATAAAATTTCAAATCCTCTATATAATGCCGGCTTGGGGTCATCCCGGTAGTGCCACTACTCTCAAAGGTGTCCTGAGGCGTCCAATCTCCACTTTTAATACTATGGTTTTTAAAAAAACTTATGGGTAGAAAAGGGATTTTATCAACTTGTTGAATTTCGGAGGGATTTTTTCCCAACAGCTGAATCCATTGTTTATAAATAGGATTATTCTCTGCCTGGAAATGAAAAATGTCCAGTGCCAATTGATCAAAATGGCGCGGCGTAAGATTAAGTACCCTGTTTTTTAAGGCCTGCAAAGAGGAATTTGACATGCTTTCTATATTAGGCTGCAAGTTAAATAAAGCACTTTTATCTGCCAAAGGTTCCGACAGGCTTCGTGGCAAAACATGATATTCGATCGTTTTTTACCGGATTGGGATATTTGATAAAGTTGTTTTCTGCTATTCGTGAATTTTATTTTTCTTCCTTTGAATATAACATATTAAAGGTATTGAGGGAGCGAAATGCCGGAATCTTAAAATTGATGAGATGCCATAATGGCTTTTCCCCATATTCTTAGGATATTTGATTTTCAATTTGAAATTGTTTCTGACAGGAAAAAATATTCCTGAAAATAAAGGATCGAAAATGGACCATAAGGCACTCATAAAAAAATATAATGTTCCGGCACCAAGATATACCTCTTATCCAACTGTCCCGTTTTGGGAAGAGGATGCGCCATCTGTGGAGCAATGGTTGGAGGCGGTACGGAAAACTTTTGTAGCGACCAACTCAGACAAGGGGATTAGTGTTTATGTGCATCTGCCATTTTGTGAGAATTTGTGTACCTATTGTGGGTGTAACAAGCGCATTACCAAAAATCACCGGGTAGAGGAGCCTTATTTGGAAGCCGTTTTGAAAGAGTGGAAATTCTATTTAGAGAATTTGCCCGAAAAGCCTGTGCTGAGAGAAATTCACGTTGGTGGTGGGACGCCTACCTTCTTTTCTCCTGAAAATTTAAAGCACTTATTTGGGCAGATTTTTGAAACGGTTGTGGTGCCCGAGGAGAAGGATTATTCTTTTGAAGGTCACCCGAACAATACCACGGAGGAGCACCTGAAGGTATTAGCGGAAATAGGTTTTAATCGGGTAAGCTATGGGGTGCAGGATTTTGACTTAAAGGTGCAGACGACCATTAATCGCATTCAGCCCTATAAGCATGTGGTATCCGCAACACAATATGCCCGGAAGCACGGATATAATTCCGTGAATTTTGACCTGGTCTACGGTCTGCCTTTTCAGACAGTAGAAATTATTCAGGATACACTGGCTAAAATAAAAGATCTAAAGCCGGATCGCATCGCTTTTTATTCCTATGCGCACGTTCCATGGACGGCAAAAGGGCAGCGTGCCTACGATGAAAATGACCTTCCCACGGATGCGGAGAAACGCGCTTTATATGAAGCCGGTAAACAGGGGCTGTTGGCCATGGGCTATCATGATATCGGGATGGATCATTTTGCGCTTGAGGGAGATAGTTTATACCAAGCCTTTAAAGAAAACCGATTACACCGGAATTTCATGGGGTATACCACCAATCAGACCGATTTAATGATTGGCCTGGGTTGTTCTTCTATTTCTGATGCCTGGACTGCTTTCGCACAAACTGAAAAGAAAGTGGAGGACTATCAAAAAGCTGTGGAAGAAAATGGTGTAGGGTTAATTAAAGGTCATTTTCTAACGGAGGAAGATTTGGTCATTCGGGAGGCTATTTTGGAATTAATCTGTCATAATGCCCTTGACCTTAGTCCTGCGATAAAAGCTACACTTGATGAAGGCTGCATGGAGCAGTTGGACACCTTTGAAGCAGAGGGTATTTTGACTTTGAAGGATGACCGATTGGAGATGACCGTGCCCGGAATTGCTTTTATCCGGAATGTCTGTATGGTTTTTGATACCCGTTTGCGCGCCAGAAAGATTGCGGCTGATCAGCCTATTTTCAGTAAATCCATTTAGCGCGTGTTAAGCCGAAATATTCATGCTTATATCCCCGTTTAGCTGTAAGGCGGAAAAAATGAAAGAATAGTTTCCTGTTTTGAGTTTTTTCCAACGAAACAGATGAATGAGGAGAAAGCAAACTCGCCCAAATTTGGGCTATTATAAATCAATGAATATAAGTTGTAATAATCTGAAAATAAGCTATTTGAGTTTAGTTGGTGAATTTAGCGGTGAATAATTCGGGTTAAGCACAGCCTAAAGCTAAGTATAAAAATCAAAGAAGGCTTTCGTGAGAACGAAGGCCTTTTGTTTTTAGGAGAGATTTGTGGAGGATAAAAAGTAAATGTTTCCGGTTCAATCAATTCTATAATTGAGATGGTTCCTGAAATGTATGAGGGATGAATTAATACAATTGTTGGATCGCAAGGACCGACAGTTACGCTGGGTGATATTGCTGGTGGGACTATTCGGTATACTGCTGTTGGTGGGCGTATTCTTTTCTTTGAATATGGCAGAAATTAAAGCGCCGGCATTAAGGCTGGCATTTTGGTTGGGCATGTTGTTCCTGGCTGGGAATTTTGTCTGGGCCTGGTGGGAATTAGGGGACCAAAAGTTATATAAATCGCTAACAGATCATGAAAATATTAAACAGGTGGCCTATCATCTTGCCCGCAAAGGGGAGCGATCCTGGCATTCCGTTTTTTATATCAATATTGTTCTGCCCGATGGCTCTCAACATGAGTTTTTTACCAATATGAAAAATGGGCAGCGTATTCTTAAATTGATCCAGGGACGCTATCCTGATACCTCTCTTTTAGAACTAGATCAGGTGGTGTAGTTTTATCTGAATTATTCACCGCTAGGTTTAGGTTTGATATTAATAGACTATTTTTCAATTAGTTATAACCTTGTCTATTGAGTTTCTGTTAGCCCAATTAGAGCGGTTAGAAAATCAGCAAAATCCATCTCAACGTACCGAAATATAGCTGTTCAGCCTGACTTAATAAGAGCAAGTTTCAAAACGCACCATCCGGTTGCAAATTCGAATGCCTGGAAGCGATTTTGGGTAATTGCTCAACAATAGCGCTGCTATTTTCTAAAAATAATCTGGAATCCCTTCTGCAATAATCAAATTTTCGCTGCGAATTTTGGCTTTTAAGCACGCTCTAAAAGTAACGGTGAATAATTCGGCTTAAAGGGTGTTTTATTCGAATTATTCATTCCTAGTTCAGCTTAGGCTCCTATTACTTTCTATCAATCTTCCCTGCCTCATTATAAAAGAGACTGCCCTCTCTAAGGAGCTTTTGGACAGCAGTTTTGAAGTTGTCTTCGTTACCCTCCGCAGTAAGGGCAAATAATTCCTCTAAAGGTAAGGGGCCATTGGCAAGTGCCTTTAAAAGGGAGGAGCGCATGGTTTCTTCATTCACCTCTTCTGTTTTGGTGGTTTGCTTACGTTCCAGGCATCGATCACATTGTCCGCAATCCTTTACATTTTCCTCTCCGAAATATTCCTGCAAAACTTTTTGACGACACCTGACGGCCTCATCAGCATAAAGGAGCACTGCATCCAGCTTTTTTCTTTCTTGCTGCGCTTTTCTTTTACTCTCCTCCATGGAAAGGGGAAGGTTAAGTGCATCATGCCGCGCTTCTAAAAAAGTGAGGGTCGCTGCCTCGGATTGCGCTTGATAATCTACCATCCCCATTTGGTGAAGCCTTTTGAGTATATTGATGACTAAGTCCGCTTTGAGTTGAAGGCTTTTTGCCAGGCGTTTTTCATTAATATTCACATATTCCCCATAGAGCATTCCTCCATGTTTGCGTAGTAATGCCTTGGTAATTTGATCAATTTCAGCATTTTTCACCTGTAGCTCATACATTTGTTTGGGATTACACAGGAAACTCAATCGGCTGGGTTTCCATACACTTTCCGAGAGTTGAATGTATCCCAAATCACTCAGGCGTTTCATGGCATGGTGTACCTGAATGGGGGGGAGCTTGAATTTTTCACAAAAGGCTGGCAGGTCGAAAGGAAAGCTGGCCAGTTTGGCAGCGCCTATGGCAATTTTATAATGATTAGCAATGGCTTGGTAAACGGTCCGGATGGTTTTGGCCGAAGGCTGACTATCTCTCCATCTTTGTTCCAGCCGGTTTATGTCCTGCTGGTTGTATAGGGTCAGGGCAAAGGCTTTTTGCTCATCTCTTCCGCCCCTTCCTGCTTCCTGATAATAAGATTCTAAATTATCTGTAAGATCCAAATGGATTACAAGCCTTACATCCGGCTTGTCAATACCCATTCCAAAGGCGTTGGTGGCCACCATTACTCGTATTTGGTCATTGATCCAAGCTTCCTGTTTTTTACTTCTTATTTCACCACTCAGGCCTGCATGATAATAGTCCGCAGAGATTTTTTTGCTTTGAAGCCAGGCGGCGATTTGTTCACATTTTTGACGGGAACGCATGTAGACAATGGCGGTTCCGGGGATATTTCGTAAGGCCGTCAGCATTTTATTGCCCTTGTCTTCTATCATGCGTACGTGGTAGGCCAGATTGTCCCGGGCAAATGATTTTTTAAAAACCCGCGCCTGTACTAGCTGTAATTTTTGTAATAAATCCTGTTGTACCTGTGGGGTGGCCGTTGCAGTAAGGGCGATGACGGGTACCGTAGGGAAAATGTTCCTTAAGTCCGGAATTTGCAGGTAGGGAGGTCGGAAATCATAACCCCATTGACTAACACAGTGCGCCTCGTCTACGGCAACGAGTCGCACGGGCATGTGCAGTACGCGCTCCTTAAAAACAGGACTTTGGATTCTTTCCGGAGAAATGTATAAAAAAGAAATATCACCAAAACGACAGTTATCCAATGTAATGTCAATTTCTTTACTACTCATCCCCGAAAAAATGGCGGCGGCTTTAATTCCCCTCTTTTTTAATTGACTCACCTGATCCTGCATTAGTGCAATTAGCGGAGAGATCACCAGCGTTAATCCCCCTAAAACAAGGCCTGGAACCTGAAAACAAATTGATTTCCCCCCCCCTGTAGGTAACAGCGCCAGGGTATCGTGCCCTTCCAAAACGGATTGGATGATGTCCTCCTGCAAAGGTCGGAATTGACTATAGCCCCAATATTGTTTTAAGATTTTTTTCGCTTGAGATGGCATGAAGGTGAAGTAACTTTTGTTAAAATTTTAAAAAAAAATTAAATTCGTTGTGAGGAAAACAAAATGATGCGGCAGTAAAATTACGTAATCTTTATTTGTGGTTGAAAAATTCCTCCAATTACCGAAAAATGATTTTGCGTGTAAACAGGGAAGCGCTTTCTATTAAAATAAGAAGCGTGACCTGAATTTACATGGGCCAACTATGAGAAGCAGCTTAACCTTTATTTGTTTTTTGATGGTATCGTTTTTTCAATCGGTTCCGATTTTAGCACAAGATACTATTATTGTGCGCGGGCAGGTTGTGGAAGCAGATTCCAATAATCCTATTCCTTTTGCCACCGTGGAAGTGTGTGGTACCTCCGTTGGGACAGTAGCCAATGAGGAAGGTCTTTTCCGTTTTTCTGTAGAGTCAAATAGGGGAGATTCCCTGTGTGTTCATTCTGTAGGGTATGAATATGGCTATTATCCGGTGCCCGAAAAATCCTCCAATACCCCATTAACTTTGACTTTGGTATCTTCCACCAAAATGCTGACCGAGGTGGTGGTGGGGGATATGAAAATTACCCCGGAAAGAATTTTGAAAAAAGCCGCTCAAAATGTGCGCAAAAATTATCCTCAAAAGCCATTTGCTTTAAAGGGCTATTACCGTGACTATCTCAGAAAGAAAAAAGGAGGGTACATCTGTTTTTTGGAGGGAGCGATGGATATGCTGGATCCCGGATTTAGAAAGCCGGATGATAAGATTGAGGTGAGAATGGAGCAAATTCGCTTAAGTGATTCCTACGAGAAGAATTATAAGAAATATGTGAAGGAATATGAGCATGATACTTCCAAAATTTTGCTACATGGCGTTTTACCAAGTCTAAGGGGCAATGAATTTGCGAGTATGATTTTTCATGATCCGCTGCGAAACCACGGACGTTCTGTGCCTTTTATGGGTACTTTTGATACGATGTGGAATTCTTCTTACTATTTTGAGTTGGATTATTATACTTATATCGGAGAGGATGAAGTCTACGTGATTTCCATTCAGCCGAACCCTTCACTTAACTATTGGCATGTTGATGTGAAGGGCCAAATTTTCGTAAGGGTGAAAGATCATGCAGTCATGAAGATCAATTACAAATATTTTGTGACGAAAAAGCTGGATAAGCAAAAGTGGTATGAGTTGAATCTGGAATATCAGGACATTGACGGTTTAATGTACCTGAAATATTTGTCCTATATGAATTATTTCAAGATTTTTAATGGAGAGGAGATCGCAGAGATCTCACAATACCGTGAATTTTTTGTCAATGATGTAATTCTTCAGGAGGATAAAGAGCTGGAAAGTGTTGGTGTTCGGGTAGATATGGATAAGCCGTTGTATACACAATCCGTGAAAGAAATTCCAAATTTTTGGGATCATTATAATTACTTACTTTTAGGGCAACCTCTTATGGATTAAACTAGCATTCATAATGAACGTGGAGGAATTAAAAGGTAAAACGGTTTTGATCACCGGCGCTAATTCAGGATTGGGTTACGCCTTGGCGGAGCATTTGCTGAAGGCTCAGGCTAATATTATTATGCTATGCAGGGAGTTGAGAAGGGCAGAGGAAGCGAGATTAAAGCTGTTAACTTTATTTCCTAAAGGGAAAGTGGGGCTCATTCGGATGGATTTGAGTAGTCTCACTTCAGTGCACAATGCTGCAGAAGAGGTTTTGGCGGGTGCGAATAAGCCTGATTATATCGTGAATAATGCCGGTAAAATGTTTGGGCCTTATATGGTAACCGAGGAGGGGGTGGAATCCCAATTTGGAGTGAATTATTTAGGGCATCTTGCTTTGATGAAATTCCTTTTTCCACTTTTTCAGGAGGGCGGCGTAGGGCGAGTCGTGAACGTGAGTAGTATTGCCCATCGTTGGTTTCCCTTTGAATTTCGCAATATATTGCAATCCGCTCATTATCATCCTGTCAGGAATTATAGCCATAGTAAATTGGCCAATCTCCTCCTGAGCAGGAGTCTGAATAAGGCTTTTCAAGGCATGGGAATCTCTACTGTGGCAGTAAACGCGCATCCGGGGATTAGCAGGACGAACATTGGAAGGAATTTACCTCAATGGATGGTGCCGGTTGCCCTGCGTTTTGGCCAATCTCCGGAAGCAGGGGCTTTGCCTATTATGTTAGCATTAACAGATGCGGAGGCCACTGGCGGTGATTGTTATGGTCCTGCGGGTTTTCAGCAGTGGTTTGGTGGAGCTCAAAAAGTGGAAGTGGGCGCCAGTGCTCATGATGACCGATTAGCAGCGGCCTTGTGGGAATGGGGGATTGAGCTGATAGAGGGGAAATCTATATAAATACCCCTTATCCAGCCCTATTTTCAGACAACAATCATCTTTTGGTAAGGATTTGTGGAAGAATGCCAGACAGTTGAATAAGCCAAACTCGGGGAGGCTAATTGCTTTCCATTATACTTCTTCTATGGCAATGCTAAAATTAGGAGCCTATTCCTTCAATTTATCCTTACACCCTATCAGGTGATTTGAGTAGAAGTAAAATGCTTGAAGTTTAAAAGAACCATTTTTATTTTTTTGGGTTGTATTTCTGTGAATAATGCAAAAAATACCATCCTGAATCATTTGATCCTAAGAAAGGGATCAGGCAGAATATCCGCCAATCTTTTAATTCATTATGAGGCCAGTCCGGAGGAAGTGGAGGCTCGTTTGGACGTGTTAATGATAATTTCCCTTCATTTAGCTCCATCTTTTGTGGGGCCGGAATTGATTAGAGTCAAAGCAGAAATCTGTCAATTGAGAGATTATCTGAATATGATGCAATTATTAATAGAGGCTAAGAGACTGCTGGAATAAGCTTTTTTTATTCAGTCATCAAATGTTGTTGCCCGTTAGCGGTTTTCCTATATTCTTTTTAAATATTCACGGTTTTCCTGCAACCCTCCTCCGTACAAGCCGATTTTTGGGTATAAAAGCGTGTTTAAAAGCACAGCATCCGGCTGCGAATTCGAATTATTCCCAGCGATCTTGGATAATTTCTCAACAATAGCGATGCTAATCGCTCAAAATAATCCTTTATCGCTTTTCCAATATTTCAAATTTTCGCTGCGAATTATGGCTTATAAACACGCTATAAGCAAAAATTTTAGCAATGGAAGATATGGATTTCGAGAAAGGATTGCATCAATACGAATCACAGCTTTATGCCACGGCTTATAAATTTACGAAGGATTATGATGCTGCTCAGGATTTGGTACAAGAAACCCTTATCAAAGCATTTAAGGGTCGGGACAAATTTAAAAGCGGGACTAATCTGAAGGCCTGGCTTTTGGTGATATTGAAAAACACTTTTTTCTCTCAATATCAAAGCGATAAAAGAAGAGGAGAGCAGTTTGATCATACGGATTCTTTGGATGCTTTCCTGGCCTGGAAAGGCGGGGCCAATAAAAACCTGGCGGATAGTAGAATTGCTGTTGAAGAGATTAAGAAAGAAATTGATAAACTAGATGATCAATACCGCATGCCCTTTATGCTCTATTTTCAGGGATTTAGTTATTTGGAAATTGGGGAGAAATTGAGCTTGCCCATTGGAACTGTGAAGAACAGGATTCATTTGGCTAGAAAGGTGTTGAAGGAGCGTGTGAAGATTTAACCCAATTCATTTCCGATAAACTAATTGAATTACCATTAATAGCTATTTTCAATCAATAAGGTAGTGAAAACTGAATGGTTAATAACCCCAAATTGGACAATATTGCTTACTCCTCATTTATTCGCTGCTTTGGATCTAAACGAGAAATAAGCATGCATAATCCGGGTGAAAAGAGGAATCTTCCTTTTCATTATCTTTCCTGATTTTTTATTCCCACCTTATCGAATGTCCTTAAGGTGGGTATTTCTCTTTTGGTTGTTAGTCAATGGTTTATAGTTTTTCATTCCTAGAGTGTAATATTTTGCCCTTTTTTTGGAAAGCGATTATCAGGGGAGCAATGAATGCTTTCTTTCTTGGATGCTCTTTCTGTACACGATTCAACACTTAAATTTTTTTAATATTTTTTTTAGGTAAATTCCTGAAATGACCTGATGGATATTTGTCCTGTTTTCCTTCTTACTTGATAAGTTGGTTTTAGTAGAATTTTAAGTTTTTATTTTTCTATTATCAGTTGTCTTAATGGTGAGCTTGTGTTAAAATTATATTAAAGTTTTATCAAATTTTAACATGATCTGAATTTCAGATCCAAGTGAACAACTATGAAAAATCTATCAATTTTCAATTTATTCCTATGGGGCATAGGGATAGCCTTACTGTTTGGATGTAAGGATCAATTCAAAGAGTTAAGGCCCGCTGAGGAGGATAAAGCCAACCTTCGGATGCCTTTTAATCAAAGAGCCTTTTTGCTAAACTCTACTACTGACTCAAGAATTTATGAAATCGACTATGATTTTCAGGGATTGGGGACCGAAGCTTCTTTGAAATTTTTAGATCACGATTTTATCCCAAAGGGAGGTCATATGTGTGTTTCTCCGGATAATAAGACGATCACGGTGATAGCTAACCGAGAAGATGGAGAAACAGGTAAATCAATTTATTTGGTCTATTTAGAACCTGTAGGAGATTATAAGGTAGGAGATGTCCGTAAAATTGAATTATTGAACTTCAACGAGGATGGGATCGACCTTGACGACCCAGTTGCTCAGGCGGCTTATTATAATAATAATTACTTTAAGGGAAAAATTACCCAGGTAGATGTTGATCGAGAGGGTTATCTGTTTATTGCTGGAAAGTCTGGATTTTACCGTGTAGTTGCTGATAATGGTAATGGAACTAAGGATCCTTTCAAAGTTAATGGGGGTAAGGATATTTGGTCCGATGAGGACAGGTCCTTGCAAGGGGAATTTGCAGGATCTGTTTGGGCTCATGTTGTCCCATTTACATTTAATGGGGATAATTATGTTGAAACCCTAGAGGATGGAGAGGATTACTTCGAAGATACCACACCATTTAATCCAAAACGAGTGAAATTTCTGGGTGGAGATATCCTTTTTACGCAAAACTCTGATGAAACCAATGGCTTTGAAAGTCAACGTTTAATTTCGTTTTCACAGTGGAAGGGAAATGTTGCTATTGCCCTAGATTTACAATGGGATTGGGGGAAAAAAGAAATCGCATTTAATGCGGGTAAACTTTTTGGTGGAAGCAAGCAACACGGATTTCATAAAAATACATCAGGTAAAGTGACAGGCGCTTGCCTAATTGGTGATAATCACGTGATGACTTCACATCATAATACGAAGCAATTACAGTTATGGAATTTACATGGCGAATTGCTTGCTTCTGTTGAAATGAGTGGTGGCTTTGATGGAAATCATAATTGGGGAGATATGGCTTCAACTCAATCCTTTGATCATTTGGTAGGGGAGGATTCAGGTGAGTCAAATAGAGAAATTTTTGGGGACAGAACTGAAGATTGGTATCGAGGTCCCAAGGAAGAAAATGGGCATCAATATGCGGAAATTAAGCTATATCGTCCTAAAGGTATTCCTGCCAATTATGATGTTGAAGATTTGGATGATAACGGAGGAGTTCCAAAGGAATCAAGAATGAATGCTGCTAATGCGGATATTGCACATTATGATAGCAAGGGGAATCGGTTCGTTGCTCTAGGTAACAATGGCGGTATGGCGATGTTACGTTTTGAATCCCCAGTAAGTGTTGCGGATGGTGTGATTCAGGTAGTGGAAACTTCTTATGGGAAAAAAGCAGTGTATGAAACAAAGGAGGAGGCCAATCGGGCTTATAATGAAAATGCAACTATTTATGTAGCCAAAACGAACCCAAGGTACTATGAGTCGGGCTTTGAGGATCCAAGTAATTGGGTGAAAATAGGGATTGCTCATATTAGTAATAATGAATTTCATTTGAATCAGGTCGAGGGCTTAGATGTGATTACCTCTGAAATTTCCTGGGTGAAAATTGTTGATGGAGTTGGGGAAGTTGATGGTGATGGTTCGACCACTTTTGATGGTTTTGACTTGAATTTTGTGGCGGCTTATGCGGGAGGTTGTGGAAATTCAATAAGTCAAGAGAATTTTACATTTGAATATGATAGTGATGATGACGAAATCGTCCTTACTTGGGACTTTACTGCTGACGATTTAAATATTTCACCCACAGGAGGAATCCAGCTTTGGTTTAAAAATGGAAGGCAATATGATGAAAACAGGGATCAGATTGGTGTGAATTTATTTTCTGTCGAAGAGATTAATGCAGGAAGATATAGTTTAAAACCATCTGATTTTAATTTCTCCGGAGATGATTGTATTCAAGAGGTCAGTTTTTCTTTTCATACCATCTGTTCAAGAAGTAGTGATGGTTGGGTAAGGGGGAATGTGTTCGCCTCCAACCAAACTATTCCTGCAGACGATATCGATTATTGTACCATTTCTTGTGGGCCTTATAATTCTTTAGAAACCATAACGGTTGATTATGCAGGTAATCTTGATGTTTTGAGAGTAAATTACGTAAACTTATTTGAAATTAATGGTCAGAAATATTTTCGGATGAGAATAAGGAATGCTACAAATGCAATTTATGATTTTAAAATTCAGGGTCCAGGATATACGGACTTACCTATGGGTACAATAACGCCGTTCAAGGAGATTTTTGTTACAGTGCCTTCTAATGGGTCGAAGTTAGTTGCAACTATCAAAGGAGATGCAGATGATGATGGTATTTATGAGTATAGTAAAGGTACTGAGACTTTTGATGAAAATGGAAGAGAGGTAATTGATTATTGTGGTGACCTCTCTGATCTTAATATTTAGAATATTTGCTTTTTGATAATACTATTTTACTCTGTTTTATGTGATAAAAGCTCAGATAATATAAATTTTTTAGTATTAGCAAAAGGATTAGGTGAATGAAAAAAGGGTCCAGATTTAAACTGGATCCTTTTTTTATGCCAAAAAAACTTAAACTTGCACTTAAAATTAGAATTCAGGATTCTTCAAAACAGATGTGACTGCTACTGCTTCATTTACCTAGGGAGATTGGATTGAAATAGATAATGGAACAGTTCTATTGAGAGATCAATAGGTTTATTAGGATGAACAATATGATTGCTCAGTCATCGTGGCCATCGCCAAAATACCAAAGCCATTGGTAGCTGATTTAATAAATAGCAACATAGTTATCACAAAGATGAAACTTTATTAAGGATGAAAAAAGGCTGCCCAATTTGAGCAGCCTTTTCCTTTGTATTCGCTTTTGGCTTAAAGCACAATATTCACAATCTTATTCGGTACTACAATCACCTTCTTCGGTTGCTTGCCTTCCATCCAGCGAATCACCGCTTCCTGCTGCATAGCGATCTCCTGAATTTCGTTTGGCTTGGCGGAAGCCGAAACCGTGATTTCCGCACGCTTTTTACCGTTGATCATGATCGGGTAAAGCTTCTCATCTTCCACCAAATAGCTTTCATTGAATTCCGGGAAAGCCGCAATGGTTACCGATTCCGTATGACCCAATTTTGCCCACAATTCTTCTGCAATGTGTGGGGCATAAGGGGCAATCAATACCACTAATTGCTCCAGAATCGCGCGCTTTTTACATTTCATGCCCCCCAATTCGTTAGTAGCAATCATGAATTGCGAAACGGAAGTGTTGAAGATATAGTGATCCAGATCGTAAGTCACCTTTTTGATAGTCGCATGCAAAGCTTTCAATTCCGCTTTGGTAGGCTCTTCATCGGTTACTACGAAATCATCGCCTTCATGGAACAAGTTCCAGAACTTACGCAAGAATTTGTAAACGCCGTCAATACCGTTGGTGTTCCATGGCTTGAATTGCTCCAACGGCCCTAAGAACATCTCGTACATACGGAAAGTATCTGCGCCATAGCGCTCAATGATATCATCCGGATTCACGACATTGTATTTGGACTTGGACATTTTTTCTACTTCCGCACCACATACATATTTGCCATCTTCCAAAATGAATTCTGCATTGGCATAATCCGGACGCCATTTTTTGAAGGCCTCCAAATCCAATACATCATTGGACACGATGTTCACATCCACGTACAAAGGATCCACCTCGTAATCTTTCTTTAAACCGTAAGAAACGAATTGGTTCGTTCCTTTTACACGATAAACGAAGTTGGAACGTCCCTGAATCATGCCCTGGTTGATCAGCTTTTTGAAGGGCTCTTCGAAGTTCAGGAAGCCCATATCAAACAAGAATTTCGTCCAGAAGCGGCTGTATAGCAAGTGACCTACGGCGTGCTCTGCACCACCCACATAAAGGTCTACCTGATTCCAGTATTTCAAGGCTTCGGCATCCGCGAATTTCTCCTCATTATGCGGATCCATATAACGCAGGAAGTACCAGGAAGAACCTGCCCAACCCGGCATGGTAGACAACTCATAAGGCAGACCATTATAAGTCCAGTCTGTCGCGCGACCTAGTGGAGGCTCACCGGTTGCGGTTGGTTTATATTCATCAATTGCCGGAAGTTCTAGTGGCAATTCAGATTCCTTCATCAATTTAGGAATGCCATTTTCGAAGTAAACCGGTACCGGCTCTCCCCAATAACGCTGGCGACTGAATACGGCATTACGGATACGGTAATTCACCTTACCTTTACCCAAACCTTTTTCCTCTACCCAGTTGATCGCTGCTTCGATGGCCTCAGGCACTTCCATCCCATTAAGGAAGCCGGAGTTGATCATCTTACCAGCCTTAGGATCGAAATCATCCTGTGCGATATCGGTATGCTTTCCTTCCTGTACCGGAATTACTGGTAAGCCGAAATGGTTCGCGAAAGCGAAATCACGGGTGTCTGAACAAGGAACCGCCATAACGATACCCGTTCCGTAACCCGCTAATACGTAATCAGCAATCCAGATCGGAATTTTTTCACCATTGAACGGATTGATCGCATAAGAACCAGTGAATACACCGGAAATGGTTTTTACATCCGACATACGCTCACGCTCGGAACGGTTTTTCGCCATTTCCACATAAGCGTCCACGGCTGCTTTTTGAGCATCGCTGGTCAGTGTACCGATCAATTCATGCTCCGGGGCAATGGTCATGAAAGTTACTCCGAAAGCGGTATCTACGCGTGTGGTGAATACTTCCAAATCCAATTCCGGCTTTTCATCCACTTTAAAGTGAAGCGAACAACCTTTGGATTTTCCAATCCAGTTACGCTGCATTTCTCTCAAAGACTCGGAGAAATCAATCTCTTCCAAACCCGTCAATAAACGCTCTGCATAAGCGGTGATACGCATCATCCACTGTTTCATCAGCTTGCGCTCTACCGGATAACCGCCACGCTCGGAAACGCCATTCACTACTTCGTCATTGGCCAATACCGTTCCCAATTCAGGGCACCAGTTCACTACTGCATCTGCCAAATACGTCAATCGGTATTTCAACAAAATATCCGACTGCTCCTTTTCGCTGAAGGCATTCCATTCCGCTGCAGTAAATGCAGGCGTGTCCTCATCGCAGGAAGCATCCACCGTCGCATTACCTTCTTTTTCGAAGATGGCGATCAGCTCATTGATGTGCTTGGCCTTGTCGGCAGCATGATCATAAAAGGCATCAAAAAGCTGCATGAAGATCCACTGCGTCCACTTGTAATAGGAAGCATCAGAAGTTCTTACTTCTTTATCCCAATCAAAAGAGAATCCAATGTTGGCCAACTGCTCTTTGTAACGGGCGATATTGTCCTCCGTGGTTTTGGCAGGGTGCTGACCGGTCTGAATAGCATATTGCTCAGCAGGCAAACCGAAAGAGTCAAATCCCATTGGGTGCAATACATTGAAACCTTTCAATTTTTTGTAACGCGCCACGATATCGGAACCAATGTACCCTAGTGGGTGTCCAACGTGCAAACCAGCACCGGAAGGATAGGGGAACATGTCCAGGGTATAAAACTTTGGCTTGGAAGCATCAACATCCGCCTTATAGGTCTGTTGTTCTTTCCAAATCTGCTGCCATTTCTTTTCAGTTGCTCTGAAATTGTATTCAGCCATTAGATCTATTGATTTATGGTATAATAATTTCCAATTGATAGGGTCCTATAAACCCAATTTGGCCGTAAAAATAGAACTTTTTGGCGGAGAATAAAATTAGCAGGAAGGTATTCTGACTGCGGGAGAAGGCTTTGCCGACGCAAGCCTGTAGCGGGTTGAGGAGCTATATTGTCGCTTTATATCAAGGAGGGGTGACGATAGGTGTTTTGGTAGGGTGACTGGAACCAAAGGTGAGCGTTTTTTCTGTTGATCTCCAATTGGATGTGAGCGTTTGGGAACTTTTTGTCTAAGATATCGGCCATCTTTTGTCCATATATCATTATTGAGGCCTTGGTGCCGGTGATTAAAATGACTTCCATAGCCGGGATTTTTCGGACCCGTTCAAAGCGCTGTTGACCAATCCATGTCAGGGAATGATCCGGGGGGCTGGGTAACCCTCTTAAATCGGAGATCCATCGACTCAGCTTTTTTACGCGCATCAGTCGCAGGGCCTCATCCACGGTTTTTTGGTATTCCTCTGTAGTAAATACATCTTTCCATATTAGCTCTACCGCCTGGAATTCCGTGTTATAAATAAGGTCTACATATTCAGTTTGAAAAACAATCATCCGATCCAAATTCCTAAATTACATTAAGTTATCTTATGTGATTAATTGATTTTTGTTTCATTTTTAAAAGTTGTAGTGATGTGATTTATTCGTCTTTATTTATGAAAAATTATATCGGTTTCTTTACTATTTGTAAAAAATCATCGGTAAGGAATGTAAGTTCGTTTATTTTCAATGTGCTATTTATTGTCATTTCATTGATTTTCACCTCTTGCATGAAAATGAGAACTTCTGAAACTAAAATATTGAAAGATTTTAAAGGGCAACTCGCTCAGCCTGTCTTTGGTATTTCTTCTAATAGGGAGCATCCCTTACATTATATGAAAATTGGTAATTCTCCACAAAACCTATTAGTCTTCATTCATGGTGCGCCAGGGTCTCTGGACGCTTTTTTAAGCTATATGAAGGAAGAGGCTTTAAGTAATAGGGCCACTTTGATTACCTTGGATCGAGAAGGCTATGGCTTCTCCGGTTATGGTAAGGCAGAGCCCTCCATTGGTAAGCAGGCGAAAGGAGTGAAGGAGTTGATAATGGATCATGGAAATTATGATCGTATTTTTTTAGTTGGGCATTCTTATGGAGGACCCATTGCCTGTAAGTTGGCGATGGATTTCCCGGATTTGCCCATAGAGCGGTTAATTTTATTGGCGCCAGCTTTAGATCCTGCGCATGAAAAAGTATTCTGGTTCAATAAGCCGATGGACTGGACGCCTTTTAAGTGGATGCTGCCAGGTTCATTTAAAGTGGCGAATTTGGAGAAAATTCATCACCGATCGGAATTGGAATTAATGACTAATCAATGGGGGAGTTTGCGGGTTCCCATCACGGTCATTCATGGGAAAAAGGACAGTCTGGTGCCTTTTGAGAATGTTGCTTTTCTGGAGGAGGTTTATCAGGGGGATTGGCTGGAGGTTATTAGTCTGGAGAATGAGAATCATTTTATTCCCTGGACCCAGTATGATTTGGTGAAAGAAATTTTAATGAAGTACTTGCCAAATCCGTGATTTTCTTTTAAAAAATATAATTCCTGCCTCTTTTTCTAAACCATTGGTCAGTGTTTTTTCGGTTTACAGCAATTGTTACATCAATATTCCTGATTTTCGATCCCAACATATTTGCCGTGTTTTCTCCAAAGGTTTGAAATTGTGGTTTGTCGCCTGTGATAAAGACTAATTCAAATTTCTCATATTTTTTAATTATAGATTTCTGATAAATTAGAAAGTGATTGGAGTAGGTTTGAGGGGCCTGATCAATTGGAGTGAAATCGGTAATCCAACGACTGAGGTTGTGTTTCCCCAAGAATTCATAACCTTTTCTTATCATTTCTATATAATCTTTTTCATTAAAGTTATTTAACCATATGAGTTCGACTGCTTTGAGTTAGTGGTTATAAGAAATATGTGCTTTATTAGATTTAAAGATAGTCATATTGTAGTGTTTGATGCTGAATATAACTAATTCTATGAATAATTAACGACTACAGTATTAGAAGTCTATTGAATGGAAGTGGCTAAAGAGATGCGTGAACCATCGGTTTTCGTTTCTTCTGTGATTTACGATTTTTATAGTGAGGTTTGGGAATGTTCTTTCGAGCTGGTCTGCGATCATGACGCAATATTCTATATGAGTAGGCTTAGTTCCTGCTATAAAAACCATTTCTATGGTGGGTATCTTGATTAATTTGTTTTTATTCAAAGGAATGTGGACGTTTTTTATTTGAGGTTGACGTTCCAGTAGCCTAAAATCGGAAATCCAACGAGAAACTTTATACTTGGCTAAAGCCTGGAAAGCAAATTCTACCGTTTTATGGTATTCAGATGTATGAAAATCTCTTTTCCAAATTAGTTCAATGGCTTTGTGCCGGGGGTTGATTTCAATACGGGCAAAGGGTTCGTCAAATAGGAGCATGTCAAAATAGGTGTATGTTTTAACATAGTAACGGGATAATTTTTTTCAGGAATATGGATTAAAATAACATTAAAGTAAGGTGTTTTGATTTTTTTCCTGAAAAAAATGTAGCGAATAGGGATAAGGAACGGAGGGGGTGGTTTTTGTAAAGGGCTAGGATTGGGAATATTTGAGATTTAAATAAAATCGCGCGATAGATTAAAAACAAATTATAAAAGGTCTTTAAATAAGACCTTTTAATGAATTATTTTCCGCAACACTGCTTATACTTTTTTCCACTACCACAGGGGCATGGATCATTTCGGTGTACTTTGGGAATGGTGTTTTTATCTTCTCCACCGTTTTGTTTTCGATAGAAATAAAGGAGTACGGCTACTAAAATTAACCCAAAAATCAGAATGCTGATTAGTCTTAAATACGATTCGTCCATAATCAAAAAGCTTTTAATGATAACTAAAAAATGAGCGAATATTCCCGGGTAAAAAAAAGCACCATCATAAGGATGGTGCTTGTAAGTTATTTTTTAACGAGCTGCTGTCGGAATGTCCTGATGGGCAATAACAGTGCAGAAAAGCAAACCACCATCCATAACCAGCTTGGTATTCCAAAAATGTCAATTGGAATAAGGCCCATGCCGGTTAAAGTATCATGAATACTGTAAATTAATACCCCAAAGATCGCTATCGGATAAATCCAATTAAATATAATGAATCTATCGAAAATATAAAGCAAAATCAGACTAATGGTTACCGGGTATAATATGCTTAGAATAGGGCCCGCAAAAACAATTATTTTATCCAGGCCAATAGAGGTCAGGAAGATGGAAATAATGACGGTAATGATTACGACCGGTTTGTAGGGTATTTTCCCATTAGAATGTTTCTCAAAGAAATTGCCTGTGATGGCGGTCAGGGCGATGGAAGTAGAGAGACAGGCAACTGCAATGACAATATCCATCATGAACTTTCCTTCTGCTCCTAGGATTTGCTGAATGAGGTTGGCTAATAAATCCGGTCTGCTGGCTTCCGCAGGCATTTGGCCACTCATATTCGAGGCAAGGAAAAGGACTCCACCATAAACAAAACCAAGTAGTCCACCGGCAATCAATCCAGCATTTACCCCAATTTTGATGATTTTTTTCTTGTCGGTATACCCTTTTTCGTGAAGCGCCGCAATCAGGACAGCACCCATGAACACTGTTCCCAGGGCATCCATAGTCTGGTAGCCCTCCAGGAACCCCTTTCGAAAAATGTCCCCTTCCAGAGAAGGCTCTGCGATTTCATTAATCGGAAAAAATACACCCTTGAAAATGATAATGGCGACTAAGCCAATTAAAGTAGGGGCTAAATACTTCCCAATCTTTTCCATAATCCCGGTAGGTTTAATCACAAAAAACAAAGTGATGGAAAAGTAGATGGCCGCAAACATCAGTGGGCTGAGGCCGGGGATCGTATTTTGAAATACCAATTCATAAGTTAATGCTCCATTTCTGGGGATAGCAATCAAAGGGCCTAAACAAATTATAATAATGCCCTCAATGAAGAGGCCAAATTTAGGATGAACTTTTTCCCCCATTTTCAGGGAAGAGCCTCCTGCTTTGAAAATGGCGATTACACCCAGGATAGTTAATCCGACATCTGAGGATAAATAACCTAAAGCCGCAGTCGTCCAGTCGGAACCCGAAGCATGTCCCAATCCTAATGGAAAGATGAGGTTCCCTGCGCCAAACATAGTCGCAAAGAAAGCAAAGCCGAGGATGATCGTGTCTCTTGTTGTCGTATTTTTATTATAAAGTTTTGCCATTTTGAAGTATTAAGGGCATGTATGTAAAGGAATAATCCTTACTGGATTTTTGTGGACTCTGTCTCTAACGCAGTTTTGTTTTTTTGCCTTTTAGAAAGTGAAAGGGCAATGACCATTACGGCAAGTCCGGGATACAGTACCATTGGAAGGGTGTCGGAAATAATCGAACCCACAAATTGGAACTCTTCACCAAATGAAATTTGAGAAAGCGTACTTTGAAGCAGGGTGCTGAAAGTAACTACTTTAAATGCCCAGTCTGGCAGGAAGTCACCTAGTAAATTAAGGAAGATTAACGCAATGGTTACCGGATACAGGATAGATAGTACTGGCACTGCTACCTTTATTAAGCTGTCTACCCCCTGAATGGAGAAGTACCAACTGAATAAACAGGTCGCTACGATTAACGCACTGTATGGAATTTTCCCACCGGAAAGTTTATGGAAAAATTCGCCCACCGTAGCGGAAAGTCCTACCGAAGTGGTGAGACAGGCAAAGGTAATCGCTATCCCTAAAAGGATAAGACCTGCCTGGCCAAGGATACTTTCGATAATAGATAAAAGCAATTGGGAGGTCGCTATATCTGCCGGAAGGTCCGCCCCCGAGAAAGTGGCGCCAATGTAAAGCAGCCCCCCGTAAATAAAGGTCAGGCCGCTTGCCGCGATCAAACCAGCTTTAATGGTGATAGACAATTGGTCGCTGAATTTGGAGTATCCTTTTGATTTAAGGCCAGCGAAGGTTAATCCACCGAAAAGAATGGCTGCCAATACATCCATGGTTTGGTAGCCATCAGTAAAACCCTGTGCAAATGCACTCTCCAGTCCTTTTTCTGCCGGACTCCCAACAGGGTCAAAAATACCGATGACCACAATTACAGTCATCACAAATACGAGGACCGGCGCCAATATCTGACCAATGCGATCAATAATTCCCTGAGGTTTGATGGAGAAAATTAAGGTAATTAAAAAGAATCCAGCGGTGACAAGCCATGCCGGAACATCAAAATGGGGCTGAAAAGCTAATTCATAAGTTACCGCACCCGTTCTTGGAATTGCTAGCATCGGTCCAATAGCCAGAATAATTAGCGTACCTAGAAATTTCCCGAACCAGGGCGCTACTCTTTCGGAAAATGTATCTACGGTTCCTCCTGATTTTGCTACACTAATAATACCGAGCAGAATCAATCCAACGCCTGTAATTAAAAAACCTAACAAACTAGGAAGCCAGGCAGTGCCTGAAGTAAAACCGATAGATGGAGGAAATATTAAATTTCCCGCACCAAAAAACATGGCGAAAAGCGCCAATCCAGCAATTAATGTGTCTTTCCGTAATGAATTCATCCTCAAATGTGCTTCCTTTGATTAAAGCAAAGGAAGATTTTGTTTTTTTGTATTTATGATCAAATCGTAATGCAATATTACAAAATCACCAAACAACCTTTTAAGTTTGTGGGTAAAAAACCCATATTTTATGCTTTTAATCAAAAACCAAACCGTTTTCCCATGGAATTTTTTTTATTTTTTTTCAGTCTGTTAAAGTTGGTGGCTTTCACTTCTTTAAATGAAGCTTAGCGCTTGTTCCGGCCTCTCGGGTAAAAAAAATGATTTCGGGGATTTTGTCGTTACAAAAGAAGTCCCTATGTTTGCATCGCATTACGGGAAACGCCCGTAGGAAAGCACGAGAGGGGTTTTCTCCTTTTAAAATGATGAACGGGTGTAGCTCAATTGGTAGAGTAGTGGTCTCCAAAACCATTGGCTGTGGGTTCGAGTCCTACCTCCCGTGCACATAATTATTTTTGATGATATTTTACAGAGAGGTGGCCGAGCGGTTTAAGGCGCACGCCTGGAAAGCGTGTTGGGTTCACGCCCTCGAGGGTTCGAATCCCTTCCTCTCTGCTGGATATACACGGGTGTAGCTCAATTGGTAGAGTAGTGGTCTCCAAAACCATTGGCTGTGGGTTCGAGTCCTACCTCCCGTGCCATTCCGGGCTCTTAGCTCAGTTGGTTCAGAGCACCTGCCTTACAAGCAGGGGGTCACTGGTTCGAATCCAGTAGGGCCCACCATCATCAAAGCAAAAATCAAAAGGATTTTTGTATATTTACACGGGTGTAGCTCAATTGGTAGAGTAGTGGTCTCCAAAACCATTGGCTGTGGGTTCGAGTCCTACCTCCCGTGCACATAATTTGACATTTATTATTATTCTTAGAGAGGTGGCCGAGCGGTTTAAGGCGCACGCCTGGAAAGCGTGTTGGGTTCACGCCCTCGAGGGTTCGAATCCCTTCCTCTCTGCACAAGGCTGTTTAGTTCTAAACAGCCTTTTTTTTTGCTCATTTTTGGACTAAGCCTTAAGAAAGTTGACCAACGAAAATGCTTAGGGATTTTTTGGGGATTTATGGCCTTATTTTTAGGGAGTCAGAAATTTTGTTTTTGAAAAATAATGTAAAAAAAAGAGAAAACTTACATTGTTAGATATTGAATGATTGCAATTCCAATTATATACAAATAATCGTTCAAAATTGAATTTTATATAGGATTACAGACATCCCTAGTATTCAGAAAATTTTTTATTGCACCTAAATGATGTAATAAGCATGTAAGGTTATTATTATGAATGCCCTTTTTTTCCAATTTTGTGAATTGTCCTAAGGGGTTAATCCACAAAAATTAGAGGGGGGATAAGTTTGGCTTCCGGAGGTGGTTATTGAGAGTATTAAACCTTATGAGCAAACTAAATGCCTAAAAAATTACTCTTAATTTTCATTTGCATGCTAGCTGTTTCTACCGCCTGGGCTCAGGACCGGACGGTAAGGGGAACAGTGACAGCGCGCGACTCGGGAGACCCAATCCCGGGGGTGAATGTCTTGTTGAAGGGAGCGTCAACAGGTACAGTCACAGATATTAATGGGGAATACTCTATCAGCGTCCCGGATGCCGGAGGAGTATTAATTTTCCGCTTTATTGGTTTGGCTACCGAAGAGGTTCGTATCGGATCTCAAAGTCAGATTAATATGACTATGACAGCGGATATCAAACAACTCACCGAGGTAGTGGTAACGGCCGTGGGTATTGAGCGGGATAAAAAACGCCTGGGCTATGCGGTGGAAGAAGTTAAAGCCAGTGATTTGGTTTCTTCGCGTGAGTCGAATTTAGTACAGGGCTTAAATGCCAAAGTCGCCGGGGTGAATGTGACCCAAAACGCTGGTACTCCGGGTGCGGGTTCCACCATTCGTATTCGGGGAAACACCTCTATTACTGGTGATAACTCTCCACTTTTTGTTATTGATGGTATTCCGGTCGATAACTCAGTTACCGGTGGAGCCGGTTCAGGCGATGGCGGAACCGGTGGAGATGCTACCGGAGGGGTTGCCAACTCTAACCGTATGGTTGATATTAATCCGGATGATGTAGAATCCCTGACCGTATTGAAAGGTACAGCTGCTACCGCCCTGTATGGTATGCGTGCTGCTAACGGAGCGATTATTATTACCACCAAAAAAGGGGATGTTAATCAGAAGATGCGTTTGACAGTTCGACAAACGAATACCTGGAGTCAAATCAATAAGATGCATGATTTGAATGATGAATTTGCCCAAGGTTCTGCAGGGGTGTATCAGGGGCCTGAAACTGGACAGTCCGGCTCCTGGGGTCCGAGGATATCTGATTTGGTTTGGGTACCTTCCATTGAAAATCAATATGATAAAAATGGAGCGGTTTTCACCCGTGCCGATGCAGAGGCCCAGGGATTGGATTTTACCCCCATGCGTGCTTATGATAATGTTGATGATGTTTTCGGAACAGGATTTACCAATGACACCTATTTGAGCTTGAGTGGAGGTACGGATCGTTCTACTTACTTCGCTTCTGTTGGTTTTACCCGAGACGAAGGCGTGATTCCATTGTCAAATTATCAGCGTTTAACGGGTAAAATTTCTGCCGATCATCGTTTCTCTGATCAATTTAAATTAGCGACCACTGTCACCTATACTAATTCCAATTCTCGAAGAGTGCAGCAAGGATCAAACCTTTCCGGTATTATGCTGGGATTGATCAGAACGACACCTTCCTTTGATAATTCAAATGGTTTTGGAAGTGATGCGGTTAATGAAATTTCCGCTTATGAATTTCCTGATGGCAGTCAGCGAAATTACCGTGGAGGTGGGGGATATGATAATCCTTTCTGGGTAATCAACAATATTCCTTTCCATGATGAAGTGAATCGGGTAATTGCGATGTTGCAGGCTGATTATGCACCAGCTGATTGGGTAACCATTGTTGGTCGTGTGGGTAACGACTTCTATTCTGATGAAAGGTCTCAGCATGCCGAAATTAATTCAAGAGGTTTTACTGCAGGCCAGATTTACGAAAGAAGAATCACCAACCAGGATTTAACCGCGGATCTTTTGGCTACCTTAAGTCAGGATTTAACCTCTACGCTGAGTGGTCAATTAATCGTAGGGTATAATTACTTTAACACCCGGAACCGATCCTTATTCGTGCAGGGAGATGATTTGTCATTGCCGAACTTTGACAACATTTCCAATGCGGCTACGGTGTTCTCCACCGATAATACGAATCGTCTTCGTCGACACGGGGTATATTATGATGCCCAACTTGCATTTAAGGATCTTTTGTTCCTGAACACCACCGGGCGTAATGACTGGTCGAGTTCTTTGCCAAAGAAAAATAATAGCTTTTTTCAGCCTACCTTTAGTCTGAGCTTTGTTTTCTCCGAGCTGTTGGATGTAGACGCCATCAGTTTTGGGCAGTTCCGTTCAAGCTGGGGTCAGGTGAAGCGTGATGCGCCAATTTATGCCACCCAAAATTATTTTCAGGGGGCCGCATTGGATGGTACCACTAACCAGATCTCGGATGGCTGGACCAATGGTGTAGGTTTCCCATTTGGTGGGGTGAATGGTTTTACCCAACAAAATGGTTTGGGAAATGATGATATCAAACCGGAGACCCAATCTACCTGGGAGCTTGGTTTAGGAATGAAGTTTCTGGAAAATCGCTTTGGATTTGATGTCACCTGGTACAATACCATTACCTCAGACCAAATTGTGAATGCGCAGCTTTCCTCTGCCACAGGTTTTGGTTCTACTATTATTAATGGGGGAGAAATCGAGTCTACGGGTTGGGAGATCACTTTCGATGCTGATATTATTCGCTCAACAGACTGGTATTGGAATACCAATGTGAATTTTACCACCTACGAAAATACCGTGAATTCCCTTGCGCCAGGATTGACCAACGTGCAGCTGGGTGGGTTCACCGGAACAGGTTCCTATGTGGAAGCAGGTCAGCCTTACGGGGTACTCCGTGGTGGGGTTTTCCAGAGAAATGAAGCCGGTCAGATGATTATTGGTGATGATGGATTCCCATTGGCAGCACCTGATCAAGGTATTATTGGTGACCCGATTCCTGATTTTACTGCCGGCTGGAGAAATACGATTAGTTGGAAGGGCGTATCCTTAAATTTCTTATTCGATTTCCGCCAGGGTGGAGATATGTGGAATGGTACCAAAGGAGCATTGACCTTTTTCGGAATGTCTGAATTGACCGAAGGTCGTGGAGAAACCGTGGTGTTTAATGGGGTGACTGAAACCGGCCAGCCAAACACCAAACAAGTTGTCCTGGATCAAAATTGGTACCAGGGTAATGGAGGTGGATTTGGTTCAGTTGATGAACATTTTGTGGAGGAAACAACATGGGTTCGTCTAAGAGAACTTTCCCTTGGTTATGACTTTCCAAAACCCATGATCTCTAAAATTGGTCTTTCCGGCTTGAACTTAACCTTCACGGGCCGAAACCTATGGTTAACCACCACCTATGATGGTATTGATCCGGAAGCGAACCTTACCGGTACAGGTGGTAACGGACTTTCGCAAAATGCAGTGGGTTTGGAATATTTCGTCAACCCAAATACCAAGTCTTATACAGCTTCATTGACTTTGACCTTCTAATGTGGTCAACATTTTTAAGCTAAACCTTATGAAAATGAAATTTAAAAATATAATTCAGTCCCTGGTGCTGCTGGTATCTTTGGGTTGGGTGTCCTCCTGTGATTTCGGAGACCTCAACGTGGACCCGGCGAACCCGGATGCAGTACCGGTACAGGCACTTTTGCCGACCATTGAGGTAAGGCAAGCCTACCTTTATGGCGGGGATATGGCCCGCTATAATGCGATGTTTACCCAGCATTTGAATGGTGTCTCCAGGCAGCATTTAGTTATTGGGAGGTATAATTTTACCAGTACTGACGTGAATTCTGCATGGAATCAGATGTACCGCGGTGCCTTTCGTGACCTTAAAGTAATGATAGACTTGGCCGCTGAGACCAATGCACCCCATTATGGAGCAGTGGGAAGTATTCTGAAGGCTAATATGATAGGGGTTGCTTCTGATTTGTGGGGAAACGTACCTAGTTCAGAGGCCGCTTTGGGAATAGATAATTTAGCCCCGGCGTATGATTCCCGTAATGACATCTACAATGAAATCCATCAGCTTTTAGCCTCTGCCAGAGATTCCTTGGGCGTTGAAACTGAAATTCCCATTGGTGGAGAGGATTACTTCTATGGCGGAGTGACTGATTCCTGGATAAAAGCTGCTTTTGCTTTGGATGCCCGCTATTATCTGCACCGTGGTGATTTAACCAATGCCTTGTCAGCTGCTCAAAATGCTTTCTCCTCAGAGGAGGAGGAGTTGACTTTTGCTTCTTTTTCTGATTCTCCAACGGAATCACATCCCCTCTTCCAGTTTATCGATCAAAGGGGAGATACCCGGATGGGGAAATTCTTTGTGGACTTGATGAAGGCCAATAATGATCCTCGTTTACCTTTCTTCGTGGCAGAATTTGGGGATACAGGAGAGTTTGTGGGAGTGCCTGCCGGTGATGACGCCGATGGCTCTGAGGCCGGGCCTTTTTATAATAGTCGAAGTGCAACAGTGCCTTTCATATCCTATGCTGAGGTAAAATTCATTGAGGCAGAGGTATTGTTGAGGCAAGGTGGAGATTATCAAACCCCATTGAGGGAAGCCATTCGTTCTTCAGTGGAAGTCGTTACCGGTGTTGCAAATGATGCTTTTGTTGATGCTCAGGTAGCATCCGTATCGGATTTGGAGGGCTTAATCCTTCAAAAATATGTGGCTTTGTTTTACCAAACGGAGACCTTTAATGATTTGAGAAGGACCGGATTTCCTGCTCTTTCTCCTGCGCAGGGAGCCAGTCAGGAGCAGTCCGGTGGTGAAATTCCAAACCGATGGCCATATCCTATCAATGAGCAATTGTTCAATAAAGAAAACTTTGATGCCAATAATCCATCAGGCCCTCCTTTGGTCCCTGAATTGGATTGGGAGTAAACTTTAAATGAAAAAGACCATGAAGAAATTCAGTATAATGATACTCTCGCTGGCAGTACTTTTTCTGATGTCCTGTGATGCTGAGGAATATTTTGAAGGAACGGGGACCTTATCCAGGCCCGGTGTTATCATTGCTTTTCCGGATGGGGGAGGGTTTGAGCCATTTGGGTTATCGGTATTGACCACGGATGATACCTTCACGGTAAATGTAGAGGTTTCCGGTCCAAATGCGGCTTCGGTGTCTTCCATGGAAGTGGTTCCATTGCCTTCTGCTCAGGGGACCTTTGAAAATACGGCCATTACCATATCGGATGGAAAAGGAAGCTTTAGTGGTAATTTGGCGGATTTTGGTTTAAAAGAGGATGGCGCCAGTGTTACACTGGTTTTTATAGAAAGCTCCACGCCATCTGAAAAGAATTTCACAATATTCGCCGCTGATCCCGAGGAGGAGGAAGAGGAGGAAGCGGAATAGGCTTTTTTGAATTGAAAAAGAAAAGGGTGGCCAATATAGGTCACCTTTTTTCTTTCCCATTTTTTTATAATTTTTGAGAAATTTCCTCCAGTGGAATTCTATTTTTTGGAGAGTAAATACCTTCAGGAATTCCCTTTCCGCATGGGATCACCATGTTAATTTCTGCTTTTGACGGAAGATTAAGGAATTTTTTCACCCGCTTACTATCAAATCCCTCCAGAGGGCAACTGTCAAGGCCTTCTCCTTTTAAGGCATACATGAAAGTCATTGCGGCTAAAGCGACGCTTTTGTGAATGGAAATGCGAATATCCGTTCTTCCCGCCTCTCGCATCATAGGTTTTTTAATGCCCATAAAATTCACAAGGATTTTTTTGAAAAAACCTAAAATTCCCATGCTGTCCTGATTATAAAAAAAAGGGACATACTTTTCATAGTATTCTAATGCACGTTTCAGTTTTTTAGGATTACTCTCTTGCGCTTTAATTTTGGAGATATTGAACTGGGCATGTTTTTTCCACCAATCTGGTCGTGCCACAAAGACAATAATTTCTTTGGCATTTGCGGCAGAACCCTGTCCCATACAAAGACGAGACATTTCCTGAATGGCTTCGGCTTTTGTTATCCTGATAAATTGCCACAACTGCATATTGGAACTGTTCGGAGCCTGAATGGCTAAATCCAGGCATTTGTCAATGACTTTAGGGTCCCAGTTGGCCTCCTGGTCAAATCGCCGCATGGCACGCCGACTTCTGACGATCTCTTCAAAAGAAAGGCTTTGAGCTGTTTGTGTTGCATTCATTGTTCAAAGATAGGGAATCTTCTTAAGAATAAGGGGTTAGGACTTATTTGTTGGGCAGCCTCATGGTGCTAAAGAAAAAATAGACCTATTGTCTGTCTATCTCACCATCTATAAAGTTTAACCTAATCATATTCTAATCTTTCCGGTTTTGTGCAACAGTTTGCTTAGATTATTCGCTTATTAGACTTTAACCTATTATAAAAATATGAATTCCCTGAAAACATTTATTACGCTCTTGTTTTCCCTTGGGACGCTAAGTTTGTCGGCGCAAAATTTCTCCCTAAGCGGGTATTTGAGAGACTCTGCTACAGGGGAAGAATTGCCTTTTGCGAATGTAGTCGTTAAAGGAACGACCATCGGTGTTAATACCAATGCTTATGGTTTTTACACTATTTCCCTACCTGCGGGTGACCATGTGCTCTTATTTCAGTTTCTGGGCTATCAGACGCTGGAAAAGAAGATCTCTTTACAAAAGAACGAGCGGCTAAGTGTGGAGCTACCCCTGGAAACTAAAACGCTTGAGGAAGTGGTAATTTCCGGAGAAGCGGCGAATGCCAATGTGGTTAAAAACGAAATGAGCGTGGTCTCCCTTTCCCCCAAAAGTATTGAGACCATTCCGGTGCTTTTTGGAGAAAAGGATATATTAAAGACTTTACAATTAATGCCGGGGGTTTCCTCTACCGGGGAGGGCAATACCGGATTTTATGTGAGAGGAGGAAGTTCAGATCAAAATTTGATCATTTTGGATGAAGCTCCGGTCTACAATGCCTCTCATTTATTAGGTTTTTTTTCCGTCTTTAATTCTGATGCGGTAAAAAGTTTGAAATTATATAAATCCGGTATCCCCGCGGAATATGGGGGAAGACTTTCCTCTGTTTTGGATGTGAAAATGAATAATGGGAATGATCGAAAATTTGGGGCAGAAGGTGGTATTGGATTAATTTCTTCCAGATTAACGTTGGAGGGACCGCTTAAAAAAAATCGGGGATCATTTATTGTATCCGGACGAAGAACGTATGCGGACCTGTTTTTAAAGTTGAGTTCAGATCCGGCATTGAAAGATTCCAAGCTTTATTTTTATGATTTGAACGCTAAACTAAATTATCGGATCGGGGAGAGAGATCGGCTTTATCTGAGTGGGTATTTTGGCAGAGATGTCTTTGAAAGTAGCGGTATTTTTGGTTTGGATTGGGGAAATGGGACAGGCACCCTTCGTTGGAACCACCTGTTTTCAGATCGATTTTTCTCCAATACCTCTATCATTTTTTCAGACTACACTTATAACATTGGTTTGACTTCGGGTTCTACTCCCTTTGATATTACGGCCGGTATTCAGGATTGGAACTTTAAGCAAGATTTCAATTTGGCACTATCCAATAATAATCAGCTCAAGTTTGGCTTTAATATTATTCGACATGATTTTACTCCAGGAACTTTAACCCCGACGGGTGGTAATATCAATTTTAATGCAATCATTGTCCCGGGAAGAGTGGCGGTGGAAACCGGTACTTATGTTTCCTATGAACAAAAATTAGGGGAACGGCTGCAGCTCACTTATGGCCTGAGAATGTCTACTTTTTCTAATGTAGGAGAAATGACGGAGTACCAATTTGAATCGGGTCAGGAAGTTCCCTTTGATTCGGTGACTTATGGATCAGGAACTTTCTATAATACACAGGTCGGTTGGGAACCTCGGTTTAATGCCAATTTCGTGATCAATAAAAAAAGCTCATTGAAGGTATCTTATAATCGTACCTATCAATACCTTCATTTGTTGAGTAATTCCTCAGCGGGTTCTCCCACGGATGTATGGATTCCAACGACCCCAATTGTAAAACCGGAGATTGCCGATCAGGTAGCCTTGGGGTATTTCCGTAATTTCAATGATAATAAATATGAATCTTCCATAGAAGTCTATTATAAGAATTTGGATAACCAAATAGATTATAAGAATGGAGCAGAAATTTTATTAAATCCTTATTTGGAGTCTCAACTGGTATTTGGAAAAGGTTATGCCTATGGGATGGAATTTTTTTTAAAGAAAAGATATGGTCGATTTAATGGTTGGGTAGGCTACACCTTGTCAACCACGCGGAGGGTTTTTGAGGAGATTAATAATGGGGAACCTTTTTCCGCCCGGCAGGACAGACGACACGATATTTCTTTGGTGGGGATGTATAAAGTAAATGACCGCTGGGAGTTATCGGCCACCTGGGTATACAATACAGGCGATGCCGTAACTTTTCCCACAGGGCAATATAAAGTTGAGGATAGAAGAATTTCCGTTTATTCCGAGCGTAATGGTTACCGTATGCCTTCTTATCATCGAATGGATTTTGGTGCGACCCTGCAAGGCAAAAAAACTAAAAAATTTGAGTCTTCCTGGAATTTTTCAGTCTATAATATGTATGGTCGGTACAATGCTTTTTTTATTCGATTTGAAGAAAATGAGGACAATCCGGAACAGGTGGATGCCATTCAAACTTCCCTTTTTTCTTTTGTTCCTGCCATCACTTATAATTTTAAATTCTGATGAAAAGGTATTATTTGATCATGTTTTTTTGCGGCCTGTTGGCCTCCTGTGAACAGGTTATTGATCTTCCGTTACGAACCTCGGACCAATTGTATGTACTTGATGGCCATTTCCATGAAGGAGATACCGCTTATATGCAAGTAACGCTATCAGGTGCATTTAATGCCTCTTCCTTCAATTTTGTTGAAGGTGCACAAATAATGATAGCAGGACAAAATGGGGAAAGTGAGATTTTGCAGGAGCTAGACTCCGGCCGCTATGCAGGTCGGTTCTTAAAAGGAGAAGCCGGTAAGCAATATACCATACAGGTCATGCATCAGGGAAAGACTTTCAATACAGCGGCTGAGATGCCCTCCAAAGTGACGATTGACAGTCTGATAATTCGGGATGAGGAAATTGTATTTCCCGGGCAGGAACCTAAAAAGGAAGCGGTTATTTTCTTTACGGATCCCGGGGGTGTGGAGAATTATTATCGGGTAAAATTTTACCACAACGAGGAGGAACTTATTGGCTTCAGGGTAACGGATGATCAGGTATTCGATGGCCGTCAGATTCCATTTAATCTGGCTATTGAGGATTTATTACCAAATGATACAGTTCGGGTGGAATTAATTGCTATAGAGCAGGTTGCCTATGATTACTATGTTGGCTTGGTGGAGATTTTAAATTTAAATCCGGGTTCGGGAGTGCCCTATAATCCAATCAATAATTGGAGTCCGGAAGCTTTAGGCAATTTTACGCTGGGTAATATTGATAGTACCGGGGTGATTTTCAGAGGGGATTGATGAAACCCGATTATTCTTACTTAAATTTTCGTATAGCTGCAAGCCGGAATAAATGCGGGAATTTCACCTATTTCGTTTTTTCCAGGAAGGCGGAAGAATGAGGAGAAAGCAAGCCTACCCAAATTGGGACTAAATGAAAATCGGTAAAATCAATTTTAACAAGTTGAAATAAAGTTATATAGGCTACTTGTCTGAATCTATCGGTATATTATTTGGGTTAAGAGCGTGCTTATAAGTACACCAACTGGCGGCAAATTCGAATTATTAGAAGCGATTTTGGATAATTTCTAAACAATAGCCACGTGATTCCCTCTAAATAATCGGGTATTGCTTCAACAACCCCTCAGATTTTCTTTGCGAATTTTGTCAGATAAAGATGCTCTTTAGGGTTATTTACGGTAATTCTGAGCGTTTCATGAGCAAAAAGAATGGTTAATAAATAAAAAAGCGGATTTAGATTATCCGCTTTATATTCCATTAATTGGAGAAACAATGATAATCAACACCATCTATCGTTGTTAAGTAATCACTTTCTCTATACAGAAGGATCATCATGGTTGTCATTTCTTTCACCTTACCATTGAATACCAATTGGTCACGATGATCGATGATAATGACCTTTTTTTGAAAAACAAAAATCTGTTTATCTGAAGGAAGGTAATCGGGGTAAACCTCATTGGCGACGAGCTTATTTTCAGGAGGAAAGCAGAAAAAAAATCCAATGAAAAATAAGAAGGAGAGATAGATTTTTTTCATGGGCTTGATAATGGGTATATGTTTATTAACCCTTATTATTTTGCCCGGGTTTCGCTCAAGGCTTAACTTATTGCTTTTCGTACGTAAAGTCTATCCGCGGAAATTGCCGCTTAAATTTTTCTAAAAAATCTTCATCATAAGGCTCGTGGCAAATTTCACTGTGGTACTTTTCAAAGCCGGCTTTTTGGTAATTTTCAGCCGCATTAGGGTGGTCAAATTCGCAAGTATGTAACCAAATGCGTGATGCACCAGCTTTATAAGCCATTTGACAGGCGGTTGATAAGAACCCTTTTCCTAAGCCTTTGCCGATAAAGCTAGGGTGCAACCCAAAATAAACTAATTCGAAATCGGTGGCTACTTGTTGAAATTCAGCAAAGCCGGCAAAATTACCCCCCAAGCTTAATTGAAAAAGAAAATTGTTTTCGTCTTGTAAAATGGCTTTTAATTCTTCTTGTGGCATTAAAATTCTTCCCGTCCAACCCCAGGGCTCACCTATGCTACGGTATACGTTCAAATATGCTTCAATATCGGGCTGCCATAAATGCAGTTTGGCATTTTGAGGTAAGCTGAAAACTGGAGCCCCTTTCTGATGCTCATAATAGCTGGTGGCTACTGGTATTGTTTTATACATAGATAATGGGATAAAAAATAAAACCGCTTCCTAAAATTAAGGAAGCGGCTACCCAACAAAAAAATATTTGTTGAAAAATCTTTTAGCGCGTAAACAATGACCATTTTTGATCAAAAATTCATTGGGTAAAAAAACAATTTCGTTTTACTGCCAACGTTATGCTATAGAACAATAATTAGGCCATAAGCTAATTTTAGGGAATTAAATTACTGTAATTCAGTGATATAGTGTTGCTGAAATTGCTGAATGATTTTTTTCATGGAAATAGCGCCTACCTCCTTTAAATCTATTTCTAAGGGTTGAATAAATAAGGCTTCAGAAATATCATCCATGACATGCATATTGGTGAAGGAGTCGACTTTGCAAATAAAGGTAATGTCGGTGGTGTAATAACTTAAACCTTTGAAAATGTATTCGTTGGGAACAGAGCAGAAAAAGTCCAGTTTTACAATTTCTAAATTGAGTTCTTCCTTAATTTCTCGACGGATGGCCTCTTCAGCAGATTCCATCGGATCTACGAATCCTCCGGGTAAATCTAAAGTGCCTTCAAGGGGGGCAAATTTTCTCCTACTCAAAAGTAATTCGCCTTTTTCATTGAGAATCAATGCTGCGACAGCGCAGGAGGAGTTAATGTAAAGCGTGAAATCACAGGAATCGCATTGAAATTTTTTCCCTTCGAAAGGAAAGCTTCTACCACCACATTTGGGGCAGAAATGCATTTGATCTTTAGGTTGGGTGCTTGCCATAAAATTTTGTCTTTCCCCAAAGGTAATGATTTGGTTTTGCTTCAATAAAGCCTTGCAATGGCAATTTGAATTTTTTCTGGATGCTTGAAGGCCGATAAAGGCAGCATTCTTCCCAAAACTTCTTTGCAACAGGGAAGATAAAGTACTGCTGTGGAGCAATAGGTTAAAAAAACAGGGAAAATTCAAGGATCTAAGCCGGATTAATCATGCTCCAATCCTCCTGTAGCTACATGGCGGGAAAAATGACGGAATTTTTCCTATTTCGAGTTTTTTTCAATGAAACAGGTGAATGGTAAGAAAGCAAGCATACCCTAATTTGGGCTATTTATAATCAAAGAAAAACTTCTGCAACAGATTGGCTTTAGTAAATTTGGAAGTGAATAATTCGGGCTAAATTTTCTTTGGAGGTATTGAAACCGGCATTACTTTTTGTCAGGAAGGCGCTAAGATTTGGATTAGTTCTTCTCTTAGTTCCTGAGGGACAAATGGTTTGGTGACCGATCCATTCATACCAGCTTTTTTAACCTTTTGCTTTACTTCAATTAATGCAGAGGCGGTTAAGGCCAAAATGGGGGTTTTTGAGTCAAAAGTTCTGATTTTTTCAGTGGCAGTGTAGCCATCCATCACCGGCATCTGAAGATCCATCAAAATAAGGTCATAGGAATTTTCCTTTACCTTATGGACTGCCTCTTCTCCATTTTCAGCCAAATCATAATCTAATTCCCATTTCTTGAGGAATTGTTCCGCTACTTTAATATTGAAGGGGTTATCTTCTACTAAAAGCACTTTTTTATTTTTGAGTTGGTTGTGATCTGCTCTGTTTTCTTTGACTTCAAAAGGTTCATCTATTTCGGCCACAGGTTCCATATTTAAAGTGAAATAGAAATTGGAGCCCTGTCCAAATTCACTTTTTACCCGAATGTCGGAATCCATTAATTGCAGAAGTTTTTTGGTAATGGAGAGCCCTAGTCCCGTCCCTCCAAACTTACGGCTGGTAGAAGACTCTTCCTGTTCAAAATCTTTGAATATTTTTGTTTGGTTTTCTTTTTTGATACCGATGCCGTTGTCTTCAACTTCAAAACAGATGCGGTTATTATCCGAGCCACCTTCTTTATAAATTCTGATTTCGATTTTTCCTTTATCTGTAAATTTTATGCCATTACTAATGAGGTTGTTCAAGATTTGAGCAAGACGTGTTGGATCGCCTTTTACCAGTTTTGGAATAGAAGGATCAATCAATAATTTGATGGTATTTTCTTTTTCTTTGGCTTTAAATGAATTGGCCTCTTTGAGATTTTTGACATGTTCAATTAAATCAAATGGGATCGATTCTATTTCTAGTTTACCTGCAGATATTTTATTGTAATCCAAAATGTCATTGATCAGCGACAACAGGTTATCCGCTGAGAATTTCATAATATTGAGGTTCTCAATTTGCTCTTCTTTTGGGTCAGAAGTAATAAGCAGATTGGTAATTCCAATGACAGCATTTAAAGGTGTTCTCAATTCATGACTCATCGATGATAAGAAATTCTCCTTGGATTTAGATACGGATTCAGCCGCCTCTTTAGCCTTAAGCAAAATTTCGGCATTGGCCTCTTTTTCTTTCAGTAGTTTTTCCAGTTCCTCATTTTTGGCGTTTCGATATTCATCCTGCTTTTGTTTTTGTTTGAGGAAAAGGTAATTATAAACGCAAATGAAAATAAAAACGGTCACGATATTGGAAATGGCCAGCCAGGACATCGTTTGATCTTGCAGGATTTTTTGGTCATGCATCTTATAGCCCACATCCGCAATGAGCAGGGTGAAAATGATAAAATAGGAAAGGAAAATATAAGACCGTTGTTCGTAAGTAAACAGCAGGAGGGGCAGAATCATGAGGGAAAAAAAGTAAAGGAAAATATGGGAATCAAAACCCAGGTAAACACTGAAAAGCCAGATGGAAATACTGGAAAGCAATATAAGATTGAGTCTTGCGGGTATATATCGCTTTTTATAGTTTAGTATTGGGGTTAAAGCCAATAGGCTGGCAAAAATAATACAGATTCTGCCAAATGGGATGGGGGCTGAATATTCCAGTTTCCAAAAGATAAATGAATACAGGAGGATGATGGCCGCCAAAAATACAGCGACAAAATTTGAAATTTGAATTTTATCCTTTTGATCAAAGGCGGTACTATCTTGAATGCCAAAAAAAAGTAAATTATCGAGTCTCATAGGCAATGTTGGGTAACAAACTAATTATCCTTTTATTACAAACTGTTTAATCAGAAATGTGTGTCAAAAAATATTTGTTTTTTTTGCTTTTTGGATGGATTTTTTTTGAGAAGAGCGCGAATGATGGGGTTAATAACGGATTATAATGATGAATCAATATAATTATGGGTGAAACATGAAAGGGTGGCATTGGTAACTTTTGAAGGTTTTTTATTAAATTCTAGTATAAACCCAAAATCAAAACATATGCAATTAATCGCAGTAATTGGGGCAGGAACAATGGGCAATGGTATCGCTCATGTTTTTGCTCAAAGTGGCTTTGAAGTCAATTTGGTTGATTTAGACCCTTCGGTGCTGGAACGTGGAACCTTGACCATCTCAAAAAATTTGGATCGACTGATCGCTAAGGATAAAATTACCGAAGAGGATAAGGATCAAACCCTTGCCCGAATACATAAATTTACGGCTTTGGAAGCGGCAGTAGTCAAAGCGTCAATAGTAGTGGAGGCGGTTTCGGAGAGTGAGCATCTTAAAACCAGAATTTTTGAGTCTTTATCACAATATTGTGATCCGGAGACGATTTTAGCGACCAATACCTCTTCTATTTCTATCACCAAATTGGCCGCCAGTGTTCGAAATCCCGAGCGGGTTATTGGAATGCATTTTATGAATCCGGTTCCCTTAATGAAGTTAGTGGAAGTTATTCGGGGATATTCTACCTCTGATGAAGTTTGCGCACAAATTATGCAAGTTGCCCAACAGCTGGGAAAAGTAGCGGTGGAGGTGAATGACTACCCGGGATTTGTAGCAAATCGAATTCTTATGCCTATGATTAATGAGGCCATTGAGTCTTTATTTGAAGGAGTCGCAGGGGTGGAAGAGATTGATACGGTAATGAAATTGGGGATGGCACATCCGATGGGGCCTTTGCAACTAGCGGATTTTATTGGGCTGGATGTTTGTCTGGCCATTCTTCGGGTGATGCATGAGGGGCTTGGAAAACCCAAATTTGCGCCTTGTCCATTATTGGTCAATATGGTAACTGCCGGGAAATTAGGGGTAAAATCCGGGGAAGGTTTTTATGACTATCGGGAAAGCAAAAAGGCCGAAAAAGTTTCGGCTAGGTTTTTAAAGGTTTAGGATGTGTTGGTCGAATCATAAACTATCATGAAGGTTCCAGAGAGGTTTTGCTATTAAATCACCTGCTTTGTCATTTATTCGAAGATTAGTGTTTAGTGCGCTATCCGAAAGCAAGTAGAATTGATTTTGGATTCAACCGGATTATTCATTCGGAATTCCTCGTTTTACTGCCAGGCAGGAAAAATGATGGAATTGGTCCTATTTCGAGTTTTTTTCAACGAAGCAGATGAATGAGGACAAAGCAAGCTTGCTCAAATTGGGGCTATTAAAAATCAAAGAAAACAAGTTGTGGTAAACTAAAAATAAACCATTTGCACTTAGTTAATGAATTAGGCGGTCAATAATTCGGCTAACCAAATTTGAGCCATTTAAGGTTAATGAAGTCGCCTATTATTAACAGGTAATAAACTGTTAGGGTGGCTTCCAAAACCGTTCGTTGAGTGATTAGACCTGATTTTTGGCCATAGGGAGGCGGTGCTTACCGAACTATTTAGTAATGCTTACTCCCAGCTTACTATTGCCGTCATTACTTCTGAGTTGTGAATGGTTTCTTAGTATTTTCAAAAGGCAGAGATTGAGATTCTGCCTTTTTTTTTAACCCAATACAATCATATTAGACCCGGAGTATTTATGCTTTACCAGTATAATTCATGCTTAGATCCTCGTTTAACCGCAAGGCGTGAAAAATGAAGGAATTTTTCCTATTTCATTTTTTCCAAGGAAGCTGATGAATGAGGAGAAAGCAAGCATAACCAAATATGGGCTGTTTAAAAACATCATAAATACGCCAAATATTGATTATAATACTTTTATTAGGTATTTCTAAAAATGCTAGCGAATAATTCCAACTAAGATGGTACCCAGGGAGAGTGCCATTGGCTAACTCTGCGATTGTAGTCCACCGCCTGCAGGATTTTATTCCGAAGTTTTGGAGGGTAATCCGGATTTTGATTGAGAAAGCCATCCACCAGACTTATATTTTCTTGCTGCATATGTCCCCAAAAGCCTGCAGCCACCCATCCTTTTGGGAAGAAAATATCGCCCGTCTCTTTTACCTCAATGATTTCCTCCAATAAGGCGGGCAGGTGTTGGGCAGAACTATTCGCCCGCAAGGGGTGGTTAATAAGCTTCAGGCCTTCTAGTACCCAGGGTTCTTTCGTTCGATACTCAGGAAGAAGCAGTTGATTAAAAAAGGCAGATCGCACCTCAGGCTCCGCAGCACAGGCGGGTTTTAAGAAGGACCATTTACGTATTTTGTCCTCATTTTTTAAAGATTGATCAATCAGGATTTCAATGTTAGCGGCCTTTTCTGGCATTCGGACCATGAGATTCATGCCCATTTCCATTAAGTCATTTTCAGAGAAGCCCCAACTATCCAGCGCTTGCTTATTTTCCATCAACCGCAGTTCCTGTTGTAGCCATTCAGGCTGTTCTCCCAGGGTGAAAATACCTTTTAGGAGCGTCCTGTTCGCCGGGGATTTTTCCGATTTTAAAACCTCCTGGAAAATTTGGTATAAGGTTGCCTGCCATTTTGCTCTTTCCCTCTCAGGCAGAAAGCCCCAGTAATCTTGTTTCAAATATCGAAGCATTAATTGCTGAACCAAAGGGGAGCTTTCCTTTGGTAAATGGTGGGTGAGTAGTTTTAAATATTGCTCAGGCTCTAAGTCATTATTTAAAACCATTTCCCGAAGATTGGTAATGGTAATAGCCCTGTGGATGGGTTCAGGAAGGGTGGAAAAATTAGCGATGATTTTATCCCTGAGTTGAGGATGAAAGCGAAAATAGCCATATCCGTAGCCTGAAATATCAGGTAATATCCAGACGTTTTCCCGCTCTGGTATGGGGAAGGAGAAGCTATCGGATAGCCGATAAGGCATGGCAATCATTTTTTCTCCATCCCAAAGGCCGGCGACCAATTCCTGATCCCACAGGCCTTCAGTGGGGCCTTTTTGAGAAATGATAACCCTGTGGTCCTTCAATTGGATGTCTATGGTAGGCATGCCCTTGGATTTTATCCATGCATTGTTCCAGTTATTCAAGTCAAGTCCCATGCCGGCTTGTTCGTCCAGAATTTTTATTAAGCCATCCCAGGAGGCGTTGCCATAGGCATAAGATTTTAAGTATTTTTGCAAACCCTGTTGAAAAGATTCCGCCCCCATTTGGAGTTCCAGTTGCTTCATCGTAACCGGTGCTTTTTTATAGATAATATTGCCATAAACGCTACCGGCCTCAGATAAATTGTCTAATTCCTGAGCAATCGGGTGGCTCCCTAATGAGCGGTCCTCCTCATAAGCGGAGGGGATATGATTTAAAAAGAAAAGCAGGCCATGGTCCACTTCCGGGAATTGGGGATTGGACATTTTTGCCGCCATAAAATTGGCAAATACTTCTTTGAGCCAGACATCATCAAACCATTCCATGGTGACCAAATTCCCAAACCACATGTGTGCGACTTCATGCCCAATGAGGGAGGACCGCCTGAGTAGTTCCGACTGGCTTGCCGGTGCACTGAGCATCAGTTGTGACTCCCGATATTGGATGGCGCCCACATGCTCCATGCCTCCATACTGAAATGGAGGAATTAGGGCGAAGTCCAGTTTCTTAAAGGGAAACGGGATATTGGTATAATCTTCCAGCCATTTAATATTTGAGGTATGCAAGTCAAAAATAGCCTGAATATTCTGTGCTCTTTTGGCCGGGTCTTTAATGCGATGCAACATGGTCATTTTATCTTCCCGAAACTGGGTACTGTCCGTAAAAAAAACTCCCGCTGCAAATGAGTACAGATAAGTACTCATCGGGCCTGCACTTTCGAAGGTGAGTTGTTTCACTCCCCGATGAATCGTTTCTGAAATAAGCTTTCCTCCGCTGATGGCGGTGAAATTTTCGGGCATTCTTAAAGTATTGGTGAAGTAGGCTTTAAGATCAGGTTGATCAAAGCAGGGGAAAACCGTAGAAGCTTTGGCCGGGACAAAGAGGGTATAAATTAAATCTTCGGAACAATTAAGGCCTCCGCGACCAGCTTTTCCGCTTATTTCTATTTTTTGATGTCCTGAAGCAAGGCTTTGAGCTGGAAGGATGAGGTGATCTCCCGCAAATTTAATGGTTTCTGGGCGATCATTGATATTCACCAAGTCAATAAGGCTGGTGTCCGCCTGAAAGTCTAGCCAGACATCATCAGTCCCAAAGTAGTCAAAGCTAATGAGTGCTGTGAAAAAAATGTCCTCCATGGGGCCCTGATGAAAGTCAAAAGTAATATGATAGGTCAGCTTACTGATTTCATTTTTTCGCTTTTCTGCCAATTCCTTACTTACTCCTGAAGTAGGTAGATTGATATTATTCTCAGGTAAGGCTAACTGGCAATTTGTTAGGAAAATGATAAAAAATAGACATAATAAGTGAGAATATTTCATGGGTAATTGGGCTGGTTTATGGCAGTGAATAAACCTTTTCTTTTTTACAAATCAAAGCCAAATCGTTCAGTGACCGTCAGAGGGGGAAGTTTTAAAAAAAAGCAAATGACCGCTGGTCAGTGGGTTACTATTTAACGTTATGAAATATATACATATGAATAAATTGGTATAATTTCTCACTTTAAACTCCACCGTTATGCAACGTCACGTGATTTTTCTTACAAACGGCATGTTTTCTACCACCACGCGGTTTGGATTGATCTTTATTGTTGGATTATTTCTGGTTCTGACCGGTGCGTTTAACCTCAGTTTTTTTGGTGGTTTAGACGGCTTATATATTGTTCTGAATATTATTGCCCTAGTCGCAGGGGCTATTTTATTAATTGACGCCTGGTTACTCCGACCCGGATCCGATTCTATGCCTCGGGTAGAGGTGGATGATCACCACATTTTGGTGGTCAATGATGAATTGGTAGGAAAAGAGGAATTATGGCCGGATGAAATTGCCTCCATTCAATTAGCGGCCTATGAGATTATTGTGGATTATAAAGAAAAAGAGCGATTAATCATTTCGATCAACACGGAGGATGTTGATACTTCCAAAGACGTCAAAATGGCCGTGAAAGAATTCTGTGAAGTTCACAATATTCCACTTAGTGGCGGCTGATAAACAATAGCGTATTAAATAAAAAACAAAGCCATCGATTGATATCGATGGCTTTTCCTTTAACACCTTTTTCGAACGGAAAATCAGCAAACTAGAGTTGTTCAGTCTCTAGCTTTCAACAAGAGTAAATTTAGAAGCTTTTTCTTTATTATGAAAAAAGCGGGTCATTTTTTTTAATAAATTTTAAAAACTCAAGCCTAAATCACGCTTTCTTTTGCGAATTTATTTGGTCTCATGCCATTTAATCGTACAGCCAATTGCTTTGGAGCTGGTTTTAGTGATCGCTTTCCCTGCTATTAAGGCTTCCAGCGCATCAGCTAAGTATAATTTGTCGGCCTGAGTGGCATTTTTGGCGTTATTATCAATTGCTCCGATATATTTTACTACATAATCTGTTCCCTCTTTTTGTAGTAAATAGACATGCGGTGTTCGGGTGGCGCCATATGTTTTGGCCATTTTTGAATCCTTATCAACTAAATAGGGAAAAGTGAAGCCCTTTTCTTTGGACCGCTGAATCATTTCCTGATATCCATCGGCCGGTTCAATTTTCGGGTCATTAGGATTTAGCGCCACCACGGGATAGCCAATGCCTTTATATTTTTTATCTAAGGCGATGATGCGGTCCTCATATAATTTTGCGTAAGGGCAATGGTTACAGGTGAAAATAACGATAGCGCCTTTATTGTCCGAAAGGTCAGCTAATGACATCATTTTACCATCAATATTTTTAAGGCTAAAGTCGGAAGCCTTATCGCCAATTTCATAACCTTCCGCCATTCCGATAAAGGGTAAAAGCGCAAGCAGTAATACTAAAATGGAATTTTTCATGATTAAAATTTTATGGTTGGTCAATGATTGAAAGAATTTCCTGTTCCGTCATTTTGCCTTCGTGAAAAGTGATTTTACCCTTTGGGCTGATAAACAAGGTGGCCGGAATGGCACCGGACCACTGTTCATTAACCTTTGTAATGATCGGGTCAAGGTCAGTTTCATCCAATAGGTATAAACTGGATTTCAGGGCTTTCTTTTGGGCAAAGTTTTTGACTTTTTTGTCCAGTTCTTCAATGAAGTCCATACTGACCAGATGCACTTCCACCTGCTCCATTTTGTTCACGGATTCAAAGGCAGGTAATTCTTCTATGCAGGGTCTGCACCAGGTCGCCCAAAAGTTGATGATTTTGGTCTTTCCCTCAGGGGATGATTCCGCTAACTGATAAAGTTGTTCTTTTTTAATCACCTGAATGTCCTGAGCCTGAAGCTGGACAATGGATGTCGTAAAAGAAAGCAGGAGTAGAAATAATAATCTTTTCATGTGTTTTGGGGGATAATTTCAAAAATTGCTGTCAATGGAAAGGTCAGTTGCCTTACCATTGTAAAAATATAAAATATAATGAAATGGGAATTACCGCGCTAAGAAGGTTGACCAGATCATTATCCATCCATGAAAAACCTGCGCTTAAAATGGTGGCTTGTCCATGACAAAAAGTTTTTTCCGTAATATGCCCTTTCGGGCAGTGGTACTTAGCTTGAAAGGTGTCTCCTAAAACGCTATCAATGAGACTGCCTAAAAAGCTAATCAATATGACAGTGAATAGGAGGTGGGTGCTCCCTATGCAGATGAAATACAGTAATCCCATTAAACAAGCCCCTAGCAGCGCGCCCCAGATTCCAGCCAGGCTGACGCCACCGGATAAGCCCTGGGGAATCGGCTTGCCACTCAACAGGTGGAACGTTCTCCTTTTTTTCAGGGTACCTATTTCCGTGGCCATGGTATCGGACAAATGGATGCCAATAGCGGAGAAATAGGCCGGCCATATTTTTTCAATAGGAAGGAAGTAAACCAACGCAAGACAAAGCGTGGGAATCAATGCATTGGCGATTACCTGTATGCCTTTTCGTGGTCCGGATCTCGCATTGAACCGTTCAGAATCCGGATTGAGTTTCATTTTAATTTTACTCAAAATACTTCCAAGGAAAAAAAAGAGAAGCATGGGGACGTCTGCCTGCCAGCCTCCCCAAAAATGGATCAGACCACCAAAAAGGATCATCACAGCTAAAGCGGAGAGGTCAATGCTTTTTTTGGAAAGGGCATAGGTGCCTATTCCCAAGGAAAAGGGAAGGCCGAGCCAGGGGTATAATGAAGAAAACAGTTCCAACTCAGGTCATTTTTTAATTTTTCCCTACTTCTAAAATAACAGTTTTGCAGGGATAAATAAGTTTTTGGGGCAATATATAATGTTTAAGGATTTGGTCAATATAGAAGCACGCTTGAATTTGTTTGCTGCCTGAGCGGTAAAAATAGGATGCGTGAGGCTTATTTAATGCAATCTTGGCCCAGAAATCAAATGCCTGTCGGGATTTATAGTCCGGGTAATTTGTCCTGTTTCATTTCAAGGGGCGAAAATGACCAATTTCTCAAGGAAAATTGTGTGCTGAAATTACACCCTTAACCGACAGGGAGTAAGGAACAAGCGGTGGGGAAATTGCTTTTGCTAGTAAAATTAATTGAAAAAACATATGGCAACTCAATTAGAAAAATTGAAAGTAGGGAAGAGCATTTATTTTTTCGATGTATCAGAAACTAAAACAGGGTCGATGGTGCTCAATATTGTAGAGTCCAGAAGAAATGGAGAAAAATTTGACAGGACGAAACTGACTTTGTTTGATGAGGACATCATCAAATTTGCGCAGTCCATGGTAGCGGTGGTGGGCAAATTGGACCCCATAGGCAGGAATCTTCGGGAAGAGGAGGACAGGGTACATGCTATTCGTGATAAATATCCGAATGCATTTAAGGTTTGGTCACAAAAAGATGATTTAGATCTTACGGCCATGTTTATGGATCAACTAAGTATTGAGCAAATTTCTGAACGCTTGGGCAGAGCTCCTAAAGCAATATCCATTCGGATGGAAAAGCTGGAGTTGCATCAAAATTTATTAGAATAGGGTGGTTAGTTCTTTCTTTACGGAGAGGGTTAATGGGTAAAGGGGAGCAGCAATGCTCCCCTTTTTTTTAGGCGATTTTAAAAACAATAGGCAGTACCATCCTCACCCGTACCGGGACACCTCTTTGTTTTCCAGGATCCCACTTAGGGGATGCGGAGATGACTCTTTTGGCTTCCTCATCACAGCCTCCTCCTATACCTTTCACCACTTCTACTTGCGTAATGGAGCCATCTTTTTCTACCACAAACTGAACAAATACGCGTCCCGAAATGCCCATTCTACGAGCTTGCGCAGGGTACTTTATCGCCTTCGAAACATATTGATAGAATTCCCCTACTCCTCCGGGGAAATCGGGTTTTTCTTCCACGATAGTGAATATCTCTTCTATTACTTCTTCTTCAGGAGCTTCTTCAAAAACCACTTCCGAAATTTTCTGATCGGGTATTTGAGTGGTTTCGGAGAAATCAATATCCAAATCAACATCCACAACTTCTTGCAGAACAACATCATCAGGGATCTCAATGATGTTGACATTAGCACTAAGTTTAGGCTTTGGAGGCGGAGCCTGCTGGCTTAAAGGAATTTCTTCTACCTCAAAATAGGCAGTCTCCGTGATGACTTCTTCCTGCATAATATTTTGAACGGGGGTTTGGTATTCAAAAACCAAAACGACCAATAGCAGGCTGATGACCAGGCCGATACTAAAATATAGGGGGAGCGCATTGGCTTCTTTGCCTTCCTTGTCTTTTTTGAACTGCATCCACTCTGCAACTCCTTCTTTTATTTTTCGTTTCCGAACAATTTTATCTAATTGATTGGATGCCTTTTCGGGCTCCTCATGATAGTGTTTTGGAGGTTGGTAGAAATGAGGAAAGGGGTTGTGGGCAATAGTTTTCATAGTTGTGGGCATTAAATGAAAAATATATATATAAGCACTCTTGCGAGTGTTAGAGCCTCAACTATGAATAAAATTTTCAGCTAATATTCTACTTTTATATACGTAAAATGTAAGCCGGTAGGATAAGGTAATTTAAAAAATCGGGAATTTTCTTTATAGGCTTTTTCTAAGTTGATCAGGGTCATGAAAATTCCTGTTTTTTTGTCGGTTATTATGATTTGTTCTTAGGTTTGTGAAGGTATTTTAGGTAAAATGCCCAGTTTCAGGAGATTGAAGAATATATTGGGTTCCAGGTAAAGAGACGGGATAGAGGAGGAGTTGAATTCATCTGGGGCTTTTATTTTTCCGTCATAATTTTAATTTTTCCGGGAATCACAGGCTTTGCATTCTGATATTGTCTAAATTGCAGCGAAATTATTTTTACATATGAAAGGGAGGATATTTTTATTAGGAGGCGGGCTTTTGCTTTGGTTAGGAATTATTGCTTGGAGTTGTAGCGATAAGGATCGGGCAGAGGAGTCGAAATCAGCAGCTGATTTGGTTGTGGAGCGCATTAAAAGTGTGGAGGCAGAATATGTCGGGACGGAAAAGTGTCAATCCTGCCATGAGGAGGAGTATGGGGAGTGGAAAAACTCAGATCATGATTGGGCCATGCAAATAGCGATGGACACTACTGTGCTGGGTGATTTTAATGATACAAAAGTAACGCTGAATGGCATTACTTCCCACTTTTTTAAGCGGGATGGAAAGTATTTCATCAATACCGAAGGCAAGGATGGAAACTACCATGATTTTGAAGTGAAGTATACTTTTGGTTATTATCCACTTCAAAACTATATGACTGAAAATGAGGATGGCCGTATTCAGGTGCACCGGGTGACCTGGGATTCTGAAAAAAATCGTTGGTTCAATCAGCATGATGAGCTGGATATGCATCATGGGGAATGGCTGAACTGGACCGGGGCTGCCGGAACATGGAATACCATGTGCGCTGACTGTCACTCTACGGATTTAAAGAAAAATTACGACCCGGAGTCGGATACTTTCAATACCACTTTCAGAGAGATTAACGTAGGCTGTGAGGCTTGTCATGGAGAAGGGAGTCATCACGTAGAGTGGGTGGAGTCGGAAGATTACGACGAGGATAAAAATATGGAGGTCAAAAGCTTTATGAGGATGACCGCTTATCTGGACAATAAGCAGCTGGTGAGAGAGTGTGCGCCCTGTCATAGCCGCCGAATGAATATCGAGATTGATGATCAGTTTGAGGGTGAATTCATGGACCACTTTGTGCCGGAAATTTTACGAGATGGCATGTATCATGGTGATGGTTCCATTCAGGATGAGGTTTATGTATACGGCTCTTTTGTGCAATCTAAAATGTATGAGCATGGTGTGAAATGTACGGATTGCCATAATCCACATACTTCCCGCATAAAAGGAGCAAAGTCTCATGATAAGGGGCAGTGGGTTTATGATAATACCGTTTGTACCAACTGTCACCTGAAAGGGCATGAGGCGGAAATTTATGATACGCCAAAGCACCATTTCCACGAGCAGGATACCGAAGCGAGTCAGTGTATCTCCTGTCACTTTGTAGGAGAATATTATATGGGGAATGATTATCGACCAGATCATGCTTTTCGGGTACCGCGTCCTGACCAATCAGTGGAATATGGCATTAAGAATGCTTGTAACCGTTGCCATGAAGATCAGTCGGCGCAGTGGGCGGCAGATGCAGTGGTAGAGTGGTATGGCCCTGACCGTGATATCAATTATACGGATGCTTTGTTGAAAGGACGTGAGCGCGATCCGGCGAATGTGAAGGAGATTGCCAAATTCGTGAGAGATGTTAGTCAGCCGGAGATTGCACGTGCCACAGCAGTGCATTATCTATCTCAAACCAATGATCCTTCGGTAGTCAATCCGATTGTTTTGGCCCTGAATGACCCGGAACCTTTGGTAAGGTATCGGGCGGTGGAGGCCATTTCCACCTGGTCGGATGAGGAGCGTGTCACCTATTTGGTGCCAAGATTGAAAGATGAGATTAAATCTGTGCGCGTAGCGGCAGTAAGAACATTGGTAGGTCCAATTGCTCAGCAGGTTCCGGCTGAATATAAAGGAGCCTATGAGCAGGCCATGACCGAGTATATGAAATCTTTGGCCATTAATGCTGACTTCCGAAACGGAAATTTCTCTTACGGCCAGTATTATGAGCGAATGGGAGATGATTTGGCGGCAGAAAAATATTATATACGAACAATTGGCATGGACTCCCTTTTCAATGCGGCACGTGTTCAATTGGCCAATTTGTATAATCGTAAAGGAGAAAATGATAAAGCCCTGGAACGCCTAGAAGAAGTGATTGAAATTGAGCCTGCTTATGGAGGCGCTTACTATTCTATCGGATTGATAAAGGCGGAAGAACAGGATTTTGCTGCTGCGGAAAAATACCTTGGGTTAGGAGTGGAAAAAGGCAATGATCACCCCCGAGCTTATTATAACTGGGCTTTGGCGGCACAGCAAAATAAGGATTTAAAAAAGGCGGAGAAGGTGTATAAGATGGGAATAGACCGCTATGGCAATGCCTTGGACCTTCGCAATGCATATGCGATTATGTTGATTCAAAATCAACGATTTAAAGAGGCCTTGGTGCAAATTGATGCCATGGATAAAATCTCTCCAAATAATCCTCAGATCCAGCAAATGAAGCAACAGGTGATGCAAATGATGTAAGTCTGTAAAATCTAAAATGATTTTGAAAGCCTTTTGGTGTTTTGCCGAAAGGCTTTTTTATGGGCTAATTTTCGGGTTAAGCCGGTGTATTCATGTTTCAAAGCTCATTTTACACCAAAGCGGGAAAATGAAGGAATAGTTTCCTATTTCGAGTTTTTCCCAACGAAGCAGATAAATGAGGAGAAAGCAAGCCTACCCCTATTTGAGCTATTGATAATTCGACAAAGCTAACCAAAAGAACCTGAATGCTAGACATTTACATTAACTCACTAAGTCTAGTGGTGAATAATTCGTGTTAAATCTGACGGCACATGATTCAGGTTAAAGTACCCAAATTGAAATGGCCAGGATTTGTTTTTTAGGAATAATGCAAATGCGGATAGTTGGATGCATACTTGTTTTTCTATAACTTATTTGTAATCAAACAAGGCCTTTGTATGCATCTCAACATCAACGACACCAACTACTTCTTGGATAGTACTGCCGAAAGGAAAGAAACCATTGTTTTTTCTCATGGATTTTTATTGGATCATAGCCTCTTTGATGGTCTTCGAGAGGCACTGCGAGGGGAGTTTTGTTGTGTGGCTTTTGATCATAAAGGGCATGGGAGAACGGCCCCGAATGAAACGGATTATGCGTTGGATCAATTGGTGCGGGATACGATAAGCTTAATTGAAAGTTTGGAGGAAGCAGCCGTCCATTTTGTTGGAATGTCCACTGGCGGTTTTATCGGGATGCGGATCGCCCTACAGAGGCCGGATTTGTTAAAGTCCCTGGTGTTACTGGATACCTCAGCGGAAGAGGAGCCTGCATGGGCCAAAATTAAATATCATGGTCTCATTAAAATGCACCGACTGCTGGGTTGGCAACCACTTATTGGGACTATTATGAATTTGATGTTTTCAAAAGCTTATCTAAAAAGTGCAACCAATCAGGAAAGTGTATACTATTGGAAAAAAGTGATTATGGGGAATCCCCATCATACCATTCGTTATTTCGGTGAGGCCATTCTTGCACGGGATAATGTCCTGTCTGAATTGTCTGGCCTGACATTGCCTCTTTGTATTGTTGTGGGGAAGGAGGATGTGGCTACTCCGGTGGAATATTCCCGAAGAATGGCAGATCGTTTGCCTCATGCCTCTTATCATGAGTTAGCAGGATGCGGGCATATGGCCGTCGTGGAGGCGGTAACAGAAGTGTCCGATTTGCTGAGGGTCTTTTATCGGAATCATGGTTTTCCGGCTGCGCCATGAAGGTTGACTCCGATTATTTATGCTTAAATCCTCGTTTAGCAGCACGGTAATGAAGGTAATATGCCCTATATCGATTTTGCCCCACAAAGCAGCTGATAGCGGTGAAAGCATGCCCACTTAAATGTGGGTTGTAAAGAATGTATCAAAGTCGCTTCGCTTCCAATAATTCGGAATGCAGTCGGATAATGAGGTTCTAAATTTGTTCGCCGCGATGCGCAATTCGAGATCAGCCTGAAGGCTAAAAGCAGGGGTAAGGAATTTTTTTTCCTTTCCCCCGAATTTCGGGAAAGGCTTTCCTGAAATCTGAAATTAATTGGAATAGGTTTGATGGTCTCAGAATTTTTTATTGCATTCTACCCATTCCATCTCTTCCTCCTGGTATTCACTAACGATCTCGTAGCCCAGATGCTGAAAAAAGTTGATGCTGTAATCCAAAGCTTTGGGAAGGCGAATATAGAACTGATCAATGTTTTCCAGTCTTTGATTTTCTAAATGTTCCAAAAAGAAAGCGCCATAGGCTTGTTGTTGCTTTTCCGGTTCCATCATGATCATCTTGATTTCTTCTTCCTCAACAATGGCAAAAGCAGAGATGCTTTCATCAATCAGCATGAGGTAAGTGTTTGCCAGTTGTTCCAGGAGGAAGTCAAGTAGCTCCTCTTCATTTTCCTGCGATTTAGCAAAATCTTCCCCTAACACCGGTTTGAAATTATGGTGGATGCAACGCTGGTAGATGTCGATGATGGCGTCCAGGTCATTGTTGCTGGCTTTTTTAAAGTCTATTAAGGGTACAAACATATGTTTTTATTGTGGTGGTATTTGATTAATACGGGCAGTGGGAACATTATGATCATTTAACAAGGTCAGTCCGGCTTTTGCTTTTTGATCAAGACTTTTCTTGTAAGGGTGATCGGTGTATTCCAGGCATTTTTTGAAATAAAAATGAGCTTTTTCATGATTTCCCTGACGAGCATAAATCTGAGCCATTTTCAGGCAGGCCGATGGGGCGTAGTATTCTTCCTGATTGGTTTGGTGAGCAATGGTTCGTTCATAAAAAGACAAAGCCGGCAACCAGCGTTCTTCCGCTTCCATTAACATGCCCTTCCGGTAAAAATAGAGAAGTTGATTTTTTGTTGAAAGCTCCTCAAAGGTAATAACCTCGAAAGTTTTGGCGGCCAATGCCGTATATCCCCCATCCAAATGAAAGCGGATTTGTTGTAATCTGGGGTCATCATGGAGTCCTATTGTCGCCATTTTATGGGCATACCGATCGGCATAGGTTTGATTGTTGCAAATCGGTATATTGTTCAAGGCCTGTTGAGCAGCGATTTGTTTTCCCAATATTTGCCAACAAACAGCCGTTTTGAAATAGGCATCTGCCTTAAAATCCTGACCCTTTCCCTGATTGAAAAGTGAAAAATAATGAATCGCTTCCCTGAGTTGCCCTGCCCGTAAATGGAGATCTCCTAGGTGATAATCTAAAATCCTGAAATCCGGTAATTGGTCTTTAAGGCGAATGAATTTCGCCATTGCCTTCGGGCTTTGCCGGTCCTTCTTCAGCATCAGCGCCTGAAAATATTGGTGCAAAAGATCATTACCGGCCAGTGAATTTAGCGCCTTTGGGGTGTCATTGGCCAAAAAGTGCCACAATAAGCTTTCTAATAATGCTGCCTCATAGCCGAAATCCGTATTTTGGGCGAGCCTCAACTGCTTCATCCCGTTTTCAAAGCTTCCCTTTTGAATGCCGAACCATTTGGCGGTGCGGATATACTTTTTGGGAATCATACTACAGGAAGCTTCGGTGATGCCGGTTATTTTCCTCAGGGGCGTATATTCCGGATATTGCGCTTGAAGCTGTTGTTGTTTTTTTAAAACTTTATACAATTGCCATCCTCCGGCCCATTCCTGATTGAATTTCAATTTCAATAGGCCGAAATGTAACTTTATTTCCTGTTGATAGTGAGAGCGCTGAGGTTCCGGTAGTCCGGCTAATTGTTGAAGCCACTTTTTTTCCAAATGTGCGTCATCGCTGAAAGCCCTGGCTTGATCTTCCATTAAGAGTTTGAAAACCAATGCCAGCGATTGATAGTACTCTCTTGGACCATGCGCTTGTTTTTGAGCCCAGTTGTCCAGGCTGTCCAGTTGAAAATTCCCCAAATAGTCATATGGCTGCTGCGCAATAAGGGTATTGCTGAGCATCATCAGACAAAAGAACAGGGGGAAGGCTTTCATGTTGGTTGCAATGTTTCCGTGAAGATAAGCATTTAGCTTCGCTTATCACAAATTTTGGAAGCCCCTGTGATGAACAGCTTTTCCAGCTGGAATGGAAAGGGGAGGTATGCTTCTTTTGCCTATGGAAGGTATATTTCGGTTTTCGGATAATAAAAAAACCCTTGCCGTAAAAGACAAGGGTTTGTGTATTTTTCGAATTTCGGCAATTATGCTTCTTTCTTAGTTCGTCTTGTAGTTGCTCTGCGTGTAGTACGTTTTGGCTTTTCTTCCTCTACTACCGGAATGTCAGTTACGGACGCCAAAATACGACCACAGTGCTCACATACGATAATTTTCTTACGATCACGGATATCCGCCTGACGCTGTGGAGGTACCACTGCGAAACAACCACCACAAGCATCACGCTCAACAGATACTACTGCCAAGCCGTTGCGAGCATTGGTACGGATACGGTCATAAGACTTTGCCAAGCGATCCTCTACTTCTGCGAAAGCCGCATCACGCTCTTTACCCAGGCGCTCTTGCTCCTCCTTGGATTCTGCTAAAATTTCTTCCAGCTCTTTCTTTTTTGAATCCAAATCCTTCTGACGCTCCACCTTTTGTCCGTCCGTCTCACCGATACGCTCTTTCATCGCATCAATTTGCTGGTTAGCTTCACGGGTTCTTTTTTCGGAAATCTGGATTTCCAGCTCCTGTAGTTCGATTTCTTTGGTAATAGCGTCGTACTCACGGTTGTTGCGAACATTCATCTGCTGATCTTTGTACTTCAAGATCAATGCTTCCGAATCCTTAATCGCCTGACGATATCCACTGATTTGTGCTTCCGCTTCTTCAATGTCCGCCTGCAATTTATTTGCTCGAGTTTCGTATCCAACTATTTCGTCCTCAAGATCAGCTACTTCCTCAGGCAATGCACCCAAGATTTTCTTGATTTCGTCAATTTTAGAATCAATATTCTGAAGGTGGATAAGCCCCTCTAATTTTTGTGCTACCGTTTTTTCCATGAAATTTTATATATAGCTAACAGGATTTGTGTTTACCTGAGATACATGAACTGCAATATTAAGAAAATTTTTACTTAAAATCTCAACAAAGATTTCTTTTGTGTGCACCTCACTTTCATAATGTCCAATATCAGCGATTGTAATTCGGTTTTCCGCATCAAAAAATTCATGATATTTAAAATCAGCGGTAATGTATAAGTCTGCGCCTGCACCGATGGCCGATCTTAATAAAAAGCTTCCGGAACCACCACAAACGGCTACCTTCTTTACAGGACGATCTAAAAGGGCAGTATGTTTTATTACACCCAGACGGAAGTCAGTTTTCATTTTTTTAAGAAAATCTATCATCGGCATTGGCTTTGGCAGAGTGCCCACCATGCCTGAGCCTGTTTCCTGATTGGTATTTTCCAGTGCATGAAGATAATAGGCCACTTCCTCATAAGGGTGCGCATTTTTTAGAGCAGCGATGACCACTCCTTTTCTATGCGCATCAAAAATGACCTCTACCCGCACTTCTTTCACCTTTTCGATTTCCCCTCCGGCTTCGCCAATGGTGGGGTTCGCATTTTCGGAAGGCTGGAAATAACCATCCCCCAGTATCCGGAAACTACAATTTTTGTATTCGCCAATCTGGCCAGCGCCTGCCTGATGCATCGCCTCGGTCACCTCTTCTTCCTGCTCTTCCGGAATAAAGGTGGTAAGCTTTAAGAGATTGCGAGATTTTGGTGATAGAATTTTTAGGTTTTCCAATCCAAGCTTTTCGGCAAAAACTTTATTTACGCCTGCTTTTACATTATCCAGATTGGTATGGGCTGCATAAATGGCAATGTCATTTTTAATGGCCTTTATCACCGTTCTTTGGATGTAATTACTCCCTGTTAGGCGCTTCAGCCCTCCGAAAATGATCGGGTGATGGGCTACAATTAAGTTGCAATTTTTTTCAATGGCTTCCGCCACCACATCTTCCGTACTGTCCAGGCATATTAATACGCCGGTTACCTCTTGTTTTTGGTCACCCACTAATAAACCCGCATTGTCATATGACTCCTGCAGGGCAGGTGGGGCAAATTGTTCAATGGCGCGAATGATGTCTGAGATCTTTGGCATTTTTCTAGGGGATAGCATAACAAGCAATAAATATAAATGCGCCCTTTTGGGCCTGTCTGGCAAGTTATCAATACAGAGGAGGAAAAGAAAATAAATCAAAAAAATATGCCGGAATAAAAAAGGAAATGCGATCAGGCATTTCCTTGAAAAATAAATATTGTTCGTTGGGCAAATCAATGCCGCATTATTGCTTCCAGCTTTTTAAAATCTGACAGGCCTTTAAGTTGCCCATCTTTTCTGCTTTTTTTAAAGACTTTTCAGCTGATTTCTTTTTCCCTAAATACCAGTAACTAAGTCCTTCAAGCAGTTGCGCTTCATCATTATCTCCTTCAGAAAGTGCCTGCTGGCTTAATTGTAGACAATCTTCATATTGTTGCTGAACAAAAGCCTGCTGGGCTTTGGAAATGGTTGCCTGTTGATCTTTCAAAGCATAAACATTCCACTGAAGCGCCATAAAAAATGCGAAAAACAAAATTACTTTTTTCATTTGGATAAGAATCGTTACGGATAGGAACAGGCAAATACTAGTCCATAAATTTGATAAAGCGGTGAAATTAGCGCTTTTAGGCAGGCAAAAAAAGATCCTCATGAAAAAATTATAAGCGATCTTTTAAATATGCCCGCTGCTTTATTTATCAACAATGCTGGATGCGCAGGCAAAAATCAGTAATTTTGATTTTTAATTGAGAAATAAATGAGCATTAGAAATATAGTGGGCTGGCCATTCTCTGTTTTATATGGCAGCATTACCCGACTCCGGAATCACCTTTTTGATATCGGCTATACGAAATCCTTCAATTTCGAGGTGATGACCATCAACGTGGGAAATTTATCAGTAGGAGGAACCGGCAAAAGCCCGATGATTGAATATTTGGCCCGCCTGCTGAAAAAGGATTTTCGGACTGCCACGCTAAGTAGGGGATATGGAAGAAAAACCCGTGGATTTCAATTGGCTGGCCCAAAAGATAATGCTCTTACACTGGGCGATGAGCCTTATCAGTTCTATCGGAAATTCGGCACGGAGATGATGGTGGCGGTGGGGGAAGAGCGGGCGTTGGCCATTCCTGAAATGCTTCAACATCAGGAGGATCTTGAGCTGATCCTGCTGGATGATGCTTTTCAGCATCGCTATGTGCAGGCAGATTTGAATATCATGCTCACCGAATATGATCGACCCTTCTTTCATGATTTTATTTTACCAGCCGGCAGATTAAGGGAGGCCAGAAAAGGCGCCGACCGCGCTGATATCATTGTGGTTACGAAATGCCCGGATCAGATTCAGGAAGCCAACTATCGGGCGGAAATCCAAAGATATGCTCCTGAGGCATCGGTGTTTTTTTCCAAAATTGCCTATGGTCGCCCGCAGGCACTGGAAAATGGGCAAACAGGTGCCAAGGTTTATTTATTTTCCGGAATTGCTCAGCCAGGGCCCTTTGAAGAATTTGTTGGTCAGCAATATGAAGTAATGGCACATGAGCGATTTTCGGATCATCATGCTTACACTGAGGAAGAACTCAGAAAAATAGCGGAGAATTTTAAAGCTTCTGGAGCTGATTTTATCCTGATCACTGAAAAGGATGCCGTTAAATTAGTGGTTTCAACGTTTGATTCATGGCGGAAAGATTTACCTTTGTTTTATCTTCCAATAGAAGTTGAATTTTTAAAAGATCAAATGGCTTTTGATGCTTTGATAAAAGCGGCCATTGAAAAAAAGTATGCCCAATAAAGTGAAAGTTAAATTTCTTTTAACCGCCTTATTTTTACTTACGCTGGCTCAGTTCTCTGAAGCACAGATTTTGAATGACTCCCTGGAAGTCTTGTATGGTCCCAATACCATTCGTTATCAGACCCTGGAGGAATTTCGTGAGCGTTCTTATGAATATTATCAGATAGATTCCGTTCTAGCGGGTCTCACCAAGTTTTATCCGGTAGAAAAAGAAGGCTACCAATATCAGGATCTTGGAAATCCGGGATCTGCTATGTTTTCCATTTTTCCGAAGCTCCCTGCACAGTCCGGGGTGACCACCGGTTTTTCGGCTTATGATTATTATTATAAACCTGCTTCGGAAACGCCACTTTTTCAAACTTTATCGCCCTATACCAGTGTGACCGGTATTTTCGGTGGTGGCGGTCGTGGTTTTGTTGACTTCACCTTTACCCGGAATATTTCATCCAATATTAATCTGGGTTTTGAATACAACCGACTGGTGGTAGAAAGAGCCTTTGAGCGTGTGGGGCGTGGAGATAATGGGCAGGATATTAATGATGTCCGCCTGTGGACGAATCACATTTCGGAAGATGGCAAATACCGGGGGATGACCCAATTGGTGATTTTCAGTGCCAAGGGAGCGGAGCCTGGAGGGGTAGTGCTTTCCGGGAATAATACTACCTATTTCGATTATGAACTGGCGAAAGTTCTGAGTAAAAATGCGTCTTCAAAGGATCAGCGATTCAATATTCATTCCTACCATAATTATGCTTTGGATGATAAATTTCAATTATTTTATGAATTGGATTATTTGAATCAGAATAATCGTTTTGATCATACCGATGTCAAAAATGATACGGCCTATTCCAAATCCGTGCAGGTGAATCCGGATGCTACAACTGACCATTCTGCTTTTACCTTTATTGAAAATTCCGCTGGTATTCAGGGGGAGTTAAAGGGCTTTTATTACTCTGCTTATTATAAGAACAGGATCAGCCGGTACAGTTCCTTGTATTTAGGACAAGTAGATCAAAATGTGGAGAATTTCATTGGAGGCTCTTTGAGGATGAAGTTTGACTCCTTGCATTATATTAAGATTAAGGGAGAAGTGAACGAGGCCTTTAACCATAAGCTTGAAGGTGATTATACCAATAAATTCCTGAATGTGAAATATACCAGGATGCAGTATGCTCCGGCTTATATTGAGCAGCGTTATTTCTCAAATCACGCCAACTGGACCAATAATTTCAACTCTACACAAGCCGATAATATTGAGGCAAAATTAACGCTGAGCCTGTTCAATGATCGAATATATTTTGCCCCCAAAGCCAAATTAACGAACTATGTCAACCTGATTTATTACGATTATGATAATCGGGGGAATGAGGTGGTGCCGATTAATGACGCCAGGCCTTTTGTAGGGGTGGCCAGTCCACAACAAGCTTCCGGCGCGGTACAGGTGACCTCTTTTGGTTGGGACATGAAGATTAACTTCTGGAAGCATTTCTATTTAGAAAATAGTGTGTTATTGTCGGCAAGTAGCGGAGGTGCTGCAGATGTGGTGCGGGTGCCCGCTATTTGGACGAATTCATCCTTATATTTTAACAAGGTACTGATTAAAAAGCTGGAGGTGCTTTTTGGGGTGGATATGAATTATACCACGGCCTATCAGGGAATGTTGTATGACCCCACGGTGCAGCAATTCTATTTGCAAGACGGTTATGATATTTTCGGGGCTCCCATTGTGGATGTGAACATTGAAATGAAAATTACCCGCTTCCGGTTGTTTGCCAAAATGCGAAACATTACCCAGCAGACGGGAGAAGGCTATTTTATAACACCATTTTATGCCGGCTACAACAGTACCTTTGACTTTGGGGTGGTTTGGCAGTTTTTTGATAATAAATAAAAAAAGGTCTCCGGTAATCGGGGACCTTTTTTGTTTTAGTTGAAGGTTAACCCGCTTTATTTATGCCTAAATCCTCGTTGAGCTGTAAGGCGGAAAAATTGAAGGAATTTTTCCTATTTCGAATTTATTCCAACGAAACAGATGATTGAGGAGAAAGCAAGCTTGCCCAATTTGGCCTATTATAAATCAGAGAAAACAAATTATAATAAGCTAGAAATAAACCACTTGCGATTGGTTATAAATATGGCGGTGAATAATTCGGCTTAATTCACGATATTTTGTGGCTTTCCTTCACAAAAGCCTTTGATATTGGCAAAGAGAATATGCATCAGATTTTGTCTGGCCTCTACTGCCGCCCAGGCCATATGCGGCGTGATAATACAGTTTTCCAGTTGATAAAGGGGATGATTTTCCTCAGGGGGTTCCTGACAAAGTACATCCAGCCCGGCTCCGGCAATTTCCCGATTTTTGAGCGCGATATACAGGTCATTTTCATTGATTAAAGGGCCTCTGGCGGTATTGATCAGGTAGGCACTTTTCTTCATTTTTCGAAAAGCTTCCTGATTGAACAGGCCCTCATTCTGACTGTTTAGCGGAGCATGTAAACTGATGATATCAGATTGCCGGATTAACACTTCCAGTTCCACTAAGCGCCCAATTTCAGGTGCTTGATTACTGGAACGTACCACCAATACTTCCATTCCAAAGGCATGGGCGATTTTACTGACTCTTTTGGCAATCTCCCCATATCCATACAGGCCGATTGTTTTGCCTTCCAAACCCGTAATCGCCTGATCCCAATAAGCAAAATGGCTATGCTTTGCCCATCCATTACTTTTTGTAAAATCCCCCAGAGGCCCAACCCGATTAGTGAGCGCTAATAATAAGGCAACACTATGTTGTGCTACAGCGGCCGGACCATAAGCCGGTACATTGGAAACCGTAATCCCCTTGCTTTTGGCAAATGCCAGGTCTACCATATTGACGCCCGTTGCGGTTACGGCAATATGTTCCAGCTTTGGACATTGGGCAATAGTAGATTCAAAAAAGGGTACCTTATTCGTAATGACAATATGGGCTTCCTGACATCGATCTATAATTTTATGTTCGGGGGTATTCGAAAAGTAGGCCACACTCCCCAATGCCTGAAGAGGCTCCCAGGATAATCCATCCTGATCCAAAGGGTTGCCATCTAGTATTACAATTTTTCTCATTTTGATGGTGGTTTGAATCTCTAAGATGGGAATTTATTAAAGCAGATAGCAAATAATTTGGCTTAAAAATGGGGGACAGGTTGATCCCAAGTTAAAATTTGCCGGTAATGATCCCCGCATTTTTTAACTTTTGGAATAGTAACCGTTTCGCTCTTTTGAATTGGAATAAATAATCGCTTTTTGGTAAGAAAATATCAACGTTAATCTAGTGGTTTATCAAACTTTCTGTTTTGGTACAGGTTCTATCGGTAAAATTCAGGAGGATAGTTTTTTCATGCTCCTCTTTTTGAATGATAGCGATTTAAATTATTATATTTTTCATTTTTGATTTCCTGTAATAAAATGCCAGATACTGCCACCATTAACCTATATCGATTAAGTGCCTTATTAAAAAGACTGACTTCTGCTGATTTTTTTCAGCATATCAGTTATATGCAGGCGGCAATGGAAGAGGAATATCGATATTTTATGCTTTGGAATTTAAAAACCAATTTTGTCAGTTTGGGAGCGCTGCCTCAGGAATTTCCCTCCTCTTCGGCCATGTCCACGGCCGATGGTTTATTGGATCAATTCTGTGAATCCGATAGAAAATGGTTTACCTCTGAACTATCTCAGTGGAATGGATTTGATTATCAATTCTTTCAAAGAACCCTCCGGTTGGAGCCTTCTCAGGATCGCGTGCATCCTCGTTATTTTGTTACCCGGATTCATTTTATACCGGAAGGGGAGGAATCCTGGCTGGTATTAGATTTAAAAAATCGGGAAGGGGAGTGGCAGGTGAAAAAGCAAAGGGCGAATTTTTTCACACATTGGGAAGAAGGGGTGGCCCATTTTCAGGATTTGTACCGGGAAATGAATTTAGGTTCATTTTTATTTTTTGAAAATCGGGAGGAAATCAAATATGGTTCGGGATTATTAGATTTGATTGGCTTGCAGGAAGAAATTGTGGGGAAATCAATGCTGTTCAGCTTTATTCACCCCGGGGATTTGGAGTTATTGCAGTACCAGCTGAATGCCATGAAAACGGAAGTTTTTTCCTTAATTTTAAGGTTAAGACATGCCTTGTTAGGCTATTGCTGGGTCAATATGTGGATTAGAAAAGAAGAACTGGCGGGGGAGTGGCTTTTCTTTGGTTTTATTCAAAAGGCCGATATTCTGGAAGATATTAATGATGGAAGGAGACCTGAGGCGGGCTTGGAATGGAGTTTGAAAATTGCGCGCCAGGAGTTGGTCCAAATGAAAGAAAAGTATACCACCAAGGAATTTGAATTGGATCAACTGATTTATAGAATTGCGCATAACCTCAGAGCTCCGGTCGCCTCACAGAAGGGGTTGATTAACCTATTAAAAAGAGAGACGCAGCTGACCCAAATTTCTGAATATATTTTGATGTTGGAAGAGAACTCCGAACTATTAGATCACTTTATATATCAGGTGATGCAGTATTTGAATACCACTAAAGATAGTCGGCGTTTCTTACAGCAAGTGAATTTGTATCAATTGGTATCAGATAGTCTGGACAAAATGAAAGCTTCTTTTGGGGAGGAGGTTGTTCATTTTTGTACTCACCAGGGAAATTTCCCCCTACCCACATTTTTCACCAATGAAGCTAAACTGGGGGTGGTATTAGAGCATTTAATGATGAATGCTTTTAAATTCAGCCAATTCAAGGGAAGGCTAAAACCCATTGTCGTTTATACCAGAATGAATCAGAAAGGTCTGTGGGTAATGGTGGAAGATCAGGGCGTTGGAATACATAAATCAGAATTGCCTCATATTTTTAATATGTTTCACCGCGGCATACAGGGGAAGGTTTCCAATGGATTGGGTTTATTTATTGTGAAGAACGCCATTGAAGATTTGGGTGGAAGGATTTCTGTGGAGAGTAAATTGAATGAGGGATCAAAATTTCGATTTTTCATCCCTCATTATGCTTTATAGTTATTTCTTTTTTGCCACTACTATTATAGAATCTTTTTCCTCTATTTCATCATAGCGGTAAATTTCCAGGATCTCGAATTGTTCTTCAAAAAGTATTTTCAGATCCTCGATTTCGTAATACTTAAATTTTAGCTCCATGATTTCTTCTTCATGCGCTCCCCACCAAAAAGTGTGTAAGAGTTTTCCACCCGGTTTTAGGGCTTTCCATTGCTGTTGCAGAGATTCCGCTAGTTGGTCATGTTCTAAATGATGCAACACCTTATTGGAGAATATAGCGTCATAGGATTTATCCGTTTCCAATGCAGTAGCATCCATTTGATGAACAGGCATTGCAGGAAATTTTTCTTTTAAAAGGTTCACAAAAAATGGGGAATAGTCAGAGCCTTCCACTTCATAATTGGTGGTGATCCATTCCAAATCGCGACCCGGGCCACTACCTAATTCTAAGATAGTATCTGTGGTTTTGATCCATTTGGAAAATAGCGCTTGCATCAAAGAAGGATCATATCCTTCGGTCATTTGGATGTATTGTTGCGCGGTTTTTTCGTTTTTATAAAATTCAGACATATTAATTGCTTGTTTTAGACAAAAATAGGCAAGTACCGTAGGATTTTCATTTGTTGTGCTTACAAATTATTGGTGAATTTCCGGCAAACGTATTGTTGGGCAGAGGCTGTCAGTTTGATTAATAGTTTTTGGTTGATCGCCTCTCGGGCGATTAGCCCGAAAGGGGCAGGGATGAAGCGGGCTTGTTTGAACCACAGCGGCCCAAAAGGCCGATGGGGTGAGCCGCGCGAGCCCGGTGCTGCCGTCTAAGCGGCAGCAGTCCCCCAAAAAAGAAATCGTAACTATTTTAAGGGGGAGGGAAAAGGGGTTTGTGGGGATATTATTCAGGTGGGAGCAGAGGCATGTTTTTCCCAATTAGGGAGGAGAAAGCCTCCATAATTGGGTGATGGCGTATAGGTGTGGTATTGTGGGGCCTGTTGGTGTGTCCTTCGGATTAAACCAGATGATTCTCCGCCAAATTCACAAACTAATTGCAAGAAATTTAAAACTAGTCTGTTGCTGGTGTTTCTCTTGGTTTATTATTGCCCATATTTGGGTTAGCTTGCTTTCTCCTCATTCATCTGTTTTGTTGGAAAAATCTCGAAATAAGTAACTATTCCTTCATTTTCTCCGCTTTACAGCTAAACGAGGATTTAAGCCAGATTAATCCGGCTATTGCATGTATAATCTGGCTTAGAGGTTATTGATTTGCTCAGGAACAGTGGTTGGGGAGTTCAGCGCAAAGGCTTTCTGGAGGAGTTCAAATACATCAGTGGATTCTAAATGGTCATTGATTTCCAGGCTGTCGTCATTGGAGAATAGGACGGGCCAGTCATTTTTTGATTCAGGAATGCGTCCATGGGAACCTTTGACCAGGGTTTCATTTATGGGGATCACATTCAGCAGCGTCCTAAAGCCTAATTTTTTTGCGAGCAATTTTCCTGCAACTTTTATGGGCGTTAAGGGAGAGCTGTCCATAAAAAGCTCTACAGGATCATATCCCGGTTTTCGATGAATATCCACGGTTTTGGCAAATAATGGTGCTTTTTTGTCATCGAACCAATAATAATAATTGAACCAGGCATTGGTATTGGCCACTAGCAATAAATCTCCGGACCGTTCATGGCAAAGGCCGGCTTTCTCCTGCTCTTTTTTGTCCATCACTTTTTCCACCCCATCCAAAAGCATCAATTCATTTTTTAGGTCGGCCAAATATTCCGTTTTCTTAATATACAGGTGTGCCACCTGATGGTCCGCCACGGCAAAGGCTTTGGAGGCTCCAGGATCTAATAGTTCCTGTCCTTTTTCCAGACGGGTTTCCAGCCAACCATTGAGCCTTAAATGGCGATTAATGGCAATAGACTTATTGACAGGCGTGATGCCATATTCAGAAAGGGCAATAATGCGTAGTCCCCGGTTTTCAAAAAAAGTAAAGAGGTCCTGACACAACTGATCAATCGCCAAAAGTTCAGCTTTCATTTTGGGGTGATCAGGTCCGTATTTTTGAAGGCCGTAGTCGAGGTGTGGAAGATAAACTAAACTTAAATCGGGTTGATGGTTCAGCTCCACTTTTTTGGCACAGTCTGCAATCCATTGGGAAGATTTGATGGATGTTTTTGGCCCCCAGAAATGAAAAAGGGGAAAAGTGCCCAATTCATCCTGCAATTGGTTCCTGAGATTTTTGGGCATGGTATAAATGTCCGGGAATTTACGTCCATCTGCCAGGTAATTGGGCCTTGGGGTTACGGCAATATCAACATTGCTGTACATATTATACCACCAGAATAAATTCGCCACCTTGATGTTTGGATTTTTTCTTTTGAGGTCTTCCCAGATTTTGGGTGCCTGCACCAGGTGGTTGGATTGTTTCCAAAATTTAATTTCGGCATCCGTACGATCGTACCATCCATTGCCTACAATTCCATGCGCTCCGGGTTTTTTGCCTGTGAGGTAATTGTACTGGGCCGTTGTGGTTACGGCAGGGAAGGCCGGGAGTATACTTTTTCCCTGCTGGTTTTTAAAATATCGGGTGAGGAAAGGCAGGCGATTATCCAATAGTCGTTGACTCAATCCAACGATGTTAATAAGTACGGTTCGTTTCATACTGATTTAGCTTAGAAAAATATTTTTAGCCCAATTGATTTCGTTGGCAATGCCTTCCTGTATGCATACAGGCTCCTTTTCTGGTAAGACATTCCAGGTGTAAGTCTCCACTTCCCAATGTTGGCAGTGATTTTTTTGGGTAAGCAGCTGAATAGTTTTAATGATATAGTGTTGGGTGGAATCTAGTATGCCCAATTGGGCCAGGTGTATAGGGACATGAAAATGAATGCGCCACTGTGTTCCCGGGCTTATGGGCTGTTCTGTGACTGCGCCCTTAAGATCGCGATATTGGGTGATCTGCTGGTCAGGCGTTTTCTGGATGACTTGATGCAGATAAGTGGGCTCGATAAATTTACTGACCGCTGAGATCGTTTCTTCAATATGCTCCTGGAAATTGGCAATTAGTGCCGCACTGATCTGTACTTTTCCGATTTTGATTTTGTGGTGCTGCAGCATGCCCAGACTTTCAATTGGGTCTTCAAACATGAGGGCTAGATGACAAATATCCCAGCAAAATGTAATGTGGTTTTTCAGCCTGAGAATGATTTCCCGAGGGGTTAATTGCGGAAACTTTGCAATAGCTGCTGGTATAAGAAAGTGCTCGTAAAAATGGATGAAGTCCTCTGTTGTTTGTAGGAGACCATCCGGCTCCGGCTCCAGGCAAATGTTAATATTTTTCTGGCTGGTAATTTGTAATAAATATAGATGCTGTAATAAATCCACCAGATGTTCTGCTCCTTTTTTTAATGAGGAATGTTTATCGATATCTTTTTTATGCCAGGGGCTGTAAGAAATGGGAGAGGTGGAAATACTGCCAACCTTTAGCTCATCGGGGAGTAATTCCGCTAAAATAATGGCTAATTGCTTGGTGTACTGTAGCCTTTCCGCTGTGGTCCAGTCCGGGGCGTGTACCTGATCTTTTACAGCGGAATTGAAATTACCAAAAGGGAAACCATTTATGGTATAAACGTAACAATCATGCGCAGAAAGCCAGGATTTGAAGTGGTTGATTTGCTGTTCATTAAATGCTTTAACGGCCCGGGCAGAAAGCCGCAATCCGATGCCAAAGGGCTGTTCTGGTGCTACCTTTTCCTTGATCTGGGGGATATTGTCTTTTAATGCCTGTAAGGTTTCTTCCAGACTTTCAGCCGCATGGATATTGGTACAATAACTCAAATGATGATCTCCGTGAATATTCATGATGCATGATTATTGATAAGCATTTTCGTTTCCGGTTTTTCACCTTCCCATGCTTGTAAATACTTAATAGCGGCTAACAGTACTTCTTTTTGTATATCATGAACCTCTTCGGGTTTTCCCGGTCCTTTGATCAAAAGAATGGTGAGTTCTCCACCTAAATGCTCACGAAACTCCTCCAAGCCTTCCCAAAGCTTCCATTCCTCTTTGTGGGGTAGTAATTCGGGATGGAAAAGCTGAAAACCGTAATTTTTCAGCAGGTTTAAAACAGCTTGCAAAAATTCACCGGATAGTTTACCTATTTTATGTGCATATATACAATCAATCGCGATGCCGGTAGCGACGGCCTCCCCGTGCCGGATTTGGTAATTGGAAAGATGTTCTATTTTATGAGCAGCCCAATGTCCAAAATCCAAAGGGCGGGAACTTCCTTTTTCAAACGGATCTCCTCCCAATCCAATATGTGCCACATGAAGATCTGCACAGCGGTGAATGATTTCCTCCATGGCATCCAAATTTCTGTTGTTAATGGCTTCGGCATTATGCACCAGGGCTTCATAAAATGCGGCATCTTTGATAAGGGCGACCTTTACTGCTTCAGATATACCAGATCGCCAATCTCGTTCGTCTAGGGTTTCCAGGAAAGTGCTGTCATTGATGACGGCCAGGGGTGGCGCGAAGGTGCCAAGGAAATTTTTTTTACCGAAATCATTAAAGCTGTTTTTTACCCCGACCCCTGAGTCATTTTGGGAAAGTACGGTCGTAGGAAAACGCACTATGGGAATTCCCCGATGGGCGATGGCGGCGGCAAATCCCACCGCATCCAACACTGCTCCCCCCCCAATGGCAAATATTAGGGAGTGCCGATCCAAATGTTGTTGATCTATTTTTGAAAGTAAATGGAATAAGTGTTTTCTTTCATTTTTTATTGGTTCTCCACCCGTTATGGTTTGGGTAATTAATTGAATATGGGGACAGTGGATCTCGAAGTAGGCCTGCATTTTATTTCTCAGATGAGGATGTGCCCGGTCCACATTATGATCCAGGAATACCAACACTTTAGCCGCTGAGGGAGCCAGCTGCATTAATGTATTCTTCAGAATTTGATTTGGAAGTTCAAAAATATATCGGCTAAAAACTACCGGATATTGATAGTTAATTTTAAACTTTTGATTTAAAGTAGGTTGCATATTTTTTCTGGTTTTCCCGAGTAATTCAAGGTTTAAATCTTACTTTTCTTTGAGGAGCAGCGATAAGGCTCAGATGGCGATTTAATAACTTGATCTTCTTCTTTATTGAAAAGGCGGCTAATGGTTTTAGGTAACTCTGAATACTTTCGCAACACCCAGTGTAATAGGTAATAGCGGGAGGAGTAGCAGGGCAAACCAACTATTTCCAAAAGCGGCCACAAGCCCGGCATTCAGGAGAATGAGTGAAAGGACGGCGTATTTTACCGCTTTCTGTACAAATAAAGGACGTTGCGTTTTCCAGGCTTTATAGGTGGGAGGTAATAGCATGGCCAGCCATAGCCCCAGAAATATTAGGGCCGCCCACCAGTTTCCCTCAAATTGTATCAGGCTGTACATAAAATAGACCAAGGCCGATAGGTAAAGGATGCTTCCAACGATGATAGAAGCGCGATTCCTGCCCAAATGCTCTTTTTGACCAATTACTGTGACCCCTATAATAAATAGGAAGGGGATCATGGCCAGTTCGGCGTACTGCAGGCTGGCAGGAAAAGCACTCATGCCCAGTAATAAATTTAAGCCCCTGCAGGCTCCCATTAAAAAGGGACTGAAGTAATCGAATTGCTTGCCTACAGCATCATAGAGAAAGGCCGTACAGCAAATGCCTACTGCCAGTATGCTGGAGAATTGATTGACAAAAAAGGAAAGATAGATCCCCAATGAAAAGCAAAAGGCCCCTAATGCAAAAGCCTGATTTTTGGAAACCAGTCCTTTTGGAATTGGGCGGTTGGCTTTATTCAAGGCATCCCTTTCAGCATCGAAATAATCATTAAATACTATCCCCCCGCCATATAAAAACATGGAGGACAGGGCTAATATGATTAATATTTTATAATCATTTATGATAAGGCTATCTTTCCCAATAATTGCGCTTGCAATGAAAAAACCCGCAATAATATCCGCTGAAGAGGTTATTAAATTGGCAGGCCGGAGCAATTGCAGCATGCCATTCATGGTTCTGTTTTTCATTACTCAATAATGTTTTTGTTGAGCTCTTCCTGCGGATTTTGCCCCCGAAGGACGCCATTCCCTCCATACAATTCTGCCTTGTCGATGGGCTGGCTTTGAAGCCAGTCAGCTTCTTCAAACTGACCACTTTGCCCGTAGGCCAAGAGGGCGTTTTTATAGGTTACCGCCTCGATTTGCGCCATTGGGATGCCTTTTTCCAACATCATATAGGCTGTTTTGGGCACTGCTAATGGATCACTGACCCCCCAGTCAGCGGAACTGTCCACAATGATACGATCGGCACCATAAGTTTCGACCAGTTTTACCATTCTTTCATTGCCCATTTTGGTTCTGGGGTAAATGGTAAAAGCGACCCAAAAGCCCAAATCCAGTACTTTTTCAATGGTTTCTTCATTGTTATGATCAATAATGACCATGCCGGGATCCAGTCCATGCTCCAGGCAGATCTCCATGCTTCTGAGGGTGCCCCTTTTTTTATCGCGATGTGGGGTATGGATTTGTACCGGCAGTTGATATTTTTTAGCCAGCTCTAGTTGAAGGCGGAAGTATTTTTCTTCCTGAGCGGTCTGGTCATCAAAACCAATTTCTCCCACGCCAACTACTCCTTCTTTTTGAAGGTAGCGGGGGAGGATCTCCATCACCTGTTCTGCCAAGGCCTCATCATTGGCTTCTTTGGCATTTAAGCCAATGGTGCAATAGTGTTTGATTCCAAATTGACTGGCCCTGAAACGCTCCCAGCCCACCAGGGAATTGAAGTAATCGCGGAAAGAACCTACAGAAGTACGGGGCTGGCCTAACCAAAAGGCAGGTTCGATAATGGCTTTCACTCCCAAAAGCGCCATCCGCTCATAATCGTCTGTGGTGCGGGAGGTCATATGAATGTGCGGATCAATAAAGCGCATTCCCTGGAGTTTGTGGTATAGTTCTTTCATGGTTATTCGGGTTTATAATTGATTTGATGATATCCGGAACCGGCCTGTTGATAGCCCTGCGGACGGGGTTGTGCTTTCCAGTAGGCCATGCCCAGTTGGTCCCAGTCCTGATAAATATTTTGGTGTTCGAGTTGGTAGTCCTGTAAAAGTAATTGGCTTGCGGCTTGCTCAAAGCTACTTCCCTGAGATAGGCGATCGGTAATGGATTTTCGGATGGGAACTTCTTGCTGCATCATTCTCCATAATTCCGGCGGTACGTTTCTTTTGGCGGCCCATCTTTCCATGGCATAGTCAAACACCATCTGAGCTAGTGCTTGATTTTTCCGCTTATCGAGTTGCGCTATTTTGAAAAGGGGGCGTTCGGAAAATAATGCTTTGAGCACCATTTGATTCCAGCTATTTTCAGAGAAATAATGCCCCGGAAAGGGGTTTTGAAGGCAGATGGCATCAAAAACCGTCGTGAGATTTGACCGAACGGCCATTTCCGCTATGGGAATCATGGCTGGCGAAAAAGGAATAATCGCCATTGATCTTAAAAGGGCAATTTGCTCTTTTTCATCGGCTGTTTCATAAATTTCTTTCCAAAAGGTTACATGAGGCAAGCTTTCGTTTTTCGTTAATTTTTCCAAAAGGAATATACGGGCAAATAGGCATTCCCTCTCGGACTTAAAAAGCCGGGCCATCCTACTGAAGTCGGCAAAAAAGTCTTCTTTAAGCCCAAAGGCCTCATAAAAGATGCTTCTTTGTTTTAATACGCGGTAGGGTATTGAGGTTAATGATTGTTGATTAATCTCAAGTTTAAATTTTTGGTATTCCTTGATCCATTCCATTTTATTCAATTATATGTGAAATATTACTTTCTGGAAATGAGATGGTTATCAGGAATTCTTCTATTAGTTTAAAAAGCGAAATTTTCTGATGTAAAGGGCAGTTGGCCTCTTTTTCCGAGAATGGATTGGGGGTTTGAAGGTTTTTTCCTAAAATGCTGGTGAAAAATTAAACCGAATTATTCATGCAAAATCCTCCTCTGGTTGCAAGGCGGAATAAATGATGGAATATTTCCTACTTCGATTTTTTTCAATGAAACGGATGCATGAGGAGCAAGCATGCTTTCCCAAATTGTGGTTATTATTAATTCAGTAAACGCGCTCTTATTGGATTGAGGCTTGGTGCTTTAAGGAGGGTTTTTAATTTTATCGGTGAATCATTCGGTTTAAGGCTAGTCATTAATAATTCAGGAAAAATCATACTTTAATGCAATATCAGGTAAGCACTCCGGAGGAGTATTTGGAAGTTTTGGAGGAAGATTGGAGAAAGGTAAAGTTGTTGGAGGTCAGGGCTTTGATATTGTCTTTTTCCCCGAAACTAGAAGAATTTATTCATTATAAAATGTTAGCTTATGGCGGTCAGGAGGAGTATGTTTTCCACCTGAATGCCCAAAAACATTATGTAGGATTATATGTGGGGGATATTCAAAAGATTGATTCTAGCGGAAGCTTGCTTGCCGAATTTGATTGTGGAAAAGGTTGTATCCGCATTAAGCGGAAAGATAAAGTAAACGCGCAGAATTTAGGTACATTTATTGAGCAAGCGCTTTCCCTGTGGCGTGAGGGAAAAGATTTATCCTGTTAGGTGTTGGTTTTGCGTGGACAGGAGATTTTTTTTCAAATAGTGCCATTTTATTCCTAATATTTGGAGCGGGGGAGGTGTCGTTAAGCCTTTCTTTAGGCCAAATTATTTGCTACCAAGTTCAGGGATTAGGGCAAAGGCATTAATCGGTAGCTTATTTTGAGTGGTTTTGCTTATTTTAGGATAGCCTAAATTGAGGGGTTAGAGCTTGTTTAAAACGCAGATGCGATACCCGGTTATTTTGAGAGAATAGCATTGAGTTTGTTGAGAAATTATCTAAAATCGCTTCCAATAATGCGAGTTTGTAGTCGGATGGTGTTCTTTTAAATACGCTTTTAGCTTTTTCCTCATTTACCTGTCTGGAAGTATCTGGAAATGAGGGATCGTTCTATATTTTGCCTTTTGGTAGCTATAGGAGGAATAATGCATGCTTCATTTGGGTTAGATATTATTCTTAGGTGCACCCATTTGATCAATCCAGGCTTTTATTAAAGCGACACCTTCCTGATCAATCATATTTCGGCCTAATTCTGGCATCATAATGCCCGGGTCATCACTATTCATTCGGTACCATAATATGGATGCCTCTGCATGTCCCGGAACAATGTCATATTGAAGATTTCCCGCTCCTCTACCGGCCGCAATCGGAGCTTTATTGATCCCCCGCTCCAGATTAGACTGGGCAAATACAGTCAGGTCCAGTGCCGAAGTTTTGGCGGGCCCTTCAGGATTATGACAATGGCCGCAATTGATGTCTAAATAGGCTAAAGCGCGGTCATCAATCGAATACTGAGCATCATTCCATACGGCATTTGCCGGCCATTCTGAAGATTTTGGTAATTTTGTTAGGATGCTTTGTTTTTCCCAATAGGCCAGTTGATTGTGCTCGCCCTGGTCTGATTTTACTTTACGATTGAGATGTCTGGCTTTTGGTCCAATAGGGCTAATGGATTGGCCTTTGATATGGCAGCTTTTGCATTGATTGAGGTTTGGAATCAGGTATTGGTTTTGTTGTTGTTCTCCTTTTTGATTGATCCAACTGACCTGGGATTGCCCTCCGGTTACCTCCAAATAGGCCTCTTTTTGATCCTCGGACCAAATGTAAGGAAGGCTCCTCCATTGTTGCTTTTCTTTGATTAAAAGGCGGGTTTCAATGATGCGTTTAGGACCTTCTGCTTTTCTGAAATCCAGAGGATAATAAAAATTTTTTATGAGGACCGACCCTTCCGGAAAAGCAAAGGTTTCCTTGGGATGGTATTGCATTTTGCTGTTTTCCGGTATATAAATGAATCGTTTCTTATAGGCATAATCGGTAAACAATGGGGTATTGAGTTCATAGGGAAATACGCGCTCAGCCGGAAGTAAATCAGAAAGTTCTCCTTTGAAAAAACCATAATCAGACAACCTCAGCTTGCCAAGCGCAGCGAGATGGCTGTTGTCGAAGCGCTCCTTTTGAGCTGGCGAAGCGGTTTCTTCCCGGGCTTTTTTTGGTTGGCAAAAGGCAAACGAGCATAACAATATAAATAGCAGCGAATTTTTCATAAAAGATAGGGCGGTGCTGGGCCGCCCGGTTAAGATGGGGTGATTATAAACTGGGGGAACAAATATTTTCAGGGATTTCGGTGGTGAATCCTTCTAAATCATTTCCTGCATCCAAATTAACAAAAAGTATTTCACCATTATTTTCAAGGCAAATACTGTAATCCGGATTAAGCTGCCCGTTGGGTAAGAAGTATTGGGGCGCCTGTATTCCATCTATTGCAATGTCCGGAATGTTCAGGCCAAGCTTTGAAATCCATAACAAACCAAAATCAGATTGTAAATTGGGAAGGCTGTATTCATTGCTAAATTTATTATCACTGATGCGGACCTTCCCGGGAAACGGGTCATAATTTTGGTCCTCTTTATAATTCTGATCCATTCCTCTTACGCCGGCTACCGCCACTGCCTCTTGCTCTTTTAAATCCCCTTCTTCCTCTTTGGCCAATGCGGCTAATATTTCATAGGAGATGATACCGACGTTAATGGTTTTATGATTCGCGAAATGATTATTATATATTTCAACATCACGGGTGGCTAAAACAACCAGACCTGAACCTGCCGGAATGGTACTGACAATTGATCCTTTGATGCCAAAATTGGGCTGATTGTTATTATGGATATAGTTATTATACATTTTCACTTTTTTCCCATAACGGCTCAGTCCCGGCAGGTCAAAAATTAATATACCTCCCGTATTATCATAGGCTTCATTATTATAGATTTCCACCTGTTCGCTATTTTCACTTTCAATGCCGGCTACATTGGCATAGGCTTTATTGTTTCGGATAATTACATTGGTGGATTGCCCTACATATATACCGGCATCAGAAGCACCAATAGCCTCACATTCCTCAATCAGGACGTTATTACAAATTACCGGGTAAAAACCATAGGCGCCATTTTGTTCTGATAATGGGCCGGTCCAGGCTACTTTAATGTCCCGGAAAGTAATGCCGTCGGTATCGGATGCTTTGATGTTGTCGCCATCGGCATCTTCTACTGAAAAGCCTTCCAATGTGATGTTTTCGCAATTTGCTATTTTTATGCCTTCCGCGCCCTGTTGCTGGTCTTTAAAGGAAAGCACGGTTTTTTCCATACCGGCTCCTTTAATGGTGATATTCTTTTTTCCATCCAGAATAAGGGATTGAGAAAATAGAAAGTGCCCTTCTGGTAATTCAATGATAGAGGAATCTTTACATAAAATGAATTTGGTCAGAATGTCTTTTTCGATATTGGAGAAATGGCGCTCCGGATTGTAAGAGAAGTTGGAGTTTCCGCAGGATATTAATATGCGGATGCCGGAAAGCAGTAATATCAGGGTGAATAGTTTTCGCATAGTTTGGATTGGGTCATGGTAGGTGATAATTAATTTATTAAAATATAATTAATTACCAAAGTTCCTGTTGACTGCTTCGATTGTTTTAGCCAAAATAATGCGTAAAACCGATGTGTGTAAATTAAAAGGGCTTAGTTTTATTCCGTGTGGAGTTTCCTTTTTTAATTAAGATATTATGACAATTTACTTTCTGCGGGAAGGCAAATCGCGATGCATTCTTGCTCTTCTTCCCAAAGTAGGACCTGGTACTGAGGGAAGTTTTTAAATAAAAACCGGTATTTCCCTTCCATCACTTCTATTTGACTGATCTCAAAAATTCTGAAAGGGGTAGTGATGCCGGTGGTCAGGCATTTGGATAGGGCTTCTTTGGCGCACCAAAGCTTTCCTTCGATGTTGGAGAGCCGCTGGGTAATGGCCAGTTGCTTTTCAGAATAGGTAATGGCGCCTTGGGTTTTTTCTTCCATCTGCTCCTGAATGGTTTCACAATCAATGCCCATCGGGTGGGAGGCAGGAAATATCATCGCTACTAGCCGATTATCCGTATGTGAAATGGAACATGCCCAGCGGTTTAAGTGGGGATGGAGCAGGACGGGTTGTTGGAACACGCCCTTTTGAATCAAAATTTTTGAATTTTCAAGAGGACTGAATTTTTGCAGTAATTCTTTAACCGCCCACCTTCCAGCCAAAAAACTCAGCTGACGTTTTGGATGTACGAGATGATTAAAATACTCAAATTCTTCCGGGTGTAAGATATCCTCCTTAAAGTTAAGCAAGCTTTTACATTCCATTAACTTAAGGAAGAGCAAATAGGCCTGTCCGAAGGGCTTTTCGGATCTGTAGATATTAAAAGGTTGAATTTTATGAGGGATATTCATTTGGGAGCTTAGGGATTTCAGGGAAAGCAAACGCATAAAGCCAGATGATCCGACAATAAATTTGAATGGTAGAAAGTGATTTTAGGTGAATTTTCAACGAAAAAGTGTTATTACGCTCTAAGTGATTGATCGTGCATCGCTACTATTTCAACTCAAATTATCGATAAGATCCCAGGCCTTCAAAACTATACCATATGACTTAAATTTTTCACAATTTACAATGGTTTAGCTACATTTCATCATCAATAGGACGTCAAATAGTGGAATTTGTGAAAATTTGAGTGTGCTCATTACCAATGATCTTGTTGAACTAGATTTTGTATAAAAAAAGGATTCCCTTTCGGAGAGAACCCTTTTTCTTTGAATTAGATATTTGGCTATTGATGGGAGACGAAATAATCGTAAACGACTACTTCTCCATAGTTATTCGGGTCACCGGTATAGCTGCCTTCTTTATCAGCATTGCTTTGGGTATAGTTGCCAATTTTGAAATAGGATTGATCATAATTCAAGTCCATCACATAATCATTTCCTCCGTCTTTGATCAGATAAGCCGCTGCGGAACCATTGGCATAAGCCTCTGCCAGTTTTCCATCTTCACTATAATATAAATAGTGCTTACCATTGATAACTTCAAATATTACTTCGTGCACCGTGCCTAAGTTGTAGTTGGTTTTGATGGTCAGATCACTTCTTAATTTTCCACCATTGAAACTGGCAAAGAGGTGATTGCCTTCTAGTCGCATGACCATGGCATCATCAATGCCTGCGGATTTATCTCCATGGATTTGTGTGGCCACCAGATGGTCTTTTACGATGGGCAAATGCGTAATCGCCTGTTTTACATAGACCACATGGGTTCCGGTAGTGGTCCAGTAGATGTCCGAGCTTCCATCTTCTTTTCTTTCCCTGAGTTCGGATCGAACATAGGAGGAATTAGGGGTGGTGCCATTATTACTTCTGATAGGGGCTCTAAAAACCATGGCATTTTTGTCCTCATTCACAAACCAGTACTCATTATTGGCTTCCCCGCAAAGCGTTTTGTCTTCAGATCCGTCCGGATAAGTAATTTTCCACTGGTTACAATTACTCATTAAATCCGAGGGAATCTGAGCGGTTCCAGGCGCTTCTTCATTGCCATCGCCAGGTTCCCCACCATTGTCTTCCCCTGTTCCCGATAGGTAGATTTCAACTTCAGAAATACTGTTCCAGCTGTTGGAGGAATTGCCGTAACCGGTAATCCGGATATAGCGGGCAAAAGCTTCAGGAAAGGAATAGGACTCCAGTGCATTGGTTTGTCCACTGCTGGTACCGCTATAGACTTCCGTAAGGGTGGCGGGATCACTACCCAGGCTAATGGAGAAGCCGGAGGTTCTGGAATCGCCATTGTACCAGGCTGCTTTTACCTCATTAACGGATTTTTCACTCCCCAAATCAAAGGTTATGTATTGTCCGGAACCGTTGGCAGACCATCGGGTGGAGAGGTTACCGTCAATGGTATTTTCAGGTAAATTGCCATCATGAGCACTAGCGGTGACCGCTACAATATCATATTGGACGGTGGTGGTGTCCGAGGGGTCCTGAGGGGAGGAATCAGCTCCCTCAAAAAGGCTGAAATCATCGAAGCGTCCCTCTCCACCGCCATAGGCAGCATAAATGGTAATGCTCGTGCTGTTCCCGGAATTGAAATCTACCTTGTATTGGGTCCAGTCATCACTAGCGGCAGTGGTCTCGAAGGCATCATTGCCATTGGTCACCCCGATTTTTCCCTGCCCTAAAATCCAGGCTGAAAGCTGGTAGTCAGTGTTTTGGCTCAGGGATACCGTTTGTGTTACTTTGCCTGCGCTTCCGGTGATTTTGGCGGATTTAGACCCGCTGCGGGCATCTCCGGAAATGGCGGAAGGGTCAATGTCCGTCCAGGAATCAAAATCAGCTTCAAAGCCCGGGTTGTTCAGGCTGATCTCATTCCCCAAAGCAGTGATGTTGCTGGGGGAAAGTGCACTCAATTCATTAAGCGTTTCATTTTTACTACAGGCCATTAATGTGCCAATAAGACATAAAGTGAATAGTTGGTAACCGGAAAATCGGATTTTCCGGAATCTTAATTTGTGGGTCATAATGTTTAAAAAATGTAGTTTATAATTGGGGTTGATTACAGTATTGATTGATTAAAAACCAAAATTGGTTCACCAATATATTTTTAATCTACATTTAATGATCCGGAATTCAAAATGTTGGTTTAGAGGGGATTTGCGCTTTATGAATGTAAATAAAAAGAGGCTTGATGAAACCGCTCAGAATCGGGAAGGAGGGATATTTTTCTTTGGGAAAAATTTTTCTAAAATATTTGGATCAGGTAGAAAAGGGAGGGTCCTGATTTCGCTTTTGGTGATAAAAGAGCAGGGGAATTGCTTCTCTCCAGAAAGGTCAGAAGAATAGGGTTAGGCTTTGTTGAAAAGTGTGAGGAGGTAAATAAAAAAAAGAGGCCGGTAAGCCGCCCCCTTTTTTAAGTTATTATTTTTCAACCGTAGTGGAAAGCAATGCTTTCTCAACGGTACTCATAATGAAATCTTTATTTCTGGATAAGAACCAGTGGTCACCATGCAATACGTGCAATTCGAATTTGCCATCGGTATGCTGTGCCCAAGGTGCCATTTCTTCCGGCAATACGACCTCATCTTCCTCAGCGGCAAATGCGGTAATCGGCCATTCGAAATTCTGCTTATCCTGATAATCATAACCCATGATCAATTCCATATCCTTACGCATGATCGGCAGGATCTGGCGAACAAAGGCCTCATCATCAATATAGGACATCAAGCCCATCAATTTCGCTTCTGAGTTCGTCTCATCAGCAGTTTCATGGATGGTGTCACGCTGGTTTCTCCAGGTTGGCGTCAGGTGAGCGGAGATCGTTCCGGAAACAAATGAATGCTCAGGGCGTAATCCGTGCTTCTCACGTAGACGGTGCTGTAGTTCATAAGCCAAAATACCACCGAAACTGTGTCCGTAGAAAGCAAATGGCTTATCCAATAATGGAAGAATTACGCGCTCCAATTCATCGATTACATCGAAGAAAACAGTGAAGTTGGCTTCATCCTTACGGTTCTCACGGCCCGGAAGCTGAACGGCATAAACGTCCACCTCCTCATTCATTTCATAAATGAACTGGTTGAACATAGAAGCACCTGCTCCTACCGGGTGGAAGCAGAATAAACGCATTTTTGCATTATCCTCACGCTTTTTATGCACAAACCACTTGTCGCCCAGAATTTCCAAATCATCCGCCTGCTCAATACCGGAGATATCCGTGGTGATTTCCGGTGTTTTAGCTTCTGCGGTATCTTCCGCTGCAAAACCAGCTAAAAGATCGGCCGCCAAATCTACCAATGAAGGCCCTTTGGCGATCTTCATCAATGGATAATTTACTTCCAGTTTCTGAGAGATCCAGTTACGTACCTGGTTCTGCATCAGCGAATCCAGACCCATTTTAGAAATTGGGGTAGGGATATCAATCTTATCCGGAGAAGTTCCCAGAATTTTCGCCAAAGCGTGCTGCAATTGTTCCTGTAAGAAAGGGCCTTGCTCATCCGCGGATTTGGCCATGACCTGATCTTTCAAAGAACCACCCGCTCCGGCGCCATCACCGTTAGAAGCGTTCATCAATTCGGCAAAACGACGGTCGGTTGCCAATTGTGGGAAGAAATCCTTGAATCGTTTGAAGTCCAGATTCGCCACCATACGCTGAGTGCTTCCCTGTAGAATAATCTTAGAGAAAGTCTCGCGAATTTGCTTCAGCGTCAGCATTGTCCAGCCTTGTGCTTCCAGGACGTCGATCACCTGACCGCCATCTTTGGACATACCTGCATAATCACCCAATACCCCAAGGTTGACAGAGTTACCTGCTAATCCCAGAGATTGACGGTAGGTCGCTAGTCTGTCCAGGAAGTTATTCGCGGAAGAGTAGTTGGCCTGACCCGGCAATCCGAATACCGCCGAAATGGAAGAGAAGGACAGGAAGAAATCCATATCGTGTCCCAAAGAGGCTTTATGTAATGCCCAGGCGCCCATCGCTTTTGGATTGTAAACGCGCATGAAGCGGTTGGCATCCAGATTCGGCATGGTACAGTCATCCAATACCGCAGCAGAGTGAATCAAACCTTTGATAGGAGCAGCTACTTCAGCAAAAATGTCTTTCAATGCCGCTTCATCGGTAATGTCTACTTTCGGAAGGCTAACTTTACATCCCAAAGATTCCATATAAGCGACTACTTCACGGTCATAGTCAGACTTTGTACCGGAACGGGAAAGCAACACCAATTCGCCTGCGCCATTTTCCGCCATCCATTTCGCGACTTCCAAACCGAAACCGGAAGCACCACCGGATACTACGTAAGCGGCTTCTGCGCTGAATTGTAATTCGTGCGCTGGCAATACCGGCACACTTTCTTCCTCCATGTTCACCACTACTTTACCGATGTGGCCCACCTGAGAAAGGTATTTCAAGGCTTCTCCTGCTTTAGAAACCGGGAAGATTTCCAATGGGTGACCCGCTACTTTTTCTTCTGCGAAAAGTGCGGTAACCTCATCGTATAAACGCGTGGCCAAACGAGGCTTTTGCGCCATCAAACGATCCAAATCCACTACGTGGAAAGAGATATTCTCACCGAAACGCTTCAATGGCAATTTGCTGTTGCCATAAATGTCCGCTTTACCTACTTCAACGAAAGTACCGAAAGGTGCCAGACATTTGAAGGATTGCGTAATCGCTTTTCCGGTCAGGGAGTTCAATACGATATCTACTCCTTCACCATTGGTGTCGGCCATAATCTGATCCGCAAATTCCAATGTACGGGAATTGTAGATATGCTTGATGCCCATTTCACGGAGGAAAGCGCGCTTTTCTTCAGAACCTGCAGTAGCATAGATTTCAGCTCCTACTAATTTCGCCAATTGAATCGCGGCAATACCTAAACCTCCTGTTGCGGCATGGATCAGGACTTTATCGCCTTCTTCCATACGTGCCAAATGATTCAAGCCATAGTGCGCCGTTAAGAATACTACAGACAAGCTGGAAGCCAATTCATGGGAAATGTTTTGTGGCTTTCTTACCACACAGTGTGCCGGAGCGGTCGTTAAACCAGCCAAACAGTTGGCAGCCCAGGCGATCACTTCATCTCCAATTTTTACATTGGAAACACCTTCACCAATTGCAGTTACGATACCGGAACACTCCAAACCAAGAGCTGCACCGGCTACACCACCAGCAACGGCTTCTTCAGAAAGGATGCCCATTCCGTTGACTACATCCTTGAAGTTCAAGCCTGCAGCTTTCACCGCAATCTGTACTTCTCCAGCTTGAGGAGCTGTAGGATTGAATGCACGAAGTGCTAAGCTGTTCAGGATACCATTTTCCTGAACCTCTGCCTGATAAGCACTACCGGAAGCCGGCATGTCGATGGTCGCGCGGCTGTCCACGGTATCCCCATCTACAGGCACCAAACGACGAAGCATTACTTCCTCACCACGGATGGCAAATTCTGTATCTTCTTCCTTACCTTCCTGAGTCGTCAGGATGATGTCGGCTAAGGTGTTGATTTCTTCTGCTGTCGGCGTCACGCTTAGGTCCGCGATACGAACCGGAAGCATTGGGAATTCATTTTTAGAAACACGGCCCAAACCGTAAACCGGCGCCTGAGCCAATTCTACCTTGTCATCAGATGCCAATACTTTTTCCGCTCCGCGGGTGATCAACCAGCTGTCCATGGTCAAATCCTTTCCACCAACGGTACGCAACATGTTCAGCGTACTCATGCAGAAGTGCTCCTGCAATTGGTTGAAAGCCTCGAAAGAAGCATCGTCATTGGTCTGAAGATCCGTTGCCCAAAGGTAAACGATTTTCTCTACCGACCCTACCGCATCCAATAATTGTGCGTAATCAGCGGTTTCGATCGGGTTAATGGAATAGGCATTTGCACCTGTTTTTTCAAATGCGTTGCCCTGGCTTACGGTGATAATTTGACCACCTGCTTGCTCCAGTTTTTCTACCAATGGTGCATGAATTCCTTTAGTATCCGCGAATACCAAAATGTTACCGGAGATTTCAGTAGCATTGGCAAAAGCTTCTTCCGGTTGCATCCACTGGTATTCGAAACAAGGCTTATAAATCTCATGCTTGCCTTCACCACGGGATCCTTCAATATACTTACCGGTGAATCCCTGGATTTCAGCGACTAAAGTTCCGTCCGCATTGAATACCTGGAAGTCTCCGCAAATGAATTTATCATCTACACGGCTGATGGTCACGTGGGTGAATACCTTTTTCTCCGGCTTCGCAAATACTTTGAAACGATCAATGCCTACCGGCAGGTAGATACCGCGCTTATTGTCTTGCTCGTGTTTTTTTCCTGCGAAAATGGTGTGCAAACAAGCATCCAATACTGCAGGGTGTACATTGTAACGCTCCGCCCCGTATTCGATGTCATCATGCAAGGTGACTTCAGAAAGTACCTCTCCTTTGGAAGTCCAAAGTCCGGTGATGGCACGGAAAGTATCCCCATACAACAAGCCGGCATTTTTCAGCTCGTTGTACATCGGTACGATCGGCATACGGCGATTTACGCGCGTTTTCACTTCTTCCAGATTCGCTGGTTCAGAAGTGAAGTGATCGCCCAGGGCGTTGATTTTACCGCGGGAGTGCTGGGTCCATTCTGCTTCTTCCTGATTGCGCGGCTTGGTAGAAATCACATAGTCTCCTTCCAATGATGAAATCTCCAAACGTACGTGTGGCATTTCTCCATCATCCGGCAAGAATAAGGCATTTTCAAATCGGATATCTTCCAGGAAGCCGAATTGCTCACCGAAAGAAGCCTGACCTGCTGCCGTAGCAATTTCCAGGTGACCTGTTCCAGGGAAAATGATTACATCATCCACCTGATGATCCAGGATGTATGGTTCTTCGTTTTTGTCCAGCTGGATGTCCCAGATGAAGTTCCCTTCGTCGACATTCGAAGCGACTGCACTGTTCAACATAGGGTGAACTTTTGTGCCGGTACGCTTGGCTTTATGTTCTTCGGTCTCGAACCAGAAAGATTCTTTCTGCCATGCATAAGTAGGAACTTCTACTTTTTGAGTAGCGCCCGGACATGCTTTCTCCCACTGAACAGGGTAGTTCAACTGGTGCATCAATCCAAGGTTCTGCATGAAGATTTGTTTCTCTGCTTCTTTTCTGCGGATAGAAGCCACCAAAGCACCTTCCACACCTGCTTCTTTCAGCAAATCAATAGCACCGGAAGCCAATACCGGGTGCGGAGCAATTTCCACAAAGGTATTGAAGCCGTCCTGAATCATGGAACGTACCGCGTCCGTGAAATATACGGACTCTCTTACGTTGGCATACCAGTATTCAGAAACCAAATGTGTTCCGTCTTCCTGCTTTCCACTTACCGTAGAGTAAAGGGAAATTTCCGCTTTCTTAGGGGCAATGTGGCGAAGATCGGCGATCAGTTCATCTTTCAACGGCTCCATATGGTGAGAGTGGAAAGGAACGTTTACGCGCAAGAATCGGTGGAAGATATCACGGCTGTCCAGACGAGCAGCAATTTCTTCCAATGGCGCTACATCACCGGCGAAAGTCAACATTTTTGGTCCGTTGATGGCCGCAATAGATACGACATCTTCCACACCAATGATTTCTTTTTTCGCTTCTTCTACCGTCATGGCTGCCGCCAACATTTTTCCTTTGCCAGTCGCTTTATCCTGACCACGAGAACGGTTGAAAATCACATCTACCGCCTGCTCCAAAGTTAAAGCACCGGAAGTATAAGCCGCAGCTACTTCACCGATGGAGTGTCCTACTACGCCTTCTGGCTGTACGCCGGCAGCTTTCCACATTTCCATCAAACCAATTTGAACAGCCATAATCGCAGGCTGTGCAATACGGGTTTCAGAAATACGGGACTCTTCCTCTGATTTGGATAATTCTTCTACTAATGACCAGTCCGCCAATTTGGAAAGAATGGCATCGATACGGTCAATAACACTTTTAAAAATAGGCTCTGTCTGCATCAACTGACGACCCATTCCAAACCACTGAGGCCCCTGACCGGAGAAGATAAAGCCCACTTTTGGTTTCAATCCGGTGTCTTCAGAAGTCACCATGCCGACACGGCTTTCATCGTTCAGGTAAGCTTCCAGTGCCTCCAATAATTCGTCCTTGTCACCTACAGCAACTGATAAGCGGAACTGAAGATTGGAGCGATATTTACCCAAACTGTAGCAAATGTCCTGCAAACTTGCAGTAGTGTTATTCAGGAAGCTGATGTGGTGTGCCACCATCGCTTTCAAAGCGGCTTCAGACTGGGCAGAAATGGTGTACAGGGAAATATCGTTCACCAATTTTTCACCTTCTTCCTCCGCTGGAGCAATTTTTTCCGGCTCGTAGGCTTCCAAAACGGCGTGGGCGTTTGTACCACCAGCACCGAAGGAGTTAATACCTCCAATCACTTTTTCCGAAGGCCATGCCATCAATTCGGTAGGAACTTTCAGTTTCCACTCCTCGAATTTGATGCCCGGATTTGGCGTCTCAAAGTGAAGGTTTTGAGGGATCTGACGATTTTTGATCGATAACGTCAACTTGATGATACCCGCAATACCGGCAGCTGCTTCCAGGTGTCCCATATTGGATTTTACCGAACCAATCACCAAAGGCTTATCGGCTTCACGACCCTCGGCGAATACCTGGCCGAAAGCGCTGGTCTCGATTGGATCACCCACTTTGGTTCCGGTACCGTGCGCTTCTACGAATCCTACTTCATGAGGAGCAATGCCCGCGTTTTTATAAGCCTGACGCAACATGGCCGCTTGTGCATCCGGGTTAGGAACTGTAAATCCATCCTCTGTATAACCGTCTGAATTTACGGAAGTACCCTTGATGGTCGCATAAATATCGTCCCCATCCGCAATGGCTTTGGAAAGTGGTTTCATCAACATGACCCCAACTCCTTCAGAGCGAACGTAGCCGTTTCCTCTGGCATCGAATGATTTACAATAACCATCCGGGCACAAGAAGTTACCCTTGGACATCATTAAAGATGATTCCGGGCGGATGATCAAATTTACCCCTCCGGCCAACGCCATATCGGACTCATTGTTCCAAATAGCATTACAAGCCAGGTGAACGCCTACCAATGAGGAAGAACAAGCGGTATCTAAAGTTACTGATGGTCCTTTTAAGTCATATTGCCAGGATAGGCGGTTGGCAATAGAGGTTAGGGAAACCCCCATCGGAACATGAGGACTTACATGGTTTCTTTGCGCCTGCGAAGCCTGGATATCCCAATAATCATTCATGAAAACCCCCATATAAACGGCGGTATTGGAGCCTTTGAAGTTTTCCAACTTCATGCCTGAGTCCTCCATGGCGTTGTAAGTCGCCTCCAGCAATAAGCGTTGCTGAGGGTCTATTCTTTCCGCAGTTTTAGGGAAAATCTTGAAAAATTCGGCATCGAATTTATCGATGTCCTTAATGAATCCCCCTTTTTTCTGCTTGATTTTTCCGGCTTTGTCCGGATTTGGATCATAATACTCTGTGATACTCCAGCGGTCTTCAGGAACTTCAGTGATTCCGTTAAAACCTGATTTTAAAGCTTCCCAAAATTCTTTTGGAGAGTTTACCTCTCCGGGAAAGCGACAGCCAATACCTACAATAGCAATAGGTTCTTTGCCATGATGCTGATTACTCATCTGTCAAATAGCGATGTTTGGTGAAATGGATTAAATTATAATTCTAAACTAGCATGAAAAATTATATGTAATGTTAGTTGCTAGTATTGCAATTATAGATAAAAATGGATGTCCGAAAAAGGTAGTTTTCAAAGCGAGGTATTTAAAAAGGGTATGTAATATTGGAATAATTACAAATACTGATATTGATATAGAGCCCTTCAATATGTGTCAGTTTTTATTAACATTAATGGGGTGAAATGGCCTTAGGATAGTTCGTGATAAGGGTTATTTATTCAGATTTTACCGGCGAAAGCAATGAGAAATGAATTATTTTTCAGTGAATAGTTTCTTTTTAGGATTGAATTTTGAGTTTGAATAATACAAGAGTAATTTTTTTGGTTTTTTTTAAACTTTTTCGGCTAATAACAATCCCGTGAATTCATTTTACAAATTGTTGGGGGGTTAATAGCTTAATTAGGTAGTACTTGAAATTGTAATTGTGGGTGTGGAGATGTTAGAGAAGGGTGAGAAGCGAAGAAGGCTTTGAATAATATTAAACTAAAATTAGAGTTAGTGGGTGATATTGTAAAGGATTAATCAATATGGGTGTCTATCACAAAGGATGAAAAATTAAATTTTACTGTTTTAAGGCAGGCTTAGAAAGGGAGAAATAACAAGGAGCATTTATCGGTGGATTTCCTGTTTCATACCCTAATTTCCCGTTTTGGTCGGCTCTTATTATAAGGCGTGTAATTTTCTTTTCAATTTTGGGTCAGTATTGGAAAAGAAACAGACCTAAATTTATAATGAAGAAGAGAATCATATCCTTATCCCTGGCTGCTGGCGTTTTAGTTTTGGCATTTGGAATATTTACCCTGATGCCCTCCCGCAGGATGGAGGCAAAAATTTTGGACGAGGGGCAATCCGCCCTGTTGGTAGAAGTCATGAATGCCCAGGTGGGTACTATTTCCCAAACGGTAAGTGCTACCGGTCGGCTAAAGGCGGTAGATCGTTATGAGATTTTTGCCCAGGTGGATGGGCAGCTGAAGGCTTCTGCGCGAAATTTTCGGGAAGGAAAGCTTTATCGCAAGGGGCAATTGATGCTGGAGATTGACCGCAGAGAATTTGAAATGAGTCTGTTGGCTCAGAAGTCAGATTTTATCACTCAGGTGACAGCGGTTTTACCGGATTTGAAGGTAGATTATCCTGCTGCTTATCCATTATGGAAAGCTTATTTACAAAAAGTGGACGTGCACCGCAGCCTTCCGGCTTTACCAGAAAGTCAGTCTGAGCAGGAGCAATTTTTCCTTACAGGCAAGGGGATTTATACTTCTTTTTATAATGTGAAGTCGGGAGAGGAGAAATTATCGAAATATAGCATTTATGCGCCCTTTAATGGAGTGGTGACTTCTGCTGATGCGGAAGCCGGGACTGCCGTCCGCACCGGAACGGTGATGGGAACTTTCATTTCTTCGGACCAATTTGAATTAGAGGTCACTGTACCGATGCATTATTTGCATCAGATCAAGCTAGGGAAGGAAGCCCAATTATCCTCTACTGAGCTTAAGGGAGCATGGAAAGGTAAGGTGGTCCGCATTGGAGGAGCCATTGACCAGCAATCTCAATCCGTGAAAGTATTCATTCAGACTTCCGGAAAGGACTTAAAAGAGGGGATGTTCTTGAAGGCAGAAATGCAATCCAAGCCTTTTGAGAATGCAGTTTCGGTTCCCCGAAAAATGCTGAACGCTGAAGGGAAGGTGTTTGTGGTGAAAAATGGACGCTTGCAGCTGCAGGCGGTGGAAGTTTTGGCCAAAGAAGGCGATATGGTGGTGGTGTCAGGCTTATCGGCAGGTACGCCTTTATTAAAGACCGTCATTAAAAGCGCTTATGAAGGAATGAAGGTGTCGGTTAAGCAATAGCAGCTATATGAAAAGTATTATATCTTATTTTATAAAGTTTCCATTGGCCGTAAACCTGGTCATGGTATTGATATTTGTGTTTGGTCTGGTGTCTTTATCGGGAATTCAACGCAATTTCTTCCCCAATTTCCCGAACTACAATATTTATGTGGATGTCTTGTATCCCGGGGCTTCTCCTGAGGAAATTGAGGAAGGCGCTACGCTCAAAATCGAAGAAGAGGTCAAGGGGATTTCCAACATGGAGCGGGTGACATCGGTATCTTCCGAGAATAGCGGCAAGGTGACGATTGAGATGGAGCGTGGAACCGACATGGATAAAGCCCTTACCGATGTGAAGAATGCCGTGGAGAAAATCGCCTCTTTCCCTACGGGGGTGGAATCGGTGGTGGCTTATAAGCATGACAATGTGAATTTTGCCGTTAACTTCACTGTTACCCCCAAGGGAGATCAGTCCGTTTCATTGAAATACCTGAAACAGGAAGCTCAGAAAATGGAGCACGATTTATTGAAGATTCAGGGAATTTCAAAAGTGGATTTGGCCGGATATCCGGAGGAGGAAATCGGGGTATTGCTGGATGAAGAGGCTATGGAGGCTTATAATCTGACGTTTCAGGAAGTAAGCATGGCGGTAAGCGCAGCCAACCTGATAATGACCGGCGGTACCATTAAAGATGGAGAGGAAGAGTTTTTTATTCGAATGCGGAATAAGTCCTATGAGAGTATGGGGCTGGAGGATATTGTGGTGCGTCATACTGCTGCTGGAGGGGTGATCCGCCTTTCCGATGTGGCGACGATCAAAGACCAATGGGAAGACACGCCCTCCAAAGTGATGTATAATGGTAAGCCCGCCTTTTTGGTGATTATCAATACTACTTTTGAAGAAGATGTTGTGCAGGCCTCGGATATTGTGAAGGAATACATAGCAGATTACAATGCACGCCAGGACGTGCTGGAAGCTGCATTGAATAAGGATATGAGTATCATCCTGCAACAGCGAATAGACCTGCTGGTGGATAATGGATTGATGGGGATTATTCTGGTTTTGATTTTTCTATCACTTTTCCTAAATCCTCGAATTGCTTTTTGGGTGGCAGTAGGTATCCCTTTTTCTATGATGGGGATGTTTATTTTGATTCCGGCTACTTCGGTTACCATTAATATGATGTCTTTATTTGCCATGATCCTAGTCTTAGGAATATTGGTGGATGATGCCATCGTGGTGGCAGAAAACATATATCGTCATTGGCAAATGGGTAAACCGCCGGTGAAAGCGGCCATCGATGGAACCTTGGAAGTTTCTCCGGCCGTGGTGTCAGGCGTCATCACGACCATGCTGGCTTTCTCGGCTTTTATGTTTGTCGATGCTACCATGGGCGATATGTTTAGTGAGGTCGCCATTATTGTCATCAGTATTCTTTTTGTATCGCTAATTGAGGGACTGATTATTCTTCCGGCACACGTGGCCCATTCAAAGGCATTGAAGCAGGGGGAAAAGACAGCATGGCAAAAATACATGGGTTGGGCAGAAAGAGGACTGTTAAAGTTCCGCGATAAAGTTTATGTGCCCATATTCAGAAAGTCGATTGAATATAAGTCGGTGACCTTCGCCATTTTTACGGCGATGTTCATTATTTCTATTGGCATGGTAGCCAATAGAATTGTAGGCTCGACCTTCTTTCCAGAGGTAGAAGGGGATGATTTTACGATTGAGCTGACCATGCCCCGTGGGATGGAGGAAGCCGTCACCCAGCAATATCTGGATAAAATTATGCATGCGATTTGGGAAGTAAATGACGAACTACGTGATGCTCAGCCCGGACAGCAGGATATGGTTCAGGATGTATTTCAGCGTTTTCTTTCTTCAGGAAGTCAGGCTTCCATGCAAATCACACTTTTGGATGCTGAACAGCGAAATGGGGCCGCTTCCGATGTCATTCAACGCATTCGAGACAAAGTGGGGGACATTCCCGGAGCAGAGGGTTTGACCTATGAGTCCTTTAGTCCATTTGGAAAGGCGGTCGCGATTTCATTAGTAGGAGATGATAATGAGGTATTGCAGCAAGCCAAAGAAGATTTAAAAATCGGCTTACGTGCCATGCCGGAGCTAACGGATATTTCGGATATTACGCCGATTGGTAATCGTGAATTTGAGATTGAGCTGAAGGAGAAGGCACATTATCTGGGGGTAACGGTGCAAGAAGTAATTTCACAAATTCGAGATGGATTCTTTGGCCGTGAAGCACAACGCTTGCAAAGAGGGAAAGATGAGGTGAAAGTCTGGGTCAAATATCCGGAAGAAAACCGCCGAGATCTGGGCCAGCTGGAAGACATGAAAATTCGCCTGGCGGATGGGTCGGCTTATCCCTTATCAGAATTAGCGACCATCAAAATGGTCAATGGCGTGGCCAATATCCGCCATTTGGAATATGACCGGGAGGTGCAGCTGCAGGCCAATCAGGTAGACCCCAAAGCCTCACTGCCCGACATTATGAAAAAGATGCAAAAGGAAGTGCTCCAACCTATTCTGGCGAAATATCCTGGAGTGACGGCTGACTTTGACGGGCAGCAAAGAGAGATGGTCAAAACGGTCAACTCCATTAAGTTCGTTTTGCCGATAGTTTTGGTTTTGATGTTTGCGATGGTGGTCCTGACTTTAAGGTCAGTAAGCCAGTCTGTTTTGGTCTACGCCATGATCCCACTCGCCTTTATCGGGGTGGTGTTCGGTCACTGGTTTCATGGCTTCTCCGTTTCGATGATGTCCGGAATGGGCATGATTGCACTGGTGGGCGTGATGATTAACGACGGCCTGGTATTGATCAATGCCATGAACATTAATCTGAAAGAAGGAATGCCCTATAAGGAAGCACTGATTGAGGCCGGTATTTCTCGCTTTCGCCCGATTATACTGACCACCCTGACTACGGTGGTAGGGATGGCTCCCATGGTTTTCGAAACGAGCTTGCAGGCGCAATTCCTGATTCCGGTAGCCTTGTCTTTGGCTTACGGGATGATTCTGGCCACAACGACTACCTTATTGTTATTGCCGGCGATGTTGTTGGTGGTGAATCAGCTTAAAGTAAAAATCGCTTCTCTTCGTGAAGGTCGAACCGTGTCGAATGAAGAAGTCGAAAGTGCAATTAAGGAAATGGAGTACGAATATGAAGATTAATAAATATTTGTTAATAGGTGGATTGCTTTTCTTAAGCAATTCCCTTTGGGCGCAGGATAAGGATACTACGGCTTTGCCCGGATTGCTGAACCTTCAGAAAGCCATTGAAGTAGCCCTGGTGAATAATTATGATTTGAAGATTGCTCAGAATCAATTGAAGCAGTCTGAAAATAGTGCCACAGCCGGAAATGCAGGATTGCTACCTTCTCTTACGGCAAACGGCGGAACGGAGTACTCAGTGAATAACACAGAGATGCAGTTTGTCAATATGGGTGAAACCCCTTCGGCAGGAGAAGTGATCAATATTGACGGGGCGGAAACACTGACCTACAATGGGAATGTCCGGATGGATTATACCTTATTTGATGGATTCGGAAATGTGTATACTTATAAAAAGCTGAAGGATGCCAATGACCTGCAACAGACCTTATTTCGACAGCAAATGGAAATGACGATTTTTCAGGTGGCTCAGCAGTATTATGAGGTGGCCCGTAGTCAGCAAAATTGGCATCTGGCCAAGAGCTCTTTAGCGATATCCAAAGACCGGTATGTGCGGGCAGTAGATCAGAAAGCTTTTGGGCAGGCGAATCAATTGGATTTGTTAAATGCAGAGGTCGATATGAATTCGGATTCTACGACTTTATTGCAGGCTGAACAACAGTTTGTGATGGCAGTGAAGGATTTGAATGTGATTCTAGGGGTTGCGGTCCAGGAGACTTTTGAAGTGGATGATCAGATTGCCTTCCGGGAAGATATCAATATGGAGGATGTGCTGGCCAATACGATGACGAATAATGCTGCTTTGGTCACGCAACAAAAGCAGGAGGGCATTAGCGAATGGGATATGAAGATTACCAAAGCCAGAAAAATGCCTTCGATATCCGCTTACGGTAGTTATGGGTATAGCCATATGGATACCGATGCCGGTCAAATATTGTACAATGAAAGCAAAGGTTTTACGGGTGGATTAACGGCCAGCTTCAATATTTTTAATGGGCGACAACAAAGAACCGCAGAGCAAAATGCCAAGCTGGATTTGATGTCGGAGCAGGAACGCAGCCGTCAGATTATGGCAGAGGTGGAGCGGGATGCAGCCAATGCCATTACGGACTATCAATACAAGCGCAGGATAGTGGAGTTGCAGAAAAGTAGCTTACAACAGGCCGAATTAAATTTTGAAACCACCAAGGAAATGTATGCCCTGGGGCGTGCGACTTCCATAGAATTCCGTACCGCTCAGGAGAATTTATTGAGTGTGGCGAATCGCTACAGTGATGCTCAATATCAGGCGAAAATAGCGGAATTTTATCTGCTTCAGCTGAGTGGATCCTTAATCGGCGATTATCAACAATAAGAAATAACGCAAGGGGCATTTTTTGCACCGCTGTGTTTTTTATATTACAGTGAGGGCGGAGGAGCATTTCAATCCGCCCTTTTTATATTTATGTTTTTGGAAATGACTAATGAGAGGAATGGGCAGATTTAAGCTTTTTAAACCCGATATTCGAATATTTTTACTGCCGCTGGTGGGCGTTTTAATGATGGCCACCTCTATGGCATTGATGTTCATTTTTGAATATCGTACTTTCTCTGAGATCAGAGAAATCAGTTTATCCCGCACCATTTTTATATTATTAGAGACTTTTGTTTCTATCGGGATCATGTCACAGGTGATCTATTACCTCAATGAGGTGCTGCCCTGGAGTAAATCTTGGTGGCGCAGGTTTTTGGCTAATTTTGCTATGCTGTTGTGCTTTGTTTTTGCGATGTCCATCATGATAAGCTGGAATGAAGGGGTGATCTTTAAATACCTGACGAAAATGGGTACGGGTGAAATTCCTAAAGAAATGAGGTTCGTGATGCCAGTGTTGACTAATACTTTGTTTATGACATTAATTGAATTGCTTTTGCAGTTTGAGACGCAATCAGAACTTAAGGTAAAATTAGCCCGATTGGAGAAAGAAAAAATCAATAGCCAGTATTCGGCCCTGAAAGGGCAGTTAGATCATCATTTTCTTTTTAATAATTTAAGCGTGCTTTCCTCTATAATTTATGAGGATGTAGAAAAAGCCGACAGCTTCATTCAGGAGTTTTCAAATGTATATCGCTATGTATTACAAATCAATGAAAAGGATCTAGTGACCGTTGAAGAGGAACTTAAATTCATCGATGCCTATCTTTATTTGTTTAAAAGCAGGTTTGAAGAGGGCTTTCAGTATGAAATTGAGGTGGCGGAAGAGGATCTTCATAAAATGCTGCCGCCTTTGTCCCTACAGGTTTTGGTAGAAAATGCCATCAAGCACAATGCCATCGCCAAGTCCAAACCCATGTTATTAAAGATTTCTACAAACGGTAGGGGGGAGTTGCAGGTAATTAACACTTTTCAGCCCAGAGGAGAAAAAGTATCCTCGACTGACACCGGTCAGAAAAATCTCCGGGAAAAATTTCTTTTATTAAATATACCAGCTCCATCCTACGAGCAGGAAAATGGAAATTATATTGCCACGCTTTCATTAATTGATCAGCAAAATGACTAAGATTCTAATAGTGGAGGATGAAATGCCTTCCGCAAGAAAATTACAAACTTTCCTTTCACAAATCAGACCGGATTACCAGGTGGTTAAGGTTTTGGAATCAGTCAAAGAAACGGTTGACTTTTTGTCGGATACTGAGGTAGATCTGATTTTTCTGGATATTCATCTTGCTGATGGCAATGGCTTTTCTATTTTTGATCAGTTGCAGGTGAATTGTCCCATCATTTTTACTACTGCCTATGATGAATATGCTCTGCAGGCTTTTTCACAATTTGCGGTGGATTATTTGCTTAAGCCGCTTTCCAAGGGGAAGTTATTAGAGGCCATTGAGAAATATGAGAAAATGTTTGGCGGCACGGCCAGTGCTGGAGACTCTGGTCTAAATTATCAACAATTAAGCGAGTTAATTCAGCAGGGAAAGCCGGTGGAATATAAACAGCGTTTCATGGTATACTATCGGGAGACAATCAAAGCCATAGGTGTAAAAGAAATCGCCTATTTCTTTGCAGAAAGCAAATCGGTTTTTCTAATGACGCATGAAGGCCGGTATTACGATATCAATTATTCACTTGATCAATTAGAGCAGGAGCTTGATCCCAAGAATTTTTTCAGGGCGAACAGGAAATTTCTTATTATGATAGATGCCGTGAAAGAAGCGATTGCCTATTCTAAGGGGAAATTAAAGCTGTTTTTGACTCCTGAGGCCCCCTCTGAGGTTTTTATCTCTGCCGAGAAAGCCACTAGATTTAAACAGTGGTTGAATATCTAAAACCATAATTTTTGTATTATTCCAACTCAGATATTTGTGATGTTTTTAATAATTTTAGAACAATTTTTGTTAAAAATCATCCAGTTTATTGATTATTCCTTTACTTTTGTTGCTATAACCATTTGACCGGCAGGATTTAATCTATGAAGACCTGCTTAATGATTTATGAGACTTTGCCTTTTAAGCTTTTTATTTCTTATTCTCAGTTTCTTCAATGTATCCTGTGGCTCTCAGGAACAAAAGCAACAAGTGGATCAACCACAATTTACCATTGCTTATGCCAATTGGGCAGAGAGCGTGGCCATGACCTATCTGGTTAAGCACCTTTTTGAAGAGAAAGGCTATGAGGTCAGATTGGTGAATGCCTCCATAGACACCGCCTTTGCCCTTTTGGCAGACGGGAGTGCGGATTTGTTTCTGGATGCCTGGCTTCCCAACACGCATGCGAGTTTTGTGGAGCAATATCAGGATCAACTGGAGGATTTGGGTGTAACGGTAGCTCAGACCAAATTGGGCCTGATGGTTCCGGAATATATGGCCAATTTGGATGATATTGCTCAGCTTAATGATTATAAAAAAGAGTTGGGCGGAAGAATCGTGGGTATTGATCCAAAATCCGGTTTGCATATCCTCACCCAGAAAGCCATGGAAGTTTACCAATTGGATTATGAATTGCAGGCGACCACAGGCCCTCAATTGGTGGATAGTTTGCGAAAAGCGATGGAGGAGAAAATGCCCATTTTGGTGACCGGTTGGTTCCCGCACTATATGATTACGGAGATGGGAATGAAGTTTCTGGATGATCCGCTGCTGGTGTATGGCTCAGAAGAAAAAATTCATGCCTTATCCCGAACAGGTTTTGCGGCCGAAGACCCTAAAATCAAAAATTTCTTTCAGAATTTTAAACTGACCAATTATGAGATCGCGAGTCTTATGCAGGCCTTTGAAAATAAGGCAGCGGATCCTGAGGAGGTGGCACAGGCCTGGGTAGAAGAGAATCGTGGTCTGGTAAACTCCTGGTTTAACCGCGCTCATTAGTTTATTTCACCTGTAAATGGATATGATCATCATGTCGGACGGCTTTACAGCCGTGGTAACGAATACGATTATCCTGAAGTCCTAACCGTTGTGCTAAATGGGGTTCAATAAAAATCTTTTCCCAACAATTTTTTTTTAATAATGCCTGAAACAGGGCTTTATTGCCTTTTGAAGAAAAGGAGAGGTGCTGATTGATTTTTCCGAAAGTAAGGTATTGGGGAAAAGAATACTGTTTAAACCCGCTGCGTATACATTGATTAATTTGGTCTTTTTCATGGGGTAGTGGGGGTTCAAATACCCCATAGCCAGAGTGTGATTTTAGGCGGTTGATAATGGAACCGTCCTCCGGATCCTGATAAATAAGGGCAATGTCAATTTTTTTGCCATCATCATGGCTCAAATGGGGCAATAGGGGGAAGCCATTGATGAAAGGGAAGTTTGCATCCAAGCAGTTAATTTTGATATCCGTGCCCTCAAGTTGGTCGGCAGCACTATGCAAGGCCTGATTGAGTTTTGGGGTTACGTAATTTCTGTTGAGCAAAACGGTCCAGGCTTGTGTTATAAGTTGGGGATGGTCCTTTATGGGAATTCTGCCGAAAAAAGGGCTAATGTTGGGGATCAGGATAAAAGTAGCCAGTAGGTATAAGGCCGAGAATATTCCGATTCTTTTTAAAAGTGAAAAAGGAGAAAAGAGCCTTTTAAACCAAAGGGTGATTAATAAAATAATGCCCCCAATTTGGGAGATGATGGTTAGTAACAGGAAAATCCAGGCATAAAAAAGTAGGCGTAAAAAAGGGCGAACCTTGTTCATAAGGCGGGGTATATTTTGGTTGGTATTTCCGTTTAAAAAAAATCACCGATTCTGGCAGGGCAGAAGCTAAGCCAATAAAGATAACAATACAGGGCTTTCTTCCAAATGAAATGGAGACTGCACCTAATCGAAATGGCAATATTTCACCCGGATTTAAACACGGTCTTAGCTCAAATTGAGGAAGGCTTGCTTTCTCCTCATTCGCCTGCTTCGTTGGAAATAACTCAAAATAGGAAAAATTCCTTTCTTTTTCCCGTCCAACACTTAAACGAAGATTTAAGCAGGAAGAATCTGGCTTAACTTTTCTCAGCACGAGGAGATTAGGGATAGAATTTTCTTAGTTTTACAGAAATTGGTTCCGGAAAGTCTTGGGGGAGCAGTGGTTTTTTCTTTTAAATTGTCGGTTGAAATAAGATATATTATTGAAACCGCAGGCCAGATAAACCTCCTTGATGGGAATTTCCGGATTTTGTAATAGGTTCCGGGCTTTGGAGATTCTTTTTTCTATCAGGTATTCAATAGGGGAGATACCTACTTCATTTTTAAAGACCCGATGAAAGTGTGATTCACTCATATATACCTTTTGACTTAAGGTTTTAATGTCGAGTGGTTCATCCAAATGCTGCTGTATGTATTGCATAATAAAGGCGACCCGATTATTGCTATAAATTGCCTGCTCCCCCTTTTCGTATTGGGCTTTTTTCTCATGCTGAAGAATACGAATCAAAAGTTCTTTCAGCGCAAAGTCCAGAAATAGATCTTTCGTCGGATGATCCTCAGTAAAGATCAGTAGGATATGCTGAAGCACCTGCTGCAGGGCATAGTCATGCTTGAAATGGAAGTTAATTCGGCTCATTAACCATTCGTTTTCTTCTCTCGATTTAAATCGTTCATTGATGAGTTGTAGAATCTCTTTGATTTTTTCTTCGGAGATGGTCATCGCCAGGCAGCGGGTGGGATTTTGGAAACTGGCCTCCGGGAAGTCGATCAGCATTGGGGTTTCGGGCAATAGCAGGAGCGATTCTGATGGAAGAAAATTGAACGACTTTCCTTCGTTAAGTTGCATGATTTTTTTGCCCTGCATCATGGTCGCTAAAACCGGTGCATCAAATTTTAAACTAATTTTTTCTGCTACCTCATGTGTTTCAAATATATGAAGCTCAGCATGTTCGAGCTGGTAGGAGGTTTTGTTTTCCACCAGTTGCTCCAGTTTTCGGTATTGATGAAATTCTTTCGATAATTGCATAAATGGGCCTCGGGTCATGATGAAGATTTAATAAAAAATAATCAAATTTGGGCGATTGTGGAAAAATAATAAATAAAAAATAGTGCTCATTTTTGGAAACTCGCAAGGATAGTGCAAAGAGGATGATAGGATAGTTCAATTGTTCCAGCTTTTATTTCGGTAAATTCTAAGTAAGTATCCCTCAATAGATTAGGGGATGAGTCCTCACCCGAAAACCAAATTATAATATGAGCAATGTATCAACCGCTGTAGATCAGCAATTAGCAAAACCTACTTTTAAGAATCAGTATGAAAACTTTATTGGAGGCCAGTGGCTTGCCCCGGTAAAAGGCGAATACTTTGAAAATACTTCCCCTGTAGATGGTGCCGCCTTTACTCAGATAGCCCGATCTACTGCTGAAGATGTCGAACTGGCCATAGATGCCGCCTGGAAAGCTGCTGAAAGCTGGAATAATTCCTCTGCTACCACCAGAAGCAATATGCTTTTAAAAATAGCGGATGTTATGGAAGCGAATCTGGAAATGCTGGCGAGGGCAGAAACCTGGGATAATGGGAAAGCCATTCGGGAAACGATGGCGGCGGATTTGCCATTGGCCATTGACCATTTCCGGTATTTTGCGGGGGTTATTCGGGCTGAGGAAGGCAGCATTAGTGAGCTGGATTCCGATACGGTTTCCACCAATGTGTGGGAGCCATTAGGGGTAGTGGGGCAGATCATCCCATGGAATTTTCCAATTTTGATGGCGACATGGAAGCTGGCTCCTGCATTGGCGGCCGGGAATTGTGTGGTATTAAAGCCGGCAGAACAAACGCCCGTGGGAATTTTGGTGTTAATGGAGCTTATTGAGCATCTGATTCCCGCAGGAGTAGTGAATATTGTCAATGGCTTTGGACCGGAAGCAGGTAAGCCCCTGGCCTCAAGCCCTCGCATTCGAAAAGTCGCTTTTACCGGTGAAACCACTACCGGGCAGCTTATTATGCAATATGCCTCTAAAAATATTACGCCGGTAACCCTGGAGCTGGGAGGAAAGTCCCCTAACATTTTCTTTTCTAATGTGATGGATGCAGATGATGATTTCTTCGATAAATGCCTGGAAGGGGCAGCGATGTTCGCATTGAATCAGGGCGAAGTTTGTACCTGTCCCTCCAGAATGTTGGTGCAGGAAAGTATTTATGATGAATTCATGGCACGTGTAGTAGAACGGGTAAAGGCGATTAAATTGGGCCACCCGCTGGATCCGGAAACGATGATGGGCGCGCAAGCCAGTAATGATCAATATCAAAAGATTTTGAATTATTTGGAGATTGGTAAAGAAGAGGGCTGCAAGGTGTTGGCCGGTGGTGAGGCGGCTTTTAACGAAGGTTTAGAAGGAGGATATTATATTCAGCCCACGATTTTGGAAGGGAATAATAAAATGAGGGTTTTCCAGGAAGAGATTTTTGGTCCTGTGGTTTGTGTGACCAAATTTAAAGATGAGGCCGAGGCTTTGGAAATTGCCAACGACACCCTCTATGGTCTTGGAGCAGGCGTTTGGACCAGAGATATGCATCAGGCATATCAGATTTCCAGACAGGTGCAAGCAGGCCGCGTTTGGGTGAATTGCTATCATTTATATCCGGCGCATGCGCCCTTCGGAGGGTATAAAAAATCCGGTATAGGTCGGGAAACGCATAAAATGATGTTGAATCACTATCGCCAAACCAAGAATATGCTGATCTCTTATGATAAAAAAGCGATGGGATTCTTCTAGTAAGCGTCCAGAAGTTCGGCTATTCGTAAGGAAAATTACCTGTTGTGGTATGGAGCTCGCTTTGTTTGAAGTGTATTCCACCTCTTTTGCAGTGATTCCTATGGGTAACAAAGTTATTCCTGTCCTTTATTTCGGATGGCCGGGCTTTTATACCGCTTTATTCCTGATGTTGATTTTAGCGGATTGATTTTAAAAAGGGAGTCTGCTATTGACTCCTTTTCTGTTGGTTTAATTTAAAACAATAAAATATGATGCCCAGAGTAACGGTCTCAAAAGATGCCGCAGCGCTTATTGCCAGCTTAAAGCAGAAGTTTGGCGCATTAATTTTTCATCAGAGTGGGGGCTGTTGCGATGGTTCATCCCCGATGTGTTTGGAAAAAGGGGATCTGATGATCAATGAAACTGACGTTTGGTTAGGGGAAATTGAGGGTTGTGATTTTTATATGTCCAAGGATCAGTTTGCTTATTGGCAGCATACCCAAATAGAAGTGAGGGTGGTCGCCGGTAGAGGTTCGAGTTTTTCCCTGGAAATCCCTTCTGGTAAGCGATTTATTATTTCCTCCAGAATGTTTTCAGAGGAAGAGCTTTCAGACCTTTCCCCCATACATTTTGGGGAATACCAGTCTTAACCCGAATTATTCACCGCTAGCTTTAGTGTTTACTGCAAAAGACTTACTGTTAGGTTATTGAAATTGGATTTGCTGAATTTTTGATAGCCTAAATTTGGGCAAGCTTGCTTTTTCCTCATTCATCTGCCTCCTTGGAAAAAACTCGAAATAGGAAAAATTCCATCATTTTTTCTGCCAAACATCAAAACGAGGATTTAAGCCTGAATAATCCGGGTTAAATTTTCGTTCTGGTTGAATTCATCTCAGGGCCTTTTCAAAATCTGGAATGCGGATTAAAAATTTAATACCATTGGGCAATGGTATCAGGTTTTTTAGGTGAAAAGCCTGCTGGTAGTCGTAGTTGGTGTATTAGCCTAAATTATTCATCGCTAGATTCAGGTTGTCGCCTTAAGTGTGTTTTTGCAGTTTGTAAATTGATTTTGCTGATTTGATATTAGCCACTATTTGGGAAGTTTGACGAGCTATGCCCAAAAGTGGTGTTCAGGAGGTCGAAGTTAAGCGGCCTGTTTGATCTCTTCGCCGTCTTTAAATTTAACTTCTCTGATTACTTTTTCAATGGTTTTATAGCCCCGTATTCGATTCCAGTTTTTCTCCGCACACATGCCGAGTTTGAATATCATATGGAGCATTCCGTCCCGATCCAAGCAACCCTTTGATCGCTTCGTACGATGTCTGATCGTCCCAAAAGCGGACTCTATCGGATTGGTGGTTCGGATGCTTTGCCAATGTTCGGCGGGAAAGTCGTAAAAATTCAGCAATTCATCACGGTCTTTTTGTAAACAAATTGCAGCTTTCGGATACTTTGCCTCATAAGTATCTATGAATAAGTCAAATGCTTTATCGGCTTCGTCTTTGGTTTCGGCCATCCATATTTGATGGATTTTGTCCTTAGCCTTTTGTTGAGCCGATTTGGGTAAGCAATTCAAAACATTGCCGGTTTTATGCATCCAGCAGCGTTGCGCCTTTGTTTTAGGGAATTCTTCTTCCAGTGCTGCCCAAAAGCCCAGAGCCCCGTCACCAACCGCAAGTTTAGGCGCATTCATACCGCGGTGTTTCAGTTCGAGTAATACCTCTTTCCAGCTTTGTTTTGACTCTCTGACCCCATCTTCAATCGCTAAAAAATGCTTCCTGCCTTGACCGTCAACTCCAATAACGACCAGTGCACAAAGTTTATCATCTTCCTTCCTCAGACCACTGTAGATGCCATCAACCCAAATATAAGCCCACTCTCTATCTTCTAAAGAGGCTTTTCGCCAGACATCGTATTCCTTTCCCCATTCTGTTTTTAAACGGGAAATAGTGCTAGAAGACAAACCGCTGGCTCCGGGGCCTAAGAGCGCTTCTAAAGCATCATTCATTTCCCCCGTTGAAATACCCTTGAGATAAAGCCAGGGTATCGCAGCCTCCAGGGATTTCGATTTTCGAACATATGGCGGAACCAGAACCGATTGGAATGAAACCGGGGCTCCTGTTTTGGAACGAATCTTTGGAACTCTGACCGTTACGGGGCCAATACCTGTCTGAACTTCTCGTTCCGGCAAATGACCGTTTCGGACTACTGCGGCTTTTCCATCATCAGTTTTAAGGTCGCGGAATTGCTTTAAATATTCCTCTAACTCCGCCTCAACCGCAAGGCGTATGATTTCTTTAGCTCCCGCCCGAATCGTCTCTGTTAATAGATCGTGAGTTGTTTCCGCAATCGGTGGGATTTGATTAATTTCGCTCATGGTGGCAAATTTTTGGCTTGTTTTTTATTGGCGTTTAAATCAACCAATTTTGCCGCTATTTTTCAACCCCCAAACACCACTTTCGGGCATATCTCGGAAGTTTGCCTTCTCCTCAATTATCTGCTTCCTTGGAAAAACTCGAAACAGACCACTATTCCTTTATTTTTCCCGCCTTTTGGCTAAACGAGTATTTAAGCATGAATAATGCGGCTTAAGTATTTAGTGATGGATTTTACGGTTTCCCTCCTTTCAATATTGTATCTTTGGGATCTTAAAAGAGCTAGAGAAATGGAGAATAATGATATTTTAAGAAGGCTACGGTACGCTTTCGATTTTAACGATAAACAAATGATAGGCCTTTTTGAAGAAGGAGGGGTGTCTACAGACCGAGCCCAAGTGAGTAACTGGCTGAAGCGGGACGATGATCCTGATTTTGTGGAACTCAAGGATGTGGAACTAGCGGCTTATTTGAATGGCCTGATCGTATTAAAGAGAGGGAAAAAAGAGGGAGTCACTTATCAGCCCGAACAAAAACTGAATAATAACATCATCCTCAGGAAATTGCGGATCGCATTGAATTTCAAAGATGAGGATATGTTAGGGATTTTGCGTAAAGTGGATTTTAAATTAGGCAAACATGAGCTGAGTGCCTTTTTTAGGAAGCCGGAACAGGCGCAGTACCGCCTATGTAAAGATCAGGTATTGCGTAACTTTCTATATGGTTTAGAAAAGCAATTGCGTAAGAAAGCTTAGGCCGTATTCAAGGAGCCAAACTCCTTTAGAAAAATGAAAATAGCGCCAAAGTAAAACGGATTTATTGGGGGTAATATGCTTCGGTTTTATAGTGGAGAGTTATCCTCAAGTGAATCTTTATCATGTGAAAGCTCCGGCTAGAGATACATTCGCCTTAAGCCAAATTATTCACCGATCAATGTATTATCTCATTTGAATAGCCTTATTTAAGAGGGATGTGATTGGTTTAGCTGATTTTTATATTACCAAATGGGATGAGCTTGTTTGCTATACCATCCTCTGCTTCATTGGGAAAAATCGAACCAGGAAAAATTCCATCAGCTTTCAGTCATACAGCTAAACATGAATATTTCGGTTTAATTAAACGGTGGAAATTTCTTGATTTTAAATCGGTGTGTTTCTCTTTGGAATGTGCCAGGATATTTTTCTATATACCCTTTTGAGCAATATTTTGATGCCCCAGACTGCTCAATCCTCCTCTATTTTCCGTGAAATTTCATCATAAGCGTTGGTGTTTTTCTGGCAAAAAGGACCAATATCTTACCTTTGTTTATTTTCCCATTATTCTTCCTGTTAAACATTTAAGTCTTTTCGCTATTGAGGGAACTTACGAATTTTGGAAATAACAGGGGAGCTTATTGTGAAAGCCTCATTTTTAAGTAATTAACTCCAACCTATTAGCCGATATACTAAGCTCTTTAGGCCCTTTTTTTAGCAAAAGCGTTTTTATCTGATCATGGCCTTTTTGGTTGCACTTCGATTTCCTGGTTTAAAATGAGATTCAGGAATAAAAAGTACAGTTTACGCAAAAGAAGGTGGAAACCGTAAGTCTCTGATTTTCGATTGATTAAGGAGTGAATGATCAAATTTAGGGCTATGAAAATAAATCATTTTCAAAAAAATCATGGGGATTGGGAAAACTTTGATAAGGATTATCGACTAGGGCTTGACTACCGGTTGATGTATGAAAATGCCCCGGATATGTATTTATCAGTAAACCCTGAAAATGGAAAGATCATCGGATGTAACAACACCCTTTTCAAGAAAACAGGTTTTACCAAAGCAGAAGTGTTAAATAAAACCGTTTTTTATATTTATGATCCAAGTTGTCATGAAGAAGTCCGGGAGGCTTTGGAAACTTTTAGAGAATGCGGCCGATTGGAGAATCAGCAATTAATGTTCAGAACTAAGGCGGGAGGCGTCATTCCAATCCTCTTGAGTGTGGAAGCTGTACGGGATGGGAATGGTAATATTATGTATTCCAATGGTTGTTGCCGGGATATTTCTGATAGATATCGTTTACAGCAAGAGATTAATCAGTTTGCCTATGTGGCTTCTCATGATTTGCAAGCCCCATTGAAGTCAGTGAAAGGGGCTTTGGAGGTTTTTCAAATGATGAATCAAAATATAGTCAATGAAGAGAGTGTTGAGTTATTGAAGGTAGTCGACCAATCTTTGGATAGAATGACTCTTTTGATTGAGGGGCTATTGGAGCACAGTCAAATCGGGAAAAGTTTCTTAAAAGAAAAATTGGATATGAATGGGGTGGTGGGAGATGTTTTGGTTGATTTGGCCTCCTCCATTGAGAGTAGCGGTGCGAAGGTGGTTTATGGTTATTTGCCGGAAGTAGAGGTTTATCCGGTGGAAATTCGGTTGTTATTCCAAAATTTGATTGGTAATGCGATAAAATTTCAAAAAAAAGGGAAAGTGCCCATGGTGGCTATTGAATTTAGTGAGTCGCCCAAATATTTTCAGTTTGTGGTGTCCGACAATGGTATTGGAATTCCAGAGCATCAGCAATCCGCTATATTTAGGATGTTTAGTCGATTAAATAGTCCGACTGATTTTGAAGGTACGGGTATTGGGCTGGCGCATTGTAAGAAAATTGTGGAACTACATGGAGGGGAAATCTGGCTGAATTCTGACTTTGGTATGGGTTCGCAGTTTTATTTTACCCTTCCCAAATCATAAAATTTAGCCGCTGTGTTTAGCAGCAAAAAAGTAAAGCGCATAAAAAAGCCCGAAATTTCGGGCTTTTCCATTTAATGGGTAATGAATAATATTTTATACGCGTTTTACGTTAATAGCATTCAATCCTTTTCTTCCTTCGGTAAGTTCGTATTCTACGTCATCACCTTCTCTGATTTCCTCAGTACAACCTGTTACGTGTACAAAGTACTCTTGTTTTGTTTCCTCATCGATGATAAAGCCGAAACCTTTGTCATCATTGAAGAACTTTACTGTTCCTTTTTTCATTATTAAAATATTGTGCTTGAAGGTAGCCGTTATTTATATGTTTTCAAAATTCTGAAGGTGATTTTTTAAATGTTTTGTTTTTTTTGGAGGATTCCAATTGTATTCTGCAAATAGTGGCTAATTATAATCCAATTGATGGTTTTAACAACAACCGTCACTTCCACAACAAGCCCCATCGTCTTTGGAGTGATTTTCGATTTGTTGGAAGGCATTTGACCAGTTTTCAGGGGTTTGAGCGCCCTGAATCATGAATTGATCGTTGATGATAAAGGTGGGTACAGCAGCAATTCCCTCGGCCCGAAATGCAGCCTCCTCCCGATTGACTTCCTGCATGCCGTGGTCAGTTTGTAAAAATTCTTCCAATTTCAGTTTACTCATACCAGCCTGTTCGCCATATTGGGCAAGTGTTTTCAGGTTTTCTACATCCGCACCCATTTCGAAATAAGCTTGAAATAATATTCTGGACAGCGCGTCATCTTTTCCCTCCATACGTGCAAAATGCATTAATCGATGTGCCTGAAGCGTGTTAGGGACATTTTTTACTTTTGAAAAGTTCATATTCACCCCTTCCTGCTGTGCCACTGCTTCCATTTGAGCGATCATCGGTTTGGGGTCCTGTTGATACTTGTTTCCCAAAAAGGTTTCGTAATGTTCTTGATTTCCAGCCTGAATTTCCGGATGTAATTGGAAAGGTCTCCAGCTGATTTCTGCTTTCACATTTCCCGAAGATTTTAAGGCTTTCTCAAGTCTGCTCACTCCAATGTAACACCATGGGCAGACCACATCAGAAACTATTTCAATTTTAAGTTTTTTCATTTTTTCCATATTAACCGTGAAATTAATAAGGCTTTCCCCCTCGAAAAGTCAGATAGGAAACATGTCTGTTTTATCTTTTCCGAAAATGGGAATGCCCCGTATTCGTTTTTTGGGAATAATCTGGGGGTATAAACCTTTTATCCAGAGGAGCACAAGCCATCCATCGGTAGTAGTAAATGCTATTTTCCATCTTTAGGCTAAGTTTTTGTTCAATATGATGAATACGAATCGTCTTTTCTTCCAAATTCCCCGCAATCATTATATGGCCTCTTTTTTACCACTTCAGGGAAGTGGTGCAGCTCATTTTTTATGAGCGTGTTTAATAGCTAAAATTCGTAACTTAATTTTGATTATTGCAGCAACGATACGGGATTATTTTGAGAGAATAGCAGTGCTATTGTTGAGAAATTAGCCTAAATCGCTTCCACTAATTTGAGTTTGCAGTCGGATGGTGCGTGCGGTTTTATACACGCTTTAAGTCCTGCGTATTAATATCGGCCAAAACGGTATCATATGCCTTTTTTAGTTTTACTTTATATTGGTGACCCAGCTGGAAAGGAATGTACTTAGTTTGGTTAGTGTCGAAGTTTTTCTCCGTTACTTCGATGTGGGAGGGATTATTATCCCGAATTATACACCGCCAGATTTAGTGGGTGGTCTTAACTGGTTAAATTCCAAGATCATAAGGTTGTTTTGCTGATTTATTAATAGTCCAAATGTGGGCATGCGTTCTTCTTCCGTCTTCATTTGCTTATTTGGAAAAGAGGTGAAATAGAAAACTATTCCTTTGTTTTTCCAGCCATGCCGGTAAATATTTAAGCATGATTATTAGGGTCATGGCTGCTTTTGAGCAATTTTTTCATGTACTTTATTGACTCGAAGTAGAGCGGCACTTCCATACCAGGGTTTTAATTCCATTTTTAGGCTTCGGGCTTGTATTGCCGGATCTGTGGCGGTCAGCGCTTCGGCCTCCTCAATAGTGGGGACGTCAAAAATATAAATCCCTCTTAGCGCTTTATCGTCCATAAAGGGGCCAGCCAATACCAATTTACCCTCTGTGGCAAGTTTTTGAATGTTTTTTAAATGTTCCTTTTGAAGTCTGACTTTTTCCTCCTGACTCAAGTTCTGATTTTCTCCAGCGTAGAGCAAAGCCATAACGTACTTTTTCATTCCATATTGATCTGCCCCAAGCTCGTTTGCCAAGCCTTTATCGAATGATGAATTTTGTCCATGGACAGCACCATTTAAAAAGAAAATAAATGGGACTATAAAGTATAAAAAATACGGATTATGGTTTTTTGTTAAATATGTAATCATTTTGAGAAGTAGGTTTAGTGATCGTTTTGATTGTGGTTAAATGAATTGAAAGTCAGTATTTTATGGCATATTAAAGTGTTTTTCGGATAAAACAAAGTTGTATGATGGCCGTAATTCCTAATACCATTAATGTAGGTTTTGCATCATGCTAGATTATAATCATTTGAGTTTTCGATCCACATTTGGCGGGCTTTTGGGGATGTTGTTAGGTTTAAATGTGATCGTGTTTTTTTCGGCCTGGTATTTTTCAACGAATCATAATTTGGAGATTGATGTAGCCGGCCGCAATAGGATGTTGTCTCAAAAAATTGCTTTATACCTTAATTTATATTATTCAGGAGATTACTCCGTGCGTCCAATTATTGAAGAGGCTTATCAATGGCATGAAGCGGCCTTGGAGGCTTTGCAGCATGGGGGCGAACTTTCCACTTCAAAATACGAAGGGGAATTAAAGTCCAGTAACAGTGAAACAGTCAAACAAGCCCTCCGAAATGCCAAAGCCGAGTATGTAGCTTTTTATTACGTTGGGAATATTATTCTGGATACCAAGGCCTCGGTCGCTCAGAAAGAACAAGCGATACAATATATTAATCTACATGCTCCTATTTTACTCGAACTAAATGAAGCTGTGGTCAGGGCGATCACCTCACATGACCAGCTGGAAAGGGGGAAAATGCAATTATTTGTTTATGGGAACCTGGCTTTAATGCTGATGGTTTGTTTGTTATTACTGATATACTTATTTCGGCATGTTTTTCAATTCATGGACAAAATGAAACATGGATTGCGCAGAATCACGCTTGGAGATTATGATTACCGACTGGAAGAGGGTGGCGGTAAAGAGCTGGAAGAGCTGTCTCGACATATTAATGTTTTGGTTCGACTTCTCGTTCCAGATCAGGGGAGTGATATGGAGGAGGAGCAAAAACAGTTTAAGAAAGCGTTGGCAAAAAAAAGTATTAAGGAAGAATTAATTCAGGCCTTAAATGCCACTAGATTAGACTTACTAAAAAGGCGGGATCGCGAGAATGCCATGAAATGGGAGGTGGAAGGTTATCGTCAATTTTCAGGAGTTTTAGCCAATTATTGTTTCAATAGAATGGGATTCTTAAAGGAAACGGCGGTGTTTCTTTCGAAGTATCTGGGTCTTGTGCAGTTTTCGGTTTTCGAAAGTGAGTGTGAGAAAAATTTAAATTTATTGATTAACCTGAAATTTGGGAAGGAATCAGCGTTTGACTTTTCTGCTTTTTCTGACATCTACCTGGAAGTGATTCAAGAGAATAAGTTTCTGAGTTTTAGTCAATTTCCGGAAGAAATGCGCCCTGCCTTCCCCTGGCTTAAGCAGGAAGAGCGTATCTCTTTACTGCTACTGCCATTGGAGTTCAATGGGCGGGTAATTGGTATGTTGCAAATCCTGTCTTTGGCCCAATTGCCCCCATTTAAAATGGCTTTTATCAATAAATTATCTGCCACGCTGGCTCATGCACTTTACGTTTCAGAGGAAAAAGGGTGGGTCTGAGTACCATTTCCAGAGGAAATAAATTCTGAGACAGGGGAGCCTACTAAAGCGGACATTCTTAAAGTGAATTTGAAGTATTGCGGTCTGATTGTGGGTTGTTTTGAGTGCATAGCAGGGCTATCACGGGAAAAATTCTCAAAGTCGCGTCTAAAAATCAATTTACGACCGCCTGGTGTAATTTTCAACAAATGCTAAACTAACCTGAAATATTCGCCGATAGACTCAAGCAGCTGCTTCAACTGACTTTAATTCAGGTCGGTAAAGTTAGTTTCGCTAATTTTCCATGAGCTCAAATTGAGGTAGGATTGCTTTCTCCTGATTCAATAGCTTCCTTGGCAAAATCTCGAACCAGAAAAAATCCCGTCCTTTTTACCGCCTTTACCGCCAGCGGCTAAACCAGGATTTGAGTATGAATTATCCGAGCTAATGCCATTGTTTTTGGGACTAAAACGGGCGCTCCGCTAGCTTATGGAAGCAGAACAGTGGAATCCACTGATCATATCATTAAGCTTGAAAACAATTTGGTTGGTTTTGATTTATTATTTTGAATTATAATTATTTAAATATGAAAAGAATAACCCAGCTGCCTATACAAAAGTCGTTTGTGGTGATCATAATGTCCGTTTTTTTCGTGAATCTGGCGGTCATTTTATTTGCCCTTAATTTAAGCCAAACCAATAGTGTGGAAATAGACCTTTCCGGTAGAAACCGGATGTTGTCCCAACGAATGGTACTTTTTAGTAAATTATATAAGGATGGGGATGAAACAGCCAGGGAAATTGCGCTAAAGGCCTGCAATCTACATGATGAAAGTTTATATGCGCTCAAATACGGAGGGATAGCTCCGGAAATGGGGTCCGGGCAGGTCAGTCCTCCTTCCTCGAAATCCATAGAAAAGGCACTTTTTATGGTGGAGAAAGCTTGGAAGCCTTATCGGGCATCCGTTTTAAAGATTTTGAATAAGGACCAGTATTCCGCAGAGGAGCAGGAAGAGGCTATGCACTTTTTGACTTCTCATACTACCTCCATGTTGAAAATTAATAATGCCTTGGTGCAGGAATACGTAATGCAAAGTAAAGGTCAAAGGAGCACCCTGTTGTATTCGATGATAGGTTATTTGGTTTTCCTTTTTGGGGTGTGTATCATCATGTTGCATTTTTTTAATCGCTTCGTTTTCAGAGAAATTGGGATGCTGGCTCAGGGGATGCGTGGTATAGTGGAGGGTGATTATGAATATCGGTTCAGACCCGGAGGCGGGAAAGAATTATTGCAGTTGAGTAAAAGTCTAAACGAATTTCTGGAAAAGGTTAAGAAGGCCAAAATATATGTTTCTCATTTGGGGGAGGGGAATTTGGATTGGGAAAATTCGGAGAATGACGAATTATTTAGTGCTTTGGAAAGAACTCGAGGGCTACTGTTGGAGGAAAGATTAGCTACCGAACGAAGAGTCTGGGTGAATGAAGGACACGCTTTATTTGCTGACACTTTACGACAGCAATCAGGGGATGTGGGGAAGTTTAGTAGAATGCTTCTGAAGCAATTAGTGGATTACGTGAAGGCGGCGCAGGGTGCGTTGTTTTTGTTAGAAAAGTCAGGTGATCAGCAGGTGTTGGAGATGAAGTCTTGTTATGCTTATAGTCGTGAAAAATTTAAACAAAAGGTCATCCCCTTAGGGGAGGGTTTAATTTCTGAAGTGGTCATGGAGAATCAGTATCATTATATGGTGGATTTGCCAGAGAACTACTGTGAATTGACCACTGGTTTGGGCGGGACGACCCCACGGGCGCTATTAATAGTGCCCTTATCGTCGGATCAGGAAGTTGTGGGGGTTTTAGAATTAGCGGCTATGCGCGAGTTAAAGGACTTTGAAATAGATTTTGTATTGAAACTGGCGGAGAGTATTGGTGCTAGTTTGTTGACTATGAAAATGAATATTCAAAACTTAAAATTGCTGCAGGAGGCGGAAGAAATGGCGGAGCAAATGCGGGCACAGGAGGAGGAGTTAAGGCAAAATATGGAAGAGCTTCAGGCGACTCAGGAGAATATGATTCGAGCAAAAAATGACCGTATCGGGGCAAGTTAGGTTATTTGAAATAGTCATAAAAAAAGCCAAGGCAATAGAAATTGTCTTGGCTTTTTATTTGGGCTTAATCTTGCGCTTGATGTTTTAACTTCCATGGTGGGAGCACATCAAAAGGAGGTTCATGTCTTAAAATTCCTTTTTCTCTTAATGTGCCCAATAAGTATAACTGGATTTGAATGTCATCCGAGTATTGATAAACCCTTTCGTGAAAGTCAAAGCCATAGGTGTCGAAAAATCGCTGATTCAATTCCTGAAAATTATCTTTATTACAGTCCTCCCGGAAGAATCTCCTGATCAAAGCAGGCTCATCTAAAGCCTGATCTACCGCTTCTTTGAAGCGAACCATCTGAATAAGCCTTATTTCTTCTTCACTAAAGCCTCCGTAAGGCTTGGCGATTTTTTCAATTTTTTTCCATCGTCCGTATGCCAACCAGCTGAATAGGGCAGCAAGCACATTGAAGATGATTAAGGCAGTATGTAGTCTTAAATCAGGATCTAAATAGAAATGGATGTTTAAGATGGTAAGTAGGGCGGTAAGCCCCAGGAAAGCCTGAAAAATTCGCAGACTAATATGCTTCAAGCCGTGTTTTAAAAACCCCGGATTGAGTATTTTAGATATAATCCACTTTTCATTAATATTCTTTCTGCTTTCCACTTCCTTTCTTAGAATCCGAGAGAAAATGGTACCATACCTAAATTGGTGGAGATAGAATACATAGGCGAGCTCCTCGTCAGTCCATTTTTTATATATTTTCTCTAGGTCGTTGATATTCATGGGAAGTACCTGCTATAAAGAGGGTGTTATAAATCCGATCATGGGTGAATATTGATGTTTACCATTTTCCTAAAAGCACCCAATTCTTATTGCAAATATCAGTCGCTTTTGGTAAAAAATGAATCATTATATGAAATTAATGTATTGTGTTGTTAATGAGTGCTTTAGGTTTGTGGTTCTAAATTGTTCTTATTTGTGGATAAATTATTGAAATCCAATAGTTTTATCAAGTTCTTTTGGCTCGAATTTGCCTGTTTTGGGAAAATTGAGGGTTTTCCCCTAGTCCAAGAGATTGGAGTATTTTGCTCTTTTGGGGTAGGCCGGAGCAGCGAAAAAAGAGGCGGTTGAAGTCAGTGATACAGGAGCATTGGGAGCAGTCAGGATTGATATGGAAAGTGGGGATGTTAATTTTTCTAATTGGGATAATACAGCGTCTAGGCCGGGAGCAATATTAGTGTGAATATCTTTTAAGATTACATAAAGATAAGCGTGAATTTTTTTAATAAAAAAAATATGAATTTTGAGTAAAGCGATCAACAACAATGCTTTTGGTTTGGTAAATTATATTTTTGTGTAAAAACTTCATAAGATACTGTTTAGTAGGGGTTTTAGTTGTTGATTTGGTAAAATTGCTGTAAATATAAATTTTAAGTTAATTCTTTCCTTTTTTCGAGACAAAAACTAATGATTTTACTTTTTATGAGGATGATTCTCTTTTACTCTACCGAAAAATTTTATTCTAAAAACACCTGAATTGCATCATGAAAAACGTTATTAATTTCGCTAAATACCTTATTTTACATCATTTATTTTGTTGTGGGGTAGTTTTGAAAGTCGGGTGGTATTACGAATAGATTAATAATTCTACATTATTATAATCTTTTTTTATAATTTAATATCTAATTTTTAACTTTGCGATTATTAAATTCAAACCAAAAATTAATCCTAGTAGGGTTAATTTATTCTTAATCTATTTTATTGAAAATGCGATTTTTTGTTCGTTTAAGCATTTTGATGCTCCTCTTTTTGGGGGCCGTGTCATTTGGTTATGCTCAGCAAGGTGAGTTTAACGTTTATAATGTAGCTTTTTATAATGTTGAGAACCTTTTCGATGTGATCAATGATCCCAACAAAAATGATGAGGACTTCCTTCCCGATGGAGATTATAAATGGACGCAGAAGCGCTATGAGTTGAAATTAAGTCAAATGGCGAATGTGATATCAAAATTGGGAGCTGCTAAGGCAGGTGGCCCTCCGGTGATTTGTGGCATCGCAGAAGTGGAAAACGAACAGTGTTTAAGGGACTTAATTGCTCGACCGCCATTAAGTGATTATCCTTATGAGGTAGTGTTGGTCGAAGGCCCGGACAAGCGTGGTGTTGATGTGGGCTTGATTTATCGCACGGATGTATTTAAGGTAGAGAATTTTTATGCACGTGAACTGTGGATTAAGAATGCCTATAAAGGATTCGCGACCAGAAATCAATTGGTGGTAGAGGGCGAAATGGCAGGGGAGCCATTGGCAGTAATGGTGAACCACTGGCCTTCTAGACGCGCAAAATCCTGGTACCGTGAAGAGGCAGGGAAATTACAAAGACAAATTATTGATGAGCTCAGAGCCGAGAAGCCGGGCATAAATGTCGTGGTGATGGGTGATTTTAATGATGATCCGGTCAATAAGAGTATGACAAAAGCCTTGGGAGCCAAGGGGAAGAAATCGGAGGTGACGGACAAAGACTACCTGTATAACCCCATGTATAAGTTGTATAAAAATGGGCAAGGCACCTTGGCTTATCGCGATAACTGGAACCTGTTTGATCAGATCATTGTAAGCAAAGAAATGCTCAATAAAGAGGGCCTGATTTACTATAAGGCTGAAATCTGCAATTTTGATGAGCTAAAAAATCCCAATGGAAGATATAAGGGGTATCCATTCCGCACCTATGCCGGCGGTAATTATGCCGGAGGTTATTCGGATCACTTTCCAGTGGTCATTTACCTGTTGAAAGAAAAAACCGGACTATAAATTTTCCCAAAACCTACTATAAATGGCAGTTGAATAGCGACTGCCGATATTCAAAACTTAAACTATGAGACACTTTTTTACTGTGTTACTATTGATAACCGCCCTTTTTCCTGCCTGGGCGCAGGTAGAGGGAGAGGTGATCAAAGGGCAGGTCATTCTTGCTGATACCCAATTGCCAGCGGTAAAGGTAAAGTTGCAAATCAATGGGGTGACCTTTACGACGGATAGAGCGGGTTACTTTTTCGTTCCTCAGGGCCAGGTGAATGATGATACCATGGTGCAAATTTCCGATGAGCACTATCATTCTGTAGTAATGCCTCTGAAGCAGGGGATGGTCATTGCGCTGAAGCCGATGCATGATGATGTCGGGACGATTGTCCTTTCCTTAAGTGAACTGGATGCAGATGATGGCGAGACGCAATCCACACCAGGACTGCTATTTTCTTCCGGTGATGCTTTCAGCTCTTTGGCCGGTTATTCCTGGGGGCCATATTGGTTTCGTCAGCGGGGTTACCAGTCCAGCTATACGCAGGTGTTTATGGATGGGGTCAATATGGCGCATCCGGAAAAAGGTTATGCTTCCTGGTCGATTTGGGGTGGACTAAATGATGTGACGCGCAATAAGGAAACGACCTATAACATCGCTCCGGTGGATTTTTCCTTCAGTAATATTGGTGGAGCGACCAATATCATTACCAAGCCTTCACAACAACGTCCGGGGTTCAAGGCAAGTTACTCGCTGAGTAATTCCAGTTATTCTAATCGTGTCATGATGACCTATTCCACCGGTTTGATGGACAATGGATGGGCATTTACGGTATCCGGTTCTCGTCGTTGGGCGCAGGAGGGTTATGTGGAAGGAACTTCTTATGACGCATGGGCAGGTTTCTTTGGTGCGGAAAAGCGATTCAACGAAAATCATTCCGTTCAGTTAACCGCATTGATCGCTCCTTATAAAAGAGGGCAACAAGGCGCTACCGTGCAGGAAATCTATGACTTGAAGGATAATAATTTATACAACCCGTATTGGGGATATCAGAAGGGAGAGAAGCGCAATAGCCGTATCAAAAGCTCTATGATTCCCCAGTTTGTATTGAATGATGTTTATAAATTCAATGAGCGTTTAAAGCTAAAAACTGCGGTCGGATACTCTTTCGGAAAAGAAGCCAGAACTGCTTTGAACTGGTATGACGCACAAGATCCACGTCCGGATTATTATCGTTATTTACCTTCATTCCAATATCAGCAAGGCAATGATATTGCTGGAAATTTGATGACGGAGCTTTGGACGAATGGGAGTTTTGGCCAATTGGATTTTGATCATTTTTATCAGATCAATTACAATAGCATTGAAACGAATCCTGATGGAGACGGAGAGATTACCGGTGCAAGATCGCATTATATCATTGAGAGACGTCAAAATGATATTCAAAACTTAGACATTAACCCTACTTTGGTATGGGATGTTAATGATCAGTGGAAATTGACCACCGGATTGCAGTACGAATATTACCTGGGGAATAATTACAATACAGTAGAAGATTTATTAGGCGGAGACTATTATGTCGATATTGATAACTTCGCTGATCGTGATTTCACCGATCCGGATATGGCCAGCAATGATTTATTGTCAGACTCCAATATCAAGCAAGAGGGTGAGCGTATCGGGCATGACTATGATGCGGTCATCAATAAGGCAAGCTGGTGGGGGCAGGCAAGCAAAAGCTTCCAAAAAGGATCGGCTTATGTAGGAGCCAATTTGACTAACACCTCCATGTATAGATATGGAAATAGAATGAAAGGACTCTTCCCCGAGAATTCTTATGGAAAGTCAGAAGTGTTGAGTTTCATGGATTATGGTGTAAAAGCTGGAGGGGAGTATTTCCTGACGGGTAGAAATGTCTTGACGGCCAATGGAACCTATTATACCCAGGCTCCTTATTTTCAGGATGCATTTGTTTCCGTCAGAACCAGAAATGAAGCCATGGAAAACTTGGTGTCTTCCAATGTCATGTCCGGAGATATTAATTATTACTACAGAGGGGAGCGCTTTAAAGGTCGGGTGTCGGCATTCTACACCAGAATCAGTGACCTGACGGATGTGATCAGCTACTATGATGATTCCTATAACAACTTCGTGAACTACGCCCTGAAGGGGATTGGTCAGGAATTTTCCGGTATTGAGCTGGGAGCTGAATACCAAATTACCGACGAGTTGCGCGTAAAAGCGGCCGGAACTTATGCCCAATACCTGTACAATGCTAATCCTTTGGCCACCACCACAGTGGACAACAGTGCAGAGAAATTAAGTGAGGGAGAGATCGTTTATTTCGATGGCTACCATGTTGGGGGTTCTCCAGAAATTGCAGGGGCTGTTTCGGTGGAATACTGGAGTAAAAATTATTGGTTCGTAGGGCTGACGGCCAATTATTTAGGGAAGCGTTATGTGACGCTAAATCCTGCCCGATATACCACGCGGGCCATCAATGGTAACGACTACACCTTCCAGCCTGGTTCTGCGGAATACTTAGCGATTGTAGATCAGGAAGAATTGGATGGGGCCTTTACAGTAGATATTTCTGCCGGGAAGAGCTGGAAGATCAAGGATTATATCTTCCGACTGAACCTGAACCTGAACAATGTCCTGAACAATGAGAACATTGTGACCACCGGATTTCAGCAGTACCGATTTGACTTTCTGGAAGGAAATCCCGAAAAATTTGATAACAAATATTATTACGCACAGGGCTTCAGAGCCTTTCTTAACCTAAGTGTAAGTTTTTAAGCATACTCAAATACTTATTTTTCTAAACTCATGAAAAACCTATCGAACCTTTACCGTGCGTTATTACCCATGGTAGTAATGGCTTTGCTTTTCTCAGCCTGTAAAAAAGACGACCCTCTTGGTCCAACCATTCCCGAAGGCCCGGAAGTCGAGGTGACGCATACCCTTAAGCAATTGAAAGAGATCTATACAAAAGCGGGAAGTCCTGCGATGTATGATATCGAAGAGGAAATTGTAGTTGGAGGACAAGTGATCTCTTCCGATGAAAACGGAAACATCTACAAAGAAATCTATATTCAGGATGAATCTACGGGTATCATTGTTCGCCTGGATAAGTCGGAATTGTATAAGTCTTATGCCATTGGCCAAATGGTCTATGTAAAGGCAGAGGGAATGCAGATGGGAAGCTATGGCGGCATGATCCAATTGGGGGGTGTTTATAATGGCGAGTTTGGTCGTTTGGATGCTGATTTGATTGCAGACCATATTATTGCGGGTAAGCAAGAAGAGGCGGTAATGCCAATGGCAATCGATTTGGATGCTTTGCCATCAGACTTGGACGACCACTTAGCCACTTGGGTGAAGGTGGAAAATGTGATGTTCAGTGAGGAAGACTACGAAAAAACATGGGTAGATGCGGATGCTTCTTCCTCTCAAAACAGAACTTTGACCAATGCGAATGGCGAAACCATTATCGTAAGAACTTCCAATTTCGCTACTTTTGGCGCAGATGCGCTGCCTCAGGGGTCTGGAAGCGTAAGCGGTATTCTTTCGTCCTTTAATGGTACCTTGCAATTGTATGTGAACGAAGCGGCAGACGCTGCCCTTGAAGGTGATCGTTTTGATGATCCTAATGCCGTAGCTCCTCCGGCAGGTACTGGTACGCTGGCGGATCCATTTAACATTGGGGCAGCTCGTGTGAATCAGGATGCCGATGAAATGAAGTGGGTGATGGGTTACATTGTAGGATCTTTTACCGGATCTTCACCTGATACTTTCCAGCCCGGTGTTGCCGGCGATAATGCATCAGCTAGTAATATGGCCATTGCGGATAATCCGAATGAAACGAATCCGGATAAAATCTTTCCGGTTCAATTGCCAAGTGGTTCTGCGGCTCGTCAGGATTTAAACTTAAAAGACAATGCAGACATGTTGAATCAGCAAGTTTGGTTGTACGGTTCTTTAGAAAAATACTTCGGATTAGCCGGAATTAAAGAAGTAGAGAAATATTCTGTTGATGGTGAAAATGAAGTCTCTGCTCCTAAGTATCAAGGTCAGTTGGATGATATCATGGGCACTGATTTAACGGCCACTTCCATTGATTTTAAAGTGTTTAATGTGGTAGAGGCGGAGTCTTACTGGTCAGCTTCTAGTGGTTCGGCTTATGTGAATGGTTATGGAAAAGGTGCGCACGAATCCTGGATGATTTCTGCGACTACTATTGATATTGCGGCTTTGACTGATCCTGTTTTGGCGGTAACGGAAGAGTTGAACTACTTCAAAGGTTTGGATAAAGTGATGGTATTGGGTTCAACAGACTATACCGGTACTGGTGATCCAAGCGTTGCCACCTGGACGGAATTGACCGTTAAAGGTGACCGTGCGGAAGGTGGTCAGTCTATGACTCAATTTGAGTTGGAAGCCAATACGTATGTGGCCTTTAAATACACCAACACTGACAATGATGATGCTTCTTCTTGGTCCGTGATTACGGTGGAGGCGAAAGAGTATGAGGAAGATAATGGTGGTGGTACAGAACCTACTCCAGACCCTGATGGGAATTTGGTACTGAATGGTGGTTTTGAGAATTGGGATTCTGATACATATCCATCTTCTTGGTCAAAAGTTCAAAATATTGAAAAGGAATCCTCTATTGTTAAATTCGGGTCGTTTTCTGCAAAACACACAGGAGGTAGAAAAGATTTGGGGCAAACAGTTGATGTTGAAGCTGGAGAAACCTATGAAATTTCTTTCTGGTATTTTGTTGATCCTGATAACAATGATGGCACTGATGTTAGGATTTGGGGTGCTTTCCAAGGGACTGATGGAACGTTGGATAACGGCCATGTAAAAGGTGATGGTACTGAGGATATGACTGCTAGTGCTCCAGGGAGCTATCTAAATTCTAATCCTGGTAATTGGATGGAGTTTAAGCAAACTTATGTAGCGCCTGCAGAAGCGAATAAATTTTATTTGGAAGTAAGAACCTACAGTAATGCAATCGCATACTGGGACGGCTTCTCCATTAAAAAAGTAGAAAACTAGTAAATGAGAGTCCCGATTATTATCGGGACTTTCTTTCTCCTTGTTAACAACATTGGTTTTATGAAAATCAACTTTTACAGCACTATTTTATGGGTGCTCTGTGCCATCTGTTTTTCCACCTCCTGCGTAGACAGCACCTTTGAGAATCCCTCAAAAGAAGTGGGCAACCCGATCCCACCGAATACGGCCACTATTTCCATTGCGGGATTGATCGCGGAATATGCGCCTTCGAGCAATAATATGATCAATGAAATCGACTCGGGTACGGTGATCGTTGGGCAGGTGATCTCCAGTGATCAGGCTGGTAATATTTATAAGGAAGTTTATCTGCAGGATGAAACCGCTGGTATTTTAATGCGATTGGATGCCAGTGCTTTGTATAATGAGTACCCAATAGGAATGGAGATTGCGGTGGATTGTAGCCAATTGGTGATGGGCGCTTATGAGACCAATCCTCAATTGGGCATTCCTTCCATCTATAATAATCAACCATCTGCGGGTCGTATTCCTGCTCCGCTGGCCAATGAATATATCACCAAAGGCGCCACTAAAGAGTTGGAGGTCACTACGGTGAGCCTTGCTCAAATTTTCGGCAATATCGATGCCTATGCAGGGAAGTGGGTGAAGATTGAAAATATGTCTGTAGCAGAAGCGGATAGGGGAAAAACTTTCGCGAATGCGGAGGAACAAATTTCTCAAAACCGAAAGTTCAATGACGGTACCGGAGTGGCGGATATCGAAATGAGAACTTCCGGATATGCGGATTTCGCCGGGCAAAAATTACCTGCTGGTACAGGTACGGTCTACGGCATCTTGTCTAAATTCCGCGGAGGACCACAGCTTTACATTAACTCACCAAGTGATTTAGTGGGATTTGATGGAGACAACGGTAGCGGTGGAGAAGGAGAGATCTACTTCCAGGAAAACTTTGATAACTGGCAGGACGGACAAGTGGCAGCAGAAGGTTGGAGCAATATCACAGCCGCCGGAACGGTGAGCTGGGTGAAGGAAAGCAGTGCGGGTCATTATGTGGCTTTCAGTCCATTCCGCTCGGGAGATGCAAGTTCTGAAGGATGGTTAGTGCTGCCCGAAGTTGAGGGGGCTAATATGTTTTTGGAATTCCGCATGGCAGTAGGTTTCATGGTGGATGGACATACGGAAGTCATGAAAGTCATGGTGTCCGAGGATTTTGCTGGAGACGTAAATACGGCCCAATGGGTAGATTTTACAGACCAGGTGACCTTCCCGGAAGATATCGGAAAGTCGGATGGGAAATTCTGGCAATGGGAAGGTTCTTCCATAGATCTTTCTCAATTTTCCGGCGGCGTGCATATTGCTTTTGTGTATTACGGCAGCGATGCCAATAGTACCAAGCTGGAGCTGGACAATATCGTTGTACGTGCCGGTGCGAGTGAGGGAGACGGTGGTAACACCCCAACTCCGGGTCCGGATAATTATTACCGAGATGCAGCGGATAAAAGTGGATATGAATTAAAAACCACCCTGTATCATATCATTAATTATCAGACGGAGCAACTTACATACGGTGAACTTTGGACCGCCTACGAATCTACTGACCTTCGCGACGGGAACATCGTCTGGGATATGTATTCTCACAATCCTTCTGGTGCGCAGCCTTATGAATATACCTTCCAAACCGACCAGTGTGGGAACACCCCCGGTCATGAAGGAGGTTGTTATAACAGAGAACACAGCTTCCCGAAGAGTTGGTTTGGCGGCACTGTTTATCCGATGTATACTGATTTGGTGTCGGTTGTTCCGGTGGATAGTCATGTGAACACCATTCGTAGTAACTATCCTTATGGTGAGGTCGCTAATCCAAATTATACTTCAGATAATGGAGGGAAAAGAGGTGCAAATACCACAAGTGGTTACAGCGGAACCGTATTCGAACCAATTGATGAATACAAAGGGGACTTCGCCCGAATTTATTTCTATATGGCGACACGCTATGAAGATGAAATCGCGAGCTGGGAAAACAACTCCACACAGTCGGATGCCGTTTTGGATGGGAGCTCAGACAAAGTGTTTGAAGACTGGCAATTGGAGTTGTTGTTGAAGTGGCACGAAAATGATCCAGTAAGTCAGAAGGAAATCGATCGAAATGAAGCGGTATACACCATTCAGAAAAACCGAAATCCTTATGTAGATCATCCGGAATATGTACAGAGTATTTGGGGTGTTAGCACTGCTCAGTAAATCATTGTTTCTGTTAATTTTTAAACCATCCTTCTTTTGAGGGGTGGTTTTTTTTAGTCCGAATTAATCATGCTACAAGCTTAAGAACATGCTTGAAAGCACTACATCCGGCTGTAAATTCGAATTATTGCAAGCGATTTTGGATAATTTCTCAATAATAGCGCTGCTATTCTCTCAAAATATTTCTGTATCGCTTCTGCAATACTTCAAATTTTCACCACGAATTTTGGCTTTTAAACACGCTCCAAGTTGACTTGCTTTTGAGAAATAATGAAAAATTAAAAAATTTGGCATGTAGATTTGCATTGGTTACAGGGGTGTATACGGTAGAAAAAATTGGGCTCTAATGCTTTTCATCATATATTTTTAATGGAGGTCAGGGAAAAGAGGATTAAAAAATTCAATTTATTACATCGCTCAGCTGCTGATTTAATGAGGCCGTAAGAAAGGTCAGAAACTTACTAAAGCCCATGAACAATCATTATGTAGTAGTGATGAGACGCGCCTCTGACGAATTCCTGAATAATATGGAGGATGCCCAAACTGAACTTTTGGAATTTGCCCATGAAAGGGAAAAACAGCGGCTGTTTCTGAAACTCCTTCGAATAGAAAGGCATGGGAGCGTTTTATTGAAACAAGTGAAGCCAGGAATTAGGGCTTTATGTCTGCTGCAGTATCATCGTTTGATGCGTCGTCTGAAAGGATACCATTTGTCAGGTTTTTGCCAAAATGAAATGCAGGATCGGGCCGATTTTTTTGATTGGAGATTGAGCCTTTTAGATTTAGATTCGGATTCGAAATTGGTGGGCGAGGAAGGTATTTCTCCTGTTCAAAAAATTAAAATTCAAATGGAGGCGCTTACCTATGGTATTGAAATTTTAATTTCCAGGGCCGTGATTGGTGATTTTGGGGAAGGTGAATTATGCTTGGATGCTAAAATTTTAGCTGCTTATCCAGCCGTATAAGCAATATTTTTAACCCGGATTATTCAGGCTTCAATCCTCTTTCAGGTGTTTCCTTGGAAAAAACTCAAAATTGGAGACTGTTCCTTCATTATTCCCACCTTGCCGCTATGCGAGGATTTAAGCATGAATTTCCTATGTGAATTAGTTCAAGTGTGAGCGAATGCAGGCTTGCCTTTCTAATACTTCATTGGGGAATACCAGCAATAGGGCAATATTTCTTTCTTATTAGACCTTGAAGCTTTTGATCGATTTAATCAGGAATTAAGCGTATTTCTCTAGATATCCCACATTTTTTAGGGAATTGGGAAATATAAAGCATAATTTTGTGTCTGCTTCATAATTCGGTGGAGCGTAAGTATAAAATATGTCTTTTAAAAATTTAGGTTTGTCCTCCGAGCTGCTTAAGGCGATAGAGGAAAAAGGTTATCAAAAACCATCCCCCATTCAGGAAAAAGCAATTCCCCCCATTTTATCCGGAAGAGATCTTTTGGCTTCCGCCCAAACCGGGACCGGTAAAACAGCGGGCTTCGCATTGCCCATTCTGAATATTTTGCAAAACAAACCTAAAAGGAAAGGCATAAAGGCATTGGTCTTGTCTCCAACCCGAGAGCTTTCTGCCCAGATTTACGATAACTTCAAAGCTTATTCCACCGGGCTTTCCTTAAAGTCAGCCGTTATTTTTGGTGGGGTAAAGCAGGGGCCCCAGGTGGATAAAATTAAATCTGGCCTGGATATTTTGATCGCTACTCCTGGCAGATTGCTGGATCTTTATTATCAGGGAGAATTAACACTCGACAAAGTGGAGGTGCTGGTGTTGGATGAGGCGGACCGGATGCTGGATATGGGCTTTTATCAGGATATTCAAAAGATTCTTCGAATATTGCCGAAAGAGCGTCAGAATCTGCTATTCTCCGCCACCTTTAATACTGAAATCCGCCGACTGGCCAATAAAATATTGAAAGATCCACTGACAGTGGAGGTTGCCCCGCAAAATACCGCCGCCGAAACAGTGCGCCAGGTGTATTACCGCGTAGATAAGCCCGATAAAGCTTCCGCATTGCTTCATTTAATTGGCTCAATGGGAGGGGAACAGGTCCTGGTATTTTGCAGAACCAAGCATGGGGCTTCTCGACTCAGTAAGAAGTTGGAAAAGAAATCCTTTACCTCAGCCGCTATTCACGGGGATAAAAGCCAACAACAGAGACTGAAAGCACTTGCTGGCTTTAAATCAGGTGCCATCCAGGTGTTGGTGGCGACAGATATTGCCGCCAGAGGACTGGATATTCCCCTTTTGCCTTATGTGGTGAATTTTGAAATGCCTAATGTGCCGGCAGATTATGTGCATCGCATTGGTAGAACCGGAAGAGCGGGTTCAGAAGGGGAGGCATTTTCATTAGTAGCAGAGGATGAGCAGGCCTATGTGCAGGCCATCGGTAAATTATTGAAAAAGGCCGTAAAACTGAAAACCCTCCAAGGATTTGAGCCCAAACAACAGGAGGCTGGGGTAGAACAACGCGAGGTCAAAACCAATAAGCCGTCACCCAAACCTAAACCGAAATCAAAACCCAAAGGTCGTGGAGGAGCTCCAAAAGCGAAAGCACATAGTCGCCCGGGAAGCAACAGTCCTTCAGGAGGAAGAAAGAAAGGGCCATCCAAAGGCGGACAAAAGAATAAGAATACGGCGGTTGGCAATAGAAGAAGCCGATAGGCCGATTTGAAATAATAAATGGATGCATGCGACTACTCATTATCGCAATGCATTATTAAGAAGGACTTTTCAATGGATGGAAAGTCTTTTTTTTCAGCTTTCATGCCATTCCCACTGGACAACACTAGTCTTAGTGTTAGAGCGGGCAGTACGAGCATCACTAAGACTTCCTACACCATTTCGGTGGACTTTGTCGTGGTCGCCGCTGGGCATCTCACACCTTGGTCGTAGGTTCCCGTCTACGACCCAAAATCCTTGGAGAATTCGCTCCATTAGCCCTGTTTTCGGGTATTGGACGGATGCATCTGTAGAAAGAGGTTGTAGCAAATGTTACAATCAGTCTAGTGGGCTGGGTTTGTTTTCCTCTCCCTGATTATAATGTTACAGCGAGCAGTACGAGCATCAATAAGACCTTCTTTCGCCAAATTCGGTGGACTTGGTAGTGGTCGCCGCTGGACATCCCACACCCTGGTGGTAGGCTCCCGTCTACGACCCAAAATCCTCGGAGCATTCGCTCCATTAGCCCTGTTTTGGGGTATTGGACGGATGCATCTGTAGAAAGAGGTCGTAGCAAATGTTACAATCAGTCTAGTGGGCTGGGTTTGTCTTCCTCTCCCTGGTTATAGTGTTACAGCGAGCAGAACGAGCATCAATAAGACCTTCTACCACCAAATTCGGTGGACTCGGTCGTAGTCGCCGCCGGAAGTCACTACTAAACCGCTAAATTCATAGTGCGAAGACTACGACCAGTGTTGGTGTTACAGCGAGCAGAACGAGCATCACTAAGACTTCCCACCCTGGTCGTAGGCTCCCGTCTACGACCCAAAATCCTTGGAGCATTCGCTCCATTAGCCCTGTTTTCGGGTATTGGACGGATGCATCTGTAGAAAGAGGTCGTAGCAAATATTACAATCAGTCTAGTGGGCTGGGTTTGTTTTCCTCTCCCTGATTATAATGTTAAAGCGAGTAGAACGAGCATCACTATGGCTTTTTACCTCCATTTCGGTGAACTTGGTAGTGGTCGCCGCTGGGAATCTCTACTTAACCACACCCTGGTCGTAGGCTCCCGTCTACGACCCAAAATCCTCGGAGCATTCGCTCCATTAGCCCTGTTTTCGGGTATTGGACGGTTACATCTGTAGAAAGAGGTCGTAGCAAATGTTACAATCAGTCTATTGGGCTGGGTTTGTTTTCCTCTCCCTGATTATAATGTTAAAGCGAGCAGAACGAGCATCACTAAGACCTTCTACCGCCAAATTTGGTGGACTTGGTCGTAGTCGCCGCCGGAAGTCACTACTAAACCTCTAAATTCAAGGTGCGAAGACTACGACCAGTGGTGGTGCGAAAACGACGGCCAGTGATGGTGGGTGATCGCGATGGTCAGGTAATTGCATTAAAATTAGCTAAAAAATGGAGGGTTCGATGGCGAAAACGGGGTAGCCATACATTAAATGTGAAAAGACTTTTCAATTGAGGGAGGACTCTATCTTTTATGTCTTAAAATGTGGTAGTTACGATTCCAGCGAATGATGGTCTTCAAAGAATGACTTCCTTCTTCATTCGGGTTGCGTAAGGATGGGCATTTTTTTCATTTTTTTTTAATGAGGTAAAAAATTGGAAAATTGAAGGGCGATTGGGTTTTGAAAATAGGGGTATAAATGAAAGGGTGTTGACAAAATATTTGTTCAGTTTCCAAATTGTGGTTCTTTTTTGATCCTAATCCAAGTGGATTTGTTGGAATTTTATTTGGAATACATCCTTTAGCGGTAAATTTAATGGCAGAAGAATTTTTAAAGACAGTTGAAAAGGGGGAGCTTGGTTTCGTTTAGAAAGAGGGGGAGCCAAGATTTAGTTTTTATGGAATGTCACTGAATTAGACTTCAGTAATAATTGTATTATTCTCATATCATTGATTGGAATTGAGGTGCTTTGTTGCACTTTGGTAGGTAATTGGATTTTTATTAAAATGTTTGATTCCCTACTTTTGCGGCGTTCAAAAGAATACTAACCACTTTGATTACCGAATATGCATAAGAACCTTTACGCATTGGTAGCGTTGATGCTGACGTTTGTCCTAAGCACAAATCAGCTTTACGCTCAAAACACTACAGCTTCCCTGAGTGGAATTATTACGGACAATACCGGAGATGCCCTGCCAGGGGCTACGGTCATCGCCGTCCACACCCCATCGGGTACCAATTACGGTAGTACCACCATGTTAGATGGTAAATTCACCATTCGCGGTATGCGTGTAGGTGGACCTTATCAGGTAACGGTGTCCTTCGTAGGTTATCACGATCAGGCGGTAGAGAACATTTACCTGCAATTAGGTGAAACGCAAAAAATTTCCGTTAAGCTTCAGGAGTCGACCATTAATTTGGAAGGGGTAGAGATTACCGCTAACCTGAACAGCGATATCAACGGAGAGCGTACAGGTGCTGCCACTTCAATCTCTTCAGAGCAATTGAAAGGTTTGCCAACCATCAGCCGCTCTGCTTCTGACTTTACGCGTTTGACGCCTCAGTCAAATGGTAACTCCTTCGGCGGTAGAAACAACCTGTATAACAACTTCTCATTGGATGGATCTGTATTCAACAACTCCTTTGGTCTGGATGTAGCCACTCCTGGTGGACAGGCGGGTGCGCAACCGGTATCTTTGGATGCGATTGAGCAAGTACAAGTTTCTTTGGCTCCGTTTGACGTACGCGAAGGTGGATTTACCGGAGCAGGGGTAAATGCGGTAACCAAGTCCGGTACGAATGAATTTCACGGTACCGTTTATGGCTTTGGAAGAAATCAAAACATGATCGGATCAAAAGTATCAGGTGCGGAGATTCCAAATCTGGATTATCAGAACTATCAGACGGGATTCTCCCTTGGAGGTCCGATTGTAAAGAATAAATTGTTCTTCTTTGTGAATGCAGAGATGGAGCGTGCAACAGAGTTGGCGCATGGTTACCGTGCGGCAAGAGCCGGTGAAACAGCCGGTGGAAATATCGCAAGCGTTGATTTCGATGATGCCATGGCGGTAAAAGATCACTTTATGAGTGAGTGGGGTTATGATGCAGGTGAATTCGAAGGGTACAACCATGAGAAATCCAACAACAAAATCTTGGTGAAATTGGACTGGAACATCAATGATCAGAACAACTTCTCCATTCGTTACAACCGTCTGCGTGCATGGAAAGATATTTTGCCTCACCCGGAAGCGATTGGTGGTCGTGGTCCTCAACCCTATCGTTTGCCATTCTCGAACTCTTCCTACGTCATCAACAACAATATTGATTCCTGGGTAGCGGAATTGAACTCCCGTTTTGGCAGCCACGCTTCCAATAAAATGCAGATTGGTTACTCACGTTTCCGCGATTACAGAGAGCCGTGGTCAGCACCTTTCCCGGTGATTGATATTTTGAACGATGCAGGACAGGTGGCTTTAACTGCTGGTTCTGAGATGTTCTCCACGAATAATATGTTGGATCAGGATATCTTTCAGTTCCGTAATGATTTTACCTACTACCTGGATAAGCATACCCTAACGGTAGGGACAAACACAGAAGTTTTCTACTTCAATAACTCCTTCAACTTGTTCTACTATCCTTGGTACACTTTCGGTTCTGTAGAGGAATTTTTGAATACGACAAAGGCAGATATGGACTTCAATCAGGATGTGGCGAATTCGCAACAGAATGATTATGCCATGGCAGAAGTAGATGTCGCACAGACCGCCTTCTATATTCAGGACGAATGGCAAGCCGCTGATAACTTCAAGTTGACTGCCGGTTTGCGCGTGGATATTCCAATCTATTTGTCTTCAATTGACTATGATCCTGCAACTGCAGAGTTTGATGGTTTCGTAGATACAGATGGTAACCCGGTAACAGTAGATCCTTCCAAGTTCCCAAAATCTTCTCCAATGTGGTCACCAAGAGTAGGTTTTAACTGGGATGTTAAGAATGATCAAAAGCATCAGTTGCGAGGTGGTACAGGTGTATTTACTGGTCGTATCCCATTCGTATGGTTGGGTAACCAGGCGTCTAACCCCTCTATTCAGCCAGGTTATACTTTCCAGGTGAATGCTACGGCTGAGGATTTCAAATTCCCACAAGTATGGAAAACGAACATCGCTTATGACATGAACTTTGGTCAGGGATGGTTTGCTTCCGTAGAGGGTATTTACTCTAAAGACATCAATGCAGTGGTGCACCGTAACTACAACATGCGTAAGCCTACCGGTACTTTGAACGGAACAGGTGCTCCAATTTTCCAGGGCGACGAAGCGAATATTTATTCTCCGGCAGTTGGATATGAGACTTTCCTAGATGCAGGTGCGATTGTTTTGGAAAATGTAGATAAAGGTCACCAGTACTCTTTAACCGGTACCGTGAAAAAAGCATTCCTTTCTGGTTTGAACGTGATGGCGGCTTACACTTATATGGAGTCTAAGGATTACACTTCGATTCCTGCAGAGATCGCAGCAGATGCTTTCCAGCGAAACCCAATCGTGGGAGATCCTAACCAGTCACAGTTTGCGCACTCTCGTTATGGTTTGCAGCACCGCATCATCACTTCTGTAAACTACAGAAAAGAGTACGGTGGTGGTAAGTGGGCGACAAACATCGCCTTGTTCGGTGAGATTGCGAAAGGTAACCGTTACTCTTACACTTATGCAGGTGATGCCAACCTGGACAACATCAACTTCAACGACTTGATTTATGTGCCTGCTTCTGCAGATGAAATCAACCTGGTAGAGAAAAATGGCATTTCTGCTGCGGAGCAGTGGGAGGCTTTGGATGCTTTCATCGCACAGGATGATTACCTGAGCAGCCGTCGTGGGCAGTATGCGGAGCGTCATGGCGCGATCTTACCATGGTATGCACAGTTTGACTTGAAAATCTTGCAGGATTTCAACTTCGAGATCTCCGGTAGAAAAAACACTTTGCAGTTGTCTTTGGATATCCTGAATGTTGGAAACATGTTGAACTCCAACTGGGGTGTGCGTCAGTTGCCTACCAACATCAACCCAATATCGGTAGAAGGTGTTGAAGCCAATGGTGACGGTACTTTTGATGCGAGCTACTCTTTCAATCCTGGCTTGGAGCAGTCCTTCAACGACGATGTATCGCTATTGTCAAAATGGCAAGCGCAGGTAGGTCTTCGCTGGATCTTCTAAGCTGGAGAACAACAAAAAACTATATAATCAATCACATGAACCACACTCCACCGGGGTGTGGTTTTTTTTGCTAATGCCTGACTAGCGAAATGCACATTTTACCCGAATTATACATGCTCATCGGGATCATTTAAGTTTAAATGCTCATTTGGCCGCCAGTCGGGAAAATGAAGGAATTTGTCCTGATTCAATTTTAATTTTTCGTTTTATCAGGAAAGCGGAAACGATTTAATGTTAAATGAAGACATGAAATAGCCGATTTAGGATGCTTAAAGCTTCTTCGGCGATTCACGGCTTTTTCATAAACTACAAAGGGGCAAATTATAGGAATCATCAGGTTTCCAATGAGCGTCTATTTGATTTGTACGCTTGTTTATGAGTTAACTTACTATCTTTTACAGTATTGACTTTATAGTATAGCATCTTCCACATCAACAGTCCGGCCTTGATTAATGGGCGGATAGACAAAGGTTCTGCTGACGAAAAGAAGGCATCACAGTGATATTTTAGCAATATTTCACTAGTCTCCTGCCCGCTCCAAATGTCGTCTTGATGGATTCCGTCAGCAGGTTCGTTGTCCAGCCGACATTGATCACAGGCTTGATTTTTTTGTTTCGTTTTTTATCAAGAAAAAATGAAAAAGAAACGATTGATATTTAAATATTAGGTGTTGAATGGCTGATCTGGCTTTTAATGAAAAAGCCCTGTTCGCAGATTTTTACAGGGAATTCTTTAGTTTTGACGGATGGAATTTATCGACAAGAAAGCACTTAACAGCTCGGAAAAGAAAGCCCTTTTCAGGCTATGGAATAGGGAATATCCCTCCAATCTGGCCTATGAAAAGGAGTCAGGGCTGGAACAATATCTGGACAGCTTGGGGCAGGCGCATCACTGTTTGGTTTATGACCAAAAGGAAATAAAAGGGTGGTGGGTAGATTTTGACCGCGAAGGGGAGCGTTGGTTTGCCATGATTCTGGATGAATCCATTCAGGGAAAAGGGCTGGGGTCGGTACTTATTCAGAAAGCTAAGGACACTAATGATTACCTATTGGGCTGGGTAATTGATCACGCCAATTACCGAAAAAGGGATGGGTCGAGATATCGCTCTCCTAAGGATTTTTATCTGAAAAACGGATTTTCCGTGTTGGAAGAGGAACGCTTGGAGCTGGATTTTCTGTCCGCGGTAAAAATCAAATGGCATAAATAAGGGATAGCATGCTATCCCTTTTATTTTACATTTCGATTTGACTCGCTTTAATTTTAGTTTGATCCCATTTAGGATGCTGGCAAATCATATCTTCCAAAATACCCTGAGGCCATTGGTCCAAAGCATCCTTCCCGAATTCTACCAATAAGATTGGATCGTCAGAATTGGGGTTGGAAATTTTTAAAACCGTCACAACTTGCCCGCTAAGGTCTAAATCGCGGTCTAAAGGATTTTTCACCCCTTTTTTGATGGTTACACGCTGACCTTTTTCAAATTTATGGCTTGCCATTTTTTAAGTGTTTAATTTGCCGCAATTTGAATCTTTGCTTTGAATATCGCAAGTATTAACGAGCCCTTCCTGTCGTCATTTTGATTAAATTCGATTTATTTTTCAATAGAGGTGGTGCTAAAGCTTTGGGTTGCCTACCTTTGCAAAAAAAACAAAAGCATGAAGTGGGAAGAAGATACCTATATATTCCAAATGTTTCAGGGGGAAATGAACCTGATGGTGAATGGCATGGAATTGAAAACGGAATCTCCATTGGTTTATGAGGTAAATGCGAGCAAGGGGAAGGAAGCGGCGGTATACGAGGCCCGTTTTACCGAAAAAGATATAGCGGTGTATCAAGCAGATGCTTTGGTACAATCCCTAGCCTTATCCGTTATCGATGAATGGGTGGATGAAGAGGCAGAAGCGCTGGGCTTTATGTTTGATGATGATGAAGAATAGACAGGGGAGGCTGTTGCGATAGCTCTAACCCACATCTTTGCGCAATATGCGCAGGGTAATGATACGGAAATGAAGTATGCCGTTAGTGGTGAACACTTATAGCATGCTTCATTTCCGTATTTTTTTGGTATGTGATTCGTAGAAGGCGGTCGTAGCAAATGCTACAACCAGAGCGGTACTGGGGCTCGTCGTTGGCTCGCGTCACCACTCCTATCCCTGGTTGTAGTCTTCGCACGCGGCATTCAGCAGTTTAGAATGGAAGCCCCGCGGCGACTACGACCAAGTCTGTGGGATTGTGAAATGAAATGATTGGTCTTAGTGATGTTCGCACTGCTCACTGTAACACTAAGACCAGGGAAGTTCGTAGAAGGCGGTCGTAGCAAATGCTACAACCAGAGCGGTACTGGGGTTCGTCGTTGGCTCGCGTCACCATTCCTATCCATGGTTGTAGTCTTCGCACACGGCATTCAGCAGTTTAGAATGGAAGCCCCGCGGCGACTACGACCAAGTCTGTGGGATTGTGAAATGAAATGGTTGGTCTTAGTGATGTTCGCACTGCTCACTGTAATACTAAGACCAGGGAAGTTCGTAGAAGGCGGTCGTAGCAAATGCTACAACCAGAGCGGTACTGGGGCTCGTCGTTGGCTCGCGTCACCACTCCTATCCCTGGTTGTAGTCTTCGCACACGACATTCAGCAGTTTAGAATAAAAGTCCCGCGGCGACTACGACCAAATCCGTGGGATTGTGAATTGTAGTGGTTGGTCTTAGTGATGTTCGCACTGCTCACTGTTACACTAAGGCTAGGGAAGTGCCTGCTTTATTCGGAGCGGGGACGTGGTTAACGGCACAGGAATGTTGTGTGTACTGGGTATTCCTCAAGCATTTTTTGAAAATCAGATCTATAAAGTTTACCTTATTAAGCGGAAACAGGCTAAAAATATAAAGGTATGGCAAACAGAACCTTAATGCGATTTGATTGGGCGATGAAACGCCTTTTAAGAAATAAAGCAGAATACACCGTTTTAGAGGGGTTTTTATCTGAATTAATGAAAGAAGATATTCAGATTGAAAGTATTTTAGAAAGTGAAAGTCATCAGCAGATTGAAATAGATAAATATAATCGAGTAGATATTTTAGTCAAGAATTCCAAAGGAGAACTGGTGATCATTGAAGTTCAAAATCAGTTGGAATATGATTATTTCCAGCGTATGATTTATGGGACGTCCAAAGCTGTAACCGAGTACATTTCGTTAGGGGATTCTTATAAAGAGGTCAAAAAGGTGTATTCAGTGAATATTGTTTACTTTGATTTAGGGCAAGGTGAGGATTATGTCTATCATGGTAAGACCCATTTTGAGGGTATTCATAAGAAGGATAGTTTAGAGTTGTCTGCCAAACAAAAAATATTGCTGGGCGGAAATATGACACCTTCAGATTTATTTCCTGAATATTATGTAATCAAAGTAAATCAGTTTGATGATGTAGCTCATAATAGCTTGGATGAATGGATTTATTATTTTAAAAATAATGAAATCAAAGAAGAGTTTCGGGCAAAAGGCTTACTCAAAGCCAAAGAACTGTTGCGAGTAGATTTGATGTCAGAGGATGAGCAAATGAGATACAAGCTTCATTTAAAGAATTTGCGGGATGAAGCAAGTCGTCACTTTACTCCCAAAGCAGAAGCAGAATTTAAGGCAAAAGAAGAAAGAAGCATAGAGATTGCTAAAGCGTTCAAAAAAGACGGAATCCCTGTAGAAATTATCGCTAAAAATACCGGCCTTTCAATATTGGAGATTGAGAAATTATAAAAACACTCATTAAGATTGTAGTTCACATGAATGACGAGATGCAACCTTGTTTTCTGGCCAAAACTCTCGCGTTGACCAAAATTACCCTTCTCCGGACAAATCATTCACATTTGGTAGGTTAGGATTATTGGTCGCTTGTTTTGTATGTTGCCTATTGTATTGATTTGTCTAATTGATGACCACCGATCACTTAAGGTCATTGTATGATTATAAACTCAAATTCGATGGAAATAGAACCTAGTCTTAAAGATTTTTTAAGTTCTGGCAAACAGTTGGAATATGATATCTCCAAAGCAGAGCCTGGATACGTGAGACTACATAAGCTTGATGAACTTAAGGTGGATAAAATCTGGATTGAAGGAGAAGGAGATCAGAGGTGTTATTATGAGGTTCCTACCATCGGTATAACTGGAGAAAATGAATATTACGACCCTGAATTTATACTTTTATGGCTTCCTAATGAGCGAAAATATGCGGCATGGGATAGTGATCGTTGGGATTTATTTATATTTGAAGAGGCAACATGGAATGATATAAGTAAAAACCCTCTGCCATACATAAATTATCAATGGGCATTGACTGATGTGAAAGCATCTAAATTTGATCCTAGTAATAAGTACGATTTGATAATTGGTTGGCCATTTTAAAAATAAATTCCCTTTGTAGTAGCTTTCCCACACTGCATTCAGCGGTTTAGAGTGGAAGTCACACGGCGACTACGATCAAGTCCGAGGGATTATTCAATTTAGTGGTCGGTCTTAGTGGTGTTCGCACTGCTCTCTGTAACACTATGACCAGGGGAAGAGTCCTAAAATAGGGGTTGACATTTCGAGGAATAAGGTGAAAATGAAAGATTATTACGAAAAGGAAATTTTATCAGGTAGTTGGCTTTATGATAATTTAGTAAAACAGACTGTACAGATTTTTGCTCTAAATTATGATTACTATTATGAAATTGCAAAAGCTGACAATCAGATAGAACCAAATGAAAAACCTGAACTTAATGAAAATGGAGAGTCTTTTATGATTAAGTGGGGTAACGGTGAATTTTCGGTAAAAGATTTATGTGCTAAGGAATATGGTGGTTTGGACTTGGATTCTGCAATTGAGAAAGCGGAAAGAAAAGTTCAGGGAAAAATTGATTGGAATATAAACAAAAACGGATGCTAGTCGAGTAAGCCCAGGGAATTCCCCGTCTCTGCTCGTAGTCTTCGCGCTCGGTATTTAGTGGTTGAGTTGGGTAATTCCGCGGTGATTACGACCGAGTCCGAGGGGTTGTGAAACTTAGTGGTTGGTCTTATGGTGCTCGTAAGCTCGCTATAACACTAAGGCCGGGGGCGAGTTCGGCACTGAGGTTATTGAGCGTATTTTTTTGTATTTTAGGGCTTGGTTTTAGTTTCCGCATAAGGGGGCTAGTGGTAATTACGAATTGTTTATTTAATCCTTGGAGGCTATCGGTGGCTAAGTGATTGATACAGACGTTATGGTGTATTTGAAAAGAATGAAAATCAGTCAGGTAATTCTGTTAGTCTTGAGTCTGGCAGGTATTTTTTCTTGCGGATTGAAATCCCAAAACCAGATTACGACTCACGCCTACTTTGACAAAACCGAATCAAACCCTGTAACAAATAGACTTTTGATTGCGGTTACCGATGAGGAATTTCTACAATATGGCGCACGAGTGGCCTACATAAGTATAAAAGGCGATACCATTATTCCATTTGACAAGTATGCCTATTTGGGGACAGATACATTGCGGCACTATGCCAATGTTATAAAACTTCGAAAGGACAACTCCTATGGAAGGTGGGTTGCGATTGACGGCCATCAAAATACACTTTACGACATTGTGCCCTTCGACAACGGTCCAGATTATTTTCATGAAGGATTAGTTCGGGCGAAAAGAAATGGGAAAGTGGGATATGCCAACGAATTCGGTCAAATTGTTATCCCCTGTGAATATGACTTTGCCTGGTGGTTTGACCAGGGAAAAGCGGAAGTAACTTTTAATGCCAAAGTAATCAGAGACAAATATGATGAGCATACCATCATTGAATCTGACGAATGGTTTTATATTGATAAAAGTGGAAATAAAGTAAAGAACGCCATTCATTAAATTAAAAGGATGGAGAGGGGACTGTAAGTCTTCCCGAATATTCTCGGTTAAATTATATTTTTAGCTCTATAGGTCATGGGCGATTGCCAACGACTCAAATTCAATGGAGCCTTTGCCCCATAAATCATGCCTTCTTTTTAAGGGTGGATTTCTTCTAGAATGGGGTCGTAGCAAATGCTACAACCAGTGGAATACTAAGTATAAAGGATATCCAGGGCCAATGATTCCCATTTTGTAAGGGATAGGCTTATTGTTAGAATTGCTACATTAGGATTATTGCGTGTTTGTTTTGAAATTTAGGGGTTATGTTTAGGCGCCGTATTGCGATGGTTATGCATAATGATGAATTATTTTTAGTTACTTGTAAGCAATAATTGCAGGTCATCTCCCTTAATATAGAGTAGATTATGATGAAAAAAATATTACTAATATTTTCCATCTCATTAGCCATAATTGGTTGTGATGCTTTAACTGGAAAAGAAGTTGCTCGACTACCAATCAACGAAACGAGTAATATCAACCTCAATATGAAAGAGGCTACGCTTTTCTTAAAAAAAGATGAGAAAGTTTCATTTTGGACAGAAACAGATATTGAGTATGAAAACGATGTAGCTCTCGTTTATACCATCGAATTATGGAAAGACTCTATCAAATTAGGTGGTGTTCAGTTAGATGCTTTAGAGACAAACCCTACCATTTTGGAAATTAAATCGTCAAAGGGTAATAAAACTTCATGGAGCTATACCGGGAAAATGGATCAGTATGTGGTTGAAGAAGATGGAGAGTACACCTATAAAGCCGTGTTAAGCTCTTCGGACAATCCCACTTTAAAGATTAATAAGGCTGAACTAGTTTTGAAAAAGTAAATTTTGCCAACAAACGAAAATGAACCTAGGGATGGTCAGCAAATTTTAAAGCCCATCAGCTTTCGGTAAGTCCGCTAAGTTGTCTAATAATTTAAAAAGCAGGTTTGGCTCGTAGCTCAAGAAAAGTAAGGCATTATGTTATCCTTAGTTTTTTATCAAAGCGTTGTGCGTAATATAAAATGAAAAGTAATAAAATAAGCATATTACTCTCAGGCCTGTTTTTAATCCTAACAGGATTATGGGCTTACCCGAGAATTGTACAACTTTTCAAAGCTGGCGGTTACTTGGACAAAAATGCGAGATGGAATTATGAAATTAAGGAGAGTGATTTTGAATGCCTGAAAGGGCAAGCAGTATCACAGAAGTCTGACAGCTCCAACTGCTATAATCAACCTGCTGACGAGCAAAAAAGAAAACCATATTCAATTTCAGTATATAGCGCAGACTTAGAAAGTATAAGTATTTACAAACCTGAAAAGTCATTCATTATCAATCCTACAATTGATACAACAGATCTTTTCAAGATTTGGACTTTAGACCCAGTGATTCCGCCCCATAAATAGTCGGACTTAATTTTTTTTTTACAATATTTGAAATCCGATGAAAAGAGTAACACGAACCAAGGAAGAGAAGCTAGCTATTCTAAAAGAATGCGAGGAAAGAGGAGTAGAAGAAACTCTAAGTAAGTATGGAGTTTATCCAGCCACCTATAAAAATTGGGTGAAAAAATATGAAACCATGGGAGAGGCAGGTTTCACTCGCGGGATGACTATACCTCAATTAAAGGAGATAAAGCGTCTTGAGAAAGAGAATGCCCTATTAAAGGAAATCATCGCTGAAAAGGAGCTTGAATCCAAAATGAAGGATGAGCTGCTAAAAAAGAAATATCCTCAGACGAAAGGGCGGAAATAGCACGAAAATACACTGGTCTGGGGCTAAAACGAGATAAAGCTATTTTGATTGCCCAAATAACAAAACACAAATACTATTACCAGCCTATTAAAGATCGTAAACATATAGGCAGAAAAGCCACTACTACAACTCAAAAGGGGCATTCGGTAGTACCCAATGAGGATGTAATAGGGCAAATTAAGCGCTTAAAAGAAGATCCAATCACTAATTATGGCTATCGTATGATGACCAGTCAATTGAAGCTTGAAGGATATAATATTAATCATAAAAAGGTTTTCCGTTTGATGAAGGACGCAGATTTACTTCAGGAAAAAAGGAAGGTTAGTGATAAAAATTACGTCAAATATCGCTGTGTATGCCCAGAACGCCCATTGCAGGTTTTAGAAATGGATATTAAAATGGTTTGGGTAACAGAGCATAGGCGTCATGCTTATATATTAAGCATTATTGATACATTTACAAGAGTAATATTAGATTGGTCGGTTGGCTATCAAATGGATCAAAAAATGGTCATTAAAGCCTGGGAAAGGGTAATAGATAATTATTTGCAACCAAATGACTTATTGAAACAGGATCTTCATGTTGAATTAAGGAATGATAATGGATCTCAATTTAGCGCTAAAAGCGTTCAAGAATTTTTAAGGGAAAATAGTATTCATCAAACCTTTACACATCCTTATACGCCCCAGGAGAATGGCCATATTGAAAGCTTTCATAGCATTCTTAAGAAGGGCTTGGGACAAGCGCCATTTTGGAACTTAGAGGAATTAAGAGAAAGGTTAGAAGTGTTTTATGAAAAATATAACAATGTTAGATTACATGGGTCAATAGCTCATCTTAGTCCCAATTTGTTTTGGAAGGCGTGGGAATATGATTTGATTGAACGCACAGTAATAAACGAGCGAAAGGTGAAATTTAGACTTACAGTACCCCATAGTCAACTTTCGGGGATTATGAGTCAGAGAGAAGTTCTTTGCTCAAATATACCGACCCTAAATGGGGAGGGATATTTGAATGAGGATGTGAATGGGCCCAACACTCCAAATTCATTACAACCTTCGGTAAATTAATCGCCGTCGATCGTTCTTTGCTAACACAAACTTATAATGGAAAAATAGACCTCACAAGAGGCAAAATCAAAAAAGTCCGAAAATATGGGGGCTAAACCACCAGCCGGACCTCATGCAGACTTTTGGTTTAAACCTAATGAATTCTATGTGGTGGATTATGATGGAGATGGAGCAATGCCGTACATATTGAAAGAAGATAGCCTGACAATATTTTACAATGATTTCATCCAAAAAGGAGTCATTCTTTCGGTCAGTAAAGATACTTTGAAAATTTATTGGGACGATACAATGCACCCAACCATACAACTAGACATTTATTGATTTGGGGCAAATTTTCCGATCATGGCTTAAGAAGTGAATCAGGATATACTCGCCCCAATTTTCTATTCTGTAATCAGCTTCTGCGATGCATTCGACTCCTTTTCGAAAAACGGAAATGGATCTGTACCTTTTACCATTGGCATAAGTTTTCAGACTAACACTTTTGTACTTTTTCAACCCATGAGCTATGGATACCGAATATGCAAAAACGACAATAGCCATCATTAACCGGCATCTATCTGCTCCCTGAACATTCATTTTTTCAAGGTCAAAACCATTGGTCTTCAAATGTCTGAAACATGTCTCAATTTGCCATCGCTTCCGATAGTCCTCAGCTACTTTATATGCGTTTTTAGATAGATTTGTCAGAAGGAAAATCACAGGTTCCTTTTCCGCATCTTCACTTTTCTTGATGACCATCCAGCAATTGTCTCCGGCTTCAAACTTCAACTTAGCGGACATCGTTTTGCCCTTCACCTTACTATTTATGACTTTTGAAATCATTTGCGCTTTCGTCATAGATTTTTCATTCCACTGATTCTTAAAGTTGCATTCTTTTACCCGAAGCACATATTTAAAGCCGTTATCCTCAAGGTATTTGATGAATTTCTGTCCTGCGTATTCACGATCAGCCAAGAGAATTTTGCCTTCAAGATTGAATAACTTTGACGCCTCTTCAAGCAACTGAATTCTTTCTTCCTGATTACTGATGCCCTTCTTTTCCAGATTCATGAAATAGATCGGCACAGCTACTCCATTATACAAAATTGCCAAGGTCATGAAATGAAAAGTGCGATCCCCTTGCTTCCAACTGGTGCCATCCACCATCAAAAAATCCCCACCTTTATGCATATGCATGGCGGATAATTGCAATAGATCACTCCATAAATGGGTGTCAGAATATTCCGTAAATATGCGGGTTAAGCGTTTGTAATGACCAGAGGCGGAAGTACTCTGATTTTCTAAAATGCTACCTATGCAATCTTTCACTTTATTAAGACATACGGTTCCTTTTCGGATGATACCTAAACTTAAAGCGAGTACATTTTTCCAGCAAGCTTTACCCCATTTTGGAAATTCTTGCGTAAGTTTGCTGTGAAGCGAATTGAACATAGATCTTTGTTGGCGTTGGAACCCAAAGTTACTATTGTTGATTCGCTTTTTACGTTTTTAGGCAAAAATGTCTAGCTGTATGGCACCCAACCCAATATTTTGAATGGAAGAATTAAGCCGAATTATTCACCGCCATACTCATTAACTGATCGCAAGTAATTTAATTTCAGTTCATTACAGTTTTTTTCTTTGAGTTATAATAGCCCAATTTTGGGCAGGCTTGCTTTCTCCTCATTCATCTGTTTCGTTGGAAAAAACTCGAAATAGGAAACTATTCCATCATTTTTTCCACCTTACAGCTAAACGAGGATTTAAGCATGAATAATCCGGGTTAACAAAAATACTATTCATTAAAAGCAATGAGAGCGGTGCGGCTAGGCCCAGCGATCATTCCTGCTTGAGCTAAAATACCTCCGGGGTTTCCGTCATTCATCCAAAATCCATCCAGCATTTGCTCCAAAAACCTCTTTTCTTGTTTTTCAGTGACCATTTAGCGAATGTTACAAGCAGTGAAAGTCGCTTCCTTATTAAACGCTTCATCTCTGCAACAACCCCAAAGGGGTGACACAAAATAGCGATGGGTGAAACCCATCGTTAGGCATTTCGCACCCAACCTTAACCCTGAAGGGGTTGAACAGAGGCTCATTAATATTACGCTGAATTGTTTTTTGACAGAAATAATACCCTTTCAGGCCTTGGATTGGTTTTGATGATTTTTCGATGGGTTTTCACCCATCGCTATTTAGTTTAATCCCTTCAGGATATCAATATTCCTAGCGAATGCTACCTCAAGTTGAGGACATCGCTTGCAGGCTATTAAGAGTAAATTCCCCCTTTTGAGCGCAAGATGAATAATTGTCAAAATTACAACATTAGGATAAATGGGGCTTTGTTTTGTATTTTTGAGATTGCGTTTAGACGTCTTGATAAGCCATATTTTATGCACGCGAAGCTGACTAGAATAAGATAAATTTAGGTGCTGTGAAGAGGAAAAAAAATCGGAGAAAAAAGATTGCAGAAAAGTTAAAGGCAAAAAGAATTAAAAGGTTTAAAATTCTCTTTCCGATAGGTTTTGCCCTATCGCTATTATTGATTCAAGTAATTTCTTATTTTAGGTATAGAGATGATTTTCAATATGATAAAATTGGGATTACCGTTGGAGAGGTTTATTCGGTTGATCAAGTAAAAAGTAGCATGTCCTCTGATTATGTTTACATGATTAACTTTAATATGTATAAATCGGGAGAAGGAGGTTATACACTCAGCGATTTCAAACAATTAGAAGCCTCTCTTAGCAAGAATGGCATTTTAAAATTTCCGGTGGTCTACAGCATAGAAAAGCCAGAGCTAAATTTTTTGTTGAAAGAAAAAATGCTTCCAGATTCTTTACAATTAGGTGAAGAACTTAGCAAGGCTTTACTGACAAAAGATGATTTAGAAAAAAGATTAATTTATAGTTCAATTCAAAAGGCATGGACGAAATCCAAATATCTAAAAGCATACTATGATTATAAAAATAGATTAGCCTCCTCTGGTCAAAGCGTCGCGCTTTGACCGGGTTTGCTCGGTCTCTGGTCGTCGGCACCACTTATGCCCCCAAAATTCTCGGGGCATTAGCTCTATTAAACCCGATTCCTTTTTCGAAGTGGTAATGAGGTCGTAGCGAATGTTACAACCAGTAGGGAGTATAGGTGATAAAAAAAGCCACCGGAAAGCAGTATTCCAGTGGCTTTTTAGTAATGTATCTTAATCCAAAGAATTAACGCATCGCTTTATAAGCGTTGATCAATCCGTTGGTAGAGCTGTCGTGAGAAGCAATCGCTTCTTCGTTCGTCAATTCAGGAAGAATCTGGTTCGCCAACTGCTTACCTAATTCCACACCCCACTGATCGAAAGAGAAGATGTTCCAGATTACACCCTGTACGAAAATTTTGTGCTCGTACATTGCGATTAGGGCACCCAAAGTTCTTGGCGTCACCTGCTTCACCAAAATAGAGTTGGTAGGCTTGTTACCTTCGAAAACTTTGAAAGGAACCAAAGACGCTACTTCCGCCTCAGATTTACCCGCTTTCGCAAATTCTGCTTTCACCTGCTCTTCGGTTTTACCCATCATCAAAGCTTCTGTCTGTGCGAAGAAGTTCGCCAAAAGTTTTGGATGGTGATCACCGATTGGGTTGTGCGAAATCGCAGGAGCGATGAAGTCACATGGGATCATTTTCGTTCCCTGGTGGATCAACTGATAGAAAGCGTGCTGTCCGTTAGTACCCGGCTCACCCCAGATGATTGGACCCGTTTCATAGTTTACACGCTCGCCATTACGGTCGATGTATTTACCATTAGACTCCATATTTCCTTGCTGGAAATAAGCCGCAAATCGGTGCAAGTACTGATCATATGGTAAGATCGCCTCAGACTCCGCTTTGAAGAAGTTGTTGTACCAGATTCCGATCAATGCCAACAATACCGGAATGTTGTTTTCCAATTCAGTCTCTGCAACGTGCTTGTCCATCGCATGAGCACCTGCCAACAATTCTTTATAGTTATCGAATCCGATCGCACAAGCGATAGACAGACCGATGGCCGACCACAAAGAGTAACGACCGCCAACCCAATCCCAGAATTCGAACATGTTTTCTGTATCAATACCGAAAGCGGAAACGCCATCTGCATTGGTAGAAAGTGCGGCGAAGTGCTTCGCTACATGACCTTCTTCCTGAGCGGCTTTCAGGAACCAGTCTTTAGCGGAATTCGCATTGGTCATGGTTTCCTGTGTAGTAAAAGTCTTGGAAGCGATCAGGAATAAAGTGGTTTCCGGATTCAATGGCTTCAATACTTCCGCAACATGCGTACCATCTACATTGGAGATGAAGTGTACGTTCAGGTTCTCTTTTTTATAGGCTTTTAAAGCCTCGGTCACCATCAATGGACCCAGGTCAGAACCACCAATACCGATGTTTACAATATCAGTAATGGCTTTTCCGGTATATCCTTTCCAATCGCCATTCGATACGCGATTAGAGAAATTTTCAACTTTTGCTAAAACAGCATTTACCGCTGGCATTACATCCTCGCCATCCACCATAATTGGGGTATTGGACTGATTACGAAGCGCTACGTGCAATACTGAACGACCTTCCGTTTGGTTGATCTTCTCTCCTGCAAACATCGCTTTAATGCCTTCTGCTACACCGGTTTCTTTGGCCAAGGCAACCAATTTTTCCAATGTTTCTTCAGTAATGATATTCTTGGAGTAGTCCAAAAGGATATCCTCAAACTGAGTAGAGAATTTATTAAAACGATCCGCATCTTGAGCAAAAAGATCTTTCATCTGCGCATTTTGCATATTTTGAAAGTGCGCTTCCAAAGCAGCCCACGCTTGCGTTTGCGTTGGATTTTGATTTTTCAACATCGTAATATATATGAAATTGGTGTTTCAGATTTATCAATGCGAATTTATTGTTTTTATTGGTAGGAACAACGACATAAATCATCCTTTTACAATTCGATGATTTCAAGCGTTTGCATTTTAGATTTTATTGCTAAATTTTAAGAGAAAATTCCACCGTTTTCGTAAACAAAGGATCTTCCTGGGGAGAATTAGCACGATAAAGTCTCCATGAGGTCGTATTGGTTGGATGCAATTTTTAAAAAACTCCTATGAATTATTTGAATAGTTTTTTAGCCTTTTTAGAACAACGCCTGGAATCTCCTTTGCCTGGAGAGGAGGCGCAGAAAATAATGGCGCCTTTACCGGATAAGCAGTTACGGTTTAAACAGCAGCGTACTGGGGCCAGAGAGAGTGCGGTATTAATCAATTTTTTGGAACGAAATGGGCGGATTTTGTTTCCTTTGATTCAACGGCCGAAATATGATGGTGCACATAGCGGGCAGGTTGCTTTGCCTGGGGGTAAAAAAGATGTTGGAGATCCCAATTTAGATTTTACCGCACTGCGGGAAGCAGAGGAGGAAATTGGGCTTCCGCGGAAAGTGGTGAGTGTACATGGTCAGTTGACCAATTTATATATTCCGGTAAGTAATTTTATGGTGACCCCTGTTTTAGGTTCTATTCAGGAAGAGGTGACTTTTGTTCCGGACGACTGGGAAGTGGACGATATACTGATGTGTGATTTAATGAAATTGATCGAAAGCCCGGTGGAGCCCATGAAAACCACACTTAAACTTCCCCATGGGCCTATGAAGGTGCCTTATTTTGATATCCATGGGAAAATAGTATGGGGCGCAACGGCCATTATTTTAAGTGAATTAAAAGCCCTTTGCTCCCCCTACTTTCATTAGGTTTACTGTTCTACAATAGCAGGCCTAAATTGCTTTTGAAAAGATCATAAGCCTGCTGGCTTGATTCGCCGGATGGTTTGGTGGAGCAGCCCACTTTTTCCGCCTCTTCCGGTATATAATCTGCCCGGTCAGCAGGTTGCGGGTGGGTAGAGAAAAATGCGTTTATCTGACTGAAAATATCTTCATTGGCTGGATTCTCTTCTTCTAATTTTTGGAAGAAGGTCGCAGCACCATCGCATCGGTATTTGGTACCGGCCAAGTATTCTACTGATTTTAAATCAGATTCTTTTTCAAATTTCTGGCTGAATTGCATCAGCGCTCCATTGGTGGCCAGGCCTAATGCAATCTGGCTTAATTCACTATCAGCCTGTCCACTGATAATAGACAGCAATATCTGTATGCCGTAATTGTTTTGTAAGTTTCGGGAAGTGTGACGCAAATCCGCATGGGCGATTTCATGTCCCATCACGCCGGCCAAATCATCCGGATCTTCAAGGTATTTGATTAATCCCGTATAAACGTAGATATACCCGCCGGGGGTCGCGAAAGCATTCAGTACATTTTGGTCATCAATGATTTTCAACTCCCAGGCGAAATCATCCTTATATTCCACCGCTCCCGAATTGAGGATTTCATCTCTCATACCTTCCAAATAGGCATAAGCTTCCCGATTTTGGGATTCACTTAGAATATTATAGCTGGGGTCATTATTGATTTCATTGCTGACTTGCTGTCCCAATTGCTTATCCTGCTCAATTCCAAAAAGTAGCAGATTGTTGTTTTTGTCGCAAGAACTTGCACCAAGAAGTCCGCAAAAGGCTAAAAGGGTTATGATGGATTTTTTCATTGTAGGAGTTTTATAGGTTCAGATTAAGCAATCCGGTTTTTATTTTAATATTATTCTGGCTTTATGTTCGTCAGTTTTCAGCGCCAATTTTAGTTCTTCCAAATTATTAAATTTTTGTTCATTCCGAATTTTATCAACAAAAATTACTTTGACATTTTTCTGGTAAAGGTCACCTGAAAAATCAAAAAGATGGACTTCTATTTTAACGTTTTCAGAATGGTCTACTGTCGGATTTTTTCCAATATTGAGCATTGCCCGATGCCTTTTACCCTCAAACTCGCAATAAACGGCATAAACACCAATGCCCGGAATGAGCTTATGCTTAAATAGTGGTTTTAGGTTAGCGGTTGGGAAGCCGATTTGCCGGCCAATTTTCTTTCCATGGACTACTTCGGCGTTGATTTCAAAGGGGCGACTTAAATACTGGTTGGCAGAAGAGATATCTCCATCTTCTAAATAGTTCCTTATTTTGGAGCTGGAAACGCCCACAGAGTCAATATCCAATCGGCTGATTTCTTCTAACTCAAAACCGAAGCGGTCAATATTGGCTTGCAGAAAATCGAAATTGCCTCCTCTGTTTTTGCCAAAATGATGATCATAACCCACTACCAGTTTTTTAGTGCCGATGCCCTGAATCAGGATTTTCTGCACAAATTCTTCCGGTTCCATTTGAGAGAACTCCGGGGTGAAGGGTAGGCGAATTAAATGATCAATGCCATTGGCTTCGAGCAATTCCGCTTTTTCTTCAATGGAGGTCAATAATTTTAAGCTGTGATCATCAGGAAATAATACATGCCTTGGGTGAGGCCAATAAGTGATTAAAATGGTCTCGCCTCCATGTTGATCCGCGATTTCCCTGATTCTTCTTAAAATTTTTTGATGACCTTCATGCACACCATCAAAGGTGCCACTGGTAACTACCGCATAGGCGGGTGGGGTAAAAGATTGAAGGTCGTTGTATATTTTCATAATATCAAAAGAGGAGGGACAAGCCCTCCTTCAATTTATTCTTCTTTTTTGAATGCATCAATAAAATCTTGGATTTGTCGAGCATCTTCCACTTTGAATTCCCCGATTCGGGTTCTTCTCAAAGCGGATAAATGGCCGCCTACTTCCAGTTTTTCACCGAAATCCCGGGCAATACTCCGAATGTAAGTACCTTTAGAACATACAATTCTAAAATCTACCTTTGGAAAGTCGATATTGGTGATTTCAAATTCATGAATAACCACATTGCGAGGTTTTACCTCTACCGTTTTTCCTTTTCGGGCGGCCTTATAAAGGCGCTGTCCATTCACCTTGATCGCGGAGTGCATAGGTGGAATTTGTTCAATTTCACCAAGGAAGCCGTTCACCGCTGCTTTCACCATTTCTTCGGTCAAATGGGTAATGTCCTTTTCATTCTCCACTTCTGTCTCTAAATCATGAGAAGGGGTGGTTTGTCCTAGGGTGATGGTGCCGGTATATTCTTTTTCTTGTCCCTGAAAATGCTCAATCTGTTTGGTCATTTTCCCGGTACATAAGATTAATAATCCGGTAGCCAGCGGGTCAAGCGTCCCAGCATGACCGATTTTTTTAATTCTGATAAGGTTTCTTAGCTTTCCTACCACATCAAAGGAAGTCCATTCCAATGGTTTATCAACTAATAGTACCTGTCCCGCCTGGAAATCTAAGTCTTTTAATTCCATATTATCTTTTCGCGTTTATATCAGGCTCAATACAATTGCCGCTGTACCGACCAATAAACAATAAATCGCAAAGTAAATTAATTTTCCTTTTTTCACGAGTTTAATCATCCATTTACAGGCAATAACTCCTGAAACAAATGCAGTGATAAAGCCCACAATAATCACTGGCCAACTAAGGCTGGAGGATTGACTGGGGTCAAATTTCAATAATTCCAAAAGATTGGCTCCCATGATAGGTGCCAAAACCATCAAAAAGGAAAAGCGAGTGGCTTCTTCTTTTTTTACCCCCATTAATAAACCGGTGGCAATGGTGGAACCTGATCTGGAGATTCCCGGAATTACCGCAATGGCCTGCGCAATTCCCATTACAATGGCAGATGACCAGGTAATTTTGGCGCCGAAATCTCTGGAAAGGTAAGTGAAGGATAATAATGCTCCCGTAAATAATAGGGCAATACCCACAGCAAGAATATTTCCGAAGAAAATGTTTTCAAGGGTATCTTTGAAAAACATCCCAACGAAAAATACCGGAATCATGGAAACAACTAAAAATAAGATGTATTGCTTGCTGTCATTCCACTTCGGCTGAACGCCTTCGATGATCAATTTTTTAATTTCCTGGAAATAAATGACCAATGTGGAAAGCACCGTAGCACCGTGTAGGATGACCGTAAATAATACATCTTCCTCCACCTCAGTACCCAAAATGGCCTTTGCCAATTCAATATGTCCGCTACTACTTACAGGTAAAAATTCAGTCAATCCCTGAACAATTCCAAGGATAAAAGCTTCGATTAAGCTCATTATTATGATTTGGGTTTAGAAAATAAAGCGTAAAATTCAATAGCAAAGCCCAGCAAAACTACAATAGGACCAAGGGTTAAACCTAGAAAGCCAAATCCATATTCAGCTTTGTCAAGGGTCATAATGAAAAAACCTAATGCGAGCACGACGATGCCCGCGAGCATAATGATGTAGTTGTTTTTGCCAAAAGGCATTTTTTTGTTCTCCTCCATGTGGATTTTTTATTGGGTAAGATTTTTAATAAAGATCATTTAGGGACATGCCTAAATATTTTTTCACCGATTTTTTTGTGCTGAAAAAGCTAACGGTAATACCGGTGATTATCATGGTGCCGAACAAAATGCCGACTTCCTTTGGAGCATATAGCAGGGAAAGGGCGTCAATATGGTGGACGGCATAATACAATACACCTGAAATTCCCAAACAGGCAATAATTCCACCTAAAAACCCATGCCAAATGGATCGCAATATAAAAGGCTTTTGGATAAATCCCGAAGTCGCACCGACCAATTGCATGGATCTAATCAAAAACCTTTGGCTAAATAATGCCAATTTAATAGTGTTATTGATTAATATGGTGACTACAAAAAAGAGTAGAATCGCAATGGTAACCAGAATGACCGAAAGTTTAGCGAAATTTTCCTGAATCTGATCGGCCAGATTTTTCACATAAGTGACCTCTGATACCTCTGCAAATTTTTCCAGCTCCTGCTTGATCATTTCCAGCGAATCGGAATTTTGAAAACCACTCTTTAATTTAATGGTGAAAGCATCATGTAATGGGTTTTCTCCCAGAAATTCCGAAAAGTCTTCACCCGTATCATTCAGGAAAGTTTTGGCCGCCTCTTCCTTGGAGATGAACCGAATATTGTCATTCGCCGGGGCGAGAATATAAGACTGCTGGCTGAGTTTTCGTTGAAACTGGGCGATTTTAGATTTGTTGACTTCCCTTTTCAGGAAGACCTGCATTTCCAAATCACTTTTGATGCGCTGGGTAAGCTTTTGGGTTTGAATATAAGTAAGTCCCAAAATCCCTACGATAAACAAGGCTAATGCTGTACTGAAGACCACACTAAAAAAGGGGTAAGCGCCGACCTTCTTTTTATTATTTTTTGACATATAATTCGAAAAAATCAAATAAGGTGTAAATATAAAAGTCCTGAGGACAGTACACAATATTTTGCGTTAGATTGACGGACGCAATCATCTTTGCATCGCTTTTCTATCTAATCTGAATAATGCAAGTCTGTCCAAATTATTCTGGCCTAAATCATCCTTTAGCGGTGAGGCGAAAAAATGAAGGAATAGTTTCCTGTTTCGAGTTTTTTCCAACGAAACAGGTGAAAGAGGAGAAAGCCAGTTTGTCCAAATTGGGGCTATAATAAATCAAAGAGAATAAACTGAAAATGAACTTCTTGCGGTTGGTGGATGAATTTAGCGGTGAATAATTCGGCTTAAACAGATGAAAGAGGAGCAAGCAAGCGTGCTTAAATTTGGGCTATTACTAAATTTGCAAACACAATCTTATTAGATTGGTCGTAAGTCACTTGAAGTGAGCTGATTAGTCGATTGATGAATATTTTGGTTTGAGGCTAGCGCTGTAGAATTTGAGCTAAATCTATTTTCACGAGATGGATAGCCCCGGAGGCTGCTGGGATCTCAGCTGAAAGTTTGGGGATAGGATGGTTGGGCAATTGAGGCATTAAAAAAGCCCCAAAAGTGGGGCTTCATTTATTATTTTAATTCTGTGATATTCGGACTTTCTTTCAGTTGATAAGTGTTTCCGTCAATCCGCAATTTAATGAGCTGATCTGTTTTCGAAATGAATTCAACTTTTTCAAATTGTCCGTACAGATCAAGTTGGTTGTTTTGAAAAGAATATTTCCGGTGTTTCTTCTTCTGACTATGAATTTTCAAAGTAACGGTGGTGAAGCCGGTAACTTCTGTACTTTCTGCGCTTTGCACTGAAACGCTAGAAGGGCTTTCGACCATTTCCAAATTTTCTGTGACCGTTGGTTGAATAGGTTTGCGAATTGTTCTCTTTGGAGCCTCAGTTGGAAGTGTTTTGGTATTGTTCAGGTTAAGCCTGATTTCTTCCTTATGCGTCTCTGTGGCTTTAGGTTGAACTTTTGGTTCTGCCATGTCAGATTCCAGGGCTTCTGAGAAATCTAAATCAACATTTTTTTCTACTGAGGTAAGTGGGATGAATTCTTCAGAGACCGTCTCACTGGAGTGTGGTGCTTGTAATTGGTCTGAGAAAAAGAAGCCTGCACCAATGACTAAACCGATAGATACTATAGCTGCCGCTCTTGGGAATGACCAAAATCCGGAGGTGTAGGTACTTTCTTTAATGGGTAAATTGTTTAACCGACCTTTGAGTTCCGATTTACGAAAATCATGGAGCGCGTTACGCACGTCTTTTTGAAAATTCACCTCTTCGGTTAAGTCGGGGGAGTTCTTCATAGCCTGCTCGAACCTCAGCACTTCCTCCGGATTCAACTGATGACTCAGATAATCATCGACCATGTGAAAATATTTTTCGTCAGCGTTCATAGGTTAATCTAAGAAATCGTTAGAGGTGAAATGAGATTTTACAAACAGATCCAGCTTCTTTTTGCATTTATATTTTCGGGTTTTAGCGGTATCCGCATTTGCCAGGCCAAATTTTTCTGCAATTTCAGTCATGCCCAATCCGTCAAAATAATGGGCGGTTAATATGTCTCTACAGGATTTTCCCATTTTATCGATACAGTCCCTGATGATTTTTATTCTTTCTTTATTTTCAAAGTCTTCAGAAAAGGGGATGTCAGCGGGTTCTCCGGCATAACGTTTTTTTCTAAGCAATTCTTTATGCCAAAGGTTTTGGCTTACACTATACACATAGGTGCTGATTTTAGCGGTAAGCGTCAATTCCCTTTTGCTAACTTTTTGCCAAAAAACAATCAAAGCATCCTGAAAAATATCTTTGGCTTCTTCCTCGTTCCCACCGTTTTTAAGAATGCTTCGGGTGATCATGCTATAAAGCTTGATATACAAATAATCAAGAGCACTTTCGTCTCCCTTTTCAATCCTATCGATGACTTCTTTATCTTTCATCAACTGCTGGTTAATACATGGATCCATTAAAAAGTAACCCTACTTATCGTCCAATTATACGTTTTTTTTAATCTAAAAAAGGAATTAAATTCAAATTGTTTTGGGTTGATTTCTTAATAAAAGGAGGTTGAAACCCATTGGTATATAATAAACACTTCGTTTTGAGGGAGTTCAAATAGGGATAAAAACATAAATGAAATCATATAAGCGGCCATCATTTCTTTTCAATGCGCATTTGGAAACCATTTTTCCAACTTTAAGCAGGCGGGTGAGGGTTTCCCAATCTCCGGAAAGGCTGGAATTAGAGGATGGTGATTTTTTAGATTTATACTGGTCTAAACAAGGTAGTGAGCGGCTGGTGGTGGTATTGCACGGCCTGGAAGGGGATGCCCACCGGGTTTATATTCAGGGAATGATCAGGGCTTGTATGCAGGCCGGCTTTGACTGCTTAACTTTTAATTACCGTGGTTGTGGGGAAGAGGTAAATCGTTTGAAGCGATTTTATCATTCCGGCGCCACGGATGATGTCCGAAGAGTGATGGATCACGTGGGGAAACGTGATTATAAAAGTATTTCCATGGTAGGCTTTAGCCTGGGAGGGAACCTGATCCTGAAATACTTGGGGGAGGGAGCGGTCCTTCCGAATTTGTCTGCTGCAGTGGCGGTATCGGTGCCGCTGGATTTATTAGGGTGCACATTGGAAATTCACAAGCGCAGGAATTTTATTTACCACGATCGTTTTTTGAGGTCTTTAAAAGAAAAAGTCAGGCGAAAATCGGCCCATGGCTTTGATTTTGACCTGGATTTACTGGAGAAAATTGACCGGCTTTGGGATTTTGATGATCACTTCACTGCCCCGCTGGGAGGCTTTGCCGGGGCGGAGGATTACTACATTTCCTGTAGTTCTAAAAATTTTATTAGCGAAATTAAAATTCCTACCTTAATTTTAAACGCTGCAAATGATCCGTTTTTATCTGAGACCTGCTATGCCCCACATGTTTCAACCGAAAATGAAATGATTAAATTCATGCAGCCCGAACATGGCGGTCATGTTGGTTTTTTTCAAAAGGGAGGACTTTATTTTTCAGAATGGGCAGCCGTTTCTTTTTTGAATTCCAACATTTGATTGGCACTGTTTTTGGACTTTTTGGAACCAAGGAATTATTTTGATTTTTGTTATGAAGTTAGTTCACATAAACGACAAGGGCGTTAGATTTTACGCAATGGTAGGGAATTTATTCGCAGTGGCGAATGTAAGCGGAAAGAAAACCGTTTCCACCTGCTTAAGCTTTACGCATTTAAATGAGCATATGATCGATCAGATGGATGCCAGCGAAGTACACAGGTTGCAAAAGGAGTTTGGCAAAAACTAATTTGATTTTTTATTTATGATTCCTGAAAAAACCGATGCTTACAGGAGAGGCATCGGTTTTTTTGTTAATTTTAAAGGAGTTTTTTGATGGCCAGTTCCAGCCCTTTGTTGGACATATTGGTGCCTGATTGTACCTGAGAGTGAAGTTCCTCCAGTGCATTTTTGACGGTGTTTGAAGTATCAAGAAAGATATTGTGGTCCGTTAATTCAACTTCTCCCTCCATTAAAAAGGCAAAAACCCGCGCCATCCCGCAGTTGGCAATAAAATCCGGGATAACCGATACCCTTTGGTCGGCATATCTTGCGGTGGCGCCCATAAAGATTTCCTCATCCTGAAAAGGAACGTTGGCCCCACAGCTGATGACTTCCAGTCCGCCTTTAATTAATTCGTCAATATTCGACTTATTCACCAGGCGAGAAGCCGCTGCAGGGATGAAAATCTCAGCACCCATCTTCCAGATTTCCTGATTGATTTTCTCGAAAGGAATGATGCCGGAATGGGCCAGTTGATTGCCTTTCCGGTCCAGATACAAATCCTGAATTTCCGTCAGCGTAAATCCGTCCTTTTGGAGCAGGCCTCCATGTTTATCAATGATGCCGACAATTTTTACGCCCATTTTGGCCAGATAAAATCCTGCCGCTGCGCCCACATTTCCCCATCCCTGAATGATCGCCCGTTTGCCTCGGAAATCCCCGTTCCAAATGTGGTAATAGTGCCGGACAGCCTCTGCAACGCCAAAACCGGTGATCATATCCGATACCGTATATTTCCGACTCACCTCCGGTGAAAAGGCCGGATCCTCAATGACTTTCTTTACGCCCTGCCGCAATTGCCCGAGCTTTTTGATCTTCTGTGGTTCATTCGCTTGATGATGCCCATTGACAATGCCTTCCTGCGGATGCCAGAGGCCATAATCTTCCGTAATCGGGATTACCTCATTGATCTCATCTACATTCAGGTCTCCGCCAGTGCCGTAATAGCTTTTCAGGAGTGGAGTCACCGCCTTGTACCAGCGCCGGAGCACTTCATCCTTTCGGGGATCTTTGGGGTCAAAGTCAATTCCGGACTTTGCACCGCCAATGGCCGGCCCGGAGACGGTGAATTTGATTTCCATGGTTTTTGCCAGCGATTCCACCTCTCTTTTGTCCAATCCCTTGCGCATACGGGTTCCCCCGCCGGCCGCCCCTCCCCGCAGAGAGTTGATCACCACCCAGCCTTTGGCTTCGGTTTCGGTGTCGTGCCATTCAAAAACAATTTCAGGTTTTCTTTCCTCAAATTGTGTTAAAAGTGATTTCATTTGGGTTCTGTTGATTGTTGATTTCGGCACCATTGTGCCCGTGTTTTAATCTGTGTTTAATATAATTTACGGAAAAAATGGTGAAATCAGGTTAATCAACGAATTAATCCCAGTTCGAAAGCTTGGGGGAATAGTGCAAATGCCGGTCATAAGCCCGCATGCTTTCCAATTGTTGCGCCGGCTGACACTGCGAAATTTCCAATAAATTAAATAGTTTATCCACGCCACTTCTAAGGTCAATAGGGGGATATTGGTAATCTCTTAAAAAGTGAACATATTTTAGCGTGCGGAAGCCATCGAACCATTGAAAGAATCGCTGCTTAAAAATTTTTTTATTCGGACTGTTTTTAAGGATTTTCTGAAGCTCTTCTTCAAATTTACTTTCCACCAAAAAGGCCTGAGTAGCAGCCGGCATTTCTTCCTTCACAGCCCCGAAAGGTTGTTTGAAAAAGCCGTAAGCCTTTTCGATAAACACTTTCAATTCCTCAAATATTTCCGGGTGATAAGAATCCATCCGCTGCGTTTCCCCTGAAGCCAAAAATTCACCCACCGCTTTTCCGGTACCAAAAGGCACGCGATCTGAAGGCCTGGGAGAGGGAATCACCTGACAGGACGTGATGTCGGCGAAGTTCCCCAATGGAATAATTTTGTGCAGAAAATAAAAGTCCTCTCCGGCTTTACGGCGGTTCATGCCCCCTTGCTTTTGGTAAATATCCGCCCGTACCACCATGCTCGAACCGATGGTCTCATAGGCAAAGGGATGCTGGGCATATCGAAGTCCATTGACATAGTAGCGCAAATGCAATTCATAAATCTCAATCGCTTCATACCATTGCTTTGGAAAATCACCTTCCAGCGGATGCTCAAAATGAATGGAGGCCGCATTGGTTTTCGGGTAATCCTGAAAATATTGCTCAATCTCCAAAAGGTAGTTTTCTGAGCATTGACTGTCCGCATCAAAGCAGATGATCGGTGCTTTGGATTTTCCAAGGATCTCCAATCGGTAAGCCGCCTCGTCCATTCCGATTTTTCGAGCCAGTCCTACGCCTGCATGTTTTTTGGGGAGATTGCTGACCTTAATGAATTCGAAAGAAAGGTGGGGAAGCGATTGTGCCGATGCCCAGGCCTGTGCTTCTTCCAGCGTCTGCTGATTTCGTTGAATGACTTCCTCTGAGGCATTTTCCCCATGGTTAATTACCGTTATCACTTCCGTATGTCCCTTTGTGGGCTTGCAATTGGCCAAAGATTGCAGGGAAGTCAGCAAATCCGGTTCGTTATAACAGGGAATCACCACAATCTGGGTGGTATGGGCTTGCGCTTCATTGCTTAAAAAGCGTTCCGGATAGGCGTATCTTTCTAAATAAGTATTCATGAAAATCAGAGAAGAGAATTATTTTTTAGGGGCTGCCCTCACAGGCTCGGTCGGGCTGGCGGGCCTCGCTCTTTTTGCCGACTCCTGAGAAGTTTATTTAAGGGTAGTCGCCGGCAAAAAGGAGCTCAGGCAAAGCCCGCTATCCCTCAGCCGGTTGGAATGGAAAGTGTAGCGCACAGTTGCGCCAACGGATGGTCAGGGTGCCAGGCGCTTTTTATTCCAATGCCCGTTTTCTAAAACATACAACACGCGGTCATGCAATCGGCTCGGGCGTCCTTGCCAGAATTCAATACGATCCGGAATGATACCAAAGCCTCCCCAATGCGGCGGGCGCGGAACATGGGTGATGAATTTGGCTGCATACTTGGCAAAGCGGCCCATCACCACGGCTTTGGAATCGATCTCCTGACTTTGCTCGGAGGCCCAAGCTCCCACACGACTTTTGTAGGGACGGCTAGCAAAGTATTGATCCGAGACCTCCTCCGGCATTTTAACAACACTTCCTTCAATATTGACTTGTCGCTCCAGCTCAGGCCAAAAGAAAGTCAAAGCTGCAAATTGATTATTGCTCAACTGTTGTCCCTTGCGGCTATTGTAATTAGTATAAAATACGAAGGCGTCATTTTCAATGCCTTTCAGTAAAACCGTTCGTGCGGAAGGTCTTCCCTCAGCCGTAGCAGAAGAAACCGTCATGGCATTGGGCTCCATCACCTCCGCTTTTATCGCCTCATCAAACCATTGGTTAAATTGTCGGATCGGATGCGCATGGCATTCCTCAACGGAAAGTTCTTTTTTTGAGTAATCTTGACGTATATCAGCAATATTTATCTCCATGGGTGTCATCTTGCGTCGAAAATAATGGCGAAAATAAGGGATTAGTTTGACATTTAAACTCCTTGTGCCTTTATTCGTGAGGAATCCAACCCTAATCTTTATTGTGATGAACTATTTTGACTACGGAAATATTTCCCAACCACAAAAGGGCGATCTGTTAATCTCGGAACCCTTTTTGGCGGACCCCAACTTTGAGCGGTCCGTGGTTTTCTTAGTGGAACATAATGAGGAGGGCAGTGTAGGGTTTGTTTTGAATAAGCCTTCCTTCCTGAAATTGAATGAGGTGATGCAGGGAGAAAACATCCCGCAGGAGCAAAGCCTTTTTGTGGGTGGGCCTGTGCAGCAGGATACGCTTCATATGGTGCACCGAGCAGATTTTCTGGGGGAAGAAAGTCATCAGATCGTGGAGCATGTTTATTGGGGGGGGGGGTTCGAAGAGGTGATGAGTCTGGTGCGGGAGGAGCAACAGCCTGATCCGCAGGTGCGGTTTTTTCTGGGCTATTCCGGATGGTCACCCGGTCAATTGGAAGCCGAGATTCAGGAGAAGTCCTGGATTATCTTTCGGCAGGCCAATGAAAATTTGATCTTTGATACGCCACATGACGATTTGTGGAAGAAAGTTTTGTCCCTGATGGGGGGAAGATTCAAGATGTATTCAAATTACCCCATAGATCCTCGCATGAATTAAAAAAATGTCTATTTTTGGGCATCCAATCCTTCAGCAATATTTTTGAAGGAGGGTATAGATTGTGTTCGGTCCGCCGCTAACGGCGGGAATTTTTAAATTAATTAAAGAGTCATGGAAAACGACAAATTGTTTGATCAGTCTTCTGAAGCAGAAAAGGAAAATGTACAGCCTGAGCAGGAAGTGAATACTGCTGAGGAGGTGAAAGAAGAAAGCCTTACTGTAAACGAGGAAGATTTTGTCGGAAAAAGTAAGGAAGAATTGGTAAAAGCCTTATCGGACTTGAAAGAGTCTCAGAACTTCCGTTACAATGATGAAGTTTTGAAGATAGTGGGGCCAATTTTTAATGGTTTACGTCATGAAGAACGTCAGTCTGCTTTGGAGAAATACAAGGCGGATGGCGGAGAGCCTGACGGTTTTGAATACCATGGCAGTGAGGTGGATCGAAAATTTGATGAGCTTTACAGCTTATTGAAGGAAAGAAAACATAAATATTACGCTAACCTGGAGTCCAGCCGTAAAGAAAATACGGCTAAGAAAAAACTGTTGCTTCGCCAGTTGAGAGAAATTGTAAAAGGCGAAGAAACGGAGCAGAGCATTGAAGCTGTTCGTAAGATTCAGGAAGAGTGGAAAGGTATCGGTCAGGTGAATATGGCCGAAAACCAAGAGCTTTGGGCTAATTATAAAGCCCTTTTGGATCAGTATTATGATCGTCGTGGTATTTTCTTCGAGTTGAAGGATTTGGATCGTCGTAAAAATCTGACCAAAAAAGTTCAGCTTTGTGAAAAAGCAGAAGAGCTGAAAGATGCGGAGATTTTGGATGCGGTTCGTATTTTGAATGAATTGCATGAAGAATATAAAAACATCGGGCCTGTGCCTCGTGAAGAGCAGGATAAAATCTGGGATCGTTTCAAGGCGGCTTCTGATGCGGTTTATGATCGCCGTAAAGAATACAGCGACCAGATTCGGGTAGAGCAGGAAGCGAATTTGGAAACCAAAAAAGCTTTGATCGCCAAAATTCGTCCGTTTGTTGATTTTAATTCCGGAAGAATTACGGAGTGGAATCAAGAAACCAAAAAATTGCAGGACCTTCAGAAGGAGTGGGATGCTATTGGGCATGTACCTCGTGAGAATGCCAAAGATATCAATAAAGAGTTCTGGGGACTTTTCAAGACTTTCTTTAATAACAAAGGACAATTCTTCAAGAACCTGGAAGAGGAGCGTACGGTAAACTTGAAGCTGAAGCAGGCTTTAGTGGAGAAGGCAGAAGCGTTGAAAGACAGCGAGGATATCGAAGGAACAGCGAATACTTTAAAGTCTCTTCAGCAGGAGTGGAGAAAAATTGGACCTGTACCAGAGAAATTCAAGGATTCTGTTTTTGAAGAGTTCAAAGCGGCATGTGATCATTTCTTCAATCGCAAGCGCCAGAAGAATGAAGCCGTGGAGCAGGAATTTGTAGCTAATTTTGAGAAGAAGGCAGCGCTTTGTAAGCAATTGGTCGCTTTGGCCGCTGAAAAACCCAACAGCCTGGAGCCGCTTCAGGAAATTCAGGCACAGTTTGAAGAGATTGGTTTTGTACCTCGCAAGGAAATTAAAACCATTCAGCAGAAATGGGCCGAAGCAAATGCAACTTATTTAGAGGCGGTTGAAGGGATTGCAGAAGGGGAGAAGCAACGCTTGGTACTGCAGGCAAAATATCAGCGATTGAAATCGTCACCAAATAAATCTTCTTTGAATAAAGCCGAGCAGGACTTACGTCGCCAGATTCAGGAATTGGAAGATGAGATCAATACCTGGAAGAGTAACCTGGGCTTCTTTGCCAGATCTAAAAATGCAGAGGCTTTAAAGGCGGAATACGATCAGAAAATTGAAGAAGCAGAAGCTAAAGTAAAAGTACTTCGTGATGAGCTGAGAATTTTGAATCAGGCTTAAGAAAATTATCAGATTAAATATTAAAACCACAAGTTTCCGACTTGTGGTTTTTTTTGTGCATGATGGCATGAATGGCACATGTTTTTATGGTTAATTTCATAAATAACATGAAAAAAAGGGGGTAAATTGTTTGAATTATAATTTTTGGATAAAATATTTCCGCTATATTTAAAAAAAGGCTATATTTAAATAAAGTAAGACAGAAATGAGAAAAAACTTAACCCGACCAGTAAATCGTAAAATTATTGCCGGCGTTTGTGCAGGAGTTGCAGATTATTTCAATTTGGATCCTGTTATTATTCGTTTGATCTATGTGTTTTTACTTTTATTTGCAGGAACAGGACTCGCGTTGTATATTATCTTATGGATAATAATGCCCGCTGAACAATATTAAAGATTCCAGATTGTGGATTAGGTTTGATTTTTTTATCGAATGGATTTTTTTAACTAGGTAGATTATTTTTTTATATCTTTTTGTTTTAAACCACAATCACTTCTTCAATTTATCCAAAAGCATGCCAATTTTCATCAAGCATGCTTTTCTTTTTATTACCAATTTTGTCCGGTTTAAAGGTTGTTTGAGAATTTAATTTTTTGGAAATTATGATTTCTCCAAAAAATTATACTAATCTCTTATTTATGACTCAATCCCATACTTATGATTTCGGTATTGTCGGTAATTGTGCTTTTATGGCCTCTATCGACAAGCGAACCAATGTGGTTTGGATGTGTTGGCCTTCCTTCGATAGTAGTTTTGTTTTCGGTTCTTTATTGGATTCTAAAAAGGGGGGCGAATTTACAATTCTACCTGTAGAAACGGATTTCTCCTCTCACCAATACTATATGGATAATACCAATATATTGGTGACGGAAATCGAAGACGAAAATGGTAAGTATCGCGTAACTGATTTTGCACCCCGCTTTCCTCAATATGATCGGTATTTTCGTCCGTTGATGTTAATCAGAAAGGTAGAGCCGCTTTCGGGTAATCCCAGAGTGAATGTGAGATGTGCACCCAAGGGAGATTATGGTGCGAAAAATCCGGAGCGGGTTTTAGGTTCCAATCATATCAAATATCTGGGAATAGGGGATGAAATGCGCCTGACCACTAACATTCCATTAAGTTATGTGATCGATGATGAAGAGCCCTTCTTCCTGAATGAAACCAAATATTTGGTTTTAACCTACGGTGCTCCATTGGAAGCGGCATTGGAAAAAACAGCGGATGAATTTTTACGCGCCACCCAGAAATACTGGCAGGATTGGGTGAAATCCACTTCGATTGGTTCTTTTCACCAAAAGGCGGTGATTCGTTCTGCCCTCGCTTTGAAAATTCACCAGTTTGAAGATACCGGTGCTATCATTGCGGCCAGCACCACCTCCCTTCCGGAATCTCCCGGCAGTGGCCGTAACTGGGATTATCGTTTTTGCTGGATGCGGGATACCTTCTATACCCTGCAGGCTTTTAACCATATTGGTCACTTTGAAGAATCGGAAAGGTATTTTAACTATATCGCCAATATTTCTTCAAAGGAAAAGGATCGTTTTCAACCCCTGTACAGTATTAAGGGGAAATCCAAGCTGGAGGAAAAGATTATTGATCTGGAAGGATACCTCGGAAATGGTCCTGTGAGAATCGGAAATCAGGCGCACGAACATATTCAGAATGATGTTTATGGGCAGGTGATGATTTCACTCTTGCCCTTGTTTGCTGATGAACGTTTTCAGCATGAGAATCGCTTTAACTCTCATGATATGATGCGTAATATTCTGAAAATGATTGACCGGACTATTGATGAAAAGGATGCCAGTTTGTGGGAGTTTCGTGATCGCTCCAAGTATTATTGCTATACCTTTTTGTTCCAGTGGGCCGGAAGTTCCGCGGCATTGAAAATTGCCTCCAGATTTGGAGATAATGAAATGATGACTACCGCTCGGGAATTAAAGAAGAAAGCATTTGAGCGTATTGAAGCCTGCTATGATGATAAAATGGGGGTTTATACGCAGGCGGCTGGATCGCCGGAATTGGATGCGGCCAATTTGCAGTTGATTATGATGGGCTATCTGGATTCTTCCAGTTCTATCGCAAAAACGCATTTAAAAGCGATGGAAAAAGAATTGCGGACCAAGGAAGGTTTATTCTATCGTTATAAACATATTGATGATTTTGGTGCGCCGGAAACAACTTTCCTGATTTGTGCTTTCTGGTACGTGGAGGCATTAGCCGTAGTGGGAAGAGTGGAAGAGGCAATCATTGAGTTTGAAAAATTACTAAAATATACCAATCATCTTGGTCTATTGAGTGAGGATGTAGATGCCAAAACCGGCAGTCAGTGGGGGAATTTCCCTCAGGCCTATAGTCACGTCGGTTTAATTAATGCAGCCTATCGAATAGCGACTAAGCTCGATAAGCCAATGTTCTTTTAACATTTGCTAATTAGATTAAAAAAAGCGGAGGTTGAAATCTTCCGCTTTTTTTATGCTCAGAACTACTGGTTTTTATAAATATCCTTTTAGACGATAAGTCACAAAGCCCACCCATTCTTTGATTAAAAAATTCCAGCATGTTAAGGTTTGCGCATCCGGCAGGAGGTAGTCTGTCCAAACCAGAGGGCGGTGGGAAGTAGCATAATGAGCTGAAAAGGGCAGGCAATATAAACCTGCTTTTTCAAATATTGCCAGTGATCTTCTCATGTGACTGGCGGAGGTGATTAACAACCACTCCGTATCTGATGCTACATTTTGCGCTTCTATCAGTGCTTTGGTGAAGCAGGCGTTTTCATAAGTATTTCTGGATGCATCCTCAATGAAAATGGCCGATTCGGGTACTCCCGCATCCATAAGAAACTGGGCAGTCGTCATGGCTTCTGAAGGCTCTCCTTCCATTCGGTTGACATAGCCATTTCCTCCGGTAAGAATAATTTGATGGACATAGCCACGCTGAAAGAGTTGCAGCGTATGAGTGATTCTGTCCGCGGCCCAATTAAAGTGGGTTAGTGTAAAGGGTGGGCGTCCGGTATCCACTGCTCCTCCAAGCAAAATGGCCGTCCTGGGCTTATTTAAAGAAAGGTCTTCCATTTCCAGGCTATCTATTTGCCAACAACGATCAAAAAAATCATATAGTGGGCGGTTGGAGAATAGAATAAATAGGGAAAAGGTGGTCAGCAGGAAGGTTTTCCTTTTTCGCTTCCATACTAAAGCCAATAAAAGAAAAAGGAGTATCCAGTTGATCGGTTGGATGCAGAACACCAATGCTTTGGAGAGTAAAAAGAACATAAAAAAACCACTAATAATTTTGGCAATATTAGTGGTTTCCTTTTGGAATTGGAAAATATTAATCCTCGTGATTTTTGAATTTGTATACCAATCCAATGGCCATCACGTGTTTGTATTGCATTCGGGGTCCGGTTTTTCCTTCTTTGTCCGTAATTAGGATGTCATCATCATAAATGGTGGAGATCGCAATATTGGCAGAAAGCCAGTCATTTACCTTAAGGTCCAGTAAAGCATCCAGGTTCACGTCAATGTTTTGTGGGTTTTCCTGATAATTACTGAAGAAATTTCCATTCAGTTGAAAAGTCACATTCTGCGCAATGTCTTTTCGAAATTGAAAACGGGCATTTCCCCCCAATTCAAAACGGAAGTTATCACCTGGATCTACTCCAAAAGCACCCTGGGCCGCCAAAACGTCGTCGCGGACAAAGGTCATTTTACTGGCGATGGGTCCCAGATAAACATAAAATAATTCTCCAAATCGATAAGTAAAGCCTAAGGAAAGTTCTAAATATCCGGGAGCCATAAAGGTCGATATTCTGGTTTCAGGATCATTTTCCAAATCGAAACCATCTGCAAATTGGGTCCTGAAATTGAGTAGGCCAGTGTAATACCATTTGGATTCACTGATCTGACGGTTAAAGCTGGAAAGTAATTCGATGCGGTCATCGGTTTTCTCGGTATCATCTTTTCCTTTTCGAATCAATCCATAACCGACATCGAGCTTATTTGCCCAAACAATTTTTCCTTTAGAATAATTCGCGTACCAGTTCCCAAAAACATTTCCCGCGATGGAATTATCACCACCGGCCGCCCAATTGGATAAGGTTACCTGAGAAAAGTTAATACCGGCAGATCCACCGGTTTTCCATAAGGGATTGGTGCTTTCTTTGGCCGCTGGAGCAGCAAGGGTGTCAACCTGGACATCCGGAGCCTGCGCAAAGCTTTGTCTGGACAAAACTAAAGCGATAAAAAGTATAAAGTATTTCATAAGTAGAGGGATGGTTATTCTTAATATCGTAATAATACTCAGTAGGTTTGTGATTTTATTTAGAAATTTAATTTCTAGATGTTATTATTTCACTGATAAAAACTTGTTTGTTGATATTTGGCTAACTTGTTCGTAAAACAAGCTTTTGTTGGAGTGCAATCTTTGCGTTTTGACAGTATTCAGTGTAATTTTGGTGTTACGGTTTCTGTTTCCGTTCCAAAAAATCCATGAGAAAACAACAATCAAATACATATTGGACCAATATTAAAGAGACTTTTTCCACGCTAAAGGAAGGGATTGGCTTGACCATCAGTCACTTTTCAAAGGCCACGAAGTCTCATGATAACCGGGGGATTGATCAGGAAGGTTATTTCGATCAAAAGGAAGGTTTGGTAACTTTGCAATACCCGCACGAGAAGCTTGAAGTACCTGTAAACGGGCGATACAAACTTGATTTGGAAGAAGAGGACTGTATTGTATGCGACAAATGTGCGAAAGTTTGCCCGGTGGATTGTATAGATATCGTGTCCATTCGATCGGCGGAAGAATTAGGTAAAACTTCGGACGGCTCTTCCATCCGCTTGCATTTGGCCAAGTTTGATATTGATATGGCCAAATGTATGTTCTGTGGTCTCTGTACTTCCGTTTGTCCGACGGAGTGTTTGACGATGCTGCCGGAATATGACTATTCGGCTTTTGATTTTGAAGAGCATAACATTCCTTTTGCAACCATGACACCATTAGAAATCATGGAGGCAAAAGAGAATTGGGAAAAGGTACAAGCAGAAAAGGCGGCAGCTAAAAGTGCAAAGCCTTCTCCAACTTCTCTGAAGAAACCTGCTGTGAAAATTCCTACAGCGGCACCTAAGGTTAGTGTGCCAAAGCCTGCAGCTAAAAAAGCAGTGGTCAAGCCTGTCGCTTTACCACCAAAATCCACCAATGGAGAAGCTTCTGCTATGAAGCCGGCGGCACTTAAACCGGCGGTGCCTAAGAAACCGATCGTGCAACCTAAGGTAGCAAAAGATGGGGAGCAGGTGTCTGAGGAGCAAAAACCAGCGGCAATGAAACCGAAAATTCCGGGCGCCTCGAATGCGGCGAAGAAGCCGGTGATAAAACCGAAGATTGGCGGAGCTGCTGCGGATAAACCGGTAACGGATAGCAAATCGGCTGCCTTGAAACCGAAAATTCCGGGCGCCTCGAATGCGGCGAAGAAGCCGGTGATAAAACCGAAGATTGGCGGAGCTGCTGCGGATAATCCGGTAGCGGACAGCAAAGCGTCGGCATTGAAGCCGAAGATTCCAAGCGCCTCGAATGTGGCGAAGAAGCCGGTGATAAAACCGAAGATTGGTGGAGCTGCTGCGGAAAAATCGGTAGCGGACAGCAAAGCGTCGGCCTTGAAACCAAAGATTCCGGGTGCCTCGAATGTGGCAAAGAAGCCGGTGATAAAACCGAAGGTCGGAGGAGCTGCTGCGGGAAAACCGGTAGCGGACAGCAAATCGGCTGCCTTGAAGCCAAAGATTCCGGGCGCCTCGAATGTGGCGAAGAAGCCGGTGATAAAACCGAAGATCGGAGGCGCTGCTGCGGATAAACCGGTAGCGGATAGCAAATCGGCTGCCTTGAAACCAAAGATTCCGGGTGCCTCGAATGTGGCAAAGAAGCCGGTGATAAAACCGAAGATCGGGGGAGCTGCTGCGGATAAACCGGTAGCGGACAGCAAATCGGCTGCCTTGAAACCAAAGATTCCGGGTGCCTCGAATGTGGCAAAGAAGCCGGTGATAAAACCGAAGATCGGGGGAGCTGCTGCGGATAAACCGGTAGCGGACAGCAAAGCGTCGGCATTGAAGCCGAAGATTCCGGGCGCCTCGAATGTGGCGAAGAAGCCGGTGATAAAACCGAAGATTCCGACGTCAAAGGCGACGGAACCAAATAAAATTTTAACTGAAAAAGAAGGGGAGCAAGAGGGACCACAAAATGTGGCTAAAAAGCCGGTGGCCAAACCTAAAATCCCTAGCTTTAAGAAATAGGGCGGCAAGTCCGCGAAATAGAATCGAATGCAAGCGATCAATTTTTATAGCCTGATTTTTTATGGCTTTTCCGCATTGGTGCTGGTATCAGCACTCAATATTTTACTGACAAAAAATGTGCTTTATGCCGCCTTCTCGCTCTTGGTGAGTCTTTTCGGTGTGGCTGCACTTTATGTATTAATGGGGGCGGATTTTATCGGCATCGCTCAGATCATGATTTATATCGGTGGAATACTGGTGTTGATGATTTTCGGAGTAATGTTGACCACAAAGTTGAAGGGAGAGCCTATTCTGACCCAAAACCGAAATGTGTTATCGTCTCTTTTGGTCGGTACCGGATTGAGCACTTTCCTCGGTTTGATATTTTCTCAATTTGAATGGGCAAATCGTCCGTGGATCGACCAAACGGCTTTGGCCGAAGGAAGTATTCGTAAATTGGGAATTGCTACTATGACCGATTTTCTGTTGCCCTTTGAATTAATCGCCATCATGTTGTTGGTCGCTTTGGTGGCCGGTACTTACCTGGCTAAAAAATAAGTATGGAAATCACTACCTTTTTATTTTATCTGCCTTTTCTACTCACCTTTGCGGTAGTGGGGATTTATGCCGAGCGAAAAATTGCCGGATTTATTCAGGATCGGATGGGCCCGATGGACACCGGAAAGTTTGGTTTATTACAAACCATTGCCGATGTCCTGAAGCTGTTAATGAAGGAAGACATTACGCCTGCACGTGCGGATAAAAAATTATTTCCCTTAGCACCCATTATTGTCTTTTCTGCGATCGTCAGTGGATTTGCCGTTCTGCCGCTAACCTCCGGTTGGACAGGGGCAGGCGCTCAGGTAGGCGTTTTTTATTTGTTGACTATCATCACTTTTGATGTGGTGGGCATCTTGATCGCCGGTTGGGCAGCCAATAACAAATATGCACTTTTTGGAGCGGAAAGATCTGTTGCTCAATTGATCAGCTATGAAGTGCCCATGGGACTGTGCGTTTTGGCGGTAGTGTGTGTATGTCAGACACTGGATCTGCAGGCCATCTCTTTTCAGCAGGGAATTTTCGCTGCCTCGGCAGGGCAGGAGGAAAGCTATCTTTTTGGGATCAAAGCCTTGGGAATAGAAGTGAGCCAGTATGGCGGATTCCTGACCTGGAATATTTTCCGGGCGCCGGTATTAATTCCTGTAGCGCTGATATTTTTCATTGCCTCTTTGGCTGAAGCCAATCGGGCACCATTTGATTTGGCGGAGGCGGAGAGTGAATTGATCGCTGGATATAATGTAGAGTATTCCGGATTCAAATTCGCCATGTTGATGTTAGGAGAATATGGTATGATGCTGTTGATGTCTATTCTGATGGCCGTACTTTTCTTTGGAAGCTGGAATACCCCATTGCCCAATATCGGAGGCTTGCCACTTGCCGAGTGGACTTCAGGGGAGCCGGGAACACTTTCTGGACATCTTTGGGGAGGTTTTTGGATATTATCCAAGGCATTGGTAGTGATCTTTTTCCAGATGGTGGTACGCTGGACTTATCCTCGCCTTCGCGTGGATCAGCTCATGATTTTCGCCTGGAAATATTTAACGCCAGCCTCGCTGGTTTTGGTTTTATTGTCCGTGATCTGGCGCATGTTAATGATATAAGAAATGATTCCAATAAGTCATATATTAATTTTGTCTGCGATATTGTTCGCCATCGGGTTGATGATCATTCTGATGAAAAAAAATGCCATTGTGGTGTTGATGGGGGTGGAGTTAATCCTTAATGCTGCTAACCTGAATATGGTGGCTTTTTCTCAGTATGATCCAAGCCTCAAGGGGCAAATGTTCAGCATGTTTGTCATGGTGATTGCCGTCTCAGAAATTGCCATCGCCCTGGCCATTGTTTTTAAATTGTACCACCACCTGCGCACCGTCGATATTGATTTTAATTAATGGAAGCCATTCAAACTATAGCACCCATTCATCCTGCGATTTATGCCGCTTTGCTGGCAACGGTTCTGCCCTTGCTTTCTTTTTTGGCTATTGCTTTTTTTTCCAAAAGACTGGAAGAGACGATCAGCGATAAAATTGCGATCTCGGCCATCAGTGGCTCTTTGCTATTATCCATTTATATTTTCCTTCAGGTGTTTCCCAATAATACCTTAGAGGGAAACTGGCATTGGTTCCGAGTAGGGGATTACTCCCTGAATTTTGGAGTGCTGCTGGATCAGCTGTCGGTGGTGATGCTGTTGGTCGTGAGTTTAATTTCCCTTTTGGTCCATGTGTTTTCTATGAACTATATGAAGGGGGAAAAATATTATGCGCGTTATTATGGCTATCTGGGATTATTCACATTCAGTATGCTTGTGATTCTGATAGCGGATAATTTGCTGCTGCTTTTTATGGGCTGGGAATTGGTAGGGCTTTCCTCTTACCTGTTGATTGGCTTTTGGTTTGAGCGGCCATTGGCGGCGAATGCCAATAGAAAAGCATTCCTGACCAACCGGGTAGGGGATATGGGATTTTTGCTGGGACTGATGATTCTTTGGGCTTATTTCCATACTTTAAGTTTTGCTGAATTGTCCCAGGTTTTTTCCAATCCTGGAGTCATTAATCAAATTCCGGAGGTATGGTTGATCGTAGCCGGGCTGGGAATTTTTATGGGTACGGTGGGGAAGTCTGCTCAATTTCCTTTACAAGTCTGGTTGCCGGATGCCATGCAGGGGCCAACGCCGGTTTCCGCATTAATCCATGCGGCAACCATGGTGGCGGCGGGAATTTTTCTTTTAGCAAGAGTATTTCCATTATTAGTTCCTGAAGTATTGATGGTAGTCGCGGTAATTGGAGCCATTACCGCCATTCAGGGAGCTTATTCTGCCCTGAATCAATTTGATATCAAAAGAGTGTTGGCTTATTCCACCAGCTCCCAATTGGGCTATATGGTTTTAGGAATGGGCGTGGGCGCTTATGAAGCCTCGCTATTTCATTTGGTAACACATGCTTTTTTCAAGGCCGGCTTGTTTTTGGCGGTTGGTGCGGTGATTCACGCCATGCACCATTTCCAGTATCAGTGTAAAAAATTGTCTATTCCGGTTCATTTTGATCCGCAGGACATGCGACAGATGGGTGATTTAATGCGCCGTATGCCTTTGATCCATGCGGGATATGTCATTTGCGCCGCAGCCCTGATCGGGCTTCCGTTTTTTTCCGGATTTATGTCAAAGGATGCGATTCTGATGGCTTCCTGGGAATGGGCTTCAAATATGTCAGCACATGGGCATGTATGGGCCTGGGCCATTCCATTCCTTGGTTTTGCTGCCGCAGTATTGACCGCTTTTTATATGGCGCGCCAATGGTATTTGGTTTTTTGGTCAAAGTCCAGGGTGTTGAGCAAATGTCAGGCCGCTTGTCCTTGTTATGATAATCTGAAAGATCCTTCCTGGAAAAAAACGGTGCCGGTAGGCATTTTAGCTGTTATGTCGATCAGTTTTGTCTATGGACTCAATCCATTCGACGGACATGCCACTTGGCTTTACCATGCTTTTGAAAGACCCGCGACGGTTTTACTGAGTGGATGGCAGTTGTCTGGTCGGGAGCATTTGACGTTCATTCCATTTTTGGCGGTGCTCTCTGCGCTTGGGGGCATTTTGTATGCTTATAATAAGTATGGACGCGATGAAAAAATCTGGGAAGATTATGTGCATCGCAGACCTCAAAGTAAATTGGGCTACTACTCGCTGAACAACTTTTATATGGATCGCTTTTACCGAAAGCATTTTATGATCCGAAGTTTGCGATGGGCTTACCGATTGCATTGGTTCGATCAAAAAATTATGAGTGGTATGGTGGATGGGGTTGCCGGTTTAACGGTGAGATCTTCTAAGGCATTTGCCTGGCTGGAATCTTTGAACAATAGCATTATCAATGGTTTAGGAGTATTGGGGGTGATCCTCGCACAGGGGACTAAAATGTTTGATCGCTTTTTTGTAGATGGATTGGTAAAGGGGCTCGGTGAATTGAGTAAAGGCCTGGGCCGGGGCTTGGCGAATCTGCAAGGAAAGCAGGTGCAGTCCTATATCACCTATGCGGTGGTGTTTTTATTATTCATTGTTTTTTGGTTTTTTATATAAAGGATATGAACTACGAAATTCGCCCTATCGAACCTAATGATTTTCCTGCTTTGATTGAGTTGTTTCAAGGCTTGGCCGATTTTGAAAATGCTTCCGATAAAATGTTGAATACAGTGGCTACAATGGAAGCGGAGCAGGATTATGTTCGTGGATTTGTTGTAGAAACAGAAGATGGTACGCTTGCCGGATATGCTACCTATTTTATTACTTATCATACCTGGGTGGGGAAATGCATGTACATGGATGATCTCTTTGTAAAAGATAGCCTTCGTGGCGCAGGCCTTGGGAGAAGTTTAATGGAGGTGGTCATAAATGTTTCCAAAGTAGAGGGCTGTAAAAGTTTACGCTGGCAAGTGACCAAGGGTAATGCTCCGGCGGAAGCTTTCTATGAGAAATTAGGAGCTACCATTACCGATGCTCAGGCTAATTGCGATTTGAAATTAGAGCATTAAACCACGATTTTTTTACATTTTCTAACTGAAACAGGGCGTTATGCTCTATGGTCATTTTGAGCATGTTTAAAAGCACGCCATCCGGCTGCAAATTCGAATTATTGGAACCGATTTAGGATAATGTCTTAACAATAGCGATGCTATTCTCTCAATATAATCCTTTATTGCTTCTGCAATAATCAAATTTTCACTAAGAATTTTGATTTTTAAATACGTTCTTAATCAAGGGGTGGGATAACGAAAGGGGTTTCCGCAGTGATTGAGTTCTATTAGCCATGATTATTCATGCATTAATCCTCCTTTAGCAGCAAGGCAGGAAAGTAAAGGGTTTATTTTATTTCCAGTTTTTCCCAATGAGGTAAATAAGTGAGGAGAAAGCAAGCTTCCCTCAATTTAGATGGTTAATCAATCAGGAAGACCATCTCTAATGTATTGAAAAGGTGTTTTTTCATTTGGGTGAAATATCTTTGAAAATGGCTGTTCAGGGATGAAATTGAAGCTAACCTTGATTTATCAGACAATAAAAAAGGCACAGTTGCCTGTACCTTTAGGTTTGATAAAATACCTCTCCTTAATGATTAATGCCGCTTGCCGTAGTCCTCTTTTTTTAATTCAAAAGGTTTAATGGTAGACTTCAATGAGGGCTTGGCCAAGGTGTTCATGCGCATGCCCATACTGTTCAGGAAATTTACGGAGGCAATATCGCTTCCCTCTGCACCTGCTTTAATAACTCTTGCATTCATTTCTTCAAAGGCATAGCGGAACACCACTTGTCCGGCTTCTTTGGCATAGCCCTTTAGCCAGTAGGCAGGCTGTAGCGCACAGAAAAAATGATAAGTATCCGGGTCATCATTTGGGCGAAGACCGGTAATCCCCACAAATTCGCCGTCTTCTTTTTTCCTGATCAGTAGCGTCAGGCCTTCTTTACCTTCCGGGGTTTTGAATAAAGTATAATCCTTTAGGTGCTTCGTACTTTTTAAATGCTCCAAAGTTGGCATGGAAAGAAATCGAACCACCTTGCGGTCCTCTACCAAATCGGTAAAAGGTTCGTGATCTTTTTCTACGAATGGTCTCAGTTTCAATCTATCAGTCTCAAAATGCTTTTTCCATTCCATATTATTGGTGTTTATTGTGCTCAAAAGTTAAAAAATAAAAAACAAAAATGCGATTGCTTCAATTCTTATCAGGCCATCATAAGCCGAATTATTCCTCCCTGGATTTATTGACGCTCCTCATGGTATTTGTTATCAATTCATTACAGATGTTTGGCTTTGGATATTAATAGTCCAAATTTGAGTAAAACTGCTTTCCACGCGTTCCTCTGCTTTGCGGAAAAAAATAGCAATAGGCCTTTATTCCTTTATTTTTTCGACCCTGCAGCCAATCCAGGGTTTTAGGAGTGTGATTAAAAGCCAATATTTGCAGCCGGATGGTCTACTTTTAAACACGCTCCATTGATGTGAAATTTGGATTTTGCCTAAAATGCCTCGAAATCAGGGGATTCATTGCTTATAGATATTATCAAAGAGATGATCTTACAACTGATTTTTTAGCGACTTACTTTTTCAAAAATTTCCTTGAATGTCTAGCACTTATTTTTTTGCCGTAAAGGCGATAACTATCTGTCCGATAAGTTGAAATAAATCAAAATAAAGGGCATGCTTGAATAATTCGGCTGAATTGTCGTAGGTAAAATACAATTTGCTGCCTGTGATCATTTATCCCCTTCAAAAAAAGCTTATCTTTGGGGCGAATTTTAAATACGCTATGACAAAGCAATCCAAATATACCATTACGGCGGCTTTACCGTACGCCAACGGACCAGTGCACATCGGGCACTTAGCAGGGGTTTATGTTCCTGCGGATATTTTTGTACGTTACCTGCGCTCAAAAGGTGACGATGTAGTTTTCGTTTGTGGAAGTGATGAGCACGGAGTGCCGATCACGATTCGCGCCAAAAAAGAAGGCGTAACGCCACAGCAGGTAGTAGATAAGTATCATGGAATCATTAAGAATGCTTTCAAAGATTTCGGAATTTCCTTCGATATCTACTCTCGTACTTCCAGCAAAACGCATTCAGAAACGGCTTCGGAATTTTTTAAAAAAATGTACGAGGAAGGGAAATTTGTAGAGCAAACTTCCGAACAGTACTACGACGAGAAAAACAATCAGTTTCTGGCCGACCGCTACATCATGGGTACTTGCCCGAACTGTGGTAATCCGGATGCCTATGGTGATCAGTGTGAAAAGTGTGGATCCACTTTGTCACCAAGAGAATTGGGCGACCCTCGCTCAACTATTTCCGGTGAGAAACCGGTTTTGAAAGAAACCAAACACTGGTATTTGCCATTGGATCAATATGAGCCATGGTTGAAGGAGTGGATTTTGGAGCAAAATAAAGACTGGAAATCCAATGTTTACGGGCAATGTAAGTCCTGGTTGGATGCTGGTCTGATGCCTCGCGCGGTAACCCGTGATTTGGATTGGGGTGTACCTGTGCCGGTAGAAGGTGCTGAAGGAAAAGTGTTGTACGTTTGGTTCGACGCTCCGATCGGTTATATTTCGGCGACTAAAGACTGGGCCACTGAAAATAACCAAAATTGGGAAGAGTATTGGAAAGGCGATAACTCCAAATTAGTACACTTCATTGGTAAGGATAATATCGTATTTCACTGTATTATCTTCCCTTCCATGCTGAAGGCGGACGGAACTTATAATATTCCGGAAAATGTACCGGCGAATGAGTTCCTGAATCTGGAAGGCGATAAAATTTCTACCTCCAGAAACTGGGCAGTTTGGTTGCACGAATATTTGCAAGATCTTCCGAATAAGCAGGATGTATTGCGTTACACCTTGTGTGCGAATATGCCCGAGACCAAGGACAATGATTTCACCTGGAAAGATTTCCAGACGAGAAATAACTCCGAATTGGTGGCTATCCTGGGGAACTTTGTGAACCGTGCGGTAGTGTTGACCAATAAATATTATGAGGGGAAAATTCCGGCACGTGGAACTTTAGAGGCGATCGATAAAGAAACCATAGCGACGATGGAAGCTATTCCTGGGCGTGTGGGTGCTTCTTTAGAGAAATATAAATTCCGCGAAGCATTGCAGGCGATGATGGAGTTGGCGCGTTTGGGGAATAAATATCTGGCAGATACCGAGCCATGGAAATTGCAGAAAGAAAATCCGGCTCGCGTTGAAACCATTATGAATATTGCCTTGCAGATTTGCGCGAATCTGTCCATCGTGGCGGAGCCATTCTTACCATTTACTGCGCAGAAATTGGTGGAGATGTTGAACATTGATACCTTAAAGTGGGCAGATGCGGGTAGATTAGACATCTTAGCCGATGGCCACCAAATTAATAAGCAACAGTTATTATTCGAGAAATTGGAAGATCAGGTAATCGACGCACAAGTGCAGAAGCTGGAAGATACGAAGAAAGCGAATGAGGCGGCAAATGCGCCTGTGGAGCCTTCTAAGGATTTGTGTACCTTCGATGATTTCATGAAGATGGACATCCGCGTAGGGCATATCCTGGAAGCGGAGAAATTGAAGAAATCTAAAAAACTATTGAAGCTGAAAGTGGATGTGGGTTTTGAAGAACGCACGATCTTGAGCGGTATTGCTCAACATTTTACTCCTGAAGAGGTGGTGGGTAAAAAAGTAGCCGTATTGGTGAACCTAGCCCCACGTAAGATGATGGGGATTGAGTCGGAAGGAATGGTCTTAATGGCCGAGACCAAAGACGGGTCTTTGAGATTTATGGAGCCTTCCGAGGCGGCAGAAGCCGGAAACATGATCAGTTAAGTCAGTTTTCAATAATATATAAAAACACGGTTCTTTCAGGGCCGTGTTTTTTTTGAATGTTGATTTTTAATTAAAACCTTTAATGAAGCTTGCATAAGATGGTAATTTAAGTCTAACAATTTGGTGTAATTTTTTCTTTCCTTTATCTTTCCGTCTTTAAGTTGCGCAGCCGTTTTCTTTAATTTTTGCTGGATGAATTTTCGAATGAAGATCCCTGTTTTTTTCTTTTTGAGTTTTTGGTTGATCCATTTTACTCATGGACAATCAATTCCTTCTGAGATTGATACTTCGGCCATAAGGGATTTGGTGGATAAGGAAGGCTTCAGGCTTTTTTTTGATGCGCAGTCAGTCACAACGGATACCGTTGATTTTTCTCAGATTATTTCCGTTGATTTCAGAAAAAACAAAGAAATTCATTTATTCTCTCAAGAGTTTGTATGGCGAAGAGATATTGTTGGAGGCTGGACACGCACAAGCCCTCATACTTATCTGCAGGGTTACTTTGATGAGGAGCGTTTCGGAGGTATTTACTATGATTCCGAAAGCAGAAAGCGCCTTTTTGAACAATTTTATTATTATAAAATTTTAGGGGATTCCCTTTACCTATATTCTGCGGAAGATAAAAGTCGCCTGAAATGGGTGCTGAAGATTCTGGAGCTGAATGACTCCTTCATGAAATTTCGCAGTAAACAGTTTGGTGATTTAAAATATGATCGCTCGGATTTTATTATGACCTCTATGCTGGGCGAGAACGTGAACCGTTTTGCGCAAAAAAATGGAAAATTACAATGCGGTGATTATCCGGAAACGCCGGAGAGTTGCGATGCCTGTTTACAATTGAGTGCAGATTTGGTGATGGGAATGTCGGCTCGTTTTTTAAAGCAAAATGTTGATACGGCCTATTTGCATGAAAAGTCACCGGATAAATGGATCCTTAATGATGAGCAAAGCAGAATTGTTTTGGAATTTGAAGATGGCCGCCTGAATCGCTTGCGCTGGGTGGGGGTGGCCGGAAGCGGCAAATACCATTTTTCAGAAGTTTATTTGGGAGATGTTCAGACTTATGTGGAAAAAAAGTTTGGAAAACCATCTAAAGTGGTTTCAATAGATCGATTGCCTAATGCGGAATGGTGGCATTATGATCCATTCCCTTTTAGAATCCAGATCCGTGATGAGCGGGTGCATATCATTGAATTATTTTGGGCTGAAAACTATAAATATCAATCGGACTGATAATTTGCTAGTTCGGCTGTAGTGAGAAAGGGATTAATTTTTTTCGCTTTTTTTCATCGCGATTAGATTTATTTTAGGGTGCGGTTAGATTGTATTGAGAGTCCACATTTTACCGCTGAAGCAGTGGTCTGTTGTATTTGAATGTCCTATATTTTGAATCAAAAACAGATTAATTACATTGAGGCACTCTCCATCATATCTCATTTTTTTTCTTTTATGGCTCAGTTTTAAGCCGCAGGCATTTTCTCAATCGTGGAGGGCAGATTTAGATAGTGCGGAAATGATTGCGGTCTTATTAGGGAAGGATCAGGTATTTTTGGACGGTATTCTTTACCAGGAATGTCCCACCAATATGAGGGTTTCCGAAATAGCGTCTGTCTCTTTTCAAAAAAATGCGGCTCATTTATGGAGTGAGGAGGGATATTTTCACAGGCTGCTGCAGGGCGGTTGGAGCGGTGGCGATAAAACCACTTACCTGGAATGTGTCTTTGCCGAGGGGAATTTTTTCGGGGTTTATTTTGACCGTTCCACCATGAACCATCTCTATGAGCAGCAATATTATTATGCCATTGTAAAGGATTCTCTCTTTTTTTATTCAGATGCTCAAAGGGAAAATTTTAAATTCAGTTTTTATATTGATCGTCTGAACGATGAATTCCTGAAAGTCTCCAGTAAGTTAGTGAACGACAGAATGTATACCCGAATGCCGGTCTATGATATGAATTGGAGTGCTAATATTGGCCATCAGTTTTTGTATCAGGAAGGACGATTACAATGTGGGGATTCACCGGATTATTCTGATGATTGTGCCGAATGCCTGCGTTTGGGGGATGATTTGGTGATCGGCCTGTCCAAAGCTTCCTTGCGTTCCTATCTGGCAGAAGTGGCTTATAAAGAAACCAGCCCGGATAAATGGGTGATTTCAGATGGCCGTAATCGGGTGGTGTTATTTTTAGAAAACGATCGCTTAAAGAGAATAAAATGGATTGGTTTTGCCTCCAGAAGTAGCCTTAATTTTTCAGGAATCAGCCTGGGAGATATGGATCTTTATGTAGAGGAAAAATTCGGAAAGCCGATTCGTGTGGAGGTGGATCCTCAAAACCCGGAGAAGGAATGGTGGTATTATGGACCCTATCCTTTTCGCCTGCAGTTGCTTTCGGATAGGGTCCATGTTATAGAAATTAATGGCTTAGATACGCCACTCCATTATTAAATCCACCAAATACTCAATTTGCTCCTTAGAATGAGTAGGGAAGTTGGCAATCCGGATCTGGGAGGCTTTGGCCTTACCATAACCCGCACCAATGACCATTTGCTTACTTTTGAGGTATTCAATCAATGGGGCGGAACCACCCTCTACATTGGCCACCGCGACCGTGTCGGATTGTAGGTCTGCTTCAGTAACCAAAGGGCTGAGCTGGGGGTGATCCGTGAAAAGCTTTTGCAAAAGGGTCTTTTTATAAAGCGCTTCTCTTCTGATTTGTGTTACGCCCTTGCGCAACATATCCTCCGCAATTTTCCCCAAAAGGTAAATGTTTAATGTATTGGGCGTTTCTATGGTTTGATAGACCTTGCTTTTTTCGACTAATTCTAACAGCGGGTGGTAACTTGGGTAAACCTTTCCATCGGCAGTTAACTGCTCGGCCTTTTGAATGGCTTTAGGACTTACTATCCATACACCCAAACCGGAAGGCAAACCGAAGCATTTTTGTACCGAAAAATAAACGGAGTCAAATTGCTGAAAATCTATAGGAGTGGTTGGGGTGGCCGACACCACATCCAGTGCCATTAGCGCCTCCGGAAATTGCTCACGGGCTTTTTGCATATCCGCATAAGGGTGTTTTACCCCTGTTGCCGTTTCATTAAGGGTGAAGTGGATCAGTTCCGGAGTTTGCCGGATATTGGCCCCCTCGAATTTGGCGCATTTTCCTGCTTCCGCAGTTATGATTTCCGCTTTTTTTCCTAATCGTTGGAAGGCTTTAGCGCATTTGTCCGAAAAAGAACCATGCACAAAGTGAAGGCTGGTTTCGTCTACTAAATTTTCGGCCATACGATCCCATACTTCGGTAGCAGAAGTGGTGAAAACGATTTCATATTCTGCCGGAATTTCAAGTAGCGAACGTAAATTTTTCTGGGTGTTTTGGTATAAATCCTTAAAAGCCTGGGAGCGGTGACTGATCGCCATGACCTGTTCTTTTAAGGCACTTTTGAGGTGATCCTCCAGTGTAAAATAGGTGGCCGAGGGGCCTGGGACAAAAAATAATTGAGGCATATTGGATAAGATGTTAAAGTCAAAGGTTTTGTTGTTCTTTGCTGAAAAATGATATTTTTTCGGCCTTTCAAATTAATGAGAAATCTTCATTATTTTTAGTTTATTCAGGAACAAGCTCTGTATTATTCTTTATATTTCCGTTTCAACGGCATTATGGCACTAATTTTCAATAGCCAGCATTAACAAAATTATGATTAGAAAAATATTTGCGATTATCACGTTGATGTTATTCGGAGGCATAAACCTTTATGCCCAGGGACATCAGGGATTTTCCACTTCCTCCAAAAAAGCAATTAAACTTTATGACCAGGCAACAGTCCTGCTGAAGGCCCGACAGTTTCCGGAAGCAGAGCGAAAGCTTTTTGATGCCCTGAAGAAAGATCCGGATTTCATTGAGGCTCACCTTCGTCTGGCGAGCATCTATAGTTTATACCGCAAGCCTCAATATGAAAAGGAACATTTAGAGAAAGTGGCCACCATAGCGAATGGGAATCCGAAATACGCTAAAGTCTATGGTAAATTGGCCGGTGTCTATTTTAATGAAGGGCGATACGATGATGCTTTGGCCATGGGGAAAATGCATATGCAGGCCCGGCCACCAGAGCGGGAAGCAAAGCAAACCGAATGGGTGATGGAGTGTGCGGCTTATGCGAAGGAATTAATGAGCGAACCGGTGCCCTTTGTGCCAAAGGAGATGGACGCCAATGTGAATCAGTTTGCTTTGCAATATTTTCCGGTAGTTACAGTGGACGAAAAAACCTTGATTTTTACACGTCGGGTTGGTAACGGCCGCACAGATACGGAAGATATTGTGATTTGTAATAGAAGGGAAGACGGCAGCTGGTCAGATCCGGTGTCTATTTCTGACCGGATCAATACCGAGATGAATGAAGGAACCTGCACTATTTCCTCAGATGGGAAAATGTTGATTTTTACCTCTTGCAGTGGAGAAAGAAAGAGCTTCGGGAGCTGTGATTTATACGTGACCTATAAAGTTGGAGAAGAATGGAGTGAACCGGAGAATCTGGGGAAAACGGTCAATTCTAGTGCCTGGGAATCTCAGCCTGCCTTAAGTGCAGATGGGCGGGAATTGTATTTTGTCTCTGATCGTCGGGGAGGTTTTGGGAAGCGAGACCTATTTGTGACCTACCGTACGCCGAAAGGCATCTGGACGCCCGCTACCAATTTAGGGAAAGAAATCAACACGAATGGAGATGAAGTCGGGCCTTTTATTCATGTGAATGGGCAGCGCTTGTATTTCTCTTCCAACGGGCATAAAGGAATGGGCGGTTATGATTTCTTCTATTCCGATAGAAAATCTGATGGCACCTGGGGAGAAGTAAAAAACCTGGGGTATCCGATTAATGATCATAAAGATCAGTCCTCTTTGGTAGTGAATGCCACCGGAACTACGGGCTATATCTCCATAGATGATTTGCATGGAGAGCAGCCGGAGTCCAAACTTTATACTTTTGATATTCCGGAAGATCAGCGCATTCCGAACCGAAGCAGCTATGTGGCCGGTACCGTCTTTGATCTAGACACCAAGCAACCATTGGATGCAAAAGTGGAGCTGTATAATGTGGCCAATAATACCATGATTAATACCGTGGTATCAGATCCCGAGAATGGGGGCTACCAAATTGTACTGACCGAGGGAGAGCAATATGCTTTGTTTGTTTCGCGCAAAGGCTATTTGTATAAGTCTATTCCATTCGATTATAAAAGGGTAGAAGGAGAGACGCCTAAGCCGGTGCATCAGGATATTTACCTGGAGCCGATCCGTACGGGCACGGTTACCCGACTGGAAAATGTCTTTTTTGATTCGGATTCCTACCAATTGCGTGAAGAGTCCAAGTCAGAGTTGATGAAGGCAGTGAAATTCCTGGAAGAAAACCCGAAGCTGGTCATGGAAATTTCCGGTCATACGGATGATGTCGGAAATGCCAGTTATAATAAGGAGTTGTCCAAAAACAGAGCAAAGGCGGTTTATGAATTCATGGTGTCGGAAAATATTGATGCCAACAGACTTCGTTATAAAGGCTATGGTATGGATCAGCCGGTGGTGGATAATGATTCCGATGCCAATCGTCAAAAAAATAGAAGAATTGAGTTTAAGGTCATTGGTGACCAATATAATTAATGCATAACCTTTATGAATAAATTTTTTATCACCCTTGGATTGGCGGCCGCTTTGGTGGGTTTGCAATCCTGTGGCGGGAATACTCCGGAAAATTCAGCCCAAACGGAAGTAGCGGAGGAAGCTTCGGATTTTAAATATAAAGTGGATCAGTTTGCTGATTTATCCATTTTGCGCTATAAAGTACCGGGATTTGAAGCGCTAAGTCAGCAGCAAAAAGTATTTGTATATTACCTTTCTCAGGCCGCTTTGGCCGGACGTGATATTATTTACGATCAGAACTATAAGCACAACCTGTCGGTGCGCAAAACACTGGAAGCCATTTTGTCGGCAGAAGGAATGGATAAAAATACGGAAGAATGGAAAGGATTTGAAACCTATGCCAAGCGGGTATTCTTCTCCAACGGTATCCACCATCATTATTCTTCCGATAAATTGAAGCCGGCCTGCTCTCAGGCGTATTTCGAAGGTTTATTGGCCAATATTTCGGAGGATCAGTTGCCTTTAAATGGGAAATCGAAGGCGGATTTCGTCTCTTTTATTGCGGAAGTGATTTTCTCGGATATGGACAATAAGCGGGTGAGCGCTGATCCTAAGACCGATTTGATTCAGTCTTCTGCGATGAATATGTACGCAGATGATATCACGCAAAAGGAGGTTGAGGAATTTTATAAAGCAAAGAAAAGCCCCAACCCGGATCGACCATTGAGTTTTGGATTAAACTCCAAGCTGGTGAAAGAAAATGGGGGAATTGTGGAGAAATTCTACAAAGTAGGCGGCCTGTATTCGGAGGCCCTGGAGCAAATGGTGTATTGGCTGGAGAAGGCCAAAACGGTTGCGGAGAATGAAGGGCAGAAAGAATGGTTGTCGCTTTTGATTCAGTACTATCAGACCGGTGACTTGCAGACTTTCGATGATTTCTCAGTAGCCTGGACCAAGGCCACTGAAGGAGATGTCGATATGATTCACGGTTTCATTGAAGTATATAATGACCCGATGAGTTACCGCGGTTCCTTTGAATCCATCATCGAAATCAAAGATCCGGAGGCCTCTTCCCGCATGGCCGCTTTGGCGGAAAATGCACAGTGGTTTGAAGATCATTCCCCAATTGATAAGGCTCATAAAAAATCAAAAGTAGTGGGGATTTCCTATAAAGTAGTGAATGCTGCCATGGAGTCTGGTGATGCAGCTCCTTCCACGCCGGTAGGGGTGAATTTGCCAAATTCCAACTGGATTCGAAAAGTATATGGCTCGAAGGCGGTTTCTTTAGGAAATATCAAGAATGCTTACGAAGAAGCCGGCGGTCCCGGGATGCTGGATGAATTTTCCTGGTCACAGGAGGAAAAAGAGCGTGCGATTAAATATGGCGTTCTATCGAATAATATGCGCACGGCTTTGCATGAGGTAATTGGTCACGCTTCCGGTCAATTGGAGCAAGGGGTAGGCACGCCTAAAGAAACACTCAAAAACTATTCAGATGCTTTAGAAGAGGCCCGGGCAGATTTGGTGGCGCTTTATTATCTGATGGATCAGAAATTGGTGGACATTGGCGTGATTCCGAATCTGGAAGTTGGAAAAGCGGCTTATGATGCATTTATGAGAAACGGCATGATGCTTCAATTGCGTCGCCTGGAACCGGGAGCGATTATTGAACAAGCGCACATGCGTAACCGCGCCATGATTTCTCATTGGATTTTTGAAAAAGGGCAGGCGGAAGGCGTCGTGACGGAAGAAAAGCGCGATGGTAAAACCTTCTTTGTGATTAATGATTATGAAAAAATGCGTACCCTGTTGGGGCAGTTGCTGAATGAAGTGCAACGCATTAAATCTCAGGGAGACTATAAAGCTGGACAAGCCTTAATTGAAAATTATGGTGTACAAGTAGACGCCAAGATTTATCAGGAGGTGATTGATCGCTATGCACATTTGGATAGTGCGCCTTATGGAGGCTTTATTCAGCCAAAGTATACGGTTATCAAAGAAGGTGATGAAATTAAAGATGTTGAAATTTCTTACCCGGACGATTTTATTCAGCAGATGCTGGAATATGGGAAAGAATACGCCTTTTTGCCAGTGAATTAATTCGGGATAATGCTAAAGAAAAAAAGGTTACCAAATTTATTGGTAGCCTTTTTTTATGTACTTTATTTAAAATTTTTTAGTCAAGATTTTCTGTCAGTGTATACGATTTGGCTTTACCTTCTTATTGAGATGTGATTATAAAAATTTATAGGCAAGACGAAAAATCAAAAAACCTTGTAAGAATTTTGCAAATTCTGGGTGAAAATCAATGATTTTAGATGGAAAATGATTTTTTTTGAAGCGTGAATAGCAATAGGGATATTTCATATAGATATTTTGATATTTATTGGACAAAAAAGGAATTTCCTCTATTTTCATTCATGAGTACTGTTTCTGGCTTTTCTGTATTATTTTTTTGATTATTATTAGAATGACTTATTGCTTTTTCTAATAATTCAGACCGAATAATGGAGTAAGTTCGCTTAACATGAACAAAAGAAGTTTTCTTGTGGGATTTGGATACAGATATTTCGATGTAATGTTTCGTGTGAGCCGGCAACAGCTTTAAGGGATAAGGCCGCTGTGTGGTACTTTTAGCCTCATATTTTGATTAACTAATCAAAATATATATGGTTAATGAGGCCAAGGGGTGCCTTGTACAGCCCAAACCAACATCATCCTATGCATCGAATTTTACGCTTTATATTTATATGCCTGTCATTGATTTTTATTGACAAGCATTGCCAGGGGCAGGACTTTATGTTCTCTCAATTTTATAATGCGCCCTTTTATGTTAACCCTGCTTTTGTAGGGGCTACCCCTTATCATCGGATAACGATGAATAACAGGATTCAGTGGCCACAGCTTCCGCAAGCGGTGCAAACCCATGCGGTCTCCTGGGATTATAATGTCCGCAAACTGAATTCCGGATTTGGGGTAATGGCCTCTTCGGATAGAATTGGTACCGCCAATCTATCCACCAATCAGATGGCCTTTATGTATTCTTATATGCTACGCATTCAGAATAAGTTGATTGTTCGGCCCGGACTCTCCTTTGTGGCGGGAAACAGAAGCCTGGATATGGATAAATTGCTGTTTTCAGATAATAATGGGGTGCAACCCATCCCGCCCAATATCAAGAATGAGTTGGGGATGCATAATATCTTCGATTTTAACACGGGCTTGTTGGTGTATACTCGAAATTATTGGTTCAGTGCGGCGGTTTATCATTTGGCAACGCCTACCTTGACTTTTCAGGAAGATGGTACAGGAACCATTCCGATTAAATATACTTTCGCAGTAGGAGGGAATTTCAAGGTAAAGCAGAACGTATTTAATGCCAAATTGCGTAGTCTGGCTTTTTCTCCAAGTTTGATGTATGAACGTCAGGGGGATTTTGAAACCCTCTCTGCCGGGGTGAAGTACTACCACTATCCCGTAACCATTGGTCTCTGGTACAGAGGGGTGCCTATTCCAATTTATCCGGAGGCCGTGACGAACAACCAGGCTTTTGTGTTCACAATGGGACTGACTTACGATATTTTTGAATTTGGTTACTCTTATGATTTCGGCTTAGGGGGAACAGGTTCCAAAAGTTTTGGTGGAGCGCATGAGCTTTCGATCAAAATCCTGATCAAACGCCATCCATTGAAACGAAGTAAGGATCATTACAAATCTTTACCGTGTCCGGCCTTCTATAAAGAAGAATTATTCTACTAAGAATGGCTTATGCATTTAAAAAAAAGATCGCTTTACCGGCGATCTTTTTTTATTTTTGCAAGATGGAAATAAGACAAAATCGGGATTGGAACAATAAAGTCTGGACCATTTCTCAGGGAAAGAAGAGTTGTTTGGTTTTTTCATTAAAAGAATATGCGCTGTTTGAACAGTTACAGCAGCAAGGCGGCTTTTCTGCGGATCAATGCTATTTACTGGTCAATGAGATCGGCTTGTTGAATATTTATTTTCATGAAGTTCCGGAGACCTCGCTGGATATTCTGGAATTTACAGATCGGCCGGTGGCGCTGAAATTAAATGGAGGGCGTAATGTGCCTGCAGGGATGATGGCTGAAGACGATCGCTTAAATGCCTTTTTTATGAAAGCCGAACATTTTGGTGCGCTGGCCAGAGTACAGCAACCTTTGGTGCTGGTGGAGCTGAAAGGAGGAATATCCGGGCAGGCATGGTTGCAGGCTGAGCAGAATCTGTTAATTTTGCAGGATGATAGTCTGCGGTTCCCTTTTAAGCGCCGGGAAGTGGCCATGGGGACCAATGGGGACATCAAGATTAAAGATCTTTAGTATCCAAAAGGGATTCAATGAATTATAAGTCATATTTAGACCAAATTCCGATTTTTGCTAAAATCGGTGCGTGCGCAGATGCTTTGGGGGTAGAAACCTATGTGATTGGTGGATTTGTACGCGATATTATATTAAATCGTCCGAGTAAAGATATAGATATTGTTTGTGTGGGTTCAGGTATTGAACTGGCACAGGAGGTGGCCAAGGCCGTTGGAAATGTGAAAGTGAATGTTTTCAAAAACTTTGGTACTGCCATGCTGAAAGATGGCGACTGGGAGGTAGAGTTTGTGGGGGCGCGTAAGGAGTCCTATAACCGTGATTCCCGCAAACCGATAGTGGAGGATGGCACTTTGGAAGATGATCAGAATCGTCGGGATTTTACGATCAATGCCATGGCGATTCGTCTGAATGCCGATCATTTCGGGGATTTGATTGATCCTTTTGACGGTATGGGAGATATCGAAAGGAAGATTATCCGTACGCCACTGGATCCGGATATCACTTTTTCGGATGATCCCCTGCGGATGATGCGCGCGGTGCGTTTTGCTACTCAGCTTAATTTTGATATTGACGCGGATACCTTTTTTGCTCTGAGCAAAAATGCGGAACGTTTGTCGATCATTTCCCGCGAACGCATAGCGGATGAAATGAACAAAATGATTCTGGCCAAAAACCCCTCTTACGGCTTCAAATTACTTTTTCAGTCCAGGCTTTTGCATCAGTTTTTTCCGGAGATGGTAGCTTTGCAGGGTGTGGAGGTGAAAAACGGTCGCAAGCATAAAGATAACTTTTACCATACGCTGCAGGTGTTGGATAATGTGGCCGAAATGAGTGATGACCTTTGGTTGCGCTGGGCGGCGATTTTGCACGATATCGCCAAGCCACCAACGAAGCGTTTTCACCCTAAAGCAGGCTGGACATTCCACGGGCATGAGGATAAAGGGGCACGCATGGTGCCAGCTATTTTCCGTAAGCTGAAATTGCCTATGAATGAAAAGATGAAGATGGTGCAGAAGTTAGTGCGCCTGCATCTTCGTCCGATTCCATTGGTGAAAGAGGAAATCACGGATTCCGCCCTTCGTCGTTTACTGTTCGAAGCAGGGGAAGACCTGGAGCGTTTGATGATGCTTTGCCGTGCGGATATTACCTCTAAAAATGAGCGTAAGGTCACACAGTATCTGAAAAATTTCGACATTGTGGAGGAAAAGCTGCGCATAGTGGAGGAGAATGATCAGGTACGAAATTTCCAGCCACCGGTATCGGGAGAGGATATTATGGAATATTTTGATTTAAAACCTTCCCGTGAGGTAGGGCTTATCAAGGATGCGATAAAAGAAGCAGTTTTGGAAGGCGAAATCAAAAATGACAAAGAAGAAGCTTTTGCTTTGATGATTAAATTAGGAGATGAAATGGGGCTGAAAGCCGCAAAATAAATGGAAAGGGGTATGATCCCCTTTTTTCTTGTTAAATACTGTTAATTTTTATCTGATGGGTGATTTTTTCACTTATCTTCAAAGAAAAATTTTTTTATGAAAAGAATATTATTGGTGTTCGCCTTGATTTTGGGATGGAACGGCGTGCAGGCACAGGAGGTAGCAACAGATACACAAGATGAGCTTCCGAAAATTAATATTGCCGATTTTTATCATATTAATGATGCGGTTTATCGTCGTGCTATGCAGTATAATGACATGGGAGTGGCCAAGGATGCCCTTTACCGATTGATTACTGTTGATCCGCAGAATGATTCGCTTTTGGTGAATTTGGCCAATATTTATTTTGAGCAACGCCAGTGGATTTCAGCCGTTTTGGCTTCCAAAGATGCAAAAACGGTTAACCCGAATAATGTGGCGGCGCTACAAATTGAGGCGTATGGTTTGCAGTATTTGGGGGTGAAGGATAAGGCAGCCGAAGCTTTTGAGGCCTGGTATTTAAAGACTACCGAGAAGGAGGCCCTTTATCAGTTGGCCCTTTTGCAACTGGAGTTGAAGAAATATGCCGAATGCGAAACCAATGTGGATATTCTGTTAGCAGATGCGGAATACATCAAAAATACTGCTCAGGTAGAGGGTACCGAGGGGAACCAGGTGACCATTCCGATGGAAGCAGTTCTTTATAACCTGAAAGGAGTAGCAGAATCTATTCAGGGCAATAAGGCAGAAGCTAAAAAGCTGATCGGAAAAGCAGTGGAGATCGCTCCGGAATTTAAAATTGCCAAAGATCGCCTAGCGACATTATAAATAGACACGCGTGGCTTGCGTATAAAAAAGGGATGAAGTTGGAGCTTCATCCCTTTTTTTGTTTTCCGGGAAAAATGATGGAATAGTTTCCTGTTTCGAGTTTTTCTCATGGCAGCAGATAAAGCCGGAAAATGGCAATTCACCTAAGCCTGGGTTATTATGAAATCAGTAGCATCCATCTCCATAATACAATAGAGCCCTTTTTAGTGTAACTCCTAAATATATAGGGGGATAATTTGGGCTAGGCTTCTTTCTTGCCGTTTTCCATTTCTTCAATATGGCGGCGCATCATTTTATCTGCCAGGGCTTTGATGTCACTGGCCATTTCTTCGTCTCCCGTTGAGTTTAGCAGGGTTTGGGCCATGCCACCAAGGGTATCAATACAGAATCTTTTCATTTGATCTACCGGCATTTCTTTGTCCCAAAGATCAATTCGAAGGGTGTTCAGCTGCTTTGGATCCCAGATTGACAGGCTGAAAGCATGAGTTTCCTGCATTTGATCAAATGGGCCGTCTGTGGCATCCCAAAGGATTTTTTCGGGTACGTTGTTTTCATCCAGTTCAACGTCGATTTTTATGCTTGATTTTTTCATGGTTTCAGGTCTTATTTGATTAAAATTCCAAAAAATTTGAACGACAAGACTGCCGTTTGCTCTTTTGTGCTGGCAATAATATTGAAATTTTCCTCCAAAAAAAATTGTTGACCCGCGAAGGTATCCGAATGTCTGCTTAATGATTTTCGTATCCCGGGAGATTAAACCGGATTATGCATACTTAAATCTTTCTTTAGCTGCAGGATGGGAAAAATGAAGGAATTTTTCTGTTTCGAGTTTTTCCCAAAGAAGCAAAGGAATGAGGGGGAAGTAAGCCTACTTAAATTGGGGCTATTGTAAAATCTTCAAAATTATCGTAACACATTGTTGGTGTGTCTCTTAGGGGGTGAATCTAGCGGGAATAATTTGGGTGATTTTTCTGTTCCTTTAATAGGATAGGGGGAGCACAGTCAGTGGCCTGTTTCGAATTTGGCAGGGAAGCGATTTTGGTGATAGTTTGATCGGTCATTTATACCTAAATACATTGAAAGACCACTCTTTAGCCCGAATGATTGCAAAAGGGGGGAGGAGTAGGGGGATTATAGGCATATCCGAAAAGTGCATTTGTGGCTAAGGACTTCAAGGTGGGTTCATGTGATCATTTTTCTGTATTGAATCATATAAAAAAACAATAATAATTGTCTTCTATCGCACTTTTTTTTCCTTGTGGGAATTAATTTGCTTGGTATATTTGAGCGCTTGTTAAATCTTCATCAATTTATGAAATACTCCAAATTAGGAAATACATCGCTCGAGGTGTCTAAGATATGCTTAGGAACCATGACCTTCGGGCAACAAAATTCTGAAGCAGAAGGCCACGAACAGATGGATTACGCCCTGGATCAGGGGGTGAACTTTTTCGATACCGCCGAGCTGTATTCCATTCCTCCCAAGGCCGAAACGCAGGGATCTACCGAACGCATTATCGGAAGCTGGTTCAAGAAAAACGGGAATCGTGATAAAGTGATTTTAGCTTCCAAAGTGGCGGGTCCGAATCCAAATTTTAAATGGTTCCGTGGAGGCGCTGATTTTTCCCGTCAACAAATTCGGGAGGCTGTTGAGGGTAGTCTGCAGCGCCTGGGGACAGATTATATTGATTTGTATCAATTGCATTGGCCGGATCGCTCCACCAACTTCTTCGGCCAATTGGGTTATGAACATCAATCGGATGACGTGACGGACTTTGCCGGTATTTTAGAGACCATGCAGGAGTTGATTTACGAAGGGAAAATCCGTTATGTGGGCATTTCCAATGAAACCCCTTATGGCTTTATGAATTATCTGCATTTAGCGAACAGCAAAAAAATGCCCAGGGTCATGTCCATTCAAAACCCTTACAATTTGCTGAACCGTTCATTTGAAGTCGGTAATGCGGAAATTGCCATTCGGGAACAGGCCGGTTTGCTGGCTTATTCACCTTTGGGTTTTGGCGTACTTTCCGGCAAGTACCGGAATGGTCAAAAGCCGGAGAATGCCCGAATCACCATCTGGCCGCATTATAGCCGATATTCTTCGGAGCAATGTGTTCAGGCAGTGGAAGGCTATGCTCAGGTGGCCGAAAAGTATGGTTTAAGCCTTACCGAACTTTCTTTGGGTTTTGTGAATAGCCGTCCCTTTCTGACTTCCAACATTATTGGAGCCACGACATTGGAACAGTTAAGAGAAAATATCGCCACCGTTAATGTGGAGATTACGGAAGAGATCATGGCTGATATCAATGCCGTGCATCAACAGTTTCCGAATCCGGCGCCATGATGGCCGTGGGAAATAAAATATATTAGGAGCTTCGGCTCCTTTTTTATTGCCCTACAGATTTTCTATTGCCCTACTTTCCGCTATTTTTGTGAATTAAGAAGGGGTACTCCCTTCAAAATTTGTCTGAATTCAGCCTTTACCTGTATGCCACATAAAGCCGAGGACGTTCTGAAGCAACTTCGGAAAAAAGAATACGCCCCAGTTTACTTTCTGCAGGGCGATGAGCCTTATTTTATCGATCAAATTGCAGATTATATTGAAAAAAATGCCCTTCAGGAGCATGAAAAATCTTTCAATCAGATGGTGCTTTACGGGAAAGATGTTGCGGTGAGCGATATCCTTTCTCAGGCAAGGCGATTTCCCATGATGGCAGAGCGTCAGGTAGTGATCGTCAAAGAGGCACAGTCTATTAATGGCTTCACCAATAAGGAGCCTTCAGAGCTGATGGTGAATTACTTGAAGCAGGTGGTCCCTTCTACCATATTGGTTTTCTGTTTTAAAGGAAAATCTCTGGATAAGAGAAAAGCAATTTATAAGGCTTTTGAAGAATATGGTATTGTGGTGGATGCCAAAAAGATGTACGATAATCAGCTGCCGGCTTGGGTAGGCCGATATGTTCAGTCTTTGAAATGCACCATTACCGAAGAGGCCAGCTATTTATTGACGGAGCATATTGGAAATGATTTGGATCGGTTGACCAATGAAATCGCTAAGATTCAGACCAACTTCGAAGGGCCGGTCAACATTACGCCTGAGCTTATTGAAAAATATGTCGGCATTTCCAAAGACTATAATGTATTCGAAATGCAGCGGGCCCTGGCCTCCAGAGACGTATTGAAAGCCAATAAAATTGCACAGTATTTTGCAGCGAATCCTAAAGAGCACCCTTTGATTCCACTGATTTCGGTCCTATTTGGTTTTTACTCCAAATTATTAATTGCTTCCCGTCAGCAGGATAAATCGGAGGCCGGACTGGCCCAAGTACTTCGATTGCCTCCTTTCGTGGTCAGGGAGTATAAGCAGGCCCTGCATTTGTACAATGTACAACAGCTGATGGCTAGTATACAAGCCCTTCATCTGGCGGATTTACAATCCAAAGGGGTGGAGAGTGGGCAAAAAGACGAAGGGGCTATCCTGACGGAGTTGGTCTACAATATTTTACATTAAAAAAAGGGTAGTGGACTTTTAACCAGCTTTTCGTTCTTCAAAGCAAGGTCGAAAAAAATCCTCTCCTCTATCGGATAAGCGCACAAATATGCTTATTAAGTCAATTCTTTGATGTATTTTGAGGAATATTTTGTGCTTTATGAATTTTTCCTGATCAGTCTATGATGATCAGCTAACTTAGATGGCAATCTAAATGATGGTGAAAAAATTGCTTATGGCGGCAATGTTGCTTAGTGCTACAGAAGCAACCTATGCCCAAACTTCGGAAGGCCAGCAGGCCCCTCACCGAAAATACTCCCGCGGACTGGAATTAATGCAGCAGGGGAATTTCGTGGCGGCGCGATTGGCCTTTGAGTCCTACTTAAAAACTCAGAATGCGGCTTATCGAGCGGAGGCCGCCTATGGTCAGGCCAAAAGTGCCATTCAGGTGGAGGATATCGACGGCCTGCCACTGATGGAAGGTTTTATTAAAGAATACCCAACGCATCCTAAGCATCATTTTGCGCTGAAGGAGGTCGGGGATTATTACTACCGCAAGAAAAAATACCCTCAGGCGCTCAATTATTACGAGCAGGCGGATACTTATCAATTGGATGAAGCGGCGGCGCTGGAAGTGAACTTCCGCAAGGCATACGCCTATTTTTCCCAGGAAAATTTCGATCAGGCATTTCCACTGTTTGCAAATATCAAGCGGGTATCCGGACCACACCAGCATCAAGCGGCTTATTATGCCGGGGTGATTGCCTATCAGCAGGAGAAATATGATCAGGCCATCAGTGATCTCAAACTGGCGGCGGAAGATGATCAGTATAAGGCACAGGTGCCTTATATGGTGGCGAATATCTACTATCAGCAAAACCGCTATGAAGAACTGGTGGCCTATGTGGAGGAGAGCAAAAAGATTCCCCGTTTGGCCAATAAGCGGGAGATGATGTTACTTTCCGGTGAAGCTTATTTCCAGATGGGGCGTTATGAAAAAGCAGGAGAAGCATTTGATGCTTATTTGAATAATAACAGATCCACGCTTTCGGCGGACGTTTTATACCGCATTGCCTATACCTATTACAAATTGGGCGAAACGGAGAAAGCGGTAGACGCCTTCAAAAAGGTTGCGGCATCTGAGGATGAATCTGCGGTTCTGGCATCTTATTACTTGGGGCAATTGTACCTGAAGCAGGGCAATGATACCTATGCGCTGACGGCTTTTAATCAGGTGAGGCAAGCAGAAGTGGAGCCTGCCCTGAAAGAAGAAGCAGAGTTTCAGTTCGCGTATTTGAATTATAAATTAGGCCGACTGGATGTGGCAGTGGAGGCACTCCAAGCCTTCGCAGCGAATTATCCAAGGTCCAGATATATACATCAGACCAATGATTTGATTGGAGACGCTTATTTGCATACCCGAAATTATGAGAAGGCGCTGAATTATTTTGATCGTATCCCTAATAAATCCGCCAAGGTGCGTCAGGCTTATCAGGAACTGGCTTATAAACGAGGAGTAGAATTATTTAATAATAACCAGCCAGCTGAGGCCATTCAGCTTTTTGAGCGATCACTGACTTATCCATTGGATCCGGAATTTGAAAATCAGGCTTATTACTGGATAGGGGAGGCAAAATCGATTCAAAAGGAATGGGGCGATGCCATCAATGCTTATGCCCGCGTATTTGTCATTACAGCGCCAAACAGCCGCCTTTATACCAAGTCCAATTATGGAATGGGTTATGCTTTTTTTAATTCGAAGCAGTATAAAAAAGCTATTCCGCATTTCAAGGATTATACCCGTAGCCTGAGAATGGCCAGCGATAAAATGTTCTATAACGATGCACTTTTGCGTTTGGGAGACTGCTATTATGTGACCAAGGATTATTCTCAGGCGAAGAAAACCTATCAAATGGCCATTGATGAGCATTTGACCACCCAGGACCATGCCTGGTTTCAGAAAGGAGTGGTGGCACAGCTGACCGGAGATGTGAAAACAGCTGAGCGTTCTTTTGATTATCTGATTAATTTGAAGCCTCAGAGCACTTATTATAGCAAAGCCTGTTTGCAAAAAGGGCAATTGTATTTGGAAAATACCCAGTATCAAAAAGCCATTGCTTCTTTTGATGAACTGATTCAGAATAACCCACAGAGTGCCTATGTGCCATTGGCCATTTTGAAAAAGGCAGGAGCACAGTACAACTTGCAGCAGTATCCGCAAGCATCGAAAAGTTATATTTCTATTATCGAGCAGTATCCGCAAGACCCAGTGTCGGAAGAGGCCTTGATGGCCCTTCAGGAATCTTTGGCTGCCGCGGGTAAACCGGAGGATTTCGGGAAATATTTAACCGCTTATAAGGCACAGCATCCGGATGGTAATCTGACGGATGTAGAGCTGGAATCTGCCAAAAGCCTGTATTATGCGCAAAAGTATGATGCGGCCAAAGGGCAGCTGGAAAAATTCCTGCAGCAGTATGACCATACCGCAGCGGCTTCGGAGGCCCGTTACCTGATGGCGGAAATTTATTATCGTACAGACCAACTGCCGCAGGCATTGGAATGGTACAACAAGGTGGTGAAAGACGGAAAGAATAATTATATCAATAAATCCCTTTACCGTCTGACGGATTTGTACCGTGAGCTGGGAGATTATCCGCAGGCCATTACTTATGGTCGTCAGTTTGCTTTGAGAAGTAGCACGAAGAAAGAGCGTTATAATGCATGGTCTGGCTTGATGCGATCCTATTTTGAATTGCAGAACTATGATTCGGCGGTATTTTTTGCCTATCAGGTGAAAGAAAAAGCAGCCGTGAATGTGAATGCTTCCAATTTGGCCAATCTTTATATCGGAAAGTCATTATTGGCAGAAGGAAAACGACCAGAAGCCATGGATATGTTTGTGGAGTTAATGAATTCTGCTAAAGATGAAAACGGGGCAGAAGCACAATATTTACTGGCGGATATTTTCTATCAGCAAAAGCAACATAAGCAGTCGGTGGAAACGCTTTACGACCTCTCTCAAAACTTCGGGATTTATCCAAAATGGGTAGGCAAAGCTTATTTGTTGATGGTAGACAACTATGTGGCAATGGATGAGCTGTTTCAGGCAAAAGCTACGCTGACCTCTATAATAGAAAATGCCAATGATCCTTATTTGGTGAGGGAAGCACAGGTGAAGTTGGAGTCTGTGGAAAACCTTTTGGCTAAGCAGGTGGCGGTTAAGGATACTACTAAAGTCCAAATTGCCGAGCCGGATAGTGTGGTGGAGTCCGGAGATATTGTGGATGCCGATGGTGCCCGTAGCGCTTTAGAAACTGAAATCGATTAACCCGCTGACCGAATTGAAAATGAAAAAGACGATATTTTTATTCACAGGGATGATGCTGGCCACCGGATGGGTGGCTGCACAGGAACAGGAGCAAATACAGGATGCTCGCATTGTGATTGAAAAAAACAGAACCAATGAGGTGCAGGTCGAGGAACGTTCCTTCGAAAAAATTGCGCCTCCGCGCCAAAATCGTAATGCGCCTATAGAATTGAATTATCAACCAGTGGAATTTCAGGCGGAATTAAGTGCCCTTGATCCGAGTATTCGGGTGTTAGGGCTGAAAAGTCCCAAATTACCGAAATCTTCCAGTAATTTCTTTCGGGCAGGATTCGGGAACTATATCACGCCATTGCTGGAGGGATATGTGAATACGGTGCGGAATAAGAATATGGATGCCGGTTTGTATTTACGCCATTATTCTTCCCTTCAGGGGCCGGTAGACAAAAAGAACTCGGCCAGCTCCGAGAATATTTTGGGCGGGCAATTTAATTATTACGGTAAGGGTGCCAGCCTGAATACCCACATTGATTATCAGCGTTGGGGTAATCGTTTCTATGGTTATCCGGCAGGGACAGAAGTGGTGTTGGATGATATTAAGCAAAACATCAATTTCTTCAATTTAGGCTTTGACCTGAAGAATACCATTGAAGATGCTAATTTGGATTATAAATCCAGTTTGAATTACCATTATACCGGAGACCGCTTTGAGGCTTCAGAAAATTGGGTGGAATTTGACGGAGACTTCCTGTACAATTCCGGTGATGTTTGGCAGGCGGGCGTAATGGTGGAGCTGGACTTTGCTGCTCGTCAGGATTCTTTGGTAAGTGATAATCGCCTGGGCTTGCAGATTATTCCAAATGTGAAAATGTCTTTCGATCAGTTTGATCTCCGTCTGGGGCTGAATTTTGCTTATCAAAACGACACGACAGATCATCTGGACAATTTTATGGTATTCCCTCATTTTGAAGGAATTTACCATATGGGAGAGTATTTTGAAGTATTTGCCAGCCTAAAAGGAGATTTGCATTTCAATACTTATCATAACGCGATTCGCTATAATCCATGGATGGCCGCTAACTTTGCGCTTTATAATTCTGCCACACCCTACGATTTTACTGTTGGGGGAAGAGGGAAATTTTCTCATTTTCTAAGTTATGAAGCCCAGGTGGGTATCGGGCAGGTGAGTAACCTGATGACGGTAGTGAATAATCCCTTGGATCAGGCCGGTTTTTACACCCTTTACGACGGAGGGAAAACGACCCTGTTTCATATTGAAGGGCATTTGACTTATGAAGGAAATGGCATCAATGCCGGTACAGATTTGCGATTGAATACTTATGGAACCGATCAGTTGGAAGCGGCTTACCATTTGCCCAAGCTGGATTTAGCTTTATGGGGAAATTATCAATTCAATGATAAACTTTCTTTTGGGGCAGACCTTAAAGTATTAGGGGGAATAACCGCAGCCAATGTTGAAACCGGTGCTACCGAAAATCTGAAAACCATTATTGATTTGGGTGCAAAGGCCGATTATAAAATTACAGAGCAGTTTGGAGCCTTTGTGACCATTGACAATATGCTGGCGCAAAAATATGAGCGTTTTCAGCATTATCCGGTAAGAGGTTTTCAAATGATGGTGGGCGCTACCGCTCAATTTTAACCCATTGATATATGGTATATTGAAGTGATCTCCTTAAAAATTCAGGCTTGAATTTGTCCGTTTTATGATAAAAAAGCAGGATTTTTTAGGGAGATTTCTTTTAATTTCATTTAATTACAAATAATTAACCTTTTTTTCACTTTAGCGGCTTAAAAGAATGGCTGACATCAACGACTTAAACAACCCAAATGAGGAGAATGAACGCAAAGATGAGTTCGATGCGGATAATTTTGGGCTTCCAAATGTGAATTTTGACAATAATGAGGATCAGGGCTCTACTTTTGAAAGTGATCCCCCTCAGAATGAATTTTTCTCTCACTATCAGGAGGAAACACCGGAGGAAGAGCCTGAGGAAGAGTTTTCTTTCGCTGAAAATCAGGATTTTACTTCAGATTTTGATATTGATGAGGAAGAAGAAGAAAGTAATAAGAAAACATGGATTTGGATTTCTGTGATCTTAGTTCTTTTAATAGGAGGTGGGGTTATGTTTTGGTTATTGAGCGGAGAGGAAGAACCTGTCGTTGCTGAAAAACCAAAAGTGGAAGAAACAAAACCTGTTCAGCCGGAACCTGAGCCAGAGCCAGTTGTAGAGGAGCCGGAGCCATTAGAAGCTAATGTTGACAACGATGGTGTTTCAGGGATTGAGCGATTAACTTCACTTTCAGGAAATTTCCATGTAGTAGTAAAAAGTTTTCTGGATGGAGATTTAGCATTGGATTTTGCTAAATCATTGGAAGCAGAAGGTAAGATGGTTTACTTATTCCGCTCTCCAAAGAAAAATGGCATTAGTTATCACCGTGTTTCTTTAGGGAAATATGCCACAGAAGAGGAAGCGAATGAAGAACTGGATCTTTACAAATCCAATTTTGGTGAGGATGTGTGGATCAAAAAATTCTAGACTCAAAATAGCTTAAACGTTTTAAAATAAAAAAGCCTCGGTAATGTACATTGCCGGGGCTCTTTTTTTGGGCTCAGGCATCACAAAGCGAAGATTTTATTTTATATTTCGCATTAAACGCATACAGGAAAAGTGTTTTCTGTTGCCGGGTTTTTGAAAATTTCACAGGCCCTTATTGATCAATGAAATATAACTGTAACCCCATATGTTACCTATGCTTTTACTTCAAATCTCTACGACTACCACTGAGCAAGTGATGACGGATGTGGCGACTGAGCCGGCAGCTTCCATCAACCTTTTAGAATTATTGTTTAAAGGAGGCTGGATGATGCTTCCGCTGGCGCTTCTATTAGTCGGAGCCATTTACATTATTTTGGAGCGTTGGTTCACCCTGAAGAATGCCTCTAAGCTTCCCAAAGATTTTAATGAGACGATTCGCGCTTTGGTGGCAGAAGGAGAAGTACAACAGGCTTTGATGGTTTGTCAGCAGAGTGATTCACCGGTGGCAAAGATGATAGAGAAAGGCATCAGCCGTATAGGAAGTTCTTTGAAAAATATCGAGGCCTCTATTGAAAATGTAGGCAAGATTGAGATTTACCGATTAGAGAAAAACCTGAGCGTTTTGGCGACTATTTCCGGAGCAGCGCCTATGATGGGTTTCCTGGGGACGGTAACCGGGATGATTTCCGCCTTTATCGCCATTGCACAGGAGGAAGGATCGGTAAGTCCGAAATTACTTTCTTCCGGTATTTATGAGGCCATGATCACCACTGCTTTTGGTTTGTTGGTAGGCTTAATTGCTTATTTGGGTTATAACTTTTTGGTGGCAAAAGTGCAGAAGCTGATTCAATCAATGGAGTACAATGCCATTGATTTTATTGATTTGTTGCAGGAGCCTCAAAACAAAGTTTAATCCTCCAAAAAGAAAAGCGATGCCTTTACAATCAAAAAATAAAATTAATGCCGCTTTCAGCATGTCTTCCATGACGGATGTGATCTTTTTGCTGTTGATCTTTTTCATGCTGACTTCTAACTTCATTACGCCTTCCGGCCTGCCGGTGAATTTGCCCTCCAGCAAAAAGGCAGAAATAGTGATGCAGAAGTTAAGTGTTACGGTTACATCTGATTTGAATTATTTTGTAAATGACCGCAAAGTAGACCGCGGAATGGTAGAAAGTGCTCTGGCGGCCGAATTAAAAGGAAAGGAAGGAGTGGTGGTGCTCCATATTGATAAAAGTGTACCCACCGAGCATTTAGTTTATGTGGCAGGAATTGCCGCAAAGTTAAAAGCCAAAGTTTCTATTGCGGCCACACCGGAAAACAGATAGATATGAAGGATGCAAAGCAAAAGAAAAGAGAACAACTCAGTGGCATCCTGACGGCAATACTGACCATCGCTTTGGTGGTGTGTTTTTATTTTATTTCCGTCTGGCAGGCACCGGATCCACCTTTGCCAGTGTATGGCTTAGAACTTAGCCTGGGCATGGATGAAAGTGGGAGTGGAGAACCTGTACAGGAAATTCAGGCGCAGGCCCCAACGCCCAATAACCCGGAGCCTATTCAACCCGAGCCATTGCCAGAAGTAGAAGAAGTGCCCCAAGAAGTAATGGAGGAAGTTCCTGAGCAGACGCAGCCGGTAGAGGAAACGGTGGAAACGCCGGTAGAAGATATACAAGAGGAACCGTCCTGGGTGGAGGAAAAGCCGGAAGAGGTCGTGAGTGAGCCGGAAGAACCGAAAAAGGAAAAATTGCCGGCTTATGAATTCCCTTCGGATAAAAAGACGGAAGATCAAAGCAATGCCTCAGCGGCTTCCTCGGGTGATGATGATCATGCCACCGGAACCAAAGGAAAAGAAGAGGGAAAGATTGACGAGAGAGGAATTTATTCCGGTAGCTTTGGTGCTAAGGGTGCGAGTCTGGACATGAAAGGCTGGGCCTGGGATGCTGCGCCGAGGCCTTCGGATAATTCCAATGAAAGTGGGAAGATTGTCTATCAGATCCGGATTGATGAAGATGGGGAGATTCAGGAAGTGCGAAGATTAGAATCCACGGTGCGCCCGGAAGTGGAGGCCCGTTATCGAAGAGCTGTCGAGCAGTTAACCTTTAGCCGTTCGGCGGATAATCTGCGACCGGCACCCTTTACCACAGGTAAGATCACCTTTATCATTAACGCTAATTAAGATTTTGAATAAGAAAGCCGCTGGAGTCAGCGGTTTTTTTTGTTTGGGATTTAACCTGAATTATACATACCTGAGCCGGACTATTCATGATTATATCCTCGATAAGCTGGAAGGCGGGAAAAATGAAGGAACTTTTCCATTACGAGTTTTTTCCAAGGAAGCAGATGAATGAGGAGAAAGTAAGCTTTTCCAAATTTGGGCTATTAAAAACCAAAAAATATCGACTATAATACATTGATAGTAAGTGGTTTGAGTTGTGTAAATGCATCAGTTGGTAATAATCCTAGATGAGGGGATGTAATATTGGGGATTAAACAACTGACTTAAAATATGTTACGCAATTCGTAATAAATTATTTATTTTGTAACTTTCTGTAATGAGAAGGGTTCATATTATTAGCAGGCCGGTATTAAAGGCTTTTGTAGTGAAATATCCGGACAGCAAATCGGCTTTGGATTCCTGGTGGCAAATCAGTTCTCATTCTTATTGGCAAAGCTGGTCGGAATTGAAATCAGTTTTTCCTCAGGCTGATAAGGTGGGGGATAAAGTGATTTTTAATATTGGAAGAGCGTATCGGCTTATTTGCAGATTAAAGTTCGGAACCAATAGAACCACCTTGTTTGTGTTGTGGTTGGGTCACCATAATGCATATGATAAATTGGATATTAAAAAATTATGATGGATTACGAACAATATCAGGCTGCATTAGAGAAGGTTGATCAGTTTATGAAATGTCAGGAACTGGATTTTATGGAGGAGACTTTGATGGATAGTTTAGTAGACAAAATTGAGGCTTATGAGGAAGTGCATTATCCTCAAATTCCTGCAAGTCCGCAGCAGGTGATGCGTTTAATCATGGAAGAGCGGGGATTGAAACAAAAAGACTTAATTCCTTTGTTTGGGTCAGCCCCAAGAGTGTCGGAATTTTTCTCCGGAAAATTACCTACGGTGGAAACCATTGTAAGCCTGTCAAAAGCCTTTAATTTATCTTTGGAGATATTTTTAAATGAACACACCGTAAAGGTGAGGGAGCTTTAAAGTTTTTTCAGGAGCTTATTTTATGGTCGCTCTATTTTGCTTTAGATTTTTAATAACATCCGATGCCCTTATTATTGATGCTGCTGGAAATATGGCTTAACTTTGTGTTTTTGAAAGAATTTGATCATGCCCAAAGGATTCCATTTTTCTTTTTTGACCATGCTGCTGTTACTTCCTGTGGGGAAGGGTTTTGCTAGCGCAGCAATTCTGAATTTTTCACATCCTTTGGCAGATACCACCTTGCTTTGGGCTGACCGGCATATTCATCTGGAAAAAGAGGGAAATCAGCTCTTCCCCTATACCCTTGAACAGGCCCGAACGGGACACCTGACCTTTCTGGATTTGGATACCCTTTCTAAAAATGCAAAAGCTTATATTTTAAGGACTTGGAGGAAATCCGGCAAGCCACCCGTTTTTATAAAGGGTAAAGAAGCCCAATCCCTGGTTAGCTGGGTAAATTCACAAGAACGTGCGCAAGTTAATTTACAGTCAGAAGACGGAGTTTTGCCTGAGCACATTCTTTGGGAGGGGACACCGGATTTAATAACGGGTGCGAGGTGGACTTACCCATGGGGAAATAAACGTACCTTAAAAGTTAGCCCCCAGAGTCCCTCCTGGTCCTTTAGTCCTGAAAATTTACTTTTATTAAAAAGTCGCCCCGGTTTAAAAGTGATTTCGGCTTTTAGGAAATCCTTAGAGGAAGATTTAATAGTGAAATGGTCCATTAATAACCGTTTTAGTGCTCTTGGCGCAACTACTAATCATCATCAATGGCGCCCGCAACATATTGAGGAAAGCAAGGAGGGCTGGCATTTCAATGGGAAAAATGCCAGCGTGCTGGTGAATGATCCACCGATTGATGATGCCAAAGCTCCCTTTTCGGTGTTGATCACCTTCCGGCCGGAAGAAATTAAGGCAGATCGTATGAGTCTGTTAAACCAGGGAAGGGTATTTGACATCAAGTTGATTGATAATCATTTGGTATTCAATCATCATTATGATTACAAATTCGAAAAGGTGGCGCTAGTGCCTTATCAATGGTATGAATTAGTGGTGGTATTTTTTCCCGGTAAAAAGTTTGAGTACTACCTCAATGGTGAACTTCTTTTTGAAAGGGATTTAGTCGCACATCAATATGTAGGGCAGGCCTGGGTAGTCGGAAGTAATATTTGGGGCGAGTATTTTAAAGGGACAATTCAACATTTTCTGGTGTGGGACAGGCCACTCAGCAAAGAGGAAGTAAGTCGCTTATATGAATTTACCAACAGTCCTTTATTTCGACCCTATATTTATTGGGGGCTGATGGTCTTGGGTTTCTTTTTAATATTGGTGTTTTATTTATATAAAAAACCCAAGAAAATGCCGGTGTTTAAGCAGCATAGTCCTGGTCCTGTTTCAAAGTGGCAATTGATCGGGGGCTTTCAAATATTGGATGCCGCCGGAACATTACAATCTCACCATTTTTCTGCTTTGCAAAGAGAGTTTTTAATCAGTCTGTTTTTATGTCAATTACAAAATAAACCATTGACGACTAAGCGGATGAATCAGATATTCTGGCCGGATAAATCCACAGATCAGGCTAAGAATTCCCGTAGCTCTCTTTTGTCACGTCTCCGAAAGGAAATAAAGGCTATAGGGATGGGGAGTATTGAACAACGCGATGGCCATTGGTTTTTTGATGTCAGTGAAAAATTTCAGGTTGACGCGCAGGAGCTGGAAAATTTGTTAAATACGGGGAATTGGGAGCGAAAAGATGCGAGGGTCCTTTTGCAGTCTCTTGCCAATGGAAATTTAGTGGAGGAAGATGCTACAGACTTTATTCATCAGGAGGTCCTTCATATAGAGCGAAAATGGTGGGCTAAACTTCAGGCACAGTTGGAACATATTCCTTCTCCTTTACGAAGTCTTGCCTTTGATGCCCTACTGCGTTTAGATCCTTTAAATGAAGAGGTCTTTGAAAAGAAAACAGCCTTTCTCTTAATGGAAGGAGAATTTCATTTGGCGGAAAAGGGATATCAATCGTTTGTAACGAACTATTTCCAACAGTTAGAAATGGAATTTCCGATAAAGTTTAGCGATTACCTAAATCGATTTGCTAAGCGTTAGTCTTGTTTTTATTGTGTTTTTTTGATCATTTTTTAAACACAGTACACCCTCGCTACACGCTCCAATACCCATTATTTCCCATTTTCGAGCATTATGTTTTTTGATTTAAAATATGCTGAAATGAAAAAATGGTTGCTCTTATTTTTAATGTGGATACCCGCTTTTTTAGGGAAGGCGCAGGACTTTCAAAAACCGGATATTCCGTTTTACAATCATCAACTGAGTGTTGAGGAACGGCTGGATGATATTTCCAATCGCCTGACCAATTCTGAAAAAGGTCATATGATCACCCTTTGGAATAAGGGGGTGCCTCGCCTGGGCTTAAAAAGCTTTATGCCTGGAGAAGCTTTACATGGGCTTGCGGCACCAAGACATAATGCTGCTACTGTTTTTCCGCAATCCATAGGACTGGCGGCAAGCTGGAATCCGGATCTTATGAAGGCCATTGGGGATGCCGTTTCAGACGAGGCCCGGGCGCAGTATCACAATGGGCCGGTGATTAAGAAAGGGAATGAAAAAGGGAAAAAAGGTCCTTTATTTTTTTGGTCGCCGGTAATTAATATTGGTCGGGATCCACGTTGGGGGCGTAACCAGGAAAATTATGGAGAGGATCCGCTTTTAACCAGTCAATTTGTAAGTCATTATTTAAAGGGCCTCCAGGGGGACGATCCAAATTATTTGAAAGTAGCGGCAGGTGCCAAGCATTTTGTGGCGAATAATGAAGAACATAATCGCTTTAATGGGAATGCCGATGTCTCCGAGAAACAATTGCGTGAATATTATTTCCCTGCTTATAAAGCAGCGGTTCAGGAAGGGGATGCAAAAATTATCATGACCGCTTATAATGCGCTGAACGGTTTGCCTTGTGTGGAAAATTCCTGGTTGGTGAATGATGTGCTGCGTAAAGAGTGGGGATTTGATGGTTTTGTGATTGGTGATTATGGCTCTGAACTCATGTTGACGCAAGGGTGGAAGGAAAGAGGTTTCCAGGGGCATGAAAAATATGCTGATAATGTGGCCTCAGCTGCAGCCGTAATGAATGCGCAGACTTTGGATATGGGGAATACCCGTTTATTCCGAAAAGAGTTAATGCAGGCGATTGAGGAAGGAAAGGTAGATGAAAAAGAACTGGACCGTGCTTTTCGAAATGTGATGCGGGTAGGTTTACGTTTAGGGATGTTTGATCCGGAGGAATTATCACCCTGGAAAGATTTGCCTTTCGAAACCATGTGCGCTGATGCACATAAAGCTTTGGCATTGAAAGCTGCTGAGGAAAGCCTGGTGCTGTTGCAGAATAATCCGGTGGATGGACAGCCTATTTTGCCCTTTCAAAAGGAAAAAATAAAAAAAGTGGCCATTGTGGGTCCAAATGCAGATGCCCTGAATTTTGGAACATACAGTGGTGTAGCGAAAGATCCCGTGAGTGTGTTAAATGGTTTACGTCAGTACCTAGGAGAAGACATTGAGGTGGTATATGTTCCCTGGAAGAAAAAAGACCAGGAATTGGTGGATATCCCAATGGATCGCATTATTTCATTGGATAATCAGGGAATGGGTGTATGGAAAGCCCGCTACTATACTAATAAGCAGGCGCATGGAAAGCCTATTGCTCAAAATACCGTAGCGAATATTGATCATCATTGGAATGAAAAAGCTCCCCATGCAAAATTGAAAGGCCAGGATAGCTATTCCGTGGTTTATTCCTCCACTATAGCCCCAACCAAATCAGGTTTATACACCCTGGGTATTGAGACTGCAGGAGCGAACGTAACCGTGAAGGTAAATGGTGCTCCATTGATCAGAACGCACGGGGATAAAGAGAATGTAGAGCATCTGGCTAAGGCGATCCGATTTGAGGAAGGACAAAACTATGAGTTGGAAGTGTTGTATATGAAAAATGCCAATGCTCAGCTTAATCAATTGCGTTTTGGCTGGCAGTTGCCCGTGGATGAAACAGCATATGAAGGAGGAGAAATGGAATTAGCCGCCAATGTGGATGCCGTGATTGCGGTGATGGGATTAAGTGTGGAATATGAAAGAGAAAGTATAGATCGTTCCTTTGAGGGTTTACCTAGAGAGCAAGTCGCTTTCCTGAAGGAGTTATTGCAGGTAAATAAAAATACAGCGGTCGTTTTGCAAAATGGTAGTTCTATTGAAAGCGAATGGCTTAAGCAGCATGCTCCGGCTATTTTAGAAGCCTGGTACCCGGGAGAACAGGGTGGCTTGGCCATCGCGAAGGCACTTTTTGGAGCGGTGAACCCAGGGGGTAAATTACCGATGACATTTGTGAAAAGCTGGAATGATCTTCCGGGACAAGACGATTATGACATCGCGAAGGGAAGAACTTATTTGTATTTTGAGAAGGAGCCGCTTTTTGCTTTTGGCCATGGTTTGAGTTATACCGATTTTGAATTTTCCCCTATGGAAATCAATGCGGAATCTTTCGCATTAGAAGATGAAATCGTGGTGAGTTTCTCTGTCCGCAATACGGGTGACCGAAGTGGCGATGAGGTGGCACAGCTTTATGTCAAAGAGCTATTTGAGCGAAATGAAAAGCCCATTCAAAGATTAAAGGCTTTCCAGAGGGTGCATTTAGGACAAGGAGAGCACGCCAATGTACAATTGAGCATTCCGGTAAAAGATTTAGCTTATTGGGATGAAAATGATAAGCAATGGAAGGTGGGGAATGGCCCAATTGAACTGCGTCTTGGAAATGCTTCCGATAAAATTCATTTGACTAAAACCGTGAATATTGTAGGAGGGGCCTTGTAAGTTTTCCTAATACAGCATTATCTGCCACTTTCCTCTATTCAAAAGGAGCGGAAGGCGAGCAGGTGATCAAACAAAAATAAGCCGGGAATTCAGTTTTCCGGCTTTATTTTTTAATCCGGAGTATTCATGCCTAAAATCCCGTTAAGCTGCAAGGCGGAAAAAATGAGGGAATAGTTTCCTATTTCGAGTTTTTTCCAACGAAACAGATGAATATGGAGAAGGCAAGCTCGCCCCAATTTTGGCTATTAAAAATGAAAGAAAATTACTCCTAATGCCCTGGTGGCAAGCTATCTGTGATTAGTTGTTGGATTTAGTAGTGAATAATTCGGGTTTAATCGCAGAATATACGCCATAAGCCCAGAGGTTCTGTTCTAATGCTTTATGTTGGGCAATCACACTTTCAATCCGGCTTTTTGGTACCCGCAATTTTTTTGGAAACAGCCATTGAAGAGGAAAAGTCCATTGACCCATTTTTCCGAAAAAATAGAGTCTTTTGGAAGAGGGAAGGATGTGAGGGGTAAAATCTTCCCAGGAAAGTGCTCTGAAACCCAAATTTTTTAATTGGTGGCTGAAATCTTCCACTTTGCATAATTCCTGAATATGGTAACCCGTAAACCATTGTTTTAGCAGGGCTTCCCGGCCATCGGTTTTACCCCAATAATCAGAAATCACCATTCGCCCGCCGGAAGAGAGTACTCTGGCGGCTTCTGTCAGGAATTGGGCTTTGTCCTGAGTGTGGAAGGCACTTTCCAAAGCAAGATAATGCGTAAAATGCTGATCCGGAAAAGCTAAATGATGGTAATCCCCTAATTCAAACTGGCATAAATGGGCCACCTCATGTTCAAGGGCTAATTGTTTAGCTTTTTCAATTTGCCGGGGAGAAAGGGTAATACCGGTGACACGGCAACCATATTTTTGAGCCAGCCAAACAGCCGTGCCGCCATAGCCGCAGCCTGCGTCCAGAAGGTGAGCACTTGAATTTAGTTGCAGACGCTCTGCAATTTTTGTCCTCAGATTGATTATGGCTTGACGGATAGTTTGCGTGTCCGCCTCCCAATAACCATAATTCATGGACCATTCCTTCCCCAATCCCCAAACCAGTTTATACAGCCATTCAGACTGATCATAGGCAGCGGCTATCTCCTGCTTAGGATCCATGCTTTTGAATTTTTTGGGCCATTTGTTTTCTGGCCTCCTGATAGTCCATTTCCCAATGGGCTTGCCCATTCCAATCCCAAAGTGGAACTGGTATCATACCATGGGTAAAAAGTTGCCGCATCAAACTTTCCTCATTTTCGGGATCCCTTTGATAGGAGAATGGATTCCGAAATCCTTGTTGTGGTTGGAGCTGGTGGTATTTTTGATCATTGATTTTTATCAATTCCAGCATTTCTTTTCCACGATTGACCATCGCTTTCAGAAATTCCGGATGAAAAGGCGGGATTTGCTTTCTTTCCTGCGGATTTTTGGCCACCCATTTTGCCCAGTCAAAACCATAGGTGAAATCATGGACAAATTGAAAATTGATGGTAGTGTTACCTCCAAAAATCCCCATTAATTGTACTAATAACTCATCCATTTTCCGGAGAAAATGAGTGGGGTGATCCGATGCTAATGTCATTTTCACGATTTCTCTGACCATCAGATCATAATCGTAAAAGATATTTTGGGGGTAATGTTGATACTGACTTTGAATAAGGTCCCGGCAAAGCAGGGCAAGCTCCTGGAAATGGTGAAAATCCGGAAATTCCAACGCTGTTTTTTCAGCTAATGCAGCAAAGGAAGTGGCGGTATTTTTACCCGGATCTACTGATTTAAATTCAATGCCCTGATGGGAGATCCATTGATCAATGGGTGTAAAAAGTTGTTGGGGTTCTCGCATAAGCTTTTCAAAGCAGGAATTTAGGGATTCATGGGGAGGCTAACAAGAGTAATCCAATAATTAGCATGCTGGCCCAAATGCCAATATGCAACTCCTGTTTGAAGGCATTTATGGCTTTGAATTGGTTGGTTTGTGCTAATGGGGAAAGTTGCAGTACTTTTCGGCCGTACCATAATATGATGACGGCACCGATGAGGTGGATAATAAACGGAAGATGCCAGCTAAAGAAATAACTAATAATCCAAAAGGCTAATGCCATTATCCAAAGCCAATGTATAGCTTGCCGAACACGCTGATTACCAAATAGCGTGGTGAAAGTGTTCTTTTTTCCTTTAATATCTGATAATTCATCCGATAAACCACTGGCCAGGGCGCTACTTAGGGAGAGCAACAGGGTCACCGGAAGGATGATGCGTGCCGAGGGAATGGCTAGTGTGCCAGCTTGTAGGTAGGCCGAAAACAGGGGCAATAGCGCGCCTACACCTAACATCTCCAGTATTTCTCCTCCACCTCTGTAATTTAGTTTAATCGGAGGGAGGGTGTAGGCGACAAAGGTCAGGCAACAGATGATCGCCATGAGAAAAGCTTCTTTTCCCAATGCGATATGTTTCCCCGCCAAAAATGCCGCGGAAAACCCTATGATCATGCTTAGTGCTGCGGCCATTTTCAATTGTCGGGCATTCAGAATATTATCGGGTAAAGTTTTGGGCGAACAGCCCTCCGGGAACATCTGTCGCTTTATTTTATCCACTTTAAAGTCCCCCAAATCATTTACGACCACAATAAATATGACACCGGAAACGGCAAATATACTTCCAAATAGCAGGGGAGTCCATAAGATTTGTCCACTGTAATGAATTCCCATAAGCTGACCTAAAATGAAGGGGACTAGTATTTTGGGCCAGGAGTTGATTTTCAGGGCTTTGATCCAGGGAGTGTAGCTGTTCAGATATTTGGCTTGTTTGTAATTCACAAAAGAGGTTTTTCAATAAATATAGTTAAAGAAAGGATAATCTTTATTTTTCAACGAAAAGGTACAAAAGTAAATGTGCTTTCCTCAGTCCCCCTCAAAATCCTTATTATCGGCTTCAACGGTTTATGGAATCATTTTGTCCTTACTATTGCTGTTATTTTTTCATACGAATTTATGGGCCCAGTCAACGAAAAGAGACTCACTGGCGCTGAAAATATCAGAAAGGATAGAACAATTGATCCTGCAGGATTCTCTGAATAGGGTGCAACTGCAACAGGCTTTGTTGGAATATCAGCAATTAGATCAGGAGGATGAAGAATCCATGGCAATGGTTCCAATTGATTCGGCCACCGAAAGTGATATCAGTAAAAAGGAGGATCATCTGGTTAAACTGCCTGTGGTGCCTTTTGAAAATGATACGATATTTTTCTTATCAGACACCAGCCGGACCATTGCTTTGGAGCAGCGGAAAATAATTACTGAAGGTAATATTCGCTATATCGTAGATCATTATTTGTATTTTGAAGACTCCCTAAAAGTAATTCATCGACCCCGATTGAGTAAAATTGTATATCGCGATACGGTATTATTGCGCTTAAGTGAATACGATGCTTTGTTGGCAGACACTTTGTTACGCCCCATGGCTGAAAATTACCGAAGGGCCATCCATAAATCGATTAAAAAAAATGTTACGCAGCGAAATTTAATTTCTTTCGGGATGGGGCTGGCCCTATTAATCGGGCTCTACTTTTTCATTCGCATAATTCGTCGCTCTTTTAGATGGATGGCCGAAAAGATGTGGTCGAATAGGGAGGAGTGGTTCAAGACGATTAAATACAAAGGAGTCGATTTTTTAAATGCACAGCAACAAGAAACTATTGTAAGAAGATTCCTGAAGTTGTTGGAATATGCGGTCCTGCTGTTGGTTTTGTATTTATTTCTGCCACTTCTTTTCAGTGTTTTTCCACCGGCCCAGCGCATTGCGGATAAATTATTCGGCTTTATTTGGAGTCCGGTAAAGGCCGTGGTTGCCGCAGTATTGGACTATTTGCCCAATTTATTCTTTATCCTGGTGATCGTGTTGGTATTTCGTTATATGATCCGGGCCATAAAGGCGGTATTCAATGAAATAAAAGTCGGCAAAATCAAAATTAGCGGATTTTATGCCGAGTGGGCAAAGCCAACCTATAATATCATTGCCTTTCTTCTGTATTCCTTTATGATGGTATTGATATTCCCCTATCTTCCAGGTTCCCAGTCAGAAGCATTTAAGGGGATATCCGTTTTCGTTGGGGTCTTGATCTCCATTGGTTCCAGTTCGGCGATCACTAATTCCATTGCCGGTATCGTGATCACCTATATGAGGCCTTTTACCATTGGAGATTGGATTGAGGTGGATGGCATCCGCGGGGAACTTATAGAACGGTCGATGTTTGTCATTCGGATGCGAACCAATGAGAATAAAATTATGACGATTCCCAATTCCTCCGTTTTGTCTAATAACACCATTAATTTAAGTATGAGTAATCAGCGCTTCAAATTGATTATCCATACTGAGGTGACTATTGGCTATGATGTGCCCTGGAGGAGAGTGCGGGATTTACTTATTCGCTCCGCGCAGGAAACTGACGGAATCCTTCAGGATCCCAGACCTTTTGTATTGACCACCCAGCTCAATGATTTTTATATAGAATATAGTATTCGTTGTTGTACGAATTATCCCGCGAAGATCCCGAGGACGCTTGCCTTGTTAAATCAGAATATCCTGGATAACTTCAACCGCGGTGGGGTAGAAATATTGTCGCCGCACTTTCGAGCGCAACGGAAAGGGGAGGACATCACCATTATCAACCAGAAAGATTATCCGGAAATGTGGGATATCGGAGATTCGGGCGAAGAAGATTCCGCTCCAAAAAGCTAATGGTCAGTGAAAGCCTCCAAATCTAATTTAAGCCGCAACATATCTTTGTGTTGGAGACCCGTTTCGAAAATAGGGGAGGAGTAACTGTTCAGGAAATGGTCTTTAATAATGCGATCTACCCGGAAACCAGCCTTCTGGTAAAAGGCCAATTGGTAGCCAAAAGTGCCGGTGCCTAATTCAATGGAGGAGAATTGGTGCATAATGGCCCACTGTATACTTTCCTTTAGCAGTTGTCCACCAATTCCCTTTTTTTGATGGGAGGGGTAAACAGCAATGTTCATTAATTCCAGTTTACTTTCACTGATTTCCAAAAAGACAATCACTCCGAGGATCTGACCCTCTTCCATGGCCGCCATGATTTTACTCTGAGGTAAATATTCCTGAATAATGGATGCCTCCGGATCTGCCAAAAGCAGCAAGTCCATGGGGGTTTCAGCGGCTTGTAAAAAATTGAATTTCATCCCTAATAATAATTAAAAAAATAAAAAAAGGCATCCCGGAGCGGAATGCCTTTCTGTTAATTTTTTGAATGTATTTTACAAATTGGACACGATTTGCTCCGTGTCTCTTGCAATCATATATTCCTCATTGGTCGGAACCACCATTACGTCTACTTTAGAATCTTCAGAAGAGATGATGGTTTCCGTTCCAAAGGTTTTAGCGTTCAATTCTTTATTGATCTCCAAACCTAAGTAACCAAAGTTGCTGCTTACGTCCTCACGAACATAGAATGCATTTTCACCAATACCTCCGGTGAAGATGATCAAATCAACCCCATTCATTACGGCAGTATACGAACCAATGTATTTGGCAATTCGCTGACAGTACATATCATAAGACAATTTCGCCTGCTCATTACCGTCTTTCATAGCTGCTAAGATATCGCGCATATCCGAGGATACACCAGATACACCCAACATACCAGAGCGCTTGTTAATTAAACTATTGGCTGTATTGGCATCAATACCTTCCTGAATCATGATGTAAGTCAAAACACCCAAATCCACATCACCGGCACGGGTACCCATGATCATACCTTCGGTTGGGGTCATCCCCATAGAGGTATCCACAGATTTACCATGCTGGATAGCGGTTACCGAGGCACCACCACCCAGGTGACAGCTGATGATTTTCTTAGTGGTAATATCCCAACCGCGAATTTCACAAGCACGTTCTGCGACATATTGATGAGAGGTCCCGTGGAAACCGTAACGACGAATACCATATTTCTTGTAAAGCTGATATGGAATGGCGTACATATAAGATTTCGCCGGCATGGTCTGGTGGAAAGCGGTATCGAATACTGCCACCTGAGGTACCTCAGGAAGAAGGGTGTCGATAGCGCTGATTCCCATCATATTGGCCGGGTTATGCAATGGCGCTAAGTCAAAAAGCTTGTTAATGCTCTTTCTGACCTCATCATTGATCAGGGTAGAAGTTTTGAAGCGCTCACCACCATGCGTTACACGGTGACCCACCGCATTGATTTCGTTCAGACTCTTAATTACGCCGTGTTTCTCGGAAGTGATGATTCCCAAAACGTACTCAATACCCTGAGTGTGGTCGTTAATTTCTCCGTCAAAGACTACTTTATCCCCATTAGGTTTTTTAATGGTTAAAAAAGCCCCTGCTAATCCTACTTTTTCTACTAATCCGGTGATTTTCACCTCACGTGAATCAGTGTCGAATAATTGAAACTTAATGGATGACGATCCACAGTTTAGGACAAGAATGTTCATGTATTATGAAGGATTTGTTAATTACTATATTATCATTTGAAAATAAGTATTAAGCCAAAGCGGGGTTGATCGTCGGGAAAACAGGGCCTGAAAATCAAGCCCTGTTTTCATTTATGAACTTACACTTAAAACCTGTTCAGAAAGACGGTAGGTGTCTTCGGCGATGACCAACTCTTCGTTAGTCGGTACTACCATAACCGTAACTTTGGAGCCTGGTTTGGTAATTACCTTTTCTTCTGCCCGGAATGATTTATTGATCTCGTGGTCAAAATCCACGCCCATAAATTCTAATCCCCGGCATACCCCTTCCCGGGTGGCATCTCCATTTTCGCCCACCCCTCCGGTGAAAACGATGGCGTCAACGCCTCCCATGGCTACCGCATAAGCACCAATATATTTTTTGATACGATAATCATACATGTCCAAAGCCAGCTGGGCACGGTCATTACCTTTTTCAAAGGCTTCCAATTCTATATCTCTCATGTCTGAGGAGATGCCCGTAATGCCCAAAACGCCGGAGCGTTTGTTGATTAACGTATTGGCGGTATTGACACTGATGTCTTCTTTCTTCATGATAAAGGTTAACACCCCAAGGTCCAAATCCCCGGCACGCGTTCCCATAATCATGCCCTCTACAGGCGTAAGCCCCATAGAAGTATCGACGGATTTCCCACCATCAACCGCAGCGACAGAAGCTCCACCGCCTAAATGGCAGGTGATGATTTTCGCCTTACTGTAGTCCAGCCCCAGGATTTCACAAGCCCTACGTGAAACGTATTTGTGTGAGGTCCCATGGAAACCATATCGTCGAATTCCATACTTCTTATATAATTCATATGGAATGGCGTACATATAGGCATGTGCCGGCATTGATTGGTGAAAAGCAGTGTCAAAAACCGCTACCTGAGGTGCTTCCGGTAAAAGTTCCATCATAGAGCGAACCCCTAAAAGGTTCGGCGGATTGTGCAAAGGAGCCAAATCGATACATTTCTCAATTTCTGCCAATACGCTTTCGTCTATCAAAGCAGAATCTTTAAAAGCTTCTCCTCCGTGGACTACGCGATGGCCGATCGCATCAATTTCATTTAATTCCTTCACCACACCATATTTCTCACTCTTCAGCACGCCGAGTATGTACTCGATGCCGATTTTGTGATCCATGATGTCGCCTTCCAAAATGACTTTATTTCCGTCTTTATCCTTGGTTTTTAAGAATGCTCCGGTCAATCCAATTTTTTCTACTATCCCGTTGGCTAATTCTGTAGCCTCCGGCATCGCAAGCAATTGGTATTTGATTGAGGAGCTTCCGCAGTTTAATACTAAAATTTTCATTGTTTGTGTGATTGTGATTGGGGTAAGGTCTTGCGACCCTTATTTAGTCATGGATCTTGGATCCGTATTTGTCGTATTTATAGAATCCTTCACCCACTGAACGGCCAGTCTTACCTGCTCTCATCAATTTTTTCAACATTGGAGATGCTTTGTAGCGGGTGTTACCGAATTCGTTGTAAAGGTTATCCAACCAGCGGGTTACGCGATCAATACCAAAAAGATCTGCCGCCTCGAATGGCCCCATGGAGTTCCCCATGCCTAAACGCATCGTGGTATCGATATCTTCTTTGGTCGCTACTCCTTCCATCAAAATGGAGCAAGCCTCGTTGATCATCGGTGCGATCAGACGGGTGGAAATGATGCCTGGAGATTCTACTACAGGAATTACGGTTTTCTTCAACATTTTTGCAAAACGCTGCACACGCTCGTATGCGGCTTCGGAAGTGTGCAAGCCACGGGCTACCTCTACGATTTCTGCATCTTCTACTGGGAAAATGAAGTGCAGGGAAGCACAACGCTCCGGGTGATCCAATTCAGCGGCAAGCTCAGTGATCACCAAAGTAGTGGAGTTCGTAACGATTAAGCACTCCTCAGAAACTACTTCTTCTGCTTTTTTGAAAATGGACTTGCGATCCGGAACACATTTCTCACGGGTGCGAGACTTGATCGCTTCAATAACGATATCGCTTTTTGCTAAGTCAGCATAAACGGTAGTTCCGGAAATACGGGAAAGGATGGATTTCTTTTCAGAATCTGTTAAACCCCAACGTTCGATTTCCAAATCCAATGCGTGAGACATGCCGTCCATCGCCTGGTCCACACGCTGTTGGCTCAATTCCAAGAAAACGACATCGAAACCACGGCGCGCACATAATAAGGCGATGGCTTGCCCAAGGAAGCCGCAACCTACGATACCTACATGGGAAAAGATGTTGTTCTTAGGAGCATCATTTCCTGCATGTAGGCCATATGATGCAATTGATTCTCTAATTTCAGACATTATTGATATAAAAGGATAAATATTTCGATAACTGTATTAACGCCAAAAGCCCGAGGATTTCCCCGGGCCAGTGCTTTATTAAGCTTCTGCAGCCTGATTTGCCGTAATGGCCACCAGGTTCACGATGTCATTCACAGAACATCCACGTGACAAATCATTGATTGGTGCTGCCATACCCTGAAGTACCGGGCCGATGGCTTCCGCACCTGCTAGTCGCTGTACCAATTTGTAACCAATGTTACCTGACTGTAGATCCGGGAATACCAAAACGTTGGCCTGACCGGCAATTTCAGAGCCCGGCGCTTTAGAAGCCCCCACTGCTGCTACAATGGCAGCATCTGCCTGCAATTCACCGTCAATTTTTAAATCAGGCGCTAATGCTTTTGCCAATGCCGTAGCTTCCGTTACTTTGTCTACAAATTCGTGTTTTGCTGAACCTTTAGTAGAGAAAGACAACATGGCCACTTTAGGATCGATTTTAGCAATCGCTTTCGCAGTTTCCGCTGAAGAAACCGCAATTTGCGCCAATTGCTTCGCGTCCGGGTTCGGTGTTACGGCACAATCCGCAAATACCATTAGCCCATCCTGACCATAGGTGTCATTTGGTAAAATCATCACAAAAGCTCCTGATACAACAGAAATACCAGGTTTGGTTTTTACGACCTGGAAAGCAGGGCGCAATACATCGCCAGTGGCATTTTGTGCGCCGGCAACCTCCCCATCAGCATCACCAGCTTTGATCATAAGTGTCGCCAGGTATAATGGGTTTTCAACCAATTTGGAAGCTTGTTCCTCGGTCAAGCCTTTAGATTTTCTTAAATCTAGTAATAATTCCGTGTAAGCCTGTTTCTTGTCATGATTGGTAGGATCGATGATCGTCACCTTGTCCAAATTGTTTAAACCTAATCTTCCGGCTTCTTCCTGAATGGTATTCGGGTTTCCAATTAGGATGATATGTGCCAGACCTTCGGCAGCAATTTGGTCCGCTGCTTGCAAAGTACGTTCTTCCTCGCCCTCAGGTAGGACGATTCTTTTATTGTACTTTTTTGCGTTTTCCTTAATCTTCTCAATCAAACTCATAACGGGCTTAACTTATTTTTATTGTTAATCAAATGTTTCTTTATTTAAAAGCCGGGTATCGACTATTTTGCTTCGAATGTAACAAATTATTCCATTAATCGCTGTTTTTTGGCAGACCAAAAATGATTTTGATCAAAGAAAATTTGTTATTCCTGCTGATCTGTGTTTCAGAATATGATAGATGTCTGCATTACGCTTGATTTTGTATTATTTCAATCAGGGCTTTGCGTGTGTTTTGGTTAACCAATATGAGTAAAGGTCAATGTATTTATCCAAATTTGCAATTATTTAAGGCTTTATTCTAATGTAATTTTGCTTAGACTCAAACATGATGATTATCATATATTTGCGCAAAATGTCAAAAAAAAGCCCATCCGACTGGATGGGCTTTTTTCAATAGTTTAATATTTAATTATTTCTTTTTCTTATTCTGGTCAGCAGTGCGTTGCTTTTGCATTTCCTGAGATTGCTTCATGGCTTCCTGAAGACGAGCCTGGAATCCGGTTTTCTTGCGGTTGCCGGCATTCTTTTTTGCTTCCTGTAATTTTGCATGGATGGCATCGTCATCTACAAATTTACGGATGGCGTAAGTCTGGCCAAAAGTAATGATGTTAGACAGGAAGTAGTAGTACGTCAAACCAGCAGGGAAATCATTCAGGAAGAAAATCATCATGATCGGCATCATGTACTGAATGCTTTTCATAGGTCCTTCCAAATTCGTGTTTTGGTTCGTTGCCTTGGTGTAAAGGATGGTGGATACCGTCATCAACAAGGTGAACAAGGAAACGTGATCTCCATAAAATGGAATTGAGAATGGAAGATCTAAAATACTATCAAAAGTGGATAGGTCATGTGCCCAAAGGAAAGATTCCTGACGTAATTCCACGGAGTTCGGGAAGAATCGGAACATTGCAAACAGAATAGGCATCTGAAGCAGCATCGGGATACAACCACTTAGTGGGTTCACGCCTGCTTTAGAGTACAATTCCATCTGTGCGGATTGTTGTTTCTGCATGTCGTCCGGATGCTGTTCTTTGATTTCAGCAAGTTCCGGCTGCAACACCCGCATTTTTGCCATGGACAGATAAGACTTATAAGTCATCGGGAACAACAACATCTTAATCACCAATACCAGCATCAGGATGATCAATCCGTAGTTGGAGGTGAATTTCTCAAAGAAGTGGAAGATATTGATGATGATGTATTTGTTGACATACTTAAAAATGAACCAGCCCAGGTTGAGGTTTTGGTCAAAACCAGGCGCTACTTCTTTCAGGATATCGTACTGGTTAGGTCCAAAGAAGAATTCAATGGACTGATCTGCATTGTAGTCAAAAGTCGCGCGGCCAATTTTTACCGTCGTGCTGTCATTCGCAGGCGTTTCAATACTGACTTCCGAAACTTTTACCGCAGTCGATGGAATTACAGAAGATGTGAAAAACTTCTGCTTAAAAGCAATCCAGCTGATTTGTTCCGCCGGAGAAGCAATTTCTTTATCACTGGAAGACATGGAAAGCTCTTCGAAGTCCCCACCGGCAGTGTAATAATGTGCAGTGGTGTTCATACGAGCACCAGCCCGGCTATCCAAATCAGGCTCTACTCTTTTGAGTCGGTTGGTCCAGTCAAAAGCAATGGTTTGTGAATTCAGGGAGCTCCCTAAATTGTTTAATTTGGTGTCAGCGTTTAAGGTATAACCTTCTTCCGCTAGGGTGTAGCTTTGCTGAATGCTACCATTTCCCACTGGCAAATTAAAAGTAATGGTGTTGCCATTAAGCTGAGGAGTGGAAAAGTATAATTCCGAAAGGTTTACATTACGACCTTCAAACTGAATCGTACGATTGAGTTGAGAAGATTCCTCATCTAAAAGAATTAAAGGCTTTTGGTCGTAAGTTTTATATTTTTTCAATTCCACAGAAGCAATGCTTGCGCCTTTGGAAGAGAAAATCACTTTAATGTCTTCGTTTTCTAAAGTGGCATTAGTGGCAGTTCCGGTAGTGGCCTCTGCTAAATTGCCAAATTTTTGCTGGTTGATAAGGGCTTGAACGGAGTCCGGAAGTGCCGGCGTTTCCGCAGGTTGGGAAGGCTGAGTAGTCGTCTGCTCGACTTTTACTGCTTCAGCGGCTTGCTGTTTTGCTAAATCCTCTTCGGATGGCGCAAAAAAGTAGCCGTAGGCGAGAAGTAGGGCAGAGATAAGTACTAAGCCTGTTACTTGATTTTTGTCCATAATTAAACGTCAATTCTAAAAATTGATCCTGGTTATTTCGATTTTAAGAAACGCGAATTTAATGAAAAAAAACACCTCGATGAACCATCGAGGTGTTTTTTAAAGGCTATATTAATGCTATTATTTGTTTTTTGACTGGTAATCCAAGGCCGCTTTCACAAATGAAACAAAGATTGGAGATGGATTGATCACGGTAGATTTCAATTCCGGGTGGAACTGAGAGCCCACAAACCAAGGGTGATCCGGAATTTCCACCATTTCTACCAGTGTAGAGTCCGGGTTAATGCCGGAGGCAATCATACCGGCCTTTTCAAAATCCGCTAAGAATTTATTATTGAATTCCCAACGATGACGGTGACGCTCGCGGACTACCGGTTTACCATAAACCTCTGCCGCTTTCGTGTCCGGTTTGATCTCGCAGGCATAAGCCCCCAAACGCATGGTGCCGCCCAGGTTGGATAAATCCTGTCCTTCCATCAAGTCAATTACCGGGTGAGTGGTCTGAGGATTCATCTCTGAAGATGCTGCATCTTCCCAGCCCAAAACATTGCGGGCGAATTCCACTACCGCCATTTGCATTCCCAGACAGATACCAAAGAATGGAATTTTGTTCTCACGAACAAATTGAATCGCTGTGATTTTTCCGTCAATACCGCGCTCACCAAAGCCTGGTGCTACCAATACGCCGGCAGAATCACCCAATAAGTTAGCCACATTATCTTTATTGACAGACTCTGCGCTTACCCAGTTGATGCGAACTTTGGCTTCGTTTTCTGCACCCGCATGAATGAAAGATTCAACGATGGATTTATAGGCATCGTGAAGTTCTACATATTTTCCTACCAAAGAAATTTTCACTTCTGCCGTAGGATTTTTCAATCGACCCAGGAAATCTTTCCAAAGCTCCAGCTTCGGTTCGCTGTCATAAGTCAATTGTAATTTTTCAATAACACGCTCATCCAGCTTTTCTTTTCTCATCAAAAGCGGAACATCGTAAATGGTCTCTGCATCCAAAGATTCAATTACGTTTTTATATTCCACATTGCAGAAAAGAGAAAGCTTGCGACGAACATCATCAGGAAGTGAATGCTCAGAACGACAAACCAAAACATCAGGCTGGATTCCGGCTTCCAAAAGTTGCTTCACCGAATGCTGCGTTGGTTTGGTTTTTAATTCACCTGCTGCTTTCAAATACGGAATCAGCGTCAGGTGGATCACCATAGCATTGGAGGAACCCAATTCTAGTTTTGCCTGACGAACGGCTTCAATAAATGGAAGTGATTCAATATCACCCACGCAACCACCGATTTCTGTGATGATGACATCATACTCGCCGGTTTGGCCTAGTTTATAGAAATTTTCCTTAATTTCATTGGTGATATGAGGGATGACCTGTACCGTTTTTCCAAGGTATTTTCCTTCACGTTCCTTATTGATCACGTTATGGTAAATCCTACCCGTGGTCACATTATTTGCCTGAGAGGTCTTAATGTTAAGAAAACGTTCGTAGTGTCCCAGGTCAAGGTCGGTCTCCGCTCCATCCCGAGTGACGTAACACTCGCCGTGCTCGTATGGATTCAGTGTTCCCGGATCAATATTTAGATAAGGATCGAATTTTTGAATAGTGACAGACAAGCCTCTTGCCTGTAATAATTTTGCCAAAGAAGCGGCGATAATTCCTTTTCCCAAAGAAGATGTTACCCCACCGGTAACGAAGATGTATTTTGCTGAACCCATAAGAAATAAACTGCTGTTTCTGTACTTATGGGATACAAAGTTAGGGGACTTTTTATATTCTGCACAATAAACTGACTTAATAATTATTAAAAATCGTAAAGCCCCACTGTCTTAGTAAATTACCATTTCGCTAGTGATTTTTAATGGCATGGCTGAAATTTAATATTACATCTTGTTTATGTTTAATTTCATCTGTAGGTCTTACATCTTCCTCGTTGATCCTTCTGCGCTTTTTTCAATAATAAGGAGGAATAACAATATTAGTAATTGCCTGTTATACCCATATTAGTTGCGTAATCTGGCTGAGAGACGGTCATATTATGTTTGAATTAGGAATTAATGTTACATGGTATTGTATAGCGGGATGCAAATGTCTTCTTTTTCTACGAGGGAAACCATACATCAGTGGATGGCGGATTTGAAAGCGGTTGCCCAACAGAAGCAGGTTAAAGTGAAAGCTTGGGTGGATACGGATATCCCGGAATTTTTGGTTGGCGATAAGCTAAAGGTTTATCAATTGGTGCATCAGCAGGTAACCGATCTGCTCGAAACCACGGGGGATCACGCGATTGAAATGGAAGTGGGGGTGGGGAAATGCCTGGAGAAGAATATATGGCTGAATTTCCATATTTCCGGAGGCTTTGATTCTTCCTCTCTAAGTCAGGAGCACCTTATTCACACCTATAAAAAAATGGTAGCTGGAATTGGGGCCGAGATGGAGGTCAGTTTTTTGAAAGACAGGGTTAAATTTTCCCTGTGTATTCCCTTTCTAAGAAGTGAAGAGGGACTGCCCAGGCCGCTGGCCAATATGAAAAAAGGTGATTTCGAGCATCGTTCCATTTTGCTTATAGAAGATGATCCGGTGAATGTGATTGTGTTTAAAAAATGGATGAAGCGGTGGAATTTAGAGGTTGTGGTCGCCCAGAATGGCCTTCAGGGTTTGAAATTGCTCAATGAAAAACCTTTTTCGATGGTTATTCTCGATCTGCAGTTACCCATATTAAATGGCTGGGAATTGATGGAGATGCTCCGGCAATCCGAGCATGCTTATTTTAAGCAAATCCCGGTGGTAGCCATTACCGCTTTGGTGGATTGGTATGAAGGGGTAAGGCCTGTAAAGGGTATTCAGCAGTTATTGATCAAACCATTTAGGCCAAAGGATTTATTATCGGCCATCGGTGATCATGTGTTATTTAAAAATGCCACCTTTAAAAAGTCTGCTGCGCTGGCCAAAAAGATCAATGCACATTATTCCAAAAGGGATGCCTTAGGCGTACAAACTCTTCCGCTTTATGGGCAGCATGAACTGAAATTAAAGAAATTTTTGCATCGATACCGCAAAGCCCTTAGTACGGAGGACTATTTTTCCCGAATTGAAGCGGTAGATAATATCCGTTCCACCCTTATTCAGTTGGATGCTGACCAGTTATTGTTGGAAATTGACAACAACGGAGGTGATCTTCAGGGGTATGCCGCGGTCGAAAAAGGAGTTCAAAATTTACTGCAATCTTTTGGTCAATATGGCTTGGAAAGCAATGCCAAGCCGGTACAAGTACAAAAAAAGCACCACTAGTGTGGTGCTTATATGGCTGTTATCATCGATTTACCAGCGAATTAAAGCGGATGCCCAGGTAAATCCGGAGCCAAAGGCGGCCAGGCAGATCAAGTCTCCATCTTTCACTTTTCCTTCCTCCCAAGCCTCACTCAAAGCAATCGGAATAGAAGCTGCTGTGGTGTTACCGTAGCGCATAATGTTGTTGTATACTTTTTCTTCCGGTAATTTCATTTTTTGTTGAATGAAATTACTGATTCTCAAATTGGCCTGATGTGGCACCAGGAGATCAATCTGATCCGGCGTCATTTGATTAGCTTTTAGGGCTTCCCCAATCACTTCCATAAATCTCACCACCGCGTGTTTGAAGACGACATTGCCATTCATATGTGGGCGGATGCTCATACTCTCTATCACTTCTTGGTTCAGTCTCTGATCCGGATGTCGGCTGGAGCCCGGGTCCTTCCCAAATAACTCCTCCGCATGCGTGCCATCGGCATGCAAATGCGTGGAAAGAATGCCCTGACCGCTTGCTCCCTCTTCGGCCTGAATGACGGCCGCTCCTGCTCCATCGCCAAAAATAACCGAAACATTCCTACCACGGTCCGACATTTCTAAAGCAGAGGACTGGATTTCGGCACCTACCACTAATACCGTTTTATACATGCCGGTTTTGATGAACTGATCTGCCACCGACAGACCGTAGATAAAACCGGAGCAGGCATTTCGGATATCAATCGCCGGGATGGTTTTTTCATGAAGGCCCAATTCTCTTTGCATTAAAACGCCGGAGCCCGGAAAAAAGTAATCCGGGGTGATGGTCGCGAAAACGATCATGTCTACCTCCTGAATGGCGATGCCAGCGCGCTCCAATGCCATTTTTGATGCACGGGTTGCCATATTGGAACAGGTATCTTTTTCCGGATCAAAAAATCTTCTGCTTTTAATACCGGTACGTTCCTGAATCCACTGGTCCGAAGTGTCCATTTGGGCAGCCAAATTATCATTTGTCACCACATTTTCGGGAACATAGTGTCCTACACCTTTAATTCTTGAAAATGTCATATTTCTTATCTCTGTGTTTGTTTCTTTTCATTATTACAGCCATCAATTTAATAGTTTATGCGGCAATGGCAAATGACATTTAAACTCCTCAAACCGGCTTGTATTTGGGATCTTCCTTTTAACCATTTGGGATTTAGTGGAATATTACTCAGGATAGGGTGAATTATTGATAGATTAATAATTTTAAAGAATCAGGAAACTCTCTTATTTCTGATGGTTTATTGTGATTTTTTAGCATGCGTATTTCGGGCGGCTGCCACTTGGTTGGAAATGTTATAGGCGAGTAGCTTTTGTTGACCTCCGGAAATCACCTTTTTGTTCAGCTGCCATTGTTTTGGATTGTTGTTGATGTGGTCTTCAGCCAAAATTTCCGCTTTGATCATGTGGAAATAGGAGGGCGTCTCCGCTAAAGCCATCTTCCGGATGTTTTGCCCACTGTGATTTTTTTTATTACAATCTTTTATAATCAATGGACTCAGCCATAAAATATCGCCACTTTGGCTCAATAGCAAGATTCTTTCTCCGCTAATACCATGACATTCCAGCAGTATTGAAAAATGCAGATTGAAACGATCGATTTGTTTTTGATGGTGGTTTTCCTGATCGGCCTGCATGCGGGTCATTTGTTCGTGTGTAGCGGCCAACTCTTCCATGTTTTGCCGCATTTCTTCTTCCTGTGCCTGCAATTGTTCGGTTTGTAGATTACTGGATTCCAATAGTTTTTTGGTTTGTTTGTTGATGTTCAGGTTGATCAGATGAGCGCCGAGATTATTACATATGCCCTTTAAATACTCGAAATAATGTTTTGGATAGGGGTGTAGGGCCGCTAATTCGAGTATTCCTACCACCTCTTCATTGTATTTCATCGGCATCAGGATGATGGAAGTCGGCGGTGCGTCTCCCAGTCCTGATTTGATACTAAAATAATTGGAAGGGATTTCTGTAAGGTAAATTTCCTGAGCCTCCAGATAGCACTGACCCACCAGGCCTTCCCGATCGGTATAGGACTTGTGCAGGTATTTTTTTCGATTGAAGGCATAGCAGGCGACCATGTTTATTTGGGTTTTTCCATGGAGTTGGTCAATATGGTAAATCGCACCCTGCATGCTGTTGGTGTATTGGACGATTGCACTCAAAAGTTGGTCCTGCTGATTTTCCGCCCCATCGGTGGTCCTGAGCAGATGATCTATGGCCGCAATGCCTTCGGTTATCCATTGCCTTTTTTTGTCTTCTTCTTTTTGTGTCTCTACCTGCGCGACATAGGCTTGTAATTGCTCCGATTTCGATTGTAAATCTTTCTGGCTTACTTCCATTTTATGGATCATTTTCTGAGCGCTCAACTGAAGATTGCGTTGCACCTTTTTATTGACAAATGTCAGGGCAATGATCATCATCACCCCACCAATCGTATTAATGAAATATTCAAGTGAAGTAGTTTCGTAACCCATAAAAGAGCTCATTTCGAAAAGAGGCGCCATATAAAGCAGGGCGAAGAGGTGAGCGATATTGATGGCTGTGGCCCACCAAAGTGGTTTTTTTTCTGAGAGATCAAATAATACCCAGGGTAAAATAATCATAGCGGTCATCGTGAGGAATAAGGAAGGTACCGGATTTTGTCCCAGAGGAGTAATCAGGCTAATGGCCACTGTGGTGAAAGAGGAGGGGAAGATGGCGGTAATAATTCGTGCAATATGATTGAGCCGGAGTTTGTTTAGGGTCAGGGAAGTCAGGTATACCAGACAGCTTCCTCCGAGTAAAATCAATAGGGAAGGGGCGGTGAAAAGCGCCAGGCTTCCAAAAATCAGGCAGGCGATCAGACAAAAATAATTTACCAGATTACAAACCCAGAATTTGGTTTTTACCTGTTGATTGTCGGTCGGAAGGCTCCCTAAAAAGAGCAAATTGTCAATTGTCGTCTTCATATTCGTTGGTCAAATCGGCATTATTTATAATATTTGAAACTTAACCACTTTGGGAGCGTGCAAGTCAGGAAGGTGAGGGGGAGTGGTGTCAGAAAAATCAAACAGTTCAATTATTTAGACATTAACTTATGTTTTTAAGGAATAAAGCACATTGGCTATTAGGGGTGATGATGTTTTTTAGCTATGTGGTGAAGGGGCAGGGGTACGAAATAGATCTTCAGATTAAGGGCGTGGCCCTTCCTGAAATGTATTTGGGCTATTACTTTGGAGAAAAACAGTACGTCAAGGATACTGCAAGTATTTTAGCAGATATATCCGGTGTGGGGCATTACCAATTTAAGGGAGAAGAGCCCTTAAAAGAGGGGATTTATTTTATTTATCATCCGGAAGGGGTTTATTTTCAAATGGTGCCGGACGAGCAGGCTTTTGCGCTGAAGACCGATACCCTGGACCTGACGGGACATATGGATATTCAGCATTCTCCTAAAAATGAGCTTTTTATTGGCTATGAGCATTTCATCACCAGCCAGAATAATAAAGCGCAGCAGATTCAGCAACAGCTGCAGGCCCTGCCGGAGGGAGCCACTGATCAGCAAAAGGCCTTTCAGGAGCAATTGATGCAATTGGACCAAGATGTGAAGGCAAGACAGTCAGCGGTACTGACCCAACATCCGGAATCCATGACCGCCAAGATTATTAAGGCAACCAAACGACCGGAGGTACCGGCCTCGCTTGGGAGTCAGCTGGAGCGGGTGATTTATTACCGATCTCATTTTTGGGATAATTTTGACCTGAGCGATCCGGCCTTGCTCAGAACTCAATTCTATGCACCAAAAGTGGAGGAATATATGGAGAAACTGACCTATCCGCAGCCGGATTCTTTGTTTGATTCGGCCGTTAGGTTGATTGAATTGTCGAAAGGCGATGAGGAGACTTTCAGATATATGGTGGTGAATTTGTCCAATCAGTTTGAAATGGGCAAGCGCATCGGGGCCGAGAATGTTTTTGTGAAGCTGGCGGAGCGCTATTATTTGTCCGGTCAGGCGACTTGGGCAGAGGAGGAAACCATTTCAAAAATCGAGGAGCGGGTAAATCAGTTGAAGCCGAATTTGATTGGAGAGAGGGCGCCTGATTTAGTGTTGAGAGATCCGGAGGGGAATGAGTTGAATATGGCGGACCATTCCGCACCTTTTACGGTGCTGTTTTTCTATGATCCGGAATGCGGGCATTGTAAGAAAGAAACCCCGAAAGTATTGGAGGCCTTTCATGAACTGCGAGATCAGGGCGTTGAATTTTGGGGAGTGAATACGACTACGGATACGGAAAAATGGTTGAAATACGTAGTAGAAAAGCAAATGGACTGGATCAATGGGGAGGATCCTTATGTGCAAAGTAATTTCCGCTACGATTATGATATTCGAACTACGCCCATCATTTATATTTTGGATAAGGATAAGAAAATCATTGCCAAAAAGATAGCGGCGGAGAATATCACGAAGTTCATCGAAATTTATCAAAAAGAAGGCGCTAACTAAATTAAAAACCTCTGAGCGGGAATGTCCCCTCAGAGGTTTTTTTTGGCTTTTGGTTACGGGGTTTAGCGGATTTGCTTATTTTTGCCCCCTTATGCGCATTGGCAATTTGATATGAAAGAATTATTCATGAAGCTACTCAAATTCGGAGTGGTGGGCTTCTCAGGACTTTTTATAGATTTCGGCATTACCTATTTCACCAAAGAACGTTTGAAGTGGCATAAGTATGTGGCCAACAGTACGGGCTTTATGGTGGCGGCTTCCAGTAATTATATGCTGAACCGCATTTGGACTTTTGAAAGTCATGATCCGCAAATATTAATGCAATACTCTCAGTTTATTGGTGTTAGTGTGATCGGATTGGTGTTGAATAATATCATTATTTATATTTGTAATGATCGTTTTAAGATCAATTTTTATATCTCTAAAGTTTTCGCAGTGGGTGTGGTGACTTTGTGGAATTTCTTTGTGAATTATTACTTTACTTTTTCGTCTACCCTGTAAATGAGCCTTTTCGATAAATCTAATACCCGGTCTCAGGGGCTGCTAATCTTCTTGGTAGCCTGGTTGATCATTAATTTACTTCAGGCCTGGGCCGTAGGCGTGCATGAAGATGAAGCCTATTACTGGATGTGGTCCCGTTGGATGGATTGGGGGTATTTCGATCATCCCCCCATGGTTGCGCTTATCATAAAAATCGGTAAAGGGTTTTTCAGTGGTACATTAGGTTTGCGTCTGATGACGGTGCTCATGAGTACGACTGCCATTTACCTGTTGTGGGAATTGGTCCAGCCTTATCAGGTGAAATTTGCTCACTTTTGTATGGTGGTGGCCTCTGTTCCGTTGATTCACATTTATGGCTTTGTGACCACGCCGGATGTGCCTTTGTTTTTCTTTGGTGTGCTGTATTTTCATGCGCTGAAGCGCTATTATCAGGAAGACAGCTGGAAAAATGTGTTGTTGCTTGCAATAGTCATCGCCCTGATGTTTTATAGTAAATACCATGCGGTATTGTTGGTGTTTTTCAGCTTGCTGGCCAATTGGAAGTTATTAACAAGACCAAGCTTTTGGGTGACGGCTGTGCTTTCCGTTTTATTGTTGACGCCGCATATTTACTGGCAAATTTCCAATGAATTCCCATCTATCCAGTATCATTTATTTGACCGCTCTAAGGAGCCCTATAAAATAGCGAATACCTATATGTATTTGCTGAATGAGTGGGTGGTCTTTGGGCCATTGACGGCTTATTTCTTATTTAAGGCCGCGCTTAAAGTGAAATTGGAAGGCGATTTTGATCGCGCCTTGTTGGTGAATTTATTCGGGATTGTCCTATTTTTCTTTATTTCCTCTTTTAAAGGTTGGGTAGAAGCACACTGGACATTGGTGGCGACGATTCCATTGGTTTTATTGGCGCCCCGAGGGATTCAATATTTATCAGTGGGAGAATACAAGTGGTTTAAAAATTTGTTTGTGGTCAGTTTAGTTTTGCTGATGACTGCTCGTTTGTTGCTTGCCATTCCGGCAGGTCCATGGTACAGTTTGCCGGCATTGAAAATGTTTAAGGAACGCGAGGAATGGTCTGAAAGGATACAGGAAGTGGCACAAGGTCGTCCGGTGGTTTTCGTGAACGGATTTCAAAAACCTTCTCAATTCGGTTTTTATACAGATGGCGCTCCCGTGGCTTGCCTTACACAGGTGAATTACCGCAAACACCAGTACGATCTTTGGCCCATGCTGGACAGCCTTCAGGGGAAATCCATCGCATTGGTGGGCTATGAAGGGCAGCTTCCTCAAATGCAATCCTTTGATACGCCTAATGGTAAAGTGAGTGTGGGAATAATGGATGATTTTCAATCTCTGGGGAAAATTTGGAGTGAAATCCAAAGTCCGGCGCCTACTTATTCTGCCGGGCAAGAGGTGAAACTGGAGGTTTTACTGACGAATAAATTTGACCGAGCCGTTCAATACCATTTGGATTTGGAAGGGGCGTCTCCGGCCTTATTGCCTACCTTTTGGAAAGAAGGAAAAATAGTTCCGGTAGCGCAGCAGCCGATTCCTCTGGAGCAATTAAACTGGAGACAAGGCGAACAGCGCCTTCAATCTGTGCATATCAAAATGCCTGCGGAAGCAGGAAAATATAAACTGATGATTTCAACCTGTCAGTCTCCCTTTGAAAGAAGATTAAGTGGACGTGCGATAGATGTGGAGATAAAATAGGGGAATTCAACAGGCTTTCTTAATTTTGGTTAAGGCCCAAAATCAACCTATAGATTTGGTATTTTTTCCTTGAAAATTGAATGTTTGGATAATGCTTTTTAAAAATACACTTTTAACCATTGGTTTAACGATAACCGCAGCCACTTTTGCTAATGCTCAAAATTGGCAGCAGGGCCCGCTGAATGAGGAAATAAATTCCATAGTAGATGAGCGTGCTCCGGTACTGTCGCCGGATGGGCAGATTTTATATTTTGTGCGTGCTTCTCATCCTGAGAATGCAGGTGGGAAGAAAGATAAGGGTGATATCTGGCAGTCGGAGCGCATGGCCAACGGCAGCTGGACAGCTCCTGTTTTATTGAAAGGCCGGGTGAATAATGAGCAACGCAATGAGATTCTGGGCCTGAGTGCAGACGGAAAAACCATGTTTGTAAATGATGCCTACCGTCAGGATGGGCGCACGGGAATTTCAGTGAGTCAGTTGGAAGGTGGAGCCTGGTCCGCTCCAAGAGCCCTGGAATTGCCTTATTTCAAAAATGCTTCCAAAGAAATTTCCGGTGCTCTAAGTGCTGATGGCAAGGTGATGTTCCTGTCGATTGAGTCTTTTAATAGTCGGGGAGCAGAGGATTTATATGTTTTGTTCAGGAAGGGCAATGGGAGTTATGGCGATCCGAAAAATTTGGGTTCTGTGATCAATTCCGCCTTTCAGGAAGTGTCTCCCTATTTAGCTCCTGATAATAAAACCCTGTATTTTGCTTCTAACGGATATGGGGGAGCGGGAAGTTTTGATCTTTTCCGTTCTGAGCGTTTGGATGATAGTTTCACCGCCTGGTCAAAGCCGGAGAATCTGGGTCCCGAAGTTAATACCAAGGGGAAAGAAACCTATTTCCGCATTATCAATGAAGGCAAGCAAGGACTGTATGTCTCCACTCAGGATTCGAATGGTTATGGCGATTTAAAGGTTTATACCTTCCCGGAGCCACAGGAAGTGGTGGCGCAGGCTGAAATTCAGGTGGAGGAAGCGACCATTACTACGGAAATTTCCGATAGCCTGAAAGTGTCAGCAGTGCCGGAGGTTAAGGAAGTATTGGGCCGAAGATATTTGCAGTTATGGGTGGTTGATGAAAATAGTAATGAATTAATCGCTGCTGAAGTGGAAGCGGTTTTGGAAGACAGCCTTGCGCAGATCATTATTCCACATGGTCATGAATCTGTGCCGCTGCCTCAGGGAAAGCGTTTGAAAGAATTCAGGATTAAGTCGGAAGGCTATTGGGGGATAGAACAAGCGGTGAATGAACTGGTGGAGGAAGCCGCCTCTGCCTACAGGTTTAAATTAAAGCCTTTAGAGGTGGGGATGAACGTCCGCCTGGATAATATCTTATTCCAAAGGGGAACGGCCATTATGCTGGAAGGTGGAGATGCGCAGCTGGATAAAATGTATGAGTTGCTAAGTGAGAATCCGAATATGGTGATTGAAGTGGCTGGGCATACGGATAACCGTGGAAGCACGGATGCCAATCGTAAATTGTCCTTGCAAAGAGCGGAATCCATTAAAGCTTATCTGGTGGAGAAGGGCATAAAGAAAAAGCGTGTAGAGGCCAAAGGTTATGGATCAGCCAAGCCTGTAGCAGATAATAAGCGGGAAGAAACCAGAAAATTAAATAGAAGAGTTGAGTTTACCATTTTAGCCCAATAAGATGAAACGCTCCAAAATCATTTTTATCGTCTTTGCCATTTTGTTTTTTGCGGCCTTGTTGTGGGTGAGCTATGATATTTCCACCCGCACCACCTGGCCCGGCTCAAAGGGACAATTGAAAGAGCGAATAAAAGAACAATTACAGGAAGACGAAACGGACAGCAGCCAAACTGAAGATGGACAGAAGTAGTAAGATTTTTTACCAATGGATGGAAGAGCATCTGTTGGTCCGGCCACAGACCTTGCCACTGTCGGAAGCCTTGTTGCGAAAGTGGAAAAATTATGAAATGCTGGAGGAGCTATTCAGGGAGATGGGGGGCGTTTCAGCGCGTATTTATGTGCCAAAGGAAATCACATTGTGGACGGCCAACAGAAAGGCCTTGTTGATTGACACTCCTTTGGATTATAACCGATATCGCATGCAGACTTATCGCTCCAAATGGTATGGGGAAAAGATGCCGGAATTGGATGCAAAAGCATTTGCCAGGAATTGCCGCCAGAAGGAAAAGGAATGCCTGAAGTTAGGTTTAGGTCCTGAACAGTGGACCAATAAGCTGGCAGAGCAATATTTTGGAAAAGCAGCCACTGGTGGGGACTTTTTTGGTAATGGTGCGCCTGCATGGAAATTACGGGCATGGACGGCATTACTAACGGATGTTGCTGCTCACGGGCATTTTTACAATCTGCAGCGGGTGAGTATTTACCAATCCGTGATGATGGATAAAAAGTTGCAGCCTTTGGGAAGTATCCTGCTTTTGGGTAAAGAAGTACATGCTGAGAAGATCGCCAAGCTGGTGAAAAGAGGCTGGGGAGAAAGCAATCCTGCTCCCGCACCGGATGATCTTTTTAAAATATAACCCGAATTATTCACCGTTAGATTTAGTGGTTCACTATAAGTGTTTTGTTATCAGGTGTTTTACGGTTAACGCTATCGAATTTTCAATAGCTCAAATTTGGGTATGCTTGCTTTCTCCTCATTCATCTGCTTCCTTGGGAAAAACTCGAAATAGGAAACTATTCCTTCATTTTCCCGCCTAGCAGCTAAACGAGGATTTAAGCATGAATAATCCGGGTTAAAGCATGAATAATCCGGGATAAGGACATAAAAAAGCCGATTTCTACAGTTTGGAAATCGGCTTTTTTGTGCTGAAATGTAAGCTAACATTAGGAGAATAGCCCATGAAACTCCACATCAATGGCCTGGGTGATTTTGGCGAAATCCTCTGGCTTATTTTCATAATCCATCTCATTTACGTTAAAAATCAAAAGCTTGGAATCACTGTATTGACTGATCCATTCCTCATAATTTTTATTCAGGCTTTCCAAATATTGAAGCGGGATGCTTTGTTCGTAATCCCTTCCTCTTTTCTGAATTTGCTTCACCAATTTGGAAATGTCTGCCTTCAGATATATCATCAAATCCGGTGGCTGAATAAAGCGTTTCATATGCTGGTAAACGGCCAGATAATTATCCCAGTCTCGCTGGTTTAAAACACCTGAATCAAATAAATTCTTAGCGAAAATATTCACCCCCTCATCAATGGTTCTGTCCTGGACGGTCGTGCTGATTCTTTCCTTGATGTCAACGGCTTGCTTGAATCGGCTCTTCAAGAAGTACAATTCCAAATGGAAGGCCCATCGCTCCATATCATCATAAAAATCACTCAGATAGGGGTTGTCGTCCACCGGTTCAAATTCTGCCGTCCACCCGTAATGGTGGGCCAGTTTATTGCAAAGGGTGGTTTTGCCTGAGCCTATATTTCCTGCAACTGCAATATGCATGGGTAAATAAATGTTAGGAGAATAAACCGTTTAATTCTACATCAATTTTGTCCACTACCTGTGCAAAGTCTTCCACACGGTTTTCGTAATCCATTTCATTTACATCGATTACTAAAAGTCGGCCCGCATCATAATTGTCAATCCATGAATTGTAATAATTATTCAACGACTGCAAATAGTCTATGCGAATAGAGTTTTCGTAATCCCTTCCTCTTTTCGTAATCTGATCTACCAGCTTTGGAATATCCGCCTTCAAATAAATCAGCAGGTCAGGTGCCTGAATATAGCGTGTCATGGCCTGAAACAGGTCCATATAGTTGGCATAATCACGCTCATTTAAGTTTCCACCTTCGTGCAGGCTACGGGCGAAAATATAGGCGTCCTCATAGATGGTACGATCCTGAATAATGGATTTTCCGCCTTCGCGAATATCCAGAATCTGCTCATAACGCTTGCTTAAAAAATAGACCTGCAAGTGAAATGACCATTGGGACATATCCGCATAAAAATCACTCAAATACGGGTTGTCATCCACGGATTCAAATTGTGGAGTCCAGTGGTAGTGTTTTGCTAATTTTTTGGTCAGGGTGGTTTTGCCTGAACCTATATTTCCTGCTACTGCAATGTGCATTATATACTCTCCCTTTTGAAATTCTTAATTTTTCGGACGGCAAAATAACGCAATAGAATGCTAATAAAAAAGGTTGATTATTTGACCATTTTTATTATCTGAATATATCTGCCTTAAATCCTTCTTCTTCTGTTTGAAGAAAATAGGAGGGAACCGAAAATTTTTCCAATGCCTTTTCTCCCAAAAAAATGACAGCACATAAATTTCTCCTTCAGGATCTGGTTTAAACCAAATGATTCACCCTCAGATTCAATCCCTCTAGTTAAGAGAGCTTGTCCTTAGGCTGTTGTTTCTGGTTTTAAAGTAGTCCTAATCTGGTTAATCGTGCTTTCCTCTCCTTCTTTGGAAAATACCCGAAACAGGAAACTATTCCTTTATTTTCCTTCCTTGTAGCTGAACGAGTCTTTAAGCCGGCTTCATTCGGCTTTAAAAGCAAAAAACTATTCTTCGTCGTACTCTTCAAATAGAAAATTCTGATAGGCATTTTGCAGTTCCCTAAGCGCAAAGTCATCCCCTTGATTTTTGGCCAGTGCAATACCTTCTTCATAAGTGGTTTTCGCCTCTTCCAGCAGTTCCAGTTCTATATATAATTTTGCTGCATGATAATAGGTAGGCAGGTAATTTTTGTGATTTTTTAATAAGTGTTCAAAGTGATTTTTAGCCTTTTGCAGGTCGGATTTCGTATACTCTAAGGCAATTGAATACCAGATAAACGGATCACTTGGATCCTCCTCTTTGAAGGCAATTAATTGCGCTAACCGATCGAAACTCATATCTGAAAATTAGTTTTATTTAAAAATTTTTTAATAAATTAAAGTAAATGAGCTTGCGTGGATAAATTTGAGCTTAAAAAACGAGTGATTTTTTTTATCTTCCTATTCGTCATTTCGTTTCCATAGGTGTGAATTTTGACATACGCTTCTTTTTATTGAAACAATCAAAATCTCAAATAAACTTTAACCCATAAATCACCCGATTTTATGAAAATCCTAGTATGTATTACCCACGTCCCAGATACGACGTCAAAGATTGCCTTTACTGACAATAATACCAAATTTGACAGCAGTGGAGTGCAGTATATCATCGGACCTTATGATGATTACGCCCTGGCCAGAGCCGTAGAGTTGAAAGAGGCACATGGTGGCTCGGTGACCGTTTTGAACGTAGGAACGGCTGAATCTGAGCCCACCATTCGAAAAGCCCTGGCCATTGGTGCGGATGAGGCCATTCGGGTAAATGCCGAACCTACCGATTCTTTCTTTGTAGCCAGTCAAATTGCGGAGGTAGCCAAAGAAGGCTATGACCTGATTCTGATGGGAAGAGAATCCATTGATTTTAACAGCGGGGTAGTACACGCTTTGGTTGGAGAAATGCTGGGCATTGTGTCAGTTTCTCCTGTAATGCGTCTGGAAGTGGAAGGCAATACCGCCACCATGGATCGGGAGATTGAAGGAGGGAAGCAGACCATTCAGATTGATTTGCCTTTTGTGGCGGGTTGTCAGGAGCCGATAGCGGAATGGAAAATTCCTAATATGCGCGGTATTATGACCGCACGTACCAAGCCGCTAAACGTAGTGGAGCCTGTTGGAGGAGAAAAACAGGTGAGGCTGGTGGATTATGAATTACCAGCAGCTAAAGGCGCTGTGAAAATTGTGGCACAGGAAGAGGTGAATGAACTGGTGAAGATGCTACAAAATGAAGCCAAAGTATTATAAACCCGCCTTTCAGAACAACAACCAAACAACCCAAACTTCAAATTAGAATCAATTATTATGTCTGTATTAGTATTTATAGAATCAGATAACGGAAATATAAAGAAAAGCTCATTGGAGGCCGTTTCCTTTGGTGCCGGAATTGCCAAGCAGGAAGGAAGCGCAGTTACCGCTTTAGTATTAGGGCTGGTGGAAGATTCCCAATTGGGCGCTTTAGGCATGGCGGGAGCGAGTAAAATCCTGCATGCCAAGGAAGAAAGATTAAACACGCCGAGTATTATGGCTTATGCTTCTGCGATTTCGCAGGTGTTTGAGCAAACCGGTGCCACCACTTTGGTGTTGGCGCAATCTGCTTTAGCAACTCCCGCGGGCGCCAGAGCGGCGGTAAAAGCAGGCGCGGCCATCGTGTCTAATGTGATTGAATTGCCGGTCGTTGAAGGTGGGCAATTCAAGGTTAAACGCGGAATTTTCACCGGAAAAGCTTTTGAAACCCTGAATGTAGAGGCGGATAAACGTGTATTGGTGGTAAAGAAAAATGCCGTGGAATTGAAAACCGATGGAGGAGAAGCCGTGGTAGAGGAGGTAGCAGTAAGCCTTTCTGATGGAGATTTTGTATTAAAAGTATTGGAAACTCACAAGCAGGAGGGGGATGTTTTACTTCCGGAAGCAGAAATTGTGGTTAGCGGTGGACGAGGATTGAAAGGCCCGGAGAATTGGGGGATTATTGAGGATTTAGCCAGTAGTTTAGGAGCCGCTACAGGCTGTAGCAAGCCGGTATCCGACATGGATTGGCGTCCTCATCACGAACATGTTGGACAAACAGGAATAAAAGTAAGCCCTAATTTGTACATTGCTGTTGGTATTTCGGGTGCAATTCAGCATCTTGCAGGGGTAAACTCGTCAAAATGTATTGTAGTCATTAACAAGGATCCGGAAGCGCCATTTTTCAAAGCGGCAGATTACGGTATCGTTGGTGATGCATTTGAAGTACTCCCTAAGCTTACTGAAGCGATAAAGGCGGTCAAAAGCTAGATTATTTTGGATAAAATCAAACTCGACATCTTAGGTCTTTCCTCCAGCCAGTCCCAGTCAGGTTCTTTTGCCCTGGTTTTGGGAGAAGAAAGTGGTAACCGAAGGTTGCCCATCATTATTGGTATGTTTGAGGCGCAGGCCATAGCCATTGAAATTGAAAAAATTATTCCTAACCGTCCGATGACGCATGATTTGTTTAAATCAATCGGTTATGCGTTTAATTTTACGGTGGTGGAAATCCTGATTTCTGATTTGCGGGAAGGGGTGTTTTACGCCAAGATTGTCTGCAATGATGGCTTGAAAAATATCGAGATTGATGCGCGTCCTTCGGATGCCATAGCGATTGGCTTGCGATTTTCAGCCCCTATTTATACCTATGAGCGTATTTTAGGAGAAGCAGGAATTGTACTGACTGATGAAGAAGAGGACGAAGGTAAGCCCGCTGAAAAGGCGGAGGACTTGTCTTCTTTTGCACCGGCAGACAATCCTACCAGTAAAGCAGATCCGGTACCACCAAGCTCCGGAAGTGTTTCCAGAAGTAGCGGTGGTTCCTCCAAATTGAAAAATACTTCTTTAGCCAAGCTAAATGAAATGCTGGAGAAGGCCATTATGGATGAGGATTATGAAAAAGCTGCTGAAATTCGCGACGAGATTAATAAGCGACAATGATTTTAATTAAAAAGTTCTTAGAAAAAGCTTACTATTCTGTAGTAGGCTTTTTTTGTGCCATAGAATAAATTACCTTTGCCGAAAAATTATATTATTTGATGGAAATTGTACGGGGTTTCGTTGGTGTACTGATCATTCTCGGAGTGGCGGTTGCTTTTTCACGTAATCGAAAAGCGATTGATTGGCGACTAGTAGGATCAGGGATATTATTACAAATTGTGATTGGGGTATTAATCACCCAAGTTCCTTTCGTAAAAAGTGGCTTTGAGTCCGTTAGTGAAGGCTTCGTGACCTTCCTTGGTTTTACAGAAGCAGGAGCGGGTTTCCTCTTTGGCCCCTTGGCAGATGTAGACAGTTCCGGTTTTATCTTCGTTTTTCAGGTACTGACCACCATCGTATTTTTCTCTGCGGTTTCCACTGGTTTGTATTATTTAGGGATTCTTCAAAAGATTGTCTGGGTATTGGCCTGGGTGATGAAGAAGACCATGCGCCTTTCCGGTGCGGAGAGTTTATCCGTTGCCGGTAATATTTTCTTAGGGCAGACAGAAGCGCCTTTATTGGTGAAGCCTTTCATTGCCGGAATGACCAAATCTGAGTTGATGTGTTTGATGACCGGAGGAATGGCGACTATTGCAGGTGGTGTTTTAGCGGGTTATGTGAAGTTTTTGGGAGGTTCTGATCCGGTGGAGCAGGCAAGATTCGCATCCTACTTACTTTCGGCCTCAGTAATGAATGCGCCTGCGGCCGTGGTGATGGCCAAAATTTTATTTCCTGAAGAGCATCATGATCAGATTGATACGGAAATGAAAGTAAATCCGGAATCTGTGGGGGTGAATATCATCGATGCCGTTTCCAGAGGGACTTCAGATGGTTTAGGCCTGGCGATGAATGTAGGGGCGATGTTGTTGTCCTTTATTGCCATTATTGCAGCGATCAACTATATGTTCACCGACCTTTTAGGAGAATGGATCGGTTATACTTCAGATGAAGATGTGTGGATTTCTTTGAATATGATGATCAAAGAAAGTACTAGTGGAGCTTTTGAAGGACTTTCTTTAGAATATTTATTCGGTCAGGTTTTTCGCGTATTTGCCTATATTATGGGGGTGGAATGGAGTGAGTCTTTATTGGTGGGTTCTTTATTAGGACAAAAAACGGCCATTAATGAATTTGTTGCTTACAGTAATTTGTCGGAGTTGAAGGCCGCTGGAGACTTAAGCTCCCGTGCGATTATTATCTCCACTTATGCCTTGTGCGGATTTTCCAACTTCTCCTCCATTGCGATTCAGGTAGGAGGTATTGGGGCATTAGCGCCATCTCAGCAAGCAAACCTGTCAAAGTTGGGTTTGTTGGCTTTATTAGCGGCTTCTCTGGCTTGTTTGATGACCGGAACAATGGCAGGTATTATTTTGTAAATTTTAAAGCTTAAACCAGAAAAAGGCGAAATGTGGAGTAATCCCGCATTTCGCCTTTTTTTTGTCCCCAAAATTTTGTGAGGGGATGGTTTAACCCGGATTTTTCATGATTAAATCCTCGTTTAGCTGTAAGGCGGAAAAAATGAAGAAATTTTTCCTATTTCGAGTTTTTTCCAACGAAACAGATGAATGAGTAGAAAGCAAGCCTGCTCCAGTTTGGGCTATTATAAATTAAAGAAAATAAATTATAATAAACCGAAAGTAAGCCACTTATGCTTAGCAGGTAAATTTAGCGGTGAATAATTCGGGTTAATTGGAGAATTGTCAGTCCTCTTCCGGATCTTCATTCAATTTTTCCAACGCCTTATTCAATTTTTCTTCAGAGCCTCTAAGCTTGGACTGGCAAAATTTTAAGAGGGTGGCCGCTCGTTCTACCATGCCGGCCAATTCATCGACTTCCGGATTTTCTTGTTCCATTTTCTGGACAATCCCTTCCAGTTCTTCCAGGGCGGATTTATAGCTTTGTGTTTCCATATTTTAATTCACTGTACTTTCAATGGTATAATTGGCTGTTCGGGTTTGAATGACATCACCTTTCTCTGGTTTATTTTGCTCAGAGAGCACTTTTCCACCAAAGGTGGTCATAGAATAGCCGCGTTTTAGTAATTTTTTAGGATCGAGTAGTTGTATGTTTTTTTGTAACCACGCTAATTTTTGTTCTTCTTTTTCGATAATCAGCTTTGGCGCTTTTTTAAGCCGATCCCTGAGGCTTTCCAGTATCAGGTTTTCCTTTTGGAGACTCAATCCTGCTTTCTGTGGAATGATGCGGTATAATTGCTCCAGATACTTTTCCTGCGCCCGGATATGCCCCGTTGCTGAAATCTGCAACTTATTACTTAGAAACTGGAGTTTGTCCTTGTCCTGTTGAAGGCGTTGGGCAGCATTCTGGCTGATGGTATTGACCAGATTGAGCACATTTTCTTCATAGCTTCGGAAGCCTTCAATCAGGAATTCTGCTACAGCCGTCGGTGTCTTCAGTTTGGTATGCGCCACCAAATCAGCAATGGTCTCATCCCGTTCATGTCCAATTCCGGTGAGCACCGGAAGTGGAAATTGGGCAATATGTGCACAAAGATCGTAATCGTCGAAACAATCCAGATCCGTTTGTGCTCCACCACCACGGATGATCACCACCACATCGAATTCCTCCACCCGGTCATAAATACTCATTAATGCCTTTATAATACTTTCCGGAGCGTTTTGTCCCTGCATCACCGAAGGGAAGAGTCTGCCCGTGATGGAGTAGCCGTAAATGTTATTTTTGATCTGATTTCTGAAATCCCCGAAGCCGGCCGCATTTTCCGCACTGATAATGGCGATGCGTTGCGGAACAGTGGGCAACAGGTGTTCTTTATTTAAATCAAAAATACCATCGGCCTGTAGCTGATCAATGGTTTCCTTACGTTTTCTGGCCCTTTCTCCAAGCGTATAGTTGGGGTCCAGATCCAGAATATTGGCAGAGATGCCATAAACCTCGTGAAACTGTACTTCTAACTTCACCAGCACTTTCATGCCATTGGCTAAATCAGAGCCGGTGTGTGTTTTAAACCAGGCGCTTAGATTCCGAAAGGTATAGGCCCAAATAGTGGCCCGAATCTGAGCTAAAAACTGCGATCCCTTTTTTTCTACCAGATTCAAATAACAGTGTCCTGCACCGTGTATCCGCATTTCGGCAATTTCTGCTACGACCCAATAGCTGGGGGCCATGCTACGTTGCAATACGGATTTGATTTCCTGATTGAATTGGGAAAGACTAATATGGGATTTGACTTTTTCCATAGGCGCCCAATTTAAGCATATGGGCACCGCTGATCAAGTTTTACTTGTTGCGGCTTCCGCCTCTTTTACGGTTTTCCGCATTCTTTAATAATTTTCTTCTGAATTCCGCCTCTAGTATCGGTACTTGCAGGGCGATGCCGGCGTCTAAAGCTTCCGCCATTTCGCTCAGGTATTTTTTTTGAATATCCACTTCTCTGGTTTTTAGCTCAAATACTTCCTGCAGGCCCTGTTCTTCTTTGTCGGCATAATTGCCCGTTTTAATGTCCTCAACCAGTCGGCGCATTTGTCTGCGCAAAGTTTCGGCTTCCTTATTCATTTTATTATAAACAGGCCAAAAGACTTCTGCATCCTGACTGCTCAGGTCAAGCTGTTCCGTAAAATAAGCCACTTTATAATTGTGTATTTTCTCCCGGTTATTACCCTGGGCAAAGCTCAGCTGTATCGTGCTACAGAACATTAAAACGAAAATCGTTTTGATGCTATTGGTTATAAATTGACGTTTCATTTTAAAAAATGTCATTGGTATAGTGAAAGTAATCGATTTCATATTGTAAATCCTCCTCCGTGATTTTCATTTTCAGATCCTGCTCCTCCATGGGTAGTGATTGGATCAATTCCTGTTCTTCAATATCCAGCCCAAGGGGCTGATTTTCTTCTCGCAGATAAGCATAAACTTCTTCTGGGGAGAATTCGGGTGTTGTCAGTCGCTGGTGACCAAAAGGCCAGCTGATCAGCAGGGCCAGCGTTGCGGCAATGCTGATGGAAGCCGCCACCCTGATGGCAGGATAATCCCATAGGGAGGGTTTTTCCTGCTGATGAATGCGCTGATCAATTTTTTCCGCTAATTGATTAAAATACCCATCCGGAGTGGAGTAGGGGTTCTTTTTGGGAATATCTGAAAGTTTCATAATGCCTTTATTGCTTTGAGGTTTCTAATCATCAATGGTTTAATGCTTTTCCAGTTGGGCTTCAATTTTTTTTACCGCATGATGGTAGTTCGCTTTGCAGGCGCCCACGCTTTTTTCGGTAATGCGTGCAATGTCCTCATATTTCAAATTCTCATAATATTTCATATTGAACACCAACTGTTGTTGCGGTGGAAGTCCTAATATAGCCTTGTGCAAGATCCTCTGAATTTCATCTCCATTAAAGGTGTTGCTGTGATCTATTTTTTGAATAAGCTCATTTTCCGCCTCCATCCAGGGCAGAAAGTGGCGCTTTTTCTTTTTGCGTAAAAAGTTGAGGCATTCATTACTGGCAATTCTATAAATCCAGGTAAAAAGGGCGGCATCTCCACGGAATTGGTCAAAATTCCGGAAAACCTTTACAAATGTTTCCTGCGTAAGGTCATCCGCATCCTCATGATCCACCACCATTTTTCTGATGTGCCAATACACCCTTTCCTGGTAATTTTCCACCAACTTGCGAAAGCCCAGCTCTCGCAGGTTGCATTGCTCAGATTTAAGGTGATAGAGGAGTGTTTCTTCTTTCAATGGAATATAAAAAATGATTTTTCCTTGGATGCGTTCAAAGTTAAAAGGTTTAACAGGCCAACTCAAAAAAATCAATTTTTCTTTTTTGTTATAGGGCAGGAGGTGCTGTTAAAGGAATGCTCCTTTTTGGCAAGGTGTTTGAAATCAGTTAATTGTAAACATCAAAACCAAAACAATGATTGATTTCAGCGCATATCTAAACGGAGAGAAAAAAATTTCGAAAGAGGAAGTTAATGAATTGCCATTGTGCAGATACGAAGGGAAAATCGTGACGGTGTCCAGTCGGGAAGCATTAATGGAAGCCGTAAAAGATTTAGCGCAATATCATCGTATAGGTTTCGATACTGAGACGCGACCATCAACCCAAAAGGGGTTTTCCAATAGTGTGGCATTATTGCAATTGTCTACACCCAAAACTGCTTATCTGATTCACCTTCACAAAACCGGTTTTCCCATAGAACTACAGTGGTTAATGAGTAGTGCGGATCACTTGAAAGTGGGAATTGCGCTCTTAGATGATATCAGAGGTTTGCAGGAATATGCTGATTTTGAACCTCAGGGTTTTGTGGATTTAGCGGAGGTGGCAAAAGAGAAAGGTTTTCAACAAACCGGAGCAAGAAATTTAGCGGGTATTTTGATGGGCGTTAGAATTTCCAAAACGCAACAAACTTCAAATTGGGAGAAGTATCCCTTGAGTCAGGGGCAAAAATTTTATGCGGCTACAGATGCTTGGTTAGGCCCGGAATTATTGCAGCGATTCGAGCAAATTTAAGTTATAATAGTAAAGTAAAAGAATATACTAAAGGCGACCAATTTGGTCGCCCTTTTTATTGTATCAGACAAGTCAGGAAGTGTGGTAATCGTATGCAACGATTCGGACGCACAATTTTTTTTCCAAGTTTTGTACTTTTTTCAATTCCTCATCGGTTAACTGGGCGGGTTTTGGAGGGGTATAGTAGGCCAAAAGCGTTTTGCCTGTTTCTTTTTCCAGCGCTTTGATTTTTTTCAGATCTTTCTCGGATAAATAATCCGCATACTTTCTTTCGAATTCCGGTAAATCTTCCATGAAATTGAATGGTTATGGTGTTGATAATGTTTGTTTGATTATTGTTCTATCATAATATTCGAGTTGCGGAAGTTTTTTGTTTTCACATCGGGATTTTTATTTCCTAACCTGATTGATCAGAAATTTCCTGTATATTTGACGCCATGAATCAGAAAAATCCCAAATTTTTGGTCATGCAGTCCGCATTTATAGGAGATGTCATTCTCACCACGGCTGCATTGGAAAAATTGCATCTATATTATCCCCACGCACAAATCGATTTTTTAGTAAGAAAAGGCAATGAAGGCTTGGTGAAAGATCACCCTTTCTTAAAAAAAGTATACGTTTTCGATAAGAAAGGTGGGAAATTCAAAGAAATGCGACGTTTGATCAGTGAGATCAGGGCGGAAGAATATGATAAGGTGATTAATTTCCAGCGCTTTTTCTCATCCGGATTGATGGCGGCCGCATCCGGTGCAAAGGAAATCATTGGTTTTAAAAAGAATCCATTGTCCAGTGCATTTGATGTGAAAGGGGAACACCACTTTTCCAGTATGGACTCGGACTATTATATACATGAAGTAGAACGGAATCAGGCTTTGTTAGCAGCTTTTACTGATGATGAAAAAAATCAGCCTAAGCTGTATCCCACTAAGGAGGATTACGAAAAAGTAGCACCTTATAAAAACAGCGATTATGTTTGTATGGCGCCTACCAGCGTTTGGTTTACTAAGCAGTTTCCTGCGGAGCGTTGGGTGGAATTGATGGATAAAATGCCTGCAGATCTGACGATTTATCTTTTAGGAGCTCCTTCGGATAAAGACGTTTGTGAGCAATTAAAAAATCAGGCTAGGCATCCCCATATTGTGAACCTGGCAGGTGCTTTACCTTTGTTAGCATCGGCGGCATTGATGAAAGATGCTTTGTTGAATTATGTGAATGATTCAGCCCCCATGCATTTATGTTCAGCCATGAATGCCCCGACGGTGGCGATTTATTGTTCTACCGTTCCGGCTTTTGGTTACGGGCCCTTGGCGGATTTTAATCGCATCGTAGAGGTGGAAAAGCCTTTGGAGTGTCGACCTTGTGGCGTTCACGGGCATAAAAAATGTCCGAAAGGACACTTTAAATGTGGTTTTGATATTGAAATGAATGCTTTGCTGAAAGCTTTGGAGGAAGCGAAAGCCTGGCGTTCTGATTTAATGGCGTAATGGATAATAAAAACCAACCAATTGGCATTTTTGATTCTGGTATCGGAGGGCTGACAGTGGCCAAGGCGATCAAAGAAGTGTTGCCTCAGGAGCGTATTGTTTATTTCGGGGATACAGCACATTTGCCCTATGGGGAAAAGTCTACGGCGGCCCTGCAGGCTTATGCCATTAAGATTTGCAATGTGCTGTTGAGCATGTCCTGTAAAATGATCGTGATTGCCTGTAATTCTGCCTCTGCCGCGGCTTTTGATTTGGTGAAGGAGTATGTAGGCTCGAAAGCGGTGGTGATGAATGTGATTGACCCGGTGGTGGATTATGTAGTAGAGCATTATCCGGATCAAACCGTAGGGCTCATCGGTACGCGCCAAACGATTTCCTCCAATATTTATCGCCAGCGAATACACCATTTCCAAAAAGGAGTTAGTCTGAAATCATTGGCGACTCCTTTATTGGCGGGTATGATTGAAGAAGGCTTTCACCATAATCAGATTTCTCGCTCGGTGATTAATGAATACCTGAGCCAAAAAGAGTTGGCGGACATTCGTTCTTTGATTCTGGGTTGTACTCACTATCCTTTGATCAAGGATGAAGTGGAGGACTTTTATAAAGGGAAGGTGGATGTGATAGATTCCCCGGCGATTGTGGCAGCCGCTATTAAGGATAAATTACTTGAACAGGGGATTCTAAGGAATCAGAAGCCGGCTCGTCAGGATTATTTCATGGTGTCGGATTATACCCAGTCTTTTGAAATGAGTTCAGCCCTGTTTTTTGGTGAAAGTGTTCAGCTCAACAAATACCCGCTTTGGGAATAATATGCTCAAAATTGCCTTTGATCAATCTTTTATTTTGCCACTTCCGGAAGGTCACCGGTTCCCCATGGCCAAATATGAATTGCTTCCCCAGCAGCTGTTGTATGAAGGAACGGTAAAAGAAGAGAATTTTTTTGTTCCTGAAATAGATGCTAGCCCATGGATTAGTCAAACGCATCAGGCTGATTATTTGGAGCGATTGGTCTCTGGAAAACTAAGCAAGGCCGAAATTCGTCGTTCCGGATTTCCATGGAGCAGAGAAATGGTAGAACGGGAATTTTTACTGGCTGCCGGTACGGTACAAGCCACGAAATTTGCTCTGAACTACGGCCTGGCCATGAATATTGCCGGAGGAACGCACCATGCTTATTCAGACCGGGGAGAGGGCTTTTGCCTCTTAAATGATCAGGCGATCGCGGCTCAATACCTTATTCAGGAGAAAGGATTCACGCGGGTATTAATTCTGGACCTGGATGTGCACCAGGGAAATGGCACAGCGGAAATTTTTCAAAATGAAGATAGGGTCTTTACTTTTTCCATGCATGGCGAAAAGAATTATCCGATGCATAAGGAAAAGTCTGATCTGGATGTGGCATGCCCCGATGGAATGGAAGATGCCGCCTACTTAGCTTTGTTGGAGGAAAAGCTGTTGGAGGTACTGGATACTTTTCGTCCAGAATTCGTTTTTTTTCAATCCGGGGTGGATGTGCTGGCTTCTGATAAATTAGGTCGACTGGCCTTAAGCATGGACGGCTGTCGGCGTCGGGATGCCATGGTGTTGCAAAATTGTTATCAAAGAAGTTTGCCTGTCATGATTTCCATGGGTGGCGGCTATTCCGAGAATGTATCCACCATTGTTAATGCGCATGCGAATACTTACCGTTTGGCTCAGGAAATTTATTTTTAAGCCGAATTAATAGGCTCAGATGTAGTAAATACTAAATCGTCTATTGTGAGGGTGTTGTGATTGATTTTGCTGATTTTTTAGCCGTTTAAATTTGCGGGACGATTCTTTCTCTTCAATCATCGGCTTTGTTAGGAAAAATTAGAGGTAGGTAAAATTTTTTCATTTTTCTCAATTTCACGGCTTTTCCTAAAACATTCAAATGAAGAGATCTTAGTAAGATCCAGTTCCATAAGAGGTTCTTTTTGGTTTGACTGCTTGTTAATAGTCAGGCTACGGTTTTTTACGGTAAAGACTTTATAAGGCAAAATCTATTTTTATCAACAGTCGGTCTTGGTCAATTGGTGAAAAACCAACGACGATGCTGCTGAAGAGATTTATCCTATCATTATTTTCTTCTATTTTCTCCCATTATCAATTATCGCCTTGATGGATTACGGAAGAAGGTTTGGTGACTCTCCGGAATTGATCATCGCCTTGATTTTTGCTTCCTTTTTTATCAACGAAGCTGAAGAAAAAGCGAGCTTGCCCAAATTGGGGTAGTCAATAAATTAGGAAGTGTAATCTTATTGTGTTGAAAATGAGTAGTCTGAGTTGGGTTGATGAATTTGGCGGGGAATAACTCGGCTTAAAGATTGGTTAATAAATAAAATGTATTGAATAGCCGATAGAGTTTTTTATGAGAAAGCCCTTTTTGCGCCTTTTAGCTGCAAGCGTATATAAGCATGAATAATTCGGCCTAAGTCAGATTACAATACTCCGTAGAGTTTTGAGCTATTGTAAAAAAAATGGTGACCTGTATATTTGTATCGCCAAACACCAACATACTAAGTCACCATCAAGAGCATCGAAACACTCCTAGCGCAAATATTCCATAAAATGTTAGACATTAACAAATGGGAGAGGGATTTCATGATAGAAAATTTGAAAGGACTACTGTCTTTCCGTGGTCGTAATAATTTCACCAACATGAGTCGGTATCTGCGGTACAATGAGGCCACGATTAGATCATGGTATGAAAAATATTTCAATTACCTTTTTTTCAATATTGAGCTCATTAAGACACTTAAAGATGAATTGCGCATCATTGCCTTTGATCCAAGTTATGTTTCCAAAAGTGGTCAACTCACCCCAGGTTTAGGGTACTTTTGGTCAGGCTGCGATAATTCAACAAAAAGAGGTCTAGAAATTACTGGAATAGCAAGTGTTGGCCTCGAAAGTAAAACCGCAATGCATTTAGAGGCCCATCAAACCTTTAAGAGTGAGGACGAGTCATTTAATTTGCTGACCTTTTATGCCAATTTGATTTTGTCAAATGTTGAATTGTACAAGCAAGTATCAGATAGTGTGGTTGTTGATGCTTACTTTTCGCGCTTTACATTCGTCGATCCAATAGTAGAAAAAGGGTTTATTGTCATTAGTAAATTGGCTAAAAACGCATTTCTTCGTTACAGAAATACCGAACCACCTACCGGAAAAAGAGGGCGACCCAAGGTCTATGGAGAAAAAGTGAAATTTAATAATCTTGACCAAAGACACTTTACACTATGTTTCAAAAATGAAAACTCGGAGGCTTTCGAAGCAGAGGTTCATAGTAAAAGTCTTAAACGATGGATCAAGTGTGTGGTCGTCGTTACTGAGCTTGACAATGGGAAAACCAGACGAGAAATTTTATTCAGTACAGACATTAATCAAAGCGGTTCCGCAATAATTGAGCGTTATCGACTTCGATTTCAAATTGAGTTTCTATTTCGAGATGCCAAACAATTCACCGGTTTGACTCACTGCCAAGCAAGGAGTAAAAATAAGATACATAATCACATCAATATGTCCCTAACGGCGGTGTCCGTGGCAAAAGCGCTTCACTATTTTGATAATAAAACCGAAGAAAAGGAACCCTTCTCATTATCAAGTATTAAGATGCTATATTTTAATCGAAACTATATCCAAAGAATATTTAAAGGGTTCGGGATTGCCCCCGAACCGTACAATAATTCAGAGCAAATGCTCCAAATAGAGAGATTTGGCTGTATTGCGGCCTAATTCTTTACGGAGTATTGAGATTAGAATGAGTGATGGAATGTACTTTTTAAGTCATTTATATAAAATCTTTTTGTTTTGTCCCTTTGGGAGAATCCTTTCAGGAATGATTACAGTTTATTAAATAGAATTGTAAATAAATATGAATCCATGATCGAGCAAGAATCCAAAATATTTTACAAAAGCCTGATATATACATTTGGCTTCGTTTCTCTATTGTGGGTAGTTCGGATTTTTGAATGGATAATGGGTCTGGACTTGGGCTTTTTGGGTATTTTACCCAGAACACTGAATGGTTCTATTGGGGTTATTACCTCTCCATTAGTGCATGGTGGATTTATGCATTTGTTATCCAATACTTTTCCCTTACTGGTTTTGGGTATTGGCCTTTTTTATTTTTATGAGCAAATCGCCAAACAGGTTTTCATCTGGATTTATCTGGTGACAGGTCTTTGGGTTTGGATGATTGCGCGTAGTGCCTACCATATTGGAGCCAGTGGGGTGGTGTATGGCTTAGTGGCTTTTATGTTTTTTTCGGGTTTGCTGAGAAAAGATTCGAAATCCGTTGCCATTTCTTTATCCGTCTTTTTTCTATATGGAGGGATGGTTTACGGGGTGTTGCCTACAGATCCTTCCGTTTCCTGGGAAAGTCATTTATTAGGTTCTTTTGCAGGTATAGTGGCCGCCATTCACTATCGGAATGTACCAGTCAGAATGTTGGATGGAAGTATTCCTACACAGGTAGTACATTCAGAGGTAGATCCAGCGCCTAAAGATCTGTTTGAAACTAAGGAAGTTCCCTTTTTTTATAACGCTTCAGATAATGTGAACTATCAGTATTCCTTTAAGTCCAAGGTTAAGTCCCAAAAAAACATTCCTCCCACCACACCCCATGCTGGGAATGAAGAAAGTTAAAAGCTTTCAGACTCTTGTAAAAATTACGGTGGTATTTTAAATAAGGGACTTTTTTTATTATTATTGCCCTCTCGATTAGGTGCGGGGCGCACCTTATTTTTAATACTAAATGATTAACCGTGAAAAATTTCAAGTTGGCAATTAATGGCCTTTTGGCAGGTGCAGTATTATCTTTATACGCGTGTAACCAACCGACTACCCCCGCTGGAAGCACTGCCGAAGTAGCCTCCGTAAACGCTTCTTCTGCCGCTGCTGCAGGCATGAAAGTAGCTTATATCAATACTGATACATTATTGAACAACTACGGATTTTTTAAAGAGAAGCAAGATGATCTTGCCAGCAAGACCGAGAAATACCAAAAAGAATTCCAAAATCGTGCGGAAGGCTTACAGAGTGAGTTTGAAGCGTATGATAAGACCCGTGGAAGTCTGACCATCAATCAGGCAAGATCTAAAGAAGAAGAATTAATGCGTAAGCGTGATAATTTGGCGCAATACGAAGCTTCATTGAATCAGACCCTGGCAATAGAACGTAACCAAATGTTGGCAGAATTAGACTCTGTAGTTACGGATTACTTGCAGAATTATGGTTCATCCAATGCATATGATTTGGTGTTGACCTATACAAAAGGGTCCGGCGTACTTTATGCTAATCCTAAGTTTGATATTACCAATGAGGTATTGAAAGGCTTGAATACTGAGTTTGAAGCCAGCAAGCAAAAATAATTGAACGGCAAAGTTCATTGAAAAGGCTCCCATTTGGGGGCTTTTTTTATTTATTTGGTTTTTATTGTACTATACATATTGAAACAATCCATGTTCACGTTACATTTTATTATATAGAGGGATAAAATTAATAAAAGTGAATATTTTATGCTCCATTCTAAATTTGGCACCACCCTTGTGTATTATAAACTGATATTTAATCGCATATGAAAATACTGTATTTAATATTTCTTTGGGTGAGTTTATTTGGATTCAATGGGGCTTCTGAAAAGAAGAAGCTTGCAAATGAAGGCGTTGCCGTGTCTTTAGAAGAGCAAATGTTGGGGAATAAAATTATTCCAGAAGAAATACTAGATATAGTGGAGGAGGTGATGCCGCAGTATCCGGAATTATGGGATACGCCGATTGAGTTTAAATTCACCAGCATAAAAGGAATGACCATGTGTGCGCAGCCCAAAGCCTCTGTTCTTTACAGGAGTACGGATAAACGTGGATATGTGATAAAAATGAGTAATAATGCAGATCCACTGAATGGAATGGTAGTGGCTGAAGCCCCCAGAGAAGTTTTGGTTGGTCTTATAGCCCACGAACTGGGGCATATTATGGATTATCAGCATAAAAGTAAATTGAGCATGCTGAGATTTGGTATTGGGTATGTTTGTTCCAAAAACTTCATGAGAAAGGCAGAGTATGCCGCAGACAGTTTTGCTGTTTCGAAGGGCTATGCCGCTCACGTTACCGCAATAAAAAATTATGTAATCGGGACGGAATGCTTTCCGGAGTCCTACAAAGATCGCTTGAGAAATTTTTACCCTTCCCCAGAGCAAATTGCTGTTTTGGAGGAGGAGTTTTTGGTGAAGTAGATAATGAGTTTAAAAATGAATAGGTTATAACTGAAAAAGCCGACAGTTAATGTCGGCTTTTTTGTTTCTTATGTTCTATTCTTAAGCTAAATTATTCATTCGAAATCCTCCTTTAATTGTTAAGCGGGAAAACTGAAGGAATGGTTTCCTGTTTTGGTTTTTCCAGCAAAGCAGATGAATAAGCAGGACATAAGCCCATTCAAATTTGAGCGATTTGAAATTCAAGCATGGCGATATCAAAGGGTTGTTATCGCATTTTTTAGCTGGACTATCGGAATCTAACAATGAATAAATAATGTGAATGAAAGCAAAGTGTGCGCCTAAATTAAGCTATTTTCAATCGTTCCCCACGATTAAGATAGGGCGGAATTATTGGTAAAAAAAATCCCCAAATCGCCTCAGATAATTTAAATTAAGCCGGACCGTATGCTTTAATTATACCATTAGCCTTTTGACCACATTTGGAATTTGTGATCCATTAAATCTGAAATTTTCTTGTAATTTCTCCAATTATCCTGAACGTGGTAAATGGAGGGTAATCCATTGGCCAGAACACTCTCATAATCCTTGAGAAACTCACCTGATGCATAATAATAATCAGCAAAGCTTTTGCCTTTTTCGTTTAAAAGATCATGACTTAAAGCACCTCCCCAAATTTCGCTTAAAAGCATAGGAGAGAGTTCCCTTAGTTTAAATCTGAAGATTTCTGTTTCTGCTTCTTCTTCAAAATATTCTGAATACAGTTCCTGATCAATGATCCATCCCATAAACATCCCTATATGTAGATAGGCATTTTCTATGGGTAGGCTTTCCGGAAATTTGTTCAGAAAGTGAAATTTTGCATGGTCAAATAGGTCGTTTTGCATGGTTGAATCTGCAAAAATTGTGTTGGGTACCATAGGCAGTATATTTACTACTTTATAAACGACTCATTATTAATAAGTTCAAATAAAGTAGTTCTATAGGTCAACTAATGGGCTAAATGAAAGAATTTCTTACGAATAGAAAATATAATAAATATTTATGCCATTCACTTCGAATTTGGTCAAACTTGATGAAAAAACAAATAGGCAATGAATATTGCGGCAATAATTCCAACAAAATCTGCTATTAGTCCACAAGTGATGGCATATCGTGTTTTACGAATATTGACTGCCCCAAAGTAAAGCGCCACTACATATAAAGTAGTTTCTGTGGACCCCTGCATTACGGATGTCAGTCTTCCTACAAAAGAATCGGGACCGTAATTACTCATGGCTTCCACCATGAGTCCACGGGCTCCTGATCCGCTCAGGGGTTTCATCAGAGCAGTAGGCAGGGCTGGTAGAAAATCAGCGTTTACGCCTATCATTTCAAAAGCCAGGCTCAATTGGTCAATTACAAAATCCATTGCACCTGATGCCCGGAATGCACCAATGGCCACCAGCATGGCCACCAAATAGGGGATAATTGCCACTGCAATCCCAAAAGACTCTTTTGCCCCTTCTATGAAGGCTTCATACACATTCACCTTTTTTCTCCAGCCAAAGGCCACGAATAAGGTAATGATGGTTAAAATGATCGCATTGGAAAAAATACGACTGTAAGTAGAAAGTTCTTCAGGACTTAGCAATGAAAAATAATAGAGCAGTCCCAGGATGAAAGCTGAAACTCCTCCCAAATAGGCCAATATGGTCGGGTGAAATAAATTGATCTTTTGATAAATGGATACCGCTATCAAACCGGCCAGCGTGGAAAGGAATGTCGTTAATAGAATTGGTATAAAAACATCAGCCGGATTGGCTGCCCCCATTTCCAGTCGGTAAGCCAATATACTCACCGGAAGGATGGTTAGCCCAGAGGTGTTCAAAACCAAAAACATGATTTGAGCATTGGAAGCGGTATCTTTTTGAGGATTGATTGATTGTAAACCTTCCATTGCTTTTAATCCCAAAGGTGTGGCGGCATTGTCCAGTCCCAGCATATTGGCAGAGAAGTTTAATAAAATGGGCGTGAGAACAGGGTGGTTTTCAGGGATTTCCGGGAAGAGTTTTCTAAAAAACGGGCCAACAGCTTTATTGACCACATTTATTAAACCGGCTTTTTCACCAATCCTCATGAGCCCCAGCCAAAAAGCCATGATACCGGTGAGCATAATGGAAATTTCAAATCCGGTTTTGGCCATCTCAAAGATTTTGTCCACCACAGCCGAAAAAACCTCATAGTTTTGAAAAAACAGGGCTTGAATAATGGCGGAGAGAAAGGCCAATAGAAAAAGCCCAATCCAAATGTAATTTAAAATCATAGATTGAAATGCTCGGGTATAAAAACACAAATTAAGCAAAGGAATTTTTAAATCCGTCTTTCTTTCAGGCTAAAGAAGAATTGTTTTTCTTTGTGCAATGCGTAGTGACCCGTGATTTCGGTTTTAATGAAGGGAGTTTTTTCCGCTTAGGGAGAGTAGTGTTATTTAAATATGGACTGGTTTCGCATTTTAGTAATAATTTAAGACATGAGGAAGATCGTTTTTTTTGGCCTGATGCTCGGGCTTTTTTTCAGATGTAGTTCCATTGATGATCCGCAGTTTAGCCCTGTGGAAGTCAGCAGAATGATGACTAATGATTCCATCAAATACTGGACTGCAGTACAGTATTTGATAGATGGGGCTCCGGCTGCATTGGATACCTGCAATGCAAATACCTTAATTGGAAGTGATTTTGTTTTAAATGCCAAATATGATGAGTTGCAGGAAGATTTCGGTTTTGAACTTGAAAATCCATTAGGGTATTGGGTGAAGAGCACGGAGGATTGCCCTGATTTTGAATCAGATTCCATTGCCATTATGGGGGTTTGGAATGTGACACACCGATCGGAATATCAGCCCTTTGTTTCTGATATTTTATTAGAATATTCCGTGGATACTATTCGGACTGAAATGAAAATTCTGGATTTAACCTCGAATAGAATTTCGGTGGAGTATTTCGATAAAAGAGTGGGGGAAGGAGGGGCAAATGTCCGACTGGATTTTATTCACCAGCAGGGAAGATAAAAATAATTGTTTTAACCGGGTTTTTAATCCGGTTTTTTTGTGTCTTTTCCATTCTTAAAAAGGAAACTGATGGATCTTTTGGGGATTTTAAATACAAATTTGGTATTTCAAGTATTCAATTACATTTTTGCGGATTGATTGTACTTTTTTTCGTTATATTCTTATAAAAGAGAATTAAAGCCTGGTCAATTGTTGTTTTTGTGTCAGGTGAAATAACAGAACCCAATTATATCTTATGGAAACTCAGAAAGAAAAATATTTTTGGAGGAAAAACTATCCATCAGGAGTCCCCTTTGAAATCGATCCGGAAAAATACAGCTCATTGGTTGATCTGTTTGAGGAGACGGTTTCGGTTTATTCGGATCGGATTGCTTTTAATAATTTTGATAAAGAAATAACTTATAAAGAGCTGGAGGTGTACTCCGCTCAGTTTGCTGGCTATTTACAAGGCGAATTAGGTTTAAAAAAAGGGGATCGAATTGCTATTCAGGTTCCCAATCTGTTACAATATCCAATCGCACTTTGGGGAGCCATACGTGCAGGCTTGATTGTGGTTAATACCAATCCCTTGTATACGCCCCGTGAAATGGAACACCAGTTTAAGGATGCAGGTGTGAAGGCATTGTTGATATATGAGAATTTCGCTTTCAACCTTCAGGGGATATTGAAAAACACTCCGATTGAGCAGGTGATCCTCACCGGAACGGGAGATATGCTGGGAGGTTTAAAAGGCTGGTTGGTGAATTTTGTAGTTCGTCATATTAAGAAATTAGTTCCTAAATTCAATTTACCCCAGGCTATCAGTTTTAAAGAAGCCCTGAAGTTGGGGAAATCTCATCCTCTGAAAAAGGTGGAGGTGGAGTCTGAGGATATTGCCTTTCTGCAATATACCGGCGGGACTACCGGACTTTCCAAAGGGGCTATGTTGACCCACAGAAATATTGTGGCAGCACTGGAAGGCTCCACGGCCTGGGTCCGACCGGTTTTGCCGGCAGAGGGAGCGGTGATCATGACCGCCTTGCCAATGTACCATATTTTCGCCCTGACCGCCAATTGTTTATTAGTTTTTAAATTGGGAGGAAAGAATATTTTGGTTACTAACCCAAGGGATTTACCGGCTTTTGTGAAAATTATGAAGAATAATACCTTCAACATGATTTCCGGTGTCAATACCCTGTTCAATGCGCTATTAAATCGAGAAGATTTTAAAACCATTAATTTTTCCCAATTAAAAGTGACGCTCGGTGGAGGAATGGCAGTGCAGGATGCGGTTGCCCAAAAATGGGAAGAAGTCACCAAATGTCCTTTGGCTGAAGCTTATGGCATGACGGAAACCTCTCCGGGAATCACTATTAACCCACTGGATGGTTCCCAACACATGGGAAGTATTGGCCTTCCTTTTCCTTCTACTGAGGTGAAAATCATGAAAGAAGATGGCACAGAGGCTGAATTTGGAGAGCCGGGAGAACTTTGGGTGCGTGGGCCGCAGGTGATGAAAGGTTATTGGGAAAGGCCGGAGGCTACCGCGGAAGTTTTTGAAGGGGATTGGTTAAAAACAGGAGATATAGCGACTGTTGATGAGGAGGGTTTTTTCAAAATTGTGGATAGGAAAAAGGAAATGATCCTGGTTTCCGGCTTTAATGTTTATCCTAATGAGGTGGAGAATATTGTAGCATCTCACCCTAAAGTACTGGAAGTTGGTGCTATTGGTATCCCTGATGAACGATCAGGAGAAAAAGTGAAGGTCTGTGTGGTGAAAAGTGATGATACTCTCACCAAAGAGGAATTAATTGAATTTTGTAAGCAGGAATTAACGGCTTATAAGGTGCCTAAAGAGGTAGAATTTATGGAGGAGCTGCCTAAGAGCAATGTGGGGAAAATTCTCCGGAGGTTGCTCAAAGAACGGGAGGAGGGGAGTTAATCTAAATAGATAAAAATCAAGCTAAGGCGTTTCAATCATTTGGAGCGCTTTTTTATTTGTAATGAAAATGTGTTTCAATATTTGCCGCTCTTTAGAGATTAAATTTTAATTTTGCGCCTTCATTTATTATTTAAACGATTTAATGAAAGCCATTAAACTTCCCTCCGCTTATACAATTCTATTGTCGATTATTGTATTCGTAGCTGTTTTAACCCATTTACTCCCTACTGGTAAATATGCCTACCAAAATGGAGAAGGGAAAAGACTTTCACCCCAAGAAGCGATGCGAGGGGTAGAGGACGGATTTTTGCCGCTACCCAATACTTATGAAGCAGTAGAGTCAAATCCACAGGGAATTTTTGAGGTGATCCTGGCACCAATTCAGGGATTTTATAAAGCCATTGACGTTTCTGTCTTCATTTTAATGATAGGAGGATTTCTCGGAGTAATAATGGCCACTGGTGCTATTGATGCTGGTGTGAAACAAGTGCTGAAGAAGTTAAAAGGGAAAGAACAATGGATGATTCCTGTGCTGACTGCTCTTTTTGGTTTAGGTGGCTCCACCTTTGGGATGGCGGAGGAGACATTGGCTTTTTATCCGGTCTTAATTCCGGTTTTTGCTTCAGCGGGCTTTAATGCGAGAACGGCTGTGGGGACAATTTTATTAGGAGCAGGTTTTGGCGTTTTATCTTCCACTGTGAATCCCTTTTCAACGGCAATCGCATCAGGTTTTGCCGGAATTTCTATAGGAGATGGTTTGGGAGTAAGAGTATTTATTTGGTTCGTGATGTGGGTGTTGACTTCGTCCTTTCTTTTAAGATATGCTAAATCCGTAAAAACAGCGCCCAAAATCGAGGAGGAGCAGAAAGAAATTGCATTGCCAGCACTCAGTCAAAAACAAAGCCTGGCTTTAATCCTTTTTGCCCTGACTTTTTTGGTGATGATTGTGGGCGTTATTCCTTTTGCAGATTTAGGGATAACGATAATGCCCACTTTAGGCTGGTGGTTCAATGAATTGAATGCCCTATTCTTATGCTCTGCTATTTTGATGGGAGTTTTGGTGGGTATGAAAGAGGATGAGATTGCCTCTAATTTTGTGAATGGGGCCCGGGATATGCTAGGCGTGGCCTTTATTGTTGGGATTAGCCGTGGAATCACGGTGGTCATGAATGATGGTTTGATTATCGATACTATATTAAATTATGCCGAAATGGCTATTTCGGGGTTAAGCAGTTCTGTTTTTATCTGCATGATGTTTATCCTGGAGGTTTTCCTCTCTTTTTTCATTCCTTCAACTTCAGGTCTGGCAACGCTGACAATGCCTATTATGGCTCCTTTAAGTTCCTTTGCGGGTGTTGAAGCGCATTGGGTGGTGACCGCTTATCAAACGGCATCAGGTTTTGTGAATCTATTTACACCCACTTCTGCAGTAGTGATGGGGGGACTCGCCATTGGGAAAATTGGGTATGGTGAATTTTTTAAATGGGTTTTGCCCTACCTTGTTGTAGTTTTCCTTTTAGTGTTACTCGTGTTGGGAGTAGGGGTAATGGTTTAGTCCATTTGCTTTAAAGTTTTTGAAAAATTGTGGTTTCTAATGAATTAAACACTTTTTCTATTGAAGATTATGGAATACAAAGCATTTAGAAATCGATATTTAATTAAGTTGACCATTATCAATATTTTGATGAATGGTTTAGTGGCAGCGATCATGTACCTGCCCAAAGATGAAATTTCTGTATTTGAGGGTAAAGGACTTTATGTTGATTTTTTAGGGACTGCTTTTTTTATGCCCTTAATTTTGGGCACCATTATTCAAAAAGATATTAACAATAGTTTAGCTAATTATTCTTTTCTGTCAGACTATAAACCAATGCTGCATAAGTGGCTTAATAATAGATTAGGTTCATTGCTATTGAATAATAGCAGACCTCAGTTGTTATTCAGTATTTTTAGTCTCGCTTTTTGGGGGATTATTTCGGCCTTAGGATTTTATGGGGTTCATTTGGTGTTGGTACTTCCCTGGGAAGGTGTTATAATGAAGGCACTTTTTGGAGGAATGGTGGCCTTGTCTTTGAATTTTTTAATGGCAACATTCTTCCTTGAAAAGCAGATATAAAAAAAGCCCTCTTCAGAGGGCTTTGTTGTTTTATCTTCTTCTTCGTTTTTTCGGTTTGTATCTTCTGGTACTTCTTTTTCTCTTATGCATCTTTCCTCCGGAGCCAAAGGAGAAAAAGTATTCAACCCGGAAATTCATCAGGAAGTAACCATCATTATTGTCCGGGTTTCCTCTTACCTGACTTTCTTCTGGTCGGTTTGATGGCCATCGGTCAGGATCATTAGGCAATATCTCCCTGGTTCTATCCGAAAGCTGTGACTCCAATGATTCGTTATCGAACGGCATATATCTAGGGCCAGAAACATCATCTAAATAATCAGTCCCAGTAAATCTATATCCCCCGTCCACAGCAATATTGACAAATGGAGAGACTCTGAAACTACAGCCGAATCCCATTGGAATCGTATAAGTAACAGCACCGTAGGACTGTCCGGGCTCCGTTTCAATATTTCTAAGATTGTACTTGGTGCCCTCTAGTTTCGTGGTCGGGTTAACGGTTACTCCGCCAATGCCAATAAAAAAGTAGGGGTTAACTGCTCGACGTGCATAGAACCGTGAAGGCACCGGAAATAGATCCACATGGAGCGTAGTGGCAAATTCCACGTTATGTGACATGAAATTTAAATTCCTATTTTTACGGCCAATGTCATTGGCCTTCGCATCATCACCTCTCAAGGTGAAATAAGTGATGTCTCCGGCAATACTGAGGCGATCCCAAAATCTGTACCTTAATCCAACGGTAAGATTGGGTTGCACCCAAAACTGCCCATCATTTGCAAGGTCACCATAATAGTTGGCTATACCTGTACCCGCCGTAAAAACAAATTTTCTGTCGGCTCCTCTGGCATAAAATGATTGAGCTGTTACCTCCAGAATACTTAAACAGGAGAAAATAAGTATTAATAAGGGGTATTTTAGTTTCATAGAATGAATGTTGGATGCAATGGTGTTAAAATAACTATTACTTGAGATAATTAATGTCCAAATAATAAATGTCTTTTCAAAAAAGCGAAAAATTTTAAAATTTATCACCAAATAAGGCTAAAAAAATAGGCTTTCCTGTAAGTTTTTTATAATACTTGAATAAAAAATAAGCGTTTTTATTCTTTTGACTGCGCAAAAGTTGATTTTATCCATATTATTATCACTTTTCGTTAGCCTTCTTCTGAAGATGTAGCTAAGTTTCCAATAGATTGGTCTATCATATACAGCGCTACTCCTTCATCACCGGCCACTTCAAAGAAGTCAAGTATTCTTCTTGCAGTCATTTCCTCCTCGCGTTGCTCTGTGGCAAACCACTGTAAGAAATTGATGGTAATAAAATCATTTTCCTGATAACAATGGCTCATTAAAGCATTAATCGACTGAGTTACCGAAACCTCATGGTTAAGAAAGGATTCGCAGAGGTTTTTCAAAGATTCATAGTCCTGGGGGATGTCAGTGATTTCAGGACTGATCGCCTGCCCACCTACTTCATTGAGATAATTAAAAATTTTGAGCATATGCATTCTTTCTTCATCTGACTGGAGGTAAAAGAATTTTGCGGAATGTTCAAATGCGTTTCTTTCACACCAGGAGGCCATTCCGAGATAGATGGCGGAAGCTTTTGCCTCCATGGCGACTTGTTGGTTCAATAATTCTTCTGTTTTTTTGCTAAGGCTGCGATATTCCATGGTTTAGTAGATTTTGATGGGAGAAACTAATTAAATTTCTGCACATATAAAATCAGTACCCAATGTTAGTTGAAATGTTTCCAGTGATCTAAATTTACCCTTAACAAGTCTTCTAGCTTTTCAATATCCTCCAAATATATTTCTTGAGTGATTTTGTTTTTGAGCTCTTTTGGGAATGAAGGTTTTTCAAGATTGGCATTTCTGGCATTATTCAGCCATTTTTTGAGGTGCGGTTGTCCTTTAATCATGTTCAAAAGACCGGGAGTTAGCTTTTCAACGGACTTTTTGACCACACTATTTTGTCCGATAATGGCATCCAGCTTTTTATTTTTGATATATCCGGATTTATTAAATTGCTGGTTGGTTTCAAATTCAAAAGGGGCTAAATCCAGGAATTCAATTAGCTGGTTTAAAACTTCTGAAGGTCTTTTTAGGAGGTCTTCATGAAACAATATTTTTATCTGATGCTCAGGGAAAAGGTCAAAATAACTTTTTAAATGATCTGCATAAAAGCCACTTGGAATAAGGTCAGGCCTTTTCCAATATATATTTCCTTTTTTTATTACATCATTAAAACTAACCTCAGGAGTCCTGTTTTCTCTAGCCAAATGCAAATATCTGGACCATAATCTTTCTGCGGGCTGCCTCAGCACTGCAATAAGTTTGGCCTCCGGGATCCTTTGTTTAATGCCTTCGGCCGCTTTTTTGCTGTATAAATACATGGTAGAAGCTTCGGCTTTGAGCTGGTGGGGTTCCGCTGAAGCGAACAAATCAAGGTATTCCTGAAACTCCGTGACCGCCCATGGATAGTGGAACATCTGTTCGGGGTCGTCTTTTTCACTAACCGGATCTATTCCTTCCAATGCAAAAAAATTGGGCTCCTTTACCTCAGAAAAGAAAATATCAGGATGTTGATCCAAATAATGATAAAGAGAGGTGGTGCCTGATTTTCCTGCGCCTATAATCAGGAAGTCAGGTAAGGTGATGTTGGCAATGTCTTTCATGTTTTTTAATACTCCTTATAAATCCGTAAAGTTTTAACAAAACCTACTATTTATTGCATTTAAGTAAGTGTGGGTGATGTAACATTTTGATTCGTTTCTGCTTTAGAAAGTTATAAGTGAATCATTATGGAAATTATTATTAGCCTTCTCCTGCTTTATTTTACATTTAATGCCTGTTACTGGCTGTTCTTCAGTTTGTCAGGACTGTTTTATACGACCTTATCGCCAAAGGAAAAGTCCGGCGATTTGTCTTCATTTTTGGTCCTTATTCCTGCTTATAAAGAGGATGGGGTGATTGAATCTGTAGTGAAGGAAAATTTGAACCAAAATTATCCTAAAGAGAAATTTGATATTATAGTTATTGCGGATTCATTTCAGGAAGATACATTGAAGCGGTTGGAGCATTATCCTGTTGAGCTCTTGGTAGTGGAGTTTGAACAATCTACTAAAGTGAAGGCACTTAATGCGGCTTTTGAAAGTCTGAAGCGGGATTATGAATATGCGATGATTCTGGATGCTGATAATGTAATGGCGCCCAATTGCCTGATGGAAATGCATAAAGTTTTCTCTGCCGCTAAAGTTCAAGCGGTGCAGGGGCAAAGAACGGCAAAAAATGATAATACCTCCATGGCGGTTTTGGATGGAATCAGTGAGGCGATTAATAATCATATTTACCGTTCCGGGCATGCAGCAGTGGGAATGTCCTGTCCGCTAATTGGTTCCGGAATGGCATTTGAATTTCATTTAGTGAAACGGATCTTAAATGAAATGATCTCCGTGGGAGGCTTTGACAGGGAACTGGAACTACGCCTGCTACGGGAAAATGTGAGTGTGAAGTATCAGGCTACCGCTATTACCTTTGATGAAAAAATTCAAAATACTTCCGGTTTTTATAATCAAAGACGCAGGTGGATTTCCACTCAGTTTGTGTATTTAAAAAAATATTTTTTTGAAGCCCTTATGCTATTGATGAAGGGCAATCTTTCCTTTTTTGATAATGCCGTTATTCGGAATTTGCAACTTCCCAGGCTGCTGTTTTTGGGTTTAATGGGGCTTTTTACCCTGCTAGCCCTGATCATTCCTCAATTTGTAGGCCCATTTTCGGATTGGGTGAAAATTTGTATTATCACATTACTGTCCATAGTGGTCGCCTTTCCCCGGAGGATGTTGAACAGAAAGCTTTTCGGGGCAATACTGCTTTTGCCTAAAACTTTTTTATTGATGCTATTGGCCTTATTGAAAGTAAAAGGCGCTAATAAGAAATTTATTCACACCACTCATTCCTCCAATAATGTCAAGTAATAAAAGCAAGGTTTCCATTATCGCGATCAATTATAACTCCACAGCATACACCATGGATTTTATTGCCTCTATTGATAAATATCACGGTAAAGAAGTGGAAATCATCATTGTGGATAATGCCTCGGAGGTTTCCCCAAAGGAAGAAATTCTGACTAAGTTTCCTGATGTGGTGGTTTTAGAATGCGAGACCAACCTGGGATTTGCCGGAGGCAATAATTTGGGCTATCGTCATGCTTCGGGAGATTTTATATTTTTCGCCAATAATGATACGCTCTTTACTGCGGGGCTGTTGGACGGATTAATGCAAGTTTTTCAGGATTATCCGGGTGTGGGTCTGGTTTGTCCTAAAATTAAGTTTTTTGAGCCCTATGGACTTATTCAGTATGCAGGTTCAACGCCTTTAAATCCCTGGACTGCCCGAAACAGTACTTATGGCGCAAAAGAAAAAGACCTTGGACAATATGACAAAACATATGAGACGGCTTTTCCACATGGCGCAGCTATGATGGTTCCCCGGGCAGTCATTGAAAAGGCGGGCATGATGCCTGAAGATTATTTTTTGTACTATGAGGAACTTGACTGGGGCGCGATGTTGAAAAGGGCAGGCTATAAGCTGATATACAACGGAAAAGTGGAAATCATTCATAGGGAGTCTAGTTCCATCGGCAAAAGCAATCCATTCAAAACTTATTATATGAATCGAAATCGCATATTATTTGTGAAGCGAAATTTTCCCAAAATACACCAGCTGTTTTTCAGTTTGTATTTTGGTTTACTAGCTTTTCCTAAAGGCTTACTTGTTTTTGCGCTAAAAGGAGAGTGGGAGCATTGTAAAGCACTTTGGAGTGCGGTGCGTTGGCATTTTAAATCACCACTCAGCAGGGCTGTAAAATATGAAAGTGTATGAGAATTGGTATTGAAGCAAGGCGGATTTTTCGCCCCAAGAAGCATGGTTTAGAGATCGCTTTACTGGAAACGCTTAAAGCATTGCAAGTGCTAGACCAGGAAAATGAGTACTTCATTTTTGCCAAACCCGACAGCGATTTATCCTGCATCACTTTTCGCGACAATTTCAAATTGGTCCTATTGCCTTCCCTGTCAGAATTAGATTGGGAACAGGTGGTGCTGCCATCTGCGGTTAAAAAATATAAAATTGATTTATTGCACTGCACCAGCAATACTGCTCCCATATTGGTGTCTGTTCCTTTAATATTGACGCTTCATGATATCATTTATTATCATGCTCCTACTTTTGAAGGAAGCCCTTACCAGATTATCGGAAATGCTTACAGGCGTTTTGTTGTTCCTTTTGCGGTTAAAAACGCGACCCATATTTTCACAGTTTCATCAAATGCCAAGGAGCAAATAAAAGATCGATTCCCTGTTGCGAATAATAAAATTTCAGTGAACTATAATGGAATTAATCCGGCATTTAAACGCTGTCAGCAATTCAAGCCGCTGGAGATTGTCAGGCTGAAATATAATTTACCTGAAACCTTTATTTTTTTTATTGGGAATGATCATCCGCGAAAGAATGCGATAAAGATGATCGAGGCGTATTGTTTGTATTGTCAAAATGTGAAAAACCCTTTGCCATTAGTTTGCCCAAATGTTCCTTCCGAAATGATAATGAATGTTTTGGAAGAAAATCAATTACAACATCTATGGCAGGATTTTATACAGCCTGAATATATCACTTTTGAAGATCTTCCTTTGGTCTATAATTTGGCCGAATTATTTGTTTTTCCTTCTCTGGAAGAGGGGTTTGGCCTTCCCATCATTGAAAGTATGGCCTGTGGGACTCCCGTGATCACATCGAATATTTCCTGTATGCCGGAAGTGTCAGGAGCTGCAGCCAAATTAGTCGATCCAAATTCTATACCTGCTTTAGCGGAGGCCATGGAAGAAATTTTGAAAAATCAGGCTTTTCGGAATCAACTTATTTCGGCCGGACTACAGCGTAGCCGTGATTTTTCGTGGAAGGCCAATGCGGAGAATTTATTAAGTCAATATTTAAAAATCGGTCAACAATTCCTCTACAAAAAAACGTCCACCTTAACCTCTGATTACCAATGGAAATAAATTTACTGACGACATCTGATCAGCTGACAATGGCAGAATGGATCTTTTGGACTGCTTTGGCTTTGGTTTTTTATACCTACGTGGGTTACGGCATGCTGTTGGGCTTTTTAGTAAGCCTGAAGAAGAAATTTTTTCCCGAAAAAATTTTTCATTTTGAGCAGGAGGACTTGCCTTCGGTCACCTTTATAGTGGCTGCCTATAATGAGGAGGCCTACATTCAGGAAAAAATAGATAACTGTTTATCTCTCGAATACCCTCAGGAAAAAATTTCTTATTGGTTCGTGACGGATGGTTCTAATGATGGTACCATGTCGATTATTGAATCCAATCCGGAAGTGCGATTGTTGCATCGGGAGGAACGGGCAGGTAAAATAGCCGCCATGCATCGGGCCATGGGGGAGGTAGAAAGCGATATTGCGATTTTTTCAGATGCTAATGCTCTATTAAATCCAGAGGCGGTAATGGAAATGGTGCAGTGTTATGCCAACCCTCGGGTGGGAGCCGTTGCCGGAGAAAAGGGGATTGCCATGGATGCAGAGGAAAAAGCCAGCGGGGCTGGGGAAGGAATTTACTGGAAATATGAGTCCCAGTTAAAAAAATGGGACTATCAATTATACTCGGTTGTGGGAGCGGCAGGGGAGTTGTTTTCAGTCAGGACAAGTCTTTATGAAGGTGTTGAGCCGGATACCCTTTTAGATGATTTTATGATTTCCTTAAGAATTGCCAAAAAGGGCTATCGGGTGGCTTATGCGCCAAACGCCAAGGCTACCGAAAAGGCTTCCCTAAATGTAGAGGAAGAAATGAAGCGAAAGATTCGCATTTCAGCCGGAGGCTTGCAATCCATTTCCAGATTAATCCCTTTACTTAATATTTTTAAGCATGGGTGGTTGAGTTTTCAATATATTTCGCATCGGGTTTTACGTTGGACGCTGGCTCCATTGGCTTTGCCGTTCATTTTTATATCCAATGGATATTTGGCGGTTCAGTCCGAGGAGTGGATTTATAGCTTATTGTTGCTTGGCCAATTGGGATTTTATTTTCTGGCCTTTTTAGGGATGATTCTACAGGATAAAAAAGTCAGGATTAAAGGTTTCTTTGTGCCTTACTATTTTGCCATGATGAACTGGTCCGTTTATTTGGGCCTGATTCGGCTGTTAAAAGGCCGTCAATCGGTGAAATGGGAGAAAGCAGTAAGGGCAACCACCACCTCCTGATGATTGCCCTGCCTTTGATGGATTAACCGGGCTACTATGGAGTAGAACTAGCCCGAATTATTCACCGGCATATTTATTAGTTGATTGTAAGTAATTTAATTTTAGTTCATTACAATTAATTTTCTTTGCTTTATAATAGCCCAAATTTGGGTAGGCTTGCATTCTCCTCATTCATCTGTTTCGTTGGAAAAAACTCGAAATAGGAAAAATTCCATCATTTTTTCCGCCTTACAGCTAAACGAGGATTTAAGCATGAATTATCCGGGCTAGTAGTTAGAGGATGTTTTACGATCAATTGATCTGCTGGTAAATTTGAAAGATTGTCAGCGACTTTTCTTTTTTTACCGGTAGGGAAGATTTTCTTTTCCAATATTCCTGTGGTATAGCCGCTTTCCAATCAAATTTTCGCGAGGAATCTTAGCTTTTAGCTTTATTCCTAATTTCCAATCTGCTCAACCTGTGCGGCTCCTGAGGTGGCAGCGTCTATGGTAGGGTTTCCTTCATAGAATATATTTGAGCTACCAGAGGCCTCTGCTTTCAGGTATTCCTGAGCAGAAAGTTTCACCGAACTTGCACCAGAGGAGGTGACTTCCGCATTTTTCACCCAGAATTCCTGCGCTTTCACATTTGAGGCTCCTGAGGTATTGAAAGCACCGAATTTGGCTTTTCCCTTCAGACTGATATTGGAAGCACCTTCCGCATTACCTAGTACTTCCTCATATTCTCCGAAGAGGTCGATGTTGGATGCCCCATTGGCGTAAAGACTGATGCTCTCTTCCTCTTTGAAATCCTGAATGATAACGTGAGTGCTTCCACCAGCTTCTATTGCTTTAATAGTTGGGCAGCCCACTAATATTTTTATTCGCTCATCAGAAAAAATATTTTTTAAACCACCATTAGATAAATTCAATGTGCCGTTTCTGCTCTTTATTTTACAATCTGCTATAGCCTCCTCGTTTCCAATGGCGATGACTTCAAAATCCTCACTCGGAAAAATTTCTGCTTTCAGACTGCCATTTACTTCTATTTTTTTAAATGGCGCTACCTCGAATTCCTCATAATAACCCGAAATCTGATTTTTCTTCACATTGGAATTATAATGAAATTGTTCCTTGGTAATGCAGGTAACACATTGTAATCCATCTCCGGTATACACCCACTCATTGTCGGCTAGTTGATTGACGCGGTAACCATTAGGACTTAGGGTGTTTCTTAATACAGTTCCCAATGCCGGAGACATTTGAAAATGCAGGCCAAAGGGAAGGTAGAGGGTTGTTAAATGTTTCTGATTTCGAAATTTCCCATTTTTATCCAGTTGGAAGAAGCGATCCAGTGATATTATACTTTCATTAACGGTGTAACCGTAAAGGATTTGTCTGGCATTATCCTCGGCCTCATAAGTAGACTTGCCTCTTGCTTCTAAGGTTTGTACCACTTTGATGTTGTCACCGGAATAGCCTCTTATCTTGAGCTTGGTTTCCGCCCAGTCAAAGCCCTTGTTTTTGTTCAAATTTAAAATGAGTAAACTGTCAGCCGGATAAGGAATGACTTCTGAAATTTCCACAGATCCACTTTTCTTAAATTGAGCCACTGTTTTTGGAATAAGAAAAAGACCAACAATCATAGCGATTCCCCACAGAGAAAGCATGGTAATGTGAAAAGCCCTGTTTCCAATGGATCTTTTGAAGAAAAATATCATCCCCAAAATAATCAGGTAAAATGCCGGGATGGCCATCAGGAAAAATCCCGTCACTACTAATGCCGGAGAGGTAACGGTGGTGATTAGTTCGGTGGGGAGAGGGAAATCCCCCACCACGATATCATTGCCCAGCCAGCCCATGCTTGCCACTGCAATGATGAGTAAAACCACCAGTGTAACAAATCCGGTAAAGGAGGTAATAAATCCCAGGAATACTCTGAAAATATCGGCCAGGAAAGTCAATAAAGGCCCTAACACACTCTGTAGAACGGTAAGAAGTTCCGCTAATATCCGAAAGGGAAACAAAAGTATTTTTGTGGCAATATTTTCTTCTCCTTCAATATTATTTAAACGTTTGCGAATATTGCTTTCAATATTTTCCAGGGTGATGGGTTGCCCCTGCATTTTTACCTTTTGGCTAGGGGTTTGTGCTTCGGGAAGAATGACCCAAAGTGCTGCATAGATGAAAATGGCGGTGCCTCCCAGAAAAATCAGGGCGATGAAGATGAGCCTCACAATAGTAATGTCAATACCATAAAAGGCGGAAAAACCAGCACACACGCCACCTAAAACCTTCTGATCCGGATCTCGATAGATTTTTTTCTCATTTTTCTGCTCAGGGAAATCATTGCGAGCTGGCATAATGAATATCAGGCAAAGGTAGACTAGGGCCAGAACAGTAGCCACAGAGGGAATGAAACTAAATCCAAAGAAAAGAATCAGAAATCCCAGGCGCATCCACAGCGGGTCGATTTGAAAGTATTGGGCAAGGCCCGCCAACACCCCTCCAAGCACTTTTCTGGATTCATCTCGGAACAGCCTGTTAGGTTCTTCGAAAAATTGTTCTTCTTCATTTTGGAAATAATCCCGATCTGTTCCGAATTCTTTTTCAATGGTTTCGAAATCATCCAGGCTACCCATGGTGGAAATGAGCTCTTCTACATCCTCTAAAATAATCGCCTGTTTGTTATCGGTTAATTTTGAGAAAAACAGTTCTGCGATGCGGTTTTCAATGTCGTCAATGATCTCATGGCTGTCCGGGTAGGCAGAAAAATGCTGCCGGATACTCTCCAGGTATTCATTTAAAATCAGGTAGCCGTCTTCTTCTATATGGAAAATAATTCCTCCGATGCTGATGCTTATACTTTTTTTCATAGGTCTTATTGAGCTTCGTCGGTCATGAATTCGTGTGTGGTATCTTCGATTTCTCCCCATTCTGCTTTTAAAGCAGCCAATTTATCGGCCCCTTTAGGCGTAATGCGGTATAATCTCATGGTAGGTTGATCCTCCGAACTGCTGTTTTCCTTGAGCAGATATTCATTTCTTTTCAAGTCAAAAAGAATGGGGAAAATGACGCCTTCCACCCATAATAAAGAAACTTCTTTCAATTTCTCAATGAGTTGATGAATGTCAATTTGTCCCTTTGACAACAATTGGAGGATATAAAACTCAATAAATCCTCTCTTTAGGATAAGATGGGTATTTCTTCTAATCATGAGATGCTCACTTGTTGATATATTGATATTACGGGGATTTTTAAATTAATGCAAAATAATAAACAAGGAATCTTCACATAAATACCCATTTTATTGATTGTATTCAATTGTTCTTATTGTAAAAGTTATATTTTGTTCGTGAGGGGACAGTGCGTTCAGTGAAAATTCTTTAGTTGATCGATTTAATTTTAGGGATGGTTTTCAATTAATCTGGGCGCTAGTGACTATAATTATTTATTTTTAGCTAATGGCTTTGATTGCTTTCATTAGCTTATAATTGAGGGGGTTGTGGGGTGGGATATGGGTGAACTACTCGTCTTCTCGAATATTTATTTCTATAAAAAGGCTTTTTAATTGAATTTACTTAGTAATTAATCCTTATTTTGTCTTTAGAAATTTTTTAACCTTATTTTATACCCCTATTTTATCTCAAAGTGAAGCGCGATATGCTGGGTTTTGATGATTTGATAATCTGAATTAAATGGTCATTTAGGCTAAAAATGATTAATATTGCAGCTTCAAAAATTATGACCTGATTTCATGATATTGTTTTTTTGAAACAATTTGAGGATAGGGTTAGATTTTTCCATGTCTGCAGAAGCGGTATTGGAAATATAATGCATATATGAAAAAGTTTATTTCTAAAGAGGAGTTTTTCGGAGCCCTGAACAAGGGAGATATTAAGTTGGACACCAAGTCTTTGTTTCAACCATTACATGCTTTGCAACAAGATAGTGAAGAGGGATGGGAGGAGATTTTGGATACTTTTTTCCAACAAGTGGAAATTGAGTTGGAGGTAGATCGCAAGGAATTGCGCAGAATTCCTAAATCAGGAACATTTATCACCATCAGTAATAATCCATTCGGTTTCGTAGATTTTGTTTCTCTAATGAAAGTGGTGAGAAATCGCCGTTTTGATTTTAAAATTTACGGAGAGCATGTTACCGGAGAAGAAGTGCTGGATCATTTTATCGCAGAGGAAAGCAATAGCTTTGAGGAATCTATTCAGCAGGCCATCAAAGAAGGTCATGGAATTGGTTTGTTTCCTTCCGGAGATGTGGAAAGTTTTTATACGGACGATAAAGAAATTGCGGACCGTCAATGGGATTTGGATCATATTGCAGCGGTGAAAAAAGCCGGTGTACCCATCATTCCGATATATATTCAGGGGCAAAATGATTTGTTTTTTCATTTGATGAAAGTATCCAATGGCGAGCTGGATTTGAATGAATGGATCAGTGAAGGGCCAAAGAAGTTACGTGTTATTATCGGTAATCCGATCAGTGCCGAGGAGCAAAATGAGTTTAAGGACTTTAACCGTTTTTCAAGGTTTTTGAGAGTAAAAACCATGATGCTGGGTTGCCGATTAGAATCCGAAATTACTTCAGATAAGATATTTGCTAAGAAGCAGTTAGAGCAAAAGCCGGTAGGGGTGGAGGAGATTATCCCCCCCGTTAGTCTTGAATTAATTCAGCAGGAACTGGATAATTCCCAAGACCAGCTGGTTGTGGAAAACGGCCCCTTTCAGGTTTATATTTGCAGCGCCAGAAGAGTTCCGAATATTCTCCAGGAAATTGGCCGGCTAAGAGAGATAACTTTCCGGGCCGTAGGAGAAGGTACCAATAAGGCACTGGATTTGGACGAATACGATATGTATTATCATCACCTTTTTGTTTGGGATAAGGAGAATAATAGCATCGTAGGAGCCTATCGAATTGGGAAGGGCGAAGAGATTATGAACAAATATGGGATCAAAGGATTCTATACCAGTTCGCTTTTCCAGATTGATGAAAAGTTCAGTCCCTATTTGATTCACGGTTGTGAGTTAGGTCGTTCATTTGTTCGTCAGGAATATCAGTTAAAACGCCTTCCATTGTTTTTATTGTGGCAAGGTCTATTGATGTTAATGTTGTCTGAGAATCATTATCAGTATTTGCTGGGGCCGGTGAGTATTTCCAATGAATACACTACGCTTTCCAAAAGTCTGATTGCTGAGTTTGTGAAGAAGTTTTATTTTGATCACGACTTAGCCAAATTTATTCAACCGTTGAATGAATTTAAAGTGCAGTTTGATGATTTCGATCATGAGCCACTTTGGGATTTTACAGGGGATGATTTTCAACGCTTTGATAAGTTGATCGGAGATGTGGATCCTGTTCACCACGGGGTGCCGATTTTGTTAAAGAAGTATATTAAGCAGAATGGGAAAATTCTGGCCTTTAATGTGGATCCGGATTTTAATGATGCATTGGATGGCTTTTTGCTGTTAAATATGCAGGATGTTCCGCAGGAGCAAATCGACGATTTGAAAAAAAATATTGAAATGTAAAAAAAGGCAGTACTTTGGTACTGCCTTTTTTGTTTTACCTTCTTCTTCGCCTTTTCCCCTTTTTCTTTGGGTTAGCAGATTGGAAAACCAGGCCGATGGAAATCTCATATCCTGAATAATCCAGTTGAGCATTGGCTTCACTGAATGCTTCACTGACGAAATCACCATTGGTATTCACACCTTCGACCGTTCCTTTCCATGCCCATTCGCTTTGGCCGGAAAGGTAATTGCCTTCTAGCGTAAGGCTGACCTGGGGGTTGATTTCCACGAGATAACTTAAGCCAAAGCGATAGCCATAGCCCAGTCCGTTTTTATTCTCTAGATCGGCATTGGCTAATATCCAGTCATTTTGTTTTTTATAAGCCCGGTCAAAGTTGCCTAGATGGGTTTTGGCATCCAAATTACCATAAACAAATCCTCCTCCTTTGAGTTGAAATAAGCCGATGCCTGTAGGAAGGCTAAATACAGCTTCTACCGGAATCATTAAGGAAAAGAAAGGATCGGTAAGGCTTTCATTGGTTTTAATGGCAGTTTCCTTAATATTCATGCCGGCCATACGAAAAAGTGTGAAGCCCGTTTCTACACCAAATAGTCCCCAGGATTGGCCCAGGCCCCGAAAACTAAAAGGTGTAACCGGGTTGGAAAATGAGCCATTCTTTGGTATAAAGTAAGTGGCGGATAAGCCGTACTGGGCTTGGGAGAACTGGCTGCATAAAAGCAGTGAGAAGAGTAGAAGGCTTTTTTTGATCATAGGGGTTTTGAGGTTGGCTTTCTGAAAGTAAAAAAGCTGCCCTTACTGACAGCTTTTTTTGTTTAATGTATTATTTGATCATCTTTTTACTTTTGAAGAGTTCTTCCTCTAATTGTCGGATCTTGTCCTCAAATTCATACTTTTCTGTTTCGTCAAACTGAATCCCTAACAGGCCGGTGATGCCCAGGTAATCAATAAAAAACGGCATTTTGATGGTTCTCAGGTATTTGGTTTTACCTCCTGAAAGGTCTACAGCCTCTGTTTGGCGATATTCCCGCGCTCCGGTTCTCATGATTTCCTTTTCTTCCTCAACCATCGGACGGCCTATTTCCTCACCAAAGAAGTCAAGGTCTGATTTACCTAAAAGGTCTTCCTCCGAACAGTTATGAGCTTTACAAACGGCTTCATTGACCATTATCATGCGACACTCATCATCTTTCATGAAAATCTTGTTGGGCACCACATTGAATATTTTCTGGAAGACCTTAGCGTGTTGCTGTATTTCTGTCACCATTTTTTCATGTTGCTCCTTTTGTTCATCCTGCATCCGTGTGATTTGCTCGTGCGTAGCGTGAAGCTCTTCCATGTTTTGGCGCATCTCTTCCTCCTGAGCCCTTAGTTGCTCCGTGGCTAATTGAGATTCTTCCAGTAACAGCTGAGTGCGTGCATTTATTTTATTGTTGATCAGGTAAGAGGCGACTGAATGGGATGCTTTTTGCAGGTATTCCATATGGTATTCATCCATCACCTGAAAGGCCGCTAGTTCAATCACTCCGACAATTTCTTCATTGTATTTCAAAGGCATAATTAAAATACAATTCGGATTCGCTTCTCCCAGGCCGGAAGTGATGGAAATGTAGTTTTCCGGAACCTCCGTCAGGTAAATGGTTTCTTGCTCCAGGTAACATTGCCCCACCAGGCCTTCGCCAATTTCAATTTTTTGCTCGTGGTACTTTTTGCGATTGTAAGCATAGCAGGCAGTAAGTTGTAAATGCAGGTCCTCACTTTCTCCTTCCACACTGTACAGGCCTCCCTGAATGGCGCCGGCATAATTTACAATTTCCCTGATGATTTGATCCTGTAGTGCATCGTCCTTTTCATTGGTGCGCAGTAATTGATCAATGGCCGAAACTCCTTGAGTGATCCATTGCCGTTTTTCATCAATGGCCTTTTGCTCCTTAATTTTGGATACATAATCCTCCATTTCTTCTGATTGTTTTACCAGGTCTTTTTGCTTTTGATCCATGTTATCCACCAACTCTTCATTGGATTTTCTTTGGAGGTGAGCAAAGTATTCCATTAATAAAATAATGGCGAAAAGCAAAAGGGTGAAAAAGCCCGCGGTTATTTTTCGGCTGATGGTATCTACTGGTCCGAAAATCAATCCTTCCGGTTGAAATGTTCCCGCAAAGAACAAAGGCCCCGCCAGCGCTAAAATGCTCAATCCAAAAGCTAGGAGCAAGTCTTTTGGGTTTCGGAAAGAGAGCAATAAAAATGGTATTGTGGCAATATTGACCTGATATAAAATCATTTCCAGCGTGGGCTCGGCACCAGCCGGGGTATCTGCACAGGAAATGATGCAGGCAAAGATGATACTGCTGTAAATAAGAATAGAACGAGCCGTTCGGTATGACTGGTTCAGATTGAAGGCCAGGCTTAGCAGTAATAAAAAAATGTGGGTAATAGGAATCCAAAAAAGGTTGCCGCCATTCCAATAATTCAGGGAGGCCAGTCCTAAATTAATGAGGATTAATAATGCAGCACAAAATTTGGTCGCCATCATACTGTTTTGTTGGTGAATCCCGATATTGCTATTGGGCTCACTTTTAAATAACTTAGAAAAGTTCATAATAGGGGGCGATAGGTAAAAAAACTATTTCTTTATGCCCAAATTTAGACTATAAAATTAATTTTTCAACGATAATTAAATAGAATGAAGGCTTATTCTATCAATTTGGATCAAAAAAAAATTGGCGCTTGTTTTTCCGGTGGCGGGGTGAAAGGAGTGGCCCATTTGGGGATGATCAAGGCCTTCGAAGAAGTTGGTGTTCAGTTTTCAGCAGTTAGTGGGACTTCCTCCGGAGCCATTGTGGCAGCCTTTTATGCCGCAGGTTATCCGGCGGAAGAATTGCTTGGGATCATTAAGTCGCTTTCTTTGACAAAGCTGGTTAGGCCTGCCTGGAGCAAAAAGGGCTTATTAAATATAGAACAATTGAAGCCTTTGTTTTATAAATACCTGGCAGTTGACAAATTTGAGGAATTATCCATACCCCTGACCGTTGCAGCGATTGATTTGGTGGATGGTCAAATATGTTATTTTGATACTGGAGATTTAATTTTGCCCTTAATGGCCAGCTGTGCGATTCCGGCAATTTTTGCGCCGGTACCTATTGATGGAAAAATGCTTATTGACGGAGGAATGTTAAATAATATGCCGGTGGAAGCCTTGGTTGGTAGAATGGATGTGACGGTGGGTTTTAATTGCAATGTAATACAGAAGGGGTGTACAGATTTTAGTTTGAAAAAGAATCTAGAGCGGAGTTTGTTGTTGGCAGTTAATGTGAATGTTCAACACAGTCAGCGATATTGTGATTGGTACCTGGAAGCTCCACAATTAGCCGGCTACTCTCCGTTGAAACTGGAGGGCTTGGATGATATTTTTGAAATAGGTTATCGCTACGCAAAAGATTTTTTGAGGCAACAGGAATTAAACGCTTAAGCCGAATAATTTGCAGCTGAATTAAGGTTGTGCGCTAAGCGGCTTATTTTCATTTTTCTAAAATTGTAATTAATGATTTGTTAATAGCCCCAATTGGGGCAAGCTTGCTTTCTCCTAATTTATCTGCTTCGTTGGAAAATTGCAATAGGGAAGTATTCCATCATTTTTTCCGCCTTGCAGCTAAACGAGGATTAAAGCATGAATAATTCGGGTTAATTTCTTCCTGCCTTTTATTTTACCTACTGAAAACCTAAGTTTGCAGCAAATTAATTGATTCATGTGGAAATTCATTTCAAAAATAATATTTAAAGTTTCCGGTTGGAAAATTGAGGGCGACAGCCATATTGGTTTAAAGAAAGCGGTGGTTATCGCTGCTCCGCATACCAGTAATTGGGATTTTATTTATGCCCGGGCAGCTTTTTTTCTATTGGGCCTTCCGGTAAAATATACCATAAAGCGCGAATGGACGGACAATAAAGTGTTTGGGGGATTGCTAAAACGCTTAGGGGCCATCGGTATTGATCGTCGCCCCAAAGGGATGCGAGACGATCAGAAGTTATCCATGGTGGAGGCGATGGCAAATTTGTACAAGGAAAATGATGAAATGATGATCATGATCACTCCTGAGGGTACGCGAAAATATGTGGAGAAATGGAAGTCAGGTTTTTATCGCCTGGCAGAAATGGCGGAGGTGCCCATTGCTTTGGGGTATCTGGATTTTGAACGTAAACGTGCCGGTATTCATAGTGTGTATCATCCCACAGGAAATTATGATCAGGATTTGGAAGAGATTATGTCTTTCTACCGAACAGTAAAAGGAAAACACCCTGAACTGGGGGTAAAGTAAAGATTAAAATTCCCTGAGGGGAATTTTTTTTTGTCCTAAGCCGAATTCTGCTTTCGTAAATCGTTGTCTTGCAGTTAACCGAGTTTTAAAGCATGAATACTCCGGCTTAAGAATTTAGAAAAATATACACCTAAATCATATAAGATAAGCTCTTTGGGTGGATTTGTTGATTCCTGTGGGCTGTAATTTGGCTTAGCCGGCCACACCTTCTTTTTACAGAAAAGGAGCCAGAGCAACCCTGTTTAGGCTCAAACAAATAATTTTCGAAAGAGTGTTTCTTTTTTTTGGGATTTATAAAATTGCCTTTAACTTTGTCAATGAGGACGGTTCTTCCGAGGAAGATGAAAAGGGAAGTTTGTGCAATTCAAACACTGTTCCCGCAACTGTAAATCCGTATTTTGAATATTTTACATCCCTCACCACTGCCCGTATGGGTGGGAAGGTCGTAAAGTGTTTCGGAAAGTCAGGAGACCTGCCGTAGCTCAAAGCTAATGATTTAACATTGCCCGGGATTTGGTAATGGTGAATGTATAGAGTTTGTCATTTCTGCAATATGCAAAATGCTTTATTTTCTTGAGAATAATCCCTAAAGCGGTGAATTTGCCTTAATTGGCTAGGTTTCGCTCTATTGTGGCTTTTTTGTGAATGGCTATAAAGTGCTTTGAAGCTTAGGACCTGTTATGTGCTCAGTTTTAAATAATAGCCAAAATTGAGGTGGAAAGGATTATTGGAAAGTCATTTTTTATAAAATGACAGACCCAAGAAAAAATTAAGCAGTTGATAATTGTTGAATTACCTTTTTTAAAATTTTGATGACTGAGTGGATCAAAGGCTTTGTAGAAAAAATAATGATTGATATTAAATAAAAAATAGTATAGATAATAGATACAAAATCTCATTGAGATGAAGTAAACAGGGATGAGCTTGAAATTCTGTCTCGAGTATATTTGAAGGTGGTCATGCCAAGCCCGTTTAAAAGATCCTGGATAGTTTTTGAAATCGGCAGGTTCCTGTACCTGCCGGTTCTTTTTCCCATCCAAAAAGTTCGATAGTTAATTTTCTTTGAGCCGATGTTGAAACACATCGGTTTTTTTTGTGGAATTTTTTCTAGAATTCTTCCTCCTTAATAATTTTTCCGCTTGTATTGTAGGAGTACCAAATTCCGGTTTTTTTGCTATTCTCGTATTGACCTTTCTGAATCAGGTTCCCCTCCTGATCATGGGCAAAGTATTTTCCTGACCCTTCAGATAGTAATTGATTCCCGTCTTCATCGAAGAAATTTTTAATAATAAATTGTTCTCGCTCACGGCCATTTTTTTGTTTTACCACTTCCCAGTGTCCCTCTTCTTTTAATTGGCCATTCGAGTACCACCATTGCCATAATCCTATTTTCTTTCCCTTTTCAAAATATTTGACCCCTTTAATGTTTCCATTGGGGTGAAAGTAAAAGAATTTACCATTTTCTTTACCGTTGATGATGGCTCCTCGGCGCATTATTTGGTGGTCAAGGTTGAAATCCTCGCACATGCTTTCAAGGCCTTCCTGCCGGTAGTAGGAGGCATGAGCTTTATCGCAAACGTTAAATCGCTTGTCAAGGTAAGTGGTGTCAGTAGTGACTTCAGTTTGAATTTGAAATAATAGCGATAGTAATAAAATTTTCATATGGCAATTTAGTGCCGAAAACTATTCCAATTCTATTGCGGATACCTTTGAGGTGAAAATATGTCAAAATCGGATAGACTGAACCCAAAAAAAGAGGAGCAGGGCTCCTCTTAAAATTCTTCATCATCAGATTGTAGATTGTTAAGTTCAGAAATCGTCTTGTTGACGTATTGAATGAACCTTTGATCTACCATACGCCTTGAATCATCTTCTGTGCAATCTATTTCTTTATATACCTTCCCGATTATTTGTCTGATGCCTTTCCAGTGCAGATCAAAATGATCTGCAATCTTTTGGACAGGCCATCCGTTTAGGTAAAGCCGAAATATTTTGAGGTATTTAACTTGCATAGGAGGAGTTCGAGGCCAGTTTATTGGATGATTTGCGCCGTATGTTCTTTGGTTTTTACTTTTTCTATGATTTCCTCCAGCTTTCCTTCTTCGTCAATGATGAAGGTGGTGCGGATGGTACCCATATAGGTTCTTCCATAATTTTTCTTTTCCCCCCAGGTGCCATACATTTCATGAACGGCTTTGTCCTCATCTGCAATCAGAGGAAATGGAAGTTCATGTTTGCTGATGAATTTTTGGTGGGAAGTTTCAGAGTCAGTTGATACCCCAATTACTTCATAGCCTTTTTCCATCAATGCTTCATAATTGTCTCGCAAATTACAAGCCTGGGCGGTACATCCTGGGGTATTGTCTTTTGGGTAGAAGTACAATACTACTTTTTTGCCTTTGAAATCTGATAATTTAATCAAATTACCATTTTGGTCTTTGCCCTCGAATGCCGGAGCGGCTTTGCCAATTTCTAATGCCATGGTTTGGATCGGTTTATGTTTGTGAATTTTGGTTTATTTGATCAAATGGGATTCGCAATATAAGCTTTCGTATACGTAAATAAAAGGATATTTCAGTCTATGGTATGTGCTTTTCATATATCTTTTTATTCCCGATTTGATCTGTGACTTCCACCCGTAACAGTCCTTTTAATGGGATAGTTTTGTCCAGTCTTTCGGACCAAATCATATTTGTTTTGTAGTCATAATGTAGTAAAAGCCATTGGTCATTGATCCAGGCGTTGTAGCTGCTGATGCCGGAACGCTCATCGGTGATTCTAAACTTACATTTTTTATTGTTTACTATTATAGGATGAATTTTTGGAGGGATACTATCGTATTTAATAGTAAACTGACCAAATGATCTGCTCTTGAACTTTATCACTTTTTCTTCTTCCCAGGTGCCTCCTATATAGCTATAGCCCTTTCCAACTTTTCGGTACACTGCTGCTTTTTCCTGTTCATACGCTTGCTGTAATTTTAATTCTGCGTAAAAGTTGCTTTTTAGAGGGATAGTCGTTTCGCCAATACTGAATATTTCCTCTTTTAATTTCTCATCATACTGATAGTCTGTATTTAAGTATAAGTCCTGAAACAGTGTGTTTTTGGTGAATTTTAATTTTAAATTCTTATGAAAGAAATTGATGTTACTGGCCGCCGGAATCTCAATTTGAAAGGGGGGGCGGATCGTGTTACTTGAAATTTTAATGGAATCTGGGATGCCATCGTATAAATCAATTAGATAATACTGGCTGTTTTCGTTGCTATAATCCGCCGTTTTTATTCTTCGGGCATGTCCTTCATATAAAAGGCTCTCCTTGTATTCGTCCGCTGGCTTTTGCTCCCAATACTTCAAAATATTCCCCGCAAGCTTAAAGCCATAGGGGGCTTTTGATTTGTCCATGCCCGGGATTTCACTTCTGTCAGGGGTTTCTCCCTGAATGGTGAACCTGACTTCGCGTTTATTTTGATAAGCATCTGTCATCCGGATCCTGATATGGTAAGTGCTGTCGGGTTCTACCCAAAAAGTACCATCTCCATAAGCCTGTTGCTGAAAAGCCAAATGATTCCCCTGATCCAGATATAATTTTGCGAAGCGTTGTCTTCTTAGTTTTTCGATTTCATAATTGGTGTGAACTAAAATCTGTCGGCTTTCCACAAATGACAATAAGTCTAAATGATGCTGGTAAGTCAGGCTGTCATTGATGAAAAGCTCAAAACTGGAAACGCCATTTTTGTTGGAGGCTCCGTTCAATCGGTCAAAGGCCATAATCTCTATGCCGAGTTTTCCGTTTGCCGCTATGGGATCTGTAATTTCGTAATGCCCGTTTTTTAAGCTTAGCGGCCAGTCGGTCCATTGGAACCCGTGATTGATTCGGCTATCGATTTCCATTGGGCGAAGTGCCAGTCGAACGGCCGAAGGGGGGGTGTCGTCTTTGATTTCTTTAAAGCCGTAGGAGAGGGGGTTCACCACTCTTTGTTCCTTATCACGAATTTCGAAATGTAAATGTGGGCCGCCTGATCCACCTGAGTTGCCGGAAAGTGCAATGACTTCCCCTTGTTTCACCGGAAAATCTTTGGGGTCAGGAAACATTTCAATGGTATAGGATTTTTCCTGGTATTGTTTTTTTAGGACTTCCTGGGCAATTTTATCATTAAAGGAAAGTAAGTGGCCGTATACAGTGGTGGAGCCATTGGGGTGAGCAATGTATAATGCCCAACCGTAACCTCCATGGGAGATTTTGATTCTGGAAATATATCCATCCGCTGCGGCATATACGGGTAAGCCCGTGACGCCTTTGGTTTTAATGTCAATGCCGGCATGGAAGTGCCCGGGTCTGAGTTCTCCCATGGTGCCGGAGAGAAAGTTAGTTTTGCCGGTTTGTATGGGGAAGATATAATAACCTTTTTCTGCTTCCACCTGTGCAAGTAGTGGGAAAGACAGGAGGTAGAATAGAAAGCTGAAAAAAAGGATAGGGGAGCATTTCATATAATGTATTCGAAGGTTATGGGTTAGAATAGTTCGCAATAAAAAAAATGACTGTCTCTTTATCAAACGAAAAAAAAGCGACAGTCATTAAGAGCGTGTTTAAAAGCCAAAATTCGTAAGGAAAATTTGATTATGGCAGAAGCCATACCCGATTATATTGAGGGATTAGTAGCGCTATTATTGAGAAATTATCCAAAATCACTACCAATAATTCGAATTTGCAGTCGGATAGTGCAGTTTTAAACACGCGCTAAGTTTTTTTATTTTTTCGGGATTATTTCACATCCACCTCCAGCATTTTCTTTTCACCAATGAAACACTCCAGCTTATCACCGATGTTCACCTTTCCTACTCCGGCAGGGGTGCCGGTGAAAATCAAATCACCTTTTTTGAGCATAAAAAACTTACTCATATGGGCAATGATTTCATCGATACTCCAAATCATATGAGAAGTATTACCTTTTTGTCGTTCTTCCTTATTCACTTTTAGAGAAAAATCAAGATTGGACAAATCCAGTTCATCTTTTGGTATAAAAGTCTGGGAAACCGGAGCGGAGCCATTGAAACCTTTAGCGGTGTCCCAGGGTAAACCTTTCGCTTTTAATTTGGCCTGAAGATCTCTGGCCGTAAAATCGATACCAATGCCCACCTCATCATAGTATTTATGCGCAAATTTAGGTTTGATGTTTTTTCCATTGTGATTAATCTTCACCACTATTTCTACCTCATGATGGACATCATTGGTCCAGTCCGGAATATAGAAAGGGTCCACCGAGCGAAGATAGGCGGTTTCGGGTTTGGTAAAAATCACAGGTTCGTCCGGGCGTTCATTGTTCAGTTCTTTAATATGGTCTACATAGTTTCTCCCGATTGCGATGATTTTCATAAAAGACGGATATTTATAGGTATAGCGAGGGCAGGGCCTCTGGAAAAATTTTTCTGAAATTTCCGCAAAAATAACTTTTTAATAGGATAAAATTCCGTTCTTTGGATGCAGAAATTAATTGTATTATGAGTAAGGTACTAAAAAATCTTGATCCGAAGGCAGTTGAAGCATTGAAAGCTGAATTTGCCGCTGCTGGCGTAAATCACCAAATTGTGGATGAGGGCGACAATAATGACGAAATGGTCAACTTTCGTTTTGTTGGCAAGCATGAAGGAGAAGAGGTGATCTTTGATGTGATGATGTCCACCCTTCGTTTGGAGCATGCCGGTGAGCTCTATGAAGAGGCCGAGAAAGAGGTGTTGAAGCGTTTTCCTAATCTTCCGCAGAATTCTGAGGAGTGGAACCTGACAGATCAGCAAATCGAAGAAGTAGAAGAAGTTTTGGCAGATGCCATGATGGAAGCTGAGGCAGAAGGAACCGTGAAGGTGAAAGAGCATGTTACTTTGGATTACAATTCCGATTTGGATACGGAAATTTATGTGGATGTAGCGTTGAATGTGGATGCGATCGACAATCAGGTAATTGCCAAGTTTGTGGATGATTATAATAGCGGTGCATTAAAACTTGATGACCAATTGTATTCCTTCGTTCACGAAGAGGATGAGCAATAATCAAAAGCTTATAAAAAAGGAAAGGCTAGCAATTTTGCTAGCCTTTTTTGGTTCATAGTGGTTCTGGTTATACAGAAACGCTTTTGCGTTCCTCGTATTCCTTTAATTTTCTCCTTAATATTTTACCCACATTGGATTTGGGTAATTCTTCCAAAAATTCAATATGTTTAGGTCGTTTGTAGGCAGTTAAATGTGCTTTACAATAAGTGAAAATTTCTTCTTTGGTTAGTGTCGGATCATTTTTGATGATAAATGCTTTTACGGTTTCATTGGATTTTTCATCCGGTATTCCAATAACCCCGGCTTCTGCAACTTTGGGGTGAGAAGTGACGGCAGCTTCCACCTCATTGGGGTAAACATTGAAACCGGAAACATTGATCATTTCCTTTTTTCGATCGACTAGCTTAATATAGCCCTCAACAGTCATATATCCAATATCTCCGGTCTTTAACCAATCCCCTTCCATGACCAGCGCTGTTTCGTCTGTTCTGTTCCAGTAGCCCCTCATTACCTGCGGGCCACGCACCCAGACTTCTCCATGTTCCCCGAAATCCATATCCTTTCCTTCGTCGGAAACGATGCGCACGTCAGTACTTGGCAAAGGCATGCCGATCGTCCCGATTTTTTCGGAGCCATCAATCGGGTTGCAGGCTACCACCGGGGAAGATTCTGTTAATCCATAGCCTTCGGCCAATGGGCACCCGGTTACTTTTTTCCACTTTTCAGCTACATGGTCCTGTACTGCCATGCCGCCGCCAATGGCCACTTTAAAATTGGAGAAATCAATATTTAAAAAGTCCTTCTGTAATAATAAGGCATTGAATAAAGTGTTCACGCCAGTAAAAACCGAGAATGGATGCTTTTTTAGTTCTTTGATGAAAGCGGGTAAATCTCGTGGATTAGTAATTAAAATGTTTTTTCCACCGGTTTTGAAGAACAGCCAGCAATTCACTGTGAGCGCAAAAATGTGGTATAATGGTAAAGCCGTGATTACAATTTCCTTCCCAGCTACCAAACCGGTCATCATCCATGCGCCATTTTGCTCCATATTGGCGATGATGTTCCGGTGGGTCAACATCGCGCCTTTGGAGATTCCCGTGGTGCCTCCCGTATATTGTAAAAAGGCCAAATCTTCCGGAGCCAATTCTACTTTTTCCAGCCGGAGCTTGCTGCCTTCTTTTAACGCGTCTTTAAAAGAAACATGCCCGTCCAATTGATATGGAGGGACCATTTTTTTAATATGTTTCACCACAAAGTTCACAATGTTGCCTTTTAAGCCGCCTAGTAAATCACCTAATTTGGTGACAATAACATGCTTAATGTCCGTGTCCGCAAGAATTTCTTCCAGATTCGAGGCGAAGTTGGCAACGATTACAATGGCTTTCGCTCCGGAATCTTTGAACTGATGTGCCATTTCATGAGTGGTATATAACGGATTGGTGTTAACCACGATCAGGCCTGCTTTCAACGCACCAAACATGGCGATGGGGTACTGCAGGAGATTGGGCATCTGAATGGCTATTCGATCTCCTTTTTTAAGACCCAGAGATTGTTGCAGATAGGCTGCAAAATCATCGCTAAGTTGGTCGATTTGGTTAAAAGTCATGGCGGCGCCCATATTTTCAAAGGCGGTTTTCTCTCCGTAAGTGTTGACCGCCTCTTCAATAAGTTCAATAAGATTGGTGTAAACCGCAGGGTTGATGTGCTCAGATACTCCTTGGGGATAGTTTTGGAGCCAGGGTTTGTTGTTCATAAGGTAATAGGGTTTCGGGCTAAAGTTGTATTAATATATGGTTATTGTTTTAAGGTCTTCATTTAAAATACATAATTTCCAGCATAATGATAAGGGAATTATAAAAAATATGCTGATTTTAGGTAAATTTTTAAATTTAGGGTCGCTATTTATCCATTCTTTTATTATTCTTGTATCGCGCCTTGCGAATGGATACCAAATGTTTTTTGAAAGTCACCTCTTAACAACTCTTTAGCTCTTTGGCTTTTTCTTTTCGGTTTTTTTTTAGCTGATCGTTAATGAGGAATAGGAGATTTTTTTATGATTTGTTAATTGCTTGGTGATAAAGTCGTCAAATATTCGGTGGATTGATGTTTTTTTTGAGAATTCCTTAAAAAAATCGCCAAATAAATACCTCAATCGCTATATTTGACTTGAATAATTCGGGGAATGATAATATTTTTGTGAAATGATGAATAAAAATTATGAGATCGATAATGTGGATATGAAGATCCTTTCACTGTTAACGGAGGATGCCAAGATGCCTTATACAGAGGTAGCGAAGCGTGTTTTCGTGTCAGGGGGTACTGTCCATGTTCGTATGCGTAAACTGGAGGAAATGGGGATAGTTCGTGGAACTACCCTGGATATGGATTACTCCAAGATGGGCTATGATATTACAGCATTCTTAGGGATTTATCTGGAAAAGTCGTCTTTGTATGATTCAGTGATCGAGCGCCTGGTGCAAATTTCGGAAATCGTCACCATTCATTACACTACGGGGAATTACAATATTTTCGTAAAAATGCACTGTCGTGATACCATGCACCTGAAAAATACTTTGCACGATAAGATTCAGCAGATTGAGGGGATTGAAAGAACCGAGACTATCATTTCTTTAGAAGAGTCTATGAATCGTCACATAAAGTTTGGTGAATAATTGACTCCAACTATAGATTGTTCAAATACAATCATAACAATTTATAATTGAATAAGCCCATTTTTACGAATGGGCTTATTTGTTTGCCCCTGTTTCTAATTCTATATTTGCAACAGTGAACAAACAGGTATTTTGCTGCAAATAACTTTTAAGTTAATCTTTTTATTACCTTTGCAGTTGAGTATTTATAAATAGTCTAAATAACGACATGAGTAAAGACGATCAAATTCTTGAGGAATTTACCCAGTCGGAATATAAGCATGGTTTCGTGACCGATATTGAGCAGGAATTTGCTCCTAAAGGTCTTAACGAAGATATCATTCGCTTTATTTCCGCCAAAAAGGAGGAGCCGGAGTGGCTGTTGGAGTGGCGCTTGAAGGCCTTCCGTCATTGGCAGACCCTCACGGAACCAGAATGGCCTAACGTAGATTACCCTAAACCAGACTTCCAGGACCTTCACTATTATGCGGCACCGAAAAAGAAGCCGGAGTTGGAGAGCCTGGACCAAGTGGACCCTGAATTACTAGATACTTTCAAACGCCTAGGAATCTCTCTGGAAGAACAAAAGAGATTAAGTGGCGTGAAAGTAGCGGTGGATGCAGTATTAGACTCTGTTTCCGTTGCCACTACTTTCCGCGAAACTTTGGCAGAGCAGGGGATTATTTTCTGCTCTTTTAGTGAGGCGGTAAAAGATCACCCTGAGCTAGTAAAGAAATATTTGGGTTCCGTAGTACCCTATACGGATAACTTCTATGCCGCTTTGAACTCGGCCGTATTCTCGGACGGTTCATTTGCCTATATTCCTAAAGGGGTACATTGCCCTATGGAACTTTCTACTTACTTCCGAATCAACGCAGCCAACACCGGTCAGTTTGAGCGTACGCTAATCGTTGCGGAAGAAGGTTCGAAGGTTTCTTATTTAGAAGGATGTACTGCACCTCAGCGTGATGAGAATCAATTACACGCTGCCGTGGTAGAGATCTTTGTAGAAAAGGAAGCTGATGTAAAATATTCCACTGTACAAAACTGGTTCCCTGGTGATGCAGAAGGAAAAGGAGGTATTTATAACTTCGTAACCAAGCGTGGTATCTGTAATGGCGCGCACTCGAAGTTGAGCTGGACGCAGGTAGAAACCGGTTCCGCAGTGACCTGGAAATACCCTTCTTGTGTATTGAAAGGAGACTATTCTATTGGTGAATTCTATTCTGTTGCAGTAACGAACAACTTGCAGCAGGCCGATACAGGTACCAAAATGATTCACATTGGAAAAAATACCAAGTCGCGTATTGTATCCAAAGGGGTTTCTGCCGGTAAATCGCAGAACTCTTACCGTGGATTAGTAAAAGTATTGAAGCGTGCGGAAGGTGCTCGTAACTTCTCTCAGTGTGATTCTCTTTTGATGGGTGATCAGTGTGGTGCACACACTTTCCCTTACATTGAGATTGACAATAAAACTGCACATGTAGAACACGAGGCGACTACCTCCAAAATTGGTGAAGACCAATTGTTCTATTGTAACCAGCGTGGTATAGATACCGAAGCAGCCGTAGCCCTGATCGTAAACGGTTACTGTAAAGAGGTATTGAACCAATTGCCAATGGAGTTCGCAGTAGAGGCGCAGAAATTGTTAGCCTTGACTTTGGAAGGATCCGTAGGTTAATTTTTTATCGCTGATTTATCGGCGGGGATGGGGAAGCCCATCCGAATCAAAAATATTCATAAGACAATCATAAAAATCAGATAAATGTTAAGCATTAAGAATCTGAAGGCAAATATCGGTGAAAAGGAGATCCTGAGAGGGATCAACTTGGAGGTAAAGCCGGGGGAAGTTCACGCAATCATGGGACCGAACGGTTCTGGTAAGTCCACTTTGGCCTCTGTATTGGCAGGTCGTGAGGATTTTGAAGTTGTTGGTGGTGAAGTAGATTTTCAGGGCAAAGATCTTTTGGATTTCGGTCCTGAGGAACGTGCGCGTGAAGGTGTATTTTTGGCATTCCAGTATCCGGTAGAGATTCCGGGCGTGAGTACGATTAACTTCATGAAGACTGCTTTGAATCAGGTGCGTGAGCATAGAGGAGAAGAGGCTTTGAGTGCAGTTGATTTCCTTAAAGTGATGAAGGAAAAAATGGAGTTGGTGGAGATTTCTCAATCGCTTTTGAATCGTTCTTTGAACGAAGGGTTCTCCGGTGGGGAGAAAAAGCGTAATGAGATCTTCCAAATGGCCATGTTGGAGCCAAAACTTTCTATTTTGGATGAGACGGATTCCGGTTTGGATATTGATGCCTTGCGTATCGTGGCCAATGGCGTGAATAAGTTAAAAAATAAAGACAACGCGACGATCGTAGTGACGCACTACCAGCGTTTGTTGGATTACATCGTGCCGGATTATGTGCACGTACTTTATAACGGTCGTATCGTGAAGTCCGGTACCAAAGAATTGGCTTTGGAATTGGAAGAAAAAGGATATGACTGGATCAAGGCCGAGGCCGATCAGCAATTTGCTTAATGTTCCACTTTTAAGATCATAGGTATGTCCATGACTCTATCCCAAAAGGATGCCATGAACCAGATCGCTGAGGTACATGAGCAAACCGTCGCTAAAATTCCTGCTGTTGTAGCTGAAAAAGCGAAAGCTGCCTGGGAAGCATTGGCTACGGAAGGTTTGCCAGCGCCAAAGGCGGAAGAATATAAATATACGTCCATTACAAAACAGATTGAAAAGCACTTTGATTTTACTGCGGAAGTACCAGCAGGAAAGTTGACTGCAGAGGAGGTGGAAGCGCTTCGCTTTGCAAGTGTGGATGCGGATGTTTTTGTAGTGGAGAACGGTGTTTTCAATCCGGCAATCTCTCATTTCGATGCAGCCAACTATACGGCTTGCTCATTGGCAGAGGCTGCAGACCAGCACGCTGATCTATTGGCGGCGCACTTTGCAAAACACCCTCATCAGGAAGATCCTTTCCTTCAGTTAAATACCGCCATGACGGCGAATGGTGTTTTCATTCATGTGGCAAAGAATAAAGTGGTTGAAAAACCTATCTTATTGTTGCACATCAATGATACCCGTGAAGGTCAGGTGATTGCACAGCCTCGTAATATGGTGATTGCAGCGCAATCGGCTGCAGTGACAGTATTCGAAAGATATCGTACCATCGGGGAGCAAAAGAGTTTGAATAATGTAGTAACTGAAGTTTTCGCGGAAGCGAATGCGAATGTGAACTATTATAAGATTGAAGATGAAGGGGATGCCGCATATCACGTGGGTAACACCATGATCGTCCAGTCGCGTGACTCAGTAGTTTCTACTTTTACCATGACGCTGAATGGTGCCATGGTGCGTAACAATATCAACTTCGTATTGGATGGGGAGAACATCACTTCCAACATGTACGGGTTGTCATTGTTGAAAGGAACTTCTCACGTGGATAACCATACCACCGTAGATCATACCCACCCGAATTGTGAGTCCAATGAACTTTACAAAGGGGTGTACGATGAAAAATCTGCCGGAGTATTCAATGGTAAAATCTTCGTCCGTGAAGGTGCACAGAAGACCAATGCATTCCAGTCCAACAAGAATATCCTGTTGACCGACGATGCTTCGATCGATACCAAGCCTCAGTTAGAGATTTGGGCCGATGATGTGAAGTGTTCGCATGGTTGTACAAACGGTCAGTTGGATCCGGAGCAGTTATTCTACTTGCGTGCTCGTGGTATCGACAAGAAAACCGCACATGGCATGTTATTGTATGCTTTTGCAGCGGATGTATTGGAGAATATCCACATCGATGCACTTCGTGAAGAATTAGAAAAAATTATTCACGAAAGAGCAGGTTATTAATCTGACTTTTGCAGACCGCACAGTCTGTTTATAATATTTAAAACGGTAACCATAATTTGGTTGCCGTTTTTTTTGCCCTTGATTTTCAGGATTACAAATCGTGCAGGTTACTCTTCCTTTTGCCGCTAGTGGGGAAATCAAGGAATTTTTCCTATTTCATTTTTTCCAACGAAACAGAGGAATGAGTGGAAAGTCAGCTTGCCCAAATTTGGGCTATAATAAATTAAAGAAAACAAGTTGCAATGTATTGAAAATGAGTTACTTGTGTTTAGTTAATGAATTTAGCGGTGAATAATTCGGGTTATGAATGAGAGGAAAGCAAACTTCGCCGGAATTAGTCCATAAAATAATGCGATAAAATTATTTAAAACGTGCCAATATTGAGTCCTTTAGACTGGTTGAGTCTGTCAGTGATCATAGGGTTAAGACGGATTATTTTAGCACCCATCCAAATGGTATTTCCTGGAATCTGAATGGGGAACAAGCTGATTTTTTTCGAGCCTACGTTTCTGAGGAAATTATGCCCAATAAATTCTGGTCTTTGTCACTTCAGCTACCTTTGAATGAAGGTGGTTCCGGTAGCTTTACCCTGGTTTTACCTGAAGAATTGGAAGAGGAGCTTCAAATTGATTTTGAGAAGATATCATCCCTGAACTCCTGGACGGTTATGGATAGTGAGGAGCGTGTCATTGAGGGTAAATGGTATCGTTTTGAGGATAGAGTGGGCAAAACGATTTACTTCAAAGACTAATGAAAAATCTGACGGGTGCGCTCAGTAATGCCTTCTGTTGAAAGGGTAAGACCTGAAAATTGATGCCTCAAAGGTGCTTTGTTTTATTCCATTGATGGGCTTATCATTTTTTTTTATCCATCTGATCCCCTTCAAAAAACAAACAGTTGTTGAGATATTGCACTATTCCTTCGTAAATTGGATCGATTTTAAATAGCAAACCCTTATGTTGGGCGGCAGACCTTTGATTTGCAGTGATTTGCCCAAATTTGAGTTGGCTTTCTATTAATGAAGCATCACCCTGGAATTAGAAAATATGTCCAATACACTAGATATTCAGCAAATTCGCGCTCAGTTTCCGGTCCTGCACCAGGAAGTGAACGGAAAACCACTGGTTTATTTTGATAATGCCGCCACCACCCAGAAACCACAGGTGGTCATTGACGCATTGGACAATTATTATAAGGGATACAATTCCAATATCCACCGCGGCGCACATGCTTTGGCGGATAAGGCCACACAGGCTTTTGAAGAAACCCGTAAAACGGCAGCTGAATTCCTGAATGCGGAAACACCAGAGCAGGTGATTTTCACCAAAGGAACCACGGATGGGATTAATTTGATCGCATCTTCCTACGGACGTCAAAATATTCAGGCAGGAGATGAGATCATCGTCTCTACATTGGAGCACCATTCTAACATTGTTCCCTGGCAGATGCTTTGTCAGGAAAAAGGGGCGACTTTGAAAGTGATTCCGATTAATGCCAAGGGGGAGTTGATCATGGAAGAATTTGAAAAGCTGCTTACTGCCAATACCAAGATTGTGGCGGTCAATCATGCTTCCAATGCTTTGGGAACAGTGAACCCTATCGCTGAGATGATTGAAAAGGCACATACGGTTGGGGCTGTTGTAGTGGTAGATGGAGCACAGTCCGCTTCCCATTTTGATATTGATGTTCAGGCGCTCGGAGTAGATTTCTTCGTGACTTCAGCCCATAAAGTTTATGGCCCGACAGGCATCGGCTTATTGTATGGTAAGCGCGTCTTTTTGGAGGAAATGCCCCCTTATCAGGGTGGTGGAGAAATGATTAAGGAAGTCTCTTTTGATGGGACCACCTTCAATGAGATCCCTTATAAATTTGAGGCCGGCACCCCGAATATCGCAGATGTCATTGCCTTTGATGCGGCCATGAAATGGGTGCAGGATTTAGGCAAAGAGGCCATCCGTGCGCATGAGGCGGAGCTATTGGCTTATGCCAATGAGAAGTTATCGGAAATTCCGGGCATCATCTTCTATGGAACTGCAGCCGAAAAAGTGTCCGTACTGTCATTTGGTCTTGAAGGGGTGCACCCTTTTGACATTGGTATGATGTTGGATGCTCGTGGGGTGGCTGTAAGAACAGGCCATCACTGTACGCAGCCATTAATGAAGCACCTTGGCATTGAAGGAACGGTTCGCGCTTCCTTTTCCGTCTACAATACTAAAGAGGAGATTGATACTTTAGTGCAGGGCGTGGCCAGAGTGGCTAAAATGATGGCTTAAATTTTGTAGTTTAAGTAATAGATTTTCAGAGGGTTAGACTGTGTGAGTTAATCCTTTACCATAAAGTATTTTCATGGCGACTATTAACGAAGTTCAAGACGCAATTATTGAAGAGTTCTCCCTTTTTGCTGGAGACCGTGAAGCAATTACAGAATATATTTTTGAGATGGGTCTGAAGCTCGCTCCATTGGCCGAAGAGCATAAGGTGAGTCAGAATGTCATCAAAGGATGTCAGTCAACAGTGTGGCTGGTAGCTGATTTGGTGGACGGGAAAATCATTTTTTCCGCGGACTCCAATACCGGTATTACAAAAGGGTTGATCAGTATGTTACTTCGTATATTTTCTGATCGCAGCCCTGAGGAAATCCTGAATACAGAATTGTATTTTCTCGAAAAAATCGGAATGAGCGGGATTATATCTTCTCAACGCTCGAACGGCTTAACCGCCATGATCAAACAAATCAAACTTTACGCCCTGGCTTTTCAGGCAAAGGCCAAGGCAAACGCATAATCACGATAATATTGGAAGTAATGAGTGATACAAGCTTAAAAGAGAAGATCGTAGAGGCCATTAAAACGGTATACGATCCGGAAATTCCGGTGGACATCTATGAATTGGGACTAATTTATGAAATTGAGGTTTTCCCTATTAATAATGTCAACGTAACGATGACCCTGACTTCTCCATCTTGTCCCGCGGCAGAGCATATCCCGAACGAAGTGAAGGAGAAAGTATCGGCTTTGGAAGAGGTGAATGAGGTTAATGTGGAAATCACCTGGGATCCTCCGTATTCTCAGGACATGATGTCAGAAGCCGCAAAACTGGAGTTGGGTTTTATGTAAGCCTCTCCTTGTAATAAGATAAAATGGCCGTCGGGCCATCAAATTTGTATAAACAACAATTAATATAACCCTATTATGTACCCAGAGGAATTAGTAGCTCCAATGCGTCAGGAATTAGTAGACGCAGGATTCGCAGAATTTAAGACAGCGGAGGCCGTTAATGAGCATTTTAAGGATCATAAAGGAACTACCCTGGTAGTTGTAAACTCAGTTTGTGGTTGTGCAGCCGGTGCTGCCCGTCCTGGTGTTCGTTTTGCATTGCAAAATGCTGCCAATACGCCTGATAACTGTGTAACGGTATTCGCAGGTAACGATCGTGAGGCAACACAAGCTGCACGTGATTTGATGTTGCCTTACCCTCCTTCTTCTCCATGTATCGCTTTGTTCAAAGACGGTGAGTTGGTGCAGATGGTGGAGCGTCACCATATCGAAGGTCGTAATGCCGAGTTGATCGGATCATTTTTGGTAGGCGCTTTTGACGAGCACTGCGCATAAGATTCGATTGCTTTAAAAGCATACTTATAAGATGCCTGTTCCTTCATTGGGGCAGGCATTTTTTATTATATAAACCTTTGGCTTAAGCCGAATTATTCACCGCTAAACTCAATTATAAACACAAGTAATTTTTAGTTAGGCGAATACGAGTCATCCTCTTAGATTTGAAATAGCCCAAATTGGGGTAAGCTTGTTTTCATCCTATTCCTTTACTTCCTTGGTAAAAACTCGAAATAGGGAAAATTCCTTCATATTTTTCGGCCTTGTAGCTAAGATTTAGGTCGAAACTTCTATTAATCGGTTGGTGACTTTACGCTTTTAGTCGCAAAAACCATCTCATTTAATTCGGTTATCACGCCTTGAGTTTACGTATTATCATTAACTGACTAATGATAAAGGCGAAAATGGAATTCCCAAAGTTTATTTTTAGGCTTTGATTCATTGCCTCCTTTTATCATTCCTACAAAGGCTCTTTTTTCAGAGCAATATTGCAGGTGGAGAATTGATGCGTTTTAATAGTTAGCAGCGTTTCCTTTCGATTTTTGATGCTTTTGATTATGTCGGTTTTGGAACCAGCCGATCATCTGATAAGCTTTTTTTACCTTAGTGAAATTGATGATTTTTGCATTTTTTTTAGGGGAAAAGCTATAATTATGGCTTTAATTTGAGACCTTTTCTGAGGATGATTTGAATCGATATATAAAGCGATACTCTAGACCAATTGTGTATTATTCAAATTTTATTTTGTTTTAAAGGTCGTGGCGCCTGATTTGCATGTTTTGATTTTTTGGGATTGCCTTAATTAAGCTTTGCTTAAGATTTTGCATTTCATAAGAAAGGTATTATTATTGCAATTGAAATTATTGCATTATTTTAACAATATTTGGTGATAAAACCACCAAAACCATGTAGGTGATTGCGCCTTTCTATTGCGTATTTGCGTAATTTAGCCTTATTTCTTTCGTCAAGGGGTTTTTATTGACCTCTGGAAAGTTGTTTGAGTTAACTTTACACTCCTTTATCTTTTCACCATCTCTTCCTTAAATTCCATTACTCTTTTTGAAAGGAGTGCCCAAATTGTTCCAATTTCCTGTTTTTATCTTGTCTATTCAATCCGCTTAAAATGAGGGTTTATATCTTTGTTATTCGCTTAAGACAGGCATTTTTTGGGTTAAAAAATCAAGATTGCCGATAACGCCATTTAGGCTGCTCAATCTGGTGAAAACGCAAAAGGCAGGTCCTGAGTGAAACCTGCCTTTTGGGTCTTATTGTTTTTTGTAATTAGCGAATGAGTAACAGACCCTTTTCGCGTAGTTTCTGCCAAAGTTTTGTGCTGATCAAACTCAAAGCCGGCAGTTGAAAAGCTTCCTCATATTGTTTTCCCAGCGCTTCTAGCGTTAAATTTTCCCCGTTTTTCAGCATGAACTGAGGAATCTGTTTTTCCATCCAACGGATCAATTCTGCCGAAGCATCCACCCGAATAGTGGAGGATCTTTCATGGATGATTATCCGGCCTTTTTCCTCGGTTTTCATGCCCTTTCGGTTTTTCTTTTTCACCTGGAAATATTCGAAGGAAACATTGCCCCAAATCCATATCACCCAGTGATTGAGCTTTTCTGCATCGGTCTTTTCCGGGATTTGCAGGGCGTGGTGCAGCAGGTTTTTGGGGATGGTAGTCGACGGGACTTCAAAATCAAACCATTCGTCTGCCTTCCAATCCACTCCCACGGCATGCATGAAGTTGTAAAGGGACTTTTTTAGGGCAGCCCCGTAGGCATCATGATTGCCACCTTTCGGGTCCTCATGGAAAAGGTCATTTTCAGCAAATCCGTCAAATTCCGGCCCTGTTCGAATGACGTCAAAGGCCTCCGGATTTCTGCCAATTGGGCTGTGGGCTGTCATGGCGAAACGATGCCAGAAGCCAGATTGAATAATATTATGCTTAAAGAGCTGGCGGACCACCTCAAGGGAATCCACCGTCTCCTGTTCGGTTTGCGTAGGAAAGCCATACATCAGGTAAGCGTGTACCATAATATTGGCTTCGGTAAGGTCCCTGCACACTCTGGCGACCTGTTCAATGGAAACCCCTTTTCGCATCATCTTCAGCAAACGATCGGAAGCCACTTCCAGGCCACCGGAGACAGCAATGCAACCTGATTTGGCCAAAAGCTGGCACAGGTCCCGCGTTAAGGTTTTTTCAAACCGGATATTGGTCCACCAGGTGATTTTTACGTTCCGGCGGATGAGCTCCAGGGCCAGATCACGCATCAAAAGTGGGGGAGCCGCTTCATCAACGAAGTGAAAGCCGGTCTCTCCGGTCTGTGCAATAATGGTTTCGATTCGATCCACCAACATTTTTGCCGGAGCCTCTTCATAACGCCCGATATAGTCCAGATTGACATCACAAAAAGAGCAATTTTTCCAATAGCAACCGTGCGCGAGCGTCATCTTGTTCCACCGGCCATCACTCCAAAGGCGATGCATCGGGTTGACCATTTCAATGATGGAAAGGTAAGATTTTAGAGGGAGGCCCGCATAGTCCGGATAGCCTTGCTCTGTATGTGGAACGGGCTTTTGATCGCCTTCAATATAGACTACCTGATCCTTTTCACAATAGAACGTGCGGGTGAGTGCCTCAATTGGACGATTGCCGGCTAAATGTTCAAGCAAATGGAGCACCGGCCCTTCGCCATCATCAAGGGTGATATAGTCAATGTAATTAAATACGCGCGGATCATTAATACTTCTCAATTCTGTATTGGGGTATCCGCCGCCCATCGTGATTTTAACGTCAGGATATTCTTGTTTCAGGTATTGAGCGATGCGAAAGGCGCCGAAAAGGTTCCCTGGAAATGGTACTGAAAGCCCCACAAGGTCCGGACTAAATTGCTCCAAATGCTTTTGCAGGCATTCGATTAATAGTTGGTCAATCCAATTCAGAGGTTGTCTCAAAGCATCCTCAATGGGAGAGAAACTCGAGGCGGTACGTCCAAGGCGTTCAGCATATCGGCTAAAGCCAAAGTCAGGGCTGATATTTCCCTTAATTAAGTCCCCCAAATCCTCCAGATACAGGGTGGCCAGATGGCGGGCATGGTCATGAATACCCATGGTTCCGAAGGCCCAGTCTAATTCCTGCTCTTGTTTGAATCGAGCTCCTCTTGGAAGGTAGTCTTGCCCACAAATTTGATAGGCCAGAGAGGGATCTTTTTCTTGTAAGAAGGCGATTACCGGATCAATGGTCGCCAGGTATTCATCTTTAAGTGCCAGGACTCTTTGAGTGTTCGCATTTTGCTCCTTTTGGGCTTCAATTAAACCAAACAGTTCAGATAATCCTGATTTGTTGAAAATCCGAAGGACTAAATCAATGCCCAGATCTGCTTGCTGTACGTCGAAGCCTTTCCTTTTTAAATATTGGGTCAAATAAGCAGTCGCCGGATAGGGCGTATTCAACTGCGTAAGTGGGGGGGTAAGAAGTAGTACCTTTTGAGGCCTCACAAGCTTTTATTTTTATGGTCAATCGCGACAAGAAATAGGCCAAATAGCGGTATCATTTCAATATTCTTTCATCAATACTTATTTGACGGCCCAAAATTAGAGATTTTGACTGAAAATCCATCAAAATGAAGGAAAAGCAGGGGAGTCTGATTTCTCTTAGGTCGGCAAGGAGTTAAGGTTTTTCCTACCTGTAGGGAATTGTCGCCTTTTGCCTTCCATATTCTTCGCTGAGCTCAAGCCGGAGAGGTAGCGAATTTTTTAGTCTCTGCCATAGCAAATAGCATTTGTTATTCCGATTTGATAGAATTTGACTGGGCTTTTTTTGAAAATGGGAAGGTTAGGGGAATTGCTGTTTTGCTTTATAATCAAAAGCCTTCCCGGGATTTCAAAAACTTATAATTTCCCCTTAATTTTTATCCATTCGCTCCCGATCCATTGTGTTTTCGGTCTCCACCAGTCTCTCTCTTTTCCCGGGATGCCCATTCTAACGAGCTACTTTAAGCCGGATTATTCATACCTAAATTCTCCTTTAGCTACAAGGCGGAAAAAATGATGGAATTTTTCCTATTTCGAGTTTTTCCCAACGAAACAGATGAATGAGGAGAAAGCAGGCCTGCCCAAATTTGGGCTTTCAGAAACTTGGTGGACTAAATAATAAATAATTGATAATGAAACCCTTATTGTGATCTCTGAAAATGGCGGTGAATAATTCGGGTTTAAGAGTTGTTTTCTCGCCCCACGCCATGGGCATAAAAAAACTCCCCGACCTTTTACAGCCAGAGAGTTTAGGATAGTTGTCCAATTAGTTTATCCTTCTATCAGATTGCAAGGGTAATCAAAACAGATCCACCGATGTAAGCAAAAGCTTCAATGATGGCTGCCCCAATATTCGGATGCTCCTGATTCACAATTTCGTCCGTTAAGTTTTGTCCGGGTAATAAAATTTTATCCGTCACCAATCGACAGATTGGTAAGAAGATTAGTCCTAGTACCAATTCGTAGGAAATAATTACGATGGTAGAGGTCCAGTCTTCAAAAGGGTGCATAATGGCCGCTCTCATAATATTTGCCAAGCCAATAAGGGCACCTGCTTTACCTATTCCTACTGCCACATTCAATTTTGAAAGATGCTCATGGGTGTCATAGGGAACAATGGCATTATATACCATGCCGGTTAATACGAAAAGGATTTGTCCGACTACCCAAAAGCCGATGGCGGTCCCTAAACCAAAACCTTCCGTATACAAAGCGGCGAAAATAATCATACCGGAGCCGGCAGCAACAGCACCTTCTACCAAACCAACCCCTGCATTCTGACGGCCGGTAATCTCTTCAGTTACCTTGAATTTTGCCAGTAAGAATTTATCAGAGATAATGGTAGACAGGTTTAACAAAATGATGCCCACCAAACCATAAGTCATGATGGCGATCAGGTCGGCCACTAAACCATCAGATTGACCAGACATTGCCCCCGCAATAGCGAATAGCAAACCGATATAATAGCCCGTATTCGAAAGGGCAAAGGCCAGATTATCTTTAATCACTAATTCTTCATTCACCTTAATGTTCCGGTGAAAAAGCTGATAGGCCACTTTACCTATAAAAAACAGCAGGAAACAGCTTACCAGGTAAGCCAGTGTAAGCATTAAGCTTGTTCCAATTTCTTGTATCATGATCCGTTGGGTTGATTAAATGTTAATTTGATTACTTTCCAAAGCCACCGCCACGGCTTCGGAAGGAAGAGGAGGATGAACGACTGCTTCTGGAGCTTGAACTGCTACTGGTGCTTCTGGTAGAGCTACTGCGGGAAGTTCTGCTGGATACCCGACTCTGGAAACTGCTGTTTTTTGACCAACTGGAACCTGAGCGTGCTCCCTGAGATCCGTAAGTACCGTAATAGGTACGGCCATTACTGCCTACAGGCCCGTAGTAATCACGTCCTCTTGTGCGATAATTGCTGTAGTAATCATTGTAATAAGAATAGCGTACTGGGTAAGTCATCATGTTAAACATGGAATTCATAAAGGCGAATCTTCCATAGAACTCCCAAAAACTGGTGCCTCCGCGGTCCACCCAATGGCCATATTGTTTATTCCCTACATAATTGGAATAACCTGCCGGCACAATGGATTTGCTTACCTTGCCCTCTTTCTTAGAGGCGATCTCCATGCCCATGGCATCTTCGTATTGGTAGAAGAACCTTTGTGACACTTCTTTCCATGGGGTGATTTTTTCTTTTGGCTCCCCATTTACCTCAGTAATCACCTTATATTGATGCTTATAAGTAGTGGAAAACATGCCCTCGGTGTCCATATCATATAAAATGATCGTGTAAATGGGTTCTGAATCCAGGTCGCGGATCAATACATCCAGCGGAGATTTGTAATAACGCTTTCCCCCGCAACTGCTCAGGAAAAGCGCCATAAAGAAAAGTAATAAGTATCTTGATTGATGTTTCATTATAAAAGTCTTAGCCGTTTTGGGCTGGAAGAATGTTGGATATTTCAAATGCTTTGATAGGTTTACCTATGGAAGCTTCAAATTCGCGCTCATCCCACTGGCTAACCGCTATCATTTTACTTTCATCCTTAGTATAATATTCCCATTCTATGAATTCTGCCCAGGCATCATCATAGTTGTTTTCTTCCATGTCCTTGCAGTATCCGGCAGAGTCCCCATCCAGATAATAGGTGTCCCCGTCAAAAATAATTTTGGTTGGGCCTTCCTTATGCTTGACAATATATTCCGGCAAGTCCTCATCTATACTGCGAATTTTCACAGATCTGCTGACCGACAGGTCCAATCCATCATTGGCATCCACGGAAAGGTAAAGTTCCAGCTCTCCATCAAATAGTTTAAACTCCTTGGTGAAGTACTCCTTTCCCCAATCATAATCCCAGGCCTGAGTCACTTTCCAACTCTTCAAATCATAGTCCAGCATAAAGCCCACTTGCAAATCCGTTATTTGGATATTGGTAGGGTCATAGGCGGGCTCTTTGTCTTTTTTCTTAAAAAAATCGAACAGTCCCATATTTTATATTTTTTGATTTCGAATATTACTATTCAAACATAAGAAAAAAATATTCCAAATACACCTAATTGCCCTTTCCTGTAAGTTAACGGCGATTATTTGGTTTTAATGGTCTTCCAATTCTGACGGTCATTTTTGCTTTATGTCCTGAAATGAACAAAAAGGGGCCGATATTTATCTTATTTGGGTGAGTGGGACTTGTTTGAGGGGATTTTATTGGTAATGAAGGGCTTGGGGTTTATCATTACTTGTCCTGCATCTTGAATTAGGTATTTCGAGCTTGCCTCATGGGGGGCAGTTTCTTTAGAAATGTTCCAATTTTACTTTAAGTGGGTGGGCTGTATTTTTCTTCTGTATTTTTCTTCTGTTTTTTTATACTACTTTTTCTATTTGTGGATTTTGGCCGTGTTATAAAAAATGATCCCCGGAGCTAAAAGTAAAGAAGGAGGGAAATAAATATGGGGTAAAGCAAAATTGGTCAACTCATTCGTACATTTGAACTTTAAAGAGAAAGTTCGACTTATCAATTTGAAATGGAATCTTTCGTTTTTCACCCACCGGAATCTCTTCAGGAATATATTGATATCCTTTGGTTGGGCAAATCAGCTGATTTGTCGATTACTTCCGTGCACTATGCTCCCGAGTTCACAGAATTAATATTTAATTATGGTGATCGCTTCGAAATAAAAGGTGAAAATGTGGCGCAGAAACGAAGCCGGGAAAGTTGCACCATCTGTATTTCCGGATTAAAAAAACAGCCCTTTATCACCACCACCGAAGGGCGCTATTGTAGTGCTGGATTATTATTAAAACCCTACTGTTTCCGCTTCCTGCAAGAGCTACTGAAGGCTCCAATACTGGAAAAGGTGGAACGATGCATCTTCAGGGATTTGATTAATACCCAACGGCCCGACGCCAGCAAGGTTTTTACACTCCTGGAGGCCTTCTTTTCCCAAATCAAGCTGGATCCCATTCTGCAAATATTCGAACAGCAAATTTCTGCTACTTTTTTAGAACGGGGTGCCCTCAAACGGTTTAGTCAGCGTCAGCAGCTGTCCTCCAAAAGTTTTATTCAGAAGTTTAAAAAACATTATTTTATAACCCCGGCCCAGTATGTTAAGCTCCGACAGATCAATTATGCCCGGAGTTTAATTCATCAGCGTCCAGATCTGTCATTAGGGCAGATTGGTTTGGAGGCAGGTTTTTATGATCAGCCCCATTTTGTGCGGGTATTTCAGCAGTACATGGGCAGTAGTCCCAAAAATTTCTCTGAACCGAAAGTTCCCGGGTAATTTTTATACAATTTAGAGAACATCCGTTCTCTTACCTTTGTAGCGTAATATAAAATAATAGCCATGGAAGAACGTAAGCTTAAGTTGTATATTAGTATGAGTGTGGATGGTTTTATTGCGACTAAGGATGATGATTTATCCTGGCTGTCTATTGCCGAAAAGGAGGGAGAGGATTACGGCTATGCTGCATTCACCAAAGATGTGGACACTTATATTGTGGGACGCAGAACTTACGAAGTAGTCCTTAAACTTTGTGAAGGGAAATTTCCGCCAGCGGAAAAATTTGATTGTTATGTCATCAGCAGAGAAGAGCGAGCGCCAGAAAACGGGGTGCAATTTTACAATGGAGATCTTGAAAAATTAGTATATGAGTTGAAGCAACGGCCGGGCGGTACGATTTATTGCGATGGCGGTGGCGCAATTGTGAAGCTGCTCATGGCAAAAAGCCTGATTGACGAATATATCATTTTTATGATGCCAACCATGCTGGGAGACGGTATACGTTTGTTTCAGGGAGGGGTGAAGCCGATAGGATTGAAGGCGCTGGAGCCAAAATTCTTTGAGGCCGGAGTTGTCAGGTTGCACTATGTGAATCAATAATGGATGAGGCCCGGGAATTGCACGTGCAGTTTCGTTGTCGGTGAAAATATACTCATGAATTGTGCCTTCCGCGATTTGAAACGGGAGGCATTTTTTATATTCAGGTTTTTCCTTTTTTCGAACCTGCCTGTTTTTTAAATCTTTCCCGTGAGAATTGAGGGAAGTGATTGGGACGGTCCTTAAAGCAGGGGGTTGTCGAAGGTTTTGCTTTTTCTCAGAAAGATCGACTGATGTTTCTCTTTTCCAATAGCCGTGTCCATTTGATTTCCTTGCCTTCTTTGGCTACAGGTTCTTCAGAAGGGGGAAAGGTTTTCCGATCTTCTGTTTTGGTGCTATTTCATTTTAATGTTTTGGGTAAATTACTCTTATTCAGGCTGAATCAGCTATCTGGAATTGACTCCTTAATGTCTGAAAGTGATGGGAATTTTCTTTCCGTATTGCCTTCTTCATTATAAAGTATTGATAATGAATCAAGTAGGTTGAATCTCCTACCGTGGAATGATACCATTAGTGCCCTTTAATTGCTGGCTAATACGAATTTAAGTTGATCGAATGACCAAATCCTTAAATTTGTATTATATATCAAAAGGCAAAAAGATGATGTGGATAAAAATCAAATTGCTCGCATGGGTGGTGTTGCTGTTTTGCTTCTATGTATCAATGATATAGAATGTCCCTGCTAGGTTTTGTAGCATTCTGTTTTCATATGTCAGGTTAATCCTTCTGGTCGAATACTTTTCCTGAAGGATTAATCAGATTTTGATCAAATTCGTTTTATTGTATAGCACTTAGAGCTGATTTTGTTGTTGAGCTTATGCTTTAATTCCTATTCCCTTGAATTCAGCTAAGGAGGTTGGCATTGCTGTTGACCTTTTTTCTTGATTTGAAAAGACGGGCGTTCTCTCTGAGGAATTGCAGGCTGCCGGAAATGAAATACTATGCTCTGGCAGAGCGGTAAAGTGAGGTAGGAAGAAAAGGAAAGCCCGGATTTCCTTTGCTTACATTTTAATAAAATCAGGCACGGGAGTGTTTCCCGCACAGATGCCTGACATTGAATATTTCCTCAGGGGAGATTAAGGGGCCGGTTTTAAATATCAGCTCTGCTACTGTAGCGAATTAACAGACCCCTTTTGTCCGGAATTTTTCCTGCTAATCATGCCATCCTGTGTGAAGGGGGGCAGGTATTCACATGGATTGATCAGAAGCGATAAAGGTTTGTATGTTCAGGCAGGTTAAAAAGAAAAAGCACCGTTTGGTGTGAAAAATACAAGATAAAATTTAGGTAAAAGATGAAATTGAGCGGATTATTTATTCTGGGCTTTCTGATGGCCTTGGGGCAAAATGTTGAGGCGCAGTTCTTAAACAACCTGCAGTACTATTTGAGTGGGGCAGGTCAGATGGAGAATGTTTTTAATGGTAAGCATGAGGCGAAGCTCTACTATAAAGATGGTACTATTTCCCATGGAGAAGTAAAAATGCATCGTGCAAATGTCTCTGTTTTTGGTGTTGCTCCTTCTGGTATATCATTGAGGGCTGAAGGGGAAAAGAATTTTAAAAAACTTGAGTTAAAAGAGCTGCTGGGGTTTAGGGTATCGAATGATTCTTTTGCCATTGCTTCGGATGTGCGTATTCATGATTTAAAAAAGAAAAAACTGCCTACGATTATTTTAGAGTGATAGTGGATGCTCCTCTGGTCTTTGGTATTCAGCATACTGCTGCCAGTGACGCACAGTCTACTCGTATCCTTAATCAGGCGGTGATTATGAGTAAGGCCACAGAAGAGGTGGTTGTGTCGGTAGCACCTAAAAAACAGAAAGAGGAGCTGTTTGATTTGCTGAAATTCAATGAAAATTTTGTTATGTACACCTCCAGAGTGCCTAATTGGTACACGAAGCTGGATAAGTCCAATAATATTTTTAATGAGGGGCGGGAATTTAGTTGGGACACCACCCGCCCGCTTTATATCACAGAAATATTATACCTGATTTATAAAGATATGGAAGACCCGACGCAACGACCAGAAGGTTTGTAAAGGTTCCGCTTATAGCGAATAAAAGAAAAGGGAAAGCAACTTACCGGTCACTTTCCCTTTTTCTATATCTGACGGCAATGTTTACCGTGTCAACTATTGTTTATCGCTTTCTCCTTAGGAAAGAAGCATCTCCATAGCTTAAAAATCGATAATCCTTTTCCAAAGCATTGGCATATATCTTCTTCCAATCCTCACCCACAAAAGCAGCCACCAACATGATGAGGGTAGAACCTGGTTGGTGGAAGTTGGTGATAATTCCCTCGATGATCTGGAAAGGATAGCCTGGGAAAATAAAGATTTCCGTGCTTCCCTGTAGCACATCGGTTTGGTCACGGTCCATTTTGGTCATCACCGCTCTCATGCTGTCTTCCACAGAAGGCATTTCCTGCATTTCATATTGATAAGGGCGCAATTTCTCCACAAAAAAGGCGGCAGAAGGATCCTCCATCAGCTTTACCCCATACCAATACAAGCTCTCCAGCGTCCGCATGGAAGTGGTACCCACGCAAAAGACTTTCCCGATATTGTTCAGGATGGTCTGCACGTTTTCCCGGCTGATGATAATCTGCTCCTCATGCATCGGGTGGTTCACCGCATTGGCTTCCTTTACCGGTTGGAAGGTTCCCGCACTTACGTGGAGGGTCAGTTCCTGACGCTTGATATTTTTAGCGTCCAGCTTGTTTAATATTTCATCCGTGAAATGCAATCCAGAGGTAGGGGCCGCCACAGCACCTTCATGTTTGGAGAATACCGTCTGATACCGCGGCTTGTCTTCTTCTTCCGCCTCCCGATTCATATAAGGGGGCAGCGGTACAGTTCCTGCGCCTTCTACTATATCCACAAAGGCAATTTCTTCGGGCGTCCATTCGAAAGTTACTTCAAAAGGGGCGCGGCTGGTGATGCGGGCCTTCAACATTACCTTCGTTCCGTTAATGTCCATCTCTCTTTCCAGCACCTGATCATCCTTCCACTTCTTGGCATTACCTACCATGGCCGCCCAGGTAGCCGAACCTTTGGCTTCCATCGCCAGGGTAATTACCGGGCTTGGCTTCAGTGGGTTCAATAGGAAAACCTCGATCTTCGCCCCGGTATCTTTACGGAAAAAGATTCGCGCAGGAATTACTTTTGTGTTGTTAAAAAACAAGGCGGAGTCCGCAGGAATCAACTTTTCAATCGCAGGGAATTGCAAATTGTCAATCTGTCCTTCCTGGTAATATAATAACTTAGAGGCATCACGATTTTCCAGCGGGTATTTTGCAATACGCTCGTCCGGTAAGTCGTAAGTATATTCTTCTAATTTAATTTCTGGCAGTGTCGTTTTCATAGCCTGCAAATATAATTCATAATTAAGGGGTGTCAAATACTTTGCCAGCCCCAAAATGCAAAACCCTTTGGTTAATTGCCGTTATTGTCTATTCCGATGATAAAATCGTCTGGAATAACCTCTATTTTCGAGGGCTAACAAACCTTAGACTCCTCAGCATAGCCTAATTGGTGTACTTTTTTAATTATTGGGGGGTGCCCTCCTGGGCAGTCGGTCGGGCTGGAGGCGGCTCGCTCTTTATTGGGGACCGAAAGTGGTGATAAATAGGCCAGACTTTCGCTCACCAATAAAGGAGCTCAGGCAGGCCCGCCCCATCCCTCACCCAAGCGCTATGAAAGCGCAGGCCATCGAGAAGGCGCCCACCGTAGGGGGTTGGCAGAGGGATAGAGGCATTGTTGGAGCTCCTTTTTTCCGCCTAAAAGCGTAGCGGGCTGGGAAAAAGAGCGACTGCCGAAAGCCCGACCGGAGCGTAGCGAAGGGCTGCCCCAAAAAAATACCTATACCGTCCTTTTTAAAGAGCAGTATAGGTAGGTAATGAAATGAATCGCTTGGCCTTCAGGTTTAGAAGAAAACAGCAGCAGTAGCTCCGGTTCTGATAAAGCTTCCGGTGTGATCTGCAGCGGAGATTTTCACCTCTGGAGCGATAGAAAAACGATTAGCGATTCGGAAATCGATGCCAATCCCCAAATTAATACCGAAATCCACAGCAGATCCGTCAAAGGAATGCTGGCCACCTTCAATTTTTTCTTTAATAGCCATCATGTTGGCTCCAATAATACCGTAAGGACGTACAAGTCCGGTTTTAATGAAAAATCTATGGTAGTCGGCATCTAAAACAAAGCCACCAAGTGTACGTCCTGGCTCCACTTCAGTCGTGGAAAAGTTTGTTCCGGTAACTTGTACCAAGGATTTCTCAGACCACTGGTATCCTACTAAAAAACCGAAGACTCCTTTTTCAGTGAAACCCAAGTCATGGGAATAATTCAGGCCGACCTGAAATTTGTTTTCGATGTCGTTACCCTCAGCAAAGGCGTTGATAGATAGGGTTGTAGCAAAAATTAAAGCGTAAATGCTCTTCATAAAATAAATGTTTTTGAAATGATAATTGCGATTTTAAATTATGCTACAAACATAGAGGTTTCTTAAGGTTCTATAATTAGGGAGGGCTTGGCTGGGGGGTAAGGACGGGTGAAAAGGGTTCTAATGTGGGGAATACATGCGGGTGATATCGAAAATGATAAGTGTTATTTCAGAAAAGGCCTTCGAAAACGTTGAAATGGCGTTGGAAAAGGGCTAGCTGGTACAAAAGTGGCAAGAACGCGCTAGTTTTTTCGCAAAATGAGATACAAATAGGTGAGCCTCGCTTATTAAATTGGAAATCGCGGGCTGTTTAGGAATAAAAATGTGAATGAAGCCCGGGATAAGTGGAACAACACTTCCAAATGGTGTATAGATTACAATAATTCGCCATGCTCTTCATGGATAAGTTGTTTTTCCAGGTGTATTTCCCGCAAATACAGAAACAGGGGCAAGCCGAAGGATACTCCGACTAATAAACAGCCCAATATGGGTGCCCAAAGCCCTTTCATATTGAGGCGACGAGCCTCCAGCACAATGAAAGCCAATAGCGTACAGGCCGAAATGATCACGTCCCATCCAAAGAAGGCGGAGGACGGTTTTTCAAAAACGCGTTGGAACAAAAGGGTGACGTCCACGCCATTTTCAATGAAAAACATCATCAGACTTTCGTAGGGAAGGACAATTCCGAGGATGGTCAGGATCAGGAAGGTTCTTTTGGCCATGGTACTAGCTTTGTATTGGAGAATTCACAATTCAGGCAGATGAGGTTTGGGCGTTCGGGCTCAAGATTAAAAGCCTGTTTCGCCCAAATTGGTTTGGTCTACTACCTTAGAGAATATGTGAAAAGATAATTAATTTCCTGATGATGCAGATCATCCCCTAAAGGATTAATATGCTTCGGCAACTTGCTGAAGGTAGGCCATCATTCGACTACGGTAGGGGTGGTAGCTTCCATGGATGTTATTGTTTAACCAGCTGAAGGTGAGTATCCGACCACTTTTGCATTTGAGATAGCCACTCAGGCAATAGATGCCCGACATGCTGCCACTTTTTGCAAATAGAAAAGGGGCTTGGCCATTCGTAAGATCCTGAAGAGTGCCTTCGCCACCATTGTGCGGCAAAAGAGAGAATAATCGCTCATGATCTATTTCCGCCCAGGCTTGTTGCAGTAATTGGTTAAAGTGAAGGGGAGTGAATTGATTGTATCTCGAAAGGCCGGAGCCGTCAACCCATTTTGGGCTGGGCAAGCTGTCGGGGATGATGTTTTGCTTGGCCCAATCCAAGGCCTTATCAATGTTGATGGTATCCGACAGCTGGCCTGAGCACATGAGGAGGAGTTGCTCGGCGAATAGATTGTCTGATGCTTTGAGCATTCGGCTTTGAAGGCTGTCGGTAGGTAGGGTGGCGAGGACATCCCATTCTTTGCCTTCCGGCAATTCATAATGCAAGGGCATGGGCATCAGTCTTTTGTTCAGGGCTTCAGCCAATAGTGGCCCATTGACGGTGAGCTGATTGGTGGCAAATGGTATTTTTTGCCGCTTGCTGCCTATCGGACAGGCTGATGGATTGTAATATACCTTACCGCTATTAATATCCCGAAACATACACTTACCTTCGGTGGTCGGTTGAGGGCTATTGTTGAACCAGGCCAAATCTGCTTTGGGCTTTAGGGCGAAGGGGTCCCAAGTGTATTCTACAAGATTTCCATGTATGGGCATCAAAGAGCGCTCCGGGCAATAGGCATAGCCGAAGTCATCCCAAGTCCAGCCATCACCCCAGGGGGAAGTCTCAAAAACCCGCGGAGCCAGGTGAATCATTTCCGGAGCTAGCAGGAAAAACTGTCGCGCCAGCTCATCTTCAAAGTCCGGGTGGAAAAGGGTGGGATTGGCCGTGGGCTGAAGGATCAGATTTTGCCCCTCCCAGTGATAACGGAAAAGGGGAGCCTTTTTAGGCAATAGCTTTTCTCCGGTCATAAAGGTAAAGAGTTTTACATTGGAGGCCGGGGTAAACCACTGCGCGGCATTATATTGATCCAATAGTTCACCACTTTGGGCATCAGCCAGGACAAAGCCCATATGATGGGGGAATTGATCCGTTAGGTGCGCAATTCCGGATGGGGCTTCCACCCTTGCCTGTGGCGCCTTCTTACAGGAAAAAAAAAGCAGGAGGCTCAGGCTTAAAATCCAGGGAAAGGGGAAATATTTGGGGCAGATGCAAAATATATTTGGCACTATGAGGAAGGCTAAAGGACTGACGAATGATTACAGGGGTCAATTTAGAGAATATTTCTGAATGATAAAGGAGGGGGAGCGGTATAATGAGGCCTTTATGAGAGTGACGACAATTTTGGAAAGGGAGTTTAAGGGCTTTGGTGTTGGAAAATGGGTATTTGAAAACAAATATTTTATCTTTGGATTACTTCAATAATATAAAGCATGCGCAAAGCACTTCCGATCGGTATTCAGACTTTTGAAAAGATAAAGGAAAAGGAATTTGAATTCCTTTACGTGGATAAGACGAAAGAAATTTTACAGCTGGTCAACCACCCGGGCTATATCTTTCTCTCCCGTCCGCGCCGTTTCGGTAAATCGATGCTGGTCTCTACCATGGCGGCTTTGTTTGAAGGTAAAAAAGATTTGTTCGAAGGACTGTATATTGAAGAGCATTGGGACTGGGGTAAAACTTATCCCGTGATCCGGATGGATATGAGCGGGATTAATTATCAGTCCATCACGGATGTTCGGGGACAGCTGCAAAATATGCTGGCGCAAAACTGCCGGAAGTTTGAAGTGCCTGTAGAAGCCCTTTCTCATGCGGGTTTAGGCCCGAAGCTTGGGCAGTTGATTCAACTCATTTCCGAAAAATACCAGCAACAGGTCGTAATTCTGATTGACGAATACGATAAAGCCATTCAGGATACCCTGAGTAAGGAAGGGGATCTGGCGGCTGAGGCGATGGAAGAGCTTCGGGGTTTTTACAGTGTCTTTAAACCCTACGATGAGTACATTCGCTTCTGCTTTATGACAGGCATCACTAAATTTGCCGGCATGGGGCTCTTTAGCGGGGCGAATAATTTTAAGGATATCACGCTTTCATCCAAATTTGGGAGCATTTGTGGCTTTACACAACAAGAGCTGGAAGAAAACTTTGCTGATTATTTAACAGAGGTTGACCTGAACAGGGTGAAGCAGTGGTATAATGGTTATCAGTATCAGGGAGCCAAAGTTTATAATCCCTATGATATCTTATTGTTTCTTAGTGAGGAAGGGGTGTACAGTAATTATTGGTGGGAAACAGGTACTCCGGGCTTTTTGGTGAAGCTTTTTGAGCAGCAAAATTATCGTCCGCAGGAATTGGGAAAGATGGAGTTGAAGGAGACTCGCCTAAAGCAATTTACCTTGAAGAATCTGGATTTGGTTTCTCTGCTATGGCAAACAGGTTATCTGACCATAACAGGAGTAAAACAAAACAGGGCGGGAGTAAATATTTATGAATTGGGTATTCCGAATCTGGAGGTACAAAATGCCCTGAACGCGCTGTTTTTTGAAACGATATCCAGTACTCAGGTAGACGATTACACTCCTGATCATGTTCTTGATTCATTAAGTGACAATAAAATGGAGGCTTTCGGACAGGCAATCCGTTCTTTATTCGCTTCCATTCCTTATGAGAACTATTCCAAAAGTAATATTCAGCAGTTTGAGGGGTATTATGCCGCCATTCTCTTTACTTTTCTCTCCTCCTCCGGTTTGAAGGTGTATCCTGAGAAAAGTATTGCCATCGGGCGGGTGGATATGACCATTGAAACGCCGGATTACCTCTATGTGTTGGAATTTAAAGTCGGAGGGGAAGGTAAAGCACTGGAACAGATTCATGAAAAGCGTTACTACGAACCTTATCTGTCTGATGGGCGGAAAGTAATCCTGATCGGGATGGATTTTGATGCGGAGCAAAAGAATCTGGGCGGATTTGAGTGGGAGGAGCTACCGGAAAATTTTAAGGGGAATTAATTTACTGTGGACATTATTCTATTTGCTATATAAGGAGATGAGGTGGAGAATTTCTTTTGAAAAATGCTTAATTTTACCTCTCAATAATGACTTTCAATATGCGCAAAGCACTTCCGATCGGTATTCAGACTTTCTCTGAGGTTCGAAATTCTTCTTCAGATTTCCTCTATGTGGATAAGACCGAGTCTGTTCATTTAATGTGCAGGCACAAGGGATACTATTTTCTCTCCCGTCCGCGCCGTTTCGGTAAATCGATGCTGGTCTCTACCATGGCGGCTTTGTTTGAAGGTAAAAGGGATTTGTTCGAAGGACTGTATATTGAAGAGCATTGGGACTGGGGTAAAACTTATCCCGTGATCCGGATGGATATGAGCGGGATTAATTATCAGTCCATCACGGATGTTCAGGGACAGCTGCAAAATATGCTGGCGCAAAACTGCCGGAAGTTTGAAGTGCCTGTAGAAGCCCTTACTCATGCGGGTTTAGGCCCGAAGCTTGGGCAGTTGATTCAACTCATTTCCGAAAAATACCAGCAACAGGTCGTAATTCTGATTGACGAATACGATAAAGCCATTCAGGATACCCTGAGTAAGGAAGGGGAGCTGGCGGCTGAGGCGATGGAAGAGCTTCGGGGGTTTTATAGTGTCTTTAAACCCTACGATGAGTACATTCGCTTCTGCTTTATGACAGGCATCACTAAATTTGCCGGCATGGGGCTCTTTAGCGGGGCGAACAATTTTGATGATATCACCCTTGATCCGGATTATGCTTCCATTGTTGGTTTTACGCAGGATGAATTGGAACACAGCTTTGGGAGTTACTTCGATGGGGTTAACATGGAGAAGGTGAAACAGTGGTATAATGGTTATGCTTATCTGGGAGAAAAAATTTACAACCCCTTTGATGTACTGTTGTTTCTGAAAAAGAAAAATACCTTTGCCAATTATTGGTGGGAAACGGGTACTCCGGGCTTTTTGTTGAAGCTTTTTGAGCAGCAAAATTACCGCCCGCAGGAATTGGGAAAGATGGAGTTGAAGGAGACGCGCCTAAAGCAATTTACCCTGAAGAACCTGGATTTGGTTTCTCTGCTATGGCAGTCCGGATACTTAACCATTACAGGCGCCCGACAGGATTTTTTGGGGATGACTTACTATCAATTAGGCGTGCCTAATTTGGAAGTTCAAAATGCACTCAATGAGCTCTTTTTTGAGACCATAGTAAAGGCACCGTCGGGAGATTTTGGAATTGAAAAGGGAGGTTTGGCCTTATATGAAAAGGATATGGAGGATTTCGAACAAGCAATTCGTTCTTTATTCGCTTCCATTCCTTATGAGAACTATTCCAAAAGTAATATTCAGCAGTTTGAGGGGTATTATGCCGCCATTCTCTTTACTTTTCTCTCCTCCTCCGGTTTGAAGGTGTATCCTGAGAAAAGTATTGCCATCGGGCGGGTGGATATGACCATTGAAACGCCGGATTACCTCTATGTGTTGGAATTTAAAGTCGGAGGGGAAGGTAAAGCACTGGAACAGATTCATGAAAAGCGTTACTACGAACCTTATCTGTCTGATGGGCGGAAAGTAATCCTGATCGGGATGGATTTTGATGCGGAGCAGAAGAATTTGGGCGGATTTGAGTGGGAGGAGCTCGAATCCGGATTAATTAAATAATTAAATTTAAAATCAAATATTATTATTATGGACGAATATGAGCAGTGGGAGGCAGAAGTGAAAAAACTTCAAGAGGAGAATGAAGGTGTTTTGAAAGGATTTCAGGATTATCTTGAACGATCAGGGCTTTCGGAGAAAACCATCAGAGTACATGTGGGTAATATTGAATTTTTTGGCAATGATTACCTTACCCGCGAAGACCCTACTTCACTGGCTGATGGTTGGTCGATGATTGATGAGTTTTTAGGATACTATTTTGTCCGAAAATGTATGTGGTCTAGCCCTGCAACGACCAGACAATATATCACTAGCTTCAAAAAATTCTACGCTTATTACTATGAGGTTGGAGGTATTAGTAAAGAAACCTTGGAAAAGGTGAAATTTGAATTGAAGGAGGGAAAAGAAGATTGGATAGATGCTCATGGGGAGCTGGATGAGCTTTTGGGCTGGGATTGGTAAGTGATATTGTTTGTTTCTTTTGTCGAATTAATTACCGACAAGGGAGGTTTACGATAGGCTTCCCAATGTTCAAGTAGTATCGCCCCGTCGGTGTGATTCAGCCGGAATCTTACTTTTATCGGAATCAACAAAGTGAACTTCATGGAACTTTTTAAGGATGCTCTCTGGCTTTCCTGGGTAGAGAGTTGTTCAATATCGGTGTAGGGAATGTAAAGTGGTGACTTACCAAAGAGATTCAGCTGAATGCCTTCGCGGCCGATGAGTAGCTGATCTAATCCCTTTCTACTTTGATAAGTGTATAGGGTTAAATTCTTGATTTGACAGCTATGGCTGATCTTTAGGTCCTTTGGCTGCCAAACTCCTCCTGAAGCAGGTCCATTATTCTGTGCGTTTTATAAAGGGAAAAAGCAAATAAACCCACGACAGTTAAAAATGGAAGAATGCTGATAATGTGCTCCATGGTTTTGATAGCGTTAAAAAGCGTTTAAAAAGTAACCACGGACATTGGCTTTCCAGCCTTAAAAAAATAAGATATCAAAATCGGTAGAGTAATAAAACAGAGAAGATCAATAATGATAGGTGGGCCGGGCAATTTCATATTGAAGCCTATTTTTTGTCATTATAATGAAAGCTTCCCTTAAAATAAGCATAAAAAAATCCCCCGCACCGGACTGGTACGGGGGATTGTCATTTTATTAAAAAGCTAAAGCTTATTTCTCTTCTTTTGTTGCTTCTACCCATTGGCGAGCATTAACGAATGCTTCGATCCACGGAGTAACTTCATCATTCTTACGGTTGGTTGGGTATTTGGCCCAGTTCCAAGGGAAGATCGCACGCTCCAAGTGAGGCATCATCGCTAAATGACGGCCATCGTTAGAAGCGATACCGGCAACATTGTAATCAGAACCGTTAGGGTTCGCTGGGTAAGTCTCGTAAGAGTATTTACCGATAATGTTGTAGGACTCTTCTGCGTAAGGCAAGTTGAATTTACCTTCACCGTGAGCAATCCATACACCCAAACGAGATCCTGATAAGCTGGAAAGCATCACAGAGTCGTTTTGAGGAATGGTCATGTTCACGAAGCCGGATTCGAACTTATGAGAGTCATTATGCAACATGGCAGGTTTCTCTTCATGATCAGGGTTGATCAATCCAAGCTCAATCATCAACTGACAACCGTTACAAACACCCAAAGAAAGGGTATCAGGACGAGCGAAGAAGTTATCCAAAGCTTCTTTTGCTTTCGGGTTGAAAAGGAAAGCTCCAGCCCAACCTTTAGCAGATCCTAACACATCAGAGTTAGAGAAACCACCAACGAAAACGATCAGGTTTACATCTTCCAAAGTCTCGCGTCCGGCGATCAAGTCGGTCATGTGAACGTCTTTCACGTCGAAGCCTGCCAAGAACATGGAATAGGCCATCTCACGATCACCATTTACTCCTTTTTCACGGATGATGGCCGCTTTGATACCGGACTCACCTTTGCGATCCTGCGTCAAGCCATAATCAGCCAATTTACCAGTGAATTCGGTATTGAAAGTGAAGCGAAGTGGAGATTTTTTGTAAGATTCAAAACGCTCTGAAGCCAATTCCTCACCTGACTGGTGACGATCCAACAAGTAAGAAGTCTTGAACCATACATCACGAAGCTCCGCTACAGGGATGAAGAACTTGGTGCCGCCATTGCGAACTGCCAATTCTTTATCTTCTACCGGGATACCGATCAATTTAGCATTGATACCTGCCTTCTCGAAGAATTCAGTAACATAAGCCTCATCATTCACCTGCAACAACACACCGCTGTTTTCTGCGAACAATACTTTGATCAAGTCTTCTTCCTCAATGCCGGTCAAGTCTACATCAGCAGCGATATTTTGCTCTGCAAAACACATTTCCAACAAAGCGGTAATCATACCACCAGCAGAAATATCGTGTCCAGCCACAATTTTATCTTCCATGATCAACGTCTGAATAGCGTTGAAGGCATTTTTGAAGTATTCAGGATCCTTTACGGTAGGAGCAGATTCCCCCAATTTGTTTTGTGCCTGCGCAAAAGCAGATCCACCCAAATTCAAGGCGTCGGAAGAAAGGTCGATGTAGAAGATTGGCTTATCTTCGCCTTTCTGCAATACCGGCTCCACTACTTTTTTCACGTCTGCTACTTCACCAGCAGCAGAGATAATAACTGTACCCGGCGCAATAACGGTTTCGTCCTTGTATTTCTGCGTCATCGACATGGAATCTTTACCAGTCGGGATGTTGATGCCCAATGCAATGGCGAAATCAGAAGCTGCTTTTACCGCATCGTAAAGACGGGCGTCTTCTCCTTCGTTTTTACATGGCCACATCCAGTTCGCAGAAAGGGATACGCCGTTCATTTGGTGGGTTAATGGAGCCCAAACCAAGTTGGTTAAAGATTCCGCAATAGAATTTACAGAACCCGCCTTAGGATCAATCAATCCGGATACCGGATCGTGACCGATCGCCGTAGCTACACCACCTTTACCTTTGTAATCCATCGCCATAACACCGACGTTGTTCAAAGGTAATTGCAAAGCACCAGCAGTCTGTTGCTTGGCTACTTTACCCGTTACAGAACGGTCTACTTTGTTCGTTAACCAGTCTTTACAAGCTACAGATTCCAGTTGCAATACGTCAACCAGGTAATCCAATAGCTTCTCTGAGCTATATTCCAAAGCAGCATATTTTTCATCTTTGGCATTGTCTTTCATGATGGTCTTCGGTGGGTTACCGAACATGTCCGCCAATTCCAAATCAATAGGATTTTCTCCTGTCTGCTGATCCTCGAAAGTGAATCGCATGTCGCCTGTGGCTTCTCCTACATCATAAATAGGAGCGCGCTCGCGATCACCAATTCGCTTCAGCTCCTCGATGTCTTCCGCTTTCATCACAAGCCCCATACGCTCCTGAGATTCGTTACCAACAATCTCTTTTCCGGAAAGAGTAGGGTCACCTACAGGTAATTTGCGAAGATCAATTTTACCACCTACTTCCTCTACCAATTCAGACAGGGAGTTTAAGTGTCCACCTGCACCGTGATCGTGGATAGAAACGATGGTGTTCTTATCTGACTCTACCAATGCACGGATGGCATTCATGGCACGCTTCTGCATCTCCGGATTGGAACGCTGAACGGCATTCAATTCGATAGCGGAAGAGAACTCTCCGGTATCTACAGAAGAAACGGCGCCACCACCCATACCAATACGGTAGTTGTCACCACCCATCACCACGATGCGATCACCTTTGGAAACGGCCTTCTTCAATGCGTGCTCGTGTTTGGCAAAACCAACACCACCAGCAAGCATGATCACCTTATCGAAACCTAATTTGCGGTTGTTTTCTTCGTGCTCGAAGGTTAAAACAGAACCGGTGATCAATGGCTGACCAAATTTGTTACCGAAATCAGAAGCTCCGTTGGAAGCTTTGATCAAAATTTCGATAGGAGTTTGGTATAACCAAGGACGTGGTTGAATATTCTTTTCCCAGTTACGACCTTCCTCCAAACGAGAGTAAGGCGTCATGTAAACTGCAGTACCTGCCAATGGCAAAGATCCCTGACCACCCGCCAGACGGTCGCGAATCTCTCCTCCCGCACCGGTTGCCGCACCGTTGAATGGCTCCACAGTCGTTGGGAAGTTGTGAGTCTCTGCTTTAATGGAAATTACTGAATCAATCTCTTTGGTTTCAAAGAAGTCCGGCTTGTCCTGAGTCTTAGGCGCAAATTGCTCAATCTTCGGACCTTTGATAAATGCCACATTATCTTTGTATGCAGACACCAAATGGTTCGGATGTTCATTTGAAGTCTTGCGAATCATTTTGAACAAAGACTCTTCCTTTTCTTCTCCGTCAATGACGAAGGTCCCGTTGAAGATTTTGTGACGACAGTGCTCTGAATTTACCTGAGAGAATCCGAAAACCTCAGAGTCCGTAAGCTTACGGCCTAGTTTCTCGGTTAATCCTTCCAGGTATTTGATTTCTTCCTCACTTAATGCCAATCCTTCTGATTGATTGTAAGCGGCGATGTCCTCGATATACACAACCGCCTCAGGCGCTTTGTGAATATCAAAAACTTCCTGATCCAGCCCGTTGTATTTGGCCTCCAGCATTGGATCAAAAGTAGCATTCTCTTCTTTTAGCAGAAATTGCTCGATACGAATGATACCTTCGATACCCATATTCTGGGTGATTTCCACCGCATTGGTGCTCCATGGGGTGATCATCTCCTTACGCGGGCCGATGAACGTGCCTTCGACTGTTGTTCCGTCAACTTGTGTTGCGTTACCAAACAGCCATGTTAATTTGTTGCGGTCTTGCTCATTTAAAGGCTTCTGAGCTTCCACCACAAAGAAATTTTTGTGTACGCCTTGATAGAATGTGATCATCCTTATAAGAAAATTTGAACGGTTAAGGGATTGATTCCTTTCAAGCGGCAAAAATAGCAGTTTATATTGGAAGGAGAATGATTTGTGAAGGAAAAAACAGCTGTTTCTGCAAGTTTTTTTGTTATGAGGTATGGGGTGGGTTAGAAAAGTATCCTGTTTTTATGATTTTTGTCCGCTTTTAGTGTTTTGTAGGATGTGAAAATACCTCTGAATTACGGTGTAGGGTACTTGATGTTGATTTTGGGCGTCATTTCGTATGCTGTCCTTTACAAGGTTTGAATAGGATATTTTCTGAATAGCGGCTAAAGTTCTATTGATCAGGTGAATTGATAAATGAAAGGAGAAGTGTATATGGAAATGCGTCTTGGGGATTTTGTTTTTATTGATCTGGTGTAGCACTTTATGGGAAAGACGAATGTTTTTCGTAGTTTATTCTGTTAGGAAAAACGTTTGCATAAAATGAATCGCAAAAACCGCTTAATTATAGCTGCTTTAATTGCAGCAACTGTCATTTTTGGCTTGGTTTTTATACCCTTAGCGGAAAAACCTTCTCAGACAGTAAATAATCCTTTCATGCTAATCTATTCAGCAGACCGTCCGATATACCGTTTTTTTCAGGCGGTTCAGCTTTCGGGAATTTTTCCGGATAGCAAAACTTTTGTGGATGCCCGCTTACGTACTTCGGAAGAAGAAGTATTGAAGGATTTTAGTGTTATTGATCCAGAAGATCGCCTGGCACTGGAATCTATCGTTCTGCGTCATTTTGAATTACCACAGGCTTATCAGGTGAAAGAAGACACCCTTCGTGTGGGCTTTACGGAACACTTGCAGCGGATGTGGCATCGGCTAAAGCGCCCTGCGGATATGCCTGTGGAAGGTAGTACCCTCCTTCCATTGAAGGAGGAATATGTGGTTCCCGGGGGGAGGTTCCGTGAAGTTTATTATTGGGACAGTTATTTTACATTATTAGGTCTGCTTGCCTCTGATGAGATAGCGTTGGCGGAAAGTCTGGTGAAGAATTTTGCTGATCTCATCAATAGGGTAGGTTTTGTGCCCAACGGCAACAGGAGTTATTACCTGAGCAGATCGCAGCCACCGGTGTTTTCTTTAATGGTGAAAGCTTTGGAGGAGAAAATGGGGAAAGCATATGCCTTACAATATCTTCCGGCCATGGAAAAGGAGTATGCTTTTTGGATGGACGGAGCAAATGAAGAGCAGTTGAACGGTGGTTTTCGTCGAATCGTCAAATTACCATCAGGTGCGATATTGAATCGTTTTTGGGATGATGATGACGCTCCAAGGCCGGAGAGCTATCAGGAAGACCGGGAGTTGGCGGAAGGTTTGCCTGAGGAAGATCGCAGAAAACTATATCGTAATATTCGTGCTGCGGCAGAGTCGGGTTGGGATTTTTCTTCCCGCTGGTTTGGGGACGCTCAACGCTTCGACCAGATTCAGACTACCGATATTTTACCGGTGGATTTAAATGCTTTGATGTATCATTTGGAGCATCAACTGGCAGATTATTATAACCAAAGCGCACAATTTGATATGGCCCGAACTTTTGCCTTAAAGGCTTCCCTGCGAAAGCAGGCCATGCAGCAAGTGTTTTGGTCAAATGGCGATGGATTTTATTATGATTATGACTGGGTGAAGGGGGAACATACTCATATTCCTACACTAGCCGGATTATGGCCGCTTTATTTAAAGCTGTCAACGGATGCTCAGGCCCTTAAAGTCGCTCGTGTGCTGGAACATGATTTCTTAAAGCCCGGAGGGTGGATTACCACTTTGCATCAGACGGGTCAGCAATGGGATGCGCCCAATGGCTGGGCACCACTGCAATGGATTACCTATCAGGGGCTGATGAACTATAATCAAAAAATGCTGGCGGAAGAAGGAGCAGAGCGTTGGTTGTTACTGAATGAAAAAGTGTATCAGCGCACCGGTAAAATGATGGAAAAATATAATGTGGTCGATACCAGTTTGATTGCCGGAGGAGGGGAATACCCCAATCAGGATGGCTTTGGCTGGACGAATGGGGTCGCATTAAGACTATTGGAAGAAGGAATTGCGGTGGAGTTGCAGCCAATGCAGGCGGAGCGTTAGTATTTAACCCGAATTATTCACCGCTAGATTTAGTGACTCACTATAAACATCTTTAGGTCAGGGTGTTGGGATTGATTTTATCGAATTTTCAATAGCTCAAATTTGGGTATGCTTGCTTTCTCCTCATTCATCTGCTTCGTTGGAAAAACTCGAAATAGGCAACTATTCCTTCATTTTTCCCGCCTTGCAGCTAAAGGAGGATTAAAGCATGAAAAATCCGGCTTAAGGTAGCCCGGAAATTTCCGGGCCAGTGCTTTTAAGCATGATCATCCTGCCTTATTGGAGGATGATTTTTTTTGTCTTTTGCTGTCCTAATTTAACATAATACACCCCAGTGGGCTGATTCTTTAGGTTGATTTCTATTGGCTGGCGGCAATTCAATGTTTGTCGTAAGACAATCCGTCCTTGTTGGTCCATAACGCGCAGGTCCTTGGCTTCCCCATTTCCCATGGGATCATGTATAGTGAAGATGCCCTCATTGGGGTTAGGAGCCAGGGTATATTCCATATTGTAAATATCTTCCGAAAAAGAACGGCTGTTCATTGGCCCGACACGTTTAAGGGAAAATTTATCCATATTAGGTCCCCAGCTTGCTCCCTGGTTTGTCAGGCGGATCAGGTGGTTGCCTGCAGTGAAGTTGGCATTTTTAGAAGCCTTCACGCTTTGATAGTTATTGTAGCCACCAGTGTAGGGAAGGTTGGTGGAGTTGAAATAAGTGTTGGATACAATAAAATCGATTTGGGAATCTGCTGAAGGAGTAGCGACTAAATAATTTATTTCGTAAGTTCCCTCTTCCGGAATGTTTACGAAATATTCTACCCAATCCCCATCATTATTATAATCGATAATACTGCCGGAATTTTTAACGCCATATCCGGGTCCTCCAAAAGCCGAATCGTTAAATGTCCCTCCGGTAGCATTAAAGGTCTCGGCTTCTATCTCTATCGCGGCTTCTCCAGTCACCACCTCCGGTGTATAGACTCTAATCCAGTCAACTTTCATAATATGGTCTTCCGGCCTTCCATAGATTTCTCCGTCTGTAGGATATCGACCTGCCAGAGCGTTCCAGTCCTGAGCTTCGATATTAATGATAAGCTTCATTGGTTTGGTGAGCCCCTTTCCGTTGGTGTAGTCATATTTATCCAATATATTAAAGTCAGCAGATGCTTCAATCAACTTACCATCCGGATCCAGATAGGCGTAATTTTTACCGGAAAGCGTTCTTACCCATTTTCCATTGATGTAATATTCTAAATGGTTAGGGTCCTTCCAGTAAACGCCTATGGTAGAATATTCTCCGGCCCAGTCTGTTCTTCCGTTTTCATAATACCAGGTACCGTAAACCCCCTCTTCGTCACGTGGCTGGTAGTCATCAAAGTTGGTTAGGTGGCGATTGTTAAACACATGATGGCTCAGGTGAATGTGTTTGGCAAACCAGGCGTTCATCGCTGTACCCGTTCTTCCAGAGTCTCCCAGACCGCCATAATTTTCACAAATATCAATTTCTTCATAGTCATCATCACTGATCATCCATACATTATTGGCGAAAACGGCATCAGCAATTTTAACACGCGCCTCTACAAATACAGGGTACTGGACATGCCCTTTGGATACCACACAGCCCATCTGAGTGGCTGGCAGTGTATGATAAGTACCATCATGACTATTTCGGAAAGTCTTGGTGTCGCCATTTCGGGAAGCCACGATATTCATGTGTCCATTTGAGACGGAGACGTTTTCATGTCGCCACTGAGTAGGGCCAGGGCCATCCCAGCTGTTATGCCAGAAGTTTTTCCATTTTCCTGCAATAAAAGTCTCTTGATTGTTGGCTGGAAAATCATAATTAAAATCATCGGACATATCGGCCTGCAGCTTCCATTGTTTTCCATTTCCCGGATCCGCAGGGACAGGTATACCGGCCCAGTCTTGCGCCTGTGAAGGTGAAAGCATTCCAGTGAAAGTCAGGAAGAATGAGGCAAGTAAACTGGTGTTTAGAGAGGCCTGAGATAGGCCTTTCTTACTTAAAGAAGTACTGGTAAAGACTTTGAGGTCAGGTAAACTTAAGGGTGGAAAGGCGATAATTTTATACCAGAAATGGTTAGCTGATCGAAAGGATAGGTTCCTTTCCATGTCATTTTTAGTTTCTTTTCGTAAAGAGCCGTACCAGCTTCTTTTTTGAAAAGCACCAATAAAATAGGTTAAGGGCTTTTTCATTATTATTGAATTTAGGCCCTTGCAGAAATCAGAAAAGTAGAAAGGCTATATTCCAATAGCCTGATAATGGTGGTATAAATGTATTGATAAAAAAGGAATTGCCAGCAATTATGGCTGATGAAATTTGAATTATGGTTGAATTAATATTTCAGACCAGCAAAAATGAAATTTTACCAGGAAAATTTAAAATAATAGTTTTATTCTAGAGTGCATTTTTTTGATGATCTATATCATAAAAACTTATTTTTCTTGTTGCAATTGTCCATGTCCCCGTCTATGTTTGCATTAATGAAGCAACTCCTGACAATATTTTTAATTGGAAATATCCTGTTAATGTCCCTTTCACGGATTGGGGTGGTGTTTTCCTATGAAATGTTTCAGGACTATATCGCCGAAAACTGGTGTGAAAATCGTGATGAACCCATCACGGTCTGTTATGGTAGTTGTTTTGTAAGAAATAGCATGGAGCTGATTGATAATTTTGAACATCAAACAGGACAGGAAGGAAATGCTCCAGCGGTTAAGGTCATTACAGATTTTTTTGTTCCTGCTTCAGTTCCTCTTATTATTCCGGAAAACACTGCTTTGCTAAATATTAAGCACCGGAATTTTTATGCTAACTTTTATCAATCTGTCCATACTTCTTCAGTGTTTATACCTCCCTGCGCATAATTTCCCTTCACCTTTAGAGCGTGTTGTCTCTTAGTCGATGGTAGATTAAGAGTGCTATGGATTTGCCTGTCTTATTCATGGCATTGCTGTACCTGAATTCCGGTAGTGAAATCAGCAATTGCTGCGCTTTCGCTGGCTGCTTTGAGCTAGTTTATTTCACCTTTTATTAATTCAGACTTTCGGATTCGGTTTCCAAATTGATTTGTGTGGCCTTTTCCGTTGGTTATTCTATTATTGAGATTTTCTCAAACAGATTATGATGCGCAATTTTTTTTCAATTTATATATTGGTCGCTTTTGTGACCGTCTTTTCGTTATTTTCCTGTTCTAATGAAGGAGCAGATCCTGCTCCTGAGGATCAGGGAACGATGATCGCCCACTACGATATTCCGGATACCGATTTTCAATTAGAAATTTACGGTCAGCAGGCCTACCAATCCGGTTATAATGTGATGGGTTTGCGGGTAGTGGACGCTAATAAGGACCGAGTGGAGGCCAATATTACCGTGAATCCCATCATGTATATGGATGGTGGGCATTCACATGGATGCCCCGTGGATGTTCCGGCTGTTTCACTTCCTGCAGGGCAACAGGCTGTGGGTGTTTTCTTTATTATGCCTTCCATGAATGGATATTGGGAGTTGAATTTTACGGTGGAAGGTGCCGGTGTGGAAGCCACATTTACCGAGAGGATAACGGTAATAGATCCCACAGATTGGGAGACCAAATATGGTAGCCATTTTCTTAGAACAACTTACCAGGAGGAGTCCTATTTCTTTTCTTATTACTGGATGAATGGAAAGCCTGCAGCAGATGCCAATACCTGGGTAGGAATAGCCTATAAAGCGGTGCGCATAATGCATGGGGACCATATGATGATGACTTTTGAACCGGTGAAAGATTTGGAGTGGAATACCATTTCCTGGATGGCTTCCATGGATCATGGTGCTCCTGAAAATCCAATGGCAATGGAAATGGAGGGCTATGCCGGGCATTATGAAGGGAAAGTGAATTTTACGATGACCGGTGACTGGCAAATTGCTAATCACGTGTTATTGAATGGGGAGTCGGTCCTCACCTCAGAAGAAGTGCCCGCTGAAGGAGATGGAATAGATTATTTCAGTGGAGATGTATTTTATCTGGAGTTTTAATCTGATTTAATCATGCTTGCGTCCTCGTATAGCTGCAAAGTAGGAAAAATGATGAAATAGGAATCTATATCGAGTTTTTCTCAAAGAAACAGCTAAATGAGGAGCAGGCAAACTCCCTCAAAATCGGGCTGTTAAAATCAGCTAAGACCACTCAAAACGTACTGAAGATGATGAGTTTTTGGGGTGGTTTTCTGAGCCTGTCGGTAAATTTTTAGGCTTCAGGGAAGCGTATCCGTCAGCCCCTAGAAAAGGAATGAGGATTATTTGTTCATTCTCTTTTTACATGACTTCTTATGGCAGCCCTCTTTTTCTAAAGATTTACTTCTACTTTAAATCCCTCCTGACATGCGCCTCTTTATAGCTTTTTTGTTTTTATTATCATTTATTTTCCTCGGATTAACGCCCACAAGTGGTCAGGATTCCCTCAGAACGGTGGAATTAAAGCAGGTGATTATTAGGGAGGGGAGAGCAACCAAGCCGCAGATTTCCCTTTCTGCGGGAAATAGTTTGGATCAGGCGTTGGAGTCAAATGGAGCCGTTCAGCTACAGAGAAAAGGAGTTTTTGGGGCGGATCCGGTGATTAATGGCCTCTCGGGTCATCGGATTAGTATGAGTCTGGATGGTATTCGGGTGTTTGGCGCCTGCGCTGACCGGATGGATCCTATGACGAATTATCTCGGAATGGCCTCTGTTGCAGGTATGGAAGTGATGGAAGGCATGGGTTCCGCTTTAGAAGGAAACAATATTGGTGGACATATCAATTTTTCGGTTTTTAATTTGGCAGATTTACCCCGGTCATGGTCCGGAAATGTAGGTCTTTTGGCGCAATCCAACGGTTTCGGAGGGGCCATGAATATGGCCTTAGCCTATAAGGGAGAGCGTTGGGGCTTCAGGTATACTGCAGAAGCACAATCGGCAGACAGCTACCGATTCGGAGGTGGCGAGCGGGTAGATTTTTCCTATTACCGGAAGATGAATCATCATTTAGCTTTGGAGAAAAATATGGGCAACCATCATTTTCGATTGAACATGCTTTGGGACAAGGCCCATGATATAGGCTATCCGGCCTTACCAATGGACACGGGCTTTTCGGAGGCTTACATCTTCTGGTTGACGCATCATTTCGTATTTTCAGATAATATTTCAGTGGAAAACAAGTTGTATCACAGTCAGATTTACCATGAGATGTCTGATGAGGAGCGTATAGATAAACTAGTGGACATGGATATGCCTAACTGGAGTCGATCCTCCGGCGGATATAGTCGTTGGAAATATCATCAGGGCAGACTGGCCACGGAGGTTAAAGGGGAATATTATCAATATTATTCTTTTTCGGAGATGAAAATGTACCCGGAAGATTTTATTGCGTCCTATATGCAGACCTTACCCGAAGTTAAGCGATCGGTTTTTGCTTTAAGTGCAGTTTTGGATTATCGATTAGGGCTGAATTATTGGTTGGTATTAAACGGCCGGGGAGAATTCTTGGTAGATGAATTGTTGGATGAAAGAGGCATAGCCCAATGGCGGGTTTTAGGTTACGATTTGTCCTCTCCAAGAAATTTTGAGGTCTATAATGCTAATGTAAGGATTGGAAGGCGCATTGGTGAGGCTTCTACCATTGATTTTGGCTTAGCTTTTGGAAAGCGGGCGAGTTCATTATCGGAGCTTTACGCTTATTATTTATTTAATACTTTTGATGGTTATGACTATAGAGGAAATCCAGATTTGGAAGGGGAGTCCGCCATTCAATGGCAGCTGAACTATCAATATCAGCAGGGTTCACATTCCGTCAGTTTAGATATTTTTTCGCATTATTTTTTCAATTTTATCATGGGAGAAGTGGACCCGGCATTGATCAGGATGACGCCGGAGGCAAATGGGGTGAAAGCTTTTGGAGACGAGCAAGCCGCCATCATCAGTGGGTTGAACTTTCAATATATTTATGAAAAGGATAGCTGGAACTTCTCCCTTCCAATTCATTACCAATTGGGTCAACGAGCGAATGGCGAACCTTTACCATTAATGTTGCCTTTAAGTGTGCGTCCAAAAATTCAAAAGCAGAGGCAAAATTGGAGTTTTGAAATGGAATATGAAGCGGCTTTAGGACAATTTCGAATCAGTAAGTCTTTTGGGGAGCAATCAACAAAGGCTTATCATTTGGTGCATCTGGGCCTGCAATGGGAAAAAGCAAACTGGAAAATAAAAGGGCAGATTCAAAATGTGATGGACCAGGCTTATCGTACCCATTTGGATTGGGGAGGGATTTTAAGACCAGGTCGAAATTTTGTGCTTGGGCTGTCTTATGGATTTTAGAGGGTAATTAACTGCCAAAATTTAGACGAAAATATGGATGGGGCAGCATAAATACCAGTTTATTGGCAGGGAGAGGCTTTGTTGAAAAATTAACCATAAATCGTTGCGTATATTTTGAATTTGCTTCCTTCGTTGTGCCTTAACCTGAATTATTCACCAGTAAATTTATTTTGGCGCAAGGAGTTTATTTTTCAGTTCATTATTATTTGTTTTCTATGATTTATATTAGCCCAAATTTGGGCAAGCTCGCATTCTCCTCATTCCTCTTTTTCGTTGGAAAAAACTCGAAATAGAAAACGATTCCTTTATTTTTTTCGCCTTACAGATAAACGAGTATTTAGGCATGAATAATCCGGCTTATTTCACGACAATATTCCATGCAATATTGAATGTTAAATTACATCTTATTTAAGTCCAAAGCATTTGCTTCTATAATAAAGATCTTCGTTATCAATTTATGGCCAAATGTTTTGTTATGAATCGTTTACTGATTCCAAGCTTTTTATTTTTATTTTTAATGTGGACTTCTTGTAATAAGAATTCCGAGCCACAACCGAATTTGCCGGAAATTCCCAATTTTCGCTTAGACCAACAAACGATTGTCTATACTTTCGATGGTGTAGAAAATCAAATTGATTTGAATTATGAATACGGGGGGGATGGCGCCTCTAAATTATTGTCCGTCTCTGGAGGGGATTATCAAATGTCGCTGGCCTACGAATCAGCTAGTAATTTAGTGAAGCGAATTATTGAAATTACGGTTGATGGGGCGAAAAGCGATTTTAGCTGTTCCTATGATAATCGAGGGAGAATCATTAAAATGACGGGAACCTCTAACCTTCCAAATGTGCTGAATATGGATTTTGGGATGAGTAAATTTTTTGATATCGGGGGATATGCCGGTGGGGCTAAACAAGAGCATGAATACGAATATAAATTTATCTATAATACCTCCACTTATTTTCCTGATCAGGTAAATATTTATAAAAAACATGGGACCTCTTTTTATGAGGAGTCCACATTAGATTTTTTATATGATCAGGGTTCTTTAAAAGAAACCCAATGGCAAGATTATCAATATTATGGGGGAGTGGCTGATCCTAGGGTATTGGGGTCCTCTATTCAAGCGCAAATGGAAGAAGTTTTTCACCCAATGGCCAAACTGCCTTATGTTTTACATTTTTTTCTTCCCCTGGCAGGTAATATTTATGCTATTTCTTCAATAAAATACAGTGGTGCACTGAGATTAGAAAATCCGGATGTCCTTTTTACCAATACCACCGGGAGTGGAGTCGCTACTCAAATTAATTTTGCTCTTCAAGATAGTGCTGATGCTGAAGAAATGACTTTTCGCATGCGCTTTAATATCAGTAGTTTACAGGATTAAGCTTTTTTGGCAACTTTTTTGATCTTGCTAATTCGTCCGAAAATCCAACAGGATTTTAAGGCGAAGTCAAAAATTCCTTTATTTTTGCAGGCTGAAAAATCTAAACATAGCAGCATCGGGGTAGGTGTTGTTGAGTTTTTCATCAAAAATCAAACAAAGTTGAAACAAAGAAGAGCACTGGCATTGTATTCCGGAGGACTTGATTCTCTGCTAGCGATGAAACTTATCAAAGATCAGGGAATTGAGGTGATTGCCCTGAATTTCGTATCCCACTTTTTTGGCGGGGAAAATGATCGTTCAAAAAAATTGTGTGAACAGATTGGTGTAAAACTAGAATATGTAGATTTCAAGAAGGAGCACACAGAGGTCGTGAAAAATCCGGCCAATGGCCGTGGAAAAAATATGAACCCTTGTGTGGATTGTCATGCTTTGATGATGAGTTTTACCTCTGAGCATTTGATGAAGAAATATGATGCGGATTTTTTGATTTCGGGTGAAGTTTTGAATCAGCGTCCGATGTCACAGACTCGGGGGCCATTGGAAAAGGTACAGAAGCTTTCGGGCATGGAAGATTTAATTGTCCGTCCGATGAGTGCGAAATTACTTCCTCCTACAAAGCCTGTTCGAGAGGGTTGGGTGGATATTGAGAAATTAGAGAATATTAGTGGTCGAGGACGTCATCGTCAGATGGAAATGGCGGCTGAATTTGGGATTACTGATTACCCAAAACCTGCTGGCGGGTGTTGGTTGACGGAGCCGGCCTATTCGGATCGCCTTCGGGTATTGGAAGAAGATGGTTTGCTGGAACATGAGCATGCGCCACTGTTTAAGTTGATTAGAAATAGCCGTTTTCTACGCTTGGGAGAGCAAAAATACTTATTTATGGCCCGTAATCAGGAAGAGGAAGCAATTGTAGAGCGATATGCAAATTTATCCTCTTTCATGGTGGAGGGAACGGATAAAACTCCCGGGCCTGCAATTTTGGGTTATGGAGAAATGACTCCTGAGGATATGGAACTGGTGAAGGATCTGTTTTCTCGTTATTCCAGAGCGAAAGGGAAGGTGGATGCTCATTTAAAAATCAATCAGGAAGATGTCGTGCATGCTCCTTTTGAGGTAGAAACTTTGCAGGATCGAGTTAAAGATTTAATGATAGGATAAAAAAATTAGCCGCAATTTGCGGCTATTTTTTTGCTGTATTTAGTTAGAAGCTGGAGGTAATAATACCTGATCAATGACGTGGACCACGCCATTGGAAACTGCTACATCAGGAATCACTACGTCTGAATTTCCATTAATAGTAACACCATCTGCCAAAGAAACGGAAATATCATTTCCATCCAGCATGGTATAGGTGGTTTCCTCTAACATATCGGAAGTAACTTTAGCCGCTGCTACATGATATTGCAATACCGCTAATAAGGTGGCCTCATCAATATCATCTAAAGAATTCCAATCATCATTAGAGTCAAGAAGCGCCTGGAAAGCATCATTGGTTGGGGCAAAAACCGTCAATTGTGCTGATTCGTCTGATAATGCAGACACAATATCCGGAAATTTGGTTACTGCTGCCACCAAAGTGGATAAATCATCCACCGCTACCGCTTCCTCCACGATATTATTCAAGGGAATTAATACTTTATCGATTACGTGAATAACACCATTTGTCGCGTCTACATCCGCGGTGGTCACCATGGCATCATTAATCATTACCCCATTGTCAATATTGATGTCAATGTATTTACCATTGAGTGTTTCTGCTCTGGAATTGCTCAAGGCCGAAGAAAACACCTCTGAAGTCAAAATGTGATATTCCAGCACCGCTTCGAGTGTCGCTTCATCAATATCATCCAGCGTGTTCCATTCCGGATTGGAGGCTAATAAATCAGCAAAAGCCGCATTAGTCGGAGCAAATACAGTTAGCATCGAAGACTCATCCGAGATAGCAGTTAGAAGATCAGGGAATTTTGAAACCGCTTCTACCAAAATGGAGAAGTTCTCATCCTCAACGGCAATTTCGGCTATACTCATAGGCTGTGGAGGAAGAATAACCATATCGATCACGTGAACCACGCCATTTACAGCGAAAATATCTGCTGCAGCAATATTTGCATCTTCAATCATATGCCCATTCTCTAAAGTAATGGTGGCAACAGCGCCATTCAGCATGGTAATTTCTTGTCCTTCGGATAAGTCGGTGGAAGCAATTACCTCAGCAGCTACATGAAACTCTAATACATCTTTGAGTAATTCGTCTGAAATATCGTCCAAAGAATTCCAATCATCATTAGAGTCAAGAAGCGCCTGGAAAGCATCATTGGTAGGTGCAAAAACCGTCAATTGCGATTCACGGGATGAAATAGCCGCGGTTAAATCATCAAAACGGGTAACGGCTTCTACCAATAAGGAAAAGTCTTCATTACCTACGGCAATCTCCGCGATAGTTTGAGTTGGTACTGTACTTGGAACCAGTACCATATCAATTTTGTGAATCACTCCATTAACCGCCTCTAAATCTACTTCCGTCACATTCGCATCATTGATCATTACGGAAGCACCATCAATACTGACAATCAAATTTTCACCTTGTAGAGTGGCTAAGGTTTGTCCATCTGATAAATCGGCAGCCATTTCAATAGAAGCCAAAACGTGAAAGGTTAGGATTTCTTCAATTTGATCGTTCGTTAAATTAGGATACAATTCAAGAAAATCTGTGAAGGCATCGTTTGTGGGAGCAAACAGCGTTAATTCAGCATCCGGGTTATTCAGTGCATCAACCACATCTGGAAATCCACTGGCTACCGTTACCAGCGTGGAAAGATCATCCTCTCCGGAGATTATGTCTAAAATGGAATTTTCCTCAATCGGAGGAGTGGGGTCCACCATGCCATCATCATCATCACTACATGCTGTAAATACGATAAAAATGCTTAATAGCATTAAGAGTTTGAAGTTGAATGTTTTTAAAGCCATCATGATACATGTTATAGTTTAGGTTTTCTAATACAACCTGCCCAACATGTTGTTTAAGAGATATGATGAGAGATTTAATCTTTTGCGATAAAAAATTTCAAAAAACATTCGTTTAACCTTGTAAGTGAATAAGTTAAACACTCGTGTTTATTTTTACTATTTTGGAATTAATTGTGCAATCACGGTTTCAGCTTCTAAATAATCCCCTTTTTTTACTTTTAAGTGGCTGATTTTACCATCCTTGGGCGCTAAAATTATTAAACTTTCTTTGAGGGAACGCCAATATTTTTCATCTTCTCTCAGATCATCTAATTGATATTTTAAAGCTTGCTCCTTTTCATTAAAGGATTTCCTAATGTCTTGCATTTCATTTTCAATGGCACTTTTCATTTTAGTGTCCAAAGAACTGTTTAAGGTTTTCGGATGGTCGTTTTTAAGAATCCTGAGAAGCGCCTTTTTTTCCTGTTGTAGTGCAAGTATTTGTTTCTTCGTATTGGATATTTCATCCAGGGTTAGCCATAAATTTTTATTTACAGTAGGACTCTCTAATGAGAATAAAAGATCCCCTTGTTTTACGGGTTCTCCTGTTCTGACGTAACTGTCCACTACTTTCACCTCAATCAGGGGTACTTTCAATGAAATATATTTATCGGATTTCTTTTTGAGTGGAGGAGTTACGCATAAATAGCCTAAAACTAGTGAAAGTAGGAGTATTGGGAGAGTATAAATGGTAGTTTTCCTGCTCATAATCAATCATTTACTGTGAATTGATTTGATGTAAGAAAAGTAACCAATGAGAATGTTTTTTTTGCCCAAAAAACTTAAAGTTGATCCTTTTTGACCCTTAGGATTTGGTGTGATCCGTCTTTATATGTAGGTCTCTTTGAGGGAAAGGGATTTCTATTTGATGTAATTTGAATTGTTTGAAAATTTCGAAATAGACTTCACTTTGTAGAATATCAAATTTATGCAGGTAGGATTCCGTCCAAACATCCAGCGAAAAGTCCAGGGAACTCTCTCCGAAATTGGTGAACAATACCTGAGGTGTGGGCTGTTTCAGAATGCCATGATGTTCCTCGACAATTTTTAATAAAACTTCTTTTACTTTTTCAGGGTCTTCCTTATAGCTCACGCCCACGGGAAAACGTAGGCGTATTTTGTGATTGTTGTGAGACCAATTGGTTACCTGCTGATTGGTCAGGTAGGAGTTGGGTAAAATGATGGAGATATTATCATTTGTTAATACGGATGTAGCGCGCGCCTCTATATTTGTGATAATGCCAGAAATCCCATTGACATCAATTCGGTCGCCCACTTTTACCGGTCGCTCAAACATGATTAATATTCCCGAGACAAAATTTTCGGTAATGTTTTGAAGCCCAATACCAATCCCGACGCCCAGCGAACCAAAAATAACGTAAAGGGAGGATAAATTGAGCCCCATGGAGTGAACCACAATCATAAAACCCAAAACCAATGTAATGTATCGGGCAATATTTCCGATGGAACTTCCATAGGGTTGGAGTTTTGGCGAAGTTTTAAACAGCCGGTGGCTTATGAAATAGCGAATGTATTTGGCAATAATCAGTACCAGTGCGGTAAAGATGATGAAGTGTAAAATATCCCCCAAACTAAGGTTGAGCCCGCTTTCTGAATTTACAAGCTGAAAATCAAGGATATGATTAAACTTTGTCCAAAAATCATTGATAATTTCCATGACTGATTGGGATTTAAGAAAATGGAAATCTAAATATATTCATTTTTAGGCTGGAAAAAAGGATTTTTAGTAGGGCAAAAAAAAAAGCGATTCACCGGAGCGAATCGCTTTTATACTACTATAAGGTATTCAATTAATCGTTTCCTTTATTCATTTTGGCTTTAAGGGCTGCCAAAGCATCAACGCCTTTTGCATCACCACCCAAAGCTTTGTCTAATTTGTTGTCCAGGCTTTCGTTGCTATCTGCAATGTCGCCATAGGCTTCTGCCAAAGCTTCGTTTTCGTCTACCTTAGCTTTCATTTTTTCCAGCATGGAGACGGTGGAAGTGGTGTCGATTTTCGCCATTTGTTTATTCAAACGCTGCGTAGACTCACTTACTTTTACTCTGGCTTTTAGTGTTTTCAACTCATTTTCCCACTGGTTGATTTGAGAACGTAATTTTTTCACGTTTCCTTCCAGTTGAGGAACTTTTTGGTCGAAAAGGGCCTGTTCTTTTTTCGCTCTTTCCAAATCAGCGTCGATGTCAGCTTTTTTAGCCAAAACTTCCGTGGCTAATTCATCCGCTTCTGTTTCGCTAATTTGTCCTGACTGCGCCTTTTGGATTAAAAGCATGGCCTTGCTTTCATAATCAGCTGATTTTTCTTTCAGCTGATTCACTTCGTTTTTAGAACGAATCGCCATGGATTTTACTTCCGCTAAAGATTGCAAGCTGGCATCCAGATCTTTTTTCATATCACGAATACCCTGCTCGGTCAACTTAATAGGGTTTTCTAATTTGTCCACGGCGGAGTGGGCTTCTGCTTGTCCGATTTTGAATAATCTCTTAAAAACGTTCATGTTCGTATCTTTTAATTTTCTATTTTTTTAGGCTTTGGAGAAGCTGATCAGCTCTTCGGTGTATTCACTCAAAAGTAAACCAAGGGCGTTGAAAGAAGCTTCTATCTCATTTAAGTCCAGATTTTCCAACTGAAGGGTGTCTCTGAAGATCACCTTTTTTCCGGATTCATCCAGTACAAATGCACCGTGCACCATGTCACGATTCTTTTGAAGTAAGGCAATCAGGATATCCGAATCAGCGGAGGTGAGGTCGAATAAAAATTGTTCCATGATCAGGATAGGCTCTGCTACTCCCAACATCATGTTTTTGATTCCGTTCTCTTCATGATTCACTACGAATATTCCGTCTATTTCACTTTCGTAGTGGATGGCGTAGTCTAGTTCTACTAAGTATTCTCTTACTTTTTCAAAGTTGCTCATTGGGAAGGCTTTTTTTGATGTTTATTTGTTTTCCCTTTTGTTTATATAGGGAAGATACGAAACAAAATGACAAGAGTTTTGTCATGGCTCAAAAAATTAGCTAAAATTTTTAAATAATTTTTTCCGGCCATAATTTTGATTAATTTCAAGAATTAAAATTTAACTTTTTCTGATATATGTCATACATAGGTCGAAATATTCGCAAAATCCGGTCGGTCAAAAATTTGAGCCAGGCAAAATTTGCAGAATTGTTTAATCTGGCGCGGCCTTCGGTAGGAGCCTATGAGGAGGGGCGTTCGGAACCAAAAATTGAAACTTTGATTCAGATCGCCAAGCATTTTGACCTCAGTATTGACCTTTTGTTGACAAAGGAAATAACGGTTAACCAGCTGTACCATTTCGATTTGGAAGGCACCTCTACTTTGTTGGATAAAAAAGAAGAGATCCCGGCTACCGGCATTCCGGTGCTGGAAGGGAAAGATTGGCTGAATTATGTGCTGGGGCAAAGAAAGGCTGATTTTTTGAGCAGATTACCAAAAGTGCAGGTGCCCGGGGTAAAGGAAGAGGATCATTTGGTTTTTTCACTGACGGAAAATCAGGGCGGCAGTGGGGCAGGCCTGAAAAAAGGGGATTGGCTGATATGTAAAAAAAAGGCCCTTAATGAACTGGAGGAGGGGAAGTTGGTAGTGCTTTTCCATTCCCGAAAAGCCTATGTTTTACGATTCACAGCCATTGTACAGGGGCAGCTGAAGCTTTCTTTGTGGGAAAATCCGGGAGAGCACATTGTACTAGAAGAAACAGGATTGGAAGAATGCTGGGAAGTGCGAAAGCGGATTACCAACGATTTAGCAGAGCCCCATTTGCTCGACCGACGGGTGCTGAAACTGGAAGAGCAAATGGAGCAGTTACTTAAAGGCTTAAACTAGGCTTGCTCAATTTTTGAGCTGCTTGAATTCCGCTGTCCATTGCCTCGAAAAGCAGTGGCAGGCGGAAACAATCCACTCCTGCAAATGCTAAATTTTGTGGCAGGTTTAACGCTTTAAACAGGTAGCCAGGCTTGGGCAATGGCATAGCATGCCCCATAAAATGGATGTATGCGGCCGCCGTATTTTTTTGAATGTTTTCGCTGGTGAGTGCTTCCACGGCTTTTATTCCAAACCTGATCAGGTGTTCGGGAGACTCCTTTATTTTTAGCAACTCTTCTCTTTCTTCCATCTGATAGTTGTGATAGAGGGAAAGGATTTGTTGATTTTCATTTTGATGTACTTTGGAGTTGACCATTCCTAATAATGGGCTGTTTTCTTGTATCCATTCATTTTGCCAGACCGCTCGATTTTTTTCCAGAGGTTGTTTCAAGACAAAATTGATCACCAGCCATGGACTGTATTCCTGTCCGATAAAGGGTGCTGCATATTTTGGAAATAGTCGACTCAGTTGGAACTTTGGAGCAGCGAAGACCAAATTGGCGGACCGGATTTTTCGCAGGCTTTGAGCCGTCATATCCACTACGGTGGTTTCAAAGCCATCTTTCACTTCTTGGATGTTGACGACCATTTGCTGGCATTGTATTCGTTCCTGAGGCAATCTTTCCTTCATTTTTTTGATGAAGTAGTAATTTCCCTCCCCCGGTGAAAAAATTTCCGCATCCATACTGCCATAGGGGCGGCAGGTAAAATAATGGATGCCCGCCAGTGCAGAGACTTCCTCGATGCCCGCCCCATAATCATCGCGCATGGCATAGCTTAAGGCCAAAAGGGTTTCATTGGAAAAGGCATAGTGCTCGTCCAGAAATGATTTAAAAGTGATGTCATTTAAATAATGGAACTCTTTTTTGATCAGCCTCGCTGGCATGGGCATTTTTCCCTCAAAAGGAGCCATCATTTTTTGAAACTGGTGACGTTCCCAGTGATCGGCGATAAGATTTCCACCTCTTTCCCCGTTTTGTAAATATTGGCCTTCCGCTGAAAATGGGACAATATGTTCGCGGTCTGTAAACCGGTAAGTTCTGGCCAATGGATCAAAATCAATGATATTCATCGATTTCAGGAAGCTCAATACTTCCTCTCCATAATAGGCAGGATAGGCCACATCGTAATGTGCTCCCTGCGCCATCCATTGCCCCTGATGGTTTTCTGCCGAGGCGGTTCCTCCTAAACGATCTGACATTTCCAGCAAAAGAAAATCCTGATCCTCCAGATGGCAAGCCGTACTTAAGCCTGCCATCCCACCGCCCACAATAAGGGTTGTGGTGGTTTCGGTGGCTTTTTGAGGCCAATCCGGTAATCCGAAACGAAGAAAATGCCCTGCTTGATCCTCCGATCTTAAATGAACCGGAAAAGGAAGCGGCTGATTTTTATGTTGACAAGCCCATTGCCAAAGCGGGGCTGCTAATAATCCGGTGCTGCTTATTTTTAAAAATTGTCTGCGTTTCATTAAATACTTCCCAGGGTTTCAGATTTTAAAGAGGAGAGGAGTTGAGGATCGTCCAGTCGATTGACAGGAAGGTCTGATTGGTTTTTTGCTTTTGGAAAACTCCTTAATAGCGTAATGGCTTCTTTGTTGAGCCATTCGCAGGTGGTGGTTTCAAAATTGAACTCATAGGAGCTCAATTCCTTCGGACTACCAATCAACCAGCATAATTCCCCCATGCTGGTGCCGGCATTATGGATTTTTTCGGTTTGGAAACCAGCGGCACTAATGGTTTTGTTAATAATTTCAATGCCCCGCTCAAAAAGAAAAGGATTGCCGGCGGAAGTAATGAAAATGCCTTTGGGATGGAGGTTTTTAGCCAGTAATTGATAAAATTCTAAGGTAAAGAACCTGTTGTCTTCTACCGAATTCGGGAATGGTGTATCGACAATAATTAAATCATATTGGTGATTCGATTTTTCTAAATAAACGCCAATCGGTTCCTTCAGTGTGCTTAGCCGCTTGTCTAAGAATTCCGATGAGTATTCCTTTGGGAGGTTAATGTAATCCAGGGGCAGGTGATGGATGTTTTTCCAGTTTTTTTGGTGGATCAGTTTTTTAACAGCTGTTCTAAATTCATCACCAATCACCAATACCGATTCCGGATTTTTTAAGTAGCCCTGAGGGTAATAAGTTAAGGGTTCCCGGTAAAGGGCATCATCTGCAGTGCAATGTATGATCTCATTTTTACGGTAAATCCATTGGTGGTTTCGGTATTTTCCGATAAAATAAGAGTGTATATTCCCATTCAATTGATGGGTGATAACATCCTGAAATTGAGCTTGTTCGGGCTTTGGGGTAAAGTTAAAATGTATTGCAGCATAAGCGGCTAAGCCACAGCTGCTTATTAGTATCCAATCGCTCCGTTTTTTGCTCAGAGGCTTAATTTGTTCTTTTTGAAAAAAGGCATAAAGAAAGGCCAGCGCAATCAGTAGTAGTGGAATCCAGTCGATTTTGAATGTTATGGGATAAAGGGAGAAGGCGATAAAAGCAGGGAATAGCAAAGCGGAAAGTCGAAAGCTATTTAGCTGTATTTGAGGTGCTAATGTGCCCAGTAGGATGCAGTAGGCATAAAATGCTGGTTCAAAATAGAGTGTATTGATTTTTATTAAAAATATAATTTTAGGCAGGAGTGCGATCCCTATAAAGAACAAGGGGAGGCTAAATTGACTTCCAAAATATTGCGTTTCAGACTTTGTAAACTTTTTAAAGAATTGATTTATGATATTTCCTGATAAAAAAGCCAATAGGGCAATGATAAATCCGTAATTTTTGGGTCCATGCCATTGGAACCAAATACCTCTTATCCATATAAATAAAAACAGTAATAGGGATGATGTCAGTAATCCTATGAGCTTTGATCTGTGGTTGGATCGGGTGTTATGCATTATGAGTTCTGCTCGCGTAATTTAAAAATCAGTTCACGTTTTTGTTGGTCTAATTCAGGTTCCAACCCTACAGGATAGCTGTGTGGATTGGTAAACCTTTTAACAGAGGCGTCTAAGGTATGTAAGCTTTGAATTGTCCTTTTCTGCAGGTGCTCTAAAGCCGGTGGCAGGTATTGCAGTTTTCCGCCTTCAAATACCGGGACCAAAAGATCCTGATATAACCAGGTCTTTTTTATTTTCTTTCTTCGGGTGGCATCGGAAGGGTCAATGATCTTTTCCGCATCGGCACCTATTTCCTGATCATAAATCATATCGGCGACCATTTTTCCTTCTTCATCATAAAATCGCCGGATCTGATGGCTGCCCTGAGTGGTGACTTTTACGGCTTGCTCTGATAATTTAATTTTAGGTTCCCATTGGCCGTCTTTATTTTTGATTTGGGTAAGTTTATATACACCCCCCAAAGCGGGTTGGTCATAAGCCGTTACCAGTTTGGTGCCCACTCCCCATACGTCGATTTTAGCACCCTGTTCTTTTTTGAGCGATCGGATAATATGTTCGTCCAAATCATTGGAGGCTACAATTACAGTATTGAAAAAACCTGCTTCATCCAGTAATTTTCGTGCTTTTTGGCTTAAATAGGCCAGGTCGCCGGAGTCCAGCCGGATGCCATGAAAGGGAATTTTCTTCTTGCTTAAACGTTTCATGACTTGAATGGCTTTTTTTACCCCCTCCAAAGTGTCGTAAGTGTCCACCAGTAGTATGGTGTTGTCGGGCATCGCAGTGGCAAAAGATTCAAATGCCTCTTCTTCAGAATCGAAGGCCAAAACCCAAGAATGGGCGTGTGTCCCTTTTACTGGTATACCGAACAACATGCCTGCCTGCACGTCGGAAGTGGCATTGACCCCACCGATAAAAGCTGCTCTGGAGGCGGTAATTCCTCCATCAATTCCCTGGGCTCTTCGTAATCCAAACTCCAGCAGGGTGTCAGTCTCTGCAGCCAGTCGAAGTCTGGAAGCTTTTGTGGCGACCAAAGTCTGGAAATTGATGATGGTCAGCAGGGGCGTTTCAATTAATTGGGCTTGTAGTAAAGGTCCTTTGATCTTCAATATGGGTTCCAGGGGGAAGATTACCGTTCCTTCTTCTACGGCCTCAACATCACAGGTGAATCTTAATGTTTTTAGATAATCTATGAAAGCGGTTTCAAACAAAGGATTGCCTGAGGGACCTTTTAATCCACTTAAATATTGGAGTTCAGGTTCATCAAAAGACCAATTTTCCAGATAATCAATGACAAATTGTAATCCGGCTGCAATGGTAAAGCCGCCATCAAATGGATTTTTACGAAAGTATAATTCGTAAACGGCCTCCTGATCCTGTTTGCCTTCCTTCCAGTAACCATATGCCATGGTCAGTTGATAAAGGTCGGTCAGCAAGGCCAGGTTGGATTGATATATCTGGGACAAATGGTTCATGCTTCCTTTTGGGGCAAGTTAATCAGAATGTTTTGATCAAAAAAAAGCGCCATAGAAATATGACGCTTTTTGCTGTATTTTGAGGCTAATGCTCTCTTACCTGAATAATATTCACCGGACAAGCTTTAGCCGCACGTTGGTTTTCTTCCAACTCATCCTCGGTCACCTTTACGGTCCAAAAGCCCTTTTTTTCCTTGGCGCCCAATAAAACACTCTTTCCGTCTTTCTTGGACATCCGCCAGCGGCTAAAGGCCATTTCCACGCAATAGTGGCAACCTATGCATTTTTCTCTTTGGTGAATAATGGTGATCATACTACTTCTTCGTTGGCCACCATTTTATATAATTTATCAGAAGGACGCACGCGATCCGGTACTTTGATCGAGCAAAGATCTCCTCTTTTAGCCTCTTCAACCGGTTGGCCATCTACATGGATTTCTTCTACTTCGACTTCCATCACTCCGGTGGTGACCCCTGTGATCAGAAGCTTGTCGCCAACACGCATTTTTTGTGCCTCAATCTTAAACTCTGCTACCCCTATTTTGGTGTAGTAGTGTTTTCCAACGCCTAAATACACTTTTTTCTGGCTAGCCTGTGATCCGGCCTGATCCGTCCATTCGCCTAATTCCTGCCCCAGGTAATATCCGCCCCAGAAATCACGATTGTATACCGAACGTAAGCGTTCCATCCAACCCTCTACTTTCTCAGGGGTGTAAGTGTCCTCATAAATGGCATCTACGGCTTCCCGGTAACAGGAAACCACTTCCTTTACATATTCAGGTCCCTTACCACGACCTTCAATTTTCAGAACCTGGACACCGGTGTCCAGCAGTTGATCCATGAAGTTCAAAGTACATAGGTCTTTTGGAGACATGATGTACTCATTGTCGATCTCAAATTCAATATTCGGATCTTCCGCATCCATCACCTTGTATTTGCGACGGCAGTTCTGGTTACATGCTCCGCGGTTGGCCGAGGAATTGTAAGTGTGCAGAGATAGATAGCATTTACCGGAAACGGCCATGCAAAGCGCTCCGTGAGCAAAAACCTCAATTTCTACCGGTTTGCCATTCGGTCCGCAAATATTTTCTTTTCTGACCTGATCACAAATATGATTGATCTGCATCAGACTTAATTCTCTCGAAAGTACCATCACATCTGCAAAAAGCGAGTAGAAACGGATGGTCTCTACATTGGTGATATTTACCTGCGTAGAAATATGAATTTCAATGCCGATGGATTTGGCATAGGAAATAACGGCCTGGTCAGAGGCGATGATGGCGGTGATACCCGCTTCTTTTACGCGATCGCAAACATGCTTCACGATCGACATATCGTGATCATACACGATGGTGTTTAGTGTCAAATAACTTCTAACGCCATGCTCCTGACAAATGGCTGCTACTTTTTCCAAATCATCCAATTTGAAGTTCATAGTAGCTCGGGCACGCATGTTTAACTGCTCTACACCAAAGTATACCGAATCTGCGCCACCTTGTATGGCTGCCATTAATGACTCGAAGCCCCCTGCCGGGGCCATGATTTCAATATCCTTTCTTAGGGGTGCTCTCATGATTTTGTCTGTGGTTATCTATTTGTAGTAGAATCCTGAACAATATACGATTTTAGGCTAAATTACTGAAAATCAAATGATCGTCGGAGTCAGTAAGTAGCGCAAGAAAAAAGCCTGACCATTGGGTAAGGCTTTTGTTTGAGTTCAAATATTGTGCAATTTATCCCGCTGAGGGAGAAAAATCTACTTAATACCTAATTTGTTAGAGATTTCTAACATTTTAAGAATTGGTTTTTTTGCTTTTTCTATTTGGTCGTCAGTCAATTCGATTTCCGGAAGTTCAAATTTCAATGCATTATAAAGCTTTTCCATAGTATTCAGCTTCATAAAGGCACAATCGTTACACCCACAAGTTGCATCCACTGATGGTGCCGGGATGAAAGTCTTCTCCGGAGCCGCTTTTTGCATTTGGTGTAGAATACCACTTTCGGTCGCCACAATAAACTTTTGCGCTTTTGAAGCTTCTGTCGTGTACCTCAACAAGGCAGTGGTTGATCCTACAAAGTCCGCAGCCAAAAGCAAAGGGCGTTCACACTCAGGGTGAGCGATAAATTCCGCATCGGTATGCTCTTCCTTCAGGTCCAGAATTTTCTCCAGGGAGTACTGCTCATGTACAATGCAGGCACCATCCCAAAGGACCATTTCGCGGCCGGTTAGGTTGTTGATATAACTTCCCAGATTTTTATCCGGAGCAAAAATGATCTTCTGATCTTTAGGGAACGATTCTACAATCTGAACGGCATTGGAAGAAGTTACAATCACGTCGGAAAGTGCCTTAATGTCTGCAGTACAGTTGATGTAGGAAAGAACAATATGGTCCGGATGTTGGGCTTTGAAAGCAGCAAATGCATCCGCAGGCGCAGATTCAGCCAAAGAACAAGAGGCCTTAAGATCAGGAATGATCACCTTTTTGTTCGGATTAAGGATTTTGGCAGTTTCTCCCATGAAGTGTACTCCAAGGAAAACAATAATGTCTGCGTCGGTCTCCTCCGCTGCTCGGGCCAATCCAAGGCTATCTCCCAAATGATCGGAAATATCCTGTAAATCGCCTGTAATATAATAATGCCCAAGAATTACGGCATTTTTTTCTTTTTTGAGTTTTTTGATCTCCTCAACCAGATCGAGATCGGGATCCACGGGGGCGTTAATAAAGCCCTCTTCACTTAAAGCGGATTGAATACTGTCCATTTTAGCTATTGATGCAATAAATAAGAAGATCAAAGGTAATTAAAAAAAATGAAATTTCGGATATAAAAGGGTATGGGGGCGGACAGATATAAAAAAAATCCCACAAGTCGGGAGGACTTGTGGGATGAGTGAGCGCGTCGAATAATGGTTAAACACGTTTCTTTTCTTTTGCCTGTTTTTCTGATGTCACCTTTTTAACTAGTTTTTTTTGACGCCATTTTTTATAAAATTCAGCAGCATCAGAGATAGCGGTCGTGGGGGAGAATTCTGTTTGCATGAGATTATCTTTTTAAAAAATAATGGGGGATTATTTTAGGAGCAGGTTAAACCATATAAAGATCTAATAATCACCAATTATGGACTTGGAATGCAAGGGGATTTCGAGTCTGGTAATATGCTATACCTATTCAAATACCCTTAGGTCAATAAGGCAATAATTATATGTGATTAAGCAGAACGATTGGTTTATTTGCTCTAATGCAAGTTAAAAAATGTCTGCTTTATTCCTCCAAATCAAAAGAGATAAAAAGGTGTAAAAAGCAGAAAAAAAGCATGTTATCTTCTTTTTTGGAAAATGAAAGCAGCAGGTCCAAACTTACCCTCTACCCTGATACATTGGTTTCCGTCATAATAAAATTTACTTTCCTTCATCATGCTCACCTTAAGCGAATAGGCAGAGGGCGCGACTTTTTTACAGGGAAGAAATTCACCTAATCGTTCACTGAAAATTTCCTGATGTTTCTCCGGTTTCTCAAAATAGGCCCTAATTACAGAAAAAGGTACTTCAGGAATAGTCCACTGATGCTTTTCTTTGCTAATGTGTAGTTTGCCATTTTTACTGACTACCTCTGTGCGTTCTTTCAGGCTTTGATTCATATAGTTTTCAAAAAAAGAATGGCTCAGACGACCGTTTTTATAGTGGGTTTTGATGATGAAATTGTTCTCAATTTCTTTGAAGAGGTTGATTTTTAGCCTGGATTCCATGGTGTAGATTTCAAGATCATTAATGATTTTTTTTTCTACGGTCATGCTTCCTACAATTTCCTCTCCCATAAAAATGTCATAAAAATGCTTTTGCGCCTGTGCCAATGAAAAGGTGTTCAAGTTAAGCAGCAGCAGAAAAACATATTGGGTAAAGCGCATTAGCAGGGAAAATTATCTTTAAGAGGTTACTTATTTAAAAAGGAGATTTTGGATTCAATGTTTTATTCTTCATTAAAAGAATGGAATATCAGGGCTTTTGGAGTAGTATTTAGTCCAATTTTGTATTTTTGTCGGATCAAAATCTGGAAACTATCGCTGAGCGCTGTCGCTCAGTTAATTAAATAATATGGACTATCAGCAAACGCTTGATTTTTTATATCAGCAATTACCCATGTATCAACGACAAGGGGCGGTTGCTTTCAAAAAAGATTTAACCAATACGCTCGCGCTGTGCGAAGTATTGGAAAATCCGCATCAAAAATTTAAAAGTATTCATATTGCCGGCACCAACGGAAAAGGGAGTAGTTCCCATATGTTGGCCGCGATATTACAATCTGCAGGATATAAGGTCGGGCTATATACTTCTCCTCATCTTAAGAGCTTTCGGGAACGCATAAAAGTCAACGGAAAGGAAATTAGTGAGGAGCAAGTGGTCTCTTTTGTAGCGGGGATGATGTCGGAAATAGAACGCATTCAGCCTTCATTTTTTGAAATGACCGTTGCCATGGCGTTCGATCATTTTGCTAAAGAGAAAGTGGATGTGGCCATCGTGGAAGTGGGGCTGGGCGGAAGGTTGGATTCCACCAATGTGCTGTCTCCAATCGCTTGTTTGATAACGAATATTGGATTGGATCATCAGGCCATGCTGGGGGAGACGCTTACAGAAATTGCCCAAGAAAAAGCGGGCATCATTAAAGAGAAGACGCCCATAGTGGTGAGTCGCAAGCAGTCGGAAGTGCAGGAGGTTTTTGAGCAAATCGCGGAGGAGAAAGAAGCGCCCTTGATGTTTGCTCAGGATTATTGGAAAATGAAAGCCCAAAATGGCTTGCTGTTTATCCAGTCTGATGATGAAGTGGTGGCCTTTGGGGTAGACCCTGAACTGAAAGGGGATTACCAAAAGGAAAACCTGTTGGGGGTAATGGAGATGGTTTACGGCTTGCAGTCCATTGGTTGGGAAATTGGCCTGGAAGATATTGTCCATGGGCTGGAATCAGTCGTGGCATTGACCGGCCTTAAGGGGCGCTGGCAACTTTTGCAACAGGATCCGAAAATGATTTGCGATACCGGCCATAATATCGATGGCGTTCAGATGCTGGTGAAGCAATTGAGCCGGCAGACGTATAAGCAGCTTTGGATGGTTTGGGGAGCGGCGAATGATAAGGATTTAGATCCGATACTGGCCCTGCTTCCGAAGTCGGCAAAATATTTGTTCTGTCAGGCTGATGTTCCCAGAGCTTTGAAGGCGGAGGAATTGGCGACAAAAGCTAAAACTCATGGTTTGGTTGGGGAAGTTATTCCTTCTGTAAAAGAAGCTATCGCCAAAGCGAAAGCAGCAGCTGATCCGGGAGATTTAATATTTATTGGAGGGAGTACCTTCGTAGTAGCAGAAATAGAAGAGTTATAAAAATATACAATGGGGAGAGCGAGTAAATTAGCGCGATTTGCAGATAATTCGGTAAGGTACAATACCATTGAGCCGGGGAAAGAAAAGTTTGAGACCATTAAAGGAAAGTGGAATGCGGAGCATTTTCAGGAGGAAAAGCCTTTAGTAGTAGAATTAGCCTGTGGACGTGGTGAATATACGGTGGGATTAGGGAGGACTAACCCAGATAAAAATCATATCGGTGTGGACATAAAAGGTGCCCGAATTTGGGTTGGCGCCACCATGGCCATTGATGAGGGATTGGAGAATGTGGCTTTTTTACGAACAGAAATTCTTCATATCGAAAAGTTTTTCGCAAAAGGGGAAATCGATGAGTTGTGGATTACTTTTCCGGATCCTCGTCCGAAAGACCGTGATGAGAAGCGTCGATTGACGCATCCAAGGTTCCTGGAAATGTATAAAAATATGGTAGATGCAGATGGTTGGGTAAAATTTAAAACGGATAATACCCCGCTGTTTGAATATACCCTGGAGGTGTTGAAGGAACGGTCTGATATTTTGGATCTTACCTATACCTTTGACCTTTATCAGGAAGAGGAGCTGATGAAGGAACATTATGGTATTAAAACTTATTATGAGAAATTATTTACCGAAAAAGGTGAAGATATTAAATATTTAAAATTTCGATTTGATCAATCAGTGACCACAAGCTCATGATGAAAAAAAAGCTCAGCATTATAGCCCCCATTTATTTATCCCTGCTCATTATTGATGGGGTTTTGCTTTTGATGTATGGTAGGGGACCCATGGAAGTATGGGTGAATCAGCATCATTTTCCCGCCGGAGATGTGTTCTTTAAATACATTACTTATTTGGGCGATGGCATAATTCTGGTTTTATTTTTTCTTGGGCTCTTAAAAGTGAAAAAGTATTATGCCCTTGAAGGAGGACTGGTGGTGCTTTTTCAAACCTTGGTCACCACTTTTGCGAAAAGAGTGATCTGGGCTGATGTGAAACGGCCACGGGTCTGGTTTGAGCTGAATGAAATTCCCATGAATGTGGTAGAAGGGGTGAGCTTACATAGTAAATGGTCATTTCCTTCGGGGCATACTGCTATGGCTTTTGGAGTGGCAACCTATCTGGTCATTATTTCCAATAAAGTTCACTGGGCGTTGATGTGGTTCTTATTAGCACTATTGGCCGCCTTTTCCCGGGTATATCTGGGGCAGCATTTTGTGGTGGATATCTATTTTGGTTCTTTGGTGGGAGTAGTGAGTGCTTTTGCCGTTCATTACCATATGGAATATTGGCATCCGGAATTGAAATTGAAAAAGGGGCTCAAGGGAGGCTTGCTGTAGCTGTGAAACTAATTCAAAACGATAAAAGACGCTGGAAAGCGTTTTTTTTTATGCGTAATTTTTTCATGATTTTTGGTTAGTTGCTTAATAGATAGCTGGTTATAGTATTTTGTTTTAGGTATAATCATTATTAATTACTGTAGGTGACCTTTTAGGTTTTAATCGAAATCTTTTTTTTCTAATTTAGAATGCAATTTGATAATATTCATTCAAATGATTAAAAAGAATAACATCTCCTACTATACATATTTTTTCCTGTTTTCCTTATTTTTTCATGCTCAGGTATTGGTTTATGGTCAAGAGGTATCCAATATTAAACTTTATGACTATTCTCAACCCTGGGCGAAATATGAAAGGGAGGTGCTGAAGCAACTCGTTTATCAGGATCCAAAAGGGTTTATTCATGTAATAGATGAATTCAGTCGTCCAAGGAGGTTGCAGGGGAAAGAATGGTCGGTTGTTCATGATTTTGATTTTGTCGGAAAGGTGATTAATCATGTTTTTGAGGAAAACAAAATGGTTATAGCTCATCCTGATAAAATTTATTGGAGGGATTATGGGGAAGATCAGCCACAGATATATGACTCCCTTGAAATTCCACCAAACTTTAAACCGATCTACGCCAAAAAATTAAGGCAATTAGCCGTTCAGGGGGATTATTTTTATTTTCTTTCCGCTGAAGGTTTATTGATGCTGAATTGGAAAACAAAAATCTGGAGTATGCATGAGCTTCGCTCTGGTTTTCAGATTTTTAAGCAGAAAGAGGGCCTTTTTATCACTGATATTTTTCATGGACCTTATTATGTGAAGGAAAATAAAGTACATCTCCTGGAATTTTTGGGGAAGTCTTTTCGATTGCGGTATACTCCGATTGGTTTTGTGGAAGTGGAAAAAGGGAAGTTTATGACCTTTAACCGGCGGGGACAGATTTATAATTTTGACCTGGAAGGTAATGTCGAGTTGCTAAATGCCTATGATCAACTTACCGCAGAGGCGGGTCCCAATGGAGCATATTTGTTAAATGATGGATTAATCGCCTTAAAAACGGATTCTGAGGGACTTCTTTTTTATACTCAACAAGGAGAGTTTGTCGCAAAGGTTAATGGTGAAAATGGCCTCAAGACTGATTTTGTTCGGGGTTTCATGCAGGATCGGGAGGGTAATATTTGGATTGTAGGAAATGGAGTTATCCAATGTTGGCCTTATTCCAGTTTCTTAACCCAGGTCATGGGGCAAGACAACGGCTTTTGTATTGGCGCAAGCCGATATGATTCTGCTATTATTTATGCCAGTGACAAAGGTTTGTTTAGGTTTAAGCAAAACGATCATAATTTTATGTTTCATTATGATGAATTAAAAGAAATTCCCGCCAGAAGTAAATCTATTTTTTCGGTGGGGAATCATTTCTTTTATTCTTCATTTAATTTTTTCTATTCCGATAGCGGTCTCGATAACCTTAAGCAGGTTAATCTCCGGGCCTATGAGGGTTTTCGTCTATTTTCTTATAAAGGAAATCAATATTTGGCCTGCTTTGGGGCGGCACGCATTGATATATTTGATTTTGAGGGAGAGCAAAAAAGACTTTGGTATTCTAACTATGAAAATGCTTTTAATCCGACTGACTTAGAGTTTGTCCTGGAGCAGGGCCATCCGGTATTTTATTTTACCACTAATGAAAATTGGGGGAAAATAAGGCTCGATTCCGATTGGGATACCAAAAATTATAAAGCTTTCCGTTTAACCGACCCCTTGGTTAGTTCCAGTCAGGACAATAAAGTACTGGTTCCGGATGTTTTTACTGAACATTTCCTGGATTATAAAATCGAGTATATAGATCGGGATCTTAAATTAATAGGCGATAAAAAACTATATAAACGGGATGATCAGTTGTTTATGGTGGTTAATGATAAACAATATGCACTTCGTGAGGATCAATGGGTGTTTGATCAGGCTGTCATTCAGGGGGAAGTGCTTTCGAAATCAACTCAAGATACTTATCGTTTGCTTCATTTTGAAAATGAAAAGTATGTCATCCAGACCTTTGGGGAAGAGGAAGAGCACATTAAAAAAGTGGAGGTGAGTCTTCCCGATAAAGTGGTTGGAAAGGTAATAGATATCCTCGATGTGGAGGATGGGAAAAAATGGATTTTCAGCCGAAAAGGGGTTTTCTTTTTAGATCCGAATAAATCTGAACAGGAATATACATTTAAAATTTTCCCTTTGCGTGTTGAAAGTGAAGAGCAGAAATTTAAAATTCAGGACTGGGGCTCAGTGCCTCAATTAGCTTATAATAAACCCTTACATGTAAAGGCTGTTGCGCCTTACTACCAATGCCCAGAGGCTTTACATTATCGATATCGTATAGATGACCAAAGCTGGAGTGCTTGGGCGGATCATGCCGAATTCACAATTTACGATATGAGTCCTGGGGGGCACAGTTTGGAGATTCAGGCCAAAAGTAGTTTTAGTACCGATATTGAACCCTTATATATTCCTTTTGAGGTGAGGTTACCGTGGTTTTTACGTTGGTGGGCCGTGCTCCTTTATATTGTCTTATTATTATCCATTTTATCGATGGTAGTGAAATGGTACACTATCAAATTGCGAAGACAAAAAATCCAATTGGAAAGGCGTGTGAAAGAACATACCCTGGTGCTTGAACAAAGGAATTTTGAACTAGCGCAAAACCGAAATGAGTTGCTGAAAAAATCTTCGCTTTTGACGAGCCTCAATAAAACCTTAGCGGACCGTAACTCTTCCATTGAGGCGAGTTTGAATTATGCAGACCACGTCCAGCGGATGTTCTCTCTTTCAGAAAAAGAGATAGAGAAAATTATTCCTGACTATTTTCATTTTTCTGTTGCTAAGGATGTGTTAAATGGAGACTTTCTCTGGATTACCCATACTGCAAAAGGGGTTATCGTGGCTGTGGCGGATTGCACCGGGCATGGGGTTCCGGCAGCATTACTTACTATGTATGGGCGTCAATGTCTTCAGGAAATTGTGCATGCCCGGGATATTCACCAACCGGCATTAATATTGGAAGAATTGCAAAGGAAGTTTACCCATACTGAAAGTGGAAAACAGACCGAGTTACCCGATGGAATGGAAATTGGCGTGGTTTTAATCCAGCAAGATCAGGCATTATTTGCTGGGGCAAATTTAGATTTGATAGTTGTCGAAGAGGAGGAGTTGCAAGTGTTTCGTTCAGATCGTTTATATATAGGAACTCCCCTGGAGCAATCCAGTGCGCAAAAATTTACCCAAAAGGAAATTCTTTTGAAAGAGAACAGTACTTTCTATATGGTTACCGATGGTTTTTCGGATCAGTTTGGTAAAGTAAGTGGGAAGAAGTTGATGCGTAAAAATATGAGAAAACTCATTTTTGAAAATTCACATCTTCCTTTAAAGGCTCAGGGTATGGTGATACAAAAGTTTTTTGAAGATTGGAAAGGAGGAGAGGAGCAGTTGGATGATGCCACCGTAGTGGGTTTTAAGCCTTCCTCAGTCATTTTATCTAAAGTAGTGAAACAGGCGCACAGGTTGTCTGGTTACGTATCATGATTTAATAAAATTATAATGTTATAAAATTTTATATATTTTCATAAATTATAATTTTCATTTACTTTTGAGTATTCTTTCTTAATTATAATCATATGAAGATTTTTTTTAACACTTTTATTTTATCTAGTCTATTTGTTTTAAGTGCATGCCATTATGAAGAGGTGTTGCCGGTTGTAAATGAAAATGACGATTTAGAGGTTGAACAGGTGGAAGATATTCCACAAGAGGAAACAAAAGTAGATATTGCTCCATTTTTCGATTCGATTGACAATGCACCGGATTACCAAACGAATCCAGTTAAAAAGTAGATCCGCTCAAATAGGGATCGTGAGATAAAAACTATTTGCCTGCTAAAAAGCAGGTTTTTTTGTTTTTTGCACCATCAATTGGGTGTGATGTTTCCTGGTAATTGTGAAAATTAATAGCATGATACGTATGAAATTACTTTATCATCCAGTAATAACTAAAAATTCTACACAGAATTTCATATCTTAAAATTTTTGTAATTATTTTTATCATTATGTTGGATATAGAAGAAAAAAAAGATTCAAATACAGTGGTTAATCACGGAACTAGTGTTAATGCACCGTCAAAAGTTTTTATAGCGGCTGGCTGGATTGCTCTGGGTGTGGGATTTATTGCATTTCTTATTGGGCTTTATAATGCCGAAATGCAATTAAACGAAAAAGGTTACTATCTCACCGTTTTGCTTTATGGGCTCTTTGCTTCGGTTTCGCTTCAAAAAAGTGTAAGGGACCGATTGGAGGGAATTGCAGTTACCGATATGTATTTTGGAATTTGCTGGTTTGCGTTGATAAGTGCGATAGCCCTTTTAGTAGTGGGCTTGTTTAATGCCGACTTGGAGCTGAGTGAGAAAGGCTTTTATGGAATGTCCTATACCCTGGTGATGTTCGCTTCTATTGCCGTTCAGAAGAATGTGCGGGATGCGCAATAAGTGTAATTTATAATAAAGTATAAAAGGCCGGAATTTCCGGCCTTTTTTTATTGATACTTAATTTTAGAGATAACGAATACTGTTTATGGGGTTGATCGGAGAGATTGAGCTCCAAGCTTAGCCAAAATGGGGGTATTTAAAATTATCAAATCTCATTTATTATGATATTCAGGGGGCTAGGATGGTTTAATGAATTAAGTGGTGAACCCTTCAGGTTTTGCTATTTTGCTTAAAAAAATTGATAATCATTTGGTATGGTTGCAGTTGTTTGGGATGATTTTATCAAATTGCAGCTCTAACAAAAGAATTGCTCATTATGCGGTGGATATTTTTAACGATATCAATTATTTCCGAGGTTATCGGAACCAGTGCCATGAATGCAAGTGAAGGGTTTACAAAACCCCTGCCTTCTATCATCACCGCAGTAGGGTATGGCGTTGCTTTTTATTTCCTGTCATTGACTTTGAAAGAAATTAATGTCAGTGTCGCTTATGCTATATGGTCCGGGGCTGGGATTGTACTTTTGGCCATCATTGGGTATTTTTGGTTTGGTCAGCAATTGGATTTAGCCTCCATTATTGGAATCGGCTTTATTATCGCAGGGGTAATCATTATTAATGTTTTTTCCAACAGCGTTAGTCATTAAGTCGGATATTGTCGGATTAAATTTTTATTGAGCGGCAAGGCTGGGATATTTGAAGATTAGTCTTACCATTTGATCTTTACCATCGAGGTAAAGGTATGAGGGAAAAGCAAGTTCGGCCAAATAATAATAAATAGCATAGATCCCCTTCAATGGTGCTTATCGAAGGGAATTTATTTTTGCGCCTATTTTTTAATGTTCAACCTTACCTTTTCAGATTCAGCTTCATAATTAAGGTAAGAAATCCACCAACGCCCCTTCTTGAAAACCATTTCATATACACTGACTCCGCGGGCAATTTCTCCTTTTCCCTCAACAGAAGCACCGTAGGGCTGAAAAACTTGCGCGATATGCCCGAAAGATTTTACCTCCGTTTCAAAGGCGTATTCTCGAAAGCCATTAGCGCTATAAAAAGGTTTGGTCCGTTCAATGAATTCCTCTACTGAAAATGATTGATGAATTATGCTGTCGCCTTTTAGCCGAATGGCATGAAGTTGGGCGTCTGGTGTGAATAAATTTTGAAATCTTTCCCAATCCCGTGGTTCTCCCTTTTTTCCGGAGATGGTTTCCAGTAAGGCCAGTGCAAGCTTTTCGGGATTTTCGTAATCTTTATTTGAGGGATTTTGTCCCATTGAAAGAAGGGGGAAGGACCAAAATATAATAAAAAGTAAGGATTTCATTAAGCGGTTTTGAATAAATGGAGTCATGTGGGTGTTTATAGACTGGTTATGTTTAGTTTTATTCTTTTTTGAATATTTTTGGGAAATTAAGTTTTATACCAAGCTTCCGTTAAATACAGCGGTCAGAATTATTAAAATCTGGGCAGACATTTATCTCTGCAATCCGCTAATGGATCTGCAGGGGATTTCAAATGAATTCACCTGATGTAAATATAATGGAGAGCGGGAGATATTTTTAGGAGCGTGAAATTATTATTAAAAAGATATGACATTTAATCAGGGTGTTTTTTCTAAGCGGTGGGTGGTTTTGAGTTTCGTTATTTTTGTAGCGGTGGAGTTATTTTTGGGGAAATATTTGGCTGAAATGTTAGCAGGCAGAATTGTTTCGGTCAGTTTAAGGTACCAGCTTCAGGGTGGACTGAATTTGATCAGTTATTTATGCGGAGGTTTTATTATTGGGATTATTTCTCCGGGAGTCCGGATTTTAGAACCCGCAGTGGGCGCTTTTCTGGCGGTTGCCTTGATGCTGATAGTATCCGTTTTTACGCCTTATTCTTTTATTTATTTTAGTTTGAGCAAGCTTCTTATCGGAGGAGGAATAGCCTTTTTTCTGGCCCTGATCGGAGCACATTACGGAGAACGATTAATGGGGAATTAAATGCAGAAAAGCCGGGGGAGATTTCGTGAGGGAAAAATTTAGGGCCTTGGGTGATGATTTTTCTCGAGGACTATCTTCTTGATAAATCGGTCTTTCAGGGGGGCTTATTATTATTTGGGTAAGCGAGGTGCTTTATTGAGGGGGATAAAGTAGTCCTCTGGAGGCCAACATTTTTAGCGGAGTTTTCGGGCTATCCTTATACAGGTTCTGAATGGGCTATAACCTCTATTTCCACCCGTGAGGTAGTGATGGATATTTTTATCTCAGAATTTTGGCTGTTAAAAACTACAAGTTGCAAATTGTGGACTATTTTCCACAACCATAAAAAAACCACGACTTTCAAAGCCGTGGTATTTTGATTATTTCCTTCGGAGGAAATTTCAATATTTTATGCGTTCACCTTCAACAGGTAGTAGTTTTTCTTTCCTCTTTGCATCAACAAATATTTGTCCTGCAATAAACTAACTTCCACTGCGCCGTTAGGATCAGCAATTTTATTTTTGTTGATTGATACTCCACCGCCTTTGATCATCTTCCGGGCTTCCCCCTTTGATGGGAATACTAAGCCTTCGTAAGATACCAAATCAGTATAATTTTCAATTGCTTCGAAATCCGCCTTGGAAATCTCCGCTTGGGGAACGCCCTCGAAAACAGCCAACAAAGTATCTTCATTCAAGGAAGCTAAGTCCTCAGTGGTCGATTTTCCGAACAAAATTCCAGTAGCCTTAATCGCCATGTCTAGTTCATCCTGTCCATGAACCATACGGGTTACTTCCTCTGCCAGACGTTTCTGCAAAATCCTGGTGTGTGGAGCCTCTTCATGCTGAGCAATCAGCTCATCAATCGTGGCTTTATCCAGCGTAGTGAAAATTTTAATATTTTTCTTTGCATCATCATCGGCAACATTCAGCCAAAACTGATAGAAAGCGTATGGCGAAGTACGCTTCGGATCCAGCCAAACTGCACCGCCTTCGGTTTTCCCGAATTTGGTCCCGTCAGATTTTAGCAATAATGGACAAGTAATCGCAAATGCTTCTCCCTGCGCTTTACGGCGAATTAACTCTGTACCGGTGGTGATATTCCCCCACTGATCAGATCCACCCATTTGCAGTTTCACGTTTTCGTGATTATATAAATGAAGGAAATCATATCCCTGCAAAAGCTGATAGGTGAACTCAGTGAAAGACATGCCGTCTCTCGCTTCACCAGTGAGTCTTTTCTTTACAGAATCTTTGGACATCATATAGTTCACCGTAATATGCTTTCCAATATCACGGGCGAAATCCAAAAAGCTGAAATTCTTCATCCAGTCATAGTTGTTCACTAAAACTGCTGCATTGTCAGTATCAGAATCAAAGTCCAAAAATTTGGCCAGCTGATTTTTGATGCTGTTCACATTATGCTGAAGAATTTCTTCCGTCAAAAGATTTCTTTCTTCCGACTTTCCTGAAGGGTCACCGATCATACCAGTCGCACCACCTACCAAAGCATATGGTTTGTGGCCTGCTTCCTGAAAATGTTTCAATAACATCACCCCAACAAGGTGACCGATATGCAGGGAGTCTGCTGTAGGATCAATGCCTAAATAACCGGCAGTCAACTCTTTATTCAGTTGTTCTTCCGTTCCGGGCATTACATCGTGAAGCATGCCTCTCCAGCTTACTTCTTCAACAAAATTCTTCGCCATTGTCTTTTAAAAATTCAATTATAATATAGTCTGCAAATATAGGTTTTTTTGGGAAATCCGAGCGTCTACATTGTGGATTATCCAAACAAATATTCCACTTTGAAAGGATTTTTTCGATCTAAACTTTTGAACATTCAGGCCGTTGGCAAAAATAAAAACTTTATGAAAGCCATTTGGAAAAATCAAATCATTGCAGAAAGTAACGAGACCAAACTGGTAGAGGGTAATCATTATTTTCCTGCCGAAAGTGTGGTACAGCAATTTTTAAAACCATCGGGCACGCATACCAGCTGCCCCTGGAAGGGGCAGGCCTCCTATTATCATGTGGAAATAGAAGGAGAGGTCAATACCGATGCGGCCTGGTATTATGAACATCCGAAACCTGCGGCGGAAGAAATTAGAGATCATGTGGCTTTTTATAAGGGAGTGAAAGTTGTAGAATAGTTTAGAAATTTCCCACTGGATTTGGTGAGTTACACGGAGGCGTTACAGTTTTGAGCATGTTTAAAAGCACATCGTCTGTCTGCAAAATCGAATTATTGGAAGCGATTTTGGATAATTTCTCATCAAAAGCGCTGCTATTCTCTTAAATTAATCGGGTATCGCTTTTGCAATAATTCCAATTTTCGTTACGAAACTGAGCTTTTGAATATGCTCTTATTGGATTGGAAAACAAGTCGCTTTTTCGGGTTGGGTATATTCATTAGGAGCAAAATAGGATTCAACCAAATCGCCTGTCTAAAATTTGGTTATAGGGTGGTTGAATTTTTTGATTGAACCGTTGCGCTTTCCAACGGCTCTCTCTTTGGCCTATTCAAAATCAAAGTAATTATTTGAAGGCGTAATTATCGATAGGATAGTATGGGGGTTGAATTTTCTTTCCCTCTACATGGAGTAATATATGGGTGGCTCCGTGTTAATATAAAAAAGAGCGCATTCTCCTTCAGAGTAATTAGCCATGAGGCCCTGTGAATCGGTCTGACTTCATTGGGGTAATTTGCGCTTGCCTATGTGTTTTCGAACTAAATTTTTAATTTTTTTTTGGTCCTCGGCATGTGGGTTTTAAGCTAAACGGAGTCGTTTTAAGAAAATTCCATGTGCCTGTTGTTGCATTTTTCGAAGTGTGGTTGATATGATAATTTATTTTTTAGGAATAAATACCTAAATTATAACCAACTTATTATCAATCAATAGTTGAATATTGATTCAAAGATTATCAACCAACCTACTTACAATGCATAAAATTTTACAGCATTACCGGACAATCGGATTAGGATTGATCGGCATTTTTTTGGCGCTCTCTCCCTTAAAAGCTCAGGAATTTTCGATGGTGACCATAGAAAATATCCGACAAATCCCACCAAGATATGAAGTAGTAGATTACGCTACCTGGATTCAAATTAATGGATCAGAATTGGTGTACCGTTTCAAAGGGAAGACCAAAATCTTACAATTGGATGCAGAACAAATGGCCCACTTGGCAGAGTGTTTAGATCAGGGACGTTTTTCCGGGGTGAATAAAAATTGGAACAAAAAAGGGATGCCTACTTTCACACGTGTGAGCCGGAAGGTGAATAATATGTCCGAAGAGTGGATCCTGGAAGGAATGGAGGGAGATGGCCGGTCTGTGGATTTTTTTCTGGAAGTCCTGAATAATATTTTGCCTGAAGAGGTTGAACTGGTGGTGGAGCAGGCGGTATCACTTTAGGGTGGCTTATTCATTCTTTAAAATTAAATGCCCAAAAGCGGATGATTTTTAGCTTAAATGGTTCATGAGCATTTCTGATTCGGGATAGCTTGAAGCCTCCTTTTTCATCCGCTTTTTTTTTATCAATAATCCCATTAGGATAGGCTGCATTCATTGCCGGGAAGGGAAGCTATTGCACGGTGTTCAGCATATTTTTTGAAGGCAATATCGGAATACCGGGGCAATTTTGGATTATTTCTTATTTTAATTCCGTTGGCTTTTAAACATCCTCTAAAGCATGGCCTCTTGCCAATTAATATTTTCACATTCCAAATTCATCAGTTCTACTTTTTCATTCACCATCCATAAAATTTGGGCGGCATAAGAGGAATCTGCCTTTTGTCGGATGGAAATTTTCGCCAAGGAGGTGTGGACGCGTTTTTCAAGCTGCCATTTCTGCAAGTCAAAGGCTTTAGGGATGGAATCATTGGTAGACATCCGGCTGCTAAAGAAGTAAGGTGCTTTAACAATAGCATAGTCTGGGACACTCCGGGATTGGAGTGGCTCAGGCCATGATCTTTTGTTGGGGTAATAGTGGGTATAATCACCACTAATCGTTCCCTCCTGATCAGCGAAGAGGTAAAATTCTACATAATAGCCATTTTCCTCAAATGTCCTGCTATAGTGTCCTTTTTCCATTCCTTTGGTATAAAGAGTGAGCTTATAGGCCCGATCACTTCCATAAATTTCATCAGGTGATATTTTTGCTAAAAATCCGATGGGATAATGGGCACAAAGCTCCTGATATTTGGCGATTTCGAGGTAGTCTTTTTTCCCTGGAGATTTTGAACAGCCCAAAAAAATGGTCAGACTAAGGAGCAGTAATAAATTCTTCATATTCTGGCTTAATGTTTTTCTTAAATACGAGAAGCAAGCCTAGGAGTGTTCATGAAAATCTTTACCGCAATGAGGACAGGTATGTTTTGAACCGGTTTTATTTTGTTTTTTTTCCTTATGGATTTTTTCCATAAAGCCCGCAGAGATGAGTCCGGTAGGTAATGCAACCAGGCCAATCCCAATGATGGCAATCATTCCACTAATAAATTTTCCCAAGCCGGTAATGGGATAAACATCTCCGTAACCCACGGTTGTTAAAGTGGCTACCGCCCACCAGAATGCCGCCAAAATGTTTGGGAAAGCCTCAGGCTGATGATGTCCTTCCGCGTAGAACATCAAAAAAGAAGCAATTACTAATATCATGATGGTTAAAAAACAGGTCATGTATAGCTCATTCTTTTTTTCGGAGATTACCTGGAAAATTAAGTCGACAGAATGGGTGTAACGGTTTAATTTTAATACCCGAAGAAAACGAAATAGTCTTAATATTCTCAAAAACCGGAGATCAATAGGAATGATTAGTGGCAGATAAAAAGGCAATATGGAAAGGAGGTCCACCATTCCATAGAAAGAAAAGATAAATAGGAATGCTGATTTCCAATTATTCGATGCAGGATGGGTCATGTCAGCAATGTAAATTCTCATTACGTATTCCAACGTGAAGATGATGATGGAAAAATATTCGATGGCCTGAAAAAGCAGGGAGTATTGTTGCTGAAATTCCGGTATGGACTCTAAGATGAGCGCACCGATATTTATGAAAATTAGGCTCATGATGCCGTAGTCAAAATATTTATTGATATCAGCGCCATGGGTTCCTTTTTGCAATAAATTATAGCTTAATTGTTTCATGTTGGGGAAGGTGAAATTTTCCCACAAAATGATTATTATTATATAAAATTGAAAAGAATTGACATGATTTTCAATAGTATGCTTTTGTGAATCAAAATTTGGGTAAATATGGAATTGACAGCATCACAGATAAATGGTATTTGGCAGGAATTGGAGATGGGCCTGGAACGTCTCTTTTTGCATAAAGCAGATGGGCGTTTGATTAGATTACCTTCGCAGGAGCTAATTGATAATTCATGGGATGAAGAAGAGATGGAAGAACTAAGAGGCAATTATGATTTCGTAGAATTTGAGAAAAACCCGGATGATTTTTTTGAGCTGGAGCCGATGGATAGCCGGGAGAGTTATGAAGTGATGCTTTCTTTTGTTGAGGGGCGAAATGGTGAAAATCAAAGAAAAATGTTTGATATTTTGGAAGGAAGAAGGCCTTTTGCGAAGTTTAAAAATTTTCTTTCTTATCATCGGGATTTGCAAGAAGATTGGTTCAAGCATAAAGCAAAATGTTATGCAGATTATGTGAAGGCTCAGGTAGAGGACTTTAATGATTGGAGGAAATAAGCATGGATGTGAATTTTGGCCTTTTTCTTCTTGAAAAAGGCCTTCCTGGGAGAAAATGAACAGGAGAAGTGTAGATGCTCCCTGTTCCTATTCGTTTTAGTTAAAATGTCGAAAATGAAATAGCTTTCTTTTTTTCAGTTTTTTCAAAGGAAGCTGATGATCTAATTTACTGAAATTGGCTCATGGATTTAATCATATTGCTAATTGAGGGTTTAAGTTTGCATCATTCGGCTTGAGGGTTCGAAATTGCCAGGAAAGGGCAGTTTCTAAAAAGTCAAAAAAAAAATCCATCCCACTGAAAGTCGTGAGATGGATTCAAAATAAAGAGATTATGGATTATACTTGCCTTTTCAGGCACTTATTAATTGTTCGCGTTTTCTACGTAGCGGAAAGAAGCCGCATTGTTGATGTCCGCTGAGTTAGTACCAATCCACAGGTTGAATTTACCTGCTTCAGGTGCTATCACATTGTTGAACGTTAAGAATTCGATAGTTGATTCATCGATACTGAACTCGATTGTTTTAGTTTCACCAGCCTTGATCATTACTTTTTCAAAACCTTTCAATTCTTTTACCGGACGGGTCACAGAACCTGCGATGTCACGGATGTAAAGCTGAACGATTTCCTCACCGTCTAATTTAGAGGTATTGGTCACCTCAATAGAAGCTGTGATATTGCCCCCTTTAGAGAATTCATCAGAAGAAAGGTTCAAATTTTTGTACTCGAAAGATGCGTAGCTCAAACCAAAACCGAATGGGTAAAGTGGGGTGTTAGGTACATCTAAATAAGTAGATTTGTAATCTGCCCATTTTGCTGGATCCTCCGGACGACCGGTGTTCTTGTGGTTGTAGTAAATTGGGATTTGACCAACGTTGCGTGGGAAAGTCAAAGTAATTTTACCTGATGGGTTATAGTCACCGGAAATTACATCAGCAATCGCATGTCCCGCCTGAGTACCTAAATACCAGGTCTCCAAAATGGCATCCATATTTTCTTCTTCCCAGGAAAGATCCAAAGGACGGCCACCCATCAAGACCAAAGTGATAGGCTTATTTAACTCTTTCAATGCACGCAATAATGCTTTTTGTGATTTTGGAAGGGTGATATCCGTACGTGAAGCCGCCTCACCAGTCCATTTCCAGAATTCACCTGCTGCTACGATAATTTCGTCCGCATCCTGAGCTACAGCAAGTGCCTCTTCAACTTTTGCCTGGATTTCTTCCGCTGTTTTTGCATTTTCTGCTTCAATCTTACGAGGTAGCGTAGCGCCTTGGGCGTATAGGAAATCTACTTTAGATTTTTTATAAGCAGCCATTAGACCTTCTTCCAGAGTTACCGACTTTTTACGGTCTCCCTTAATCGCCCAGTCACCATTCAAAGACATGCGCTCTTTTACGAATGGCCCAATCAAAGCAACTTTTTTCTTCTCTTTCTTAGCCAATGGCAAGGTATTGTTTTCGTTTTTCAACAATACAATTGAACGCTGCGCGTTTCTTCTTGCTTCTTCAAAGTATTCCGCTTTTTCAATGGTAGCGGCCTCGCGCTCCTCATCCATATAGCGGTAAGGATCTTCAAACAATCCCAGGATAAATTTCAATTCTAGAATACGAGCAGCGGCCTGATTTACATGATCTTCCGTAATTTTACCTTCTTCAATCAATGCGCCAACGTGCTTGATAAATGCAGCGCCGTTCATGTCCATATCGATTCCGGCATCCAAAGATTTTTGTGCAGCTTCTTTCAAATCTTCTGCAAATCCATGGTCCACCATCTCATTAATCGCCGTGTAATCGGTAACTACTGTTCCGCGGAAATCCCACTCACCACGTAAAACATCGGAGTACAAATATTTTGAACCCGTACAAGGTACGCCACCAATTTCATTGAAAGAAGTCATGAAAGTCGCCACTCCGGCGTCAATGGCCGCCTCGAAAGGAGGGAAATAAATTTCGCGAAGTGTTCTGTCCGACATGTCCGTCGTGTTATAATCACGTCCGGCTTCAGCGGCGCCATAAGCCACAAAGTGTTTTGCTGTTGCCAACATGGTGTTAGGCTGATCGAAATCTTCCCAGCTTTCGATACCCTGGAAGCCTTTAACTCGTGCTTCTGCTACTTTTTTTCCTAAGTAAACGTCTTCACCAGCTCCTTCCATTACGCGGCCCCAACGTGGATCGCGGGAAGTGTCAATCATAGGCGCGAAAGTCCAGCTGATACCAGCAGCGGTACCTTCTTCGGCTGCAATTCTTGCAGAACGCTCCATCAATTCCAAATCCCAGGAACAGGATTCCGCCAAAGGAATAGGGAAGGTGGTTTTATATCCGTGGATAATATCCGCAGCAAAAAGTACCGGAATATTCAAGCGGGAATTTTCAACCGCATATTCCTGCAACTGGCGAAGGCCCTTGGCACCAAATACGTTGAACATGGAGCCCACCAGGCCCTTCTCCATATATTCTTTATAATCATCCTGAATGGCTGGGCCAGTTACCGCAGTTTTACCTGGGAACTGCGTCATCTGACCAATTTTTTCTTCTAGTGTCATTAAAGCCAATAAGGAGTCTACCTTAGCTTCAATGGTGGCATCTTTAGAATAAGATTTCCAGTCACCCGTGTGGGCTAGGCTGGATTGTGCAGTAGCGGAAAATCCCACTCCCGCAGCCAATGCTGTTGCAGCAATCAGCGATTTAAGTTTATTGATTTTCATATAGAAATGTATAAAGGGTTTAGCCGTAAATATGATGTCTGACCGCAAAGCGAAATAGGATGCTTTGCCTGTTTTTCCTGACCTTACAAAGATGGAGTAAAAAGGAGGCTTTCCATATTTTAGTCCCCCTACAAAAGCCCTTCATGCTTGTGTTTCCTGGTATTAGCTTGTTTAGCAGGCTTTTGATTAGGATTTGATTTTATGTGTAGGGGTGCTTGTAGTGGTAAAAACACAACAAAATTCAGCGCATAATTTTCAGTAAAGAGAAAAAATGTAGATTTTTGCTTTTGCCTTATTAGCGCAGGTTTTCCTCTGGTAAATGCTGGATCGGGTAATTTGAATGAGGTTTTGGGATAGTATTGATTTTTATATTTATGTTGGCTTGTGGATATTTGTAGCATGATAAATAGGAGGCAATGGTGTGAGGGATTTATATGGTATGGAGTTATTATTCCATTACTTTTTTTCACTTGTATTTTTGAAGCGAGCGCAGAAACTGTAGAAATTTCCCGATCCCCACGCATGCAAAATTTCAATAAACTTGCGTATGGGGCTGCTAATCAGAACTGGGATGTGGCCACTTCCGAGGCAGGTTATATTTATTTTGCAAATTCTGTAGGCCTGTTGCAATACGATAGTAAACGATGGGAGCTTTTTCCCACGAAAGAAATGCTGAGGGCGGTGATGCCTGTAAATCATTTGATTTATGTCGGCGGAAAAGATATCCTGGGATACTATGAAGAGACGCATCAGGGTTTGATTTATCATGATCTGACTGAGCTGATCGATTTTCAGGATGAAATCTGGAAAATTATCCCGGTAGCTGAGAAAATTGTATTTCAATCCTTCAAAGCGCTATACATTTATGATGGCAAGCGTATTCGGCAACAAAATCTGACGGGAAATTTGACTACCTATGCTTATGGGGTTCGCGATCACCTTTATTACCATGAGTCTCATGGGGCTTTGGTAAAAGTGAATTTGGAAGGAGGGCGACAGGTTTTTGAAGAGCAAATGCTGAAGCAGTGGAAGGTGAAGTTTATTTATGAACTTGAGCAAGACCAACTATTGCTGGGGACCTTGCGCCATGGCTTGTTCTTATATGATCAGGAAGGAATAATCCCTTTGGATAATGAACTTTCTGAGCTCCTGAAAAAATATCAAATCAATAAAGCCATTCCCTTGCCCCAATTGGGTTGGTTTGCTTTTGCCACCATGAATCAAGGGGTGCTGATCGCGCATTTGGATGGTAGGATTCGTCATCATTTAGATACCCAGAATGGGCTGTCGGATAATCGGATTCATGGCCTTGCTTATAAGAATGGCGCCCTATGGGTTGGAACGGAAAATGGTATTTCTCAGGTAGTCCTGGATGATCCGCTCTATTTTTTTCATGATCCCCTGGTACAGTTGGGCGCTATCGAAGATGCAATAGCCTTTGATGGACATTATTATATTGGGACGAATCAGGGCGTTTATGTAAGTGACGGCGCCTTGGAGGACCCTGATCATCGGCTAGAATTAATTCCGGGAACGGATGGGCAGGTTTGGAAATTTTCCATTGTCCATGGGGCGCTGTTTTGTGGGCATAATGATGGGGTGTTTCAACTCCAGGGGAAAGTTGCCAGGAAAATTTCCTCCCGTGGCGGGGCTTATCAATTAATTGCGCCCCGGGACAAAGAGGATTTAATGATCACCACAGGGTATCGGGGATTGGAAGTCTATCAGAAATCTGAGGGGGATTGGAAGCATCTTCGATTCATTCCCGGCTTTGATCAGGTACTTCATTATCTGTTGCCGCTGGAGGATGGGAGCTATTTGGCTTCCGGACCTAATAAAAATTTGTGGCAATTTCGATTGGATGAAAAATGCGTTAAAATTTTAGAATTAGAGGATTTGCGGGTAGATGCGCAACTGAAAAATTCGGGGAATTTAAAATTGGATTTTTGGGCCGGGGAGGCCTTGATTATTGACAAAGATTCGGTGTTTCGATTCAATCAAGACGGAATTTCCGCCGGGCCTGAAGAGTTGCAGGGGGTGCAGGAAATCTCAGCTCGCAATGGGGATTTTCATTTGTTGAATCAAAGAGGGCAATTGGTCCTTTGGGATTTGAAAAAAGGGCAGCGGGTAAGCTTGCCCAAGCATGTGGAACGGCAGGCTGATCTTCAGATTTTTGGTAAAGAGAAACTGATTCCATTTGGGGCGGCCTTATTTTTTATCCCGATCGAAAAAGGATTTGAGATTTTGAATGTTGCCCAATTAAATGACGGGACTACTCCTGCCTATGCACCGGTACTGAGAGGTATTTCCTGGAAGAATGAGCGGACGGATGAATTTTTTGAAAATATTGAGCAAGATGAAATTCCTTATGCATACAATTCCGTGAATCTTCGTTTCACGGATTTTAACTATTTAGAGGAAGTTCCCTATGAATACCAACTATCGGGTTATCATCAGGAGTGGATGCTTTTAGGTGGTCAGGAGAATTTGACTTTTGGTAACTTACCCGCCGGGCAATATCAGTTTCTTTTGAGGAATCCTGCAGGGGATGTTTTTCCTTTAACGGATTTTGAAATTTCACCTCCCTGGTATAAAAATTCATGGTCGATCTTATTGTATGTGATGTTCCTGATCAGCTTGATTGGCCTGGCCTGGAAATGGCATCAGCTAAGAATGCGCAAGCTTACTTTGGAGATGTTGCAGCGTAAGCGAATGCTTTTGAAGCAACAAAGGCAGGAGAATGAATGGCGTTTAAAAGAAATGGAGCGTTTGCAACTGGAAGAAGAGGTTTCGGAAAGTAATCGGGAGCTTTCTCGTATCATGGCCCGCCATGGTAAAAACCGGGAGTTGATCGGAAAACTGCGTGAGGAGGTAAACAAACTTAAGGATAAGGGGAACATCGGCCAAACAAAAGCGCTGACTAAGCTGCACGATATTATTGATAATAATTTGGATGAGGTTAAGGATTGGCAGGTATTCGAATCGGCCTTTAATCAAAAACATGCTAACTTTTTCACCCATTTAAAAAAGGCGCATCCTCAGTTGACGGCCGAAGATTTAAAACTTTGTGCTTACCTGAAAATGCACTTAAGCACCAAAGAGTTGGCGCCCATTTTTAATATTACCCCTAAATCAGTAGAGGTAAAGCGTTATCGTTTGCGAAAAAAGATGGACCTTCCGAAAGAGAAGAGTTTACAGGAGTATTTGGATAATTTTTAAAGCATGAGTGTTTCTTATAAAGCCGCCGACACCAATTACACGCCCAAGCATTGGAAATTTTTAGCAAGGAAATTTAAAAGCGAAATTAAGCAAGCCATTTTTTTTTATGAAGATGGCCGGGTGAATCGATTTGAATTTTCCTTTCAAAAAGACGGGCAACGGTTTCATTTTTTAGCTTTTGATGGCGTTTCTCCTGGCAGCAGGGGGAGAGGAAGAGCAGTTTTTACCAGCCTGAGAATGGAGGTTCCCGAAAAGCATCCTGAATTTATTTTGCGGCCAGCAATTCCAACAGTGGATTTCTTTAACCGCTTGGTCTTTAGAAAAAATTATACTTAGCCCGGATTATTCATGCTTAAATCCTCGTTTAGCTGTAAGGCGGAAAAAATGATGGAATAGTTTCCTATTTCGAGTTTTTTCCAACGAAACAGATGAATGAGGAGAAAGCAAGCTTTCGCAAATTTGGGCTATTATAATTCAAAGAAAATAAGTTTTTAAGAGCTGAGAATAAGCCGCTTGCTCGTGGTTAAAATAAGCGGTGAATAATTCGGGTTAGGGCACCGCACTTGAAGGTATATATTCGCTGTATGCGGAAGAGGCAACATTTGCGATGCAGTTCTCCAAAGGGCTGGCTTTTCTGACTAAAATGCCGTCAACTATTGTATGTGATAATCAAACCTATGATTGGGTCACTACCCAGCGATATCTGGAAGTCAGAACGCCCTTCCTTTTGGTGGGGAAAAAGGAGGTAGAGCATTTTTTAGTCATGGCGTTTGATTTGGCTGCTCAATACCAGGGCATTGTAAGTCATTCGTAATTTATTGAGGCTGCATGAGTTCTGCTAAATTTTGGGGTAGTTCTAGGAGCAAGATGGCTTTTGTCGGGGAATCGGGAAGATAGCAGATGGGGTATTTTTGGCTTTTGTTAAAGGATGATCTATTGGTTTTTTTGAGGGAGTAAAGATGATTTTTTTGATCTTCCCCTTTAAAGGTAAATTCAAACTTAAAAACAGGCTCCTCATTTATCGTAATGTTGGTGTTGTAGATATTGGTGAGCTTGGCTTTTGTTATCAGACCTTGTTCAATAACCTTCACAATACGGCTGGTGGAGTATAAATAATATATTAGGCCCGCAATACATATAGTGATGAGGATAAATATAAGCCCCATTTTTTTTCCTTCTGATTTGGTGTTGGTTAATCCCTTGATTCGATGTATATCCGGATTTTCAAGACTATATTCAATCTCTACTGGTTCCTGCACCTTAAATTTCGCTTTTGAGGAAAAAGAACTCCATTGTTTATCGCCCCAGGGAGAATGGAAAGTATATACGTATTCATAGGCCGATACTTCACCATCTTCATTGTAATTCCGGTAAATTTTGTCAATGGTGCCATCACCAATTCCGACTTCACTCCTCAGGTAACGGACCTCCTGCCAATCAACTTCTCTTGAAACGGTGAATAGAACGAATAATATTCCACAAAGGACAAAAATAGGGATCCACTTTATTTTTTTAAGGAAAATGGAGGTTTTTAAACCGAATGACAGTTTTCGATTGGTCAGGCTCATAAAAAATAGGTTTGTATAAATATGAGGAAATATTTATATATCTATAGAATTTCTTAGTTTATTATTACGATCAAAGATAAATAAATTTTGGAAGACTCTCATTAAGTCTGTAAACCTTGAAGAATTGGGACGCAGTTATTGGGCACCAATGGCGACCTCCATTCTGATGAAGGGCCTGGTGCTTCCGAAGACATGGCTAATGCCGCTTTATTTTTTTGCTTCCGAAGTGGTGTTATTAGCATAACAAGCTACATAGGGCGGTGGATGGAGGGCAGGTGCTGCCAGCGTCGTTGGGTGCGATGGTTTAGATTGAATATATAATTACATCCTTTACGGCAGTCAATCGAAATTATTTTGAAGTGATTATTTATTGATTTACAATTAAATATGATTTTGTAATGAATAGATTAAGCGGAGCCCAGTGCTCCGCTTTTTTATTAATATTTGATCATATTGAATACCAGATAAATGAACAGTAAGATTAAGTTGAGAAGGGTGAGCCATTTGATCGTTTTCCACATTGCTTTCATGAAATAGAATCTTGTCACCTGAAAAATGGAAACGAATAGGATGGTTTCAGGTTTTAGTATCCGCAATGCGGACTTGATTTTTTGACAATGTTTGATCGTGATTTTCAGTTTTTTACCAAAAGGAAAGAAATTGTGATCAATAATTTTGATGAGCTTGGTAAATTTATACTAAAAAAGCGACCAGTCTCATTATCGAAAGATTAGTCGCTATTTTCCTGAGAATTTTACCATTATGTCCGGATAAAATTATAGATCAAGTGGCCCGATAAAAGTATTTTTCCCGGTACCGAAAACATCTTCTGAAATGACATATTCCGTTCCTTCCAGGTTAAATAAGAGGTGGAAACGTTTTTGTCCCAGGTAAAAGCCAATGGCGGCTCCTACTTTTTTGCTGTTCAAATGGCAAGCTATCATCTGCCCAATTCGTAATGGCAGTTACGTTTCCAAAAGAATTCGGATTGTTTTGGTAAAAGGAAAACTGAGTGCCATCACTATTGATCATATACCGATTTGCCGGCCCTTCGCTGGATTTGAATCTAATGGCCATGGCTCCAATGCCGTTCAGACTGATGGGATTAAATCCATCGGCTAATTTGGGAATGGGCTGGGTGCCATTAAAAGACCAGCGGCTGTCAAAACGGATATAGGCATATTGACTACCCGTAACCTCCATGGTCATGATCCAGGGCGCAGCATCGTCATTACCATCAATATTACAAGCAGCACCTATATAGATTCCTATATTTATTCAATTTAGGAATCCCTGTAGCAAGATCTATGGGGGTGTTATATGCATGGTTTTCATAGATAAAAAATGACATGTTTATTATGCAGATGCCCGTATTCGTCAAAGGGTTGATTTTGAAGGGGAAAAATATTAATACTTAGAAAAATCTATTTTTGGGAGGGTTTAGAGGTGATGTCAACAAAAAAGCGCTTCCGTGAAGAAGCGCTCTGTTGGGGGGTTAATAGTGTTGTTCTAAAAATTGATAGAAATTTTGTTTGAGCTCTAGATTAATCTTTCGATTCAAAGCTAAGTTTTCTTTTAATTCCTGATGGGCGTTGATATCCATTTTTTCGGGGATTAAATCTCCATTTTTGGCGTGAAGATTCAGGTTTTTTTCCTGTTTATGGATGTGGTTTTTGTAAATATCGAGTACTTCCTTCTGGCGAATGAATTGATTCTGGAAATGTTCAACCTGAGCTTTGAACTTTTTTTCTTTGACTAATTTGGAGACTTCTCCGAGTCTCATATTTAAAACTTCCAATTCGTCGGCCATCAGGTAGATTTCAGTGATCCACTCATTGTTTTCATTTTTTAAGGCTTCAATGTTGATGGCCTTATTTTGGGGAATTTCCATGGGCGTAATAATTTTTTGGTTATTGAATTGGTTAATTCGGGTCACGCGATCCAATGGTTGCCTTTAGAGTCTTGATCTGAGATCAGTATTAAAATACAAAAAACTTGTCAGATTATGATGTTGAAAATGAGCTTTTTAATGCCGTTGTGAAAATAAACTAATTGGAAGGGGATGGGGGATTTTAGATTTGAAAATGAGGTTATTGAAATGCAGTCTAATGGTTTTGGTTTGGGGAATTTTTTATTTTTCCTGTAATGCACAGGGTCGGTTTCCGGATCCCGGTTTTAGCCCTATAAATTACCGGCAACAACGGATTGAATGTCAGGATTATTACAAGGTTGATGTAAGTCTCAAAACTTTATGGAAAGTCGGAGGAATTGATGTGTTGGACATTGAGTTGGAGACCAGAGGTCCAACAGGAGAATGTCACGATAGGTGCAAGAGCGGGGGATTTGTCCGTTTGTATGGGATGTGAATACTTCTTGTTTAAATTTCGGGTATTGGAGATCGTTTGAAGCTTTTTCGCGTCTTTATTATAATTTAGAAAAGCGAGTTTACAGCAAAAAGTCTGTTGAGTTTTATTCCGGGAACTATTTTAGTCTGGTGGTGGCGTGTTCCTATTCAGGCCTTTCTGCCTCTTCTGAAACTGAAGATCAAAAGAAACGGCAGGTTATGCTTACTTATGGCTTTTTATGAGATATGCAGCGATATTTTATAATTTTATTTATGGTATGGAAACAGGCCTGAGCAGGGTAAGCGATTTTCGCAATGCTCACCAATGGATGTTGACGCTTCGTTTCAGACTGGCTTATGTATTAAATGGATAATATAAAGGCGATTTAGGCCGGAACTTATTTTCTTTTTTTATCCACGTAATTTTCCCTAAGTTCGCCTCAGTTTTCTTCAGGGCGGGGTGAAATTCCCCACCGGCGGTGATAGCCCGCGACTCTCATATATTGGGATTGATTTGGTGAAACTCCAGGGCCGACGGTATAGTCCGGATGGAAGAAGAAAAAGCGAATTCAGATGATAAAGATTGTCTGACCAATTTTTTATGCCCTGATGAGTTTTTATGATTAATCACAGTTTTATGAAAACCATCAAAGAGTTTGACAGCAATTTTGAATTGCGTGTAGAAAAAGCAATAGAAGCCCTTCAGGATGGAAGAGGGGTTTTGCTAATGGATGATTTTGACCGGGAAAATGAGGGAGATATTATCTTTCCTGCTTCTACAATGACGGCCAAAGACATGGCCTTAATGATTCGGGAGTGTTCGGGGATTGTTTGTCTTTGCCTGACGGATGAAAAATGCCAATCCCTGGAGTTGCCGCCTATGGTTGCGGTGAATAATTCCAAAAATCAAACCGGATTTACGGTGAGCATTGAGGCTAAAGAAGGCGTCACCACCGGTGTTTCTGCTAAAGATCGTCTTACCACCATTCAAACAGCTATTGCGGCCAATGCGGTGCCGGAGAATTTAGCCCGACCAGGGCATGTTTTTCCTTTAAGAGCGAATGCGAAAGGAGTTTTCGGGCGGAGAGGCCATACAGAGGGAAGTGTTGATTTGGTGAAGTTGGCAGGCTTAGGAGAGGCCGCGGTTTTGTGTGAACTTCAAAACGAAGACGGAAGCATGGCTAAATTACCAGAAGTGTTGGTGTTTTCAGAAAAGCACAATATGCCGGTGCTTTCCATTGAAGATTTAGTACAATACCGTCAAAAGATGTTGGTAGCAATGGAATTGATGGAAAACTAAGTTTTTTAAAAAAATAAATAAGGAATTAGTCGTACGCTCTGGTTCCTTATTTTTCTTCCTGGCTTATTTCGCGGTCGGATTTAGCAGTTCTTTTGTAGAATAAATAGCCATTTTCTTCATGAATTAATTCGAGATCCCTAACCCCTCGAATTCGGTATTTATGATCTTTTCGGATGTACAGGTATACATCTTTATCAATATCACCAAAAAGGAACCATTCCTTAGATTTAGCTCTCGGGTTTTCGTATGGCATCACATTGCCATAGAAATAGGGTAGTGTTTCATCTTTTTCTCTGGCGATGATATAACAGTTTTTGTCTTTCATTTCTCCAACAAAACGGGTCAGCGGACCCTGATATGCTTCCTCAAATATGGGCAAAAACAGATGAATGGTGAATTGAATGCTTAATATGGCAGAAAAACCGAGCCATTCCATGCCAAGGGTGATCTGATTTTTTTTGATCAGGAGCAATGCGACCATAATTCCAAAAATATAGAAAAGCCCTACAATTCCTTCATTTCCGGTAGGGAATCGCATGTGGGTAATTGTCTCCTTCCAAAAGTCATTTTTGATGATCTCCCATGTTGAAAATTGCTCCAATAAAAAGGGACTCAAAAATACCAGGCAACCCATTACGGTAACTGTTATGATGATGGAGGAGCTGAGCCATGCGGGAAATTTCAGTCCCCCAGCCAAATATTTTCTTAAATATAGTGCCGAGAAATAGCTTAAAGGAATGAGGGATAAAGAGCTGAAATAGAGCCAGTTTTTTGCGGGAAAAATCGCGAAAAGGATCAGGATCGTCCAGGAGCAAATGCCCATTAATTTTTTGAATCCTTTGTTTCTCTTTTCTTTAAAATTAGCCAGGAAATAGGCCACTGAAAAGTAACTCATCGGAAAACAAGTCATTAAAACCAGCCAAAGGTGGGTGCTGGGTACCGGACCGTTTAAGATTTTATTGCGACCAAGGTATTGCAGGTTATGATGAATAATATTTTTTAAAAGCTCGAAGTCGTTTTTGCTCAAAAATAGCAGTAAAAAGAATAAGAGGAAACTTAATAAGCCTAAGCCCACTTTTAAAATAGTGAGGTTGTCTGGAAGGTATTCGAACCGATTAAGGGTCCAGAAAATGATGAGGATGACCGAGGGGATTACAAAGCCTTCCAGTCCGGAAAGTAAAATACTGATGCCGATAAAAATGCCCGAGAGGAAAAGCATAATGTCCTGCTTTTTTTCACTACCGATATAGTAAGTAAATAAGGTGGCGAAAATCAACAAATGGTTAAACGGAGTGGGCCCGGCGAAGCGGAAAAATAAATGGGGAAGAAAGGAAGACAAATAACTGGCTACCCAAAGCCAGGCCAAATAGCTTCCATGCATTTTTCTGCCCATTCGATAAATTAACAAGAGGGTCAAAATGCCCGCCATGGCATTAGGGATTCTAATGGCAAAGGGGTTGGTGCCAAAAAGCTTAATGGAAGCACTTAATAACCAAATATAGCTGGGAAGCTGATCCCATTGATATTGAAAGCCCAACTGTGGCACCCACCATTCTCCGGTGATCAACATTTCCCGGGCCTGTTCTGCAGTCTGTAATTCAACGCCTTCAATCAATGGGAGCTGATGAATGTAGGGGATAAATAATAAGGCACCCAGGAGTGTAATAATGATCTCGTCCTGAAATTGATGAAAGGAATTACGAATTCGGAGTTGGGTAGGGGTTTTAATGGCCTTTTCGTTTTAGCGTTTTTTTATTGTACGAAAAGGGGATTGGGGTGTTGGGACTAGGAGCTGCTGTTTGATCAGATTGAAAAATGCATAAATCTTTTCCTGAACCAGCGGAATAAGTAAATGATGAGCTATACGCTTGGATCTGCGTTTAGCGGTAATGGGGGTGAAAAAAAGAATAGGGCCTAAATGTTTTTTTAAGGCGGCAGAGACAAGAAGAGAAAGCTGGTTCAACCAAAACGAAGCCATTAGAAATTTATCAAAACCCATCACAACGACCTTGTATTTGGGCTATTAGGAGGTTTCCTGAATCAGGCAGTGCATAATTCGGTGGAAGGCAAAAAAAGCCCTGAAAGTCTCAGGGCTTTTGAGTAATTCTTCTTCTTGCAAAAGTGTTATTCTTCTTCCAGGGCTTCCAAAATATCCGCCATTTCATCATAGTCTTTGAAGCCAGGACGAATTTCCTCCCCGCCTTTAATCGAAATGCCTTTAATTTCAGAGGAGATTAATTGACTTACATTTTTTTCCTCAATGCCAAATCCAAGTACGATGTCATACTCCTTGGCAAGTTCAAAAACAGCATCCAGTTCTTCCTGAAGCGTTTCTCCCTTACTGTTTTCAATTAAAAGGTATTCGATATATTCTGAAACATCAGAAATTTCATCTTCGATCTCATCCATGCTTTTGGAGGCGAGATCCACCTTGTAAATTAATTTTTTACCAGTGGTCTGAAGGGCTTCCAATAGATCAATATCGCTCACCTGAATCGCTTCCAATTCACATTCACTGCAAATCTGTTGAATGGTTTGCAGATCATTGCTTTCAAACTCCACTACGCGATCAACACCAGCAATCCATTCAGTGATTTCGGCATATGAAGTAGGGTTCAGGTTGTTGTCTTGCTTGGTGTCCATAGGGAAACCAATGGCATCAACCAGCATTCCAGCACAGTAACGGGCATCGCTAAGATTATTCACCGCGCTAATTTTAACATATGTTTTGAGTGCCATGAGTATATTTTATCAAAAATTCGGGCTATGTTTAATGTTCATTCCAATAACAGGTTATTTTTTGGCAAAAACTGCTGTTTTGGAATGGCTACGAATTACGAAATTGTCGTTGTACTTAACAACCCCTATGACTAAATTTTTGACAAATGGAAAATTCTTCTCCTGCCGTTCAGCAAGTATCTCCGGAAGAGTTTCTTTCTCTTAATAAAAAAAGTGCCAAATCGATTGTGTTATTTTCAGCACCCTGGTGTGGCTTATGTAAAAGAATTACTCCCATTTATAGAAAAAAGGCGATGGAAATAGCCCAGGTGAATTTTTTTAGTATTGATCTCGGCGAATTTCCTCAGGCAAGAAATCTGGCTGAAGTGACCAGTTTACCTTTTTTCGCCACTTTTATTGATGGGAGAATACAGGAGCGTAAAGCCAGCAGTAAACCGGATGTACTTATGAACCTGATTAATCAACTTATAAATGAATAAAATTTTTACACTTTTATTACTCATGACCTCCACTTTGGTGTGCAACGCACAAGAGAGTAGGTTTTTGGTTCGCTTTATGGACAAATCAGATAATGAGTTTGACCTGAATCAGCCCGAGGCGTTTTTAACTGCGGAATCTCTTGAACGCAGGAGCCGACTGGGGATTTTTTTAGATGAAAAGGATTTACCCCTTTCTCCCAAATTCCGACAAAAAGTAAAAGATGAAGGATATTCCATCTGGGGTGAAACAAAATGGTTAAATGGGTTAGTGGTGCTGGCTGATCGCGCCCAGGAAAATGCTTTAAATCAGTTGGCCGGAGTAACCGAAGTGGCTTATCTTGGTCCACATATTATTAAGAATTCAGCTCCGGAAATTCCTGTTTCCAATGTCGGCAGCCCGACTACGGAATTAATGACTAGCCTGCAGAACAGCTTTCTGAATTTGGACTCCTTATATGATTTGGGATGGAATGCCGAAGGGGTGCGCGTGGCTATATTTGACGCCGGTTTTCTGAATGTTCCATTTGGGGAAAGCTGGGTAGCGGTACATGAAGATCGGATTTTTGGAGCAAGAAATTATATTGAGCCCGGATTGGACGTTTATCGTTATCATTTGCATGGAACCCATGTGTATTCCACTATGGGGTATTATAAAGAAGGGGAATTTGAGGGCATCGCACCGGAAGCGGACTATATGTTTTGTGTAACCGAAGACGTGGCCAATGAATATCCTTTTGAAGAAATTAATTGGCTAATGGCCGCTGAATATGCCGATAGCCTCGGGGCGGATGTTATTCAATCTTCCCTGGGTTATTATGACTTTGATGATCCATCAATGGATTATACACCGGCAGATTTGGATGGGAAAACAGCCTGGATTACTCAGGCAGCAGGAATTGCGGCAGAAAGAGGGATTTTGGTCGTGAACTCTGCAGGTAATGAGGCCAGAAATTATTGGCAAAAGATTTCCTTTCCGGCGGATCATGAACATGTACTGGCTGTGGGCGCAATGGATGAAAAATGGGCCAGAAGTAGTTTTTCCTCTTTTGGCCCAAATGCAAATGGGCTGATCAAACCCAATGTTTCTACCCTGGGCTCCTCTGTGGCATTGGCTGTAGGAGAAGGTAAATATGTAAGAAGTTCAGGAACCTCTTATGCTTCTCCGATGATAGCGGCTCTGGCAGCCATGGTAATTCAGGAGTATCCGGATAAAAAACCGGAAGAGGTGATCACTTACCTTCAGGAGAATGCGCATCAGGCTTATGCGCCGGATACTTTAATTGGATATGGCGTTCCGATGAATAACCAGCGTCCTTTATATGTTTTGGAGCCCAATGGGGAAAATTTGCAGGTGAGTCCGAATCCTATGGCGCCTAATCTTCTAAGGCTATTGGTAGGGGAAGCGCCATTGATGGATTGTCAGTTGCAAATCATCGGGGTGGACGGGAAGCCGCATTTTGCTCAGAAGGAGGATTTGAATGCTTTAAGCACCAAAGAAGTTCAGCTTCCGGCGCCTTTAAACGGTGGGGTCTATTTTTTGAGGTGGGCTACCCATAAGGAGCAGGGGGTGAAAAAAATTGTGGTACAATAATCTGCAGAAGTCCTGAATAGTTTGCCTGAACGGCATTTTTTGGCATATTTGTATTCTTATTTTTATATCATTATGAAATTCATCAAGCTATTATTTATACTCTTCTGTGTTTCAATTTTTTCCTGGAATGCAGTAGCTCAAAACACCACCGAAGCGCAAAAATTCATTGATCAGGGCTTGGCTGCTTTTGATAATGGCGCATTAGAAGATGCAGAAAAAGCATTCAGTGCTGCCGCGGAAAAAGACCTAAAAAATGCCGGCATTTATATGCTTCGGGGAATGACCCGCGAGGCGATGGATAACGGTCAGGGGGCGTTGGATGATTATAATATGGCATTAAATCTGAACCCGGAAGACACCGTGGGCTATGTGGTGAGAGGCCAATTGCGCATGGCCCTGGGCAATAATGATGGAGCAGTAATGGATTTTACCAAGGCGCTTGACCTGGATGATGAAATGCCGGAAGCTTATCGTTCGCGTGGAATGGTGTATTATTTCCAGAATAATTATCGTCTGGCGCTTTCTGATTTTCAGGAAGCCTTGCTTTTGGAAGCTGATGATGCCTCAGACTATTTTTACATTGGTATTTGCCTGCGTGAATTGGGGGATAATGCCCGTGCGGTAGGCTTTTTCAATACTTGTTTGCTTTTTGATGAAGAAAATGCAGAGGTTTATTACCAGCGTGGTTTAGCCAATAATGATTTGTTATTTGTGGAAGAGGCTTGTAGTGATTTTAGAAAAGCCTATCAGTTAGGGATGACTGATTTGAAGGAATTATTAGTGGAGTACTGCGGGAAAAATAAAGGCTAAGTGGTATTCATGAATTCAAAATCATTTCCCATAAATTGATTTGGATTAGGTGAGCCTGGTTATTTTGAGGCCGGAATGCGCAGAAGTCTGCTCAGAGACTTTTGAGAATATATTCCCAGCCTCTGCTGATATACTTTGGTTCACAATTTGCAGTTGCGTACCTTTGCCCACTTTCAAGCGAAAGGAGAATAAATGAAAAGAGTGGTAGTTGGTTTGTCAGGAGGGGTTGATTCCTCTGTGGCGGCCTATTTACTCAAGGAACAAGGCTATGAAGTAATAGGCCTTTTTATGAAAAACTGGCATGATGATTCGGTAACCATCAGCGACGAATGTCCGTGGTTGGAAGATTCAAATGATGCCTTAATAGTAGCAGAAAAGTTAGGAATTCCCTTCCAGACCATCGATTTAAGTGAGCAGTACAAGGAACGTATCGTGGACTATATGTTCAATGAATACGAGAAGGGCAGAACGCCGAATCCTGATGTATTGTGTAATCGCGAGATCAAATTCGATATCTTTTTGAAGGCTGCAATGGATCTGGGGGCGGATTATGTAGCTACTGGTCATTATTGCCGAAAGGATGAATTTGAGAAAGACGGTGAAATGGTTTATCGTCTGTTGGCTGGAAAAGATAATAATAAGGATCAGTCTTATTTCCTTTGTCAGTTGAATCAGGAACAGTTGTCGAAAGCATTGTTCCCGATCGGGCATTTGGAAAAGCCGGAAGTGAGAAAAATTGCGGCGGAAGCGGATCTGATTACTGCGGAAAAGAAAGATTCCCAGGGATTGTGCTTTATCGGCAAGGTACGCCTTCCTGATTTCCTTCAGCAAAAACTGAAGCCGAAAGACGGTAAGATTGTAGAAATTACGGAAGATGCGCCGGTATTTAAGGCACATCAGGAAAAAATCCAGCAGGCCGCTTCAGAAGAAGAATGGTTAAAGGCGATTTCAGCGCCCTATCAGTTTCATCCGACCATGGGGAAAGAGGTGGGAGATCACCGGGGTGCTCATTATTTTACCATTGGGCAGCGCAAGGGACTGTCGGTTGGTGGAACGAAGGAGCCTTTGTTCGTGGTAGATACCAATACGGATAGCAATGTGATTTTCACTGGTCAGGGGAAAAACCATCCCGGTTTGAAACGTTACGGCCTTTTTGTGTCGAATCAGGAAAGCCATTGGGTAAGGGAAGATTTACGCCTTAAAGTAGGCGAAATGAAAAAATATCTGGCCAGAATTCGTTACCGTGAGGAATTGAGTGCGGCTACGCTTTATCAAAAGGAAGATGGGCTGTACATCGTTTTTGATCAGGAGCGAGTAGGAGTTGCGGCCGGTCAGTTTGTGGCCTGGTACGATGGCGAAGAGCTAATTGGTTCAGGAACAATCGGATAAATTGACCATAATTTTTGGTGAAATTCCTATTGAAAATATTGATAGCCCCAAAGAGGTCTTGGTCTGATTTAAATTGAAAAAAAATAGCAAAATAGGACCTAAAAAATGCGCTTTAACTTAACAGAAGGACATTTTATGCGTATATTTGACTATTGAATTTCGAATCAAGATACACCCACCCGGTGGTCACGTTTTTCAAATCTAACAGTTACATAGTACCGGGTGAAGCGATGCGGTAAAACCGGGCCTCAACCAAGCCTTGCGTTTGGTCAAGTTCTTCGGAGCTTGTCAACAGTGGAGGGTTGATCCGATTAGCAGCCCAAATCGTGTTTTTTGGAGATTTAGATAAAACCTTCAATACGCCACTGGTGGGTACCTTATATAACCACTGTCTTTGATTAGGCAGTGGTTTTTTTTGGGTGAGACTTTTAGGGTTTTAGAAAAAATGTAGTGAGCACAGCCAAGGTGGTGTTTTTTTTTCTGCCTTTACCTTCATTTTGGGATTAATGGGTGTTTGATTTCCCGATAGATTGGCCATTCAATGCCTTAATTGAATATTGAAATGTTTCTTTTTCATTTTTTCTTGATAAAAAACGAAACAAAAAATCAAGGCTGTGATCAATTCTGGCGAGCCATCGAACCTGCTGCCGGAATTCATCAAGGCGTTATTTGAAGGTTGCAGTGCATAGAAGAAAGTATTGAGGAAATAACGCTGTGATGACTTCTCATCGGTAGCAGAACCCTTGGCTTTTCGCCAATTGATCAAGGCCGGATTGTTGTGATGGAAGGTTTCGTAGCTACCCTTACTCTAACAGTAAGCCCAGCAATAATTCGAGAAAATTTGTTCAATTTGTTGCCAAAAATCTCCTTCAATAATAAGCGCCAATCTGCTCAGTTCGCGATATAATGATATTTCCCTCTTTTCTTTTTCATTTTTTCTTGATAAAAAACGAAACAAAAAATCAAGGCTGTGATCAATTCTGGCGAGCCATCGAACCTGCTGCCGGAATTCATCAAGGCGTTATTTGAAGGTGGCAGTGCATAGAAGAAAGTATTGAGGAAATAACGCTGTGATGACTTCTCATCGGTAGCAGAACCCTTGGCTTTTCGCCAATTGATCAAGGCCGGATTGTTGTGATGGAAGGTTTCGCAGCTAACCTTTCCAAAAGTAAGCCTAAAAAAAATCGAGAAAATTTGTTCGATTTGTGGCCCAAAAACTTCTTTAATCAGAGCCATCGAACCTGCTGCCGGAATTCATCAAGGCGTTATTTGAAGGTTGCAGTGCATAGAAGAAAGTATTGTGGAAATAACGCTGTGATGACTTCTCATCGCTAGTAGCCTCAATGGCTTTTCGCCAATTGATCAAGGCCGGATTGTTGTGATGGAAGGTTTCGCAGCTAGCTACCCTCACTTCTAAAAGTAAGCCTAAAAATAATTCGAGAAAATTTGTTCATTTTGTTGCAAAAAATCTCCTTCAATAATAAGTGCCAATCTGCTCAGTTCGCGATATAATGATATTTCCCTCTTTTCTTTTTCATTTTTTCTTGATAAAAAACGAAACAAAAAATCAAGGCTGTGATCAATTCTGGCGAGCCATCGAACCTGCTGCCGGAATTCATCAAGGCGTTATTTGAAGGTTGCAGTGCATAGAAGAAAGTATTGAGGAAATAACGCTGTGATGACTTCTCATCGGCAGCAGACTCAATGGCTTTTCGCCAATTGATCAAGGCCGGATTGTTGTGCTGGAAGGTTTCGCAGCTAACCTTACTTCCAAAAGTAAGCAAAAAAAATTGAGAAAATTTGTTCGATTTTTGGCCCAAAAACTTCTTGAGTAGAATGTCGATACTTCGAAGGTATGTAGTAGCTTCACAACTAAAACAAGCATAACCTGGATTCTAATTTTAAGTGCAAGTTTATTTGGCATAAAAAAAAGGTATCCGGTACCTTTGAAATTTAAATCTAATTGCACTTAAATAAGAAATAACAATGGCCCAGATTACCCTGACACAAAGATATGAAATTGAAGCGTTAGTTAAAATAGGGTTCAATAAAACAGCTATTGCTGATAAAGTTGGATTTCATGTATCGACTATAGGGAGAGAAATAAAGCGTTGTCGTAAAGGGTATTACGACGCTGATACGGCGCATAGTAAGTACCTGGCCAATCGTAAAAATAATCGGGAACCGTATAAACGGACCCCTGAAATGGAACAAGTAATTCGTAAGTTTCTTATTGATAATGATTTCAGCCCAGAACAAATAGCTGGAAGATGCAAAGAGGAAGGGACTCCTATGATCTCAGTTGAAGGAATTTATCAATTCATTTATAGTGTCCCTGAATTGGCTAATCACCTTAGGATCAGTAAGGGGAAAAGGAAAAAACGGAAATCTAATTCAAAAAATGGATCAAAAATTCCAGATCGGAAACCTATTCATATTCGACCCACGGAGGCTGATAATAGATCGGAGTTTGGGCATATTGAACTTGATGTTGTGGTAGGGACCAAGGAGAAGTCAAATGTTTTGGTTACGGCTGTTTGTAGAAGGTCTAGATATACATTGATCGGAATAGCATTAAGCAAATCAGATAAAGATGTTTTGAAAGCTTTAGAAGATATGGCTTCAAGATCTTTAATACCTTGGAAGACGGTTACTTGTGATAATGGGAAAGAATTTGCATGCCATAAAGAATTAGAAGCCTCTGTTGGTTGTGTGGCCTACTTTGCAGACCCTTACGCCAGTTGGCAAAGGGGTACCAATGAAAACACAAATGGCCTAATAAGACAGTACTTTCCTAAAGGGAAATCAATGGACAATATCAAAATGAATTCAGTACTCCAAGTAGAAGAAACCCTCAATAATCGCCCAAGAAAGAAATTGAATTTTTGGACGCCTATCGAATATATTCATGGTGAAAGAAAAAATTTGATCACCATCAATAAAACTTGCATTTAAAATTGGAATTCAAGTAACCAAATATGGGCAATGGAAAAAAATAGGATAAATATTCATAATGACCTGAGCCTCAATTTTTTTAGGAGGTGCTGAGTCTTCCGTGGCCTAATTCGGCTAAAGATCATTTTAAGATGTACTTTTTTTTAGACTTTGCGACGGATTATTTCGTTTTCAGTTTTATCAAAAATAGTGATGCTAACAGGGCTGATTTACAGAGGAAGCCCTGCGGATAGGCCTGGTTTTTGATGACTTCAAGCGCATTCAATTAGTGAAATCCGATAGAGATGAGGGATTATGCCTAATTCAGTAGGTGATTTTAAAAAATCACTACTCATGAATCTAATTGGATTTTAATCTCGTTGTAAAAAAGTCTATATTTGAGTTAAGGACCTATTTTATATCAATGCAATATTGTCTATTTATTTATGGAACCCTGATGGATTTAGAAATCCATGAAATTCTTTTCGGCAAAACATTTCCGATTAAGCCGGCAGTGCTAGAGGACTATATGATCTGTCATCATGACGATTTTGACTATTTCTTTTTAAGACCAGCGCCTGGGGCGAAAACGCAAGGCGGATATGTGGAAATAGGAGAGCAGGAACTCCGGAAAATAGATTTATGGGAAGGTCGGGAAGAATATGAAAGAACTACCGTAAAGATTCAAACCAAACACGGTGTACAGTTTGCTCAAGCGTATATTGGCCTGATGGATGGAAAACCCTTACCGGAAAAATATATTGGAAAATACTCCAAGCGCACCCGTAAAATGCAGCAATTAGATCTGATGGAGTGGCGCAAAGAACAAAAAAAAATCCAACCTTAATGGTTGGATTTTTTTTTATCTAATTTCCTTCATAGCGAAGAAACCAATCATCACTAAAAAGATTGATTTTATGAATTCAAAGAGGTAATACCAAAATTCAAATGAGCTCTTTCCTTTGATGATCATTTTGAAACTTTCCAGCCAATAGCCATCCACATTGGGTAGGAAGCGAATACTTTGAACAATTAATAAGATCACTACAATCAGGAAGGACCAAAACACTTTAGCCCTGGGTATGGCAAAGATAAAGGTGAGTGCGAAAATGATGGACATATAGATTTCCATCTTGTTGAGGCTGTTGAAAACCATTTTACCGGCACCATCCATCAGATCAATGATGAAGTCTTCTCCACCCACTTTGGCGTGCACGGTATTTTGAATAAAAGATAAGCCAATCAGTAATCCCAACCACACAAAGGGGATTCCTACCCGCATTTCTCTTCCGAATTTTTTTAATTGACTAATCATGGTAAATAAAAATCAAACGTCAGTTCTTTCATACATTTAAAATGTCCCTTTGGACATGAATTTCTTCCCGCCTTTGAACAGGGGCGGCATTTTAATTTTGTATTTTCAAAGACAAAAAATTTAGTTTTATAGGGATGGAAATTATTCGGGACAGTGCTGCCCCAAATACTATAAATGGTCTTCTTGAATGCGGCTGCGATATGGGTAAGGCCGGTATCATGGCCGAAGACATATTGGGCCTGTTTCACTAAAGAGGCCGACTGATTCAAATTGAATTTCCCACAGGCATTGAAGATGACGGTCTTCTTACCCAATTCCGTCAGGCCTTCTTCATAAGGCGCATTGCTCTCTCTCTTCCGGAAAAATTCCTCCAGCTTTTCGCCATTTTCCGCATCATCAGGGCCTCCGACCAGTACGATCGGCCGGTTGATGCGGTCGCATAGTACCACCATCTGTTCAAAAGGCAGAATCTTAGTAAACTTCGTTCCTCCGATCACATAGGCGACATATCCCTTGCGAAACTCCTCCGGAAGCCACTCCATTTCCACTTCATCCTTTTCGGGAATATAATGATCCATTCCCTGCTCGTCATTCACCACTCCCAAAGGTTTCACTGCATCCATATACCGATCGGTGACATGCACATTGGGCATGAAATTGATTTGGAAATTGGTATAAAGGAATCGCTTGATCCTAAGTTTGTCATAAGTGGAAGAGGGGACACCCAGCGCCCATTTTATCCTGCTGGTTCTGAAGTTATTGTGGAGGTCCACCACGAAGTCAAACTTTTCCTGCTTCAAATCAGCGATCAAAGGCGACATACTGCCTTCCAGCAAATGTAGTTTATCAATATAAGGATTGGCCTCCAGAAGTCCCCGGAACTGTTTTTTTACGGCAAAATGCAGTTCGCAGCCCTCAATCTGAGTTTTGATGCAGCGCACCACCGTAGAAGTCCAGGCAATGTCACCAATGGAGGAAAATCGCAGTATTAATATTTTTTTATACTTTTTTGTCATTTTCTTAAGCGGCGCTTAGCCTTTCTTGCTTTTGAAATAAGCAGCCACTTCCGCAGTGCTTTTGGTGTTGAAAGTCTGATCTTTTCTCAAACCGGCCTTTCGTCCCACCTGTACACCATATTGCATGTCTGCAAAACCTTTGATTTCGTGTGCATCCGGATTAATGGAAATCTCCACTCCCTTTTCCAGCGCCTGATGCACGAAACGCCAGTCCATGTCCAGTCTCCACGGATTAGCATTGATCTCAATGATCACCTTATTGGCCGCACAGGCATCAATAATCATTTCATGATTCACCGGATAACCTGCACGCTTTAGAAGTAATCTGCCTGTAGGATGTCCCAACATGGTGGTGTAAGGATTTTCAATGGCTTTAATCAGTCGCTGCGTAGCGGTGGCCTCATCCATATTCATATTGCCATGAATGGAAGCGACAATAAAATCGAACTGTTTCAGGATTTCGTCCTCATAGTCCAGGCTTCCATCTTGCAGGATATCAGACTCTATGCCTTTAAAAATTCTGAAGTTTTCAAAGCCGGCATTAAGGCGATCAATCTCGGCATGCTGCGCCAGTACTCTTTCCACTTGCAGGCCATTGGCATAGGCGGCAGTCTGGCTGTGATCCGAAATCCCTAAATACTCCCATCCCTGAGACTGACAGTAGGCGGCCAATTCTTCCAGGCTATGAGATCCATCGGAATAGTTGGAGTGGTTGTGCATAGGCCCACGCAGATCTGCATAGGTCAGTAATTGATCCGGGGAATTTTTATCCAACCAATCCCATTCCCAAAGGCCTTCTCTCATTTCCTGAGGGACGAAGGGAAGGCCTGCGGCTTCATATATTTCCTGCTCGGAGGCAAAAGCTTTTTGATGCAATAGCTGACGCAATGTTTTTTCAGGACTCAAGCCCTTATTCAGGTGAGCGGGGGCAACGCCTAATTCAAATTGCCTGTTGGTGAATTGATCCAGTGGGCAGAAGTGAAGCAGAAATCTCATTTCATAATCCTCATGCTCGAGGTAAGCGGTGAATGGCCCCGATTGCTCCTTATTTTCCTGAAAACCGGTGGCTGCTAATATCTTTTGGTGGGCGGCTATCGGGCTTTCTGCAGCAATAACCATTTCAAGTTCGGCCACAGTTTCTCTTTGTAACAGATAGTCACCGGTAAAATCTATTTGCGCCTCCGGTAATAGGGTTTGTAAAAGGCTTTTCATTAATTCCGCCTCTTCCTGAGCGTCAGCCCAACGTTTCTTCCAGTGATTTTCTTGCCAAAATATCAGGGCCTCCTTTAAAGATTCCACCGTTTTGGCCCCAAAACCTTTGGCTTTACCCAGGCTTCCGGTATTGCAGGCTTCTAAAAGTGCTGCCGGAGTAGTAATATTTAAATCCATCCAAAGGGCACGTAGTTTTTTTGGACCGAGGCCTTTAATCTTTGCCAGTTCCAAAAGTCCCACAGGCGTACTTTCTTTTAATTCCACCAGCTTGGCGAAGGTGCCGGTTTCGTTAATTTCTGCCAGGGTGGCTGCCATGCTTTTCCCCAGACCTTCCTGTTGTTCCAGGTTTTCTACTGACCAGTCCTCCACCCAAAGTACATTATTTTCAATCATGCTGACTACTTTCTGGTAGGAGCGTAATTGAAAAGGATTTCCTCCGTGAATTTCTTTCAATAACAAGTACTGCTTTAGCGGGCTAATGAGGTCTTTTCTGGTCAAGGGTAATTTGGTTTAGGTATGGAAATATATTTCTGGCCAAAATTAATCAAAATGATCTCCTTTGAAAAATTTATACCCATATATGCTGTGCTGTTTACGATTTGTTTAAGGTATTGTCTGTTAGTGGTTTGTGTTTTTGTTTCAGGGGGGTGAGTGATTTGGGTTTCTTTTTATTTTTATAATGTTTGATTTATAGTGGTTGGTGATGCTTGTTTTTAATGCGAAAGTAATTCATTAAAACGGTCATTATGTGAGGAATATGGCGCTTTCTGAGAAAGCCTTCACAAATTTTACGTATATTTTAAAAAGTACTTTTACCGAGAGTTAAATTATTGCCCGATATGAGTTTCCTGCGTCTTTTTTCAGTAATCTTCCTGTCTGTTTATGTTTTTAATGCCCAAGCCCAGTTGGTGAAAAGCGAAGAGGTGATTGGGCAGGTGGCAGAAACGGAATCCTTTTTTCATGTATTCAGTAATGCTGATTCCTCCTTATATTTTTTTAAAAAAAATCAGCATAAGGTTAGAGATAAGCAAGCCTTATGGGAGGTGAGTAAATTTAATCAGGCTTTGGAGGAGGTGGCTCATCAACAATATTATTTAAGCAGTCGGGAGGATTTGATTGGTTATGATACTAATGGGCAGGACATTTTTCTTTTATTCACTGAAGACTTGGAGCATATTCGTAAGCTGACCCTTTACCAAATGCCTCTTTTCGGACAGCAGGCATTGAAGGAGTTTAAAATTGATTTACCTTTTCAATTAAAGATGCAGGCTTATGAGACGGTGGGGACGCATATGGTGCTCGCCGGAGATGTGAATGAAAAGGCCGTGGTGGTATTGTATGATTTGACCAACGGACAATTGAAAGTGGTTCGGAATCATTATAATGAAAAAAGCCGCCTGCTTTCACTGACCATTGATGATGCCACGCAAACATTTAAAACGGTTACTATTTTTCGGCACCGACAGGCAAAATATGAGGTGCGGCTTAGCATTTTTGATGAAACCGGCAAAGAATTACTAAAACATCAGTTTTTAACCCCGGAGAATCAGAATTTTCTTTCCGCTACCACCCAGACTCTCCCTAACTTTGATGAATTGCTGGTGGCAACTTATGCAGAGGGGGGAGCGAACATGGAAGATTATGCCAAGGGCGTAATGGTTTGCCGTTTACCGCTAAGAGGAGAACAGCAATTTCAGAAAATACCTTTTGGCGCTTTAAGGAATTACTATGGTTACCTTCCCCTTGACAAGCAAGAGAAAATGCAAAAGAAAAAGAAGAAGAGAAGCTCCAGTAGTAAAGATATGAATGTAATGAACCGGATGATCTTGTCTTCTCGTAAAACGGGCTTTGGCGAGTATGCCTTTTATGGGGAATTCTTTTATCCTACTTACCGGGCGCTGCAGGAAGGTATGAGTGCATTGAATACCATTGTTAACCAGACGCAGGTGTATCGGTTTAGCCATAATATGATGGTGGTTTTTGATGCGCAGGGGAATTTATTGTGGGACAGGGCATTTCCACTAAACGATCACGAACAGTTTGTCCTTAAAGGAGCGGGTGCTTTTGCATATTTGCCGGAAGATCATGCGGTGATGATTTATAAAGAAGAAGATGAACTTAAAGGATATGAAGTAAGCCTGTTGGGAGATGGAGAAATCACTGCCGGTCGGGAGTTTAGCCTGATGGGCCTGCCGGAAGATTATGCTAATAATCAACAGTATTCCGGTGCGGGTGGAGAGATTATGCACTGGTATGGAAATCACTTTTACCATTATGGGGTATATGATCCCATGGGGAAAGGCCGGGAGCCGTTTTTCTTTTTACAAAAGTATAGCTGGACGCCGGTAGTGGAAGGTAAAGCAGGATCCGTGGAGTAGGGCTAATTCCAAGAGTATTTTGAATAAATAACAAAAATACCCCACCTCTCAGGCAGTTCTCCTTACCTTATGCGAGTTTAATAGCCAAAATTGGCCATGAAAATTTCATTAGTGCAAAAGAAGCGCTGCCAGAGAATTTTGAGAGAACAGCATTGCTATTGTTGGGGAATTATCAAAAATCGTTTACAATAATTCCAATTTTCAGCCGGATGATGCGCTTTTAAACAGGCTCCTAATTGAGATTATTAAAAAGTAAAACTAATTTTTGGGGGCTGATATTCTCGGTGGATAACTTCTTTAAGCTTGAAAGGCAGAGAGAAAATAAGCGCTATTGGTGAAGTGCACGGCAATTTTAAAATTTTGATGCGGCTTTATGCGCGCTTTAGTGGTATAAAAAAACAGACCTTATTATATTTGCTTTCGCTATGAACAGACGTAAGATATTCAGTAGTGAATTGTTGGATATTACCATCCAACGAATGACTCAGCAACTCATTGAAAACCACGGAGACTTTGAAGACACCGTAATTTTGGCGCTTCAACCCCGTGGTGTTTTTTTAGCCGAACGTCTGAAGACGTGTCTGGAGGAAAACATCGGTCGCCCTATAAATCTGGGCTACCTTGATATCACTTTTCATCGTGATGATTTCCGCAGGAGAGAGAAACCTCTACAGGCGAACACCACTCACATCCCATTTCTAATTGAGAACAAGAAAGTCATCCTGGTTGATGATGTATTGTATACCGGTAGATCCGTCCGCGCTGCTATGGATGCGATGATCACTTTTGGTCGACCGCAGGCTGTGGAGCTGGCAGTGCTGATAGACCGGAAATATACCAGAGACCTTCCCATTGAACCGAATGTGGTCGGGCAGCATGTGAATACTGTCGCCAGCCAACGCATAGAGGTTGAGCTGAAAGGGAAGGATTATCAGGAAGATTCAATTTGGCTTACGGAAAAAACTCAGGATTAATGTCTCAATTAAGTACCAAACATTTACTAGGGATCAAAGACCTTACCCCGGAGGATTTGCATCTAATATTTCAAACTGCCGATCAGTTTAAAGAAGTGATTAATCGCCCCATAAAAAAGGTACCATCACTACGGGACATTACTATTGCCAATGTGTTTTTCGAAAACTCTACCCGCACCCGCCTTTCTTTCGAATTGGCAGAAAAGCGCTTGAGTGCAGATGTGGTAAACTTTTCGGCAGGTAATAGTTCGGTGAAAAAAGGCGAAACCCTTTTGGATACGGTGAATAATATCCTTTCTATGAAAGTGGATATGGTCGTGATGCGTCACGCCAGTCCCGGAGCACCTCACTTTCTGTCCAAACATATTGATGCCAACATTGTGAATGCAGGTGATGGTACTCATGAGCATCCCACTCAGGCTTTGTTGGATACCTTTTCGATTCGGGAGAAATTGGGCGATGTGGCCGGGAAAAAGGTGTGCTTATTTGGAGATATCGTCCATTCCCGAGTAGCCCTTTCCAATATCTTTGCGCTGAAGAAATTAGGCGCTGAGGTGATGGTGTGTGGACCCAAGACCCTTTTGCCTAAATATGTGGAATCTTTGGGAGTGAAGGTAGAGCTGGATGTTCGAAAGGCATTACAGTGGTGTGATGTGGCCAATGTATTACGAATTCAGCTTGAGCGTCAGCAGTTGAAATACTTTCCTTCATTAAGAGAGTATTCTCAGTATTACGGCATCAATAAAGGACTTTTGGACTCCTTGGACAAGGAAATCGTGATTATGCACCCGGGGCCGATTAACCGCGGAGTGGAATTGAATTCCGATGTGGCGGATTCCGATGCGGCGATTATTTTGGATCAGGTTGAGAACGGGGTAGCGGTTCGTATGGCAGTACTTTATTTGTTGGCCGGTGCCGGAGCCTAAGGAAAGCTTGCATCAATGATGATTTAAAAAAAAGTGCTATTAAGCGCTAATTGATATTTAACATAATAAGACCAGCCCTTAGTGGCTGGTTTTTTTATGGTTGAGATGGCAAAAGTGGAATCGGAATTGACCACCAGATTTGCACTATACCCGAGCATAGCGCCGGAAAAATATGGTTTCCCCCACCATTGCCTGATGGGGGATTAGTGCTTTAATTTTAGAAATTAGGAATGCTGGGTTGAGGAATGTTATTCATTTGCATCATCATTTGTTGCTGCATCATTTGCTGGTGAAACATCATATTGTATGAATTAATAACTCCTTCATTGGGCTGGGCCAGATACTTTAACGTATAGACGTATTCCAATTGATCCGCATGCTTAATTCGTTTTTTTCGAGCAAAGAAGTCTTTAGCATAGGGGGCTTTATCAAAGGCCTGAGTAAACCGCTCGCTTAATTTAGGGTGAAGTCCATCTGTTATTTTAGCGTATTGGATCACCTCTCCGTTATTGTCAATGTCTACCGCAATCATGGTTTTACCATTTCTTTTAAACGGGAGCGCATTTGCAGTGGTAAAGACGCTGTATTCTGCCTGAAACATAGAACCAATAAGCGTTAATGGACTCACATAGGCTTTACTTACTTGCTCTACCCGGATATTCCCTTTCTTATAAACGGAGGATTTCAATTTTCCTTTTTCAAAGGTTCTGGTGAAAGTGAGACCTCGAAAGGGATCATTGAAAGTTTCTATCCCGGATGATTTTTCATTAAACAAAATAGCCCCCACCTGATCACACACCGCATGATATTTAACTTTGTTCTTATTAGTTACATAATAGACATAATGGGTTTTCCCGTTGGGATGATAGGTATGTATAATTTTTTCCGCACGTTGGTTCGGATTTAATTGCAATGCCCCTTTAGGACTAACTTCCAAATAATAATCATGATTGTTTTCGGTGGAGGTAAAGTATATTGTTTTTAATGGAGCGCCATTGGGGTAATAATACTCCGTGGTAAGCTTTTCGATATAAAGTTTTGGGTATTTGCTCAATCCTTCTGATTGATCAATGATTTTTTCCAGGGTTTTGGTGACCAATTGGTCGGTTGCCAAAAGGTAGGTGGATTTGCTCCAGGTACCCGCAGGACTTAATAATTCTGTCTCGGTATAATAGGTTGCTTCCTCCTGATGCTCCACCATGGACCAGTTTTGGTCAAAATAGGTTTTGATTCCATTGATGGCATGAAAATCATTTCTTAATGCGGTAATAAGGTTATCAAGATTTTGATCTCCATTCGCCACTAATTTTTCCTTTGAAAAAAATGGGAAGCTACTGATAGAATTGAAATAACCTTCTTGGAGGTCTGGTTTGTGTGGTATTAAATTTTTTAGGACTTTTTCTCGTTCATACAAACTTTTTAACCTTCCCTTTTCCGTATAGGGGATCCCCAATTCATAACAAACGGAAGGGCTATTTAAAATAATTTTATTGAAAATATCATGATCAAAGTTTTTCCCATTTAATACATAAGCCTGCTGGGTTTCCATGTCTTTACAAACCAGGTATTTTTTCATTGGCTCCGATTTTTTACTTAAGGAACTCTTTTTCAGGGCAATGTAAAACATGAAGGAACCCATTTGAAATTCTTTTTTCAGTAGTCCCATATTATCCTTTCCGGAAAGAATTTCATTCCATATCTGGGGGTCATGATCGGTAAATAGAGAGTCTTCCCCAATCACAACACTATATTTTTGAAGTGGATCAAGCTTGGGGGTATTATAACCTTCTAAATATTTCAGTTTATAATTCCCAAAGGAAACCTTCACCTTGGTGTAAATGGGGGCTTCCTCCGAACTTAAGTATAGTTTTGCCGGTGTAAACTCCTGACCGTAATAGGCCTTTTCAGTAAAATTGCTTTTAGGGTTGTCCATCATGCCTAGATAGCCATATATAGGCTCACCATTCGGTAAGATGTAATGTCCAACAAGATTAGGATCCGTGCTTTGAGTGAAGGCCGTCAGAGCGGAGCTTAGATAAAAAAACAGGAATAATGTACGAGTCATTTATAATGAGATTAAAATAAAATTACAGGGCTCAATATAAAATATTCCTGTTTAATATACGATTATAAATATTTAAAATTAACCGTTTAAAATTTCACCATCCTCATGGCGCGTGGTGGATTGAATCGGAAACCTACAAAAAATTGGAGGCTTTGTCGACTACTCGTGTTGTAGATGTCTTTTTCTTCTATAAAGGCGCCACTGGCAAATTGCGTATACAGGCCCCCAAAATAGCGTTCCCCATTAATTCCAATTCCTATTCGACCATCAATGCGAAACAGAACCCCATAGTCCTGATCTCTAATAAGCTGTTCTTCTTCTAGTTTTTGTAACCAGCTGTAGACCAATCCAAAACCCGGGGCAATTCCAGCGCTGATATAAATGGATTTGTGGATAACAAAGGTGTGGAAATAACCATAGTTTAAGCCGATTTCAATATTATCGGATTGTTTTATCTGAACAGGCAAAAGGGTGTCTGCAGCATCCTGCGTTTGGAAATATCGATAATGTGAAATCACCATCCCACTACCTGCGCTTTTTAATTGTCGTTCTGTCTGGGTGGATAAAGCCCGCAGAGAAAATTTAGGATTAAATTTATAACCAGTGGCCCCCTCAAACGCTCTGTATCGCAATTGATTTTTTTGAATATAGGGGTCGCCAAATTGCCATTGTGGTAGGAAGTCGGCCGTATTGTCTAGATAAAAACCCTTTATCCGGCGCGTTCTAAAATTATGAAACCAATGGGTTCTTATAATAGAAAAGTCCAGATCATAGCCACTGCTTTTGCCTTTGATATCCCGATCCTGATTAGAGGTGAAGAATGGGGGCGTGTAGGAAAAGCCTCCTGCCAAGCCACGGTAATTGACCTGAAATTTTAACCGTTGGTTTGAATTCGGAATGAAATCAAACTTTTCATCACCTACCGGGTCAAGAATAAATAATTCGGCATTTTCGATTAAAGCTACTTTAAAGTGCAAATAAGCATTCATTTCATCGATCCACCCATTATATCTGATATGCGTATTGCTGATTTTCCTTAAAGAATCAGCTGTTATAGGTTGAATGAATCCGGGCTTTTTTTTTGTACTGTGTTTTTTATAGGTGGTTCGTTCCTGAATTTGTTCCTTGAAAATTTTGCTGAGGCTGCCTAATTTTTCATCATAAATCAAGCATAAATTTTTATTTGGATATTTTTCTAAACTTTTGTCAAAATATTCAAGACGGATTTGCTTAATCACCTCTTTCCGCTCCTTTGCAGGAAGAGAATTTTTAATGGGTGAACTGATGTGGGTATTGAGATCCTCCTGTGTTAATGGAATAGCATTATATTGAGATTCATACACTTGAACTATTTTTTTAGCTCGAATGCTAATAGTGGCTAAGTCGGCTTCTGCATACTGCTCCACAGATAATTGGTAGCGGTCTTTCAGTAAATCTTCCGCTAAAAGGTCATAGGATCCGGTGGTGGGTAGGTAGCCATATAGCTTTCGAACTTTCCTTAAATCGGTGGAGTCAGGGAGTACATAGTTGAATTCTTCCTGAATGATCTGGCTACCACTTATCCTTTGGTTTTCTACTAATTGATGGAGGTTTTGTATATAGGGCTTTTGTCCTAATAAATTCTGTTGAATGACGGTAATGGTCCTTCCTCCTTGTTGAAATGAATGATATTGCACATCATAGGAATTGGCATTTTTTATGATTTTTAGGCCTGTACATGAAAAGGAAAGTGATAAAAAAATAAATAGGAGACTTCTAAGCATTTTCGGGTAGGATTTTAACCATCTTTACATCATTATTACTTTTAAAAAGATGTTTCTGTTTACTTGGGATCAGGAATTATAAAGTTTAAATCAATTTTGCATGAGGATACTCTTGACTGCCATAGGCACCCGTGGAGATATGGAGCCTTTTTTGGCTATAGGAAAATTGTTAGTACAAAGAGGACATGAAGTGCATTTGATGATGCCGGCACAATTTGAGCCATTAGCGCAAGAGGAAGGCCTGTCCTTTCACTCTATGGGGGAGGCCTTTATCAAAATGCTGGATAGTGAGGTGGGGAAGCGCGCGCTCGGAGGAGGTGGGGAATTCTGGTCCAAAATATTGGCCTACATTCAGTTAGCCATGCAACAGGGAAAGATAAATAAAGACATGGTGCTCATTCAGCAGGAAGTCATTTCCCGACTTCATCCGGAACTGATCCTATACAATGCCAAAGTCATGGTCCCGGTATTATGGGGGATGCAACCACACCATAGGGCCATTCAGGTGAGCCCTGTTTTGTATTTGCATGAGGTGAGGGATCATAGTCATATTGCTTTTAATCGCAATTTCGGACCATTCTGGAACCGACAAACCTTTGCTTTGGCCCGTTTTGGCTTAGTAAAAACCTTGCTAAAAGCACAGGAATGGCTTAAGGAGAGCAAGCCCTTTGACAAGCAGGCCATTACTCATTATCTGAAAAATAATGAGGTGATCTATACTATTTCTCCTTACTTATTTCCCAAACCCCAGGAGTGGCCTGAACACCGCCGCGTAATGGGCTACTTTGAGCGGCCCAAGGAAATTCATTTCACGCCCTCAGCGGAATTACTGGCATTTTTGGACCGGCATAAGGAGATCTTATTCATTACGTTCGGAAGTATGACCAATCCCGCTCCGGAGGAGAAGACCCGCATTGTACTTCAGGTCCTGAAGGAATTGCAAATTCCCGCTCTTATTAATACCGCCGCTGGCGGATTAGTGGTTCCTGAAAGTTATGATCAGCAGAGGGTGCATTTTGTGGATCAGGTACCCTATGATTTTATTCTGCCTCATATGAAGGCTATGGTGCATCATGGAGGAAGTGGAACGGTGCATTTGGCTTTAAAAAATGCTTTACCGACCTTGATCATTCCGCATATTATTGATCAGTTCGTATGGGATCGGGAACTTTCAGCCCAGGCTTTTGGTCCGCGGGGTATTCCAATCGCTAAGCTTAATGAAAAGGTATTGAAAAAGAAGGTTTTGGATCTGTGGACTAATCCCCTATACGCACAAAATGCAAAGGCCATCTCAGAAAAGATGGCCAGTGAAAATTTTGAAAAAGAATTCTTTAAAGTGATCGAAAATCAGGGCTAGCTTTCCATTACTATTCTTCCTTTTTACTTAAAAGATATTTCAGGCGTTCCAGGGTTAAAGGTTTGGAGGTGAAACCTGAAACAGGTTTGAAATTAGAAGCCTTATTTTCATCATCCGGATCAATGGAGGAGGATAACATATGAATTTTAATATTAAAAGAACGTTCCTCAAAAGCTTCCAAAAACTCCCAACCGGACATATACGGCATATTGATATCCAGAAAGATAATGTCCGGAAGGCTTTGGCTGTTTTGTAGTTCCTCCAATGCCTCATCCGCACGAAGAAATGATTTTACTTTTAGGCCCGAGTCCAGCAACTCCAGCATTTTGGTGGAGATTTTATGATGCAGCGGATCATCGTCAATCATCCAAACATTGGATACCGCCAAAGGGGAGGCCTGTTCAAAGACGGGCTTTTCTCTTTGGTGCAGGACATCATTCATTTCATGAAGTTGATCATCCAGCTCATTGGCGCTTTGAAGCAGTAATTGTATGTTTTCATTTTCCGGGCAATCTTCCAATAACAATTGCGACAGCCCGATGATGCTGCTTAACTTTGCACGAATCTTATGCGAATTAATATGGTTAAGCTCGCGTAGTTTTTCATTTTGTGTCTGTAGATCCCTATTCAGGGCTTTTAACTGTTCCTGAAAGCGCATTTCCTCTGAAATATCTTTCACAAAAACTGCGCATCCGGTCACTTTTCCATCCATGATGATGGGGTTGTAGTTCGCCTGAAAATAGGTGCGCTCATAAAGCTCATTGCCATATACCTGCGTGATGGAATAAGACTCCCCATCCAATGCACGCTGGATATCGCTTTCTGCCTTGACATGGTCTCCGTTTACCCGCATATATTCCAAAACGTTTTTACCAATTTCAATATCCAGCCCATAAATCTTTTTCATGGTCAGGAAATGGTTGCGGTTAAAAGCCGTGTAACAGAATTGATTATCAAGCGAAAAAATAATGTCCTCCGTGCTTTCAATAATACTGACCAACTGCGTCTCTAATTGGCTCGGCATCAAAGAAAGCGAAGCATTAGATATTTTTTGTGGAAAAAATTGAACAACACAATCTTCCACTGATATTTTCTGATAGAAAATTCGAAAGGGGTGAAGTGTTTTGGATTGTGGAAGCTGAAGCGCTAACTCAACGGCCGGACTATCCGTTTCGATTTGATTTTGCTGACAATGGAGAAGGATTTCTTGGATTAAAATTCCGGTAAACTCTTCACTGAGATATTGAAGTGCATTCTTATTATAATCTAAAATTTTAGCATTGGGAATATTTAATATAACTGCAGGAGTTGGGTATCCCGAGTGAATATTAATAAGCCCATTTTGTCCGGTATCGTTTTTCATCTCCATTTTCGTTACTTCCTCACGTAAAGTCGCAATATAAACGAAAATAATAATTGATTTGTATGATTCTTTTTGGAATTTTTAATGATCTGCCCGAAATCAAACGATTGTTGTGATTATTCAGGGATATTTCCGTCTAAATTTTGTTAAATTATGAATTGGGGAGTTGGTTTGTTATTTACAATACAAGATTAAAATGGTATGTTAAATAGACTTTTTACTGGACTGTTTGTCGCTTTCCTGTTCACAGGACAGGTATTTGCTCAACGCGCATATCAGGGGTACCAATATCATCCTGATCACCTTGAGGTTAACACCAATGATGGGAAAATTCATATTACGCCCTATGGCGCATCTTCCTTTCGGGTAGATTTTTTAGCCAATGGAGAGGCATTGCCTTTTCCGGTGAATGCGGCGGCAGGTGCTCCCGAACGTACGGAAACCAAGGTAAAAGAAACGGATACGCAATTGATTTATTCCGTTGATGATTTATCGGTGATATTAGAGAAAAAGCCCTTTCACCTAAGCTTTGTACGCGATGGAAAGGTCATCCTATCTGAAGAGAAAGGCTTCTTTGATCAGGATTCTGTGGCCGGATTCCGCTTTGAATTACAGGATAATGAAAAACTGATCGGTGGAGGGGAACGTGTATTGGGCATGGATCGCCGTGGTCACCGCTTAGAGTTGTACAACCGTGCTTCCTATGGTTATGAGAAACATGCGGAATTGATGTATTACTCTATGCCGATGTTGGTTTCTTCGGAGAAATACGCTTTGATCTTTGATAATGGCGCCAAAGGATTTCTGGATCTTGGCGCTACGGAATCCAATATTCTTCAATTTGAAGCGATGGGTGGCAACATGAGCTACTTTGTTGTCGCTGGAGAAGATTATCCGGAGCTTATGAATAATTTTACGGCTTTGACTGGCCGTAACCCTATGCCGGCGCGTTGGACACTGGGGAACATTGCTTCCCGTATGGGCTATCACAGCCAGGAAGAAGTGGAAATGACCGCCGGAAAATACAAAACCGAGGAAATTCCATTGGATGGTATCGTGATTGATCTTTTCTGGCAAGGTAAAGACCTGACCGGTCATATGGGGAATTTGGATTGGGAACCGGACAGCTTTCCGCAACCCGAACAAATGATGGCGAACCTAAAAGAGGATGGTGTTAAAACGATTTTGATTACCGAACCTTTCATTCTGACCAATTGTAAGACCTGGGACTCAGCGGTGGAAAATAAAGTTTTGGGAACGGATACTTTAGGGAATCCTTATAAGTTTGATTTCTTCTTCGGAAACACCGGTTTGGTGGATATTTTCAAACCTGAGGCCAAAGATTGGTTCTGGTCTTTTTACAAAAAGCATACTGATGCTGGTGTTGGCGGATGGTGGGGCGATTTGGGAGAGCCTGAGGTTCATCCTGCTGGTTTGCAGCATGTGAATGGTTCTGCTGATGAGGTGCACAATATTTATGGACATGAGTGGGCGAAAATGGTCTACGATGGATATGCCAAAGATTTTCCAAATGAGCGTCCGCTGATTTTGATGCGTTCCGGCTTTGTGGGTTCTCAACGTTATGGATTAGTGCCCTGGACGGGAGACGTGAACCGTACCTGGGGTGGTTTATGGCCACAGGTAGAACTTTCTTTGAGCATGGGACTACAAGGAGCAGCTTATATGTCTTCTGACTTGGGTGGTTTTGCGGGGACTTATGAGGATCCTGAATTATACCTGCGTTGGTTGCAATTTGGCGTATTCAACCCGGTTTATCGTACGCACGCTCAGGAAGAAGTGCCCGCAGAGCCGGTATTTTGGGATGTGAAAACCAAGGCCATTGCCCGTGAGTTTATTCGTTTGAGATACCAAATGATGCCTTATAACTATACTTTGGCTTATGATAACCACACTACGGGTATGCCATTGATGCGCCCATTGTTCTTCGAAGAAGATCGTGCAGATTTGATCGACTATGTGGATGCTTATATGTGGGGAGATGCCTTCCTGGTAGCGCCGGTTCGTGAAAAAGGACAGCAAAGCAAAAAGCTTTACTTGCCAATAGGTCACCGTTGGTTTACTTTCGATACCGATCAGGTATTTGATGGCGGTCAGGAGATTTCATTGCCTACAAATATTAAGCATTTGCCGGTAATGGTGAAGGCAGGATCCTTTGTACCGATGGCGGAGGTTTTCCAAAGCACTGAATTTTATAATACTGAAAAATTGACCCTGCATTATTTTGCTGATCCTTCCGTGGAAGAAGCCAAAGGAGAAATGTATGAGGATGATGGCCATTCGAAAGATGCCATTGCCAAGGGGGATTTTCAATTACTGAAATTTGAAGCTGATCAGGTGGGTGATGCTTTGAAAATTGCATTGGAGAAGACCGGTAAAGGTTATGTAGGAGCTCCTGCGGAGCGTCAGACGACTTTGATTGTCCACCAATCACCGGAAGCGAAAAAGGTGTCCGTAAATGGTGAGAAAGTAAAAGTGCAGAAATCGAAAGAGAAGTGGGCTGCCAAAGGTGGTGCATTCTATGACGAGGCAAGCAAGCAGCTGCATTTGACCGTAGCATTTAACGATAAAGTTGACATCGTGATCAATTAAGTATATCTGATATCGCATTTCAAGGGCCGGGGCTATTTTTAGCTCCGGTTTTTTTATGACCGATTTTTAATAAATTGCTTTTTTATTTCTGAACCTTCCTGCCATGTCGTTAAATCTTTCCCTTCTTCAATCCATCATAAAAATTTATGGAGAGGTCTCTTCGGCCAACCTGAAAAAGATTACGGATTTGGCGTCGCTTGTTCAATTGGAAAAGGGGACATTAATTTGTAAGGAAGCAGTAATGACCGTAGCATTTAAAGATAAAGTTGACATCGTGATCAACTAAGTATATCTGATATCGCATTTCAAGGGCCGGGGCTATTTTTGGTTCCGGTTTTTTTATGACCGATTTTTAATAACTTGCTTTTTTATTTTCGAACCTTCCTGCCATGTCGTTAAATCTTTCCCTTCTTCAATCCATCATTAAAATTTATGGAGAGGTCTCTTCGGCCAACCTGAAAAAGATTACGGATTTGGCGTCGCTTGTTCAATTGGAAAAGGGGACATTAATTTGTAAGGAAGGGAGCAGTAATAATAAAGAGTATTTCCTGACAGCCGGAATTTGTCGTTCCTTTATCTTATCGGAAAAAGGAGAGGAGATCAGTTTGGGCTTTTATATCGGCCCTGTTGTTTTACCTCCACAGACCAGCAGAGTAAAGTTTGAAAAATCTTTATATCAAATGGAATGCCTCTCCGGGGTGGAGATACTGGAATTACCAGCGGATCAATTTTTAAACCTCATGGTGGAAGAGGAGGAAATCCGCAACTGGGGAAATGCGGTACTGCATCAGGAATTAAGTGAAAAGGTGGAGAAGGAATTAATATTGGCCAGTTGTGGAGGGAAGGAAAAGCTTCAGTGGTTTCGCTCCAAATATCCCCTTTTGGAACAACAGATCCCACATGGGATGATTGCCTCATTTTTGGGCATGACTAATATTTCACTAAGTCGGTTACGCGGTGGGGTATAGAGAGGACAGGATGGTTCTTTTTTTCTTTTATATTATTATCCCAAAATAGCGTTTTTTTTGATATGGTTTGATCCTAATTATCAGAATGTTGAACTTGAAATAACAACATTGATGATTTATGAAAACCTGGTCAATTTTAACGATTTTCGTCTCCTTTTTTTGGGGAGCAACCGCTGCAAAAGCGCAAGAGTCTGATGGACTAAAAGAGGAGGTAGCTCAATTAACACCTCCTTCCAGAACAGGTCAACCTCGATTATCAGATTTTCAGTCTCAACAAAAAGAGAGACCGTTTCATAAACCACCGCATCTGCCGGACGATATTTTGGTGAAGCCTTTGGAAGAATTGGCTTTGAAATCCACGGATTTCAATTCGATGTTAACGGATATTTCTACAGAAAACCTGCGTTTTAAGAAAGAATTATTGGCAGGTAAAAAGCCAAATCAATTGCGCCAGAAAGGAGCTGTGGACAGCTTCCTTTTTTATCAAAAAGGGGCACTTCGACTGGAGCAATATTTTGCTTATTCTGCAATTGACCGTCCTCATTACCAAATGTCAATTACGAAAAGCATGACGGCTCTGGCGGTAGGCCTGGCTTTGGAGGAAGGTATTTTTCATTCGGTGGAAGACCCTGTTTTGAAATATTTTCCTTTTGATCAGGGAGAGTTGCCGGAAGCTGCATTCCAAATCAAGATGAAAGATGCACTCACGATGCAATCTGGTATTCGACTACCGAAAAATTTTAAACCCGCCACAGTAAAGGAAGATATAGAGCTTTGGCGTCAGATTTTTAAGGAGGCAGAATACCTTCCTGCTGGTTCTGCCTACAAATATCAGGGGATTGATCCGTCCTTGTTCAGTTCCGCCCTTTATCTGCAGACCGGGAAAACCATGGAAGAATATTTACATGAAAAATTATTGATGCCAATGGGTATTCAAGCTGCTTTTTCAACCACCCCACAAGGGATGACCAAAGCTCCCGCAGGAATGGATCTTACCTCCAGGGATATGCTTAAATTAGGAATTTTAGTTTTAGAGCAGGGGAAATTTGCAGAACATCAGTTTCTATCTTCCTCTTGGATAAAGGAAATGACGGACGGATATGCTCAAAATGGAAAAAATGAATACGGATATTTTTGGTGGCGCCATGTTGAGCGTTATAATGAAAAGGAGATTGCAGTTATTTCTGCGCGGGGAGCGGGAGGACAGTTTATTTTTATTTTGCCGGAATTTGAGGCGATCTGTATTTTTACCTCCTATGGCACGCGGAAACCATTTCAATATTTATCTCAGGAAATTATTCCCATTTTGGCCGAGGGGAAAAACTCCTGGAATCTCCATTAACAAATGTTAATGCAGGGTATTTAATTTTCTGCCTAATTGGGAATAAATCAAATTAATGGAAAATGAAAAAGTAGTGATTTATGTTATTTGTTATTGGCTAGGTCAGGCCTCTGCTCAAAATACCGCCCTATTGGTGATTGATTTGTAAACTAATTTCCTTAAGGAAGATCCCCTATTCATGTGGATTTGGCCGCAGTGGAGATTTTCTTTGAAGCCATTCATAAGCAGGAGCGAAATTTTTGCCGAAGCGGACAGTACTTTAATATTTTATGTGCTGAATGTATGGCATTCGCCCTTAGTCCGGATTCAATCCTCTTTTAGCTGCAAGGAGGGAAAAATGAAGGAATAGCCTCCTGTTTCGAGTTTTTTCCAATGAAGCAGAAGAATGAGGAGAAAGCAATATTGCCCAAATTTGGGCTATAAAAAAATCCGCAGGAATGTATTGAGTTGATGATAAATCAGATAAGGTGAATTGCTTAATTTAGTGGTGAATAATTCGGGTTAAAAATTGGATTGCCGGAAATGTATCAAAGGCAGATACGGAGGGGGTAGGGCTTGATGATCGCTTAATGCTTTGTGCCGATCAGTTTTATAGCTTTCAGAAAGCGAAACCAATTTAGGAGGAACCGTATGCGGGAAATCCGCTCGTACGGATCTGTGAGGGGGCGTGGAGATAACGAACCGCTCTACTCGGAAATCCGGCCGGCTTAGGCTTGGTGGAATAATTGATTAATAATACTGACCGTTTCTGCTGCGGCTATTTTTGGCTGAAGAGCCGTATCTGAAATGCCCGAAACGACACGAGTAATATCATGGTCGATTTCACCTTTAGCCCAAAGGTCTTTATTCGAAACAGTTAAATAGGCGGAGAAATTATGATGTCCGGAGCCGGGGCGTTCTCCAATAATGTGGATGATCCCGCGCTTTTCTTGCTGTTTTCCTGCCTCACCAAAAATATGTTGCCCACAGTGATAGCCTGCCCTTACACGTCCATTTTTGATGATGACAGGCTGTTTGCTCAAGCGGTAATTATTAACGGCCAATTCATTTTGCAAATGTTCCAAATAAGGAAATAGATGCCCATCATCCATGATGGCCCGGGCGTTTAAGCCATCCGAAATAATGATCTGAATTTCGGGACTTTCGCCTTTCCAACTCGTTCGCATTTCTCGTAAAGCGCTTAGCGATTGACTCGTTATTTTTTCTCCACTCTCCGGATGGTAAACATAGTCCTTGCGGTCAGTTGAGGCCGTAAATACCCTCAAAGCAGCAGGGATGGATAAAACAAAATCAGCATTCATTTCTGTCCAAATGCTCACTTTTGCATCCTGGTATAAACTTTCTACTTCCGCAGCTAAGCCGGGATTTAAATCCCAATAATTTTCCCCATAACCTTCTGCAATGTTAACGCCTCTGGCTTTGATGCGCTCAATGGCGGCTTGGCCTTCGGCATAAATATCCTCTTTACTTCGGTGATCGTTCTTGTGCTTACAATATTGATAATACACCCAAATCGGATCTCCAAAGTGCGCGGTAGGTAGATCATCTTCCCCAATAATTTCCAAATCTTTAAAAAATTGCCATATGGTATCATCGACCTTATAATTGAATTTTTCCCGTACCCGTACATGGTCACTGAAGGAAGTAGTCAGGTAGCTTAACATGGGGTCATTTTTAGTCGGTAAGGCCATGAAATAGGCTGGATTGGCGGGCATAATTTCATCGATGCACCAGTTCAAATCGTCCAGGTCGATGTCCATATGCAGGGTGGAGCAGATGTCCAGTCCAATGGTTAAGCCGTGGAGTTTTCCCATGGTAATATCTTCCAGACAGCATCGGACTAATTGTTCCTTGGTTCGGAAAACCTCAGGGCCAATAAAGCCGGCCACATTATTCAAAAAGGAGGTAGGAGGGTGCTGGTCATTTTGTGGCATATAGGTTTTCAGTGCCCTTAGAAAGCCATATTTTCGCGCTTCATGGATCACCATATCAAAACCTTCTCCATGTCCGTTGGTGAAATCGGCTCCCTGCCCCGTTTCAATATATAAACCATATTGACCATTGCGCTGCTTCGCATATCGGATCATTTTTTCGATGGTCACATCAAAAGTTTGATTCGCTTCGACGGTTCCTGCAAGACTTTGAAACCAAATGCCAGTGCTTCCCGGATGCTTTTCCTCTACCTTCGCTTGGATGTCGATATGGGAAAGTACACAATTGGGCATTTGACCCTGAAGATTGAAGGTTTTTAGCACATCAAGCAGTGCGGCTTCAATTTTGGCGACCGAATCCGGATTACTGGAAACAGGATTGGTGCCTAAAAGTAAATCGCCTACGGCAAAGGACCAGGCATTGAATACCTGCCAAATGATATCCTCCGTATTATCTGTAGGAGAATTCGGTTGCACACGCGCCCCTAAATATCCTTTGCTACCAATTTTACTGTTGGGCAAAACATTGAAAATTTTACTGCCGGTTTGGATGAGTTCCTGATTGCTCATGAGTTTGACGACACAGGCGATCACGTCACTACTCAGGTAGGGCATTACCGCTTTTATGGCCTGTTCATCTTCTTCAAGGATAAAAGCTTTGAGGTCGCCCATCGTCCAGTCCTGATATTTTTCATCGTATAAGGTGGTCTTTAGGATCAATCGATATAAATCATCCTCGAAAATAGGATGTTGAACCAGCGACCCAATTTTAGTATTGGAGAGTAATTTTCTTGCTGTTGCCCGCTGTTGTGGATTTTCAGCAGAGATGCCCAGTAGGTCATCTCCTTCCTTAAATTCATTGGCCGCCCCTAATAGTTTTTTAAAAAGATCAGTATCAAATTGACCAGCAATTTGTGTGATATAGGAAAATAGATCTTCTTCCGTAGGAGAGGGCTGAATGTTCTTATAGGGCGGTTTTAGCCCAAAGGCATCCAAACAGCCGAAACTACTAAAGGCAAAGTAAAGGCCGAATTTTTTGGATTGCGCTAAAAATTGCTTGCGGGAGATGAGCTTCATGCGGGATATGGTTGGTAGACTATTAATTTACAAAAACATTTATTCTTTTCTTAGGTGCAAAGTATTGAGGTACATCATTTTAAATAGGTTTTCGGAAATAGGGTATAAAGTTCTAACCAGCATGAGGTACTACTAAGTTTAAAAAATCTATCCCATAAATTTAACTTCAATACCCACCAGGGCGATTACGGATGTTTTTTCCACCAGAATCAGGGGAGCTTAACTTCCTGTGATTCCACTTCAGGAAAGTGATATTTTACCAGTGCATTATCTGGTGTGGAAGTTCTGGTATGCGGGTGTATGGGGTGAAAATCTCTCCGAATATCAAAAAAGACCATGTTGTACACCACCATTAACAATTGTTAATGCGCTAAACTTTTTTTTCCATTTACTTGTGCGCGTATCAAAATAGTTAATGATGAAAAAGTGGTGTTTTATCTTCCTTTGCCTATGTATGTGCTCGATTAAGCTGGTCGCACAGGAATCTGCCTTATTAGTGATCGATGTTCAAAGCAATTTCCTGCGGGAAGATTCCCCCATGCATGTGGAGCTGTCCTCCATATCGACCTTCTTCGAGGGGATTAATGGGCTGGAATACCAATTTTCCCAAAAGGATAGTACTTTGGTTTTTTATGTGGTGAATGAATGGCATGCCCCCATCAAAAACTGGATGACCGGAAATGTCTCCAAAGCAGGTGAAGCAGGAGTGGAGCTGGATGATCGCTTGTTGTTGTGTTCTGATCAGCTTTATTCCAAATCTAAAGGCGATGCGCTATCCAATTCAGCATTGAAAGAGGCACTTATGGAAAGGCAAATCGAGCAGGTAGTCGTGGTAGGCTTATTTGCAGAAGGCTGTGTCAGGAAAACAGTAAAGTCGTTGGTCAGGCATGGTTATAAGGTCATCGTTCCATCCTCTGCCATCGCCTCCAAAAATGAAAAGAAAAAGGAGAAAGCCCTTCGTCAATTGGAAGCACATTCTCCTTTTGTAAAAGTAATATGGGAATAGGTCTATTCTCCTTTCCAGTCCAAATAAGTGACATCAATCTGGACATTCATCATTTCGCCCATTTTGACACTTTGTCGACTGGAGGCAGGCCAGTAACGACCATTGGTTTTTTCAAATTGAAAATTCACCGTGGAGGTCATTTTTGGGGTCGCCATATTGATTTTCTCCAGGAACAGCCATTGGTCTAATTGTAAAGTCCTAATTTGGGCAAATATACTGGTGCCATCCGGCATGCTGGAGTTTACACTGATGCTGGAATAATCCTGCGTGATCGAGATCTCATCATTTTGCATTTCCTTTTCCAGGCTTACCTGAATGCCATTTTCAATGTTTTTAATTTTGGTTTTATTCGCGGGAGCATCCAGAAAGTCGGTCATGAAATATTCTTTTATCAGCACAAAAGCACCTTCCGCTGCCTGCAGGTAACCGGCTTTCATTTGGCCAAGGCCCTCAATTTCATTTTCGGCAATATCCAATTCAGAAAGTTCGAATTGGCTTTCCTGGCTTAGCAAGTCATAGTGAATTTTTACGGTAAGGTTTTGCAATTGGCTGGCCACTACATCTTCCCCCTCCGCCAAATACTTTGGAGCAAGCTTAGCGAAAAGTTGTGCGACTTCCGGTATATAGACTTTAAAGCTGATTTCCTTTTGAAGGTCCCGATCCAGACGGTAAAATTTTTCATTGATCTCTGTGATCGATGGTTGCTGGGCAAAAGCGGGAATAATGGTTAACCAAAGGGCGGTGATAAGGAAAGCGATATTTTTAAACATAAATCTTCTGTCTTTGTGGCAAAATACAGTTTTTAGGCCAAGCATAAATGTAAAACAAATGAAAATTGAGCAAGTGTCCGGGCTTTTCCTGAATTTATAGGGAGTAAGGTTGTTTTTGTGTTATTCTTGAATTCAGTGCGGTTTTTATGGGGAAAAGCGAAATATTTATTGCATTATTTCATCTTAATGGCTTCCTTTTGGTTGGATTATAAATGAATTAAATACCGAATATATGAAGGCATTCAAAGCGCAGTTCGGGGGGAAGCCTCGCAAAGATGATATTCAGCGATACGAAAAATCTCCTAATTGGAATGCGGGTAAGTTTCAGAATCTGGAAGAGACTACTATGGCCATTAACCTGAAAGAATTACCTAAATTATTAAAGCAAAATTTTTCAGATAAAGCGATTCGACGCCCTCAGCAGGTTTTGCCGGTAAAAAAGCTGGATATTGATGCTTTTTTGGAGAATGATGGACGGGCCCGCTTCGTCTGGTACGGGCATTCGGTATTGTTGATACAAATTGCAGGGAAGATCATATTAATAGATCCCATGCTTGGCCCTAATGCCTCCCCAATCGCCCCTTTTTCAACGGATCGCTTCTCTGACCATACACTGGATATAATTGATGATTTTCCCGACATTGATTTGGTGCTGCTTACCCATGATCATTATGACCATCTGGACATGGCCAGTATTATGAAGTTAAAATCCAAGGTAAAAAACTGGTGGACGGCCCTGGGCGTTTCCCGTCACCTGGAATATTGGGGGATTCCAAAAGAAATAGTAAAACCCTTTGACTGGTGGGAGCAGGCGGAATTCGAAGGACTGCAGATTACCTTCACACCTTCTCGACACTTTTCCGGTCGTGGGGTACTCGATCGGGCCAAGTCTTTATGGGGAGGCTGGGTAATTAAGAGTGAAATGGAGAACATCTATTGGAGTGGTGATGGTGGTCGTGGTGATCATTTCCATGAAGTGGGAGCGCAATTGGGGCCATTTGACATTGGTTTTATGGAGTGTGGACAATATCACCAGCAATGGCACGATATTCATATGTTTCCGGAAGAAAGTGTGCATGCGGCGCTGGATGCAGGTGTAAAAATAGCAGTACCGGTTCATTGGGGAGGGTTCTCTTTGGCTTTACACCATTGGAAAGAACCGGTAGAGCGATTTCAGACTGCAGCTGTTACAAATGAATTGAAATGTTTTTTTCCGGAACTCGGAGAGGTTTTTACAAAAGATTTTACGCTTGGGGAAAACCCATGGTGGAGTAGGGAAAAATAAAATTTCGGGAACAAAAATCCATTTGGAAGGCGATTTAATAAGGTACTTATTTTCACTTTGTCGGCTAAGTCGAACTAGTTCCTATATCCCCATTAGTTTGGCTCAATAAGAAGACCTTGAAGTATGGATAATAATGTTTTTTATGGGAGCAGATGGAGCGTACTATATAAGCCTCAAAAATCATATAGGATCAAAAGCATTTGGCAAATTTTGCCTGTGGACCCGGGATTTCAATGCATGTATGGAAGGTGAATGCATGGAAATACCTGACATTGGCCTGCTTAAGTGGTGTCTTATCTTAAAAAATTAAAATTGTCCATGGACATTTTTTGAATTTACTCTTCGAGCTTGTCCTTTCTGTGATGCGCTAAACGAATAGCCCAAAAATACCCATCAAATGGAATCAAAGTAGAGAGGATCGAAATTTGGCAATTCTAATGCGGTATTGAATTCCTACTGGGAATTAATCGTTTGAGAATAAATTATTTAAATCCATCTTTAATTTTTGGATGGAACATACAACCTATCCGTTAATTTTTGGTAAACACCATAATAAAAGATATCAGGATTATGAGTGTATTCACGGAAGTAGATCGTCAGCAAGACATCAAAGGATTTGATGTACCGGCTTTTAAAAAATATTTAGTAGATAAAGAAAAAGAACTTCAGCACCTTCGCCATCAATTAGTAAATAAGGAGCATCTTATTATTCGTGCGAAAGATTTTATTGGACTGGCTAATAATAATATAGCGGAATTTCAAAATAAAATTGCAGCCAATAAAGTTAGTGCCCAGGAAGTTCAGTTGGCGCAGGATCAGATTGTGTTTTTGGAAATTAAGCGGGAGCGCCAGCAACAGACTTTAAAGGACTTAGAGGAGCTTCATGACCGCATTGAGCAAAAAATCACGAATTTAGAAAGTGGGGTAGCGGAGAAGCTAAGAGAATTTCAAAATGGGATGATTGGTAGCGGAATGGTACGCTGGAATCAGCAGGAATACCATTATTGAAAATGGAGATTTAGGAAGATAATCCACTAGAAGGTAATCTGCTTTACTTTTTCCCAAGTGAAAAAACGATTTTCTTTGTGGTATGGAATCTCTGTCAATCTCATTGGAGTCTATCACATCAATAGTGAAGGATCACAAGCTTTTATTGCTATTGTTTTATAATAATGACTGTCTCGGTTGTACCGGTCGGGCGATACCTTTTGCCCACCAGCTGAATCAGGAATTTCCCGAATTAAAAGTGGTAGGCGTCCATAGCAATTTTGGAAAACGTGCGGCCCACAATGAACAGGAGCTGTTGTCCATTTTCAGAACAGCTCAGGCACCCTTCGAATTATTTATTGATGTCGACCATCAGCTTTATGATGCGCTCAATTGTGAAGGCACCCCACATTGGGCACTCTTCGATGTCAGGGGGGAGCAGTTGCTATCCGTCTTTGGTTCGCAGGGCAATGCACAGAACCGTTTACTGTATTTTCTGGAAGAATATTTTCAGGATGTTTAAAGAAATCTCCCTGGCTTCGTGTTTCAAGAACCGCCAATATCGTTTGGGAATGGATGATTGGTGATTTTAGCCACAAATTCCGCAATTTTTCACAGATGAATTTTTTAACCCGAATTATTCCCCGCTAAATTAATCGACTAAGCATAAGTAACTTATTTTTAGTTCATTATAATTTATTTTCTTTAGTTTATAATAGCTCAAATTTGGGCAAGCTTGCTTACTCCTCATTCATCTGTTTCGTTTGAAAAAACTCGAAATAGGAAACTATTCCTTCATTTTTTCCGCCTTACAGCTAAACGAGGATTTAAGCCTGAATAATCCGGGTTAGGTTTATTCTGACCCTGGCTTTGACATGGGGGCCGAGCTTTTGTTTTGATTTTAAATCTTCCCGGCCCAACATCCGGCCCGGTTCAATTGGTAAAATTTCCGCGAGCTGGTACCGATAAGGAAATTTACTTAAACAGGTCTTTTAGGGCCTTATTAAGGAACGATAAACATGGCCTCCGAATTTCCCTTCTTTGTTTTCAGGCTGGCAATATACCGGCCCGTCGGCAGGAAATGTACTTCCAATTGGTAAATTTCTTTAGGACCATTGACTTCCATTACCTGATGCCACACACACTGTCCATTCATTTGGTAAATGAAAAATTCACCACTTTCTGCAGGGCTAGCCACAGCAAATTTTAGCTATTGATTTTGAATCGGATTTGGCGCAATTACCAACGCCGGAATGATTTCAGGAACTTCCAGCTGAACAATAAAATCGAAGTCCTGTTTTTCGTTTACCTTCACCAGATGGAAATTTTGAAGGTTTCCATTTTGATTAATCGATAAAAAATAATGACCAGCAATTTCAAGTTCTTCTCTGGATTGCAGCCGATTGCTTTTTTCGGCCATCAAAGATTTTTCAATAAGGGCACGTCCAAACTGATCAAACAATTTAATGCTCACACTATCTCCATAGCTGGCCGGAATGCTGATTTCCAATTCGTTTTCAATCAGGTGCGAGTTAATGCGCGCTGCTGGATTTTGTTCCTGCCCGGAAGTATTAAAAAAAGTAAGAGCGTGTTTAAAAGCCAAAATTCGCAGCGAAAATTTGAAGTATTGCAGAAGCGATACCCGATTATATTGAGAGGATAGCATCGCTATTGTTAAGAAATTATCCAAAATCGCTTCCAATAATTCGAATTTGCAGCCGGATGGTGTGCTTTTTACCATGCTCTAAGCAAGAAAAGGAGAGGAGTGATAAAAATTTTTATAGGATTAAGAATGAAGATGAAAGCAGTTAAGAGGATTGAATTTTATTGACAGGCTTTTATTTTTTCCAAAGACTTTTCGTATTGGGCAATTAACTGTTGGCGGATGTCCTGAGCGATGGTCATGGTTCTTCGTAGTTTGGGGAGATCCTCCGCGATGATATGGTTGGTCATTTTGGCCTGCTCATCCAGAAAAAACTGCTGCGCACTGTACACGTTGATAAGTTCGGCCAGGCATTCATAATCAATTTCCTGACTGAAGTCAGAGAGGGTAGCGGCCTGCCAGGCGACATCCGGCAGCTGAATCATATTGATGTTGAGCTCCAGATTGAGATCATACTCAAATCTATTTCCCGAAATTAAGGTCGAATCTCATACAACTAGACATTTATTGATTTGGGGCAAATTTTCCGATCATGACTCAAGAAGTGATTCAGGATATACTCGCCCCAATTTTCTATTCTGTAACCAGCTTCTGCGATGCATTCGACTCCTTTTCGAAAAACGGAAATGGATCTATACCTTTTACCATTGGCATAAGTTTTCAGACGAACATTTTTGTACTTTTTTAACCCATGAGCTATGGATACCGAATATGCAAAAACGACAATAGCCATCATTAACCGGCATCTATCTGCTCCCTGAACATTCATTTTTTCAAGGTCAAAACCATTGGTCTTCAAATGTCTGAAACATGTCTCAATTTGCCATCGCTTCCGATAGTCCTCAGCCACTTTATATGCGTTTTTAGACAGGTTTGTCAAAAGGAAAATCACAGGTTCCTTTTCCGCATCTTCACTTTTCTTGATGACCATCCGGCAATTGTCTCCAGCTTCAAACTTCATTTTAGCGGACATCGTTTTACCTTTCACCTTACTATTGGTGACTTTTGAAATCATTTGCGCTTTCGTCATAGATTTTTCATTCCACTGAGTCTTAAAGTTGCATTCTTTTACCCGAAGCACATATTTAAAGCCGTTATCTTCAAGGTATTTGATGAATTTCTGTCCTGCATATTCACGATCAGCCAAGAGAATTTTACCTTCAAGATTGAATAACTTTGACGCCTCTTCAAGCAACTGAATTCTTTCTTCCTGATTACTGATGCCCTTCTTTTCCAGATTCATGAAATAGATCGGCACCGCTACTCCATTATACAAAATGGCCAAGGTCATGAAATGAAAAGTACGATCCCCTTGCGTCCAGCTGGTGCCATCGACCATCAAAAAATCCCCACCTTTATGCATATGCATGGCGGATAATTGCAATAGATCACTCCATAAATTGGTGTCAGAATATTCCGTAAATATGCGGGTTAAGCGTTTGTAATGGCCAGAGGCGGAAGTACGCTGATTATCTAAAATGCTACCGATGGAATCTTTCACTTTATTAAGACAAACGGTTCCTTTTCGGATGATGCCTAAACTTAGGGCGAGTACATTTTTCCAGCAAGCTTTACCCCATTTTGGAAATTCTTGCGTAAGTTTGCTGTGAAGCGAATTGAACATAGATCTTTGTTGGCGTTGGAACCCAAAGTTACTATTGTTGATTCGCTTTTTACGTTTTTAGGCAAAAATGTCTAGCTGTATGGTCGAATCTGTAATATGAATATGGGGGTGAGGATCAATAAAAGCATGAATTTTTTCCGGTTCCCCCATAATCACATTCAGGTCTTTGCCCTTATTCAATTGGGTCAGGGTATCCAGCAAATAAAGGATACGGATATTATCCGAAGGCTCCTCCAGCTGTTTTCGGTTATTAGTCAGCTCCTCAATGATATTTTTCAGTGCAAGTGCCTTTTGTTTTTTGATGCGATGCTGTTGTCCCAGACCATCCACATAAAAGGCCAAAAGCACGCCCATGGTAGTGGCGACCAAAGTAATCACCCAATTTGAAGAAAATATGCGTTGGAGCAGGGACACAGTGAAAGCAGGTAGTTTTGAATTTCAGGGATATTCCCCTTGTCAATAAAGATAATTATCAATATTGAAATTCAATGGCAGTTTTTGGAAAAAATACAGGCCTAAGCTTTCTTATAAATTCATTTTCAATTTTATATGCAGGGCTTTTAAGTAAAGTTTGTTTTCCTTTTTAGCGGCGTTTTTGAGCTGCTATATAGCTCGACTTCTTGGCGGTATTTCCTCTCTGAAAATATTTAAACGTAGTGTCAGATGGTTTGGTGTAAAAGAACGCAAGCTTCCGGAATTTAAATCAGTGGGTTGTATTATTTACTTAGTTGCAGCAATTTTCCTTTCTGCAAACTTCCGGAACTCCTGTTCTTTCTCCTGAAAGATTCTTTTAGGGACGATCACCGCCTGTTGGCTGGTAATGAAAAGGTAGTAAAACAGCTGGTCTTCCCGAAAGCTGTGCATACTTTCCCACTTAATAGTGGAGACGATTTCTTCGTCGGCAGACAGGATTAAATTGTTTTCGGTCAATGCGATTGCTCTTTCTCCGGTGATATGAGCAGCCGGATTTTGCCGGAGATATTTTAATGATTTCGATTTAATCAGTTTTCTGTATAATCTGCCGATAAACGGACTAATGGCAACTGTTAGCCCAAGGGTAATCAAATTCGGGATACTGAAAACCTGACCACTATTTTGTACCGCCAGCACTGCCAATACGGCTAAGAAAGGGTATAGGTAAATGATCACCCTTAGCTTTTTCTTTTCCGGACGATACCATCCATAGTAATAGTTAAAATGGATAAAGTCTTCCGGTAATAACTCAAAATTGAATTTCATAGCTTTTAAATATAAAAAAAATAAATGTGTTAACCCGGACGCCTCAAAGCATCCGCATATATATTGGAGAAATCAGGTCCTAAAGATCCGGATATTGTTCAAATTATATGATAACCATCACCGTGGGAATTGTTGATCATCATTGCCGTGAATTATTGTAATCACTTTCGTTTGGGATAGTTTTATTTAATTTCAATTTTTATTATATCAGGCCATAAAACCATTTTTGGAGTATTGAAAAATATAATTTTTGCTATTGTCATCTTGATTCCGCTAGCTTTGTTGGGCCTATTTGATTTGAGATTATCGGCTTATGAGGAAAAAACTGCAGAGAACTTGGTAAATTTTACCCTTGGGGCTGCCACTCTGGCTTTTGTATGCTTCGCATTCGTAAGAAAGTTTAAAAAACTGGAAGTTGCTTCCGGGAAAAATATCTTTAATTATTTTGTGAAGATGTTCAGACTTTTGTTAGGGACAACTTTTGTTTATTTTATGTTCTTTCTTCCGGTATTTATCAAATCCGTAATTTTTCTGAATGCGAAGATCGGAAAACATGAGACGGTATGGATAGAGGGAAATGTTTTTTACCGGGAATCTTCAAGGGTTCATATTAATACAGCTCCATCCTCCAAAGAGTACATTTTCTTGATTAATAAATATCCTCATTTTCCAAAATCAGGCCCTTTTAAAATAGAAATGAAAAAAGGTTTTTTGGGCCTCCTGTACATTCAATGAAAAAGGCCTGATTTTAAATGCAGAACTCCCTACTATTTCGCCAATCTCAACGCATCGGCATAACTATCCGGAAAATCAGATTGAATGACGCCCTGTGCAGCTTTTTCTACATCATAGGTAAACCGGACAAATTCCACTTTTAAGCTGTCCGGATTTTTGGGATCCAATTCATCAAATTCCACTAACACACAGCAACCCTGAGTATTCCGGTCTTTGGGTTTTCCGACCGAACCGATATTGATCACATGCTTGAAAGTATCGCCTGTCGGGATGATACGATGATAGGGCTTATGGGTGTGTCCGCAAAGGATCAGGTCAGCTTGCGTGCTATGCATCATTGCCAGCACTTCTTCTTCCGGATAATCTTCCAACAGATAATCGTTAATGGCTTTTACACTACCATGCACCAATTCCATCCGGAAAACTTTTTCTCCTTCACCGAATTGCAAGGTCATTTGACGAGGCAACTGTTGCAGGAATTTTCGCTGGTTTTCTCCTAATAATTGTTGGGTGATGCCGGCATTGCCTTTATCTCCTTTGAGATCTTTCAGTTGCGCTTCATCATGATTGCCCATGATGGTTGGGATTTTATTGCTTTGAATATAATCCACAATTTGATTTGGCCAGACATTATAGCCCACTAAATCCCCCAGACAATAAATCCCATCGGGTTGAATTTCCGCTACTTTGTGTAGGAAAGCCTCAAAGGCAGGAAGGTTGGCGTGTATATCAGAGAAGAAAATGATTTTCATATTAGCTCAATTTTGAAATGATAGATTTATCGTGTGGATTCGGCGGGATATTGTTCCCGTTTTTCTTTGCCAGCATAAAGCCAAAGATGGATCCGCAAATGCCACCGATAATGTGGGCGGTATGACTGATGTTATCCTGCTGATAGATGGACAAAAATTCCTGTCCAAGATAGAGGATGCTTACCAGAATAAAGGTCAGGGGAATATGTCCGCGGCGGTAGTTCACGATCGAGCTCAACAGAATCATCATAAATACAACACCACTGGCGCCTCTTAATCCCGTATCGAACATTAAAATATTGAAGATGCCGGTAAAAAGGCCGGTCATCAGGATCATGACCATTAGTCGGTAGGGTCCGTATTTTTCTTCCAGTAGTGGCCCCAGCAATAAAATGTATAACATATTACTGATCAGATGGGTGGCATCGGCATGTCCGAAAATGTGGCTGAAGATTCGGAAATAGTCCAGCGGATCAAAAAAATTGAAAGTTCCGCTGACCGAAAAAAGATAAACCATCAGCTGAGGAAGGAAAGCCTGTAAAACCAAAACCAGCAGACAGATGCTGGAAAAGCCAATGGTGATCGGTGCGTTATTATAAATTTTCATGTGTTTGAGTGATAGCTTTGGAAATCATCCGGCTTAAACCTAATACCGAAATGATAATCAGTCCCAAGATAATCCATTGTTGCCAGCCGGAAAAAGGATCTGCCAATAAAGCCTCTAATTGATTGGCCTGAATGCCGACATAGATCACCAGCAAAGTGCGGGGCAACATGCCGATGGCTGCTCCCCAAAAGAAAGGGCGAAGACGGGCACCGGCAATGGCCAGCAGAATATTACTGACTGCGAAAGGAAGCACCGGGGAAAGCTTGGTCAGAATGACCAGCTGCAATTCCTGATGTTGTAAGCGGTCAAGGATCAGACGGGCCTGTGGGTGCTCCCGCAGGCTATTGGTGAAATTTCCATGGTCCAGCTTTTGAGCGGTGAAATAGCACAATACGGAGGCCAGCAGATAGGAAGGAACAATGAAAAAAATCGCCTTCCAGCCTAAAAGGTATCCGCTGATCAGTGCAATGAGGGTGGTGGGCGTCAGGGCGAAAGCCATGGTGATTACCGTCAGGGCATAAAACAATAACCACTGTGACCAATCGAATGCCCGAAGGGTGGCTTCATTTTGCAACACCAATACCGATGCTGTCCCGCTAAAGATCAGCGGCAGCGCAGTAAGTCCTAAGGCAAAACCCAGAGAGGCACCATTGGCCCGAAGTATTTTGAAAATTTCTTTCATATTAATAAAGCTCCCATCGTCCGTCCAGGTAATATTTATAGAGGGTCGGGTGGTGGAGGTAATTCGGTTTTACCTGACTCAAATCTTCCTTAAAAACGGATTTCCCGAAGGCCATCATCATCAGCATGGCACTTTGATTGAACCAATGGGTATGCTCATCCGGATAATCTAAACGACCGAAAGCTTCCTTCATTTTTTCTTGCGGGATGTTTTTACTACCCAAAATCCAACCCCATTCTCCAAGGGTAATCAGATGGGTGTGGTAAGGCAAAGTATTAAAGCCTGCCTGCTGAAAACTGAGATCAATGCAGTGAAAAGCTTTCTCTGCATAATAGGGACTTCCGGCTTGAGTAACCAATAAACCATCGGGTCTTAAGTGCTTGTAACACAACTTATAAAACTCCACACTGTAAAGTCTTCCAATATCCACATTTTTCGGGTCGGGAAGGTCCACGATAATTCCGTCATAATAATTTTGATGGTCAGCCAAAAAGGTGTAACCATCACCATTAATGACCGTCACCCGTGGATCCTTCATGGCATTCTGATTGATCTCCGCCATCACCGGATGTTCCATGGCCAGCTCGGTCATGGCCGGATCAAGATCCACCAGTGTAATATTTTGTACCGAAGGATATTTTAAAACTTCGCGTACTGCACAACCATCACCACCGCCAAGGATCAAAATATCTTTGGGTTGTTTCAACTGTGAAAGCATGGGGTGCACAATCGCCTCATGATAGGGCACTTCATCTAAAGTGGAAAGCTGTTGGTTACCGTTCAGGAATAGCCAGTATTCCCCTTTGTTCTCCGTCATCACAATTCGCTGATAATTCGTTTGCTGATCGAAAATCACGCGGTCCGCATATCGCTGTTGCTCCCCGTAAGCGATAATATCGCCGGCCTTCCATAGCCCCAGTCCCCAACAGGCCATTACGAACAGGGAAGCCAGTCTTAATTTTTTCAAGTGCCCGGATTTCAAATGTCCTTTTAGTAAGTAAAATAACCAAAAGGCTACGGCAAAGTTGACCATTCCCAAAACAAAGGGAGTGTAAGTAAGTCCCAAATAGGGGCGGCCAATAAAAGCAAAGAAAATTCCACCCAACAAGCTGCCATAATAATCATTCTCCATAATGTTGGAGACATTCACTTTCAGCTCCTCATAGGCATCGTTCATCCGAATTACCAAAGGAATCTCCATACCGATGAGTAATCCGATCACAATACTAAGACCGTAAATCACTACAGCAGTCAGGGCAGGAAACAGGCTGATGCCATAGGCAATGAGGGAAGCGAAGGTCACCAAAAAACTCAGGATGTACTCCAGGGAGATAAAAGTAGCCAGCAGATCCTCATCAAACCTACGGGATATTCGCGACCCTAATCCCATGGCAAAAAGCATCAGGGAGACAATCAGCGTAAACTGAATCACAGAATCCCCCAAAAAATAGGAGGCGAGGGTGGACAAAACATATTCCGCCACTATGCCGGAAAGGCCGGTAGCGAATAAGGCAATCTTTAAACTTCTGGAAAATATGGGATCTTTGGTCATGTTGTAATTTTGCTCCTGCGCATAGGCGCGTATTTTGGCTCAAAATTATACAATTTATTGGTTCAGTTGCCATGATGGCCATGATTAAAGTGCCATGATTAGAAGGATTAAAAGGATTTAGGGATTAAAGTTTGTGTTAATTCCCTGAATCCTTTAGATCCCATCACTCATTGTGCCAAGATAACACAGATGAACAGGAATAAAGGGTACCGGGTTAAAGTTTGTAGTAATCCTATCAATCCGGTTAATCCTATTAATCAAGGCAATCAAGGCAATCAAGGCAATCAATCCTATTAATCAAGATAGACCACCGTCTTCTGCTTCGATTGCTCACTATGCGCCAGCGCCTCCAACATTTGTTCAAAAGGAAATTCAACAGGAGCAGGCACCAATAATTTTTGTCTGCTAACCGCTTCCATTAGTTTCATTCTTGCGATGGTGCATACTCAAATCTATATTGCCAATAATCCGTCCTTCATGCTCCGCTAGCAGGAGTAAATCATGTTGACCTTCCTGAAATTTTGAAATCCATTTCCCCTGTTCCTTGGGACTTGGTTGATATTCATCTTTGGTCAGTGGAATAGTTTGATTTTTCAGATAAGCCTGGATACAACCGGTGAGGGCCAGGGCATCTCCGGGATGAGCCTCCCTGATGGTGATTTTTATTCCGCTGGAAATTGGGCAGATGACAGGTTTGAATTTCATTCAAATTAAAATTATATCAAAAATTAAGGAATTCAGGGAAGATCAGATTATTCAGGAGGGATTTTCGGGATTATAATTTCATTAAAGACAAAATATGCAATTGCATAATTTTAATACTAAATATTTTGATTTTAACTTAATCTGCAGAGGCATTTCGAAATAATTTTTACCCTAAGATCTGTTGGCTTATGAAGAATTTTTTTCTGTTTACCTGTATATGCTCCCTTCTTTTTTCTTCCGCTTTCGCTCAAAATGAATGCGATGGCCTTGTGGATCGGGTGGAGGAAATGAACAGGCAGATTAACGAAAAAACCAATGAAATACAGCAACTAAATGCCAGTATTGCTTATTACAAAAATACCCTGAAGATCATTAATTCGAAAAAGGAAACTGAATGCAACGACGTTCTCTTTAAAATTAATAAAGTGACCGGCAATTCGAATTCCGGGGAGGTAAAGATAGAAGGGGTGGTGATTAACACCAAATTGGAGCGTTCTTTACAGGGTTCTTTTTCGGAAGTTTTTGATCCGCAGGGAAATGTCTCCACCTCCTATAAGATTGAGGTGGGCAATCAGAAACGATTAGCCGCCTTATATAAAGATGTTCCGGTGAAATTTTCAGCGGTTATTGAACAATATGATTTAGATGCTCCAATCATAAATCTGTTGAAAATGAAATTCTATTCTTCGGTGGGTTACAAAAAAGATGATTTGATCGTGGTCTTCAGAAATTTGGAGGTGGATTGGCGTTAGTCCATAATAGCTGCTAAAAAAAAGGGAAAACCGTTATAAGCTTTCCCTTTTTATTATTTTGAAAATAGATTTTGAGCATTTTTTAGGCAATTATTCCCCTGCTAGTTCTCCCAAAACCTGTTGTGCTTTAGCTTTTTCCTGAGCTATTTCATTTTCCATTTCCGAAAGTTTCGCTTCCACCTGGGAAAGAATTTCTTCTTTATCGCTGAGGTCCTTTTTGGAAACTTTGGAGTCCTTTTTCATTTCTTCTACCTTGGCCCGGGCTTCTTTCAATTTTGCCTTTCTTTCCTTTAGCTCCTTTTCGCTTTTGCTGATTTCGTCATTTAGTTGCGCTACATCTTTTTTGACTTTCGCACGCGCTTCTTCAGACCTGATTTTGCCAAATTCTTTCCCGCTTAATTCCCCTTTGTTTTTCCCATGGGCTTTTCCTTTATTGACCTCCTCCGCTTTGCCATTACCACCTTTGTGATTCTCTTTGGCTTCTAATCCAGCTTTTTTGTGTTCCTCGGATTTCCCCTTGGCTTTAGCCTTTTTTTCGGATTTATCCTTCTGTTTTCCTTTGCTGAATTCTTCCGCGGCTTCCTCTACAGTATCCTCTTCCTGTTTTAGCTCAGTTTTATTTTTTCCTTTTCCTTTCCCTTGGGAATTTCCCTGAGCCATAGCGCATACTCCAGTAAAAAGGAAAGAAAGGGTCAATAGGGTTAGTATCTTTCTCATAATTATATTTTCTGTAGTAATGAATCTACTTCCTGTAGTTGTTTTTCGGTTTTTTGGTGAATTTTCTCAGTAGCAGTTTTTATCTCACTACTTACTTTTTCTACCTGTTCCTTTTGTTCTTCGCTAACAGGTGTAGATGATTCTTTTACCTCTTTTTTACCTTCCTGACTTCCGCAAGCTGCTAAAGCAAGGCAAAATAGGCCCATTAAAAATATGTTTTTCATAAGTAAATTGGTTGGTGATTATTGGTGTTAATTAGGTATTTAGCGCATAATAGATTTAAAAAACATTAAAAACAATATTTTTTTAATCTACATCTAATCATTTTTAGAGGTTACTACTGTTGAATATCCTTTTCAATATCATGAAGGAAAGCCTTCTGAGCTAATACGAATACCATAAAGATTGAGGAACCATAATGAATGGTGGAGTAAAAATGGAATTCGCTTTAGAATCCCAGTACCAACAGGAACAGATATAGAAAAATTTTCTGTCTAATTGGTTGGAAAAACAAACAGCTGAGAGCTTTTATGGAAATATGTAAAATAACGGTTCGTGAAGGAGCAGTTTTTCACTATGCCTTTGAAAGGTGATTTTTAATTGTTGAGATTTTCCTGTTGTAGAATTTTTCTTTTTTACACTTTTCTAGCTGATTATCAAGGGGAAGGATTGGTGATTCAAAACAAAAGACCTTCCATTCCCTCAAAGAGGTTGATGTTTCCGACAGGGCTGGTTCCACCAATAACCACTCAATACCGGTGGGATTTTATTATGGATTACCGGTAGGCCAAAGGTCGGCTCCATTTCGGAAATCGACTCACTATTGGGGGAGTTTCAGCCCAAATCGCGCGGAAATGATAATGATATCCGGATTTCTGATGCTCATCAACACCCGTCTGAAAAGGCGGTATATAATTCGGGCTATACGTTCTGGGGCTTTTGCAGTCACCATTTTGTTTGGAGGACCACATCTTATCTGCTTTTTTACCGGCCAGTCCTCCTTTTTTTGGTGATTAACTGCCGGGGCATGGGCATTCATTGCCCTAAGGCGGTTCCTTTTGTTTTCGGTACTAATAACGGCCAGGTGGCTGTGGAGTTATTTTATTCCGGCTCCGCTTTTTGGGATTTCCATGCTTTGATAGTCGTGGAGGCAAAGCACCATAGATTTCTAAATAAAAACACCCTCCCGCATATCGAGGAAGGGTGTTTATTTTTGGAAAAATTAATTTCCTTTTTATATCCATCCCATTCCCATGGGCCTGTGAATGTTGCAGTGAATTAATTATCTAAAGAAATGCCTCATGCATGAATATTCCCTTTTCATAGAACCGATTGTACGTTTCGTTTGGTAATACTGAAAGGTTTTCTCCTCAATTAATGAAAGCATCCAGAGGCTTGCTTTATTTTTTTAGCAATTGACGGAGGTCCAAAACCTCTAGATTATGCTCCAATTTTTTTAAGAGTTGGAAGGGATTGCACTGATATAGATATAGTAAACACCATATTTTTCATTTCCCTCTATAAAGTCAGCGGTCAGGAAATTACGGCCCTTTTCCAGCTCAACAATGCAATCAATGGCCTCGTCTTCTTCGCTAATAGATTTTACCAAATTGTGCGTTCCAATACTGATGTTGACCTTTTCAGGTTTTATTGCTCGGTATTGAAAATGATTTTTGGGGTTTTCTGCAGGCACACCCCAAATTTTTCCCGGGCATTCTTTTGGCCATCGTCTACAAGAAATCTGGTATTTTCCTTTACGGTGAACATCCAGTGCAAATCGGTTATTGGTGTTTTTCATACCTTCAGCGACTTGTTCACTTTTCCATATCCCGCGGTCCGTTCCCATGGCGTGCTGTATGGTCAGTACTACTTCCTCCTGTTCTGGATGTCCCACTAAAGGAGCCGGAAGCTGCTGATAGGGCATGGCCGTTTTGGTGGCTTTCATAAAAGCCTCATTTTCCGCTTTTAATTGCGCTACCATCTCAGGCTGTTGTTGATATATGTCCTTGAGCTGAAGGGAATCCTCCGTAATGTGGTATAATTTTTTACCATGCAGCAAGCGCCATTCATTTTTCAGAATGGCGCTTCCTTGCCAATCATCCGGAGCAGCTGGATCCTGACGGTGGTGGATGAATACCGAGCGGTCAATGTCTTTCTTTTTCTGTAACAAGATCTCAGATAGATCGATACCATCAAGGTAAGCCGTTTCTTCAGGAGTAAAATCACAAAGTTGAGCAAGGGTCGGTAATAAATCCACATGGGCCGCCAGCTGATTACTTTCAAAGCCTGCCTCGATTCCACCTTTTGGCCAGCGAATATAGAATGGTACCCGGTGCCCGCCTTCTTCTTTATTGGATTTATTGCCACGGAAACCTTTATTGAAACCCATGTTTTTTTCATAACTGTAGCCATACTGGGTGCCGTTATCGGTCATGAAAATTAGGATGGTATTGTCTGCCAAACCACTTTCTTTTAAGTATTGATCCAATTTGCCAAAGTTCTCATCAATATTGGCGATCATTCCTAAATATGCCGCGCTGATAATTTGCTTGCCTTCATACTTTTCATAGGGTTGCTTATATTTATCCGCCACTATTAAGGGGGAGTGGGGAGCATTGGTGGCCAGGTAAATGAAAAAGGGTTTGTTTTGGTGGTTTTCAATATGGCGAATGGTTTCCTGAAACCAAACATCGGTACAATAGCCGGTAAATTTTTTGGGTTGGTTGTTTTCGAAATAAGTATCATTGAAATACGTATTCCCCCAATAGTCGGATAATTCTCCCACACCTCCGGAAAGGTGTTGTAGGGAATGATCAAAGCCCACATCGGTCGGGCGCACTGGAAAGTTATCTCCCAAATGCCATTTACCAAAGTGGGCGGTGTGATACCCCTGAGCCCTGAAAACATCCGCAATGGTGGGGAATTCCCTTTGTATAGCATCCCGGCCTTTAAAAGTGGCCCAGGCTCCATTGCGCACCGGGTATTGTCCGGTGATGATGGCCGAACGGGTGGGGGTACAAAGGGGACTCACATGGAAATTACTTAGCCCCGTGGATTCCGCTGCAAATTTATCCAAATTGGGGGTTTTGAGATATGGGTTACCATGGTAACTCAAATCACCAATTCCCTGGTCGTCTGTCATAACGATAATGACGTTCGGTTTATTGGGTTTTGAGATTTGATGGCAGCCGGTAAGAATCATGACTGCCGGAAGTAAAAATGCAAAAAAGCAGAGGCTGTTTTTTTTGTAAGTCTTTAAGAATAAATAGGGATTCATGTTTAAAAAATTTTGAAAATAAAGGTTTAAGCCTAGGAATTTCTACCAGAAAATTAACTGCATTATATTGCAGTATTGGGAACAAAGGCGCCGAATAGTGGGGAGGAAAAGCTTTTTCTTTAGCGGAGTAGCCTAGTTTCAATTTTTTTGTACTGAAAAAAATTTGGATTAGATTGTTAACTGTTTTATTACCAATAGCTTTAGCCTGGTTGATGTTCTGCGTAGGATTAAAGACGGAGCTTTCCGCCTTTAGAAAACTAGGGCAGGAAAAAGTGAAAATAATGCTGGGTGTCGGACTGCAAATTTTGGCTATGCCCTTACTGGTATGGTTGTTTTTACAGGTATTTTATCTCGACAATGTAGTCGCTTTGGGCTTGGTTTTAGTAGCACTTTCCCCGGGAGGAGCTTCTTCAAACTCCATTACCTATCTGAGTCGGGGGAATGTACCCTTATCTATTATGATGACTACTATCAGTAGTTTGTTAGTCCCTCTGACCTTGCCATTCTTTCTTTCGTATTTTACACATTTTGAAATAGCTATTCCTATAGAAAAAACGGTGCTGCAATTATTTGTGGTTACAGTGTTACCTTTAGGGCTGGGCCTACTGTTAGGACATTATTGGGGGCGGAATTCTCGCTGGGTTAATCGATTTGATAAAAGCGCTATTTGGGTTTTTATTTTTATGGTAGGTCTTGTGGTGGGCATGAATGAACATTTTTGGGAACATATTTTTACCTGGAATTCAATTTTGATTTTATCATTCTGTGTGCTGGCTTGTGGCTTAGGTTGGTTAAGCGCGCTATTGTTTAATTTTACGAGCAGGGACCAGGTCACGATGTCCATTGAGGTAGGCATTCAAAATGCCGGGACTGCTATTTTTGTCGCCATGTCTTTATTAGAAATGCCGGAGTCGGCCATCATTCCTTTACAATATGGCGTGTTGATGAATATACCCGCTCTTTGTTTTATTTTTCTGGGAAGAAAAAGAGAGCAATGGGTATTCTCCAGATAATTCTTTCTAAAGTTTATCCGATAAATTCAAAACATTTGCTGGCTGGTGCGTTTTCATTGGTGAGACTCGACCTTAGCCATGGAAATTACTTTTGATCGATTATTTCTTTTGGCCCGTAAAGGGCTATTTTTTTTCCTCCTGATGACCACCGTGCTGCAAATTATTTCTGCTGCGCATTCGGAAAGTATTAATTATTATATCTATTGTGCTTTACTAACGGACATGGTGGCCTTGTGCTATGCTTTGCTGGCAATTCAGCGTAAAGAAGGTATAGTTTTCAATTGGATGATCATATACTTTGCCTATCGCTTCTTAAATGTGATTTTTGTCCGGGGATTTCCGGGAGGCTTTGCCGCTTCCTATTTATTGTTGGTAAATACGATCATAGGACTGGGTTTTTATTTTTTACTTTATCATAATGAACGGAAGGATGTTTTTCGTTTTTGTGTTATTGCCTTAGTAGGCTTAGGTGTTTTTGAAGCCTGTATAGGAATTTCCCAAGCCACTACGGGGGAACCTTATTTTGAAAATTTAGTAGGGGAAGAGCTCCATACTTTTAACCGAAATTATTTCGCTTATATTTTTCCCGGAGGAGCGAAGTCTACTGTTTTGGGATCCGGTACTTTCCGTCACTTCAATGCTTTGGGTTCTTTTTTAGTGGTTGTATTTCCAATCGCCTATGCGCTATGGTATGAGAGTAGGAAGCGCTTAGCGCTTTTTGCACTGGTGGCCATATTTTTGGGTATTGTCTTTACTTTTTCAAGAGGGGCTTTGATCGGTACTTTTTTGATGTATACGATTTTGTATTTTTCCTTTACGAAGGACCGTTGGATGAAAATGGGCCTTATTGTAGCTGGGGGACTGATTATTTTAGCTTCCATTGCGCCACTGCTTATTTCTTATGCCAATGAAACAGGAAATGCCACGATTCGCTTCAATACCTGGATGGAAATGTGGAAACATGCCAAAACAGACTACCGCATGCTGGTATTTGGGTGGGGAGAAAATTACTTCCGCGATCGGGTATTGAACTGGGGCCATGGCGTTTGGATCATGAATAATACGCATAATACCTTCTTCCAAACCCTATTGGAAAACGGGGTGGTGGGCTTTTTAATTTTTGGAATAGCGATTGGCCAATTTATTTTTAAAGCGATACGGTTTAAGAATATTTGGGCCTATGCCGGAATTGCCATGATAGTGGGCTTCGCCTTTTCACAATTCTTCGAACATACTTTTTATGGTTTTGTCGGGACTATTTTCTTTGCGGTATTGGGATTTTTGCAAATCGCAATGCAAGCATCTTTTACTTATGCGGATGATTCAAAAGAGCTAAAAGAGAATAAAAACCTAACAGAACAGTCTGAGAGCCTAAAAGATATGGTGGAGAAATAAATGGGCAGGAGTTTTAGAGGGTGTTTTAATGCAAAAATTCCTAACGAAAATTTGATGTTTTTAAGAAGCGATACCCGATTATTTTGAGAGCATAGCAGCGGTATTGTTGAGAATTTAATCCAAATCGCCTCCTATAATTCGGATTTGTAGTCGGGGGGACGGTTTAAATACGCTCCAGAGGGGCTTATAAGTCTAATCACAGGTCGATGTAGGCATCCAAGCGAAGTCTTTAATATCAACTCAGATAGATAGGGGAGATAATGTTTGATAGCCCAATTTTAAGTAGGCTAGCTTTCTCTTCATTTTTCCTGCCTAACAACTCATTGAAAACTATAGCAAAAATAATTTGGCTTAAACCAGTGTTAAATTGACTCATATGAAAGAAGTCAATTTAACATAATGGCAGACACCTTCTTTTACTGATTAATACTCTTTATTCTCTGATATTACACGAATCAGCAATGACATTAGATTTTTTGTTTTTACGAATAGCTCTTAACACAATACTCCGTAGAGTTTTGAGCTATTGTAAAAAAAAATGGTGACCTGTATATTTGTATCGCCAAACACCAACATACTAAGTCACCATCAAGAGCATCGAAACACTCCTAGCGCAAATATTCCATAAAATGTTAGACATTAACAAATGGGAGAGGGATTTCATGATAGAAAATTTGAAAGGACTACTGTCTTTCCGTGGTCGTAATAATTTCACCAACATGAGTCGATATCTGCGGTACAATGAGGCCACGATTAGATCATGGTATGAAAAATATTTCAATTACCTTTTTTTCAATATTGAGCTCATTAAGACACTTAAAGATGAATTGCGCATCATTGCCTTTGATCCAAGTTATGTTTCCAAAAGTGGTCAACTCACCCCAGGTTTAGGGTACTTTTGGTCAGGCTGCGATAATTCAACAAAAAGAGGTCTAGAAATTACTGGAATAGCAAGTGTTGGCCTCGAAAGTAAAACCGCAATGCATTTAGAGGCCCATCAAACCTTTAAGAGTGAGGACGAGTCATTTAATTTGCTGACCTTTTATGCCAATTTGATTTTGTCAAATGTTGAATTGTACAAGCAAGTATCAGATAGTGTGGTTGTTGATGCTTACTTTTCGCGCTTTACGTTCGTCGATCCGCTAGTAGAAAAAGGGTTTATTATCATTAGTAAATTGGCTAAAAACGCATTTCTTCGTTACAGAAATACTGAACCACCTACCGGAAAAAGAGGGCGACCCAAGGTCTATGGAGAAAAAGTGAAATTTAATAATCTTGACCAAAGACACTTTACACTATGTTTCAAAAATGAAAACTCGGAGGCTTTCGAAGCAGAGGTTCATAGTAAAAGTCTTAAACGATGGATCAAGTGTGTGGTCGTCGTTACTGAGCTTGACAATGGGAAAACCAGACGAGAAATTTTATTCAGTACAGACATTAATCAAAGCGGTTCCGCAATAATTGAGCGTTATCGACTTCGGTTTCAAATTGAGTTTCTATTTCGAGATGCCAAACAATTCACCGGTTTGACTCACTGCCAAGCAAGGAGTAAAAATAAGATACATAATCACATCAATATGTCCCTAACGGCGGTGTCCGTGGCAAAAGCGCTTCACTATTTTGATAATAAAACCGAAGAAAAGGAACCCTTCTCATTATCAAGTATTAAGATGCTATATTTTAATCGAAACTATATCCAAAGAATATTTAAAGGGTTCGGGATTGCCCCCGAACCTTACGATAATTCAGAGCAAATGCTCCAGATAGAGAGATTTGGCTGTATTGCGGCCTAATTCTTTACGGAGTATTGTTAACAGGAATACAAATATATATCGATACAAATAAATAATAGAGCGTTGCTTTCTGAATGAATGGGTTTTGTGCTTATTCACCATATTGACCGATCCATTCCAGCACTGCATTTCTTAAATTTATCATTGCTTGCTTAGGTGCCATTGCCTCGGCTAAAGATTGACCTTCTAGGCTGATTTCATACGCCCTTATCTTTTTTATTTTCAGATCACTGAGGATATCAGCTTCAACTTTTCCTGCAAAGGCAATTATCGGAATTTGATAGGGGAGTGCCCTTTGATAAAGTCCATTCAAGACTTTTCCTTCCAGGCTTTGTCGATCCAATTTTCCTTCTCCAGTAATGATGAGATCTATCTCAGGTAAGAGTCGATCAATATTTTTTGCCTCGCAAATAATATCGAAACCGGGTTTTAACTTTCCATTTAATAAAGCCCATAGTCCTCCGCTGATGCCACCGCCAGCACCGGCGCCTGCAATTTTTTGAATTTCTTTACCATTATGTCGCGCTATAACATGGGCAAAGTTTCTTAAGCCCTGATCCAGTTGTTCGACCATTTGAGCATTCGCACCTTTTTGGGGCGCATAAATAAAAGCGGCCCCCTCTGGCCCAAAGAAGGGGTTTTGAACATCACAGGCAATTTGAAAATGACAGTTGTTTAGCTCCGGCAATACATTTTGCTCGCCAACACGGTGGATACGTGAAAGGATTTGACCGCCAGTACCCAAAATATTTCCCTGCACGTCAAAGAATTCAAAACCTAAAGCTTGTAGCAAGCCCGTGCCGGCATCATTGGTTGCGCTTCCACCGATTCCGATAATGAATTTTCGAATTCCCTTTGCAATCGCCTGCCTAATCATAACACCCGTCCCATAAGTACTGCTTAAACAGGGATTGAATTCTTCCTCCCGAAGTAAGGGAAGCCCGGAAGCGCTGGCCATTTCAATAATGGCGGTATCTTCATTCAGAATATATTGCGCGGTGATTGGCCGCCCCAGTGGGTCAGATGTTTTTACATCCATTATGCTAGAGGAATCCTTTTTTAGGCAGTCTACAAATCCTTCACCACCATCAGCAAGAGGGAAGGCAAATGATTGAATCGTATTTGAAAAATCAGATAAAGCATCCTGAATGATCTGAACCACTTCAGGAGCGGATAAACTACCTTTGAAAGCATCCGGGGCAATTAATATTTTCATATTTCAAAATATCAGTTAGGCCAAGGTAATAAAAACGTGGTATTTAAGGAATATCGGTTTTTATGTGTTTTAAATAAATGGATTAAAGTAACACAATTTCACCTAAGTTATCAACCCCTCAATTTATTGCCTTAACACCAGTAATTTGTATTAAGCTATTAATAGCTGTTGTCTTTGATTTGTAATAGCCCTAATTCAGGCAGGCTTGTATTCTTCTTAATCCTCTGCTTCATTGGAACAATCTTGAAATGGAGCATTAATCTTTCATCCTAACGAGTAGGATTAAGACAGATATCTAGCATGAAAAGCAAAACTACTATCAAACACCATTTTTGGAGGGCTAATTATAGTTATGCCGTTATATTTAAAACCTTGTCTTTTTAGGGTGGAAAGGGCATATTGCTATAACCGATTTGAGGTCAACCGATTATTGCTGCCTTAAAAAAAGATTATCCTCAGCATTTTTTCCATTGAATTGAATGTGTAATTTTGATTAAGGGAAAATAATGAATAGATGAAACAAACAGCCCATACAGTGATGATGGTGCGCCCAGTGCGCTTTGGTTTTAATGTAGAAACTGCGGAAAGTAATGCATTTCAACATTCAGAAACCCAATTAACACCTGCGGAAATTCAACAAAAAGCCTTAGCTGAATTTGATGAATTTGTAGAAAAGCTTCAGGCTAATGGTATTGAGGTTATGGTGGTAGAAGATACCGAACAGCCGCATACGCCTGATTCAATTTTTCCAAATAACTGGATTTCATTTCATGAAGATGGCAAAGTGGTGCTTTACCCAATGCTAGCCAACAATAGACGGCAGGAAAGAAGAACGGATGTAATCGGCAGGCTGCAATCGGAATTTGGCTTTAAAGTCAGGGAAGTATTGGATATTACCAATTATGAAAATCAGGATATTATCCTGGAGGGAACGGGATCCATTATCTTTGATTATCCTCATCAATTGGCTTATGCAACACGCTCCAGCCGTACCGAGGAAAAACTTTTCCGCCAGTTATGTGATCGTCTGGGATTTAAGCCGGTATTGTGTGATGCAGTGGATAAAGACGGCATGGATATTTACCATACCAATGTGGTAATGGCAATTGGTGATCAATTTGCCGTAATTTGTACGGATGCTTTAAAGCCGGATGAGGAGAAGAAAGCCTTTATCGCCAGCTTAGAAAATACCGGACATGAAATAGTGGACATTTCTTTTGACCAATTGTATGCCTTCGCTGGAAATATGATTCAGGTGGAAAATAAGGAGGGAAAGACTTTCCTTTTAATGTCGCAAACTTCATTTGATTCCCTGACAGACGTTCAGAAAAATCAATTGAAGCAATATACTTCACTTTTGCCAATGAATGTTCATACTATTGAACAATTCGGAGGAGGTTCTGTCAGATGTATGGTGGCAGGTGTTCATTTGCCTAAGTAATTTATATTTAACATAATTTAGAGGGATGAAAATTCCCTCTCATTTTTTTATGCAACACCGAAAATTTATCCTCGCTGGTATATTGTTCCTATCAAGCTGTGGTCTTTTTGACAAAGACCAAAGGCGTGATCAGTTTTTTTTGAAAGGGAAAATTGCCATTGAACAGGCAGAATGGGAAAAGGCAGAACAATATTTTGGACAAGCCATCGAGATGGATCCGAATTTTGTGGATGCCTATAATAATAGAGGTGTTTGTCGACAGAAATTAGGTAGAGTGGGAGCTGCCATAGAAGATTTCAATTCCGCATTGGCTTATGATCCAAATTTCACCGGAGCATATTATAATCGAGCCCAGGCTTTTTTAGATTATAAAGAATATTATCAATGCTTAAGAGATATTCAGCAGGTCGCGAAGGTATATCCTGATACTTTACCGGTGTTTTTCACGGAAGGATTAGCGAAAATGGCTTTGTATGAGTACGATGATGCCATCATTGCTTTTGGAAAAGCGATCCAAAAAGATAGCACCAATGAGGAGTTGTGGATTAACCGGGCTTCCAATTATTATTATTTAGGAGATTATTCAGCGGCTAAAGCGGATATACAAAAAGCGATGGAACTCGATGAAAAGAATCCTTTTGCCTTTAATGTCCGGGGAATGATTGCAGCAGCGGAAGGAGATTATCAATCCGCTATTAAAGATTACGGACAAGCTTTAATTATCAAAGGGGGATTGCCTTTTGTACTGAATAATCGCGCTTTTGCGCATTTACAGATGGATCAATTAGGTGCTGCACAAACAGACATTAATAATAGCATTCAAATAGATCCATATAATCAGTGGGCTTACCGAAATAAAGCGTACTTCTTCATTAAAAAGAAAAATTATTCTAGAGCCATCGCGCTTTTGGAAAAGGTCTATGAGAAAGACCCCAATATTCCGCTAACCACAAATTTGCTTGCTTATGCTTATCTTCAGCAAGGTCAGCTAGACAAAGCCTGTGCCTGGCATAATATATATATATCGAAAGAAGAGATTATTGAAGCAGTTTATGAAATTAATACTTGTATTTGAGAGAGGCTACCAGTAAGTGGTTAATAGGCAATGAATTAAAATACTTTATTTAACATAATACAAATTATAATTAAATTTGTAGCGTCCTAAAATTACTTGACACCAATAATATAATTTATTGATTTCAAGAATTATGACTAAAGTACAAAAAGAAAAAAAATCCATTAGCGCTAAAGAAAAACGGACACTTGTTCAAAAATATTACGCCAAACTTGTTTCAAAACAAGAAATTTTGGATGATTACGGAATCAATGAGCGAACCCTTCGACGCTGGTGTTGGTGGTATGAAGAGTTAATCCAAAAAAAGTATAAAATTCGACCTAAGATGAAAAAAAGTGATTTACCGGATGATCCTAAGGCTTTGAAAAAACTGATTATGGAAATTCAGCGGGAAAAAGAAAATGCTGAGTTAAAGGCTGAGGCTATGGAGATTATTGTCGATATCGCCTCTGAATCAACAGGTATTAACTTTAAAAAAAAAGTTGGTGGGAAGCGGTCGACAAAATGAAGCAGCGGTATCCAGCTGTCGGATTAAATCGAATTACCGCTTGTTTTGGATATACCCGACAAGCCTGGTACCAGCATGAAGATGTCTTGATGTCTCATTATGAAGTGGAAAAAGTTGTTGTTGAGCAGGTCAAGAGAAAGAGAAAAAAACTTAAATTGAGGAAGTTAGGCACAAGAAAACTTTATCATGTACTCAATGAAGAGCTTAAGGAATTAGGCGTTTATATAGGCCGAGATAAATTATTTACCATTCTAAGAGAAAATAATTTATTGATAAAAAAGAAAAGGAACCGGGCGATCACCACCAATTCAAATCATCGTTTCAAAAAATATAAGAATCTAATTCAGGGAACCACACCCACCCGACCTGATGAGCAATACGCTGCAGATATCACCTACATAAAGTTGTTAGGCCCAGAGGATTTTTGTTATCTGCACTTGATTACGGATTTGTATTCTCACAAAATTGTTGGGTGGCATCTTTCCCGATCTCTTGCCGCTAAAGAAAGCAGAAAAGCCTTGAAAATGGCGCTTAAACAACGAAAAAACAAGAATTTACCTCTTATTCATCATTCAGATCGTGGGGTTCAATACTGTAGTAATAAATACGTACAGGATTTAAGAAATGCCGGTGTCAGCATAAGTATGACGGAAAGTTATGATCCTTATCAAAATGCTGCTGCCGAGCGCGTGAATGGCATATTAAAGGACGAATTGGACTTGGGTGCCCGATTTATGAGTTTTGAAGAGGCATTTGCCTGGACAAGCGATGCTATAGAGGTTTACAATTTCAACAGGCCTCATCTAAGTATCAACATGTTAACACCGGATCAAGCCCATCAGATGAGTGGGCCAATAAAAAAATTATGGAAGAATTACTATCAATTAAAACTCAAGAATAGGGAAAGTAATAAACCTCTTGAGAAAAGAAGGAAGAAACGTTTTGATGGGGAGTTCATGCCAAGCAAATAGCAAATGCTATTTGCTGCATGGATGAGCTATCAAAATGACCCGCCGGGAGGCTCCACTCCTACTAGTGTTATTGAAATAGTACAATTATTTAGGGAGTATTATTACGTTGAAATGGTGTCAACGTATTTCAGGACGTGACACATCGTTTCAAAAAATATAAGAATCTAATTCAGGGAACCACACCCACCCGACCTGATGAGCAATACGCTGCAGATATCACCTACATAAAGTTGTTAGGCCCAGAGGATTTTTGTTATCTGCACTTGATTACGGATTTGTATTCTCACAAAATTGTTGGGTGGCATCTTTCCCGATCTCTTGCCGCTAAAGAAAGCAGAAAAGCCTTGAAAATGGCGCTTAAACAACGAAAAAACAAGAATTTACCTCTTATTCATCATTCAGATCGTGGGGTTCAATACTGTAGTAATAAATACGTACAGGATTTAAGAAATGCCGGTGTCAGCATAAGTATGACGGAAAGTTATGATCCTTATCAAAATGCTGCTGCCGAGCGCGTGAATGGCATATTAAAGGACGAATTGGACTTGGGTGCCCGATTTATGAGTTTTGAAGAGGCATTTGCCTGGACAAGCGATGCTATAGAGGTTTACAATTTCAACAGGCCTCATCTAAGTATCAACATGTTAACACCGGATCAAGCCCATCAGATGAGTGGGCCAATAAAAAAATTATGGAAGAATTACTATCAATTAAAACTCAAGAATAGGGAAAGTAATAAACCTCTTGAGAAAAGAAGGAAGAAACGTTTTGATGGGGAGTTCATGCCAAGCAAATAGCAAATGCTATTTGCTGCATGGATGAGCTATCAAAATGACCCGCCGGGAGGCTCCACTCCTACTAGTGTTATTGAAATAGTACAATTATTTAGGGAGTATTATTACGTTGAAATGGTGTCAACGTATTTCAGGACGTGACAAATTGAAATTGAAATAAGCTAAAATATGCCTACATCATAAAATAAATAAAATTCAATACAGAAATAAATAAATGCTTTTAGCTACTAAGTCAAAAAAATTAAATGGCCAATGGCATCTATACTTTGTAATTCAATGTACTTAAAAATTCATCGGCGCACCGTAAAAAGCTAACTTATTTGATCAAGGTCAGAAATTGCATTCAAACGGAAAATCTTGACCGCCAGAAAGCCCCGCTCTAAAGCTCTTTTGCTTTCAACAGGGTGCAAAATTTAATCACCCAAACCTGGAGTAGCAGTTTACATTAGCCGGCAATTATTAGCGATAAAATATACACGGCTAAAAACGGAATTAATTATTCTAACAACAGCATAATTTAGCCCATTTATTTACCACACCTGTTGAACGGCCCCCTCCAACTACGCACTAAATTAACCTAAGCGAACTATTGATTTCCTTATGTTGAGATTGTTTCCCCTGATTTTTAGAGGGAAATAATTCCTCACTTTCCCGCCTTGCAGCTATGTGAATTAGGGTTGGTTAACAAGCCTAACCCATACCGAAAATTTGAGTATTGCTGAAACGATAACCGATTTACTTTGACAGAATAGCATCCATCCAATAATTCCAAATCGCCGACGGAAGGTGCGCTTTTAAACACGCGCCTAAGCAAGCCAATTTCGTTTGAGTTATTGCTCCTGTCCAAATTCAATTCCACTATTTGCCAAATTAACCCGGCTTATTAATGCTTTAAATCCTCGATTAACTGTAAAGCGGAAAAAATGAAGGAATAGCTTCCTATTTCCGAGTTTTTTCCAACGAAACAAATGAGGAGAAAGCAAGCTTGACCAATTTTGGGCTATTATAATTCGAAGAAAATAAGTTTTAAAGGGTTGAAAATAAGTCACCCACGATGGTTTAATAAATATAGCGGTGAATAATTCGGGTTAAACAGGAAATAGACCCTACCGGTATATCGAAAATTAGCTATGTCATAATGACGGGGTCCGTGTTTTAGGTTTGCTAAATTTTTTAGCTCTCCATTTTTTTCAAGATTTGATTCGTGTCATAAATGAAAATTTATTCATTTTAAATTTAAACCCTGCCCTTCTTGTCGATTATGTCGCCTTTATAAATCAGTCTCTATATTCTGGATGGAGAGCTATTTCTCGAACTCTTTTCGTTACTTATTTTAGTTTCAAATTGAAACTAAAATAGCGCGCAAAAAAAATGCGGTAGTCGAAATTGACACCGCTCTTTCTAAGACCCTCCTATTTGTCAGAGCTGAAATATAGTTTTGCAATAATAGCCCCTCCTATTATGTTAAATAAGATCTTTACCTACCGCATTTACTAAATCAGATAGTCGCCTATAAATCACTTTATTAAAGACATAGTCATCACCGATTTTCTCTACTTTTTCTTGAACATTGGGATTAATCCCCACTCCAGTTTTTGCAAGAGCTTGTTGGAGCCATTTCTGCTCTAAAGCTGAAAAATTGACGAGCTGAATAGCTTTATTTAACACCAATGGCGCCTCAAATCTTCCACTTTCAGCATTGAAAGTCACTTCTTTTTTCTCAAAAAAAGCGGCAAATTCTCCGGAGAGCACCATCTCCTCCGGCATCCCAAATGCCGAACTTTTTTCCTTATGCAATAAAAGTATTTCATCGCAAAACTGCAGACTCAGGTCAAGCTCATGCGAGCTGATTAAAATCGTTTTGCCGGTAGCCGCCAACTCCCGAAGAATACTAAAAATCACAATCTTATTGGGCACATCTAAATGTGCTGCGGGTTCGTCCAGAAAAATAATGGGGGTGTCCTGGGCAAGTGCCCGGCCAATCAGTGCCAATTGTTTTTGCCCATCGGATAAATCCGTGATGGGTTGTTGAAGGATGTGACCAATGCCCAGCTTCTCCACAATTCGATCCACTATATCAACATCAGCCTGACTATGCCTTCCCCACCAATTGGTATGGGGACTTCGTCCACTAAATATTAATTCCTCTACCGTCAAAAAAGGCGTGCTAATTTTATCGGTAAGCACTACTGAAATTTCCTTAGCCAATGCCTGGTGGGCAATCATAGCCAGGTCTTTACCATTTAAAAAAACCTGTCCCTTTACAATGGGCTGCATTTTCAACAGGCTTCGCATCAGGGTAGATTTACCCACGCCATTTCCTCCAAGGAGACCAATCATTTTTCCGGAATGAATTTCAGCATTTAACCCGGCCTGCACAATATTCCAATGACCTGAGGTTTTCTGCGGATAACCGACCGTTAGATTTTCTATCCTTAACTGCGGAACTTCACTCATGACCTTCTTTTAATAATCACAAAAATTACGATAGGCGCTCCGACCAATCCCGTTACCGCATTCATGGGCAATACGGCCTGACTGTATGGTAATTTGCTAATCAAATCGCAAATTAACATTAATATCGCTCCTCCTAATACCGAGGCGGGAATTAAAGTCTTATGACTTGCCGTTAAAAAAAATCGCCGAGCTAAATGCGGAACCGCAATTCCTACAAATCCTATGGGACCCACAAAAGAAACCGTGGCGGCTGTTAAAACACTGGTGATTCCAATAATCGCTATCCGGATACGCTTGATAGAAAGCCCCATGGATAAGGCATAATTTTCTCCCAACAATAGTATATTCAATGGCTTGGCCATAAAAAAAGCAGCCAAAACACTCATTCCTACCAGGGTTCCCATTACCCATAGTTGGCTATTATTCAAACCTGCTAAACTACCCAGGGACCATAGCAGAAAATCCTGGATCATTTCTGGACTGGAAAAATACTGGCCAATGGCTACAATGGCGTTGGTTAAGAAGCCAATCATCACCCCGACAATTAACAAACTTACTGCATCTTTTAGCCTACTGGCCAATACTAAAATCAATAAAAAAACCATCAATGCTCCCACAAATGCCGCAGCAACCAAAAGCGAACTTTTACCCACATCCACGGTCTGTAGAAATGAGGCGGAAACATTACCTCCAATTCCTAAAACGACCATCGCTACACCAAGGCTGGCACCGGAAGAAATACCCAATACAGATGGACCGGCCAATGGGTTCCCAAAAAGAGATTGCATCAGCAAGCCTCCCACGGCTAATGCGGCCCCAACAATTATGGCCGCCAAAGCTCTGGGCATTCTGATTTTGAAAATGATGGCTTGAATAATTTCATCTTCTCCAGACCCTATTAAATGGGAAAAGGTTTCTGAAAAACTAATTTTTACAGATCCCATTCCCACATCCAGGAAAAAAAGAAGAATCAGAATGAAAATGAGCAAAAGCCAACGAACGGATTTGAATTCTCCTCTCATTAATTAATTGGACGATAATACACCAAAGTGGAATCTGAAAAAGCTTCCGGATGAATAATTTTGATCAAATCCTTCAGCACTAAGTCCGGGTTCAAATAGCCCGTGTACCAAAAGGCATTAACCCCATCAATCTCAAGTCCATTATTATTATAAATTCGATTAAGACTATAAGGTGGAAAAAGCGCATACCTTTCATCCAGGTCAACAAGTTCTTCTTTCGTTTTCACCGGCCCCACATTTAACCAAACCTGAGATTGTTGGGCTTTTTTAAAGACCACTTCAAAATCCACCGGTACTGCCGCAACCACATCATTTTCTTTAAACATAAAATTCCCTCCGGCCGCTTCTATAAACTGGGCAGTAAAACTTTTTCCCCCGGCCATATGCCAAACCCCTTTATAGGGTAAGCCACAAATTACATTCACGGAGCGATCCAAGGTATCAGCAAAGGATTTCCAGGAAAAATAATTTTCTCGCGTTCGGTCAAAGGCTAAAGTAGCGCGCTCAGGCTTATCCAATAACAAAGCCATCACTTTCAACCATTCCGTTCTTCCCAAGGGAGTTTCTTCCTGCCAGGAGGAAATAGGCAACAGGCAAATGCCCTGACTCTTTAATGCCGGATAGGTTTCATCTTGCCCCATATCATCATAAAGCACCACATCCGGTTTCATTGCCAGGATCAACTCTTCATTCAGTTTTGAATAAGCCCCCACTTCTTTAATTTCTCCGGATTCAATTTTCGTACGAATCGTCCTGTCAGGGATATAATCGTGCGCATCAACCCCCTTCAGGGCACTAAGACCTCTTAAGCGGTCCAGCATTCCCACATGGGTATTGGACAGGGCCACTACTTTTCTCACCGGAACTTCAATCACTTTGCTGGAATGGACTCCCTTAGGATAGGGCGTTCCCCGCTTGACCAGATAATATTCTGAGACCTCATGCTTATTATTCAAGCGGCTATGAAGTACTAATTTTTTAAAATTGGAATGTTTACTAATCTCAAAGTTCTTAGCAAATTCTATATTTAAAGAATCCTCAAAAAAAGTATAATCAGTTTGCTGTAAATCAATGGTTTCAGCGCCTTCATTTTTAGTATTATTCGAAGTACCACAAGCCGCGAAAAAACTCACTAAAATCAAGCAGGAATATAGACGGATATTAAACATTAATCTCGTATAGTTAAAAATACCAAAGGAACCATATATTAGCTTATGGTTGCCTTCAAACTATTATGCCACGAATTTAAGAAGTCAATCCCTTTCATGCACAGCTCAGGGGAAATTTCCTTCAAGCTTTTTTTCAACATCTGTTCAATCTCCAGATTCCAAATAGTGCAATTTCGCTTAGCCACCTTGGTAGAATAAATATTTTTTTCCCGGCTATCCTCATTCCCCGGAATTCTCACGACCATGGCTTCGTCCTCCAGCAGGTCCAGAAGCCGAGAAACCTGCACTTTAGATAAGCCCAACCTTTGGCCAATATCATGTTGAGAAATACCCTCCTTTTCAACTACTAATTGCAGGATTAAGAATGACTTATAAGACAATTTGATATTTTTTGATTTAAAAAATTCAAGTATCTGTTGTTCAAAATGATGAGATATAAATAAAAGAGAATGGCTGAAACTAATATTACTCATAATTGCAAATTAAGGCGCTTACTAAAAGATGAGCCAGTAAAGGGCATTATTTTCCAAAGACTATCCCGTATAAAGGCTCATTAAGGGACAAAAAGTTAGGAAAAATTGTCACAAACTAATAATTTCGTATCTTGAATTGAGCAGTCATTCGTGTGCCTGTTCATTTTTTCTATTCCACCATTGAATAACTCTTATGAGTAAATCTGTAATTGCAATTTTTGACATAGGTCGTACTTATAAAAAATTCTTTCTTTTTGACAGAAATTATGAGATCGTTCATGAGGAACTCACTCGTTTCGAAGACATAACGGATGAGGATGGGGATGCTTGTGAAGATTTAAATTCAATTGTAGAGTGGGTAAAGAAAACCTTTAAGGATGCCATGAAGATGAAAGATTTTCAGATTCGTGCATTGAATTTTACCTCCTACGGTGCGAGCTGGGTTCATATCAATAAAGCAGGTAAGCCTGTCACCCCGGTGTATAGCTACTGGAAGCCGATTCCTAAACATATACAGGAACAATTTTATAAAAAATACGGAGACGCTGACAAATTTGCTTTAGCAACCTCCTCGCCGCAACATGGCATGTTGAATGCCGGTATGCAATTATACTGGTTAAAGCATGACAAGCCGGAGGTTTTCAAGAAGATCCACACTTCTCTGGGAATTCCACAATACCTTTCGTATGTGATTACCGGAAAAGCATTTTCTGAAATTACCCATTTAGGATGTCATTCCTCTTTATGGGATTTTAAAAAGGATCGTTCACATGATTGGGTATATAAGGAAAAAATGTATTCCAAATTCCCTCCCATTGTGAACACCACTTCTTCTGAAAAGATTTTTGTAAAAAACCGCGAAGTGAAAGTCGGTATTGGAATTATTGGCGGCGCAGCCTCTATGGTTCCCTACCAATTAGGTTTCGAACGTAACTATGTAGTTTTAACAACCGGTACCTGGAGTACTGCCACGAACCCTTCATTGGATGCCAAAATGACCCCCGAAGATATCTACAACGATAACTTCGATCTTTTGAGTTTCCGTGGAGACGTTATGCGTACGGCCAGAATCTTTTTGGGTAGAGAGCACGAATTTCATTTGCAGCGTATTGCAAAGCATTTTGATATTGATCGGACTTTCTATAAATCGGTAATGGCTGATGAGAGCGTAATTTCTGATCTGATCAACCGCCTGACACCGGAAAGAAGATTTTATCCGCAGTCTGCTTTGGGTAGTCGCTTCTCTCCGGAAGAGCCGGAACCTCTGAATGATTTATCGGCCTTTAGTTCTCCTCAGGAAGCTTACCACCAATTAATTTTGGATCTTTCCTGTCTGCAGGCCTCCTCTATCACCTCTGTGATTGGAGATACGGATGTAGGGAAAGTATTTATGGCAGGTGGATTCTCATACAATGAATCTTTCAAAAGAATTTTGCCGGCTATTTTACCGGACATTCAGTTCTATACGAATGGCGTTCAAAGAGCCACTGCTTTGGGAGCCGCTTTAACACTTCACACCCATTGGAATAAGGAAACCAATTTGGATAACTTACTCCGTTTTGAAATGGTGGAAGAATTAAACATCCCTGATGTGGAAGGCCTGGAACTGGTTTAAAAAACTCCAAAATGACATTTTAGCCCTTTCGAGGGCTTTTTTTATCTACAAATTTTAATATTTAAATTCTAAATGTTATTATAAAACGCAATTTAGATTAATTTTACAAAGCGATAATATCCGCCTTTTTTGAAATTCAACATCGCACTTATAACCAATACTATATATGCAGTCTGCTCAGTTCCATGCAAAAATTTTGATTGTCGATGACATTCCAAAAAATATACAGGTAGCGGCAAATATCCTTAAACAGGAAAATTATAATATTACTTTTGCCAAAAGCGGCCCGCAGGCTTTGGAAAAAATTGAAAAAATAGAATTTGATTTAATTCTATTAGATGTCATGATGCCGGAGATGGATGGTTTTGAAGTCTGCCGAAGAATCAAAGAAGATCCTAAAAATCAGGGAATTCCAGTAATATTCCTGACGGCCAAAACTGAATCGGAGAGTATTGTCAAAGGTTTTGAAGTAGGTGGAATTGACTATGTCACCAAACCATTTAATGGCATTGAGCTATTGGCCAGGGTACGTAATCATATTAATCTCCGAAATACTCAAAAAGAATTAGAAAAAGCTAATGCCACCAAAGACCGCATGTTCTCTATTATCGGACATGACTTACGTGGCCCTATTGGCAATATTAAGTCCATTTTTTCTCTACTCACCGATAATCAAAAAAGCTTTGAACCTAAACAGTTCAAAACCTTTTTGGACCTGGGAAGAGAGTCTGCGGAATCTACCTTTTCCTTATTGGAAAACTTATTAAACTGGGCCCGAAGCCAAAGAAACCAAATTCAATTCAACCCCAGAAAGGTCGATGTTTATCGCCTTACACTGGAAATGATAAATTTAGTTTCGCTACAGGCCTCTCATAAAGATATTGAGCTAGTCAATGAAGTAGAGCCGCACGCCATAGTTTACGCCGATGATGAAATGATTAAAACCATTATCAGAAATTTGTTATCGAATGCGATTAAATTTACTGACGATGGAGGAAAGATCATGATCAGTGGTCAATCGGAAGGAGAGTATTTCCATATGGCGGTCAGAGATACGGGCCAGGGAATGACTGAAGATGTAGTCCAGCAATTAGTGGAAGAAGATGGTTATACCACTTCAGGAACCGCAGGAGAAAAAGGTTCTGGCTTAGGCCTTTATCTTTTCAAAAAATTTGTCAAAATGCATGGGGGAAGTTTTGATATTCAATCCGTTCCTGATCAGGGAAGTATTTTTTCTTTCAAAATCCCACTCCACCCTCCTCAAAAAACAAAGTAATATTTTAACCCGATCATGTGTCGGGTTTTTTATTGCCGAAAGATATTTTTTATGTTAAATAGACCTGCAGTATTTTCTCTCAATTTATATACAAGTACACAACACTGGGAATTTCAAAAGCAAATATGAGAGCACCTTCCCTCAACTTCCCCCAATTTAACCTGCATCCTTAAACCGGAATATTCCTACTTAAACCCTCGTGTTCCCATAAGACGAGAAAAATGAAGAAATTTTTCCTATTTCGACTTTTTCCCAAGCAGGCAGATGAATGTGGAGAACGCAAGCTTACCCCAATTTTGATGATCAACATATCAATAAACAACACCTTATCAGATTGAAAATAGCCGATTTAAGTCTGAATACTGAATTATGAGTGATATAAGTCAGGTTAAGTCGGCTATTTGGACAAAAAAAAAGCCGCTAAAAGCGGCTTTTCCTTATTTTCATACTTGTTATTCCTTATTCAGGTAGAGACTCTAGTTGTGTTTGAATCTCCGCAGCTTTATCTTTCTCACCAATTTTCAAGTAAGTACCTGCCAAAGTTTCCAACAACATGCGATCTTCCGGCTTCAACTCACGTGCCTTTTCGAAATATGGAATAGACTCACGGAATTGTTGTTTTGCCTTGTTTTCTACTTCTTCACCGCGCTTACGGTACTCTTCCATAGACATATCATTTGCCTCATTCCAAGTTGCCGCAGCAGTGTTGTAGTAATTTACGGCGATATTAAATACCGCATCATAATAATCAGGCTTGATTTCTACTGCACTTTCGTAAGCTTTCAATGCACTAGCAGAGTATTCAGCCATTTTCTCAGCATCTTCTGCTTTTTTAGCACCTGCCGCTAATTGATCATAAACATAGCCCAAATCGTAATAAAGGATTTCACTGTTTGGGTTAGCATCGATTTCCTTCTGAATTTTTGCAATAGCCTCCTCTGGCTGATCCAATTTCAAGTAAAGACCTACCATTTCCTGGATAAGGTTTTTATCCATTGGGTAGTATTTACGAGCATCATTTACCGCTGCTAAAGCCGCCTGATTATCTTCCTTGAAAGTTTTCTCAAGCAAAATAACTTGCTGATAATAAATCATATCAGCCGTATCATTCAATGCTTCTTTTGCTTCTACATAACCTTTGAAGTTATCCAAAGATTCTTGCTGCATTTCTGCCTGAGATGCCGCAATTGCAGTATACAAATAGTTAGTCGTATCTGATTTTACGATTTTAGCCTGGTTGAAATACTTCACCGCATTTTCGTAATCCGCCTCGCCATAAGCACCAGCACCTTTGTTGAACAAATCTCCCCAAAGGCCTTCAATTTGCTGTCCAGCCATGATATAGTTAGGAGAAGTTTCTTTCTCTAAGCTTTCAACTTTATGGAAAGCAGCAATCGCTTCTTTCAAAGCCGCCTCATCCAAATTTGTAGAATCTGCAGTAGCTACCGCTGCGTAAATTTTACCTTTGATAAAGTAATCTTTTCCTTTAGGGGCTTTTTTTGCTTTTTCTTTCGCCAACTCATTCATGTAATTGATAGCGTTATCAATTTCAGTCTTAGCCTGGTCAAGCTCACCCTTAGTCAAATAGCCTTCTGCTTTAGACGAAGAACCTTTTGTTACTTGCGCAAATGACATTGTAGCTGCAGTAGCTACCATCAATGCGGTTACAAATAGTCGTTTCATAACGTGATTTTGATAAATGATATAATAATCAGTTTTTAATTTTCTTCTGTTTCCGAATTTTCGTCGGTATTGTCTACCGCTTCATTCGATTCATTACCTTCTGCAGATTCCGCAGGAAGTTCCCCTTCTACATTTTCCAAATCTACCACTTCTTCCAACTGCTGTACGCGCTCAATGGAGGCAATTTCATCTCCTTCCTGAAGACGGATCAATTTCACGCCCTGTGTAGCACGACCCATCACTCTCAAGCCATCCACTGACATACGGATAGTAATACCGGATTTGGTGATGATCATCAAATCATCCGTATCCACTACCTCATTCAAGGCGACAAGCTTTCCGGTTTTTTCCGTGATGTTCATCGCACGAACGCCTTTTCCACCACGCTTGGTAATTCGGTAATCACTCATGAGCGAACGCTTACCAAAACCGTTTTCTGAAACCACCAAAATATTGGCTTCCTCTTCAGAATTAACGGCCACCATTCCGATTACCTCATCCTGATCATCCGCTAAAGTTACCCCGCGAACACCCGTTGCGGTACGGCCCATGGCACGAACATCCTCTTCATTGAATCGGATCGCCTGTCCGGCTTTGGTACCCAACATGATGAAGTCATTACCGGAAGTCAAGGCAACATCCAAAAGGCGATCGCCTTCATTAATAGAAATTGCATTAATACCTCCCTGACGTGGACGCGAGTAAGCACTCAAAATGGTTTTCTTCACTACCCCTTTGGTAGTCACCATCATCAGGTAGTTGTTATTCACATAATCCTCATCACGAAGATCTTTCACATTCACAATGGAGCGGATCTTATCCCCCTGCTCAATATTGATCAGGTTCTGAATCGCACGACCTTTAGCAGTCTTGGATCCTTCCGGAACTTCGTATACACGTTTCCAGAATACGCGTCCCATCTCCGTGAAAATCAACAGGAAGTTGTGAGCGGAAGCTACGAACATCAATTCAGTGAAATCATCTTCCTTAGAAGAAGCACCACGTGAACCTACACCGCCACGTCCCTGTGTTCTGTACTCAGACAATAAGGTACGTTTAATATAGCCCTCATGAGAAACGGTAATCACCATTTCCTCATTTGGAATGAAGTCTTCTACATCAAAGTCATCAGCAGAGTGAACAATCTCGGTACGGCGATCATCACCGAACTTCTCTCTTACCTCTTCTAATTCTTCCTTGATGATGTCCATTCTCATTTCCTCACTATTCAAAATAGCATTCAAATGATCAATCAACTTCTTCAATTCCGCATATTCGTTTTGGATTTTCTCGCGCTCCATGCCCGTCAAACGCTGCAGACGCATATCCAAAATGGCTTTCGCCTGAATCTCCGATAGGGCAAATTTCTCGATCAAAGAGTTTTTCGCCAATTCCGGATCACGGGAAGCTCGAATCAACGCAATGACCTCATCCAGATTATCCAAAGCAATCAGATAACCTTCCAAAATATGGGCTCGTTTTTCCGCTTCCGCCAATTCGTATTGGGTACGACGTACCACTACTTCATGACGGTGCTCCACATAGTATTTAATGATTTCTTTCAGGTTCAAAGTACGTGGACGTCCTTTTACCAGCGCTACGTTATTTACCCCAAAAGAAGACTGTAAAGCAGTATATTTGAAAAGATTATTCAATACGATATTCCCTACCGCATCTTTCTTCAATTCATAAACAATGCGCAAACCTTTACGGTCAGACTCATCGCGAATATCAGAAATCCCTTCAATTTTCTTTTCGTTGACCAAACCAGCAGTTTTCTCAATCATTGCCGCCTTATTCACCATATAAGGGATTTCGGTTACAATGATTTGTTCTCTACCGGTTTTAGTGGTTTCGATCGTTGCCTTGGCTCTCATCACCACTCGGCCCCTGCCCGTTTCAAAGGCAGACTTAACCCCCTGGAAACCATAAATCACACCACCTGTCGGGAAATCCGGGGCGGTAATGTGAGTCATCAATTCCGGAATGGTGATTTCGTTATTGTCAATATAGGCAATGGTACCATTCACCACCTCCGTCAGGTTATGCGGTGGCATATTGGTGGCCATACCTACGGCAATACCGGAAGCACCATTTATCAATAAGTTGGGTAATCTTGCTGGCAATACTTCCGGCTCTTTCAAAGAGTCATCGAAGTTGGGCTGAAAGTCTACCGTACTTTTATTGATATCAGACAATAACTCATCGGAAATTCTTTTAAGGCGAGCCTCCGTATAACGCATTGCTGCAGGAGAGTCACCGTCAATAGAACCGAAGTTACCTTGCCCATCCACCAAAGGATAACGTAAGGACCAGTCCTGGGCCATACGCACCATCGTATCATAAACAGAGGAATCTCCGTGTGGGTGGTACTTACCCAACACTTCCCCGACAATACGAGCAGATTTTTTGTAAGATTTATTATATGTGACTCCTAAGTCCAACATCCCGTACAGCACGCGGCGGTGTACAGGCTTCAAACCATCCCTAACATCAGGAAGCGCACGAGATACAATTACCGACATCGAATAATCGATGTAGGCACCTCTCATTTCATCTTCTATGTTAATCGGAATGATATTTTCATTCTCTCCTTTTGCCATATTGTTTTTAAAAGGTTTGCCCTAAAAAGTACATCCGGGCATATTCTTAAAAATATTTCTAATTCATTTAAGCTTTGACAAAAATAACAGATTTCAGCTGTATTGCACTATACTCAGGGGGCCTTTTAACGTTTTTTAGCTAAAAAATGAGCAACTAATGCCCTATTTGATCAAGCAAATTCAATTTAAAGCGTTTTAGCGCCCTTCTAAGCTTATGAAGTAAAAATTAGACGATAGATTATGTTAAATAACGACCTGAAATACCTTTGTACTGATTGTAGGTTTCAACATTATTTACCCGCCAAACTTAGGGTTGAATTCTGTAGAAAATCTGTAGAATTTCAGGATTTTTTAATAATGATAAACAAAAAAGGAGACTATTTTCCCCACAAACATTACTACTCGCTGGTACCTTTGGAGTTATCTCCTCCGGCGGAATTACCAGCTGGCTTTGGAGCCGCTTTACCACCCTTGCCTTTTTTCAGGTTTTTACGTTTCCAACGCAATTTCTGATAGGTTTGGGGAATTTGGCCAATTTGAGGATTCTGAGGATAGAAAATCGGCTGACCGCGAAATTCCCGGTCTCCATGCTGATGCTTTTGCTGGGTTTCACAATTTCGGATCGGACAACGACGAATCTCAGGTATGGTAAAACTCAAGCCAAAAGTAACCCTAAGACTATTTTGGTTGGTCTTAATGGCAGATGTTGCCCCGGGAATAGTAGTGGAATAGCCTCTGATTTCATAGGACGGACGAATAAAAACCCGAAAGTATTCCGACACATGAAAATACATTGGCAGCGCCAATTGAATATCTACCGTCGGCTTTTGAACATTCTTGTCATATGCACTCCCCAAGCTATATTTGCCAATACCTAATTCAGCAACATAACTCCAGCCCATAAACTGGAAAAACTCATAGCCTACCAATAGATTATATTTGAAATTCCAGGTAGAGAAATCATCCACATAACTTCCAATGAGGCCATTATAGGAATTATAGGGGTTTAAATAATCGAACTTATGATGTTCTGCCTCAAAGCCAAAACCCACTCTAAACTTTTTATAATTAAAGAAAATGGACATATGGATCGGTATGACTCTCGCCCTACCACGATACCCTAATTCCGGAAAATCCTGATTGGAATAATGAGAAACCGTATTGGCCGAATCCAATATCCCATCATCAACACCTCCGCCCGGAGGAATTGGATTAGGGATATCTGGAAAATCCCCTCCATTACCACCACCTCCGGTAATGCTTACAGCCTCTGGCCTTGTTAACCAGTTTCGATAAGCCACCGTATCCATGGAGCCGTTTTCCTGAGGAATGCCAATTAACAAATCATCTCCCCGGTAATACAGATCAAATCCTGACAAATCCTGATTGTAAAAGGATTGTCCCGTTCCCACTCCGGCATCGAAGGAAAACATATTCAGCACTCTGCGCACCGGACTGTATTTTATGGCAGGTCGGGTGGCATAAACATCGGATAAATTGAACTGAGCAAAAGCAGGAAGTGCCCACAAATAACCTATCACGAAGGCTCCAAAATATTTCAAGACGGATCTCTTCATGTTCTAATTATTTGCAGGTGGATTTGCCTTCACATACTCTTCAATGGTAAAAAGAGCGGTGGCAAATGGTAAGACATTCACAAAAGCAGGTGCGATAATGCCATCCTCCGCGCATTGTGCTCTTAAAAAAGAGGGAACAACCGTGACACTCGCATCATAAGCCATGGAACTGGCCATAGTCAGGTAGCCTGTTTTGTTGTATTGCATTTTTGGAAAGGCATGAATAAAGCCTTCAATATAATTGTTTCGCTCATCACCGGCACCATAGTAATAAAGGGTGCTGTCCGTAAAAGCGGTATATTGGGATTGGTCTAAATTTTTAAAATCCATATCCCCACGAAGCCTCCCATAGACCGATGGAGCAGAAACACCAAGTGGATCTTTCACATAATAGACTCCCCGACCTAAATCTTCTACCTCTAAATTTTGTCCGGAATTATCAGAAGCGATGACTTCATTGGCTAATTGCTCTGCCTCGGCAAATTCCCTGGCTTCCCAAGCCGCTTCACTAAAAACCGTAAGCACTTCTACATCTATCCGGAGATGAGTATCAGAAGGTAATAAATCAAAAGCATAAGATTTCCAGGCCAAAGAAGACGGTACTAAAAAACGAACAGACTGCCCTTGATTTAGACCAACCATGGCAGTATCCAAGGATCGTGGCAATAAAGCTTCCGATAAACTTCGAAAACGCTGTACCGCATTATCGATTTCCTGATCCTCTAAATTATACACCACCATACGGGCTTCTACCACCATTCCTGATGAAATCGTTCCTAAGTCAGGGTCACCTGTTGTCTCTTCATATTTATAAGAACCGTTTGGCTGTTTTTCATAGGGTAAATTACTCCCCGCCACATAGTCTTCCAAACTAATCGACACGACATTCTCCCGCTCTACCATGGGAGCCTTGCAGGCCTGAAAGAACATAAACAATGCTAAAATAATAGCAGAGAAAAGTAGTTTGGATTGCATCATAACACAAAAGGCCAATAGCCTGAGCACTATTCGCCGTATACACCTGTTTTTCCTAATTAACGTTCAAAATTGCCTATATTCTTCAAAAATCAAAGATATTTTATGATAATTATGGAAAATACTTACATAAAAAAACACCCTCAAATTCTACCAGGAATTCAAGGGTGTCTTTACTATAAGAATAACAGTTATTTATCAATAAAACCCATTTTTAATGGACTGCAATCTTCCTAATTCAATTACTTTAATATTTCTTCCCCGGATCTCAATCAGCCCTTCATCTTTGAAATCGGCCAAGGTCCGGATAACCGATTCTGTTGAAGTCCCCACGATATTCGCCAGGTCTTCCCGGGTGATGGACATGGTAAAATCACCGGGTTTATCCTTTTCATTATAACGCCCCTCCAGCATGATCAATGCTTCGGCCACGCGCTGGCGAACAGAATTATAAGCCAAATTCAACAAACGCTCTTCAGACTCCTTAAGATTATTGGATAAAATCTTAATGAATTTATGCGCCACTTCTCTTTTACTGGTGAGTAAAGAAAAGAAATCTTCTTTCGGGATAAAGCAAATTTCAGAATCTTCCAAAGCCATCGCAGACTCCGTATAATTCGTTATTTCCAACAATGCCATATACCCAATAAAATCTCCCGCTTTAAAAAGCCCGGTGATATACTCTTTGGCGTCTTCGTTGGTCTTATAGGTTTTTACTTTTCCTTTACTAATGAAGAACAATCCATTTGGAATCGCCTCTTCATGATAAATAATTTCCTTGCGCTTGTAGGTTTTCACCTTGCGATCTTTAGAAAGAGAAGCCAGGTCATTATTCTCTGCCGTATTAAAGAAATCATCCAAACCACCCAGATCCTGAGCAAAATCTTTTTTGAATAAATCACTTTTTTTCAAACGACTCTCGACCGCATTCAATAATTCCATATCATCGAAAGGCTTGGTCAGATAATCATCTGCCCCCATTTCCATTCCTTTGCGAAAATCCGAACGCTCTGCCTTGGCAGTTAGAAAAATGAATGGAATACTCGCTGATGCCGGATTTTTACCCAATAGATAAAGTACACCATAACCATCCAATTCAGGCATCATTACATCACACACAATAAGGTCAGGCAATTCCTTTTGAGCTTTTTCAACTCCTACCTTTCCGTTTTCAGCAGTAATCACCTCATAATTGGCCAACTCAAGGATTTCCGCGGTATTTTCCCGCATCTCATGGTTATCCTCAATTAAAAGTATTTTTTTCATCGGATTTTTCTTAGCGCTCCCCCTGACCCTAAGATCAGAGAAATGAAGGTTATAAATTTGATTGTAAGTTCAGCATTTTTTTTCAAAAAGGAAGCATTAGGCCTCAATTTGATGCGGAATATTAATATGGAAGGTGGTTCCTTCGCCCAGTGCACTCTCAAAGGAGATTTCACCACCAAGCATATCTACATATTTTTTGACAATATTCAGACCCAGACCTGTACCCTGAATATTTTGGGCATTATTGGCCCGGAAGAAACGCTCGAAGATGTGTACTTGCTCTGAGTCCGAAATGCCCATACCATTATCTTTCACGCGCACTTTCATTTGTTCAGCGCGCATTTCAATGCCCAGCACAATTTCCTTTCCTTCCTGCGAATACTTAATCGCATTGGACAACAGGTTGATCAGGATATTTTTAAAGATTTGCGGATCGATCTTGATCACATCTTCTTCCGCACCCTGGAAATCAAAATTAATCTGCTGCCCATTGCGCAAAAGTACCTGAATTTCATCGACCACCTGTTGGGCTTTCTCTTTAACCACTATAGTCTCGGGTGTATTTTTAATTTTGCCCTCTTCCAGTTTAGAAATGGAAAGGAAATCATTCAAAATTCCGGTCAAATTATTTACAGAAGATTTTATCCGCCCGACGTGCTTGTCTCTTCGGTCCTGCTGTTCGCTTTCCGTATACCGCCCAATTAAAGAGGCCGAAGACAAAATAGTACTTAAAGGCGTCCGGAATTCATGTGAAGCAGTAGTTACGAAACGCGTCTTTAACTCATTGAGCTCTATTTCTTTAGCCAAGGATCTCCGAATCTCTTCTTCCGCCTTTTTGGCCTCTGTAATATTTTGCAGCACCAAAAGAATCTGCTTGACATAGCCCAAAGAATTAAACAAGGGTACGCCATTCACTTTATAAGCACTGGTACCAATACTCACCTCAAAAGCTACCGTATTGCCCTGAAAAACAGAATTAAAATTCTCCATCCAGATACCCTTTTCTTCGGTCGCCAAAAAGTCAGTAGCCGGCATACCGATCATTCTTTTGGAGGCCAGACCAAGAATATCCAGTTCCTGTCCATCTATGAAGACAAAATCAAAATTTCGATCTACCACCGAAATAATCCCTTTAGGGAAATTTCGGGCGATGGCTTTATAAAGTCTTTGGGATTGACGTAAGGCTTTTTCGGTCGAACGCCGAACTTCAATTTGCTTTTCCAGTGAATCATTGGACCGCTTCAACTTTTTTACCGCAACGGCCAGTTCCCGCGTACGATCCTCTACGCGTTGCTCCAGCTCTTCATTCAGATGCTGAATATGCACCAGATTCTGCGCATGACGCAAACTATATCGGATAGAACGATCCAGTATGTAGGAATTCAAACCACCCTTATAGACATAATCCGCAGCGCCCACTTCTACCGCCTGGTCATCGACCTGCTGGTCCAGTTGCCCGGTAAGTAAAATCAAAGGAGCGGTAATGCCAAGCTGAACGGCCTCCCGGATTAATTCTATGCCGGTATAGGCCCCTAGCCTATAATCCACCAAATAGACGTCATGATCATGATGACGTATGGCCTGCAAACCATCCTGATAATTAGATATCCATTCAATACTATAATTCCGATTGGGGATTTCGGAAATCAAATCTTTTGTGATAATATAATCCTCCTCATCATCATCAATGAAGAGAATCCTCACCTGATCATCCATAAATGCGGGTTAAAGCTTGTTTTGTTGGGCAATTTATAAAATCACCATCAAAATCTACTAGCCAAAGGGGTTTTATTGAAAGAGAACCAATAGGTACAAAGGGAATTCATCAGGGCGACAAATTCGTCAAATTGTACAGGTTTGTTAAGGAAAGAGTTAACGCCTAAATCGTAGGATTTCACCATATCCTCATCGGCGCTGGAAGTGGTCAATACTACGATAGGAATTCTTTGAAAACAGGAATGCGCTTTGATCTCCTGTAGCGCTTCACGACCATCCTTTTTAGGCATATTAAGATCCAAAAGAATGAGACTTGGCAGTGGATATGCGCTTCTATCCGCATATTTACCAGCGCCGTGCAAATAATCCAACAATTCTTCCCCATCTTCTACAAAAAGCGTTTTGCCTTTATAGTGGCTTGCTTCTAGTGCCTCTTGCGCCAACAAACGATCTTCGATATCATCATCAGCAATTAGAATTACGGGACGGTTGGAATCGATCATATCTTTTCGATGGGTTTAACATTGAAGAATAAATTAGAATAATACAATTAACCTACTTCTTTCTTCCTTAACGCGAGCCATTATATTTCTTTATAGAGATATAAACAAATCAAAATATGATTTTTGTCAAAAATTCTAATTAAAACATGACAATTATCAACTTTTAGTCGCGAATCAAGCCAAAATCACCTTCAAAGCCCTAAAAAATGGACAAAACTACTCCAATCAGACTTCTTTCATCTTTACAGGAATAGTGACATTAAATTCCGCACCATGACCTAGCTCACCTTTTGCGGAAATCCCACCACCATGGAGTTCAGCAATTTTTTTACAAATCGCCAGACCAACGCCGGAACCATCGTATTTCTGACCTTCCAGTCTTTGGAAAATCGTAAATATCTTGTCTACATATTTTTGGTTAAAACCAATACCATTATCCTTTACCGAAAGGTGCACATTTTTCAGTTTCCCTTTCTTCCCGGAAGCCACTGCTTCGGCCTTTATTTGAATAAGCGGATCCACATCCGGCTTTCTGAATTTAAGCGCATTGGAGATTAAATTTTGAAATAGCTGCTGAATCAAAATAGGATCAGAATATATGACCGGCATTTCTCCTAATTCAATGGTCGCATTTTCCTTTTCAATCGCGTACTCCAAATCCATCAGCACTTCCTGCACGATCTGATTCAAATCCACCTCCTTGAAAGTCCCTTTGCGAGAACCCACCCGGCTAAATCTCAGCAGATCATTAATCAGCTTCTGCATTCTTTTGGCCGCATTATTCATCCTGTCCAGATAATCTACGCCGGTTTCACTCAGGTTAGCTTCTTCTTTTACTTTTAGCCGATCTCCAAAAGCGCGGATTTTACGAAGAGGTTCCTGTAAGTCATGGGAAGAGACATAAGCAAATTCTTCCAGATCGCGATTGGAGCGCTCCAGGTCTTGGGCATAGCTTTTCAGCTTGGCTTCCACCGCTTTCATTTCTGTAAGATCGTGAAGAATACAGGTAAACATTTTGCGATCTGGCAAATGCACCACACCCACCGAAAGCTTGACCGGCACCTCATCCCCAGACTGCGTTTTACACAAAATTTCTCTGGAAGAAGGAATAGACACGCCGGGCTCATAAGACAGTAATATTTCATTTTCCCCTTCGCTTTGGCTGTCATTCGGGTGTACCAATTCCTGGAAATTTTTCCCGTACAGTTCCCGTTGTTTGTAACCAAACAGCCCGGCTGCAGTCGGATTTACGGTTTCAATATTTCCCTGAGCATCCAGGGTAATGATCCCATCTGCGGCGCTATTGATAATGGCGTTTAGCTTATTGGTATTTTCTGTAAAACCTTTCTCCAGTATGGCTTCCTGTGATTTATCCAGGATCAGTTCAGCAAAAAATAAAGCATCCCCTTCCATTTTGCGGGAAAGCCAAACATCCGCCGGAAATACATAACCATTTGCTTTTCGGCCTTTCATCCGAAATTCGTCAGAAGGATTCGTTTCTGAAGCCAGTCTGCTCACCCGCCGGATACTATAAAGGTGATCACTATGGTATTCCTCATCATAGAGGACATTTATGTGTTGCCCAATTAGTTCCTGGGATTCCTTTCCAAATAATTCCTCCGCCTTAGCATTAACATGCACAATGGAACAAGCCTCATCGAAAACCACCAAACCGACCATCTGCTCGCGCTGTAAAATCTCATTGGCCCAGCTGTCAAAATTCATCATCATCTTTGCTTTATCAAATGCTTACAACTCCTTATTAATCTGCAGAATAGACCCACACCTTTAAATCATCTTTACAATCGGATAATAGCGCCTTCATATCCTTTTGAAATACCGGATGTTGAAAGCTTCCGGCAATTTCTGCCATGGGCAAAAGGGTGAATTTCCTGTTTTGAATTTCCGGATGTGGCACGGTTAATCTTTGAGCATTAATCTGCTCGTTGCCATAAAACAAGATATCAATATCAATAGTGCGTTCGCCCCACCTTTCATGCCTTACCCTTCCCAACTGTTTTTCAATTTGCTGAATGCCCAAAAGTAAATCCATCGGCGCCAAAGCAGTCTCTATCTCCAATACCTGATTCAGGAATAAGGGCTGCTCTCGCACGCCCCAGGCTTCGGTTTCGTAAATATTACTTTTTCGTAAAACTTTCCCTAAGCGCAAATCAATAGTTTCCGCGGCCTCTCGAAGTAGCTTCTCGCGGTCCTGAAGATTGCTCCCTAATAACAGATATACTCCTTTCATCCTCAAATTATGTTCAACAGTATAAATTCACAAGTCCAAAAGTAGTCAATTATTTAAATTTACATGGTATAGATAAATAGAAATAGAACCTATTTAACAATCCTATGAAATTCTTAAGAAACGTTTTGGCTGCCTTGGTCGCATTGACCCTTTTCTTTGGGCTGCCAATGTTCTTTTTCCTGATGATCGCCATGGTGAGTGGCTCGGCTGATGGATCTGAACCAATCACAAAAGAAAGCATTCTGAGACTGAAGTTATCTACTCCTATAGTGGAACGATTGAATGAGGATCCTATGGACATCATCGCTCAGCTACAGGGGGAAGAGCGACCAATTGGCTTAAATGAAATAAAAAAAGCACTCCAGCATGCGGCCGAGGATGACAAAATTAAAGCTGTATATCTTGAGGCGCCGATGATTTCCGCCGGCCCCAGCACCGCCCTGGAAATACATAAAGCATTGGTTGAGTTTAAGAATGAGAGTGATAAACCGGTATTTGCCTACTCTCCTTATTATAGCCAATTGTCTTATTATGTTGCTTCCGCTGCAGATAGCTTATATATGAACCCGGTCGGGGGAATGGAACTGAAAGGATTAAGCGCCAATATTTCTTTCTTTAAAGGTACTTTAGACAAGCTCGGCATCAAGGCCGAAATCTTTAGAGTCGGAGATTTTAAAAGTGCGGTAGAGCCTTATTTCAGAACGAATATGAGTGAGGAAAACCGCCTGCAGTACCAGGAATTACTTGGAGGTGTAAATGACATTATGCTAGAAGGCATAAGCAAGGGCCGAAAGATTGCCCCGACTGCGCTTCATAATATTTCCGACAGCCTTTTGGTTCGATCCACTCAGGATGCAATGCGATACCAATTGGTGGATGGCTTATTGTACGAGGATGAGGTCAATGCTAAATTAAGAGCCTTCATGGAATTAGAAGAAGATGACAGAATTCCATTTGTTGGGTTGAGCCGTTACAATAGCAGTGTCAAAAACAAAGTAAATACCAGCCGGGATAAAATTGCCGTTATTTATGCTGATGGGGCAATCCAAACGGGCAAAAGCAAGGAAGGAAAGATCATCGGATCAAAGACCCTGATGGAAGAATTGGCCAAAGCCAGAAAAGATGATAAGGTGAAGGCTGTAGTGTTGAGGGTAAATAGCCCTGGAGGTAGTGCTTTAGCGTCGGACATGATCTGGCGGGAAGTATTGCTGACCCGTGAAAAGAAACCCGTGATTGCCTCTATGGGGGATTATGCCGCTTCCGGTGGATATTATATCTCCATGGCAGCAGACACCATCGTGGCCCAGCCAAACACCATCACCGGCTCTATTGGCATTTTTGCCGTATTAATGAATTTTGAGGAATTCCTTAATGATAAAATAGGGATCAGTCATGACATTGTTAAAACCGGATTGTTTTCCGATTTAGGCAACCCTACTCGTCCAATGTCCGCCTATGAGCGTCAAATTATTCAAAGTGGTGTAAATGAAGGCTATGAAATCTTTACTTCCAAAGCGGCTGAGGGCCGTCAGATGTCAAAGGAAGATTTATTGAAAATTGCCGGTGGACGCGTATGGACTGGAGCGAAAGCGCAGGAACTGGGGCTGGTAGATGTCATGGGTGGCATGGAAACAGCAATTGAAATTGCTGCAGATAAAGCGGGACTGGAAGAATATAAAATCTCTTACCGTCCGGAGGTAAAGGATAAGTTTCAAATGCTATTTGAAAACCTGAATGATGAGGTGCAATCCAAAATGGTGGAATACCGCTTCGGACCCTTTGCCAATTATGCCGAGGAACTTCAAAGACTGGAAGCCATTGAAGGACCACAAGCCCGAATGGTATTTGATCTTGAAATTGAATAATCTTCAACAGCAAATAGATTAGTTTAGTCGCAAAAGGCTGCCCTATCAGAGGCAGCCTTTTTTTATAAGCATTGTTCTCCATAGAAATGCTTACTCTTCATCTTCAATTTCAGCCCTCAATTTGCTATCAGGATTATACCGTATAAACCTCCAATTCTTGATGTTTTTGGCCCCCAGAAAAACAAAATCGCCTCTATCGGTAAGGAAGGTATCATTCGCTTTTATTGTGACATCTGCCTGATCAGCATCGAAAAGTACGGAACGATTCATTTGCCCATTTTGATCTATCCGGACCATTATCGCCTCTGTTTTGGTCCATTTCCCCCACTTTACCGTCTTCTTATTCAATTCGGTAAAAAAACAAAATAACTGCCCATTTTGCTCCATTAATTTATAGGAAGCCATTAATCCGGCAACTCCTGAAGCCTCCTGTGCCTTCTCTATACGATGAAATGCATTGATCTTTCCCTGAGCCGAAATATCGAGTAAAGCAATGTCATCCGTATGATCAATTTGTTCAAGGGTGACATTCCCACTTCCATCTTTATGTGAAATCACATGCGTCATCGTACGTTCTCCGGAAAACACATAACCACCATCTGATTTGTATAAGACTTCATTTAGGGTAAACCGATAATCCCTAAACCTTTTTCCGGTAGAGAGAAATCCTTTTGTCTTATTTTTTTCGTTACTAGGCTTGCTGAAACTTCCCGGTAAAACCTGAGCATCCTGTTGTAAAACTTCCCCTTTTTTATTCATGCTAAGCACAACCATTCCTTCAGGTACCGTACTTTCATGCGCTCCAAAAAAAGACATCGCCATTAACCCTTGAGCGGTGGTAATGATATCTGTTGTAATTAAAAATTTATCCTGATAACTAATAGGCGTTATCGTGAGCTGATCTCCCTGTCCAAAACTAATCAATCGATGTTCAAAATTAGGCTCAATCACAAAGGACCGACTATTGGACAGCAGTCCGTTTTTCTCCAAATCTGTAGATTTCTTTACCATTTTCTTATTCGGATAATAAGTCGTCAGTAAATAAACCGTACCATCATTGGCAATCCGGAATTGATCCATGCTATAAATACCATCCTCCATCTGAAAAGACTTCGCCCAACGGTTTGTTGCAGTTTGTTGGTCATCTAACACCAAATACCCAAAACTCACTAAGTAATTTTTCTTATCTGTTAAAGAATAACTTACGAGCAGCTGTGATTTATCAGGCGAAAATTCATGCGTAAAATTGATGTGTTTAAACTTATCTTCAGGAAAATCGACAGCTAATACTTCCTTCGCTCGCCCATTAGGGGCTAAATTTTTACTATTGATCTTTTGTGCGAATAGTCTAATTTTATCCTTTCGCTTATCTTTTACAGAAAGATAAGTAATGATGGACTCCCCTTGCTGTACAACAAACTCCAATTTACTGTTCATATCTGGTAAATCCGGAATGGGAGCAACCTGCTCAATAACCATCGTTTGAGGATTAAATCTACCCAAAAGTTCCGCATGTTTAGACCCAATGACAATACCAGTGGTGTGAACAAGTTTTTCAATAGGGACTAAGACAAAATAGCTACCTTTGGCTGTAGTGGAAATATGCTCTAAATCAGCCCAATATTTTTCCTTATCGATTTTTATCATGGGGCCCATTTGCAGATTTTTTTGGGCATAAAGAGATACACTATTGCATAGCAACAATGCTAAAAGAATAAAATTTTTCACGATTTTTATAGGTTGTTTTGGTTAATAAAAGAAAAAATTATGCACTTGTTCTGAGCATGTAATGATTGAAAGAAAATCAAATTATTTGGAGATTATACTTTCGATTTTCTTTTATGCATTTTAGTGGTTTACTATTTCGATATACAATTTTTTCTCCTAGCGCTTAGATTCAGTATTTCAACTTTTTATAATTTCATTGTATACCGCCTCAATACCTTGAAAATACAGGTATTGCCACAAATGTAAAAAATCACGGAGTACCTTTAGAATTAGAATATTTACTAATCAACAAAGCCATCACCACCGCCAGATAAAACTGACCGGCCATTCCCAAAAACATACTCAACACCCTTGCCAGTGGATGCTGAGGGGTAATATCTCCATAACCCACTGTGGTCAGGGTCATAAAGGAATAATAAAAAGAATCTTTCCAATCACTGGGATCCATATTATTGAAAGCATCCGGGATAGTAATCATAATCGCAATCATGATGAGCGCGCAGTTAATCCCGATAAGCATATATCCGGAAAAGGCCGCATAGAACGTGTTTTGATTGACCTCTGGCGTGCTTAACAAAAATTTCAATACCCGCCATTGAATAAAAGTATAAAAGCCAATGGTATAAAGCAGATAGATATCCTGATACCAAATATTCTCTACAAAATAACCGATCACCTGAAAAATGATTCCTCCTCCACCCAGAATATAGGCATACATTTTTCTTCTACGGTCCGGACTAATGGATATGATAGCGCCCATAGACACCAAAATCAAGCTTAGCGGAAAAAAGAATCGCATGATTTGCCCGTTCGGCAATACCGCGGCCTGAGATAATAACATGAAGCAAAGCATGAAAAACAATACCATGAAATTATTCTTGAGCACAAAGCGGATAACTTTCATTGAATGGGAATTTTGATGAGCAATTTTCTCAAAGTTAAAGCAATAAATTTATCTATTTGTTAAAAGTCAAATTGAAATTTCAATTTCGTTACAAATAAGGAATCAAAATTAATTGCTTCCTCACAAATAACGACGGACGGACTTGCAATAATTATGGTACGCTTCGCCAAATTTTTCCGCCAGAAATAATTCCTCTGCCAGAATGATTCGGTGATAGATTATAATATTAAAAATGGCGATCACCCATGCCCACCAAAGGTGCAATGACAAAGCCGAGGCAAATAATATTAAATAAAGTCCCAGGTAAATCGGATTACGGCTAAATCGGTAAAGCCCGCTGGTTTTCAGCTTTGTCTGTTCCCTGGGGAGACCGAAGCTTAATGAATTTCCCAAAAATTTAAGAGAAGTCAATATGATTAAAATACCTCCTATCAATAACCAAAAAGAAATATCCTTCCACCATATCGAAAAGGAGGGCATGTTGAGCAATTTTTTAAGATAAAAACCAATCAAAACATATCCAGATATTTTGCCCCCATAAAATAACAGGGGTTGAATCGGGGGTATACCAAAAAAATCCATAGACCAATAAATAAAATTTCTAATCTTAAAGCGTATCCTGGTTTAGCCCCCATATTTTCGGACTTTTTTGATTTTGCCTCTTGTGAGGTCTATTTTTCCATTATAAGTTTGTGTTAGCAAAGAACGATCGACGGCGATTAATTTACCGAAGGTTGTAATGAATTTGGAGTGTTGGGCCCATTCACATCCTCATTCAAATATCCCTCCCCATTTAGGGTCGGTATATTTGAGCAAAGAACTTCTCTCTGACTCATAATCCCCGAAAGTTGACTATGGGGTACTGTAAGTCTAAATTTCACCTTTCGCTCGTTTATTACTGTGCGTTCAATCAAATCATATTCCCACGCCTTCCAAAACAAATTGGGACTAAGATGAGCTATTGACCCATGTAATCTAACATTGTTATATTTTTCATAAAACACTTCTAACCTTTCTCTTAATTCCTCTAAGTTCCAAAATGGCGCTTGTCCCAAGCCCTTCTTAAGAATGCTATGAAAGCTTTCAATATGGCCATTCTCCTGGGGCGTATAAGGATGTGTAAAGGTTTGATGAATACTATTTTCCCTTAAAAATTCTTGAACGCTTTTAGCGCTAAATTGAGATCCATTATCATTCCTTAATTCAACATGAAGATCCTGTTTCAATAAGTCATTTGGTTGCAAATAATTATCTATTACCCTTTCCCAGGCTTTAATGACCATTTTTTGATCCATTTGATAGCCAACCGACCAATCTAATATTACTCTTGTAAATGTATCAATAATGCTTAATATATAAGCATGACGCCTATGCTCTGTTACCCAAACCATTTTAATATCCATTTCTAAAACCTGCAATGGGCGTTCTGGGCATACACAGCGATATTTGACGTAATTTTTATCACTAACCTTCCTTTTTTCCTGAAGTAAATCTGCGTCCTTCATCAAACGGAAAACCTTTTTATGATTAATATTATATCCTTCAAGCTTCAATTGACTGGTCATCATACGATAGCCATAATTAGTGATTGGATCTTCTTTTAAGCGCTTAATTTGCCCTATTACATCCTCATTGGGTACTACCGAATGCCCCTTTTGAGTTGTAGTAGTGGCTTTTCTGCCTATATGTTTACGATCTTTAATAGGCTGGTAATAGTATTTGTGTTTTGTTATTTGGGCAATCAAAATAGCTTTATCTCGTTTTAGCCCCAGACCAGTGTATTTTCGTGCTATTTCCGCCCTTTCGTCTGAGGATATTTCTTTTTTAGCAGCTCATCCTTCATTTTGGATTCAAGCTCCTTTTCAGCGATGATTTCCTTTAATAGGGCATTCTCTTTCTCAAGACGCTTTATCTCCTTTAATTGAGGTATAGTCATCCCGCGAGTGAAACCTGCCTCTCCCATGGTTTCATATTTTTTCACCCAATTTTTATAGGTGGCTGGATAAACTCCATACTTACTTAGAGTTTCTTCTACTCCTCTTTCCTCGCATTCTTTTAGAATAGCTAGCTTCTCTTCCTTGGTTCGTGTTACTCTTTTCATCGGATTTCAAATATTGTAAAAAAAAATTTAAGTCCGACTATTTATGGGGCGGAATCAATCCAAAGCACACCATCCGGCTTCGAATTTTGGCTTTCAAACACCCTCTTATCAATTGATGTTCACCTAAAATGAAACCGGACTAAAGTGTGGCTTCATTTGATTTATCCACATATTATTCAATTGTTGCTGCTGTAAGGAGTGATTTTGCGGAAATCTCCCAATGGATTGCCTGCGTTGATTCAATTCCAAATCAATGAGGGACTCTCCATAAAATGAGTGATAATGGAATAAAAAAAGGTGTTCAGTATAATAAGGATAGGTTTGTGCAGTGACATTTAGCGATGGACTGGATAACTCCTCTAATTTGGATACTAAAAAAGATTGAAACGGACTGGAGATCAAAGGGGCTTCTGTTGAAACTGCACCACCCATCTCATCAAAAAGGAAAATGGATACTCCTAGTCCGTTAGTGTCCTGATTCGATAGCTGAGATGGAATTTTATATTCTGTTAGTTTTTTCATTAAACCCTTTACAAATTTATCATAACGCCTCTTATCCACTAATTGATTAATCCATTGTCCATCCTGATACGGAAAGTAGGATCCCACTAATTCCCCCTGACTATATTTTCTGGAAATTTCAATGCCCCTAATGGAATCTTGAAAATGCTCCACCAATCCTGCTTTTTGCTCGGCAATGGCTAGCGATTGTCCATCTGCTAACCTAACCTCTTTAAAAGAAAAGCCTCCCTTGCTCCCATAAACCATATGATAATGAAGGCTACCATCAGGATAAAAAGTTTTCTCCTTACGCTTTTGCCCTTTCTCATTGAACAAAACTTCCCGTCTTAAAGTAATCCCATCCGGATAATAAAAGCTTCTTTTTTTATACCGTTCATTATGCGCTAAACGCTCAAGGCCCTCCATATCATAGGGAATATCCATTTGTTGAATCTCGACCAAAACATCTTCCTGAATGGTTCTAATCACCAAACTCATTCGTTCATCTATAATTTTGTACGCTCCATAAAATACGGCACCCTCCGGACTTCGAAGACTTCTCCAATATTGGTCATAGTATTCCATTTTATTCGGCCAGGCATAGGCTTCATATTCACTGATCATTTTAGGGATGTCCGCCAAATAGGCATATTGACTACTTTTAATTTTTTGGCGCACGGAAACGCAATCACCGAATACGTCCAACCATCTGCTCTCTTTATCCCTGCTGTTCTTCACATATAAAGGAAAAACACCGAGATCTCCTTTCAAACCAAAATAATAATGGTAATGCGATTTGCCTTCTTTTCCCGGCGTTCTGAAAATAGAAAATTTCTCCGTATCCGTTACATGCAGAAGTAAAGCCCCTTTTGCTCCATTTTTTTCATAGGGATGAGGGAGATAGCTGCTGTAAATCAGAGAATCATTCCCCACCTTAACCGCCCGGAGATTTACTAATGGAAAATGGACAGGCTCATCATAAATGGCAGATGAATTATTCCTCACCTTTTTCTTTCGCATGTCTACCATGACCTCCCTTTTCAAAATAGGGCCATGCGTATACACCTCCGCAGGAAGGGCATGCAAAAAATAATTGAAACCAAGAAAAGGGTAACTATCCTCCACATAATCACGATCCAAATAACCGTAAATCACCTGATGAGGTAACAGGTAATGACCAATGGGCAAAGAACCTGTCTGCCCCATGGCACCAAAAGAAAATAAAGACGAAAAAAGTAATAATAGGAATCTCATAAAAAAATTTTAATAAAAATATAAAATTTAAATTTTATATAAAAATAAATAAGAAAATTCCCTTTTATTTCAAAAAAACAACCTTCCTCCCTAATGCTTTTAGGCCAAAAATACTCTTCGAAATAATGATCTACCAAAAGGTTTTGAGCCGAATGGTATTTATTTGAACACTTTAAGCCTATCTTGGCCTTATATTTTTTTTATCCCTTTCAAAAGCTTAATGAAAAACGCAGTAGTTCTATGGACGGGCGGTAAAGATTCTGCCATGGCCCTTTATGAGTCAATGAATAAATACAAAATAGTAAAGTTTGTCACCTTTGTGCCTGCGGTAAAAAAAGATTTTATCGCCCATCCTTTGGGCTTGATGGAGGCACAGTCCGCTGCCATTGGTATAGACCATGACTTTGTGAAAATTGGCGAACCCTATGCCGACAGCTACCGTAAGGCGATTGCCCGGTTGAAAGATGAAGGTATTGAGGTTTTGATTACCGGCGATATTTCTACCATTAATGGCGCCCCCAACTGGATCAGGCAATGCGCTGAAGGATTGGTTGAAGTGGACACTCCCCTATGGGAACATGACCGAAAGCAGCTACTGGAAAAATTTATTCAAAGAGATTTTGAAGTGATCTGCTCCCTGTCCTATAAAGCCTATTTTCAAAGCCCGGTGGTTGGGCAGCGATTAAATGAGGAACTGGTCCGAAAATTTGAAGCCATCAATATTGACCTCTGTGGAGAGAATGGTGAATATCACACTTGTGTGTTGAATGCGCCTTTCTTCAAAAAGAAAATTGAACTTGATTTTGATATCCTAGAGGCCGAAGATTATTTCCATTTGAAAATCAATCACATCAATTAAGGTATTGATCCTCCAATAACATTCCATCCAAAAAAAGCTCACCGGTCACCGATGAGCTTTTTTATGTTAAACAGGATTTCCGGTCTATTATTCTACTCTTTCATCAATTTCCCGATCACCTGACCATTGATCACCAGTTGATAGATACCGGTGCCCAGTGCACTGATGTCAAACTGTGAAGCCACTTCTGAAACTTTTGTTTCCAAAACTACTCTTCCCGAAAGATCCAATATCCTCACCTCTCCTGTGGTTTGCAGTCCTTCGATGAAGACTTGACCTTGGGACGGGTTTGGGTAAAATTTAATTTCCGTCTGTAGCTCATTGGACAAAATACGATCGAAAAGGGCGGTGATTGTATAATCTTCTACCACATTTTCAAAAGTATAAGTGCTTACTGCTCCTACGGATTCGCCCTCTACCAACACATCCACAATTTTGTAATAGGTATCCGGAGTGACTGTGAAAGTTTGGGAATCGCCAAAGGCTACGGAGGTAGTTTCCGGAGAGATGGTACCGTTTTCGGTTTGGCTTACGGTAATTTGATATGCTGCAGGAACAATAATCGCTTTGACGTCTACTGCCTCCACTACAGGATAAATATCATAATAATTCACTGCCCCGACACTTTCTCCGTTGATCAACACATCCGTCAATAAATAATCCTCAAGGGCATAAATCTGAATTGACAATTGGGAACCCTTGCGAATACGATCAATAAAGGGACTGATCACTCCATGATCACCCGCATCTTTTGTAAAGGCAAAGGTCTGCACCACTTCCGCCTCGACAGTGGTCTCTTCCGTCACATTCTCTAGGAGAAAATCTTTGCTATAATGCCCCTGAGAAAAACCATTTACCTTCCAATCTACTACCTCATAGTCTTCCGGCATGGTCAAAGTAAAGTTCTGATCTTCCCCATGCGTAACACTGATTTCCTCCGGACTAATCGTTGCTCCTTCATTCACCGTGGCCGTTACTATATAGCTTTTCAACTTAAAGCGCACATTCACCTGAACCTCTTGTTGAATATTGGCAATCATAAACTCATTTTGCTCATCCCACTCCCTCGTTTCACCATCAACCAAAATTTGATCTATTTCATAAAATTCTTCCGGAACAACTTTTAAAGTAACAGCAGTACCTGCGGTAGCAAAAAGTGGCCCCTCAATATTTCCATTGCCCTCCTTGGATACCGTGATCGCTATTAAATCTTTTTGGAAGAAAGGACGAATATTTTCTCCATCACTGCCGATCCCCCAAAGATTTTCAAAATCCCAGCCGTTAAAATTAGATTGCAATTGAAAATCAACCGTTGCCAATCCCGCAGAGGCATTGGAACCTGGTGAACTGCTTTGACCAGTGGTTTCCTTATCCCAATAGGCGTTCTCCACTAATAAACCGGTGGTATTAACCCCTACCACACCACCGATATTACTGCCGCTGGCTTTTATCAAGCCTGCAGCATAAACATGCGCTGTTCTACCGGCATTATTTCTTGCCACCACTCCCCCTACATTGCTGATTGCCTTTATGTATACGTTGCTATAACTGTTCACAATATTGGCGTTCTGGGCATCTCCCACCAAACCACCAACATAACTGCTCGCATTAATAATTCCATGCGCAGATGCATTTCTAATGTCAGTGGAATAACCTCCTGCCCCCCACACATAATTGGCATAACCCACCAATCCACCTACTTCATTGGTACCATTGAGCTCAACTTGAGCCTTGGCATCAGATACTTTACTATTGATTAAAACACCAGCCACACCCCCTAAACGATCATTCCCTTGCAGGTAACCTTCCACTTTAATATTTTCTATGGCAGTTGTATAAGCATTACCGACAACTCCCACTCCTGTACCCCCATTTATATTATAATCTTTCAAAGACAGATTGCGAATATCAGCACCTGTTGTTCTTCCGAAAAAACCTATATTATCCCTATTCGAATCATCTATTCTCAAAGACTGAATGGAGAAACCATTTCCATTAAAATGAGCACGGAAGCTGACTTCCTCATTTCCTATGGGAGCAAAGCCTTTTCCTTCATTCCAAATTCGGCTTTCTATGGCGTCGATATTTTGGCTTAACTCATAATACGTCCCCGCCTGCCATCTTTCCGCATCTGACAAGCCACCTTCAAGCCCTTCTGACAACCAACGAAGCTCCGCCAAATTAGAAATCAGATAAGGGTTGGACTCTGTTCCCTCTCCACTTGGAGGAAAAGATTCTGTAAAAAACACGGGATATAAATTGGTTTCATCTTCAGTAAAAGTATTTTGATCAAAGTCCCATAGTACAATCGGATAATTATCAAGATCAATAGACCACCCCAAGAATTCAGCCCCTTCTTTTTGGGGATAAAAACTAGGTTCCTTTAACTTCCCACTAAGGTGACCTAGGAAAAGTAATAATGTATCTGAATTTATTTTTTCTTCCTTAAAGCAGTAAACGATTTTTCCACACTCTTTTATAATCTCACTAATATCCCAAAAATTATTATCTATAATTATCTGTCTCTTCTCTAAGGATAAATCATTACAGTAATATTTTGGGGCGTAAAATCTCACATTTTCATTTAATTCTTGTCTAAACCAACTATCCCATAATTTGTCACTCAAGTAGGGAGAATAGTCCTGTGTATTTTCAAACATGAATGCTAAATTTTTCACATTAGAGATTTTCCATGAACTAAGATCTTGATTAAATTTTTCCGCGAAGCGAAACATACTCCCCATGTATTCAGCACTTGCCAAATTCCAATTACTTAAATCACCATTAAAGTTTTTGGAAAATGAAAACATTTCACTCAAATCCTCCACTTCACTAACATTCCATTGGTTTAAATCCCCGTTAAAAGCATTCGAAGCTGAAAACATTAAAGGCATTCTCTTAACACTCCCAACATTCCACATTCCTATATCCTGATTGAAATCTCTAGTATTTGCAAACATAAAGCTCATATCAATCACATTACTCACATCCCAATCTTTCAATTCTCTGTTGAAAGCCAAAGCTCCATCAAACATTCCGGGCATATTTGTAACTGCCCCAACATCCCACGAACTAATATCCCCATTGAAACTAATAGCATCTCGAAACATGAACGCCAAATTAGTTACATTACTTACATCCCAAGAATTCAGATCTTGGTTGAAGTTAGTTGCCTCACTAAACATAGAATTCATCATTTCAACTTTAGAAAAGTCCGGTTTCTCTTCGGTCATCTCTAAAAGATTAGAAGCAGATTTAAACATATAGCCGGTACTGTACCACTTATTTGTTCCCCATTGCTCAACCCGCTTGACTCTTGAAGCATTAATTTTTTCTGAATCATCAGGAGCATAAGAAAAATTACTAAAAGTAAGCTGTGGCAACTTCCCGCTCATACTCACCTGATATTCCCCCGCAGTGGCATAGGTATGATTGACAGTTTCCTCCGAGGAGCTACCTCCTGACGTTGTGGTGCCATCTCCCCAATCAATGGTATAATCACTGGCACCGGAGCCATTTACATCTCCCTTGATCTTTACAAAAAAATCTTTGCTGTCTTCCGGGATTTCTATCGTGATAATAAAAGGCCGCTCTTCCTCAGCGGCATAGGTAAGTTGTGTCAGACTGATCATCAACAGGCTGAACCAAAAAAAGTAAGCTTTCATAATATAGGTTTAAAATTTAGTCAGCTTCGAAGTTAGGGACAATTCACTAAATTTTATATTGAAAAAATCAAATTCAATGTTGTAAATCAACCATAATATTTGACGAAAAATCATCTTAAACCTTATAAATCATTACTAAATAGTAACTTACACCTATAGAATAAAGACACACTCCACTGATGTTAATTATAAATTTATAATTCTTTGATTAGGCTATTATCTTCGCAGATGTTAATTCAGAAATCACCCCTTTTAAATGGAAAGCCGGTAGGATTCAGAAGTACTGCCCCACTACCCTTATCGGGAAGCAAAAAAAGCTCACCGTTCACCGATGAGCTTTTCGTTTTTATGTTAAATAAGATTTGATATCGAAAAACTACAGACTATAGATTGAATCAAGGAGGAGTCAATATAACTTACCTGTATCGAATGAAAAGCATAGAAAAAGCCCGCTGGAGAAACCAGCGGGCTTTACTATTTATATCTTATGAACGCAAATATTAGGCTTTCACTTCCGCCAAATATTCCGTCACTTGCTTCACTACATTTTCACCAGTGAAACCGAATTTCTCATCCAATACCCCTGCAGGCGCAGAATAACCGAAGTGATCCAAACCGAATACCTTACCGAAAGGACCTACCAGGCCTTCTAATGTTACAGGCAAACCAGCCGTCATACCGAAAGTAGGAACGTTCGTTGGCAATACTGCTTGCTGATAAGCTTTATCCTGCGTACGGAACAAACCTTCAGAAGGAGCAGAAACGATACGAACTTTCAATCCGTCGGCTTCAAGCTTTCCAGCACCATCCGCCAAAGTCGCTACTTCAGAACCGGAAGCTACCAAAATTACATCTGGATTCTCCACATCTTTCACGATGTAAGCACCACGCTCAGCACCCAAAGCTTCCGTGTAGGAAACCTGAGATTTGATGTTCTGACGAGAGAAAATCAAAGCCGTAGGCGTCTTGGTGTTCTCCATCGCCATTTTCCAAGCCACTGTGGTTTCATCAGCATCTGCAGGACGCAAAGCCAACAAAGACATATCACCGTGGTGGTTTTTCAATTTCTCCATCAAACGGATCTGTGCTTCCTGCTCGATTGGCTGGTGAGTAGGACCATCCTCTCCTACGCGGAAAGCATCGTGTGTCCAGATATATTTCACTGGCAAGCCCATCAATGCAGACAACCGGAAGGCTGGCTTCATATAATCAGAGAATACGAAGAAAGTCGCTACCGCTACCTGAACACCGCCGTGCAATGCAATACCGTTTGCAATTACCGCCATGGTAAATTCACAAACCCCTGCTTGCAAGAAAGCACCAGAGAAGTCTCCTTTTTTCAATACAGTGGTCTTCTTCAAGAAGCCATCTGTTTTATCTGAGTTAGACAAATCCGCAGAAGAAACGATCATGTTTTCTACGTTCTCTGCCAAGTGACCCAATACGGTTGCAGAAGCTGCACGCGTAGCAACACCTTGCTTTTGCTCAATAGATTCCCAATTGATCGCAGTAGCCTCACCGGAGAAGAATTGCTCCAACTTCGCTGCTAATTCGGGATGTGCTTTCGCCCACTCTGCCTGTGCTGCTTTTTTCTCTGAAGCGTAATCTGCTTTTTCTTCCAATACTTTCGCATAGAAAGCGGCTACATCTTCGAATACTACGAATGGGTTCGCAGCATCACCTCCCAGGTTCTCGATGGTTTTATCCAAAGAAGCACCTGCAGCAGTCAATGGCTGACCGTGAGTAGAAACTTTGCGCTCGAAGCTTTCGCCTTCAGCGGTTACCGCTCCTTTACCCATGATCGTCTTACCGATGATCAAAGAAGGGCGATCATCCGCATTCGCCGCAACCAATGCCTCACGAAGGGCCTCCACATTGTTACCTTCTACGGTAACAACATGCCAGTTCCAGGCTTCATATTTTTTAGCAACATCCTCAGAAGTTACCTCATCCACTTCTGTTGACAGCTGAATATCGTTGGCATCATAGAACATGATCAAGTTCCCCAAGCCTAAGTGACCTGCGATACGACCTGCTCCCTGAGAAATTTCTTCCTGAATACCTCCATCGGAAATGAAAGCATAAGTTTTGTGTGCCATCCACTCGCCAAAGCGTGCTACCAAAAAGCGCTCTGCAATCGCTGCACCTACTGCCATGGCATGTCCCTGACCCAATGGTCCGGAAGTATTTTCAACACCTCGGTCCAAGTCCACTTCAGGGTGTCCTGGAGTTGGGCTTCCCCACTGACGGAAATTTTTCAAATCCTCCATGCTATAGTGCCCCAACATATGAAGCTGGCTGTACAACATCGGAGACATGTGTCCCGGATCCATGAAGAAACGATCGCGGTTGATCCAGCGTGGATCTTTTGGATCGTAATTTAAAAATTCGGTATAAAGTAAGTTAATAAAGTCAGCACCACCCATTGCACCCCCTGGGTGTCCAGACTTTGCTTTTTCTACCATGGAAGCAGAAAGGATACGGATATTATCCGCCGCACGATTTAAGATTTCGTTATTCATCAGTTTTGTAACGTGTTGAAATTGCTCGCAAATATAATCAAAAGCCGACATTTAGCAGGCAAAAAACCAGCCAAAGCACAGAAAAATGGGCGGGGGTCCAATATTTCCCGAAAACCATTGGATTATTTTTAGCTTATTAATAGAGGATCCAACATTAACCAAAAAGAAATGTCATTGCTCTATTATAAAAAATACCAACTTTGGATCAGCTGCGTAAAAATTTGTTTCAATCAAATATAGTATTTACCCTACAACTATTCCTTTTTTGGGTGTTGTTTTTCGGCCTTTGCCGTTCGATTTTCATACTTCATAATTGGGATGCTTTTGAAACCGTTCCCAATGATGAAATTTTCAAATCCTTTTGGAAGGCCCTCCCCCTGGATGCTTCAGCTTCCGGATATTTAATCATTATCCCGACGGTTTTAGGTCTTTTCATGAACCTCTTCGCTGGCGAGGGCACCATCAAAAAGTTTTTATTGTTCTATCATTTATTCCTTATTGGCCTGATCAGTCTGATGTGCAGTGCGGAGCTTTCCCTCTTCGATGAATGGCAAAGCCGACTCAATTATCGGGTATTGGATTATCTGGCCAATCCCGGGCTTATTATTGATTCTCTCAGTTCGGGTATTATCATTACCACCAGCCTCTACTTTTGCCTACTCTATTTCAGTGGAAGATGGGTATTTCACCAATTAATCAAGCGAAAAGCCCGGATCTCAAAGATCGCCTGGCCATGGGCCTTGAGTTCTTTTCTGGTGGCAGGCTTTATTATTGCCTCTGCCATGCGTGGGGGACTGCTACGGGCCATTCCCATTTCGCAATCGGATGTGTACTTTAGCCAAAACGCCATTGTCAATACCGCCACCATCAATGGCCCTTGGGGATTTTTCCAAAGCATTGAAAATAATGCGCAGACTTCTTCCAGGAATCGATTTTCTCATTATTTGAAACCGGAAGAAGCCAATGAAATTTTCCATTCACTCGTCGACATCCCCAAAGACACCACGATATACCTTTTTCAACAGGACCGACCCAATATCGTATTTTTCTTATTGGAAAGCTTTACTTCTGACCTGATTGAACCCCTGGGAGGATTTCCGGAAGTAAGCCCGAACCTGAATGAAATTATTAAGGAAGGTTATACCTTTTCCAACTGCATCACCTCGGCCTCCCGAACCGACCAGGGCATCTCCGCCACTCAGTCCGGCTATCCGGCGCAACCGATGACCTCTATTATCGGGCAGCTTTCCAAGCATAAAAACCTTCCCTCCATTACGCAGGAACTTAAAAAGGAAAACTATTTTTCGGCCTTTTATTACGGAGGACAACTCTCTTATGTCAATATTAAAGCCTGGCTGTATACCTCGGGTTGGGACCATATCGTAGATCAGGCCAACCTGAAGGAGTATCCTAACAAAGGTGGGCTGGGGTATCATGAAGAGGTGTATTTCCAAAAATTCCTGGAAGATGTGGATCAATACCCAAAAGACCAACCCTTTTACACGCTGCTCTTATCGATCAGCACGCATCAGCCCTATGATCAGAAAAGCTTGCGCAACTTTCAATACGGAAAAGACCGAAACCAAATTTTGGATGCCGCGCATTATACCGACCATCAAATCGGGAAATTATTGGAAGCTGCGCGAGAAAAAGACTGGTACGACAATACAATTTTTGTCTTTCTGGCCGATCACTCCGGTATTACCCCCCGGCACTGGCCATTGGACTCCTATCAGCACCGGCTGATTCCCTGGATCTTTTATGGGGAACCGTTGAAAAGAGAATTCCGCGGAAAAATGAATGAGCAGTTAGTTTCGCAGGTTGATGTCACCCAGACCTTATTAAAACAACTAAAAATAGATTCCGACCGATACCCCTTTAGCAAAAATGTGATGAATCCCTATAGCCCGCAATACGCCTACTTTTCCTCTCAGGAGCATATCGGCTGGGCATGCCCGGAGGATTACCTCGTCTACGACTTCAGGACCAACCGGATTACTTATCAAAAAACCACTCAGGACAGTATCGCTTCGCGCAGTCAAAATTATCTGAAAAGCTATATTATTAAACTAAAAGACGATTACCTGAATCGTTAAGAGAATGAAGCAATTGAGTTAACCCTAATTATTCAGGCTCAAAACCTCATTGAGCTGCAAGGCGGGAAAATGGAGGAATTTTTCATATTGCACGCTTTTTTCAAGGAGGCGGATGAATGAGGAGAAGGCAAGCTTGCCCAAATTTGGGCTATAAAAAAATCAGCAGAAATAATCCTACTGAGTTGATTTTAAATTAGTTAAGGTGAGTTACTTAATTTAGCGGTGAATAATTCGGGTTAATTTGGCAATTAATAATCAAAGAAAAACAACCCATTAAACTGAAAATAGCACCTTTTAGCGGTATCGGTAAATTTGTCGGTGAATACATTTAGGCTGATTTTCACAAAAAAGGTCGCAATAAATTGGAAGGAACCGCCCCCCGATTGTAAAGGCGAAATCCCCAATCGCTTTCAAATATTTGAATTTGTACGAATGCTGCGGTTTCTACAACGCTCTTGAAAAAAATGATGCTGTTTATCCACCACCTCCAACCTCAGGAAAAAACTTATCAAGAATGAATATAAAATAGCAATATCAAAAAGGCTGTATTTGCTATATTTCATATAATCTAAAATAATTATTATTTTTAGCGATATTTTACCGAAAATAGCTCCAACATGAAGTATTTTTTCTTTCTTTTATCCCTATTTTTAATATCTACCATCGGCTATTCTGCTGAGAAAGAACTTCCCAAATTTAAAATGGGAAAAGTCTCTGCAGCCTTATTTACCAAAACCTTTGAAGGTGTCGATAATGAAGATGATGCGCTTATCATCTACGACGAGGGAAATGAAATCATTAGCTATACCAAAGATCTGGGTTGGATGCGCTCCTTCAAGCACCACAAAATTATCAGAATTCAAAAAGAAGCCGGCACCCAATATGCCAATATTGAACTGGATATCTACGATCTATCAGGAGGCAGAAAAGATTTGATTAATATCAAAGGATATACCTACAATTTAGAAGGAGGAAAAGTTTCCAGAATAAAATTAAGCAACGATAATATATTAAGAGAAAAAGTAACCGATACTCACTTTAAAAGAAAGATAATGTTCCCCAATGTGAAGGAAGGAAGCATTATTGAATTGGAATATACCCTAAGGACAGACCGCGCCTATGACCTTGAAACCTGGCGTTTTCAGTCTAACATCCCAACGGTTTGGAGTAAACACACGACCACTATTCCGGAATATTTCAAATTCAGCACCCCTACTCAGGGATTTCATGCCCCATTTCATGCTGATAGTAGAACTGCCTCCGGATCCATATCTTTCGGCACCGATAGCCAACCCCTTAACTATGTCAATAACATCCATGAATATGTCTATCACAATCTACCCGCTTTGAAGCCCCAAAAGTTCTCCACGGCTTTGGTCGATTTTTACCAGCAAATTCGCTTTAATCTTAATTATTACAGAAGCCCGGGCGATAATTCCATTCAGAACTTCCTAAACTCCTGGGAAAAGATTTCTAAAGAACTGGAGAATAACGCCCATTTTGGGGGATATTATTTAGCCAAAAAAGGCACCTATAAAGCCATTTTGGAATCCATTGCCCCGCAATCTGAACATTCCTTGGAACAGGTGGTCGCCATTTACGAGTACGTTAAAAACAATTATCAATGGAATAGCAAAAACCGTCTGACGACCAAAGTGAATCATCCTAAAAAATTCATCGAAAGTCAAACCGGTAATGCAGCGGAAATGAATTTATTCCTGGCGGGACTCCTGCACCATGCAGGCTATATGGTAAAGCCGGTATTGGTAAGTACCAGAGACCATGGTCGCCCGAATTTTGCCGTTCCAATCATCGAAGATTATAATTATCCGCTCGTCTTACTTTCGTTCAATAACCAACGCTTGTTCCTCGATGCTACTTCCAAACTCCAGCCATTGGGGCAGGTGCCTTTCCGTTGTTTATCTGATCGGGGACAGCTTTTAGCAGAAAAACATAGCCAGGTGATCGATATCCCCACCGGCCACGGCTGGACCAGCGCCAAACAATTATCCATTAAGCCACAGGAAGACGGAAGTATCCATTATGAAGGAAAAATAATTTCCAAAGGCTACTCCGCCCTTCGCAAAAGAAGTAACCATCTGGGAAAAGAAAATGATGAAATTTTGGAAGCCTATACCAGTAGTCTGCCCGATTTCGAAGTGGAATCAGTGGAGGGTATAGACCTGGAGCATATTTACAAACCATATACAGAAAATATTAGCCTGCGGTATGATGAAGGAGCCGGGGCATTGGGCGAACAAATCTACATCCCCCTTCCTTTCAAGGAAGAGGACAATGATTTTCTGGAAGAAAACAGGGTTATTCCGCTGAATTTTGGCTGTACCATGAAGGATAAATATATGTACCAGATCCATATTCCGGAGGGATATAAACTGGAAAATAAACTGGAACCTGTCCGAGTGAGCTTTCCGGATAAGAAGACCTATTTTCATTTTACTCCTTCTGTTACCAACAACGTTATTACGCTTATTTATGAAGTAAAAACGGGTCATAGCCAATATGAGCCTGACCAGTTCGGATTCTTCAAAACTTTGTATGACGAAGCCCTGCGGGTTTTTGGAGAAGAAATAATCCTTACTAAAACTGCCCTCTAATCATGATCGGTAAAAAAATATTCCTGAGCAGCATGCTAATTACATGCTGCTTTTCTTCCTTTGGGCAAATCAAAAAAATGCCTTATAGTGCTTGGTTCCGGCAACCGGCAGTAGAAAACACCAATGCCAGGATTCATTACGACTCTACTCATATACAGATTAACTCCTCTAAAAGCATGCGGGAGTACCAGAAAAAAGTGCTAACGATCTATAACAAAAAGGCGGAAAAATTAGCCATGCATTACGCCTATTATAACCGAAACTCGGAGATCACCACTTTTAATGCCCGTATTTTGGACGACAGAGGCAAGACGGTACTCAAACTAAAAAAGGCGGACATCATTGACGTCAGCGCTTCCGGTAATAATGATGTAACCGACAGCCGACTGCAATACGCAGAAATGAATCGGGCAAAATACCCCATGCATCTGGAGCTGGAGTATGAGAAAGTATATAAAAAAGGATTTTATAGTATCCCTCCCTGGACGCCACAGGAGGCATTAAAAGTTCAGGTGGATCAATCCATTTATGTGGTAAACTATCCCCAAGACTATGCCTTTGAGACTTTTGAACAATTGCTTGAGGGCAACGAATTTTCGAAAGTCAAACAAATAGAAGCCATCAGGTGGTCAGCGGTAAATCTGCCACCCAAAAAAGAATGGGAGTCGCACTTTCCGGCAAGTAACCAAATCCCTGTTCTGCAATTGATCCCTGAAAGTTTTGAATACGAAAAATGGAAAGGGTCCAATAGCTCCTGGGCTATGTTGGGAAATTGGTATTCGGAGCTGAATCAGGGCCGGGAGGAAATCCCGGAAAAGCTTCAGGCTATAGTAGACCAACTGGTAGCAGGTAAATCGGAAAAAGAAAAAATCCAGGCCATTTATGAATGGGTGCAGGACAATACCCGCTATATCTCTATTCAGGTGGGGATTGGTGGAAATCAAAGCCAAACCGCTGCCAAAACTTTCGATACCGGCTACGGAGACTGTAAAGCGCTTACCACCCTGACGATGGGCATGCTGAAGCATGCAGGCATTAAATCACATCCTGCCCTGGTGTATGGCGGAAGGCAAAATACCATTTTTGAAACTGATCCGGTTATGGACCAGTTCAATCATGTGATTTTGGGCGTTCCACATCCACAAGACACCACCTGGATTGAATGCACCAGCTCAAGCTTGCCCGCTGGCTATTTGGGAACATTTACCGGCAACCGGTATGCCTTATGGGTGGATGGAGCGCAGAGCCAACTGGTCAAAACTCAAAACTTTAAAGCGGAGGAGAATCTGGAGGAACATAAAGCGACCATAAGCATTGATAAGCATCTCAAAGGAACCGTCAGCCTCCACAGCAGCTACCGGGGCCAAAATTATGATTATCTGGAACACCTCAGTCAAAAGAAAGAAAGTGAACTCAAGGATTACTATTATAAACGATTACCCCTAAAATCTTTCCAAATCAATGATTTGAAAATCGAAAACCGAAAGGAAAGCTGCGCTTTTGAAGAACAATTAGACCTTAGCGTTCCGCAGGTTGTGAAAAAAGCCGGGAATCGCCTTTTACTCAGTCCGGGAATATTGTCCGCTGGAGGAAAAAAAATCATCGACAAAGAACGCCATTTCCCTATGATGTTCTTTAACGGCTTTTCCAGCGAGCAGGAAATCATATGGGAAATCCCGGTGGAATATTCCGCCCAAAAACTACCGGAAGAAATTCATTTGGAAAGTGAGTTCGGCTGGTATAAATGCGCCATCACCTGCCGGGACCAACAACTTATTTTCCATAGAACCTATCATCTGAAAGCAGGGCAATACGCACCTGAACTTTATTCGGAATATGTGAAATTCAGAAATCAGATTCGCAAATATGACAATCAAAAGATCAGCTTGATCCAGACGCTTAATCATTAACGGTTTGCAAAAATTTCATTTATTTTTAAAGCTACTTTTCGGAAGCATTTTCCTTATTTTTTCGCATCCTTCCTGCCCGCAGTCGCAGTCAAAGGATGCGGAAAATTATATCGATGAAAAATCTGAAGCACTTGAATTATTAATGGATTGTGTGGTCAGGTGGGAAAATGGCATACACTACCGACACCATTATAAAAGAAAAATCCTCCGGGATAATTATGGGGAGGCGGCAAACATCAAAATCAAATATTTTGCCTTTAAATCCCTGGAGTCCATCCGGGATCTGAAAGCGGTGATCTACACCCCTAAAGGAGACGGCACTTTTCAAAAAAAGGAACTTGCCCCTGAGAATATAATTGAGGTAAATCTGGACAATAAGTACCGACAAGTCAATCTATTATTTCCAAAGGTGCAAAAAGGCGCCATTTTGGAGTGGAAATATACGATTTCCTCTTACTCGTTTTTGGGAATTGGCCCCTGGCACTTTTCCTCCGTCTACCCGATTAAAAAATCTTCCTTCGCCGTAAATATCTACAGCATTCCCTGGCACATTATGCTCCGGGGGAAGGAATTACTCGAAAAATATCAAGGTGATGAGGGCCGCCTGCTTTATCGCTGGGAAATGGAAAACATTAAAGCTCAAAATCAAAATATTCCTTTCTTAGATAATGTTCAAAATTATTCCAATTCCGTGACCTTACACCAAGGAAGACTCCAGGCTGTGTCCCGGAAAAAAAAAGGGAATTCCAATCATTTTACCAATAGCCCAATCGACACACTTTGGCTACCACAACAGCTCAATACCATCGTCACCGACATCTTTATGGCTGGGGAAAGTCCTAAGTATAAAAACGAATCCCATGCCTATAAAAAATATTTCGAAACTCATTTCCCGGATTCCATCGCAGGGGATGCCTTAAAAATCATCGACTGGTATAAAAATGAATTCAAATGGAATAATTCCTATTCTTATTCGGCCAGCCAACCGCTAAGGTCATTTTTAAAAAAGAAAAGCGGTAATGATACAGAGATGGCCTTAGGCCTATTTGGCTTTTTAAAATCACAGGGTTTTGAATCCGAAATGATCCTCTCCGCCCCTACCCAACACATTAAAATACAACCGGAATACCCTTTCTTGCCGAACTTTTCGGCCATGTTCCTCCGGCTCAAACTTAATGAAGAGTGGACTTATATCGACCCTTGCCAACCGCATTTACCCCCGGGCTTTATTAATCCCAATTATCTGGAAAATGCCGCCATTTGTTGTTCGGAAACTCCATGGATCATCGAAAGCCTCTCGGATAAAGGCCGAAGCCAGGTGTTATGGAATATCGTTCTTGACCTGAAAGCGACTCAGCCTAAATACCAGATAAAATTAAGAGCTAATGGGCATAAGATGCAAGAAATCATCCCTCAGCCTAAGCGTTATATTGCCCGCCGCCTCAACATACAGCCGGAAAACATTGAACAATTCTCCATAGTAAAAAATGAGAAAGGGATTCAGATCGAATGTTACGCAGCTTATGATTCGGAAGGGGAATCCACCTTAGCCGTACTCCCTTTTAAATCCTTTACAAAAAATCCATTTGCCTCTGACAAGGAGAGAATTTATCCGATAGATTTGGGCTATCCTGCAAGTGAAAAAATAATATTCAATGTATTATTTCCAAAAACAATAGTCCCCCTCTCGTCACCTGATGAACAAAAGTACCTATTACCCAATAAAATGGGCGGCTTCACCTTAAAGAGTGCCTATATGGGAAACGCATTAACAACCATTAGTCATTTTTATAACAATCAACGCTTTTTACCGGCTGAATTTTTTCCCATTCTTCGTCAATTATCAGAAGATCTCATGGCTTTGCAGGAGCAGGTCATCCTACTGAAAAATAATCCCAATAAACAATAAGACATGTGTTATGAAACGCCTTTTTTTATACTTCAACATTTTTTGCTTACTATTTACGGCCAGCCCTTCCTGGGCCAAAGCCCCAAAATTTGGCAAGCTCAGCAAGGAAGAACATAACTTAATTACGGTAGATTTTGAACCCGAAGCCGACGCCGTGGAACTGTTTCAAAACTGTAAAGTTACCTTTGGCCCTGCCGTCTTCCATAAAAAACATTTCCGAAGAAAATTACTCACTGATCAAGTAGAGGAATCAGGAAAGGTGGAAATCATTTTCTATCATCATCAGGATATGGAAAGTATTCATAGCTTAAATGCCTTGGTGCACATTCCGCAGCCTGATGGAAGTTATACCAAAATCAAGTTGAGTAAGGAACAAATGCCCACAGCGGAAATTTCCGAACTTAGAAGTAAAGTTTCCCTGATCTTCCCTCAATTACAAAAAGGTGCAATCATTGAGTGGGAATACACTTTGGCCTCCAAGCGGTTCTTTTTCATCGGTCCATGGAATTATTTATCGCGCTACCCCATTTTAAAATCCACCTTTTCCTTTTTAGCGCCTTCTTACCTGAAATATCAAATGGTCATGAAAGGCAATGAAATGACAGAAAAATACGCCAATAAAAACACCAATACCTGGACTTTAGAAAATATCAAAGGTTATGACCCCAATGCTCGATTTGTAGACAATCCTTTCAACTATGCCAATAAGCTTTCCCTTCAATTAAAGGAATACCCTGCCAGTGGAGCAATGGGAGGAACTGAAATGAAATCTTATGTGCATGACATTCAGGACCTGGCCAATGAACTTCGGAAAAGCGGGAACAATTATAGATTTTTGCGCAAAGTGACTTCCCTGGCGGAAAGCATGCCTGTGAACGTCAATGACTATGAGGGCATCGAAAAGGCAAAGTTCATCTTAAGGGAAGTACAAAATAAATATCAGTGGAATGACATGTACAGTTCCTCCGCCAGGAGAACGCCGGCACAATTAGCCAAAGAGAAGAAAGGTAATTCTGCGGAAATCAATCTGGTGTTGTATTCCATTTTAAAGTCCTACGGACTGGACGCCCAATTAATGGCCACCTCGCCAACCCAACATGGCTTTATTACGAAAGTAGGCGCATTTCGGGATCAATTCAGCACCTTTATTGTGGGCATCCCAGCGGAACATGGATGGCATTTTATGGATGCTACCCAGCCCTCTTTACCCATGGGCTATATCAATCCCGATTGCTGGAATAATCAGGCGTTGGTATGTGAAAGTAAAGCGAGCTGGATAGAAAACCTAGAACCCAAATCCCCAAGTAAATCCCTTTGGAGTTTGTACTTAAACCTCAACGAAGAAAATCCTCAATATCAGGTGACCCTTAGTCTAATTGGCAATTGCATCGATAACATCACTGGAGGAGTATCGGAATATATTGCCCGAAAATTCCATATTAATCAGGAGGAAATTGCGGATTTAAAGGTAGAACATCAATTTAAGCAAACTAAAATCACCTGCAGCCTTCCCTACCAGTCAGAAGCCGCGGATTTACTCCCTTTGATCCCGATCAAAACGATGGATGAAAATCCCTTTCAATCGGATAAAGAGCGAAATTTACCGCTCGATTTGAACTATGCTTACTCCGAACAAATCATCCTAAATTATGTACTTCCCACGGACCTAAAGGCCGCTAATCCTCCGGAAAATATCCGCATCGCACTCCCTAATAAAGCCGGGAGTCTTACCCTGCTCACCCAGATCAATCAAAACTCGGTAGCGGTAAGTTCCAAATATGTACAACAATACCGATTCCTGAATGCCAACTACTACCCTTATCTCCGAAATATGGCGGAAGAAGTCATCAACCGACAATCCGCCTATCTGACCATTGAGAAAAATCAGGCCAATTAGCAATAATCCGTTTCGAAAAATCCCCACTTTCCAGTGGGGATTTTTTGTTTTTCAAGAAAAATCGGATTTTCATTAAGCCGAAAAATTCATGCTTAAATCCTCGTTTAACTGCAAGGCGGGAAAAATGAAGGAATAGTTTCCTATTTCGAGTTTTTTCCAACGAAGCAGATGAATGAGGAGAAAGCAAGCTTGCCCAAATTTGGGCTATAAAAAAATCAGGAAAAATGAGCCTATTGAGTTGATAATAATTAAGTTAAGGTGAATTACTTAATTTAGCGGTGAATAATTCGGGTAAAGCCGGATGGTACGTTTTAACCACGCCCTCAATCAACCGCAAAATTTTAAAGCATACTATAGCCTATTTTTTAAATCAACAGGCAAATATCACCCGCTGAGAAAAAGGCGTAATAAAAGATGCAGTCTGAAGAAATCCTTGGAGAGCTCCTCTCGAAAGTCAGCATTTGTGGCTGCTACCTTATTTAAAAGGATTCCGTGATGCCGAAATAAAATACCGAGCCCGTTTTGCCATAGGCATAATCAAATTTTAGATTCAACCGCTCATATGGGAGCAATCTATACCGAACTCCCGCCGCAACAGCAGGCAACCATTCTGCATCCTTAAAATCCTTCGACATACCGGAGGAATGCTTGCTACTTCCAAAAACTTTACCTGTAGATACAGCGGCGACAAATCCCAATTTACTATTCAGCCAGGGAGTTTCCTTCCTGTATTCGACCTCCATATTCACCAGGTTTCGATCATTATATCGTCCTGTTTCATATCCTCGTTGAGCGATGCCTCCGGCACGCCCATAAGAAGACCAAAAAGAGCGGGAAGCATCTGCAGAAATAAACCTCCCAAATGCATGCACAGCCAACACATTACTCACATTATCCCCTAAGGTGAAAAATTGACGGTAATCGGCCAGAAAAATATTTTGCTTGTCTGAGCCAAGCATTTGATCCATGCTCACCTTTACAATCATTCCGGAATATGGATAATTTACATTATCCCGGGTATCATAGCTCAATGCATAACGCAGGCCGTGCATATGTTCAAATTCATCTCCAAAATGATTTTTATCGAGCAATTCTTGTGAAGCGGAGTCCCGTCCTTCTACCAGGCGGCCATTATATTGATAACCCAGCCCCAAATAGACTCTGGAAAAGATTTTCCGTTCTACCATGAAATTCCCGATCGCTATATTGGTCGTTACTTTGGCTAATCCCATGGGGGCTTCCTCCTGCCCCGGAGCAGTGGATAAATACATTTCCGTATTAAAAGCGCCATAAAACCCAAATGCGGTTAATCGCCACAGATCTTCTTTCAAATAAATCTTATTAAAAACTCCCGCCATCCAGCTGTTGTTGGTGGTGTAATTCGCCATAGCGCCAGAGGTAGAAGGCGGAGATTTTAAATCCCCTTTAGAGGGATAATAATTAATGAGATTAATCAATGAAATACCCCATTTTGAAGCGGGGTCATAAGAGGGTAAAGGCACAAGATTGTATTTAACCCCTTTACGTTCCTTTTTGTCATCAAAAATTTGACGACCGTGCTCATCTTTTTTCACCTCTTCCTTCTCTTGCCCTACCGGTAATTGAGCAAAAGCGCTTAATGTGGAAAAAGTTAAAATTAAAAATGAAAATAGTACTTTTTTTGTTTTATTTAACATGACATAATTTTTCAAAAAGCTAATCTGCCTAAAGACCAGCCATTGAGCTCATCAAAAAATCATCCAAATTTCATCACTTTGTTGAATTTCATTAAAATATAATTCAACGCTCTCTTTTTTCTAATAAAGAAGGTTTTAGGCTCATGTCGAATAGATCTAACCCAAACGACACCTCTACTCCAAACAGAATTAATCCATAATCCTGCTTATTCAAAAAAGGGTGGAAGAATAAAATTACCCTAAGCCCGATCCAATTAGCATAAAAAATTGATTTTGCACTACAGCCCGATACTCATATAGAATAACCAAAAGAAAATACTAAAAAAATGAGGGTAAATATTCAAATCAGCGATCATAAAACCCCACAACCAACTGACCTACAATTGGATACAAAACCCCATTAACTTCTCCAGCAAAATCCCCCATAATGACAAGAGAAAATCTAACCGTCTACAACTTGCATAATTCTCACATTATCGGGCAAGCGAACTACTTAAACAAGCTGTTTATTAGTGGGGTAAAGGATTCAATAAGATATTTGCAATAATTAAAGAAATTAGTATAAGATGCTATATTTATAATTAAACCAATAAAAAATTTACGATATTCAAGTAATATTGTGTACACGATCTCATGAAAAAACTGCTCCTCCTTATATTGATAAGCACTCAAGCCGCGCTGGCCTTTGCTTCAGGCAACAACAATGTTCCTGAATCTACTTTTGGGACTATCAATAAAAATCTAATTACTGACAGCGTCTCCAGCTTCTTACATCAGGATCAGGCGGCCATATTATGGGATCAGGCCAATTTTGAAATAAAACCCACAGCGCTCTCCGGTAAGTTAACCGCCACGGTAACCATTCACCGTCAAATTTTGATTCAGAACATGGAAGCCGCCCAATCTTTATTGAATTTTATCATTAAACTGCCTCAGCACACGGAGGGTGAACTCGATCAGTTTAGATCAAAATGGTACAAATTATCAGAAGGACAATTTTCTCCGATCAAGACGGATATTCATCATATTAAAAAAGCCAATACGCGTACTAATTTAGCCTATTCGATCAATATTGATGGAATTTCAGGTCCTTGCATATTGGAATACGAATATACTTACCATTACAGAGACAATCTTCATCTGCCGGATTGGAGCTTTCAAGCTGAATTTCCTACGCTCTGGTCTATTTTGCAGGTTCAGTATCCGGAAAATTTAACTTATAATTTCAGTCCAAGGGGAAATTTAGATTTTCACACCTCCTCCCAGCAAAGCCTGACTGCTCGTGTTAAAATTCAAGAAGACAAAAAGAAGGTAAAACACGATTACAATATTGAGCGTCGGAAATTTATTATTCATCAGGCTCCCGCAATCAAACCTGTGGCTCATGCCACCTATGTTCAAAATTACTTTCAAAGAATGAACATTTATCTGATGGAAGTCGCTCCTTTTTTAAATGAAGGCGAGCGAATAGAAGTTGCTAAGGATTGGGAGGACATACAGCAATACCTGATTTCTATGAGCAAATTTGGTAAATTCTATCTCCGCCATCAGGAAGAATATGAAAAGCTACTGCGGGAAATTGGAGTTACCGCTGCCGATGAAGAAAATTTGCAGAAGATTTATGAATACGTTACGCAACATGTGAGGTGGAATAATAAATTTCGATTGATTGCCAGAGCAGATGGCCCATCCGAATTATTGGATAGGCGTGACGGTAATTCAGCAGATATCAACCTGACCATTTTGGGCCTGGCACATCATGCTGGATTTAATGCCACCCCCTATATCTCCTCTATCAGACAAAAACCTCTGGCCAACCCAAACTTCCCGACTTTAACAGATTATCATTACGTTTGCCCCATTATTTCAATTAATGGACAGCGCATATTCATCGATGGGACTAGTCCATACCGAACGATGGGAGAGCTTCCACTGGCATGTGGAGTGAATGCGGGAAAGCATTTAACCCAACCTCAGGTCAAAACAATCAAGCCGATTATCGGAAGGGGATATTTTATGGAGCAATCAACCCAAATTTCCACTGAAAACCAACGAAGATTCTCCTATAAAAACGAATATATTTCGGAAGGCATTACGGCTTACGAACGAAGAAAACATCGCTCTGAAAAGCCACAAAATTACCAGATTAAAAAATGGACGATCCCTCACTTTTTCACTATTATAAGTAACCGGGCACTAAATCTGGAGAAAGTACAAGAACCCCTCAAAGAAATATTTGAATTTGAAGTAGAAGAGGCCGACTATCATTCAGAACAAATCAACATCTTCCTTCCGGTAGAGTTTGAAGCTCATCAAATACGAACTACGGACAGAAACATTCCGCTGGATTTAGGGGCTCCCTTGCATCAAAAAATCACCTACCACATCCCAATTCCAAGGGGTTATCAGTTACAACACCAATTTTTCAACCAAAAAATTCAGCTTAGTGGTGGTTTAAATTACTTTTCCTGCACCCTGCTTCCTGAAGCAGAAAGCTTAACTTTGATTTTCGAATTGGAATTATCGGATAGTATCTATCCTTTGACTGCTTTTCCAAAACTTAATGAAATGATTAACGCTTGGGAAGATATCTCGACCTCCCCTATCGTTTTGAAAAAGCGCCCCAACACCATAGCAGAGGAAGCTGTTGAAGAATATTAAAGCGCCCGGATTTTCTTGTTTAAACCCTCGTTTAGCGGTAAGGCGAAAATAAAAGATTTTATCCTGTTTCGAGTTTTTCCAAAGCAGCAGAGGAATGAGGAGAAAGCGAGCCGACCGCAATTTGTGCTATTTGAAAATCAGTAAAATCAATCCCAACAAACTGATCAAAACCTGCTTTGTGTGGCTCACGAAACCACGGCTTTTTCATAAAACTACAAATGGGCAAATTATTGGAATGAGCTTGTTCCCAGGGAGGGTCTATTTGATTTGAGCGCTTGTTTATGAGTTAGATTACTATCTTTTACAGTATTGATATTATGGTATAAAATCTTCCACATCAACAGCCCGGCCTTGATCAATGGGCGGATAGACAAGGGGTCTGCTGGCAACTAGAAGGCATCACAGCGACATTTTAGCAATATTTTCACCAGTCTTTTGCCCTCTCCAAATGTCGCCTTGATGGATTCCGTCAGCAGGTTCTTTGTTCCGCCAATATTGATCACAGCCCTGATTTTTTTGCTTCGTTTGTTATCAAGAAAAAATGAAAAAGAAACCCATGAATATTAAATATAAGGTATTAAATGGCTGATCTATATTTTTATGAAAAAGCCCTGCTTACGAAACCTATTGAGGAATAAATCGGATTAAATTTGACAAGTGGAAATAATTTCGCCTTCAGCAATTTATATCCTTTACTAAGAGCATGCTTAATAGCGCACCATCCGACTGCAAATTCAAATTATTGGAAGTGATTTTGGATAATTGCTCAACAATAGCGCATCTATTCTCTCAAAAATAATCCGGTATCGCTTCTGCTATAATCAAATTTTCATTACGAATTTTGACTTTTAAACACGCTTTAAATGAAGGGGTGCGTAATTTTTAATGACCACAAAAAGCTAATACTCCCTGAACATCAAAAAATAACCATTGATTCAGAGAAGGTTTTACTTTTACTGGCAATAAAGGTAGCATAAGGCACCCCTTCGTATACTATGATTTACTTATTCGTGAATTGAATAGATTGTCTGCGGATTTTGAAACCTTTGACAAGCACTCCAAATCAAATAGGCGATCACCCCTATTCCTACGGCCCAAACGCCCTCTACCCCTAAAAACTCAAAGGCCATGGTCATCAGTTTTTTAATGCCCCGATTTCTACCACTGTAAGAAATCTCCTCCCCGCGGGCCAAAGCGGCATTAGTGGTTAATCCCAACCAAATCATGCCTCCAACAAATGCCATCCAAAACGCATTTATGGCCAGTGGCAACCATTTTTTTTCAGCTCTTTGCGTTGTTACAAAATTTCGACTGTCCTTCAATTGCTGTATAACATAAGCCCGGTCTTCTGTATTGGCCATCACCACCGATTTGCTCTTTTCTTTGCCCTCGGCATTTCGAAAAAATATTTCCAAAGCGTATTCCTCTTCCCGGTAATCCAGTCTTATTACTTGACTTAGGGGGATTCTGCTTAAATTTTCGAGCATTCCCTTTTTCTCCAGAGATTTTAGTACACTCTCTGCTGTCTTGTGCTTTTTATCACTAATGATAATTTCCTCGCTGGTTAAAGCAAGTACTTTATTATGCTTTTCATTTAAGGGAAAAACGGTGATGGTCAATTCCATAGGTCAATAATTTGTGTAAAATTTAATTAAAGATAGAAAAAATATAAATTAAATACCTAAAATATAGATTAAAATATAAATAAATTCCCATTACTTTCATTGAAATATTACATAAATATAGCCAAACGACTGATTATCACTTTTATACCACCAATCAATAGGCTATATTATATACAGCTAATTATACCTTTATCATGAAAAAATTTAACCTCCTTATTTTTTTACTTATTTACATGGGAGCATGTACGAAAGATCCTAAACCACTCACCAGAACCGACATAGAGGAAAGTATCATGGTGTGGGAGCGTTTCAAAAAAACGAATGCCAACTCTTATTTCTTTACCAGTGTAACCTCCTCCTTCTCTTCTTTGAAAACAGAAAGCACCATTTTTGTTGCCAACGGGAATATTATTCGAAAGGATTATTATGCCACTTACCGAAATGATAATGGTGATTGGGTAGAAGAACGCTTTCAGGAAACAGGAAGTAATGTGGGACAATCTCCCCAAGGTTTGGCTCCGATGACCATGGATGACATCTATAAAATGGCACTAGAAAAATGGCTAAAACCTGATGTGAAAGCGGAAGTCGTATTTGAAACCGACAGTAAGGGAATCCTCTCGAAGGCCGGTTATTATCCGGAAGGATGTCGGGATGACTGTTTTGAAGGGATCATCATAAAAACAATATCACCTTTATAAGCAGCCCGGTACTTTAATAAATAAGTGTTACTAGCAACCCCTATTTTCACTGTAATAAAGGATTACTGAAAGCAGTATGGAATCTTTATTTCAATCATGGGACCACTAAATCGGGGATCACCTTTTAATAAAGCCGCATTTCGTAAAAAACACCGGCTATAAATCCGGATTATTCAGGATTAAATCCTCGGATAGCGGGAAGGCGGCTAAATGAAGCAATATTTTCCTATTTCGAGTTTTTTTCCAAAGAAGGAGGAGAAAGCAAGCTTCTCCAAATTTGGCTTATTGAAAAATCGATAAATTTATTCAGGACGCTATGTTAATGGGGTATGCTAGCCGATTTAATAAATCTAGCGTTAGAAAATTCTGTTTTAACCGGAAAGCCAAAAAAAATCCTCTGAAGGCAGCCCTCAGAGGATTGTTATTATGTTAAATCCAGTAGATTAACCGAATAACTCATTCAGGTAGCCAGCCAGACGAACGCCACCCTTAAGAATCTGGTGATACATCACATCTTTATAATCATAAACGTAACGGTAACCAAAATTCCCGTCCCCAACATTGTCATACAACTCATTGGCGATCAGGTGCGACTCCTCTACCCAATCCAATACCTTGGCAGATTGCCATTCCTTGACTTCAGCCTCTTTGGCAATTCCTACATGGCGCGCCAATTCGGTATAGCTTAAATCCAGATAATTGATAATATCTGAATCCCAAACACGGTGCAGGTTAGAGTCCTTACGGAACCACTTTACTTTCACCATGTTTCCACCTAAATCTTCGGCATGGCCAACGTGCATCGGCTGATGTAAATCTCCCACTATATGAACAATATAACGGAATGCTTCACGTTTTTTCTCTACCGTGGCATTCGGATCCTTCAAAATAGAAGACATCAACTCCAAAGCCATCACCGCATCGCCTTCCGGATTTTTTGTTGAACGCTCATAAGTCTCATCTCCTTTCATGTTCACGTAATGATAAACATTACAAGAATCATAGGCGTGATCTGACTTCACTTCATCTGCCCAGGTAGAAGCCATGGCCAGATTCTCATCACCCATTAACGTCAGGATAGCCTTGCGCGCTTTACTGGAAAGGTGTTGCTCCGCAATTTCACCTACGGCGCGGTGACCGTTAGCCCCCCAACCGAATGACTGCCCTACCAGAGCGACCATCATCAGCACTACCAAATTTAGTTTCTTCATCAATCTCAGATTTGTTTCATTCTTCTAATAATGCAAAGAAAGCGGAAAAATTATTTCTTCCCATCCCATTCCGCATAAAATCGCATTAGAAAGTCCTCCATAAAAGCATGGCGATCTTCAGCAATCACTTTAGCGGCATCGGTGTTCATCCTTTCTTTTAAAAGCAACAGCTTCTCATAGAAATGGTTAATGGTACTTCCCCTGCTATTTTTATAGGATTCAAAATCTTTATGCAGGACTGGCTCCTGCTCCGGATCATGCATCGGGTTCCCCACACTGCCTCCATAGGCAAAAGTACGGGCCACACCAATGGCGCCAATAGCATCCAGACGGTCTGCATCCTGCACGACCAAACCTTCGATAGATTCCATTTTGTTTTCTACCCCGGCTCCCTTATAAGAAATATGTTCAATGATGTGAACCACCGCAGCAATGTCCTGCTCGGCAACACCGAGCCCCTCCATATACTCGCGGGCCACCCTCGGACCCACGGTCTCATCTCCATCATGAAATTTAAAATCAGCAATATCATGCAGCAGGGCACCCATTTCAGAAATAAACATATTTGCTTTCGGTACCCCCTGCAAAATCAACTTTGTATTTTTCCAGACCCGATAAATATGCCACCAGTCATGACCGGTGCCTTCTCCCAAAAATTTCTCCCGCACATAAGCGGCGGTTTGTTCAACCCACTGCTGCTTTTGATCTTCCTTCATTATTCTTCCTCTTTATACCAGGTCGCGTATTTTTGGTAATAGTTTTCACCAATGCGCTGAATCATTTCCTTACGATCCCCAATTTCCTTCACTTTCTTCGCCGGAATGCCCGCATAGATGGTACCGGATTCTACTACTGTATTTTCCAAAACTACGGCCCCGGCCGCTACGATCGCACCTTCTTTCACCACTACACCGTCCAGAAGCACCGAATTCATCCCGATCAGGCAATTGTCTTCAATGGTACAACCGTGGATCATGGCTTTATGGCCAATGGTTACATTAGAACCAATCGTAGTCGGATGAGTTTGGTAAGAACAATGGATACAAGCCAAGTCCTGAATATTGGTATTATCCCCCACTTTAATATAATGCACGTCTCCACGAACCACTGCATTAAACCATACGGAGCAATTGTCTCCCAACTCTACTTCCCCAATTACGGTGGCATTGTCGGCTAAAAATACATTTTTCCCAAATTTAGGGCTTACATTTCCTCTGATGGTCTTTATTAGTGCCATAGCTTTTTTACTTTTGTGAAAAAATTAAACATCCTTGAAAAGAAATCAGCTTTCCTTTCCTTCCTTTTCGGAAAAACAATTACTGCAGTGGGCGGCCAGCTACGAACAGCTTTTGTTTTTAAACCCCAATCATTATGGGCAACAGGAAAAATTTTCCCATTTCCCCAAAATGCTGGCCGTGGGCGCAAAAGCTACCCTACATATTCCCGAAGGTGGAAAGGCCAAAGCTTTCGAGCAACTTAAAGCTTTCCACCAAAAGCATGGCGACTGGCTGTTTGGCCACCTGAACTACGACCTGAAAAATGAGGTAGAGGATATGAAAAGTCGACACAAGGCCAAAACCGAATTCCCAGACCTCCATTTTTTCGTTCCGGAGCATCTTTGCTTTTTCGAAAAAGACGGCGTAAGAATAGAAACTTATAGTTCCCCAAGCAAGCTAAAAGAGGAAATATTGGCCACCAAGATAGCCGATAATCCGCAACTGACTAAGCTTCACTTTCATCCGCAAATTTCGCAGGAGGCTTATTTAAATATGATCGACCGGCTTAAGGAACACATCCGGCAGGGAGATTTTTACGAAATTAATTTCTGTCAGGAATTTATTGCAGAGCAGGCCGAGATTCAACCGGTACCCGCCTATTGGGCATTAAATGAAATGTCGCCCATGCCCTTTTCAGCCTTTTACAAACTGAAGGACCAATATGCCATGGTAGCCTCGCCAGAGCGCTATGTCAAAAAAGTGGGGCATCAGATTTATTCAGAACCGATTAAAGGCACCAGCCGAAGAAGAACGGATCCATTGAAAGATCAGGAGCAAATCAATTATCTGAAAACTTCTGAAAAGGAAATGGCGGAAAACATGATGATTGTGGACCTGGTTCGGAATGATTTGGCCCGAACGGCCATCCCAGGGACTGTTCGGGTTCCGGAGCTGTTCGAAGTGTATTCTTTTCCGCAGGTGCATCAACTGATTTCAACCATCAGCGCCACTATGGCTCCGGAATACCACTGGACAGATGTACTGGAAAATTCCTTCCCGATGGGTTCCATGACCGGTGCGCCGAAAATCTCCGTGATGCAACATGCCGACCAATATGAAAGTGGAAGGCGGGAATTATATGCCGGCACACTGGGCTATGTGAGCCCTGAAGGAGACTTCGATTTTAATGTAGTGATCCGCAGTCTTTTTTATAATGACCAAAAGAAATTCGCCCATTATTGGGTGGGCGGTGCCATTACCATTGATTCGGAAGCCGAGGATGAATACCGGGAGTGTCTGCTAAAAGCCAAAGCGATTCAAAGTATCTTTTCAAAAAATTAAAATGAATTCTAAGCCCTCAAAACCTATCAACCTTATGAAAAATTTCGGACTGATTGTCATGTGCCTCCTTACTGGACTCATCGCATGCGAAACCAAGAGCAACAAGGAGGAGCATTTCGAGCAAAATGCCCTTGAATTTGAAACATTAACCTTTCGAGTAGACGAAAAAGATTGTGAAGAAGAGGAAAAGAATGCCTGCACCTATTTTGAGGTGGAATTACCTTATATCACGAAAGCAACATTATCCGGGAAGGAGGAAAGATTTAATCAGGCCGTGATGGACTTCTTTGAGGAAGATAGTATAAAATCGGTCAAGGAAATTTCGGCATTTATAGAAAATGACATGGTCATCTATGAAGAATTTACTGAATTTTTAGGAGATAATAGAACCAAATGGTTTTATTCAAAAAAAGTAGATTTAATATATACCACCCCTCAATTATGGTCCTTTCACTTTACGCAAGAAGAATATTTGGGAGGCGCACATGGAAATACTTCCCATCAGTATAAAGTAATTAATAGTGCCACCGGCCAAAAACTCACTTTAACCGATTTATTCCGACCAGATTTTCTCCCTGAATTAACCGCCATGGGCGAAGCCGCTTTTAAAGAAGCAAGAGGCATTTCAGACTCCACCTCTTTATCATCTTCAGGGTTTCAATTCCCCAAAAATGAATTTGAACTCAACAATAATTTTGGCTTAAGCGAGGAAGGTATTCGTTTTTATTACAATCCTTATGAAATAGGCCCCTATAGCCTGGGTGCATCTTTTTTTGACCTGCCCATGGAACAAATAAAAGCAGGTCTGAAATTTGATATTTAAAGCGCCAGTTCTCCCGAAATTCCAGCCATAAAACATTATGAAATTGACTGAAATTTCGGGGATAAATTAAATAATCATTAAGACTTCAAATTATTCTTTGCATCCTTTCTAAAAATTTCCATGCGATAGATTTCTTTAATATCACTAAAAAAGGGGAAAACCAAGATTTTCAGGCATGTCCATCAAAATCATTAAGCATTGATTTACAGTCTATTCCAAAATCTATCAAAAAAATTAACGATTCTAACCGAATCCTAATGTATTTATTTCGATAATGGCGAGGTTTCTGCCTATCATTGAACAATATTATTAGAGAAATTGGAGAAAAATGAAGTTTCGCTTACCGCTTTTTAAGCTCGCTTTCTTTCTTGTTTTTCTGTTCAGCCTTACCGTTACTCAAGCACAAACCATTGTTAGTGTTTCAGGCCAGTTTGTTGATTCGGAAAAAGATGAAGGCGTCCCATTTGCTACTGTAGCCATTTTTAAAAATAAAGGGGATGTTAATCCTATTGGCTCTGGATTTTCAGAAGAAGATGGATCCTTTGAAATAATTTTAACAGAATCTGGCACCTTTTTTATGCAAGTGCAGTGTATGGGTTTTGATGGATATGAGCAAGCGCTGGCTGTTGATATCAGTGATATCAAATTGGGACAAATTCCACTGAAAAGCCAGACTCAAATGCTGGAGAGTGTGGTGATCACCGGAGAAAAAGTATCCGGTACTTCCACCCCGGGAGCTATGAAATTCAATATGGATGCTCAGGGTTCGGATGATATGGAGGAAATCGTATCCAATATGCCCGGGGTCGAAATGGACTTTGACGGAAATGCCTCTATCCGTGGACTAAGTGTTACTTATTTAGTAAATGGAGAAGAATCTGGAATGGAAAATCCGCTTCAGGAAATCCCGAAACAATCTATTGCTTCTATCGAATTAATGACGAACCCACCGGTAGAATATGCCTCTTCCGGACCGGTAATCAATATTATTCTAAAAGAGGATGCCAAAATAGGTAACAGCTTTCGAATGGGTGGAAACTTCGGCAACCTTAATTCCGCTAAAGGCTACGTTGGTGGATCTGTCCGTACCGAAAACCTGACCATTAACCCATGGGTTTATTATTCTCAGCGCGACCGCGAAACTTTTGGCAACAATGAGCAACTGAATTACGACGAACGTTTCATGGAGCAAAGCCATACCAGTAAAAATGGCTGGAGGTACGGAAGTGCCGGCACCTGGTGGGCGTATAAGTTCAAAGATAAATCCGAATTAAGTGGAACCATCAGATACTCCCTTTCAGATAATTTTTCCGAAAGTTGGAACAATAACGATTTCTACGATCTGGATTCGGTAACTTTCCGGAACACCAACGTTCGGACCAATGAAAACAACGGCTTCACCAGAGATTTCAGTTATGAAAACAAATACCGAAAAACCTGGGAAAGTGGCCAAAAGCTGTCCTTACGTTATCTGATGAATTATAAGGAAAGCTTTTCTTCTCAACACCAGGGCAGTGACTATATCTACAATGCCGAGGAGGATAATGCAACAATTCTTGATCGCGGTGACCGTACCAATGATAATATGCGTCATCGTTTTCAGGCACGCTTCACGCAGCCAATAAATGAAGAAATGCGTGTGGTGACCGGTTATTATTTCGATTATCGGAAAAATAATCAGACGGCAGAATATGATCGAAAAGAAAATGAAGGCGACTGGATCTATAATCCGGATCGTCGTCAGGATGCCAGCACGGAAACCATGGCTCATGATGTTTTTGCCAGCTTTACCGGAAAATGGGATCGTTTTGGATTAAACCTGGGGATGCGCTATAAAACGGGTAAAACTGATATTCACCAATGGGATGCCGGAATGGGCGTTTATGATGACTTTCTGAACCAGTTCTCTAACCTGAATAACACCATCAAGCTGAGTTACGATTTGAAAGAAGAAGGCGAAAATATTATGCTTTCTTATCGGAATAACGTTCGCCCTCCAAGTGCCGGGCAATTAAACCCTTTCGTGAACGATGCCAATCCGCTTTGGATCACCATGGGTAATCCTGATTTGAATTCGACGAAAACACACTATCTCGAATTAGAATATTTGAAAGTCGGAGATACCTATACTTTTAAGGGAGGAGCATTCGGCCGGAAGATCTTTGATCAGGTGGCCAGATACCAGTGGTCAGAAGCCGATACTATTTACAATTCCTACCACAATATTGAAGGCGTATCTGTTGCCGGATTAAACGTGTACTTACAAAAAGACATTGTACCCGGACTTCGCGGAACAGTCGACGGATCCTGGTCTTATGAATACATGCCGGATCGTGAAGGGGATTTGAGTAAATCACAAACCTACTACTTCATTAAGGGGAATGTGGAATACAAATTTGCCAAGAATTACCGTATCGCCCTGACGGGTCGCTATACCTCCACCAAACTTTCCAATAATGCCCAGACAGCGGGCTATGGAAGTATGGACATTAACTTTGAAAGGAAATTCTACGACGGTAAAGGGAAGATTTATCTGAACATCCGAGATGTCCTAAACACCTTCGAGCAGAATGTATTGACCTCCTCGGATTCCTTTATTCGGGACAGCTTCGCAAAACAAGAAACCAGAATGTTCATGCTCGGCATGTCCTTCTACTTAAACGGCTTATAGATCAACAAAGCACTAATTATTCTAGTCGTATATCCGGCCTCCTCTGAAATATCAGGGGAGGCTTTTTTTGTTCTAATTTGAGTCAAACCACCCCAACCAACAATCTTCTCCCTTTCCTCAAAATCCATAACAATTCCTTAAGCCGGATGATATTCCCGTAACATTTAGTTTGGGAAATTCGCCACGGACCAATTAAAACTGTATTTTTGCGGGCATTATACACAACCAAAATACAGTTTTATGTTCAAAAGAGGTTTACTGTTGTTCTCCTGCCTGCTGATGGCCTGGAGTGTAACAGCTCAAAAGGTATTGACTCCGGAATTGTTATGGGAAATGGGCCGTGTAAACGGAGGAGAAATCTCTCCTGACCAGACCACATTGCTTTTCGGCGTAGTAAATTATGAATTATCTGAGAACAGTGGCAAGAACACCCTGTTTCTGAAAGATCTTAAAAGCGGTGAAGACCGTGAATTAAAATTACCTTCCAGTGCTTCTTCCGCAGTTTGGACTCCTGACGGGCAGATGATCGCCTTTTTGATGGGAGGACAAGTTTACGAAATCCGTCCGGATGGTTCAGGACTTCGCAAAGTAACCGAGGTGGAAAGCGGTGTTTCCTCTTTTAACTACGCTGCTTCCGGTGATAAACTGGCTTACTCCACTTCTGTAAAATTAAAGCCCACCACAGCAGATCTTTACCCGGATTACACCAAGGCGAATGCCGTAGTGATTGATGATTTGATGTACCGTCACTGGGCGGCATGGTCAGATGAATTCTTCAACCACGTATTCGTGGCAGACTATAAAGAAGGAAGCATTTCTAACGCCAAAGACATCATGGGCAAGGAAGCTTTTGACTGCCCAACGATGCCATTCGGCGGTGGAGATGATTATACTTTCAGCCCTGACGGGAGCAAATTGGTTTACGTTTGCAAAAAGAAAGAAGGAAAAGAATATGCCGTATCTACCAATACGGATTTGTACGTGTATGACATCGCTGCTGGTACTACTCAGAATTTCACGGAGGGCATGATGGGTTATGACACCCACCCTACTTTCTCCAACGATGGCACCAAATTGGCCTGGTTGAGCATGGCCCGTGATGGTTACGAGTCGGATAAAAACGACATCGTGGTTTATGATTTCACAGCGCAAACCAAAACCAACATCACCAAAGATTGGGACAACACCGTCGATGGATTCATCTGGGGAGAAAAAGACCGCAACATTTACTTTGTAGCAGGTAAAGAGGCGACTTACCAATTGTGGGATTATAAATTGGGCAAAAAAGTAGCCGACACCAAAGTAGCGGATATCCGCATGATCACCGAGGGAGTTCACAACTACGGTTCGGTAGCGCAATTAGACAGCAAGACTTTGATCGGTTCTCGTATGTCTATGTCTTCTGCTTCAGAGCTTTTCAAGGTAGACATCAAAAAAGGTACAGAAACCGCTTTAACCAAAGTGAACCAGCCTATCTACGATTCCATCGAAATGGGTAAATTAGAGAAACGCATGGTCCCAACCTCTGATGGTAAGGAAGAATTGGTATGGGTAATCTATCCTCCAAACTTCGACCCGAACAAAAAATATCCGGCCTTGCTATATTGCCAGGGTGGTCCACAGTCAGCGGTTTCACAGTTCTTCTCTTTCCGTTGGAACTTCCAGTTAATGGCGGCAAACGGTTATATCGTGGTAGCACCTAACCGTCGTGGTTTGCCATCATTTGGCACCAAGTGGAACGAAGACATCTCCGGGGACTGGGGTGGCCAGCCAATGCGTGACTACTTAGCAGCCATTGATGCCGTAGCCGCAGAACCTTATGTCGATAACAACGCCCTTGGTTGTATCGGTGCGTCTTATGGAGGTTACTCTACTTATATGTTAGCCGGCATCCACGAAGGTAGATTCTCCGCTTTTGTTTCCCACTGTGGATTGTTCGACATGCGTTCCTGGTATGGTACTACTGAAGAATTATTCTTCGCCAACTGGGATTTGGGTGGCGCTTATTGGGAGAAAGATACCCCAAAGGCGTATACCGAATTCAACCCATCCAGCTATGTGCAAAACTGGGATACGCCAATGATGGTGATTCACGGTGGAAAAGATTTCCGTGTACCGGAAGGTCAGGGAATGCAGGCTTTCCAGGCGGCGAAATTGCAAGGCATTCCTTCCCGTTTCCTTTACTTCCCGGAAGAAGGACACTGGGTATTGTCTCCGCAAAACGGTATGATCTGGCACACGGAGTTCTTCCGTTGGTTGGATGAGTGGTTGAAAAAATAATCTTCCACCACATAGCAAAAAAGGATTTGGTCGCTGGCCAAATCCTTTTTTTATGTCTGGAAAACAATACGATGGCCTTAATCGGAATTATTCTTACCTAATCCGGATTATTCATGCTTCAATTCCCTTTTAGCTGCAAGGCGGGCAAAATGAAGGAATTTTTCCTATTTCGAGTTTTTTCCAACGAAACAAATGAATGAGGAGTAAGCAAGCTTCCCCAATTAGGGCTATACAAAAACCAGCAGGAATGAATGCAGTGAAATGATAATAAGGCAGTTAAAGCAATTCGCTAAATCTGGCGGTGAATAATTCGGGTTAAATCCTTGTTTAGTTGCAAAGCCAAAAAATGACGGAATTATGCCTATTTCGAGTTATTTCCAGAGAAGAAGATCCATGACTACAAAACAAGCCTGTCCAAAATTAGGCTATTGGAATATCAGTAACATCAATATTAAAAAGCTAAAAACACCCCCCCTTAAAGTGGCTCCCTGAATCTAGCTTTGAATAATTCGGCTTAGGACGAATCCAACAACCTGCTTCCGTAAAACCGGGATTCGCTCCCTCCAGTTCGCTAAAATCACCCGCCGAAAACGCTTTTTTTTCCCAGCATAGCAAAAATGGTGAAACATCCTCCTATTTTGACTTTTTTCATCGAAGAACCTGATCAAACAGAAAACAGCGTTGAATAGTCAAGAAAAAGGATGTATTCGGTTTAAAAAGCTACTATTTCCTCACAATAGTCCACTCAAAAAAAATTTCAACCAGCCACTTCAGCCGGTACCATTACCATACCAGCGGGATTGTAAACGCCGAGAGGCAAAAATCCCTTTAAGTTTAACATCAAATCCTTACCTTTGCATTCGGGATAAATCTCGATTTAGAAGTAAAAACAAATTATGAAAGACGCTATTGCAATTTTGTGTGGAGGGGGACCTGCGCCCGGTATCAACACCGTGATCAGTTCCGTGGCCAAAGTTTTCCTCAACAACGGTTATCGCGTAATCGGTCTTCACGAAGGCTACAAGGGCCTTTTTAGCAATGAAACTCGTATAGACGAGATTGACTACAATTTCGCTGACGACATCTACACCCGCGGTGGTTCCGCCCTACAAATGAGCCGTTTCAAGCCGGATCTGAGCACCTTGAATGTAGCATTCTTCCGTGAAAACAACATCAAATTATTGGTGACCATCGGTGGAGATGACACCGCCTCCACCGCCAACCGTATCTCCAAATACCTGGAAGAAAAGAATGTGAAGTTGCAGAACATCCACGTTCCGAAAACCATTGACAACGACCTCCCTCTTCCGGAAGGTGTACCTACTTTTGGTTATAACTCCGCCAAAAACGAAGGAGTAATGATTGCCAACACCGTTTTGGAGGATGCCCGTACCAGCCAAAACTGGTTCATCCTTTCTGCCATGGGCCGTGAGGCGGGTCACCTGACCATCGGTATTGGTTCCGCTTGCCACTACCCGATGATCATCATTCCGGAAATGTTCAATAATGCCGAGGTGACTTTCGAAAATATTATCCGTCTGAACATCTCTTCCATCATCAAGCGTAAAATCCTGGGCTTGAAATACGGGGCTTCCATCATCTCTGAAGGCGTATTCCACTTCATGAAAGAGGAGGAAATCAGAAACTCGGGCATCAATTTTACATTCGATGCACACGGCCATCCGGAATTGCACTCCATCTCCAAATCCCACGTTTTCGCCTCATTGGTACAAAAACGGGTAAAAGAATTGGGCTTGGACAACAAGATGCGTCCGGTAGAGTTAGGCTTCGAATTACGATGCACCAAGCCAATCGGATACGACCTGACCTACTGTACCCTATTGGGCTTCGGCGTTTACCAATTATTTGAGCAAGGCCACTCCCGTTGTATGGTTTCTGTAGATCACACCGGTAAAGTGGATCCATTATTCCTTAAAGATGTGGAAGATGAAAACGGTCGTGTACAGGCACGTTTGGTGAACATCAACGCCTCCAATACGCAAGCGGTACTGAACCACGGAATGCACTACCTTACTGAGAAAGACTACGAAGCGGCCAAAGCTTATGTAGAAAATCCGGAATACTATGACTTCAACAAAATTCTAAATCGATAGATTTTCTCCTCAAGAGAAATGACAGATCACTCAAAACTCCCGCGGTATAACCGTTGGGAGTTTTTTATTGGGCAGCAATGACTATCTGATTTTTCACGAAATACCCTCCATATTTAAAAATCCCAGCCACTCTGGCCACTGCTTCCCTGAGCACGCCAATTACAAAAAAAGCCTTTTTATGCAGCATTAGGGAAATGCGGGTGAGATTTAAGCAGCCTATACTAGGGAAAATAATACCGGAAAATCGACTTAATGATAAGGTAAATATTGATCAGCAGTCAACAACATAGGCTTAATTTCTAAAAATTAAAATGAATTCATAAAGGAAATTAGATATCTTTCCGTAAAGCATTGCCTATGAGAACGATCGAAGACCTTCCCCTGCTAAAGGGCCCGAAAATCCACCTGAAAAAACCCAGCCATCAGGATATCCCCAGGATTTGTGAACTTCTGAACGAGAAGGAGGTATCCGCCTACACTTTATTTATTCCTCACCCATATCAGGAAAAAGATGCCGTTTTTTGGCTCAATATGGGACATCAGGGCTTGACTAATCAAAACCAATTCATCTTTGGTATCTATAAAAATGACAATGGGGAATTTATCGGTGGGATAGACTTAAGACTGGAGCGAAGGCATAAAAAGGGCGAATTAGGCTACTGGCTGGGCAAACCCTTCTGGAACCAGGGCCTCATGACCGAGGCCCTGGAGCTGATAATTTCCTGGGCGATGGAAGATTTAAAGGTCAATAAAGTCATCGCCCTTCATGACATCAATAATCCCGCATCCGGCAGGGTGATGGAAAAAGCAGGAATGCAAAAAGAAGCGACCCTGTTTGAGCATTATTATATCAATGGAAAATTCATCAGCCTGAATCAGTATTATATCCACCAGCATTTATATAATAAACATCAAAAATAAAGGCATTGGTGACCGCTGATTCATCAGGAAAATTCGACTTCAACCGAGTCGTTTATGCGAAATGCTTCATTTGGCTAGGAGTCGCGAAAAAAGGAAGGAATTTAGCCTGTTTTGAGTTATTGCCAACGAAACAGATGAAGGAGGAGAAAGTGAGCATACCCGAATTTGGGCTATTTAAAAACTGAACAAAACCAATCCTGACATCAAACCCCTTAAAACCCTAATAAACCTGACGGTAAATCACTCGGCTTAAACAGGCATGGCCGGCTCCGGAAGTGCCCCATCAATTCGCCATTTTGCTGGAATATTCAATTGGGGCAAGCCTTTCACCCGAAATTGTATTTGATGTTCAGCCGCATGATGGGCAAAATTCTCAATCTCCTCCAATACATCCTCATCAATAAAATGACAGTCACGGCCATCCACCAACAAGGCACAATCTTCCGGAATATCTTCCAGCATCAGGGCAATGGATGCCCGATTTAAAAATGATACTTCCTGTGCCAAACGAATGGTGATCTGCCCTCCATCCAAGTTTTTCACATGACTCAAAAATGCCGGGGTGTGATAATTATTCAACAGAATATAAAATAAGGCCAAGGACATTCCAATGGCAATACCCATCAGCATATCCGTAAAAACCAAGCCCAAAACGGTCAACATAAAGGGTACAAATTGACGACGCCCCTTCTGAAATATCGATTTAAAGACCGAAGGTTTTGCCAGTTTATATCCCACCATAATCAAAATGGCCGAAAGACTCGCCAATGGAATTTTATTCAAAAAAGCAGGAATCAGCAGTACAAAAAGCAACATGAACAAACCATGAAAAATAGCGGCCAGCTTGGTTTTTCCACCCGATACAATATTGGTGGAGGAGCGCACTATCACCTGAGTGATCGGTAAACCACCAATCAATCCACTGCAAAAATTCCCCCAACCCTGGGCAATCAACTCCCGATTTTTAGAGGAAACCCGCTTGTAAGGATCCATTTTATCCGTAGCCTCCAAACTTAACAAACTTTCTAAACTCCCGACAATTGCCAGCGTAATGGCCACCACATAAACTTCTTTTTGGGCGATGCCGCCAAAATCAGGAAGCACCAACAAGCCCTTTAATTCCGAAAAGGAAACCACCTCCGGAAGATTGACTAAATGGATATTCCCATAATCATTAGATATGGCCCATAATGGGAAATAGTGGAGGAAAATCTCATTCAATCCGATCCCCAGCATGACCACCAATAAAGGAGCCGGAATTAGCTTTAACCACTGCTTCGACTTTATCCATTTTGATTCCCATCCAATTAACAAAATAATGGAGAAAACTGAAATCATTACCGCCCCCGGACTAAAATACAAAAAGGCATATACAATTTCATAAAATGTATTCCCTCCACTTGACTGCATAAAGGCAAGCTCCCCCTCAAAACTACGGTCATAACCCAAGGCATGCTGAATTTGCTTTAATATGATAATAATCCCAATGCCCGCCAACATGCCCTTAATCACGGAAGTAGGAAAAAAAGCCGCAACAATCCCGGCGCGCAAGTAACCCATAGCCACTTGAATAAGCCCGGAAATCATTACAGCCAATAAGAAAACCTCAAACCCTAAATCCACTATAGCGCCAGCCACAATTACCACCAACCCAGCGGCAGGGCCACTGACTCCCAAAGCTGAATTGGAGATCCCCGCTACAATTAAACCTCCCACTACCCCGGCAATAATTCCTGAAAACATCGGCGCCCCTGAGGCCAATGCAATGCCCAGACACAAAGGAAGGGCTACTAAAAACACTACCAAACCAGCGAGTAAATCACCGGGCCAGGATTTACTTAATGAAAGAGACTGAGAATTTTTCATAAGGTAGATCTTTAGAAAATTGAAGGAAAACATTCAATTTAGCGCGCACCAATAAGCACGGCCAGCAGTATTGACACCAAGGCAATTAAGAGAGGTGCTTTTCAGCAGTGAAAAAAAACTACAAAATAAGAATTTGAAAAATCTCACCTCTGAAAAATCAAATGATTGATATTGGTATATTTTTATTTCTGAAAGCAATAATCTCCTCTCTCAATACCTCCCAAAAAAAATGCTGCGTTACAAAAATACAATTAGGCTTTCTAATTAAAACTACACTCATTCGTTTTCAACCCCATCAAGCTGCCAACCAGACCACAAATGGATGAAAACATATTTTATAAGAGCGCACTTAAAAGTGAAAATCTGATTATTCAAAAGCGATACCCCATTATTTGAAGAAAATAGCAGTGCTATTGTTAAGCAATTATCCAAAATCGCTTCCAAAATTTCCTTTTGCAGCCGGATATTGTGCTTTTAAACCACCCTCCAATGCTTCACCGCGACTGATGAATAGAAAACAGAAGCTCACCAAAACTTTCCCTTCTCCAACATACAAAAGTCCATATTTAGGTTTTTTGTCCCCTCGTTTCGATGAAGAATAAATATACTTTTAAGTCAATCGGCCTAAAAACAATCATAAAATTGGTAACGCAAAAACAGGAACAGATGAGCCCAAAATCCCTTACTATAAATTTTAACTTCAAGCTATAATTAAGGCCTGCAATTACTATTATTAAAATAGTAAAAAAAGCGATGATTAACTCAAACCCCTCATTATATTTATATTAAAATTGACATAGAAACGGATAAAGAATATCCATACAATCCAAAAAGCATGCGCTCACAGGTTATTTTTTTTGACTATATTTCTGATAACATAATTTCTCGACACAGAAAATCATTGCGTAAATGACCAAAAAGTACGGAGGGTTTTATTAAGTTTGAGATAAATCCAAGCTGATGACTGACTTCAAAACAAGAACCTACAAAGCTTTAGGCTTTTTAACCTTTCTTTACCTGACGGTAAGTGGCATTTTCTTCTTCCAACAGGAAAAATTAATGTTTCACCCTAATCCGCTTGAAAAAAATCATCGATTTGAAACTAAAGTACCCCATTATGAACACTATTTCAAAATGGCTGATGGTACCAAGCTTCACGGTGTATATTTAGAGGCAGAAAACCCCAAAGGACTCGTTTATTATTATCATGGCAATACCGGAGACATCAGCACCTACCTTCCCTCCTGTGAATTTTATGTAGCATCAGGATTTGATGTTTTCTTAATGGATTATCGGGGCTTTGGCAAAAGTGACGGAAAAATCAGTAGTGAGCAGCAATTTTTATCTGATGCTTTAGAAGTTTATAAAATGGTGGGCACTGACTTTACCAGCGAAGAGAAAATTATCATCGGCTACTCCATTGGTACTGCCCCCGCCGCCTATGTAGCTTCGAAAGTTAACAGTAAGGAAGTTATTTTGCTGGCCCCATTCACCAGCATGCATTACCTAAGGGAGCATTTATATCCCTGGTTACCCAGCATTGCCGTAAACTATCCCTTAGATATCCAGCAATTTTTAAAGGAGGCCCCTATGCCGGTCACTATTTTTCATGGCCTGGAAGACAACATCATTCCCTTTGATTGTGCCCTACAATTACGAAAAGACTTTAAGGAAGAAGATCAATTATTTCCTATCCCCGGACAGGATCACATGAAATTTGAAAATCAAAAGCAATACAGAAAGCAGGTGAAAAAAATTCTTCACCGTGCTCCGCAAGCTAAAAAATCCCCCCTTTTTATTAAGCCAGCGACTACCTAAACTCCCGCCAGAGCAAGGAAGGGCAGTAAATAAAAAAAGCACCGATCGAAGATCAGTGCTTTTTTTTATTCTGCCAATTCAAATAACAGATGCCCATTCGGGTCTAATTTAATGGCATTGGGTTCCTCTCCTACCGCCAGTCTGAAAACTTGCTCTTTTTCACTTAGCTTTTCAGAAAAATAAATCTTATCCCCTTCAAAGGTAATGGCCATTAATTCCAGAGGAAAGCTCGTGAGGTTTTGTTGTTCCTGCCGAACAGTGACGATGGATTCCTTCCTTTCCTTATCATAAGTCACCTTATAACTTAGTCGTGGAAGCCCTGCTTCCATTAACCAGGGATAAAAAAAGCTTTTTAATGATCTGCCGCTTACCGACTCCATCGTTGCTACGAAATCCTCCGTGTTAGCATTTCCACCCGCAAATGTCTGGTAATACTGCTGAATTCCATCCCTAAAAGCCAAATCCCCTATTTCCTGACGAAGCATATGCAAAACCCAGGCGCCCTTATAATAGGAATACTTATTCAGCATTTTATTCGGGTCTTCTACCACCTCGGGCACCACTACTTTAGATGGAAACTGCTTTTTATAATTGAACACCTTATCCTTGCCCTCTTTCATAAAGGCGATCAAAGCGGGTGTCCCATACTGATGCTCCAGATACATGGCCGTGAAATAGGTTGCAAAACCTTCTGATAGCCACAGATCATTCCAACGGACCTCTGTAACCGTATTTCCCCACCATTGGTGAGCGATCTCATGAGCGATCAAACGCTCCATCTGCTTTGGATTATCCACTGCACGCTCATCATAAAAAATACAAGCGGCATTTTCCATTCCCCCATAACGGGTAGTGGACTGCGACTGCCAGAGTGACTCAAATGGATATGGCGCAATATACTCTCCAAAGAAATTCAGGACATCCTGTGTCACGCTCAGGGCCTGCTTCATATGCTCGGCATCCTCCGGATAGGCATAACCTTTCATTGGCAAAGCACCCTCCAGTGGCCAGGCCTCCAATTGAGCCGCTCCAAAAACCATCACCTTCGTAGGAATATCCTGCTTTTCCTCGAAAAACCACTCTTTATACATTCCACCAAAAGGCCGAACCTCTTTCAAAATACCATTGGCCAATACTTCATAATGCTCCGGAGCCAAAATATGCCAGTTCACCGTAGCCTTATCCGAGGGATGATCTACCACCGGTAAATAATGATGCGCCCGGTTCGGCCAGTTATCCCCGAAAATAGTCCTTTTACCATATCGATTTTGCCCGATGATCAATCCATCTTTCGGTACGCCTCGATAGGCCACCTTTATGGAGGCTGTATCTCCCTGCTGCAAACTTAGGTCTACCACCAATTGCCTTTTCAGTTGCTCAAACTTCACCGATTGCCCCAATCGGCTTACCGACAACACCTCCATTCCTCCATTTTCATCAGCGCTGACCAGTTCTAATGTACACTGGTCCAGGTCTTCAGTGGCCAAAAAATGGATTTGAGCCGTGGCATTGAGACTGTCATTTAAACTATTTACCATCATATGGAAATCATAATGATGAACATCAATCCCTTGCTGAGCAAAAGATTTACTGGCAATAGTCAACAGAGCACTCAATACACCTGCTCGCAAAATTTTATATATCATAGATGAATGGGTTAAAGGAATAGATTCTAATCGATTGCCCAAAATTAAAATTACTTTCCTACTATTGGAATTTTCGGAAAAGTAATTTTCATCAGAAACAACGCCCCGATGGTGTTCAGAAGGAAAATGTTGGGCATAAAAAAAGGCAACTCCCTCAGGAACTGCCTTTTTGTTCAAATATATTACTTTGAGTTCAAATTAAATTTTCCCTATTGATTTGATCTCACTCGCACGGGCGCCAATTTACGTTTCGGCTTATTGTTGTTCTTGAACTGGTCATACAGCACAATCATCATTATCAGGGAAATTATAAAACTAATCATATAACATTATTTAGTTCTGCTATTAGTACAGCAAGAATCATTCCAACCAAACGATGTGCCCTAAGACCGCTGCCATTCTGCCAAAAGTTCTTGTATGTTTTGATCTACACCTGCTTCACTCTTTAACCAGTAAATCTGATGTCCCATCTTTTCCATTCTACGGAAAAAAGTCATCTGACGTTTAGCAAAACGATGAATTTGCGCTTCTAATGACGAAAACATCTCTTCGTAGCTTAACTTTCCCTGTAAATGCTCGGTAATCATCTTATACTCTAAACCGTAGTAAATCAAGCCTTCAGCAGGTACTTTTTTAAGCAAAGCCTCTACTTCAACGACCATTCCTTCCTCAAATCTTTTTTTCAGACGAAGAGAAATTTTACGCCTTCTTGCTTCCCGATCAATCTCAATACCCACCAACAATTGCTTTTCGGCTGCTACCGGTCTTACGTAAGCGGGTAATTCCTCCGGGGGGTGTTGGTCAAAATACCGTTTCACCTCCAGCGCCCGGATCATCCGTTTCCGATGCCCCCAATCTTTAAAATAGGCCGGGGCACCCCATTCCTTCAGCTTTTGCTCAACTTCCCTATCGGATAATAATTCCGCTGCTGCACGCCAGCGAATATCTTCCGGCACCAGTGTGTTGATATTTCCTTCCAGTATGGTTTGAATATACAAACCTGTTCCCCCACAGAGAATGGGTAATTTTCTCCGCTCACTTATATCATTAAAAGCCAAATGAAAATCTTCCTGAAACTCCCGAAGATTATATTGATAACCTGCTGGGCGAATATCAATCAAATGGTAGGGAATATTGCCGTATTCAGCCAGATCCTTCCCCGTTCCCAAATCCATATCTTTATAAACCTGTCGGCTATCTCCACTAATGATTTCACCCTCCAACTCCTTTGCCAGCCTTACCGCCAGGGCGGTCTTTCCAGAAGCTGTGGGCCCTATGATCGTGATTAAGGCCTTATGTTTTTCATTGGACTGTTGCATTCCGCAAAATTAGAAAATCTTACCCAAAGCAGCCTCATTCAAAAAATCAATTGGCTAATTAATTTTTCCCATTTGCCCCGGGGATGAAAATTCCTCAAATTTGATTTTCAAAATTATCATTTCTATGAGCAGAAAAATATATCACCTTTCCACCTGCAGTACCTGTAAAAAGATTATTGCAGAAATTCAACCAGATCAGACTTTTGAATTGCAAGACATCAAAACCGAAAAAATATCGGAAGCCCAATTAGCAGAAATGCAGGCTTTAGCCGGAAATTACGAAAGTTTATTCAGCCGCAGGGCCCGAAACTATGCCGCCCGAGGACTAAAAGATCAAATTCTAACAGAAGAAGATTTTAAAAATCTCATTTTGGAAGATTACACTTTCTTAAAGCGCCCCGTCATTCTTTTTGAAAATCAGATATTTATCGGGAACAGCAAGAAAACTGTAGCGGCCGCCATAGAAAGTATCCAAAATCATTCTGCATAATATGATCTAAATCCTTTTTTAGTAGCTGGAATTTTAACTAATTCGCCACAGTATTTTTAAGGTACATCCTCGGATGTTGAAAAGGGAACCGGGTGTAAATCCCGGGCAGTACCCGCTGCTGTAATTTCCCCAAGTTCGCCTACCCTCTGCCACTGACTACCGTCGGGAAGGCCAGGCGAATATGGGAATGAGCCAGAAGACCTGCCTGTAAACTATGTTAAACACTTTCGGGAGTTAGAGTGGAATATTTTTTCGATCATCGAAAGATGGATCACCCTTCCGTATTTTTCAAAAAACCAATGTTAAAAAGAACGCTACTTTTGATGAGCTTGGCGGCTACTGTTGTATTGTCTGCCTGTAACAATGATGATGATCCGGTAAAAGATACCGTGATTGATTTTTCAAATTTGACGCTTGAAGAGGAGGAGACCTACTGGAATGGCTCGGATAAGTCAGGTGATATGGAAGAAGAAGAAAATGGAGATCTTACTTACCTAACCAATCTTAAGTCTGGCATTTTTAATGCACCTAATCAGTTTACTTATACAGCGGCCTGGGATTATTGGGGCTGGGAAGGCTTTGCATACTCTAACCAAAGTGACCTTACTTTTGATATGGAGGATGACAATGATGCCAATTTTTACAATTATCAATTTGTGGCAGCAGCAAATTATGATAAAAATTATTTGATTGCCTACCCACAAGAAACCAATCACATCACCTTTGACCAAGAAGTAAACCTAAAAACCATCACGCTTACCAATACCGGAACCGCCTATTTAGTCATCAAACACGGTAATGCTTTTTCAAAACCTTTCGGAGGCGAAAGCGGAGATGACCCTGATTACTTCAAGGTGATTTTCACAGGAAAAGATGCTGAAGGAAAAGAAACAGGAGTGGTTGAACACTTCCTTGCAGATTACAGATTTGAAGACAATTCTCAGGACTACATTCAGTCTGAATGGGAACAGATTGATGTGACCGGACTTGGAGCTGTCAGTCAGGTAGAAATTGCTTTTGAAAGTACAGATATTGCTAATGGCGGTAGTCAAACACCTGCCTATGTTGCCATCGGTCAGCTGACTTACTAATCAGCCACCAAAAAAATTATTCAAATCCCCTGATCACCTCAGGGGATTTTTTTTATCTCTTCAAAAACACCATTCCTGACTTTTGCTAAAAACCGCCCCCCGCTATCAATCCACTCTAACTCCAGATCATTCACCACAGATGGTTTTGTGGTCGGCAACCAATTCCTTCCGGCCTTTACACAAATCATGACGCCCTGATGATCGCCCACCCAACAGAAATTGGGTCGGAAACTTTCCGGTGCTATGGGTTTAATGCCGAAAGTCGTCTGTAAATATTGGGCTAAGGCCAAAGGGTCCTCTGAAGGCAAACCCACTTCATTAACTCCCAAGACTTCCGTTAAAGAAAAAGCCCCTTTTACAGAAGCAGCAAAACCCGGCCGCTCAATAAACTCCACGATATTACCTGCCGGATCATAAAAATAGATCGCGCGGCCATTTGTAAATTCAATAATTTCGGACGCTTCAAAAGGCAAAAGTCCTATTCCTTTTTGCTTCACAAATTCCAGGGCCGCCTGAATTCTTCCCCGGGGGATTAAAAAAGCAAAATGATAATAGGGCGCCCCAACTTGTTCTTGAAAAATGAGCTGCGTCCAGCCAGCTTTCATTTCCATAAGACTCCCCTCCCGTCTTAGCTCAAAACCCATATGTTCATAAAAAGACAACTGGGCAGGAAGCTCACTACAAAACAATTTCAATCGGTGAATTTGCATAGGCTTTGATTCATACCATTCAGAAATAAAAAGAATATAAGCACATACTGTTTCAATTCCTGTTTCAAGCCCCTATTTTTGCGCGCTATATGGAACAGAATACACTATCCATGGAATTGGAAATATTATACCTCGACGAATACTTTTGTGCCATCAACAAACCGGCCGGATTGATGGTCCATAAATCCCGTGTTGCCCGGGACGTAAAAACCTTCGCCATGCAGGAATTGAGAAACCAGCTGGATCGCTATGTTTATCCGGTGCACCGGTTGGATCGCGCCACTTCAGGCATTCTGCTTTTTGCCCTGAGCCCGGAGGATTGCACGCTGGCCCAGCAAATGATTACAGACCGAAAAATCACCAAAAAATACTGGACAGTTCTACGCGGCTACACACCGGAGGAAGGAGAAATTGACAAAGCCCTGACGTCCGAATTCAATGATACCCCCAAGGAGTCCCTGACCATTTATAAAAAACTGGAACAGCAGGAATCTCCCTTTAAAGTATCGGAAAGATATCCGGCCTGCAGAACTTCTCTGGTAGAAGCACAGCCGATAACCGGCCGAACGCATCAATTGCGTCAGCATTTTGCCAAAATCCGGCACTATATTATCGGAGACAATAAGCATGGGGACCATAAACTGAACAAAGGCTTTAAGTCTGAAGTAGGCGTGGAGAACATGTTGCTGCATGCCAGAAGTTTGACTTTTATTCATCCGCATAGCGGGGAAAACGTTCATATAGAAGCCCCATTGCCTGATTATTATTCCGAAATATTGGATAAATTAGGTTATCAATATCATCAACAATAAACTATACTCGTGTCCAAAACCACTAAAACCTCCCTAAACTCCATTCAGTACGCTTTCAAATCCATCATCTGGCCCAGACGAAAACTGCTCTTTTTAGGATTAATCCTGATTGTCATTAATCGTCTGGCAGGATTGGTGTTACCCGGCGCCTCCAAATACCTGATTGATAATATCATCACTCCTGGAAATTTAGACTTGCTACAATATTTATTAATGGCCGTGGGCGCTGCTGTAGCCGTACAGGCGATCACCTCTTTTTTCCTGACCAAATTACTCAGCGTAGAAGCTCAAAAACTCATTGCGGAACTGAGAGTAAAAGTTCACCGTCAGGTGATTCAGCTTCCGCTGCATTATTTTGATGATCATAAATCCGGTGAAGTAGTTTCGCGAATTATGAACGATGTAGAAGGGGTTCGGAATTTAGTCGGCACCGGACTGGTGCAATTAATCGGTGGTATTTTGACCGCTATCCTGTCGCTAATCCTGTTGATCAACATCTCCCCCAGCCTCACCGGATTTGCCTTATTGCCCCTGATTCTATTTGCCGTAATTTCCACTCAGGCCTTTAAATTTATCCGCCCTATTTTTCGGGAGCGCTCTAAAATTCAGGCTGAAGTTACCGGAAGGCTGACCGAATCCATCGGTGGAATTCGCGTGGTGAAGGGATTCAATGCGGAGGAATTTGAATTGACCACCTTTGAAAGCGGCGTGGACCGACTTTTTCAAAATGTTAAAAAGACCCTCACCTCCACTTCCCTGATCACTTCTTCGGCCACCTTATTATTGGGTATAGCTTCCACGGCCATCATGGGACTGGGCGCCTACCGAATCACTCAGGGCGATATGACCGTCGGAGACTTTTTCGCCTTTACGCTATATCTGGGTTTTATGGTCGCACCGATTGTACAGATGAGTTCCATCGGGACACAAATCACGGAGGCTTTTGCCGGCCTGGACCGAATGGAAGAAATCTTCCAGCAGGAAAAAGAAGGAGAAGAAAATGACCGAACTTTGGACCTGAAAAATACCCAGGGGAATTTCTCCTTTCAAAAAGTCAACTTTTCCTATGAGGAAGGAAAAGAAGTGCTGCATGACATCAACTTCGAAATGCCCTCCGGATCGGTAACGGCGCTGGTAGGCAGTTCCGGCTCAGGAAAATCCACCATTGCCAGCCTGACCGCCACTTTCCTGCAACCATCTTCCGGTGAAATTTTGCTGGATGATCAGCCACTTGCTCACATCAAACTGTCCGCCTACCGGGACCATTTGGGCTTGGTGTTACAGGAAGATTTTCTGTTTGAAGGTACGATCAAAGAAAATATTCTTTTTGCCAAGCCGGAAGCACAGGCGCATGAGGTGGAAAATGCCATTAAATCCGCCTATGTGAATGAGTTTACGGATCGTTTTGAAGATGGCCTGGACACCTTAATCGGAGAAAGAGGCGTAAAATTATCCGGTGGACAGCGACAGCGGATCGCTATTGCCCGGGCGCTATTGGCAGATCCGAAAATATTGATACTCGATGAGGCCACTTCCAATCTGGACACAGAAAGTGAAGCGATGATACAGGAATCCCTGGCGCATCTGATGAAAGGCCGGACCACATTGGTAATCGCCCACCGATTAAGCACTATCCAAAAGGCCGATCAGATTCTGGTGCTGGAGAAAGGTGAGATTGTGGAGCGGGGCAATCACGAAAGTCTGATCGCAGCAAAAGGCCGATATCACCAACTCTATACCTATCAAAGTAGAATTTAGCAGGTTAAACACTTCGCCAAACGGCTTATAAAAACTTCGAAAAGCCCCGCAAAAAGAGAATTACTATTTTTCATCTGAATAAAAAAAGGATTCGATCAATCACCGAATCCTTTTTCCTTTTAAGACGAATATTTTATTGATTAAGGGATAAACGCTTATTGGTTTTGGCAAAAGTACCAGGACTTACCTCCCGAACCAAACTCAAAAGGGTATCCACATTAAAATCAGAAACTGGCTTATTTGATTTGAAAATAATATTCAGTCGCTGCTGCACCAATGATTCCTCAACTTCCACCGTTTTATTGATCAACCCCCGGTCAACGACCTCTTTGGGGGTAGTAGCTTTAAGAAATTTAAAGTCTATCCAAAAGGAAGCCTTTGGATGATCTTTAAACTTTTCCAACAATTGCTGTAAGTCCCCCAGCATTTGCGTTTGATTCTCCGCATTCACTTCCCCAATAATATCTGCAAAAATCTTCACCGAAACATAAGGCTCATTTATCAGCATTGTGGTGGACACCTCTGATTGCGCCCAAACCTCCTCCGTATAACGCTCATCCGAAAGCACTACGGAAGCATAAATATAAGCGGTTCCAAATTTGGACTTCCAATGGTCATTGATGTAACGATTAAACTTATAGGAAAAGACCTCACGATCATATTCATCCATAAACTGTTGAAATCCCTCATCGTGATACCCACGAAATACGATATTGGGATTTTTTAATGGATAAGCCTGAAAACCGTAGTTACCACGTACAGCAGAAAACTCATCTCTGATAATATGAAATTCTTCCTGATACTTTTCTTCTAAATGTGCTTTTAGCTTCTTTTCCATGGAGGTATTACAGGACAATAATGTTAAAACGAGCGTAAAAATAAAAAAAATACGGATCATCAGGCGTTCATTTCAATTTTTGACCAATCAAAAGTTTCAATACTCTGCACCACATACTTTTCATCTGCTGTCATGGTTCGATTTTCCGAGGCAATTTTTCCGAAAATTGTTGCTTTTATTTTTTTGAAAATTTCGATTAACTCCTGCTTAGCCTCCTGAATAAATTTAACAACATTACCTATTTTATCTCTCACACCTTCAGCTACTGCTCTTTCAGACTGAAATGGATAATATTCATGACCGGAAATAACCGCCGCTTCATTAATTTTTTCCAACCCAAGCCCCTCTCCTTTGGCAAAATGCTCCTGACTGGAATAATAGGTCTCATCTAACTCCGTGGTACGCCGAAGTTCCTGAAACTGATCAGAGGAAAAAACATGTTTTAAATGCCCTTCTTTCACTCCGGCGATAATGGTTTTCAAGGTTCCATATAAATCCCAAAGCCTGGTCTCCATGATTTGTTGAGTGGTCATCCAGGGTGTCCCAAAATCATGCGTGTAAAATACGCCGGGTATACTTTCATCACCGGCTTTATCCACCAAATCGCCCACCACAATATGATGAAATACTTCCGGACGATCTTCCTCCGGAGTTTGCTTAAATTTTTCGACAGAAGCCGTATCAATTCCCGGCGCCTGAAAGATAAACGCCTGCCCGATACGGGAGGCATAATTTGCCGTCACCAATTGCGCCAATGCACCCCCCAGACTATGACCGGTTACATCCACCTTCCCATCGGAGCGGGCAATCAACTTTTCTATTAATTCCTGATTCGCTATAAATTGCGGCATACCCACGGCGATCGGGTCCAAATCTGCCAAAATGGTATCAAACTCACTGACTTCCGTTCCCCGAAATGCAATGATATCGTTCCCTTCGTCATTGCCCAAATAAGCATACTGAAACCCTTTTTTACCGCGCTTGATTTCCACAAAGTAATAACCAAAGCTTTCAATCAAATCATTCAGTCTTTCGGGCAATTCGGTAGTCTCCTCCTGATAAGCCAGGTTATGCGCCACAAACTCAAAAAACGCGTGCCGATCGGCATCCGTCTTTAAGGCCTGGGTAAGCTCCTGCCCTTTTTGGTATTCCTCCTCAGAATTGTAGTGAATAGGACGAATGCTTTCCCCCTCCCCATTTTTCCCAGTAATTTCAACACCCTCTTCATTTCTCCGAATACTCCCGTCTTTCAAACCCTCCACCCCACGGACCGTCTCATGGGCATCATACTGCCGGTGATCATAGCTTTGGTATGGGTCCATAAGCAACTCATCAGCCAAAGTTCGAAAATCTGGCGACTGGTATTGATATTGATGTAGTGGATCGTTGTGGAGCAAGCCATTCCTTGGATTATTCCCAATATTATGATCCGGCCGAAGTGATCTCATATTATTTAATACAATTATACTTAATCAATATATTTATATTTTTATAATTATCTTAAATTAACCCCTTAGAATTAGAAGATAAATGGAAATTAATAACCAAAACCTAGGGGTAATAAGTAGCGACATCCTATCGCTCATTAAAATAATTGAAGAAAATTTCCCTGATAATCAATCACTTGAAGGAGAATTCAGACAATTCAAGGGTATTGATCCGGAAAGAATTATTCAATTATATATTCAGTCAGCATTTAAAGATCAAATTGAGCCAGAACTCAACCCTGTTGAGTATTTTATTTTACTTTGCGCGGTAGCTCCCCACCTTTACCCCCCGACCTTTCAAAGGTTCGTGTTTTTACTCCAACAAAACCCCATTACCTTTGCCGCGGTGGGCGGACAGTTTCAAAAAGAACAGCCCCTTTTCTACCCGACCATTGAGACGATATTATTCTTACTTTTGGGACATAAATTGAAAGATCGGATTAGTTTTTTAACCCTTTTCGATCCCACAAATGCCCTTTTCACCCAGAACCTTGTTCAACTCACCAGTGTCTCTCCGCAGTTTTCTGCCAATACCCGACAAATTTACCCCACTGCCGAAATATTAGCATTGGTGCGAAGCCAAACCTATTTACCGGAATACAGTACCGATTTCCCCGCCAGCAGAATTTCTACCGAGCTTGACTGGGAAGATTTAGTATTACCACATGACACCCTGGAAAGTCTTGAAGAATTAAAAATGTGGATGTTCCATGGGAAAGAACTACATCAGCATCCGGAATTAAGAAAAAAAATCAAACCGGGTTACCGTGTGCTTTTCTATGGTCCTTCCGGCACCGGAAAAACATTAACGGCCTCCTTAATTGGAAAAACTTTCCAATTGCCCGTTTACCGCATAGACCTGAGCATGGTGGTTTCTAAGTGGGTGGGGGAAACCGAGAAAAACCTCAAGCAGTTATTTGACACCGCAGAAAACAAAAACTGGATTCTATTTTTTGATGAGGCCGACTCCATTTTTGGAAAACGTACCCAAACCAATAGCTCCAATGATAAATACGCCAATCAGGAAGTCTCCTACCTATTACAAAGAATAGAGGATTTTCCCGGACTGATTATTCTGGCCTCCAATTTAAAAAGTAATATCGATAATGCCTTTAATCGAAGATTTCAGTCCAATATCATCTTTCCCATGCCTGATGAAGACATGCGTTACGCCCTCTGGGAAAAGGCTTTCCCAAAAGATTTCCCCCTAAGTGAAGAAGTGGATTTATGGGAAATTTCCAGAAATTATGAATTGGCCGGTGGGTCCATCACCAATATTATCCGCTATTGTGTATTGAAAGCCATGCAGGGCAGTGAAAAAATGATACAATCGCAGGACTTGCGATATGCTATTGTAAGGGAATTCAAGAAAAGTGGTAAAATGGTAAAATAGCTAAAATAAATGGAGGATGTTCTGCCTTAAATGAATTCGGATCAGCAGCACGAAATTCCCTTCTATGCTTTTCCATATAAATAGTATGATCTTCTTTTTTCAAAAACCCTATTAATCAACTGCTTAAAAACAGCGCTCGCACTCGCTGCAGTATTATTAGGATCAAAAATGCCTCAATTGATAATTTTCTGTATTTTTGGTACATGAGATCCATTATTTTAAAGATTATCATTAAAAAAATGGGAAATGCCATTCCCTTGGATATTTCCCAACACCGACGTATCCCATGCTACTCTCTGACAAGTTTTGAGTTCGAGGAAAAACTTTTTCAAATCCAATACAACCCTCAGGAGGGCACCACGGAGGCTGCTATTATTCAGGAACACCTGATTGCCCTCCATAAAAAATACAAAATTCACCGTTTCGAAATTTTAAAACCAGAAGCGAAATAGTTGTGAAAAATCTCGTTTTATAGATAAAACATTTGAAAATTAACAATTAAATAAGGAATTTCCATTTTTAATATTACCAAACAACCATTCATCCATGGAAGCGCAGAACAATTTCATCATTGACTATGACAGCACCTTTATCCAAGTGGAGTCTCTGGACTTTTTAGCCAATAAGGCCTTTTCCAGAGCTGCAAATGCTGAAGAACTTATTTCGACCTTTAAAGCGATAACAGACCGGGGGATGAATGGAGAAATTTCTTTTGAAGAATCCATCAATCACCGCCTGAACCTACTAAAAGCAGATAAAAGCCTCATTGCCGAAACTGTAGAGGAACTTAAAGCTTTAGTGACGCCTTCATTCAAGAGAAATGCCGAATTCCTCAAAAAAAATGCGGAGAACATTTACATTGTTTCCAATGGTTTCTTTGAACTGATTGCTCCTGTAGTAGGAGAATACGGAATTCCGGAGTCCAATATTTTCGCAAACCGCTTTGTATTTGGCCCTGAAAACCGCATTATCGGTATGAATAAGGAAAATCCATTATCCGGAAATCAGGGAAAAGTGACCGTAGCCAAAGCTTTGACACTGGAAGGGTTCACCTATGTGATTGGTGATGGCTATACGGATTATGAAATTCGCCAGGCGGGTCTGGCGGATCGTTTTTATGCATTCACCGCCAATGTGAGCCGTAAAAGAGTGTTGGAGGTTGCAGATCACGAAGCTCCTAGTCTGGACGAAATCCTTTACGACTTAAAAATTGAAGGAGCCGTTTCCTACCCCAAGTCCCGAATTAAGATTTTATTACTGGAAAACGTACATCCTAATGCGGCAGAGGCACTTCGTAAAGATGGATTCCATGTAGAAACTTATCCGGCAGCCATGGATGAGGACATGCTTCTGGAGAAAATCAAAGGGGTTTCTATCCTAGGCCTGCGTTCCAAAACTAAATTGACCCGAAAAGTGGTAGAGGCTGCCGATCGATTAATTGCGGTGGGCGCATTCTGTATTGGCACCAATCAAATAGATCTCCCTGCCTGTACAGAGAAAGGAATAGCTATTTTCAATGCCCCATTCTCTAACACCCGCTCCGTAGTGGAATTGGCCTTGGGACAGATCATCATGTTGATGAGAAATGTGCATGATGCCAGCATCAGCATGCACCAGGGGAAATGGAGCAAGACAGCCAAGGGTTGTTTCGAAATCCGTGGAAAAAAACTGGGCATCATTGGCTATGGCAATATTGGTTCACAGTTGTCCATTTTGGCAGAAGCAGCCGGTATGGATGTCTACTATTACGATTTGGGCGAAAAACTACCGCTTGGTAATGTCACCAAATGCGAAACGATGGAAGGCTTACTTTCTATTGCAGATGTGGTTTCCCTGCACGTAGATGGTCGCCCTGAAAACAAGAGTTTCTTTGGGGAACGCGAATTCAAATTGATGAAAAACGGATCTGTGTTCATTAACCTGAGCCGGGGCCATGTGGTGGACATTGAGGCACTGAAGGAAAATATTGATTCCGGCAAATTGCTGGGAGCCGCTGTGGACGTATTCCCATCCGAGCCAAGAAGTAATGATGATCCTTTTGAGTCTATTTTGATCGGATGCAGAAATACCATTCTCACTTCCCACATTGGCGGATCTACACTAGAAGCGCAGGAAAATATCGCGGACTTCGTCCCTACCAAATTAGCCCAATATGTGAACAGTGGCTCCACTTTAAACAGTGTCAACTTCCCTGAAATTCAGTTGGGTAAAATTGAAGGTGCACACCGCCTGATTCACATTCACCGTAATGTTCCGGGGATTTTGGCCAACATCAACCAGGTGTTCGCTAAGCATAAATGTAATATTTTGGGACAAAATTTAAAAACAAATGAGTCTATAGGCTATTTAATCACGGCAATAGACAAACAATACGATGATGAGGTGGTTCAGGATTTAAAAAATATCCCTGATACCATTCGCTTCAGGGTATTATATTAATCCCTACATCATCAAACATATTTTTATGAAAAAGGCGCTAATCACCGGTGTAACCGGACAAGATGGAGCATATTTGGCGGAACTGCTTTTGGAAAAAGGCTATGAGGTGCACGGTATTAAAAGACGAAGCTCTTTATTCAATACTTCCCGCATTGACCACCTTTATCAGGATCCGCACGATAAGGATATCCGCTTTAAGTTACACTACGGTGATTTAACCGATTCCATGAACCTCACCCGCATTATTCAGGAGGTACAGCCGGATGAAATCTATAACCTTGGGGCCATGTCCCATGTAAAAGTTTCCTTCGACACTCCTGAATATACGGCCAATGCTGATGCGGTGGGTACCTTAAGAATTTTGGAAGCTATTCGGTTATTGGGGCTGGAGAAAAAAACCAAATTCTATCAGGCCTCAACCTCGGAGCTTTATGGATTAGTGCAGGAAATCCCACAAAAAGAAACCACTCCTTTCTACCCTCGTTCCCCCTATGCGGTGGCTAAAATGTACGGCTACTGGATTACGGTGAACTATCGGGAGGCTTATAATATGTACGCCTGTAATGGTATTCTTTTTAATCACGAGTCTCCTTTAAGAGGAGAAACTTTCGTCACCAGAAAGATTACCCGTGGGGCCGCAAAAATCGCCCTTGGGCTGGAGGAAACCATTTTCTTAGGAAATATGGACGCCAAGCGGGACTGGGGACATGCCAAAGATTATGTAAAAGCCATGTGGCTGATGCTGCAGCAGGATGAAGCGGAAGATTATGTGGTCGCCACAGGGGTAACCACCACTGTTCGTGATTTTGTAAAAATGGCTTTTGGGGAATTAGGCATTGAGGTGGAATTTTCAGGAGAAGGTGTCAAAGAAGTAGGACGGGTGAAAAGCTGTTCCGGGGAATACCAATTACCGGAAGGCGCAGAGGTTGTGAAAGTGGATCCGAAATATTTCCGCCCCACCGAAGTAGATTTACTAATAGGAGATCCGACCAAAGCCAAAACCAAGTTAGGCTGGGAACTGGAATATGATTTACAGGCGCTGGTAAAAGATATGGTATTAAGCGATATGGAAATTTTCAAACGGGATCAATTCCTTTTGAAAGGAGGACACAAAGTTTATAACCAATACGAATAAAAAAACGGGAGTCAAAAGACTCCTTTTTTTATGCAATGCACCTAAAGCTTCAAAAGAAGGATTTCCCAAATTCGCAATTATCCGGGCAATTGAAACCTTCACATTGGAAATATCACCATAACACCCCTTAAAATACCCTATCCAAACTAATCAAACACCCTTGCCCAGCATCAAACCATATAAAATTTCGATTTTTCAGCCCCGCTCGCAATTTAATTCCAGAAACGGATTATTTCACTTCCTAAAGTCTTCCTTTTAATCACTAAAACCAATCTGTGATAAAAGTCATAAATATTCAAAAAGTACAATTAAGGAAAAATTTTAGGCAGGCTGTATTCTCTCCCCAATTTCCACCTTAACAATCAATTCACAGTAAGATTATCGAAAACACCACAGAATCTATCTGTTTTTGAAAAATTCATAATTAGCCCACTAACATTTAATAAATCCGTAATATTTAAGCGTAAATCAGGTAAATAATCAACACTAAAGCCCAAATAGAAAGTTTTTTTTTAAAAATTTCAAAAAAAATTAAAAAGCCTCCAAATCACCCCAAACAGAATAAAAGGTGTCCTTTTTGACCAAAACAAAATAAATTATGGTATTTACCATTCCCGCAAAATTCTCTAAACAGGCCGTATTTTAAGGTTTTTCGAGCGGACTTGTTCTTTAAAAATTACTATGTACATTTGTAATGTCATCAGGGAATAAAACACTACTGATGACAACATAAAGGATCATTAATTATTCAATTCTTTTCAGTCATGAAAGCCCTTAAAATTTTAGTAGCACTTTTTATGATAAGCGGGAGCGCTTATGCTACTACTCCTCCATCAGGAGATGCTGTTGTGGGTGAGGCCAATGTCGACATGATGATCGTGAGCTTTGATCACGAAAATGCTGATTTAGTTTTATCTATGGAGGCGCATGCAGATCATGTGATCAGTACCATGATTGATCTGACAAGAGTTAATGAACTGGCATATAAAACCAGAATTTACCGTTATTTCGGTGGCTTGTTAAAAGCGGAAAATATGGCTTTCAACACCATTACCTTAAAGAAAAACGGTGAAACCACTTCTGTTCCATTTACAAGAGAAAATCTTTCTTCTGTAGTAGAACAGGCCATGAATTAGAAAGTAATAAGGTTAAAGGATAAGCATTATAGGTAATTGGGACTCCTGCTGTAAAGGCAGGAGTTTTTTTTTTGTACATCAGGGAAAAATCTCAAAAAAATTCAATTGGCTAATTCCCCCCACCCTTTGAAAAATCACCCTCCTTCACCCGTTCTACCCACCTACTCCGGTCACTTAGGAGCAAGCTAACTTGTCTCGCTCCTACTTTACGAATTTGTTAATTTTAAGCTAATTTTTAGTGCCTATTTTACGAAATACATTTATTGTGAACTTTTTGAAAAAAATTTTATAAGGACAATCGTGAGAAAGGACAATATTATTCCGCTTTCCCGGTAAAAACAAGCTGCCCGAAATGTACTTTGCCTTAAAGTCGAAATGTTGAAAACCCAACAATCTCCCAGGTCCTCACAGAGGCTTTGACATTTAAATAATCCTACCTACCTTCATAACATCAAAGGGACAAAAGGCCAAGATGACCTCCCTTTTTACATTTTTTTTACCTTGTAAATTTTACCGTGATGAGAGCTTTTAAAATGATCGCAGTGTTTTTCTTTTTAGGTTTAGGAAGCGTTGCTATGGCATCGGAAAATAACGATGCTGAAAAAGCGAATCGTGTTGTAGTTTCATTTAATCATCAAAATAAATCCCTGATTCTTAAAAGAGGGGCTGATTGCTGCCCCAATACCAATGCCACCATCAATTTGAACCGAGTGGATGAATTGGCCTATAAAACCAAAATATACCGCTACTTTGGAGGAATCCTCCGATCCAACGCCCTGGGCTTTGAAACAATTGTAGTGGAAGAAGGCGGTGAACAAAACATTCTGGATTTCAATCGCGAAAATATTGCATTAGTGGTGAATAATCTTATAGATTAAATTCAACCCACTCTTGAAAAAGCACCATTCTTTTTGAATGGTGCTTTTTTTTGCATTATTCAAAGGACAACATTAAAAAATCTACATGGTTTTGTTTTAAAGAACAAAAACAAAACCATGTATTATAAAATAAAAAGGATACTTGTTCCCCTTGATTTCTCTGCACAGGATGACCGAATTCTTCAGTTCCTATCCATGATCTGTCGAATAGTGGACGTTAAAGAAATTTACTTTCTGCATATCATCCCGAAAGAAGACTGGACCTCCGCCTATAAAAACAAAGCGGACCGGAATCTGGAGGAGATTTTAATGGACAGCATCGAACAGTCTGTGGAGCGTTACTTCAAAGATCAACAAAGCCGCATTCACTTCCGCATTAAAAAGGGTAATAAAGCGGAAACAATTGTACAGTATGCCAAAACAAAAATGGTGGATTTAATTGCTATTGGGAAGAAAGAACGTCAAAACACCCCAATGATGGAGGAGGAAGAAGATAAACCAAAAGTATTCCCTGAATTTGCCCAAGAGATCGAATTATTACCCTCCGGTATCAGAGGCAGTATGGATACCAGTGGATATTTGGTCCGAAAAGTGGCCAATATGGCCCCTTGTTCCATGCTGATTATTCCGGAGACGCTACCGGAGAAAATTGACCACGTCATTGTCCCTGTTGATTTTACCGATGCCTCTCGACTGGCGTTGGAAAAGGCCTATGAAATTGCTTTCCAGTCAGCCAACAAACCCATTATTGACTGTGTTCATGTATTCTCGGCACCCATTGGAAATTATTCTGTGGGTATTCCTTATGATGAATGGGTGGAAACTATCCGGAAAAATCGTAAAAAGGAATTTGAGCAATTTCTGAAAAAAAGCAGAATCCCGGAGAGAGATGCCGTTCAGTGCAAATTCCTGCTGGATAACGAAGGTAACCCAGCAGAAATTATCTCTGATTACGCCCAAAAGATAAAGGCTTCTGCTATCTGTATTGGTACGGAAGGAAAATCCTTCTTGGCTTCCCTCATCCTCGGAGATGTAGCCGAACGTCTGATCAATTACCCTTTCAGTAAGCCTCTGTTTATTATTAAAGACAAAACGAAAAATATGGGATTTTTCGATGCCTTACTTAAATTATAGATTATGCCTCTGGAATCAACTCGAAAACTCTCCCTATAAGCCGGATTAACCCGGATTGTTCATGCTTAAATCCTCGTTCAGCTGTAAGGCGGAAAAAATGAAGGAATTTTTCCTATTTCGAATTTTTTCCAACGAAACAGATGAATGAGGAGAAAGCAAGCTTGCCCAGATTTGGGCTATTATAAATCAAAAAAACAATTTATAATGAACTGAAAATGAGTTACTTAAGACTAGTCAGTAAATTTAGCGGTGATTAATTCGGGTTAAACCTACTTTTATCCAGGTCTAGACGAAGGGCGTTGAAAGAAAAAAACGCCCTTTATTGGAGTTTTTTCTGGGGGAAGCAGATGAATAGGAAACAATTTAGCAAGGCCGTTTGAAAACTGAAAAATCACAGAATTACAGCTGGCCTCTATAATTGAATTTACCTGAATTATGAAGGCTAAAACCTCGTTCAGTATCAAGGGAGGAAAATGAAGGAACAATTCCTTATTTCGAGTTTTATCCAACTAAGCAGAGGTATGCGGAAGAAAGCAAGCTTGCTCAAATTCTGACTATCAACAAGCATATCCACCCGCAAAGCACTGCCAATCACCCCTTAAATGGGTTGATGAATGCTGCAGTACATCATTCGATCAATCAGATTGTTTGGCAGTTAAAAACGAGGCATAATGGCATTTTAAAGCTTAGACATTCACAATACATTATGCCTTGAGCTGTTTAGGAGGACGAGTCATTTTTATCAATTGCTTAAACTCATCAATACTTAAGGGAGCAATCACCTCCTCTACCTGAGGCTCAGATTTTTTCAGATGCTCTTTTTGACTTTGTTTCCGCTGTATTCCCTTCTCTTGCTTTTGTTCTTTCTTATGAGACCTCTTCTCTCGATCCTTATGAGGTTCTTGCTCCGCCATGGCAGAAGAACCAAAAAGAAAGCATATCCCAAAAATGATTACCTGTAAAGTTCTCTTCATAATTGTGCAAATAATGTTGTAAAATTAAAGCTACATAAGCACAACTACCTGTAATTTAAATTGATAACTCACCAGTGTAAGAATTGGTTTAAACCCATAGTTTTTAGATCAATAGCAGGAAAAAAGTCTTAAATTAATCTGCTCCGCCGGACCTTTTTGGATGAAATCACGTAAATTTTTACAAAACTGTCCTATTTTTGGAATTATTCCCATAATGAAAAATCGATCTAATGAGTCATAACCCACTTTTAGTAGAGAAATTCGCCGGATCTTACGAGGCAATTCCTTTTGATCAAATAGAAGAAAAACATTTTTTGCCTGCTTTGGAGGAAGCCATTGCCAGTGGCAAAAAAGATATTGAGGCCATAAAAGCCAATACTGCACCAGCAGATTTTGATAATACCATCGTTGCTTTGGATGAAGCCGGGAAATTGGTAGGTCGTGTATCTTCCATCTTTTTCAATTTGAATTCCGCCGAAACCAATGATGAAATTCAAAAAATCGCTCAGGAATTCGCTCCGAAATTAACGGTTTATTCCAATGAGATTTTGTTAGATGAGGCCCTTTTCGAAAGGGTAAAAACGGTTTTTGAAAATACCAACCTTGATGCGCTTTCTCCAGAAGACAAGACCCTTTTGGAAAAGACTTACAAAGGTTTCGTTAGAAATGGTGCTCTTTTAGCCGAGGATCAAAAAGCCCGGCTGACCGAAATCTCCACTGAACTTTCCAAAACAAGTCTTCAGTTTGGAGAAAACGTACTGGCCGAAACCAATAAATATGTCAAAATTGTAGAGAACAAGGAAGACTTAGCCGGTCTGCCGGATTTTGCTTTGGAAGCCGCAGCAGCGGAAGCCAAAAACCAGGAGGCAGAAGGCCAATACGCCCTGACACTCCAGTACCCTTCTTATATCCCGACCATGACCTATGCTGACAATCGGGAATTAAGAAAGGAATTATTCCTGGCTTTTGGACAAAAGGGTTTCCATGGAGATGATTTGGACAATCAGGAAATCATTAAAAAAATCGTAAGCCTCCGCCATGAAAAGGCCCGGATTCTGGGCTATAAAAACCATGCGGACTTCACCTTAGAAGAACGTATGGCAGGCAGCCCCGAAGCCGTAAAAGGCTTTTTGAATGACCTTTTAGAAAAAGCGAAGCCGGTAGCTGATGAACAGGTCGCGGAAGTGAAAGCATTTGCCGCTTCCAAGGGACTGGAAGGAGAATTGCAAAGATGGGACTGGGCTTACTATGCCGAAAAGCTAAAAAAGGAAAAGTTTGCCATTGATGACGAAATCCTCAAACCTTATTTCCAACTGGAAAAAGTAGTGGACGGGGTTTTTGAAACGGCTCGCAGACTTTTCGGCATTACCTTTAAGCAGATTGACATCCCGGTTTACCATGAAGAAGTCACCGCCTACGAGGTAAAAACAGAGGCTGGCGACTATGTAGGCTTATTTTACGCAGATTTCTTCCCAAGAAAAGGAAAAAGAAACGGTGCCTGGATGACCTCTTACCGTGGACAATCCAACGTACATGGCGATCAACAACGTCCGCACATCTCTATTGTATGTAACTTCACCAAACCAACTGCTACCAAACCAAGCCTGCTGACTTTCAATGAAGTCACCACGCTTTTCCATGAGTTCGGACATGCCCTGCATGGTTTGCTGGCCAACACCACATACAGCAGCCTTTCCGGCACCAGCGTTTATTGGGACTTTGTGGAGCTCCCAAGCCAGATCCTGGAAAACTGGGCCTATGAAAAAGAATGCCTGGACTTATTCGCCAAGCATTACGAAACCGGCGAAAGCATTCCAATGGAGTTGATCACTAAAATTAAAGAATCGGCCAACTTCCTGGAGGGCTACCAAACCCTTCGCCAGTTGAGCTTTGGACTCCTAGACATGGCCTGGCACGGGCAGGCTCCTGAGGAAAACACCAAAGTGGGTGAGTTTGAGAAAAAGGCCATGGCACCCACCGAGCTTTTCCCCACAGTAGAAAGTACCTGTATGAGTACGAGCTTCAGCCACATTTTTCAGGGCGGCTATTCCGCGGGATACTACTCCTACAAATGGGCCGAAGTGTTGGACGCCGATGCCTTTGAAGCATTTCAGGAAAAAGGCATTTTTGATGTCACTACCGCCACTTCCTTTAAAGAAAATATCCTTTCCAAAGGAGGAAGTGAACACCCCATGACTTTATATAAACGTTTCCGTGGAGACGAACCCAAAACTGATGCACTGCTCAAGCGTGCCGGTTTGTTGAAATAATATTAGCCTAAAAGGTCGGAAAATTTCCGGCCTTTTTTTATTCCCCATTACACAGGAACGATCCATACTGAGTTTTGGGGGCCTTTTGCTAACGCAAAACCGGGCTGGCGGCACTCGCTTTTTGGCCCTATCAGCCTCCATTAGAGGAGCCAAAAGAGCTCAAACAAACTGCCTTCATCCCTGGCCCGGAACCCAACTTGCACCAACCTCCGGAAATGGAAAGGCTGAAGCTATTAATCAGGGACTTCTCCACCAAATCAACTTTGTTTATAACATCATCGCAATAATACAAGCTTGCTTGCTCCTCCTTCACCTGTTTCGTTGAAAAAACTCGAAATAGAAAACCATTCCTTCATTTTTCCGCCTTACAGCTAAACGAGGATTTTAGCATGAATAATCCGGCTTAAAGGAATTTTCCCTAATTCGTTATTTCCAAATAAGCAGGTGAATTTGGAAAATGCTTCCATAGCTCAATTGGGGCTATTAATTAGCAAGCACATCCTTATTGAGCCGAAATTTAACTTATGGTATTTCGCTAAATCAAGCGGTGGATAATTCGGAATAATGGATTTATGGCAATTTATTCAACTTATTTCACCCTTTCCACCTTATGCCTTTCACAAGGATACCCACCCACAAGAATGCTGGAATTTAGCTGGAAACGAATAATTCATCGCAAACGAAAACGTGATGGTGACGGCTCATAGTACTGTTCCCCAATCCAAAATCCGGCATTTAACTCTAAAATAATCACCTTATCAGACAAGGGCTCAAACACCCCTTGCTCCAGGCCATCCAACACCGGATTCCACAAAAATGCTTTGGCCAGTTGAGGCGCATACTCTTTTCTGATTCGCTTGGACAAACCCCTTAAGGTATTCACATCATTCATCTGAGATAACCAACTCTCTTCCAGAGAATTAATACTCACCCCTTCAATATCAAAATAAAGATGATCCATGATCAAATCAGCCGCAATAATTATGGAATCACCCTGTGAATAAATTTGTGTTTTCTCCCCATCACCAAAGTCTACCATAAAGGAACATCTGCCCGGCACATAAAATACCCGACTGGTGGTAGCATCATACAGAGAGAAACCCAAAACGGTGTAGGGCTCTACCTTCTTCACCGTATCCACATACACAAACTCTTCCACCGCCAGCTCTACCCTTCCACTACTTTTAATTTGCTCAATATACAGGCGTTCCCGTTTCAATCGGGCTTCCCGATCGGCCATTGCCTTCTGAGAAAGCCGCTGCTCATGAAAGAAAAATGCAGCTACTAACACAACTACTGTTGAAATCAAAAAATACCAAATTCTATTCATCCTGTTAAATATCCATATTCTCTTATAACAGCCTTCAAACAGGGATTATCTGCCCCGGATTCCTGACCTCTGATCAAAATCCAAATAATCATACCCTAAAACGCTCTCCCACCTTTGAATTTTGAAGAAATAATAAGAATTTCACAAACTTTACAACATTATAATTCACAAAATCAAAATTAATCCGCCACTCCCGGAAAAAACCGGAAGATTCTGGCACCAAATGAAGGCATACACACCGCCATTAATTTTAATGGAAATTAACGCAAAACGCCACAAATAGCCCAATCAGGCATTAATTTTGTATAAAATAATCACCTCTATTCCATCAACGGAATAGAACTGCCAGAAATTCATCATCAATCAAAAGTTGAATTTTTCGCAATTTAATTTAGACGGGAAAGCCATGGCTACCTGAATGCCCGTCATTAATGAGTATAATTTAATATGAGACAACGTCTTTTAAGAGAGGGAGCAAGCGAGCTAACGTACGAAATCCGGGGCATTGTAAAAAAGGCGGAACAACTGAAAAAGGTTGGTCAGCCTATTTACTGGGAAAACATTGGGGATCCCATTCAGAAAAATGCCAAAATGCCCGATTGGATGAAGGACATTATTGGCCAATTGGTAAAGGAGGATGATACTTTTGGATATTGCCATTCCAAAGGGATTCCGGAAACACGAGCCTTTTTGGCCGCCAGGACCAATACCCTGGGGGGTGCCCAAATCTCTGCTGAAGACATTTTATTTTTCAATGGTCTGGGAGATGCCATATCAAAGGTGTATCAATTCCTGATGCCGACCTCCCGAATTATTGGCCCGTCTCCGGCCTATTCCACGCACTCTTCTTCTGAAGGAGCGCATGCGAACACCAGCCCCCTGACCTATAAGCTGGATCCGGACAATCACTGGTATCCGGATATGGATGATTTATACCTGAAGATCAAATACAATCCCAATGTGGTGGGCATCTTGATTATTAATCCGGATAACCCTACGGGAATGGTATACCCAAAAGAAATTCTGGATCGTTTTGTAGAAATTGCCAGAGAGTTCAATCTGATGTTGATCTCCGATGAGATTTATTGCAATGTGACCTATAACAATGCCCGCGCATGGCAACTGGCGGAGTACATTCAGGAAGTTCCGGGCATTGCATTGAAAGGTATTTCCAAAGAATTCCCCTGGCCAGGTGCGCGTTGTGGATGGATGGAATATTACAATCGTGGAGCCGACGAACAGTTCGAACGTTTCTGTCAGACCCTGGACAATGCCAAAATGATTGAGGTTTGTTCTACCAAACTACCACAGAAAGCGATTCCGATCATTATGGGGGATGAGCGCTACCAGCCCTACCGTATTGAAAAGAATAAAGAAATCGGACAGAGAAGTAATATCATCACGGATATCCTGAAGGACATCCCCTACATTACCTTCAACCCCACCAATGGTGCATTTTATAACACCATCATTTTCCGGGAAGGCGTACTGAAAAAAGGGCAGCATTTAAAGATTGAAAATCCCGAAGCAGCAGCACTTCTGAAAAGTTGGGAAGATGCTGAGCCTAATATGTCTTTGGACAAGCACTTTGTTTATTCACTCTTAGCCGCGGAAGGCGTTTGTGTAGTCCCAACCTCTTCCTTCGCCAGTGAGTTACAGGGATTCCGCGTAACCCTACTGGAGGAGAATGAAGAGTTATTAAAATCGACCTTCGGCAAAATTAAAAAAGCCTTGATGGCTTACTGTGAGAGCATTTAATTTTTTATTGAATACCCATAATCTAAAAAGCACGATCCCTTACCGATCGTGCTTTTTTCATTTACTCAAAAATGATTTTCATTCTTACCATGTTTTCGTCACATTTTCAACAACCTCCCATAAACTGAAAATCGCCCAATTAAATTTACGAAGACTAAAAACAGATGTCCCTTATTCAAATCCCTCCGGTATACGGTGTTTATTATCCGTTTCCCCGCCATCTTTCATAAGGTCGGCTGACTTTACAGCACCAAAATTTCCACTTCAACACAACGGCCTTGATCAATTGGCGAAAAGCCATGGAGACTGCTACCGATGAGAAGTCATCATAGCGTTATTTCCTCAATATTTTCTTCTAACCCCTCAGAGCTCAAATAACGCCTTGATGAATTCCGGTAGTAGGCACAATGGCCCGCCCGAATTGATCACAGCCTTGATTTTTTTGTTTCGTTTTTTATCAATAAAAAATGAAAACAGAGCTGTTAAATAGAATCCCGTGCATGATATGACTTACTGCCTGAATCAATAAAAAAGTGAAATGTCATTAAGACTTTAGATTCATTACCCTCCCCAAAATGAAATTCCAGCCCTTATATATAATGCCAAAGAGAAGCCTTCTCTTGATAGGTAGCTAATGTAACGCTGGCATTAACAAAGTGCTTTTCCAGCAAAAGACGAGATTGGCTAAGTGGAATTAATAAAATTTCCGCCGATCTGTCTCGTTGCAGAAAGTGGTTAATCCGCATTTTATCGCAATATCAATTACCCATAAACGCAAAAAGCACGATCCCTTTCCGATCGTGCTTTTTTTTTCATTTACTAAAAAATGATTTGCTTATCCTTATTTATGGCGTTCTCGCAGTACATCCGCCACCTCTTCCAAAGAATGTCCTTTGGCCTCCAACAGCACTAAATAGTGATACAACAAATCTGCAGACTCATTCAGGAATAATTCCGCATTGTCATCCTTAGCTTCAATCACCACCTCGACAGCTTCCTCTCCTACCTTCTGAGCCACTTTATTGATCCCTCTTTTCACCAACTTATTCGTATAAGAATTCGGGTCATCCTCGGCAATTCGATCGTGAATCGTCTTTCTCAAATGATCAATAAAGGCCAGGCTGCTATCATTCTTTTCATCCCAACAAGTATCCGCCCCCGTATGGCATACCGGCCCTACAGGATCCACCTTAATCAGCAAAGTATCCCGGTCACAATCCAACCGAATGTCCTTTACCATTAAAAAATTACCGCTTTCTTCCCCCTTCGTCCATAACCTGTTCTTGGACCGGCTGAAAAAAGTCACCTTGCCTTCCTCCTTTGTTTGGGCAAAAGCAGCCTCATTCATATAGCCCAGCATCAACACCTTTGCGGTCGCAAAATCCTGAATAATCACGGGCACCAAACCGTCCCCCTTTTGAAAATCAATATTCATAATATAAAAATTTATTACTCAACTAAATCCACCCCCAGCTTTTCCAGTATTTCCGCTGAAGGCACCACACGCACGTGTCCTTCTGTCGGGCTTAAATCCGCCCATATTTCGTTATAATGATCAATGGCCTGCCTGGCCGAAATATGCGTTCTGTCCGCCGTCGTATGCCCGTCAGCCACCACAACCACCTGGTAATCCTTCACCAAAGCCGATTGCACCGAAGCCTCCACACAATAATCCGTCGCACAGCCGGTCACATAAATGGTCTTTATGTCCTTTCTGTCTAATATTTCACGCAGATCAGTTTTATAGAACATATCATTCGCCTGCTTACTTACCAGCAGATCCGAAGCCTTCCGATCAAGGCTATCCAAAATCTCCCATGCCTCCGTTTCCGGAAAAAAACCACCTTCCCGGCTCCCATCATGCTGAATGAAAATCACGGGCCAGGCCAATGCGTTGAATCGCTTACTGAGCGAATTAATTCGGGCCACCACCTGATCCGCCGCATAGCGGGGAGTTTCAGGAGTAAAGGAACCCTTCTGCATATCAATTATAATGAGTGCTTCCATTGTTTATCTTTTTTTTGGGGCTGCCCACCTGACGGCGGTCGGGCTATTGGCAGTCGCTCTTTTTGCGAGCCGCTACGCCCTAAGGCTGCAAAAAGGAGCTCCAACAACGGCTTCGCCTCTGCCGCTATCCCTCAGCCAGCCCACTCAACTTATAAGCGAACTTCCACGCCCTGCTCCCGCAAATAAGCCTTCAGCTCCGGCACCGGAATCTCTTTAAAGTGAAAAATACTTGCCGCCAGCGCAGCGTCGGCTTTTCCGTCAGTGAAAACATCCACAAAATGTGGCATCGTACCCGCACCGCCGGAAGCAATCACCGGAATCGGTAACATCCCCGAAAGCTCCGCAGTAATTTCATTGGCAAAGCCCGCCTTGGTTCCATCATGATCCATGGAGGTCAGCAAAATCTCTCCGGCACCGCGTTCCGCCACTTCCTTGGCCCACTCCTGGGTGATAATTTTCGTAGGTTTTGTGCCTCCATGCGTATGCACCAAATCCACATCACCCACACGGCGCGTATCAATCGCCACCACCACACACTGACTGCCGAATTCCTGCGCCAATTCATTGATCAATTCCGGACGGCGCACCGCCGAGCTATTAATACTGATTTTATCCGCCCCGGCATTCAACAGTGCCCGCACATCTTCCACGGAACTAATCCCGCCGCCCACGGTAAAGGGAATATTGATCTGACGCGCCACCTGATCGACCAAATCCACCAGAGTCTTGCGCTTTTCCTGCGTGGCAGAAATGTCCAGAAATACCAATTCATCGGCACCTTCCTTGGCGTAAACCTTCGCCAACTCCACCGGATCTCCGGCATCGCGAAGCTCCACAAAGTTCACCCCTTTGACTGTGCGGCCATCTTTAATATCCAAACAGGGAATTATTCTTTTCGCTAACATAATCTTCTATTTTTCAGGCGAATGAGGCCAACTGTTCCAAACTGATTCTCCCTTCATAAAAAGCCTTCCCGACAATCGTTCCGTAAACGCCAATGTCCTCCAGCCTCTTCAAATCATCGAATTCCGCCACGCCACCACTGGCAATCAACTTCACCTCCGGAAAAGCAGCCAATATTTTTTGATATAATGCCACATTCGGCCCCTGCAGTAAGCCATCCTTGCTTACATCTGTACAAATTACATATTGCAAACCTAACCCAAGGTATTCCTCCAGGAAAGGTAACAACTTACGGTCTGAAGATTCGGCCCAGCCACTCACGGCAATATTCTCCCCATGCACATCGGCACCGAGAATAATCTTATCACCACCAAAATCCTGAATCCAGCGCTTGAAGGTCTCCGGATCTTTCACCGCTATGGAACCTCCGGTAATTTGCTTCGCCCCGCTCTCAAAGGCAATTTTCAAATCTTCATCTGTCCGCAGGCCACCACCAAAATCTATATGTAGCGCCGTATTTTCAGCTACTCTTTTCAGTACGGCATCATTGGTGATTTTTCGGGCTTTGGCCCCATCTAAATCCACCAGATGCAGGCGCTGAATACCAGCGGCCTCAAAGCTTTTGGCCATTTTCAGTGGATCGGATTCATAAACTTTTTTTTGGGCATAGTCACCCTGCGTCAACCGGACGCATTGACCGTCGATAAGGTCTATTGCTGGAATAATTTCCATAATTTGTTAAAGGCTAAAAGATGTTTAAAAATGCATTAATGGTCAGTATCGCCCAATTAATAAAAATAATATTTCGGGAACGATCCGGATTTTCGCTAATCCTCCGACGTCAGAGGTAACTTATCCACTTGTTTACTTAAATAATAAAGGCCGTCAAAATCATATTTAATGGATTTATAAGTCCAGTACCTTCCATGCGCCAACCAGTGACGATAGTGAAAAGCCCCCTTAATTTCTGAAATTAAAGCTGGGGAAACCAGCCCACTGGATTTCCATAAATTAAAAATCCCCTGATCCAAAGGACAGTGGTATTGGTAACGTTGAAATAGCATCCTCATTTGTTTGGATAAGGGATCTTTCAATTTTCGTTCACAACGATGGCTATAATCCAATCTGAATTTAGCCTCTATACCTGCCAAAAGATTTAAACAAGCATCTTTTTCTGCTTCAGAGATTTGTTCAACCTTTAAAAAGTGGACTTCCTCAGAGAGCAAACCCGCAAAAACCAGTGAAAACTTTGGATTTTCTTCAGAAAAATACAATTGCAGAGATTTACAACGATAATGATAAACCTCTGCAATATTTTCTAAGCTCAAATGTTGATTTGAAACCGATAGTCGTTTAGCCATTCACCACCTTCATCAGGATATCAAAAAAAGCATTGGCATCCAGATGGGTATATTTCACCTCTGGAGGACGAGTAGCCAACTTCCAGGCCCAATCCACTTTCACAAAATACTGGCCCGTAGCCTCAAAAACTTCGACCTCTCCATTAGGAGTGATATAGGTCGCAATATTTGGTTCACTGGCTGTTTTATCTACGAGTAACAGGCGTTGCGTGGCTTTAGGACCAATGACATCCACCCGCCCGACAGATCCGATTAAACGGGTACCGACAGGGGTAATGGAAATAATATGATGACCGAATTCCAAACGAAGCCCCTTCACGGTATAACTTCCTAATCCTTCTTCAATAAGGGTTTTCTCCTCTTCAGAAATAACAATACTCCCGGCCTCTACATATTTGGCCAGCCATTGATGAATATCAGCCCGCAAAACCTGTAGCTTATCCTGCCAAAGCACCAAACGATCCTCCCAATTTTCTGTAGTGGAGAAATCACCCTCTGCCTCTTTCAAAAATGCTTCAAATTCCCGCTCGCTCATAATATCAAATTTTTTCTTATTGAATTTCAAAATGGGTATTCCCACCCACAACTAAAACTTATAACTCTCCATCATGGAAAACGTCCCCATTCAACGCTTTGTTTGCCTTACTTATTAACCCGACGCTATTTAACCGCTATAGAGATAACTCACTATTAGCATCTTACAAAATCAAGAATAGACTATAAATTATCGCCAGGTTAATAACTTGCTCCATCTGAAAAACCAAACTTCCCGGTATTCTTCAATTTACTTCAACTTATCCCTCAGGAAAAATAAACTGCACCAACTACCAGACAAAAGGATCAACCCACTATAGCTTAAGAAAATTCTCCAGAATCTTCGCCCCCACTTCCCCGCTCTTCTCCGGATGCGCCTGAATGGCATAAAAATTATCCCGATGCAAAGCGGTGGCAAAAGGCAAAATGTAATTCGCCTCCGCAATCTCCCATTCGTTGGCCTCGGCATAATAGCTGTGCACAAAATACACATAAGGCTTTACCAGGCCCTCAAACAAGGGAGACTTCAATTTACTCAGGGAATTCCAGCCCACATGAGGTACTTTATCCTCGGGAGGAAAACGCTTCACTAAAACATCAAAAATACCCAGACAGTCCGCATCTCCTTCTTCGGTATGTTTACACATCAACTGCAAGCCCAGGCAGATGCCCAAAACCGGCTGTTTCAGATTTTTGATAACTTCGTCCAATCCTTTTTCTTTCAAAAAATTCATGGCCGTAGAGGCTTCACCCACGCCGGGAAAAATCACCTTATCCGCAGCTTTCAGTTCCTCCGGATCATCGGTGATGACAGGATCAACCCCCAGTCGGTGCAGGGTATTCTCCACCGACCGGACATTGCCGGCATTATATTTTACAATCGCAATTTTGCTCATCATGTTGAGTCGTTCAAATAGGTGTTAAAAATTAAGTTTAGGCAATATTTAGCAAAGCCTATCCATTTTTGACACGGCTAACAAAATTCGTGATCGCTGTTGGAATATCTTCTGCCTCCGTCAGGCTATTCACAAAAGCAGAACCGATGATCGCACCATTGGCATAGTTACAAGCCGTACTGAAGGAATCGTGATCTGAAATTCCGAAACCTATCAAACGCGGGTTTTTCAATTTCATATCCTGAATACGTTCAAAATACGTCAATTGCGCTTCAGAAATTCCTTTGCGTGCTCCCGTAGTTCCAGCATCTGACACCATATAGATAAAGCCATCCGTCTTTTCATCAATCAGACGAATACGCTCGGCTGAAGTCTGTGGAGAAATCAGAAATACATTACGAATGCCATAGGCATCAAAGGTAGCTTTATAATCATCCAAATAAGCTTGTAGCGGTAAGTCTGGCACGATGATACCATCTACACCCACACGCTGACACTCCTTGCAGAACTCCTCAATTCCAAACTGAATCACCGGATTCACATAGCCCATCAAAATCACCGGCGCCTTTACAGTATCGCGCATGCCGTCCAATTGCTCAAACAACAGCTTCAGACTCATGCCCTGCGCCAGGGCTTTTTCATTGCTGCGCTGAATCACCGGACCATCTGCCACGGGATCAGAAAAAGGAATACCAATTTCAATCAGGTCAGCACCGGCAGCATCCAGACTTTCCAATACCGTTCTGGTATCGGCCGTATTCGGGTAACCGGCGGTAAAATATACATTCAGCAGATTGCTGTCTTTTTCTTCAAATAATTGATTGATTCTGTTCATTTTCAAAAAATTGGCTGCCGTTAATATTTTCCGTATTTGATGTAAGTGGCCAAATCCTTATCCCCTCTACCGGATAAATTCACCACGACCACATCGTCTGCCTTAAATTCCATTTTCTCCAAAGCCGCAAAAGCATGTGCCGACTCCACTGCTGGAATAATGCCCTCCAGCTTGCTCAGCTTCACGCCAGCTTCCATGGCTTCATCATCCGTAATCGACAGGAAAGTTCCGCGTTTGCTATCGAATAAATGCGCATGCAATGGCCCAATGCCCGGATAATCCAAACCTGCAGAAATAGAATAAGGCTCTACAATCTGCCCATCTTCCGTCTGCATCAAAATGGTCTTGGAACCATGCAAAACTCCTTCGGTACCAATGCTGGTCGTTGCTGCTGTTTTTCCGGAATCAACTCCCAATCCGCCGGCTTCTGTGGCGACCAATTGCACTTCCGGCTCCTCCATAAAATGATAGAAAGCGCCAGCCGCATTGGAACCACCACCCACACAGGCGATCACATAATCCGGATTCTCACGTCCCTCCTTCTCCAGCAATTGCTTTCTGATTTCCTCTGAAATCACGGACTGGAATTTAGCCACCATGTCCGGATATGGGTGAGGCCCCACGACCGACCCAATAATATAATGCGTATCGGTCGGATGCTGAATCCAATGACGCATCGCCTCATTCGTGGCATCTTTCAGGGTCTTGGAACCACTGGTCGCCGGTACTACTTCGGCACCCAAAATTCGCATACGTTCCACATTCGGCTTTTGGCGCTCCATATCAATCTCGCCCATGTATACGATACACTCCATGCCCATCAACGCACAAACGGTCGCTGTCGCCACCCCATGCTGACCAGCACCGGTTTCGGCAATGATTTTTTGCTTACCCAAACGCTTCGCCAGCAAAATCTGCCCGATCGTATTATTCACCTTATGTGCGCCGGTATGATTCAAATCCTCCCGCTTTAAATAAACCTTTGCCCCCACCGACTCGGACAATCGCTTCGCGAAATACAGCGGTGTCGGACGGCCTACATAGTTTTTCAATAAATCCTTAAAGTCTGCCTGAAAATCAGGATCTGCCATAATCTGCAAATACGACTGCCGCAACTCCTCCACATTCGGATACAGCATTTCGGGAATATAGGCTCCGCCAAATTTGCCGTAATAGCCCTTCTCGCTCACTTCAAATGAAACTGCCATTTTATATATTTTCTTTATGTCTTAAAATCGTTTTTAACTCCATCAGCTTCCGCACATCTTTCATGGCCGGACTTAATTCAAACTTACTGTTGACGTCCAGCCCCACTGGTTTTGGCGTATTTATGCGTTTGGCGCGCTTAATATTTTTTAAACTCAGTCCACCGCTCAGCATATAGGGAATATCCTCCGGAATACGCTCCAGCAAATTCCAATCGAAAGTTTCCCCGCTACCGCCATGTTCCTTGGTTTTGGTATCGAAAAGGAATAGATCCACCACCTTGCGATAAGGCTCCAGCACCTCCGGATTGAAATTTTCATCCATCGGAAAATTCTTGATCACCTTCAGGCCTTTGGCTTTAATGGAAGCGCAGAATTCCGGTGTTTCCTTTCCATGCAATTGCAGATAATCAAATCTTCCGGTATCAATCAGTCGAACGGCCTCTTCAATGGTCGGATTCACCATTACGCCCACCGTGTAAGTATCTTCCTCCAGATAGCGGAAGCTTTCCAGCACCGCCTCCAAATCACTTACATGTCGTGGCGAAGGCTCATAAAAAATGAAGCCCATCAAATCCGGTTTCAAGGCCGCCACCTCCCGAATATTCTCAGGATCCCGCATGCCACAAACTTTCCAAAGTAATTTTCCCATGCTGTCCTATTCTTTTAGTTGTTGCATAAAATCCTGAATGGCTTGGCCCGGATTTTCGGTTTTCATAAAATTCTCCCCGATCAGGAAGCCGTCAAAACCGGCTGCCTTCAATTCCTTCAACTGGCTGACCTCATGCAATCCGCTTTCGGAAATTTTCACCGTCCCCGAAGGGAAGAAAGGCAATAGCTCCAGACTTTGGCGATAATCGGTGACAAAGGTTTTCAAGTTGCGGTTGTTTACGCCCACCACATCCATATCCTCATTCTGATACTTTAACAACTCCTCTTTATCATGAACCTCCAACAGCGTATTCAGTCCCAGACTTTTTGCAAAAGCGGCAAACTGATGACATTCCTCCACACTCAAAGCGGACGCAATCAGCAGGATAATATCCGCTCCATAGCCCTTGGCTTCCAAAATCTGATACTCATCAACGATGAATTCCTTTCTCAATACCGGAATATCCACCGCCCCGCGCACTGCCGACAAATCCGCTAAAGTTCCGCCGAAGAATGGCTCATCGGTCAGGCAGGAAATCGCCGCCGCACCCGCCGCCTCATAACCTTTAGCCGTTTCCACGGGCTTGGCCGAACCATTGATCAGTCCCTTGGAAGGCGACTGTCTTTTAAATTCTGAAATGATGCCATAAGGATGGCTTTTCAGTGAATCCGCCAGGGAAGGACAAACCCGCTCAAACAGCGGCATTTGCTCAATAGCCGTCGTACTGACTTTCGCCTTGGCCGCGGCCACTTCTTCCTTTTTGGCTAATATGATTTTATCTAAAATATTCACGTCGATTGCTTATTGTTAAAGGTGTTTTGGATTATAGCGTGCCGTTACGAAATTTGGCTTTTTAATGCGCGCTTACTGCGACAGCTCCACGAACTTTTTGAAGGAAGCCAGCGCCTTGCCCGACTCCAAAGATTCCCTCGCTTCGGCCATCGCCGTCTCCATGGATTTCTCCGGTGCCGCACATTTCAAACTCACCCCCGCATTGGCAATCACCACATCGGACTGCGCTTCCGTGCCACGACCTTCCAAAATATTCATGAAAATTGTCGCCGCATCTTTCACCGAATTCCCCCCATAAAGCGCCTCCGCCGGATGCTGATTAAAGCCCAACTGCTGTGCACTCAAGGTCTGCTCGCCCTGCTGATCAATTAGCTTCACCGCACCGGTCAGCGAGATTTCATCATAACCATCCAAAGCATGTAAAATGGTGAAATTCCGGTCACTGTTCTGATACAAATAGCCGTACAAACGCGCCAATCCCAGATTAAACACCCCATTCACCATATTTTTCGGAAATGCCGGATTCGTCAATGGCCCCAAAATATTGAAGAACGTTCTCACGCCCAGCTCCTTGCGCACCGGCGCCACATTCGCCATCGCAGGGTGAAACAAAGGCGCATGCAAAAAGCAAATCCCCGCCTCTTCCAGCAGTTGCTTCAGCTTGTCCTCCTCATTGGTAAACTTCACGCCCGCCTGCACCAGCACATTGGACGATCCACTCACCGAACTCACCGAATTGTTCCCGTGCTTGGCCACCCGCTGTCCGGCACCCGCCACCACAAAGGAACTCAAAGTCGAAATGTTGAAGGTATTTTTGCCGTCGCCACCCGTCCCTACAATATCAATAGGGTTAAATTCCGACAGCTCCACGCGGTTACACATCTCCAGCATAGCATCACGAAAACCCGCCAATTCCTCCACCGTAATCGGTCGCATCAGGTACACCGTCATAAAGGCCGCCATCTGCGAAGTATTGATTTCTCCCTTGGCAATCTGCGTCAGAATATGCTTTGCCGTCTCCTGATCCAATGCCTTATGGTCAAAAAGTCTGTTGAGAATCGATTTCATTATCTTTAAAAATTTTGATCGTTAATGATTTTTTGGGGCTTCCCTCCCATACGGTCGGTCGGGCTCGCGCCACTCGCTCTTTGGCCCCTGTCCTGAAATTTCATGGCCTTGGTCCTCATGCATTTCGCCAAAAGCATCCGAAGAAATTTGGAAGGAACCGGCCAAAGGAGCTCAGACAATGGCTTCATCCCTAAGCCTCCACTAGCACGAAGTTTACTTTACACCCAACCAGTTTTTCATCATGGCCATGCCGTGCTCAGTCAGGATCGATTCCGGATGGAACTGCACGCCCTGCACATCATGTTCCAGATGTCGAACCCCCATCACGCGCCCCTGCTCATCGGTAGCGGTTACGGCTAATGGCGCTTTCACCGTCTCGGGTTTCACTGTCCAGCTGTGATAACGACAAACCTTAAAGTCCTGTGGCAATCCGTCAAAAATGCCTTCCGCTGTTCCTACTTTAATCGGGTGGTCAATACCATGATACACTTCCGACATATTTTCCAGCTCCGCGCCATACACCTCGCTGATCGCCTGATGCCCCAAGCAAACCCCAAAAATGGATTTGCTGGCGCCATAGGTTTTGATCACCTCCAACAGGATGCCTGCTTCTTCCGGAATGCCCGGCCCCGGACTCAACAAAATTTTATCAAACTTTTCAATTTCCTCCAAAGCAATCTGATCATTGCGGTGCACTTCCAGCTGACCGGCAAAGCCCAACTCGCGAATCATATGCACCAAATTATAGGTGAAGGAATCGTAATTATCGAATACTAATATTTTCATCTGCTCGTTTCTTTTTCAAAACCCGAAGGTTATACTGCTTATCGTCCTACTTGCTCTGCCGTCTTAATCGCCTTTCTCAAAGCCGCCAGTTTATTATTCACCTCCTGCAATTCCGACTCCGGCACCGACTTGGCCACCACACCGGCTCCTGCCTGATAATACAGACGGTTCGCCTTAGACATAAAAGAGCGGATCATGATCGCATGGTTGAAATCCCCATTGAAGCCCATAAACCCGATCGCGCCACCGTAATAACCTCTTCGGTTCGGCTCATATTCGTTGATCAGCTTCATGGCCATATGCTTGGGCGCTCCGGAAAGTGTGCCCGCCGGAAAAGTATCCGCCGCCATCTGATAGCCTTCGCCCTGATCCTCCAATTTGCCCGTCACCTTAGAAACCAAGTGAATCACATGACTATAAAACTGTATTTCTTTAAAAACTTCTACCTTCACCTCATCCCCGTGACGGCTCAAATCGTTTCTGGCCAAATCCACCAGCATCACGTGTTCGGAATTTTCTTTAGGGTCGGCAAAAAGCTTGGTCGCCAATTCGGCATCGCTTTTATCATCTCCGGTACGGCGGAAAGTCCCGGCAATCGGGAAGATGGAAGCCTGCTGATCTTTAATCACCAACTGGGCCTCGGGCGAGGAACCAAAAATTTTAAAGCTTCCGAAATCAAAAAAGAATAAATAAGGAGAAGGGTTGATCGATCTCAACGCACGATACACATTAAATTCATCGCCCTGAAATCCGGTGCTGAATCTTCTGGATAATACAATCTGGAAAACATCGCCCCGCATGCAGTGACCAATTCCTTTCTTCACTACCTCCACATATTCCTCATCGGTGAAATTGGATTCCTCATCATGCTCCGAATTGAATAAGTAGGTCGGCAATGCCTGCGCCTTCATGATCGCAATGATGTTGTCCAGGCCAGCGCCATCATACATGCCTTCCGGCTCATGCTCGAAGACATACAAGTCGTTATTGAAATGGTTGATGGCGATCACATAACGATAAACACGGTAGATCATCTCCGGCGCATCGTAACCCGAAGGCTCATTTTCACTGAAATCCAAATCCTCATACAGCGTCACGGCATCATAGGCCATATAGCCGAATAGGCCATTGGAAATAAATTTCTGATCCTCCTGCTCCTCCACCTCAAAACCGGCCGCAAATTCTTTCAATTTAGCAATGGCTTCGCCCTTATTGCTGACATTAAATTCCTGTAAGGGACGATTGGGCTGCTGAACCGTGGCTATCCCATTCTGAACCTTAAATTCCGCCACAGGATCACAACACACATAGGAAAAACTGTTGTCCGTTCCGCGATAATCGGAACTCTCCAACAAAATACTTTCTGCATACACATCTCGCAGACGAAGATAAACACTCACCGGAGTTACGGTGTCTGCCAACAAGTGGCGATAACGGGTATTGAGCTTTATTCTCTCCATGGAAAAAATCCGGATTTTAGATCCTTATAATATTGCTTAATAATTTATTCAATTTTCATAGCACTACGGCCAAACCTTTCAAAAATTCGCATAAAAAAAAGGCTTACCGTTCTGATGAACAGCAAGCCTCTTTATATCGATTGGTTTAGTTTAGTACTAAGCGAGCGAAAACTTTGGCAATACACGGCTGTTCATCTTTCTTTCGTAAAGATGCCACCACCATGCTGTATGTACCATTGTTGTTTTCATATGTCGCTAAGGTATTGAATATTCTTTTATTTCAAAAAATATTTACAAAAAAATACGCAATTCCGATACTAAGCTCAAATTAATTATTGCTTTTCGAAGATCATTTCAACACCTTCTTCCGCATTGGTCAAAACCAATTTTCCTTTTTTCATCTCCAACTGATTGATTTTATACCAGTTTTTCAGGAAAATCACCTCTTCCGGTGGTTGTGCCATCATGGTAGAAGGCCCCATGCCGAATTTAATTTCAGCCCCCTTTAATTCGTAAGGACCGGAAACAGAATTCGCAGGACGTACCTGAAATTTATTCCCTTCACGGAAAATTAAAGGCACTGGTGGTACCGTTTCCAATTTATCAGCATCCTCTCCTTTGAAGGCTACCATTACCCACTCGCCTTCCAAAGCCGGAGCTTCGGCACTTTTACTTTGCTTTCCTGTGGTGCAGGCCATCATGACCACACCCAGCATCATCAACATCAAAAAGTTTCTCATCATGCTTATTTAATTATATATGCAGTTATGGATTACCCTTTACAAAAACTGTTCCAGCTGATCTAATAATAATGCTATAAATCCACTAAATATAACAGGGCTCACTTTTAAAATCTTTAAGTATCAAAAGATGAAACAGATATGGTAGACTTAAATTTTTAAAATAATGGAAATAAATTTTTCACGGGCCAAATCAGCATAAAAAAAGACGTCTCAATTAAGAAACGTCTTTTTTTAATGATTCAAGCGCGATTAAGATTCACCCTTTTTATCTTTATTTTCTTCTTTTAACCGGACGGCCTGCCCATCATTTAAACGACGCGCCACTAACTGATAAGGACCGGAAATCACCTCATCTCCCTCTTCCAGCCCTTCTAAAATTTCAATATAGTCAAAATCCGAAATGCCGGTTTTCACTTTAACTTTCACGGCTTTACCCTCTCTCATAACGAATACTACTTCTTCCACTTCCGTATTTTTCTTACTTCCGGAAGAGGCCTCAATCGTATCTTTGGCGGAACGTGTAGTGACTGCCGCTAGCGGGGCTATCACGATATTTTCCTTCACTGAAGTAATGATTTCCACCGAGGCGGTCATTCCGGGACGAAAAGGAAATTCCGCATCCTCTCCTTCCATCAAATCGGCATAGGAATCGTTCAACACCCGTATTTTAACTTCAAATTCTGTAATGGCATCTGCCGAAATTTTATCCTTGGCGGTATTGGCAATAGAAGTCACGATCCCCTCAAATTTCTTCCCCAAATAGGTATAAGAATCCACCGTGATGATGGCCGTATCCCCTTTATGCACCCGGATAATATCATTTTCATTCACATCTACTCGCGCTTCCATAGAAGAAAGATCCGCGATTCGCAGCATCTCCGTACCCGCCATGGTTTGGGTACCCACTACCCGCTCTCCTTTTTCAACATCCAGCTTGGTCACTTTCCCATGCATTGGAGAAACAATTTTGGTCAATCGCAAATTCTCCATGGCTTCATCCAAAGAAGCCTTGGAAGATTTAACGATAAACTGAGAAGCTTTCACATTTTCCTCACTGGCAATAAGATCTTCTTTAGCGGCCAAAAATTCTGCCTCCGCCCGCTGGAAATCGGCATCCGAAGCCACCTCTTCCTCATGCAGCTGTTTCTGACGTCCGAATTCCGCCTCTGAACGAACAAAATTGGCTTTGGACTTTGCCAGATTGGCCCTGGCCACCGCCAGATTAGCCATTTGCTGATTATAAGAAGCTCTCGCACGATCTACGGCAGAGATAAAGTTATCCGGACGAATTCTCAATAAAGGTTGGTCCTTTTTAACAGAATCTCCCTCCTGAATATCCAATTCAATAATTTCACCCGAAACTTCAGGGGAGATTTTCACTTCCACCACCGGCTGAATCATGCCTGAGGCACTCACCACTTCGGTTATCCGACCTAATTTCACCTTTCCGGTTTCCACCTCAAGGCCTTCTTCACTTCCAATCAAACCTGCTTGTTTCAGGCCCAGGACGCCAAGTACCAATACAACCACTATCAGGGAGAGGAAGCGCCAATCTGTAAATATTTTATTAATTTTCATGATGTTCGATTAATGTTGGAGTGATTAAAGGACGATGGGTTGACCAAGATAAAATTCTAAAAGCTTTAATTTATAGATATAGTCATATTTTGCACGCACCATTTCGGTATTGGCGGTAAAAAGACTATTGGAGGCAATTTGAAACTCTACACTGTTGGCGGCCCCGGTTTCAAATCTTGTCTCCACCACACGAAGATTTTCTTCCAGTGCCATCACGGATTTTTGGGCTGCATCATAAATTTTGACGGCAGAATAGGCCTCATTATAGGCTTGTTCAATATCCTGACGTAATTGTGTTTCTACTTCTACCACATTCAATGCGGCGATATTTTTCTGAATTTTCGCCCTTTGGTAATCGCCAGAGCGCTTGAATCCTTCGAAGATGGGAACGCTCAAATTTAATAAAACCTCATTAGACCAGTTGTTTCGGTATTGAGTTCCTAGATTAATCGTTCGAAATTCCCCTCGTTCAAAGGAGACTTCCTGTATGGGAATAACGGACGGCAAACCTACTTCGTCAGGAAGACCACTGGCATCAATAAAATACTGCTCAGATTCTTTAAAAGAAAACTCTCCTGATCCTTCAATGAGTTCTGTATTCTGATCGGAATAGTTCGTGTAGGAGCTTCCAGAAAGCGTAAGCAGAGGTAACATATTTCCTTTAGCGACTTTCATTCCCAGAATTGCACTCTCTTCTCGCTCTCGGGCGGCGCTTATCTGAGGTTGCGTTCCTAAAGCAATCCCATACACCTCTTCCACCGTTTTTTTAATCCATGGATATTTATTGGCGTCCAATTCCGGAATATCAATATCAAAACCCGTCTCAACAGGTTTTTGCATAGCCTGTTGCAATTGTAAAAGGGCAAAGCGCACGTTATTTTCTTGCTGGATCAATTCCGCTTCGTTACTTGCCAGAGTGGATTGCATCTGCAAAAGCTCCGTTCGGGCAATCGCTCCGACTTTCACTTGTTTTTCTAATTGTTCGACCTGAGTTTGGGTGGTGGCTACTTTATCTTGCGAATTACGTAAAACCTCTTTATTAAAAATAACATTCATGTAAAGCTGTGCCACCATCAGGGCTACATCATTTTTAGCGGTGGCCAATTCGCTATCTGCCACCTCCACATTGTTGCGTGCCTGCTTGATGCTATTATTGACCTGAAATCCGGCATAAATCGGAATGCTGGCATTAAAAAACAAACCGTTAGTCTGAATTCGTTGTTGCGTTGGAACGAACTGGTTGGTCGTCCGGTCAATCGAACGCCCCCAGGCATTACCATAGCGTCCTCCACCGGTGACCGAAGGCAATCGACTTCCTTTGGCCTGTTTCAAACCAATTTCTGCATCCTGCCTGTTGAGCATCTGCTGCTTAATGGACAAGCTGTTCGTCAACGCGTAATCCAAACATTGCTGCAAATCCCAGATGGAATTTTCCACCGCCGAATCTTTCAGCGGTTGGGCTTGCAGGAAAAGCGCACTACATGAAAGTAATAAAAGTAAAGGCAAACATTTCCAGGTCATCATATAATAGGTAGTTAAGAGTCTAATCAATGATCGGTACGTAAAGTACCTCTTTCACCCAATCCAGGCTCGCCAGATATTGGGTGGTCAACTCCCGCAGCGGGGAATCCATTTCAATCACCTGACAGGCCAGATCAGATTTCCCTCTTCGGGAGACCGTCATATTGGCAATGTTACAGTGATCATGCGATAAAACATTGGAGATAAAAGCAATGGATCCCGGCACGTCATCCGCCAAAATGATCAGCGTATGCAGGTTGGCGGAGAAATTAGCGGAAAATCCATTCACCTGTACGATGGTGATCACACCACCTCCACGGCTTTCTCCTACTACTTCCACTTCCTGTCCTCCGACACGCAGCAATAATTTGATGGTATTCGGGTGCATGGTGGAAGCATTCCCCACTGACTTAAAATGATACTCCAAACCAGCTGTCTCTGCATGGTCAAAAGCATTTTTTATGCGTTTATCATCGGTTTTAAAATCCAATAAACCTGCAATAATGGCACGATCGGAACCGTGGCCTTCATAAGTGCGGGCAAATGAATTATAAAAGGTGATCTCTGCATATTCAGGTTTTTCACCCAAAACACGGATTGCAGCACGGGCAATTCTCACAACGCCAGCGGTGTGGCTACTAGATGGCCCAATCATTACCGGGCCAATCATATCAAAAACACTACTTCTTTCTGCCATAATATCAATGAAAATCTTATTAATTTGGCCGATCTAAAACCTTTTTTATATAATCGGTAAAATAACGCTATGAAAGTCCTTTTTAATCATCAAATACTGGAAGCCCATCAAGTCAAAATTCCCTGGTACGACAGAGGGTTCCAGTATGCGGATGGCATTTTTGAAACAATCATCGTAAAAGGAGGAATAATTCAATTCTGGGATTACCATTTAGAAAGGTTAAAAAATGGACTTCAATGTTTGAAATTAGAAAATTCCCCTCAATCTACGCCCATTGATTGGAAGGAAAAAACCTTAGAATTATTAAAAAATAATCGATTGGAGGATGCGCGAATCAAGATCATGGTTTGGAGAAAATCAGGCGGTCTTTATACGCCTCAATCCATGGACTTTGATTTCCTGATCAGCAGCCAGCAATACAACGATTTATCAAACTCCTCCATTAACCAATGCGGCATCAGCCAGGAAGTACGGTTAGGCAGAAGCTCTTTCTCTCATTGCAAAACCATAAATGCCCTTCCCTATGTCATCGCAGGTATGGAACGAAAAGAAAATCAGTGGCAAGAAATTATCCTTTTAGACTACTTTGGCCACATCAGCGAATGTGGAAGTGCTAATATTTTCTGGATGAAAAACCAAACGGTATACACGCCCTCTTTGGAAAGTGGTTGTATCTCAGGGGTGAGACGAGCGGCCTTGGTGGATCAATTGCGAAAGGCAGATATCCCGGTAGTTGAAGGGCTGTTTGCTCCGGAAAGCCTGTTTGGTGCGGATGCCGTCTGGAAAACCAATGTGACCGGAATTGTCGCTATCACACAAATTGAAAACCACCTTTTCCAGCAAAACCTTCCCACCGTTATTAAAAACTTGTATTAATCCAAGGCCTTTCATTTCCGGCAAACGAATCGCGACAGGCATCGTTATTACTGATAGGAAAGGAAACTAACGCTAAGTATTATGCTCAATAAAGAAACTGCTTTAGTCTGGAAACTGGTCTGCATGGATGAAAAAACCATTCAGGACTGGAAAAAACAAGCCGCGGCTGTGGACAATGATGCGGAATTGTTAAGTAGCAAAATCCGGGACTGGCTGACCAATATGAGTCAGAAAGTAGACCGGGAAGCGGAAGATGTCGAACATCAATTTGTAGAAGAAATGGCACAGGTGGTAGACTGGGATTTAATTTCCCGATCTATTATTTATTCTTTACAACCTCCTGTACCCAAAGAAGAAATCAACTAAGCGGATTAAAGTGTATAAGATAAGTCTATCCCATTTTGGACTATAAAAAATGGAACCAATATACTGTTATTTTATCCCCTTGGATAGATTTATTGAACCTGTAAGTACATGCTAGGGGTGAAATAGGCAAGCCTGTTGTTCATTCAGCAGGCTTTTATTTTTTTTCTATTTTTTTGTAAAGCATTGGGAAAGCTTCGATATTTAAAAATGCAATCGAATAGCCCATATGCCAAAATATTATACCCTCCTTGTTTATTTCCTTTTCCTCCCCTTTATTCTTTTTGGAAAGGATAAAAACACCGCTGAGCGACCTAAAATAGGCCTGGTTTTAAGTGGCGGTGGCGCCAAAGGCCTCGCGCATATCGGTATCCTAAAGGCGATGGAAAATGCCGGTATCCGCCCGGATTACATCACCGGCACTTCTATGGGCTCACTAGTCGGTGGATTATACGCCATCGGTTACAGTGCAGATGAAATTGAAACGATCGTAAGTGGCGTAGACTGGGAAAAAGTACTTTCTAATAAAATTCCTTTTCGAAATGTGGTGGTGGAGGAAAAGCCCTATTACAATCGTTTTATGATTGACTTGGTTTTTGATGGAAAAAAACTCAGTCTTCCGGCAGGAGTGCTCCAAAGCCAACAAATCAACCAATTGCTTTCCACGCTCACACGAGGCGTTCACAATATTGAGTCCTTTGATGATTTCCCCATCCCCTTTCGCTGTGTCGCCTCGGATATTGTGAAAGGCGAAAAGGTCGTCCTGGACTCCGGTAACCTGGCGCTTTCCATGCGTGCTTCCATGGCGATACCGTCTATATTTACGCCCATTGAAATGGGAGACCGTATTTTAGTGGACGGTGGACTTATCCGGAATTTTCCGGTGGATGAGGTACTGGAAATGGGAGCAGACTATGTTATTGGGGTATTGGTAGCCCAGGATCTACTTGATCGAAAGAATTTAAAATCTGCCACCGGCATCCTTTACCAATCTGCCTGGATGAACGGCGTGTATGATACCCGGGAACAAACCAAAAAATGTGATATTTTAATCACTCCGGACCTTATGGCCTTCTCAGCGGCTTCCTTTAGCAAAACGCCTGAAATTCTGGAAATAGGCAAGGAATATGGCGCTTTATACGAGGATCAATTTCAGGCCCTAGCGGATAGTTTGGCAAAATTCCCTGAGCAAAATACTTTGAAAAAACCTCTACTGAAGGACGAATATAAAATTACCGAATTGGATTTGGGGCCAAATTTGAATCGTAATCAGGACTTATTGGAATCGACCATTAAAATGAAAAAATCTAATGAATGGTCCATTAATGAAATCAATAATGAGCTTACACGTCTGTATGGAACCCTGAAGTTCTCCAATCTGAATTTTGAAATTGAAGACACCGAAAAAAAAGATGGTGATGCGATAAAAATCATTGGGCAGGAAAGTCCTCCCGGTCGTTTATCTTTTAGCCCGAATTATTCCTCGGAATATCGCACCGGACTGGTGTTTAATTTTGCCATATACGATTTTCTGGCCCCTTCTTCCCGCTGGCTGGGGGAGCTCAATCTGTCAGAAAACCCCTATATCCATTTAAACTTCCTGAAGAATATTGGAAAAAGTAATCGCTTTGCTCTTTACGCTGACATTAATGCCATCCAAAACCCCCTTCCCCGATATAATGAAAAAGGCAATAAAACAGCCCTGATGACGGAAGCCATTTTTCAACCACGGGTGGGATTAAGGACGACCGGCACATTTAGACATACTTTTGGATTGGATTTTGGCGCGAAACTGGCCAATCAATCTCCCACCATTGCAGATGAAGCCCTTCGTATTGTCAATACACTGAGTTACACCAATATGGAGTATCGTTTTACCTACAGCTACAACAGTATAAACCGAAGGTACTACCCTACCTCCGGGGCCTGGGTAAACTTTAATACCATAGTGGGGGAAGGGGTCGAGCGGATTAAGTTTGACAATGAGGCGGTTAGTGATATAGTGGAAGAACAAGTCAATCTAAGCGAATTTGTCACCCTTTCTGAAATTGCTGTTTCAACTTTTGGATTTGACCAATATGTGCAATTCAATGATAACCTTTCGCTTCAAATTGGAGGGAATTTGGGCTTCTCCTACAATACCAATCAAAATTTATTGAATTCCCTTTACGTTGGAGGCTTTTACCCCAGAGAAGAGAACTCCATTCCTTTTTGGGGATTAAGCCTAAGAGAAATCCCGGTGGAGAACCTGGGAATTGCACGGCTGGGGATTCAATATGGTTTCCAGAACAAATTATTCCTCAAACTGATGGCTAATTATGGGAAGATGAAGCTGGTGGATTCCTTTTTAGTCTCAGACCTTAACCCACAGCCCGACCCATTTATTTTGGAACCTAATTCACAGGAATTTGAAGCTTTTGGGGTAGGTGGAGAAATTGGGTATTTAACGCCTTTTGGGCCGATCTCGTTTCAAAGTGGAAAAGTGATTGGCAACCGCCGCATCACCAGTAATATTATTATTGGTTTTTGGTTGTAAAGATAAAGAGCCACCTCCCCTTGGAAGGCAGCCCACCCTTAATCGACAATCATTAATCTTTGAGATTCCGGTTCTTTTCCATCGATCCGATACCGCACCATATAGGTACCATTTTCCTAACCATAGGGAAATAAGTTGACCCGAAGCAAGATATCCACCATTGAAGTGATTGGCAACCGCCGCATCACCAGCAATATTATTAATGGTTTTTGGTTGTAAAGATAAAGGGCCACCTTCCCTTGGAAGGCAGCCCACCCTTAATCGACAATCATTAATCTTTGAGATTCCGGTTCTTTCCCATCAATCCGGTACCGCACCATATAGGTGTCATTTCCCAGACCATAAGGAAATAAATTGACCTGGAGCTGGTTAGCCTCTATTGATGTGATTGGTAACCGCCGCATCACCAGCAATATTATTATTGGTTTTTGGCAGTAAAGATAAAGGGCCACCTCCCCTTGGAAGGCAGCCCACCCTTAATCGACAATCATTAATCTTTGAGATTCCTGTTCTTTCCCATCGATCCAGTACCGCACCATATAAGTGCCATTTTCCAGACCATAGGGAAATAAATTGACCTGGAGCAGGTTGTCCACCATTGAAAACAGGGAGGAATCCACTATTCGTACTTTACCATCCATGGACAGAATCTGCATAGCAAATTCGGATGGATCATTGATCTCTATATTAAAGTTTACATAATCCTTGGTAGGATTAGGGAACATAATGGCCTGATCTTCCAGAGAAAATTCCGCATTAATGGTTTGCAAAAAACCCAGGGTCCACAATTCATTCACAGGACTGGCATTGGTCACTCTGATCGCAGAAATCTTAGCATTATCCGCACAAAGGTTTGTTTCACCCCCATCTACATAAAAACGTAAATTCAATTCCTGGTCCTTTGCCTGCACAATGAACCTTTTCACCAGCGCCTGATGACTTCCCCCAGCTTCTCTGAAAATATCCAGGGCCTGAATAACCTGTTCGCCTTCAATGTCAACGTTAAAAAATCGGTTACCGGGCGCATCCCAGTACACTTCCGTAAAGTGCAACTCTACCTGATAAAAACGGTTTGTTTCAGCCGGAATCACATAAGAAAAATCTTTACCAAAACGTTCCGTCAAATACAATTGAGGGTCCTCCGTACCTTGAATCGCCACATTTCCTCCCAAACTAAATGGCCTCCCTCCTTCGAAATATTTATCCGCAGAAAACAAATCTCCGGAAGAAGCAATGTATCCATCCACCGCATTAGCATTGATCAAAGTACCTGATTGAGGCGGATCCTGATTGAAGCTTTTCACAAATTTCATAGCGGAAAGCTTTGGATTACCATCCACTCCAGAGGGAAGATTTACCGGTTTTTTAAATTTTATTCTCGTAATCCCCTCGGTGGCTTTGAAATTGAAATTTTCCACGGCAGCTTCAAAGGGCTTACCCGCCTTGCCGATAATATCATAATTTTCAAGAATCCTTTGATCGTTGAGGTATACATCAAACAATCTCTTCCCCACGGCTTGATGAAAGATCTCCGCAAAATAGAGCGTCAGCTCATAATTTTGCCCCACTTCCGTATTTAATCGGTATTCGAATTCACCGTAGCGCTCTGACCAAAACAGCTCATCCAAGTCCGTATTGCCAATCTCCGGCCTGGACATATCAGTATAACTCCCTCCCCCGCGCGCGAAATTGTCCGGTTCAAATAGTTCGAAATCATCCGTTAAAACAGGCTCAACGCCACTGGCATTTAGAAAGACTCCCTCCCTGATTTGTTCCGGAATGACCGTCACCGCATTGACCATGGCCAAGCCTGGGCTCCCCTCTTCCTGCACAAATCGAATGTCTAGCATATCATCCTCCGAAACCACTTCCAGCACTACCTGATGAGCAATCGCCCTACCTCCGGCCTCTTGAACTACATCAAAATTTTCATAAACCTCAAAGCCATCCAACCAAATATCAAAGACACGCTCTCCCACCGCATCATATTCTAACTCTGCAAATTCCAGAACAATCCGGTACCGAAGACCCGCTTCAACCGGGATTTTATAAGAAAAATCTTCCCCTTCCCGAAATTCCCGCAAAATACGATCCTCTATGGTTCCGGATATCAGCCGATAAGGGAGTTCTTTCAATGCTCCACCATAAAAAAATCGATCTTCCTCAAAGTGCTTTCCTTCGTCGGAGAAAAAATTCTGCAAAGAACCGGCATTCAGGTATAAGGGGGTTCTTAAATTCCGACTGTTACTTTCTTGAATTACCTCTATGGTGAAAGTATCTTCTATTACCTGATTACACTCACTCACCATCCGCATGGCGACTTCATGGGTTCCAATTCCAAATTTACTTCCGGATGGAATGGACGTCTCCACTATGGCTTCTTCAATGCCCCAATAGGCTTCCGCATCGTAGAAAACTGCTGTGCCTGAAGCGTCTCGGGTATATACTTTATAACCGCGAGGATAATAGGGTTCAAAGATTTTTTCTCCGATCACCTGTATGATCTGCACCCGCTCCGTGGTATTCCCATCATAATCATAGGCGGTCCAGGTGCGAAAAACGCGGGTGGTGTTGCAATCAACTTCCTCGGCTTTATCGGTATAACAAAGTCCACGAATCTCTGTACATTCATCCTCAGCAGTGGGCTTAAGGGTAACATCCGGTGAAACCGACAAATTCCAATGCTTGGGATCCAAGCGGGGAACATCAATATCTTCAGGAAAGGAGGTAAACACCGGTCCGGTATTATCATCAGAGGAAAAAATCTGAACGGTATAGTCCCCTTCAAGGTCTAATTGATCGGTAACTTTAAGGAAGTAATAACCATATGACAGGCCATCAAGGGAAGTCGTTCCCTCCAGGGGGTTACCCATTTCATCCACCCAATCATATTGATAGGGAGGCAATCCTCCTTTGACTTCTACTTCCACAAAACCGGATGCTTTTCCACAGGAAGAATTGCCAAAGGCTACCTGCTTAATGGTAATGGGTTCAATGCCTGCATAGGAGTGATAACTAAATGCAGGCCAACTAATGACGACAAAAAGAAATCGTACAAAAAACGAGCGTAAACTATTTTTCATGATGTCGATAAGTAATGATGCGATTAGGGTTATATGTATATAGACATTTATTCGCCTCCTTAAGATTATGCTTTAGGATAAAGGATAAATCTCCAATACAAAGTCTATTATTACCTGACCAAAAGAGTGATCTGCTCCCGTGGGGCGTAAACCAAAGTTCCTTTTGGAATAAAAAGGAAATCCCCGGGGATGACGTTAGAATAGAAAGTATCATCCACCAAATCTTCCTGATCAAAAAGAATTTTCCTTTTGCCCTGCCAAAAATCATAACAATAGAATCCACCGTTATCTTCCTTATTGATGACCTCCAGCAATACAGACGCATTTTTGAAATAGGAAAATACGCATTGCCCATCTTCAACCATCAAAAATGCTTTATGGGATTCACCGGAAAGATTATGGACGGATTGAAAATCCACCTGCATAGCCGACTCCTGATTACTGAAGGGTTGAGGAGGATAATAAGAAGGAAATAAAAAGCTTCCCTTAATCTGCTCCATACAAACATTAAAAAGGGCATTGAATTCAGTTGGGCTTATTCCCTGGCCAAAATAATGCAGAACCTGATGAACCAACATTTGATTAAGCTTAAGAGTAAAGCTTCCCAAATCTATCTGGCGCTGATGGTATTGCGCGAAAAAGCGTTCATAGACCAAACTACGCATAATCACTTTTCGGGCATACTTTTCCGCATGTTCCCCAATTCCATTATAGGCGCGAATTCCTTCAAATTTATTGTCAGCTCCATATTCTTTTTCAAGTTTCAAAAAATCAAAAGTAAAGCGAACCATATCGCGGACAGAACGAAAATGATGCTGCCCCTTGCGGTCAAAATAAAAATATTTGCTCCAAAAGGCCTTATCTTGTTGCAATAGAATACGAGCGGTGGGCTTGTACAATTGCCCAAGGCCAATACTATTCCCCCTATCACCTAAACTTTTAGGATTAAAAGCAGATTCGGTATAATGCATGGCCAGCACCACACTCAAAGGTGGTGCATCCTTTCCATATTGCTGATATGCGCGCCAGGCCTCTTCTTCATACAATTGCACTAAATCTGAAGGAACCATACCGACGCTGAAAGGATAATTCCGGTTCTTAAGTGCGTAGCAATGTCCTTCTCCTGATTCCCGGTAAAAAATCATTTTATTCGGAATAGTAAATTCCTGAGGAACACCATTTTCCTTAAGGGATTCATGCCTTTTTTTTAATGACTTTTCAAGGGCCCACTGTTGCTCTTCCTCTAATAATTCAAAGCGAAAGGTTTCCCCGGCAAACTTAAAGGCATTCGCCTTGGCCACCGGATAGCAACTTACTACAATTGATATTAAAAGTAGAAAACACCGCATCATTTTAAATTTGGAGTGAAAACAAAACTTAAACTAATGGCATTCTGATGACGATGCAGCGCATGCCCACTTACGGACTGTAATGCATTGGAATATATTTGTTGTTGATAAGTGAGTTCTACCGCTGATAATCCACTGAAAGCCCAACCCAGCCCCATATGGGAAAAAGCAGTCGCTGCCCAGGCCGCTGTATGACTATCCGGTGCAATGGCACGCATTTCATAGCCAGCTAAAAAATAAAGGGGCTGATCCGGAATAGGATGAATAACCAGTGTTAAAGGGACCCCAAACTGAAAGCTATTTTGGGTGATAGGCTTTTCGAAATTATCCACCACCAGAGGAATAATTTCATAGGACCGATAGGCCCCAAAACCAAAAAAACCTCCCGTTCTCAAAGCAAGCCGATCAGCCACATTCCACTGGTTCCCCATGGCAATGCCCATTCTTAATTGCCCCACCTGCCCTGCCAGGGATTCTGTCCAGGCAAAAGAATTGGCCACTGAAATCGCTCCCCAGGCACCTGAAGTGCTCCGGCAGAAGCCCTTTTGAAATTTGGCCCCACCTGCCATAAGCGGGCTACTCAAAAGAATAAGTAAGAAAAGTGGTAAATATTTCTTCATACGGCTAGGTTAGGTTGGTTTTCGAGCTAAAAACTACACACCTAACCACCTGAATGCGAATCAGTTTGACCCCTGATTTAGAAATTGACGAACAAGTAGGATTTCTTTATAAACGTTCATTTTTTCAAGAGTCTCTTTAAATAAAAGACGCTTGAGAACACCAATTTCACCATTCTATTGGTTTACCCCTATTATAAACACCAAATACGCATGTAAGCTATCGCCACCAACTTCATTCATTTACAGTTGATAACCTCCAAAAAACTATCAGGAACACTCTATTTCTTACCTTAAAATTGCTTTGTGGAAAAAAATCCATTTCTTAGCCTGAATTATTCATCGCTAAATTGAGAGCCCCTACTTGAAATACTTATCCTCCTTTTATTACAGGTATTTTTCTTTCATTTTAAAATGTCCAAATATGGGTATGCTTGCTTTCTCCTCTTTCATAAGCTACTTTGAAAAAAAATGGAAATAGGAAAAATTCCTTCATTTTTCCCGCCTTGCAGCTAAACGAGGATTGAAGCATGAATAATCCGGGTTAAAGCCTCAATAATCCTGGCTAATTTTAAGGACAAGAATTTTGGGCATAAAAAAAAAAGCTGCCAACTTTCTGTTGACAGCCTTTTTTGTAGTATTTCAAAGCCTGCATTCGGCTCTAAAAACGATATGTTTTAAAAACGCTCATCATTTTGAGCACCGGTTTTATTCCGCCTCTTCTGTTTTTTCCACAGGTTTAAAACCCTCAGGCACTCTTTGATCCGGACTTTTGTATTTGAATATTTCTACAATCGGAGTTTCTGCAATTTCCGGAATTTGAAAGGGCACCAACATAGAGGAAAGGCTCTCCTGAATACGCTCATAGGCCTCTTTTACGTTGGCTGCCGAAACGATCATCAAATTGGAAACTTTCTTCTCTTTTTTTGCTTCCTCATCAATCATCACATAGGTCACCTTACATTTGTGCCAATTGTCCGTATCCGGGTATTCAAAAACGTCCACAATTCTACTTTTGGACATATTGGTCACCTGAAACTCTCCACGAATCACAGAACCCAGCTCCTCATGGATACGAGATTCCGCTTCAGTAAAAGACAGGGCATCTACCAAATAGGCCTCAGAAATGTTTTTCAAAATACCTTTATCGTCTTCCTTGCGATATTTTACCTTACAAAGAAACCAGTTATTCATAAATATCTTTAATTAAAATGTATGCTTATTCAAGGGCATGCAAGATAGAAATTTTTCCCATCAATGAATTTAATTTTCCATTTCTTTCGGGACCACCTGTCCACTTAACCGCAAAACCTTATAGCCCTCCACCACATTACAAACCACCCGAATCAATTTATTTTGCCGCCCCACTTTGCCGGTTGAATTAAACTTCACTACAATTTTCGACTTCTCTCCGGAATAAATGGGGTCATGCGGCCATTCCGGAATGGTGCAACCGCAGGTACTCATCACCTTGGAAATAATGAGCGGCTCCCCGCCCTCATTCACCACCGCGAAGGCCACTTCTATTTCCTCTCCCTCGGTTATTTCACCGAAATCCACCACCTCATTTTCCCACTTGACTATTGGATGCTGCTGGGCAAAAACCGCCGAGCTGAAGACTAGCATCCAGAAAATAATCCATGCACTTTTCATGATGATCTTCTTTTGGTTAAAAGAACTTTTCATTAAAATTCATCAAAAACAATTCCTCACTGGCGCGGGTAACAGCCGTATAGAGCCAGCGTAGCCATTCTGCATTTACCTGATCTTCCCGCAGGTAGCCCTGGTCCACGAAAATGGCCGGCCATTGCCCACCCTGTGCCTTGTGACAGGTCAGGGCATAGGCAAATTTCACCTGCAGGGCATTCAAATAAGGATCCTTCCGAAGGGCCTCTCGGAATTTTATTTCAGAACTTTCGTCTTGATAATCCAACTTTACCGCTTGCTGCAATTGCTGAAATTGTTCCTCGGTCAATGCCGGGCTATGCGTATACAAGGTATCCAAACATACCATAGCATCAAAGGGTAATTGCCTCTCTACATCCAATAATCTTAACTGCAAAAGGGCAAATTTGAATCCGTATCGCTCCTCCAGGTTGATCACCTTCATCACTTCCACAAAATCCCCATTGGCCAGAAAACCGGCGGGCGCATCATCCGGAAGAATGGAATAATTGTTTTTAACAATCATCAGGAAATCACCCGCCTCAATCTCCTCCTCCGCGAAGCGGATCGCCCTTCGAATATATTGATTATACTGAACCGCCGAACGGTTGGACCGGCAAATAATGGCCGTTCCCTCCACCCCAAATTTGTCATAGGCGTATCGAAGACCATCCTCCAGCCGCTCGCCCGTCATTCGATAAATATCCTCATAGCCTCCCACCTGCAATTTTGGCTGGGCACTGGCCCTTTGAATTTCATAGCGTAAACGGGTGGCATTAGTCAAAATACCCGATCCCTCAGCCTGTCGTACTACCTCTGTCAACTCAAAACTATTGACTTTCAGTCCGTATTTCCCTTCCAGATGAAATGGCTTCAGTGCCGGGCTCTCCTGAAAGCCCACCGGAGGCAGCTGGGCTACATCTCCAACCAGCAAAAGCTTATTAGAGGGGTCCGCAAAAACAAATTGCAACAAATCAGCAAAAACACTGCTCCCACTGTAGTTCCCTTCATCACTTAGCATGGAAGCCTCATCTACTATGAACACGGTGCGCTTGGCATTATTTTTTTGAAGATCAAAACTTAACAGGCCACTCATTTCATCCACCACCTGTTTATAAATTAAACGGTGAATGGTAAAAGCACGACGGCCGGAATAATTGGCCATCACCTTAGCTGCCCGGCCCGTGGGTGCCATTAATAAGGAGCGATAGGCTATATAAGTGAGACTTTTGGTAATGGCAGACACCACCGAAGTCTTACCGGTACCGGCATAGCCTCTCAGGATAAACACCTGCTGTTGTTCATTGCTCATAAACTCATCCAGCAACTCAAAAACCAATTGCTGGCCGGAGGTAGGCTCATGCTGAAAATGGGTGGATAATAAGGAAGCGAATTTTGCCAAGGAAGAGGTATTTAATTAGTTTCACACAAATTTAGCGCAGAGCGCCGGCAAAACTAAAGATCCTGAAAAAAAATGACCACAGAAGAAGCTATTGTTAAAACCTTTGGAGGAAAGTTGCGCATTCGAGTGAGCGGACTGTTGATAGAAAATGATAAATGCCTGATGGTAGAACACCATAGCATCAATGAAGCAGGCAATTTTTGGGGGCCTCCGGGTGGCGGATTAAATTATGCCCAAAGCATAGATCAAGCACTCAAACAAGAATTCCTGGAAGAATGTGGAATTGAAATTAGCGTGAATCGATTTTTGTTTTTTAATGAATTTTTGGAACCACCTCTTCACGCCATCGAATTATTTTATGAAGTCAAAAAACTGTCTAGCAATATCAGAATGGGCTTCGACCCGGAATTAAGCGCTGATAATCAGATTATAAAAAAATTGGATTTTCTTAGGCTACAGCAAATACAACAACTACCAAAAGGATGTCGGCATTCGTTTTTCGACCAGGCTAACGACTGGTCAGGCATCCTTGGATTAAATGGTCATTTAAAAAATGATCTTTAAACGCCAAATAAATTGTTTTGTTCGTTGCCTTGTGACCGAATAAACCTTATAATTGCATAAAAAATTAGAGAATAATAATGAACGCGACTAGGATTTTAACACTTGTTTTTGGAGCTGTGGCCATTGGTCTTGCATACTTTCTTTTCTCAGATATCAAGGCCGATATCGATCTACAGAAAAAAATCAAGGTAACAGAAAAAGCGGTTATCGAACGTTTGAAAACCATTCGAGAGGCTGAAATCGCTTACCAATCCGTATACGGTGAGTATAGCGGTAACTGGGACACTTTGAAAGCTTTTGCGGATACTGGTTCTGTATTTATCATTCAGAAGACGGAGCACATTAAGCAATTGGCTTATGGTGCGGAAGAAGTAACCATTGAAGTGGATACTTTAGATAAAATTGCTTTGCGTGATACTATCTTCACTCCATCTAAATTCCCTAACTTCGATCCATCTAAATTGAACCGTATTCCTGGTTCTTCAAAAGATTTCTCTATTTGGGCTGGTCATGTAAAAAAGGGTAACAACGAAGTAGCGGTTTTCGAGGTGAAAGACATCGATCCGGTAGACCCTACTCGTAAAGAAAGCAACCAGATTTACAGCCGTAAGCCGTTAAGAATCGGTTCTAGAACTGACGTAACAACTGCAGGTAACTTCGAATAATAAATTGACTGCTATCAGTACACTGAATTACCAAGAAGTTCATCATATTCAAGACAGCGAGAAACTCGTTATTGATGACTTGCATCACTATGACCTGCTACTGCAGATTGGTCAGCGTGACGTGCAGGCGTGCATCATTGACAGCAGAGATTCTCGCTGTCTTCTTCTTGATGACTTCATTTTACAGGAAAGTGCGACGGAGGAAGATCATGTGGAGAAGATCCGTCAACTAATCGAGGCGCATCACTTATTGCCCGCCGGATTTTGGAAGCGTATTAAAGTGGCCTTTAAGACCAATACTTTTGCTTTAGTCCCTTCTAAGTTTTTCATCCCGGATCAGGCGCAAAATTACCTCTCTTTAGTAGCGCCGGTAGATCATCAAAAAAACCTGACTTTTAGTGCCGCCTGCATGGCCAATCAGGAGGTCATCAATGTTTTCTCTGCCTCACAATTATTGGTTGACTTTCTAAGAAACCAATATCCCCTGAAGGAATTAGAATTTTACCATCAGGGAAATGCAGTGATAAACGGAATTTTTGAAGGGTCGGAAGATCAACAGGATCAATTTCACCTTTTTGTGGATCGCTTTTATCTGCATATTGTTTACGTGAACAACCGTAAGCTGAAGTTCTATAACCAGTTCCCCATCAAAAGCTTTGACGATTACGGGCAATATGCTTATATGGTGATGCAGGAGCAGGAATTGAACCGCCAAGATACAGAAGTACAAATTCACGGATTTATTTCAGCAAATAGTGCTCACTTTGAGAAATTGAAACAAATATTCCCAAAACTAATTGCGGGGAAACGACCGAAAAACTTGTTTTACCCCTTTTATTTTGATGAATTAGCCGAGAACGCCTATTTCGATATTTTATCGATGAGCCTTTGCAAATAGTAAATTTGCAAAGGCTTTTTATTATTATTGAATATGAAAAAAATCGCCCTATTCCCTGGTTCTTTTGACCCTTTCACCAAAGGACATGAAGATATTGTCAGAAGAGGCTTAGGACTTTTTGATGAAGTGCATATCGCCATTGGGCATAACACCAAAAAGCAAAGACACTTTTCTCTGGATAAAATGATCCCAAAGATGGAGGCTCTTTTTGAAAAAGAACCTCGGATAAAAATCTTCGCTTATGAGGAATTAACGGCCAATTACGCCAAAAAAATCAAGGCGAATTTTATTTTAAGGGGCCTTCGGAACACCACAGATTTCGAATACGAGAACAGTATCGCCCAAGTCAACAAACACTTGAATGATCAGCTGGAAACGGTATTCCTGATTACCTCTCCAGAATTTGCGGCGATTAGCTCCAGCATCATCCGGGAAGTACACAAATACAATGGGGATGTTAGCGATTTTGTCCCATTTCCACTAGATTAGTTTTTATGAAATATTTACTCATCTCAACCTTATTCCTATTCACCGCTTTTTCTGTACCCAAAAACGACAAAGCTTTCGAAATTCATGGCAAACGCATTCAGGTGAATCATGAAATTGGACAAAAGTTTGTAGGGAAATACCAGGGAAAAACCGGAGGTTATTTAATTCTAAATGCCGATGGAAGCGGAACTTATAAATATGATTACGCCTTTGGTTCTTGCTCCAATGAACCCATTCAGATTTCCTGGGGCATGATCAAATCTGAAAATGGAAGCCCGGTGAGTTTCACCCGAAAATACGGAAAGTCCTACCCTATTTTCTTTCAAAGTCAGGATGGAAAAAGATTCAGAGGTTGCCAGGAGGAAGTACTGGAAGATTATTTACTGGTCTATAAAGATGGAAGCATTGAAGTTTCTACTTCTGATGACTGGAAAAAAATAAATTAAAAAAATCCCCAGCCAGCAATGGTTGGGGATTTCTTTTTTGCGCCGGTTTAAGCCGAATTATTCACCGCCAGATTCAGGCATTTTCTTTAATCAGCTAATTATCAGTATAGTACATTTGCGCCGACTGAATTATTTTTTTAAACCTAAATTTGGGCAAGTTTACTAACTCCTCATTCATCTGCTTCGCTGGAAAAAACTCGAAATAGAAAACTATTCCTTCATTTCTCCCGCCTTGCAGCTAAACGAAGATTGAAGCATAAATGATCCGGCTTAAGCCTGCTCACGCTTCAATTCCAAAATGGTAATTTCAGGCAATATCCCGATTCTTCCCGGGTAACCGATATAGCCAAAACCACGATTAACATATAAATACTGGTCTTTTTCCTGATAAAGATCCGCCCACTGTTTATAACGCCACTGCGCCGGGCTCCATCGGAAGTCGCCAATCTCCACCCCAAACTGAAAACCGTGGGTGTGCCCACTCAGGGTAAGGTCGATAGCGCTATAAGCTGGGCGCACCTGAGCATCCCAATGACTGGGATCGTGGGACAATAAAATTTTAGCCTCTGTTTCTTCCATTCCCCGATAAGCCTTTTCCAGATTACCGTATTGAGCAAAACCACCAGTTCCCCAATTCTGGACGCCGATCACACCGACTTCCGCCCCATCTACCTGAATGGTCCTATTTTCATCTAATAATAAATCCCAGCCCATTTCATGATGCGCGGTATGAAGTGCTTTCAGGTTTTCCTGTTTGGATTTTGGACTGGCCCAGCGATGGTAATCGCCATAATCGTGATTACCCATCACCGAATATACACCTAAATCTGCCTTTACTTTTTCAAAAATCGGCACATATTCCCTGGCTTCCCTGGCCTCATTATTAACTAAATCACCGGTAAAGAAAACCATATCGGGTTTTTCGGCCATAAGCATCTCCACGCCACCTTTTACAGCCGTTTTATTGAAGAAGGATCCGGTGTGAATATCTGACAATTGCGCCACCTTAATCCCATCAAATGCGGGAGGCAAGTTTTTAAGAACAACCGTCTTTTTCCGTACGCGATAGTCATGAGCGCCGGAGATAATCCCAAAACTCATTGTCGCGACGGGCACCCCTACGCCCACCAGACCTGCTTTGGAGAGAAACTCCCCTCGACTAATTCCCTGGCTATCAGACTCCTTTATTGGCGATGTCGATTCTCCTGATCCTGATAATTCGGGGGTGGATTGCAAAAACTGAGTCATCCAGCGAACCCCACGCAACACATCATCAAGTACTAAAAACAACGAACCGATCATTTTCGAAAAATAAGTGATGGACAGAACGGTTAAAAATGGCTGGCGGTTTTTAGCAACCCATAGCGGATCAGCAGTGGCCATAAGCACCACACTCCCAAGACAGAGAAAAGAAAACGCCCAATAAACGCCTTTTATCCATTTGGCCGCTTGTGCGGAAAAGGAATCAGATACCACTTTTACGGCCTGATAAATATAGAGATCTAAAAGTAGCATCACGCCCATAAACACTATCATGGGGAAAAACTTTGCTAAACTCATGGTGATAAATTTTAATTACAGGTCGATTGTCAACAAAATCTTACGTAAGGTACGGCTAAAAAATGCCATAAATGAGGTTATTTTACAGATGGAGCCAATCTTTTTTGGAGGGTAGAAAAAAAGGCCAGCGCACGCTTTCATAAAATTAAAACTGCAATAATCTACCTAAAACTACTCCAAAGTGCCCGGGATTAACCGAAGACATAAAAAAAGGGAGGGAATCTTTACGACTCCTCCCCTTACAATTTAATCAATCAACCTTTACAATCTAATATACTGTTGATTTAAGCTTTAGTTTAATATCCTCAATAATAATATACATTACAGGCACAATTACCAATGTAAGAAAGGTCGCGAAAGTCAATCCAAAAATGATCGTCCATGACATAGGCCCCCAAAAGATAACATTGTCCCCACCAATATAGAAGTCGGCATTAAAGTTGGATATCCAACCTAGGAAGTCAATATTAATACCTACTGCAAGAGGAATCAAACCTAAAACGGTGGTAATCGCAGTTAAAAGTACCGGACGTAAACGCGTTTTACCCGCCTCCACGACAGCTTCTCTCAATTGATCGCTTCGTAAGCTTTCGCCCTCTTTTAAACCAATTAATCTTTCCTGCTTTTTCAGGCCGATGAAATCAATCAATACGATCGCATTATTCACCACAATCCCTGCCAGGGAAATGATCCCAATCATCGTCATGATAATAATGAAATCCATTTGAAAGACTACCAGCCCCAGGAATACGCCAATGGTAGAAAATACCACAGAGGTGATGATAATAAACGGTGCAGTAACCTGATTAAACTGTGCCACAATGATCAAAAAGATCATAAACACCGCAATCATTAAAGCGCCGGAAAGAAATCCCATCTCTTCCGCCTGCTTTTCCTGTTCTCCCCCAAATTTCACTTCATAGCCTTCCGGAATATACATATCCGCCACCAAGGCCCGGATCTGATCATTTATTTTGGTCGCATTATAACCATCCAAAACATTGGAGGACAAGGTCACCACCCGATCCAAATCCTTTCGCTTAATGGAGCCATAAGTAGAGCTCAATTCAATGGTGGCCACCGCAGATATGGGTACCTGGCGGATTTTTCCATCGGATTGATTCCGGAAAGTGATGTTTTGATTCATCAAAGCCTCAATATCATAACGATAATTTTTATCCAGTCTGAGCTGAATCTCATAATCGTCCTCGCCCTGTTTGTATTTGGAAATTTCCTTTCCAAACAAAGCCGTCCTGATTTCAGAAGCAATGGAGACCGTCGACAAGCCAAAACGGCGTGCTTTTTCGCGGTCAATGTTCACTAATAATTCAGGCTTACCACGCTCTAAATCTGACTTTAACTTTTCAATGCCCATAATGCCCGCCGTGGCAATTTCATTGGTCAGATCATCGGACAAGCCAATAAGCTTTTCAAACTTAGGGCCTGAAATTTCAATACTGATCGGCTTACCTGTCGGTGGACCATTCTGATCCTGATCTACCGTAATGGAAACTCCCGGAGCACCATCAATTCCATCCCTGATGTCATTCATAATCGTTCTGGTGCTCACCCCTCCTCGATCAGCAAAATCCACAAAATTGATCGTGATACGTGCCTTATGCGGAGTAGATGCACCACCAACCGACATTTCGCCGGGATCACTGGTTCCCTCCCCCACATTGGAAATAATCGACTCCACAATTGCGCCATAAGGTTTCACCAAAGCCGCAACCTGTTTTTCAATCTTCTTGCCGGTAACATTGGTGGTTTCAATGTCTGTCCCTACCGGATATTCGATAAATACATTGACATATTTAGGATCGCCGGTCGGGAAGAATTCCACATTGGGTGTAAAAACCCCCATCAGTGCAAAAGAGAAAATCAACATGCCGACGGTTCCAAAGAAGAAAGCGTAGGGACCTCTGCCCGTTACCGCTTTTCGTAAAGTACCTTCATACAAATTCTCCAGCCAAGGAAGGAATATCGCCTGAAAACGTTCACTTAAAGGAGTTAAAACATAAACATTTAAAAGCAGTACACCACCGGCCATTCCTAAAAGATTCCCAAGGGTATTGAAGAATTTGCCATCCGCATCGGAACCATGCATGGCCACCATTTTTAAAGCGAAAACAGCCAAACCGGCCACTATTAACCCCACTCCCCAAAAGTTCACTTTACGATAATTCAGTTGCATGCCTTCTCCCTGCACTTTCATAAAATGGGCAATGAATACCGGGTTAATGACCAAAGCCACAAAAAGGGATGAGCCCAGGGTGATCATCAGGGTGATCGGCAAATACTTCATAAATTCCCCCATCATGCCCGGCCAGAAAGCCAAAGGCAGGAAGGCCGCTAAGGTAGTGGCCGTAGAAGAAATAATTGGCAAAGCCACCTCTCCCACTCCTTTTTTAGCAGCATCAAAGGGCTGTAGCCCTTCTTCCATCATCCGGTAAACATTTTCCACCACCACGATACCATTATCCACCAACATTCCCAATGCCATAATCAGGGAGAATAACACAATCATATTGATCGTTACGCCCATGATACCGAGAATCAAAAAAGATAAAAACATGGAAAGTGGAATGGCCATTCCCACAAATAACGCATTACGCGTACCCAGGAAAAACAATAGCACCAAGACCACCAGAATTACCCCGGAAATGATATTGTTCTCCAGACTATTCACCTGCGTACGGGTCTCTTTGGACTGGTCTCCCGTCATGACAATGTTTAAGTCCTCCGGAAAAACATTTTTTTGCGCATAGGCCAGAACTTTATTGATCTTTTCGGTCGCGGCTAACAGGTTCTCTCCGGAACGTTTCACCACGTCAACCATCACCACCGACTCCTCGCCCAAGCGCGCAAAAGACTCCGGATCTTTATAATCAAATTCCACGGTGGCCACATCTCGCAGATAAACTATATTTCCGTTTTCCGCTTTCACCACTACATCCAGTAAATTTTCCGGTTCCGAGAATTCCCCTAAAATCCGAATATTCCGGCGCACACCATCGGAAAGGGCATCTCCCCCGGAAATATTGACATTTTCATTCGCCACCGCCATTTCGATGTCTCCAAAGGACACCATGCGGGCAGCCATCAGATAAGGATTACAGTTAATCTTAACCTCGCGCTCCCCTACACCACGAATTTCAACTTTAGAGATTTCACGAAATTTTTCAATTTCATCCTCCAGGTACTCTGCATACTCATTCAACTGCACCATTGGGTAATCCCCGGACAGGTTGATATTCAAAATGGGAAATTCGGAGAAATTAAGTTCGAATACATCCGGCTCAAACTTTAAATCTGTAGGTAATTCAGAGCGGGCTTTATCCACCGCATCCTTCACTTTCACCAAAGCATCCTTCACATCCGTTCCGGTCACAAATTCGATGATAATGGTCGAATAGCCCTGAACAGAGGTAGACTTGATGTTATCAATATTCTCCACCGTATTGATTTCCTTTTCCAAAGGACGGGTAATCAGGTTCTCAATATCTGCGGGAGAGTTACCGGAATAGATCGTCCCGACGTAAATGGTCGGCATCTCTACCTCCGGGAAGTTTTCCTTGGGCAGGTTGACGTATTGATAAATCCCGGCAATGGCAATAATCAAAGTCATCACCATCACTGTCGCACTATTATTCAAGGAGAGAGAGGTTAAGCCAAACTCCTTGGTAATTTTATTTTTTTGCTTATTTTCTTCCATGATCAGGTGCGTTTATTCTCCACTGTCTGCAGTTGGGCGAATAATGGAAAGAATTGTATTCTCTGCAGCATCACGATAACCTTCGGTAATCAAAACATCCCCGGTTTCCAGCCCGGTAGCAATCTCCGTTTGGCCACGGAAGGTCTTGCCTAACTCCACACGGGCTTTTTTCGCCACTTCTTTCCCTTCATCTTTGCCGACGATAAAAACAAAGTGCCCTTCATTATCTTTTTGGATCAATTTGGTGGGGACCACCACCGCTGAGTCATTGGTGTAATCCGTGGCCTCAATCACCGCTAATAGATTGGGCTTCATTAATTCATCCATTTCTTTCAGCTTGACCTCCAAAGAAAATGTCCGGTTATTTTTATTGATGACCTGACCTACGCTGCTTATGGTAGAGGTCAGAGATTTGTCCAGAGAAGGAAAGTTCACGGTGACCTCATCTCCCCTGTGGAATTTCCCCAAATAGCGCTCTGAAACTTCCGCAGTAATATACATATCAGAATTCCCCGTTAATCGCATCAGTGGCATTCCCGGCTGTACAATCTCTCCCGTTTTGGCCAATACCTGATCCACCTGCCCAGAAAATGGCGCTTTAATATAGGCCATGTCCAATTGGGAATTCAAAGTAGCGAGTTTACGCTGTAGGCTTTCAAAATTGTTTTTAGCCTCCAAATACTGGACCTCCGAACCTACATTCTTGTCCCATAGGGATTTCCGTTTCGTGTACATCTTTTCTGCAAACTCCAATGAAGTTTTCACCTCCGCAATGGAGTTTTCCAACTGTTCAGCATCCAGATGCATCAAAAGCTGCCCTTTTTTTACTCTTGCTCCTTCATAAGCATGTATTTCCAACAACCGCCCCATCATTTCTCCGGAAAGCATCACATTCTTACGCGACTGCACTTCTCCCCGAATATCAATTTTATGCTGAAACTCCGTAGGGTTTACCGGTAAGGTGGCTACATTCAAACGATTTCCGCTGGCATTGAAGGCATCCGGATCTATTTTCAAGATCTCCTGCTCCAAAGCACGAATTTCTTCCTTTTTACTCACCAGCTCTTCTCTGAGACCGGCTAATTCCGCTTTTTTTCCTTCCAGGGAATCCTCATTGGAACCGCAGGCGGCCATGGCGGCCAGCATTCCCAGGGTCAAATAAGTAGTATATTTCATGATAGTTGATATTTCGGTTATCGGTTGTAAAGGCGGCCAACGGATTTTTCCAGGTTCACCTTATTCAATAAGGCATCGTATAGCGCATTGAAGTAATTGACTTGAGCAGTGACATAGGAATTATTGGCATCTACCAGCTCCAGATTCGTTCCTACGCCTTCCTGAAATTTCAAACGCGTGGTTTCATAAACATCCTCTGCCAAATCCACATTTTCCTGCTCAATATTCAGTTGATCAATAGCCGTAAGTAAATTCGCCTTGGACTGGAAAATTTCATTATCGATGGCCTGCATGGTCATGTTCCGGTCAATTTCGATTTGCTGCAATTTGATTTTCACCTGTTGTGCTTTATGGCGCTTCATTAAACCATCAAAAATGGGAATCTTCATTTGTAAACCCACAATACCATAGCCAAACCAGCTTTCTGAAAAATCACCAAGATCGCTAATTCCATCCACCCCGGCATTATATCCCATATTACCTATGGCGTATAAATTGGGCAGGTATTGCGCATTGACGTTTTTGAGTTCATAACGGCCTAATTCTTCCCGCACATCGAGAATCTGCATTTCCACACGGTCTCTGGGATCGAAAGCCAGATCCGCATCCAGAATGGTCGCGTCAAAATTTATATTGTGAATGGTATCGGTTACCACCACCGGTTGGTTAACATCCAGCCCCATATTAAATGTGAGTAGACGCACAGACAATTCAATCAGTCTTTGAGAACTTTTCAGCGAAGCCCGCACATTATTATAAGAAACTTTGATGCGATCCACATCGATTTTTTCGGCAAATCCCTCCTCATACATTGCCTGCGTTTCCGTCAGAAGCGTATCCAGCCGACCCAGATTTTGCTCCACCAGATTGAGTCTTTCCTTGTTTATTAATACCAGGTAGTACGCTTTCTTGACCGATTCCACTACATCGATCTCCTGACGATACAAATCTTTTTCTGATAATTCCACATAAGTTCGGGCGGCCTCCAGGCCTACAAAAAATGACCCGTCAAAAATCAACTGACTCACGGTAATGCCGGCAGCAGCATCATAGGGCACCCCAAACTGCACCGGAACATTCCCCTCAGCAGGATTACCGTCCTCATCCGGAGGAAGAAAAAATGCTGCAGGAACAAAGGAAGTCCTGATCGCAAAATTATAGTTCGCATCAATTTGCCCGTTGACCTGCGGCAGCCCAATCGACAGCGTTTCTTTTACTTTATAATCGGAAGCATGTACTTCCAGCGCCGCCTTCTGAACGTTTTGGTTATTTTTTAAGGCAATTTGAATGCATTGCTCAAGGGTCACCGGTTGGCCGGAAAGGTTTTCCTCCGCCCGGACGAGTGGCCCAAAAAGCAAAAGGAGCAACATAAGCGGTAGTCTCATGATTTATTGTTATGGTTTTCTGTATTGTTTTTTAGTTCCTGATAGATCTTTCTTCCCTGACCGGTGAGGATTCCATGCATAAAGTGATCGAAGAGCTGATCGCAAACATGATTGTATTCAAACTCTGCCCGGGGAAAAATATCCGGTTTAAAAATGTATTCGAATTGCTCCATCCGAAGCTTAGCAATGATTTGTGGATCCAAATCTTCCCGAAAATACCCCTCTTTCATTCCCTGCCGAAAAAAATCCGCTATGGAATGGGAGATGCAATGCTTTTTAAATGAAAGGTAATGCTCAAATACCTTGGGGTAATACCGTTCCATCTCAAAAATCACAATCGGATTTGTTTGAGAATGCATATTGCGGACATACTCCGAAATATTATAAAAAGCCTCCACCGCATTATCGGCCTCCCGAATGGTTTCCTCAATTAAAAGTTCCTGCTTTTTCAGTTCCTGATCCAAAGCAGCCGTTAGCAAGGCTTCTTTATTCGGGAAAAACTGATAAAGTGTCTTTTTGGAAATTCCTAAAGGCCTTGCGATTTCATCCATGGTGACCGACCTAATCCCTATTCTACTGAAAAGGTCATAGGCCAACTCAATAATGCGATCTTGCATAATCAGGATTTTGATTTGATTTGGATTAATAAAGCATTAAAGAAACGCTCGAAACTATGGGATTTTACAGCGTTTCCAAAGTTTTTGTTTTAGTTTTGTAGATAAAGTTTCTCTATAAGCTGATTTTATCACCAAAACCAATAAAACCCTGCCATTAGCGCAAATCCACCTGCCCTTACCGGATGAAGGTAATTTAATGTACATTTAATCTTTTGCCTAATGATAAAAGTTATGTTATTGGAAATTATAGGTTAAAAATCCCCTCATAACCTACTTCGGTATAACACTTTAAAATACCGGTTCGTGTGAGGGTTGGTAATTCCAAATGCATAGCATAACTTTGTTCGGATGACTCATTTACACTTTGAGAAAAAAGGAAGCGGAAAGAAAATTTTTATCACCTTCCATGGCTTCGGACAAAGCGCACAAGCCTTTGAAGGGCTGGAAACATTTTTTCCGCATTACACCTTTTATCATTTCGATCTTTTTTTCCATGGTAAAAGCCAGTTACACCGGGATAAAGAAGAAGTCAATCAAAGCTTATGGAAAGATTTATTGACTGAATTTCTGGAAAAAGAAGAAATAGATCGCTTTGATATAATGGGCTTCAGCATGGGCGGGAAATTTGCCCTGATGACTACCGTCCTCTTCCCGGAGAAGATTGATCAGATCACCCTTTTAGCTCCGGATGGCATTAAAACCAATTTCTGGTATTCCATGAGTACGCAGCCAAAATTTTTTCGTAATATTTTTCGATATACCGTACATCATCCCAAACCTTTCTTCCGCTCCATCAAATTTTTGCAAAAGGTAAAACTCCTGCATCCCTCTGTGGTTCGTTTTGCCAATAGCCAGATGCGATCCAGAAGGCAAAGAAGGCAGGTATACCTTTCCTGGGTCAAATTCAGAAACATCAAACCCCGCTTAACTTTGCTCGCCAGCAATATTAACAATCATGGCATAAAAGTAAAATTTATAATAGGGCTTCATGACAAAATCATCCCCCGGGAAAACCTCCAGCCACTGCTAAAATATTTGAAATCTGATCCTGAAATAGTATTACTTGATGCCGGACATCATCATTTAATCGCTTCCTACATTGCTCATTTGCATCAGATACAAAAAAAGCCTTAACCAGCCATCCGGTGAAAGCAGAAAGAGGTCCTTAGCCATTTATTTGGGCGAAAAATGGTATTTTTCTCTGACAGCCTGCATAAATTTAATATTTTTCTTACCTTTGCAGCGCTATTGATAACACAAAGGATCAATCTGCTGATGATCTTGTTTTTATACAAATTCAGCTTCAGGTGATCCCCATCCCTTGAACATATTCATTCAAAAATGTCTGCGGTAAAAATCTTCTCCGGTACTGAATCCAAATATTTAGCTGAAAAAATCGCCCATCAGTATGGCACTGATTTAGGTGATGTTAAGATCAGCAAATTTAGCGATGGTGAAATGTGCCCTGCTTTCCAAGAGTCCGTTCGTGGCTGTGATGTTTTCATCATTCAATCTACTTTCGCTCCTTCTGACAACATCATGGAGGTATTGTTAATGGTAGATGCAGCGCGTCGAGCTTCAGCAAAATATGTAACAGTAGTTGCTCCCTATTTTGGCTATGCACGTCAGGATAGAAAAGACAAGCCAAGAGTTCCAATCGCAGCGAAATTAGTAGCCAATTTGCTTACCGCTGCGGGTGCGGATCGTATCATGACTTGTGATTTGCACGCCGGACAAATTCAGGCTTTCTTCGATATCCCTGTGGATCACCTGGAAGGTGCTTCTGTTTTTGTTCCTTATATTGCTTCCTTAGGTTTAGAGAACTTATTGTTCGCTGCTCCTGATGTGGGAGGAACCAAGCGTGCACGTGATTTGGCGAAAATCTTCCGTTCTAATATGGTGATCTGCGACAAGCATCGCGAGCGTGCCAACGAAGTTGCTTCCATGCAGGTGATTGGTGACGTTACTGGTGCAGATGTAATCATTGTGGATGACATCATCGATACAGGAGGGACCCTATGCAAAGCAGCAGACATCCTGATTGAAAAAGGTGCTAATTCGGTTCGTGCCGTTATTACTCACCCTATTCTTTCCGGTAAAGCATACGAAAATATCCAAAACTCTAAATTAACAGAGTTGGTGGTCACCGATACTATTCCACTGCGTCAGCAATCGGATAAAATCAAAGTATTGTCAGTAGGAGAATTGTTTGGAAAAGCGATTCGTAAAATCCACGACAATGAGTCGATCTCCTCTCTTTTCATTAAAGGATTGTCGATCTAATCGGATCTGAAAAATATCTCCAGAAAACCACAGGTATTTTTATTAAATCCTGTGGTTTTTTATTGGAAACTTACGATATTTGCGAGCCTGTTTGAAAGCGCTATGTTTTTAAGCAGTTTCATATTTTATAATTTTAACAATTTATTATCATGCAAACTATTGAGGTTGTAGGGTTTAAAAGAGCGAACCTTGGTAAAAAAGATGCAAAAGATCTTCGTTTAGAAGGTAATGTTCCTGCTGTACTTTACGGTGGAGAAGAGCAAGTTCACTTCCACGCTCCTGCGTACTTATTCCGTGACTTGATCTACACTCCAAACGTATACTTCGTAACTTTGAACATCGAAGGAACTGAGTACAAAGCGGTTTTGCAAGACGCACAATTCCACCCAGTATCAGAGAACTTGATGCACGCTGACTTCTTGTTGTTGAACGACGAGAAAGAATTGAAAATGGAAGTTCCTGTTATTTTCGAAGGTCAGTCTCCTGGTGTAGCAGTTGGTGGTCGTTTGGTAACTAAATTGCGTAAGATCAAAGTGAAAGCTTTGCCAAAAGATATGCCTGAGAACATCAAAGTGAACATCTCTGGTTTAGAATTAGGTAAATCTATCAAAGTAGGTGAAGTTCCAATTGAAGGTGTTGAGGTATTGAACAACCCATCAATTTCTATTGCAACTGTAGAAATTCCACGTGCATTGCGTTCGAAGCAATCACAAGAGGATGCAGAATAATTTTTCTGCACTTAAAAATATTAATCCCTCCGGTATCGGAGGGATTTTTTTTGTTCAAAAAATTTCAGTCCGGTAGTGAAATAGCACTATTTTTGAAAAAATCTTCGAAAATCATTTAATCTAACATGAAATATCTCATCGTAGGATTGGGCAATATTGGGCCTGAATACGAACTCACTCGTCATAACATCGGCTTCCTAACTTTGGATCGACTGGCAGATGCCAAAGGAGTAGAATTCAAATCGGATCGATTGGCGTTTAAAACTGAATACAAATTCAAGGGAAGACACATTCACCTGATCAAACCCACTACTTATATGAATTTAAGCGGGAAAGCCATGCGCCATTGGATGAATGAGCTAAAAGTTCCAAAGGAAAATGTTTTGGTAATTGTGGATGATTTAGCACTTCCTTTCGGAAAATTAAGAATGCGGGCTAAAGGTTCTTCTGCTGGTCACAATGGCTTAAAAAACATTGAAGAGTTAACCGGTGGACAAAATTATGCCCGATTGAAATTTGGCATTGGTGATGAATTTTCAAAAGGGAAGCAAGTGGATTATGTTCTTGGCAAATTCTCAGAAGGTGAATTCGCCGAACTACCCATTGTAATGGACAGGGCTATTGAAATGATTCACGGTTTTTGCAGCATCGGCATTGGCAGAACGATGAATCAATATAATGACTAAGAAGGAAGCCCCAAGGCTTCCTTTTTTATTCAAAGCCCGATTACCCAAATGACGCATACTTAATTCAGGGTTGAGGAGGAAGGTGGCTTAATTCCCATAATTCGAGCGTATTTCACCGAAACAGATGAATAAGCAGAAAGCAAGCTCAGCCAAATTGGGTTTAACCGGAAAGCCCTTAGTATAAGCAAGACAGGGAAAGGTAATTCATAAAAATTGAAATTTTTCTTCAAAAGGCACATCAGCCAATAACATCTCCACCTCAACCTAAGCCCCTCAAATACTCGTTGTTAGGAATGCTAACCTAACACAGTATGATTTTTATAAGCTCAATAGCCCCAAGGCCAATACTTTATTGGCTTCTTTGCGTTTTTTTGCTTTCCAGCCCACTCAGTGGCCATTCCCAAGAAAATCAAAACCTTTCGGGAATTATCAATGAATATGGAGAAGTGCTGGGCATCAATACCCAAAAATGCAAATTAAAAATCACCAATCCGGAAGGCTTCGCTGCCGGGGACAAGATTATTATCCATCAATCCAAAGGCGCAGAGATCATCCGAACGGAATCTGAGGCCTATGGAAATATTGACCAACTCAACAATGCCGGGAATTTCGAAATGGGAACGGTATTGGCCGTACAGGGAGACTCTCTCTTCCTCACCCATAAACTTCTGCGGGATTATGACCCCGGTTTCGGGCTCCAAATTGTTGGAATTTCCCCCCTTCAAAATGCAACCATAAGCAGTGAAGTCACGGCTCAACCATGGAATGGAACCACTGGTGGCATTGTGTTTATTAAGGCTACCGGTACCCTCACGCTAAATGCGGACATAGAAGTGGACTCCCTGGGCTATTTGGGTGGACGAATTACCCGCGGCACCAGCCAGGACAATGTGAACACCTATGGAATATCAGGCAGAAACAGTGTCTTAGGTGCTGAAAAAGGCGAATCGATGGCCTACCCTTTTGACAAAGATGGTTTGAATTATAATTATGGAAGAGGTAAACTAGTGGCAGGAGGCGGTGGAGGAAACAACCATAATGCCGGTGGTGGCGGTGGTGCTAATTACGGAGCAGGAGGAGAAGGCGGTCGTGCCTTACAAACTGACCGAAGAATTACGAATGATAATGACAATACGGGTACTGTGCCCGGAGATTTAATTGGAGGAAAAGGAGGATTAGCCTTAAGCGCTCTTTATTCCAGTCCCTCCTTTAATAAAATATTCTTTGGTGGTGGCGGAGGAAGTGGCCATCAAAATTCAGGAAATTCTGATTTTAAAAATCGTCGACATTCCGCTGGGAAAGCAGGAGGTGGAATCGTCATTTTGAGTGTGGAAAGCTTGGTCACTAATGGAAAGGCCATTCATGCTAATGGGGGCTCCTACCCCCTTGCGGCTGATGTAAGATTAGATGAAAGCAATCTGTCCACGATCGATAACGCTTCTGGCGCCGGAGGTGCCGGAGGTACTGTGGTCATTGAAACCAAGGGAATTATTGGCACACTAGAGGTGGAACTAAATGGCGGACAAGGCGGCCATACCTATAAGGGAAATGCACTGGACGCCTATGGCCCTGGCGGTGGAGGGGGAGGGGGAGTCCTCTCCCTGGCGCGTTCAGAGTTTATTTCCAACATCAATGCCTCCTATATTGGAGGGGAAGCCGGGACCATCCATCAGGGCTCACAACTTTTTGATCTTGACAATCATTATGGAGCCTTAGGAGGTACACAGGGAGGCTTTGCCGTAGGTATTACCATTTTAGAAGGTACCATTCCCTGCAATAACGCCCCGGAAGCCAACGACGATTTTGGAACTACCGGTGCCAGCACCCCTATTTCATTAAATTTTCTCCAAAATGACCACTCGCTGCTACCCGTTACTTTTGAAATATTAAATCATTTCAATTACGGCAATCTGAATATCACCGACAGCATGCTGACCTACAGCCCAGTGGATAATTTTATAGGAAATGACACCTTGGATTACCAAATATGTGTGGGAACAGGAGAAAATGCCACCTGTGATCCCGCAAAAGTAGTGATCACCGTCATTCCACTGGAAGCCCCAAAACTGAAGGATAAATCCTATTCCTTAACAGAATTTGGACCTATCGAGATCAACCTTTCAGAATTGGTGGATGAAATACCAGCCAACTATAGATTAACCGTTTGCGAGGATCCCGTTTCCGGTACTGTCAATATTATCGATAATAATATTATCCAATACCTGCCTAATTACACCACCACTTCAGGTCAGGATTTGATCTGCTATCAGCTTTGTGTGAATGAAGGAACCGCTGATGAAGCCTGTTCAGAGGCACAAATCATCATCCCCTTTGAATATGAAATCACGGTCGCGGCGCAAAATGATGAAAGCCAGATTCCGCAAAATGGGACTGTCTTAATCGATTGTATTGCCAATGATATCATTCCTGATGACGGCTTTAGCCTGAGCTTATGTGATGAAACCACCACCTTAGGTACCGCCACCATTACCGCAGACAATAAAATCAACTATAGCCCTCCTACCGGCTATACTGGCACAGACATTATCTGTTATACGCTATGCAATAGTGACAATTCCATTTGCCAGAGTGCCGTCATTCAGGTGGTTATTTCCGGGCCGGATCCGGCTCAACTCACTGATGACTTCCTGACCACTCATTACAATACGGCCTTATCCGCTGATGTGATCATCAATGATATTATCCCGCAAGGTTATGATGCGCCCACGCTTTGTTCCACACCCATTAACGGAACTGCCTCATTTTCCGGTAACAATTTACTCTATACGCCCAATAATGGATTTATTGGGAGGGAATTAATTTGTTACCAAGTTTGTGAAAGTGGCAATGCAAATAATTGTTACACCGGAAATGTAGTGATTGATGTTTCTCTAGACCCCAATCAAATCCCACAGCTTTACCCCATTTCCATTGATGGACTTCCTAATAATGTGGATTTAGTATTTAATTTGCTCGATCCGGTTTACAACTTTATTCTTCCGCCAAATTTCTCAATAACCATCATCAGTCAACCTGCTCAGGGAAGTACTACTGTAGACAATAGCGCAGGCACCATCACCTATAACCCGGAAGGAAGCAATCCGGGGCTGGCTCAAATTGTCTACCGGATCTGCAATACTGATCCGGATTATAGCGATACGGTCTATTGTACTGAAAATGTACTGGCGATCAACATAATTCCACCAGCGGTGGATTTAGTCGCCGAAGTGGATGCCACCGTCATCAATCAGGGAGACACCGCCATTCTTGACCTGATCGCCAACGACATCATCAATGGCTCTCCCCTGGCCAGCATCCAACTCATTACCGGTACCAATAATGGAATCGTCACTTTAAATGGAAGTGAACTCCAATTTATTCCCAATGGGGATTTTATCGGTACGGAGATTTTAACCTATGGCATTTGCAATGAAAATGGAGATTGTGACGAAGCCCTCATCCTTATTGGGGTAAACCCCGTCACCAATGTAGTCGCCAATGAAGACTTTGTCAGTACCCCTGCCCGAAAGGTAGTATCAGTAAATCCATTGGCCAATGATAATTTCCCGAATCAGGTAAACATATCGATCTGTACAGACTACCCTCCTCAGCATGGAGAGGTACAGTTCAATGCCGATGGAAGCTTTATTTATACCCCTGATGACAACTTCTTCGGCACAGATGTATTCTGCTATGAAATCTGTGATCAGGACATAATGACCAATTGTGACAAAGCTTTTGTTTTCATCACAGTTGAAGCGCCCATAGATTTAAATGCCCATACAGATGAAGTCAGCTTACCGGTAGGCGGAACTATTCAGATTCCGGTATGGCAAAATGACCAAATATTGGAGAAAGACATTTCTTCTATCTCCCTATGTTCCACGCCCTCAGAAGGTACTGCCAAAGTGGAGGGCAACCATATTCTATACACCGCCAGTGAAACTATATCGAGTCAACCCATCCTATTCTGTTACCAAATTTGCGATGTTTTTGGCAGATGCGCTAACGCCTATGTGGTCGTCAGTTTAGTCGGCGAACCAGAAGACTACCTCTTGCAGGATGATGTGGTGCAACTCCCTCCATCCACCACCTCCACTATTAATGTCTTAGAGAATGATGAGCTACCCGCCTCCTTCTCTCTCATCCTCTGTTCTACAGATTTCCCCGGAAGCATCAGAATTCTTCCCAGCCTGGAAATGGAGTACACCCCGGAAGAAAATTTCACCGGAGAAGTATCGGTATGCTATGAAGTATGCGAGCAAGTCAGGGGGCAATCCATACAATGCCGGACCGCCCAGTTAAGGATATTGATTGACGATGGTTTAGTGGCTAATGACATCAGTTACAATACTACTTTGAACACCGCAATCAATATTAGACCATGGGAAAACGACAACTACTTTGGGCAGGAGAACGGAGATTTGCCTGCTTACTTTGAAATCATTCAAAGACCTGAAAATGGAGGCTTATTCCCCTCCTCTGACTTCATAACCTATACACCTGATACCGCTTTTTATGGCACAGATGAATTTACTTATCGAATTTGCCTGGCGCCGGATAGCGACCTCTGTGACTCAGCTCGTGTGACGATTGTGATTGAAAACACCGTTAACATCACCATTTACAATGCCCTTTCTCCCAATGGGGATGAAATGAACGAAGTGTTCTTCATTGAAAACCTGGAAAACTACCCGAACAACAGCCTATTGATTTTTAATCGTTGGGGGGAAAGAGTGTTTTCCACCGAAGGCTATCTCAATGATTGGGCAGGAACAGATGACAGTGGCAGGTCATTGCCTGACGGCACCTATTATTATGTGCTCAGGATCATTAGTGCAAACAAAGAATTTTCTGGTTTCATTTCCATCCAACGTTAATATGAAAAGCTTAATCCTACTTCCCTGCTTGTTGTTGTGTTCGCTTTTCGCCTTTGGACAACAGGAACCCATGTACACCCAGTACTTGTTCAATGGCTTGATGTATAATCCTGCCTATGCGGGCAGCCGGGCATCCCTATCCGGCATATTATTATTCCGGCAGCAATGGACAGGGCTCGAAGGTGCTCCTTCCACCCAAACGCTGAGCGCCCATGGCCAGGCGACCAAAAGAATGGGACTTGGTGTCAACCTATACAATGACATGATCGGAGTAAACCGCACCACCGGAATGAATGGCAATTACAGCTATTCTATCCCCTTCAATAATAAGCATCGGATCCGACTTGGCGTTTCTGCCGGCATTATTCAGTATAACAATGACTGGGACAAATTAAATATTAAAGACCCCGATGACCCCATGTTCGGCTTGAATAAAGAGTCCTTTTTCCTCCCTACCATTGGGATGGGCGCATATTACAGTAGTGATGTCCTCTTTGTTGGGGTTTCCTTACCTCAAATGCTCCAACACCGGCTGGATAAAGAAAACCCACAGGCAGAAGCCAAATTATTTAATCACCTGTACCTTACACTGGGTGGAATCATTCCATTAGGGATGCGCTTTAAACTCAAGCCCTCTACCCTGCTGAAAAAAGTAAGTGACCGCCCCTTTCAGGCGGATCTCAACCTGACCGGTATCATTGATGATTTGATCTGGCTAGGCTTTACCTATCGTACCAACGATGGTATCGCGGCCATGATTGAACTCCATCCTACCACCAACTGGTGGTTTGGCTATGCCTATGATTATCCCATCACCAAACTCAATGGGCAGCAAAATGGCTCCCATGAGTTTTTTATCGGTGTTGATCTGTACAGAAAGCAAGAAACCATTTTGAGCCCAAGATACTTTTAGCATGAAATTCTTATTCACTATCCTGCTGTTGCTCTTAAGCTCAAGCCTAACCATCGCGCAAAAAAGCGTTTTGGTAAAAGCCAATGAGCATTTCGAACGCCATGAATATACGGCTGCCATCGAGAACTACGAAAAGTACCTCCAAAACCATAATAGCACTAAGGTTTCCATTCGTTTAGCAGAAGCCTATATGGCGACCAAACGGTACCCCGAAGCCTTGGAGAGCTATCGATTATTGATCAAGCTGCATCCTACTGAGGGGAAATTGCTTTTGCCGTATGCCGAACTTTTGATGAACCAAAAGAAATATAAAAATGCGCGGGCAGCTTACAAAAGGTATCTACAGATGCATCCGGAGGATAAAAAAAGTATCCGACATAAAATGGAAGCCTGCAGTAATTTCGAAAGCCTACAAAGTAACCATTTAGCTGTTAGAGCCGAGCAGGCGGCCTTCAATTCGGAATATAATGACTTTTCCCCCCTTATGATGGATCAACAATTAATTTGGTGCTCCTCAAGGCCACACCATAAGCAAAAGTACCTTTGGGATAATCAGCACTTCATCAACCTTTTTGGTGGCGAATGGGATCCTTCCATGAATGTCAATGGAATTACCGCATTACCCAAAAAGATAAATGCCAAAACCCATGAAGGGCCCGCCACTTATGATCCGGAAAACCAAAGGCTATATTTCACCAGAAATGCAGACAAAGAAAACGCAAAGCGACACCTGGAAATCTTTTATACAGATCAAACTGAAAGAGGCTGGACCAAACCTAAATCCATGGGATTCCATCGAAAAGGCCATTCTGAAGGTCACCCTACATTAAGCCCGGACGGAAATTCGATGGTTTTTACTGCCGATTTTAAAGGCGGATTAGGTGGTACCGACCTGTATATCAGCCAGCGAACGCCCTATGGACAATGGCAACAGCCCAAAAATTTGGGGGAAGCTGTAAATTCTCCCGGCGATGAAATGTTTCCCTATTGGGGGCCTGATGATTATTTATATTTCTCCTCCGACTTTTATCCTGGACTGGGCGGGCTGGATTTATTTCGGGTAAAAATAATGGAAAATGAATATGGCACGATCGAACATTTAGGTGCTCCATTCAACTCTGAAAAGGATGACTTTGGAATCTACCTCATTGATGCTAGCGAAAAGAACTTCAAAGGATACTTCTCCTCTAATCGGGCGGATGAAAGAGGCAACGATGACATTTACCATTTTCATAAAATCTTCATTGACCTGAATGTCCTCGTTTTGGACAAGACAACGGAAAAACCCATCCGAAATTCTACGGTTGGACTTCGCAATCAAACCAAAAACCTGGATGAGGGAACTACAGATCAGTGGGGCGAGTATTATGCGCAGCTCAGTCCGGAGGAAATTTACCGGATTACCGTCGATCATCCTGAATATGCTGCCTACCATGAAGCATTCAATACCCAAAACTTGGAGGATCATACTACTTTGGAAAAGGTGATTTATCTTGAACAGGGATTCACTCCTCGACTCCAAGGGACGGTGGTGTCTAAAGAAACCGATCAGCTGTTATCCCCCGCGCAGGTAAGTTTAAGAAATTTACACACGGAGGAAGAAATTCGGCTGAATAGTCCTGATGGAAATTTTTCCTTTGTGATTGATCCGGGTACCGACTATATCCTCTCCGCCAAAACCAATGGCTACCTGACTTATTCGGAAGAGTTTTATGTAGCGGAAAATATTCAACAGGATTTGATCAAGAAATTGCCATTGGAACGATTGGAGCAGGATAAAATCTTAGACATCGAGAATATCTACTACGATTTTGACCGATCCAATATCACCTCACAAGCCTCCACTACCCTGGATAAGGTGGTCATCATCCTGCGGGATAATCCGGATATTGTGATTGAATTAAGCTCCCATACCGATGCGCGGGGGACTGATCAATACAATCGAAAACTATCCGCCGAACGTGCCAAAGCGGCCATGGAATACATCAGCGGAAAGGGCATTGAACCCTTCCGAATGGTCTATAAATACTATGGAGAAACACAACCTAAAATTCCCTGTGCCCCGGGCCAAGATTGCGATGAGGAAGTACATGCGATTAACCGAAGGACAGAATTTAAGATTATTGGTTTTTAAAAATAAAGAAACACTGTGTTAGGCGTTCCCAAAATTGGGGACTAAAAAAGGAGGCTTTAAACGGCCTCCTTTGTTCTTTTTATTTCACATCGTAAGCAATATCCCAGTCTTTCCAGACCGTTTCATAGCCATTTCGCTCCAGCATCTCCTCAATCAGCGCAGGTGATCTCTCATCCGAAATTTCAAATTGCTCCAGCGATTGTGGTTCTACCACATAGCCTCCCGGATTGGTTTTGGAACCAGCACTCATCGCTGTGATTCCCAACTTACAAACATGATCGCGGAATTTTTCACTTTCCCGTGTCGATAAGCTCAATTCCACCTCCTCATCAAAAATCCGATAAGCACAAATCAATTGCACCAATTCCCGATCCGACATTTCCACCTTCGGATCCAAACCGCCACTGAAAGGACGTAAGCGTGGAAAGGAAATGGAGTATTTCGCGCGCCAGTAAGTTTTCTCCAGATATTCCAAATGCAGGGCATTGAAAAAACAATCCGTTCTCCAGTCTTCCAGCCCAATCAATACGCCAAGCCCAATCTTATGAATACCGGCTTTCCCCAGGCGATCCGGAGTTCTTAAGCGATATTCGAAATTGGATTTTTTTCCCTTTGGGTGATGCTTTTTATAATCTTCCTGATGGTAAGTTTCCTGATAAATATAAACCGTATTCAAGCCCTCGGCAATCAGCTCCTCATACTCTTCCTGATCCATCGGCTGTACTTCCATGGACAAATGGGCAAAATGCGGACGCAGCAATTGCATGGCATTTTTGATATAAGGCACCCCAACGGTTCTGTTGGCTTCTCCGGTCACCAAAAGCAAATGTTCAAAACCCATTTCCTTGATGTGATCAGCTTCTTTCAGAATTTCTGCATCAGTCAGCGTTCGTCGGGGAATTTTATTATCCAGACTAAAACCACAATAAGTACAAATATTCTGACACTCATTGGAAAGATAAAGCGGCACATAAAGCTGCATCGTTTTCCCAAATCGCTTTTGAGTAATCTGATGACTGAGCTGCGCCATCTGCTCCAAATAAGGGGCTGCTGCCGGTGAAATCAAGGCCTTAAAATCTTCCAAATCCCGCTTTGATTTCCCTAAGGCATGCTCCACATCCTTGGCCGTTTTTGAATAGATGCTTTGCTTTACCTCCTCCCAATCATGCTGATGAAATAATTGACTGAATGTACTCATGACTTATAATTCATCTAAAAAGGAAGTCAAAGGACTACTCGCTTCTGCCACTTGCAAGGGCTTTGCTAGGCGCGCTTCATAGGCCATTCTTCCGGATTCCACGGCCAGTTTGAACGCTTTTCCCATAGCCACGGGATCTCCCGCCACGGCTATTGCTGTATTGACCAATACCGCATCTGCCCCCAATTCCATGGCTGCTGCGGCATGGGAAGGAGCCCCAATACCTGCATCTACTACCACCGGTACATTGGCCTGCTCAATGATAATCTCCAAAAAGTCCAACGCTTTCAAGCCCTTGTTGGAACCTATTGGAGCGGCTAGAGGCATTACGGCTGCTGTACCGACCTCCTCCAAACGCTTACACAATACCGGATCAGCATGACAATAAGGCAAAACGATAAAACCCTTCTTTACCAATTCTTCAGCAGCCTTCAGGGTTTCAATCGGATCCGGCAATAAATATTTCGGATCCGGATGAATTTCCAGTTTCAGCCAATTGGTCCCTAATGCTTCACGGGCCAGTTCTGCTGCAAAGACCGCCTCTTTGGCGGTACGAACACCGGAGGTATTTGGCAATAAATTGATATGATCGTGATTCAGATGGCTCAGAATATCATCCTGCTGATCATTCACATTCACGCGCTTCAGGGCCATTGTCACTAATTCTGAGCCGGAAGCTAAAAGGGCATCTTCCATTTCTTTAGAAGAGGCGAATTTTCCAGTGCCGGTAAACAAGCGGGACTGAAACGTTTTATATGCAATTTTTAACATGCTTATAAGGATTTGGAAGAGATCGTATGTGAAGAAAAATGTTGGTCGATTTTTTCAATCAGAAGTTCAGGTTGCGCTGCATTCAATAAAGCAGAAGAAAGTGAAACACCATGCACACCCACTTGGGATAAGGAAAGAAAATCATCCGCTGTCAAACCTCCGATAGCAAATACCGGAATATCCAGTCCTTCGGATTTCATCTGCTCGATGATGGACTGATAGCCCTCGAAGCCAAGAACAGGACTCAGATTTTTCTTGGTAGTCGTGAACCGCATCGGGCCAACACCTACATAATCCGCTCCGGCGGCCACATGCATTTTGATATCCTCAAAGGTATTGGCCGTTCCGCCGATGACCACCTCAGGGCCTAAAAGTGCCCGAGCCTCGCTCACCGGCATATCGGTCAGCCCCAAGTGTACGGAGGGAATCCCCAACTCCTTTACAATGCTCGGGTGATCATTCAACGTCAGCAAAACATTATTTTCCTTGCACAAATCCATAGCCGCCTTTGCGCCGGTCATTATTTCTGCTTCGGATACTGCTTTCAGTCTTAGCTGTACCCAATCGGCTCCGGCTTTAATGGCTTTTCGAATGGAATTCAGGTTTTCTTCCACTCCATTGCCCTGACTGATGAAGATTAAGTTCGTTTTCATGAAGTTTTTTGATGATAGGCTAAAATTCCAGGATTACTCTCCATGCATTGTTCCAAATACTGTTTCGCCAGTTGACAAGCTTTTTCAAGGGAATGACCTTTCGCCAGATGAGCAGTAATCGCCGCGCTTAAAATACAGCCTGTACCATGCTTGTCCGGCAATTTTCCTTTGTCAGAAGTGATTTTCACTACACCTCCATGTACTAGGTAAAGCAGATCAGTACCCAAGTCTGCGCCACTCGCATGTCCGCCCTTGAGAAGAATATTAGTGGCCAGCGGTAGATCAAAATTCAAATCCAGTTTATTCGCTTCCGGTTGATTAGGCGTCAGCAAAAAAAGATGTGGCAAAATCCGTTCTTGGAAGAAATCCTCACCTTCTGCATGAAATTCAAAGCCAGCAGAAGCCGAAAGAATCGGATCCAGGATCAATCGGGCGGTTGGCAACACTTCTTTGAGGTGCAGGATGATTTCCAATAAAAAGGGCCAGGACTTTACCAATCCAATTTTCACAAATTGAATTTCTTGTCCAGCAATCACAACATCAATCTGCCTTTTCACTTCCTCGACAGTGAGCCAGTGCGCACTTTGAAACTGATGGCCATTCTGAACCGTCCAACATGTCATTGCTGTCAGCCCCAGACACTCCAACTGCTCAAAGGTTTTGGCATCCGCCAATATGCCCGCTCCGCCGGAAGGGTCATAACCTGCAATACTCAAAACAACCGGTCTTGGCTCATTCATGGATTTGGTTTTTAATTTGCTCAAAATTTTCCAAGGGATCGAAATCGCCCTTCCAGACTGCTCCCATCAAGGCACAGGACTTAAATCCCATCTCCCGGATTTGACGAATCTGATTTTTCCCAATGCCTCCCAAGGCAGTACAATGTGGTACCTGCTCCAAGGCACTGCTAAAAAAAACGGCATCTTTAGCCTGATAATTGACCTTTGAAATACTCGGAAATACCGGACTTACCAAAACTGCATCGGCCCAGGACTTGACCGCAATTAATTCCGCTCCATTATGTGCTCCCGCGGAGAATTTCCGCCCCTCAGATTTTTCTTCTTCAATAAAATCCGATACATCGGAAGCGCACATTTGACCTTTTAGATGATAGCCGATATATTCAAAAGTTTCCTCCGGGATTTCATGTAAATGCACAAAAATCCGCGAATGGAAACACTCCGGCAATTGCTCCAGAAAACGGGCAAACACCTTCAGTTCAAAATCATCTTTGCGATAATGGTAATAATCCAAAGCCCGGTCAAAAAAGTCCGCTACCATAGCAGCCTCTTCCCTGACCGGAACTTCCGGAGAGATTAGCCTCCATTCCATGGATTAGGAATAGATTTCTTTTCCGTTATTTTCAAACTGCTGAGACTTCTCCTTCATGCCCTGCTCAATAGCCTCCACGGTATTCAAGCCATTTTCATCCGCATAATCGCGAACCTCCTGGGTGATTTTCATTGAGCAGAAATTCGGTCCACACATGGAGCAGAAGTGCGCTACTTTCGCTCCTTCAGCAGGTAAAGTTTCATCATGATATTCACGGGCAGTGTCCGGATCCAAGGCCAGATTAAACTGGTCTTCCCAACGGAATTCAAAGCGGGCCTTACTCATGGCGTTATCTCGGATATAGGCTCCCGGATGTCCCTTGGCTAAATCAGCGGCGTGGGCAGCAATTTTATAGGTAATAACTCCATCCTTCACGTCCTTTTTATTCGGCAATCCCAAATGCTCTTTCGGCGTAACATAACACAACATCGCCGTGCCGTACCAACCAATCTGAGCCGCACCAATAGCGGAAGTAATGTGGTCATAACCCGGCGCAATATCCGTTACCAAGGGTCCTAAAGTATAGAATGGCGCTTCAAAACAATCACGCAACTCTTTCTTCATATTCTCGCGAATCATCTGCATCGGCACGTGACCTGGTCCTTCAATCATCACCTGACAGTCATGTTCCCAGGCACGCTTGGTCAATTCACCCAAGGTCTCCAATTCCGCAAACTGAGCCGCATCATTAGCATCCGCCAATGCGCCCGGACGTAACCCATCACCCAAAGAGAAAGCCACATCGTAGGCCTTCATGATTTCACAAATCTCATCGAAATGCGTATAAATGAAGTTTTCTTTATGATGCGCCAAACACCATTTGGCCATGATCGAACCCCCACGTGATACAATTCCGGTCAAACGCTTCGCCGTCAATGGAATGTAACGCAACAATACGCCAGCATGCAAGGTGAAATAATCCACTCCCTGCTCTGCCTGTTCAATCAAAGTATCACGGAACAGCTCCCAAGTCAAATCCTCTGCTTTACCATTAACTTTCTCCAAAGCCTGGTAAATTGGCACCGTACCGATCGGCACCGGAGAGTTACGGATAATCCATTCGCGGGTCTCATGAATATTCTTTCCGGTAGACAAATCCATTACGGTGTCGGCACCCCAACGAATCGCCCAAACAGCTTTCTCGACTTCCTCCTCAATGGAACTGGTTACCGCAGAGTTACCAATATTCGCATTGATCTTCACCAAAAAATTACGACCAATAATCATCGGCTCCGTCTCCGGGTGATTAACGTTGGCTGGGATAATCGCACGACCGGCGGCAATCTCCTTACGAACAAACTCGGGCGTAATTTCCCCCTTAGGTGTCAAGGCTCCAAAGCTTTCTCCCGGATGCTCCACCCCTCGGTCTTTTACTTCCTGTAGCTTTTGGTTTTCACGAATGGCTACATACTCCATTTCAGGGGTAATAATCCCTTGCTTGGCATAGTACATTTGCGTTACAGGGGTATCACCTTTTGCCACCAATGGCTTTCTCAAATGCTGGAAACGAAAAGCATCCAAATTTTCATTGGCCAAACGCTCTTTTCCATAATCGGAAGTAATACCTTCCAGTGCTTTAACATCCTCACGATCCTGAATCCATTGTTCACGAATGGGCTCCAATCCTTTGCGAACATCAATTTCAATCTCCGTATCGGTATACGCTCCGGAAGTATCATAGACCGTTACAGGCTGGTTCGGAACTTTTTTCTCCGTACCAAAAACTTTGGTATCAGTCAAAGAAATTTCACGCATCGGCACACGGATATCCTGATGGATTTTTCCTTCAACATAGATCTTTTTAGATGCCGGAAATGGTGCACGAGTAATCGTGGACTGGGTGGGTGTGGTTTCTTGTTTTTTCATGTGTTATCCTCCTTGGGTGGCGCGAATGACCATCACTTGATCTTGGTTTTTTAGCTGATAAGTTTCCCAATCCGAGCGTGGAACGACGGATTGATTAACGGCTACAGCGATGCCTCTGGCTTCCGCCAAACTTTCTGTTTGTAAAAATCCAAGAAGTGAAATGGATGATTCACACTCCTTTGCTGTATCATTGAGGTAGATTGTCATACCTGTTTTTTAATAATTCAGATTAAAATCGAAGCTATTCCGACGAAATCTGTAAAAAAAGTACATGATAAGGGCGAATTTTCAACCCCTAATTCTTTAGGTATGACCTCACAAGGAGGGATTCACTATGAAATGAAAATCACTTTTCCCTTCGGCAGTATTAACTGCATCAGGTTCATAGGGTATAATCTCAGCCAAACAGGGGCACCCCTAAAGTTTCCTAAAGGTAAATAAAAAAAACTCAATCCTGCAAATAAAAAAAGGAAAGGAAAAACGATTAACGTTTTCTCCTTCCCTCTGTACAAAATATAACGCATCTATAAAAAATTATATCCTTTTAAGTAAGAAAAATATTCTTTTCTATGCCCCTTTGGCCTGTGGTTTAAAGGAAGCGACTGCCAGGCAATTTTTTATTTTTTTCCAGGAGACTTCCCCCATCAAACCATCCGGTAACAATTGATTATCGACCTGAAACTGTAATACCGCTTTTCGACATTCCGGGGACCAAAGACCATCGATACGACCATGATAATAACCTAAGCTGGAAAGCGCCTTTTGTAAGGTAATCATCAGTTTTGGGTCCTCATTATTGACCAAATCGGTAATTTGACCGCTTTTTAGAAAAGTGATCCATTCTTGCAAATAATAACCCGGACAGGGACCTTCTCTAAAATCATGGTGGCCAAAAACCTTTTGTAAACTAATCCTGTATTCCCTACACAGATATTGAATCAGTTCTCCTAAGGCCAGCAATTGCTGACTACTTGGCTGTTGTCCACCCCGGTAATTTAATCCATTAAAATTTCCCAGCACTACTATACCAATACTAGTGGTATTTTCTCCTTTGGTATGCCAGACAATATCGGAGACATCATTGCATTGTACAATTTTTCCATCGGATTCAATGGCAAAATGGTAACAAATTCTGGGGCATCCCTGCAGGCAAATATGATTGGAAGAAATGTGATATTGATTAAGGGCTTTCGTATCTGAAGCCGTCATGGACTGGTGCAAAATAATTTTGTCAATTACGGAAAGAGGGCGGTTCGTCCAGCTACGGTGGGGGTGACGATCCAATGATAGTACCTGATCGACTATATGCATAATGGGGGAGTTGGTGATACGGCAATTTAAAAATCAAACAGAAGGTAACCTTTTCAGCATCAGTATTTTCTTACCTAAGTAAGTTTTAGTTAAAAATTACAATCTTTAATAAGCAAGCTGAAAAAATTACCAACCGCCATTTTGATTTTTTCCCATTAATATTGCAGCGATGATCATGGGTTTCCTAAATAAACAGATCCGGTCATATTTGATTTGGTTATTTATCCCGTATTATTTGTGCTAAGTTCCTCATTTCATCTTCTTCTTGGATATTACCCATAAAGAAGAAAATCCCTTCATTTTCCCTCCTTCAGCTAAACAAACATTTGAACAGGTAACCTCTAGCCTAAGCAGATCAAAATAACTGGCTACTCTTCCACTGAGAGCATGCAAACAAACGCCAAAACAAAGGCCGTTGAAACATCACTTCAAAGATATGCAGGCAATCTTTTTCGCCCTATATTCCCTTCAGGAGCAATTATTCCTTAAAAAATGCAATCTTTTCATTCAGGGCTTTACGTATATGCTAATACAGAAAACCCCCTCAGTATGAACAACGCAAAAATCCATCTCCCCGACCTCGACTTCGATTTCAAATTATGGAAAGAAACCCTTGCCTTTTGGAAAAGGACTGGTGAGCTTCATTTATTGAGACTAAGTGACCTTCATAAACTAGGTAAAATATCCAGTGAGTCCTATGGTTCTTTACGCTGGGAGTATGAGCAACAGCTGGACAAGATTGTAGCACTCCTTGCCAAAATAAAAGTGCAGGAAGATGAAATGGCCTATTATCATAAAGATTACCCCATCAATATGGGGCATCAGCACTATAAGGATTATCTCAGTATTAGGGACCGAATGCGACAATTAGAATCCTACACCAAAGATCTGGAAGAAGAATTCGATTACATTAACCGAAAAGTAGTCCTTCCCCATCTACATTAAGTTTATATTTTAAAACACATTTCATTAACTTTCAACCCAATAACAGCCATTGCAAAGGTTAAAATATAGAATTGTTTACTAATCGATAAACTTTTCGCAAATAATGCGTAAAACTAGAAGGGGTATGCTGCACAATATCCCATTAAAGTAGCATTAAATCACGACCATTTGATGCTTTGCACTTTGGATATTGCCGATAAATTCACAAATTGTTCGAGTTTTTTAATTCGGATGAGGGCTTAGCCAAGACTAAATCTTAAATACTACAACCTATTTTCTTTGGATAATGAGTAAAACAAAAAATTCAAAATTTCACATTAAACTACCTTTGTTTATTGCCATGGGATTGGCTGCGGGGATATTGATTGGGGCTACCATGGCCGGAAATGAATCGCCAAAGAATAATTCGCTTATCAGTAGTATCCACAAATTCTCGAACATCGTCAGCTATATTCAGCGTGATTATGTAGATGAGGTGGATACGGAAGATTTAGTGGAAACCGCTATTGCGAAAATGCTGGAAAAGCTCGATCCACACAGCGTTTATATCGCTGCCAAAGATTTGGAGTTATCCAAGTCACAATTGGAGGGTAAATTTTACGGGATCGGAATCGAGTTTAATATTCTGAGAGACACCCTTTATGTGGTGGCTCCTTTGAGTGGTGGCCCTTCCGAAAAATTAGGCATTCGCAGTGGAGATAAAATTGTAGAGGTGGACGGAGAAAATGTTGCCAGTACTGGTATTTCCAATCGCGATGTGATCAATATCCTACGTGGAGAGAAAGGCACAAAAGTAAGCGTGAAAATCTATCGTAAAAATGCCCCAGAGCTATTGGCCTTTGACATTATTCGTGATAAAATTCCTCAAAATTCTGTGGATGTATCTTATATGGTAGACGATGAAATTGGTTACCTAAAAGTAAGTCGTTTCTCCGCCACTACCTACCAGGAGTTTTATGAGGCCATGAAAAGCCTTAAAGAACAAGGCATGACCAAATTAATTTTGGATCTACAGGGAAATCCTGGTGGTTATATGGATCGCGCAGTGAACATGGTGGATGAAATCCTGAAAGACGGCGACATGATCGTTTACACCAAAGGGAAAGAAAAACGTTACAATGTCCAGTATGTAGCGAAACGCAAAGGCATGTTCGAAGAAGGAAAAGTGATTGTCCTTTTAGATGAAGGTTCTGCTTCTGCTTCAGAGATTGTTTCGGGTGCTATTCAGGACAATGACCGCGGTTTGGTGATCGGAAGAAGATCCTTCGGAAAAGGCTTGGTACAAATGCCTATTCCTTTGAATGATGGCTCAGAATTGAGATTAACGATTTCCAGATACTATACGCCTAGTGGCCGCTCCATTCAGAAACCATATGATAAAGAACATATGGAAGATTACTATATGGACCGCATTAACCGCTACGAACATGGAGAGTTCTTCCATGCGGATAGTATTAAAATGAATGATTCGCTAAAATATGAAACAGCTCACGGGCGAATAGTTTACGGTGGCGGAGGTATTATGCCGGATTATTTCGTTCCTTTGGATACCACCATGCACAGTAATTATTTCACCAAATTGTTTTACAGCAATGCCCTTCGGGAATACACCATTAAGTATTACGAAAAGAATCAAAACAAGCTGAAGTCCATGGATTACCAAGATTTCAAAACAAATTTTGAGGTGAGTGATGCCATGCTGAAGGACCTGGTAAAAACAGCCAAAGAACTGGATGTGGCTTACAATGAAGAAGAATTTGAAATCTCAAAACCATTGATCAAACTACGAATAAAGGCGCAGCTCGCCCGAAGTGTTTGGGACAATGAAGGCTTCTTCCCGATATTCAATGAAACCAATGAAGTCTTCCAGCAAGCCCTTAAGATCATGGAAGATGATCAGGCCTGGTCGAAATTATAATTAACCAAAAGGTTGTTCCCCGGAGCAACCTTTTTTGTTTTTAATATCAAAATGCAAGCAATTGCATCTCCTGTTAGTACTATTTTTTTTACCTTTGAGGAGAGTAATTTCCCACTCAATCTAATCCAATAATATCATGAGCTATACCATTCCCGATCTACATCAGTGGCACGGAAGAATAGATACTGAAGATGGCGAACTGGGCCATCGTTGGCACCAAATTGTTGAAGCTTTAAACCTGGAAGAAGCTTCTGACTTAAAAGAAGGTAATCAAAGATTTGCTTTCCTGGGCTTCAGAAGTGATGAAGGTGTCAAAAGGAATAAAGGAAGAATAGGTGCTGTAAAAGGCCCGGAAACTCTTCGCAGAGTAATGAGCAGTACCGCGGTTCACTTTGATGAGCAAAAAGTGAAATTATTGGAGGCTGGAGATGTTTCTTGTGTAAACCATAAAATGGAGGAAGCACAAGAAGAGTTAGGAAAGCGGGTGAAACAACTCCTGGAGAGAAAAACACTCCCTATTGTCTTAGGTGGTGGGCATGAAATTTCCTATGGACATTATCTGGGGCTGCATAATTGGGTAAAGAAACATCATCCCGGAAAAAAAATTGGAATCATCAATTTTGATGCCCACTTTGACTTGAGAGTTCCTAGTCCGGAGCCATCGTCAGGAACACCTTTTAATCAGATTTCGCAATTATGCGAAAAAGACGACACCTCTTTCCTGTATCAGGTGATGGGCATCAACCCGGCCGCCAATACCAGAAAACTTTTCCAAATTGCGGAGGAATTAAAGGTGCATCACGTCCCTTATTATGAAATGCACATCAGCCATATTCATGAATTGGCCCATGCGCTGCTCAAATTCATTAATCGATGCGATTTCATTTATATGACCATTGACATGGATGTTTTCTCGGCCCCATTTGCACCAGGCGTCAGTGCATTAAATTCCTGTGGAACTTTCCCGGAGGTAATTTCTGCCATGATCCGAAGGGTAGCAAAGTCAGACAAATTATTAAGTATGGACATCGCCGAACTTAACCCTAAATTCGACATTGATGACCGTACAGCAAAACTAGCGAGCCACCTGATCTACGAATTAATCAATGCTAAATGTGAGTAAGAACAGGCTTAACAGCCAAAACCTATCTGGAAAATAAAAAGGTATTCAAAATCCTATCCGGTGGCGTAACTTTTAACATGCCGTAAATAATTAAAATAACTGAGGCTGCTTCTTTAAGGCAGCCTCAGTTATTTCTACTCAGGATTTAAACCATCGGTTTTAGTTGGGAAAGGATTTTGGTAAATTGGTCAAAAATTAATGCGCAAAAATGTTTTTCACCACCTTCCAGCCGGAATCCTTCCCTACGCCTATCCAACATACGGACAAAATCCTTAGCCTCGGATCGTGCTTCGCCAATGCCACAGGAAACAGACTTGTTGAAGGTGGCATGCAGGTTTTAGCGAACCCCTTTGGCACGATCTACAATCCCAAATCGTTGAATCAAATCCTTAAAAATTCGATTCACCTCCAGGCTCCAAATGAAAACTTAATCATTGAATCCCAGTCTGTCTGGAGGCACTATCAGTACCATTCCGATATTTCAGCTTTAAACTCACAGGATTTATTGGAAGAAATCAGCAATAAACAAAATCAGGTGCATCAGTTTCTAAAATCTGCCAATTGGTTGATGATCACCTGGGGGACTGCCTGGGGCTACGAATTAATCGACGAACAGGCCTGGGTGGGAAATTGCCACAAACAACCCGCGAAAAAATTCAAAAAAATAGCGCTTTCCGTGGAAGAAATAGTAAACGACTTCCAACTAACCTATCAGGAATTAAGGCGACTTAATCCGGAATTAAAAATCATTTTCACCCTCTCCCCTGTCCGGCATTTAAAAGATGGCTTCACTGAGAATTCCCTGAGCAAAGCCACGCTTAGGCTGGCTATGGCAGAAATTATTAAAAGGCAGCAGCAGATCTTTTATTTTCCATCCTATGAAATTCTGTTGGATGAACTGCGCGACTACCGGTTTTTCGCCGAAGACATGATCCATCCAAGTCAAACAGCCGAAGCTTATATCTTTAATAAGTTTGTGGAAAGCCAATGCGACCCGGCATGTCAAAAAACATTAGAACGGATCCAAAAGCTTAAAAAAGCGGCCCAACACCGCCCTTTTCATATTGAAGGCCGGGAGCATCAAAAATTCCTGCATAAGACTATTGCCAAAATGGAACAACAAGCCTCCTACATCTCCTTAGAAAAGGAAATACAGGCACTGAAAAGTCAATTAAGGGAATAAAGTAATCCAAAAGACAAATCGGCCTATTGCTTTTGTTACGGTTGCTTTTACTTCCGGGAAATTGGATATTTTGAAATAATATTCTTCCGGTTTAGAAATTCATAAGTGCAACAATGATGTACTCATGCTCCTATTTCTTACCGGCTCATTCCTACATCCGCAAACCATGAAACCATCCCATAGCAACCGACTTATCGACTCCACCAGCCCCTACCTCTTACAACATGCCCATAATCCGGTCAACTGGTATCCCTGGGGTCCGGAAGCACTGAATAGGGCTACAAATGAAAACAAACCCATTTTAGTCTCCATTGGGTATTCTGCCTGCCACTGGTGTCATGTAATGGAAAGAGAGTCTTTTGAAAATGATGCCATAGCCGAAATCATGAATGAATATTTCATCTGCATTAAAGTGGATCGGGAGGAGCGCCCCGATGTGGATCAGCTTTATATGGATGCTGTACAGGCCATGGGAAAACAAGGAGGCTGGCCGCTAAATGTATTTCTTACTCCGGAACAGCAACCATTCTTCGGTGGCACCTATTTCCCTCCACAACAATGGGAACATTTATTAGAGAAAATTCACCAAGCCTGGTTTGAAAAACAAGCGGAAATTAATCAGTCTGCCAATCGGTTGGCAGAACGCCTGGGCTTGTCTGATATCGATAAATTCGGATTAAAGCCCGGAGAAGACCCGGAAGACATCCGGCAATGGATTGATCAACTGGCACAGGACATCCTCTCGGAAGTAGATTGGGAAAAGGGCGGCATGAATCGGGCACCGAAATTTCCGATGCCTGTCATTTGGGACTTTCTGTTAGATTACAGCCTTCTTCAGAAAAACCAGCAAGCCACAAAAGCGGTAAAGTTGGTTCTGAATCAAATGGCTTATGGAGGAATTTATGACCAATTAGGGGGAGGCTTCTCCAGATACTCCGTAGATGCAGACTGGTTTGCGCCACATTTTGAAAAAATGCTCTATGACAATGCTCAATTACTCAGCCTGTATAGCAAGGCTTATAGAACAGAAGGAAATGAGGAGTATAAAAGAATCATCACCGAAACATTGAATTGGCTGGAAAGAGAGATGAAGTCTCCAGAGGGTGGATATTATGCGGCTTTGGATGCAGACAGTGAAGGGGTGGAAGGTCTTTTCTACACTTGGTCAGCAGCAGAGTTGAAAAGCCTTTTGGGAAATCAATACGCCGTTTTCGCCCAATATTACCAAATAGAAGAGCATGGAAATTTTGAAGGGAGAAACATCCTATTTCCACAAAAATCCATCAAAGTATTTGAAGAAACAGTACCAAATGCTTCCGCAATAATTGAAAATTGCCACCAAAAGTTGTGGGAAATTAGAAATGAAAGAAGCCGGCCCGCCACGGATGATAAAATATTAGCCGCCTGGAATGGCTTATTACTCAAAGGTCTGGCTGATGCCTGGCTGGTAAGCCAAAAGCCGGAAGACAAGGACAACGCCATTGCCCTTGGAGCATTCATTAGTGGCAAAATGATAAAAGAAGACGGAAGCCTATGGCGTTCTTTTAAAAATGGACATGGAAGTATTGAGGCATTTCTGGAAGATTATGCCGCGGTAATTGAAGGATTTATTCACCTTTATCAAATCACCTTCAATGAGAAATGGCTATTGCAATCCGAACAATTGACCAAGTATGTACTGCAAAATTTCGCTCAAAAAGACAGCCCTTATTTAAACTTCACCAACATCTTACACCATGATTTGATTGTCCAAAAAGCAGAGTTTTTCGATAATGTGATTCCTGCTTCCAACTCTATCATGGCCTTTAATTTATATTATTTGGGAACTGCCCTAGACCGGCCAGACTGGACAAAGCGCGCCTGGGAAATGCTTTCCTATACCCGAAAAATTGCCGATCAAAATGCGCAATATATAGCGAATTGGTCAAGATTATGGCTATTCAAACTCCATCCCTCCCCTGAAATTATTTGCCTTGGAGAACAAGCACTTCAACATGGAATCCAGTGGCAATTGGATTACCTGCCCAACCAAATAATACAGGCCTCTATCCATAATAGTACTTTACCATTATTTTATGGCAAAACCTTAAAAAATGAACAAAGCACTATTTTTGTATGCCTGAACAACCAATGCCAATCACCTGCTAATGAACTAAAACAGGCCAAATCACAATTAAAAAGCCTGATTCCTTAATATTTTTATAAAAAAAAGGGTGGAAATGATTTTTATATCCTTTTCGCTCCGCTATTTTTGAAAATAATGCTTTTTCGTCTAAAATTACTACAGCACAATAATGGACAAACGCGAACTAATTTTAAATTATTTCATTTTTAATTATGACTGTTCAATCTATTAATGGTGTTTGGTGTAATTTTTGGGCAGTTAAACACGTTGAAAAACACCCAGTAATTCATCGTCTAATAAAAGGAATTTAAGTTGGCAAACTATTTTAAAGGGACTATGACAAAGATGACCGATGAGGAGTTGGATCAGGTCATCGCCCAAAAAGAAAACTTCTCTGAAATGTATATTGATGCAGCAGTAGAAGAAATTCAACTAAGAAAAAACCCTCCTAAACCTTCTACCCCATCCGTAACCATTGAAAATGGGGAGAAAATCAGAAGGATAGAATTAAATAAAGATCAGGTTAAGAATTTAGTTCAAAAGAAGCAAATCAGGTTGGTTCCAAGCCTTTATTCAAAGGTTTCCATTGCAGTAGCATCTTTGATCATTCACCCATTGTTAGGTATTATTTTATTCACCTCCAATTTGAGGTACGCAGGCAAAAGAGAAGGAATGAATATGACCTGGATATTGGTGCTGGGCTATATAGTTGCTGCTAACCTCATGACACTGGCTCTAAAGCATTGGTTCCCGGTTGCGGAAGATGCCTTGATGCAGTTTTCTATGAATGAAGCTGCAGAATCCGTTATGAGTGGTAATATAGGAGCGATTTCTCCTTTAATTCCGGCTGCTATTGGTGGTTTTTTATTAAACGTGGTCATTACCATTTTGCTCGTAAAAGTATTTTGGGAAAAATTTCTGGGGAAAAAATTCATCTACCAGAAGAAATCAGCCTGGGGAACAGTCATTATTTATATGTTGATTTTAGTTCTTTCCTTTCAATTATTCGGTTTTGGTATTCTATAAAAGAATTAAATGATAAATTTGAAGGTAGTCGATTTTCGACTACCTTTTTTTGTGCTTAAAGCTTTAGAATGTCCCTATTTCCGATAGAAGAAACCCCGATTACATATGCTGATGTTATGGTGCCACTGGCCGTACCGAACCTTTTTACCTATAAGGTTCCGGAAGATTTCGTGCCTTTTCTGGAAATAGGCTTTCGGGTGATTGTCCCTTTTGGTAGTAAAATCACCACCGGCATTGTAGCGAAAATACATGATCAGGCACCAGCCTACAAAACCAAGTATATTGACAATATTTTAGACGGACGTCCGGTAGTCTCCCCACAGCAGATTAAGCTGATGCACTGGATGGCGGACTATTATATGTGTACCATAGGTGAAGTGCTGATTGCGACCCTTCCGGCGGGGATGAAAATATCCTCAGATTCCAAGATTCAGCTGCACCCTGACTATGATCCGGAATGGTCAGGTGTGGAGTTAAATGAAAAAGAACGATTGTTGGTGGAGCACTTGCTCGAACAACCTCATGTGGATTTTAAGGAATTACCGGAAATCATTGGCATCAAATCGCCCTCCAAGGTTATTAAATCTCTGGTAGAAAAGCAGGCCATCATTCTGTTCGAACAGGTAAAAGATAAGTATTCCCCTAAAAAGGAGAAATATGTTCGCTTAAAAGAACATTGGGCGGAAGAGACTGCCCTGCAACAATTATTTGGCTTACTGGAAAAAAAAGAAAAACAGCAGGAGGTGATTATGCGCTACCTGCAGGCGGTGAATATTTTTGACCAGCCAGAACTCAATGAAATTGGCCTGAGTAAGAAGAGTTTGACGGCTCAGGAGGTCTCCCCTTCTGCCATAAAAACACTTGTGAAAAACCAAATACTGGAAGAGTTTAATGTGGAAATTTCCCGCATTGGCCATACCAGCAAAACCATCCCGGATCAGGTGGAATTAACACCCGCTCAGCAAAAGGCCAAGGCGGAAATTAATCAGGGATTTGAAAATAACCAGCCGGTACTATTACATGGAATTACCGGATCAGGAAAAACGGAGCTCTACATTTCCATGATTCAGGAAGCCCTCGACTCAGGGGTTCAGGTGCTTTTGGCATTACCGGAAATTGCCTTAACGACCCAAATTGTAGACCGCCTCTCCAAATATTTTGGAGATCAAATGGGCGTTTACCACTCCAAATATTCCGATAATGAACGTGTGGAAGTATGGAAAGGTGTGGTCAATGGCACTATCCAATTTGTGGTAGGCGTGCGTTCGTCGCTCTTATTACCTTTTGATCATTTGGGCCTAATCATCGTGGATGAATGTCATGAAACCTCCTTTAAACAATATGATCCGGCACCAAGATATTATGGGGCGGATTTAGCGCTTGTGTTGGGGCACTTACATCAGGCGAGGCTTGTGATGGGATCAGCAACCCCTTCATTCGAACAGTTTTATCTGGCCGAAAAAGGGAAATATAAATTGGTGCAGCTTACCGAACGCTTTGGGCAGGCACAACTTCCCGAAATTCAATTGGTTGATATCAGCCGCGAACGGAAAGCGAAAACCATGCAGGGCCCCTATTCCTCTGTTTTGGTAAAAGCGCTGGAAGAAGCGCTAAAAAAAGGAGAACAAGCGATTATTTTCCAAAACCGAAGAGGTTATGCTCCGGTCCTGATTTGCGAAGACTGTGGAACGGTTCATCAATGTCCGAACTGTGCGGTCTCTTTAACCAAACACCAGTTCCAAAATGAATTAAAATGCCATTATTGTGGATACAAAGCTGCTGTGCCGCATGAGTGCTTTGCCTGTGGTTCAAAGGATTTGGTAGATCAGGGATTTGGAACACAGAAGCTTGAAGAAAGTCTCCAACAAATTTTTCCGGAGATTAGCATTCAAAGGATGGATCTGGATACTACCCGCAATAAATACAGCTACCAAACCATTATTGATGATTTTGAAAAACAAAAAATTCAAGTGCTGATCGGCACACAGATGGTGACCAAAGGACTGGATTTTGAAGGCGTAAGTCTGGTGGGCATCGTAGATGCGGATCGCATGCTGGGATTCCCGGATTTCCGATCCAATGAACGTGCCTACCAAATGATGACCCAGGTTGGTGGTCGGGCAGGTCGAAGAGCCGAACGTAAAGGGAAGGTGATTATTCAATCACGAGATTTAGCACAAGCCACTTTACACACTGTGGTGGAACAAAACTATACCGGGCTTTATAAAAATGAAATTGCCGAACGGGAAGAATTCCACTACCCTCCTTTCAGAAGGCTAATCAAAATCGTGGTAAAACACCGCGAGGAAAGGGTTTGTCAACAAGCGGCTGTTTATTTAAATGCGGTACTACAAGAATGGCTGGGAACCCATCGAGCATTAGGAGCGCAAAGCCCGGCCGTATCCAAAATCCGAAATGAATACATCCGGGAAATTATCGTAAAACTAGAACGTGAAAATATTGACCTTAAAAAAGCAAAACGGTTAATGCAACAAGCCATTATAGAAACTGAAAAACAGGCCGCCTTTAAAAAAGTAAGGATCTACTGTGATGTAGACCCTTATTAATCGGTTGTTGAGTGCGCTATATTTTTATGATTTTATCTAAAATAAATTTCTCTCTGGAATTATTATCAAAAATTGTCAGCCGATCATTGACCACAAAGATTGACCAACCCGTTCCGCCGCCATTTCTTTCTCTATTCAGACGATGACTGGTATTAAACACCTCCGGAAGTCCGCTAATATATAATTGGTTGGTATTCGGATCTGACTGCCAGACACCGGCACCCTCGACATTGTTGCCATCTGCAATCAAAACCCCATTTTGACTAATGGTCACGACCATACTCAGATAAAGGGTATCCATTTGGTTGTAACTATCAATCTGAATTTCATTAACCGCCCATTGTCCATAAATGGCTGAACCGTCACCAATTTGAGATAACTGGGATTGTACTTCATATTCAGAAATATCTCGGACCGCGGGGGGCACATCTTCCGTACAACTCATAAGAATAATTGGAAGAAACAGTAAAAGGAAGTAGAATATTTTTATCATAGGTGGAATAGCATTATATAATGCTATACGAATCGGAGCTAACCTAATGTTATGGTAATATTATGCAGCTAATACATGGACAATATTTTTTATGACGAACATCAATTTTTTGCGTTGAATTCTCCATAAACAAAAAACTATTCCCTTTTTTCTTACATCCTGCTTTTCAAAAAGTAATAAGTACCGCTAAATACCCAAAATGCAATAATAATATCAGAAAATAAAACTACGCCACCCATAGATACTTCCTCTTTACCCAAACACTTATACCCCTAAAATTCTGCAACTTACCCAAAGCCCCACCACTTTGGTTAAGGGGAAATTCACCAAATTTCTTTTCACATTTTTCAAACCTTCCCCCACAGACACAGCGGAGTCGGGCATTCTTCTAACAAGATAATAAGCAGGTGGAATCCCAAAATTTAATATAAATAAGTCCGATGCCATTCAAAAACATACCTTTAAAAGCAGAATCCAAAAAAAAGCCAATGGAAATTCCATTGGCCCTTAGCTTGTAAGAAAAACCTTAAAAAGGAAATATTTACGATGATTGGCGACCTAATTTCCCCTAGCATATTTCTGCTTGACCCCAACATCTGAATGCTTAAATCCTCGTTGAGGTACAAGGCAAAAAAATGAAGGAGAGGTTTCCTATTTCAGGTTTTTCCCAACGAAGCAGGTGAAGGAGGCGTAAACATGCTCCCCCAAATTTAGGCTAATAAAAAATCCGCTATACCAATACAAACGCATCGATATTGAGACTTTCAGCAGAACCATCTAAATCTAGCAGTGGATGATACAGGTTAAGAAATGCTAGGAGGAAGGCACTTCAATTTGAAATTTATCCGACTACCCTCTCGACGCAAATAACTATTTACGCTACAAAATTAAGGGAGCTAAAATTATAATCCCCACTCATTAATAATATTCACGGCATGGTAGGCACTTAAGTCAAATTGCGTAGGAACTACTGCCACATAATTATTATCTATAGCCCAAACGTCATTATCCACGCCTTTGTCCAAATTCTTAAATTGTCCGGCCATCCAATAATAGGTTCGTCCCATCGGATCATTTCGTTTATCAAATTCCTCCTGCCAACGTGCTCTTGCCTGACGACAAACCTTAATGCCTTTAATAGGCTCATCCTGCTTCATCGGGAAGTTCACATTCAGGGCGATTTCTTTAGGCAGGCCATTTTCCAAGACTTTCTCTGTGATGATCTGTACATACTTTTTCACATGAGAAAAATCCGCATCCCAACCGTATTCACATAATGAAAAACCAATGGCCGGAATCCCTTCCACAGCCCCTTCAATGGCTGCCGACATGGTACCGGAATATAAAACCGAGATGGAAGTATTTGCGCCGTGGTTGATTCCACTGACCACCAAATCCAATTTTCGGCCTTTCAAAACTTCCGATTTAGCTATCTTCACACAATCCGCAGGGGTACCGGAACATGAAAAAGCTTTCACTCCTTCAAATAAATGTTCCTCATTTACCCGAATTACTTCGCCGATGGTAATGGCGTGGCCCATTCCTGATTGTGGAGAATCAGGGGCAACCACTACGACTTCTCCAATTTCCTGCATTGTTTCCACCAATACACGGATACCCGGAGAGGTAATACCGTCATCGTTGGTCACCAAAATAAGTGGTTTATTCTTTGACATTAGATTTTTTGTTTAATCATTTACAAGCTTGGCAATTTATATCTTTTTTATACAGTTCGACAATTTCCCATAAAAAAAGGGAATCGAAATTCCCTGTTTTTAAGATTTTGCTTTTTTATCCCCTGAGGCCAACTCATTATAATAATCAGTAATGCGAATCAGGTCATTTCGATCATTATACTTCAGGCGGTTGTCTTTCACAAAGCGCTTGATTTCGTTGGAATACCGCCGCATAATATGAAGAAGGGTCTTCTTTTTGAAATCAAAGAACATCACTTTTCCTTTGATATCCAGATAGTAGTAATCATAGGATAACTTCCGCTGTGTGGAATAATAGGTGTTTTGGTTATACCCATAATAGCCATAATTATATTGCGGTAAAGTTTCCTGTACTATTTCCTCCCTGGACATCAGCGTCAGCGGCCCCTCATGAAGCACTTCAAATAATACCGGAATTTTATAATTTGACCGTACCCGATAGGGAATGGAGAAAAATTCCCGATAATCCTCCACGGTGGAATCATATATTTCAAAATAGAGAATTTTCCTGGAAGAGAAAGTTCTGATTCGGTTTTCAGCGTTAATTAATACCGCATCATTACCAAAATCATACTTTAACGCTCCTGCAAGGGTATCTCCATTCAATAAAACCAATTCGCCCAAATGCCACATTTCTGAGGGAAATTGCCGATTGGATTGGGCTTGAAGGCACAGGTTAAAACTAAAGAAAAAAACAAAAAGCAGGAGTTTATTTATCATGGTCAGGTTTTGTTTGCAATATAATGATTGAACGCAATCCCTTTGGTAAAAGATCAGCAACCGCAATCCAATTTAAAAAAATATCAGTAGGAGAATCAATTCTAAAGCCGAAAAACCCCAAACTATATACAAACAGATAGAATTTCATCCAAAAAAAAGGTGCCACAACGGGCACCTTGCTTTATTCTCCTTTAAGGATCTGATGATCCATTTTGTCTCTTTTAGTTTTCAAATACTCTTCATTGTATTTGTTCGGCTCTACCTCAATTGGCACCCGATCAACAATCTCCAGACCATAACCGATTAAGCCGGTACGTTTCATAGGGTTATTGGAAATCAATTTGATTTTGGATACATTCAAATCTCTTAAAATCTGAGCACCGACACCATAATCACGCTGATCTGATTTAAAACCTAATTTGACATTGGCTTCTACCGTGTCCAAACCCTGCTCCTGCAATTGGTAGGCTTTCAGTTTATTTACCAATCCGATACCACGACCTTCCTGATTCATATAAACCACCACTCCTTTTCCGGCCTTCTCAACCGCTTCCATCGCACGGTGCAATTGTTCCCCACAATCGCAACGGCAGGAACCAAAAATATCTCCGGTTACACAAGAAGAGTGGACACGCACCAAAATGGGTTCATCCTTTTCCCATTCTCCCTTCACCAGTGCCAAATGATTTTCCCCTGTGGTTTTCTGCTTGTAACAAACCATGCGGAAATCCCCCCACTCGGTGGGCATGTGCACTTCCACTTCTCTTTCGATCAGACTATCGTGACGCATGCGATAAGCAATCAAATCTTCGATTGACACCAACTTCAGGCTATGCTTATCGGCAATTTTTCGAAGCTGAGGCAAACGCGCCATGGATCCGTCTTCATTCAAAATCTCCACCAAAGCTCCTGCCGGGCGGTAGCCTGCCAATCTCGCCAAATCAATGGTAGCCTCGGTATGCCCGGCTCTTCTCAGTACGCCACCATTTCGGGCTTTTAATGGGAAGATATGTCCGGGACGGCCTAATTCTTCCGGCTTGGTTTCAGGATTCACCAATGCCTGCACGGTCTTGGCGCGATCATGGGCAGAAATTCCGGTGGTACAACCATGGCCAATCAAATCAACAGATACGGTAAAGGCAGTCTCATATTCCGCGGTATTTTTCCCCACCATCATATGTAGTCCTAACTCTTCACAACGCTCCTCTGTAATGGAAGCGCAAATCAATCCACGACCATGAGTCGCCATAAAATTGATTACCTCCGGGGTAATGGCCTCCGCAGCACAAATAAAGTCCCCTTCATTTTCGCGGTCTTCATCATCCACAACAATGATGACCTCCCCTTTTTTGATGGCTGCAATGCCTTCTTCAATCGGGTCCAAAAGTCGTTCGTCCTTCATATCTGTATTCCTTGTTTTTCTTCTAAATCAGTTTCGATTAAATTTTGTAGCGAATCTGGCGGGTTTCATCCTGTGCCTGCTTTTTCATCTGCTGCAACTCCACCATCATCTGAAGGGTCTCCATCATGCCTTCCTCATTAGCCTGCGCCTGATTTTGTTCCAATTGCTGTTCCAATTGCTTTTCCATCAAACTAAAATGGGCCACTTTTAAATTAATGATTGCTTTATACAGATTGTTTCCCAAATTATCTTGTTCCATGGGCACATTAATTTGGTGACGATCCATCCACTGGCTCAAACTGTATTTCATTTCTACCAGCTCTTCCAAAACTTCCAGTGCTTCCCCTTCCACCGCTGTCAGCATCGCCTGCGGGCTAATATCCTGCTCTAAGCTCATGCGATGAAAATATACATTTACGATTTGCGCATGTCGCATTTCATAAATATCCAGACTGGAAATTTCTTCCTGTATATAATCTGCTACTCGCCTGCCGGCTTCTATTTCCAATATTCCATAAACGAGCAACATCCTCACCACCTCGCGCTCATGCAACATCAGTAAGTTGATATCACGATCCCCGAGAGCGACCTGCTCCACCGTTTGGGACTGCCCAAGCTCCGGATACATTTCCTCCGGTGGGAGAAAAGCCTCCGGTGGTAAATCCTGGTCCGGAATATAACCGGGCACCTGGCTGGGCATAGGAGGCTGACTACCAGCCGAAGGGTAATTTCTATGCGCTCGTTTCTGCTGCTCTTCAAAGATGCCCTGCAATTCCTGCTGCAAAGCTTCTTCCGCAATTCCCAGTTTTTGTGCGGATGCTTTTAAGTAAACATCTCGTTTAATGGCATCGGGAATTTGCGCTACGGCCTCCAAAATTTCTCTGGCGGCCTTGGTTTTTTTCAGGGGATCATCTCCAACATCAGCCAACAACACCTCCGTAATAAAGGAAATAAAGTCGGTTTGATGGTCTTTCAAATATTCCCCAAATGCATTCGGTCCAATTTTCCGAATATAACTGTCCGGATCCTCCCCTTCCGGGAATGCCACGGCCTGCACATCCAGCCCACCGGCCAAAATCATAGAAATTCCGCGCAGGGAAGCTTTCACTCCGGCGGCATCTCCATCATAGAGTACGGTGATGTTATTGGTAAACCTTTTGATCAGTCGGATTTGATCTTCGGTCAAAGAAGTTCCGGAGGAAGCCACCACATTTTCTACTCCCGCCATATGCATGGAGATCACATCGGTGTAACCCTCCACCAGATAACAATTATCCTCCTTTCGGATACGGTCCTTGGCCTGGTAAATACCATATAATACCCGGGACTTATGATAAATTTCCGTCTCGGGGGAGTTCAGGTATTTGGCTTCTTTTTTATTATTGGAAAGCGTACGCGCTCCAAAAGCAATCACCTTTCCGGAAAGGTCATGCACCGGAAACATTACCCGCGCCCGGAAGCGGTCGAAGATTTTCTTTCCATCTTCCTTGACGATCACCAGTCCTGCGCCTTCCATCTCTGGAGTAGTGAAATCAACTTTTTTTGCTGAATTATAAAATGCTTCCCATTTGTCCAGGGAGTAACCCAACTCAAAAGTTTTGATAATCTCATCCGTCAGCCCTCTTTCCCGCAAATAGCTATATCCTATGGCGCGGCCTTCTTTATTCTCCCACAGTTGTTGGGCAAATAACTCTTTGGCGTAATGCATGACGGAATGAAGACGCTCGCGGAAAGATATTTTCTCTTTCACCTCTTCTGTCAGCTTGGTCTCCTCGATCGGAATACCATACTTCTGGGCCAAATGACGAATAGCTTCCGGAAATTCCATCCCTTCCAATTCCATCACGAAGCGAATAGAGTCACCGGTTTTTCCACAGCCAAAGCATTTATAAATCCCTTTACCTGGTGCAACTGAAAAGGAGGGCGTTTTTTCTTCATGAAATGGACAGCAAGCCCACATATTGTTCCCCTTTTTTTTCAGTGGAACATAATCGCCGACCACTTCGACGATATCCATGCGATCCTTCACTTGCTGTACAGTATTTTGACTAATGCCCAATTTGGTTCAGAATTTATTACAAATAACAGTAGAGCAAATTTACGCATTTCTCCTTCTTAATTCCTATCCAGCAGCTGAGGATAATCCAAAATATATGGGAATAAAGACAGCGTTCTCCCAAAAATCTACCAAAAAGTCATTTCCGCAGCATTTAGAAGATAGCTAATACCGGAGTCTTCAAGCAAAAGAAAGGGAGAAAAACTATCTTAAAACCCACCTTACTCCCGTTTACTATTCACTGATAGATTCAATAAAGCTTCTTAGGAGCCGGTCGGATTAATATAAGCAAATCCGACGAAATTTTATTTGGAACATCAGTTTACATTGGAAGAAGACACTTTTTTAATCCTCTCTATATGGGATTTAGAGCTGAATTGAATTAGCTGAAAAATGGGCTGTTGGAATAATATTTTGTGATTCTAGTGAAATCACATATAATCCAACAAGCTCTTAGACAACTTATTTTCACCCCAAATAAGACTGCGCCGCTAATTTTTCAAATGCCCAAATTTGGGCATGTTGGCTATCTCCCCATTCATCTGCTTCCTTAATGAAAACTCAAAACAGAAAACTATTCCTCCATTTTGCCGCCAAGCAGCTAATCGGGGAATTAAACGCACATAATTCGGCTTAAGAAATACCCACAATATTTAAAAAACTATTTTGAGTCTCTGGGCATCATTAAACCCACCTACGGCATCCGCATATCCCCAACCCTTTAACCCTAAAGGATTTCACCTTCAAAAACCCCTTATCGTTTTGGTTCTGCAAACATTGTCAGCCAGATTTCCTCAACAGGAGGTTTAATATCATTATATCCGCTAAATTGATTTTTTTTAATTAATTTGCGGAGGTTACAGGTGAAGATTATCCCAAGCTATTGCTTTTCCTCACCTCGGTCAATACCGAAAATTCCCTAGAGATAATGACTATTACTAAAGACCAAATATTAAAAGCCCTCGGCACTGTAGAGGATCCGGATCTGAAAAAAGATCTGGTAACCCTTGGCATGATTAAGGAGCTGGAGATTGAAAATAATACGGTAAAATTTCAGGTGGTATTAACCACTCCCGCCTGTCCGTTAAAAGAACAGATCAGAAAAAGCTGTATTGAGGCGATTCATGAGCAGGTCAATGCTGATTTGGAAGTAATTCCGGAGATGACCCACGACGTGACCGCCGCGCAGGCTGCAACACCATTATTACCTCAGGTTAAAAATATTATTGCAGTGGCATCCGGTAAAGGTGGCGTAGGAAAATCTACGGTGTCTACGAACTTAGCGGTAGCCCTGGCGCGTACCGGTGCTAAAGTAGGATTCCTGGATGCTGACATTTACGGACCATCCGCCCCGACCATGTTTAATTGTGAGCATGAACAACCGGGTATGGAAAAAGAAGGGGAAAAAACCTGGATTATTCCGATTGAGCAATATGGTGTAAAAATCATGTCTATTGGGTTTTTAACCCCACCAGATAGTCCGATGATTTGGAGAGGTCCTATGGCGACCTCCGCGATTCGTCAGTTTTTAGGAGACACCAAATGGGGCGAGTTAGATTATATGGTGGTAGATTTACCTCCGGGAACCAGCGATATCCATTTGTCACTAATACAAAATGTGGCCGTTACCGGTGCTGTGGTGGTAACCACCCCACAAAAAGTGGCCATAATGGATGCTCAAAAAGGTTTGGCGATGTTCCAACAGCCTCAAATCAATGTACCGGTTTTAGGAATGATTGAAAATATGGCCTACTTCACGCCAAAAGAATTGCCGGAAAATAAGTATTATATTTTCGGAAAAGATGGTGGAAAAGAAATGGCTGAGCGATTCAAGGTACCATTTTTGGGAGAAATTCCTATTGTTCAGGAAATTCGTGAAAGTGGAGACAATGGATATCCAGCGGTACTGAAAGACAGTATTACCTCCGAAGCTTTTGATCAACTGGCGAAGGAAGTTGCCCGACAGGTAGCCATGAGAAACGCGACCATGGACAAAACAGAACGAGTAAAAATTACACAAGTATAGATAATGAATATTCAGGAGCTACAGCAGCAGGTAGAAACGGCCCTCGATAGCATCAGGCCTTATCTGGAATCCGATGGTGGAAATGTCAGAATTTTGGAAATCACGGAAGATTTTATCGTGAAATTGGAACTTTTGGGTGCTTGCGGAAGCTGCCCCATGTCCACCATGACCATGAAAGCCGGCATTGAAGAAGCCATTAAAAAACAAGTTCCGGAAATTAAAGAAGTAGTAGCGGTAAATATGACCCCACTACCGAATTAATTCCTGCTTATAAATTAGAGCGTGTTTAAAAGCCAAAATTGGCAGCGAAAATAGGAAGTATTGCAGAAGCGATACTTGATTATTTAGTGAGCATAGCATCGCTATTGTGGAGAAATTATCCTTAATCGCTTCCAATAATTCGAATTTGCAGCCGGATGGTGTGCTTTTTAACACGCTCTTCATAGAACGGCCATACCTTACTGCTTATGCTGCGGAAATGTATGGCCATTTTTTTATTTAGTTTATTGACTATATTTTGAAAAAAGTCCTAATCATCCTATTGTTTTTCTTTGCTCATTGGTCTTACGCCCAAACGGATCGATGTGGAGCGGTGAATCATCATCGGGATGACCACCGAATGGCACCTGTTCAGGGCTTCGAATCCTGGATGTTGGAGAAACAACGTGTATTGGCCGAACAATTCCCCCAACGAAATGCAGCCGATCCCATGGAAATTCCGGTAGTTTTTCACATTATTCATAATGGCGAAGCGATTGGCAGTGGAAAAAATATCTCTGACGAACAAATCCTAAGTCAGCTGGAAGTTTTGAATGAGGATTTCCAAAGACAAAATGAAGATGCCATAAATACCCGCCAGCAGTTTTTGAGCGTTGCTGCTGACTTCGGAATTAAATTCGTTATGGCGAAACAGGATCCGGAGGGAAATGCCACCAACGGTATTACCCGCACGCAAACTGATATTACTTCTTTTGGCATTAATTCCTCCGCACAAACAGCCCTAAAATCTCTGAGTTACTGGAACTCGGAGGATTATTTGAATATTTGGGTAGCCAACCTTTCCGGTCAGCTGTTAGGATATGCTTCCTGGCCGGAAACTGACATTCCGGGACCTGGCGCCCCTTCCGCCCCTACAGAAGATGGCGTAGTGATTGATTTTACCGTTTGCGGATCCAACGCCAAAGGCAATTTCCCTACCATCGACCCCACTTATAACTTGGGTAGAACTTTAAGCCACGAAATCGGTCATTTTTTCGGACTGCTTCACATCTGGGGCGATGGAGGCTGTGGGGTTGATGATTTTTGTGGTGACACTCCGGATCAGTCAAGTCAGACTACAACCTCCTGTGATCAGCTTCAAGATAATCCACCCTTTTCATGCGAAACCCTTGATCAGTATGAAAACTTCATGGATTATACCCCGGATGCCTGTATGAATATGTTTACCGCAGATCAGAAATCCCGGGTAGAGGTAGTGCTGGAATTTAGCCCAAGACGCGCCTCCTTACTGAGTTCTCCGGGACTTGTCGAACCGAATTTTGAAGATAATGCGATCCGATTAGTCGCCATCCCTTCTCCAAAATCCGTAAGCTGCGCTGCTGCCATGCCCCTGGTGCTTGAAGTGAGAAATGTTGGGACCAATGAGGTAAACTCCATGATGGTGGAATTAACTTTTGGCGAGTATGAAGCCCAAAATACGATTGAAAACCTCAAGCTTGCACCGGGCGAAAACAAGATACTGAGTACCACTTTATTGGGGCTACCAGAAGGAGAAAAAGAATTAACGGCCATAGTTACCCGGGTAAATAATGAAGACAATGATGCCATTGTAGTGGGGCGCCTGAAGAAAACAATATTGGTGGATCAGAGTGAAGCGGAGATGCCCTTTTATACTGCTTTTAATTCTGCTTCCATAGTGTCGGAAGGTTGGATTCCTTTCCCGGAAAACTCAAATAATCAATGGGAAGGCGGCCAAACCACTGATCAGGAATGGGCTGCCCTGCTTCGATCAGGAAGCACCATGGTGAATCACTTGATATCTCCCCTCATTTTACTTTCGGAAACAGACTCCTTAACCATCACCTTTGAGACGCAGCGTACCGTTTCGGGCACTAGTGAAACCGACTTAAATTTATGGATATCCAATGACTGCGGTGCATCAGAAACATTAATTTACAGCGCAAACAGTTCGGACTTGAAGCCATCAGAAGAGCATAAAAAATGGGTACGTCATTATGTGGACATCAGCCCATTCCAGGAGCAGGAGGTTCGATTAGATTTTGCCTGCGCCAACCCCAATGGAGGTACTTTATATTTAAGAGAATTCCGAATTTTTGAAAAAGGAAAACATCAGCTCAAAGCAGAATTGGAAGAGTCCATCATCCTGGATCCCCAAAAAGATGATATACTTCCTAGGTTCGTACTTTCTACCAGTGGCAGTTTACCCATACAATATGCGCTGGTATACGAATTGGAAGAAGAAGGCCCCATCTACCTTAAATTAATGGCAATGGATGGCCGCCTGCTCCAGCAATATCAAAAACAAAATACTTTACAGGGCTCCATCCCTATCGATCTCAACAATTTAGCCTCCGGCTATTACCTGCTGGAAATAAATTCCTTAAAGGGCAGAACGGTCAAACGTTTATTTCAGCCTTAAACAAAATGGCTTGCCAAATGCCGGCAAGCCATTTTTTATGCTTCTTTTTCAGAAATTTTGTCAATTAAATCCCTATTTTTGGATGTTCGAGATATAGATATTTAATTCAATGAAGGAAAAATTAAACGTAGGGGTACTTTTTGGTGGTCGTTCTGTAGAACATGAGATTTCATTGAAATCCGCGACCAATGTGCTGAAAAATATTGATCAGTCGCAATTCAATATCTTCCCTATTGGAATTGATAAAGTGGGAGCCTGGCATTTAGGGCTCACCCCGGATCAACAATTCCCCAAGGAAAATAATGTACAGATTAATATGAATCCTGCGGATCCATTCCTGTTGAATAAGGATACGGGTGAAGAAATCCGCCTGGACGTAGTCTTCCCGGTACTTCATGGTACGGATGGAGAAGATGGCAGCGTACAGGGATTGTTGAAAATTCTTCGCATTCCGGTAGTAGGCGTGGACGTTTTGCCTGCGGCAATCACCATGTCCAAAGTCGCTACCAAGCATTTATTAGAGGCCAATGGCGTTCCGGTGGCCAAATATGTAGTCAGTAGAATCGAAGAGCGCGACCAACTGAGCCTGGACATTTTAGAAAAAAAATTAGGCCTTCCCTGTATCGCCAAGCCGGCAAATCTGGGGTCTTCCGTTGGCGTCAACAAAATCTCTGATCAGGCTTCCTTTGAAAAAGCCATTGAAGAAGGTTTTAAATATGACAACCTGCTGTTGATTGAAGAATTTGTTGTCGGAAAAGAATTTGAATGCGGCATTATAGGAAATGAAATTCCTAAAGCCACTGTTGCCGGAGAGGTGAAGGTGAACAGCAAGCATGAATTTTACACTTTCGAGGCCAAATATGTAGATCCGGAAGGAGCCATCATTCAGGTTCCTGCCGAAATTCCGGAAGAGGTGCATCACCGCATCATGAAATATTGTGAGGACTCCTACAAAGCCTTGCATTGTAATGGGTTTGCGCGTGCGGATGTTTTCTACACCGAAGACGATCGTATTTTATTAAATGAGATCAATGCCATTCCCGGCTTTACGGATATTTCCATGTTCCCTTCTCTGTGGGCACATGCAGGATTGGCTTATACCGACCTGATCACCAAATTAATTGATTTGGCCATGGAACGCGCCAGCAAAATGGCAGAACAGGAAACGCATTTTGAATCAGCTTTCACCAAATAAATAGCCCAGCTTTTAATACAAGAATTTTAATATGTCTTTTTTTAAACCTAAATCATTCCTAGACCTTATTCTTCATTGGGTACTGATCGGAATAATCGGAACAGGCTTTGTGGGTGGATTTTTCTATCTGTATTTGCCCAATGTTACCGAACATGGCGAAACGGTCACCGTGCCAAATGTGATGGAAAGAAATTATCAGGAATTGGAAGCCGAATTAGGCGCTCGCTCTCTTCGATATGAAATTGAATTAGATTCCGGGTTTTCAGCAGATTTACCTCCTTTGGCAGTCATCAAGCAATTCCCGGAAGCAGGTACCAAAGTTAAATCGAACAGAAAGATTTACATTACGCTAAATGCCAGCAACCCTCCTAAAGTTAAAATGCCTCATTTGATTGATGGCTCTTTGACAAACGCTCAAATCGTACTGAACTCTTATGATTTAAAAATGGGAGAAATCAAATACGAACCGGATTTAGCCGAAAACGCCGTTTTGCGCCAGGAGTATAAGGGCAGTCCGGTAGAAGCCGGCACTTTAATCGCCAAGGGTTCTACCATTGATTTGGTGGTTGGAGATGGCTATGGAAAGCGAACTTTCGAACTGGAAAATTATGTTGGCCGTCCGCTGGATGAGGTAGAACTTGCCATTAAAGGCTCTTCTCTAAAAGTAGGATTTGTAAAACCAAGAGATCGAAATGATTCATTGAACTATGTAGTTATCCGACAGCGTCCATTGGAAGACACCCAGGTTCGCGTAGGACAGGAAATTGATCTTTGGGTAGAACTGGCTCCCGAACCGGAGGAAGATGCACCAGCAACAGAAGATATTTTCTAAAAAACACTGAAGCCCCTTTCGAAAAACAAAGGGGCTTTTTCTTTTATAAGGATAAAGATTTAAATTAGTCTTTATTTTATACGTTACCGGCACCTTGTGCTCCCATAAACAGGAACACCGATGAGCCTAACCATCAACCCATGTCAAAACGGATTTTCATTCTTTTTATATTAGGGTACTTTTTATTCCCCACAGCAAAAGCCCAGCTGGTTCAACTTCCGCTTCAGCGGGACTTAAGTCAACAAAATTTTAGAATTACGGCATCGGAGGATACCCTACCGAAACTCCCCTTTTTTGATGATGTTTCCCAGGCCAGCTTCCTTCCTGATACCAGCTGGTGGAAAAACACCAATACCGTCACGGTAAGATCAGGAATTGATATCAACAGCCTGAGTTATCAGGTCATGGTTTTTGATGGTCTAAAAGCCGATGGCACGCCCTACAACACTACCAACCCCACCACTTATGGGCCAACAGACAGCCTGGTCTCCTGCCCGATCAATATGCTGGAGGTAGCTGATAGTGAAGTTGCAGACACCTATTTAACCTTCTTTTTACAAAAAGGAGGACAAGCCAATCCGCCCAATGCACGAGACATTTTACGCTTGTCTTTCTTCGATAAAGACAGTGAGTGGGAAGAAGTATGGGAAATAAACGGAGATGACGAAAGCATGCCCGATACTGAAACCTTTTATATGTTCGCTATTCCCTTTGAATCTCGTTACATCCATGAAGGCTTCAAATTCAAATTCCAGGCTTTTGGGAACCAATCCGGCTCTTTTGACAACTGGATTATGAATTATGTCCATCTGGATAAAAGAAGAGGCCTGGAAAATCCCGATAATCCAACGGCCAATGATCGGGCCTATATCGACCGGGCACTAACGCGCCGCCCATCCAGCCCCTTTGCGCCTTACACCATGCTGCCCATGAAGCAATACCTGGAAGACCCCGAGGGCTTTACGGCAGTATCCCATGCGGAAATGTACAATCTGAATAATAGCGAACAGCTCGTTTCGTTTAACTTTACCATTTCAGATACTACCACCAACTCGGTGTTGGATAAACCCGATGAGGCAACGCTTTTGCCCATTATCCCCGCATTCGGAACCTTAGACATTACCTCTTCGGCCATCAACACCAATAACCTTTTGGCAGGAGATCCGGACTCTCTTTATATGGAATTAGAATATTCCATCAGTACCAATGACGACTTTTTGGTGCGCTGGCAGGAAAATGGCGTAGACGTCATTGCCGAAGACATTAACCTTCGGATGAACGACACCACCCGAAGCATAGTCGTCATTGATAATATATTGGCTTACGATGATGGAGAGGCCGAATATGCCGCAGGTATTGCCCAGCAAGCCGGGCAGTTGGCGTACGAGTTCAATATTCCTACGGAAGATATCATGACTGGCATCTCTATTGCCTGGAGAAACGAAGCTTATGGACAGGGCGGAGCCTCCTTCACCCTTAAAATCTGGGAGGACCTGGAAGAGGAGCCCATTTATGAACAAGCCACGATCACCATTGCGGGAAGTCCTGAAAATCCCTATTCCTTTTATTCCATTGGCTACCTGCCCATAAGCGGAAAATTTTATGTAGGCTATGAGCAAAACACCAATAACCGATTAGCCATTGGACTGGATAAAGACAATGATGCCTCTGCCTTTATGTATTTCAACACGAAAGGCATCTGGGAATCTAATATTTTGGAGGATGAAGAAACGGGTGAAACTGTAGCCGGTGTCGAAGGAGCTTTAATGATCCGACCTACCTTCCTTAAAATCAATGAGGAGATACCGGTGGATAATGAAAAAGCTCGTGAACAGGTGAAGCTCTACCCTAACCCAAATCGCGGATCATTTCACATCAATTATCCGGTAGAAGCCATTCAAATTTCAGATATGGCGGGACGAAGCATACCGCATCAACTGATCAACAATTTTTCGGATAGCCAGGTCATTTTAGATCAGGTAAAAGCAGGCTTATACATCGTACGTTACCGGATTGCCGGGGAATGGCAAAACCAAAAAATGATCATTCAGCCTTAAAGGGGATTAAACCGGGATATTCATACCTAAAGCCTTGTTTAGCCAGAAGGCAGGAATAATGAAGAAATAGTTCCCTATTTCATTTTTTTCGACGAACCCTAACTCTAATTTTAAGCACAAGTTTTTTTGGCACAAAAAAAAGGACCATCCATCAGGACGGTCCTTTTTTTATCAAAATAACAACCTCTAGAAAGGCGCTGGATTTTTCTTCACAAACTCTTCAAAATTAGATTCCGTATTCTTGTATTGTTCCTGAGATATGAAATTGGCCAACTGGTAAAAATCTTTAGCATCTCGGTAGCCCGGAACCGGAATCGGAGTCAATTTTTGTGCTTCCCCCGGCACCATAAAAACAATGGTCGGGTAGCTCATTTTCCCACCGGTAAGTGCCGCCGCCAATTCATGATATCCTTTTCTTCCATTTGGGACAAATTTGAAAGTGTGACCATCGTATTCGATCTCTTCCCTCTGCTCGGCATCAAACTTCACGGCATAGAAATTTTCATTGATGAATTTCGCGACCTCCGCATGTTCGAATGTAGTTTTGTCCATCTTCTTACACCATCCACACCAGTCCGTGAATAAGTCAATCACGATTTTTTTCGGTTTTTTCTCTTGGGCTTTCACCGCTTCTTCAAAAGTCATCCATTGAATTTCACCTCCTTTGGAAGCTTTTTCACCATTTCCGGCAAAGGCTAAATGGCCATTGGCTATAAAAATCAGGGCGAAAACCCACATCAAATTTCTTTTCATAAATATATTTAGTTTGTATTGGCTTTAAAAATTTGGCAATCTTTTGATATTATTGTCCTCTGCTTGTTTATAACGCAATTTCACTTAATATTTCTTAAATTTTATGTCGTTTAATTTACTAAATCGATCTTTTTACGACGAAATGAAGATCCAAAAACTTCAGGAGTTTGCAAAACTGACCGGATTTAGTGATGGCACTGACATCCAAACCCTTTATCCAATGCTCCAAAATGCCCAAACCATCGTTGAACTAGGCTCAGGCTATGGTAGAGGCCTGGCTTTTTTAAAGCAAAAAGGATTCCTAGGAAAACTCATTGGAATAGAACGCGCTCCCCACTTCGTTTCTTATGCTAATGAACAATTAGCGGGCCACTCGCAAAGCCACTGCCAGGATTTGATGGAAGACATTCAAATCCCACATTGCGATGCCCTGCTTTGGCTTTGGTCGGGCTTAATGGAATTTTCTGCCGACGAACAAGCCAACCGCATTCATTATTTCAGCCAATTTTTAAGACCGGAAGGAAAATTTTTCATAGATCTTCCCTTTCAGGAAGTCTCCATTGTTGGAGAATATCAGGATGAAAAATCATTAATCCTCCAGCAGCCCTGGGGAAAGCTTTATGCTTTTCAACCCAATGATTTAGACATGGATCGCTTTGCCTTAAAGGCACAGCTTAAAGTGCTCTCTCCCATAATTTACGCTACCTCTAAAGGCTACCAGAGAAAAATCTACATCTTTCAAAAGCCCGCCTAATTAGCTTTCTTTCTTCTCAAATTGAATACTGATTAAGCTTTCAAACTCCAGACCTAATAACTGAGCGGCATTTCCCTTATGGATCCCCACCTCCAGCACATTCTGACTGTTAAAGATCAGAAAAATATCACCCGGCTCCACCTCTGCAATGGAACCATGCACATGCTGAAACTGCTCTCGTGCCACCCGGATATTATAAGTCATTTTGGACGCCCGTGTTTCGAAATCTTCTCTTTTGATATTGGTAATTAAATTCCCATAGGCATCCACATGCAATACATGGCCAATGATCAGATCCGCCCCCACCCTGGGTTTTCGGCTCACGAAACGCTTTAAATCTGAAGTATAAGTACCCACCGCGGGCAATCCCGAACCGGAAGCCAGTTTTGCCACTGCTTCAGCACAGATATCCTTAAGTGGAAAAGGAGACTTTTCCTCCCCCACTTCGGTAAGCTCTACCATGCCTTTGGGTGCTTCCGCACTAATTTGGCTGAGCAAACCATTATCGGGGCCCACGAAAAAGTGACCTTCGAGTTTCACCGCAATATGTCGTGTATTTTCATTCGCAAAGGAGTCCACCCCAAAGAGGTGAATGGTTCCTTCGGGAAAATCACGAAAAACCGCCCCAAGCACATGCGAACCATGAATAATATCAAATGGTTTGATTGCGTGGGTAATATCTATTATCTGTGCTGCCGGGAAAAATTTCAAAATTTTTGCCTTTACTGCAGCCACGTAGTGATCGCTTACACCAAAATCTGACAAGAAAGTTATCAGTGCCATATATGAATCAAAAAAATCATTAGCTTTGTATGAATGGCAAAAATACGGCAATAGACGTGATTCGCAAATTTTAAATCCAATAGCATTTGATAGAAAAGATAATAAGCCTGGAGGGCAACTCTCCGGTAGAGATTTTGGGAGTTGCTAATCAGAATCTGAATGAAATAAGCAATGCCTTTCCTCAAGCTCAAATTGTATCCAGGGGAAATGAAATCCGCATAAAAGGTTCAGGAAAGGACATCTTGAGGATCAATGATTTACTTCATATTTTAATCAATCATCAAAAAAAATATGGGAAAATCAATCCGGAAGTCGTGAAGGATTACCTCACCGAGGAGCAGACTCCTGTTACTGATACGCAGAATGATGTAGTCCTTTTTGGTACGAAGGGCCTCACCATTAAGGCACGTACAGAAAACCAAAAAACTTTGGTGGAAGCGGTACGAAAGAATGATTTAGTGTTTGCCTTAGGACCTGCCGGTACGGGAAAAACCTATATTTCGGTGGCGATGGCGGTGAAAGCATTAAAAAATAAAGAAGTCAAGAAGATCATCATCACCCGCCCGGCAGTGGAAGCGGGAGAAAATTTGGGATTCTTGCCTGGTGATTTACAGGAAAAGCTGGATCCATATTTACGCCCGATTTATGATGCCCTGAATGAGATGATTCCGGCTGAAAAGCTGAAACTATACCAGGAAAACGGAACCATCGAAATCGCTCCGCTGGCCTATATGCGTGGACGAACCCTGAAGGATGCCTTTATTCTTTTGGACGAAGCCCAAAATACCACCCCAATGCAGATCAAAATGTTTTTGACACGTATGGGGCAAAACTCTAAGGTAATTATTACCGGAGACGAAAGCCAGGTGGACCTTCCCAAGAATCAAAAATCCGGACTCAGAGAATCTCTGAAAATTCTGGGTGGAATTACCGGCATTGGCGTTGTGCGTTTACAAGCCTCTGATGTGATTCGCCATAAACTGGTTAAACATATTATTCGCGCCTACGATAAGTTTGAAAGCCGAAATAACGACGAAAAGTAAAAATTACAATTTTTTCTATTGGAAATCTACTTTCGATTTCCGACTTTAAATATTTATTAATAATAAATACCACCTACGTCACATTGATTTTTTTAGTATCAGCGTATGATAAAGGTTAAAAAAGTAAGCAGTCCGGAAGGTATTATTGAGGCACTCAATATTAGAGAAAGAGTCTTTGTAGATGAGCGCCAGGGAAAGTTTGAAGAAGAGATAGACGAATTTGAGCAGGTGTCTGAACACTTTTTAGCCAAGGATGAAAATGGCAGAAGTTGTGGATCCGCTCGATGGCGATTTGCAGAAATGGGCATTGTATTGGAAAAATTTGCGGTTCTTTCTGAATACAGAGGAAAAGGCGTGGGCAAGGCACTCTCCCTTGAGGTGCTGTTGGACATTAGTAAAAACCCCAATACAGAAGGTTTTCCGATCTATTTATATGCATCTCCGGAGTCCGTAGCTTTATATCAAACCCTTGGGTTTAACAAAAAAGAAGAGTACAAAATCATCAGTAAAAAAGAACACGTATTGATGATCAAAGAATAAAAAGCGGCAAAATTTGCTGCTTTTTTTTTAGTCCTTAATGCGCTGACGAAGACTCCGCAATACGCGATCATAGGCCATTCTGAATTTTCGTTGCAGTTCTTTCCGGATCGGTTGCTCGTGATCATAAGCTGCCAGCACTTCCACATCTAAACTCCTGATTTCATACATTTGCAGCACATCAATGGAACTGTTGAGTTTGTGCATAATTTTCCGATAAGGACGCTCTTCCCCTTTTTCCAAACTTGTCAGCAGTGCTTTCCTACATTTCTCCATTTCCATCAAAACTAGAGAAAGGAATTTTTCATATTCAGCTGCCGAAGAAAAAACAGCACTTAGCTGATCATACTCAATAAATCTTTCTTTTGAAAAATAGCGATTTCTCTCCTCTGCAGATAACTCTTCCTTAAAAGCACATCCATAATTTAAAAAGGCCAAATAAATCTGTGTGGCTTTGAAGGGCTTTAATAAAATGTCATTCATCCCACTGGCCATCACTTCGGATTCGATCAAGGAGGGATTGGATGCGGTCATCGCCAAAATGGGAATATGCTTGAAATACGGCCCGCCCATCTCACGAATCCTCTCCGCCGTTTGAAAGCCACTTATAGCGGGCAATTGAAGATCCATCAAAATCAAATCAAAATCATGCTGACTTTTGAGTAATGCCAAGGCCGCCTCCCCGGAATCTGCCACGGTTAAACCCACGGATTGCTTGTCGCACAATCCCTGCATCAGGAATTGATTAGTGGTGACATCCTCCACATACAGCACCTGGAGCCCCTTTAATTTCTGCCAGGAATAATCCACTTCCTGCGTGGACACCAATTCCCCCCTGGCATGCTCAATAGGTAACCGGACTTCAAAAGTCGTCCCCTCCCCTTCTTTACTTCTGACGATGATTTTCCCACCCAGCAACTCTACCAGTTCCTTGGTAATGGTCAAACCAAGCCCGGTGCCTCCATACAAACGGCTCGTATTTTGTGAAGCTTGTAAAAATGGTTCAAATATCTCCTCCAATTTATGCGCCGGAATTCCAATGCCGTCATCCCGGACAATAATACTTAACTCCGGAGCAGGAATATCGACAAAATCAACCGTTAACGATATTAATCCATTCTTAGTGAATTTATTAGCATTCCCCACCAAATTCAATAAAATTTGATTGATACGCAGCGCATCACTATGTAAGAATTTAGGAACAGACGGCTTTACTTCTAAATTTAAAACATTGTGATTTTCCCTCGTCTGGTAATTCATACTTTTCTCCAAAACCAGCAGTAAATCCCGAAAATTAAAATCCCTGAGTTCGGCCTGCACCTTACCGGATTCTACTTTGGATAAATCCAGGAGATCATCCGATAACCGCCGCATCATTTTGGCAGCCAAATGAATATGCTGGAAGGCCTCCTTTTGATCATTTTTCCCCTCTGCATTCAAAATCATTTCACTGATTCCCAAGATGCCATTTAACGGATTCCTTAACTCATGGATGACCTTCGAAAGGAATCGATTATTATCAGATTGAAATTGGTCAATCTGATCTTCAAGATGTCTGACCTTCTTTTTTAATTTGACCAATTCCTGTTGTGGCCGCAATGTAATTTGAACCCATTCTTCCTGAACAGGGTGAACAATATAGTGCGTCTGATAAGTACGTTTCTGATGATGCACATTTTCCAAATCTACTTCAAATATCCCTTCTCGCTGATCTGTTTGGATGGACTTTCTGATCGCCTCCAAGAAATGAGGTTTTTGACCAATAAAAAGGTCCCGCGAGCCAAATTCATTCTCATAGGCAGTATTCCTTTCAACCAAATGATCATTTTGATCAATGATGACCATAGGATCGGAATAGACAGGAATTTGATCAGGCTTTGTTGGAGCCTCAGGAAATAGAATGAAGCCCCTAAGCTCTAATTGCCCTTTGATATTATATGAAATTTGACATCGATAAATCGTACTCACTTCTTGCTGATGAGGAATTTTTATGCTCAAATCCCCCTCAATCATCTCTTGCTCATTGCCGATGGCCTGACTTAATGTTCCCCTGAATTCCTGTAACATTTCAGTAGAAAGATAAGATTTCCATGCTGGCAGTGGACGTAAAAAATCAGTTCCCGGCAAAGGGCTATGTAGTAGGTCAGCCAATACATCATTCACCCTCAGCCCCTGACCTAAGCTAAAATCCCAAAAACCAAGCTTCAGGGGAGCTGCATGCTGATATTGTATTCGCCTGTCTTTTAAGAAGTTTTCTTGAACGGCGAAACGCTCGGAAATATCAAGCGCCAACAAAAATACTTTTTCCCCTAAAGGCTCCTCTCCCATTTTAAAAGGAACTAAACGCAGCTGAATATTGGCATAATAACCATTTGCCCGGCGCAACCTCACTCCTCGCTCAGCAACAGTATTCAAGGAATTTTTTATCAATAAACCTTTCCACCAGCTTTGATCATCAGCATGAAAAATTTGCCGGAGAAAATTAACAAAACCTTTCCTGACCTCTTTTTCATCATAGCCTAAATGAACCAGTAAGTTCCGGTTTTGAAATTTAATCTGCTTCTCCTTTAAGTCCAGTACCCCAAAGTGCCCCGGAACAAAGTCCAAAACCTGCTTCAAAAAACTGAGGTTTTGACGATGCTGATTTTCAATGAATGTTTTTTGAGAAATGTCTGTGACCTCAACCAAATGCAAATGATGTGCATAGGCCTGAGCCGCATAAAACTTCCATTCCAAATGTTTAGTTTCCTGCTGGCCGATCAGCGGGATAGAGGTACAAAATCGAATAATGGGATCCACCCCATCCTCCTGCCTCATCCCCAATAAAGTCTTGACGACATCTTTGCGATACGCTACCGGTAAAAAATCAAAAATCAGCTGCCCTTTCAAGGGCTTCCGTTTACCAAAGACTTCCAAAGCCTCTGGGTTAATCTGTTCGATCATCCCCTGATCATTAATCAACAACAGGGCATTATTACTTATGCCGGCATGCAATCCATATTCGGCAATGGTAGGCGATTTTGCTCTTTCTCTATAGTATTGGGAAAGAAGCCGCTCAGATAGTAATTGAAAGGGAAAAGCAGTGGTGTTTTCAGGAATAATAGACGCTTGTTGTTGCTCGGTAAACACGATTAACAAAAACGCTTCGTCCCCACATTTGGGAAGAAAAATCACTTGATTAGGAAACAATTGATCGAATTTCGGATCAAAATCAAGCGATTGAAAACAGGTACCTGTTTTATCGCCTCCCGAAAAAATTGACCATGGCATAAAATCCTTCTGCGCCTCCGATAAAGCGTTCCAAAAAGCTTCGGCCAACTCGGTTTGCTCCGTCAGCGTGGTGAAGTGCGTCAGGCACTGTTCTTTTTCTTGATATAATACCAAGGCGCTTCCTACTACTTGATATTGACCCGGAGGAAACAGCAGGTGAGTCAAAAAACGCAATATCTCATCTCGATCAGGACTGCTTTCCAAAAACTGAAAAACCTTATCGCAATCGACAGATGGAGATACCTTAAACATCATACTGAACTTTAATAATATAAAATCACTGAAGCATGATCCGCTTATCTCTTCAAAGTTGAACCTTTTTTCGTTCACAAACTTCCAAAAAAGCACTCAAAACGCACTCGCGATAATTCTAATGCTTCAAACCATGAGTAGATGATTTTTATTAAATAAAAACTAAGAATCCCTCTACTATTTTGAATAAACCTAGCTTGATTTTACTTAACGCAGGATTAATTCTTGGAATCCTCGCAAGCCAACTTACTCAAAATGAGCGAGACATTCGCTTTTTTATTATTTTGATTATTATTCTTACACCAATATTATATTTAGGCTGTAATCAAAATATCCGGCATTTCTCCCTAAAAATATTCCTATCTGCACTTTTAGGATATGGCCAGGGGCAGCTTTTGCCCCCACAGCCAGGGCAAAAAACAGCACATGAAGAGCAAAAAATCACATGGGTAAAAGGGTATTTAAACTCAATTCCATCCGCTTCCAGCCCTTCCTACAGTAGACTTATGAGTGATTACACCCAAAAGAATGGTACCTGGGAAAAACAGGAGACCATTTACTACCTAAAAAAAATACCGGATAGTTTAAAATCTGACTTTGGGCGTTATGGTGATTATCTGGTGGAGGTAAAACCTTCAAACTGGGGTAGCCTGATCGCTTTTCAAGCCCAAGAACCACCTCTGTTACATTACAAATCATTACAGGTCATTCTTCAAAAACGTATCCAACCCTATTTATCCGCAGGATCTCTTGGACTTTTAGCCCCACTTTGCTGGGGCGGCAGTACCGCAGAAAGCCCCAAAATAAAGGAAGTATATAAAAAAGTAGGCTTAGCCCATGTTTTGGCAGTTTCCGGCATGCATGTAGGCTTACTCTTTGGTTTACTCTTTTTTCTCTTCCGTATTACCTTAAAACGAAAGCAGCAGTTATGGTGGAAAATGGGCCTGGTGGCCACTGCTCTGCTGGCTTTCACTTTCCTTACCGGAGGGCGACCGAGTGTGCTTCGGGCCACTGGAATGGCCTTTCTTTTTTTATTATCGATTAAATGGAGAAAAAACTACCGCTTAATAAACGCCCTGCTTTGGACTACTTTCTTCTTATTGGCCTTTCAGCCTCAACTACTGTTTTCATTAAGTTTCCAACTGTCTAGCTTAGCTGTTTTGGGCATTGCCAATTGGTATTCTCCCATTATGAACTTAATTCCAAAATTTAGGGGAAAGTCAGTACTATCGGTATTCGTTATAGGTTTGTGTGCACAAATGCTGACTTTCCCGCTCCTCATTTTTCATTTTGAGGGAATTTCTAAAGTGGGGTTTTTTACGAATTATTTGGCAACGCTCTCCATACCCTTATTTTTTATTGGAGGATGGTTGATGGAAGCACTCACTTTTTTCCCTCCCGCGGCGGAATTTTTTGGAAAATGGTTTTCCTTGCTCATTGAAAAACATAACCTGCTCCTCGCCCAAATCGCAGCATGGCCGAATAGTTATCAAGCTCAATTATCCTTTCCTTTATGGCTTATTCCCTGTTATTGGGTTTTCATCATTTCCTTAAGTTCCTTTTGGCAATATCGATTAAAAAAAATGCTTTGGCTGGCGGGAATTTCCTTTATCATTGGCAATGGGGTGTATTATATTCATCAATGGGAAAAAGAGACTTCATCAACTGAAGAGCGGATTATAATGCTACAAGAGTTGGCTGAAAATTAGAATTCTGGATTTATCAATCTCCTTCCTTTATCTCAACCCGTGGAAATGAAGCAAATAGAGTGGAAATAAGGCGGAGATGACTGCTCTTCGATAAAGGAACCCATGACTTTGCGCCCATTGATCAAGGCCGGCTTGTTGGAATGGGAAAAAACAACTGAATGCATCACCCGATCCACCCCAAAAAGAATTCGTGAAAATTTGTGCAATTCGCGGTTAAATATTCTAACGACTAGGACAGCTCTCGAAAATCGCTTTTCATTTTTTCTTGATAAAAAACGAAACAAAAAAATCAAGGCTGTGATCAATGTTGGCGGGCCAAGGAACCTGCTGACGGAATCCATCAAGGCGACATTTGGAGAGGACGGAAAACTGGTAAATTGCTACAGAAATGTCGCTGTGATGCCTTCTTGTCGCCAGCAGAACCCATGGCTTTCCGCCCATTGATCAAGGCCGGCTTGCTGTAATGGAAAGTTCCGTACTGACCTACACCCCAAAAAGCAACCATAAAATAATTCGTGAAAATTTGTGAAATCTGTGAAATCTGTGGCAAAAAAATCCTTTCCTACTTCTCTCCCAAAATAATTCGTGAAAATTCGCGGTTAAAAATCATCTCTCCAATAATGTCCTTCAACCCGCCTTAGGAAAATGAAGTTCGCAATTCATTCACCATGCTTTCAAAGCCATCCCCATTCATAGGATTGTACCGCCAATTCGCCGTAAAACTTGGGAAATTCACCTTTTCATAGGCCGTTCCTGCGATGATGATAGAAAAAAAACGGTTTCCTTTGGTTTTGGCACTTAAGAGGCGCGAACGTAACATCGGATCCAGCATAGGCACCTTACCGTCAGTGAGCATGATCAAATCTGCTTTATGAAATTTACCATCCTTCATGAGTTCCAGGGCCCGATCCAAAGCTACTCCGGCATCGGTACCACCATGAAAAGACATGGACAAAAATTTTAATAACACCTCAATATCATCGCCCACGCCATCCATTTCCAGGACTTCAATCTGCTTTGAAAAAGCCACCACATAACAAGGCCGATGATCCATCATCGCCCTTTTTAACATGGCCAGCGCAATAACTTTCGCAGCCTCCTCCACCTTTCCCATCATAGAGGCAGAGGTATCTACACATAATATAATGGGCCCTTTTTTATCTTCTCCTTTAGCTTTGGGCTTCTTTTGCTTGGGCTGCCCCTCCTCCTGTGCGTCCGCAATCAAGTCAAACTCTAATAATTTCTTTTCAGCATATCGTTGATAGAAAAGATCCTCTGTTTCCTCATCTCCCAATAAAGCCACCTCAGCAGGAAGCACATAGGGCAAATCATCCCCCTGGGTAATGCCTTTAATTTCTTCCTTGTCTTTTTTAGGGTTTTTGATCAAAGATTTAATTTCCACTTCCTCCACTTCTTTAAAAGTAGATCGGGCCATTTCACGATCCATTCGCCCAAAAGCAGCAACTAATTCATCCAATTTTTTATGATTGGACATTTGACTCTCATATTTAGCCAATAAACCAAAAGGAACATCTTTCCAAACTCCACTCTCAGAGGACCAATGCGGTATCAGATTTTGCTTTAAAGTCTGGATCAGATTATTGGTATTCTTCGTAAACTCTCCCTTTTTAGAAATATTACCCTTCAATTTCCTCACTTCCAGCGTTCCCAAAACACGACGTTGCATATCAAATACGGAAGAGGAAAAAAGCTTATTCAGAAAATCTAAAAACTTGTACAACAATTCAGAGGAAACTACTCGCCAACGGTTTCTCCTTTTAATTCCATTTTCAATGCTATGCATGGACTTGGCATCCAGCTGATGCAAAATTTCCAATAGCACATAATTCTGAAACTCTGCATGGCTCACCATATATTCCTTCAGGCCGGGCATGGACAAAATTTCATCCAAGGGGTCAGTCAAATTCGCAGATAACTGCCCCCCGGTATAGGGCGTCCCGTTACAGACCGCCCGCATATACTCCACCAAATCGGTGCGCTTTTGCTCCGTCCCAAACCTTCCAAAAACTTTAAATTCCTCAATTTGCGTTTTAAAATCAGCCATACTGCATGCCTATCTTCTCCACTTCAGTTTTTCGAGCCACTAATTCCTTTAAAATCATTTGCAGGTTAAAATCCATGGCCTGCGCCTGCTTTTTGGTCAGGAAAATCGAGGACATCGGATGATCTTTTCCCTGTTCCCGCATTTCCGAAAGGATGATCGCCACCTTATCCAAGTAATTTAAGATCTCTTCTTTTTGGCGATTCAAAATTTCGACTACCTCCGGACCTATTTTAATCCTTATATGTTTTTCTACGGTTTCCTCGACATTAACAAGCGAAAATTTACGAAAATGACCGCCCACCTCCACCTCAATTTCGGTATTGGAGATTTTGGAAACTTTAAAAGTTTGTTCACCTCCTGCTGAGCTGTAAAGCTGCACATCCTGCACACCACCGCCTAAAAGCTCAAAATCCTCTGCCAGTATATTTTTGTGAAAGCCGGGGAATTCCATAATGGTATGATATTTCCCATTGACCAACTGAGGGACATTTTCCACCATTTTTTTAACCTCAAAAGCAGTCTTCATCACTTCCTCACGGAAAGAATCAATTTGCGCTTCCACCAGGTGTAATTTAAATTCTGTAGGAAAGCCCACCTTAAAAATGGCCTGCGAAACCCATTTTTTGGTTTCTTCAATTTCTGAAGGCTTACTCCATAAGCATGGCGAAATAAGCAAACAATCAGCCAGATTCACCTCACTGCGACCATTCAAAAAGGCGGCGGTTTTTAACAAACGAGCAATTTTTGACCATCTCCGGTCAGAGACATATAGTGGGGTTTCATCTTCCTTGGCCTCCTGCGCAAATTTGGCAATGGTTTTACGGATAGTAGTGATGGTTTTCAAAATGTTCTTTGGGATAGTAACTTCATGTATCGCCAAATCCCATTCCGCAATTTCCTCCTGCGTAATCACCAATTCCTCCTCCAGATCCACCGTATTCGATGTATGTCGCTCGGTGATCATCCGATAGAAATTATCCTCATCCAGAATCCTGTCCACAAAACACCGGATCAGAAAACGATCCCATAAAGCTTCCAAGCCACTATTTTCTTCCGGCAATTCATTCGAGGCAGAAAACAAGGCCTGTAACTTCACCTTAATTTCAGAATCACCATTCCGATAAATCTTCTCATTCAAAACGGTCAAAAGAGCATTTTGAATCGCCGGCCCCGCCTTCCAAATTTCATCCAAAAAGACCACCGTAGCGCCCGGCAGATAGCCTTCCGTCATCCGCTCATATTTGTCCTCTTTACTTAGCTTTTTGATGGAAATCGGCCCAAAGATCTCGTCCGGAGTAGAGAAACGGTTCATCAGATATTCAAAAGATCGCCCTTCCTTAAAAGCATGTTTCAGACGCTTGGCCACCATACTTTTCCCCACGCCCGGAGGGCCTAACATAAAAATGCTCTCTCCCGCAATAGCAGAAAGTACCCCCAACATGGTGACTTCCTCTTTTTCAAACATCCCCTCTCCAATACTCTCCAGAATCCTTTTGATCCGGTCTCGAATTAACATATACAATATACTATAGCGTGAAAAAAAAGAGCACCTACTTTCATAACCACTCCATATACAAAGGTTCAATGAGAAGCCTCAGAAAATTAGTTTAAATATGCCCATAAATAATTTGGGCGGGTAAATATTCAAAAATCCATTTTCTCAAAAACAGACTTTTGTCATTGTTTTTCAAATTTTGTCCTCCCGGGAAGCACAACCGCATTTTTCAGCGGCCAAACTTGCATTTATTGCGAGCTGAAGGTAAATATTCACTCCCAAAATCCAAGGCATCCCGCTTTATTTAAAATAATCATTTTTTAGAAACTGATCAATGTCAGTTTTTATAAAAAACAAAATCACTCCATTATTTTTCATAAAATATTTTTTTAGACAAGTCTAAAACTTAAATTTACCGCTACAAATATATTTACCGAGGACTATGGAGCTAAGTTTTGTTGAAGAAAATTATTTGAAAGCCATATACCAGTTGGAACTGGAAAACCCCAGCGGCGTAAGTACCACTGCCCTGGCAGAAAAAACAAAAACCAAACCTGCTTCGGTGAGCGACATGCTGAAAAAGCTTGCCCAGAAAGAATTGATCTTTTACAAAAAATATCAGGGCGCCAAACTCTCCAAAAGCGGGCTTCAGGCTGCCTTATTGGTCATTCGCAAGCACCGACTGTGGGAAGTTTTCCTGGTAGAGCACCTCAGCTTTTCCTGGGATGAAGTGCATGAGGTCGCCGAACAACTGGAGCACATTAAATCCAAGCTACTCATTCAACGCCTGGATCAATTTTTAGGCTTCCCTAAAGAAGATCCGCATGGTGATCCCATTCCGAATGAGAATGGAGAGATTATTGAAATTCCCAAAATTCTGCTTTCTGATTTTACCACTGGGAAAAAGGCCCAAATTAGCGCAGTAAAAGAAAGTAGCCCTTTGTTTTTGCAATATTTGGATAAAATCAAAGCAGGCATTGGTTCGAATATCATCATTCAGGAGCGAATAGCATTTGATAATTCTCTGGAAATCCTGCTGGACGGTCGTACCCTGTATATCTCTGAAGAAGTGGCCAAAAACATTTATGTTACAGAAGACTAAATACCTCCTTTTCTCCCTTTACCTGGGGATGCTCTTAACGTTCAGCAGCTGCGACCGCAATCCGCAAATGAATAACGGTAAGCCCAACATTGTCTGTACCACGGGCATGATTGGCGATGCCTTAAAACATTTGGTGAAAGATTCCGCCAATGTGATCAGTCTTATGGGCCCGGGCGTGGATCCGCATTTATACAAAGCCACCCATGGCGACATTGACCGGCTGGCGCGTGCGGATGTCATCTTTTACAACGGCTTGCATCTGGAAGGCAAAATGGGCGAAGTGCTACACAAGCTGGAACGCACCCGCCCTGTGGTGGCCGTAGCGAAATCTATTCCTGAAAATGCCCTGCTAAGCGTTGAGGACACGGAAGTACACGACCCCCACATTTGGTTCGATTTAATGCTCTGGGATCAGGCTGTAGCCGAATCTGCCATTGCCCTTCGGGAAATTTACCCCGATTGGACCGACATGATCAACGCCAATGAACAAGCCTACCGGCAGGAAATCCAAGTGTTGCATCAGGAGGTTAAACGGCAAATCGCCACCATTCCGCAAAAGCAACGGGTGATGATTACCGCCCATGATGCCTTCGGCTATTTCGGCAAGGCCTATGATATTGAAGTCAGAGGGCTACAAGGCATCTCCACCCTATCGGAATTTGGATTGAGAGGACGCGTAGAATTGGTCAATTATATCATTGACAAAGGCATCAAAGCCATTTTCGTAGAATCTTCCGTTTCGCCCAAAGCTATAGAATCCGTGGTCGAGGCCTGTCAGCAAAAAGGCCATGATTTGAAAATCGGAGGTAGCTTGTACAGCGATGCCATGGGCGCTCCCGGTACCGCAGAGGGCACTTACCTGGGGATGGTTCGGGCCAATGTTCACACCATTGTAAATGCATTGAAATAATGAAAAAGAAAATACTACAAGCCGATAATCCGGTAACGGAAGTCCATGACCTGACCGTAACCTATGACCGGAAGCCTGTGCTTTGGGACATTGACCTGACACTGCCGAAGGGCTCCGTGATCGGGGTTATGGGGCCGAATGGTGCAGGAAAATCCACCCTGATCAAAGCCATGATGGGTTTACTGCCACTGGCCTCCGGCTATGTGAAAATGTTCGATGAAAAGCTGGACGATGTCCGGGAACAGGTAAGCTACGTGCCGCAAAGAGGGACGGTGGACTGGGATTTTCCGGCTTTGGTAAAGGATGTGGTATTAATGGGCCGCTATTCCAAAATCGGCTTATTTAAAAGACCACGACAGTCCGATAAGGAAATTGCCATGGACTGTTTGCGTAAGGTAAATATGGAAGCTTTTGCCGAACGGCAGATTTCTCAGCTTTCCGGCGGTCAACAGCAAAGAGTATTCCTGGCTCGCGCACTGGCGCAACATGCCGATCTTTATTTTATGGATGAACCCTTCGTGGGCGTGGATATGGCGACCGAAAAAGCCATCGTAGACCTGCTGCAGGAAATGTCGGCAAAAGGCAAAACAGTAGTGGTCGTGCATCACGATCTGCAAACTGCCCGTCAGTATTTCGACTGGATCGTATTGCTCAATACCCGTCTGGTGGCTTCCGGCCCCACCAAGGAAGTCCTGACCGACGAATTACTAGCCGAGACTTATGGCGGAAAGCTGACCCTGCTCAATGAAGTTTCGCAAGAGATCAAGAATAAAGAATTTCCAAACCGGGAGGAATAATATGGAAGCATTACTGGAGTTTTTATCCTTTCAGGATCCATCAGTACGGATGGTAACGCTGGGTGCGGTAATCCTGACCGCCTCCTCTGCCTTGGTGGGAAGTTTTACCTTCCTGAAAAAGAAAGCCCTCATTGGCGATGCAGTAGCACATGCCGTCTTGCCTGGCGTCTGCCTGGCTTTTCTGCTATCCGGAGAAAAGAATCCCCTGTTACTGATCATCGGTGCCTTCATCACCGGCTGGCTTTCACTGAACATCATTGACTTTGTCACTAATGAATCCAAAATCAAGGAGGATACCGCCATCGCATTGGTGTTATCCGTCTTCTTCGGATTTGGTATTCTGTTGCTGACTTTCATTCAGCATGGAGATTATGCCGAGCAATCCGGACTGGATCATTTCCTCTTCGGACAGGCAGCCTCTTTGGTGGGAGAAGATTTGATCATCTTCCTATCCGTCGGGCTTTTGCTCATAGCCCTGATCCTGTTGTTTTTTAAGGAACTTACACTTATTTCCTTTGATCGCCAATTTGCACAAACTTCCGGCTTGCCCGTAAAATGGCTGGAGCTTTTGCTCACCTCCATGACCGTGCTGGCTGTCGTCATTGGCATACAGGCCGTTGGGGTAGTTTTAATGGCCGCCATGCTGATCACTCCTCCGGCAGCGGCAAGATACTGGACCGATTACCTGCCACGGATGGTTTTGCTGGCCGCGGTCTTCGGTGCTTTCTCCGGATTTTCCGGTGCATTGATTTCTTACGTCTCCCCTGCTATGCCCACCGGCCCGTGGATTGTGATGGTCGCTACCACCATCGCATTATTATCCATACTATTTGCACCGGCAAGAGGCATCATTTTCAAAATGAAAAGACAGCAGGAGAATCAATTAAAAATCCTGACCGAAAATATCCTGAAATCCTTTTATCATTTAGGTCAAAAGCATCAGGACATGAAGCATCGTTATAGTTTTGACGAAATTCACAGTATTCGACCTTCCATCCCCAAACCCCGCCTCAAGAAGGGATTAAGAGTTTTGGAAAAAGAAGGATTTCTCCGAAAGAAGGAAAATAGCTATCGCCTGAGTGCAGAGGGCACAGAAAAAGGGAAACGCGTAGTGAAGCTTCACCGCCTGTGGGAAGTATACCTGACCGAATACCTTTATCTGGATCCGGACCATGTGCATGATTCTGCCGAAACCATGGAACACGTCATTACGCCGGAACTGGAAAAGAAGCTGGAAGAAATGCTCAACTATCCGGATCGTGATCCGCACGATGAAGAAATTCCTTATACCTGATAAATATTATGAACGATTTACTGATCATACTCACTGCCAGCTTTGTGGCCATCTCCTGCAGTTTGCTCGGCTGTTTTCTGGTATTAAGGAAAATGACCATGGTGGCCGATGCCATTTCCCATGCCGTTTTGCCGGGCATTGTCATCGCCTTTTTACTTTCCGGCAGCCGGGACTCCATGGTAATGCTGGCCGGCGCCGCCGCTTTCGGCATCCTCACCACCTTTTTAATCGAATTATTCCACCTCAAGGGCGGCCTGCAGTCCGATGCCTCTATTGGCGTGACCTTCACCTGGCTGTTTGCCCTGGGCGTCATCCTGATCTCCGTTTTCGCCGGACAGGTGGACCTGGACCAGGATTGTGTGCTTTATGGAGAAATCGCCTACGTTCCTATTGATTTGTGGATCACCAAAAGCGGTACCATCATGGGGCCCAGAGCACTCTGGATCTCCGCCATCGTCATGCTACTCATCATCGCATTTATTCTATTGGCTTATAAAGAACTATACCTGACGACCTTCGACCCGGCCTTTGCAGCCGCCATCGGCATATCCACCACATTGTGGCATTATTTGCTGATGTCCATGGTTTCACTGGTGTCCGTAGCTTCCTTCGAGTCCGTCGGGGCTATTTTGGTGGTTGCCCTGATTGTGACGCCACCAGCCACCGCCTATCTGCTCACCCGGGAATTGAAAAAAATGCTGATCCTGTCGGTCATCATCGGTGTGATCACTTCGGTGGGAGGATTTTATCTGGCCTACGCACTCGATGGTTCCATTGCCGGCGCCATGGCCACTGTTGGCGGCATCCTTTTCGGGCTGGCCTTTTTGTTCTCTCCAACCGACGGCTACATCAGCCGATTCAGGCGAAAGACCAATAAAGCCGCCATGATCAATGCATTGCAGGAATAGTGAATTTTTAACATTCACAAACGCCAATAATTTCCCAAAAATGATGAAATGCCGTTGTTATGTTACACAGGCGACTTAAATTTCAAGCCATTTTTACCGCTCCACCGTAATAAAAATAAAAACTAACGATTGACTATGTTAAAAAAGACATTTTGGATGATCCTATTTCTGGTAGCTGTACAGCTGACCGCTTTCGCCGGAAGGGACAATGAGGGAGAAATTAAGTGGGTGAGTTTCGAAGAGGCAATTGAAATGGCCGAGCAAGATCCCTCCAAAAACATCATGATTGACTTTTATACCTCCTGGTGTGGCTATTGTAAAAAGATGGACAAAACCACCTTCAAAGATAAGGATGTAGTCAATGCCGTAAATGCCAGTTTTTATGCCGTAAAAGTAAATGCCGAATCAAAAGATCGCATTACCTACAAAGGAGAAAACCTGACCTATGCCGATTTAGCTCGAAAATTCCGTGTACCAGGCTACCCCACCATCCTGCTTTTAAAATCTGATCTGGACAAAAAAGCAGTCGAACCCGGCTATAAAAGCGCCAAGCAATTTACCCGCATGCTCGAGGACTTTGACTAAAAATAAAATAATAATCCCAAGGCCGGCACTTTCCATTTCGGAAGGTGCTTTTTTTTGGACTCTTTTTTTGGGGGACTGCTGCCGCTTAGACGTCAGCACCGGGCTGGCGCGGCTCACCTCATCGGCCTTTTGGGCCGCTGTGGTTCAAACAAGCCCGCTTCATCCCTGCCCCAATACCCTTTTTCAATACCAGATCCGCACCAGAAGTGAGGTTCATCTGTATTTCAAAACATTCCAGGAGCATTCGCTCCTTATCCCTTCCAGATGGAAACATATTTTATTGCAAAAAATATCCCCCACTGGCGCAGGTTACATCGACAAAACAGGGCTTTTTCACAAAAAGCTAGATCAGCCATTCAATACCTTATATTGAATAATTAATCGTTTCTTTTTCATTTTTTCTTGATAAAAAACGAAACAAAAAAATCAAGGCTGTGATCAATGTTGGCGGGACAAATAACCTGCTGACGGAATCCATCAAGGCGACATTTGCAGATGACGCAAAACTGGTAAAGTATTGCAGAAATGTCGCTGTGATGCCTTCTGGTCGTCAGCAGAACCTTTGTCTATCCGCCCATTGATCAAGGCCGGACTGTTGATGCGGAAGATTTTATACCATAATGTCAATACTGTAAAAAGTAGTGAGATCACCTTATGCCAACATAAGATTGATATTCCGGCAAAGTGCCTGCCGAGGGAATATAAACTGCATTATTTGGCCCTACACTGGTCGTAGTCTTCGCTAGCTGAACTTTAATATCTTGTAAGAATGTAGCGCGGCGACTACGACCCAGTCCTCGGAATTTGGTGGTTCGTCTTTTAAGGCTCGTAAACATGCTGTACCACAAAAGATCAAAGGGGTATTTGATGAGCAAATATACTTTACACCAAAATAGCGGGACAAACCAACGCTGGTTAGTTGAGTTTAATCTTTTTAAAGTCGGAAATCGCCCATAGTGGTCATAGATTCAATCTACGACCCAAAAAAATTGGAACCTCCACTCTTTTTCTCTTCCAGATTGAACCATAATCCATTTATTACGAAAAATACGCTTTAAGATTAAAGAAAAGAGAAAGCACAAGCCGGCGTCTAATTAAAAACCAATTGGATCCTGCGCAGCTATAATTTGAATGGGTACTTTTAATCATCAGCCCCCCTATTGTATTTCAGGCACAAAGGCTCCTCCATATGGAGTCGAAGATGGAATTTACGATCAGGCGATTTCCCCGCCCAAATAACTAGCGTGAATAGTCATAATTCCAGTGCCTTAAGGAATTCCGTAAAAGTTGCTGGTGACGTAAAAATCACTTATCAATATAATTCATTGGGGCATAGAAGTAAAAAAGTTTCATATGACCTGCTTGGTAATATTGAAAAAGAAACGGCTTATACCCGGGATGCCTCAGGAAAACTATTAAGCATATACAGTGGCCCTACTTCAGGTAATCTAAAACAGGTAGAGATCCCGATTTACGGGGCCAGCCGTTTGGGAATGTTGGTGATGGATGATAACTTTGAACAGGAGCAATATGAATTAAAAGACCATTTGGGTAATATAAGAACCATAGTAAAACATCCAACTGACACGGCACCATCAATAACCCTAGGTTATAGTGATTATTATCCTTTTGGTTTAAGAATGGTCAGGTATACAAACCCCGGTTACCGTTTTGGATTTCAGGGAGATTTTGCCGAGGATGATACCGAGGAAAATGGTTTTAATGTCTTTGAGGCAAGATTGTATGATCCTGTTTTAGGGAGATGGACAACAGTAGATCCGGCCAGGCAATTTGCCAGTGGGTATGTGGGAATGGGGAACGATCCCATAGGAAGCATAGATACTGATGGTAGAGAATCTGGCGACCCAAGAGGAAATGCATTTTTCTCAGGGTTGTATAATATTTTTACATCTTTAGGTTTTAGAGAGTCAAAATCAAACACAAAACAAACAATGAAAGAAATTCATGATGTAATTGCTAATCCAGACCCACCAATTGACACTCAACCAGTTGGAATGCTATTTATTGATAAGACTAAGCCTGAAAATGAGATAGGTTTAGATTTAGGGTGGAGAGCCGAACATACAGAAATCCTGGACTATACATTACTTAAATATCTTATGAAGATACCCAACCCCAAGTTTTCAATACCACCGTCCAGAAGTATTATCTCCGAAAATACCAAAACTGCAGGTAAGTTTTTAGATCCTGCGCAGACATCTCAATCCATAACAGAAAATTGGATTGAAAGTTCTCCGTACTATGAAGGATTTTTAACACAAGATTCATTAACATTCTTTGCTAAACCTGATTCAATTTTACTAAGAGAAATCGTAACTAGAAAAGATACAATTCATATAGTAGTCAAAACATCTCATAATGGATTCATATCAATTGGACATTTAAATGATACAATCAGATGATAAAAATTTATTGGGCTTTATGCATATTATTTTTTATCGGGTGCAAACCTAAATTAAAAAAAGTTGAGAATGTTATAATAAATGGTTATGAGTCAAAATTTTTTTCTAGCAAAGCTATAAAAGGACTGGCTTATGAATACGATAATGATTCTATAGCTTTTATTTCAAATGATGGTACATTTTCCTCATATTGGAAACAATACGAAAGCAATGACACACTAATAGTTGAAAAACACGAATACTATAGGAAAAATGAAAATTATTTTCTTGTAAGTAAAGCAATAAATAATGATATTTTCCGCAATGTGGAATATTTCACTAAAGACAGCGTGTACCTTGGTGGTTTTGAATTTCATAATTTAGACCTTGTCAAAAGCGATTACAAAGGTGAATATTTAGAAGGAAGAAGAGTAATTCTCTCTTATGCCATTAATTCTACGGATTCAGTAACATATAATTTTGAAATAATAAATAAAATGGCAAACAATTTTGGAATAGAAATATTTCGTGATGCGGAGTTCAAGGACTACACTGATGCATCATTATCGGATTTACTTTTTCAAAAATTTGACTATAAAAATTCCATAAAACTAACATGGCCCAAGAATTATTTTAAAGATGATGTTTTTCCACTTCATATGCGAATAATTGAATACAATGATGCCAACCTTGTAAAAGCTGACCTTATATATAAAATTAACCTAATGATCCCTGAACAGGATACTTTGGTATTAATTCATCCGTAGTGAATTAATACTGCCACGCCCTGAAATAAATTGACATCTTATCAACTTTATAACCCCACCTATCTGGTTGAATTATTTATAAATCTTAGTAGGGGTAGAGCCTCTCGCTGGTCATCTTCTTGGCTAACCATACTTCAAAGATTTTGTAGGGAACTGGCACAGCGAAACGACTAAGTCCACGGAATCTTGGCTTTGGCCCTTCCACTAGTTTTAGAGAAACACTATCCACGAGATTCTATAGGTCGTCTGGAAAGGTAGGAAGTCAAATAACTTTTAAAAGAGAAAATTTTAATAATTAATTCATAGACCTTTGAGCAAATTATCAACACATTAAATGGTCTTTGGTAGAAATTTACCCTAACAACAATTATAAACAGCTGTAGCTTTAAAAAGGAACAAACTGTTTTCAATATAATTTATTTCCCTCGCTGGTCTTAGTCTTCGCTTGCTGAACTTCAATGCCTTGTAAGGATGTAACGCGGCGACAACGACCGAGTACGCGGAATCTTGGCTTTAACTCTTCCGTTAATTTTGAAGAAGTACTATCCATCGAATTCTATAGGTAATCTGGATAGGTAAGTAGTCTAATAACTTTTAAAAGAGAAAATTTTAATAATTAATTCATAGACCTTTGAGCAAATTATCAACACATTAAATGGTCTTTGGTAGAAATTTACCTACACTGGTCGTAGTCTTCGCTAGCTGAACTTTAATATCTTGTAAGAATGTAGCGCGGCGACTACGACCCAGTCCTCGGAATTTGGTGGTTCGTCTTTTAAGGCTCGTAAACATGCTGTACCACAAAAGATCAAAGGGGTATTTGATGAGCAAATATACTTTACTCCAAAATAGCGGGACAAACCAACACTGGTTAGTTGAGTTTAATCTTTTTAAAGTCGGAAATCGCCCATAGTGGTCATAGATTCAATCTACGACCCAAAAAAATTGGAACCTCCACTCTTTTTCTCTTCCAGATTGAACCATAATCCATTTATTACGAAAAATACGCTTTAAGATTAAAGAAAAGAGAAAGCACAAGCCGGCGTCTAATTAAAAACCAATTGGATCCTGCGCAGCTATAATTTGAATGGGTACTTTTAATCATCAGCCCCCCTATTGTATTTCAGGCACAAAGGCTCCTCCATATGGAGTCGAAGATGGAATTTACGATCAGGCGATTTCCCCGCCCAAATAACTAGCGTGAATAGTCATAATTCCAGTGCCTTAAGGAATTCCGTAAAAGTTGCTGGTGACGTAAAAATCACTTATCAATATAATTCATTGGGGCATAGAAGTAAAAAAGTAGCATATGACCTGCTTGGTAATATTGAAAAAGAAACGGCTTATTCCCGTGATGCCTCTGGAAAACTATTAAGCATATACAGTGGCCCTGCTTCAGGTAATCTAAAACAGGTAGAAATCCCGATTTACGGGGCAAGCCGTTTGGGAATGTTGGTAATTGGAGCTACTTTTGAACAGGAGCAATATGAATTAAAAGACCATTTGGGTAACATAAGAACTATACTAAAACATCCAACTGACTCGGTACCATCTATAACGCTGGGTTATAGTGATTATTATCCTTTTGGTCTACGAATGGCCAGGTATACAAACCCCGGTTACCGTTTTGGCTATCAGGGAGATTTTGCTGAAGATGATACCGGGGAAAATGGTTTTAATGTCTTTGAGGCAAGATTGTATGATCCGGTTTTAGGAAGATGGACAACAGTAGATCCGGCGAGGCAGTATGCCAGTGGGTATGTAGGGATGGGGAATGATCCGGTGAATGGAGTGGATCCGGATGGGAGGTTTCAATGGAAAACACAGGCTTATATAGCAGCCTTCCTAATGGGAGGAGGTGGTCAAGTTGGATATGCTGAGGATTTAGGAGAGTATTATGTAGGCTACCAGACTGAATTAGATGGCGGGATCCAATATACTAGGCATGTCGATTTAACACTAGAAACAAAATTTTCTTTTGATCTTTCAATTGGAGTCCAAATTGGTGAATATATAAGTGGTATAGAAGGTTTTGAATTAAATTTAGCTTCATGGACATTACAGGATTATGAGGTCACGGCAGATTATTCCTTTAAAAATGGCTTTAGTAACATCAAATCAAAAGCAATATGGATAGGGGAAGACACTAAGGTAAAGCAAAAAATCTCTGCAGATATTTCTCTCTTTGGAATTATGGGGGGAGGAGCAGAGTTAGAACATTCATTTTGGCATTCAAACCCTTATGGCACTGAGGAAATGAAAGGTTCAATTAATGGCTCTTTTTTAGGAATAAACTCGAAACGAGTCTATGACTTTAATAAAAAAAGTGTTGAAAACGTAATGTCTGCTGGATTCGGGGGATCTGCAATGTTGGGATTCTCAGTTGGAGGTGAAATTAAAATAAAATAATTAATACAATATGGAGGTGATAATAAATTTTACGACAATAGCAATCGCAATATTTTCTTTTTTTTATTCCAAATACTCTCATTACAAATTTGAAAATATATTGAATAGCATGCTAGAAAAAGGAGAGATTTCTGATGATGTTTATTATCATTATTTAAAAGTAGCAAATGAATTCCCTGTAAAAATGATAACGATGTGTTTTTTTCCTAAACCCAAATATCTAGATAATAATCCTAGATATGAAAAATTTTATAATGTACACATCAATATATGTAGGTTGTGTATTGGATATTTTTTAATATTTGTTATTTGTGTAATATCATATGCCATTTACGGAACGATAATAGAGTACTAAACTTAATGTCACATCCTGAAATAAGTTGCAGCTTATTAACTAAATAGACTTACCTTGCTAGTTGTACTATTTTGAGATCACAGTTGGGATGGAGTCCCACCGGTCATAGCCTTTTCTTTCTGAACTTCAATACCTTGTAAGGATGTAGCGCGGCGACTACGACCGAGGCCACGGAATCTTGGCTTTGACCCTTCCGCTTATTTTGAAGAAGCACTATCCATCGAATTCCATAGATAATCTGGATAGGTAAGTAGTCTAATAACTTTTAAAAGAGAAAATTTAAATAATTAATTCATAGACCTTTGAGCAAATTATCAACACATTAAATGGTCTTTGGTAGAAATTTACCCTAACAACAATTATAAACAGCAGTAGCTTTAAAAAAGAATAAACTGTTTTCAATATAATTTATTTCTTTAATAAAATTTTTAATAAGAATGAATAATAAACTAGCAGTGGGAATTGGCCTATTGGCTTTATGTAATATAATTACATTTGGATATTTTTTCCAACAACAACCCAAATGGGCTTATGTAGATAACGTTCGCATTATGAACGAGTATAAAGGAATGATTAGCGCGCGTAAAGATTTTGAGGTAAAGGTAGCCTCCTTAACCGCTAATATGGATACATTAAGAACAGAATTTCATCAGTTGCTTATGGCGCATGATGCTAAGGTGAGTAAGATGTCTGCTGCGGAAAAGAAAAGTTCTGAAGCTCCCCTTTGGTCGTAAACCCCAACAACAATCCAAAAACTTTAGAGCGTCCGATCCTTTCCCCTTGCGGATTCATCCACAATCCATCCATTACGGAAAACACACTTTAAGATTATGCAAGAGCATGAACAAGCCGGCATCAGCCCAAAATTCGCCAAAACCTATTCGCTCATAATATAAAGGAGTACTCGCCCCCCTGGACTTTCCTTCTGAATTTCAAGAACTAAGACTCCATGCATGTGGAGTCGGAAATTGACCCTACGACCAAATAGTCAAAAAAGACAAAGATTTTCCCCCACTCGTCTGAAGAAAAATAACACTGCCCGCACACCATTATTCGCCTCCTATTCTGAGCAAATCACCGGCATTCCCTATCTTTGCATTTAGTAAAATCCACTTTCTGCTCATGCGCCTCGATAAATTTCTTTGTCAAAGTACCGTTTTAGACCGCCCCACTGCTCATGAATGCATCATCAGCGAACGGGTAAAAGTGGGAAGAGCGGTGATCACTTTAGCCGACACGCAGGTACATCCGGAAGAAAAAGTTTATCTGGATGATGTGCTGCTTAAATTACGCCCTTTTCGTTATTTTCTGATCCATAAGCCGGCCCAGACGGTTTGCTCGAACAAAGACGAGCACTACCCGTCTGTATTTACCTCGGTCGGTTTGGAGGCGGAGAACCTCCACATTGTCGGGCGATTGGATGCTGACACCACGGGTTTGGTGCTGGCCACGGATGATGGGCAGTGGTCCTTCCTGATCATGCATCCGGACTATAAATGTCCGAAGACTTATCGGGTACAATTGCAAAAACCCATTGATGCTGTTGCTATTGAAAAGCTGGAGAAGGGCATTCAGCTGCAGGGAGAAAAGCAGGCCACGGCACCGGCAAAAGTAGAAATCATTCATGAGAAAGAAGTTTTGCTCACCATCACCGAAGGAAAATTCCATCAGGTGAAACGAATGTTTGCGGCCGTGAAAAATAAGGTAGTGCAATTACATCGGGAGCGTATCGGTCCGGTGGAACTGGATATAGCAGAGGGTGATTATCGAGCACTCACAGCCGCGGAAGTCCGGCTGTTGGTGGCGGAGAAAAACAGGCCTCAAAAGAAAAAATAGATCAGGCTTTCCATATAGCCGACCAAATCTAGGCCAGATTATTCATGCTTCAATCTTCATTTAGCTAATGGGCGGGGAAAACGAGGGAATAGTTCTTTTATTCGAGCTATTTCCCTGAAAGTAGACGAATGAGGAAAAAGCAAACTTGCCCAAATATGGCTATTAGAAACCAAGAATAAACACCTGAAAAGACTGAGGGTGACCACTTTGTGCAAGATCAATAAATCAAGCGGTGAATAATTCGGCTTAATGACCCGCTATCACCGACTACTTCCACAAAGGATGCTTCCTCCTAAATCCCCACCTTTACAGCAAAGCATCCTGTAGCTTGGGGAAATTTCCGGAGCATTTTTGGTTCATGCTATTCTGTTTAAAAAGTACTTTTAATGCCATCCATAAATTTCATTTTGCTTTTGAGTGTACCAATCCATTCTCTTATCATATTCCGGTTTTCAGGAAAGTCGACCAATACTTCCTCAAGTTGAATTAAGGTTGACAAGGCTTTCTCATAATCAGAGATACATTCATAATATTGTGCTACCGTCATATAATAGGTAGTAACTTCCGCCCCATGGAATATATGCCGATCGGGATACAAATCTTCCAGCTCAAGTGTTTCGCCTAATAAATCATGAATTTCATCAAAGTAGTGGTCTTCCATATCGAGTTTGGCCGCTTCTACTCTGGCAAAAAGGTAGTCGGGAAAACGTTCCATCATAACATCCACCACATTAATTGCCATACTCTTTTGCTCCAAAAGCTGATAAGCTGAAAATAAATAGTTGTAGGCGGAGGGGTAGTTTGGATGTTTGTGAATAAACTTTCTCAGACGCTGCAAGAATCGACTGTCAGCTTTTGCATTTTCCCCTAAATGGTATAATTGCATACCAAAGTTTTCTAATTCTATCTGAATATAGGAAGATGGCTGAACCCCTACCGGATAAACCGGTTTATCGGTTATGTTTTCGATTTTTATCATAGCTCTGAAAAACAATAAAATAACACAAAAAAACGAGCAAGTGAAGACCTATAGTAAATTAAAAATCTCCCATGGGTGCTGGGCCAGGGATAGAGGCAGCGGCGCAGCCGGTTGTTGGAGCTCCTTTTTGCAGCCTAAGGGCGTAGCGGCTCGCAAAAAGAGCGACTGCCGAAAGCCCGACCGCGCCTGGGCGGTGGCCCCCTTTTTTAAAAAATTAAAGCGCAGGCCATTCTATTGGACATACAGCCGACGAAACTGATTATTGGTGAAGGGGGAGCGGAAAAAATTCCCTACCTTTGTGGCGAAATTAACAGGAGAAGTAAATATGAATCCAATAGCGGCTATGGACGACACCATCGTGGCATTGGCGACTCCGCAGGGAGTAGGTGCCATCGCAGTGATCAGGTTGTCGGGAAATGAAGCGATCAGTATAGTCAATGAGGTATTTAAAGGTAGGGACCTGAGCAAGCAGGAGAGCCATACCATCCACTTTGGAACCATTCGCGATGGGGAGAAGATTCTGGATGAGGTTTTGGTATCGCTTTTTATTGCTCCGAAATCTTTCACCAAGGAAAATGTGGTGGAAATTTCTACTCACGGCTCCCCTTTCATCATCAAGCAGATGATTCAGCTGTTTTTGAGAAAGGGTGCACGATTGGCTCGTGCCGGTGAGTTTACCAAACGTGCCTTTATGAACGGACAGTTCGATTTGGCGCAGGCAGAAGCAGTGGCAGACCTGATTCATTCGGATTCGGAAGCGGCCCATGCGGCGGCCATGAATCAGATGCGTGGTGGCTTTTCGGCGGAAATTGCGGCTTTGCGTGAACAACTGATTCACTTTGCCTCTATGATTGAACTGGAACTGGACTTCTCTGAAGAAGATGTAGAATTTGCGGATCGTCAGCAATTGCAGGGATTGGTAGATCGCCTGCAGGAGGTGATCAAGAAGCTGGTAGATTCTTTTGATCTGGGAAATGTGATCAAGAATGGCGTACCGACGGTGATTGCGGGTAAGCCGAATGCCGGAAAGTCTACCCTGCTGAATGCGCTGTTGAATGAGGAAAAAGCAATTGTTTCCGATATCGCCGGAACGACGCGTGACTTTATTGAGGATGAGATTCATCTGGAAGGTTTGTCTTTCCGCTTTATCGATACTGCCGGACTTCGGGAAACGGAGGACAAGGTAGAAGCGATTGGCGTGGAGCGAACCCGTGAGAAAATGAAGCAGGCAGCAGTGATCATTTATCTGTTTGATTTGGCAGAAGAAAGACTGGAGGATATTCAGGCGGAAGTCGCTAAACTGCAGGAAGGCACTATCCCCTTCATTAAAGTGGGCAATAAGATGGACAAGGCGAAACCTGAAATCCTGGAAGCCCTGCAACAGGAAGAAGGCTGGATTTTCATTTCTGCCGGACAAAAGGAAAACCTAGAAGAGCTGAAAGATCAGCTGGTGTCTAAAGTGAATATGCAAGAGATTAAGGCTGGCAATACGGTGGTGACCAACGCCCGCCACTATGAATCCCTGATCCGTACGCAACAGGCGCTGGACAATGTGACCAATGCGATTGTTGCCCAAATACCGGGTGACCTGATGGCGATGGACATCCGCGAAGCCTTGCATTATCTGGGAGAAATCTCCGGAACGGTAACGACGGATGATCTGCTGGAAAATATTTTTAGCAAGTTTTGTATCGGGAAGTAATATAGGATAACACCTAAAAATAGTCCAACCGAAGCCCCGCTATCTAGCTGATAGCGGGGCTTTTACGTTTATTCAAAATTTGCTTAACTGGAATAATCCACTACTTTTGAGACACATTCACGTCCCTCGGGAAGTGAATTACTCTCCCGAGGGACGGTGATCTCTCTTTTCTTGGGCGAGTTCTTTGAACAACCATGGACGTCAGTGAACACAAGGGGGGTGAGTTCTTTGAACATCAGTGAACAGTAATAGACAATAATGAACAAACAGGGAGAGAAATGAAATTGCAAAAAAATTGCCTGTACTGTAACACTGAATTTACCGCCAGAGCCACCACCACTAAATACTGTAGTCACAAATGCAACCAACGCCATTACAAACAAAAACAGCGGGACAAGAACATTGAGAAAGCCCTTTCGGAGAATAACCTGCGGGTACTGTCGGCTATCCGGGCCAAAGACAGAGGGCAATCCGTGCAACCCGTGCAGCAAGAGGAGTTTCTGAATGTGCCGCAGGCATGTGAATTTCTGGGCGTAAGCAGAGGAACTCTTTATAATTTAATCAATAAAAATTGTGTTAAAATCAATAAATTAGGAAGAAGGACAATTGTAAAAAAATCAGAACTACTAAACCTCTTTGAATATGAAAACTGATCCATTCATACCGGCCGAAGCGGAATTAGAGGCTTTGTTTCAGATGAAAAGAGCCGAATTTATTGGCGCCCTTGCCCAGGATTTTCTGGTATTCATGGATGCTGAAGAAAATGAGTTTAACTCATTTAGTCATATTTTGGAGAGTTTCAATAATAAAATATGGCCGGAATATAACGCGCCACTATTGGAATCACAGGAAGGGGCGAAAGTACGACGGAATCAATTTCTTACGACGCTCTTCCATAACCTTAGCCGCCTGTTATCAGCATACAAAGCTGAAATTAAATGGACCGGACTTTTAAAAAGAGGGCTCCCAGATCTTCAAAAAAATTACCAGGAGCAACATGAGCGGCTCCAAAACTGTGATTATCTCACAGAATGGCTTGAGGAAAAGGACACCGTAAAATGGATCACTTTGCTGGCAAAGTTCACGGTGCTAAAAGAATTAAGGGATAATCCTAAGATTGAAACCTACCAACCCTTCCTGCAGCATTTGCAGGACTTAGGGCAGCAAGAAATGGTACAGGCCATTAGGCAAATCAATAGCCCAGATGAAGCAAAGAGAACTGATGAAGAACTGGAAAATAGCTGCGGAGCCACTACCGAAATTCCGGTTGTAGCCCACCTGATGCACTATTTTTCCTTTCATGAAGCTATTCGGAGTGAAGCCAGGGAACAATTCGACCAAACAGACCTAGCCAGGTTTCTATCCATTACCTATAATCTGAAAACTAATAAATCCGGCTATAATGACGCCCTCTACAAGGCCCTGAAGGCAGGTCCGCCCTTCTTCGGTAAATCACCCAAAACGATTATGGAGTATTTCACCCGCTACCTTGAACCCAAAATCAATAAGTACCATCCGGAACTTAGAAAGAAGATCAAAGGGACGTATCAGCATGAATAAAAAATCAAAAAAATGAATGTTTTAGATTATTTGGGACAGTCCCAAGGGTGTCCCAAGCATTGATTCAGAGTAATTTAAGATATAACAAAGTATAAATATTATGACCGAATTAATGTTCTCCTGCTTATTAAGGAAAAAGCCCATTACCAATGGCAAGCGCTACTCTCTCCTACTGGACATCCATATGGAGGGCGTTAGATACAAGGAATACCTGAAGCTTCATCTGTATGCTCAACCCAAAGACAAGATGGAAAGAGCATACAATAAACAAATCATGCGGAAGGCAGAAGCCATGCGAAAAGAGCGGGTTAAAGCCTTAAAAGAAGCCATGATTGTGGATAAACCTAAAAAGCGCGACATTCTCTTTCTGGAATACTTCACCGAACAAATGATGAAACGCCAGACCCCGGCCACCAACAAAAGCTGGGAAAGTGCATTGGGTACTTTGCTTCAAATTCAATGGGTACATGACATCCTGCTCATCCACTTTGGCTATGAGGAACTCACTAAAGTTCGGGAGTACCTGCTCAATGAAGCGTTGACTTTAAAAGGCAACCCGAGACCCATATCAAAGAATACAGCTTCCTCCTATTTCAGCAAGGTAAAAGTTACCATAAAGGAAGCCTTCCTGGAAGGGATTATCCCAACGGATTTGGCCAAAAGGGTGCCGGCTATCAAAGAAGAGGAAGTATTTAAAGACTATTTGAATATTCATGAACTTCGGGCACTGGCCAAAACACCTATGGAGCACACCGACATTCGCAATGCCTGTCTGTTCTGCGCGCTGACCGGCCTTCGGGTATCGAATTTAAAGCGACTGCAATGGAAACACGTCATCACTAATCTGAATGGCCATACCTATATTCAGTTTGAACAAGTGAAACGCAAGAACATTCAACAAAACCCATTGAACCAAGAAGCTATAGAATTACTTGGTGAACGTAAACTTCCGGAAGATAAAGTTTTCCCGAATTTGTCGTACAGCTCCTGGAACAATATGAGAATCAAACAATGGGTCCTCAGAGCCGGCATCACCAAGGACATTACCTTTCACTCCTTCAGACATACCTATGCCTCCAATTTATATCAATCTACAGGAGATGTTTACCTTACGCAGCGTCTGCTGGGGCACAAAAGCATTAGTAACACCCTGCGATACACCAAACACAGCCTTGAACAGGGCCATGAGGCCATGGAGAAATTCCCATCAATCCTTAAATAATAATCTATATGAAAGACGAAAATTCAAATCCCTCGAACGCCTTATTTAGCTTTAATGAGGAAATGTTCAAAAGCCAGATCAAAAAATGGGTCAAAGAAGCCCTACAGGAAATGAATGGCTCTCCTGAGGCTATTGCCTCCAAACTGGACCAAAACGGACTTCTTAATACCAGAGAAGCCTGTAAATACCTTAATGTATCAGCGGGAGGACTCAAAAAGTTGATCGATGAAGGCTTTGTGGTTCCGGCCACCATTGGTAGAAAAAAACTGTTTCGTGCTACTCAATTATTGGCCGCACTGGACGCCAAACGAGAAGCAGAAAAACAACGCCTGGAAGATAAGAATGCCCGCATTACCAAAGCCAAGGATTATATAAATCTATATAAAAACAGCATCCAGGGTAAAAAACCTCAGGCATAAAAAAAAGAGCCCTGGAAAACCCAAAGACCCCTTACACTCATTCAAGTATACGGAAAATTTTGCTTTCCGGCAATTATTTCTAGTGGTCTTTGGGTGAAAAATCAAGTATTCACCAGACAAAACGCCCTGTTTTACAGGGTGCAGGGATTGTTTTGTCAAAATTTCACCACTTAATGGAAAGTTTAAACAATATTCATGATTTTGAGAACATATCTAATCCGTTACAAACAATCGGAAAGATTAATAAATTCCCCATCGGATTGTTCCCCTCACCCATCGAAAATGCATTAATTACCATCAATCATTCCCTGGGATTTGACAAAAATTACCTTGCTCTGGGCGCCCTTACCACCACCAGCGCGCTGATTGGGAACCATGGTCATATTAAAGTAAAAGATGGCTGGGTAACCCCTTGCAATATTTGGGGCATTGTAATCGGCTCATCCTCCCTAAAAAAATCCCCCACGCTTAAAATGTGTACTTCTCCTTTGTCCCGCTTGAACCAAAAAGCGCATGAGGAGTATGAAAAAGATCTTGAAAAATGGAAACTTGACTTAGCGGATATTGAAGATAAACAGGAAAGAGAACGCTTTTTAATTGAGCACCCGGAACCGGGAGTAAAACAGTTTATCATCAAAGACATCAATCAGGAAGCACTTGTAAAACGCTTTAAGGACAATCCCAGAGGCCTGCTACTCTTCAATTCAGAAATTTTAGGGTGGATCAACTCCATGGACCGCTACAGTAAAGCCGGAGATCAACAGTATTATCTGAGTCTGTTTGATGGCGACACCATTAATGTGGATCGTGCTAAAACGCACATTTGCGTGCAGCATCCTTTTCTGAGTGTATTGGGCGGTGTGCAGCCCTCAAAACTGCACGATCTTTTTGGCGAGGGAAGAAAAGATGATGGATTCATGTATCGTTTCCTCTTTACTTTTCCTGAAAGTAATGATTTCACTAAGCTTAATAAAAATAATTGTCCTGAAGCCCTGGAGGTGTATAAGGAGTATCTTTCACAGATCGATCACATCAGCAGGACTATTGATCTTTTCACGCCCTTTTCGCTAAATCCAAATGCCTTTGAACTCATGGCTCAAAAGCACGATGAACTTCTCCGGCAGGCCAAAGGTTCGGAGCACTTAAACTCCCTTCACGGTAAACTTATCGGATACCTCCCCAAGCTTGCGCTGAACTATGAATTCCTACACCTGAACCATCACAACATCCAAAAAAGAGAGATAAGTCTGGAAGCCATGAACAGAGCCGTATTAACCATTGACTTCTTTCTTTTGCAAGCCAACCGCGCTTATGCGGAGGTAAATTCTAAAATCAACTTGCAGGGAGAAGAATTAGAAATTTATCACGCCCTGCCCATTGAATTCAGAACCCAAAACCTATTGGAACTCGTTCAGGCACACCACCTGCCATCCAGAAATTATGAAAGGAAGATCGGAAAAGGCGGATCATGGATAAAAGAGGGCCTGGTGAAAGCAATTTCCAGAGGAATTTATAAAAAATTAAAATAGACCCTTGGCGGAAGTGGCGGAAGCGGCGGAAACCTCCCTGACAGCATACGAGAGGGGTTTTTAAGCCCATTTTTCCGCCAATCATCTTGGGGAAGTGGCGGAAAGAAAATGCACAAAAGATCGATTTCCCGCCACTTCCTCCATACTTTCCGCCAATCAGCAGGCCTAAAAAACAGTGCTCCAACCTCCGGAAGGCGGTTTTTAAAGGCTTTCCGCCACTTCCGCCGCTTCCGCCACACCTTAAATTTTCAAAAATGAGAAATTTCAATCACCATATTGGACTGGACCTGCCACAAGCGGGACATGTGAAAAAAAAAATCGCCTGCCCTTCCTGTGGCAAAAAGGCCAAATTTGTTCGCTATTATAATTTCGAAAAAGATGAATACCTACCCGAACAATATGGCCGATGCGACCGACAGGAAAGCTGCGGCTATCATTTAATCCCTGAAAAATCCTTCTGGATAAAAAAACCGGACCCTCCTATTCTGAAGCGTGCTGCAAACGAGGAAACGCCCAAAAAATTCATCCCAAAACCCAAGCATACCCTGCCGACTCATTTATGTCACAGTAGTCTGCATGGGCAGGACAACTTTACAAAAGGTATTCAGCAACTATTCGGTAATCGAGCTGCACAAAAGGTATTGAATAACTTCCTGATCGGAACCTCACCCCTGTGGCAAGGAGCAACTATTTTTTGGCAAATGGACGCTGACCTCCGCCTAAAAGCTGGCAAAGTGATGCAATACGGACAGGATTTGAAAAGGGTAAAAACTAACGGGCATTCCAGGATTAATTGGGTGCATAGCCTTCTGAAAAAAGAGGATAAACTGAATCCCAATTTTGAGCTGGAACAGTGTTTCTTCGGAGAGCATCAGCTCCATCAAATTGGGACACATGATGAGATCGTCATTACTGAAAGCGCTAAGAATGCCGTTTTGGGCTGGCTTTGGATGCCACAATATATCTGGCTTTCTTCGGAAGGAGCCAATGGACTGAAGATTGAAAAATGCAGCCCCTTATTAGGCAGAACCGTTTACCTGCTACCCGATTTTTCAGAACAGTGCCGTGCAGACTGGTATGAAAAAGGACATGAAATAGCCCAACATCTCCATATCAACTTTCGCCTGCTCCAGATAGGCGAAACCATCAATGACGGTTCTGACATCGCAGACCTCATTCTGAATGACGCTCAGGTTTGTGACAGGATTCAGTATATCAACAAAAGCATTGATGTAGATTATTTCAAAGCGCTATGTCCACCGGGGCGCCCCATTGAGGATCAATTCCTATTTTTTATTAAATACTTTAAAGGAGATGAAGCGAAAGCATATGATGTCCTCAGCCAAATATACTCTTCCCCTCCCTTTTAAGGTATTGTCCCAAAATAGGCGAGCTAATTCAGTCGCCATCATTACCCTGCTTCCCCTGAAAAGTTATCAATTGAGTACTGTATTTCCCCGAAGTGCAAAATTTGCACTTCGGGAGGAGAGGCTCCCAGCGCCCTTTTTCGACTATTTTAGGGACATCAAGAATAAAGTGATGTGCTTGGTAAATCCTTCTTGTTATTCTGTAACCACCAACCAAAAACCCTTGTAATACACTGATGAAATCATTGGGACCGATACTATGATACTCCCAATCAAAATCTATTAGTTTTTTAAAAAATGGACTATTAGTAATCAATGGGTTTTGTTTTTCCCCGAAGTGCAAATTTTGCACTTCGGGAAGGAGAGGCTCACGGCGCACTTTTTTGTCTATTTTAAGCGCATCGGAGGTATTCGACCACTCCAAAATTCGAAAAAAATCCATAAACGGAGTACCCATAAAGTTGGTAAACGACCAAACTTTACCAGATCCAGCAAACTAAAGTCATTTTTTCTCACTATTATTCTTATTAATTTACTTTTTTAAGTTTTAATTTTTTGCAAATGCCCATCCCTAAACACGATGAAATCCGCTTGCCCGCTCTAAAGCTTTTGGATCTCAAAGGCCAGCTGACCAATAAAGACTTTGAATTGCCGCTGGCCAAAACCTTTAATCTCAGCGAAGAAGAAATCAATCAGGAATATGCATCCGGAAACGGCAAGGTTTTTCTGGACCGCATTTCATGGGCACTTTCACACCTGCGGATTGCGGGCTTATTATCCAAGCCCAAAAGAGGCATATATGTCATTAATGAGGCCGGAAGATTGGCTTTGCAACAGCCTGATGACCTGCATCAAATAGTGGAAAAAGCCGTTAGGGAAAGAGCAAAAGAAAGAAAAGCATTAAAGGCTCCCAATCCATCGTCAGTAAACATCATTGAGGAAGAAAGCAAAACGCCAAAAGAAGCACTGGAGCTGGCTTTTCAAAATATTAAAGAGAGCATTTATGAGGAGATCCTGAATACCATTTTAGAAAAATCCCCCACTGCCTTTGAAAAGATTGTCGTAAAGCTTTTAGAAAAAATGGGCTATGGCGGGACGGTAAAAAATGCTGGTCAGGTTACCCAAGCCACTAATGATGGTGGGATTGATGGGATCATCAAAGAGGATGTTTTAGGGCTGGGGCGCATTCATATACAGGCAAAACGTTACGCACCTGAAAACAGCGTAGGTCGAGAGGAAATTCAAAAATTTGTAGGTGCCCTTGCTGGTGTAGGTGCTAATAAAGGTGTTTTTATTACGACTTCTTCCTTTACCAAAGGTGCTATTGAATTCGCTGAAGTAGCCAATCATGTAACCCTTGTATTGATTGACGGCCGACAACTGGCACAATACATTTATGATTTCGGCTTTGGTATGCAGAATGAACAAACCCTCTATATCCGTAAAATGGATAGTGATTATTGGGATGGGATTTAGGTTATCAGTATTTATGCCAAAGCTTTGAGAATGGAGATATAGACAAAAATGAGCTCCCCAATAGTCTAAGGAGCTCATTTTAATAACTATTCATCTGCCAATTCAGTATCAAGAGTAATCCCCTGTTCTGCACAAAAATGCTTAAACTGGCGAAGTAAGTTTAAATCTGTCTGCCCCTCACCCTTGGTAATTCGTTCATCGCCCACACCAAAAAATACCACCTCTTCCGAATCAATATCAACCACGTGATTAATAATTCTTAATAAAACCTGAGAGGGAGTATAACCTTTTATCTCTTCAAACCACCCACTCTCCAAATTGTACCTATATTGACGACCATTCGTACGAATGGCATTTTCGAAGTTTCTTAAAAAGCTTTTTACCCTATTTTCGGAATCCTCCTCAAAACTTTTCTCTAAAATTCTCGATAACCGTTCAGAATCCTGTTGTCTCATCGTCTGACAAATAAATTTATTGAGGTTTGAATCCCCTTCATAGGCAATATAAAAAGGAGGGTCTCCACTTTCATCAACATACCTATTCATAAGGATTACTGAAATATCATTTAGTTGCCTCTCTGAGATAAACTGCTCTCCGTAATTATAGCTTGATTTAATCCAATTAAAAATATGCCAAGAAACCTCTTTAAAAGAACTGCTCAGTAATTCCTCCAGAAAAGTAAAGTCCTCATCCGAAAGTACCTTATCTGCTCTACTTTTAAAACAATCGTGGATGAAACTATAAACTCGCGATCGTTCGGAATACTCCCCCACATTTCCCCAAAAACCCAACTCAAAAAGACAAAGACTTCGAATAAGCTTCTTACCCTTTTCCCAATCCTCGACTATCGCGCCCTGACATCTATACAAATGGTGAATTAATTCCTTTTGTTTTGATGGATAAATCAAATCCAACAGTTTGCCCTTCGTGTCTTCTTCTGATAACGCCTCCATTTCTAGTAAAAAGAGGTCAAAATCGGCATCAGCCAATTCCCCTTTTGCGATATTATATGAAAAGTATCGATCAAAATACCTCGATTGAGAAATGCTTTTTTCATAGCTTGACTCACCAAAGGATATAGAAAACTGATTTCCTGAAATATTCTTTCGAAAATTGGGGAATAGGAACTTCAAAAGCTTAATAGATAAACTTTCCTGTTCTTCAGAGTAATTCATTTCTAACCGTAACTGCCGACGTAACTTTTCTTGATCCTCAGTAGGTACCCGAACTTGGTGATTACCCATTTTATTCATTAAAAACCAATCCGGATTATTTTTAACAAATTCATATTCTTTGGCAAAGAATATCTTTAATGCCTCACATAATAAAAATTGCAAATGATTAACTTCATCTTTGACTAAACCGCAGGTTAATGAAATGGCATTTACATACCTAATCGCCATCCTAGGTGTACCTATGTTCGGCAACACCAGTTCTCTAAATTTACTAATGAACACTTGTTTCATTTCGTCCGACAAATAGCTTTTTGTGGGCTCGTCAAATTTGGATACGGCATCAAGAATCTTGTTCATTGTAAAATCCCCAAGATCACCTAACCTCGATTTTGGAATTCTCACTGGCACTTGAACTATTTTCTCCAAAAACTTTTCCCCAGCAGCTTCATCTCCATCCGAAAACCTCTTCGTAATTGCCTTTGCCACCATCTTATCGTCCATGGAAAGCAAGTACACCGTGTTAGGAAAAGTGGCGGTAAGTTTGACGGTTTTGAATAAAAAAAATAATTCGTCTTTATCCAGTCGGTCAATATCGTCGATGATAATTACTAATTGGCCTCCATTCCATTCAGTCATCAACTTAAAAATCTTATTTTTAAGATCTTCCAATTTTGTATCACCTATGGCTTTAGATATGCCAGATATATCAATAGGAAAGCCCAAAATACTACTGGCTCCTTTTACTAACCCACCAATTTGATCGACAGTTTCTTTAACAGTTTCTTTCGAACCCTTCAGTTTTTCCCCAATACTTTGACCAATCAATAGGAAGAGCTTCTTTAAGATCTCCTCCTGAGAATTCACTTGCCAAGGGTTAAAATGAGCTACAATAACTTTCTCCTGTTGCTCTAGCCTCGCATTGATAAGGTTAAGTACAGATGTTTTACCCGCTCCCCAAGGAGCATACAAGCCTACTACTAAACTACCTTCATTTCTTTGTGTAAGGATAGAATCTGCTAATCTTTCAGCAAAGTTGGCACGATTCAAAAAGTCTTGATCCGCTCTTTTAATAGCGTCATCACTTAAAAATTGGTTATTAGTCATCTTAAAAAATTTAAAATAGCCCCACCTTCATTCTTGATGGAACAATATATAAAAATTAAAATTCACAAGTCGCTCTTTATTGGCTTCAAAGGCGGCATTCTCGCTTTCAAACACCTAGTTTTAAAGTCCTTAAATGCCTTTCAGAGGAATCGATACTATGTTTTTTAAGCTTGGCCGGAACAATTACCCCTTGACTCACAAAAAATAAAGCCATCGAATTTTCCCGATGACTCTATTTTACAAACTCAAAGCCATTTAGAATGGTAATGAATAATTCTTATTTCGCCCTGAACCAACTGCCTCGTCTTTCGGCAAGCGATCCTTTAGGTCCGTTTGGAACATCCGCAGAATATCGAATGGCGTTGGTAGGGTCGAGAATGACTTATACTTCACATGCCTGTTAAGCATTGAATTTATTAATGGTTGTATATCACATTTAGTCTCCAAATAGTCAATTACTTCATACTCTACAGCGGCCTTATCTAAAGCCTTTTCCGGAGACTGGGACAACCCAATGGTGTATTTCCTGTCTTTCCTATTCAGCCATATCCCCATATTATGCCCAATGATCGTTTTGGATTTACTTAGCTTCGGCTTCACCTGAACCCGCTCTATCAGCTCTCCTGTTTCCTCATCGAGCCTATCTTTATACTTTGCCGGAGTCTCTTCCCATTTTGAAATTGCCAACTCATAATCAGGTAACGGCCTGATTGCTGTGGGTTTTATTTCCGTCAAGCCCCCTTGAGACAACACCAGATAGCGCCTCGCTTGGTTTGTTTCAGCATCTCCCCTCCGCCTCTTGTTACTCCCCAATACTTCAAAAAATCGCTCTTGAGGAATATTTAACTTCTCTAGAAGGGGCAAAAGATATTCCCTTACATTGGAAACCGCTTCATCCTTACATTTTTTATAAACCGCAACTGGACGTCCCTCCGAATTGCGCTCAAAATACAGTAGCCCATAGTCATAATAATAAGCATAGTTCTCAAACACTTGAGCATTATTATTATACTCTGGTAAGGTATCGACAGGCCAATTTTTCATTAAAATGGTTTTCTTAAATAACTCATTCAGAGAAACTGGAATTTTAGCCTGAATAAGATTTCGCTCGAACTTGGTATTGGTAAGGTCGTAATCATGGAAATCCTCCAGGCTATCCCATTTTTCTCCAGAATTGGGATTGATCACCATAGACTGTAGAGCGATCGCTTTATTCGAAGTATACAATAACTTTTTAGGATCTTCTAGGCCAAAAGCACGTAAATTTTGCTCCTTATTTTCCTCATCAAAATCCGATAAATTGGCGTCCTGAAGACATAAAGCGAAATCATTACCCTCCAAATTGTCAATAAACCTAAATTGGATATTTCTTTCCTGCTTCTCATTGAACTTTTTCATCACAGAAGTAAAAGCCGCTTTCACATCTCCCTGATGAATGAATTGTCCATATTGACGATTTAGATTTAAATACACTGGTAGTTCCCCCAAACATTCTATCGGTAGCAATTCCGTCTTGGCCTTATTCACCCGGCTCTCCAATGACCCTTGTAAAAACTCCCAGTTTTCAAGATCCTCCTTAATCCAAATCAAGTTTTGGCCAAAAGTATTGGAAATATACTCGACAAAGCCATGCATGAAATGATATAACGCCCAGCCTCTACTAAGATGCTTTTTATCATAGTCCAACGTATACCAGTTAGAATTTGGTTTCTTTCCTTGAATAACCCTTCGTTCATATAAGTTGCCAGCGCTTTTAAGTTCATCCCATTTCTCCTTCGGAGCAAGTACCAGGCCTTCCACAATCTCCCCATTTTCTTCTCTCAGGCATCTTTCAAAACGATCCCCTGGTTTTGATTTACTATTGACCCTTGCATATAACCCCACAGACGCCCTTAAAACTAACTCCGGTTTACCTTCAACCAATGAAGGCTCGAGGTTCATACACTCTAACCATCTATCGCTTCCTCCTGTACGAATAATGGGCCGATGGCTATAATACCTGCGTTCTTCTCCTCCCTTGACATACTCATAAGACATCATCAGTAATTTGATCACGACATGCTCTGGCAAATCCTCTCGAAATACAGGACGCACTTCCTGATCAAATAAATTAATTACAGGTAGTTGCTCATTACCTCTGGACAAAGTAAAAATCGATGCATCAGGTTGGGCATGAGACCAAAAATAAAAAGCATGATCTACCTGTTGTTTAAACTCTCTGTAAAGCTCCGCATACGCATCTCTTCCCTTATTTCGGAAAGATTTCACCGAGTAAGAGTGAACCTCAAAATCTGACTCAAAAAATTTTGCGATCAATTCTTTTATATCTAATTGAAAAACGTTGGTTAGTCGTCTTTCTGGTAATATTAACTTGCGCTCTGGCATAAAAAATTCTTTTTGGGATTATAAAAAAGCTTGTGCATTATTTAACTCACGAACCAAACGAATAAATCCTTTGGTCAGGTAAGGACGCTGCTTGGATTCCTTGTCATAAACATTTTCCAAAACTGATGGGATACATATGATCACCGCTTCCTGAAAACTTTGCACTGCATGCAATTCGACTTTACCTGTATCATCATATCCATGAGTCAAGTACCGAGGAATGTAATCTGTAGCATAAGCGGCATTTATGAAGATTAATTTGGCCTTAGGACCGGCATTTTTACGGAGCGCCCCCATGGTCGTACCAATTTTCTTCTCAATATGTTCAATATTCATCTTCGTACCCTCTTTTAAAGCAAAAAGCTCATTAATTGAGTACTCTGAATAATGCTTCACATCAATAAAACAGGGTATGCCGGTGATCTTAATATCCGTAAGTTCGAACAAGGGGTTAGCCTGTCTCTTATCGAACTTTACCTTTGTCAGTGTTTCCTGTCCGTTTCCGCAGGATGCCGCCCTTTCAGGAAGCCATGGGGTTCGTAGTAAAGCTTTAACAATCTCCTCCCCAACGCGCCCCTTGATAATGGACTGCCAAATGTAGGGGACAAAATACGTCCCAATATTTGTGAATCCTTTTTCGTATTTTTTTAGATCAAAATGGTGTGAAATGACCATATTTTCATTGACCATCTTATAAACCGAATTCAGATTCCATTCCCACGAATCTGGGTGCGTACTCGATACTGGGTAAATGTTGAGATTGTCATCCCTTTTGATATAACCCAAAGCCATTTCGTTTGACTTGAAAACATGCGGACTGTCTTTTAGCATACGATTCATAAAATCATGCTTCATGACCGCGTCCGCAAATACCTCCCAATCTCGTATTTTTTGATCAGCCTGCTCTCCCCTAATATTTCCCTTTCGGACATTAGAGTTGTCATCGACCATTAGGTCTATAAACTTTTTGGACATTCCATTTTGTTCTCTAATGGAAACCCGCATCATTTCATCCAAATAGTTCTCCTGCCACAGTTTTGTGTCAATTTGCTGTAGAAAAGAGCGAATATTCTCCGAGTACAAATCTACATTTCCCATTACTTTGTGGTAAGTGTACTCATCCTCCATAATTTCCTTCATCAGCTTTTTAACAGAATCTGAAAGGTGTATATATTGGTCCAAACTTGTTGCCCAACACCGCTCAATACGTCCTAATTGCTGCATAATGACCGTCAATTGCTCTATCTTGGCATGATCTGTATTTTTGTACTGAATATTAAAATGACCCAAACTTGCAGGTTTGCTCACTATTCTTTCCAACTGTGGGTAAGAAATTGCCTTGGCTACATAATAGAGCTTGGAAACGTTATAAATATTCATTGCTTTAGCGGATTGTATTTGCTGGTAGTCCGCTTCCGGATCAATTCCAGAGAAGAAAAAATGCTTCGCATCAATAATATGGATATGAGTAAAATCCTTATTGTAGGGCCTGCGAAGATTAAAATCCTCAAAGGTTTCGTGAAACTGAAGGTTTACACCATTTGAGGCTGTAGAGGTGGTCGTCACAAAAATAAGTGGAACTGCAGAACTATCTGCAGAGTCCCCAACGAATAACTGCTCATATTCCCGCCTCATTTCGGCATTATTTTCCAATTTCCTATTGAAGGCCGCATCCACCAACAGCACATTGAATTGTTTGCCTTGCGAATTAACAGTGTAGCAAGAGAAGTATTTATTCATCACCTCCCCGACTGTTATTATTTTGGAAAATAAATTCCGGTTTTTTCGAATGCCATCCAACACATGTTCGATTTGCTTCATCGACTCTACGAATACCAGATGATGTTCCAAATCAACGGAATTGTTCATGATGGCGAAAAAGTTTAACATCCGATCTGCCCGAAAGGGATTGTTCAGGGATTCAACCCCTCTATTGATAAATGCCTTATTGAGCATTTTGATCAGCACATGATTTTGGTCAACGGTATTATCAACCACCTTCACTTTATTAGCACGAATTTGCGCCTTTTCCAAGGATATACTATGGATATTGGCCTGCTCTTCCCTAGAAATATCATAGTAGGCCCAATAATACCCACCATTTTCCCACAAATTTCTATCTTGCTCGCTTAGCTTCGAATCGTGAAGCTCTTCCTTCAACCATGAAAGATCAAAATTACCCAACGGACGCTCCAAAATGGCTGTCGCGGACATACCAAATACCATATTATTTCGACACAATGTGTAAAGAAACCATTCCGCTGTGGTATAAACGGCTAACAAATCAATATCAATGCCATGAGGCGAAGATTCGTGATTTAATCGGGTAATTTCGAAATTCGAAAAACCTTCCGCCATATAAGTGGAACGTTGGGTACTTCTCTGCTTCGTTTTTGCTGGTATTTGATTTGACTGTCGAACAACTTGTTGAAATTGAGGATTTATGCGATAACAATGGTCCAAGATTTCAAAGTAGAGGTCAGGACTGGCCAAATGTATGGTCTTGAATAACCGAAGAATATTGGAGACACTTGATTTAATCAGATCTAGAAAAATCAGTAAGTTGGAGTCTACTTCGTCAGATTCCTGCTTCAGGATATTAAACGAACCTTCCCATGTTTTACTCTCCTCCATCTTAATTCTAACAGACGGTATAGAGGATCGTGTTTGAAAAATCGTTGGGTCCTCAAGCTCTTCATCCTCCATGATAAAATGATTAATCAAGGGGAAGTTAATATCAATTTTCTTTAAGGAAGTTTCGATTCTTTCGACCACCCTATCGATATCTTTCCGTAACTCAGGAAACTTGCCAAAATACAAATCAGAAGGGAGTTTATCATTACGCATAGCACGATGAAACATTGCGACGAAATCCTTGCAGTCTTTCACTTTCAAATCACTACAAAGCAAGCCCACCAAGGTACTCTCCAGATAATCAAACTCATCCATAAAGATTACTGCTGATCGATTAATCCCAGTTATACCAATCGATTTTGGACGCCGCTCTCCCTTTACTATCTGATTTGAAGTAAAACGTCGCTCGTCTTTCCAAGTGGCTACACTGACCTTACGCTCTCCATCAAAACAACCGTAAAATGCTTTCTGAATAGTCATTACCAGAATCTTTTTACGCTTAATCTTTTCATCCATAAAGTCGATGTAAGGAAACATTTTACGGATGACATACAAGTCCTTTAGATAAGAATGAATATGCCTGAAATTTTCATTGGCACCTTCTTTCTTTTTCTTCGTTGCACGCTGAAGTCTATTGGACAATGTCATGATCGTTTTGAAAAACTGCATGGCCTCCCGCTGGTAATCTTCGGTGTCCTGACTAATTGCACCACGATCATGAAATTCACGGCGTGACTCATGCAATTTCTTGAGCTTGAGGTGTTGTGCGTTCAGGCGCTTACCTTTCTTACTTTTAAGAATTGACAATACTAGTGGATTTTCCAGCATATCGTTTAGCTCATCCTCCGTAATAGCATCAAACATACTACTATCAGCAAATAGCTTAATGTAATAAGGTCCTTTGCCCTGGTATTTTTGATCGTTATTTGCTGGAGCAATCAGAGGGGCATAGTCAGCATCATATTCTTTGGGCCCTTGCATGACCTCATTCACCAACTGAACGCGGTTAGCCAAGTATATAAACTTGGGCTGTTCAATCGTCCTGTCCATCATAACATCATGAATAGATGAGGTCTTTCCGCATCCTGTTCCACCAGGGACCAACTTAAAACCAGCCTGCAAACGTCTAAGGCTTAACTCATCCAGCTTTTCCCCATCGCTATTGGAATATCCCCTGAAAATTTCCTTTTCACGAATATTCGCTTTGTAGTAATCGAAATAAGAGTAATTCATCATAGTTGTGCTTTTCGGGAGGGAAAACACCTCCCAGCGTAATAAAAAATTGATTCACTTTAAAGTTAAAAAAAGCGAAACAACACACAACTAAAAACGAATAAAAATATATACAATTTCAATAAATTGTTAGCATGAATTTAAACAAATGAATGTAAATAATATTCGCAAAAATACAATCCTCACTCACCTGTTCGAAACCTTCAAAAACACTCCTCTTAACTTCAAATCGCCTCAAGCAAGGTTAAGCAAATATTTGCCCACTCTCCCGATTCTAATCCTATTTTACTCGGCACCTCTTAAGTTTAAATACCATATGGAGCAGTCTCGAAAAATAAAAGCTTTGCTATAGTCTTTCCCCATTGATTTAGGGCAACCTTTGGAGCTATCTGAACTACCTCACAAACCTTTTCCTCCTGCCCGTCACAAAGTTTCTGGAATTTCCCATAAACACGGTTATCCTCTTTTCCTGGGTAAACCAATGCCACCCGGCTGGCACCATAATAATCTGCGTAAACATACATTTGGCGCAAATCTTCCGGACTTGGAGCATTACCATTAATATTTTTCCACTTGGTATCTAAAACCACAACCCGCTGTGAGTGTCTGTGCCGACAGACAATATCGGCCTTCATGTCAGAGGAGTTATTACCCCCTTTCCAAAAAAGCTTCGTAACTTGTTCGCGGACCTCCCAATCCGGGTTTTGTTGAAGGTTGACAAAGACAAAGCGTTCCCAAAGAGCATTCATATCGAATAAAAGAGCCAACACATCTTCCTGCCCAGAAACAACATCCGGATGATAGTTTAACAATAGCAGTTTTGCAATGTGAATCGCTTGCTGATAGGGAGCCTGTTTCCGGCCAAAACTTAATTTTGAAAAAGTACCTTCATTGATTTTGATACGTTGCTGTGGCGGGAAATCAAGCAATAGCCGTGCAATGCGTCCCTGCAATGCATGGCCTTTGCACAGGCGCTGTAACAATATCAAAGCCTCAAAAAGGATTTCATGCATTAGATGTTGCTGGTCATAAACGGTATGGTGAGTATAAAAACGCTCCTGATGTACCAGGTTTTGTTGCAGATGCTGCCCGAATAACAGCGCTCCTTTGAGTGCTTTGGTATTGCATGATTGTTGCCGGTACTGCTTTATCAAGCCTAAGCGCATCAATGCATCTACCTCTTTCACAAATAACTCAAAATATAGCTCCAGGATATCGTATTGCTGCACGTGCAGACTGGAAAAGGATGGGGCCTGCACGGGTAAAGTACCGACGGCACGTAGCATTTGTAGCAATTGATTACGCCAGTAGTTTGCTTCAGATCCTTCCCCGGTATCCTGGTCTGCCTTGGGCAACACCTCTATGGTAAGCTCCCCGACCTGTAACACACCCACATATTGAGCAAACTTCACTGCACCAAAAAGCAGACTAAAATAATCCGTCTTTCCATTTTTTTCAGCTTGTTGGCGGTGGAATTTACCCAAGGCATCGTAATGTCCTTGGGTAAACTGCACGCCAGCATAGGTATGGCCAACCTCTAATTGCCCATGTTCAAAAATGGTGATTCTAGCCATTCATCAATCGTTTTATGGCTTCTTTGAATACGTCACCGGTAGGGCTCAATAACTCATACTGTTTATTTCCTGCGTGGGAGTAGTTCTTTTGACCAGCAAAAACAACCTGATGCTCCTTCTCCTTGCAAAACCCTTCCCCCAATACCAAAGCAATCTTTTCATAGTCACTATAGAAATACTCTTGCAACAATGGGATGATGTTGCGCTGGAATGTATTCTCAAGATCCTTTTCAGAAGTACAATTGATCAAATAGGCGTGTCCAATCAAATGATCACGGTCCAGCAACACTGCTATTCGTTCGTTGATGGTTTGGAGCAATGAACCTAAACTGTAGCCTGTAATAACTTTGTTCAAGGCCGGTAAATCATATTTTGGAGGCATCTCTTCAAAATGAAAACGGCGACGCAGGGCACTGTCCAGGGCTTCAACACTTCGATCAGCGGTGTTCATGGTGCCAATAATGTAAAGGTTGGAAGGAATACCCAACTCTTTCTTACTGTAGGGAAGCGTTGCTTTCAGCTCTTCTGATGCTCCCAGCCTTTTATCCGGTTCCAAAAGCGTAATTAGTTCACCTAAAATGGCAGAAACATTCCCTCGATTGATTTCATCGATGATTAAAACATATGGCTTTTGGACTGGATTTGGCCTATTGTTGAAATTTTCCTCAAATGCATCAATTTTAACATCAGCAGAATAAAACTCATAAATTGTCTGTTGAGAAAGATTCTTTTTTATAAACCTGGAAGGACTGGCATTCATATCTGTGGCTAGCCATTCCACCTTCCTGAAGTGCGGATGAGGAAATTCATGATCATCATCAAAATAATAATCTCCCCTAACAACACCTATTGCGTCTATGACATGATTGCCCAAAGAAACCACCACAATATCACCATCTTTCATTTTTAAGAAACGATAAGCGGCGGTAGCGTGGAAATTCGTTTCTTCGACCAATTCAGGATGGTCCTTGGTAAATCTCTCTCGAAATTCCTTTTGTTCTTTTATCCCGATATATTTCTCTAAAGACTCCTTTCCTCCGTAGCCTAAGCTCAACGTTTCATTTTGAACATTCCAATCATGTAAAGATTTTCGATGCCTGCCTCCAACAGACATTTTATAATAGTCTACCTGATTAAAATTTATCTTCCCAATACTTTTCGAACCAACAGCAGAAGCATTGGCACAAATTTGCCTGAAGATTCCTTGTTGGACATCATAGTTGACTTCACCATCATCAGAAACAGGCTTGATCCCTTCCACAAAATCTTCATAAGTCATACTCTGGTGGAAAGTAGTGAAAACGATCTGGCCTGCTTCCTTTAATGCCTTAAAGCGTTTGGTTACCTCGGTGCGCTCTTCTTGCTCTTCGGGAATATTACCATCGATAATCTTCAGAGCCTTGTTGATGGTATGATAGGTCTTTCCAGTACCTGGAGGGCCATAGAGGATTTGATTGAGGGGGTATGACCTCAATACGCTTTCTTTTTCTTTCGGTTGATTATTCAAATCGCTTATGTAATCCCTAAGTTGAATCACTTTTTTTTCAACTTCAGGTGCGAAAAGAGAGACCAAGTCTTCCCAAGTGCGAGGAAATTCATTATCTACCGATATTGAGTAGTGACCGAAATCTTGTAAATCACCTCTGTTGATTTTTTTACTTAATTCGTGTTTAAAATTGCAATCAACATCTAAGGATAAGGTGAAGTTCCCTGCTTCAAATGAATGAAAGCATAGTTTTATAAATATGACGTCTTGCCATTTAACTATTAAATCACTCGGTAAAAATCCCTTTAAAATATATTCCTTCAAAACAAAGCCTTTCCCTTGACCAGCCTGTTTGTTCGGCTTTTCAGAATAGTTCAAATCAAACTCTTCCCCTCTTTGCTCGTTCAATAGGGAAATAAAATATTCAAGCTTGGATCTTGTGTCAAAATAACAAGCCGTCTCCTTGCTGTCTGACCTGTATTGGTTCCTGACTCCTAAGTGATAATTTTTAAGAGCATCTAAATTGAAAAAATCCATCAAATGAAATCATTTGGTTAATATATTTATTTTAATTGAGGCATTATCTAAATGAACACTTACAGCGAGCCATGAAGGTAAAGATGCTGTTGCCAAACGGATTCGATTAAAATCTGCCTCTGTTAAGTCCTTATTTTGCATTGTCAGACTGCGCTCCCCAACATTAATCGCTATTCCCTTTAGAATTTTTTCTGAGTGTGGCATTTTAGCACCTTGATAATTTCTCCACACATTTTTAACAGGATCAATGGTATCAACTATACAAAAAAGTACATACAATGGATAATCATCAAATCGGACATTTTCTTGCTTATTCAAATCATCTAAACCATTTTCCTTATTGTAGTCCGGATTATTAAACCAAATGTTGTGCGTTGCGACGACTTGTGAAGCTTTAGCATATTGTTCATTCAGCTCTTTTTGCCAAAACAGGCTCTTCTTTTCCTTTTTCTCCCGAATGCGTCTTTGTCTATATTCTCTATTCTTCACTAATTTATCATACATTTTGAACCCAGCATATATGCCGTGATCTACATGCTTTTCTAGACCTTTAGGAGGGTTATTTAATTTCCAATTTAAATAATGGGGGATTGCATTTAATAACACATCAGGTACTGAATTTATGTCCTTCAAAGGCAAGATACGCCTACATTTAAGATGCTGTTTAAGGGTCTCAATGTCTCTAATAGACTCAAGTAATTGATCCTCATTTTCTACATCCGTGGTTAAATCATGCGTTAAACAGATCAAAAACCAAAGAAAAGGAAAAATTTGATACCCCAAAGGGCTTTCTCCAATAAAGAAAGAACTTGAATCGTTTCTCCACGTTTTCGCCAATAAAATCCCTAAAAAGAAAATGGAATTGGTATGTTCAATATCTCCATTTTGTGGGCTCAGTTGAGGGTTAATTGACCTCAAAACGCCTTCCTTACCTGCTCTTTCAAAAAATCGTTCAATGAATTCCCGATGAGGAATGTAGGAGGAAAATGGGTTCTCTAAATACTTCCCATCAACCGACGCGTAGTAGTCCCAATCTTCTTGGCGCAGGTCTAAAATATTTTCAAGTATGGTCATTTTATTAATATTAAAAAAAAACTTACCCATTTAAGGAAATGACTTACCCTATGAAATTGGTATACAGAATTGATTCTCTTTTAGGATTGATCAAATTACAATCGAAAGCCTTTTTCCCCTTAAGCCATAGGTTATCAATGTTCCATGGAATTTTTTTCTATATGACTCTGTATGATAAGAGCGATATAAGTTGAAAGGTTTTCTTGCAGTTCTGAGAGATGGTAGGGGAAGAATATCTCTATCTTCTCACCTTACCACCAACTCTGGTCGATCGTACAATTGACTTCTTTGAAGTTTAACGACATGACCATAAACAGAACTTTTACATGCCTTTTTTGGAATAAAAATATGCTTTATGAGCCGGTATTATCATTTAACACTCAGTTGTTACTATAACGTTTGACTACACCCGGAGCATCGAACTCAATAAACTTTGTATTACAATACTCTTCAGGCATTTTATTCTGCAATAATCTAAAGAACTTTTCATCATGAGTAGAAATTACAATTTGTTTATTATCATGTTGCGTCAATGTTCGCAGAACGTCAATAAAGGAAAGTATATTTATGTCACTAAGATTTTGAATAGGATCATCCAAAAAAATAGTACTAATAACTTCGCTACCATATTCATATGCCTTCGCTAAAAAGATACTTAGAGATAATATATTGACCTGTCCAGCACTTAGGAATAAGTTTGGATTTATCTCATCCCCTCCTCCTTTAGCTGTAATAGCAAGCCTTGGACCTTTGTCTCCAATTTCAGCTCTAAAATCTATTTCACTTAGACTTGGATGAGGTTCTATTCGATTATATATTTCATTAATAACCTTCTTGTTAAAGGTTGTTTCAATACCCCTTTGGATATGAGCAATACAACTATTACGCGCACCTTCGATTTTATCAAAGGCACCTTTGTATTTGCCTATTTTTTTCTCAAGATCTTGTTGCTGTTTCTCAAGTAATTTCTTGTTTATCTGCTTATCTACTATCTCTGCTTTTGATGTGAGCAATACAATATTATCATGAACTTCTTTTAGCGTATCACTTTTGTTCCTTTCTGCTGTAATCAATTTATTAAGTTGTTCCAAGGATTGAATCTCAGATGAGCTAATTAGTTTTATTTTTGATGTAAATGAATTAATAGATTCACTTAAGCTTTTGCGTTTGATTTCTTCTTCAACTAATTTTCCAGAAATCAACTCTTCAGGAACCTCACACTTATGGTTAGTGATGTTCTCTGAGAGAATATTGATTTTTCCTTCATTCTCGGATAGTAAATCCTTTTGTTCTTCCTTTTCTTTTTCTTTTACATCAATATACTTGGACTTAAAATCAGATGATACAGCTTCTTCAGTATCAATGTTACATTCTTTTAGGTGTTTGGTAAACTCAAGAAAATTGTTGTTGTTTTGTAACGTAAAAATTTCAGCATGACTTTTACTAATCTCAATTTCATAATTAGAAACAACACTTTTTATTGACCTCACCAAAGATCTGTAACTGTTGATATTGTGTTTTATGTGAGATTTGCTCTGCTCAGATCTCTTAACTTGATTTTGAATATACTGTGAATATTCCTCTGCTTTTATATTTTTAGGAATGGTTAGTCTAGAAATAGCGTTTGATTCTTTTTGTACAAGTTTCTCGATTTTACTTTCTGCTGTTTTTATCTCCAAAGCATAACCACTACGAAGCTTTGCCAAATCTTCGAGCTTTTTATTTATACTTTCAAGTTGCTCATTCACTTTTTTAACTTGTTGGTGAATGGTATCAGTAAATGACACTTCAATATTGGTGATCTGTTCCAACAATTTACCCTTCGCTTCACTTAGTTTTCTAATCTCATCTTCAATTTTCGGAATGTTTAAAGCATCGATACGATCTTTTTCGATTGCATCTAGTAGTAATTGAAGCGTACTGAATGGGGTATTACATAATGGACAAGTTGATTCATTAGTAGGTTTAGTGTTTGTTTGAACGGAAAAATCAGCACCCCATTTTTTTATACGATTTAAGTTTTCTTGTAGTGAACCTGATGCCTTTAATTCTTTGTCTTTAGAAACTAGTTGCTCATCAATCTCCTTTTTGTCGAGCAGTGACTGGACATATAACTCATACTTAAGACTATAATCTTTATTCGCGTATTTATTGAAGTCACCCCATTTCTTGTTATTAATAATTTGAGTAAACAAGTCTCTCTCTTTTATAACTTCATTACGCTTTACCTCTAGAGGGGTAATTTCTTCATCTACTTTTAATAATGTCTTTTTATTTAAATCTATATGATGATCATATTTTTTTTGTTCTACTTCTTGCTCCTCACGTCTTCTAATATAATCTTGATATTTGACTACAGTGCTAGTTTGTGTATCAATATCCTGTTCTAGTTCTTGGACACGCTTGTCCAATTTGGCAATTACTGTATTTGCTTTTTGCTGATAGCTTCGTTTACGCTTAATTAACTCATCCTCCTTATTGATAACACCTAAAATCTTTTTGACTTTAGGTGCATAGTTAAATAGCAACTGATATTTCTTGAGTAACCTGCTTAAGTCATTTACTGTCTTTCTCTGTTTTTCAGTCAATTCTTTAATTGCGGTTTTATCAGCGTATAACTTCTTTTTGTTATTCAAAGAATCAATTGTGTTTATACACTTACCAAGATCTTTAGTATCTTTTTGAAAGTCACCAAATGTTTTAAGCAATTCATTTGCAATCTCTATTTTCTTTTGGTGTTGTTCTGACTGCTTAGTAAACAAATTTGTTATCCGAATAAGATTCTCTTTGAACTCTTCCAATTCTTTAGAGGAAATATCTTTACTAAGGGATGTTAGTTTTAAATCAACTCCTTCTTTCTTTACTATTTTGCCAATAATATCGTTCATAGAAGTCAGGGTGGAGTCGTCAACCTTAATCAGTTTTATGTTTGTTACTATAGTATCTAAGTCACTTCCTAATTTGATTATCTCCTTTGATAGTGTCTTGTAAACATTATCTACTTGTTTGAACCTTTCTAGATCATCCTTTACCTGATTTGCAAATTCATCAAGCTGGTCGAATTTTTCTTCTGCATTTGTGTGTCGCAGGAATGAGTCAATTTGGTCTTGCGAAAGAATATTTAATGCAGGGAGTTGTATTAGTTTGAATCTATCAATATCACCTGTGTATTTTCCGTCTCGGTAGTCATACTTTGTTTGAGTGCCTTTTCTTGTGTATGGAGCAACAGTCTTCTGCACTTGCCCATTTTCAGTGATGATTTGTACCTCCCCTAATTTACCTCGTTTATAACTTTGTCTATTGGTAAGAATGATTTTATCCTTAATTTCTTCATTGTAGTCTAACTCTTTGACTTCTTCATTCTTTTTGGGGTTACCTATTCTATTAATCTTATCACTAAAACACCATTCTATAGCATCATAAAAAGATGTTTTGCCATAACCATTAGGAGCATAAAGAACAACAAGGTTTGCTATCGATCCGTTATTTTCAAAGTTAAACTCTTGGGTATCCTCGTAAATACGAAAATCTGAAATGTTAATGCGTTTTATTTTATTCATCACAAATTCTTGTTACAAGGTTTGAAAGGTGTTCTTCATTTTCTAGGTTTGCAGACACAGCTAATTCAACTATTTTCAACTCGGATTCCGATATGCAATCCGATAGAAGAGGGAGCTCCTTAATTGTCGATTCAAACTTGAACTTAAATATCGCATCATAGATTAAAGTACACATTTCTTCATCGCTAATATTATGTGCGACATTTTGGTCAATCATAATTTTACGTGTTGCAAATTTATCTTCCTCTAAATTTACTTTTTCATGCAATGGGATAGGCTGTTCGCAAAAATATATTTGGTATATATTCCAGCGTTCAACATCCAGTGAGAGTTGTGATTGAAAATATATAGCAATAAAATCTCTTAGGTCATCTTTTATTTTTTTTAACTCTGATGCATTTTTAATTAGAATCGAAAATATGTATATATCATACTTCTCTTCTTTCTTAATCCAGCATCTTAATTTTTGAGGACAATTCTCCGGATCATTTGATCTTAGTTCATCTATAATGTACTTTGCTCTATTTAATCGCATTTTGTATCAACTTTGATAGGTTTAATATTGCATCTTCTAAAGAAGAGCTACTTGCCACTTCTGTGGAAAGGTCTCGTAATGGAAGTACACCAATATGAATTCTATCAGGTATTCGAACACCCGCATTTGTTGGATCTGCTACTTGTGTGATAATTTTATCCTTATCTGCTTGTGTAAACCGTTTTAGATCAAAATTTCTGTCTTGGGAATTAAATACAGAGATGGTGTTTGCATTTAGCTTGCTCGCATTTCTCAAACTTTTTTGTGCTACCTTAAAAAAGCAATCTGTTTCTACAAAGAAGAATGAGATAATAAATTTCATATCCACTTTCTTACTCTTCTCCGATACTCCTGAAAACAAGTTACCTAATTCAATTCCATTTAATGTCAATTGTATGCTGTTAATATCACTAAAATCACCCCTCAATATTTGAACATAAGTAAGTAATTCAAGCCATCCTTGCCAAAATGTATTTTCACAACAATCTTTATGGGACTTGATGTGAGATATAATTTCTTTGACTGACTTACCTTTCTTTTCTGGGAAAAAGAGGTTAGCTTTTCTCTCACTTACAATCGTATTAGGATCAACCTCCCTTACAATTGTATCAGCTTCATAGTCACAGTCCGATTTTATATTCCCATCAAAGTGGTTGAATAAACCATTTCGATACTCTTCAAAAGAATTAAATGACGTAGCGTTTACCTCTATTTGATTCTTTCTAAGAAACGAAGCACATTTTTTAACACTTACTGCTTGTAAAACTCTTTCATCTTGATGACGAAAAATAGCAATAACCTCACCACTACTACTTATAACAGGGGAGCCTGAAAGTCCAGCATGTTCTGTTTTAATTTCAGTCGATGAGTTCAAATCAATATCACAAATCGTATCTGTTTTTATTTTCGTAACCTGTTGAATAACTCCATTGAGTGTTTCGCCTGTAGAAGTATTACCTTTTGGAAATCCAAATAATTTCCATTTTTCTTGCTCCTTTATATCTGATGAAACTAAGCTTAAAGATGGGTTCTCTTCATCATTGTTCGTTTTGTTCCTAAGTAAAGCTATATCACATTCAGGGCAAGAATCACCAATTTCAAATTCAATAGGTGATTGCGAACCGTATGATTTAACTTTAATATTTGAAATAGATGGCTCTTCTTTTTGATTTAGCATGTTATGATAACATGTCAATATTAAGCCATCTCCTATAAAAAAACCAGTTCCATTGTTTTTAGAAAAATCATCAAACACAGTTTCTATGTGACAGATTGCATCTTTATAACTGCTCATAGTGTAACAGAATTGGCTTCACAAATTTCATAATGAAAGAATTTTTGAAGCTTGGTGTCTTTAAACTCTTTGAGATGATGAATATTTTTATAGTTAAATATCAGACTTCGTTTAGATATTACTGTCGGCAACTTTCTATTAATTATACTTGCGATGGTTTCTACATCTGGATGTCCATGACTTTTCGAATTCGTTGAGAATATGAATCTCTCACTATCAATTGTATCAAGCAGCTCTGGACTACAATTATTATAGCTGCCATGGTGCGATACTTTAATAGCATCAAAATAAAGCTGCTCTCCTTTTTCCTGTTTATATATCTGCTTAAGACTTTTCACTATATCTTCTGAGAATGCATCACCAAGAAATAATAATTGTTCATTCTTTGTTTTTAGCACAAATGAAATCGAACTACCATTGGGTAAAGCACTATCAGGAGAGTATGTGTTGCCCTTTGAAAAATATTCAATGGATTCTTTCGATATTACCTTCTTTGAAGCTGCCTTTTGTCCGACTAAGTCGGCTGTGCTTTTCCCTACGGTTTTACAATATAACTCAAAAGCATCATCAAGAATATCTTCATCAGTTGGTATTATATCCTTCGTCTTTAAGAAATCTATGAATTCCTTTTCAAGGTCTTCAAGGCGCTTATTTGAGGGCGTAAGCAATTGTATTGATATATCGCTTGATATTTGTACGGTAGGTAACTCTTCTGCACTTACTGCTCTATTAGAGAAGTCTGTATTCCAATTATAACCAAGTGCTAGCAATTCTTTACCTAACAAGCTCGCCTGCCTTGCACTCTTTTCACCTACAAAATCAATTTCATTTACTAGCTTATCTTTCTTGTCAAGTTCTTTAACTAAGTTTTCGGCCGAGTTTTTACTCCCATTAGATCGCTTTGAAAATTGTAAATGCCGGAATGTGTTTAACCAAACTTGATTGATAGGAAATAGCTTTGGATTGTTGGCTTCTCCATTTTCTTTTATCAATGATAATCCACCCTGAATATGATCTGCATCATAATGTGTGATAATGAATCGATGAAGTTGTTTTGAGTAGCTATTCTTAATGGTTTTCAGTAGCTCATCCTTAATTGTGGCTCGATAAGAATATCCACAATCAATTAAAATATTTATTTCGTGTTCTGTATTTGGTTCAACTTGAACTAGTAGACAATCTCCACTGCCTGCTTTAAAAACATGTATCTTGGTTTGATCCATTATAATTATATATTTTCTTAACGCCGTAAATTTTTGCTAAATACAGATTACTGAATAAAAGTTACAGAGTGTGTCGTGTCTAACAAAACAACCATGTTAAACGTAGTTACTAAGTAATTACTATACATACCTGTTCTAATGCACTACATTTCATGCCAAATAAAAATACTAATATCACTGTCAAATATCCAAATGTTTATATTTGATCAATCTCATCAAAGCTAAATATCTACTAAAAAACTATCCAAGGCTATTAGGTGGGCTTATAGTGCATTTTGGGGAAGAGATTTGACTCGTATTTCCATGAGCAACCCGCAATTTCTCAAATAATCATTCCATTTCATGACTATATTTGTCTACAAGTCCTTTTGTTGCCCTCAATCCCCCATCAATGGTAATGCCTTTAGGCACTACTTTGAATGGGGCCAAGAAACCGTTTTCAATAGCAGGGGTAATAAATTTGGTTCGGATATCAGCCTCCGTTAGCTTTTTCTTATCCATAAGATCGAAATCACCAAACAGTAAAAATTTAAGCTAAATATAATTCATTCCAATTTTAAAAAAATTGACAAAAGTTAGGAATGTCCAAAATGGAGTAGAATTAGGAAGGATTTTTTACTTAAAGATTCCTTTCTCTTTGCAAACGGTAAGGAGGTGAAGGAAGAGTGGATAGTAATTAAAGGAGTCAAGCTGTGATAGGTCCTTAGACAGCACCTGCCCTTCAACCACTATCTCCTTAACCGATAGTGTTTTAACCCAATGACTACGACCAGCTATCGGCATAATTTCAAATTTCACCTTATGCCCGATTATTTCCAAGGTATTGTGTTCTACCTCCTCTCCTTTTAAATAGTAAAACGGCTGAATGACCGAACTTATCAAATATTGAGGTCTAATAGCCTCTGATGGAACAATTCGAAAAAAACCATCTTTGATTTTCTGAAAGAGTTGATCAAAAGACCCGCATACGAAAATCAAAAAATCTATTACCCCAAAAATTTCAAAATCTCCAAGCCTGTGAGAAAATTCTTTTGTTAAAGAAATTCTCTTGTCAATAAACTTATAATCAACAATTTTACATTTCAGCAACTGCCTAGGTGTAAGGTGCCCTTGGATAAAAAAAAGTGAAAGATAGTACTTCCCAGCGATTAAATCATCCTCATGAATTTTACCCATCAGGTTTGATCTTGTAAACAGCGAACCAATTGCAAACCTAAAGGCTTCCCCTATATGGTAATTATATGGCCTTGTCTCAAAAAACTTATTCATATAGCCATCAAAATCCACCCCTTCTCCATATCGATGTGCATAGATTTTCTGCACATTTACCAGATCACAAACAACAACCACCTTATCAAATCCAAATTTATTTTCCTTACTTTGCGTGTCCGTATGAGCAGCCAAAACATTTAATATTCTAAAAAGGTGATCCGGATCCATACGATCAAGATCATCCAAAATGAGAATGGTTTTCAGTTCTTTTTTCTGAAGTTGAGCGATTAGCCCGCGAATAATTTGAATAATAAAATCATCTTCATATATGCCCCCTATCTTCTGTCCAAATTCCTGCAGAAATTCAAAAGCTTCCTTTTCCGCATCAGTCTTCATTTCTTCATGAATTTGGTCATATTCAGCTTTTAAAGACATCAGCTCCTTCACAGCCTCTTTTACCGGCTTTCCCAACTTTGGAATCATTCCCACAAAGGGCAATAAAAGGTCGGTGAAACGCTTTTGAACAAAAGCCGAAGCGGACAACCATTTACTCACGTCCTCTTTTTCAAAGGTGATTTGATCCTTAAACCTTGTTAATAAGAGATATAAAATATCACATTTAATCAATTGAAAAACATCCTCATTTTCCTGGCATACATAGTTTACCGGAGATAGATGAAAAGCGGCATAATCTTCTTTATGATCCTCAAAGAATTTATTTAAAAAATAGGTTTTCCCAATCCCAAAAGGCCCGGAAAATAAAATACGACTATTCTGATTCAGGTGCTCTCTGAAAGTTTCTGAAGGGGCCTCAATGGGGATTTCAAATGACTCGGTTTTGGGTTCGGAAGTGGTGAGATTTTCTGACATTAGGATCCGTCGCTTGCTAAAAAAATAGATTCCCTCCCAAAGTAAGGCCAATATCCAAAAAAATCAATCTACCTGGATCTATTCTGCAGCTCTTACCTCTAACGAATAAAAACCACATCAAACCTCCAAGCTTCTCAACCCCCAGCTTATGCTAACATTTGGGGTCACTAAAGCAACGACAATCATTAAGATTGATGTTATTACATTTTTATTTTTACCCCAACCCCTTAATTTAGCTATCAGTTTTCATTCATTACCCTGTAACATGAGAGCATATTTAAATCGCTAACTCCATTAACCATATCAACATCATACTACAAAAAGGCAAAAGAAAAAATGCCTCGGAAAAGCAAGGTAATTTCTTATAAATCTTTTTGAGCCAACGACAAACTTATATTCAATAAGCTCGATGCAAATGACTTTGAAGTCTTTGGACGCGGCGGCTCTAGCTTACATCGAGCTCAGCCTTTTAAATAAGCATAATTCTGCTCAACAACTATATCTGCATTTAAAAGGCCAGACCTCCTTTCTAATGGTTTCTTAATCACTCTTAACCCATTAGTGATTAATTTGCATAACACCATAAACACTTTTACAGTATATTTTCTCTATCCGATGAAACACTAATTCAAACTCAAAAGAAAAATCGGAAGCAAACAAAAATTGAAAATGGCCATAAAACGAAACTTAATATTCATTGATGGCAAAGACCGGACTGATAGCATTGAATCATTTCATAAAATAAATGACAAATATGAAATAGCATTCAAAAATTCAACGAAAAAGTACCACTATAAGAAGGGACGGGTTATAGTCAAAAACACTGCGATTAGTCGGGAATATTCTAATAATATATTCCAATACCTTAAAACGATTGCAGAAACTGTCGGAATAAAAACCACCAGTGGAACCAACATTTTGGAAAGAAGCTACAACTCGATAAAATACATACCAGCAGACTCTGCCCTCTCCAATTATTTGAATAAATCAATTCCAAAGTTTGATGATAACAGGTCAAACCCTGTTGATTCTTTCCCATTTGGTTTTAATTTAAGTCAAAAAGAAGCTGTAAATCTGGCTGTGGCAAATAAGTTAAGTGTTATTGAAGGTCCTCCTGGAACCGGTAAGACGCAGACCATATTAAACATTATTACCTACGCGATATTGAATGGAAAAAGCGTAGCAATTGTTTCAAGTAATAATTCTGCAACATCTAATGTTTATGAAAAACTACAAAAAAATGGGATTGAATTCATAGCAGCATTATTGGGAAACTCAAAAAACAAAAAGGACTTCATTGAAAATCAAAAAGATGCCCCCGATTTATCACAATATAAATTATCTTCCAGACAGAAAACAAAAAATAAATCTCAAGTCTCCAAACTTTTCGATCAATTAGAAAAACACCTTTCGAAAAAGAACGAGTTAGCCCTTCTTAATCAGGAACTTGAAAGCACTAAAAGTGAATATATTCACTTCCAAAATAGCAATAAAGGCGAAGTGGACCTTTCTGGGTATTTCAAAAAAAATATCACCTCAGAAAAATTACTTGACCTATGGTTAACCACCGAAAAACATGCTAAAAAAAGAAGGAAGAAGACCCTATACAAACTATTCTTTATCAGGATACCTTTTTGGTTCAAATATGGAATAAAAGACAACGCTTTTTTCAAATATTCGCCTGACCAAATAATCCAATCCTGCCAAGCCCAATATTACCCTAAGCTGATTAAAGAAATGGAAGCCAAAAAGTTTTCCATTGAAAAATCTTTAGGACAGTTCTCATTTGACGAGAAAATGAGGGAGTATACCCAGTTATCAATGGGCCTTTTAAAAGCTTATTTACAGGAAAAATGGGCTACACGTGAAAGAGAAAAGTATGAACTGATGGACCTAAAAACAAAATCATCACAGTTTATTCAAGATTATCCTGTCATATTGAGCACGACATACTCCTTAAAAAACAGCTTGGATGAGGAATTTTCATACGACTATCTTATTATTGATGAGGCCTCACAAGTTGATTTAGCTACTGGTGCTCTTGCACTAAGTTGTGCCAAAAAAGCGGTTATTGTTGGAGACTTAAAACAACTACCAAATGTGGTGGGCTCTACTGTAAAAGAGAAAACAAATACGATATGGGAACAAAGAAATATAGACAAGGAATATCAATATTCAACTAATAGCCTATTATCCTCTATTGTAAAAGTCCTTCCCAAAATACCCAAAACTCTGCTTAGGGAACATTACAGGTGCCACCCCAAAATCATTGAATTTTGTAATAAAAAGTTTTACAATAATCAATTAATTATTCATACTAATTTCGAAAGCAAGAGAGAACCTCTAATGGTTTACAAAACAACTCCGGGAAATCATGCCCGCGAGAGAATAAACCAAAGGCAGATTGATATTATCGAAAATGAAATCATTCCGAAAGAGAACCTTAAAACCACAGATTTGGGTATTGTGACTCCTTATCGAAACCAGACAAATGCCCTTCAAAAGATATTTAATGAGGCTGGAATAAAAGCAGATACTGTAGATAAATTTCAGGGAAGGGAAAATAAAGTTATAATTTTATCTACTGTTGACAATGAAATTTCGGATTTCACCGACAATCAAAACCGATTGAATGTTGCCATTTCACGTGCCATGGAACAACTAATTTTGGTCGTAAACGGAAAATCAAGTAGTAAAAACAGTAATATTTCTGACCTAATTGGATATATAGAATATAATAATTTCTCAGTAATTGAAAGTGAAGTAAATTCAATATTTGACCTACTGTACAAGGGCTACAAAGAAAAGCGAAATAAAATTTTGAAAAACAGTAAAAAGATTTCTGAATTTGACAGTGAAAACCTGATGTACCTTGCAATAACCTGTATTTTATCAAAAGATTGTAGATTCGCTCATTACGGAACTGTTTTCCAATATTCACTTAGGAATTTAATCCAAGATAACTCCAAACTCGATGAACAAGAGCTCAATTACACAAACAACCCATTAACTCACCTTGACTTTGTCATTTAAAACAAACTCACCAAACACCCTATCCTAGCCATTGAGGTTGATGGGCATTCTTTTCATCAAGAAGGTACAAGACAAGCAGAAAGAGACAGCATGAAAAACAAAATACTTGAAAAATACGGAATACCTCTGCTAAGATGCTCTACGACGGGAAGTAATGAAAAACAAAGAATTACCAACAAGTTAATTGAATTGTTAGACGAATAAATATCTCACTTTTCAGACAACCAATGGATGAACTTGAATTCCAATTTTCAATTTGCGAATCCATAAAGACCAGAAAAAACGACTACCCTATGGGAAAAATCAGGCACACAAAAGGCCAGCAAAACGCCGGCCTTTGGATTTTATTAAAACAGAGCATGACCTTCCTGCTGCCCTTTTTATCAAACTATTACTTCACCCTTGTATCACTCCACTCTCCACGCTGAAACCCATATACTTTTTGCTCAGAAGAGCCATCCATTTTCTTTTGATACTCCAAATTCCAGCCTTCCAAAATATCCGTCATATCCATCGGACGTACAGTTTCTACCTCCATGGAATATCCACTTCCACCATTTACGCCGGAAAGGATTCTGGCAGGATAAACTTTCCCATCATTATCTATGGGCACTCCATAAACCACCTGACTCCCTAAATCCATTGGGCTCTTCACTAACAATAGAATAAAGGATTTCCCAAGTGGCCAATAACCTGCCACCTGAAGGTCTTCTTCTTCAAAAGCCGGATAATCCAGGAAAGGCTCCCCTTCAGAGGAAACAGCCTTTATACTACTATAGATTTCATCACAGTACATAATAGTGGTTAAAGCCTCTTTCCCAATGCACTTGCTGGTCACTACCCGATTACCTTCCATTAATTCCGGCGATCCTAAATCGGAAAGTAGCTTTTTTCGTTTCGCATCAATTTCAGGTAAGACATCAAACCTTTCCCGCATATCATCTATCTTCCACTTCCCATCCTCTTTCACTACCTTAACCGAAAACAGCCATTCTTTCCCTTCGGGGTTGACATCGTATAGATATTGCCATTCTTCATCATGGCCATAAGTTGGCACACTTCCTGGAGAAGCCACCTTGTTAAAGTCACACAAATAAAGGTATTCGTCTGGTGATACCTTTACGAAAGATCGATCAATTGGATTATCCTCAATTAGCCGTTTGAACGGCAGGAAAACCTCGCTAAATATGAACATAAAATTCATATTTATACCAAATTTCAGCTCCTCCCCTCTTTGCTTTTGTTTATCTAAAAAACTTGTAGAAAAGAAACCCATCTTCATTGATGCTTCATGAATCAAACTGGCATTGACTTTTATATTATCATAATCATAATAATCCCAGATGCTATCACCCAAGTAGGCAATTTTCCAATCGCTGGCATCTTTAATTAATTTTGCTACTTCTTGATATTCACCCGTCAATCCTTGAGCTACAGAAATCTGACTAAAAACCAAAAACACAATAAATAGTAATCTCCTCATTGCTAACTTTCAAAATCTAACAACTCTTGTTTTGAAGAAGAAACTCTCTTATCTGAACACTCAAAAGGGCATTGTTAACCTGGAGTTGACCTTACCAAACCGAAAGAGCGCGCGATTAAATGAAAAATAACCATTAGAGTTTCTTAGGCTATTTTTTTGCTTCAATGTAAAGAGCATCTTACTTATTTCGTATTACTGAAATACAAGTATCATTGTATTTTCTTCCAGCATAGACGTCAATTAGCTCAATCGCAATTAAATAGTCTTTTGATCTATCTAAGTTCTCGGGAAGATCTAAATCAACATCCTGAAATCCATTAAAATCTTTTAAAGCTATTTGATGAACAGCCACCCTTGTCAGGCCAGAAAATAATTTCCCGTTCTCAGTATCTTCAGATGAATCAACCTGCAAAACATAAACATTAATGTTATGAGGTCTATTATTTGCAGAGAATAAGCCAGGGGATTTCCCATAACCTGCCCAAATCTCAATCGGTTTAAATATGTCCAAAAAAGTAAGTACTATTTCCCCGGCACCGGAACCCTCAACCCCCTCGACCCAAGCTGAATTATGATCAGCCTGAAGTTGTAAGGGACTATACTTACAGGACCAATTAACAAAATCCCTTCTTTGAGCCTCGAGCTCTTCGATTATATCAGGGTCGTCTAGTTCATAGGCTTTTACAATTTCATCCTGGGTTGGATTTTTAGGTGCAATTCCACCAGGCTTCAGATAACTAGTACACCAATTACTCGAGCTTCCATCAAAAGAATAATAGAGGCTAATGTCTATATTTTCGAATTCAGATACCTTTTTCAATTCTGAATTACCACAACATTCACATGGTAAAATTTCCACCTCTTGAGCAAATGCGTTAAGAGATAAAATCAAAATAAAGTGAAGAATTAAGTTATTCATTATTCGTTTTTTCGCCTTCTGTGTAAAATGATCGCGCATATTTTAACTTAGTTTGTTTTATATCGTCCCAGGTCCACAAATTATCCTCTCCCTTTGTCGAAGTAGATGTACGTTCATTTCCCCCTGAGTACTCACCCTTTTTGTAATAGCCACTACCACCTGCCTCTCTAGCTGCAAAATCATGAATTTTCCCAAATGGATCATCTACAATTAGTCCCTTATCAGAAATCTCCTGCAACCTAACAATATGTCCTTTTGTAGACTGTATTGAAAAAGCTGAAATAATAATAGAATTGCCCAGCTCCAATTCAGGTTTCAATGCGGAAATAATTTTCCCTTTTTCATTAGTATCCAAATTGATTTCTTTAGTCTTTACATCAAATTCAGAGGCAATCTTTGACCAACTACTGGCCATGGTTCTACTACCCAATTCATTATCTATTCGAACCTTTTCCAAATAATCTTCAAATTGAGATGACTCTTCCGGGTTTGACACGCCTAAATATTCCAATGCCATAGCCAAACTTGTTAGATTACACATCCGGTCTGAAATATAATTAGTTTGGTCATTATCTCTTTGATTTTTATATCCCACCTTTCTTTGGAGTATTTGGTAATACTTTGGCCTATCCGTTTTATCAAATTGAAGAATTAATGCCCTAACCTCAGCAATTTCCTCGGGAGTCAATCGTTCTTTTTCAAAAATCGTCAATATTTCCTTTTCAATTTCATTTACTTCATTAACACCATCAACCCCTAAAAAAGAATCAATTCTTCCTATCTCAGCCGCATAACTCACCCCAGGCTTACTCACCAACCAAGCATCTAGACTCTCCCGCATTTGCGTCAATAAGTCTTTCCCTGCCTTTCGCAATTGTCCATCACTAACTCGATGCATCAAAGCATACGTAAAATTATCCCTAACCGTCCTACCCAGATTCGACAACACTTTACATACCAAGTCCGGGTTAAGGCTAACATGTTCTTTTAAAGCAACTGCCAAATTACGAGGGTCCTTATTATCAGAAATATATTTTTTGGCATGCTCATCAGTAGCTGGTTCGTCCTGAATGGCTTTTACTCTAGCAGCTTCAGCCTTACGCTGCTCTTCTGCCTTCTTAGCCTCCTCTGCTTCTTTTTCTCTTCTGGCTTTGTCTGCCGCAGCTTTCGCTTCCCGCTCCGCCTTCACCTGCGGATACTGCTCGATCCGCTGCTTCACATATTCCGCGGTACAAGTGGTGCCATTCAATTCAGCAAGGGTCTTGCTGGAAGCGCCACCGATATTTCCATCCGAACTTGACCAATGCAATACTTGCTGTTGAAATTTATAGATCGCGGCAATGGTTGCTTTCAAATCTTTCTGATCCACGACGGTCTCGACGGCCTCAGCCTTGGCCTTTTCATCCGCGTAAGCGGTTGGGGAAAGTAATCCTAATTCATGCAGTCGTGCCTGAATTAATAATACATCCGCCTTGTTATTGGCCGCACTTCCGCTTCCCACTCCGGCAGAGATGGTGGCAGTGTCCGTTTTTTCCGCGGGACTTCCAGCGACAGGTGCTTTAACTTCTGTCTGACTTGGAGCATCCTTCAGGCCTGCCAAACGACCTTCCAAAAAAGCAACCCGATGCTCAAAACGCTGATCCGAAACCTTCGGCCAACGATTACGATTTTTCAATTCTTTAGTAAATCCTTCCAGATCGTTCTTCACCACATGTGGCTGCAAAAACTGGCGCGAATCTCCATGATAGTCTCCTCTGTAGGTCAAATCATAAAGCACCTCTTTGATCATTGGGTCAAGTTTTGCCCAATCTGTAGCCCCATATTTCGCGGTTACATCCTTTTTAGTCGCCATCCGCTCGGCATCATATTTCTTCTCTGCAAAGGCCAGATTAAATAAAGTATCCTGCTGCTGATGGTTTATAATGGGCAGATTTGAAACATTTCCTTTCAACCAGCTTTTAGCCTCATCACCTTGCAATCCAATGGCAGATTTCCATGGGCTAATCGGGATTCCGGCTTGCTTAAATTCATTTTCTACCAAGGTACTCGTGCCCCTATGGCCTAGGTCATAGCCCCGTCCAATAGTCACTCCAGATCCACCGCCGGGCCAATGCGCCCTCCTACTAAAATAAAGACTGTCCGGATCATCATTTCCTTCAACAAAATAAGTCAAAGCACCCTCAGCAACACCTCCTTTAAGGCCCTTCTGATCTTCCACTTTCTCCTCTTCTTTGGTCTGCTCTTGTGGCTGTGCCAACACTTCTGATTGCTTGGGAACTTCCTGCTCAATAGGGGTAGAAGTGCTGCTTGGAATCTCAATGGTTGTCCCGGCATTAAAACCTTCAATATTGCCCCATTGCTTCAATTCCTCTGCATTGGCCGCTTTTAGGTCTGAAACTGCAACCCCAAATTTCGCCGCAATAACTTCCAACCGATCGCCCTCCTGCACCTCATAAGTATTCGGAGTCTGCTTTTCCTGTACCAATTCTTGAGCCACAGCTACTAAATCCTCCCGACGCTCTTCCACAGGAGTAATAGGCGTATGCGGCAATTCCGGAATTTCAATCCCCTTCGCTTTCAACACCTGCGCCCTGCTTTCCGGACTCCCCATATAAAAATCTTTAATCTCTTCCAGTGGATAGCGCTGGTAATAGGCAGCATCTCGCTCGGCCAAAGGCACATCAGCTCCGGCATTATTGGGCTTCCCGCTTTTATGTGCGGCCAACTCAGCCCGAAAATCCTGCAGTATCGCTTCTTCCGATTGCTGCATTTCCTGATAATCCTGAAAGGATTGCCTTTGAGGCTCCTGATTTTGACGGATTTGAGGACTATTATGAAGGACGTCTTGCTTGGTACTCATGTAAGGTTGAAGTAATTTTCATAAAGCTAATAAGAAATTAGCTTATTTGAGGAAAGTATTCCTAGAGATTTTTATTTTTTAATGAAATTTTAAAGGCGAGTCATTTATTCAAACTTGTCTCATTTTGTGGTCGCAAAATAAAGTCACCATACTTCCGAATCTCCTTTAATCAAAATTCTTGGTTTTTAGCCAATATCATTTTTTATCGGATGAGTGATGCATTCCCTTAATAACAAAAATATAACCTGGGAATCAGGTGCTTATCAGATCTGCAATAAACAAATCGAATTAGAAGTCTAGCCACTCATCAGGCCATCAGATGAATCGAGAAAATTCCTATAGTCATAACTCATTTGCCAGGATTGGAGGGGCTATGCACTTTTAGTTCTAAAAAAAACAGGGAATGCCAGAATTTTAAACCTCGCAGAAAAATTAACTACCATAAAAAATGCTGGTGGGCTCGACTAAATCGTCTTTCACTTCGCTGTTATTAATCTATGGCCAATGGTATTCCCCACTCGATTAACAAGCCAAATCAACCAGTAAATTAATCTGAAGGGATTATCAAATCGCTTCCATCATTACTTTCGCAAAGAATTCAGTTTTATCAAATAAATAACATTCAATAAACCCACAAGCCAATTTACTCCAAATTGAATATTTTTTCTTCAAAAATTTATTTTTACCCCATTAATGCAACGGCCCTTTTCGCGCCCCATCGAAGCAAAAACAGCCCTGAGAGGCCGTGAAGAGCGATTACCCGAGCTGTATCGGGAAGTAAAATGCTCCTTTAGTGAATTATTTTTAGCAGCTAATTTCCACTATTGTGCTTCATTTTTTTCAACACAGAGCACCTTTGACTCAGACTAAACATATAAAAGTGTATATCAAAAAAATTAACCCGGATTATTCACACTTAAATCCTCGTTTAGCCACCAGGCGGGAAAAATGAAGGAATTTTTCCTATTTCGAGTTTTTCTCAACGAAGCAGATGAATGAGGAGAAAGCAAGCATACCCAAAGTGTGCTGTGAGTTGCTGATTGGCAACGTAACTGAAAATATGATGGATGCAGACCATCCGGTTTGGAGCTTTCAGGAGCACAAATCAAACCACTGCTAGGATTTATGGAAAGCAATTTCTATGGATGAAGCGTTAGTAGAAAAGGCTGTATAAAGCAGTCAGGTATGAATAAAGGAGATGAGCGTAAGCGAACCTACCGATGAAGTGGCGAAAAGCTAAGTTACTGTCAAAACCTATGGATTTTTGGGGCTGTAGGGATGAGTGTAGCAGCAACCTGATTACAGGCTACATGGCAGTCGTCATAAAGGGGGCATGAACTTTATTCAGGCGTATTTTCGGAACGCAGGAAGCCTGATCAAAATACTAAAGGGAAAGCACAAGTAGACAGTTTCTATAAGGCGATTACCAATGTTTGATCAGGTGGCGGATGAACTCGTATTAGTGTAGAAGCAGCTGTAATGGCAGTGGAGCGAAGGGGTTCAGTCATACTGTTTAATCATTAATTACAACTCCAAAAGAGGATGATTTTTAAAGAAGAAACAAAGAGTATTCCCATTACTAAAATGATGGTGTGGGAGGCGTACAAGCAAGTAAAGCGAAATAAAGGGGCTGCAGGTGTAGACGCGGTGAGTTTGGAGGCCTTTGATCAGGACAGGTCCAAACTACTTTACAAGCTTTGGAATAGGTTAGCCTCAGGCGCTTATTTTCCGCAGCATGTAAGACGAGTGGAAATTCCCAAAGGAGATGGTAAAACCAGACCCTTGGGGATCCCGGCAGTTAGCGATAGGATTGCGCAACAAGTAGTCAAGAATTACTTGGAGCCAAGACTGGAGCAGCAGTTTTTGGATTGTTCGTATGGATATCGGCCTGCTCGAAGTGCTCATCAAGCAATTCAAGAAGTGAGAAAACATGTTCTCAGGAATGCGTGGGTGATCGACTTGGATGTACAATCATTCTTTGAAGATGTAGATCACGCGCTGCTATACAGGGCATTGGAAAAGCACGTTCAGGAAAAATGGGTGATGCTTTACATCAAACGGTGGTTGGAAACACCCATCCAATTGAATGATGGTAGTATCATTTTGAAAGAGGGAAAAGGTACTCCTCAAGGAGGGGTAATCAGTCCTCTTTTGGCAAATTTGTATTTACATTACACGATGGATAAATGGATGCAAATCCACCACCCAGCGGTAAAGTTGGTACGATATGCTGATGATATGATCATTCATTGCCATTCACAGCGGCAAGCAGAATTTCTACTGTCTGAAATTCGTGAACGATTCAAGGCCTGTGGATTGAAGTTACATCCAGAGAAAACAAAGATAGTTTACTGCAAGAAGGACGGCAGAGGGCTGAATTATAATAAGGTTCAGTTCGATTTTCTGAGCTTTAGCTTCAGACCGATGTCAAAGAAATTGAAGCGAGGAGGGCATTTTCTGCAATTTGACTGTACCGTGAGCAGAAAAGCTAAACTTCGAATGATTAACCAAATCCGAGCACTACGCATTCGACGCAAAACAGGCGGGACTATCCAGCAAATCGCACAATCTCTAAATGATACCATCCGAGGATGGGTGAATTATTATGGGAAAGTACGATTGAAAGGGTTATCCCCAGTTTTCTATTATCTGCATCAGCGATTGATGAGTTGGGCAATGAATAAATTCAAAAATCTAAAGGGCAGCCGTCGAAAAGCGGCCAATTTGCTCAAAAGAATAGCGAATGATTATCCTAACTTATTCTATCACTGGCCTCTGGGCTATAGTTTCTTGTGGCGCTCTGTATGACAAGAGCCGTATGAATTGAGAGGTTCACGTACGGTTCTGTGAGAAGTCAGGGGTGAAAGTCCCCTGGCTTACTCGACTTTGTGCTATTGATAATTCGACAAAACTAATTGGCGAACCCTAAAAACCAGACACTTATAGTAGACCACTAAATCTAACGATGAATAATTCGGGTTAAATTTTACAACAACATAAAAAGTTTGACCTCGTCTACCACTCCCTATTGAATGCCCTTTCCAGCGAGAAATAATCTCCCCCGATATCATCGGCATTAAATCCCTCAAATGGGTTTTTGGAGGCATATAGTTTTTTCAAAGCAGGAAGGCTAAATACTTCTTTGGGAAGGGCCTTCAATTGATTTTCATTAAGCGAAATTTCTTCCAGCTGCGTCATTTGAAGTAAATATTCCGGAAACTCCCTAAATTGATTCTGATCCAGAATGATTTGATTCAAGCTACTTAATTCCAATATCTCCTGGGGCAAAGCATTCAGCTGATTAGCACTCAGGTCTAGTTTTTTTAAGCATTTCAAATTCCCTATTCCGGGAGATAAAGCTTTTAACTCAAAACCATGAATAGTTAATGCTTCCAGTTCTTCGATTTGAAATAATTCCATAGGAATCATTCGCAGGGGTTTATTCCAGGAAAAACGTTTCCTTACCTGCTGAGCCTGTAAATCCCTAACGGCAGCCAGACACTCCCGATACCCTTTCCAACGATTATGCTCCCAGAAAAAGTCCACCGCGGATTGATAATCCATCGGATTATCAGCCAAATCGAAACACTCTAAATATGGCATTTCAATTAACAATTCCGGGCTAACATCCGTGATCCGGTTATTATACAAATACAAATGTCGCAGATTTTCCAGTTTGCGGATACGCTCCGGAATACCGCGGATTTTATTGTTCATCACCTTCAACACCTCCAGGGAGGTGATTTCAAAAACCTCCTGAGGGATATCCTCCAGGCCCAAATTGGACAGATCAAGCTCGGTCCAATTTTCTTTTCTGGCCTTTTCTATATGAGCATATATTTTGGGGTGAAGTTCTTGCATAATGGAAGGGGTTCAGCATTTAGACGCCTAATTTAGCCAGATTGGCAAAATCATGCAAATAGCACAGAGATACTGGAGAAACAGAAAATGCTTTTCAATGCCACAGGCTTGTTTTTGTACTATATTTCAAAAAGAAACCCGCACTTTTTGGTCGATGCGCATAACGCTTTCCTGCCGGAACAGTCGCTTATACCGTGCCCTCAATGTATCCAAGGCAGCATTTTGGTCACCTTCATGAATACAAATCAATATTCGACTCCCCTCTTGAGCAGCACTTCCATTTGCTGATGTCCAGTAACCGTCCGCAGAAACAATGCTGTAACCGGATAATTGAGCATCAATCTGGGAGGCGCGGAAGACTTCCCAATCCGCATGGGAAATCACTCCTCCATTGGGAACTGACAGTCCGAAATACAATTCAGTCTTTACTTTTTTGTCCCCTTTTAAAAACCATGCTGAAGATAAAATGGCAACTATCAACAGCGCAATCGAAACTTTTGTCCTCCTCATTTTTTGTCCTTTTTTCCACTATTAATAAAAACATACTCGTGTATAAAGTCAAAATTCATAATAGTTATTTCCTTCTTACAGAAGAATATAGACATGTTTTCAAAGAAATATTCAACCCCAAATTTCATTACCTAAAGCTTAAATAAGGCTGAATTGAATTCTGATTGTTTAAAGTGGATAGCGGAGATATAGTTGAAAATCATTCAAACCCTTTGTCAGCAATTCGGATTTGTTTCGAATCGCATGCTTTTAACACACTTTTTACCGAACTTAATACTCACTTAAACTAATTAAACCTTCTTAAATCCTTCTTTAGCTTATGTCGGGAAAAATAAAAGCGTTATTCTATGGAGGTAGAGGAATGGGAATCAAACTCACCATAAATCGTGCGATTTAAAAATCAGGAACAACACCCGCTTTTCTATACTTATGGGATCTGAAGATGCACAATTAAGACTAAGCCATCGTGTAAAACATAGACTTAACGGTGATTTTAAAGAATCACACTGTAATTTGCCCCCCGTAGTTTTATGAACAGGCCGTGCCTTGGACAAAAAAAACCACTGCATCCCCCAAATAGCAGTGGTTTTCATCCCCTATGGGACCCTTATTTTTTCGCTTTATTTTTAGATTTTTTATCGGACAACTTCCAGGTACGCACCCAATCATATTGGGTGGTACGCTCTTCCCAGCTCCCCTTCATGCCGCCATCTTCAGGCGCTTTGTTCCAATCGTAGGTTTCTGTCACCAGTTTTAGGTACATGTCCAAATCAAAAGGTGCCACAGGATTTAAAGTATATTGGTATACTCCGTCCAGGTAAAAAAGAATTTCATTTTCACTCTTCCACCATGCCCCATAAACGTGGAAATCATCATACACTTTTCCAGAAGTGGCCATATTATTCCCCTTGGAACCTTTAGGAATTTCTTCACAGACCATTTGACGGCTATGCGTATTGGAATGCATGGATTCATCAAAGTTTTTCGCAAATGGCTTGGTCGTATTCACCACACCCACGCATTCCTGAATATCAAGCTCTGTTACCCGGCGGTCACAATCCTTCCCTTCATTTCTTTTATTAATCAACCAAAATGTTGACGAAAGGAAAGTTTTATTCGCCTTCATTCGGCACTCCATATAGTCCCCTACTGTCGCTTTATTCACTGACTCTATGTGGCCACAAGCATGTGTGAATATTTTTCCTTTAATCTCCTTGGGCTCGTCCAACAGAAAATTGGTAACACACAACTTGCCCCCTTTCATGCTGACGGTTTCTTTGACGAACAACCCCGGCGGTCTTCCAATCCAGCCGTTTGGAACCGTATTTTTCCATTTTTTCAAGTCCAGTTTCTTTCCCTTGAACTCATCCGATAATTCTTTTTTTAATTCCCAGGAACTTCCCTCAGGTTTTGGATCATTGCCTTCTGTAAAAGTGGGCTGAGCCAATGCGGCAGTGGTGAGCAACAAGCCCAACAATACTAAAAAATAGTTTTTCTTTTTCACGCTAAGTTGATTTAGTATTCATCAATATTTGCAGGCAAGATATTAGTTCAGGCGCGTTCAAGCGGCCTAAAATATAGGGTCATTAGGGGGATATAGTGCTATTTCGGACTTTTATCAGTTTATAATTATTTTTTTTCACCGATATAGACCCTGTTCACTTCCCGATTACTCCTCCTCTCTGGTGGAGTATAAGGCAACATAAACTAAGCTTAAACCGGAATATGCAATTCTTTAATCCTCGATTAGCTGATGTGCAGGAAATAATGGAGGAATTTTACATTCTATTTTTTACCATAAAGCAGATGAATGAGGGGAAAGCAAGCTTAGCCCAATTTACGCTTTTCAAAATCTAAGAAAATTATGTCTATTGAACTGATGGTGACCACTTTGGCTTAAGTCTATATATTTAGAGGTGAATAATTCGGAATAAGATTCAACCTCCAACTCAACAAATCCTCCGCCACATAAAAAACAATGTGCTTTCTTAGCTCCAAGGGTATTGATTTTTAACTAAATAAGAACCTCTGGCATTATTTTAATAAACACGACATAGGTCGTTTTTTGGCGATCATATCTTTATTAGTTTTGTACAAAATATAAACTTCCGGACGGGCACTAACCGTAATTTATGGACAATCCTAGGGATGAAACCCGCCTTACTGTCCAATTTTGCTGTTAATCTCCAAAAGTCCATAGCGTACCAATTCAGCCATATCATTTGAATGCAAATTCGAATTTTTGGCTTTTTTGCTGACACTTTATGAAAAGCGAACATGAGCAAAACCTGTTGCTGTTGCTTTGGTAAAAAAAGTTGAAACGCTACATGCTGATTAAAAGCCTGACCATTTCCTTTGAAATGGAATCAATTTCAGTTTACAGAAGTTTATGAAAATAAGTGCAAAACCTGTGGTGCTCGGAGACCATCACAGAAGCGTTTTGCCGATTGTAGAATAAACACAGTAGAATGTCAAAAAAGTATTCATTTTTCAAAAAACATTTTGATTTGCACGGGCCGGTTTTTTGGCCCTCTGCTATATTCATCCTGCTCTTTATCATCGTTACTTTGGTAGTGGGTAAACCCATGAATAAAGTTTTCTCGGCCATTCAGGCAGGCATTAGTCATAATTTTGGCTGGCTGTTTATCCTGGCCGTGAATGTTTTCCTGGTATTTTGCGCCTACCTGATTTTCAGTCCCTTTGGGAAAATTCGGATTGGAGGACCAAAGGCCAAGCCACAATTTAGCCTGGTATCCTGGTTCGCGATGTTGTTCAGTGCCGGTATGGGAATCGGGATTATTTTCTGGTCGGTGGCGGAGCCCATTTATCATTTCAATAGTTTCCCCGGAGTAGCACCCGGAACAGAGGCTGCTGCCAAAAATGCCATGCAATATGCCTTTTTGCATTGGGGTTTTCATACCTGGGCCATTTATGCGGTAGTAGGGCTGGCCCTTGCCTACTTCACCTTTAACAAGAAATTACCACTGACTTTCCGCTCGGTATTTTACCCCTTATTAGGCGACAAGATTTACGGCCCCATCGGGCATTTGATTGATATACTATCTGTTGTGGCCACATTATTTGGACTGGCCACTTCTCTGGGATTTGGCGTACAACAAGTGGGAGCGGGTTTTCAGCACTTAGTCGGCTGGGTAAACGATACTTCTCTTCAAATCATCCTGATTGGTTTAATTACGGGAGTAGCCACGATATCCGTAGTTACCGGCCTTGATAAGGGAGTAAGAATCCTTAGTAACGTCAATCTTTATCTGGCTCTGGCCTTTATGATCCTGATGGTCCTTATTGGTCCTACCTTGTTCATTATCGAAAGCTTTATTGAAAATACCGGAAACTACTTCCAGAAGCTTTTAAGTATGGGCATGTGGAACCAGGCCTATGCCGTGGAGAAGTATGTGAGTGATGAATTCGTAGACTGGCAAAGTAGCTGGACCGTGTTTTATTGGGCATGGTGGATTTCCTGGTCCCCATTCGTTGGGACTTTCATCGCCCGCATTTCCAAGGGACGTACCATCCGAGATTTCGTCTTAGGCGTGTTAGTAGTGCCTTCGCTCATTGGTTTCCTTTGGTTCAGCACCTTTGGTGGTTCCGGTCTGTTCCTGGAGCTAACCGGCACCGGTGAAATTGCGGCAGCAGTTCAGGCGGATATATCCACGGCCATGTATGTGATGTTGCATCATTATCCACTGGCCATCTTCACCAGTATCATTTGTATGATTTTGGTGATCAACTTCTTTGTGACTTCTTCAGACTCCGGCTCATTGGTAATCGACAGTATTACCGCTGGAGGTAAATTGGATGCGCCGGTCGGACAACGGATCTTTTGGGCTTTGATTGAAGGAGTGGTTGCCGCCGTATTGCTATACGGAGGTGGACTACAGGCCATCCAAACCGCCTCCATCATTTCCGGTCTGCCATTTGTAATTGTTTTGCTGATCATGGTTTTTTCTCTGGTCAAATCCCTGCGGAAAGATCAACGCAAAATGGAGAAAAAAGAAATTGCCCTTTATCGGGTGTTGAGCAAAAAGCGCCCTGCGGGTTATAAAAAGCACCGAGCACCTTATGCCGCGCCGGATTTAGGGAGTTTAAATGCTAAATAAAACTATCTTATCATATTAAAGCCCCGATATCGGGGCTTTTTTTGAATATGACGCTCAGGAAATGATCATTTTTAAGGAAATAGGCTCCCCCGCTGCGAGTGGAGAGAGATCATTTGCTGCGCAACTTACAAATCCTGGGAATAAAAAAAAATCGGGGATGATGTGATCTATTTGATTCTAAACATAACTCTGATTTAACTACAAGACTGGAAAAACGAAGGAATAAGTTCTATTTCGAATTTTTTCCACGGAAGCAGATGAATGAGGAGATAGCAAGCCTACCCCAATTTGAGCTATTAACAAATCAGCAAATAAAAACTTATCCTCAGACAAAAGCCCATTTAAGATTACCTTCTAAATCAAGCGGTGGATAATACATCTAACGGCGATGCTATACGATCAAAATATTCCACCACGCCCAACTAACTGCTGCTAACTTTCAAATTTCGGAAGTGCATTCGACGGCCAATTTGTCCTCCACTTGGAAGCAATTACTGCTCAGTCAAAAAAAAGCAGGCTATAAAAATAGCCTGCTTACAATCAAATTACCAAAAGCGCTACTTAATGAATTTTTTAGTAATCACTTCATTATCCTCCGTATAAATCTGGATGATATACAATCCCTTAGCCAGGTCAGCTACATTAAACTGAATGTGGTTTGATTTGGCATCCACCATCATTTCGCTTATCATCATTCCGCCATCTGTAAAGAGCACTGCTTTTGTAATCACTACTTTTTCATCAGCAGATACATTTACAAAATTTTCTACAGGGTTTGGATAAACCATCAAGCTGTTTTCCTTCAAATCGAAAGCATTCGCTTTACCCAAATAAACATTGGTGGTGATGTTTTCCCCATTAATGGTCACCAAATCCTTTTCAACGCTTTCATACCCTTCCATCTCGGCCTGATAATCATAGTCACCGTTATCAAGTGCAATCGTGGCAATACCTTGATCATCCGTGGAAATATCCACTCCGTTGATTTTTACCAGGGCATTCTCCAAAACATCTCCCGCCTCATCGGAGACAACGAATGTTGCGGTAAAACCACCCGGTTTCAAAGCAAGAGAAATGTCCTCATCCCGATCTCTAACTACCGCCATACCCCAATGTGTTCTATAACCATCGATAGCGGCCACATAGTTATACCAGCCGTTGGTTTTTTCAAGGCTCACCATCCCGGAATCATTGGTCACCAACATTTCTCCATCGATTTCAATGTTCACTCCGGCTAATGGAGCTTTGGCTGGATCCGTAACCGTAAAAGAAAGCGTGTAAATAGCTTTAGCCATACTTACTTCTTCCTCCAAATCTGCCCCGGCAACGCTTATCGTACCCTTTGCATCAGGATAATTGTAAAGGGAAATCTCATAATCGTAATCTCCATTTGCCAGCTTAAAGGAAGCTTTTCCTGCTCCATTGGTATTAGCGTGTTGGCCATCAACTTTTATCCAGGCATTCTTCAATGCTTTACCATTTTCGTCCGATACCAGGAATTGAACGGTATAAGTTGGAGCCGTGAGGGTTACTCTCACCACAGGATCGTAGTTTCTTACTACTACCTCTCCTGCAATTGCGCCATAACCTTCCAGGCTGGCAGTGTAAGGATATGTTCCGTTGTTAAAGACTTTTGTAGCCTTCCCTGAAGCATTAGTGGTAAGGATTACCCCGGCAATTTCGATAGTTGCATCGGCCAATGGCTGGTATTTATTGTCCCTTACTTCAAAAGTAACCAAATGTCCCTTTTGAATCAGATTCACCAATTCTACCTGTCCATTCTCTTCCACGGTCAGATCACCCATAAACTTATAAAAGCCTTCCAACACCACCTCATAGGCATGAGCGCCGGCAGTTAAACTGACAATAGCCATTCCTTCTGCATCTGAAGTTACCGCCTTACCATCTACAATGACCATGGCATCGGCCAGCGGCGCTTCACTTTCATCCTTTACATTAAAATAAACCTCGTACAGACTTTCTTTTAATGTCACCTTTTCGGTATCCGGCTCATCAAATACCGTTAAGCTTCCCGCATAGATATCATAGCCTTCCAAACTCACCACATAATCAAATTTACCATTCACCAGCTCGATCTCCGCTTTTCCGGCCATGTCCGTAAGCAGGCTATCACCGGCAATAAATACATTTGCCCCGGCAAGTGGAACATCATTCTCATCCGTCACCTCAAAGGTGATCAAAGATTGATGGATTAACATCACCGGAATGGTCAGGTCAGCGTTGTCCACCGTTAAACTATCGGCAACGCCAGCAAAGCCACTTTTTTCTGCTTTGAAGAAGGCAGTACCATTTGGCATTTTTTTAATGGCTAATCCGGCAGCATCGGAAAAGAGGGTGTCCTCCGCAATGATAATCTGAGCATCAGCCACGGGATTTCTCCTTTCATCTATTACCTCAAAAGTGAGGTCAAACATCGGCGTATAGACGGAAATGGCATCCAATTTAATGGCGTACTCATTGTAGGTATCAAAGTGCACCCAGGCGATTCTGATCGTTTGTCCGGCATAATCGGTAAGGTCTACCTCTCTTTTGTGGAAATACTGTCCTATTTCACCAACCGTTAAAGTCTCCTCAAATAGAATATTCTCATCCGGAAAATCACTAATTTCGGTTCCACCGGTAGATACAACGCACTTATAATGTTCCGCCTCCCAAGTGGTGCTATATGGGGCAACAAAATAGGACAGTCGGAAATCACCAGTGGTCGGAATGGTTATTTCAGGAGAAATCAACCAGTTATCTGGTCGTAAGGCACCCGTGCTATTGAAAGAATCTGAAGTCATACAGCTAGTACCATCAATTACTTTGCTGCTATCCCCATAATCTTTCACAAACCATTCCTGACCATCCCCATCTGCATCAATGGTAATCCACTCTGACACCTCGCCCTCAAAGTTTTCATAAAAGAAGATCCCATTATAAATCAGGGCCACCTGTTTGGAAAGTGGTGCATCTACCACCGTAATGGTATCGGTATAACTATCATACTCGCTAAGCTTAACCGTGAAGGTATAAGTATCCGGAAGTAGTTCCGCTTTGGCCACCCCATTATCATCACTTAAATATACCTGACCATCCACTGACAACTTGGCGCCAGCCAAAGGCATTTGCTCCTCATTGGTGATATTAAAAGTAACCGCATAGGTCGGTAAAGGCACCAGTTCTACGGCTATAGCCAAAGGTTCCGAGCCCATCACGAATTCTCCCGACAGCGTTTCATAGCCTTTTACTTCGATCGAATATTGGTATGTCCCTTCCACTAAAGCTACGGTAGCCTCTCCGTTTTCATCCGTCACAATGGTTTTCTCTCCATCAATAACAATGGGAGCCTCAGGTAAAATTACCCCATTTTGATCCATCACCGTGAAGGTCGCAGGAAAACGAGGAGTTCCCTTGAAAATGGCAAATTTTAGAGAGGTGGTGGCTTCTCCTATCAGCCCGTTAATGGGGGCCCAGGTATCATCGTCACCAAAAATCTTGGCATTATCGCGTAATTGCGCTTCCTCCGCTTTGGTATCCATAACAGTGTACATATTCCACCGTGCACTGCTAATACTGCTGGCTGTAGGATAATGCCCGGCTATCGTCAGCCAATACTTCCCGGAGGTAAGGTTCAGGTTGTTCAATGGGAAGATAGGCGCTAAATTATCCTCGGGCGTCAGAAATTCTTCGAATACTGCACTCCCGGGTTGTCCGGACTCATCCGCATAAATGGCGACATAATAACTACCAGGATAGGCGGAATTAGAAAAGCCATAGGCATAAATATCGATATCATTCCAAATAGCCCCGGCCGGAACGATAAAATCATCGGCACTTTCTACCAAACCAGAGGGTATTTCACCAAGACCTCCTAAATTAGTAGATACGATACCGGAAGTGGTCGAGACGGTAGAAAAGTTATCCCACAAAAGTGGGGTTGCTTCCAAGAAGACATCTACAAATTCGTCTCCGGAAATGGTCAGACTTGCTGAATAATCAATAAATTCGTTGGCGGTCACTTTGTAAGACTGTTCCCCCTCATAAATCCCCTGGATAACCACTACTCCTGTAGAATCTGTCAATCCTGATTTTTGATCAATTTCCACCAAAGCATTTTCAATGGGCAAATCTGTCTCTTCGGCTTTTACCATGAAAGTCACCGAATAAGTAGCCGTTGGGGTTAAAGTAACCGTTTCTGCAATATGATCGCCCTCTACGGTAAATGCACCAGTAGCCTCTTCATATCCATAAGCATTGACGGTGTAATCATAAGACTCCTCATCCTGCACCACAAATGAGGCGCTTCCAGTGGAATCCGTCATTTGAAGTAGGCCATTCAGGTTTACACTGGCACCTTCCACAGGTCCGTCAGTCCCCAATACCTCAAAACTAGCCGTATAAGAACCTTCCAATAAAACCCCTGTGGCAATTAAAGAAAAAGCCTGACTACCTCCGGTAATGTCACCTTTATGCGTGATAGAAACGGTATAAGTCTCTCCTGCCACCGCATCGGCGATTACAATTTTTTCCACATTATCGACATCATTGACGCCGGTGGTAGCCGCTGCCTCAGGATTGAATTTATCCAGCTTGTAAGGATAGAAGTCCTCATCATTACCGGTAACTTTAAGGTCCAGATCATTCACCAGCATAATATCTTCAGGATCTAATGCAGGAGCAACAGGGGTGCCGGGTAAATCGGTCCAAACAATGGTCACTACCAAAGGCTCCGTACCGGAGGCTTTAACCGTAAGTTCTTGAGTGGATCCCGTATATTCCCGTTCCTGGATGATCGATTCAATATTTTTATTCGAAATAACACTGGCGGCAGTAGCCGTATTCAACAGCCCCCAACCGTACATATAATCCGGTCCCGGTGCAGGGCCGGCCTCATCTGCGGTTTGAATCGCCAAAGCCTTTAGTGTGGCCGACTTCATATAGGCATTATTCAAATTATAATAATGCTCCTGCAAAAGCATCAGAGAACCCGCCGTGGATGGGGATGACATACTGGTTCCACTCATTGTAGTATAGGAATCATCTGCCTCATCCAGGGTAGAGTACACATTCACGCCCTTCGCTACGATGTCCGGCTTAATACGGCCATCATCTACTGGCCCCCAGCTACTAAAAGAAGACATCACCACATCCGATGGATTTCCCTGATAACCATTAGACAGTTGGTTCACTGCGCCAACCGTTAAAATATTTTTCGCCACACCGGTGGTTCCCACGCAATCATAGGGCCCATCCTGAGGATATGTTCCATTTGTTGGCCCATCTCCTCTATCATTTCCTGCCGACTTTACAATCAAATAATAAGGGGCATTATGCGCGATTTCATCCAGCACTTTTGTTTCTTCAGAATAAAAACCGAAACGATAATCTTCGGCGGTACTGATGCTTGGATCTCCGGCCCAAGACCAAGTGATTCCTGTCCAGTACCAGCCATGCACATAACCATAGGAGTGATTGGAAATCAACAAACCTTCTGCCGCCTCAGCGGCCATTTCTGCATTGTCATTATTCCAATCATAAGCATTCAGTGTACCATTAAAGGCCATTCCTTTGGCATTGGCATCCAGTCCACCGGCCACCATTGTCCCTGCCACATGTGTTGCATGATAGTTAGTGGAAGACGGATTGTCCATTTGCGTCACTCTTCCTCCACCAGTATTATTAAATTCCTGATGACTAACCCGTACGCCACCACCATCCCATATTCCGGCGTGAATACCACTGCCATCTAAAGCTAAGCCCATTCCTCCATTTGCATAGACTTTGTCGGTGGAAGTGGTTTTGGCGGCTCCCGCATTATGGGTGATATAATAAAGGGGTTGCTTGTTCTGATCAACACCCTGCAACTCCATGATTCGACCTTCAACCTCTTGCTGAACCAACCAGTTTTTCTCCTTAGCCATCACCAAAGCTTTGGCCTTATTTTGATCATACTCCTGGCTTAAATCCATAGAAAGCTTATTCAGCACCGCCGTATTGGTAAGCTTCGACTGTACTTTCCTATTTTGCATTCCACTGCTTTGAGGACTGCTCATAGTGGATTTTTGAGTAATCACCTTCCCCGATTTTCCTTTTTTATCCACCGCCGTCAGCTTCTCCACTGAGGAGGTCTTAGATACATCCGGCTTAGATTGATTTTGAGCAATTGCTGCTGCAGGAGCAAAAGCGACTAAAAATAGTAGCCCCCAGCTTAAACATGATTTCCTCCAACACCATCCGGGCCTAAAAAAAGGGAAATCCATGCCTTTTCTAATAAAATTTTTGATCATAAGTATTAAGGTAAAAGATTAAAAATATGTATAACTATAACGTTATTAGATAATTTATTAATGTATTTAAGTGATTATTTTAAAATCAAAAAAATTACATACCTTCATTTATTATCTTGATCTATAACTTATTAGACAAAAAACACATCCCTTGATGTAAACAAAGGGCATAGGAATAAGCCTGTCAAAAAAGAACGACATTACAGATCCATTCCTGAAATGGAATAATAAATAGCATATAATAGCCTATTGAAAAGCCAGAATTGATAATGAAAATCGGATTATTATAGCAGTAAAACTGGAGTGCTTTCAAAAAATAGCGCTGCTATTATTAAAAATCACAACCATTCACTTCCAATACTTCAAATCACCTTTGCATCGTAGGGCTTTTTCATTCGCCTAGGCAACTGGATATTTCAGGTTGATGTCCGGGAAAACCCATCAACTCGCTTAATAAGTGGAATTATAAAAAATATAAATCAATACTAACTATACATTTCAATAATACATTCAATTAACCACAAAGTCAACAAGGAAAAAAGACATAAAAAAAAGAAAGAACGGGCTAAATTGTATGATTCGTTGCCGAAATTATTAAAGTTCTAAAACTTTATGCAATTACTTTTTTTAACAGACAGCAGTCAAGGTGTTATATTTGGTCAGTAAAAAAAGAAATCATATTTAACCCAACCGTTTGGAATAAGGAGGGAAGCACCGGTGGAAATAAATCAAATAATTGCACTATTTGAATACAACACTCACTTAATAAAATCTTTCTTTTTTTGTCAAAAACACAAAATTTATTCAGTTAATTGCGTTTTTCGTAATTTATTGACCTGGAGATTTCAAAAATCATTCCACCAGCTATGAGGAAACTGCTGAAAAGAATCTGTTCACCTCAATATTTCATCGCCCTAACCTGCGATTTTCTTAGTATAAAATGCTGATCCAAAAGAAATGCCATTCCGACACCGATGATATAACAAATCAGATCGCTGAACTTAAATCCATAGCCGAGGACCAGCCTCATCCCGGGAAGATCCCGAATCGCCTCCAGCCAACCCGCGGTAATAAGTTGAGAGCATTCTACCGAAAAAGAAAAGCATATCGCAGCAAGCATTTTCCACTGCCCACTACCCAAGGGCCGGAGTACCGCAAACATAAAATATACCATCCCGGCCCAAATAATATCCCCCAAATGATCATCAATGCACTGAGGAAAATCAACGAAATCCGAGCGGGAAAGCAGGCCTGCAATAATGGCTACGGTAAAACAAATGATATACTTAATGCGCAATTTATTTTTAGTTTTCATCGTCTCAGTACTTAATCTTAGCTTCTAAAATCATCCGGATTATTTAAAATTTTAACCTGAACAAAAAACACTTTTAGGGGTAATCCTTTAAGAACATCCTATTAGTCCCTTTTCTTTTTTGTATTGACTAAGACGGTCTGGCCTGTTGTCTGATCCCCATAAAGCATTTTGGTCGCTTTTGCGGATAGCTCTCCGACCTCCAGAAGCTGTGAAAAAGAAAGTTGATACAAAGAATCCCAATTTTCCTTTAATGGCACCCCATTCATAACAAACCAATATTCCCCTTGAGCCGTAGCATTCCTGGTCAAATAGCCCTGTAAACGCGTGAATAGTTGTTTTTGTCTCCGTTCCTCAAAGGCATTAGTGAAAATTGCTATGGTCCCTTCCTTCCCCTGATCTCCGAAACGCAAATGCAGTGCCGGGCCACGGTTTATTTTTATTTCATAAATCTCCGATTCCTCCATAGCATTCAAGACTTCCAGATCCACAACCTTTTCGTCCACCACTAACAAATAGTCAGTGGCATTAATGGAATATTCCTTAAGAAATTCAGGGGTAGTATCTTGTTGAGTACAAGCTGATATAAAAACCAAAAGAAAAATACTATATTTTAAACATTTCATAACTAATCAAAAAATAGAATCAAACTGAATGCATCCGCACAGCAATAGTCCACTTCCTATAGAAGAATTAAATCTTTGGCTTAACGCCTGAACGATATAAGACGGAAAAATGAAGAAATTGCCCCCTATCCCCTATTTCAATTATTTTCCAACGAAGCAAATGAATGAGTAGAAAGCAAGCTTGCCCAAATTTGGCTTATTATTAAATCAATTAACACCTCCTTATTGCCCTGAAAGCATCCCCCTTAAGCAGAACCTCTAATTTTAGCGGCGAATAATTCAGCTTAGACCTGCTGATATGGCACTAAAAGACCCATCAAGTAAATAAATACAACTAAATGAAATGCCCCAATATCAATATTTCTTTTCCCGACCACAGAAGACCCTCTTTTGAAATACTAAAATTCAAATGCAATGATTTCCAACCCCTCCCTTTTGAAACTCATCTTAAACAATTCACCCTTCTCTTCATGCGTTTTATTAAGGCCAAAAATATCAATCATATCAGCAGATTGCTTAAAAGATACGATTTCTGTGGTGAGATAATTTTCGTCCAATCCGGCGCTTACTTTGGCCAATATGGTTTTAACTTCATCTTCCGGTATTTCAGGTGAAAGCTTTTCATAACAGTCATGATAACGCTGATCGTAAATTGCTCGCACAAATTGATTGGCTACTCCTCTAATATTAGCATAAGTATCATAATTTTTGGCTAACTCTTCTATTGAATAAAAGTAGGTCTTTTCACTTTTTCCGGTTTTAATAAAATTGAGCTTCAAATTTTGATAGCTAAGAGTATCCAACTTAGAATAAAGGAATAAGGCGGCACTTAAGGCATAGTCTTTCCGGGCCACACCAAAATCAAACAACTGACTGTCCTTAAAGGTGTATTCCTTGGTAATGTTATCATCTTGATTCGTGCTTACAGCATAGTGTTCTGTTACTGTACAAAAACAATGCGTCGATAATTCTCTCCGCTCATCAGAACGACAGGAAGAAAGTATCAAAACCCCTAACAACAAATAAAATTTAATAACTCTCATTCTTCGCTTGATTTCTCTTTTAAAACAGCAATTTGGCATTTGAATTCAAGTACTTCAAATTTTCGCCGCAAATTTTGGCTTTTAAACAGACTCTAAATCATAAAACGCGCCCCACCTGCCCAATAACAAATATTACTTCAAAATTATAATATCATCTGGAGAAGGCCGGACAATTTCACCTTTAATATTTACTTCCGTCCACCTATTTTGATTATCAGATTCATGATCCTCAATAAGCCGGTACTCAGAGGAAGGAGTGTTTGTTAAGGTTTCAGGCAAGACAATAAACTCTGAAGAAGGATCAATTTGGAAATTTTCACCTTGTTTCAACCAGCGGATTGCACCAGCCAGTTCGTTTTTCTTTTCAACTAAATCAGCTGATTTATTCAACCTCAGCTGATCGGTAATATGTCCCATTTCCCTTTCCAGGATCTTAATTACTCTATCATATTTTATTTCCAAAAATTTCATCTGCAAATTATGTCATAACCTTCATCGAGGCATCAATTTATCTCTTTTAATCATCCTCCATGCACAATTATTTAAATTAAAAATGGGAATGGATGAAATTTACAGGCCTTCGCAATACCTCTATTTTTTTAAAGGCCAATATCATTTTTCACAACCCACAACTCAATACCAGTGGTATCAGCCTGATTCCGGCACCTCACAAAAGCCCTGCCCTTTCCGGATGTCGATCCTTTGACAATTCCAAATTTATAATAATCCTTATCTCCCCGGGCCAAAACCACATTGGAAAAAAAGATGGTGTCTTGCTTTATTTCGTAATGTCCTTTGGTTTCATGAATACCGAAACAAATACTCCTATCTATAAATCGATGATTGGACTTTAATTTAAAGGTAGTTGTACAATTGGCAGCTCCCTCTCTAGTGGCGATAAATAAATCTTTTCCTTCAAATTGATAGAAATCAATTAATCCACCCGGTTTATAAAAAGTCAAGCCTAAAACAATCAGCAATACCCCAATAAAAAAATTCCGTCGAGGGTTCTTGAATTTCTCCCTAAATGCTCGATAAAGGGAAAGCAGGCAAATGATTACTAAACAAAAGTAAACCAGCAACAAAAGGAGGGTAAATGGAATCAACAAGTAGCTGATTTTGGTCTCCCAAAAGTATTGCAGGTTCACCAGGAGAAAGAAGATTACAGTGATAAAAATAAGTACTTTGGATTTTATTTCACTCATGAGTCCAAGGGTTAAAGTAAACTGTAAGCATTACGCTTAATTGCCAAACAATGTCCATCATGCATAAAATCGCACCACATCCGGTTACCTTATCAATGGGAGATACCGTTCCTTAATAATATTGAGATGATGAATTTGGTGAGCGGTAATCGTTAGCCCTATAGCATTCAAAGGCATTTGATATTCAAAAAATTCACAATTAGTCTCCAATATTTCATCACTAAAGGACTCGAACATCATTATGGAAGACTGGCGAACCACCCGAAGTTCATCGACCAAGTCCACTATGGAACGGTGATCAGCATGGGAATGCATCCCCATCATTTCCTGATCATGCCCCTCTGGAATACTTCCTTCTTTGCGGGCAAAAATAATGGCACGATAACACCATATCCTTTCCCAATCAATCACATGTTGAAAAATCGTAGGAACCGTCCATTTTTCCTTTTCATAGGTATTCAACCCTATTTTTTCCAATTGACTGATTTCCAGCCGATCAATCGCTGTTAAACTTTGCGAAAAAGCTTCGGATAGAGAGTTTCCTTCATTTAACTGATACACATATTCTAAAAAGCTTGGGGTTTGCTTGCTGCCGGTCTGCGCCATATTTTAGGTATTTTGGATGAGTATTAAATTTGGTGAATTAATAGCTTTCTTCCAACAGCTACCGGAAAAGCCATCCAGTATAAATTACCTGCTCTTTAGGATTATTAAAGCCGCAGATAATTAGGGTCTGCTTAAAAAGGTCTCTTTATTTTTCTTGAAATTTGGTTTACCAATTCCAGCTTCGATGATTGATGTAACTAATGCCCATAAATCATATTTATAAATATTAAAAAACAGGTCAAAAAAGATTCCTTTCATGAATCTTTCAAGGTTAGCAATAAAGAAGATGGCACCAATCCATGAATTTGTGGTGTCTGATCTTCGTGCCTTAATATTATTCAATCCATACCCCCTTTTAGTTTGTCCAAATTTTCCTTCTACATGACTCCTCAATTTTTGATGGATAACCTTATTCTCTTCCCGCTCTTTAATTTTTTCAGGATCTTTAGGAGGAGCTCCAAGAGGTGAGCCGACGAAAGTTATATCATTTTGATCATAAACTTCTCTAGCATTTCGATTTCCATAAATTTTGTCTCCAACAATTCCATTTAGCTTAGTGTGAGGGTGCCGTAGTTTATGTGCTTCAATATGCTTTTTGATAATCTCCTCTTCCCCTTCATAGTATGCTTCAAAATCATGATGGTCAATATAAGAATAGCCTTGGTCAATAGATATTGATATTTTAGCTCCAAATTCAACATTCGCTCCAGACTTCCCTCTTATGATGGGGCGAATATGTGGTTGATATAAGTTTACAATACGGAAACCAACCGTATTTTTCTTCTCTTCAATCATTTCCATTTGTTGGCGATACACTTCTTGAATAACATACAATAGCTTCAAAAAACGCTTATTCAAAGGAATACCTACCTTAATTTGGTCTAATAGACGATGAATATGCCCTATATTTCGATGAAGATACTGTAGTTGTTTTCGATTTGCAGCCCTCCAAAAATCGGCGCCTTTCTTCTTTTTTCTTGTCAACGCTAGAAATTCTTTTTGGGCTTTTTGTCGATAGCTTCTAGGTTTCTTAGCATCTGTTTTAACAAATTCCCATAATATATCGATGATTTTTTCTGATTCAATGCGAGCCTTATTGATCAAAGCCAGGTCGGTCGGATAAGGAATTTCTTGCACCGCTACAGTAGCATCAACTGATATCGAGTTTTCAATTTCAGGCTTCTTATATTTTGTATCACTTTCTACATTTTTTTCATCACGAAGTTCGCTTTGCTCATCAATACTAACGTCATGACTCTGGAGTAAGTGACTTAAATCATTAAAGTCTTTTATGGTCAAACGCTTTCTAATTGTCGGAAATAATGAAGAATCGAATACCTGATCATGTTGAAATTTATGCAATCCAACAAAGTATTGTAGATATGGACTTTCTTTGATTTGTTCAATTGTTTCTCTATCAGACAACTTATATTTGTGTTTGATAATCAAGGCTCCAATCACTAAACGCGCTGGTTTAGGTCTAGCTCCTTTGTCGAAGGACATGTTCCGTTCATAGATCCTTTTTAATTGACTCCAAGGAATTTCTTTGGCCATAATAATCCATCTATTATTGGGATTAAGGCCACCCAAATACGGGTCCATAAAATCAGAAATCTCAAGTTGATCAGGGGAATGCTTAATCATAGTGCAAGCTAAAAAAGTAGGAAAGGAGCCCTGGGGCTATTTAAAGGACAATTTACAAAATTTCCCCTTGCACTAAAAGAGATTTAATGTGATTTAATAAGTTGATCTTCAGTCGTTTTTAGATAATTCGAACTATTTCAGCAGACCCTAATTATATAAAAAAGCATAAGGAAATCAATCACCTTTCGCGCTATTAATCACCTCCTATCGAGGGTCAACTAGTTTCTTTTACATTTGACGCCAAAAGGAAGGGAAGCGCGTTTTGTAATGCGAAAAGCCCAAAAAAGGGTGAATAAATGAAGGAACTGCCTCCCCCATAATCTATACCTCCACCGAACAAAGCAGTACCATCTCCAAAATTCATCAATAAAGCCGCAAACAATTTCACCCCTAAACACCCTATGTTTCTCCCCAAGAGGAAGCAAAAAAATAGGATTCAGCAGCGAGCTAAATCCTATTTTATTTAGAGGATGTTTAAAAGCGCACCATCCGGCTGCAAATTCGAATTATTGGAAGCAATTTGGGATAATTCCTCAACAATAGCGCTGCTATTCTCTTAAAATAATCCTGTATCCCTTCTGCAATACTTCAAATTTTCGCTGCGAATTTTGGCTTTTAAACACGCTCTTGCTTCAGGTATTATTTAATGATCTCGAAACCTCCAGATTTACGGAGCCGTCACATTGCTGCCGATATTACCTTGCCCTACAAGCGTTCCCAAATCGGTAGCAGATTGATGCACGTTAATATAACCGTCAAAGGCAATTAATTCCTCATAGGTGATGGCCGATTCATCATCTTGCTGACTAACCTGTGTTAGACTTGTGCCTGTTCCACCATCTACATTATTTAAAGTAATCGCAATCCCGCCACCCTCAGCAGCGGAATTAAAATGGATATGCATCGGATGAGATGCTCCATCGGTAGTGCCTTCAAGCTCCACATTGATGAGCGTTGTCCCATTCATTCGCTCACTAAAGGTAGCCATTCCACTTATCCCGGCAACATCCACTTCTGACAGCATATAAACCGTCTCCTCTCCAGTGAGGGCATTTTGACCGATATCACCCTGCGCAACTATTGTTTCAAGCGCTTCAGCAGACAAATGAACATTGATGTAGCCGTTATATTCAAGTAAATCAGCATAGGTAATTTCTTCCTCCGCATCATTTGTTCTGATCGTCGTTCTGCTGTAGCCCGTATCACCATTGACCGAAGTCAAACTAATGGCGATGTCTCCTCCTTCTGCAGCTGTATTAAAGTGAATATGCGCCGGATGTTCACCTCCCTCCGGAGTCCCTTCCAGTTGAATTTGGACCAGCGTTAAGCCATTCTCCCGCTCAGAGAAAATCGCTGTTCCGGATATGGACTCAACCGCCACACTATTTAAAGTATATTCCACTGATTCACCGGTTAAAGCATTTTGCCCAATATCACCCTGCGCGACTATTGTTTCAAGCGCTTCAGCAGACAAATGAACATTGATATAACCATCAAAATCCAGCAATTCTTCGTAGCTTATCGACTCCTCGGCATCCGAGGCCCTGATTGTAGTTTGACTGGAACCGGTATCCCCATTTACAGGATTAAAGGTAAAATAAATACCTCCTCCTTCAGCGGCCGTGTTTAAATGAATATGCGCCGGATGTTCTCCGCCAGCCGGTGTTCCCTCCAAACTAATTACCACCAAAGAATGGCCTCCCTTACGCTCATAAAAGGTAGCATCCCCGGAGATGCCCTCAACATCGACCTCACTTAAATTATAAATGACACTTTCGCCAGTCAATACATTCATCCCAATATCGCCCTGAGCGACAATGGTGGCAAGATCATCTGCAGACAAATGGACATTAATATAGCCATCAAAGTTTGCCAGCGCGTCATAGCTTATCGCATCACCAGCATCAGTGGCGGTGACAACGGTTTCACTCCTCCCGGAAGTAGCATCTACCGGGTCCAGGGAAATGGCAATATCTCCTCCCTCAGCAGCGGTATTGAAGTGGATATGAGTAGGATGATCCGTTTCTGTTGGTGCATTTTCCAGTTCGATCCTTACAGTGGTGGTCGCGTCATCAACCTTTATAAAGGTAGCGGTCCCCGTAACTGAGGGATCTGCAATCCCCATGAGTTGGTAGGTGATAGAATCCGAGGGAGCCACTGGAGGAGTTCCGGGATCCCCTCCATTGTCATCGTCACTACAACTGATCATCCAAGTGGAAAACAAGACCAACATTAGGAAATTGAGCAATCTAGAGGTTTTTAATTTATCCATAGGGATTTAAAGATTTGGTAACTACCCTATAGAAGAACTGAAACTGATAATAGTTCACTTTACATGCCGATTATTATCCCTGACCGTTAATGAATGATAATTGTGAAAAATTAAATAAGGATTGTTTAATTTTCGCTCTAATCCTAATTAGGTAAAATTAAATCCTCGTTGAGCTGGAAGGCGAGAAAAATGAAGGAAATTTTCCAATTTCCGATTTTTTCCAAGGAAGCAGATAAAAGAGGAGAAGCAAACTGAACCAAATTGAGCTATTATAACCCCGCAAAAATACAACTGGACACCTCAGGCAATGAACCGAATGAGGCGTTTTAATAAAACCACCGGTGATTAATTTGGGTCAATACCCATTTTCCCACTTAAAGGAAAGGGAAATTTGCAAGCCTGAAGAAGCCATTGTCAGTTACTTTGAAATCACGGAAAACTATTGCAAAGGATCTTCCGTTTCAAACATCCGCATTGATCAATAGGCGAAAAGTCTAATGTGATATTATCGAAGCACATCCATCTCATCCTTATTTCAATAATACTTGCTGCTTTTCCCCTGACCCTCAAAAAACCCCCTGAAGAATTCCGGCAGCCGGTTCATTGGTTCGTCAAAATTAATTACAGCCTTAATATTTTATTTCACTTTTTATCAAGGCTGAAGGAATGATTAAATATTAAATAAAGAGCAATTAAAGGCCATTCCAACTTTTTATGAAAAGGCTTTACCCCGATATTCCACCCTATTATAATAAAAGGAACACCTATCTTTCCCTACCGCAACTTTTCTCCAAACTTCACTGCCAATGAGGTCCCCACGAAAACATTCTGATTCGTTAAAGCGGAAGCTTTTTCAAAAATATTATTAGGACTCTGAAGCCATCGGCCTTCTAAACGACAAATGAGTCGAGGGTTAGGTTGATAATCAAAATTGAGGGAAAAACCACTGGTTCGAAAGCCGTCTGTGGCATCGGTGGGAATAATCACGCCTGCTTTATCCTGATAATATTCTAAACGAAATGCCGATTGCCATTTCGGATTAATACGGTATTGGCCAATAATGGTAGGAACCCACCACAATTCATAAGTCGCACCTCCCTTACTTTGCTGTTGAAAGCCAAAATCAAAGCCGCTGAGGAGCATGAACTTTTCTGACCACTGAAACTGCCCATACAAATTATTAAAATACCGCATCCGGCGTTCCTCATCAGGGAAATCTGTTCCAATAAAAGTACTCCAGTTCAACAACATGCGATCAGCGACGGCAAATTGTACTTGTGTGCCAAAGGAGGGCAGACTGTTTCCTTCCAGCCGCTGAATCCGCTGCCAGCCATTAACCACCAGCCCGGCCAGCTCCAGACGATCTGTCGGATTAAAAGTCAATTTTGCACCGGTCAAAAAATAGGGAGAGTTTTCAGCAGACAGAGAGCGGCTAAGGGTTGGGTTTTCAATTCCCAAGGCACTTTCGAAGCCCAAATGAGAAGGTAACACCCCAACATCCAGCCATAAATTATTCTTCTGATTCAGGGACATCCCTATATTGGCCTCAAAAACAGTTTTTAATAAATCCTGTTCCGCTGCATAGTTATCCTGTGCATAAGTACCCGCCTGAAAAGCCAGATTCGCCCGGTATTTTGAATGATCCAGATTCAGGCGAATCATCCCCAAATTCAGGTTAAACTCATTATGACGGTTATAATTATAGAAAAATGGTTGCCGGCTATTGCCCTCCGGCCGGTTAAAATCATACACGTAAAATACTTCGGCATAAGCCTCCAGAGATAATTGATAATCCTGCTGCCAGTCATCCTGTGCAAAGGTTAACAGAGGCCTGCAAACTGAAAAAATAATCAAACAAAGCGTAAAGGGTGCTTTCATTTCATGATATTGAAGAAAGATAAATACCGTGATGGTCCAGTCAGGACGAGCATTTACCTTTTTTTAAAAAAATATTTAACACCAAAAATTACCTATTTATACTTTAAATTACCATAAAAAATTCACTTTACTCTTGGTTAATCAACATAAAAAACTTTTTATCTGCCCATTATTTCCATAATTCCACCATTACCCACCGGAACGGCTCATGTCCTGCTTAGAAAACGAGCAGGATTAGTGTAAATGGTTCTCCAAATCTGAAAACCCGTGGTTAACAAGATAAAGAGTAGTTCTAATCCGATAGCTTTCAAAAAGATCAGAGGACTCAATGCAATCCGGTAAGCAAAGCCTTCCAGCCATAAACTCGCTTTTTTTAAAACGAAGCGGGTTCCAAGCTAAATTAGAGAATAATGATTGTTGATTTCACTAATATCTATATCGGCCAACCTGAAGAAATTATAACCATGAAACCGGATTAGAGGTAATCGCCAAAAAATATATTTACAAATCCTGATAACTGAACTAAAGCACCCCATAGACAGAAATTTACCGGGCAATTATTAGAACGAACCAAAAATGCAAGATGGTTATTTCAGTTAATCCCCGCTTTTTGTAATTTAAGCAATATTTTTTTACACAAAATTTTTAACCATTTATGGGCTTTAACATTGCCGGGGTCATTATTAATCAAAACCTGTCCAACCAAACTAAAATATTGCAGGAAGCATTTTGTTGGGAACTGGAAGAACTTGGGACAGTATCTTTTGAGGCCGCTTGCTCAAACTGGAAGGAAAGTGATCTTTGTGATATGGTTTTCCTCCCTGAAGCCAGCCTGATTTTCCTAAGTTTTGAGGAAGCCTTTCAAACCACCGGAATCCGTGATATGAAAAGCATGATCTTCGGAATTTCAGAAACTTCCATGCTCTTTGAAATGCAATTGCGGGAAGGAAAATATTTAATGCGACACCTGACGGAGGTTGAAGGGAAAATAAAGGACAACAGTGGTTTTGCCCTGGAAGTGGAAAATACCATTTCAGTAACGGAAGACCTCCTCTGGCATCAAATTGAAGAATTGGCGGGTATTCCATTTGACCAGATCAACACCCCTGCCAAACGCTACCGGATCAAGGCAAAAAGGCTGAATACTTTCGACCAGGTGGTAAAGCCCGGAGCCCTGCAGCCAGCCGGCCCGCATGAAATAAAACTTGCCGCACCGAAAGAGGAAATTACGCCCCCTCCCCTTCCGGAACATGTTCATTCGCAGGAAGCCAAATATCATGATAAGCACTCTTATGCCTCAGATGCTATTGATATCGCCCTGGATCTGAAAAAACTGAGATTCCTGTTACCTGAAATCTTCACCATCAAAAATCGTTTAAAATATCATTTCAGGGAGTATGGTTTCAAAAGCATTATTGAGCAAGTAGAGGAGCACATCCGCTATGGTGACAGTCAGCCTGCCATTGTCGCGCAAAATTACCCCTTTCTGGTGGCGGCTTATAATGTAGATATTGATGCCGTCGTCATGCTAAGGTACCATTTGGATGTAGCGGAGAAATTTCAGCTTAAGAAGGGAGACCGCCTGATTTGCGTCAATACCTTTGGTACCGCCGAAGCCATTCAGGCGGACATCATTCCGGGACCGGATAACATGGGGAACTGGCAATCGGTGCACCCGATAATAGCTGACTTTGTTTCCAGCAGTAAATCCGCCATTGAAAAAAGAAAAGCTGAAATTGGGGAGGAAGGCTACCAATACGTGCAGCAACTGGCGGAGGCCTATCTGGAAGAAAAGCCGGATCAATACCGCGATGGCCGGCCCTTTTATTCCAGATTTGTTTTAGCGCGAGATTAAAGGCCCGAATTAGGAACGAGATTTTAATTATTGTAGAAGCGATGCCTGATTATTTTGGGAGAATAGCATCGCTTTTGATAAGCAAATTATTCACCAATGGATTTAGTGAGTCACTATAAAGGCTTGCCCCTGGAAAGTGACACCCGACAGGATGCGCGTGTCACTTTTTATATCCACTATTATCCCTAAGCCTCGACTTCGAACTCCATTCCACCGATCACCTGCACCCCTCCTTCCCCGTTTTCCTGCTTTTCAAGCATTTCGCAGGTAAAGTTAAACCAATCCAGGTTTCCACTGAAGCCTTCCTCATCTTTGGCAACTCCTGCTCTTTCAAGTTCCACTCTGGTGCTTAACAAATCGGCCACCACCCCTTTCAAAAATCTTTCCCGGTATGTCTTGCTGGTATCCCGGATGGGAAATAAAAAGCGAATGCCTTTTTCTGCAGATATCACCATAATTACTAATTTATTTTCCGGAGCTAATAAAAGGAAAGATCTTGAGCCTTCCGGGTATTCCATCCGATGAAAATCATCTCCCTCCTGAAGACCGCATTGCTTTAAAATATAGCCCAGCAAATAGCTCTCATACCCCTGAGCATGCGTATGCGTATATAATTTTTCAAGTACTGAGTGGGTAACCGAACCCGAAAACCGGGGATCCTCTGCCGATTGCCACCACATACCGTAAGCCCCCTCAGGCTGAAGCTTCTCTTCTGGCCTTAAATATCCGAGTTGAAAAGGAATCAGGCAGCTCTTACTGTCAATATGGGAAGGCAAAGGGAAGGTGCTGAAATATATCATATTCGGATAAGCCGTTTCTCCTATATATTTCTTCGCATCATGATAAAATATTAAATCATCCTCTCCGTAAATAAAAAATAGAGAATAGCCCTTCCCTCCAATGTCAATCACCACCGGAATACGCAAGGCGCCCTCCTCCAACAAATGGGTGTACATTACCTCATAATTTACCTCCTGCCCAGTATTTTTTGCAATATCCGAGAATTCGGCAATGGCCATGATGCCATCCATGCGCAACGCACCCATGACGGACAAACTGATTTCCGGAAAACCATAATCTCCTGCATTGGTAATGAAAGCATTATGGCTTTTCTCCTCCTGAATAGTATTATCTTTTTTCTTCTTCTTAAAAAAACTAAATATTCCCATGATGGTATGTATGATCAAAAAAATTGATTGAATGTTTTACTAAAAATCATAAAGGCTTCTCAATTGCCTGAAACCCTTATTTGCCCAAAAAAACAAGGCGATAAGGCTCAGACCGATAAAGGCGTAATCCAGGTTGAAAAACCCATAAGCCATGGCTACCAGACAAAGAAGTATCAGAAAAAGGTGGGTGCCTATTGCTTTCTTATGACGTGATTTTTCATTCTGCTCTATTTGCAGCAGGCGAGACTCGGGCAAACGTTTGGACTGATTACTGAAATCATTCAGATTATTTAAATGGCTGGCCCGCAGATGAGCCGGATAGGTACTGCTTTCTCCTGTAAAGGGTACACAAACGTCTGTAGCCTCCAGCAAATCCAATTGATGTAACTGGCAATACTCCAGACACTTTTTCAGCGACTCCATATTCGATTCCCCTATGTGTTGGCTGAACTGCTGCCCTTTGTCCCCAATCACTTCTTCATAAAAAGCCTCCATATTTTCAAAGGGCAAGTAAACCCCTGAGGAATAATTTTCAACAATATGATTCTGGGCTTTTCCGAATACTGCTTTGTTCACCGGTTTTGTAATGCGGTCAATGGGTTGAAAATAAGAAGCCAACCGGCCTTCCTGCAGTAAATCTGAAATAAGACCGCCTCGCATATACCAATAAGGATGGAGGAAGCCCATTAATGCCGCCGAAGCCAAACCGATCCCTTTTTCATAGTAATCCTCCCCGCTTAAAAGCCCCTTTTTAAAGGATTCAAAATGATTATAAATATTATTACGGACAAATAATGCCTCCTTTTCATCCTCATGGATAAAAGTGGCCTGATACCGGAATTCTTTCGGGTTTTCAACCACGCGTTCTACAAAAAAAGTAAAATCCGTCCTTCGAAAAGGGTGAAGGGTTACATCAAATCCCATGATTAAGTTGAATTAAAAAACTAATAAATCGTTTTGCTCCGATGAATCCGGCAAAGTATCCGGCTTATTGCTCAATACAAAGGCTTTTATGACCGAAGTAGAAATCATTCCCATCCGTACCGACCTTCGGTTAATATACCTAAGGAATTCATCATCAGGCGCTTTCAGTCCTCTGCCTAAAGCCGAACACAAGTGCCAAACATGTATTCGGATAACAATCCCCGAAAACCACCAATAAATTTCCGCTAAAAGCCCGATAGAGCGGTTGTGAACGATAAAACAATAGTAAAAAAACCGGAAATATACCGAAAGAAAGCAGTACATAATGGTGTTGGGCCATAATTCCTATCAAAACAGAAGACATAATACCAGGTATAAGAACTAAACAAAAATCAAATAAATACTTAATTAGTAAAATACAAATGAATAATTGCACTAATATTAATTTCCGCTGTTGGCAAAAAATATAAGCAAACTTTCGGCTCAGGAAAGGCCTTGAATTTTGTAGATCGGGCTCACTGCCCCTTTCAGGATTAAGAAAGCAAAAAGCTCAATAATCAAATTCTCCCGCTGAATCCAGTGCAATCCCTTCTCTGATCTCCGCCTCCAGGTCATCAATTGCCCAGTAATAAGAGGTATCCACCTGGCTTTTCCAGTAAACAACTCTACCATTCAGCACCTCCTCCCAAGGATCAAAATAAGAAAATTCTAAATGCAGGTAGCGCCTGAAGGGAATATAGGTATCAAGATATAGTTTTGTATTATGATTAAGTCCCTGAAGTGAATAACCACTGATTACTTCTGCCAAAGCGCCATCCGCTGTAGCCGCAAAATAATTAAACAGTATTTTATAAAAAGGGGACGCTCCGAATGCACAATAGTTAGCGTGTCCAATAGATTAAACGTCACTGCGTCATCATAGGGAAATATTTCACCCCTATACAAAGCCTTTACATTTTTTGCCAACTCAGGATGTTCTAAATACCAGGTTTTGGGCTTACCGTCAATTACATTCTAATCAATTTCTTTAAGTAACCGCTTTATCTTCTCCGGATGATCAATAACCAATGCCTTTTGAAATTCCAGTGCATGTTGTGATAGCTCGTATTCATCCTCAGACTTTTCTTTCTGAACTTCCACATTTTCAGACACCAAATCCGAAGTCGGATTTTCATTTACATCAGGCTGCATTTCAATCGGGTTTGGCTTATCCTCCCCGGAATTTTCGGTCTGCCTTTCATCTTTAACAGAACATCCTATAAGGGAAATAAATATCAGAAAGCTTGGCAGGTATTTCATTTAAAAGGATAATAAACACATCAATAATATTCCTTAATAATACCCTTTTTTTAATTTTATATCTAGTATTCTGATTCATTCTTCATTTAAACACTAACATCAGTAACACTCGTTGGAGACGAAATTCAACATCAATTCCAATATTCAATTCACCTTAATCAATACATGCTTCCACATTACCTGTTCACAAAAGTACAACAGAAAAAAACCGGAACACTCCTGAAAGTGCTCCGGTGAAATCCTTTAAGCCGGATTATGCTGCTTAAGCCCTCTGTTAAAGCCTGTTTAAAAAACGTGCTTACCTAAGCCGGGGAAAATGAAAGAGGAGTTCCCTGTTTCGGCTTTTTTCCAACAAAGCAGGTGAAGGAAGCGAGAGAACGCAAGCTCACGCCTGTTCTGACAATAAAAAATATCAGAAGCAACATCCTCCATGCACGCAAAATGATTTCCCCGAGCAGCTTAATTGCCCCAGGCAGTGCATAATCCGGCTTGATTTTTTACTCGACTAATATCCGCTCAGTAAAGCTTTTCCCTTCTACCTGAACATGCACTAAATATAGCTGCCCGGACCGAAGCATTCCATTGATTGGCAAATTAAGCTCTCCGGAATAATGCATTTCCTGATACAGCGTCCGTCCTGAGGTATCGGTAATCGTGACTTGTGCAGGTACCGGACTAGACGGTAAACGCATATGAAGCAAGCCATTTGTCACGGGGTTCGGGAATACCTTTACTTCCTGCAAACCATACTCTGTAGATAGCGGAGCAGTCATTCTCAGAGGAGTACCGGTTTGAACGCTCACCAATTGCCACTGGGTCCAGTCACCGGAATAGCTGGTGGGGCGTTGCAATAGCGGCGCATAATCTACCTCTGATTCCGGACGAAACCACATGCCCGTCTCCTTATTTTCCAGATAATAATAGCCTCCACTGGCCGCAACAGTTTTCCAACGAGTGAAATCCCCGTTATAACTATCCGGACGCTGAATAAGCACCGAGCCGTCCGTTTCATTCGTCGGGCGGAAATAGAAACCGGTATCCACATTTCTCAAATGAAAATAGCCGTCCCCGGTATCGACTTTCTCCCACTGCGTCGGGCTACCATTCCAACTGGCTGGCACCAGTTGCAAAGGAGCTCCGTCGGTATTATTCCCGCAACGGATCTTTTTTCCGGTTTCCTTATTGATAATAAAGAACACTTCCTGTGCCTCCCCTTCCAGTTCCCAGACGCGGACCCAGTCAAACTTAGAACTTCGATCCGCCTTGGTCTTATTGAAACCCATCGCCTCAGGCTCAATTTCCTTAATCCAGTCGTAAAAATTACTGGACATGATGAGTTTCAGAGGAGCGGTAAAAGGAACCGCAGGCGTAACGGATTTGATGAAATCCCCGTCAAGGAAAAAGTCCACTCGATTGCCATCCGGGTACCAATAAGCCCCGTAAATGTGGAAAGCACTGGCATTGGTTCCACTCTCCAGATTCACCTTACCTCCTACGGTTTGCTGTTCTCCTGAATAACATTCCCAGGTAGTATGACGGTGGGTATTATAATGAAAAATCCGGTCCCATTTCGCATTCACTGCCCAGTCATCATTGGTCCATTCATCTCCCAGCTCTCCGGTCATCACGCCTACACATTCCTGTATATCCAGTTCTGATTTCTCCCCATTGTTAGGTAATTCGATACAAGGTTTAGATTCCGACATTAACCAAAAAGCAGCGGACATGGCCGTTTGGCTGGCCTGCATTCTAGCTTCCATATAATAGCCCGGCTTTGCCAGTGTTTTGCCGTATACATAGGCCCCGCCATATTTCCGGGCAGGCGGATTGGACTGATCATCAGAAGGGGCATATTGCGGGCTTGCAAACATTTTCGCTTCAATGCGCATTTGGCCGTTGGTCACCGTGGCATTTTCTTCCTGAAAGAGGGAGCGGGCTGAACCATACCATCCCCTATCCTGCCCGTTCCACAGGAACTCAGGATTAGCCGTCCACTTATTGGGGTCCAAAGTTCCTCCCTCAAATTCATCACTTAAAGCCTCCACCTTTACCCAGCTTTGGCCGGGAGACTTGGGATCATGTCCGGAAGTAAATACAGGCTCCGACTGCGCCCGGACTTCCGGACTGAAATGGAGGAAAAAGGCCACTAACAGGCTTGCACAGATTGGTAAAAAAATCTGTTTCATAAAATTTTACTTATTATGGGTTATACAAACAGCTGAAAAAATATTGATTCCATCTTCAGCTCATTAATGCTGTCAAACATCCCTCTCCTGTTAGGAAAGGACATTGAAAACGCTTCATAACGATCTAATGGTATGTGAAATTTACCAGTAAGTTTTGGGGAGAACAGAATAAACCAAGGCCTTAAGGAGGGGTAAATGTATAAGCACTCAGGTTGTGATAGTGTCAAAAAATAAGACAGCTGACCCGTCTTGCGCTAACGGCATAATCAACAAAAATATCTTCGGTGCTCATTTTACCCTTATGGAGGATTTTATCACATTCCGCACTCACATCGGACCGGAAAAACTGCTGCTGCCGGAATTCAGCCATGTTCAGATTTAGAATATGCCTTTCTCCTCATTTCTGCCATCCGTAACCGACACTGAGATTGTAAATGACTCCGAAATCTGTACCCCTTTCCTCAAAAGGTTATAATGATGATGTGTCAGGTCGTTTTTAACCGCTATTAATCAGGAATTAAAATGGTTCACAAAACCCCTTGGACTAAGTAGTTTTGTTCAAAGCAGAAAATCGACTACCGGTTATACTGTGGAAGTTTCACCTTCCCCGCATGCAGGGAGAATGATGACAAAGGGGACCTGATTCCGGCTCCTCCGAATAATAAGGGGTATGACTGGTTCGCTAAAAAATTTTTGAGTTAGCCGCTTTTTCCCTTTCCAGAATTTCAAATAAACGTCAATTTAACCGCTTTAGGTGGTACACTTACCTATACCACCAGGGATGGATTGGAATTTGAAAAACACCCTAGCCACTATGTTATTAAGCTGATTCCTTGGAAAAAACTCGAAAGAGAGAATTATCCCGGATTATTCATGCTTCAATCCTCTTTTAGCTGCAAGGCGGGAAAAATGAAGGAATAGTTTCCTATTTCGAGTTTTTTCCAACGAAGCAGATGAATGAGGAGAAAGCAAGCTCACCCAAATTTGGGCTATACAAAAATCAGTAGAAACAAACACAACGCGCTGACAATGTTTCAGTTAGAGTAATTCACTGAATCTAGCGGTGAATAATTCGGGTTATTCCTTCCTATTTCTCTCCGTGCACCTAAGGGAGAATGAAAGCATGCATAATTCGGATGATGTAAATGAATAACAAAAAAGCCGATCCTCAAGACCGGCTTCACTAACAGCAATTACGAAGGTAACTGTATCTAAACTATCATTAAATTATACTCCTCCACTGAATTATTGCTTCAGGATTTTAAAATGATTCACTTTTTGCCCCTGAATAATGGTTAAAATATAACTACCCGACGATAAGGGGGCTAAAGACAAGGCACTACGATCACGGTTGGTCCCTTTCATCTGCGAACGGCCTGCCATATCCCGAATTTCCCATTCAAAGGCACCTGATACTTCCACATTCAGTTGATCTACCACCGGATTTGGGTAGATCCGGGCAAAGCTTATCTGAGGCTTCACCTGAAGGACGTGTTCGTCAATTTCCAACTGATAGGTTTTATAAGTCTGCCCATCCTCCGCCAAAACGTGAAGACTTTCCACTTCTGAAAAATTGATAATCGTTTCACCGGATAAAACTTCTGCATCATCCAGCATTAAACTGGCAGCCTCTGAAACTTCAAAGGAAGGAATTAATTGTAAAGGTGCTCCCAAAAGGGACTTAAGATCCATTTTGATTTTACCTTCTTCCACTTCTGCTTCCACATCTTCTTGCAAGGACTCATTATACTGTGCCTGCAAAGCAAATCGCAATAAATCAGCTGCTTCACTCAGAAAGAACTTCACCTTTAAGGTAAAAGAATTTTCCTGCTGCCCATCTTCAGAAATGATATTAAAGCCATCAAAATGATTAAAATCAAAAGGATGTTCATCAGATGGATATGACAACCCTTTATAGAATAATTCAGCACCTTCAGACATGGTAAAGTAAGGATATAAGGATTCAAACTGACCAAGAGAGGAAAGGTCCAACTGCACTTCATTTCCCTCAATCTGAGCCTGAATCGGGCTTTCCAGATCCGATTGTCCTTCGGCAGCAATACCAAAAGTGAATAGATCAGCGGCTGAATTTTGAGCATAATTCACAAAGACCATGTAGTCTAAATACACTTCTTTGAGATCATCATATACCGTATAAATTACAGGAGCACTAAAATCTACAATATTCTTCGCCGATTGCTGAAGCTTCCCATTTACCAAAACCTGTTTATACTCACTTATATCAAAAGCAGGCACTAAACTCTTCGGACTTATACCGTCCGGTAATTCCAAATAAATACTCTGTCCAGAAATTTGGCCAATAACATCCTGAGCCAATGCCGGATTATCCATTGTTAAAAAGTCAAAACGCTTAAATTCATTAGAGAAATCTCCCTTAAAAATATGCATGGCCCAATTATCAGAAGCAGGTAAATTTCCATCTCCTCGATTAAAGGGTACCGACGCTAACCGAGCACTTTCCCCTGCTGGCCCCAGGGTAGAAGAAGGCTCCAGTGTTGAAATCCATTCTGATGACCTATGCCCAATATTCCCATAAAAATCTAGAAAGATAAAATTATCCCTTAGTCTGTTCAGATTAACCGTTTGACCTGACTGAACAAGACCAGAGCTCCGATCGATGAACTTCCCATCGTTCCCTAATTTAAAATCAAGGCGAACACTTTCTTCAGAAACCTCTTCCGGCAAATAAATCAAAATATTTCCCTTTTCATGGTCAATGGTGGTATGATAAGCCCCCTTAACCTGGAAGGACCTTGGGTGCTGGGTAGCCCGTATGTAAGATTCGCTGGCAACATGCGTCATTCCGACCAACTGTTTTCCATCCAGCTCAGAAAAATCTTTTAATACCTCAAGCTTTGGTTTTGGACCCTGTTCATTTAATCGGAATACACGATTAACAACATCTTCCCCACCCGCTGTCTGTACCACTTCATTTCCATAGATGTACAAATGACCATCTTTACGATCAAAATATACCCCCTGGCTAGAAAGCAAATTTCTTTCTAAAACACAATACGTTTTTGCTTCATTTAGAAATCCTCCATTTCCATCCGGGCTATAAGTTACTATTTCATTGTTGATCGCATCGAGCAAATAAAGTGTACCGTCCATATCAACATCCATTCCAGCATAGCGAGTCCCCGCCTTCATTTGAAGGTTGGCAATCAATAATTCAGGTGTCCCATCACTAGTGTTAATCCTGTACATGGTGTACTTACCTGCTGATGATCCTATCGCGTATAGCTTATCACTCTTTGGACTATAGGCAATTTCAAAGAGGTTTAAATCTTTAAATGCCAGGGAATCTTCGGCCAATCGTATTATAGCACCATTATAGGGGTCAATTTCAAAAATCATAGGAGCTGCCAAATAGGTCCGTTCGGACAAACCATATAGCTTTGGTTGTACATTCGGCCTGAAATTACTTGCCCAAGTGGTTGAAATAATTTTAGATTTGGCATCAAACAGCTTCAGGCGATCTCTTTTTAGGGGCTCTTTTCTATCCCATCTAAACAGAATTCCTCCATTAGAGGCTAAAAGATAGTTTTTTTGACTTTTGGAAAGAACTTTCAAAGGGGCCGAAGCCGAATTATTGTTTAAATAGCCATCTTCCTTATTCGAAACTGTGGCCAACAGGGTCATGCTCTTCCCTCCACTCCACTTAAAATTTTCCGAAGGAATTTGAAAAGCCGTTTCATAGAACATCTCCATGGTGATATCCTTAAGGGTATCATCAAAATAATAAAAGGAATAATCATCATTATGATTTCTACCCAATTCATCGAAAAGTTGCAGTACGATATCTGCCTTTTCTTCCGGCTGAATGGTCTGCATCACTCCAATTTTCACCTCCAGATCTTCGTCTTGAAAAATGCTGTGTTTCGCACTTAAATAATCCAGACGAATGTCATGGTTGTAAGGGGTTCCTTGTAATTCTATGCGATAATCATTAGCCATCTCCCCGGAAAAAAACTCACTCATTGCGGTGATTCGCATCATTTTCTGCCCGGCAGCACCTCCGATTCTTTCCGGTTCTAGGTAACCGTAGTAACGATGGTCATAATCATGATCCTGATACATGCGCATTTTTTCTTCCATAGAGAAGTAACCATCTTCATTCCAGTCCACAAAAACTACCGGCTTCATGGCCCCTGCCAAATATCCATCCAAAATCACCTCAAGTTCTTTTTTCTGACCATATTCCAGATGGAACATCCGGTCGGAAAAATCCTGATAACCATACTGATCATTGGTAAACTCCTGGTCAGGCTGGCCGCCATTTTCATTAAAATAGAAATCTCCGATGCTGGCTTTGGCAATATACACTTCCCCCAAAGTTTCTGGTGCCGGATCATTTTCCATTTTCAAAACAAAAGTTTTACGGTTATTCTCCATTACTTCATCCTCCACCATCAGTTCCACCGTAATTTCATAATCCTCTCCAGGGCTCAGGGCTGGAAGCAAATCATCCATAAAGGTAAAGCTCGTGGTTCTATTATAATCCAAACCTGCTGATCTTGCGAAATGCGCTTCGCCTTTTTGTACCCCATCAACAAAATATCGGGCATCAAATTCATATAAATTTTCACTACCACTTACTCCCAAAGTAAATGATACCCGGTATTTGTTTTCTAGAGTAGACTGATAATCATAAAACCACTCTCCGGCCCGCACAGATTCTACCGAGAAGTCCTTTGTATACATTGGAGGGACCTCGGTCGCTTTGATCACAAATCCCTGAGCAGTTTCCTGTCGCTCCTCCGATAGTTCAGCGGAGATAAAAATGATGGTCATTTGACCACTGGGAGTGGTAGAAACCACCTGCTGCCCCAGTTCAAAGTCCTGCCCTCCAACATAATCCAATACAATATGCTCCTCATATATGCCGTAGCGAGCACCATCGAGAATAATCAGTCTGTCTCCCTCTGCCAAGTCCAGTTCCTGAACCTCCAGCATGATACGTTTCCCTTGATTTTTTGGAGCCACTGGGTAGCCTGCCGCATGGCCGGCATCATAATTATAAATCCTCCCTCCTAAATCAGTAATATATAACTCCTGATTAACTTTCGGACTCAAAAGACTTCCAAGAAAATCTTTCACCCCCAATCTGAAATAGTCTCCATAGCGATCCACGGGGCCATAAGTTTCACTTACTGTCCCCAAATTGGAAGTGACGGAATATCTAATCTGATATGATTCGTCTACCGTTTCCATGTTTACGGGCCTACGGAATTTATGATGATAACCAAAGCCCGGCATAATCACCTGATGCACCATTTCATTGTAAGAACTCACCACATTCTCCTGCCGATCCAATAACTCCCATTTAAAATCTAGACTCATGGCAGCCATATCTCCCCAGTTGGTAATTTGCATCTCTACCTCCTGACTACTTTCTCCCGGGCCGGAAACCAATCGGGTAAAATCGTCAATTTTAAGGTTATTACCACCTACAAAATCCTCCAGGAGTATATTATCAATTTTCACCTCTGCCCCGTAATAATCCCCGCCACCAGTGGCACGCATAGAACGGCAAATAGCCTCAAAACCAATTTCAACCTCCTGCCCTTTATAAGCCATTAAACTAAAAACTGGTTGTTCGATCTTAAGTACCGATCTAAAATTAGGATTCATCTCGGGCCAGGCATCATAATCAGCAAAAGACTGTCGATGGAAATAACTTTGGCCCAAAGTATTACTCAATGGGTTACCGTTTACCGTCAAACGGAAATAAGTGGCATCGGCATAGGCAGATAACAATACCAAATCAAACTTCACCACCGGATTATTGATTTTCTCGGGTACTTTAACCTTCAGTACCGCTTTACTTAGGAAGGCCTGGTTGTTTTCAAAGGCTTTTTTTGCATTAAGCACCTGATTCTCCAAATCACCGATTTCCGTTGCCCCCACCCAGGCCTCATTTCCAATGGAAGTATTTCCAGTAAGTAGGAGGATCTTGCTATTGAAAACCTCAGGGTCTTGAACACCATACAATGCCTGAGCAAAAGGCCCATTTTTTGCATTGCCCAAACCCTGGAAATAAGGGCGATGCTCCTCGGATTCAAAGTCGATTGTAATTGGCCAACTAAGCGTGGTCATAGGGGCCGCATCTTCCACCTGAATGGCCAAAGAGCGAAGGCCTTTAATACCGGTAGATTCTTGTATGGCACGCACTGCAAACCAATCCCCGGAAGTAACTTCTTCCAGGCTCAGGCTGAACTTGTCAAAAGCCACCTTCTTATATAACTGAAAGCTATCGGTTTCATATTTTAATACTTCATAATGACTGGCTCCGCGGATCATTTCCCAGGAAAGCACTGGTTTGCCTTCCTCCCGAATTACCTGTAGTTCCTGCACTCTGCCCATAATGGTTCCGGAAACCTCCCGAACCTCTCCTGCCTGCACCAACCGTAAATGCATCTGATCACTCACCACATCAGGAAGCACAGCAATGGCCTGCATTTGTCCTGCAGCAGCCTCTGCTAATAACTCATAATCTTCCCCGTTAGCAGAAAAATACAACTTTGTTGGAGCATCATGATTAGTAGAATTCCAACGGAACAAGGTATTTGCTCCGGAAGTAAGGTTTTCCCCTTCAAAAGGATACACCCAATTCAAACCACTTTCCACATAATCCATATTAACATAGAATTCCTGAGGACCTTCCGGAACGCTATATCCTTTCACCTTAATGGTGTATTGCCCCGGAGCGGGTTGTTGGAGTACTACTTGCTCGATATTATTTATTCTGTCTACACCGGCTTTGGCCTCAAAATCCGGATTCAGCGGATCCAGCACCAATGGTAGTTGGACTCCTGAAGGCCCATGGATCTCCAAATCCAGGTCATTCACCAAAGGGTTGCCCAATGTAGGAATGGAGGCAGGGTCAAGCCAGCTCAGCATAATTTTAGCCTCTAAGAGTCCTGAAGGAATCGTAAATCGATAACTCCACTCTTCCCCCTGCTCTACGGCTCCTTGCTCAAAACGACCAAACTCAATACTCTTCAGCGCTTTTTCTACATTAATTTCTCCAAAACCGGAATAATAATCTGGCCCCGGCTGGGCAATATCATGGGCCGTATTACAAATCAACCCCTTGATGAGAGCAGCAGCCGGCTGCTCCCCATATTGCTGCTTATAGTACTCCATTAAAATGGCGGCACCTCCGGATACCAGCGGACAAGCCATGGAGGTCCCTGTGGCAGAGGCATACTTATCATACAAATGCAGTGACCACACATTAGTCCCCAATGCGGCTACATGTGGCACCAGCATACCATGATGCCCCGGCCCATAGGAGCTCGACCAATTCAGGGCACGGGTATAGTCCAAATTAGCAACAGACAGCATATTTTTGGAAGAGTTGGAAACTGTGGAATAAGTTTCACTACCCTCTCTATCCTTCTGTCGATTACTATTCCCACAGGCGAAAACATGTAATAAATCGGTATAATCATTCGCCACCTGATCAAGTCCGTACTCGGTTGGGCCATATGGAAATTTGACACCCAGCGGGTTGTTATAACCATAAGAATTTTGGGTAATCTTTATATCCTTTTCTTTGGCCGACAATGCCATCTCCTCGAATTCTCGCAAGCCATTACGACCTACATTAAAATTCCAGCTTTCCACTTTTGCCCCAGGCGCCATCCCTTCAAATGCCGGATTAATCACCCCTGCACCAGCCATAATACCGGTAACATGCATTCCATGAAAATTGGTATGATCTTCCAACTCATTCGCATTTACGCGGGAGCCCAGATCAGTATGATCCGTCACATTGGTATCCCATACTCCAATATTTATCCCGGTTCCTCTGAGCCCTCCGTAATTCCTTCTGCCATTCATAACTCCGGACATTTTCTGTCCGGTGATATCCAAAGACTTTCTTTCAGGAGTAAGGGGCATCAGGGTCGTAAGCCAATCAATTGAGGCGATTTGATCCAATTGATTTTCATAAAAACTAATCTCATATAAATCAAAGCCCTTCAGTCGCTTGACCTTTTGAACGCCTATCTCTTTAAAGGTGGACAAAACCTGCGCTTCCGGAACGTCTTTTATCACATGCACCATTCCCTTTTTAACAAGGTCAAAGGTGTTGGTTTTGAGAGAGTCGTTCAGAAACTGAGGCGCCACTTTTCGAAGCTGATTACTTTCAAAAGCCGTTCTAATATTTTTGTTAGTGTAAGAAGAGCGGAATTGGGCACTGCTCAATTGAACGTAATAGGCATTTCCACCAATATAGTTCTTCAGGGACATGCCATTTGCGGCTAATTCAGCCTTTTCCGCCTGAGTGGGTGGCGTAAAAAATTGCATGACAATATACTGCGGTTCCCCTGCTGCCTGTCTGGTATTGGCCTTTTGTTGGAGAAAATCCATGCCGGTAGCCTCCGGCACGAAATGCTGACCCGGTCGGTCAATAGAAAACTGGGCCTGTCCCATGGCATTGCACGTTATCAAAAGACAATACAATGCCAGGGCAAATCTGAAAAGATGAGCCATAAGTAGTAAGTAAATGGTTAAAATTAGGATATTATAATTCTGACTATTTCAGAATATTAGGTATTAAATTTCACTAGACTGTTCCCAATACCGTTCAAAGGTCTCCTGAAGAACCTGACTGAAAACCGGATGGTTGACCAAAATGGCCAGAGTACCAGAACTCCCCGGACTATCCAAAGCAATAAAAGCCTTTTCACGGTCAATAATGACCATTTTCATAGGCAGTTCATCATGCAACCGAACCTCTTCTCCTTTAGCCTGAAAGTGACTGGCTATCTGTTGCACTTTTTCTTGTTGCTCATCTCCCACTTCATAAATGGCCCGATAATGGAGCCCATTTTTTATGCTCTCCTCGATAGCACTGGGCTGATGAGCAACCTGATCCAAATCCATTAAATAGGGGCCTTTAATAAAACCAACCCCACCTTCCCTGGCATCCAAAAAAAGCTGATTGAAGGTAGAAACGATAGCCGTTTTGGAGGTCACCACCTTCACTACCCGTTCAGATTGCTGTACTCCTTTGGCCTGAAATAGCTCGCTGCCTAAACTTTTTAATTGCTCTAACAGCAGGCCTTTCTGCCGATACTCCTCTTGCAAAAACTGGAAACTCTCTGCCGGATCTTTTGCCTGATAAAGGCGCTTTTCTCCCTCCACCTCAAACACTAAGCCTTTTTCTTTCAGTCTAGCGAGTAAATTATAAATTTTGGAATTGGCAACCCCTGCCTCTTTGGCTAAAGCGGTCGCTGAGGCTTGTTCAAACTGCAATAACTTTTCATAAACGGTTATTTCATTGGCTGTAAAACCAAAATTTATTAATTCTTTCATTATATTCTTCTCCCCCACAAAGGAGATAATTTTTTTATAAAGACAAAAACATAAAACGCAACATGGCATTCTAGCCTTGATACAAAAGACAAAATATTATTCCATTTTATTGTTAAAATTAGATTAACGCACTATATCAGAAGCCTTCTAGGAGCCATAAGCAAATTGTTATCGATTATTTTTTTAAGATTTTTTTAATTTTACGTAATCTAATATTTGATTGATATTAAATCAAAAAAAAATAAAATTCTATCTCAATACTCAAAAAACCATGACATAATACTTAATTAGCCATAAAACCACACCAAGTGGTCAATATTTAACAATTCCAGAATGAGATCCAGATAAAGAGAAATTTTTAACCCATACAAACGATTTCCCATCCTAAAACACATTATTAACTTTACCAAAAAGACCCGCAGAAAAACAAAATAAAAAAATTATCGCCCTCAGTCCCTTTCTACTCCTCTGATAATAGAGGAAATATCATGCGCAAAAATTAAAATAAGTTTACGCAATATTAATTATCCTATTCACGCAGAATAAATAATTTCATTATTTATTTGAACTTTAAAAATATGCGCAAAATAAAAATTTGCACAATTCAAAAAATGATAATTGCGTAAATAATCTAATTAAATTATAATGTTGTTTTTGTCATAAAATTAGTCTCTCATTCGTATCATTGACCAAACTCTCAAACAAAACCATGACTTCAATCAAACCAATTCCATTAAAAATAGGTCTTAGACTAATACTTTGGCCTATACTTTTTTTACTTCTTGCGTCTGCATTACTTACCTATTTAATACTTACCAGTCCAGGTCAGGAAAAAATAAAATCGGACAAAAATAAATCCGAAATAAAAATCAACACTAATCAAAAAATTGATAAATATGACATGAAATTCAATAGCGATCAGGAAAGAACTAAGGAAACCTCTATTAACCTTTCTCAAATTCACTTCCTTTGGATCATACATATTTATTTTATTTTTAGAATGTCAAAAGCAAAAAAACTTTATCTCAGTTTCAGAAAAAATAGTGTCCTAATACCGCTATTTGATGAAAATAGCCTCAACTACAAAGCGAATACGGATGAAACCTTTGACATTTCCTATAAAGGAAGAAACTACAAATGTATTACAAAAAAATACACCATAACCTTCCCACAGGCATTAATTAATCCAGTATCAGAGAAGGCCATCATATTTGATGATCTCCCCTATTTCTTACAAAAGTGGATCATCAGACAGGATCCAAAAAGTGTAAAGTGGACAAAATAAAAGGACTCATTTACCATTTCTGAAAAACAAAAAAAACACTCCATAAAAAGGATTTAAAATCAGAAATGGATATACAAAAAACGACCAATAGTTGGTCGTTTTTTTCGAGATTTAAAATTGATCTAAGAGCGTGTTTAAAAACACAGCATCCGGCTGCAAATTAGAATTATTGGAAGCGATTTTGGATAATTTCTCAATAATAACGATGCTATTTTCTCAAAATAATCGGGTATCCTTCTTCCTTAATTAAATTTTCGCTTCGAATTTTGGCTTTTAAACACCCTCAAAACTACCCTTCACCAGGGCCATTAAGCCACCCAAGGACACTTTCTTCGGCCTATTGCAGAGGATTTCCTGTTTCATTATTGCGCTAATTGAGATTTGTTTACTTTCTCCTCATTCCCCTGCTTCCTTGGGAAAAATTCGATTTGGGAAATTATCCCATCATTTTTCCCGTCTTGCAGTTAAATGAGGTCTAAAGCATGAATAAATCGGGTTAAATAAGCGCCAAAACAGCATCAATCTTTCAATAATTTGAAAGTCTGTACTAATCCATCCACCTCTATCACCCCCAGATATTGCCCCACCGGGAGATGAGCAATATTTACATTTTCAGTGACGTCACTCTCTAATACCTTCTGCCCATTCATATTCACCAAACTCAATAAACCATTTGAAGAATTACCTAAAACAGAAAAATAATCTTGCGCAGGCACAGGGGCAACGCTCAATTTACCGGATTTAGGATCTGCAGACAATGGAGGCTCTGGCGCTCCCGGATCCACCACTTCATGCACCACCACCTCACAATAATCGGCAAAACGGCCATCTGCCACAGTTGCATATACCTTTGCTTTTCCCCTACCTACAGGCTTTAGCAATCCTTTTTCATCCACGGTCACCACTGCAGGATTCTCCGTTTTCCATTCGATGGTTTCGTCCTTATAATCGGAATTGCTAATAGTGGCGGCCATTTGCAGGTCAACCCCTTCCCGAATATCAAGATGCTGTTGTTCCAAGTGCACCACCTGAATCTGTTCTCCGCCGGAAATAGAACCCTTATAAAACCCGGTACCCAAATTCGCAATCCAGATTTCGCTGGCATCAAAAATACTGAATTCAATTTCTTCCAACCGATGTGGGGTCACGATTCCGGTATTGGCTTTTTTCCAATTCAGCCCTCGGTCACGACTCACGTACACGCCGGGATTTTTTTCCAAAAAGCCAACCGTCACCACTAAAAGGTGATGATCGAAAGGAGAAACATTGACGCTAATCGCCCCGGCATAAGGGAAGCAATTCACCCAATTTTCGCCGAAGTCATCGGAATACCAAAGGCCTGCGCCACCTCCACGATAGCCCGTTGTAATATAAATCCGATTAGCATGATCAATGGCAATTTCATTTACGCCGCCAATAGCCGCAGGAGTGGACACTTTAGACCAATTCGCTCCACGGTCCAAAGAATGGTACAATCCACCTTCCGCCACCGGGGATTCTTGGTTAAAGGCATTTTTCTCTGCCGCGGCAAATAAAGAAGCCCGACTATCGTCCCGAGGATCAAAAGCGATGTCCTTAATACGCACAGGGTTTGGCAAGCCATTGTTGGATTGTTGAAAGGTCTTCCCTCCATCTTTGGACACAAAAAAGCCCCCCTGATCTGCCTTACTTACATCTACTATCTTGTTGATCCCATGATACATGTATTGCGGATTGATGGGGTCGATCACCAGACCATTGGTATAAAAATCATCCAGCCATTTATTGGTCGCTGGTGTGGCCGTCCCCCATCTTTCCCAATGATAGCCGCCATCTGAACTGCGATAAATATATTGCTTCTCGGCTTGTCGGTTAGAGGTGGCATAAATGATGTTCGCATCATAAGGATCAAAGGCCAAATTGGACACCGTTTCCTGTGCACTTTCAATAAATTTCATGGCCTGGCGCTCATCCGGACTGTCTGCGGTCGGTATCCAAACCCGGTGCTCGCCTGAGCCCAGCACCATATAATCCAATCGCTTGTCCTGCCCAATAGTGAGGCCAGGCAAATTACTGTTTCCGCGACCAATGATACTACCTCCCTCCGTATAATCCTCATCTACCTGCGTCCAGCTGGCACCATGATCCGTACTCAACATCGTACTGTGATCCGAAATGATCATCACACTGCCATCCACGCCAACATCAAGCCCGCGCATAGAGCGTAGCGCATAATTATTCCCGAACTGGAAATGCGGAGACTCATGCCCTACCACCATATTCTCATGCCATGGGTTATCTCTTTCTTCCCAATAAGCCTTATCATTCTCCCAAACATGCTCCCCCAATCTGGCCGTATTCACCCAATGGTCTCCATTATCACTGGTAGTCCACAAACGGCCAGGAACAAAGGAATTCGCAATTTGAGGATCCGCAAATCCTACATACAAAGCGCCTTCCCGGCTAGGATCTGCACTCAGCATAAAGAAAAATTGCATGGCCGCTGTAGGCAATTCGGAATACTGAGCTTTGGCCTCGGCTTCCTTAATGCCAAACCAGGAGGCAATAAATTTATAATAACTTGCTGGTGTTCCTCCTGTGAGGCGGTTAATATCCAGCCCAATGTCCCCATTCATTTTGATCCAGCTGGCTCCATTATCCTCGGAACGGAAAATTCCACCCGTGCAGGTAGTAGTATTCCCGGCGGCCACAAACTGCACCTGGTCAATCAAATAAAGTATAAATTTCTGACGGGATTCATCATAGTAAAAATCCATATCCATGATGATATCATTATCCAGTTGCTCACCAATGGAAGCCCAGCTATCTCCCCCGTCATTGGAACGGAAAATACCGTAATTGGAAGCTGCAAACACCTGATTGGAATTCATGGGATTCACGATTATTCTGCCCACTTGCGCTTTGGCTGGAAGGCCGGTGTTTACTAATTCCCAGCTAACACCACCATCTTTGGTTCGCCAAAGGTCGCCCTGAAAATCGGCTTCTTTACCATGCGGTGCCGCTTGCGATACGGTTTGATAACAGGACAACCACTCCTGTCCCCGTACAAAAGAGCCTCCCCCCACGAACCAAACATTTTCGTCATTCGGATCAATCGCCAGGGAGGCGACTTTCTTTTTCCAGGATTCCTGATCATCCCCATCTGCCAGGGGCTTATACCACGGACAATTGGGCACGATTTGCCAACTTCTGCCTGTATCATGGGTCTGATACATGCGAGCAGAACTAATGGCGATACCAAATTCCGGTACTTTTGGAGAATAATATAAATCACGGATATGGTAAAACTCACCCTTCCCATCTGAATCCGTAATATGGTACCAGCTGATCCCATTGTTGTCAGATTGATAAGCATTCCACATATCAGGAATGGTGGCTACCTTCTGAGGAATGGTGGGATGATAACGCATGACGTTAGCGAAGCCGGCATTCCCGGGCCCCACCTGGCTCCAAACAATATCCCCTTCTGATTCCACCCGCTCTGTTTTCAATCGGTCAAAAAAATCGGAATGGATGGCTGCAGTCAATGCCACCGCAGTGATAAATCCAAATACTCGAAAAAATAGGGTTCTCATTTTCATTCTAATCTATAGGTAATGGTTTATAAAATGACGCTTTCAAAAAATAGTATTCCATATTAGCTAGGTTTGAATAGCCCAAAACTACATGAGGAGTTTTCACCCTTGACAAAACGGCACCAGTATATTTAAAGAAAATGGCCCGCTACCGTTAAAAACATGAAGTCAATTTCACCTAATGCGAAATTGCTTGAAATGATGCGACCTAACCGCGCACTTATTACAGGAATAAAATTAAAGAAACCATTATGAATTGGGCGCAAAAAAAACTCAGGTAAAGGTGGTAAAAATTTATTTTCCTCAAACCAACCGGCCTTGTCAAATAAAATCTAGCCAAAAACCGTCAGTGAGTGGTTTATATTACGATACCGCATCACATTTACGCAGAACTCCCCCTCCTGCCAGCCCCCAACTAATCAGACACTTTTATTTTAAATCATGAAAAAACAACCCTATGCATCGCTAAAGCCATGAAGGCAACTTCAAGGAGGAAACCAAATATGACTAGCAAAACTTCAGCCGAATTATTCACCGGAAGACTTAAAAAAAACCGAAATTTATCACTTATTGTCGATGGTTAGTGGTTTGTTTCGCTGTTTTTTGAATAGCTCTAATTCGAGTGAGCTTGTGTTCTCCTCATTCCCTTTTTCGTTGAAAAAACACGAAATAGCAAAGGTTCCTTCATTGTTCCAGCCGTGCAGCTAAAGGGGGAATTAAGCAGTAAAATCCGGCTTAGCGTGTTTTTTAAAAAGCGAGAATTTGAAAGTTTGCGCGATGAGTGTTTTTTGAGAGGATATACCTCTGGAATTTAAAAATAAGGGATATCCATTTCAATCATTTTAATTTTCCTTGGAGGTCAAGTTAGAATGGAAGGCTACATCTTACTCCCAAACCCCAATCCAGAAAGCTTTATAATTTCTATTCAATAATTATTGACATCATCAGACAAAGCATGTAGATTCCCTAAAATTCATTAACCGATCCATCATGATACTCCAGCTTTTATCCAACGGCCAAATCAAATCCCTCTTAAAGAATAAGTGGCCTGCCCTTTCAAAACTAAGTCCGGAACAATGTAAAAATTTATTTGGGGATCAAATTCAATTTGATCAGGAGCAATCCTTTCCGGTGATCCATGAACAATTTCCCCTAAATTTTGCCTCCGGAGCAAAACTAAGCGCTCAGCTTTTTAGAACAGAGGAAGACCTGCTGGAGACCAGTGGGGAAAACTTCCTGGATCCGGAAATGATAAGAGAAGCCCTGAAGGAAAAAGCGTATTATATCCGTTATGAATTGGAGGGGCAAATTGGTGGCGCTGTTGAAGGGGTATTGGGATCATTGGGCTTCACTTTAGGCGCTAACCGCCATTTGAATCTGTTTTTCTATCAAAAAGTAAATGCTGATAAAACTGTATTGGAATGTTTATCGGCTGCTCTTCCTCATTTCCCCGTATTTTTAACAGCCAAAGCGGCCAATGAACTTTCCGCTGGTGAAGGAATCAAAATAGGCTATGGAGGTAATTTGGCGATGGAAGTCGGACTTGACCTTTCCACCCTTTTGGTTCCCGCTTTAGGAACTACGCTTAAACAATTGAAAAAGACCACAAAGGAATTGGTGGAGCTTGCTCTGGTGGATGATGTAATTAATTTCGAAGTTGCATTTAGCGACCAGTTTGACACGCTACTTTACCGAAAAGCAACGGATCAATTCGCTTTAACTATTAAAAAGGCAGCAGCTAAAAGTTGGAATTTAGGTCTGAGTCCTAATCTCCGCATTAGCATTTCGGAGGAAGGAAAAACTAAAATTTCGACATTTATTCAAAAGTTACCATTGGATAATATCCCCATAAAAGCGGAGGATATCGAAAAAGAGGTCGTCAAATATGCAGAAAAGCAAATTCGCCTGGGACTCCAATGGAAATTGAAAAGGGAACAAGAACGGTCTACCATCATTAGTATGGAAATGCCCTATGCTTCGCTTTCGGAAATCCATACTGATTTGCTTTTAAAACGCATCAATAAAATCCAAGAAAAGGCGCAACAAGACGAAAGCATCAAGATTACCGCCCTTTTTGATGAGCAAACCTATAAAAGAGGAAGTATTTTCAATATTGGTTTAGAGATTGGAGGCTGGAGCGCCAATGCTAAAAATCAACGGGATTTGGCTTACAGCCTAAGTGAAAAATTAGGGGATCTCAAAAAGTTCACCCTCAAAGCTCAGGCAGTAAGAGAACGGCAGCCGAACAAACACGAAAAAGGGTTGCTTTATCTGGACTTTGGACTGCAAACCCCCAAGTTCCTAACCAATCCCAGTTATGGAGATTTAGAGACCTTTATGGACTTCCAGTACAAAAGGGAGGATTCCAAAATAAGATCCTGGGACAAAAGGGATTTTGAGCGTTTTATGCTGTTCAGTTTGAGTACCGGTGCCATCAATGCTGCCGCTTATTCCAAAATCGCTACCCAGTGGGAGGCAAAACTACGCCCCGCAGATAAGATAAAAATGGAAGCCGGCATTCGACTAAATCCTCAGCAAATGCTCTCCATTTGGTCCGTAATGAACCGTTTCGAGGAAGCTAAAATCCATGCATTCGCGGCACAAACTTTGGCTGAAATTTTCCCGCTTAGCGATACGTTTTCCAACAGCTCCCTGCTCCGAAAGCAAGGTTTAGAGCCTCTTTTCTTTAATTACCTGAGGAACGGACAACAGTTCAGAGATGCCTTTTATGAAGATCAATGCAGGGACCTTTACCGGAATTTGCTGGAAGAACCCAGGGTGATTTCCCAAATGATACGGACCGACTTCTCAAATTGGTATCAAAACGAACTCGATATGGACCCGGGCTGCAGCTGGGATGTGATCTATAGCAGTGGCTGGCTGGATAAGGTGGACACGGCAATTCCTGCCTTGCGAACATTTGCGCCAAAGGTCATTTTACAAGAATCTTTGGAGGAAGATTTTTCTGATTTTATTGCCCTGTATCAGCAACTCAATGATTTACCATTCGCTCAGGGGGCCAATGCTTCCACGCATTACCTTGCTTTTGGCTGGTTAGGTCACTTTCTTAATACCCTTGCAGGAGGACAAGGACTGACCAATTTCCAATTGCAATATCAGAAAGCGGATAAATGGATCAGTATCCTGCCGGCATAATGCCGTTCAAATATTCAACTTGAAATCATCCTAAAGCTGCAGGCTGTAAATCACGAGAGAATATTGTGCTATCTCTTCATTTTTATAGCTAAGCAGCTCATGGACGATTTTTTGTTATATCCAGCCTGTGTTTTCATGCTTAAATTCTCGTTTAACTGCATGGGTGGAAAATGAAGGATTTTTACCTATTTCGAGTTTTCTCCAAGAAAGCAGAGGAATGAGGAGAATGCATGCTACCCCAATTTGGCCTTTTAAAAAATCAAGGCTTTGACCAATGCCAGCGGGACAAAGGACCTGCTGACGGAACCCACCAAGGCGACATGCAGTTGACGCGACACTGGTAAAGTATTTCAGGAATGTCGCTGTGATGCCTTCTGGTCGCCAGCAGAACCTTTGTCTATCCGCCCATTGATCAAGGCCGTCTGTTGATCTGATAGATTATTTCTATTAAAGTCAATACTGTAAAAGATAATAATCTAACTCATATACAAGCGCTCAAACTAAATAGACCTTCATGGGGAACTAGATCCTTCCAATAATTTGCCCATTTGTAATCTTATGAAAAAGCCGTGTCCTTCTTCCCTACGGCCTTTCTCATTATTTTTTTTGAAGCAGTCGGTAATTTTTGTGCTCTTTTCTTACCTAGACGCTTAACCTTTTCCAGCCACTGATGGCGCTTAAGGTCTTTGGAACCTTTTACCGGACCAATAAAAACCTCTTTCAGTACCTTCACGCCACAAAATTCCAGAGTCCCCTTTTTAAATTGCCGACTAGCGGGAGCCCCCATCCACCAGCGATAATACCAGTACGGACTGTCGGCAGTCATGATAATATCGGAAGTTCGGCCTTTCAACAGGCCTTTGGGCATTGGACTGTCGGCTGTAATTTCAAAAGTTAATCCGGGTAAAAATATGCGGTCAATAAAACCTTTCATTCTTGCAGGCAATCCATACCACCAAAGCGGAAACACCCACACCAAGTGATCGGCCTCCTGAATTTTATCATAAGCCAATTGCAAATCGGCTTCCCAAGGTGTACGTTGGTCATAGCCAAACTTTAAATCCAGACCAAAATTCAGGTCAACTAAGTGGAGCACCTCCGCTTGTGAACCGTAGCCCTCTGCATAAGCCTGAGACAGGGCCTTAGAAAAACTTTCCGACTTCGGATTTCCGTTGATAATGAGCACTTTTCCCATTTGTTTTTTTTATTTTAAAGAAAGGCATTCCTACTGAAGAGGGAAAAGACATTTGTCCATTTCGTCTACCATTTCAAAATATTTTCCACAAAAAAAGGCCCCTCACCAATACACAACGTACCTCAAGTTCTTAGCCCGGATTATTCAAGCTTAATTCCTCGCTTAGCCGTAAGGCGGAAAAATTGAAGGAATAGATTCCCATTTCGAGTTTTTTCCAACAAAACAAATGAATGAGGAGAAAGCAAGCTTGCCCAAATTTGGGCTATTATAAATCAAAGAAAACAAACTATAATGAACTGTAAATAAGCTACTTGAGATTAATTAATGAATTTATCGGTGAATAATGCAGTTAGGGCATGTTAAAAAGCACACCATCCGACTGCGAATTTTAGCTTTTAAACACGCGCTTATTATTTACCGGTGAATACGCCTTCCTCCTGCCAACCAGCCCGTATGCGACTTAAGTGTCTTGGCGTAATACCCAGGTAAGACGCCAAATATTGCAAGGGGATATATTGTAAAAATTCCGGATAATGACGTAATAAATACCCGTACCGTTCTTCAGCAGTTTCTCTTTGCAATTGAAAAATACGTTGCTCCAGCTCCATATACTGCTGCTCTGCTGTTAGCCTGCGGAAATGTTCCCATTCTGGATATTTCGCCTGCATGGCTTCCAAATCTGACTTCTTAAATTCAATAAAACTTACCTCTGTAAGGGCTTCCAGACTTTCAACACTTTTTTTTCCAGAAATAAAAGAGGAATAAGCCGTCATCAGCCGATTCGGGAATACAAAGCAATAAGTAATTTCCTCCCCTTTGCTATTCAAATATATGGAGCGAAGAACACCTTTATGGATGAAAGCCAGTTTATTACTCACCTGCCCTTCCTGAAGTAGCAACTCCCCCTTTTTCAATTCTTTCAGTTGTCCTTTACTGAGCAATTCTTCCACCGTGGCGGCAGACAAAAAAGAAAAGGGTTCAAAAAAATTTCTGAGTGCATCGAAGGCATTCATGCGGTCTGTCTTTTTCGATTTGGAAGGGCTAACCTATTCATAATGCCCCGATAACGATCCTTAATTTAAACATCGAAGGCCATAATTTTAAAAAATGGGACATAAAAAAACCTGCTTCAAAATGAAAACAGGTTTCAAACGCTATTTATCCAATTTTTAAACTCGTCGAAGTGCGGCTTACTTGTTTTTTGACCACCCACTTTAAAGCCCGATAAAGATTTTCCTCCCTTTTAAGGAGAATTCCGCCGGGCCCTACAAATATCTCTGAATTTTCTTTTTCCATGATTTTCAAGCTTTGAAGGGTTTTACTCCATTATCATGCCAAATCAGCCCCCTGAAAGGCAATCACTTAACAAAAGGTCTAACGATTTGATTGACACAAAAGAAATAGCTTTTAGCCAAATATTACATGAAATAGGAACGCCTATGCTCATGGTTGATGATTTGATTCCTAAAATAATGGATTCGGGCTCACTGAAAAGCGGGAAAAAAGTATAAATTTGAAGCTTCAACATTTAGTGGTGTATATATGATCATCAACTCGATTTTACCTGAAGAATGCCTTTTAAAGGATATAAAAGGGGATTTTTCAGATCTTCGACATGAGAAATATTTTTTGGAACAGCAAAAGAGATTAGGGCTCATCAATTCCTTTGAGAAAAAGGAAAAGACGGATGAGCTGCAAATCAGTACATCTGATGCTGGTGCGGTTAGGAAAGAAAACCGAAAATCTAATCGTAAAGAACCTGTATCTCAGGAAGTGAAAATCTCTATGGGGGATCAAAGTTACCTTAAAAAGATTTTCAATGAAGAGGGCCAGTTGCTTTGCCAGGAGGATGTACAATTAAATGACAAAGGGAACATCTCCCAGATCATTATTAATGATTATGCGGCAAAGGAAGAAACAACCATCATTTGCCTGTATAATGAACAGGGCCAAATGCAAAGGATTGAATTCAAAAATGAACATGGCTCCACCTTCCAGCAGGCGGCCTTTAAATATGACAAAAAAGGACGAATTATAGAGGAAAAAGGCAGTCGCCATAAACGAAAGATCAATTTCGATGAATTCCACTATGTGACTTCCTATAAATATTTGAACAAAGATAAACAAGGCAACTGGACCAGGCGCCGACTAAAGACGGAATTTGGTTTTCACTATCAAAATGTGGTCAAATATACTTTAGAAGAGCGAAACTTGACTTATCGTCAATAAATCACTCTTTCCCAAAAAAGCAATACAGGATGAAACCCATCGTAGAAAGATTTATTAGATATGTAAAATTCGACACCGAATCTAAGGCAGGTGTTGAAGCCATTCCCTCCACTCCGAAGCAACGCATTTTGGCCGAGCATTTGGTAGCGGAATTGAATAAAATCGGAATGGAAGAGGTAACCATCGATGAGCATGCTTATGTGATGGCCTCTTTACCTTCCAATGTAGCACATGAAGTTCCCGTAATCGGGTTTGTAGCTCATATGGATACCAGCCCGGACTTTTCAGGCGCTAATGTGCAGCCGAAAATTTGGGAGAATTACCAGGGCGGCGATTTGGTTTTAAATGAGGCGCAAAATATTGTGCTTAAAGTCGCTGATTTCCCTGAGGTGGAAGAATATATCGGTCAGGATTTGATCACCACTGATGGCACCACCCTATTAGGCGCAGATGATAAGGCAGGGGTTACCGAGATTGTAACGGCCATGGAATACCTGATCCAACATCCGGAAATTAAACACGGTAAAATCCGCATTTGCTTTACCCCGGATGAAGAAGTAGGGCGCGGCGCCGATCTTTTCGATGTGGAGAAATTTGGTGCTGAATATGCCTATACTTTGGATGGTGGACCGGTTGGAGAATTGGAATATGAAAATTTCAATGCTGCTGGGGCTGAAATTCAGTTCAAGGGCGTTTCGGTACATCCTGGATCTGCCAAAGACAAAATGGTGAATGCCATGCGCATGGCAGCTGCTTTTGCCATGGAGTTCCCGGAGAAAGAAGTTCCGGAGCATACGGAAGGCTATGAAGGATTTTTCCACCTGGTAGGTATGGATGGCAATCTGGAGGATACTAAATTGCAGTACATCATCCGTGATCATGACCATGCGAAATATGAAGCCCGTAAGCAGTTCATGACCGACACCGTAGAAAAATATAAAAAATTACATGGAGAAGATATGGTCAGCCTTAAAATGGTCGATCAGTACTTTAACATGAGAGAAAAGGTGGAGCCGGTGATGCACATTGTGGATGTGGCAGAAGAAGCCATGAAACAATTGGATATTAAACCATTGATCAAACCGATTCGCGGAGGAACTGATGGTTCTCGTCTTTCCTATATGGGCTTACCTTGTCCGAATATCTTCGCCGGAGGGCATAATTTCCACGGGAAGTTTGAATTCGTACCGGTACAATCCATGGAAAAAGCGACTGAGGTGATTGTCAGAATTGCGGAATTAACCGCGAAAAATTAAACATACTTCACAATGAAATTAAGGCAGGCTTAAAAAGTCTGCCTTTTTTTATTAACTATAAAAAGAAAATATTCTCTAGCATAAATCATATCCCTTTTTAGCTATCTTCGCAGCCCTATGAAATTCATTATGCGAAGATTAATATTACTTACTCTTTTAATTCTAAATACTCCATTTGTGGAGGCTCAGGAATTAAAGGAAACCCCTATTCCATTTAGAAACCAAAAAGGCTATCAATTTCTCAAGAAAAATGGAAAACCGGCATTCAAGGCGGCCTTCCACAATGCGGAAATTTTCGAAGGCTCCTTAGCCATTGTTCAAAAAGACCAAAGCCAACGTTTCCTCTGGGGAGCCATCAATCAAAAAGGCAAAATCGTTATCCCATTTGAATACCAATACATCAATCGAACAGAAAACTACCTATATGCGACAACCAAATCCTCCACGGTCATCCATGATTTGGAGGGAAATGTATTGACCAAAATCGAGACTCCGTATCATAATCCAAGAGAAAAATACGGCTTCGATTATGGCCAAATCTACTACAATAAATACGCCGATCCTGCCGACCATAGCAGCTATAAGGAGGTCAAGCCCCTTAATGAAGAAGAGACAATCTTCCAACTAAAGGCAGAAGAACAGCTGTATCTATATTTTCAACAGAACAGAAAAAAAATTGCACTTCCTGAAGCAGCCGTAGCGATTTGGACCACCAATAAGCATAACACCGCCATTTTTCGGATACAGAATAAAGATTATAAATTAGCGCTGATCAATGCGGAAGGAGAATTACTCACCGATTTCATCTACGATGATATTTCATCGGGCAATAGTGCTGATCATCTCATTTTAGGAATAAAAGAGGACGGTAAAGACATCTTCAATGCGAAAGGCGAGTTTTTAAGACAAATTCCCCCTTCCCGTAATAGCTGGGACTATTACAACAGCTACACAGACAGCGAATTCATTTTCACTTACCAAAAAGACAGTGTTCCGCACTTTGAATTATGCAACCATCAGGGCGCAGTGCTTATTCCGGGACAGCCGGGCACCATCAAGTATTTCCGAAAAAAAGATGACGAAGATGAAGATCATCTCTATCTGGTTTTCGATCAGGAAAAACAACATGTGCAGTTGTTCGATGTGGCGGGAAAACAAATTTTTGACATCAGTCAATTAAAAACATTAACGATAAGTTTTGATCATCAGGCCTATTTCACCAATCAGGAGGGGAAATTCGGACAATTTACGCTTGGCAAAGGAGACACTACCTTTTTGCCTTTCAAAGAGCTCTATTGCCTTTTCAACCAAAAAGCGATTTTCCAGGATGACGAAAAAAACCTTTGGATGGAAAATGTCGCAAAGCCCGCAATTCCTCTTAACATTCAAAGACTAAGGGTCATCAATGAGCAATTCGCAGAGGGTAGCATGGGCAAGGAACGCGTGATCATTGACCAAAACGGCACCATCCTTCACCGTGGACACCAACGTTACGACTTACTGGACAACAAAGCACTGGCACTGAGAGGAGAAGATCAATACTGGTTGATCGACAGCCTGGGGTATAAAAGCTCCACCCCTTTCGCCATTACCAAATACCTCACACATTCAGGCAAAGGCTATTATCTGTACATTGATGACAGGAAAGCGGGAATGATGAACAGCAACACTATGGAGGTTATTTTCCCTTCAGACCTTGGATATAGGAGTGTGCAACCGATTCAGAAAGCCAATTCTCTGTGGATCGTGGCAACAAAAAGGGGGCAGAAAGATCATTTATACAAGGGGAATGAGTTGATCTCAGAAAACTTTTATTACACCAGAGATGAATGCGATTTTATATTGGGTAAAGTGTATGATCGTGAACCAAAGAAAAGCTCGGCAGTAACCAAAGACGGTGCATTTTTGGACATCCAATACCAGGAAGCGACTAGTCTTGGAGACTGGATCATGTTCCGCTATTCCTCGGGATGGGGCGACTCAACCAATACAAAAAAATATTCCCTGTGGCACCCTGATGATCAGGAGCACTTTTACTTTTCAGAAGCACCTGTCCTGCTCCCAAATGGACTAATAAAAGCCATCAGAGGGAAGTCCTCGTTCTATTTTCACCCCAAAGGTAAAGCGCTATTCGAATATGAAAAATTATAAATTTATATACATAATAATCTTCCTGCTTGTCCCCCTAAGACTTCAGGCTCAGGAAAAGTTCATCCCCTTTTCGATTAATGGTATTTGGGGGTACCACAATCAGGAAGGAAAAGAGATCATCGCTCCCCAATTCCAAGACGCCAAGGCTGCGAATGAAAATGGATTCATCGTGGCCAAGTCTTTTGCCGAAGGGGAACGCTATGGTTTTATAAGCCCCAAACAGGAAACCATTATTCCATTTATCTATGAAAAGCTCTACTATGTAGGAACCAATCTATTAGTTGGGCAACAGGAGAAAGTCTACACTTTGCTCAATGAGCAAGGACAGGCGCTAATGGAAATCAACGGACAGGAAAGTAAGCTGCTCCACAATGACGGACGAATGAATCAACTGATCAGTCTGAATGAAAGTCTGTGGCATACTCATTATGTACACTATCCCAGCGGGAATACTTTTGATGCCCTGAGTTCGGGATACTACCATCAAAAGAGTGATCAGGAATCGGAGCAGTATGCCGGTCGGGAGAAAAAAAAGGTGGTGATCTATCATGCGCAAAACCGTAATCGTCGTCTTAAACAGTTTTTTGACGAAGATTTTAAACCCATCTTAAAGCAACCGATTAATAGCAATTGTGATATCATTAATTCTAAATTACCCATGGAAAAATGGCTGTTTTGGTCCAAATGGAATAAAGAATTATATGATATCAATGGGGAACGACTATTGGCCGATGAAAAAATCAGTCAAATAAGATATCTTCGAAAACTGGATATTTATGAAATTAGCTTCCAATCCGATAAACCCACGGAGTTCTGGAATACTGATCAGGAATGTATTTGGAAGGATAAAAAAGGATACGAGCTCAGCAAAAATGCGCTGATCCATGAACTGGAAAACCAGGAATATGAGCTGGTCTCCCTTAGCGATCAACAACCTTTAATTCCGTATACCTTTCATCATATTGATTTTTGGGATGAGGTCTTTTACTGCGGAAAAGAAATTGGAGAAGACAGTATTCATCTGGTCGTTTTGTCACCTGAAAAGAACGGTAAATTCAGAGAACTCCAAAATCTAAAAACTTCGAAAACTGCCGAAAGACAGGACCCACCTATCTCTGAATTGCTGAATTGCGAAACGCTGGAAGTCTTTTTAAATCAAACCTTTCCTTCAGAGATGATCATTAAAAAGCTTATAGCAGAAAATGAGGGATTGGACAGCATTGCATTCAACCAAAAACTCCTCCCCTATGAAGGCAAAGAAGCCTACAAAAGACAAGTCATCACCGAAATATACGCAAGTGCCGCATATCTGGATAAAGCGGACGAAGCCTTTTACGCTTTCAGTTTTGGGAAGGAATTCCACATCCTTATTGACAAGAATTTCCAGCTAAAGGAAGTGGCTATCCACCGCTATGTAAATGGGCATGTTGTCTCCACTGATAACCAATGGCTAATCAAATATGACAAGAAAACGGGCGATCTCATCCGATTCCCCCTATTGCACACTTTGGATCAGCAATTTTATGATCAATTATACCAACGCCCCTATGTAAAGGAATCTGCCACCTATCTCGAAATAAAGGAGACAAAGGGCAAATCCGGGATTCAGGATTATCTCCAGCAGAAATTTATCATTCCTGCCGAATATGATTCCATCACCTTGAAATCCGACTGTTTCCCATTACTGGGGGTTGGATGGAAAAAGAATAAAGCTTATTTCCTATTTGAAGAAGAGCTGCCTCCTTTCGAAACAAGCGTACCCGTTGCTCAGGCGCTTTTGGATAAATATGCCCGATGGGAGAAAAGTGAAGGCCTGAATTATCTTAATTTTAGTTCACATGTGATTATCCGTAAGGAAGCACAAATGGTGCTTTTTGAAAACTATTCCATGCTTTACGAGGCCCCTCCTATTCCAAATTACTGGGTATTGTCCAGAAAGGACGAACTGGAACAAACCACTTATGCAGTAATCAATGAAAAGCTGGAAATCCTGATGGAGGGATTGGACCAGGTGACCAAAGCGCGCTTTCCATTTCCGCATTTAATTGGGGTAATCAACCAGCACTTTCTTTATAGTCCGCTTTAGTAAGAACAAAGCAACCTCAATCTTCATAAATACAAGCAAAAAAAACCGGAAAGCGAAAACTCTCCGGTTTTTTTTGATTATTTATCCTTTCGCGTCATGCGGTTGGTGTTTTCTTTAAAACCTTTTCGTGCCGACCATTTCTGGCGTGGTTTCAGGTTAAATTCCTTACTGTTTTTGGCACTTTTTTCATGCGTCGAAGCGCCTTTTTCCTTCTGCTCACGCTCCAATCTGGAACGGCGGCGGTTGGAGTTTTTCATGGTGTTACCATAATGCTGATCCGCCTTGGGACGATCCGTCTCCTCAATGATCAGCAAATTGTCCGGCAATGGAATTTCTTCCATTTTCTCTCCCAGAATTTCTTCGATAGACGCAAAGTGTGTCTTTTCAATATCCCCCACAAAAGTAATAGAAGCTCCTTCTGCCCCATTACGAGCAGTACGCCCTACCTTGTGTACATAATCAGTATAGGTGTACGGCGTATTGAAGTTCACCACATGAGAAACATCTTCCACGTCAATACCACGAGCCGCTACATCCGTCGCTACCAAAACGCGGGCTTCACCAGAACGGAACTCTTCTAAAGAACGCTGACGGTAAGTCTCATCTTTATTGGAGTGAATCACGCGGACCTCACCCGGAATGGTGGCGCCTAACTTGGAAGTAATCGCATCAGCCTCTTTCTTCGAAGCTGCGAACACGATCACCTTGGTGAATTTCTCATAATCCCAAAGCATACCGGACAACAAGTTCAACTTCGTCGGCTTGTTAATCGGATACATTACATATTGCTGCAATTGCTCTACCGGACGCTGCTCCTCAGAAATCTCCACTTTCATGGGATTAAGGCATATCAGCTGAGACAATTCATCCGCTTCCTGATTAAATGTTGCTGAGAAAAAGATGTTCTGACGCTCCTCCGGCAACATCTCCAAAATCTTTTCTACCTGGCGGTAAAATTCCTTTTCCAACATGGAATCGGCCTCATCCACCACCAAATACTTGATATCCTTCAGAATCAAAAAACGGGTAACCGCCAACTCCTGTACACGACCGGGCGTGGCAATCAAAATATCCGTACCGCGCTCCAATTCATCCATCATGCGCTGCTTTCCACTTCCCCCATAGATGGAAGTGATCCGAAGATTATTAAACCTACACAGCTGCTCCACTACCTCACGCACCTGAAATACCAAATCTTTGGTTGGCACCATGATCATCAAACGCGGATTTTCGCCCTGCGCATATTGCAATTTATTGATCATTGGAATCAGGTAAGCGGCCGTTTTACCGGAACCGGTAGGCGCAATTCCTACCAAATCTCTACCGGAAGAAATCTTCTTAATCGACTTCTCCTGAATGGGGCTCATCTCTTCCCATCCCAACTCACGAATACCTTTTGCAAGGTTTTTATTCAATTTAATATCTTCGAAACGCACAACGATTTTGTTTATTTCCTCTGGCCCCGACAGGCCGATGATTCAATTTAGCATGCAAAGGTACAAAAATCGGGCAGGAAATTCATCCCCTGCCCGATTAATGGTTTTTATTTGTTCCAAGCCGCTCAATAATGGAGTAAAAAGCCGCCAAAATATCCCTGACTATTGCTCTATGCCCAAAATAGATTCTAGAAAGGTGGTGGTCAGAGATAGCAGAATACTAAAAAAGAGGGCTGCCCAAAAACCGGCCACATGAAAGCCGGAAACGATGCTATCGGCGAATAAAATCACCACTGCATTTATGACAAATGTGAAAAGTCCGAGGGTTAAAATATTTACCGGCAAGGTAAATATAAGCATCAGCGGACGGATAAAGGCATTTAAAATGGAAAGCACGAAGGCGACTTTCAGACCGACGATGTATTTGTTTTGCCCTGGATCAATTTGTACCCAATCCAGCACCCAAACCACAAACAGTACTGCCAGCGTGGTTACCAGCAGATTAACGATGTATCTTTTCATAATCCAATATTTTCAGAAAAATTAGAGGATCCTTATGAAAAAACAAAGGATTAAGGAAGAAAGGGATTTGAAATAACCCGGATTATTCATGCTTCAATCCTCGTTTAGCTGTAAGGCGGAAAAAATGAAGGAATAGTTCTCTATTTCCAGTTTTTCCCAACGAAACAGATGAATGAGGAAAAAGCAAGCTTGCCCAAAATTGGGCTATTACAAACCAAGAAAAAAAATACAACAACCTGAAAATAAAATAGTTGCGCTTAGTCGATAAATATAGCGGTGAATAATTCGGGATAAGTTTCCCCGGAATGATCGACGCAATTCAGGAGTGAACTTGGAGCCTAATTCCACTCCTACCAAACACAAGTGGCACAAAAAAAAGCCCATGAAAAATCACAGGCTTTCTTATGTTATATTTTTTGATGTTGATTAGATCAACATGCGTACTGGCTCTTCCAACAATTCCTTGAAAGTTTTTAGGAAAGCTGCTCCTAAAGCACCATCCACTACTCGGTGGTCACAGGCCAAAGTTACTTTCATTACATTTCCAGGAACCACTGCTCCATCTTTCACTACTGGAACCTGCTTAATACCCCCTACTGAAAGAATACAAGCAGAAGGAGGGTTCACAATAGAAGTGAAAGACTCAATACCGAACATACCCAAATTGGAAATGGTGAAAGTATTCCCTTCCATTTCTGCTGGCCCTAACTTGCGGTTTTTCGCTTTGCCTGCCAATTCTTTAATCTCAGCACCGATGTGTGACAAAGATTTGTTATCAGTGAAACGAACCGTTGGTACTACCAATCCATCCTCGATCGCTACTGCTACACCGATATGAATGTGGTGGTTGTATCGGATTTTATCTCCCAACCAGGCAGCATTCACTTTTGGATTCTGACGCAATGCCAAAGCAGTTGCTTTCACTACCATGTCGTTGAAGGAAATTTTCACCGGAGACACTTCATTCATCTGCTTACGCGCGGCGATAGCAGAATCCATGTCGATGTCCATGGTCAAATAATAGTGAGGTGCTTGTTGCTTGGACTCTGTCAAACGAGAAGCGATAATGTTTCTCATCTTGGAGTTCGCTACTTCCTCGAAGCTCTCCTCCCCTACTACCTGAGGCAACGCTACTGGTGCTGGTGCGGCATCATTGGAAGAAGTTGCTGCTGGCGCTGCCACTGGTGCAGGTGCTGCCGCAGGAACATAGTTTTCAATATCACGCTTAATGATACGTCCGTGATCTCCGGTACCTGCTACCTGACTCAGGTCAATGCCTTTATCAGCTGCCATTTTCTTCGCCAAAGGAGATGCTTTGATTCTGCCATTAGAGGAAGAAACAGCCGGTGCTGCTGCAGGAGTTGTCGCTGGAGCCGCCGCCGCAGGCGCTGCTTTCTCTGCTGCTGGTGCTTCTACCGGTGCTGGCGCTGCTGCACCCGCCGATTCAGCTTCCAACAAAGCTTTCCAATCTGCATCAGACTCACCAATGATAGCAATAATACCGTCAATTGGCACTGCCCCACCTGCTTCTACAGCGATGTATAATAATTTCCCATCAGAATAAGATTCCAATTCCATGGTCGCCTTATCGGTCTCTACCTCTGCCAGGATATCGCCGGTCTCAACAGCATCTCCTACATTTTTCACCCAAGAGGCAATTACCCCTTCGGTCATGGTATCAGACATTTTAGGCATGCGGATAACCTCTGCTGCAATTTTAGAAGTATCCACGGAAGCAGCGGCTGGAGCGGCCTCTGCTGCTGGAGCCGGAGCGGCTTCTTCTACAGCTGCTGGTGCTGAAGCAGCACCACTCTGGATGTCTGCCAACAAGCTGTCAATATTCTCTCCGTCTTCTCCAATAATAGCGATCACACCGTCGATAGGTACACTCGCTTTTTCTTCAACCCCGATATATAGCAATGTGCCCTCTTCGTAGGACTCCAATTCCATCGTGGCTTTATCGGTCTCCACTTCTGCAAGGATATCGCCTGATTCAACTTTATCTCCTACTTTTTTCAGCCAAGATGCGATAGTACCTTCGGTCATGGTATCGCTCATCTTAGGCATGCGGATCACTTCTGCCATAGTTCTATGATTGTGTTGTTTGGATATTAAAATTAGGTTTCGATTGTTTGTGGTTCCCAGCAAAAATGGATTGGGAGACCGCTGCAATATTAAAGAAATAATTCTTTAGCTGAAACAGAAAATGGGACTTGTTTCAAGTAAAAACATTAATAATATCAGTTTTTTAGATGCATGCAGCTCATTTTCACCTGAAAGAAAACAAAAAAGCCGTAAAAAATTATTTTCTATCTCGCAATAGAAGGAATTGATTATGATTTACATCAAGTTGATTTCACTCCATCACACGCATTAGAAAGCTAATAAAAAACTAAAGGTCGTATCCCCGTCTACTTCCTGCGCCAAACGAAATCCTGCCGAAAGTAAGGGCAGGGTTCGAATACCATTGAAATCAAACATCATTTCTAAGCCATAAGTCAGCTGTTGATTATCCACCCCATTATCCAGTCTAAAATCCACCAGCTCCCCTCCGCTGTTAAAGACAGGAACAAACACCCCTTTATAATAACCGATATCTGAAAACAAATTCAGGCGAACGCGTTGAATGTTTACCAACGGCCCTATATGAATATCCGGATACCATAACGGAAAACCATAATCAAAAGAAGCCAGGGCGTAGTTTTCTGCTGTAGGATAGCCCGCCCCTCTGGCCCATCCAATGGTGGAACTATAAGAATAAGTGGTCAAATCTTTTAAATACTGATACTGATAAGCGCCCCGCACCCTAAGGGAATGATGTCGCCAAATGCCTGGCAAATACAACCTGGCATTTGCCCCGACGATCTCTCCTTCATAATCCCCCGAAACAGAAGTCTTCCATTGCATATAGGCCGTAGCTCCCCATCGGGAATAAATATCTCGCTTCGATTGCTTAAATAAGTAACTCCATGAAACCAGAGAATTCAGGGTATTCAGGTATCCATTCCCCTGTTCAAAAGGCTGGACGGAATTATCTACAGTGGGAGAATCATAATCAGTAATGTAGGTATGATCCATCCCCACTCTCGCATTTACAAAATGAAAAAATCGATTGCGGGTAAAATTCAAAGGTATACCTGCGCTATACGAAACATTAGCCTCCGTCCATTTCACGGGCAAGCTCACCAATTCATCTCCGGAGCGGAATGTTTCGTTGACAGATCGGTTTCCGTAATCCGCAGACAAATTCAGCACCGGATACCAAGCCTGCCAGCTGATCCCGGCAGTAGCCTTACCGGTCATTTCCGTCAGGTTATATTTATACCCTCCCGTAAATGCAAAATTAGAAAGGTCAGAAGTGGAAGTTAGCCCAATTAAAAATTCATCCATATCAGTATTAGCATCCACGGTAACTCCCCAAAGATAAGGATGGAACAAATGCGCGCCTTTATGGTAGTTTTTGGAATGATGTTCCTCCTTTTGTATGTGATCCAACAGGGCTTCCTTATTCTCCTGTTGTACCAAGGGTGCATAATAATGAATACCACTATCTTTCACCTCTTCCATCTTTTTCCAATGATCCGGATTTCCCTGAGCAGCCAGTGCGATATTCATACCGTTTTTCCCAAAATCATTATAGATTAAATTACCTGACTTTGAATCCAAAAGACCGTTAAAAGCCCCATATCGGGAAGAGGTTAGCTGGAAACGCTCCCCGGAAGAGCGCTCTAAAGCATAAATATTGTCAATCCCCGAAATGGGCGAGTTATACAAAACAAATTCTCCAGAAGGCCTGGGTAAACCAAAATTCTCCAGCGTGGGACCAATCAGGATTTCTCTATTTCCGGTTTTTAAATCTAACTGTACCATTTCCTTACCAGCTTCAAGGGTCGTCACATAGACCAACGCATTACCATCCGCTGTCCATCGTGGTGTTAGTACATTCCACTCTCCCGCTCGTGAAAAATATTGCAATTCAGCCCCCGTAAAAGCATTTAGAATGGCAATACCGTAAGTCCCATTTTCATTACTTTTCACGACCGCTATACGCTCTGCATCCGGCGAAAAACTAGGCGCCATATAACGACTTCTCCTGACTACCTTATGCACTTTTTTTTCATCCAGGTCCATCCACTTCACCACAGAGTACACCCGCATCGGCCACCGTGGATCGGATTCAAACTCCGCCCACACCACCTTATTTTGTTCCACCGAAATAAAACCGGGGTTATTAAAACGCCCTAAGGTTTTAACCAGCGATTGACTACCATCCGGTTTAACGCGCACCAATTCATCGATATGGCTTAATCCACTCTTCACAACTATAATATCTCCATTGGGCAGCAATTCCGGTGCGGAATAATTGGTATAGGTTTTATTAGGTCGATCCACGACCAGTTGAAAGCCTGAAATATCCAAGGAAGCGATCTGCTGCTCCCACTGCTGTTTCAAATCATCAAGCATTTCCCCATAAGTAAAGCGGACATAACTCCCCGAGTATTTTTTTATAGAAGAAGAAAAAGTAAATGGAATAAAGGGTCGATTAAAAGTACGGTTAATAATACTCCCCCATACTTTCACATCATCCGTTTTCCTGCGTACATAAGTCACCATATGATAGCCGGTCACGTAATGATTCGGCACGAAATCTTTAAAAGAAGTCCCAATTTGCTTTTCATAGTTAAAACCACCGCGCTCCAACAAATTCATTCGGAATACCATATCAAATTGCGGATATCTTCCTCTTCCCCCTCGGGTGAGTGAGGTTTCCGCTGCTACGGCATCTCCCTCCCAAAACCAGGAATGCGCCATGACCCCGGCTGCTCCCCGGGCGGCCAAAGTCCCAAACAATGCCTCAATCACACTACCGGTTCCCGTGCGGGCAAGCTCATTCTGCACCACATGCCGATACTCATGTACCGCCAGTAAATCCATCCAGTCAATAGTGCCTAAAAAATTATAATCCTGAGTAGAATTAGTGAAAAATTCCGTCCTCCTTGGCCCCATAGAAACAAAACCATTCGAAATCATGGTTTGGTTTTGAAGAATCAAAGGCAATTTCTTAGGGGTAATCCCCAAGCCAAAAGAAACGGCTTCCTGCACATGATCCATCGTATTGGACATTCTTATCGCTAAAGAATCTGCTCCTTCAGGGTAAATCACCTTTACACTTTTTACATTTATGGATCTCCATTTTAGTGATGCAGGACCTGTATCCAGTGTCCCTTGACCGAAAAGGTAATCGGATGATAAACAGAAAATAGCGAAAATGACCAAAAAACGCATGTAGGTATTCAAATCGTGATGAGTTTGGGTTATTAATTCAAGGTAAAAATAATACTATGTATAGTATAAAATAAACAAGGCAAATCAGTTCCTCAATGGTTTTAACGTTTTATGTGAGAGAAATTCAATAATTTTTCTTTTTTTTGAAATAGAAATAATCCTATGAAATACATCAACCTAACTTTTATCTGTCTGTTCAGCCTGTTTTTTGGTGGCTGTAAAGAGGAGGTAGACCTTCGGGAGCTCCCCTACTATCAGGCCGATTATCGTGTTCAAATCATTAACAACTGGAATTCAGAGGCATTTCCGGCCGATACCGTGGACCAACCGCATTTTTCAGAATGGGTACTTATGACTAACAATGGAGATCAAAGAGCCAAATTCTTTGAGCGATTCGATAATTACGCTTCTCCTCATTTAGATACACTCATCAACCCGGACTATTTGAGTACTTCATCACTCATCAGGCAGGCCGAAAGCTTTGTTGAAACCGGCATGGCCAACCGAAACTGGACCAGTCCAATGGCTAATGCCCCGGATACCTCGCAAATTTTCGAAGTGAATTTCAACCTGCACTACCCCTTCCTGGATGGTATTGCCAGAATCAATCCATCCCCCGACTGGTATGTTTCCTTCGACCGTGTAAAGCCACTGAGCAATGAGATCTGGGAAAAAAACCAGCTCTATTCCGCTCATTTTTTTGATGCCGGCTTATATGCTGACACCATTGGGTTCAATTTCCCCAGTCAGGAAATGCGCCACTATATCGCCAATAAAATTTCTTCCCTCACTGTTCCGCCCTTTGATTATCACTATCAGGAAAGTAATGGGCAATACCCTTACCGACAAACAGTCCTTATCCGATTGGAACTTATTGAAGGAAGTGTAAGAAATGGATTAGACGATTAAATCACTACGCCAAGCGAAAAACAGAATCCCCAAAAAGCAATTAACCCTTTGTTTTTTGGGGATTTTTCATTTTTCAGAGAAGAAATTAAAATAAACACAAGTATTTTGATTTTACTCTGCAAAAAAAGGTAGTTCCCTCATTAAATTTGCTATTTTTGCACGTCAATTGAAAATGGGATTGTTTTTCCTTAATAAATGCTTGTCAAAATAGTCCATTCTGCAAGTATTTAGAAACAATTCCTACCCAATGAAGGCAATTAAATTTCTCTATAAAATATTATGCAAAGCATCAGAAACGTTGCAATTATTGCACACGTCGACCACGGGAAAACGACCCTGGTAGACAAAATTATCCACGCCTCGAAGTTGTTCCGTGAAAATCAGGAATTCGATGACTTGATTTTGGATAACAACGATTTGGAGCGTGAGCGTGGAATTACCATCACCGCAAAAAACGTTTCCGTAAACTACAAAGGAGTTAAGATCAATATTATCGATACTCCTGGTCACGCCGATTTCGGTGGTGAGGTAGAGCGGGTTCTTAAAATGGCCGACGGTGTACTATTGTTGGTAGATGCCTTTGAAGGGGCTATGCCACAAACACGTTTCGTATTGAGCAAAGCTTTAGGGCTTGGTTTGAAGCCTATCGTAGTGGTAAACAAGGTCGATAAAGAAAACTGCCGTCCTGATGAAGTTCACGAGCAGGTATTCGACTTGATGTTCAACTTGGAAGCTACAGAAGAACAGTTGGATTTCGTAACCCTTTATGGTTCTTCGAAAAATGGCTGGATGTCTACCGATTGGCAAAAGCCAACCGATAGTATCACACCTTTATTGGATGAAATTTTGGAAACCATTCCGGAAGCTCCACAACCAGAAGGTAGCCTTCAGTTTCAGGTAACTAACCTTGATTATTCTTCTTTCGTTGGTCGTATTGCGATTGGTCGTGTATACCAGGGCGAAATCAAAGAAGGTCAGTGGGTAGCGGTTACTAAAGCTGATGGCTCCATCACTAAGTCTAAAGTGAAAGAACTTCAAATTTTTGAAGGTCTTGGTAAAAGAAAGGTAGAAAGAGTAGGTGCTGGTGATATTTGTGCCGTGGTAGGTATTGATGGTTTTGAAATTGGTGATACTTTCACCTCTGTAGAAAACCCTGAGCCTATGCCTCGTATCGCTATTGATGAGCCTACCATGAGTATGCTTTTCGCTATTAACAACTCTCCATTCTTCGGTAAGGAAGGTAAGTTTGTCACTTCTCGTCACTTGAGGGATCGTCTTTTCAAAGAAACGGAAAAGAACCTGGCACTTCGCGTGAAAGAAACCGATACAGAGGATAAATTCTTAGTATTTGGTCGTGGTATTCTTCACTTGGCGGTATTGATTGAGACCATGCGTCGTGAAGGCTACGAGCTTCAGGTAGGACAGCCACAGGTGATCTTTAAAGAGATCGATGGTGAAAAGCATGAGCCTATCGAGTTGTTGGTGGTAGATGTACCGGACGAAACTTCAGGTAAAGTAATTGAATTGGCGACGCAGCGTAAAGGTGAGCTAAAGATTATGGAACCTAAAGGTGACTTGCAACATTTGGAATTCGAAATCCCATCTCGTGGTTTGATTGGATTGCGTAATAATATGTTGACCGCTACCCAGGGTGAGGCCATCATGACGCACCGCTTCCTGAAATACGCTCCATTCAAAGGAGGTATTCCAGAGCGTTTGAACGGCTCCATCATCTCTATGGAAAACGGACCTTCCACCGCTTACTCTTTGGATAAACTTCAGGATCGTGGAATTTTCTTCGTTGACCCAGGGGTAGATTTGTATGCAGGTCAGGTGATTGGTGAGCATTCTCGTTCTAACGACTTGGCAGTTAACGTACAAAAGGGCAAGAAATTAAGCAACGTGCGTGCATCAGGATCTGATGACGCGGCCAAAATCGCTCCTGCTCGTAAATTCTCTTTAGAAGAATCTTTAGAGTACATCCAAAAAGACGAATACGTAGAGGTTACGCCATTGAGCATCCGTATGCGTAAAATCATTTTAGATGAAAACGAACGCAAGCGTGCTTCTTCTAAAGCAAATGGCTAAGAGCGTTTTTAAAAGCTAAAATTCGCAACCGGATGGTATGCTTTTAAACATACGCTACGCTTATAAGCAATATTGAATTTATAAAAGCAGCTCAAAAGAGCTGCTTTTTTATTTTGACGTAAATTGGGATCAATATTTTAAAGAAAATCCTACTTCTTTTATTTCAAAATTGCTTATTCTTGTTTATGTATTGAGTTTCAATACCGATGAAGTACCTCTAATTCCAACTATTTTAAAAGTTAAACATTTAAGTACTTCATACCCAATTATTTCCTTTCAATCAACCAATAGTATGGGAACTATTTTTACAACGAAACGTGGGCTGACTTTTGCCTTGGCCCTTTTTGCCTTGTCCGGCTGTGTCAGTCAGAAAAAATATGATGAGATCCTGGCCCGAAGAGATATACTTGCGGAAGAAAATGCCTCTGCCAATGAAGCTCTGGAACTTGTCCAGGATGAAAATGACCGTTTAAAAGATCGTTTAAACAAAAATGATCAACTCATTGAAAGCCTCAATGATCAGGCTGCCAAAGAAAGACTAGAGGCTGAAAAACTACAGGCTAAATACAAAAATGTAGACTTCCTCTACAATGATATGGTGCGCAATTCCGGTCGATTAAACCAATCGGTAGCTGATCAACAAAGACGATTAAGCGAAATGACCGCTGACCTGGAGGTTTCCCGCAGGAACAATGAGGCGTTGGAACAAGATTTACAAATCCGGGAAGCACGGGTAAAGGAACTGGAAAAAGTGGTGAAGCAAAGAGAAGAAGCGGTAAACTCTTTGAAGCAAAAATTAGATAATGCCTTAACTGATTTTGAAGTAAACGACTTACAGGTTGAAACCAGACAAGGAAAAATATACGTTTCTGTAGCGGATAAATTGTTATTTGGCTCCGGATCCGTAGAAGTGGATGAATTAGGCATTAAAGCACTTCAAAAATTAGCGGTGGTCGTTAAGTCCCAAGAAGATTTTGAAGTATCTGTGGAAGGCCACACTGATAATGTTCCGGTATCCCGATTTTCAAAATACATGAATGATAACTGGGATCTATCAGTTGCTCGAGCTACTTCTATCGTCCGCATTCTATTAGAAGCTGGCGTTAGCCCCGGAAGCATACAGGCAGTTGGTAAAGGAGAGCATTATCCGGTTACCGAAAACAACACCAAAGAAGGCCGTAGCCTTAACCGAAGAATTGAAATTATTTTGATTCCTAAGGTAACCGAAGATTATATCTCCAATATTTTAGAGGGCTAAAGCGGAATAAAGCATAAAAAAAGGCGTCGAATCTTCGACGCCTTTTTTATTACACTAATTTTTATTACACTACAGTGTGGAATTCCGGATAATTTGATACTCCGTCCCTGAAACTTGATTCACAAAATCGTTTGATGAATTATAATACTCGATATCATTATAGTTAAAATATAAATACTCATTGTTGGCCGTTCCATTATCAAATAATACAACAAAAGCACTGGAGCCGCTTACTGATTTGCTGACAATCGGTTTTTGATCAACGATAACATTAACATTTAGCTCTCCATTTAGAAAGTCTATTTCTCGAATAGTAACGAGCCCTGCATCTAAGTCAACAATATAACACAATTCGGTTAAAACTTCATGAGTTAATTCCTGCCCCTCAATAGTATAAGTTTTATTGGTAGATTTAAGGGTGAAATATTCAAAATAACCGGAAGAAGCATTCAAAATTCCATTTTTTGAATCTGAATAATTATAATAATCAAAATCAAAACTATCTAGGATATAAAAATCGACATCATAGTAATCAATATCAAGTAACATCGAATCCCCTTCAAAATAATAGGCCGCTTTATAATGTTTGTCATGATTCACTCTAACCCCATAAGAATCCCGGTAATTAAATTCTTGATCCCAATCAAAATTATAATCGAACCAAGCATAAGACTGATCATATGAATTAATCCTGATATCAGTAAAATAGACATCCTTTTGGTCATCTTCCACATCCATATTCGTGAAATCAGCAATCCAGTTCGGATCATTATAAGAATCCTCTAAAAACCCTCCTAGCTTGGAAAAAACGGATGCCTCATAGCCCATTTCGCTTAACCCGTCAAAAAACGTTGCTCTCCCCTGATTAAACGTACGCATCCAAGCCTGAGGAACATATTCATCTGAGGTAATATCATACACCTCATACATAAAATCGGACTCTTCATAATGTTGATACTCCCGCTCAGTAAAATCATAATAATCAGTCATTTTACGCTGTGCGAAATCCATGATTTGATTATAATCACTCATGCTTACCGTACCAGTATAGGCCATAAAATTATGGACGTAGCGCCTTAGTGCTATTAACGAGGCTACCTCTTCATCCCCCCAATCCTTATCCTCTCCAAGATACTTCCATATACTTGGATGATAATCAGCATCCAATTGCAAAACATAATTGTCAACATATTGCTGCAAATCACTATCATACCACGAATTAGAGTACATATTAATAATATTATATATATCAAATTCGGGATATGCCCCTCCCCAATCATTCACAGACTTCAGGAAATAGTAGATTTCATACTTTTCATAAAAAGCATCAATAATTTGCTCAGGAGAACTTGAAGACATAAAATTAAAATCCTCATTCAGGGCGCCATTAAGAGAAATCAATCCTTCCTCTACTTGTTCTATCAAAGGACTCATTTGATCTGTAGGCATATCAGCAGTCAGCATTGACTTTACAGAATCTAATTGAAATTGCAAATCTTCAATCTCCATATTGTAGGTGGAGAACTCAGCTGATGTTAGGAGAAGTTCTTTATATAAATCCTCAACTTCCTGCTCGACATTATCCAACGCCAATTCTTTTCGGCTAACATCGGCTAAGACCATTTCTTGAGACAGCAGATCCTGATCCAATTGATCAACTTCCTTCTCTAAATCATTGGTACACGCTACTGAACCTAGCAGCAATAAAATGATAAACGAATAACTCTTTTTCATAATAGATTAATGTTTGTAAGAGATTTAGTATGCTTATCAAATAAAATTGCCGGTCGAAAGTTCATCCAGTGGACGAAAAAAAATTACCACTATTTCTTTTCGACCAAAACAGGATGTTAGAAAATAGTCCTATTTAAAAATAAACAGCGTTTAAAAACTAAAAAAAAATATTGTAGCGCTGCCTTATTAAACCTCAATAGGTGTTTTGGAAATAGGTATTGCGTATATTGACAGGTTATTTCACGCAAGAGATTTATTCCTTTTATAAATTTTGACACAAAAAAAAGTCACCGTTTTCACCATGACTTTCTCCATTAGTTTGTGTAAACACCCTACTCAAACATACCAACGGCCTGCTGTTGGATCTCCTCCAACATTTCGGCTTTTAAGGGTTTAGCGTGGTATTGCTGAATCATTGGATGATTTCTTGCCTGCTCCATGTCTTCTGAAAAAATAGAAGAAGAAAACATCACAATAAAGATTTTTTGTGCAATTTCTTGATCAATTTCCTTTAATCGACTTAAAAACTGCCAACCATTGACTTTCGGCATCTGTAGATCCAAAAAAAGCACCTGAGGTAATTCTTGCCACAATCCCTTCTTAACAATATTATTGAGGTGTCCTAAAGCCTTTTCCGGCAAGGAAAAAGTCAACACTTCTTTTGCATAATTTGATCGATCCAATGTACGTTCACAAATATAATTGCTCACCACATCATCGTCGACGATCATAATCCGCTCAAAAATTGCCATAGTTAAAAGTAATGTTATGCTATAATTTTCTTTTTGTTTAAAACAATATAATAAGCCTGAATCAGTTTTACATCATTACGAATAGGCTTCTCGTCGAATAATTTCCATTTTCATGAATACACGAAAACAAAAAGTATTATCTACACAAAAACTATGATAATCAGGAGGAAAAACCTATTTTATAAGAAGGGTTTCTCCCGGCAATCATACAAGAACCAATTACTCATGAAACTGAACCAGCCTCATCAATTTTTTGATATAGAAAATCCAGACCTTATTAATTTCACCAATAATGTGGTAGGCAACGAAACAAATCCTCAGGAAAAGGCCAAATTGCTTTATTATGCCGTGCGGGATCAATTTCTTTACAACCCCTTCTTGATTCATTTTTCAGATCAGGAAAATAAGGCAAGTCATTTATTAAAAGTAGGTTCAGGCCACTGTATTGCCAAGGCTTCCTTTCTGTGTTGTTGTCTGAGAATTGCTGACATACCGGCAAAATTGGGAATGGCTAAAGTACGTAACCACATGGGGACCGCAAAATTAGAAGAAATCCTGCAAAGCGATGTTCTGGTACCCCATGGCTACACCGAGGTATTTTTAAATGGAAAATGGATAAAATGCACGCCGGCCTTCAACAAACAATTATGCCAAAAACTGGGAACACACCCCTTGGACTGGGATGGCGAAACGGATTCCATTTTCCATGAGTATGACCGGGAAGGCGGGAAATTTATGGAGTACCTGGAGGATTACGGAACCTTCGACGACTTTCCGGTGGAAATGGCCAAGGCCCTGATGCAAAAGGAATACCCCCACCTGTTCGAACATAATGGGAAATTCCTTTTACATGAACTATTAACCAAATAGTTTAGAAAGCAAATTCTTCTTCAAGGGACTGATTTGAAATCCGGCCGTTCTGACGATTTCCATCACCTCCTCCTGAGATTTATTGGTCTCTACAGACAATATCTTGTCCTGATGGCTGGTATCCACCGACCACTCCTCTTTTGAAAAATGAGCATTCATGGCAGGACTTACTTTATCAATACATCCTCCACAATTAATATTAGTTTTGAACTGGTGTTTCATATCTATTAAAGGTTTTGGTTTTTTCGACCCAAAATCAAGGAATATCCATATATTTATGCGTTTGCAGGCTCACCTGCCATTCCGGATGCTCCTTAACATATTCAATGATTTGAGGCAGCAGTTCTGCAGATTTCCCCCATTCCACCTGCAGTAATAATTTACAGTCAGGCTTTACCATGGCGGCATATTCCTCCGCCCATTTGAAATCACTTTTATGAAAAATAACCACCTTCAGCTCATCTGCAGCTTCACACACTTCCGCTAAGGGCTTTTTGAATTTTTTGGGTGATAAGGTAATCCAATCCCATTGGCCACTCAAAGGGTGAGCGCCGGAAGTTTCAATATTGGTCCGAAAACCTGCTGCCTGCAGCTTGTCCGTCAGCAAATCACAATTATACATCAATGGTTCCCCTCCGGTCACCACTGCTAGGCGACCTTGATGCTGAGCGGCATTGTCCACAATTTGCTTTACCGTTTGGACCGGGTGCAATGCTGCATCCCAACTTTCTTTCACATCACACCATACACAACCCACATCACAGCCTGCCAGGCGGATAAAATAAGCCGCATGCCCTGCATACTTCCCCTCTCCCTGTAAAGTGTAGAAGGCTTCCATAATCGGTAATTCTTCCCCAGCTGCTATCGCTGTGGTATAAACTGCTTGTCCTTTATTCATAAATTTCGGCTATTCCGTATTGCACTGATCTTCCTCAGTGTTAATGGACGAACTCCATCTCCCCGGCAAAATTAAATAAATTTCCGGCTGGAAAAAAACAAAGGCCCGACACATGCCGGACCTTTATTAAAGAATATCTTTTCGGTTATTGGAAAATCACCTTTTTGGCCGACTGCAAAGTATTGTACAATAAGGATGCAATCGTCATTGGCCCTACACCGCCCGGAACCGGAGTAATGAAACTCGATTTCGGTGCTACTTCTTCATAAGCAACATCCCCTACCAAACGGAAACCGGACTTTTTAGAAGCATCCTCTACGCGGGTAATCCCCACATCAATCACTACCGCATCCTCTTTCACCATATCCCCTTTCAGGAATTCAGGAATACCCAAAGCCGCCACCACAATATCGGCCTGCAAAGTCATTTCCTTCAAATTCTTCGTCCGGCTATGGCAAATAGTGACCGTACAATCTCCAGGCGTCCCTTTCTGAGATAGCAAAATACTCATAGGACGTCCTACAATATCCGAACGACCAATCACTACGCAGTGCTTACCGGCCGTTTCCACCTTATACTGCTCCAATAATTTCATAATCCCAAAAGGAGTAGCGGCAATATAAGCGGGTTGTCCCAAAGTCATCCGCCCGACATTGATCGGGTGAAAACCATCCACATCTTTCTCGGGTCTGATTTTATCCGTCACCTTCGTCACATTGATATGCCCGGGCAATGGTAATTGAACAATCAAGCCATCAATATCATCGTTTGCATTAATGGCTTCCACCTCGGCCAATAAAGCTTCTTCTGAAATATCGGCTGGAAATCTTTTAAGTGTGGACGCAAATCCCACTTTTTCACAGGCTTTGACCTTATGATTCACATAAGTCTGAGAGGCGCCGTCATCACCTACTAAAATAGCAGCCAGATGAGGTTTTTTTCCACCCGAAGCAGTCCATGATTTAACTTCTTCCCCTATTTGTTCTTGTAATGCTATGGAAGTGGCCTTTCCATCTAATATTGTTGGCATGTTCAACAGGTTTGGTTATTGTAGATTTAGTATTGCAAAAAAAACCTTTTTTAGTGAAAGGAAAGAGAATTTTGGCACGAAATATGAAAATTTGTTCGCTTCATTCCATTCATTACCAAATCATAAACCGAAGAATATCTTACCCATTAACAAAAGTTCAAAATAAAGGGGCTTTCTTTGGTTTTAACAAAGGTTGAAAACTACCTTTGGCAAAATTTTGCAAAAATAAATTATAAATACACCGAGTTTTCACCAATGAGTGATCTTTTACAATTATTACCCTTCTTTGAAAAACTACTTCAACGCCCCATTAACCTTCAATCCTCTGCCTTGAGTATAGATGAACGCATCAATCAAGCTTTGGAACCTTTCATTAGTGCATTAGAAAAAATAATATTCTTTACCGTTTCCATCACGGAAGATGTTTCCCTTCCTATTGTAGTGATTTGGTTATTTGCAGCAGCATTAATCTTTACCGTATACTTTAAAGGGTTAAACTTCCGTGGTTTCAAACATGCTTTTGATGTGATTCGGGGAAAATATGACGAACCCGATTCTAAAGGGGAAGTCAGCCATTTTCAGGCTTTAACAGCAGCCCTTTCAGGCACGGTGGGCATCGGAAATATTGCCGGAGTAGCTTTGGCAATTTCTATTGGTGGTCCGGGCGCTACCTTCTGGATGATAATGGCCGGTATTTTTGGAATGGCCACCAAATTTGTAGAGTGTACATTAGCGGTTAAATACAGAATTGTTCACGCTTCAGGAGAAGTATCCGGCGGTCCGATGTATTATCTGTGGCAAGGACTTACCGCGCAGGGAAAAGGCAGGTTGGGTAAAGGCCTGGCCTTAGCATATGCGATCCCCGCTGTGGGCTGTTCTTTTGGAGGAGGCTGCATGATACAGATTAATCAGGCTACAAAACAATTGATTAATGTCACCGGTGGAGAACAAAGTATCCTTTACGGACAAGGGTGGATCTTTGGATTAATTATCGCCCTTATTACGGGTTCTATTATCATAGGAGGCATAAAATCCATTGCAAAAGTAACCTCCAAAATCGTCCCCATGATGGTGGTCATTTATATGACGGCAGCCTTTTTTGTGATCGGTGCACATTGGACAGATATTCCGGCCGCATTAATGCAAATCGTCTCTCAGGGATTCAATCCGGAAGCAGTGGCCGGTGGATTCATTGGCGTATTGGTAATTGGCGTTCAAAGAGCGGCCTTTTCCAATGAGGCGGGCATCGGACAGGCTGCTACTGCTCACGCACCTGCTAAAACAGAACATCCGGTGTCTGAAGGCTATGTCGGCATGATCGAACCATTCGTCGATACAGTATTGGTTTGTACCATGACTGCTTTGGTGATTATTCTTACCAATTCGTTTGATCCATCCGCTACTGAAGGCGTTGAATTAACCTCACGTGCTTTCGGTTCCGTAATCTCCTGGTTCCCGATTGTGCTCTCTGTAGCTGTAATATTATTCGCACTTTCCACCATGATTTCCTGCTCCTACTACGGGCTGAAGGCATGGACCTATATTTTCGGAGAAAATAAAGTAGCCGATTTATCCTATAAATTGATCTTCTGCATTTTTGTAGTCATCGGTTCCTCTTTAAGCCTGACTTCAGTATTCAGATTCGGAGATGCCATGGCTTTTGCCATGTGCGCACCTAATATTATAGGACTATATTTGTTAGCTCCGGTGGTAAAAAGAGACCTGAAGGAGTACAAAAGCTGGATAAAGCATTACAAACCCACCTCTGCTAAATAAGCAAAGAAGGGATAAAAAAAAGCGACATTTCAAATTGAGGTGTCGCTTTTTTTATATCCGAAGCAATCTTCTGTCAAAGGGAAATGGATAAGTTTTCATAATATGTACCTCCCGGAATTGAGCATGAAAGGGGTTTATCACATAATTGAAATCCCCTAAAACCACCACACTCGGCACCTTTAATAACAAAAACGCATTTTCTCTGACAAATAAATCTCCGACTTTCTGAGTGGGGGGAATATGGGGTAAGGCATTCCAGCCTTTGGGAAGGTCTTCCATATTAAGCTCCAATGTGGATGAATTTTCCGGCACCCCAATTTCTACCATATAATAATCCTGAGGTAAAATACCCAGCGGCAAATGAACCGCCACCTCCGCATTCGCCAGCGCTCTGGAAGAAGCAGTATAAATCACCTCCGTTCCTTTGGAATTCCATCGGTTTCCAAACTTAGCAGCCCCTTTGCCTGATAATTCATCTTTATAGGGAAACCGGCTCAACCTGAATAACTGCATCAAACAAAAATCCCGTGCTCAATTCTGTTCAATTCCGCCATCACCAAATCTTTCCCGTAAGAGCTATCTAACAACTGAATCGGTGCCTCTCCTCCCAAAGCAAGACAGGGCAGCTGTAACCATTGTAAAAAATGCGCCTCTTCATCAAAAAGCGCATTGCCGGCGGTAAACACCTCTGCCAACTCAAAAATCCGCTCACTTTGTAAGGAATTGAAGATATGATCTTCATCCTTCAGGTACCGCTGAAAAGTACGAATATTAACCCCTAACAAATTGGCCCATTGCTTATCGGACAAAGGGCTATTACCTCTTATTTCCTCAAACAAAGGAAAGGAAACCCCATGCCGGACCGCCTTGGCCACCTGCAACTTATCCTCCATAAAGGTTCCGTAAGTAACCTCTGAATCAGACACCATGGGTTGTGGAAGCTCTTCCACCACATATTCCTTTAATTTTTTATCATTGGATTCCATAAAAAACCACCCATTTACAATTATACTTTTCAAAACGACAAATATACCCATTTCGTTTCACTCTTCCCCCAAATTAGCCCCTCATCCAGTCCAAAAAAACCAGTTATTATTCGATATTAATTTCCCAAAATGGGACAAAATTAATTTAACAATAATAACGATCTTCAAATTTCCTTAAATCAAAATTCCACAATTTATAAAGCAGAAAAAGCGTCAATGTGGTTTTTTAGCAAAGGAAATAAACTAACCCTCAATAAAGATAATTTCAAATTAGGATGATGAAGAAATTCGCCTTTGTGGCCACTGCTTTTGCCCTATCTCTGAGCATAGCAGAAGCCCACAACAAAAAGAAAAATACCCCTAATATTATCATGATCGTTGCTGACGATTTAGGCTATGCCGATGTTGGCTTTCATGGGAGCAGTGAAATCCCAACCCCGAATCTGGATAAACTGGCGGCAAGCGGGGTAATATTTGAAAATGGTTACGTTACCGCTTCCGTATGCGGACCAACAAGAGCGGCCTTGGTTACTGGCAGATACCAACAACGTTTTGGATGCGAAAACAATCCGGCTCCCTATAAATTGGATGAAGAAGTAATAGTCGGAATGCCACTCAGCCAAACCAATGTAGCCGAAACCTTAAAAGCCGAAGGATATGCAACCGCCTGCTTTGGAAAATGGCATTTAGGAGGCGAAAGAGGCAATGAAGCGCTGATGCCCCGCCAAAGAGGCTTCGATGAATACTTTGGATTTTTAGAAGGAGCAGCGCGTTATCTGGATCACCAGAATGAAGAAAAGAAATACATGCGCAACGAGCAGGAACTGGAAATGGAGCCCCGCTACTTTACGGATGCTTTAGGCGACGAAACGGTGGATTTCATCGAGAGAAATAAAGAAAATCCGTTCTTCATCTACCTTCCTTTTAATGCTGTTCATGCCCCACTGGAAGCAACAGAAGAATACCTTGCCCACTTCCAGCATATTGAAAATGAAAACCGCCGTAAGCTTTGCGCCATGCAATTTGGAATGGATGCCAATGTCGGGAAAATCATGAATAAACTGGAAGAACTCCAACTCAGAGAAAATACGCTGGTAATCTTCTTAAGTGATAATGGAGGGAAACCAAAAAACAACTTCTCCTACAACACCCCAATGCGTGGACAAAAAGGACAATATTATGAAGGAGGTATTCATATTCCATTCGTTATGAGCTGGCCGGGACAAATTCCTTCCGGTGAAAAATATGCGCACCCAATTTCCGGCGTTGATATGACCCCAACCATTTTGGCTACGGCCAACATTCCGGCAAAAGCTGAGGCTAATTTCGATGGCGTCAACCTGCTCCCTTTTGTAAAAGGCGAGAAGGCACAAGCTCCTCATGAATACTTATACTGGAAATTAGGCGCTAATCGCGCTATCCGAAATGATCAGTGGAAGTTGGTACAACATGGAAAAAAGACCGAGTTATTCCATATCGCTAATGATCCCTACGAAACCACTGATCTTTATGAGCAGCAGCCTGAGATTGTCAAAATGCTGGAAGAGGCATATGCAGCTTGGGACAAAGACAATATGCCGGCCCAATATGGCTGGGACAAAAAACAATTTCCAGTATTGGAAAAACGAAGCCGACGCATTGGTTTAGAGCTATAAATCAAAAAAGCTACCCTAACCCGGATTATTCATGCTTAAATCCTCGTTTAGCTGTAAGGCGGAAAAAATGAAGGAATAGTTTCCTATTTCGAGTTTTTTCCAACGAAACAGATGAATGAGGAGAAAGCAAGCTTGCCCAAATTTGGGCTATTACAAACTAAAGAAAATTAATTATAATGAACTAAAAATAAGTCACTTGAACTTAGTTAATTAATTTAGCGGTGAATAATTCGGGCTAAGTTAATCATGGCTGAGGGTAGCTTTTTTTCGATCATCGTTTATATCCATTAACTTTGAAAATACCTTGATTTAACTCTTGAGGAATAATATTACCCTTCAAAGCATTTTCATAAAAAAGGGAAAAATCTTCCTTTATCAGGTCCAAAAGTGGCCCCACATGGGTGATCTTTATTGGATTAATTTCAATCCATCCCATCAACTCAAACCCATCCTGCGCCCCCTAATCCCAGCAAACTAAACTAAAGAGCCCCTTATTTTCTCACCCGAGGACCAGACAGTCGAATATTTCGGACTGATAGCTGGTTTCTTCCTGACAAATGGCTCTGACGTGATCAGAACAGGGGGTGTTTTCCTCACATTAAGGGATTTTCGACAGCCCACCTAAGGACATCCTTGATATTGACTGAAGGCTTGAAATCCTGACTGGCATTATTAGCGGCCACTAACTGTTTCCATTCCGTATGGTTCATCCATCAACTGAGTTGGGGTTTAAAAACATATTCCAGCCATATACTATTTCCCATTCCCATCAAATTGACTTCAAAAATTACCCCGGTACAAGCAATTTCTACCCTAACCCGAATTATTCACCACTAAATTAAGTAATTCACCTTAACTGACTTACTACTAGACCAATAGACTCATTTCTGCTGATTTTTTTATAGCCCAAATTTGGGCAATCTTGCTTTCTCCTCATTCATCTGCTTCGTTGGAAAAAACTCGAAACTGGAGACTATTCCTTCATTTTTCCCGCCTTGCAACTAAAAGAGGATTGAAGCATGAAAAACCCGGGTTAAAGCAAAAAAGCCACCCCAACCGGAGCAGCTTTTTACTATTACTTATTTCATCTGTGAAATTACTTCCTGATATACAATTCAAAAATACGTTCAGCACATCGCTCGCCATCAATAGCCGCAGAGGCAATTCCTCCAGCATAACCAGCACCTTCCCCACATGGGAAAAGCCCCTTAATTTCCGGATGCTCCAAACTTTCCTTATCTCTCGGAATTCTCACTGGAGAAGAAGTCCTGGATTCCACCCCCAATATCTGCGCATCATTGGTCAGGTAACCTTTCATCTTCTTTCCAAAAGATTTAAATCCAAATTTCAATCGATGCGCCACGGCTTCCGGCAACACATTCCGCATATCCACAGAACTCACCCCCGGCTGATAAGAAGTCTCCAATAGCGAGTTCGACACCTTGCCATTCACAAAATCCATCATACGCTGTGCCGGAGCCACCTGCGTTTCACCTCCCGCACGGAAAGCCGCCTGCTCTATTCTACGCTGATACTCCATTGCGGCCAACTGTCCGTATTCCGGAATCAAATGCCCGTAATCGTTCTCGTCCACTGCTACCACCATTCCGGAATTGGCATATTTAGAATCCCTTCTTGAAGGCGACATCCCGTTGACCACAATCTCTCCCGGAGCCGTAGCCGCCGGCACAATAAAACCTCCCGGGCACATACAGAAAGAAAATACCCCTTTCTTCACGCCCTTAAAAGCTTCCTGAGAAACCAGCGAATAGGCCGCAGCAGGTAAAATCCCCCGATCAGGCCCACAGCTGTACTGAATATTATCAATCAATGGCTGCGCATGCTCAATTCTCACACCAAGCGCAAAAGGCTTGTTCTCAATCAGAATGCGCTTTCGGTTCAGCAGTTCAAAAATATCTCTGGCCGAATGTCCGGTTGCCAGCAAAACAGCCTCTCCTTCGATATACTGCCCGCTTTGCAACACCACACCCTGCACCTTACCGCTGCGAATCTTGATATCCTCTACCCGGCTATCAAACAGAATTTCTCCACCCGAATCTTTAATCGACTGGCGAATCTCTGCAATCAGCTTCGGTAGTTTATTCGTTCCAATATGCGGATGTGCATCCACCAACAGCTCCTCACGGCCACCATGCGCTACCAAAATCTCCAATATTCTGCGGAAATCTCCACGCTTTTTTGAACGCGTGTACAATTTACCATCAGAATACGTTCCGGCACCGCCTTCTCCAAAACAATAATTGGAATCCGGATTCACCGTATGCTCTTTATTGATCGCCGCCAAATCCCGACGACGCGCCTGTACATCCTTTCCGCGCTCCACCACTATCGGCTTCACGCCCAACTCCAGCAAACGCAAAGCCGCGAACAATCCCGCAGGACCAGCGCCCACGATCACTACACACTTCGCATTCGAAACGTTCAAATAATCCCGCTGATAACTGATCGTGTTCGAAGGCTGCTCATCCACAAAAACCTCCACGCCCACATTCACGCGCACCTTTTTCTTGCGCGCATCAATCGAACGGCGCGTCATGCGTACATGCACCTGATCACGATCCGTCAACCCCTCACGCTTGCGCACATAGGCATCAAATGCCTGCTCATCAAACGCTACCTCAGGGGCTACATTTAAATTAAATTCCTTCTTCATACCGGAAGACACCTCCCAATGCCCATTCCCGAATTGATCAAAATGTTTTTAGCGCATGTTTAAAACTTAAAATTCGAAACGAAAATTTGGAGTATTGTAGAAGTGATGAAGTATTATTTTGAGAGAATAGCAACGCTATTGTTAAAAAATAATTCAAAATCAATTCCAATAATCCGAATTTGTAATAGAATGGTAAGTTTTTAAACACGCTCGTAATTTGGGGCTTCCCACCTGACGGCGGTCGGGCTTGCGGCAGTCGCTCTTTTGGGCGGGCAGTCCTGAAAAAATCAAATAACCTGCCCGCCCAAAAGGAGCTCCAACAATCGGCTAACGCCTCTGCCGCTATCCCTAAGCCAAAACCGCAAACCGGAAAGTCCTAGCCGTGGTAGCGCTCCATATGCTTGTCCTTCAGCTTGCGATTTTCCAGCTGCAACCACTGCTCCCAGAAATCATTCGCAGGAACACCAGCTCTCAAAAACATCTTCTCCTTCGTTACCGGATGGGTAAAGTTCAAATACAAGGCATGTAAATTAATCGACTTATCCGGATTAGGCTTATGGAAACCATAACGCAAATCCCCGCGAATCGGGCAACCCATATGGGACAACTGCACCCGAATCTGATGCGGACGCCCCGTCAACGGATTCACCTCTAATAGGAAGTGCTCATTCATTTTACCCAAAGACTTATAAGTCAGTTCCGAACGCTGCGCGCCTTCCACTTCCTTATCGTAAGCTGTTGTTACATTCCGCTTTCCGTCTTTTTTCAGATAGTTCACCAACTTATCTTCCCATTTCGGCGGACGTTTCTTCACCACCGCCCAATAAGTTTTATATACTTTCTTATCACGGAAAGCTTTAGTCATTCTTTCCAATGCCTTGGAAGTTCGGGCTAAAATCACCAATCCCGACACCGGACGATCCAAACGGTGCACCGCATGTAGAAATACGGCCCCCGGCTTATTATATTTTTCCTTGATATACTCTTTGGCATAATCCAATAGGGTCTTATCGCCTGTTGCGTCACCCTGAACCAAAACGCCCGCGTCCTTATCAACCACCAATAAATGGTTGTCTTCAAAAACGACGCGGAATGGATATTTTTTTGTATGCATACCTGTTGTATTTATTTTTGGGAGGCATTTATCCTCCAATTCTTCTTTCAATTACAGAAACCATTCCAAAGAACAGTTCTTTGGCTATCCGTCGAGCAAAGCCTTAAATTGTTCCTTACTTGGGATAACCGTTTTATATCTGCTGGCAAAAATCTGGTCATTACCTTCCGGCAGACTGATTTTCACCAGGGTTTCATTCTTTTCTTTACAGAGAATAATTCCCACTGTTTTATGCTCATGCGCTAAACGAACGTGCCGGTCGTAGAAATTTACATACATCTGCATTTGACCTAAATCCTGATGGCTCAACTCGCCTATCTTCAGGTCAATCAACACAAATTCCAGCACATAAAGATCCTTTAGTTAATCATGCACCGTCTGTATCTTCTGCCCTACTTCCGATAGCTGCCTCACGCCCTCCTTATCACGACTCAGCGCCAATCGTTCATAAAGAGAGGTATCCTATTGCCGCTTAAATTCCCGGAGACTCTAGTTATTTCGTAAACACTCAATCTCATAAAACCGTCGCTCCTTTTCATCGGAAATCCGCATCAATCGCAAATAATGTGACCAACTCAGCGGAAAGGATTCGACAAAGGATCATTTTTTGTGTTTTTCAGAGTATCTACCAATTCAGCAGACACTGTCTGCTGTTTTTCAAAGGCCAGAAAAAAGTCCGCATCTGTCGAAGGTTGGTTGCTGAAAAACCTTTCCCAAACTCGCTGGTAAGCCTTTTTGACAAATCCGCCAACAATTCCTTCCCATAAGCCGCCCTTTCCTCTCCCGGCTGTTCTTCCTCCACAATCATCCGACCAATCTCAAAATAAGTCTTGGTCATCGTCGCATTGACCGACCGGGCAATATGATTTCTCGCCTGATTCAGCAAGGCTGCAACCTTTTCGAAAAATTGCATATTAGAAAGAGAAGACATTTCGTTCATGAGCATATTTTAAGGTAAAATCATAACAGATTTCCCTCAAAATATAAACAAAAACCCACAGGCATACAATGATGCACCATGGGTTTGAAATGATCTTAAAATTCCGAAGTAAAGTGGAATTGAATATTTGGGAAGTTATCCTGAACCATCTGCAACCACGCACGTGATTCCGCCATAAACACCAATTTACCATCTTTATCACGGGCAATATGACGACCTTTGGACGCGATAAAAGCATCCATGTCTTTTTCATTTTCTGCCGAAATCCAACAAGCTTTGTACAAGTTCATTGGACGGAAATCGCAGGAAGCGCCATACTCCCCCTTCAATCGGAATTGAATTACTTCAAACTGAAGTTGTCCTACAACACCCACAACTTTACGGGAACCCATTTCGAAAGTAAACAACTGCGCCAAACCTTCCTCCATCAGCTGAGAAAGCCCTTTTTCCAATTGCTTAGTTTTCATCGCATCCTTATTCACTACCTCGCGGAACATTTCCGGCGAGAAGGAAGGAATACCTTTATAATTACCTTTTTCTCCTTCGGTAAGCGTATCGCCAATTTTCAGGTTACCCGTATCATACAAACCGATGATATCGCCCGGCCATGCCTCATCCACAATCTCCTTATCCTGCGCCATAAAGGCCGTGGTATTGGAGAATTTCATCTTTTTATCATGACGGATATGCAAATAAGGCTTCGAACGCTCAAACTTACCCGAACACACCCGCATAAAAGCAATACGGTTACGGTGCTTAGGATCCATATTGGCGTGAATCTTAAAGATAAAACCAGAGAATTTAGGATCCTGAGGTTCAATCTCACGAAGCTCCGTCTCACGTGGAATCGGCTCTGGCGCAATATCCACGAAACAATCCAACAGCTCCTGCACTCCAAAATTATTCACGGCCGAACCAAAAAATACCGGTGCGATATCTCCCGCCAGGTACTCTTCTTTATCGAAATCTTCGTAAACCCCGTTGATCAGTTCTACGTCCTCACGTAACTGCGCCGCATCCTTCTCCCCTACATATTGCTCCAGTTCAGGGCTTTCAATATCAGAAATCTCAATCTTTTCAGAAGAAAGCTTTTGACGACTCGCCTCAAAAAGCACCAATTTTTTCTCATATAAAGAATAAACCCCTTTGAAGTTCTTACCAATATTGATGGGCCAAGACAAAGGATGAACGCGCAAGCCCAACTTCTCCTCAATCTCCTCTAACAGCTCGAAAGGATCACGACCTTCACGGTCCATTTTGTTGATAAAACAAAGCACAGGCGTCTGACGCATACGACAAACTTCCATCAATCGCTCAGTTTGTTCCTCCACACCTTTCACACAGTCAATCACCATAATTACAGAGTCCACTGCCGTCAAGGTTCTGTAGGTATCTTCCGCAAAATCCTTGTGACCTGGTGTATCCAGCAAGTTGATACGCTTGTTTCGGTAATCAAATCCCATTACGGAAGTCGCAACCGAGATACCACGCTGCTTCTCAATTTCCATCCAGTCAGATCGGGCATGGTCCTTTATTTTATTGGATTTTACCGCACCCGCAGTCTGAATCGCCCCCCCGAAAAGCAAAAGCTTCTCCGTCAGGGTCGTTTTACCGGCATCAGGGTGAGAAATGATACCAAAGGTTCTTCTTTTCTTAATTTCCTCAACTAAACTCATCGTGGAATATATCTATAATTATGTTGCGCTAAAGGCGGTTTTTAAATCAGTCCGCAAAATTAGTAATTTAACAAGACAATCCCTTCATTAATCCGTAACAATTAGCGGAAAAGCAATTTTCGCAAAGAAGGTAATGGCCTTATTCACCTGGAGATTTCCTTTTCCATAAAAATCCCCTAATTTGCCCATTCCAATTGGCAACACCAACCCAACACCAACCATGCCTGAGGATATTTCTAATCCAGCGAAACTTCTGCTAGAGGTTTGCAACCTGAGCATTACGCTCAATGGTCAGTCCGGCCCTATAAAAGTGGTCGAAAATCTTTCCTTTTGCCTCCGGGAAGGAGAAACCCTGGGGATCGTAGGAGAATCCGGCTCCGGAAAATCCGTTACGGCCACCAGTATTCTGGGACTGTGGGCCGGGCCGGAGGTTCATCATTATGAGGGCGAAGCCTGGTACTATCTGCCCCATGGAGAAAAAATAAATTTATTGAATTTCGGAGAACGGGATTTCCTGAAAATCAGAGGAAAAGAAATTGCCATGGTTTTTCAGGAGCCGATGACCGCCCTGAATCCCTTGATGAAAGTGGGCAAACAACTACTGGAAGCGATACAAAGGCACCAAAAGCTTCATCCGAAAGAGGCGAAGTCCAAAGCCATTGAAGTACTGGAAAACATCCCATTCAGTGAACCGGAAAGAATTTTCTCCGCCTATCCCCATCAGCTTTCCGGAGGTCAAAAGCAACGAATCCTGATCGCCATGGCCATGGTGAATCATCCACGATTATTGGTGGCTGACGAACCGACCACTGCTTTGGACACAATCATTCAAAATAAGATCATCCAAACCTTTGAAAGGTTAAAAAACCAGTACGGAACCTCCATGCTGTTCATTTCGCATGATCTAGGCGTTGTTTCTAAATTAGCGGATAAAATATTGGTACTGAATCAGGGCAAAACCGAAGAACAAGGCGACACCCACTCCATTTTCGGAAACCCTCAGGCACCTTATACCAAAGGACTCATCGCATGCCGACCAAGATTGGATCTAAAGATGAACCGACTACCTACTCTAAATGATTTTCTTCCTCAAAATGGCAATCCGGCCAAATATAAAGCCGTGGAAGATGCCATCATTCAGCAAGTGCTTACTGATGAAGCATTGGAAACCAAGCGAAAAGCATTTTTTAAACGAAAACCTCTGATTCAAATTCGGGATTTAAACTTTGCTTATACCGCAACTAAACGCTTCCCCTGGTCCTCCGCCACGCGTAAAAAAGTGATCCATTCGGTCAGCCTGGAATTGTATGAAGGGGAGATTTTAGGTCTTGTGGGCCAGTCCGGATCAGGCAAAAGCACGCTGGCTCGTATTCTGATGCAACTCGTTAAGGGCGCAGAGGGAAGCATTATCTTCAATGGGAGAAATATACTGGAATCAAGCCAAAAGGAGCTTTTTGCAATCAGAAAAAAAATCGGCATCATTTTTCAGGATCCTTTTCAATCCTTGAACCCCAGGCACACCATAGCGCATTGCCTGATGGAACCACTGGAATCATTCGGCATCGGCAAGAACAAAGCCGATCGATGGGCCCTGGCCGCTATCTGGATTAAAAAAGTGGGATTACCTCAGGATGCTTTATATCGCTATCCCCACGCTTTTAGTGGTGGACAACGCCAAAGAATCGCGATCGCACGCGCATTAATTACAGAGCCGGAACTCATCATTTGCGATGAATGTGTTTCTGCCCTTGATGTTTCGGTTCAGGCGCAGATCCTTAATCTTTTGATGGATCTCAAAGAAGAATTAAAGGTCTCTTTTTTATTTATTTCCCATGACCTTTCGGTCATTAAATCCGTCTCTGATCGGGTATTGGTTATGAACAAAGGAAGAATAGTGGAACAGGATTTTGCAGAGGTGCTCTTCGAAAAACCTAAACACCAATACACCCAAAGACTATTGGAAGCCATTCCGAAAATAGAATTCCGTAACCTCCAGCAACCCCATTCCTCTAAAAACAATAAGATTTGAGGAAAATTCATTTATTAACCAAAAAAAAATACGAATTACTATTTCTTTACCCTGCTTCTTGATAATATTAGTAAATTGCAAGCCAAATTTTTGAGGATTTGAGCCCTGAAGTTTAACTTCTAAATAATTAATCCCGGGAACACGCTTGACTCCACAAGGAGTAAGTTAATTAAACATAGTTCACAGCCATCAGGCTGAAATCTTTTATATGGGAAGAAAAAACAGAAAAACCGCGGTTTTCAAAAAGAGACAAACCAGAGAAAAACGGATTACCCAAAATCTGGAAAGCCGCATCCTGCAACTCCTCAACAGCGACCCCACCAAATCCTGGTCTGTTAAGCAACTTTGCAGAAAGCTCCTGCTTAAAGACCGCATGAGTAAACAAAAAGCCGCCTTCTTTTTGGAAGATCTGGCGGGTGAAGGAGATATCATATTTACTTCAGATGCCCGCTATCAGGCTAAAGATACCGCCGACCGCTTAATCGGGAAGGTGGACCATGTCAATCCAAGATTCGCTTTTATCGTTATTGAAGGCCGTGAAGATGACATCAAAGTAACCACAGATAAATTAAATGATGCGCTGGACGGCGACCAGGTAGAAGTTGCCATTACCTCCACCCGTGGGGGACGTGCCGAAGGTCGTGTCACCAACATCATTGAACGAAGCAAAAAAGACTGGGTAGGAAAAATTGAGCTTCTTCCCCGCTATGCTTTCGTTGTTCCCGACAATAAAAAGATCTACAAAGATGTATTTGTGCCATTGGAAAAAACCAAGGGTGCAAAGCATAATGACAAAGTGATTGTCAAAATAGATAAATGGTCGGATGACCGAAATAAAAACGCGGTGGGTACAGTGACCCGCGTATTGGGTGCTTCAGGAGAAAACGAAGCCGAAATTCACTCCATTATGGCGGAATACGGCCTTCCTTTTGAATTCCCGAAACGTGTTTTAAAGGAAGCTGAACGCATTCCGGATGAAATTTCAGCGGAGGAAATCAGCAAAAGACGTGATTTCCGTAACATCACCACCTTCACCATTGACCCTTTCGACGCCAAGGATTTTGACGATGCTCTTTCCCTTCGTAAACTGGACAATGGAAATGTAGAAGTGGGCGTGCATATTGCCGACGTAACACATTACGTTCAACCGAATACCCAACTTCAGGCGGAAGCCTACGATCGTGCAACTTCGGTTTATCTGGTGGATCGCACCATTCCGATGTTACCGGAAAGACTTTCCAACCAGCTGTGCTCGCTTCGGCCAAATGAAGATAAACTGACATTTTCAGCCGTTTTCGAACTGAATGAAAATGCGCAGATTCAAAAAGAATGGTTTGGTCGTACCATTATTCATTCTGATCGCCGATTCACTTATGAGGAAGCACAGGAAAGAATCGAAACGCAGGAAGGGGATTTCCATGAAGAAATCATTGAGCTTAACCGCCTTTCGAAAATCATCAAAGATCGCCGCTTCAGCAATGGGGCCATTGCCTTTGAAACCATTGAAGTAAAATTCAAACTGGATGATAATGGCAAACCATTGATGGTGATTCCCAAAGAAAGAAAAGACGCCCATAAACTGATTGAAGAGTTTATGCTGCTGGCCAACAAGCGAGTGGCAGAATTTGTCTTCAATTCCAAGAAAAAGGGAGACGCCAAATCTCCCACTTTTGTCTACCGAACCCACGATTATCCAAATACGGAAAAACTGGAAAGTTTCGGATCCTTTGCCAAACGATTTGGCCACCAGTTCAAAATGAGTGAAACCGGCGTTTCCAAGGAATTGAATAAGCTGATGGCGGAGATTCAGGGCAAGCCGGAACAAAATGTTTTGGAACAATTGGCGATCCGCTCCATGGCGAAAGCGATTTACACCACCGAGCCATTGATGCACTTTGGACTGGCTTTTGACCATTATTCGCACTTCACCTCCCCTATTCGCCGTTATCCGGATATGATGGTGCACCGATTATTGCAACACTATCTGGATGGAGGAAAATCGGTATCAGCACCGGAATACGAAACTGAATGTGAGCATTCCTCTGACCGGGAAAAAAGAGCCGCTGAAGCGGAACGCGCATCCATCAAATACAAGCAGGTGGAATTCATGGAAAATGCCCCTGAAAAGGCTTATGAAGGCGTGATTACCGGCGTAACGGAGTTTGGTATTTTTGTAGAAATCACCGAAACCCGCTGCGAGGGAATGGTTCGCATGATGGACATGGATGACGATTATTATGAATACGATGAAAAAAATATGCGTATCATTGGCCGTCATAATAAGCAAATGTTCAGCCTGGGAGACAAAGTGTATGTTCGGGTAAAACACACCGACATTAACAGAAGAACAATCGACCTTATTTTTTCACAAAAGGAACATGAATAATATTTTAAATCCTTTGATTGAAACCATTGACAAAGCAATCAAAGCGCACCAGTGGGGAGAAGAACCCAAAGAATTATACGAACCAATAGGATACATCATGAGTTTGGGCGGCAAAAGACTGCGCCCCTTGCTTACCCTTTTAGGTTATCGCCTTTTCAATGATGATATTCGTCCGGCTATTGCCCCGGCCATGGCAGTGGAAACTTTCCATAATTTTACCCTGGTACATGATGACATCATGGACAAGGCGCCTTTGAGAAGAGGAAAGGAAACCGTCCACACTAAATGGAATGATAATATTGCCATTCTGAGTGGAGACGTGATGATGATCAAGGTTTATGATCACCTGTTGGAATTGGATCCTGAAATATTGCCGGCAGCCCTGAAAGCTTTCAATGCCAATGCCACGGAAGTTTGCGAAGGGCAACAGAAAGACATGAATTTCGAAAGCCGTGATGATGTCACCGCTGAGGAATATCTGGACATGATCCGCCAAAAGACGGCCGTGCTTTTGGGGCTGGCACTACAATTGGGTGCAATGGTGGCGAAAGCCCCTGAGGAAATTCAGTCCGGTTTATATGATTTCGCGGTAAAATTAGGCATCGGCTTTCAGTTAAAAGACGACTTGCTGGATGTTTACGGTGATCAGGCCAAATTTGGCAAACAGGTTGGTGGAGACATTATTGAAAACAAAAAGACTTACTTGTTGATCAAAGCCAAAGAATTAGCAAGTGGTGAATTGGCAGCGGAATTGGAAAAATGGATTGCACATGAAAATCCAATTGCGGAAGATAAAGTGAAAGCTGTTACCGAAATTTATAATCAGCTGGACATTAAAAACATTACGGAGCAACTGATGCAAAGTAGTTTTGAAGAAGCATTCGGTATACTGGAAAGCATGCCACTAAATGAGCAGCAGAAAACCTACCTTTCAGATTTTGCCACGATTGTTATTAATCGCGAAAAATAAAGAGACAAGCCCCGTTTGAATAACGAACGGGGCTTTTTTATGCCGTTTTGTTGTCCTTTTTCCCTAATCGGGTGCTATTTTTTATAAAAAAACCTCAAAGCATCCATACGAATCCGCTTTTATTATATTTTTTTATAAATTGTGTTCTATTCGATTAAGAAGGAAATAAACCGATTATGAAAAATATTTGCTCATTCCTGTTGATTTTTGGGTTTTATGCCTATTTCAATTTTAGCCATGCACAATGTGTAGAAGGCCATGACGACTTTGAAGATGTCGACATCGTACAAACCGGCCAAATTTCCGTGGCACCCATGGGAAATATCAAATTAACTTTTGCTTCTTATCAATACCCCACCAAAGGGAAAGAAGTATACGTGTACGTTTCCGTTTTAAAAGAAGTGATGGATGACCTTACGCTAAGACCTTATCAGAACCCTTATCTGGCAGTAAAAACCAGGGCCGGAAAAATAAAAAGATATCAATATGCAGGGCCGGTGGCGATCAACCCCTATCTGATGGCCTTTAAAATTGATAAAGAATTGGTAGATATGTTTCGGGCCAAAATGGTCACCAAAGCCAGAATTCACTATGACGGAAAAAACCGGGATTTGGACCTAAAAGGCTCCTATGGCGATAAGCTGTCAGATGGCATTGAATGCTTTGTGGAATCTACCAAAGACCTCAAACCCACGGGAAAAGAAAAAACAAAGTAATAAAAAAGCCGATCATCACTGATCGGCTTTTTTATTATCCGGCATTTTCGCGATATACCTTTTCTAACTTTCCTTTATTGTAAGTCTCTCCTTCCTCCAGACTGCCCGTCTCTTGTACATTGGTCAACTTTCCGTTTTCATCCAAAAAGACATAAACCGGAAAACCGTGTTCGTTAGGATTTCCCCATTTCTCCAATAAGGCTTCGTTTTTATTTTCTTTGCTGTAGTTCAGGTGCACATAAACGTAATTATCATCAATCATCTTTTTCAATTCAGTATCCGTCATGACATATTTATTCAATCGGATACAGAATTTACACCAATTGCCCCCGACCTGCACCAATACTTTTTTACCTTCTTTTTTTGCCTGATTTACAGCGGCAGCAATTTGCTCCTCACCATTAATAGAAGGATTATAAATTTTTCTCCAGTTCGTCTCCTGTGCGCTAACCGCAAAAGTCACCATTAGCATGGTCAAGACAGTCAATAGGTATTTTTTCATTAGATGTAATTTTTAAATGTAGGGCAAACATAATATTTATCCCTTTAATCTAAAAACCGCAATCCTGATATACCCTAAATAAAAAAAGCCCCCGTTAAGGAGCTTCTGTATATAAATAAAACTATTGCCTTTATAATCTGTGCCAGATTTCTTCCAGTAAAGTAGAATCAACCACCACATACTTGCCGGAGTTAGGATCCATTTGCACATTATGTACATAGCCTGATATCCGCCATTCATTGCCCTTTACCGTGTACTTAAACTTAACAGAGGTACCCGCCAATTTTGACCCGGAAGGCTGGAAGAAATCAATATGCTCCGTATAAAAATCATCGGTCAAATCATAAGTTCCTCCTCCGGTCCCGACCACATTTCCATCGTTAGGAGAATAAGAAACCCAGGTAAAATGGTCTTCGGTGATGTGTTTCACATACTTCATCATTTGAGGGAGTTCTGAAAAATCAGGATCAGCACCATATTTAAAAGAAGACATTTCCCATGAACCCATCAGTGGATTTTCCTTTTTCTTTTTGGGATTCATGGCCATAATACCCACCAAAAAAATCAGGGAAACAGAGAGTAAAATAGAATAATTCAATTTTTTCATAACACAGGTCTTTTGTTTATTAACCATCTAAAAGATCAGAGGTTACCAAAACGCCCCTACTTATTTTAAAAGAATTCCCAAAAAATTGGATTAACTCAAATCCAATAAATAAACCTTAACAAAACCTACAAAAGTCCTATTTACCACCCTCCTAGTAGAAGAACTTCCAACAATTGGGAGCACCAATCTCGCTCGTTTCCTATCAACCGCTCACTTCTAAATTCCTGCGTTATTATTTAAATCGAAAAAATAAAGCGTATTATACCATTTTGCAAGTGCTGCTATTTCCAAATTTTGGAAATCTTCCAATTCAAAAACCTCCCTGGTAATCCACACCTTCTCAAAAACACCCCTGCGAAACTCTGAAAGCCTATTTTTTAAAATATTTAAAACTGGAATCAATTTGGTCAATAGAATAGCATAAGAAAATGCTTTGACCTTATGAAAGAAAAAATAGCCGTTATCGGAACCGTGGGAGTTCCCGCTTGCTACGGAGGATTTGAGACTCTGGTACATCAACTGGTGCTTCATCTTAACCAACAATTTGACTTTACGGTCTATTGCAGTGCGCACCATTACCCGAAAGGAGAAAGACCAAGAAATTGGAATAATGCCAAATTAGTATACCTCCCGCTGAAAGCCAACGGGGTACAAAGCATTCTTTACGATATCCTATCTATCATTCATGCGCTCTTCTTTGCTGATGTCCTGCTCATTCTTGGGGTATCCGGCTGTATCATTCTTCCTTTTGTGAAATTATTCAGAAACAAAAAAGTCATTGTTCACATTGATGGGTTGGAGTGGAAAAGAGCTAAATGGCATCCGTTGGCAAAAGCCTATTTAAAATTTGCCGAAATGATAGCCGTACGGTTTTCGGATGCGGATATTGCCGATAATGAGGCCATCCGTAAATATACTGCGCTGCGATACAAATCCCTCAGTGCCTGCATCGCCTATGGTGGAGATCAGGCGGAAAAGGTGATTGCCAATGCACAGGATTTTCAAAATTTCCCCTTCCTTCAGAAGCCCTACGCATTTGGTGTTTGTCGTATCGAGCCGGAGAACAACATCCATTTAATATTAGAGGCCTTCTCCACCCAGGAAAATTTGCCCTTGGTGTTGGTTGGCAATTGGGATAATAGCCCCTACGGCCAAAAACTTAAGCAAATTTATAAAGGTCATTCCCATTTACATTTGCTCGATCCTATTTATGAGAACAGGCCATTAAATCTTATTCGAAGCCGCTGTTTCTGCTACATTCACGGGCACAGTGCCGGTGGCACCAATCCTTCTTTGGTAGAAGCAATGAATTTGAACTTACCCATTATTGCTTTTGACGTGATCTATAACCGCTGTACGACCAATGAGCAGGCATTTTATTTTAAAGATCATCAATCTTTGAATGACTTGCTACAAAGACTCACAAAAGAGGAATATCAGCAATGTAGCCACAGGATGTACGACCTTGCCCAAACCCATTACCAATGGGCTCAAATTAGTCAACAATATACAAGCCTCATCAATGGCATTATGGAGGACTATCAGAAACCGGAAATTTCCTCCTACCCCATCCCCCAACATCTTATTCAACCCTGGGAAACCTCCCAAACCATTCCGGAACCTGCCCAAAAACTGGCATAATTAATAAAATCTCATCGTGATGCTACCACTTCAGTTCTTATTAACCTCGACCCTCAGTGCCCTTATCTTGCATTTTCTATTACATTTTAAATACGAAATAGGGCTACTGGATAAACCCAATCAGCGCAAGGTGCATTTATCCATCAAAGCCTGCTCGGGGGGAATTGCCTTGTATTTGGCTTTCATGATGATGAACATCTCCCTGCAGTCAGACCATCTTCCCAAGACTTTTCTATTATGTGCAAGTGGCATATTTTTGATGGGTTTATGGGATGATTACCGTCCTTTAAGCGCGCTGCTTCGATTATTCTGGCAATTGAGCTTAGCTGCCATAATTGCATTCCCGCTGGCTGAAAACCCGGCGCTTACCCCAGGCCTTTTGTTTCTTCAGCATCTTCCCTTCCCGCTTGTGTGGATGTTATTCACCCTATTCATTGTCGCCAGCACGAATGCCTTTAATTTGATGGATGGTATTGATGGACTCGCAGGAAGTTTAGCACTGGTGGTGATGGCTTGTTTGGCTTTCTGCCTTTTCTTAGTCAATGATATGCAAGCGGCGCTTTTGATGTTAGCCATGATGGCTGCTTTAGTTCCTTTCCTCAGCCTGAATTGGGCACCTTCCAAAATTTTCATGGGAGATTCAGGATCCATGCTTCTGGGTTTTACAATAGCCTACGGAGGGCTCAGACTGGTACAAGGCCCAATGGCGCCAGTAGAAGCATATTATTTTCAGGTGGCCGTTGGATGTTTCAGCTTACCGGTAATGGATATGCTGCGGGTTTTTGGACAACGAATGTTAAAAGGAAACTCCCCCCTGAAACCGGATAAAACTCACCTTCACCATATCCTTTTGAAATACATCAATGTGCCGCAGGCAACTTTAACCATTGTTGCTTTTCAGAGCCTATGCATTTTAATGTGTATGCTGCTGCAAGATTTTTCTCACTGGTTCGCGATTCTCTCCTTGGTGGGTCTATATTTTTCTATGATTTGGACCATCAAACGATGCTTTCAACCCCTGGCTAGCGCTGGCCCAAAGATCAATACCAACAAGAAACAGACAGTTGAAAATGCTAAATATTCCGAAATCCAACCGTTCATACCCAATAAATAAATTAAAGTCATCTAAAAATATAGCACTTTAAATAATTCAGGCAAATCCTAGATCACTTATTCTAAAGAGTTTCGTTAAACAAACTGTGATAAATTATATTTTTTCATGAAAACCTCAACCAAATGGGCCTGTCTCATTTTATTGTTTGCCAACCTATTATCCTGTCAAACCAGAAAATTATTTGACAGTGCCACCCCGCCTATGGGGATAGAAGAATTTATTGAGGATTGTCAGGCATTACCGCTTCATCTCCTCCAGGCAGATGACAAAATTAGTCTGAGCATCTGGAATCATGATGATCTAAGCATTGGTTCCATTTTCGGAATTTATAATTCCAATGAAGTTTATGGAAAATGGACCATGGTCGATCAGGAGGGATTTATCTTGTTACCTAAAGTGGGCAAATTACAAGTAAAAGGCCTGACCACTCAGGAAGCCAATGCCCTCATCACTTCCGCCTACCGCCCATGGCTCAAAGACCCCATTCTCACCATCAAGGTGCTCAACAGGGAGGTTAATATCCTGGGTGAAGTAATGCAACAAGGCACCATTTTATTAGAAAAAGAGCGTAATACTCTGGTGGAAGCCCTGGCGCAAAGCGGGGGTTTTGATTTCTATGCGGACACCCGTCACATAAAGATAATCAGAACCATAAACCATCAACAAAAACAGTTTTTAATTGACCTCACTCAAACCACCGATCGGCAACAAGCCCAAATGTGGCTTTACCATGGAGATATCATTTATGTCCCTACCAAAGGAGGGAAAACGGTAGACAAAAAAACCCCGTTAATCATCGCATTGGCAAGTGTAATCACGGCCATTGCGGTTCTAATTTCAGTACAATGAATGAAAGCTCGGAAATATTAAAAATCCTCCGACCGATAATCCGGGGTTCAGGCATCATTGCGGTCTGCATACTCCTTGCTTTTCTTCTGGGACAAAGAAGTTTATTGTATTCTACTGCTCAATTCCAGAGCGTAGCTATCCTAAGGCTGGATGACAAAAGTGGGTTTACCGAAAATAACCTTTACAAGGATTTGGATTACTTCTCCAGCAAGAAAAACATTGACACAGAAATGGAGACCATGAAATCTTTCCAAATTTTGGAAAAGGTGGCAGAGAAGCTGGATTTCCAACAAAGGTATTACAGAAAAGGCCTGATTAAGACGAAAGAGCTCTACAATGATAGTCCTTTTTTGCTGATTAATTTAAAAACCTCCCCTTCACTTTTGGGAGAGAAAATCCAACTCAATTTTATTTCAACGGATACCTTCGAATTAAAAATCCCAAACGAAGGAGGCTTCCTCACCCAAAAGGGGAGCTGGGATGAGATACTGAAAAACCCAAATTTTCAATGGATCATCAGAAAAAATCAATCTTTTTGGGCCAAACAAAAAGCACCAAATTTGAAGGACACCTTCTTTTTTGAAATCCTTTCTCAGGAGCAGGAAATTCAGCTCATCAAAGAAAATTTACAAATCACCCCACAGGCCGAGGACATTCCCATATTAAGAATTGCCTATACCTCTCCGGTACCGGAAAAAGCTCCAATGATAGTAAATACCCTTTGTGAAGTATATATCGAAGATTATATCCTGTATAAAATTGGGGCTTCACAAAAAACACTCACTTTTTTAGATCAGAGAATAAAGGACATGGGGATTCAGCTTCAAAAAGCCGAAGCCAATATAGAAAGCTTCCGATTGAAAAATGGCATTATTAATACCCGACAGGAAACAGAAACCGGCCTCAGAAGAACCGCTCAGTTAAGAACCCTGTTAGCCAATCTGGATATGGAAATGGCGTCTCTAGATAGTATCAATAAAAATGTGCAGTCGGATACCATACGCCTGGAAACACTTTCTCTGAATACCAATATGACCGTAGGTTTGCTTTTCACAGACCTTATCAAACGTCTGGAAACCTACCGGGCGGAGAAAAGAGAACTGTTGACCCGCTATGGACCACAGCATGAAGAAGTTCAAAATATAGATCAAAACATAGCGGATATTCTGCGCTACATAAAAAGGAGTATTGCCCAAAATCAAAAGGAAATTGCGATTAAAAGAGCCTCTATCGCCAAAGAAGTACAAGAGGCAGAAAGGCAATTTGAGACTTTACCTTCCAAGGAAAGGCAACTGATCATTTTACAAAGAGACTTTCAGCTACTACAGAACAGCTATAATTTCCTGAATGAAAAACGTATAGAAGCGGAAATCTCCAGGCATGCCACCATCGCATTTCACAGAATACTGGAAGAGGGAAAGACACCTCGAAAAGCCAGTTCACCAAATATAACGCTGGTATTAGTGGTTTCCATTTTCCTGGGGCTGGTGACAGGACTGGTAATTGTATATTTCAGGCAGTTCTTTTACGGTAAGGTGGAAGAAATTTCCACCATTGAAAAATATACAGATCAAGCGGTACTGGCCACAATTCCACATATGCCTAAAGGAGAAATCGAAATCAAGGGATTACTCAATACGCTATATCAGCAGGGGAGTTTGCAAAAAGGAAACATGGTGGCGGTCACCTCCTGTGGGGCAAAAGAAGGAAAGAGTTTTATCAGTCAGAAATTATGCTTACAGCTCAACCAGTTACAGCAAAACGTTCTATTTATCCGATGTAATTTGGACCCGAAAAGGAAATCAGCTAAGGGACTTTGGGAATACCTTCAAAGTCCACAGAGCGAAATAATCGCCAATAAAAAAGAAAACATCAGTTTTATGAATCTGGGGAATTACCCTTCAGAAGAACAGCTTTTCCTACACCCCAACTTTAAGACACGCATAGCCGCCCTTTGTCAACAATTTGACCTGATCATAGTGGACTTTCCTCCTTTGAAATCCGACTCCCTGATGACTGTTTTTCTTCAGGAGTGCCATTGCATTCTTTATGTCATCCGGTATAACCACACCGCTATCAGTAAATTAGAGAACATCTCCTATTTCAAAAACAAATACCAGCTGAAACAATTAGAAACTGTATTCAATGATCAGCAATCTTATCGCCGGTCGCTCATCGCAAAGTTTAAAAACAGTATAGTCGGCTTCACCAAAAAATGAAAACACTTCTCCAAATAAAATCGAAAGCAGAAAAGCTGGGCGAACAGGCACTTTTGAGCCTGAACAGCTTCCTGCTCACTATTTTATTGGGAAGATATGCCAGCGCGGAAACCTTTGCCCAATATGCCCTTTCTTTTCTGTGGGTCTTATTTGGTTTTGCCCTTCTGCAGGCTTACCTGCTTCAGCCCCTTTCCTACTTTTCTGAAAAAAATGGCAAAAGAAACACCCAAGCGCAATTCATCAGTTTTTTTGTCGTTTTCCAACTCCTGTTCCTAATCGGCTTCAAACTCTTTCTAATGGGTTACGATGCCCTCACCCATAGCCAACAGGCTCACCTGCCACTCCTGTGCTGGGCATTCTCCTACAATGCCTTTTATTTCTTCCGGCATTTACTCATTATGCACCACAACAAAAAGGGCCAGTGGAGAAGTGTCATTACCTTCAACCTCCTGTGTATCGGTGGTATTTCAGGCCTCATTCTATTGCAAGAGCTCCACTACCATTATATCCTCTATCTCCTGGCTTTGGCACTATTGTCAGGAAGTATAGTGAGCTATTTTCACCTCCCGCAAGTCCGCATGGCAGCTTTGCATCAATTGCCCTGGAAAAAACACTGGATTTATGCCAGATACCTGATGGCCACTGCTGTTTTTCAGTGGTTTTCCGGAAATGCCTTCTGGGTGGCTGCCGGTACCTTACTGGCTCCATTCCTGTTTTCCGGCATTCGCCTGGTACAAAACCTGACCGGACTACTTAATATCGGAATGATGGCCATAGACAATTACCTTCCTTTCCGCTGGATGAAAAAACTTCCCGGAGAAAAAAAATGGGCGCAGGTGCTCCTCAGGGAAAGTCTGCTCCCCTCTGTCCTTATCATATTCGTATGTCTGCTGGCCTGGGTGTTTGGAGAATCAATAATGACAGGAATATATGGAACAACCTATGCAACTTTTGCGCATTGGATCGCCCCCATGGCAGCCCTTTCGCTTTTGGGCTTGTGGAGCCTGGAATTAAAAATTGCCGCCCGCTGTTTTTCCCAAAACGGTTTGATCCTGCTTTCGAATATTATCGTCTCCCTGTTCAGCCTTTCCTTTGCTCCCTGGCTCCTGAAAAATTTTGAAATTAAGGGGTTGCTGATCGGACTGGGAGCTGCCCAATTCCTGATGGCTAGCAGCCTGCTGCTGGGCCTAATTTTTTGGTCCCATCGGATAAAGGAAGTATCCCAAGCGCCCAAAAACAATCTTTCCGCATTAAATAAAAGCCCTGAACATAATTGATTATGAAAATCATCCACTTCATATTAGGCAAAGCCAATCCGGATCGGCTCAATGGTGTAAATCGGGTAGTTGATGCCCTGACTAAGGCTCAGTTTGAACTTGGTTATGATATTGAAATATGGGGCATCACTCCAAGCCCGGATATTGCCGGCCCGAACCGCCCCTTTCCTTGTCGGTATTTTCAATCTCATCCGTTTTGGAAAAAACTCGACGGAAAAATAAATCAGGCCTTGAGTACTTTACCCCAAAAAGAAAAGGTGGTGTTTCATTTACACGGGGGCTTTATACCAGACATGTTTCGGATGTCGAATTTACTTCAAAAATGGAAATACCCCTATATTTTCACGCCTCATGGTAGCTACAACGCAGAAGCACTGAAAAAATCTAAATGGCGAAAACGCATCTATTTTAAGCTATTCGACAAAAAGGTGGTGGAGAATGCACAGTGTCTGCACCTGCTGGGACAAAGTGAAAAAGACCATATCATCCACCTGGCCAATCCGGCCAAAGTGGTGCTGGTTCCTAACGGTTATGAGGCAGAGGCGCAGGCAACGCCCTATCCGGCGCAAAAAGAGACGCTGGTCTTTGGATTCTGTGGCCGACTCAAAATCTATGTCAAAGGGCTAAATGAATTAGTAGATGGTTTTGCGGCTTACAGTAAAAACAGCTCACAACCTTCCGAGCTATGGTTGATCGGGGACAGTGAAGAAAGCTCCAAACTCAAAGCCAGAGCAGAAAAATTAAAAATAACCGACAGAGTAAAATTCCTGGGCGCGCAATACGGAGCAGAAAAAATCAAGCTGCTTTCGCAAATGGATTACTTCTGCCACCCCTCCCGATATGAGGGCTTTCCAAATGCCGTATTAGAAGCCTTAGGATTAGAAATTCCGGTTTTAGTCACTCCGGCCACCAATATTCTTTCCACCGTATTGGACGAAAACTGTGGCATGGAAATTACGCAAACCAAAGCGAAAGCCATTCAAAAAAGCATGGAACTTGCCGCCGGAAAGTGGCAGACTGAGGAATATTTCAGCATGCGAAAAAATGCGGGCAAAACCGTTGCGGAACAGTTCAACTGGAGGCAGATTGCCCAGCGATTTTCAAAAATCTATGCCGCCCTATGAAAATCCCCACCCTTCAGAAACCTACCTTTCCGGTGAATCACCTTATCCCATGGCTCATTGTAATTCTGGGCCTGAAAATTCTGGGATTTTTTACCCTCTCGGAGAATATTACCATTACCAGAGGACTAAAAATATTAATCCGGATGGCCTGCACCGGCACTACGGCCTTCCTCATTTTTCACTATCAGGCCAAAGGCTATGCGGCAAATTTCCGGCAATCCAATAGTCTGGTATTTTGGGGATACTGCGCCTATTTACTGCTCGCCCTCTTCTCCTTTCTGTGGAGTACCGATGTGGCCTATTCGGCGCTACAATGGTTTATGGACACGGAGACATTCATTTTCTCCATCCTATTTATCCGCTTAATCCTATTGGTCAATCAATATGCCGGGGAGCATGAAATCCGCCTCAGTGATCTCCTTTCCAGGGCGGTATTCCTTTTGATGGCCTGGAATATTTTGGGCGCCTGGTTTTTCCCGGACACCTTTTACCGCCTGACCCATGGACAGGAAGTTGCCCGACTGGGCGGATTTTTGATGAACCCCAATGAATTAGGAATGCTGGCGGTAGTGGGAATAGCCGCCTCTTATCTGGAATTATTCCAAGCCAAAAAAAATCATTATTGGGACTATTTCCGAATAGTCTGTGCCCTGTATGCATTAATCCTTACCGGATCACGTTCCTCCATGATCGGCTTTCTTTTAGTGAGTTATTATGCCATCAATCTGACCAACAACCGCTGGTTCAAATGGGTCGTCATTGGGGTACTGTTACTGAGCATTCCCATAATTGTGCAATTTATCTTTATCAAAGAAGGAGACCTTAAGGAAGTGCTGAGCATGACGGGCCGGCTCCCTTTCTGGAAGGCCTTGTTAACCGAAGGCTTCCCTAAACAGCCCTGGCTGGGCTTTGGCTTCATGCGCATATCCAATGAAGGCTTCTTTCAAAGCGTAAATACTTACGCCGGAAAAATGACTCACAATACTTTTATTCAAGTGTTGATGAATCTGGGCATTATTGGCTTTTTCATTTGCCTGAGCCAATTAGCCTTAACCCTTTATGCTTGTGTCAAAAGTAAATCTTCAAATAAGAAAAGGTTTTTCACAGCCGTCTTCATTCCCGTCCTGATCAACTCCTTCACGGAATTTGGCATTTTTGGAGAAACCAACTACGGTATACTGTTCTATCAGCTTCTTTTTTTGATTTTCGTCATTGATGTTTCTCCTCATTTTAGTCAAAAACAAATCCTCAAAATTCGGCAACTAGCCGCTACAAAATGAATTATATATCGATAAGCTCAACTTCCTATAAAAAAAATCACATTCATCCATTCCCTATAACATTGACTTTGCCATGGCCGTTGTTTTTCTGAAAAATAAGGGATAATAGTACATGAAAATTTTTATCGTTGAGGATAATGACTGGTACGCCAATTTTCTTTGTCACCACCTGAGTCGTAATCCAGAATTTGAGGTCCAACATTTCGCCAATGGCAAACAATTAATCAGTCATCTGGAAGAATTGCCTGATGTAATTTCCCTGGATTATGAATTACCGGATTTGGACGGAGAAAGCTTACTTAAAAAAATACAATCCTTTGATGAAGAATTACCGGTGATCATGGTATCCGGGCAGGAAGATGTCAATACCGCCATAGAAATCCTCAAAGCCGGGGCTTTTGATTATATCGTCAAAAATGAGGATGCGCCGGAAAGGTTATGGCAAGCCATGCACCGGGTGCAAAAACAGCAAAAGTTATTAAAGGAAGTCAAAAACCTGAGAACAGAGGTGGTGAAACAATACCATTTCAAAAACCAGATGATTGGAGAAAGCCCGGCGCTAAAGGCATGTTATGCCATGGTTGAAAAGGCGATTCAAACGGAGATCACGGTAATGATCAATGGGGAAACCGGAACAGGAAAGGAAGTGCTGGCGAAAGCCATTCATTACAACTCCAAGCGCAAGCAAAAACCCTTCATCGCAGTCAATATTGCCTCTATTCCGGAAAATTTATTGGAAAGTGAGTTATTCGGACATGAAAAAGGCGCCTTTACAGACGCGCAAAAACGCCATATCGGGAAATTTGAAGAAGCACAGGGAGGCACTCTTTTTTTGGATGAAATCGGGGAATTGCCCCTACCCGCACAAGCCAAATTACTCAGGGTTTTACAGGAAAAAGAAGTCGTGCGGGTAGGAGGAAATGAAATCGTCAAACTAAATGTACGGATCATTACGGCCACTCACCGGAATCTCAAAAATGCGGTCAAGGAAGGAGCCTTCCGAAAAGATTTGTTTTATCGGCTGTGGGGATTACCCATCGTTTTGCCCCCGCTGCGAGAAAGAGGGCATGATGTCATTCTCCTTGCCCAGCATTTTATCAATACCTTTAGCAAAGACAACCATTTGGGTGAAAAAACACTTAGCCCCCTTGCCAAGAAAAAACTACTCAGCTATAATTTTCCAGGAAACATCCGTGAACTACGTTCAGCAATCGAGTTGGCCACGGTGCTATCCCATGGAAATTGCATAGAGGCAGATGACCTTACTTTTGCGGAATTGGAAGAATTTCCGGAATTGATGGAGGAGAAAATGACCTTAAAAAAATACATACAGAAAATTCTTCAGCATCACTTAGACAATAATGAGGGCAATGTGATCACTACCGCCCGTGAGTTGGATATCGGAAAATCCACCATTTACAATATGTTGAAAAGTGGAGAATTAAAATAAAACGCACTATACTCTCATAATCCACTGGCTATGTTCACCCAGAATTTTTCCTATTGCTGATTTTTCCCAAAGAAGCAGATGCATGAGGAGAAAGCAAGCCAACGCGAACCTCTCTCTGCCTGGAAAGCATCAGTAAGCCACTCAAACACACGGACCATAAGGGCTGTAGCGAAGAATTCCGATTGAATATCATTAGCCAACCGCTTTCATCCCCTTTCGGGAGGTAAATTCATTGGCCCGTACCTTAGCCGCAGCGGATAACTGTCGGTAATAGGTTTTATCACGGGCAAATTTCCGGATGTGGGTCAAAAGCGTTGCCATATGCGTAACATCACAACATATCCCCTGCACTCCGTTTTCTACTACTTCCAATGGCCCGCCGGCATTCGGACAAATACAGGGTAAACCATAGGCCATTCCTTCTAACAGTGTCATTCCAAAAGTTTCAACCCATTGTTCGGGATCAGACAGGTTCAGCAAGAGATCAGCTTCAGCATAGAAAGGATGAATATTTTTTTGAGCCGGATAAATAAAAAGGTTAGAGGGGCGGTTTTGAAAATATTCATCCACTTCTGCCTGACTGGCATTCAACACCAGATTAAACCGGTATTCCGGCAGGAAAGCCGCCAGGTTCACAAAAGTATCCACCCCTTTATATTTTTTTAAGGAGCATAACATCAGCACTACAAAGCCTTTCTTCTTTGAGGAGCGCGGAGCTTCAGATTGCTGCATAAACTCTTCCGACAAACCATTATAAATCACCCGATTATTTGTTAAACCCTGTCCTTCTGCTCTGGCCAGGTATGCCGAGACAAAAATCACTTCCTGAGCGCCTTTCAAAGGCCATTTCAGAAATTGCTTAAAAATCTCCGGTCGAATACTGGTTTCATGGATATGATAAATAAAGGGAGTTTGCGAAAAATAACCCATCAGAGCCGCCCCAAAAGGCAATAAAGTATTGATATAGATTTGCTCAAAATACTTTCGATTTTGCCACAGCAAATAAATCATGTATAGCTGCGCCCAAAAAAAGCGCAATAAAGTGATCAGCTTATTGGAAGCAGGCTGGTAAGGGAAATGTAAAGTCCTTACGCCTTTCAGACCGGAAAGTACCCCGTTGGTATTGGAGGTGATCAGCATGCAGGAACGCCCCTCCTGAACTTCTCTCTGCAAATGATCCCGAAGCACCACTGCGCTCCCGCTATAATCATTAAATAAATGACAATAAACCCGATTTTCTAATTTTTCACTTACTTTCATAATCCCCTGCTTTATGTGGTGATGAGGTTCTTTTTCATTTCAGGAAGGCTGTCCCCGGATTTTCCGGCTAGTACTTTTTGATAAACTCCTTTCAACTTATCCGCCTTCCGGTCCCAGTCAAAAAGCGATTGATGTCTTTCCTTTGCCGACTTCTCCATGTCTTCCTTCAAAACCGGATTGGAAAAAAGTGTTTTTAATGCCTGTGAAAGATGACCGACCATTTGAGAATAGCCTCCATAGGCAATGGTTAATCCACATCGGGCATCGATAAACTCCCCTGCTCCGCTGGAGTCCAAGCTAACAATGGGCAATCCAAAAGCTAAAGCTTCACTGACCACCATACCGGCGCCCTCATGAGAAGGAAATAAAAAAACGGAGGCTTGTTGATAATATAAATCCAGCTGCTGTCGGTCCACCCAGGAGATTACCTCTACATTTTCTTCAATTCCAAGTCGCTGAATTTCATTACGGAGAAATTCTTCAGAAGTCCCCTGCCCAATAAGTTGCAGGCCAACATTTTCGCGATCTTCCAGGGGCAAGGCTTTTAAAAAAGCGGCAAAAGAGGCAATGGTCAAATCAAAACCCTTCAATGGAGTAAAACGGCCTACAGAAAGAATTTTAAAGCCTTTCTGCTTTTGCTCCATTTTTAAGCTTTTTGGTTCAGAACTTACCGATGGCATCAGGCTTTTGTCAGATCCCCAATACCAGGCTTTGGAATTCATACAAAACACATGGTCAGCCTTCCAGCGGGCAAGCCAAAGAAGTGGATCGAAATGTCCCAAAGTCCATTTTACCACATCCCGAAGGCGATAACTCAACCACTGTTTCCAGCCGTATTTGCGCAAACAATTGGTGGGAATAGCCGGGTGATGCCCTACAGGTCCCCATACCAAGGGCTTGCCCAGTACCCAAAGAAAAGTAGGTGTCCAGTCATTATGAAAATTTACATTATGACAAACATCAAAAGCCAATGACCGCTGCCAGATGAATAAAGGCAAAAACAATTGCCATAGGTAATAATACAATAAGGCGCCCCGCCCTCCTTTCTTCCAAAATCGCATCCAATAGGGCAAATCAAAATATTCAAATCGAATACGGGCATATCGTGCATCGGGATGGTCATGCTGATAGGCTTCAATGGCTTCCCGATTATTTTCCCGGGTAATCGCAACCACCTCCTGATGACTGGCAATTTGTAAAATAAAATTCCAGCCCATCCCATCTTCAGAACCTTTGTAAGGGTTCACGGCATAGGTGGTCGCCAACACACAAATATTCTTCTCTAATGCTTTCATCAGGCCGTTTCTTTTATTTGTCTGGATCGAATAACACGTGCCGGAACTCCGCCAATTACAGCATAAGCAGGCATGGATTTGGTGACCACCGACCCGGCAGCAATTACGCAATGATCCCCTATCGTCACGCCGTCAGTGATGGTGACTTTGGCCCCAATCCAACAATCTCTTCCTATACTAATCCCCTGCCGGCTCACTCCCTGCAGACGTATTTCCTGGTCCAAATTTTCAAAATGATGATTCTCGGGATGACAACTCAGATATTGACCAACAATAGTTCCCCTACCGATTTTCAGGCCGCCACCTCCACCCAGATAGGCAAATTCACCTATACTCACATTATCTTCCAAGTGGATATAAGCCCCGATTTGGTTCATGGAAGTACTCAGAATAAGCCGGCTAAAAGAGCCGATGCCCACTCCATTTCCCAGCGTTAAGGGTAATTTCCCCATAGCCGACAAATGCACGTAGTCCCCGATTTTCACCCATTTCCCCAATTTCATATTGCTTCTGCAGGATAAACGCAGGCCGCGCCCGGCCAATAAGCCTTTAGCGGAAAGCCCCAACAGGTTCCAGCCCAGGCCGCGGATCATACCCCAACCAATTTCCCATAATTGCCCCAAAAGCATATCATCTTTCAGTGCCGGATCAAAGCCAAACTGAGGGTTCCGCTTTCTGATCAACGATTCAATTATTCTCTTCCACATCACTTAAAGCTTTTTTATAATTTGTTGCATGATTTGCTCCACTGAATCTTCCTTGGAGATATTTGACAAGCATAAATACTGATGCTTCGGGTCTGATTTACCCAGGTAGTCAAAAGTTTGTTTATAATTAGCGGTCAGTGTTTCAATGGTCTCCTGAGACAATTCCTGCTTCCTTTGCAGGATGACCTCTGCCGGCGCATACAGGAAGAAATTTAACTGTGGAAGTCTCAACCAGCGGTGTCCCCATTGAGCCAGGGTCTCGATACCCACCAGATTACTCCGTTTTGGGTCAGACATAAAATCGAAATAATAGCGATCATAAAGCACAATTTCCCTGGATAATACCGCCTTCAGCCAAACCCACCATTGCCCCAATAAATAATCTAAATAGTAATAGGAAAAGCGCATTAAGGAAGCCCAGAAGGACTGATTCTTCCCTTTCCGAGGAAGCTGGGACAACACCTTTTCCTGAGATTTTCTTTTACCCAAAGACCATCGACTCAAAATAGGAAGGATACTGGGACGGTGGCGCCGAACCACTACTTTTTGACGATATTTTTTCCTTAACTGACCTGCTACCTCTTCAATAATGGTGGACTTTCCTGCTCCATCCACTCCACTGAAACTAATCCAAAGAACAGGTTGCCAAAAGAGGCTTTTGAAAAGATAGACGAGATAGCGGAAAGCTGCTGGTATCCTTTTCCATACAGGCTGCTTGCGGTTCAAAGCGGCGACATATTGGGGAGCGTTTCCCGGTTCAGGATGACAATTAAAATTATTTTGAAAATAACGATTGATATACTGCCGCTGCGTACTCAAAAGGCTGTTGAACCAATTTTGATAATGAACTGGAATATTAGCTCCATTTAAGGTATAAAAACCATAGATATAGGCCCAGTCTTGCGCCACATCTGCATATTTCACTCCATCCTTTGCCGTTCTGGCGGTTTGTAAAACTTCCCGTGCAGACAAAAAGGTGATCGACTTTCTCTGAAAATGCAGAATGAAATCCAGTTGCAGGAAACTCTCATCTTCAAAATACAAAAACAGCTGGATCAGATGCGGAAACTTCCTTTGCTGGCATTTTTTTATCGTCGGGTCACGCTCCACCAACGATTTTATGGATTTAAATTCTGAGGGATCAATGACCATATCAATATCAGCGGTCGAAGGAAACTCACTAACCGATTGTCCGGCTGCTTTCAATACCGCATAAGCTTTATTGCTGATCCTTGGAAAGAAATTACGAATGAACACCATCCGGTCATTCTCCCAAAGCTCCTTGGTTGATAAATTTTCTTCCCTAAGCGCTTCTTCCCAAACCTTTAATAACCAGTGCGCCTGCTGATGCAATTCTCCCTGCTCTAAATACAGATTCAAATAATAAGAAATCTGATACAACAGATAACAACGGAAATGCAATTGAAAATCAATCTCATAGATTTGACACATTCGACGTACAGCCGAGTTTTGGGAAAGAGCATGTAGCATTTGACTGATTTTCCCATAATCTGCATGGTGCACCAGCACTTCCGTTTGCATTACGAAATGGAAGAGATCAAACAAAAGAGGCGCCTCTGCCATACTCAGTTCCCAATCATAACAATATAATTGCGACTGATTTCGGTACATATTCCAGGGGGTAAAATCACCATGCGCCATGGAGCAAGGCAATAAATATTCTTTTGAAAGCAGCTGTTCCCTTAAGTCCAATAACTGTTCCTTCATTCTAAAACTTGCCGGTAACTGCATGGAAGGATTGATAGCCGCCAGAAGCTGTTCCATTTCAGACCAAAATCTGCTCTCAGATAAAAACTGAAAATGCACCCGTCCTTCATACATTTCTGCCAGCGCTTGTAAATGGAGTACACTGAATTCATTGCTACTCCACATTCCGCTTTGTTTTCCATTGCTTAGCCTGATGCCATTGGCCTTTTCTGAGGACTTCGGGCTAATCAAAATATCAAAGGTATGATGATTAAGGTGCCTCAGCACCTGATGTTCATTTTTTATCAAGGCCGCACTTTTATCATTCAAAGGAATTTTAAAAAAGTGCTCCTCGCCGCACTCTGTTTTGGCGAAAGCAATGGCTTTTCGGTTGGGGCCAACCGTGCCAGTAAAAATAGCATACTGTTGCGTTTCAAATTGGGAAGCAAGTGGATCTTCATTTTGGTAATAAAACCAAAAGCTACCATCGGCGGCTAATTGCTGCCCCTTCATATGATAAAGAGATTTTACAAGGCCTCTCCCCAATTTTGCTTTCCAGGTGTTTCCATTATATAAATGTAGAAATAAAGCCTCTTTCACCTGAGCAGGTATGATCCAGCGAATAGAAAGATCTGTATTTTGAAAATAAAGAAATTTAACGCTCTTCCATGAGTCGGTGGTCTTAAGAGGGGTCTCACTTAATACCGGCTCTGATGGTACTCCTTTTAAATCTTCAGATTCCTGTTGCCATAGCTTTTCCTCAGAAACGAATAATTTAGAAAGGAGGCGTTGATCGCTGTCGGAGATTTTCATAGTGGTTTCTTTTTCCCTACCTATTGCCAAATCATTGCCAACGCTTAAAATCAGCCTCTAAGCGAACTGAAGCCCCTTTTAAGGATTATTATGCGTCTGAAGAGTGGAAAGATTCCAAATTTTGGACAAGTGAAATAAGCCGATTCCCTCTTAATTCGCTCCAATCCCCCTTTTTTCAAAATGGCTTGGCTATTGAACCGTTTAAGAAAAAACTTAAAGGCTATGAACTTGCGCTATTTTGGATTCTTTCTTTACCTGTTCCTGATTTCAGCCAATATGGCTCATGGTCAAATCATCTCCACTGATAAGGTAGATTATATGCCAGGCGAAACCGTAATACTCACCGGAAAGGGTTGGAATCCTTTTGAAAAAGTACGGTTCTATTTGGAAGAGTTCCCGAATAGGCATCTAAACAAAGATACCACACTCTATGCCAATGCCCTGGGACAATTTTCTGAGCCCTTTTATTTGGTTCAAAATTCAGACTTAGGCGTCACCTTTCAACTTTCTGCCCAAGGCGGATATTCCTCACGTGTAGTAACGACCACATTTAACGATGCTTCCGGCGATTATACCCTTGATTTTAGCGCCTACGATCCTGCGATTTATGATCGTATTATGTATGACCCTCAAAACAATTATCCCTCGGGCCGAATAGTCAGTCCTTTAGGAAATACCAACCATAGTCAGACAATAGAATCTTTGCAACCTCCATTCTTAGGTTTGGGACAAATCGTTGCTTTTGAATATCAAATCCGAGTAGATGCCAACGGTGCCTGCTCCAATGACCAGATTCGTATTAATGGCGAATTTTTATCTGTCACCACAAATGGGCACCCCTTTGGTTTCGATAAAAATGCCGGACTAATTGCAGCCTTTGTAGATGCCGGAACGGATCCCGGACTGATTGACAACGGTACCTCTGCCAGCGTATCCAATTTTTCCTGGCTTTTAAACGGCAATACGATTGAAACTACGGTGGACATCACAGGCTTGGATCCCGGTGATGAAATTATCGTGGAGCTGTGGCTGGTATTGCAAAATTATGTCCCGGAAACTTTGGGGGGAAATGTGAAAACCCGTCTTTCCGGAGCCAGCCTGATCGGCTCCTGCGAAACTCAAAAAACCAGCATTAACACCGGTAATCAGGAGATTCCCCTCCTACAGGTAGGAGACTTCCTGACGGCGGATGTGAATATGAATGTTTCCAAAACAGATGCCCAGGACCCCATTGCCATTGGGGACAACATCACCTACACCCTAACCATCAGCAACGATGGAAATGCCGTGGCCAATGCCATTAAAATCATCGATAATCTGGATGCCAATACGGCCTATGTACCTGGTTCACTCATGATCAACGATAATACCGGGGCCAGTTGGACTTTATCTCAACAAAATAACAGTCTGCTATTTACCACCTCCTATATGGATATGGGTGAGGTCGCCAGCCTGACTTACCAGGTAGAAATCATAAATAGCAGTGGCTTTACCGGTACCGGAGGAGATCAGTGTAATGGCAGCGAGGATGTATGTAATAGTGTATCCGTAACCTCCATCGGTACCGATTCCGATCCCACAAACAATATCGACTCAGAAGCCACGGGAGTGAGCTCCGGTGGAGGTAATAATAATGCCCAATGTCCGGTACAGGGCGTAAGTTTTCAGTCCTGCGCCAGTGGGGCCCTGGCCAGTGATATCATGGACAGCTGGAATGGTGCCTGGATTGACTATGACAATGATAATGATGAGGATCTCTTCATTGCTAATAAAAACAAAAATCAGGCAGGTAAATTGTACCGAAATAATGGAGATGGATCCTTTACTTCAGTGACCAACACGGCCATTAGTAATATTTTAGGCCCCACCACTGGTGGTAGCTGGGCAGATTATAATAATGACAACTTTATTGATGGCTTTTTAACCAATGCCACTCAAGTGAGCAGTAGTTTACTAAAAGGAGCATCCGGCGGACAATTCAATAAAATTACCAATAGCGACATTTACGCCAGTCCGGAATATTTCCATGGGGCGGCCTGGGCGGACTATGACAATGATGGATATGTGGATTTAGTCCTGACAAATTTCTTCCCTACCCGATTCCATCACCTCTATCACAATGATGGGGACGGCACTTTCAGCAGAATGCAAAATTCGCCCATCAGTCTTGAAAGTCAACGCGCCATGGCTCCCATTTGGGGGGATTACAACAATGATTGCCTGCCGGATCTTTTTATTCCAAATGGAAATAATCAGGGAAACTCCCTCTTCAAAAATTTAGGGAACGGACAATTTGAGAAAATTACCTCCGGAGCTATTGTCACCGATAAATTCAACTCCGTTGGTGCGGCCTGGGGCGATTATGATAATGATGGCTGGCTGGACCTGGTGGTGGCCAATTCCTCCAACCAAGTTAACCAGCTTTACAGAAATAACAGAAACGGTACTTTTACCAGGATTAATTCGGGCGTTTTTGCCACCGATAAGGGAAATAGTCATGGCATTAGCTGGGCAGATGTGGATAATGATGGCGATTTAGACCTATATGTAACCAATGATAGTGAAGAAAAAAAGCTGTACTACAACGACAATGGCACATTTATCAATAGTGTAAGTCTGCTCAACCAAAACTATGGAAGCAGCTTTGGGCACAGCTGGGCGGATTTCAATAAGGATGGATTTCTGGATGTGGCGGTATTCACACATGGCAATGAAGTCAATCACCTCTTTTGTAATCAGGGAAATGCCAATCACTGGTCCAATATTCTTCTGAAAGGAACTAATAGTAATCGCTCGGCTATAGGCGCGCGTATTCGGGTAAAAAGCGACGGAAAGTGGCAAACCAGAGAAGTACAGGCCCAATCCGGATTTGGTAGTCCCAATAGCTTAAGGCAACATTTTGGTCTGGCCTGTGCCACCTCAATTGATTCCATCGTGATAAAATGGCCTTCCGGCTATACCCAATACGAGACCAATATTCCTGCCGACCAGTTCATTACCATCTCCGAGCAAAATGCCAGCCTGGTACAAGGGACCGCCTATCATGATGAAAACGGGAACTGCGTTATGGACGAAGGAGAAAGCCCCATTGCCCATGCACAATTTACCCTAAGCCCCTCGGGCATGAGAATCTCAACCGATTCGGAAGGTAATTACCAGTTTTATATCGAAAGTGGTTCCTATAATTATAATCTGGACAGCGATTATTGGAATTTAAACTGTAGCGGCTCCCTCACGGTGGGGTCCGATATCAATACGGTTTACACCAAAAACCTGGGGCTAAGCACCGGAAGCACCAATTATGACCTGTGCGTTTCCTATGGAAGCACCGCGTGGAGGCGAGGTTTCACCAATACTTCCGACATTTATATTGCCAATATAGGAACCTCAGACGCCACCAATGTTACATTGACGGTTACCTATCCGCCTGAAGTGATAATTGAATCTGCCAGTATTCCCTGGGACTCCCAAAGTGGCAACACCTACACCTGGAATATATCTCTATTGGAAATGGGAAGTGAAATGTACATTCAACTCACGGATTATGTTACCCTCGAAAGTTCGGTAGGAGATGTTTACCCGGTAAGCATAAACCTGACCTCAGAAGGTACAGACCTGAACCCGGCGAATAACACCTTTAGCGAAAGTAATGAAATTGTGGGCGCAATAGACCCGAATGATATATTAGTTAGCCCGGGGGGAGATGGAGAACAAGGATATATCAATAAAAACCAAAGCCTGATCTACACCATCCGATTTCAAAATGTGGGCACCTGGTGGGCCACTAATGTTTTCATCAAAAATCAATTATCGGAAATGCTGGATTTGAATTCCTTCAGGGTAGTGAGCGCCAGTCACTCATACAATTACTCACTGGATAGTACGGGCCATTTTTCAGTAAATTTCCTCAATATTAATTTACCGGACAGTAATCGAAACGAACCGGAAAGCCATGGTTTCATCAAATATGAAATAAAAGCCAAACCAACCCTGCTGGGGGGAGAAGTCATTCTCAACAATGCCGCTATCGTCTTTGACTTTGAAGATCCGATCATTACCAACACCACCCTCCATACCATAAAATACACTGAAAACCCGCCACAACTTCAGCTGCTGCTATTCCCAAATCCAGCGCGGGGAGAAGTTTCCGCCCGACTCATACGCCAAGATCTGGCCTACGAAGTAGCGGATGAAATTCAAAGCATTTCCATTTTTGACCTGCAAGGCAGACTAGTCAATTCCACTAAGGGAGAAATTAGTCAGGAAATCAGCCTGAACCTTCAGGGCTTAATGACCGGCATGTACGTGGTCAAAGCTAAAAGCCGCACCGGCGCGATTGTATCTGCCAGGATATTGGTAGAATAATTTTTGCTTTGGATAATGGGGGTATGTGCAGTTGAAATTCCAGATAGTTTGGTGCAAATACCCCTATAATTCCTCCAACTCATAATCATTACCCTTCCCATAAGCCACCAATTCTTCAAAATGGTATTCTTCCATGGTATTCAGGTCTTTGCAAAGAAAATCCGTATTACTGAAGATTTCCAAAACCTGAAATTGTAGTTTTTCCCCGAAATTAGTCAATTGATAGTTTTTACCTACTCTGACATTTATCGTTGAAATCCCCATAACATTTAATCACTTTTTTAATTTAAAAATTACCTTTCGGCACAAATATGGTGATAAATAGTCTAAATCAGCTTCAAATCCGATTTATTAAAAAAAAACTGATTAACCATGTGCCAAAAAACATTAAATGGAATATTTTTGCGCATGGTTTCATATTCTAGGGTAATTTTTAACCCAAAGCCACACAAAAACGAGGATGAGCGACGCAATTAAACACGAATGCGGTATTGCAATGATCCGTCTGCGCAAACCACTTCAGTATTATTACGACAAGTACAAAACCCCTTCCTACGGAATGAGTAAGCTTTACCTATTAATGGAAAAGCAACACAACCGTGGACAAGATGGAGTTGGGGTAGCCAACATTAAATTGGATCTTCCTCCAGGAAGCCGATACATCAGCCGTTACCGTTCGGTAGCCGAAAAACCCATTCAGGAGATTTTTGAAAAAATTGCCAAAAAATACAATAAGGCAAAAAAAATCGATGAAGAAGGTTATATGGATGCCCAATGGATGAAGGAGAACACTGCCTTCACCGGAGAGATGTGGCTAGGGCATTTACGCTATGGTACCCACGGGAAAAACAGCATTGAAAATTGTCATCCATTCTTGCGTCAAAACAACTGGAGAAGCCGCAACCTGGTCGTTGCCGGTAACTTCAACATGACCAATGTAGATGAGCTATTCGACAGACTGGTAAGCCTGGGACAGTACCCGAAAGAAAAGATCGATACCGTTACGGTAATGGAAAAAATCGGTCATTTTCTGGATATGGAAGTGCAGCGTCTGTTTGATGAAAACAAAGACAAGCACGACAATCAGTCCATTAATGCCATTATTGAAGATAATATTGATTTACAGGGCGTATTGCAACGCTCTTGTAAGGATTTGGATGGTGGTTATGCCATGGCCGGCATGACGGGATACGGTGGTGCTTTTGTAGCGCGTGATCCTGCAGGTATCCGTCCGGCCTATTACTATGCGGATGATGAGGTGATTGTGGTGGCTTCGGAAAAGCCTGCCATCAAAACGGCTTTTGATATTGACTATGATCAGATCAAAGAAATTCCGGCAGCTCATGCCCTGATCATTGATAAGGACGGTGAATATAAAGTAGTACCTTTCATTGACAGCCTTCCGAAAAAGTCATGTTCTTTTGAACGCATTTATTTCTCTCGTGGCTCTGATCCAAATATTTATCAGGAAAGAAAAGACCTTGGGAAATTATTGATTCCACAGGTTTTGAAGGCCATTGACCATGATTTAGAAAATACCGTTTTCTCTTTCATTCCGAATACGGCAGAAATTTCTTTCCTGGGAATGACAGAAGCGGTAGACAACTATCTGGTTGAAGAACGTTTAAGAGCTGTTCAAAAATATTCCAATGATGTGGAGGCCCTGAAAAAGGTATTAACCTTCCGCCCTCGCATTGAAAAATTGGTGATCAAAGACGCTAAGTTGCGTACTTTTATTGCTGATGATGATCACCGTGATCAGTTGGTTGCCCATGTTTATGACACCACTTACGAGGTAGTTCAAAAGGGTAAAGATACTTTGGTCATCATCGATGACTCTATCGTTCGTGGTACTACTTTGGAGAAATCAATTTTGACTTTGGTGAATAAGCTGAAGCCGAAAAAAGTGGTCATCGTTTCTTCTGCTCCTCAAATCCGTTTCCCAGACTGTTACGGAATTGATATGTCGCGTATGAAAGAATTCATTGCTTTCCGCGCTACTTTGGAATTGTTGGAAGAAAGCGGTCAGTCTCAAATTCTGAAAGATGTTTATCAGAAAATCATTGAGAATGAGCAGGATTTGACCAAAGAGAACTATGTGAAAGCGATTTACGAACCATTTACAGATGAGCAAATCTCTAAAAAGGTAGCGGAAATCGTGACTCCAAAGGTAATGGAATCTGAAGTGGAAGTCATTTTCCAAACCGTGGACAACCTGCACAAAGCTTGCCCGGAACATACAGGTGACTGGTACTTTACTGGAAACTATCCTACCGCAGGTGGAAATCGCGTAGTAAATAAAGCATTTAAACTATTTATGGAGAACAGCGAAGAGCGTTCCTATTAGTAGTTAAACATACTTCTCAAAAGGCCATTCATTTCCGGATGGCCTTTTTTTGTATCAAAAAATCTAAAACACGCCGAATTTTATAACATTCCTCCTTAAAAAAAGCATTGATTCCTCGCCAAAAGACTATATTTGCGATCATTAAAAACAGGACAATTTTTTCATTTAAACAACAGATTATACGCATGGCGCAGCAGGCTTCGAAAAAGGGGGGATTGGTCAATTCATTTTTGGGGACCATAGAAAAAGTAGGAAATGCACTTCCACACCCGGCATCATTATTTGCCATTTTGGCTTTTATGGTCATTATTCTCTCAGGCATTATGGCTGAACTGGACTTTATCGCAAAGAATCCAACCACCAATGAAATCATCGAACCATTTAGTCTGCTTTCCGTCGAAGGCTTGCATATGATGCTCACCAATATGGTGAAAAACTTCACGGGCTTCGCTCCACTGGGAGTGGTTTTGGTCGCCATGCTGGGCATAGGAATTGCAGAGGGAAGTGGCCTCATCGGCGCCCTCATTCGACTATTAGTGGTTCGTTCTCCAAAATCCATTATCACTTTTGTCGTTGTTTTTGCAGGTATTATTTCCAATACCGCCTCTGAGGTAGGATATGTACTATTGGTGCCTTTGGCCGCCATTATTTTCCATGCTTTTGGGAAACACCCCTTGGCCGGACTGGCTGCTGCCTTTGCCGGAGTTTCCGGGGGATATAGCGCGAACTTGCTTTTGGGCACAATTGACCCGCTGCTTTCAGGACTTTCAGAGGAAGCAGCACAGATCATTGACCCAACCTATACGGTTAACCCGGCCGCCAATTATTATTTCATGTTCGTTTCTACTTTCTTCATCGCATTAGCCGGCACCTTTGTGACTGAAAAAATCGTGATCCCCAGACTTGGAGAATATAAAGGAGATGCAGAAAAGGAAGAAGTAAAACCATTGAGCCCGGCGGAGAAAAAAGGATTGCGCTATGCTACTTTGGTTTCCATTGCATGGCTAGCGATTATTTTAGTGGGCATTATTCCTGAAGAAGGATTTTTAAGAGGTGCCAACGGAGACGTACTTCGGTCACCATTAATGAAAGGGATTGTATCCTTTATTTTCCTGATTGCCGCCACTTGCGGTATTGCTTACGGAAAAGGCGCCGGAACGATAAAAAACGATGCCGATATCATGAACGGCATGGGAGAATCCATGAAAACCATGGGCATCTATATTGTATTGGTTTTCTTTGCCGCCCAGTTTGTGGCTTACTTTAAATGGACCAATCTGGGAATGATCGTCGCTGTAAAAGGAGCAGAATTCCTGCAAGGCATTGTCGGTACTGCCGATGGAGAAACTACTTCTATGGTAGCTAAAATTCCCTTGATGATCGGCTTTATTTTCATCACCGCCCTTATCAACCTGGTGATGGGATCTGCCTCCGCCAAGTGGACCTTAATGGCACCCGTATTCATTCCCATGTTTATGCTGATTGGTTTATCCCCGGAATTAACGCAGGTGGTATATCGTATCGGAGACTCCGTGACCAATATAATTTCCCCCATGATGTCCTATTTTGCGCTCATTGTCGCCTTCATGCAAAAATATGATAAGAATGCCGGTATCGGCACCATTATTTCCACCATGCTCCCCTACACCATCGTCTTTATGCTGGTGTGGACGGCGCTGCTGGTGGTTTGGATGTTATTTGCAGTACCGATCGGGCCGGATGCACCATTAATTTATTCCCTGCCTCAAAACATTCCTGTTCAATAAAAAAAATCCCCAGCTGTTTCGGTTGGGGATTTTCCTTTTAAGGAAAAGCATTATTTTTGCCCAAACAATCAAACTCCCGTGAAAAAAAAGCATTATAATATCCCCATCTTTATTCCAGAGCTGGCTTGCCCACACCAATGTGTCTTTTGCGATCAGGTGCAAATCAGCGGAGAGGAGGAAGTCCCTGCACCGGAAGAAGTGCCCACCATTATCGAATCCTATCTGCAAACCATGGATGCCGGTAAAGCAGAAATTGAAATTGCTTTTTTCGGAGGTAGCTTTACCGGAATACCGGCTGAGCAGCAGGAGGCATACTTATCTGCCGCGCATACTTATTTGAAGGCGGGAAAAGTTCATGGCATTCGCCTCTCTACTCGCCCTGATTATATTGATGAAGAAATCCTGAATCGTCTTCAAAAATTTGGCGTAACGGCAATTGAATTAGGGGCACAGTCCATGGACCCCCTGGTGCTAAAGAGAACCGCTCGCGGTCATTCCATACAGGACGTTTATGATGCGGTCGCCCTGATCAAAAAATATGATTTCGAACTGGGCCTTCAAATGATGATTGGCCTGCCCGAAGATACACTGGAAAAGGCTCTATTCACCGCCAAAGAAATCATTAAGTTGGGTGCACAAACTACCAGAATCTACCCTACACTGATTATCCCCAATACCGCCCTACATCGACTTTACAAAACCAATCGATACCAACCGCTGGAACTAGAGGATGCCGTGAATTGGGTGGCAGAAATTCTACCCCTTTTTGAAGCAGCTGGCATAAAAGTTTTACGCACCGGCTTACACCCTTCAGACGATTTGAGGTCAGGGAAAGCGATGGTCGCCGGGCCTTTTCATCCCTCCTTTAAAGAATTGGTACTGAGTAGAATTTGGGGAAATATTCTAAAACCTGCCCTGGCCATGCATGTCCCAAAAGCGCCACAAGTACTAATATCCGTTCCTCCAAACCAATTGAATTATGCCGTTGGTTTTAAAGCAGAAAACCGGAATTACCTAAAGAAGGAAGGAATTCAAGCCAAATTCGTTGCAGACGCTAACCTTTCCGCCTTCAATTTTTCTTTGGTTAAAAAATAAACCGCGCATTAATCTGTCGTTTTGCGCAAACAATTTTCGGCCATTTTGAGAAGAAATCACTAAAAAAATACATTTATGAATTTTAATAGTGGCCAAAATTAACAAGCCAAAAGGAAATTAAGGTTACCTTATTCTTTAATAAAATTGCGCTTTCAGAGCCTAAAAGTGGGGTTTAATACATTCGACGCCCTAAAGAATAGCCAAAACTTCGGCTACCAAAAAGTAAATAATCCTACATAATGGGATCTTTGAGACAATAATCTAAATTTAAAATTGAATGTTAGATCAGGGCACAACATTCAATTACTATGCAAATTACCCCTAATAAACTCAAAAAAGACAGCACAAATGAACCAAATTGCTTTTTCGACAAAGAGCAAAATCTTGTTCGTGCCATTTATGTTGGTTTCCTTTCTTCGGAGGAATTCCAAAATATCGGCCTAAAAACCATTGAAACACTGAAAAGCACCAACACCACCCGCCTTCTCGTGGATACTGAACGACTGAAAGTACTTCGGGCAGAAAACCAAGATTGGATAAAGCATGAGTGGTTCCCCAAAGCCCTTTCCACCAACCTGACAAAAATGGCCTTTATCGAGCCAGACAACCCCTTCGGAAAGGCTTCCGCTCAAGCGGCCAATACAGTAGAGGAAATTGTGGGAAAAATTACGATAAACTACTTTAAATCAGAGGCTGAGGCACTCAATTGGCTAAATCAATAATAGATGTTCACCAACGCTTATTTTATGATTGAAAATAATATTGTGGAGGTGGTTAAACATCTGTCCCAAAGAAAAGTCCAGTTGGATAATAATCCCTTTTGCCATTGGATGAAAAACCCAAAGGTGCCAACGGAAGAAAAAATTTCCTTTGCTCCCAAAATGTACTTCTTTGTGTTAGGTTTTCGTGACATCCTACTGGAATTAGAAGATCATTCATTCCAAAGTCCTTTACAAGATGAAATTAATCAACATTGTAAAGAAGACGCCCACCATTGGATTTGGTATTTGGAGGATTGTGAAAAATTGGCCAATGCAGGATTCTTCAGCTTCCCACCCACTTCCTCAGCAATTTACCAAAGAGATTGGTATCCGGTTCGGAAGCACCTATACAAATGCATGAAGGTCGCAGAGGAATCCAATGATCATCCCTTTCAAAAATTAGTCCTCATTCAAGTATTGGAGTCGGCCTTTGAATCTTTCAATGGTGTCATGGCTCCGGTGATTGAGCAAATGGGCAAAATGAATTCCCTGTCTTATTTTGGAAGCGCACACCAAATGGCCGAAGAAGCACATGAAAGCCCCTTGTGGATTGAAAGTGACCTGAAGACACTTCAAAAAATTCAATGTGACGGGCAAACCGCTATTGAATCCATTGAAACGATCGATTACATATTCGATGGTTTTGAAAAAATGTTTAATCAATGGAGCATCCCCGTTCCGGTAGGAAAACACCCCTAATTGACTAAATTTATCTAACATAAAAGGAGGCCCCGAAAAGCCTCCCTTTTTTATTTATGCAATATCTAATGCGATTTCCATCATTTGCGTAAATGTCTTCTCTCTGTCTTCTGCCGGAAGCGCCTCATGCGTGACTAAAGAATCTGAAACCGTTAGAACGGTTAAAGCCTTCACGCCAAACTTAGCCGCAAGCGTATAAAGCGCAGTAGTCTCCATTTCTACCGCTAACACGCCATACTCTGCCCAAAGCTTCCACGCATTTGGATCATCATCATAGAAAATATCCGAAGAAAGAATATTCCCTACATGTGGGTTGATGCCCATATCCATCGCCTTGGCAACAGCTCCCATCAACATATCAAAATCTCCAACAGGAGCGAAATCCATTCCCTTAAAACGGTTTCGGTTAACGGATGCATTGGTAGAAGCAGCCTGCGCGATAACAATATCACGCACCTTTACGTGAGGCTGGAAAGATCCGCAGCTCCCTACACGAATCAATTTCTTAACGCCATATTCGTTGATCAATTCATGGCCATAAATACTGATAGAAGGCAGCCCCATACCAGAACCTTGAACAGAAATCCGCTTTCCTTTGTAAGTTCCGGTATAGCCATACATCCCTCTGACCTCATTGTAACAAACCGCATCCTCCAGAAAGTTCTCCGCGATAAATTTTGCACGAAGTGGATCTCCGGGCATCAAAACGGTTTCTGCTATTTCCCCTTTTTGGGCGCCAATATGTACACTCATAATTTTTTAACTCAAAATTTCAGGGGCAAAAGAACCACTTTTCTCCTCACCCATTAAAACATGTTCAATTGTATCTGCAATATCTTTGAAGGTCTGGCGGAAGCCAATGTCCACCGCATCTACTTTTCGACCAGCCACTAAAATCGGAATATGCTCGCGCGTATGATCCGTCCCTTTAAAGATCGGGTCGTTACCATGATCTGCAGTGATAATCAATAGGTCATCTTCACGCATTGCTTCTAAAAGCTCCGGAATCCGGGCATCCCACTCTTCCAGACAATTTTTATACCCATGAACATCTCTTCGATGACCAAAATGCATATCGAAATCCACAAGATTAGTAAAAATCAAGCCCTGAAAATCTTCCTTTATCCACTCTAGGGTACGATCAATCCCTTCCTGATTATCTTTAGTAGAAACCGTATGGGTCACCCCTTTTCCGGCAAAGATATCAGAGATTTTACCAACAGCACGTACATCCTGTCCGGCGGCTTGCAGTCTCGACATCATATTATCTGCAGGCTCCAAAGCATAATCATGTCGTCCGGAAGTACGCTGGTAAGCGCCACTTTTTCCAATAAATGGGCGGGCAATCACTCGACCCACATCTAGCATCTCTCTTGCAATTTCGCAATAACGATACAAGTCTTCTAATGGCACCACCTCTTCATGGGCAGCAATCTGAAAAACAGAGTCGGCAGAGGTATAGACTATCAAATCACCGCTGGCCACATGAGCATCGCCCAATTCCATAATGACCTCCGTACCGGAAGCCACCTTATTTCCAATGGTTTTTCTTCCCGTTTTGGATTCAAACTCCTCAATAATTTCCTTCGGAAAACCATTAGGAAAGGTGGGAAAAGCCTGTTCTAAAATCTGGCCGGCAATTTCCCAGTGCCCTGTAGTAGTATCTTTTCCTTTGGAAACTTCTTTCGCCTTTCCGAAAGCTCCTTCCGGATAATCTACCGCAGTTATCCCTTTAAAATTACCCAAATGCCCCAAACCCAAACGCTCCATATTCGGAACATTCAAGCCTACCGCATCTGCAATATGACCTACGGTGTTGGCTCCCAAATCGCCGAATTCATCCGCATCAGCGGCAAAGCCCACACCGACCGAATCCAATACGATTAGTACGATACGATTAATATCTTTCATCTCGCCAGCAATTAATAGCCTGAAGTAGAAGTCTCGCCCTTCACAATTTTAATTCCGGAGCTGGTCCCTAAACGATCAACCCCCATTGCAATATACTTTTCTGCGACTTCCTTAGATCTCACACCTCCGGATGCTTTCAATTTCGCTTGTCCGTTCACCGCATCCTTCATAATCTGGATATCCTCGAAAGTGGCTCCGCCTGTTCCAAAACCCGTAGAAGTTTTCACAAAATCCGCTTTAGCTTCTACGGATAACTCACTGGCTACTTTCTTTTCCTCATCCGTAAGGTAACAAGTCTCAATGATCACTTTTAATACCCGATCACCACAAGCTGCCTTAATCTGGCTGATCTCCTCTCTTACCAAATCGTTTTTCCCATCTTTCAACCAGCCTACATTGATCACCATATCAATTTCATCTGCACCGTCCGCAATTGCCTGCTTAGTTTCAAACACTTTAGCAGCAGTAGACATCATCCCCAAGGGAAATCCAACCACCGAACACACCGCCACACCTGATCCGGCCACTTCCTGTTTGGCCAAAGGTACATAGGCTGAATTTACACAAACAGAGAAAAAGTTATATTCTTTTGCCTCTTGACACAATTGTTTGATTTGATCCTCTGTTGCATTAGCTGCAAGTATCGTGTGATCGATATATTGACTAACTTCCATAATAAATATATTTGGATTAATACATGATTGGCGCTTAGGGGATCACAGGTTATTTATCATGAAGTGAGGTGCAACGCCATAACCTTATTTTGATGAGCAAATCTAATCAAAATCTTCAGATTATATAAATTTCACTTCTTAAGATTTATTTCATAAAACTGATTTAACAACCTATTAACCTTGACTCCATTCACCTTTAATTCACTTTTATTGATTAACTTCTAAAGAAATCAATTGATTAATAAATTGGAATATTTAAATCCCCTTACCGGCCTAAATCTAACTTTATTCCCAAACTTCCTAAACAGGCGCCAATCTTCCCTCTTATTTGACATATTGGAGAATGAAATTGCCTGGGAAAAAACTCAGGTAAAAGTTTTTGGGAAAATTTATCCGGTACCACGATTAACCGCATTTCTCGGTGATGAGGGAATCCATTACAAATATTCAGGACAGATTCATGCGGCAGCGCCCTGGCTTCCTTCCCTTTTAGATATTAAAGCGCAAATTGAATCAAAAGCAGGTCAGCCGTTCAATTCAGTGCTTTTGAATCGATACAATAACGGCCTGGATAAAATGGGTTGGCATGCCGATAATGAAAAAGAATTAGGCCCGGAACCGGTGATCGCCTCTTTGAACCTTGGAGCAAGCAGACGCATGGATTTTAAGTCAAAAAAAAATCCAAAAGAAAAATACGCCATCCAACTAGAAGACGGGATGCTGCTGATTATGGGAAAGGGTTGTCAGGAACATTTTTACCACCAGATACCCGTTCAAAAAAAAATTACAGAAATCCGGATAAATTTAACTTTTCGACAAATATTGCAGTAATATCAATTGTTCAACAAATTGCAGGCATGAAGAAAAAAATAGTTGTACTATCCGGAGCCGGCATCAGTGCGGAAAGCGGATTAAAAACTTTCCGGGATTCCGATGGGCTTTGGGAAGGGCATAATGTTACCGAGGTAGCCACCCCGGAAGGCTGGGAGCGGGATCCACAGCTGGTTTTAAATTTTTATAATGAAAGGAGAAAACAAGCCAAATTAGCCCAACCAAATTCTGCCCATCGGGCTCTTCAACAATTAGAAGCAAGATATGAAGTTCAGGTCATTACCCAGAATGTAGATCATTTACATGAGGCTGCCGGTAGCTCGAATGTCATTCACCTACATGGGAACCTGTTCACCTCCCGCTCCTCCATAGATGAAAATTTAATTTTCGAAATTCCGGAAAAGGGAATCGAAATGGGCGATTTGTGCCCATTAGGTAGCCAATTACGACCCAATATCGTCTGGTTCGGAGAGGCAGTCCCTATGATTGAAGTAGCGGCAGAGGAAATTTCCACTGCAGATATCGTCATCATCATTGGTACTTCCTTACAGGTTTATCCTGCCGCCGGCCTTATTGATTACAGGCCATTAGATGCAGAAGTGTATTTAGTGGATCCCAATGCACGGCAACTACGCCTCCCCCCGCTTTTTCATGTTTTTAATGAGAAAGCTACCAATGGCATGGAGCTCATTCTGGAAAAGCTACTATTAAATTGAGTCAAGAATCGGCTTTTGTCTATTTCTTGTCAATGTAGTAAACTTTTTTCCTTGAGCACCTTTAGGTAAACTTGAATTCCAATTTTAAATGCAAGTTTTATTGATGGTGATCAAATTTTTTCTTTCACCATGAATATATTCGATAGGCGTCCAAAAATTCAATTTCTTTCTTGGGCGATTATTGAGGGTTTCTTCTACTTGGAGTACTGAATTCATTTTGATATTGTCCATTGATTTCCCTTTAGGAAAGTACTGTCTTATTAGGCCATTTGTGTTTTCATTGGTACCCCTTTGCCAACTGGCGTAAGGGTCTGCAAAGTAGGCCACACAACCAACAGAGGCTTCTAATTCTTTATGGCATGCAAATTCTTTCCCATTATCACAAGTAACCGTCTTCCAAGGTATTAAAGATCTTGAAGCCATATCTTCTAAAGCTTTCAAAACATCTTTATCTGATTTGCTTAATGCTATTCCGATCAATGTATATCTAGACCTTCTACAAACAGCCGTAACCAAAACATTTGACTTCTCCTTGGTCCCTACCACAACATCAAGTTCAATATGCCCAATCTCCGATCTATTATCAGCCTCCGTGGGTCGAATATGAATAGGTTTCCGATCTGGAATTTTTGATCCATTTTTTGAATTAGATTTCCGTTTTTTCCTTTTCCCCTTACTGATCCTAAGGTGATTAGCCAATTCAGGGACACTATAAATGAATTGATAAATTCCTTCAACTGAGATCATAGGAGTCCCTTCCTCTTTGCATCTTCCAGCTATTTGTTCTGGGCTGAAATCATTATCAATAAGAAACTTACGAATTACTTGTTCCATTTCAGGGGTCCGTTTATACGGTTCCCGATTATTTTTACGATTGGCCAGGTACTTACTATGCGCCGTATCAGCGTCGTAATACCCTTTACGACAACGCTTTATTTCTCTCCCTATAGTCGATACATGAAATCCAACTTTATCAGCAATAGCTGTTTTATTGAACCCTATTTTAACTAACGCTTCAATTTCATATCTTTGTGTCAGGGTAATCTGGGCCATTGTTATTTCTTATTTAAGTGCAATTAGATTTAAATTTCAAAGGTACCGGATACCTTTTTTTTATGCCAAATAAACTTGCACTTAAAATTAGAATCCAGGAAACAAGATCTACTTTGACCTAAATTTATCACCGCCAAATTCAGCTCACCCCCTGAGTAACTTTCTTTCAATTTGTTAATATGGGTTTCACTAATTTATCATTAACCCCAATTGGGGTAGGCTTGCTTTTCCTCATTCATCTGCTTCGCTGAAAAAAACACAAAAAAGGAACCCATTCTGTCAATTTTTCCGCCCAGCGGCTATACGAGGCTTAAAGCAGGCTCCCTCCCGGTAGAGCAGGTTAGTTTTCCCTTCCCCCTTGAAAAGTAAATAAAATAGGTTAAAACCTTACCTATGTAAATTTTTCAATCAAGCTGCAAGAACATAATAGGAAATGACCATTTCCCTTTCTTAAAAAGTCTTTGAATCCATCAGAATAGACTAACATAATATTCTTATCTATTTCCCTCTTCGATCTCGCCCACTTTTCTTTAAAAATTTATTCTTTTCCAACATTCGACAACTAACCTTTAGTTGCTTCATCAGGTACGCACTAGATATACTAAATGATGAATATGGAAGCGCTTAAAACTACTTTTCCCGGACCTGAGGCTCCTGAAAAAATGAGCATTTTAGCGATAGATGACGAAACCAGCATCAGAAAGCTATTGAATTTCACGCTTAAAGAGGAATTTCAAGTCATTGAAAAGCGAAATGGCATGGAGGCCATGATTTGGCTGGAGGATGGTAATGTTCCTGACTTAATTGTGACCGACATTGAAATGCCGGAAATGAATGGCTATACGCTGGTTGAGATTTTAAGGAATTCCGGCTTCTACAAAGAGATTCCGATTATTATGCTATCCGCCAGGGAAAAAAGTGAAGAGAGGATTAAATGCCTGGAGCTTGGCGCAGATGACTATATGATCAAGCCTTTTAATCCTCATGAACTTAAGCTAAGAATCGCAAGATTAATGGAGCATATAAAAAGATATAAATACCATGCATAATATCCCCTTGCTCACCCAGCCCAAAGCTACTGAACTCAAATACCAAATAAATTATAAACTTTTCATTTTGGGAGAACGCCTGGATCCCTTGGAATTACAGGCACAGGCGTTAAAAATTCCGCTAGCCTATTCTTCTGAAATTTCGGATATCTTTCTTGGAATAAAAGACCACATCGAAACGGAAGAAAAAGCGGTATTAATCCTGTTTGACCATCAGCCGCATGATAAGCTTGCTGATCCTCACTTTTGGGAATTAAAGGACTACTGTCAGCATAATGGCGTACCTATTATTCTGATTACAAAAGGCTTTAGGTTGAATATTCTTAACAAGGCGTTAGACCTGGGAATTGATGATGTTTTTTTTCAACCAGTGAAACTTTCTTCCCTGTTTAAGCGCATCAATTTCCTTTTTAACTTCAAGAAAAACAAACTTAACTACCTCGCCCACAACACCAATCAGGAACATGAAATCCATATATCTCCCCTGAAAAGAGCCTTTGACATTTTTGTCAGCGTATCTGTTTTGCTGGCACTGAGTCCGCTCTTGTTGGTCGTGATTTTACTCATCTACATAGAATCACCCGGACCCGTTTTTTATGCTTCTAAAAGAGTGGGTGCCGGATATAAAATTTTTGACTTCTATAAGCTTAGAAGCATGAAAATTGGGGCGGATCAACTGTTAAACAGCATTAAAAACCAAAACCAATATGCCAAAAACCACCAACAATCCTATTTTAATCACTGCGAAAATTGTTTAGAAGGAAAAGGAACCTGTAGTCCATACCTTTTCTCAAATAATGGGAAAATCTTATGTGAAAAGCATATTCAATTCCTCAAGGAAAAAGAAAAACTCAATACTTTTATTAAGGTAGAAAAGGACCCAAGGATCACTAAAATTGGCAAGTTTATCCGAAATACCTCTATTGATGAATTGCCCCAGCTAATCAATGTCTTGAAGGGGGACATGTCCATAGTGGGCAACCGCCCTTTGCCTCTATATGAAGCGGAAAAGCTGACTACCGATCAATCCTCCAAGCGATTTTTTGCTCCGGCCGGAATTACCGGACTTTGGCAAGTCAGCAAAAGAGGAAAGGGAGAAATGTCACAAGAGGAACGTATTGCCCTGGACAACGAATACGCGGAGAAAAATAATTTTTGGTATGATATGGGATTAATTCTCAAAACCATACCGGCCCTACTTCAAACTGAAAATGTTTAAAAATCTCTTTTTATTTCTTTTGGTTTTTACGCCCCTGATCTGCTATGGCCAGCATATCGAAATTTATCAGGAAAAAATCTTCAAAGAACTTCCTGATCGGGTAGCCTTGGTGGATAGTGCCCAATATCATTCTCCTTTGCTGACTATCCAAAAGATAGAGGCCGAACGCATTGAGCTGGAACTTCGCATCAATCGAAATGAAATATGGAAAGATTTTAAAGTCTTTACACAGGGGTTTTATACCAATACTACATCCGTCATTTATAATGACATCTCCAATGGACAAACCCCTGTTTATAGCGATACCCGCGCCTCTGGTTACCAGGGGCGATTGCTTTTTGGTATAAATTTTCAATTCTCCCTGATCGACCTGTTAAATCGCCCAAAACAATTGCGAAAGGATCGACTAGAATTACAACAAACCAATTTAGAATTAAGGAATGGAATCACCGAGGTACGGACCACCATATTAAGGCAATATTTTGCCCTTGGGAAAGCCCAACTGGCGCTCTCCTCTACCATCAAAACTGAAAATGAAGCTTATTACGCATACAAAAAAGGGCAGCAGGAATTTGAGGCCGGCCTTCTTCCACTCGAAGATTTGGGGAAATTAGAAAAAGCGTATTCTTCCAGTCAAACTGCTTCTGAAGAACAAAAAATGAATGTTTTGATGGAGTTTCTGGTTTTGGAAGAATATGTGGGCCTTCCTCTCATCAATTTTTATAATGAATAGGCAAGCAAAAGATGGATTTAATCAACCTCATACGGCTTCTCATTTCCAACTGGAAATACCTGGTTTTTTTACCGGTAGCGACCGCTATTGCAATTGCCTATGCGACTAAGGATGAAGTCCGCACTTACACTACTGCCTCCAAAATTTATACGGGACTAGCATCAGGTTACGATATTGAAACCCATGCTGCAGGAAATTTCAACTATAAATTATCACAGGTCATTTTTGACAATGCCATCAACCTGATCAAAGCAGATAAGATGGCCGAGGAGGTTTCCCTTCAATTACTGGCCCAGCATTTATCCATGAAGGAGGAAAATCCCTTTATTTTAAAAAATGAAAACTATAAAGAAGTCCAAAGCATATTTACTCCTGAAACCTTAAGCCAAGTAGTCCATAAAGGAAATGAAGCGGAAACATATCGAAACCTTACCAAATTCCGACATTCTTCTGTAAAAAATGAAATAACCGATTTACTCCAAAGCTCCCATCCTTACTATTCCCTTAAATCGATTAAAGGTTACAGCGTAAAACGGCTACAGGGAAGTGATTTGGTGTCTTTTGAGTTTTCAAGCTCGGATCCCGGGATTGCCCAAAACACCTTAATTTTCCTGGCCAAAGCCTTCAACCAGGTTTACAATAACCTTAAAAAACAACAAGCCGAGCAGGTAGTGGCCTATTTTGGAAAGCAGGTAGACTCCACCTATCACGCACTGAAAGGGGCAGAGCGAAGACTATTAAACCTAAAGGTAGACAATCAGATATTAGTTTTGGAAGACCATGTAAAACTCATGGAATTCAAGCGGGACGATTTACTCAACCTGAAGGAATCTTATGAAATAGAACTTTCCGCCAAAGAGGCCCAACTAAAAGCCCTGGAAGCCGGAGGTGGTGAAAATATTAAAATTAAACCCTCCAGTGAATTACTAGACATTAAAAATAAACTCGCAGAAGATAATGCCCGCCTTTCTTTAATTCAAATTACTAACCAATCAGACGATAAAGAAGTCAAATTACTCGAAAAACGTATCGCCAAAAGTAAGGAACAACTTGAGAGCTCAATATCTGAAAATCTTTCACAAAAAAGCGGTAATACGGTCGATGCCGAAGTAATCGCACTCACCATGAGCGAGGTAGAAGCTTTAAGATCCAAAATTGCTGTAACTAAAAGAATATTGGCCGACTTCTGGAATGATTATGCGAGTGTGACCGAAATGGAACTGGAAATTAAAATGATCGAGCGAAATATCTTTATTGCTCAGGAAAACTACATCCACTTGTTAACCGATTACCAAAAAGCTAAAACGAAACTCAAAAATCTCACGGTAAGCCATAGCATCAGTATGGTGGATATTCCTTTTTACCCCATCAACCCGGACCCATCCATGCGCAAGCTGATCATTGTGGCAGGATTCATGGGCATGTTCATTTTCATTGCCTCTGTAATTATCGGAGCTTATTTCATGGATTCCTCGATTACCACCATTAACAAGGCACAGCAACTTACCGGTGCCGAGGTGGTAGGAGGACTACCTCAGATGGACAAAATCGAGAAGGGAGTTGATATGGTGCAAATTAAGGAGAAACTTTCTCGTCAAATTGAAGCTGATATCCGCCAAAAACAGACCCTTGTAAAAACAAAGCCCATGCTTTTAGCTTTGGTTTCCCTTCGAGAGCAGGAAGGCAAAACCACTATTGGCTATGAAGTGGGTAAACAATTGGCTGAATACAATAAAATTCTGTTGGTTCGCAATGGCAATTCCACTTTGGAGCCCAAAAAAATAGTAAGCAAAAATCTGGAACCCTGGTATTACCAGAAGACGAAATCGCTGCATCAGTCTAAAGACTTCGACAAATTTTTAGAAAATCCCTATATACAAAATGAATATGATTACGTCATTCTGGAACTCGGAGCGATCTTAAATTTCGAATATCCTATACAGCTTTTGGCGAAGGCTCACCATAGCTTCCTAATCATCGATGTCCATCGTAGCTGGTCCAATGCGGACACTAAAGCCATCGAAAAAATCAAGCAATTGGAATCGGTTCAGTTTGATATCCTGTTGAACAACATCAATCTTTTTGAAATAGAAAAACTCATTGGGGAAATCCCCAAACAGCGATCAAAATTTAGGGCCACTGTAAAATCGATTCTTCAACTTAAACTAAAAAGCAAAAAGTTTTGGGTAAAAAACAGCCAGTAATCATTTGTATAGGCTTCCCTTCCTGGGACACCAATTACACCAAATCCACTATGGAATTAATGAAGGTCATCAGTTCCCAAATACCCGTGGTCTATGTTAATTATCCTTTTACAATGATTGATGTTGTAAGGGGAATATTGGGCAAGAAAAAATTACCCCTGACTGAAATTCTAAAAAATCCACACCAAAAAACCTTTCAATATGATAAAGGAGAGGTCACGGTACTCTATCCGCCTCCATTTTTACCCAACCAATTTTTGTCCAAGGGAAAATGGTTCGATTACTTTTCCCGTATTAATGCCCGGATGCTCACCCGCCGACTTGAAAATCACCTCACGAAATGTGAACTTCAGCCGCTGGCCGTTATCAATGCCTTTAACCCATTTGTAGGCGCTTATTATCCGGAAGACTTTCAAAAGAAATACCCCCAATACTATTACTGCTATGATGAAATTAAGCTCACCCAATGGTCGGGGAAACATGGGGGCTATCTGGAAGAACAGTTTTTAATGCAAACAGCGGCGCACTTCTTTAGCTCAAAACCGCTTCTACAAACAAAATCAAAAAAAGAAATCCCAGCCTTTTTGGTACAAAATGGGGTGGACTATGACCTGTTCCATCAGGCCTTTTGTCGGGTGTCGGACCGAAGCAGCACGCCCTCCGCTTTCTATATTGGCGCGATCGATGACCGCCTGGATTACCCCCTACTTGCTGATTTAATAGGGCAACTCAAACACTGGAAATTTCACTTTTTTGGACCGATAAAATCTGAACATTTTCAACTGCTATTGGCTCAGAATAAAAACCTCCATTATGAAGGAAATATGGACGCTCAGGAAATTCCGGCCAAAATCCGAGATTTTCATATTGGACTTATTCCTTTTGTCCATAATGATTTCACCAAAAATATTTACCCACTCAAAATCAATGAATACCTCGCAGCAGGGAAACAGGTGGTCAGCACTGACTTTGGGGACCTGAAAGATTTTGAGCAAACAATTTATATTAGCCAAAACAGAGAACAATTCGCATCGGCTTGTCAAAAAGCCATGGAAGAATTGACTGAGGAACGCATTGCTAAAAATGCCGCCTTTGCGGCGAACAATAGCTGGCAACACCGGGGGGCGGTATTCTTAGAGTCGATAATGCAATTAGCCAAACAGCATGAGCAAATTCCTTATTAACCGATTTAAAAACTCCACCAATTTTGGTGCTCTATTATCCAATGGCTTGTTGGCAGGGATGCGTTTGCTCAATTTCACCCTGCTCGCCAGAAGCACTTCAAAAACCGATTTTGGGATTTGGATCATTTACCTGACCACGGTGAACTTTGTAGAAATGGTTCGGTTTGGCCTTCTGCGCACAGCCTATGTAAAATATACCAGTGGTTTGGAAAAGGTAGACAGGGATCCTATTGAAGGGAGTAGTTGGATATTGGCCATCCTGTTTTCCGGCATCGTATTTTTAGCTTGTCTTTTATTGTTTTGGTTGCCCCTAGAAGTGTCCGAAGGTTTTCAATATTTCTTCTACTATTATCCGCTATATTCTTTAGTGATCCTGCCTTTTCATTATGCTACTTTCCGCTTCCAGACTTATCGAAAGTTTTTTCACATTTTCCGAATCACTCTGGTACAAACCGGCCTGTGGGCCATTTTACTTTTGTATCATTATTTTCAACCCCAATCCATTCAATGGCTTATCAGGGCGCATTTATCCGCCTCTTTTTTATCAGGATTAGTGGCTCTGCTGGGAGGATGGTCCAATGTATTAGCCATCAAAAAAGCTGAATTTCAATGGATCAAAAGATTATTAGGTTTCGGGAAATTTTCAATCGGGACACTCATAGGCTCCAATCTGTTAAAAAGTGCCGACACCTATTTAATTAATTACTTTTTAGGGCCTGCAGCCACCGCCTTATATAATATTCCTTTACGGCTTACCGAAATGCTGGAAATCCCATTGAGGGCACTCGCACAAACTGCCTTGCCCAAGATCTCCAAGGCCGCCAACCAAAATTCCAAAACCGAAGTCAGCCAGTTATTTGCACAATACACTACCTTCGCCTCCATCATTTATTTTCCAATGCTTCTGCTTGCTTTCCTGCTCGCCCCCTGGTTAGTAGAATTTGTAGGGGGAGCCGCTTACAGGGAAACCTACCCTATTTTTAGGATTTTTCTCGTGGCTGCTATCTTCCTACCCTTGGATCGTTTTACCGGCATCACCCTGGATGCCGTAAACCTCCCCCAAATCAACCTCAAAAAAGTGGTATTGATGGCTTTATGCAATGTCATGGGCGATGTGCTCATTCTTCTATTCTTGCCTCAACTCAACTGGGTAGCCGTTGTGACGATTAACACCCTGTTTATCGGCATGCTTTACGGCATTCATCAATTACGCGCCCTCAAAATCATTGACCGACAGCACCTATTCCATTTTTGGTTCAAATACAGCCAAAGGATTAAAAGTCTGAAAAATGGTTAAACAGAAGGAACCTGTTTACTCTACAGAGAGTCTGAACTAATATCTTGAAATTTCAAAAAATTCATCATGGCCAAGAAAGTCATTAACAAGGAATCGATAATTCAGGCTTATATGGACTATTACCTTACGGAGGGCAAAGAACCCGCCTCGGTTTACCATTTTGCCAAAGAAATAGGGAGTTCAGAAGAAGAATTCTACAAGCATTTTAACTCCTTTAAGGGCATCAATAATTTCATTTGGAAAAGTTTCTTTGAAAATACCATTGAGGGAATTAAATCTGAAGAAGTCTACGAAACCTATTCTGTCAGAGAAAAATTACTTTCCTTCTATTTTACCCTGTGTGAAGTGTTAAAAAAGAAGCGCAGTTTTGTGAGTGCCAAATTTCCCCAAAACCCTAAAGAATTCTTGCAGGCAGCATACTTAAAAACCTTTAAGGATGCTTATCTAATCTACGTTCAGGATTTGGTTCAGGAAGGCATGGATACCGGCGAAATACAATCCAGAGGAAAGGTGAACAACAAATACAAAGAAGCGCTATGGGCGCAATGTGTATTCCTGATTGATTTTTGGATAAAAGATGAAAGTGAAAATTTCGAATCCACCGATGCCGCTGTAGAGAAAACCGTCAATCTTAGTTTTGAATTGATGGGTGCATCAGCCCTGGACTCCATTCTGGATTTCGGGAAATTCTTATTTCATAACCGAGACAAATATTCGCATGAAAGAGCAAAATAAAATTCCGGTAAGTAAAGTTGAGCGCGCTTCCAAATTCATGAAGGCCGGTGTGAAGGTAGGTGGAAATTATATTAAGCATTATGCGAAAAAAGTAATTTCCGGTGATGAAACCGATAAAGCTGATTTAAATGAAAATAATGCCAAAGCCATTTATGGATCCTTAAGTGAGCTTAAAGGAAGTGCGCTTAAGGTCGCGCAAATGATGGCCATGGATAAAAATTTATTGCCTACGGCCTATCAAAATCAATTTGCCATGGCGCAATACAGTGCGCCTCCACTCTCCTATCCATTGGTGGTAAAAACTTTTCAGAAATATTTTGGCAAAAGTCCTGTCCAGATGTTTGACAAATTTTCCCAGTCCGCCTTAAATGCCGCCTCCATTGGTCAGGTACATGAGGCTTATGCGAATGGGAACCGCCTGGCGGTAAAAATCCAATACCCCGGAGTGGCGGAATCCGTCAGCTCTGATTTAAGGATTGCGAAACCCCTTGCGGCAAAACTTTTTGGGCTATCCAATGCAGAAGTGAGCCAGTATATGGGAGAAGTTGAAGAAAAGTTACTGGAAGAAACAGATTATGACCTGGAACTCAAGCGGTCTCAGGAAATCACCGCCGCCTGTGCTCATATTGAAAATGTAATCTTCCCCAATTATCATCCGGAGTTTTCCTGTAAAAGGATTTTAACCATGGATTGGATGCCGGGAGCACATTTGAAAGAATTCCTTCAGCAAAACCCCAGTCAGGAAGTAAAAAATAAAATTGGGCAGGCCTTGTGGGATTTTTACGATTTCCAGATCCACTCCCTTCAGCAAGTGCATGCAGATCCGCATCCGGGCAATTTTCTGATGCAAATGAACGGAGATTTAGGGATTATCGACTTCGGCTGTGTGAAAGTAATTCCCGATAAATTCTATCAGGCTTACTTTAGTTTATTAGCTAAAGACCTGGTGAAAAATGATGAAATCCTTGAGAAGCTCTTATTCGATTTGGAGTTCCTATTTCCAGAGGATACCCCCGATGAAAAACGATTCTTCAGTGACATTTTCCGGGAGATGATCCAATTATTAGGTAAGCCCTTCCATTTTGAGGAATTCGATTTTAGTGATTCCCAATATTTCAACCAGATCTACGATTTAGGGGAAAGAATAAAAAATATGAAGGAAATCAGAAAATCAAGGACGGCAAGAGGTTCCCGCCACGGTTTATACATTAATCGAACCTATTTCGGACTTTATAACCTCCTACATGATTTAAAGGCTAAAATTAATACAAAGACGCTCAGCAAATTAGCCCTCATCGCCTAAAAAAGGCGAAAAAATATCATTTTGGTATTTGGCGTTACCGTAAAATTGCCCTAATATTGCAGAGCAAAACGGCAGTAATGCCTGCATTGCAGGGCCTATAGCTCAGTTGGTTAGAGCTTCTGACTCATAATCAGGAGGTCGCTGGTTCGAGCCCAGCTGGGCCCACTTCCGTCTTCTTAGACAATAAAAATCTTTCGAATGTTATTCATACATTCAGGGCCTATAGCTCAGTTGGTTAGAGCTTCTGACTCATAATCAGGAGGTCGCTGGTTCGAGCCCAGCTGGGCCCACCAACCGCTTCAATATTTGAAGCGGTTTTTTTATATCCAAAGTTGAAAGCTACCAATTATTAGAATTTATTGGGTATTTTTTTTATATTCCCGATGATAATTTTTTGATAATGCGCTGTATTCTTTTCCTACCAACTTTTATCATCTTTTTCCTCTTTGCCCTCCCTTCTTTTGCGGAGGAATACCTTTCTGAGGAAATGTTTCTAAAAAAACTACAATCTACCAATGATAACTATGAAAAATCATATTACCTGGTAGGCCTGGCGCAACTACATTGGGAAAAGAACCCGTCGCTTACAATCAAATATGGAAAAGAAGCTTTAAAATATGCCGAGGCAAGTAATAACCCGGAAAGAATCGCTTTCGCCCTCAACTGTGTCGCCTATGGGCAACAAAAGAAGGGATTCAGAGCACAAGCTTCCAAAAATTTTCACCGTGCTTTAATTGTAGCAGAAAAAGCCCATTTAAATATTCTCAGGGCTAAAATCCTGAATAATCTGGGCGCCATGGAAAAGGATGATGGCCGGGTCAATATTGCCAAGGATTATTTTGAACAAGCCTTGGAAATGGCCGATGAAGACACCAGAATCTCCCTATTGAATAATCTTGCTTCCTGTTATATTGTATTAAAAAGATATGAAGAGGCCGAGAAATTACTTCAAACCTATTTAGACTATCAGGAAATGGTGGAGGACACCCTTTATATGGGGATCGCCATAGGCAATATCGGAGACATATATCACGCTCGGGGACAATTCGATATTGCCAAAGAAAAATATTTACTTTCCCTTCAATATGCCGAAAAAGTAAATGATCACTACGGGATGGTCTTTATAAAAAATTCTTTAGGGGATATTGCGATCCGAAAACAAGAATACACGCTGGCAACCTCCATTTTCAAGGAGGCGGAGCAAATTGCCAAAAAGCATCAATTTCAATCTTTAGAGCTGGACGCAAATCTGGGACGAGCGGAAACCTATGCCGCTAGACAAAATTATAAAAAAGGCTATCAAATGCTTTGGGCGCAGATTCAGTTAAGAGACTCTTTATATAATCAAAATCTGATTAGCGAACTATCAAAAGTTAAAACTTCCTACGAATTAGAAAATAAAACTTTGGAGCTTGAAGCTGCAAACCGAAAAAACGCCCTTCTTGAAATGGAAAGGAAAAATCATTTATTGGTCATGTGTCTGACCTGGGGAATTTTTATGATTGGTCTTATTATTTTTTATCAATTCCGAAAGAAACAAAAGGAAAAGGATAATTTATTTAAAATCATACAAGAAAGTAAGAATGAAATCGAAGCGCAAAATGAAGAATTAATTGCCTCCAACGAGGAAATAGAAGCGCAGCGATTCCACCTTTCAGAAGCTAATCAAAAATTGGAGCAGGCCAATCTGGAAGTGGAGAAAAAATCAACGGACTTACTTAGTTCCATCCAATATGCAAGAGGAATTCAGGAGGCCATATTGCCTAATGACGCTAAATTGAAGGCCTTATTAGGCAATCATTTGATATTTTTTCAACCCATGCAAATTGTGAGTGGTGACTATTTTTGGCTAGAAAAAATCGAGAATAAAATTTTCTGGGCCGTCATAGATTGTACAGGCCATGGTGTGGCCGGTGCTTTCATGTCCATGACCAGTTTCAGTTTATTATACCAAATCATAAATGTGGAGAAAAATGACCAACCCGCTAAAATTCTCCAATTGCTCAAAAGAAGATTGGAAAAAATCCTCCACCATAATAACCCCAACCGAAATGAGGGATTGGAAATCGGGCTTTGCGTCATGGACCTGGAACAAAATCAATTAGAATTTTCGGGCTCTTTTCAGCGTTTATACATTTATGAAGAACAGGTCGGTCTATCCAAATTCCCTGGCGACCGCACTGCCATTGGTGGTAGCTTCATCTCTAAAAATATCTTTGAGCAGCACAAAATCATACTCAATGAGCGCCAAACCCTTTACATGATGACCGATGGCCTGCAGGACCAATTTGGAGGACCAAGAGATCAAAAATTTCTAATTAAAAACCTGGAACTGCTCCTCATTGACATTCAGGGGCTTGATTTAAATGAGCAGAAAAAAGCTATTGAACAAAATTTCAATGAATGGAAAGGCCAGCAGGCGCAAACAGACGACATTCTGTTGATGGGAATAAAATGGAAAAATATTATGGCCGCCAACTTCAACAAAGAAAGCATTTTAAACGATAGTTTACACCGCTAAGGTGGACCACTGCTTTTTTTGCTTTCTCAGCATTCCGTATCTTGCAGTAAAATTAGCCAAGCCCTTTTAGATTTAATCGCATGGTATTGCCGGAAATCAACAGTATAGCAGAAATTTGCGCCCAACACAAAATTGAAGACGTCGTATTATCCCCTGGATCAAGATGTGCTCCCATTACGATAGCCTTCAACCGACATCCTCAATTCTCTCCCATTACTTTATCCGATGAAAGAGCTGCTGCCTTCACGGCGCTGGGCATGTCACTAGAAACGGACAAGCCTTCGGTATTGGTTTGCACCAGTGGAAGTGCCGCTTACAACTATGCCCCTGCAGTGGCCGAGGCATTTTTCGCTCAGGTCCCTTTGCTGGTCATTACGGCAGACAGGCCTCCGGAGTGGGTAGACCAAATGGATGGACAGACCATCCGACAATCCGGCATATTCGGCAAACACGTTAAAAAGTCTTTTGACCTACCGGTAGATCATCAACATCCGGATGCAAAATGGCAATTTAATCGACAGGTAAACGAAGCTATTTTGGAAGCGAATAGTTTTCCGAAGGGGCCTGTACACCTAAACATTCCGATAAGAGAACCTTTTTACCCGGAAAAGGGGGAGGCAATAAAATTTGACGCTAGTTGCAGGGTCATTAAAAAAAGGAGCGTTCTAAATGATTTTTCGCCTCAGGTTTGGGAAGAGCTCAAGCAGGAATTTAGCCTGTATTCAAAACCCCTCATCGTCCTCGGGCAACAAAAATTAAGAGCCGACCTGATTGAATCCCTGGGGCAATTTTCCTCCAAACATCAAATTCCGGTAATTGCAGATGGCATAAGTAATTTTCACGACCTGGAGGATGTAATCAGTCTGCCTGACAACATTTTGATTGGCAATCAAGACAAAAAACCGCTTCAACCTGATTTATTAATCACATTTGGCGCCTCTGTTATTTCAAAACCATTGAAACAGTTTTTGAGGAGTTACCCTCCCAATGCCCAATGGCACCTTGAAGAAACAGGGATGACCGCAGATACCTTTCAGTGTTTGACCGAGATTCTTCCGGTATCTCCCGCAACTTTTCTCCAACATATGAAAGAGGCCTCTACTAGCTTTTCTTCTCCTTATTTCCAATTATGGCAACAGGAACAAAAGCGGCAACGGGAAAAATTACAAGCATTTGTGGAGGTAAGCCCTTTTACAGAGATAAAAATTGCACATCAAATATTAAATCATTTACCTCAGGATAGTCTGCTTCACCTTTCAAACTCTATGACGGTTAGGAATGTGAATTTTGTAGGCATCCCGGTTCAGAAAAATATTGAAATCGCCTGTAATCGAGGCACCAGCGGCATTGACGGATCCAATTCTACCGCCATAGGAGCTGCCATGAAAACCGAACGGTTGACTACGCTGATTACGGGAGATATGGCTTTTTTCTATGACAGAAACGGTCTTTGGAACAATTACCTACCAGCCAATTTAAGAATCATCGTCATCAACAACCATGCTGGTGGCATTTTCGGTCTCATTCAGGGGCCAAGAGAACAAGAAGAGTTGGCCACCTATTTTGAAACTCACCAACAATTAAAGGCCAAAAACACGGCGGAAGATTTCAACTTAGATTACTTCAGTTGCTCTGACTTTAAAGCACTTAATACGCTTTTACCTGACTTTTTTAAAGCATCAGAGCGACCAAAATTATTGGAAATTTTCGTAGACAAAGAAGAGAATAAATCCTCATTTGACCAATTTAAAGCACATCTTAAAGGATGATTCCAATTACCATCAATGGGAAATTGCTTTCCGATCAGAGAAAAACCTTCACAGCTATTGAAAAGGAAATTCTTCATTTTGTAAAAGCATGGGAAGCTGGTCAGGAAGACTTTGAACTCCATACTTCCGGTTCCACCGGCACCCCAAAGGCCATTAAAATTTCCAGAAAGCAAATGGAGCAAAGTGCTTTAATGACCGCCAGGGCGCTCCAGCTGCAAAAAGGAGACCGGGCAGTATTGGGCATGAACCCGAATATGGTGGGTGGAAGAATGATGATCGTTCGGGCTTTGGTGACAGAAATGGCATTAGAAGTGGTGGAAGCCAGTCTAAACCCATTGCTGGATATGCAACAGCCTTTTGATTTTACAGCCTTGGTTCCTATGCAATTAGATGCAGCCATAGAAAATCCACATTCCTATCAACTTTTGAATCAGGCGAAAGTGGTGATTATCGGTGGCGCTCCCATGTCGGAAGGCCTCATTCAAAAATGCCAAAAATTAAAATGCATTGTTTACGCCACTTATGGCATGACGGAAACCGTTAGCCACATCGCCCTGAAAGCCATTAATGGGCCACAGCCACAAAAAGATTTCCATACGTTAAGTGGCGTAAAAATTCAACGGGATGAAAGGGGTTGCCTCCAAATAGAAAGCCCAACCGCAGCAGAAGATGTAATCACTACCAATGATTTAGTGGAGCTCACCTCCCCTTCCTCTTTTCGGTGGCTCGGCAGAATAGACCGAACGATTAACACCGGAGGCATAAAAATTCAAGCCGAATTAATTGAAAATGCGATTGAAAAGATACTCACCAAACATCATATAAAGGCCCATTATTTTATTGAAGGTACGCAGGATCAAAAGTTAGGACAAAAAATCTCTTTATTTGTTGAAACCTCCTCAACAGACAGGGAGTTTCAAGGGTTAATTAAAACAAAACTAATTACCCAACTCCCCAACCGGTATCATTTACCAAAGTGCTTTATTTTGGTAGACAAATTCAAACTACTTCCTTCCGGTAAAGTAGATCGTAGGGGAATACTCCAAGATTTTGAAAATGACCAAACTCATCCCGCTTATCATTTTAATTTCCTTTCCTTTGATCCTAGTGGCACAAAATAACAAACTGACCATAGAAATACAGGGACTCAGAAATGAAAATGGTGCCATTAACTATTTATTATTTGATCAGGAAGAGGGCTTTCCGGACAAAAAAGAACGGGCCATCAGAAAAAATGTAGTGCATGCAAGAGATGGGATAATCGAAATTTCAGGGCTGAAATCAGCAGATTATGCTGTAGTGGTACTCCATGATGAAAATCAGGACCTCAAAATGAACTATAATTGGGTAGGCTTCCCCACAGAAGGCTTCGGTTTTTCCAACAATCATCGCCTCTTGTCCGGCCCCCCTTCCTTCGATCGATCCTCCTTTAGCCTGGATACTGACGCCCACATTATTATTAAAATGAAGTATTTGTAAGATCGTCAATCCAAAAAACCAACCTTCTCTTCGAAATCAGGCAGCAAATGGCGACTAAAGGTTTCTCCCCAAAAAGCAGGCTCTTCTTTATCGATTTGATTCAGCCCGCATCTGAATCTAAACATTAGACTATTATTTTTTGTAGCCAAATTATGCACTGCCATAAGCAGTAAACCCAACAATCATTTCCCAGCAGACAGGGGTTATACCTCGCTTTTATATCATCCGGATTGAGCTGCGCTTACTTTCTCCTTTTCATATGCCTGATGGGAACAACTCAAATAATGGAATAACTCCATCACCTTTCCCGCAATGCTGCAAAACGAGGATTTAAAATTAGAATCCAGGTATGGTAAATATTATCCAACCTCATTTGAAAAAATAGGATCACTTTTGCCTATTACAAATCGGCATCAGTTCAAAAAATTAATCCACTCCCGATAAAGGAGTCTTATAATCTGCGTAAACTGCCTCGGCTAAAACCAGAGCTTATAACTGACAGAACCAAATCGGTGCCAACCAGATCCTATAAATTCCGGACTTAAAAGCACCACCTTCCCCACAATTTGATGTCTTCGAAAACTTAGCCCCATTTCAGAATAATATTGCTGCACTATTGGTTCAACTTCTACCCTTTCTATAACGTGTGGACTCTCTTCATAATTAAAAACTAATCCCCCTTGCATAGTGGCATCATAAAAAACCGCCTTGACATCTGCCCCAAAAGTTAAATAAAAATCAAAACCCCTTCTGGGGGATGCGCCCAATGGGGCTATTTGGCTAAAATAAGGAGATCGGTGTCCAAATCTTATTCTTGCACCTACCCCTACATTATCTTGCCAAGTACCAACAGCCGTCTCTCCATGGAGGATAACATCCATTAAAGAGGAAGTCCACAAACCCTTATCTACTTCGAAGAAATAATTCATTAAAAAATCATTCCTGATCTGATTTTCCCATCCTAACGGTGGGTGCGAAGGTGTAATTTTATGCACCAGACCCTGAGTAATCCCACCCAATGCATACTGCCCAACCAGGCCGGTAGTAAAAGCCGTTCTAAACCTTAATTTACGCTCTGGAATAAAACTATAGGCAATTTGACTAATCGTTAATGTGCTAGCATAAGGGCGATCACCACTTCGATCTATATCCAGATGGGTATCATCAGGCGTGTACATATTCTGACGAAACAAAATGCCCGACACAATTTGATTATTATCCCTTACAAAGGGGCTTAGCGGATAAATCAATGGAGAATGCTTGAAAACAGGATCGATATACGACAACGCTACCCCATTAGTGTAATACTTATCCGTAAAGAAGAAAAAATCATTTTCCAATGTTAATTGGATGGATCTTAAATTGTTGGGCACCAATTTACTTTGTGCCAACAAGTTACCAGACAGATTGTAACAAAGGACAATCCCTAATAATAGTTTAAATAATTTCATACGGTAGGTCACAAGAAATTTTACGTCCCCCAACGCTTAAATGATTCCTTGATTTCCCAAATAGATGATCAAATATCCATTAAATCACATCCAATTCCAATCCTTTGTACATCTTTATATAATTAGGTCCAAATCCATACTTTAGCCCCACTTCATCAAACAATTCGATTTTGCATCAGTATTTTTATTTATAACCCATTGAAAAACTATGCTAGCGTTAGAGATTAACCCTATTGTAAAACTTCAACCCCTGGACCATATCCATATCGGACCACTACTTGAACTTATTGACCAAAACAGGGATTTTTTACAGAAAAACCTGTCCTGGTTGGAGGCCCAAACACGCCGAGAGGATGTAGCCCATTTCATTAGCCATTATCAAAAATTAATGTCCAGCAAAAGAGGGATTATGTTTGGTATTTTTCACAAGAAAATGCTGATCGGTAATATTGGACTTTTTGATATTGATCCGCACAACAAAAATGGTCAAATCTCCATCTGGATTAGTCAGGAGTATCAAAATCAGGGTATTGCTGAGAATGCCATGCAACAAGTGATTAAGTTTGCTTTCATGGACTGGAAATTAAACCGACTTGAAATTCGTTGCAAAGCCGACAATGAACCAACTGCAAAATTAGCATCAAAATTAGGATTTAACCTAGAGGGGAAATTACGCCAAAGCGAATGGTACTATGACCATTTTGAAGACTTGGTGGTTTTTGGACTTTTAGGGCATGAAGTAAGGGCTAAAAGAGCTTAAAACTTTGGATTATTCGCATGAGGCATCTAATTTAGAATCCTTACATTTTTAGAGATTCGTATGATGCTGAATATTTCATTGACACAAATGGAATACATCGTGGCGGTGGATACACATCGCCATTTTGTTACGGCTGCTGAACATTGTTTTGTAACGCAGCCCACCCTTAGTATGCAGATTAAGAAGTTGGAGGATCAATTAGGGGTAACCATTTTTGATCGTACAAAACAACCCATTATCCCAACCGATGCGGGTGCAAAAATCATTAAACAGGCTAGAATTATCCTCAATGAGGTAGAACGAATCAATGATATTCTTCAGGAATACCGTGATACCGTAGCTGGAGAATTAAAGATAGGGATTATTCCTACCCTAGCCCCTTATCTTGTTCCTCGATTTATTGGAAACTTTTATAAAGCATTCCCAAATGTTAAGTTGAACATTAAGGAGATGCTTACCCAGGATATTTTGAAAGCCCTAAGAAATGATTCATTGGATGTGGCCATCTTGGTAACCCCTTTGAATGAGTCAGAAGTAGAGGAAATCCCTTTATTTTATGAAGAGCTTTTCCTATATCTAAATAAAAACCAAGTCAATAAAATTCAAAACCCCATTTCCCCCGAAATTCTTAAAGGAGAAAGAATTTGGCTACTATCTGAAGGGCATTGTTTCCGAAATCAAATGATGAACCTATGCAAAATTGGGAAGAACAATAGTCTTCCGGGTTTTGATTTTGAAAGTGGCTCCCTGGAAACGCTACGAAAAATTGTAGACACCGAAGGGGGAATGACTGTTTTACCTGAGCTGGGTACAGACCAAATTTCTGAAAGCCAGTTGAGACAAATTGGTCACGGAAAACACTACCGGGAAATCAGCCTGGTGTATACGAGGAACTTTGCAAAAAAGAAATTGATCAAAGTGTTAGAAGAAGAATTAAAGAAATCAGTTCCTTCTAGCATGCACTCCGCTGAAAACGGAGAAATTGTGGAATGGAAATAAACAAAAAAGGGAAGTTGCTCAGCAGCTTCCCTTTTTTTGATTCCAATCTTTTAGTACCAAAGAGCCTTGATAAACCCGTTTATCCGGGTATTCTTGTTCAATCCATTTTGTTAATGCAAATTTGGTACTTTCAAAGGCTAATTCACTCCAAGGAATCTCTTCGGGCTGAAACCAGTCAATTTCCAGCGTCTCCTCTCCAGCACCAAAAGCCTCCCCTTCCAACTCACTAAGGTAAATCAAATAAACCTGATTGAATTGAGGCAAATTATAAAGCGTATGAAGGTGTGAAATCTTCACCCGGGCCATGGCCTCTTCCCAAATCTCCCGTATGGCACCTTCTTCTACACTTTCCCCATTCTCCAGAAATCCGGCAGGTAAATTCCACAGCCCGTATCGAGGCTCTATTGCGCGCCTGCAGAGCATCACCCTTCCCGATTTCACCACCAAACTTCCTGCGATGATTCTGGGGTTTTGATAATGAATGGTATTACAGTCCGGACAGCACCATCGGGCCCGGCTATCTCCCTCCGGAATAACCAATTCAATTTTACTACTCCCACAGTGACTGCAATAATTCATTTAGCCGAATATTTTTTTCCAAAAACTCTTTTCTTCCCGATGATTAGTATGGGCAGCAAAATCGATCATTTGAGCCTCTGGCTCATTTTCATTTAAGAGCTGCCAAATTTTACTCCAACCTAAAAAGCCTCCAATATTTCGATCATCAATAAAGACATCTGCATCAATTTTACGACTAATCCCCTCCACTTGTTCGCCAGGATAGCTTTCATTAACCGCATAAAAGCTTATTCCTTTCTCCTCACAAAACGCAACCGCCTCCTGAAGTGGCCGCCCTTTTCTATAAGTCCAAAGAATCAATTGATGCCCCTGTTTTTGTAATTCGTTTAAAGTTTCAAAGGCAAAAATCATAGGTTTTCCAATTTCAGGATACTGATCCTCCACAATAGTTCCATCAAAGTCTACCGCGATCTTCATTTTCTTAATTTAGCTTTTTCTAGTTAACAATGGTAATTGAAATTATTGGAAAGTTCAAACATGCATAGGGAGATTCCCCGGATGAATTCAGTAATATTTATTCGTAATCCTTCCCCAAAATCAACACAAAATGAGCAAGTCCATCGTTATTTGAAATATACCTAAAAATGGCATGTTTTAATGGACTCCACCACACTTGTAATTTTCGATTTAGACAATATTCTTCCCCCGTCAAAATACATGCAACATTTTATCCCCTTTGCTTTCGGACACAAGCCTTCCTGGAGCCAGGATTTATTCTTCTTATGGAAAAAAAAATTGTATGATTTTCGACTCATTTCAGAAAATGCCTATCAGCGATCATTGATCAAGAAGTACTTTAAAGGCATAAATTTGTTTGTACTGGAAGAACAATGCAAACGGTTTTTTCTGAAAAAATCCAATTTGTTATTTCCCGAAAATATTCGAAATAAAATCAAGTTTCATCAACTCTTGGATCATCAAATCATTTTCATTTCCTCCTTGCCCAAAAATCTCCTTTATTTTTGGTGCCGGGAACAGTCAGGGCTTATCCTGGCGAATGAATTGGAAGAAAAAAATGAACTGCTGACGGGAAATCTGAAGTACAATTCTCTGGACGACACCCTTCAAATGCACTGGATAAAACAAAAAATCACTCCAGAATACTATTCCGAAGTGATTGTTTATTCAGACAAAAAAGAAAACTCGAAAGAATGGATTACTTACCGGCGCCCTTAAATTGATTTTTTTCCAAACCAATTATATTCATAAATAGTCGATAAGCTCCCGGAACTCCAGCCGGTAATTCTCGAAAGAAACTTAAAGAGGTATAAACATACACGCCCTTTCCATATGGAGCCACTAGTAGAGATGAATTTAAAGCATCCTCCCCTTCATCATGCATTGATAAAATCGGTTCATATCTCTCATCCCACTCCTGAGGAAAATACAAACCACGCTCCTGTACCCATCCATCAAAATCATCCTGACTGATCTGATTATAATTGGTCAATACAGGGTGCTGGGGGGATAATATTTGTACATCAGCCTGCTCATTTGTCACACGAGATCTTCCCAATTTTAATGGATAGGGTGCAAAATCATCATCTTTCAAGCGGAAGGACGTATTATACTGCGTGATTACCGTACCTCCTTTTGCCACAAAATCCTTTAATAATGGAGACCATTCCGGCATATTCTCTAAAGTATTCAAAGCCCGAACTCCCAGGATGACCACATCATAGCCTGATAATACTTTGGCAGAGGGCTGCTGTGCATCCAATTCCGCCACCGGCATTCCAACCTCTTTCAAAGCCTCGGGAATTACATCCCCAGCCCCCTGAAGATAGGCCACTTTGCGATTTGGAACGGCAAGATTGATTTTCTTCACCACCACCGAAGCATTATGCATCCAAATTTGAATTGGAATATGATCATATGCTATTCTTTGCACATATTGGGTATAAGTTTGCCCATTAGACTCTTCAAAATAAAACTTCAAAGCAGAAAAATCAGCTGAATCCGGCGCCTTCACCCTCACCACAACCTCCTGAGGAATAGGCCCAATCTCTATTTCTCCTTTCGGCATAATTACTTCCCAGCCCGCGGGGGTTTGCACCCCTAAATAGCCTCTAGTCGAGACTTTGGCAGTTAGCTTAATCGATAGCGCTTTCAGCTTTTCCCCATCAAAAATAAGCTGTTCCACTGCCGGCGCAACTTCTACCTTGGGGACATTGTAAACTGGCTTTTGAATCAAACCCTTCACAGGGTCAGATGACTCAAATAACACCGGCACAGGACAAGAAAATGGCGTTCCATTGATTTTCATTTGGGCTGTAGCCTTGAAAGAAGGGTCTGAATCTGCCTTTCCTATATTCAGCACATCATCCACCTCAAAATTACCCAAACCATGAGAGTTTGCCAGCCAATAGGGCTGTGAAAATGGCTTATCAGTTTCCACCTGATAACTCACCTCCTTGGTGAAAAGCTCATTTTGGATTAAATCCTGAGGACCGCCAGCCCATAACTCCTGCCCGCTAAGAAGAATGCTTTCCAAACCAATAGCCAAATTAGAAGGATGGCTTAGTTTGATTTGTAAATTAATTTCCTCTCCGGGAAATACCTCTGAACTTGGAAACAATACTTGTGCGTAAAGCCCACTACAGTCAAAAATGAGGGATTCCACCTCTTTGATCTTTTCATCTCTCCAAAAAGAAGAGGGAAGATTTTCCAAATCTTCCTTTAAGGTCAATAAATCCGGAACAGACTTCCAGGGAGCCATGGGCTGAAATTCCTCTACCAAATTTGCGACCTTTTTGTCCAAACTTTTACCGCCCTCAAATCTTGACCAGCTTAATTCCAGTCCTGCCAGTATTTCATCAGGAGTAGCCTGCCCATCAATGGCTACCAGGTATTCCATCATTTCTCCCGGTGCTCCTTTACTGCCAAAGCCTTGACTTTTGTGCTGACTTCGGCTTAGCGCGGCATTTTCCGCAACAGACTGCCCCTGTAGAGGCAAGTATTTTCCAATATTAAGTTCAAGAACCTCAAGGGCTTCAAAATCCTTAGGGTGATCACGATAAAACCAACTCGAAGTATTCCATAACACGCGCTTTACCTGATGTGCAGCCCCCCATTCCCGAAATTGGCGGGGATCAGCCGAAGCCTCAACTCCTTCTAAAGCTAAAATCGCAGAGGCCGTATGGTGACCGTGGGTAATACCCGGGGTTGTTGGAAACCGGGTGATGATCACATCTGGTCTAAATTCCCGAATCACCTTGACCACATCCCCCAAAATCATTGCTCTATCCCAGAAGCCAAAAGTTTCATCCGGATGCTTTGAATATCCAAAATCATAAGCCCTAGAAAAAAATTGTTGCCCATGATCCACCCCACGAGCGGCAATTAGTTCCTGTGTTCTGATAAGCCCAAGGCCTTCCCAAATCTCCGGACCAATAAGGTTTTGGCCTCCATCTCCCCGAGTAAGGGACAAATAGGCGGTTTCAATATGCTCCACATTATTCAAATAGGAAATCAGACGGGTATTTTCATCATCCGGATGAGCAGCCATATAAAGAACTCGAGCGGCTACAGGGAGCTTTTGCAATTGTAATTGCAATTCTGCAGCACTTTTAGTTTGTGCAAAACCAAAAAGAGAAAGGAAGCACAAGCAAAAAAATGTGATTGCCTTCGGCATGTAAATAGTATTTTGAATGATTGTATAATTCTTCCAAGTTATAAAAATAATTGGCATCCAACTATCGGAAAAAAGACAAAAAAATACCCCGCAAATAATTGCAGGGTATCATTTATGCGATTAAAGCGCATTTAGAAAGGAAGGTCATCTCCAGAATCATCATTAGTGATAAATGGAGGTTCTGCTGGAGGTGGTGGTACCGCACCTGGAGCTTCCGGAACAGCAGTCGCCGCTGCAGGGCTCAATCTCCACGCCTGCAAAGTGTTAAAATAAACGGCCTGTCCCTGTGGGTTTACCCACTTACGACCTCTCAAATTGAATTCAACATTTACATCTTGTCCTACCTGGTACTTATCCAACTCCTCACAAGCGTCCTGAATGAATTCGAACTTAATAAATTGAGGATATTGCGGGTTATCCGCGTACTCAATAACAAACTCACGCTTGCGGAAACGATCTGACACATTCTGGACAGCGTAAATCTCCACCAATTTTCCTTGAATATTCATGTTTTATTAAAATCTTTAATTTCTACCCAGCTTGGTCTACAAACATAATACAAAGATCAGAAGGCCACAACCAATCAATCATTTTTAAGTTTAATGATTTCTTCCTGAAGGTGCATCACCATTCTACTCAGATTCTTCAAATCAAGCTCTTCGGGGTTAGACTGGGTTTTTTGGCTTGGAAATTTCACACTAATAAAAGCTTTGGCCTCCCAAACTTCCAAAACTTCATCAGCGGACACTTCATAAGGAGAGTATTGTTGATTATCTGAAACCAAAAACAAAGAACTTTTATCCTCCAAATAATTAAATACTCTTTTATAAACCACGCCCTCTTTTGTGGTAACCACCACATAGGTTTTTCCATTGGCTATTTGGGTCAAATTATCCAAATATTTTCCCACGATGATGGTTCCTGATTCTAAAGGCAGCATGGAATCCCCATTGATTTCAAAAGCCCGAAAAGTTCCGGAGCCATTTAAGTTCGGCAGGTTAAATTTCGGCAACTCGCCAATATATTCCGGATCCATATATCCATTCAAATAGCCCGCAGAAGCCTTTTGAGGCACTAGCTGAATATTCTCATTCTCCTCTTTATCTACGGTAATGGCTAAAACTCGATTCCCGCGGAAGTGAGCTGATTCCCCGGCCTTCTCAGCGAGAATTTCCGCTCCATGGCCTTCAAAATCCCCCTTCACCAATTGATCTACTGAAATACCAAAATAATTAGTAATTTTGAGTAGATTCTGAATCCTAGGATCTGCTCTCCCTTCCTCATAAGCTCCAATCAAAGAACGTTTTACCTCAAGCGCGTCAGCCAGCTGCCCCTGCGTTAAATGATGAAACTTTCTTAACCACTTAATATTAGCACTAATTAAAGACATAAAATTAAAAATTTAGGCAGACATATAAATCATAAAATCTTCCGCTTTCCGCTTTCCTCCCACACCGTAAAGATGACTATGCTGAAAATAATCATCTTTACAAATAGAAAGCACGCGATGTTCAATCTCCTGAACAATTTCCTCCTGAAGCATAGCGGATTGTGCTTTTTCTTTCAGAAGATAACCATAAAGCAATTCTTTCTCTTCCTGATGAATAAGAAATTTAATTTGAAAATTGCCCGATTTTAGTTTTTTTGCATTCAAAGTCAGCGTCAAGTTAGCCTCAAGGGCTTCTTTGATCTTTTGGCTATTTATGTTCATAGTGCTACTATTTTTAGCTCTTCGATAAAACAAAAATAGAAAACCTAAAATAATTAGCCAAACAAAAGGACTAAAAAATTTAGCCTTTTTGTTTTATTACTAATTCAATTATCAATAAATAAAAATATAAGATGGCTCAAGCAGAAATCCATACCGAGAAAGGCCTAATGAAAGTATCATTTTACGATAATGATGCTCCTAACACTGTTGCGAACTTCGTCAAATTATCAAAAGAAGGTTTTTATGATGGATTAACTTTCCACCGTGTCATTCCTGATTTTGTTATTCAGGGTGGTTGCCCGCAAGGTACCGGTGTTGGCGGACCAGGTTATTCTATCGACTGTGAATTGGATGGGGACAACCAATATCACGACCGTGGAGTACTGTCTATGGCGCATGCCGGACGTAATACGGGTGGCTCGCAATTTTTCATTTGCCACAGTCGCAAAAATACCTCGCATTTAGATCGCAATCACACTTGCTTCGGCAAAGTGACCGAAGGTTTGGAGGTAATTGATGATATTCGTCAGGGAGACAAAATTGAGAAAATCGTGATTATCGATTAATAAAAAAAGGGTGAGCAATCACCCTTTTTTTTACGCTAATTTTATGCATTAATTTCAGCAATAGTTTCTCTCAGCTCTTGATAGGCCATTTCACAGCCATTTTCAAACTCCTCAATTTTACCCAATAACTTCTCCACATTTCGGGCATCCTTGCCGGAATGCTCAATATCCAGAATTAAATCCTTCATAGACTCAATCCCCATAAAGGTAATGGATGGCTTGACCTTATGTGCTACAGCTCCTACTTCAGCCCAGTTCTGATTTTTACAAGCCACTTTCAGCTGATCAATAATCTCAGGAGTTCCCTGTAAAAAAGTTTCGATCATTTCTGTCATGAAGGAGCTGTCTCCGTCGCATACAGATTTAAGATAGGTTAGGTCGGTTAATTTACTCATTGTATCTTTAAGTTAAGCGCAAATTTCATTGATTAGGATCCACTGCATCCATTTCTTTAAGGTATCGATAAATGGTGGACTTCCCGATATCTAGTTTCTCCGCTACCAACATCACATTATTGTCGTATTTCTCTAAAAAATGATTGATGATTTTATAGGTGTAGTCTTTTAATGTTAATTCTTCCGTTATAAAATGCTCTTCTTTCACGACACTATTAAAACTAATCGCCTCCGGGCCAATCTCTTCTCCTTGTGTTAAAACAGCTGCTAACTCAATGACTGACTTCAATTCCCGGATATTACCAGGGAAACGGTATTTCATTAATTTCGCTTTAGCATGCTCCGATAGATACATTGGCTCCAACTTATTTTCGCGGACAAAATGGTCCAAAAAATGTTTGGCAATCATCAAAACATCATTATCTCGTTCACGAAGAGGTGGTAAATGCACTGGAAGACCTAGTAAACGATAATAAAGATCCTCTCTGAAAGTACCATCTTTCACCATTTGTGATAAATTTCGATGTGTTGCAACGATAATGCGAACATCTATTTTGTTTACGGAATTCCCACCAATCCGAACAACCTCCCGCTCCTGAATCACACGTAATAATTTGGCCTGTAAGTTCAAATCCATCTCCCCAATCTCATCCAAAAATATCGATCCCCCATTTGCCTCTTCAAATTTCCCAATCCTTCTGGAAAAAGCTCCCGTAAATGCTCCTTTTTCATGACCAAAAAGCTCACTTTCAATAAGATCCGCAGGGATTGCCGCAATATTTACCGGAACGAATGACTGAGACCGCCTGGAAGAATTAAAATGAATCGCTTTAGCCACCAGCTCTTTGCCGGTTCCGGTCTCTCCAGTGATAGAAACCGTAATATTGGTTTTTACCGCCTTCTCTAATAAAGAAAATACCCGACGAATGGCCGCTGAATTTCCGATAATGGTATTTTCAAAATCATATTTATCCGATATTTCTCTTCTAAGCGAATCTAACTCCTCCCGCATAGAAACTTTCTGCAAAGCATTCCGAACGACTGCCATCAAGCGCTCCTGGGTATCTTCATCTTTTGGAATATAATCATACGCGCCTTGCCTTAGGAGAGAAACAGCCGTTCTTACGTTTTCCTGACCGGAGATAATAATCACTGGAATATCCAAATTATAAGTTTTGACCTTCTGAAAAACCTCATCTCCGTCCATGTCAGGGAGCTTATAGTCAAGCGTTATCAGGTCCGGATTCTCATGCAGCTTCGAAAGCAAACTTTTCGCAGTTTGAAACAAATTAACATCGTAATCCGGATTGAGAGATAAAATATGCTTCAGGAAGGCACTATAGGTCAAATCATCCTCCAGCACAAAAATTTTCATGAGCTTGTTTTCAGGCATAATTATGGGTTTGTATTAATACCTCCTACAGCACTTTTTTGTTTACTTTTGGCACTCACTATTTTCCCAAATTGGGAAATAAATCCTAAAAAAAGACAGGAAAAATCCCCCAAAAAAGTCCAATTTGAATCAAACAATTGAATTCTTTTGCATTCACCTCTCCCTGAGCATAAAAAAACTTTTTCAAGGATTGTTACAGATCATGGTAATGAGGTAATTTTTATTCTATTTTTGCACGAAATTTTTCTGAAATAACCCATGGAGTACGACATTATTATTGTGGGAGGTGGTATTGTAGGATTAGCCACCGCCCTTAAAATAAAGGAGCAACAAGCTGATTTAAAACTTTTAATTCTGGAAAAAGAGCCTTCACTGGCGCATCATCAAACCGGAAACAACTCAGGGGTGATCCATTCGGGCCTTTATTATAAGCCTGGTAGCCTAAAAGCCATCAACTGTCGAGAAGGTTATCAAAAACTGATCGCTTTCTGCGACCAGCACGAGATTCCATATGATCTTTGCGGGAAAATTGTAGTAGCCACCAGCGAGGAACAAGTTCCCTTGATGCATAATTTGCATGAAAGAGGAATAGCCAATGGCCTGGAAGGCATGAAAATTCTCAATGCACAGGAACTAAAGGAGTACGAGCCCAATGTGGCCGGCGTTGCGGGCATTTTTGTTCCCCAAACCGGAATTGTAGACTATAAGCAAGTTTGCTTAAAGTATGCTGATATCATTACAGAAACAGGAGGTCATATCCACCTGAATGAAAAAGTGACCGATATCAAAGAAAAATCAGGGAAGTGCTATGTGGAAACCGACAAACACAGTTATACCAGTAAACTTTTAGTGAACTGTGCTGGTCTGTATTCAGATAAAATTGCAAAGATGACCCAGCCGGAAATTGATTTAAAGATTATTCCATTCCGTGGGGAATACTACAAACTGAGTGCTGAAAAAACCAATATGGTTAAAAACCTTATTTATCCAGTGCCGGATCCTAATTTCCCGTTTTTGGGCGTTCATTTCACCCGTATGATGAAAGGTGGTGTAGAAGCCGGCCCGAATGCGGTTCTGGCTTTTGGCCGGGAGAGTTATAAAAAAATGCAAATCAATCTGGGAGAGCTTTTGGAAACCTTAACTTTTAAGGGTTTTCAGGTAGTGGCTTCCAAATTTTGGAAAACCGGTATGGGGGAAATGTACCGTTCTTTCAGCAAATCAGCCTTTACCAAAGCTCTGCAGGCATTAATGCCGTCTATTCAGGAAAAAGACTTGGTAGCTGGTGGCGCCGGAATCAGAGCACAGGCCTGCAAAAAAGATGGAAGTTTAGTGGATGATTTCCTCATTTATGAGACCAAGCAGGTGGTAAATGTTTGTAATGCGCCTTCTCCTGCTGCTACCGCATCTCTGGCCATTGGAGAAACCATTGCAGCAAAGGTACTTCAGAAGATATAATAACAATAAACCGAATGAGGCACGCTTAACCCGGATTATTCATGCTTTAATCCTCGTTTAGCTGTAAGGCGGAAAAAATGAAGGAATAGTTTCCTATTTCGAGTTTTTTCCAACGAAACAGATGAATGAGGAGAAAGCTAGCTTGCCCAAATCCGGGCTATTATAACTCAAAGAAGATAAGTTTTAAGAAATTGAAAATAAGCCACATACGATTGATTAATAAATATAGCGGTGAATGATTCGGGTTAAATCCTCATTGAGCTGCAGATGGAAAAACTCCCAATTTGGCATTTTTTCTATCGAAGCAGATAAATAAGGGGAAAGCAAGCTTTGCCAATATTGGGCTTTTAAAATTTTAGAGAACCAAATTTGGAAGGCTTGGATACACGCAATAAAAATTGAATTATTGCCTCAGGTCGTGCATCATTATAATTAAAAATCAGAAGGGTTGGCGATTGATTGGTCAACCTTTTTTTTTACCCTGGCCCTCACTATCCGCTCCAGCAATGCCGGGAAAAAGCGCTTAATCCAGACTCCAATACGCTGCTGCCATTTGCCCATCACGATCTCCCGCTTATTTTTATCAATGGCTTTAAGGATATCCTCGGCACACTCTTCAGGAGAGATCCCATGCGCCTGCCCTTTATCTTGTTTTGCCTGCTCATTTCCATTGCTCAGCATGGCATGAAAAGCAAATTCTGTATTGATATAAGCCGGGCATACTAATAAGACTTTTAACCAAGGGAAATTTTCAGCCCTTAAACTATCAAAAAAGCCATGCAAAGCATGTTTGCTAGCGGCATAGGCGGTCCGATTAGGAATTCCAAATTTACCCTGCACGGAACTCAGCACTACAAATCTACCGGCCTGTGCAGCTTCAAAATATGGCAGGATTAATTTGGTAAGGTAAGTATAGCTCATAAAATTAACCTGCATCACCCTTTCAAATACCCAGTACTCCAAATCCACGAAAGATGACCTTTGCCCAATACCCGCTGAAAAAATAACCGATTCAATAGATCCCTCTGCCCACCGAAATACTTCATCAACGATATCGGGAAAAGTATCAGGTTGTTCCAGGTTTAATGGTTTTACCAATAAATCCTTTTCCACATAAACTACCTCGCGAACTGCCGCCTGAAGTTTTTGGGCATCACTGGAGGATACGATAATCCTGTAATCTCTATTTAAGAATTCATATAATAAAGCTTTACCTACTCCTGAGGAAGCCCCTATAATCCAGACGGTTTTGGAAGCCATAAAGTGCCGATTAGTCATGTATTGCAATTTTAGCCTTTTTTAAGCAAAAACTACATGAATATCTCATTTAATAAGCCTATTAATTATTACAAATTTCACAAAAAAACTACATCAAATAAAAAACTACCGGATTTCGGTAGTTTTTTTATTTTTCTTAGTAGTAAGGCATTTTCCAGCGTGGATCAATCTCCAGGGAATAAAAGGTTTGGAAAACTGTTTTGCGTGGACTTCCTTCAAATTTAAAATGATGCTTTTGATTCATTTGAGGCCCTACACTGGATTGAATGTTCAGATCAAATTCATTGACCCCTTCATTCAAAGGTACTCTGCTGTAATAAATGGTATGAGGGATGGTTTGCCAGTTCCGAGTATCTGCCTTTTCAGTCAATGCATTTAAAATCCCCACAGCGAAACCGGCATTTTCATTTTCCTGTCGCACAGCATATTCCGCAGACTTTTTGATCGCCACGCGCAACAAACTTTTACTAAACTCTAAAAGCATCCGCTCCTGTAAGGTTTTAAATGCAATTGCATTCACATCCTCCACCTTATTCAAAGGGTAAGTTTCTCCATTCCCAACTAATTGCGCTCCTTGAAAAGCCGCCGGGCGCTCCACATATTTTGGAAAGGCCACCCGTACAAACTGCAGATTGGAAAGATCATTACCCTCCTTTCCCGGAGAATAAGGGAAAGCAAAATTCATCCCCAGGTCTTGATTCGCAAAAGTAACCATACCGGCATTATTTCCCAGGGTAAAGTTTACACTCCACTCCGCTTTGACCGGACCCAGGCCATTATTCCAGAAAAACACCAATTCCCCCTGCTGCTTTCGGTAATTTTTCGGTAACTGATAATCAATATTAAAGGCCTTCCGGTATTGGTCTGCTTCATCGGGAAAGCCGGACAAAAGCGCCGTTCGGATCAGATCTTCCTTTAATTGATAAGGAGCTTCTAAGTTAAAAAGCTTTTTATAGTCATTTTTAAATATTTCGTAAGCATTTCTGTACGCAATAAAAGCATTGTTATAATCCCGGTCAGCATCATAACAAATGCCCATCAGGGTGTGGACAAAAGCATCTTTACGGTATTTGGCTTCGGATTTATATTTATCCGAAAGGGCATATTGACGAATATCTAATCTCCGGCACTCCACCAAAGCCTTCTCCGTATCGCCCATCATCAAATAATTCAATGCTTTGTAATAGAGCAGTAATAAATGCTCATGATCCTCTCCCGGATAAGTAGTCACCATGGGATTGGAAACCATTGCTAATGCTTCCTGTCCATAATTCTTTTTAAAATCTTCTCCGAACACATAGGCCTTTTCAAAGTAGTCATTACTTAAATCATAATTGCCCATCAGAGAATTTACCACTCCCATATTCACCAAATAAAGGAAGCGGTTTCGGCCCTCCTCTCCTTTTTTATCAGAGGAAAGGGTTTTTTCAGCCTGACTGATTTTACCGGATTCAAACTCAGCATTAAACTTCTGGTTGATCTGATAATAAGTTGCGCAGGAGGTCAGGCCGAGTATAAAAAGAAGAGCAAAAAAACTGGATGATCTCATGATATCAATCGGTAGAATTTGGAAGATTCACTCGTTATAAAGAGGTTTAATTTCAAACCCAAAATTCACTACAAAAATCTGACTATTATGGAATTAAGCCCCAAAATACTTTAAATGAATAGCAAAGCTATTATTGAAAATTCATCGGGAATCGGTTCCAGTGATTTTGAATTTGTAGTCGAATGGTGTGGCTTAAAATCCGCTCCAAAAAGATAAGGAGTAATGAATATACACTACTCCTTATCTAATCGCCATTTATAAACCACTAAATTAGTTCGTGATGTACTTTTTAATTTCCTTATCATTCAACCACACTTTCTCATTGGTTTCCAAATTCACCAATTCCAGGTTGACCTTATAATTCACCACTTTCTTTTTATTATAGGCATCTGTAATGGAAGTCATCACACCAAACATCATATAGTCTGCACCTAACTCCTTACCCCAACCTTTGGCGGTTTCTTTAGATGCAAAATCTGACTGATCAGCACGTTCTTCGCGGATTTTCTCACGGAAAGAAGCATCTTGTACCACACGCACTCTACCAGAGTTGATAAATTCCTTCTCCATATCCTTAATAAACACTTCCGGATCAATATGCTCGGAAGTTTTATTCTTGACGGAACCGATAATGACGACCGGTTTTTTACCCGTTGCACGTAAATGCTCCTCTACCCATGGACGCGTCATGACATCTGAAATCATCTCCTGTGCTACCATTTTGGAATCCGTATCATTCCAACGGCCACTTAAATCAATTTGCTGATCCGGCGATACACGTGTCACCGTGCGTTTCTGACAGCCCCAAGTAATTGTCGCCACTACAGCGAAAAACAAAAATTTTCTAAGGGTAAGTTTCATGCTAAGCGATATTTAATTAAAAATTTACCTTAATTTTCATATTCCAAAACCGTGCCGACAAGGAATTAGGAATGGCATATTGACCGCCACCAGTGGCATTCACCCAGTTATAAGAAATAACATTATCAATACCAAAAGCATTAAGCAACTCTAAACCAAGCCATAAATTCAGCGGGTTTTTATACTTTTCTAAGCCTGAATTTAATTCAAAAACTTTAAAAAAACCCAAATCTACCCGATTATAAGCTTTGCCTGTCAAACTATTTCGACCTTCCAAACTTCCCGGCGGACTAAAAGGAAGCCCACTCCCATAGAAATAACGGACAAACACCCTGGCCGAAGGAATATTAGGCAGATGATCCTGAAAATACAAACCCAGACGAAACCGCTGATCCGTTGGCCGTGGCTGCCAGCCGTATTCGGGAATATACTCTTCGGTTTTCATTACCCCGAGGCTTACCCAGGATTGTGTCCCCGGAATGAATTCCCCACTTAAGAAAAGGTCTGCCCCGGCCGCGTAGGCGTCCGCCACATTCTCCCCATAATATCGGAGGCGTACATTATCTACATCATAGGGCACCATATCTGACATCCTTTTGTACCAAAGCTCCGAAACCAGCTTAAAGGGGCGGTCCCACATTTGGAACATCCGGTCAAAACCTGCCAAAAAATGCCATGATTTTTGCGCTAGTAAATCTTCATTTAATGTTCCATCCTGACGTCGCATTTCCCGATAAAAAGCAGGTTGATCATACTTTCCCACAGCAGCCCGGAGCACCCAATCAGGATTAGACGGGAGCTGATAGGCCGTTTGCAGTCTTGGGTTAAAAAGTACCTCTCCGGATTGCTGATTATAAATGGCACGCAAGCCGGCCGTCAATGACCAGCCACTCAGGGGCTCCCAATCATATTGTCCGTAGCCAGACAGCCAATATTTAAATATTTGATGGTGCTCATCCGCCTGATCAATCACTTCCAGTTCCTCTCCCCCATCTTCTACAATTTTATATTCCTTCAGCCGATCATCAAATGCCTGTCCATTCCATTCCAGGCCAAAAGACAGCCGACGCTTTTCATCAATTTGAACTTCATGATGCGACTGCAAGCTCAATATTTCGGCATCCAAGGCATTTCGGGCATAATGAAACTCCCCACCTATGCCGATAATGGTGGCGCAATCATTGGGACCACCTCCCCCGACGATATCACACAAACGATAATTACTCTGGACATTTATATGCTCTCGCTCAGCTGTCCCAAAGCCGGAAGCAATAAATTCGGATTTCCATTGGGTATTCCACTTTCGAATTAATCTTAGGCCAGCCTGCATGGTTTGGTAGTTCAACTCCTCCTGCCCCTGAAAGGCCACGGTAAAACTTAAAAGCTGACTAAGCGTCCCAAATTCCGTTCTTCGACTGGTGGGGATAACCGAATACTGATTTCTACCATAACCAAACAACAATTCCAGCTCAGTATATCGGTTTTGATCTGCTAGATCTTTGGATAAGCGATAATGACCAAAGGCCTGCACATCAGTGAAACGAGGCTTATATTCTCCCTCCGTTTCCAATGTCCCCAATAGATAATCCGTTCTTTTGTGTCGGGCACCAATCATCCAACCACCTCTTTCATTAACCTTTTGCTCCAGGAACAAACTCCCCCCCAGTAATCCAACTTCGGCACTTCCTCCTGTTCGATCCGGATGGCGATAGTCAATATTTAAAACGGAAGCCATCTTATCGCCATATCTCGACTGCCAGCCTCCTGCAGAAAAAGTAACGCCCGAAACCATATCCCCATTCACGAAGCTCAACCCCTCCTGCTGCCCCTGGGCCGCCAAAAAGGGTCGATAAATGGGCATATTATTGACATAAACCAAATTCTCATCAAAGCTACCACCTCTTACCGAATAACTAGAAGAAAGCTCTGAATTACTACTCACCCCGGGCAGCAAAGCGATAACCTGATTAAATTCTCCGCCTACCGTAGGCATATTCACCGTTTGCTCCGGCTCAATAGTGACTACACCGGCCTGCCGACGAGTATCATCCCAACGATCACCACTGATTTCCACCTCTTCCAATTTCTTTCCGCTAAGAAATAGGCGAATTAATTGATGTCCCTTCCAGTCTGACAGCGGAAGCGCATACTCCTCCGCATTTGTATTAAGGTGAAATATTTTTAGGCGTACAATTTGTAAAGAATCAGGAACCGCAATTTCAAAATTCCCCAGCGAATCCGTCTGGCTCTGGCCCTTAAAATTTTGTCCGATAACTTGCGCAAAAGAGAGGCTATAATCATACTGATCGATAATCCTTCCTTTCAAATCTATGGTTTGTCCCCATACCGAAGCTCCGGACAGGAAAAAGTAAAACGCCAGTAAAAAAAAGCCAGAAAATTGAGTTTTAGAAAATTGAGGCCGAGGTTGAAAGCGCATTGGTAATGGTATAAAATGAAAAAATGACCCCAGCATTTGGCGTCATCAGGAAAGGTAAAAAAAGAGCGATTGATTATCAACCGCTCTGACCTTTGATTTAAAGTTCGTTTAATTGTTGAATGGTAGCTTTCGGATCCTCCGACCCAAAAACGTAACTTCCTGCCACTAATACATCCACGCCAGCTTCCACTAACTTTGGTGCTGAATCTGCATTTACGCCACCGTCTACCTCTATCAACGCTTTACTGTTTTTCTTTTCGATCAATTCTTTTAGGCGTTGTACTTTGTTATAAATCCCTGGAATCAATTTCTGACCTCCAAAACCGGGATTTACAGACATTAACAGCACCAAATCCAAATCTTCAATTACCTCTTCGAGTACTGCTACCGGCGTATGTGGATTCAGGGCCACACCCGCTTTTGCTCCAGTACTGTGAATTAACTGAATATCTCGATGTAGGTGTCTACAAGCCTCGTAATGTACAGTGATCAAATCTGCTCCTGCTTTTCTGAATGCCTCCACATATTTTCCTGGCTCCTCAATCATCAGGTGAACATCCTGAAAGACCTTTGCATGGCGGTTAATCGCCTCACAAACCGGAACCCCGAAAGAAATATTGGGGACAAACATACCGTCCATTACATCTATGTGCACCCATTCGGCTGCACTTTCATTCACTAATTCTACGTCGCGCTGCAAATTGGCAAAATCTGCAGCCAATAAAGATGGGGATACAATCGTACTCATGCCGCAAAGATAGTTAAAAGGTTTAACCAATTCCCAATAATGACGGCAATCCGCTATGGATTAATTTACAAATACAGAAGAAATATTGATTTCCCCCAAGTAAGGCTCCAAGCTGGTCGCATTTTTAAATGATTTGATATCCGTCAATAAGTTGGTCTCCGGATCATACCATACCTCCACAAAAAATTGCCCCACATAATAGAGGTTAATTTTTTGTTTTTCCTCGTCCCGATAAGCGATCAAACGACCAAACTCTTTCGTGTATTGATATTTGACCTTAAATGATAATTGATTGAAATAATATAAGAGCATCATAGTCAGGATATTATAAATACTGTGCCAACTTTTTATCATGTACGTTTCAAGCCCAAAACGCACTTTTTGGCCGAACATTCTCCTGCTTTTTTCCCATTATCATACATCGATTCCTAATTCGGGAAAGAAATGGAAACTAATTTTTCAATATGAATGTAAAAATTTGTAGTTTAAGTAAAAACAAAACCATTATGACCCAAAACTTAACTGAACTATTCGAAAAGGCGGTAGTGGCCTCTAAGACATTAACTGAACGCCCCTCCAATGAAGATCTTTTATCCCTTTATGCGCATTTCAAACAAGCCAAGGAAGGAGATAATGGAGAAGCAAAGCCGGCCATGTTTGACTTTAAGGCCATTGCCAAGCACCAGGCATGGGAAAAATTAAAGGGCATGTCTAAGGAAGATGCCATGCTGAATTACATTGAACTGGTAAAAAAACTAAAGTCATAAGGACACTATTCACTTATACAAGCCCTGATTTAACCCGAATTATTCACCGGCAAATGAAGCGAATCACCTTAAGTGACTTAATTTCAATTCAATAAAATCGTAATTACTGATTTATAAATAGCTCAAATTTGGGCAAGCTTACTATCTCCTCATTCATCTGCTTCCTTGGGGAAAAATTGAAATAGAGAACTTATCCGTCATTTTTCCTACCTTGCAGTAAAGAAGGTTTTAAGCATGAACAATCCGGCTTAAAAAGAATAAAATCGCAGGACAACTGAACTACTGAGTGATTCTCGGTAGTTTTTTTTATTTTTACCCTAGAATAAACCTTTATTTATTTTGGCGCTATTTTACCAACCCGGACTAAGAGACGGTGCTCTATATTTAGAGCCCGATGAGTCCAAACACTGTATCAAAGTACTTCGAAAAAAAGCCGGTGATCCCATCGATATTACGGATGGCCTTGGCACCCTTTATAAAGCAGAAATCACGGAACCCAACCATAAAAAAGTGGGTATTAAGATCCTGAGTCAGGAAAACATTGCATTCCTGAATGGCTTCCATATCCATTTAATTGTGGCTCCCACCAAGAACCTGGACCGCATTGAATGGTTAGTGGAAAAAGCGACTGAAATTGGGGTTCACCGCATTAGCTTTGTTATTTGCAAGCATTCTGAAAGAAGGATCTTAAAGACTGACCGACTGATAAAGAAAGCTATTTCTGCTATGAAACAGTCGAAAAAAGCACTTTTACCACAAATTGATGAAGCGCTTTCTTTTAAAGATTGGATGACGCAAGAAATTGATGAAAATGCACAAAAATTCATTGCGTATGTGGACAGCGCGAACCCTAATCACTTAAAAGATTTAATCCAACCTAAGCAATCTTATCAGATGTTTATTGGGCCGGAGGGTGATTTTGACCCGGAGGAAATCACTATGGCGCAAGCCGGTGGATTCCAAAAAGTTTCCTTAGGACCAAGTGTATTAAGAACAGAAACAGCCGCCTTAGCAGCAACCCTCACTTTGAATTTATACAACCAATAGAGCAGAGGTAATCTATTAAGGCTGTGACGAGCCAAAAAATAGTCAGGTATTTTATGCTATACCTGACTATTCCTGAATAGCGATTATAAATGTTCTAAATGAGAGCGATCGTCAAATCGTACAATCTTAGGGCCTTTATCCGACTCCCAATCAATTTCATATAAGGACAGGTTGGAATGAGAAAACTGATCCATCCCGATTAAGGTATCATTCACCCACCAACCTAAAAGAATCCGCATCGCTCTGCCATGCATGGCCACCAGCACACATTCTTCCTCCTGAGCTAAAATATGATCAATCGCCACTTTTTGGCGATCAACCACTTCCTGTAAGCTCTCGCCCCCCTCATATTTTTGAGACAGGTCCCCATCAGCCCAGGCTTGCAATAAAGCCTGATAGCGGGCCTTATTTTCTGGAGTAGGACTTTTGCCTTCTACCACGCCCCAGGAAATCTCATTCAGCCCGGGCAATTCCTGAGGCACAAAGCCGGCCTCCTCAAAATGCAGCACGGTCTCCTTGGTGCGCTTAAGGGCAGATGTATAAACTTTTTCAAATGGAAAATCTTTATACTTCTCATAAAAAGCACTGGCCTGCGCCCTTCCCAGATCATTTAGTGAGGAATCCACCCCACTGCCCTGCACGATTCCTTTTTTATTCAGATCTGTTTGCCCATGACGAATGATGTATAGTTTCTTCCTTTTCATTTTTTCCCTATTTTTGCGTTTGCATCCATTAAAAAAATGGCACATGGCTTACAAAATGGCCAAAATCCTTAAATAAACCCAAATATATGCTCAACATTCACCAAAATTTGGAAGAATTGAATGCCCGGAACAAGGGAACCCTTATGGAAACATTATCCATACGATACACCGCCATTGGGGAGGATTATCTATGTGCCAGCATGCCGGTGGGGCCATTTAACCACCAACCGGCCGGTTTATTACATGGAGGCGCAGCAGTGGCATTGGCCGAAACCTTAGGCTCTATGGCGGCCACCCTTTGCATTAACACCAAAACTCACCATTGTGTGGGACTGGACATCAATGCCAATCATATCAGATCCGTGAGAGCGGGCATGGTATTTGGGAAAGCCAAAGCCATACACATCGGACGTTCGACACATGTTTGGGAGATCAAAATCCAGGATGAAGAAGAAAGACTTTTAAGTATTCACCGCCTGACTGTGGCAGTGATTGAAAAAAAATGAAGCCGGTGTTAAACGAAGCGTTGATTTAATATGAATACTCCCCTTGCGCAAGCTAAAATCCAAATTGAAAAAGCAATTATCACCTTTGAAAATGTGATCAAAATAGCCCTGAAAAAAGGTTATGGTGTGGCCTGTTACCGCCTGCCGCACCAAGACCGCTTCAAGCTGATGATTGACACCCGTGAAGAAACCCACACTTGTGGCGAGGCCATTGAAAATTTACCTTCGGGATTCATTTTTAATCCTTTCGAAAACAAAAACGCGAAAGCCGCCTATTATCTTCAGGCACATTTAGAAATGGTTTTAGGAGATGATGAAGTTAAGGCCAATCAAGCAGAATATTACCCCCTAAGAGACGAAATAAACCAACAATTATCCACGGACAACCTTCCCTCGGACTGGCAGTATCATCAACTAGTCGGAAATGAACAGTCCACCATGGGAAACCGGGAAGATTTCATCCAATTAGTAGAAAAGGGCATCCAGCAAATTCAGGATGGTAAAATGGAAAAATTTGTCCCCTCCAAATGCAAAAAAATGGCTTTGGAGCACTTCCAACTAATGGACACCCTCTGGAAGCTATCCTGTAAATACCCCAATGCTTTTGTCTCTTTTGTGAGCATGTCAGAAACCGGCAGTTGGCTGGGAGCTACTCCTGAAATATTAATCCATATGGATCGGGAGAAAATTTTCCATACCGTTGCACTTGCCGGCACTCAGGCCTATGAGGAAAATATGGACCTCAAAGATGTGGCCTGGAAACAAAAAGAAATCGAGGAACAGGCATTGGTAAGTCGTTATATCATTGGCATTTTAAAAAAATTACGCATACGGGAATTTATTGAAAATGGCCCTAAGACGGCTCGTGCAGGTAATTTAATTCACCTGAAAACGACTTTCGAAATTGATACCAAGGCCATCAACTTTCCGGACTTAGGAGGCGTAATGATTGATCTGCTCCATCCCACTTCTGCTGTTTGTGGTATGCCTCTGAAAGAAAGTGAGCAATTTTTACTGGTAGAAGAAAAACATGATCGTGCTTTTTTCTCCGGTTATCTGGGGCCCATCAATACCGATGGCGAATCCTACGCTTTTGTAAATTTAAGGTGCATGCAATTATTAAAAAATGAAGCCATTTTTTATGCCGGAGCAGGTGCTACCATTGATTCCAATCCGGAAAAAGAATGGCAGGAAACGGAGATGAAGTGCAATACCTTACTTTCAGTACTGAAATAAAAGCATGACCGCATCATCCCCCATTTCCAAACTTGCCCATGAAAATGCGCCACTGGAAGCCTGGCTGCAAACCCAGGCATTCTGTCCCTTACCCTGGTTGCATTTGCATGTTTTTACTGATGGAAAAGTTACGCCCTGCTGCAGCAACTTCCTTCATTTTGGAAGGGTGAAAGAACAATCCGCCGAAGCGATATTTCAGGGAAAACCTGCCAATAGATTTCGGAAAAAGCTTTTGGCAGACGAGCAGGAGAAAAGGTGCCAGTCCTGCTATAAAATGGAGGCCGCTCAGGGCGATAGTTTAAGAACGGAAGCCATCAAGCGATATTTCGAAGTATTCAGAGAGAAAATCCTTCATACTAATCCCGAAGGAAAAATTAAGCTCAAGCCGGAGTCCTGGGACCTCCGATTTTCCAATCAATGCAATCTGCGCTGCAGAAGCTGTTTCCATGGCAACAGTACCAAATGGTTTGAAGAAGCTAAAAGCCTGAACAGAACCGCCTCTGACAAAAAATTGATCCATGCCTTTGAGGAAAAATCCTGGAAAGACTTCACTCATGGAAGCCTTCAAACGGCGCGTGACTTTTATTTTGCGGGTGGAGAACCTATTTTAATTCCGGAACATTGGGAAATTCTGGACTTCCTCCTTGTGCAGCAAAAAACAGACACCCTATTACGCTACAACACCAACCTTTCCACCCTTACTTTTAAGGGCAAAGATATTATTGAGTATTGGGAAAAATTCCCCCGACTGGAAATAGGCATTAGCATAGATGCCGTTGGAAAAGCCGGAGAATACATCCGGAAAGATTTACGGTGGTCACTATTCGAAAAAAACATCCAGCGATTAATTTTGGAAGTACCGCATGCCAAAATTAAATGGGAGCCCACCATCAGCCTGATGAACATCCATTCCTGGGAGAAAGACCATCGATATTTGATCGAACATTTCAATATTTCTCCGGATGCGATCAAACTGAACATCCTTCACCGACCTGAAATATTTTCCATTCAGGCCCTAACTTCCTGTGAGAAAGAGCAAGTTCATCAAAAAATCGAAAAATTATTAAGTGATCTGCCCTTTAGCAAAACCACTCAAGATGCCTACCGAGCGCTATTGAGCTTCATGCATGCCGAATCTAAAACCGCGCTTATTCCGGCATTTTTTCAAGAACTCGAAAGGATGGACCGCATGCGTCAGGAAAATTGGCAAGAAAGCCTACCGCAACTTCTCCCACTTTTCAAAGCCTACGAAAAGGAAAAGCAGGTTTAAGCCAAAGGCTGCAAAAATGAATAAGGCGCTTAGCTCCGGCTGACTATTCGCTATAAACTTTCCAATACCGGCCACCACACCCCCAAATACCATGGCCAGATGTACAAACAGCGGTTTCCCCCGGTATCCCATCAAGCCTAAAGCCATGGGTAAAATAAAAGCACCTGAATAAATAGATAATCCTAATAACAAAGAACCAATCACCGATTGCATTTTCCAGGCCAGCCCGAAGCTTAATATGGCCAGAACCACCATCCAGATTCTACTTTGCTTCACCGGTAGCGCCACTTTCGGTTTGATCACCTGCCCTAAAATTAAAGCGGCGGATAGCAAAGTAGTATCTGCAGAAGAAATCACTGCAGAAAGAAGAGCCAGAATCATCAGGATACCCAAAAAACCCGGCAGATGGTTTTGAACCACACCGACAAAGGCATGAAAAACATCTACCTCATCCGGATAAATCGTCATGGCTTTCATCCCCAAATAGGGTACCAGAAAAGCCAATGGAAGAATGATCACCACCGAAATCAGCACTGCCCTTTTCGCCGAAAATTCATCTTTAGCGCAAAAGATACGAGAGTAAATATCTGGGCCAACCAAAAAAGTGGAGGCATAAGTTAACAATAATAAAAGTAGATCAACCGGCTGAAAATTTACTTCAAATGGAAAATGGTCCGTCAATTTTGGCAGGGGAACCGCTCCCTCAACACTCATTAAAAAATAACCGGTCAAATACAAGGCCATCAAAATAATGATCGATTGCCAGAAATCCGTCTTGATCACCGACCACTGCCCACCCAAAATGGTGTAAACCGTGATGACCAACGTGCTGCCATACATCGTATGAAGCACAGGCCAGTCCATCCAGGCCGAGAGGATTTTCGCCGCACCCATAATTTGAGCGGCAATAATTCCCATCCAGGCCAAGCCGATCATCATGCCTGCAATACGGCCGGCGGTATCTCCATAAAAATCGGATAACAGTTGCGGCAAGGTAAATTTCCCTAATCGTTTCACTCTTCCGGCCAAGGGGTATAATGCCGCCAGGCCAATTACTCCACAAAGCAACAGCCAGGCCGCGGCCCAGGACTGCTTCTGACTCAACTCCATAGTGCCGATAATGGCCGAGCTACCCAGTACTGTCGCAATCAGACTCCCACTGACCTTCCAGGCACTCCCCTGCTCACCTGCAACATAAAAATCACTTTCATTTTTAATTTTTCGGGAAGAAAACCAGCCAATCACCATTAAAAGGAGTATATATAACCCCAGGACCAAAACCTGCATCATCTAGAAATTAATTGGATTATTTTGAAAGATTGTTCAAACTAACACAAAAGATTTCACATTTTTGTCTCAACACTGAATATCCTGCAATAAAATATAAATGGAAACAAAAAAGCCGGAAGCCGCTTTGGCCGAATGCCCGTTAAATGCTGGTGAGAAAAATGTGAATAAAGCATTACTCTCCAATCGAAGCCTATGGATTTTTCATTCAGAAAAAAGCTTTTCCTTTCCTTTAGGGGAGGTGAATCAGCTCCAGGTGGAATTAAGAAAAAAAATGGGTTGGGTGTTTTTGGGTGGAATCCTTATGCCTTTGGCAATTGTCGCCTTCCTCACCCACACCATAAACTCAGGCATTTCTTTACTTTTTGTGCTCGTCTTTGGCTTTCTCTGTTTTTATTATGGCTGGCGTGGCCAAATGATGCTGACCATTTATGGTAAAAATTACGAAAGACGATTCCCCCTATCCATCCCGCATAAGGAATTAATGACCTTTTGTAGCTGGCTCAATGGAAAGCTCCCTCAACTGAAGAAAAAAATAGTATTTTTCGAATATCCTGTTCAGCTTTGGCCACAGGCATTGGAAAACCAGGCACTTCATTTCCCCAGCCCTCAAACGGCCTCTTTCCAGCCTCCACGCCAGCCTGGCTTGGATCAAATCCTGATTAAATTTCATTATGAGGGTCAGGAGGAAAGTATCCGATTGCAGCTACATCCTGCTGATCGCCAAATTATCGGAACTGTGCAAGGAATAATTCCCCTCCATAAAATTACAACCATCAACTTCTCAGGATCTTAACATTAAAGTCGAAAAATTGCAGGAAATTAAGGACAGCCGCTCCGATAAAATCAAAAAAAATAGTATTTTTGCAGCTTGGAGTATGGAGTATGCCCGTATAAAAAATGGCGGTTCCATACAATTAGGGGAAACCTGAGAGGGAACTCCAATCAGTAATTAATGCACATGAAGGAGAAGGCAAAAAGTCCTGACAACTCTAATTACCAACCCATCGAGGGGGATCTTTCGCGTTGGCCAGTAGTAAAAATGGCCCGCAACCGAAAGGCTTTTGTCAAGGCAGTAGCAGATGAAAGCCTGGAAAGGCTATTGGAAAACAGACGTTCCAGTGCTGCTCTGATTGAAGAATTGGAAACTACGGTTTTTAAGGAACGACTAAGAATTAAACAAAATCCATGGGATGTTGACCCGGAGGATGACCGTAAATTCTGGAACAGTCTGCGCTCAGAACTGGGCGCCCTTTCCCATAAACAATCTTCTGAGGAAGAAAAAATGGGACAATTGCGGGTGATGGTCCATAAAGTGGTCAGTCGCTATGCGGAAGAAATCGCTGGAAACTTCAAACCTTCTCATTACCGCCTGGCTCGTACGGTGGTAACTTTTGGATTAACCCGCCTGCTGAATGCGGCCAAGCTGCATAAGTTCACGGGTATTTTCAAAAATGACTACACCCTGGACGAGAAAATAAAAATCAAAGGGGCAGGAGATAAAATCCGAACATTGGCGAAAAAGGGAACCATCATTTTGGTGCCTACGCATTTTTCCAATCTGGACTCCGTCCTTTTAGGCTATGTCATTCACCGTTTAGGCCTTCCGCCATTTATTTATGGGGCGGGTCTGAATCTTTTCAATATTAAAATCTTCGCTTATTTTATGGATAGCCTTGGCGCCTATAAGGTAGACCGAAGAAAGAAAAACCAGATTTATCTGGAGGCGCTGAAAACGTATTCCTCCAAAGCGATTCGTGAGGGAGCGCATTCCCTGTTTTTCCCGGGCGGTACCCGTTCTCGCTCAGGAAAGATGGAGAAAAAGTTGAAATTGGGCTTATTGAGCACAGCCATTGAAGCACAACGCTACAATTTCACCAGTACTGACGAAAATAAAGACCGCAAGATTTATGTAGTCCCTTTGGTCATCAATTATAACTTCGTTTTAGAAGCTCCTGAGCTGATTGACCAGTACCTGAAGCTAAAAGGACAGGAACGCTATTATGTGGAGAATGATGAATATTCGGACTCCTACAAAATCCTTAAATTTTTAATCAAATTCTTTACCAGAGGCTCCTCTATCGCCGTTTCCCTGGGAGAACCTATGGATGTAGTGGGTAATTTGGTCAATGAAAAAGGCGAAAGCCTGGACAGCCGCAACAAAGTGGTTGATGTTCGCGACTATTTTGTCAAGAATGGCGAAATTAATATCGACCACCAGCGGGAGCACCAGTATACGCGTATGTTGGGGGATAAAATTTCCAAAGCTTATTACGATATCAACTGTGTGCAGGGAAGTAATCTGTCGGCATTTATTGCCTATCAGATGCTGAAGAAAAAGCATAGCCGAATAGATTTCTTTAATTTACTGAGGCTACCGGAGGAGGAACTGATCATTGATTACGAAGCCTTCAAACAGAATTTCGCCAAACTCCTGGAAACGATTAAGGCAATGCAAAAGCAGGGAAAAATTGAAGTTGCTGACCACCTGTTAAGGGAGGACCTGGATTTGGATAAAATGATTGCCTCCGGCATTAGAAATGTTGGAATGTACCATTCCAAGCAGGCCCTGTATATAGCGAAAGACCAACAGAGAATACAATCGGAGGACATGAACCTGCTCTTCTATTACCACAATCGCCTGGATGGATACCATCTGGATGAACATATTACGATTTAACCTTAAGCGCCGAACACTATGAATGTTAACCAACATAAACCCGTAGGGGTAATCGGATCGGGAAGCTTTGGGCTTGCCGTGGCCAATCTGCTGGCAGAGAACAGTGAGGTATTGGTTTATGCACGTAAGGAGCAGGTGGCTCAGGCGATTAATGTGGATCGTTTTTATAATAATCAGCAGATTTCCGCAAGAATTTCCTGTATTACCGACTATGGAGAACTTGCCGATAGATGTGATGTGATTTTTCCGGTAGTACCTTCCATCTCCTTCCGGCAAATGATGAAAGACCTTTCTCCTCATTTGCGTCCCTACCATATGTTGATTCATGGCACCAAAGGACTGGATCTTCCCAGCCATATTTTAGAGGACCTGGAGGCCGTCTATGAAGTAAGCCGGGAAAATGTAAAAACAATGAGCGAGGTGATCTCGGAAGAATCTGTAGTGGTAAGAACCGGATGCCTGGCAGGGCCTAATTTGGCCAGGGAATTAGCTGAAAAGCACCCGGCGGCTACTGTGGTGGCCAGTCATTTCGATGAGGTCATCAAGGAAGGACAACGACTGCTTCGCTCGGAGAGATTTCAGGTTTTTGGCTCCAAAGAGCTGATCGGTATTGAGCTTGCAGGCGTTTTAAAGAATATTTTAGCCATTGCTTCCGGCGCTATTTCGGGCCTGGGCTTTGGTGAAAATGCCCGCGGACTATTAATCAGTCGGGGCTTGGTAGAATTCATCTACCTGGGCAAAATGTTAGGTGGAAATACCGAAGCCTTCCTTGGGGTAGCGGGCATTGGGGACTTAGTGACGACCTGCACCTCAAAGCTTAGCCGTAATTATACGGTAGGATACCGCCTCTCTCAAGGAGAAAAACTAAAAGACATTATTACTTCCATGGAGGAAGTGGCGGAGGGCGTAAAGACGGTAAGGATCATGAAAAAGCTTTGTGAACACTTTGGCGTTCGCGCTCCTATCACCGAAAGTATCTATCAGGTATTATACGAAGAGGAAACAGTGGATCACGCCTTAAGGCGATTAATGAAGATTCCTTTTCACAATGACATTGACTTTTTATAACAATCTAATCGGCATCCTTCCAGATGCCGATTTTTTTATCCCTAAAAAAAACGAATCAAGTAGGCAATCGTTGAACTAAACATTGAATATTGTTATTTTGAGGAATAACAGCTATTTTTTTTGATATTTTAGAGTGCCCAAACTTTTTACGCAAATAAACCTGTTTATTGACTAAGTCCTTTGTGTTTGAATGATACGCGACATATCGTTACCCCTACCATAACAGGCTTTTGGCTAAGTCTAACGCTATTTTTGTGCTTTTTTCTGACGAATACTTCGGTTTCCGCACAGGGCGGCTTGTGCTTTAATTGCCCCCGACATCCCGCTTTCCTCAATCCTGTGGATAGCGTAACCAAAGATTATCATTTTATCCCTAAAGAGGAGGTCTTAAGGCCGGAGGATGTCAACCGTCGGTTTTATTTAAACCTAAAAAATAAAATGAGTACCTCCTGGGTAGGCAAAAGCCTGGTAGATGCTTTTATCACCATCCCTCCTTCTAAGGAAATTGTCGAAGATGAAAACTCCACAGAGCGCTTCAAACAATTTGAGGGAAAGACCATCAACAGCATTAGCATTAAAAAGGTAGGCGTGTTTTTAGAAGATGTGGATGACACCACCAAAACGGCGCAGAATCCCTGGGTTCGAACCTATAATAAAACACATGTCAATACCGTAAACTGGAATATTAAAACCAACCTGATCATCAGAGCTGGCGATGACATCAATGCCAACACCATTGCGGACAATGAAAGGATCTTACGTAGTCTTCCCTATATCAGGGATGCACGCATCTATGTGCAGGAAGATCCGCTAAATCCGCAATTGGTGAATTTAATTGTGGTAACCCAGGACATCATGCCCTTGGAAGTGGGTTTAGCTCCCAAGGGTTTTGATAGAGGCTCACTAATGCTTGGGCACCGAAACCTATTCGGCACCGGTCTGACCTTCCGGAACACCATTTACCTCGATCAAGTCCGGGTAGAGGATGAAATGACCGAGGAAGCCACCCAACAAGCACATTGGGGTTATGGATTTCGATTGGGAATGCGAAATATTCGCCGAAGTTTTATTGATGTACAGCTGGATTATCGACAGACTTACCCTCAGGACATTCTGGGAGTCAATGTGTATCGGGGCTACCTTACCCCTGAACTTAATTGGGCCGGCGGGGCCACCGTACAATATCAAAGGCTATTTGCAAGTGTTTATGATCCTGATAGTGCCGACTATAACGAATTTCGCTTCAAGCACATTACGCAGGATTATTGGGCATCGAGAGCCTTTAAGTTCCCTTGTAATGACTTTTCCAACCGGAAAAGAATCATCTTTTCAGCCCGATATTTTAAAGATCAATTTTTAGAAAGACCAACAGTAGCGCAGGATGAAAATTTCCCTTATCATAATCGGACTATGCTATTGGGAAATATTGGATATTCCAATCGGAATTATTATACGGACAAATTCTTGTATGAATTCGGAAGAAATGAGGATATCCCTTTCGGGATGAGCTTAGAACTTTTGGCAGGACGAGATTTTAGTGAATTTACTACCCGGGACTATCTGGGGTTTAAATATGCGCACGGGCGGCCGTTTCCGAAAATTGGATATTTGAGATGGGAACTTGCCGCAGGTCAATTCTTCGGTCCCGCCAACTATAATGAAGGGGTTTTTCGTACCGGAATGCAATATTTCAGTAAGTTACTGGGCCCGGATCAGTTAAGACTGAGGCAGTTTATAACAGTGAATTACGTAACAGGCTATAACAGGCGGGAAAACGAAAGAATAGTGCTGGACCAAAGGGATGTACGAGGGTTTAGATCGGATAAAGTGGGAGATCAGGAACAATTCCTTATCCGGTTTGAATCCATCAAATTTACTGACTTTCAACCTTTAGGCTTTCGAATGGCTTTCTTCGCTTTTGCGGACATGGCCTTTATTTCGGAGCATAATTTTAGCCCCTTCGGAGGCTCTTTTTATGGTGCCTTTGGCGGAGGAATAAGAATGAGAAATGACCATTTCACCTTCAAAACCCTGCAGATCAGACTGGCTTATTACCCTAAAGCCCCTCAGGGACTTGCCCCCTTCAACATCATGATGGACAACAATATCTCTCAGAACTTCCTGGACTACAAAGTAGAAAAGCCCACTACCGTTCCCTTCAACGAATATTATGAAAGATAAAAAGGCCGGCAAAAATGCCAGCCTTTTTATTTTAGTCTAGATTAATTATTCTTCAATCCTCGTTTAGCAACAAAGGGGGAAATGGGAAGAAATTTTTCCTATTTCTGGCTTCCCCCAACCAAGCATATGAAAGAGGAGAAAATAAACTTAGCCAAATATGAGCCATTCGAATCAATAAAATCCCCTGGCTCAGCCCGCTCAATTTTGCGGTGAATCATTCGGCTTAGTTTTCGTATGTTTTTAAATCCACCAGGCGAATGTCTACCCTTCGGGCCTGCTCCTTGCTCACCTGCTCATCCTGAATCACCCCATATCCTTTGGCTTTGATCCGTCTTCTCACCACCCCTTTGTGGTTAAAGAAATTCAACACCTCAATGGCCCGCTCATTGGATAATTTTTCATTTGTAGCCGCATCTCCATCCTGGCTGGCATGACCGGAAATCTCAATACCTAAATCCTCATACTTCATCAGGTCTTCCAGCAGTGACTGCAATTCCGGTTTGTATTTATCCTCCATCTCTGAAGAACCCACCTGGAAGAAAACCTGATGTTGCTTATTGAGTAAAGAGGCTTCAAAAGTAGACTGTAAAACTTTTGGCTGTGCCTTCTGCGCTTTTTGCTTTTTAGACTCCTCTGTTACCGAAAGCGTAGGCAAGGTAAAAATCTCCTGCCCATCAACCACCTTTCTTTCCAAATGCTCCGTAGTACTCTCATCAAAGAAATATCTTCTCTTGGCTACTTCCATCTTTTCCGTTTCCTGATCAAAGTTTATCAGGTCTACCGGTTTTACTTTAAAAGCTAAATCAAGTAAATAGTCCATCGCCACTTCATCCTCTGAAGCCACAATCAGGTCCATCATCTCATACATGTCCAGGCTATCATTCTGCACCAACTGCGACTCTTTGAATAACTTCTGATCAATCATGGAATTCACTTCCTGCTCCACATCGTAGAACTTATTCTTCACACTCACTTCCTGACCAACCAAAACACCAAACTGCTTAATGCTTTTCAACTGGATCATTTGGTACAACTCATAGAAATAAGTCTGATTCGGGATATTCACATTGATGGTATAAGGCATAAATCCCTCTGACTCGATAATCATATCATAATTCTGTCCCGGAGGCAAAATAATCAGGAAATTACCCGTATTCGGGTTGGGATCATAAACGAAATCTACTGATTCCTGCGTCTTACGGTTGACCATCTTTATGGAGGTCTTAATCGGCTTCCCATCTTCCCCAACAATCTTACCTTTTAGCATCGTCAAAGGAATATTGGCTTCCTGTTCCGGCATATCGAAGTAGTAAATATCCTGAAGTCCCTGCCCTCCTTTTCGGTTGGAGGAAAAATAACCTTTGGATCCATCCGCGATCAAGGTAAAGTAGCTATCATCTGCCGGCGTATTGATAGGATAACCCATATTTTCTGGCTTAGTCCACTCCTTGCCTCTCAGTACCGATCTGAAAATATCATTCCCGCCCATGGTTTCATGTCCATCGGAGGTAAAAAACAAGGTAATATTATCCGGATGAATGAAGGGCGCATCCTCATTTGCCGGCGAGTTAATCTCTGGCCCCAGGTTCTTAGGCTGCCCCCATTTTCCGTTTTGGCCTTTTTCCACCTTCCAAATATCCATACCGCCATATCCTCCCGGACGATCTGATGCGAAATAAATGGTTTTTCCATCCGAAGTAATAGAAAGCGTAGTTTCATGGAACCTGGAAGTATTCACCATATTCATGGCTTTGGGCTTAGTCCAGCCGGATTCAGTTCTTAGCACCTCGTAGATATCGCCAGTATTGGAAGCTCCCCCCATATAAATCAGCATTTGCTCACCATCTGGAGAAATTCCGGCAGTTCCCACATTAAAACGAGCATTGGTCTCAATCTCCACTTTCTCAGGATGTTTCCAATTGCCCATGCCATCCTTAGTAGTCATCATAATTTGCTCCACCATTTCACGTCCTTTTTCATCAGGATGCAAAACCGTATAAGCAATAATGGCCTCGTCTGCCGATACTACTGGATTATACTCTACGTGCTCAGAATTCACCTGGAAGCCAAAATCATGAACGGCTATTTTTCTCGGCTTTCCGATATATTTTTTTGCATTCTTCAGCGCCTTTTTAAAAGCTTGCACTTCTTGCACCGCTTTTGGATCTCGCCGATCCATGACTTGCTCATAAGCGGCCAATGCTTTTTCCGCTTGAGGAATCTGCTCATTGAGGTGGTACAATTTCGCCAAATTCAAATAAGTCCATTTTGGGAATCGACCGGCATCCAAATCCAAGGCTTTCTGCAAAGACTCAGCCCCTTTTACGCGTTGATTTACATCTGCCAGTGAAAAATAACTCATTCCCAGCCCATAAAATGTCTTTGGGTTTTCGGATCCTTTTTCCACTGCCTGCTGATAAATGCCTATCGCCTCTTCATATTGCCTTGTGCGAAACAGCTTTTCCGCCTTTGACTCCAATGAACTAACCGACTGCGCCATCGCTCCTCCGGCCATTATTGCCCAAGCGAAAAGCAGTAAGAAACACTGTTTTGGTTGAAGCATATTGCTATAAAGTTTTGTTGGGTTACTAATTTATTGTTTTACCGTCTCTTCCTGAATTGCTCTGATACGATAAAGCAAGGGCGGATGAGAGTAATGTAAGGCTACAAAATAAGGATGAGGATTTAATCCGCTCAAACTTTTTGTAGATATTTTCTTTAAGGCCTCAATTAATGCAGAACCTGAAGCGGTGGAAGCGGCATAAGCATCCGCCTCATATTCATTCTTTCTGCTCAACAAATTGGCAAAAAATCCAAGAATCAGATTCAAAGGAGAGAAAAGCAGTCCAAAAACTAATAAATTGATGCCAATCGAATATCCACTTCCTCCCATGGCCTCAGTAAATAGCGGATTTGTAACCATCCAACTAAATAAAAACACCATTAAGCCCATTTGCATTGCACCAATGATGAAGCCCTGATAAATATGCCCCTTTTTAAAGTGCCCCACTTCATGGGCAAATACCCCCACAATTTCCTCCTCTTCCAACTCTTCGATTAATGTATCAAAAAGTACTAAGCGCTTAAACTTCCCAAGGCCGGCGAAAAAAGCATTGGCCTTTGTACTGCGTTTTGAGCCATCCATCACGAAAATGTTTTGCAAAGGAAAATCCACAGAGGCAGAATAACGCTCAATGCAAGAACGCAACACTCCGGCTTCCAGCGGAGTAAATTTATTGAAAAGCGGCATGATCACTGTCGGATAAAGAATATTCATTAAGAATAAAAACCCCACCAAAATCAACCAAAAGACATACCAGTAAGAGGTGCCGTAATTTTCCAAAAAAGCGACCAATCCGGCCAATAAACCACCAGATAATAGTCCCCCTAAGGCATAGCCTTTCGCTTTATCCAGCCAAAAGGTTTTGCGCGTCATTTTATTAAAGCCATATTTTTCCTCAATGGTAAAAGTACCATACCAATCAAAAGGCAGCGAGATAACATCTGATATGATCGTGATCGCTGCAAAAAATCCCAGCGTAATGAAAATCGTGGAATCGGTATACTGCGCTATCCAATGTTCTAAACTGCCCAAGGCGCCGGAAAAAATCACCACAAGGGTCAGGGCCAGGGAAACTAATCCGGACCAATTCCCTAATTTTTTTAGTTCATCATGATAATTCAAAGACTTTGATCTTTCCTCCGGGGAGTACAAACCATCTAATTCCGGAGGCACCACCCCTCTTTCATGCCGGTCATTTAACATTGACAGCCATTTGTCTATCAAAAAGTTAAACCCTAAAACGCCTACTACTATCCACTTTATCGTTATGGCATCCATAAAAAATTCCCTACTAAATCTTGATTATTGCTGCAAAATAGGGAATAATCCCCACTAAGAAAAAAATAGTGCAATGCGCCGCTAAAAACTCGGGCAAGGGATTTGGCGAATATGCTTGGCAGGCTTACGGTGATCTCCGAGAAAAATGGTGTAAGTAACGGAAACCTCATGCGCCCCACCGGAACGCCCCCCAAGACCGGAAATCGTAAAATCATAGCTGTAACCGAAATTGAATCCGTTCCATTCAAATCCCACCAATGCCACCATGGAATCACTATTGTTGTGATCACCGGTGGTTTGCACTGGAATACCTCTATACCAAAGCCCCACCACTAAAGGGTCAAACTGACCGTATAGCCCTACATCCAGTTGGTCAAATTGGCCCTGAAGCTTATACTGAAAAGTGGGAATAATGGCGAATTCCCGGGCGGAATAGCCTCTTCCTGCTTTCTTTTGGACCAGGAATTTATAACCGCCATGTACACTAAATTTCATGGGGAGCTGATCTTCCGAACCCTCTATATTGGATAAATTAGGTTGTAATAAATGATAAGCACTCACCCCTATCCAAAGCTCCTTGGAATACAAAACACCTCCAAGACCTAAATCCATAAAACCCTGATTCACCCCTTCTAAGCCGGGATCTATTCCCTGACCTGGCGGAAGGACCTCCCCGGTATCCGGATCTATCTGACTACCGAATATCAGATTTGAATAATTAGCATTTTGAGAAGTGTATGAAATTTGGGCTCCCGGGCGGAAGGTTAACTTTTTAGAAATGGGCAACTGATAAGCATAATTTAAGCCAATCATATTGGAGCTTACCGAGCCCAAACCAATGCGATCTCCCAATGCAATTAAACCAATACCGCTGTTGTAATCATCAATATAATGATCCACATAAGCACTGTAGGTCACAAATGAACCCGGCAATGAAGGCCACTGATTCCGGTAATTCAAACCGAAGCGGGTCATCTGGGTATTCCCGGTAAAACCGGGATTTAAATATAGTGGAGCAGCATAAAACTGACTGAACTGAGGATCCTGAGCACGGGCTTCCTGCACCGCAAAAGTCAGTCCTAAGGTCATCAGAATTAAAAATTGAAGATGCTTACAACGCATAGTCATAGGTTTGATGGGGCTAATTGTATTTACGGTTGAACTACAATGATAACCAAAGTTGAAAGAAGATTCCTTCAAAAAAAACACTTTATCGCTATAATTTAAGGCCAATTGCCCAAAAATAGCATTATTCCGAATAGAAATCACATTTTTTCTATAACACTTGGCCCATTTTTTACACTTTAAGCGGCATTGTTTGTACCTTAGGGCGATAAGTGACGTTACTAAAAAAAACATAATCTCAGACTACACCCATGAAGATCCGCCTTTATTTACTGATTTTAGCCTGTTTTTTTATTTCCCCCTATTCCGTTTTTGGGCAGGGACAAACAGAAAGAAACTGGTTTACTGCCAACCAACAATGGGACTTTTCCAAGGAAGGCCGATTCCCGGAGTCTCCTGTTGCCATCACCAATCTTGACCCTCAGGGCAATACCGCTGTAGCCACTGATGGCTTCACCGGAGACTGGCATTTCTATACCGATGGGCAAAACTTCTACCGCAAAGACGCCGCGGGCAACCTCATTACGGATAACTTGCCTGTGAAAGCCACCCCGACCTATAATCAAAGAGTGGCAGCAGCTCCTGCAGACGGATCCATCGGAGCGGATTATTTATTCTGGGTAAACAATAACGGAGACCTTCATCAATATCGGGTGACGATTGATAATGACGGACTGGCCGGCGCAGCTGTGGCAGAAGGCAATCCGCTTGCCTTTCAAATTGCTCCTGCCATGCGGGTGATCCACCAAATGACACAGGGGAATGTAGTCCTGCGCCTACTGGTTCAGGATGCCACGACCCGAGAATTAGTCCTTCTGGACATCACCAATGGTTTATCCGAAATTATCAGAACCGATGCTTATGGGGCTACTTTCCAAAATTTTGAATGGACCCCGCCTTATATTTCTCTGGAACAGGATCCTTTTGATCCCAATAACCAAATTCAGGTTTTGAACCCGGGAAAAGTAGCCTTAACCCCAAATGGCATCAACAATTTAATGTTTGCCAACTTTTGGTTTGACCCAGCCAACGGTCCGCTTATTGAAAAAAATGATCGGGAAGTTTTCAACCAATCCGCGGCTACCTTTTATGATACTGAATGGGTCAATGACACTACTCTTCTCATTTCTGCCGACAATGCCATTTTAAAATTTGATTATAGAGGCAATACAGCCAATGGCAATTACCCTAACATTTTGGCCAACAAAGGAGCCACCTCAGTAAAGGGAATTCAAATGGCGCCGGATGGTTTTATTTATTTCCTGCAGGCTAATAATAATGTGGGGCGGATCAGACCTACCATTGCCGGGGAAATTGTGGACCGATGGGTGAGCTTAACCTCCGAATTTGGAAATGGAAGTGTAGCCCAATTGAATGCGGATCAATTCCCTGTATTTGCCCCTCCAAGGGTGGAAGATATAAATGTAACCAATGTGCCTACCCAGGAAATTATCTGCGACCAGCAGAATAACCAATTCCACCCAAGCGTCACCCGAAACGGCGTCGAAATAGCGGCAGATGCCTACTTTTGGGATTTGGGAGAAGGACCGGTGGCTTCGGTTATCCCTACCATCAATCCGCAATCCGCACCGGGAGGGAGCATCAACATAGCCGCAGAAGTGGGTGGGGTCACCTATTTTGGATCAGGAACATTTAATGCGGCACAAAACCAATTGGACCCTAACAGTATCATCAAAGATACTCCAACGGATTTATCCTCCCAACAAGGAGGCGGTGGTGGCGGTGGCTTACCCGGTGGTGGCGGAACCGGAGGCGGTGGAGCCGGCAACCAGGTGGGAAATCGTTATGTACAGGATACTTTAATGTGTGCGCCCCCTTTTGTGGGCTGGGCCAATGATGCGACCGTTGCGGCCCGTTTTTGGTATAACCGCAGTCAGGAACCTTCTGACACCATTACTGATCCTGGAAATTATTGGGTAAAAGCCTACGATAATGGCGGTTGTAATGTCAGAGCTTCAGTGCAGGTCAGAATGGTGCTGGAAGAAGATGGTGGCGGCTACCTGCTGGACACCACCCAACAGTCCACTATTGGGCAATGGTACTTCGGCACTCAGCCCGGGCTGGATTTTAACACTGACCTCTATGGCGATAATATTCCCCAGCCCATTGAACCTATCGGCCTGGATGACCTTAATGCCATGGACGATGTGGAGACCGTTTATGATGAAAGAGGTCGTGCTTTCTTCGTGACGAATGGAGATGGCCTTTGGATTGCAGACACCAGTGGGGTTAACTTCACCCGCGTGCAGGGAGTCGCTTTAGGTGGAGATGCCGAGCAGGGGTCTGCCGTTGCGGTAATTCAATTGGTAGAAGATGAAACCAAATACTATGTTTTCAGTACCCGTCAAAAAGCAGGAGGAGCTCCCGGAGAATATGAAGTTCGCTATTCCTTGATCGATGTGGCGGCCCTGGATCTGAATAATGGTATTATCACCATTACTGCTATTGCTCAGGATGTGCTCCTGATGGAAAGTGCCATGGGCCGGTTAATTAGTAATCAGGGTTATCTAGTTGCCCATGAATACGGCAATAATAACTGGAAAGCTTTTCCGGTGACCGCACAGGGATTGGGCAATCCGGTGATCAGTTCCACTGGCAGAGTTTATGATGAAAACGTAATCTTCAATTATGGAGAAATTGGCACTTTCGATGTACCGGATGTAGGCCTGGTATCAAAAGTAGCGGTCGCCATAAAAGACCTTAATAGTGGCTTAAACTATCTGGATGTTTATGATCTCAACCCCAATCCTGACACTTACGATTCTGCTGCTTTAGCTTCCGGCGGCACTCCAGCCTTTATTCCGGATGTGGATGTAGACAAATTATACAATCCCATCCAAATTCCATTAGGAGACGACAACCTGGAACCTTATGGTGTGGAATTCAATGGAAATTTTGTCATGGTTTCATTACAGGGGAATAACAACTCCAAGGTATTTGCAGCGGACTTAAGGTACCAGATATATGAAGACAATGGAGAGGATTTAAAACCGGAAAGCACGCAACTAGGAGAAATAGCTACCACCAGTACCGGAGGTGGGGGGATTTTGGGAGAGATTTCTGCGGCCCCTAACAATTCCATCTATATCGCAAACCAGGGAAGCAACACCCTAAAAGAAATTACCGGCATCGGGAACACCGAAAGTGGTGGACTGAATCTACAAGTCGGAGATTCACAGTTTTCTTTAACTTCCACCAGCCAATTGGGGCTACCTAGCTTTGTCCTTCAGGCAGGACAGGGAAGCGGAGGAGATCCTTCTTTGGAAGCGGAGGATGTTTGCCTGGGAGATAGTGCCGTTTTCAATCTCAATATGGGAGAGTATTACACCTCCGCGGGTAACTTTACCCTTTTATGGGAATTTGGCGACGGCAACACCCAGCGTCAAGACACCACCACAGAGGCTACCCACTTATATGCAGAAGCCGACACCTATATTTATAAAGTAGATTGGAAAAACCATTGTAGCGCAGCCCCTTTCAGCTTCAATCCGGTGTTAACCGATACGATCACCGTAAACCCTGCTATTCCAGACGATCAATGGGGCGTATCTGATGGGGAAAAAGTCTGTCAGGACACTGAACTGACGGCCTTCACCGGAGATGCCACCGGCTACACCATCACCTGGACCAACCGGGGAACCGTGGTGCATGAGGGCAATGTCATTCAGGTGGATACGGAAAATCCGGTTTTCCATAATGAGTTTTTCTTAATCCAGGTAGAAGATCCTAATGGTTGTTTGGCAGAAAGAGAAGTGCTACTGACCACCCCACTGGTGGATGCCGGATTCCCGGATAGCACCTATTGTCAAAACACCGAAGACGTCATTCTGAGTTCAGGCGCTTCCAGCCTGTTATCTTACCAATGGGCGGTGGAGAACGCCCCAACCAATTCGCCGGCCTACAGCCCGGGCACCAATACTTTCCCGGTAGAAACCGGCACTCCTGGGGACTTTGTGTATTATATGCAGGTGCAGGACCCGGATGACGCGACCTGTTTTGTGGAGATTTCCGCAGACATCAAAGTAGTAGGAGTTATTGACGGCCCTACCCTACCATTATCTGCTGCTTGTGGTGCTACCACTACCATTAAATTTGAAAACAACAAGGGCATTGAGTTTGACCGATTAACTTTTAATTGGAATTCGCCGGATGTGGTGGCCACCGGAGACTTTGAGTATGAAGCGGAACCGGGAGCCTACAATGTGAACGTCATTGACAATTTGTATAAGTGCGAGGTGAATTTCAATGTACCCATTGAGGCAACCGATTTTACACCAAATTACACCAGCACCATATTTGACGAATGCAATACGGGCAGTAATTTCGGAATCATTCGCATTTCGAATCCGGATGCAGGTTTACAGTTCACACTGATCAGAGAGGAAGATGGGACTGAAATCACCCCAAATGGACTTGACTTCAACAATATTACCCCCGGTAATTATACCCTACAAATTGAACAAAATGGCGGAGGGTGTGAAACCTCGGAGGCCCTGGTTTTCGAAGAAAACAGCACGGAATTCAGTCTTTCTACCGACAATTTAATGGCCTGTCTGGATGGAACGCCTAACATTACATTAAGCCCTATTGGAGGCGGAACCATTGACCAATTGGACATTGAATATTATACCGCCAGCGGATCCATATTGGAAAGACAAGAAGATGTCAACATCAATAGTATTATCGTCGACAATGAAGAAGCGGCTTCGGCTACATTCTTCGCCACTACCGGCGTTTGTACCTTTGAAAAAACCATTCCTGTTAATGTTGCTTCCGCTCCGGAAGATTTCGAAATTGATCAAAGTGGGGATCGCTGTGATGGGGAAGTCACTGTTTTCGTGGTTGACGCCGATTTGGCCTATGATTACAATTGGGCCATCACCACTGCTGGGGCTAGCACGACCAACAATGGTCCTAATTATCTGGCCACCGAGAGTGGCAACTTTGTGATAACGGTAACAGATAAACAAACCCAATGTCAAAGCACTCTGGCAGACGAAGTAGAAGTGGCCAAACAAATTGGCATTGCCCTCACCGGCGAAACCATCTGCGAAGGTACTGAAGCTCCGATTAATATCGCAAGCCTTACTGTTCCAGACTTTACCGAAGACTTGTTATACCAATGGTACCAGGGAAGCCTGGAAGACAACAATGTACTGCCCGATGCTGGCGCAACCCTTTCCTACGGTGGAGCCGACAGTGTTATATTTGTGGTGGCAACGGCTCAGCTTAGCGGATGTCAGGATACGGCCAGCTTCAACATACAACCACTTCCGGCCACCATCATTAACCCAAATATTTTGGGAGTGAATCCGGCCTATTGCTTTTTCGATGAAGATCAGATTCCAGAAGACTCCGTCATTTACCCCGGGCAGTTTCTTAGCTATGAATGGGTGAATTTGGATCAGGATATTTTCCTTTCAGAGGAGTCCGCTTTGGAACTTTCCGATGATGAAGCACTGATCGGTACCATAAAAGGCACCTTTAATAATGCTTTCAATTGCCCGGCAGAGATGATCTTCAACATTATAAATCAATGTAAGCCCACAGTGGTATTCCCCAATGCCTTTGCCCCCAGAGGAAGCTTCAATGGCAATAGGGCAGAAAGAGGAAACATCTTCTCGGTAGAATATGCCCAGAACCTGGACCCTAACCGATTCATCATTGAAATTTATAACCGTTGGGGAGAGAAGATCTTCCAAACGGAGGATTATGAAACATTCAAAGATGAGGGTTGGGATGGTACGGATAGAGGCGGTCGTGAAATGCCTGCCGGAGCTTATTCCTACGTTGCCCGATTTGGCAGCATTACCGAAAATTCCCCTATTGAAGAGGTACGCGGAAGTGTGCTGCTCATCCGATAATCACTTTCAGTAATCCGGACATTAGGATTTTCAATAAAAATAGAAAGCGAAGGAAGATTAAACTTTTCCTTCGCTTTTTTATTTTTGTCCAAAGAACAGACATTAATATGATCGCAATTATTTCACCTGCAAAATCTCAGGATTTTTCTATAGACATCAGGACCGAAGCTTTTAGTCAACCCACTTTTTTGAACGAATCCAAAAAACTCATTTCTTCTTTAAAGAAATATAAAAAAGAGGATCTAAAATCTTTGATGGAGATTAGTGATAATCTGGCAGAATTGAATTACGACCGTTATCGTAATTTCCACCTGCCTTTCACTTCAGAAAATGCCCGTCAGGCACTTTTGGCTTTTAAAGGAGATGTTTATACCGGAATTGACGCACATAACCTTTCAGATGAAGATTTAATATTTGCGCAGGATCATTTAAGAATTCTTTCAGGGCTTTATGGATATTTGCTCCCACTGGATCTTATCCAACCTTATCGACTGGAGATGAAAATCAAATTACCCACCAAAGGAAATGACAACTTGTATCAGTTCTGGGACGATCGCATCACCAAAGCATTAAATGCTGATTTAGAGCAGGAAGAAAATCCGGTATTGATCAATCTGGCTTCTAATGAGTATTTCAAATCAATTCAGAAAAAAGTGGTAAAGGGCCAAATCATTACCCCGATTTTTAAAGAAAAAAAGGGAGACAGCTATAAAACCATTGCGCTATTTGCCAAAAAAGCCCGCGGACAGATGGTTCGGTTTATGATTACCCACCGCATTCAAAATCCGGAAGATTTGAAAGCCTTTGACCAGGATGGCTATCAATTTAATGAAGCACTTTCCAAAGGAAATGACTGGGTATTTACCCGAGGATAAAAAAAAAGCCTGAGCTCCAACTCAGGCTTTTTTTTACTTACTCAATGATCAAATTGACTTTATTAATGGTTTTAGGCTTAAGCTTTTCGATATAATCAGCTCCCCAATAGTTACTTGCTTCTCCTTTTTCAGCTCGAACCCAATACTTTTTTACATTCAATTTTTTAAAGGCAACCCTCCCCTTCTCATCAGTAGTTTGTGTTTCCTGAACAGGATTTTCATTCTTATCATAATCCTTTTCATTCGCATAAAGCGTCACAGAAGCGCCTTTCACCGGGTTTCCATTTTTGTCCAATACCGTTATCTTAACTTGAGTGCTTACGATTTGAGCAAAAACTGCTACAGACACCATAAAAAGAGCAAAAAATGCCACCAACTTTTTCATCTAAAAATCAAATAAAGGTTAATAATAGTAATTGACCGCAATAAAATGATCAAATTTATTTGTAACAACCTTTATGTCAATAAATATACCAGCTTTATATTTTATCCTTTTCTTCCTTTAAAACTTCCTCCACATTTTTCTTAAAAAACACCCGCTGTATCCAACGAGGAAGAAATACAGCGCCCAAAAATAAGTAAGGGTAATAAGACAACAATCTCCAAAGTAAGCTGATACCGAAGGTATACTCGCCCAAAAGCGATTGAAAAAACTGCTGAAAAAAGAACTCCGCGGTACCGCTACTTCCCGGGGTTGGGGATATGAGCATAACAATCCACATGATCAACTGCTTTCCGAAAGTTAATAGATGCTGGCCCCAGGACAAATCCACGTAAGCCGCCATTACAGAATTCAGCATCAAATAGCGGGCAACCCAAACGAAAATAGTCGCACAAATAATCTTCAACCAATAATCAAGGGGCTTCCCTCTGAGTTCCTGAGAAGCAATAATCATTTCATCACCCTGCTGGTTCGCTTTAATTCGAAAACGCCTTAACCAGCGAAGGGTCGTCATTTTTAACAAAAACCACTTAAAACCACGAGGATGAAAGAGTAAAGCCCAGGACATCACCAGGGTGTATAAAGCTATCAAGCTGTAGGAAAGCCAAAAGAAAAAAGGTAATCCCCGATCAAAAATATTATCCGGAATACCACTGAAAACATCTCCCTGACTTAACCAAAGCACCAATGGGGCAAACAATACAAAGAATAAATTATCGAGAATGGCCGTCAGCATTACAAAAGCCAGCGCCCGGCCAAAGGGAATTCCTTCTTTCATCAAAATAAAGACTGCCACCGCCGTTCCTCCCACCACAGAGGGTGTGACAGCGGAAGAAAATTCCCAAAGAATGATCACATAAAAGGATGATTTCCAGCTCAGTCTTTCCCCGGTGAGTGTTCGGATGCGGTAGATATAGCCCGCGTCACGGGAAATAATCACCAAAAAGGCGATGAGCAATGGAAAAAAACGGGCAGGCTGAAAAAGAATCCCTAAGTTTTCCCAAGAAACCTGATCATCACTCATAAATAACAAAACCGCGATGGCCAGTCCTAAAATGATCGGAATCCAGACATTTCTTGGATTCAGGGTTGAAAAAATCTTTCTGTTGGAAATATCCATATTTGATTAAGCCGATTCAATCCAAAAGTTATTGAAACCCTCTCCCAACACCAGTTTCAATTCCTGCCATTGCGCCAATTCCAGGATGGCCAAAAAAGTAAAAATCAGACCTACCCGATCCCCTACTTCCTCTACCAAAGTCCCAAAGTCCATTTGCGATCTGGATTTTAATTTTTCCAATAGCCAAATCTTCTGATCTGCGATAGTGTATTCATAGGGAACAATTTCATGGACGGGCTGATACGATGCTTTTTCTGCTCTGTTGAGCACCTGTTGGTAAACTTTAAGCAGCTTATACATATCCAGATTGTGCATTTCCATTTCTGTAGAATAGGCCGTTTGCATTTGTAATATTTCCCGTTGCAGATTGCCCCTTTTTTCTTTACCTAATTCCGCCTCCTCTAGTTGTCGAAAATCCTCTAAAACCGATTTATATTTTTTGTACTCCAACAAATGCTGCATCAACTCCTCCCGTGGGTCAATTTCCTGCCCTTCTTCATCCAATTCCGGACGAGGCAAAAGCATTTTGGCCTTAATTCGCATTAGGGTGGCCGCCACCACCATAAACTCAGATGCCAACTCTACATCCAGCTCTTTCATTTCCCGGATATAGGCCAGAAAGTCTGACGTCACCTTCGCAATAGGAATATCATTGACGTCCAACTCATCGCGCTGGATAAAGAAAAGCAGAAGATCAAAAGGACCTTCAAAAAGCGGCAGTTTTATTTCAAATGACAAAATCCAAACAGTTAAGGGCGAAGCATCAATCTATTTAATTGTAGCACTTCAAAATTATTATTTTTATCGGGATCTGCCATCATGAAATTTGAAAACAGTCCATTTCAACAAATATTTATTGATTCTGTTAGATACTTCGTATAAAAATTGGACCGATGATCCGAACGTTTCAAAAGATTCTTCAAGGATTTATAGGTTGAATTTAGTACATTCTAAAAAACATAGCTTATTTTTGCACATTCGAGCCCACAAGTTTTAGTGGCTTGGAATATGGATTGTTCTGCGAGTCAGATCATGAAAAACAAATTGATTATGCTGATAGAGCCCGGTAAATTACTGAAGAATATAAATTGTCCTGAGGACCTTAAAAAACTGAACACAAAAGAATTGCACCAGCTTCGCGATGAGTTGAGACAATTCATCATTGATAATGTATCAGTTTACGGTGGGCATTTTGGTGCGAGTTTGGGAACTGTGGAGTTGACAACGGCTTTGCACTATGTCTTTGACACTCCTAAGGATCAGTTGGTATGGGATGTTGGACATCAAGCATATGGCCACAAGATACTAACCGGGAGAAGAGATCAATTTCACACCAACCGTGTGTATGGCGGTATTTCAGGTTTTCCTAAGCGTAAAGAAAGTGAATTTGACACTTTCGGCGTAGGTCACAGCTCCACTTCCATCTCTGCTGCTTTGGGAATGGCGGTGGCCAATAATGAGTTCAAAGACGATCGCCACCACATTGCCGTAATTGGCGATGGGGCGATGACTGGCGGAATGGCCTTTGAGGCAATGAATCATGCCGGAGATTTGCAAGACACCAATTTGCTGATTATCCTGAATGATAATAATATGTCCATTGACCCAAACGTTGGGGCGCTGAAAGACTATCTCACCGACATTACCACTTCCAAAACTTACAATAAAATTAAGGATGAGGTTTGGGATCTTCTGGGGAAGGTGTCCAAATTTGGTCCTAATGCACAAGAGATTGCCTCCAAGATTGAAAATAGCACCAAAGCTTTTTTCATGCAGCATAGCAATCTTTTTGAATCCTTTAATTTGCGCTATTTTGGCCCGGTGGATGGCCATGATCTGGATCATCTGGTGAGCGTTATGCGCGACCTTAAATCCATTAAAGGCCCCAAATTATTGCATGTGCTCACCACGAAAGGGAAAGGCTATGCACCTGCAGAAAAGGATCAAACCAAGTGGCATGCTCCCGGAACTTTTGATAAGGTTACCGGAGAGATTCAAAAAAAGCCGATCTTAAGTCCACAACCGCCAAAATACCAAGAGGTTTTTGGTCATACCATCGTGGAACTAGCGAAACAAAATGATAAAATCATGGGCGTGACTCCTGCGATGCCTTCAGGCTGTTCGCTCAATATCATGATGAAGGCCATGCCGGAGCGTGCCTTCGATGTCGGCATTGCCGAACAACATGCGGTAACTTTCTCTGCCGGCCTTGCCACCCAGGGAGCCGTTCCGTTTTGTAATATTTACTCCACCTTTATGCAGCGAGCCTATGATCAGGTGATTCATGATGTCTGTATTCAGGACTTGCATGTGATCTTCTGTTTGGACCGCGCCGGATTTGCCGGAGCAGACGGCCCCACCCACCATGGGGCTTATGATTTGGCCTATATGCGTTGCATCCCGAATTTGGTGGTGATGGCTCCTATGAATGAGCAGGAATTGCGCAATATGATGTTTACCGCTCAATTGGAGAAAAATGCGCGTCCATTTTCTATTCGATATCCGAGAGGTAAAGGGGTGATGCCTGAATGGAAAACCCCATTGGAAGAAATTCAAATTGGCCAGGGCCGAAAAGTGAAAGAGGGGGAAGATATCGCTATTCTAACGATTGGAACGGTTGGAAACTATGCACTAACGGCTGCAGAAGCGGTTGCGAAAGACGCCAATGTTGCGGTCTATGATATGCGATTTGTAAAGCCCCTGGATGAGGCCATGTTGCATGAGGTATTCCGCAAATTTGATAAAGTGATCACTGTAGAGGATGGATGCTTAATGGGCGGCTTTGGTTCTGCCGTATTGGAATTCATGGTGGATCATCAGTATACTTCAAAACTTAAAAGATTGGGCATTCCGGACGCCATCGTCGAGCATGGTACCCAATTAGAGCTGCATCAGGAATGCGGATTCGATCCGGAAGGAATAAAAAATACTATTATCGAAATGCTTGCACCCTCCAATAAAACAGTAAACGTGCAGGCCTGAAATCGATTTAATCAATCTATGTCAAAATATTTTTACACCACCCATGGAGAAGGATTTCCCGTAATCTTTCTCCATGGTTTTTGTGAGACCTCCCAAATCTGGGAGCAATGGATAAACCTTCTACCGAAAAGCTTTCAAAGCATTGCGCTGGATTTACCCGGATTTGGAAAAAGTGATCCTATCCATCCAAAATCTCTGGAAGATATCGCTCGGTATATTGCTGATTTTATGGAGGAGCAAGGCATTGAAAAGACCATTATGGTGGGCCACTCGCTTGGTGGCTATATCACGCTGGAGTTTGCCCGATTGTTCCCGGAAAAGCTTAAAGGCTTTGGCCTTTTCCACTCCACGGCTTATGAAGATGCGGAAGAGAAAAAGAAAAACCGCTCCAAAACCATCGAGTTTGTTCGGGAAAAATCAGTTGCTGCTTTCTCTAAGGATTTTGTCAAAAATCTATTCGCCCCGGCCAATGTTCCACTAATGGCAAAGGAGATAAAAATGCTTTCCGAATTGGCCGCTGAAACGCCTAAGGATACTTTTTGTGATTATGCCGCCGCCATGAGAGACCGGGCAGACGCCAAAACAGTATTAGAACAGTTTAACCGACCAATATTTATGATAGCCGGTAAGGAAGACCCTGCCGTTAGCCTTCAGGACAGCCAAATGCAAGCCCGATTAAGTCAATACATCACCTTGCACCAACTGGACAATGTAGGACATATGGGCATGTTTGAAGCTCCAGAGGAAACCGCCCAGATGGTAGCAGGATTTATCTCGGCAGTGAGTAAATTCTAATGGCTTAACAATTACCCTTTATGAAAAAATCCTTATTACTTTTTACCCTATGTTTTTGGGGTGCTTTTGCCTGGGCACAGGCGAAAAAAGACCTCAACATTGATGACATTTTTAAAAATGGCGTATTCAGAGGCCAATCTGTATACGGCATTAATTGGATGAAAGATGGGCAGTACTACAGCAGCATGATCCGGGATATCAACGGTGATTTTGTAGTCAAGATGGACATTCAATCCGGCCTGCCGGTGGACACCCTGGCCTCTTCCAAAGGCCTGACAGACCTGTTGGATAAAAGCATCCGCATTGATGCCTACCACTTTTCTGCCGATGAGCAAAAAATATTGATAGAAACAGAGCATGAAGCCATTTACCGCCGTTCGTGGAAAGCTTTCTACTATGTTTATGACCGTCAGGCAAACACCGTAGTGGCCTTAGCCGAAGGAGACAAGCAATCTTTTGCGACCTTTTCACCTGATGGTAATAAGGTGGCTTTTGTAAGAAACAATAATCTATTTGTGACGGATTTGGCCACCATGGAAGAAACTGCCGTTACTACAGATGGCCAGTATAACGCCTTATTGCATGGAATGGGGGACTGGGTGTATGAGGAAGAATTCTCCATCGCCAAAGCCTTCAAATGGTCACCAGACAGTAAGAAATTAGCTTACCTTTCTTTTGATGAGTCAGAAGTAAAGGAATTTTCCATGGCGATGTATGGCAGTCTTTATCCGGTAGAATATAAATTCAAATACCCTAAGGCAGGGGAAAAGAATTCAGATATTTTCCTGAGCATTTATGATTTAGCTTCCTCAAAGACCACCGCAATAGATAAGGGAAGCGAGGAAGATGTATATATTCCAAGAATGTACTGGTCCAATGACAGTCAGCATCTTTCTTATATCTGGATGAACCGATTGCAAAATGAATTGGAGTTAAGAGCAGCCAATGCTACGGATGGAAAGTTTGAGCTATTGTTGAAAGAAACGAGCAAGACTTATGTTGATCTTGATTTTAATGATCAGATAGAATTCCTGGCAGACGGCAGCTTCATCCGCACCTCAGAAAAGGACGGCTATAAGCACATTTATTTGCATGATGCCTCCGGCAAGGAAATCCGCCAGATCACCAATGGTGCCTGGGAGGTGAGTACTATTGTGGGAGTGGACAAGAAGAAAAAGAAAATCTACTTTTTGTCAAGAGAGCAAAGCAGCCTGGAAGATCAGTTTTATGTAGTGGACTATAAAGGAAAAGGAAAAAAGCAGCTAAGCACTCGCGAAGGTAATCACCGCATCAATTTCTCCGGAGACTTCAAATACTACATTCAATACCAATCTAATGTGGAGCAGCCATTAAGAGTGACGCTTCACAATGCAAAAGGACAGGAATTAAAAGTACTGGAGGAAAATCAAGCGCAGGCAGAAACCTGGGCCAATTACCAAATCGGCACAAAGGAATTTATGACGGTAAAAGCGGCGGATGGTCAAACGGACCTTAACGCTTATATGATTAAGCCTGCCGACTTTGACCCCAATAAAAAATATCCTTTGCTGATGTTTGTTTATGGCGGGCCAGGCTCACAGATGGTAAAAAACTCCTTCCCTTCTTCCAGAGATGCCTGGTACTTTATGTTGGCCAACCAGGGCTATTTAGTAGCCTGTGTGGACAACCGCGGTACCGGTGGCAAAGGACGTGACTTTAAGCACATCACTTATAAGGATTTGGGGAAAATAGAATCCGAAGATCAAATTTATGCGGCAAAATCATTTGCCCAGGAAAGCTATATTGATGAAAGCCGTATTGGCATTTGGGGCTGGAGCTTTGGTGGATATATGTCCTCGCTTTGCTTGATGAAAGGTGCAGATGTTTTCAGCACTGCTATTGCGGTTGCTCCGGTAACGAACTGGCGTTATTATGACACCATTTATACGGAACGTTACCAATCTACACCACAGCTTAACCCCAACGGTTATGACGATAATTCCCCTGTATTCCATGTCGACAAATTAGAAGGAAATTTCTTCCTGATTCATGGAACAGCCGATGATAATGTTCACTTTCAGAATGCAGTAGAATTGGAAAATGCACTTATCAGTGCTAACAAACAATTCCGATCTTTCTACTATCCGAACAGAAACCACGGCATTTACGGAGATAATGCTACCCGACACCTTTACACCATGATGACGAATTACATCCTGGAAAAACTATAAGGGCGGAGTTCATAAAATATTAAGGGGATGCTAGTAATAGTGTCCCTTTTTTTGGCCTGCTATTAATTCATTCTATTGGCCAGATCCTGTAATAAGTTCAAACCGTTTAGCTGCTCATCCAAAACAGGACTTTTCGAAGTTTGATAGCTCATTAAATCATCAGCATACTCAAAATCTTCTGCCAATTTCTTCACCAAAGACTCCAATGCGTCGTTCAACTCACGCATGGAATTCAATAAGTTATCTAAATTATTTTCTTCCATTATTCAATTGTTTATGTTCGCAGATACAGTTACAATAACTCTGCCTAAGCGATGGAAGATTCCAAGAAAATACCAACATCTAGGTTTAAGGATAAAATACATTGTTTAAGTTCAATTAAAAATTTTAAGGACGAATAAGCCGGGAGGAAAACCATGGTTGAGGATAAAAATTTCCCAAAAAAATACGCCATTATTGATATTGAGACGACGGGTGGGAATACCAAGGAAGAAAAAATTACGGAAATCGCCATTTTTATTCACGATGGGGAAAAAGTGATCCAAGAGTTTAGCACCTTGATCAATCCGGAGAAAAACATTCCCTATCACATTACCCGATTGACCGGCATTGATAATGAGATGGTTGCTGATGCTCCTCGTTTTTTTGAGGTGGCGAAAGAAATTGTGGAGATCACGGAGGACTGTATTTTTGTCGCCCATAATGTCGGCTTTGATTATCAATTTGTTCGGCAGGAATTTAAAAGCCTGGGTTTTGAGTATAAGCGTCCCACGCTTTGCACTGTGAAAATGAGTCGTGCCCTATTACCGGGATTCCCCTCTTACAGTCTGGGCAAATTAACGGACCGGCTTGGGATCCACATTTCGGCCCGTCACCGCGCCTTTGGAGATGCGGAGGCAACCGTAAAACTTTTTGAAATCCTGCTAGAAAAGGATACCGGCAAAATCCAGCTTCAGCTCCCACAAACGCATCAATACCAAAACCATTTACATCCAAAATTTCAACATCAAGATGTAGAAGCGCTTCCGGAAGATCCGGGGGTATATTATTTTCTGGATGAGCAAGGGCAATTACTCTATATTGGAAAAAGCATTAATATCCACAAAAGGGTATTAAGTCATCTGTACAATACTAAAACGAAAAAAGCGATACAACTCAAATCACAAATCGTCAATATTGACTTTGTTTCCACAGGAAACGAACTGGCGGCTTTGCTTTTGGAGTCCCATGAGATTAAGAAAAATAAACCACCCTTCAACCGGGCATTGAGAAGAAGTAAATTCCATTATCAGCTATTCGCAGGCTATAATTTGGAAGGCTACATCACTTTCAATATTGCTAAAGATGATCCTCATGGCACACCGATTTACCAATTTTCCAACCGAAATGCCGCACAGGAATTTATGTTTCAGGCAGTGGAAAAATATGACCTTTGCCAAAAGCTTAGTGGTTTATATAAAAGTCAAAAAGAGTGTTTTAATTATACCCTGAAACGCTGTAAGGGAGCCTGCCTGGGGAAAGAAGAAGTGAATGCCTATAATCAGCGAGCACAACTACTCCTGGATCGTTTTCAATATGATGAGCAAAATTTTCTATTGGTGGAAGATGGTCGACAACCGGGCGAATATTGCCTCGTGCTGGTGGAGAATGGGGTTTATCAGGGATTTGGCTATGTGGAGAAGGAATACTACCAAAATGATGTGCATTATTTGAGGGACTTCATTCAGGCTTATGAAAATAATCGGGATACGCACCGGATTCTGCTCTCACACCTTCGGAAAAAGAAGAAAGTCCGGATGTTGAAGTGGAATTAGGTTTTGAGCCACCGTAAGAACTAAGGCTGTGTTATTGATTTTGTAATAACTTATTAATAAGCTTAGGCTTATCCAAAAAAATTCTATATCCCTGAAATTAAATTACGATAAGCACCTTTGGGACCTTCAGCACCTATTTCGGACTAAGATAAATGGATAATCTTCCTTCCCTCCTCTTCAACCCTGGTCTTTGCGCCCTCGCTAAGACCCTAAATTGCGTGAGCGTCCGCTCATAAATCCACTAAATTGGATTTGTAAATCCCTTAACTCCTGAAAGTCATCCCAAAAGCTCATTAGTAGAATTATCCGGCCAATTGCTCATTTCTATCTTCACATAATGCTACACCTTCTTCTTTTCATTTTTTCTTGATAAAAAACGAAACAAAAAAATCAAGGCTGTGATCAATGTTGGCGGGCCAAGGAACCTGCTGCCGGAATCCATCAAGGCTACATTTGGAGAGGACAGGAGAATGGTAAAATCTTGCAAAAATGTCGCTGTGATGCCTTCTGGTCGCCAGCAGAACCCTTGTCGATCCGCCCATTGATCAAGGCCGGAAGGTTGTGGTGGAAGGTGCCGCAGCTAACTACAGCCCCAAAAGCAACCTCAAAACAATTCGTGAAAATTCGAGCCATTCGTGGCTAAAAAAAAATCCATTTAATCGTGAGCGCCAATTCACCAACTACGCGAAATAAGTAAATCCCCTCCTCTTCAACCCTGGTCTTTGCGTCCTCGCTAAGACCCTAAATTGCGTGAGTGTCCGCTCATAAATCCATTAAATTGCATTTGTAAATCCCTTATCTGCTGAAAATCAACCCAAAAGCTCATTAGTAGAATTATCCGGCCAATTGCTCATTTCTATCTTTACATAATGTTACACCTTCCTCTTTTTCATTTTTTCTTGATGAAAAACGAAACAAAAAAAATCAAGGCGGTGATCAATGTTGGCGGGCCAAGGAACCTGCTGCCGGAATCCATCAAGGCGACATTTGGAGAGGACAGGAGAATGGTGAAATCTTGCAAAAATGTCGCTGTGATGCCTTCTGGTCGCCAGCAGAACCCTTGTCGATCCGCCCATTGATCAAGGCCGGAAGGTTGTTGTGGAAGGTACCGCAGCTAACTACAGCCCAAAAAGCTTCCTCAAAATAATTCGTGGCATTCGTGGCATTCGTGGCAAAAAAAAAATCCATTTAATCGTGAGCGCCAATTCACCAACTACGCGAAATAAGTAAATCCCCTCCTCTTCAACCCTGGTCTTTGCGTCCTCGCTAAGACCCTAAATTGCGTGAGTGTCCGCTCATAAATCCATTAAATTGCATTTGTAAATCCCTTATCTGCTGAAAATCAACCCAAAAGCTCATTAGTAGAATTATCCGGCCAATTGCTCATTTCTATCTTTACATAATGTTACACCTTCCTCTTTTTCATTTTTTCTTGATGAAAAACGAAACAAAAAAAATCAAGGCGGTGATCAATGTTGGCGGGCCAAGGAACCTGCTGCCGGAATCCATCAAGGCGACATTTGGAGAGGACAGGAGAATGGTGAAATCTTGCAAAAATGTCGCTGTGATGCCTTCTGGTCGCCAGCAGAACCCTTGTCGATCCGCCCATTGATCAAGGCCGGAAGGTTGTTGTGGAAGGTACCGCAGCTAACTACAGCCCAAAAAGCTTCCTCAAAATAATTCGTGGCATTCGTGGCATTCGTGGCAAAAAATCTCACAACCACCTCAGTAAAGTGCACCCACCGAAGCATATGTTTGAGGGAAAAACAAGCCTACAGGAGTAGGCGATTAGAATCAAAAAAAATCCCGCTCTAATTTAAAGCGGGATTTTTTAGTTTTTATTTCATTTATTTCAGCAGCGTCACATCTCCTACCAAACTCACGCGCTGTCCGTCATCCGTCCTGGCTTGCAGCTTGAATATGTAAACCCCTGCCGGCAGGGCATCTCCGGAATTGAAATAGTAACCATTCCACCCTTCTCCCAATACTTCTGTCTGATAGATTAACTGGCCCCAACGAGTATAAACTTCCAGTCGATAACCCGTTTCAACCACATTAGGGGTGTAAGGTGCAAAGACCGGATAATAACCTCTTGTTCCGTCATTTTCAGAAATATGACCGGAACCCGGGCCATCTTGTCTGGGGACGAAGGAGTTTGGTGTATCGACTTTACCACCATCCCGTACCATCACTGGTCGCTCGATGGTTTTCTGACCTTCACATCCAAATTCATTTTCCACATACATGGTGATGAAATAATCATCCGGCTGGGTGTAAAGATGTGTTGCATCAGGATTAGCGAACTCCGTCATGGTGCCGTCTCCCCAGTCAATGGTATAAATATTTTTGGAACCGGTCACATAGCTCTCCAATTGTACCTCCGCATCCGGCAGGAAGACTCTTTCAGGCTTCACATTAAAATTCACACTAGGAACAGGGTGAATAATAACGTCTTTAATGATACTGAATATACCACCAGACACCGCATTCGTCGCTTCAAGTCTTACCGTATAAGTATTCGGATTTTCATACTCATGCTCCGGATGTACCTCATTGGACTTGGTCCCATCCCCAAAGTCCCAGGTGAAGATGGTAGTTTCATCGGTGTTCTTCGTCAGGTTTTCAAATTTAACCACCTGCGGCGCACAAGCCACTTCAGGAGTAGCCTCAAAGTCCACAATAGGGTTGGTCGCCTCTAATTTCAGGAATTGGGTCGCCTGGGCTTCACATCTTTCATTGGAGACCAATAGGGTCAAGTTGGCAATCGACGGTTTATCTAACACCACCGAACCAATTTGAGCACCCACAAAAATTTCCTGTGCATTTAATATCCAACGGTAGGTCCAATTTTCAGGAACGGACGCATCATTGGTGGTATTAATAATCGCAAATTCATTATCGGGCCAAAGTTGAGTATTGTCCTTGGCGTCCACAATAAAAGAAGGACGAATTTCCGGATAAACCCTTACCTCTACCGCATGGAAATCCTGACAACCGTAAGCATCGGTACCGACCAGTTTCACTTCGTATACAATCTCCTCCAGCGTGATATTAGGCAATTCGAAGAAAGGGTTTTCCAAAGTAGAAGTTGAAATTACTTCACCAGTGGTCTGGTTAGTAACCGACCATTCCCAGGAGGAAGCATCGGTAATATTCACCAGACTAGAGCTATTCTCCGCGCCGATGGTCAAAGGAGCACAACCTCCTTCAGCAGTCAATTCGAAATAAACTTCCGGTGTTGGATTCACCTTGATTTCCTGCTCGGAAACATTGGAACAGTCCGTTGCCGCATTATATACAGTAAGTTTAACGGTATGACGATTCTGCAGGAATGGTGAGGAATTGATAAACTCATGCGTCACCACCTTGCTGTCATGAACTTCCACGGTTCCGTCCCCAAAGTTCCAGGTGTATTCCAATCCTGCAACAAATTCCTCCACTTCAAAAACCGCGGCGAAAGGACTACAAGACTGAGAAGGCCCCACAATGGCAAAATTCGGGTTGATATCATCCACCGATTGTGGCAGTATCTCGCTGTGGCCCGAGCAACCGGAATAACTAATGGCCTCAACGCGCACCTGATCTCCATCTTTCAATCTGGAATAACGGAAACTGTTTCGCTCCAAATTAGCCGCAAAAGGCTCATCATTCACATAGAAAATATAGGTTTGAATATTCAAATCTGCATCTGCGGTAAATACCACTTCCTCTCCCGGACAAAGAATTTTCCCTGGTTTGTTTCGCTCTAAGACCACATTCGGAATTTCGTAAGCCGTAATTCTTAAGGTATCAGAAACCCGGGAACAACCCACACCATCCAGTTGAGTGACCGTCAAATGATAAGCCCCGGTTTCAGCCACCAAGATATCCGCTGAGGTTTCCCCAGCAATGGCCACCTCATCCTTAAACCACTGGTAGCTCACATTTTCATTTACCTCACTGGTCAAGGCTACAGATCCTCCAAAACAGAATTCTTTTGGCCCTTCGGCTTTGATCTCCACATCCGGAGAAATCTGTATTTGCATCTCACTACTATAGGTATCTGTACATCCCAGGTCATTGGTAGCCGTCAGCGTCACCCGGTATAATCCTGCCTCTTTATAAGTATACTCTAATGTTTCTCCATAGCGAGGCAGGGTGAAATCTCCCATTTCCCAACGATAACTGTCAATATTTCCGGTAGACGCAGAAGCATCAAATACCGCCGGAGAACCTTCACATAGCAGATTGTCATGAACAAAGGTAGCGACAGGTCGTGGATTCACCGTTACCAGTCTTTCTGCCGAGATATCCGGGCAACCATATTGATTTCTGGCAAAATAACGTACTTCCCAAACCTGCGGCAGCGTGGTGGTATTATCAAAAACAAACTTAAGGTCTGTTAGCGTAATGGTTTCCCAATCCGAGCTTCCCTGCAGTCTTCTTTGATATTCCCCAAGGCTTTCATCATGCCCTCTGGAATTATTGATAAAGGACACTTCCAAAGGCCCACAGCCAAAATTGTCCAGCAGATCCAGATTTGCCAATACCTGTGGATAAATCTCCACATTGAGCTGTTCGGTCTGGCGACAATAACCGGCATCTACCGTTAGCGCCACCGGATAGTTTCGAATATTTTCAAAAGAAGCGTTCTCATAAAGGTGCGTCACTTCCGGCTCATCGGTCACCAGGGTACTTCCATCTCCAAAGCTCCAGGTGTATTTCAAGTTTGGAATTAAATCTGTATTCCCCAAATTCGTTCTTTTAAAGGTGAATTCGGTGCCAGAACAAGCCGGATCCGGATGCGTGGCCGGTAGTAACACCTCCACCATGAACTCTATCTGTGGCATTACCTCCAAATCAGTAATGACCGTTTCAAAACAACCCAAATCCGTCCCTGCGGTATAAATCACCTCATAAGTCAATGGCAAGCCCGTATTATTTTGGAAAATGGCTTCATTGTTTCCATCCCAGTTCAGGGGAAGTTTAGAAGATGGATCGCCTTTAATCTGATATTCCCAAAGATCCAGATCAGGATTATGGCCGCTGGTCACATTCACTAATTTTACACTTAAAGGTGTACATTCGGAATTCGGCACCAGGTTATAGGCAATGAATGGTTTTGGGTTCACGATAAATTCTACTTCTTCCGCCTCTGACTCGCAACCATTAATGGTTTGCGTCACATAGAGGGTGTAAAGACCGGGATAACTGGTATCTACATCCTCTGCGGCAGGGGTGAAAGTATTCCCGGATCCAACCCAGGAGCCTGAACCCAAAATGCTACTATTGTACCAATTGACCTCCTGCCCCGTAGCGGTTAAGGCTTGTAGCGCGTCATCCTGACAATAATCAAGCACTCCTGTCACCACCGGGGTTTCCGGCGTCGGCTTCACGGTAATGGTAAACCTCATGGGTGTTGTATAACAACCCTGTGTGTTTCCGATCACTTCAATATTCGCCACCTGATCCACATCAGTATCATTCACTGAAGTAAATACCGGTAAATTTCTGTCGCCGGAAGCCGCCAAACCAATGGAAGGATTATCATTGGTCCAGGTATAAGAGGCTGCACCGGAAAATGCCGGAATTACCACCAGCTCATCCGGACAAACTGCCACATCAGGAAGTTGATCCACATTCAAGCTTGGTCGAATGAAAATACCGACTTCCCGTTCTACAGATTGGCACAGAATGTTATTGGCGGCATCAGTAATCAACATCCAAACACGATAGCGTTGTTCCTGAATATTAGCATCCGTATTGGTCAATATAGAACCGGCGGCGCCATTTCCATTAGCATCCACTTCAAACATACCGCTCACCAATGCGCCATTGACGTTGGCATTCGCAATACTTTCAAAACGGAACTGAATTTTCTGACCATTGGAGGTTTGTACATTGGTACTTACCTCAAAACCTCCGTATTCCACATTACAAATTTGCTCCTGCTGGGCTTTCAAATCGAAGGTAAGGTTTGGATCAACCACCACCTCCCTCACAATTTCAGGTCCATCGCACAAGCCGCCATCGGTTACAGCTCGGAAATAATAGGTGACGGTCTGCGGCACAGCAGACATATTGGTGATGGTCTCTGCCAATACGTCCCCCACATTACCATATCGTTCAAAATTCGAATAACCAAAGACCTGATCGCTGGCACACTCTGCACGGTAAGCAATCTGGAAGCCCGACATATTTATCAATGATTGTAATTCCAGGCTGGTCTGCCCTTCCGAACAAATTCTTGGTGAGGCATTATTCACCTGAATGTCCAAAGTGGGATAAACCTGCACCGTTGTTACGATTTCCTCCCCTTCACAATTGTCATAATAAGGGCGCAAGGTGATGGTTAAAGTCTGTATTTCATTAGAGGTATTGGATAAAACATCCAAGATTTGAGCCTCGCCGTTTACCGCTAAAAGATCAATGTTTGGGTTAAATCCGGATAAAGCCGGATCGGAAGCTACTGCCGTTCCTTTGAATCTAATTTCGGCATTAGGCAAAAGGGCGTTGATCAAATTTGGTGAGCTCAATAGGATATCCATCGCCGCTCCATTACAAATTTTCTCCAGCTTATTGCTAATGGACATTACCGGTACCGGCTTCACAATCACTTCTTCCCTAACCGATACCACTTTGTTATTATCACAACCCTGCACCGTTGGGGTGGCTTCATAAACCATTTTCTGAGGTTCGAAAGTTCTATTTTCCAACACACCGGCGATGGTGTAAGATGGTGCTACCACCGATCCATTTTGAACGCCATCTCCTACAATAGTTCCAAAACCACCTTCCGAAATAGAAGTATAAGTATACACCAAATTAAATCCATTGATCAAATTCGTTGCCGAGGTCATCTCCAGATTAATTTGATCCCCACTACAAATACTCTCCGGTAATGTCGACAAACTGATCACCGGTGTTGGATTTACACTTACAGTAGTGGCTTCGGTCACGCCAGGAAGTGCACAACCATTTCTCCATGGAGTAACTTCAAAGCTATAATCCTGAGGAGCTTGCCCCAGGTTTTCCAAAGTTTCGGCTATACTCTCATAATTCAACAGCTTGATCGGGTCTCCGCTGCCATCCAGCTGCGGCACGCCATCAATAGCATAGGTAAAATACAGTTGATTTGCCGGACTAACCGGAGTCCTGACTAGAATAGCCGTTTCTGCTTCGTCACAAATCTCCGTTCTGTTATTTTCCAAAGCTACTACCGGTTGTGGATGAACAATGGCCGTTACGGTTAATGGAAGAGAAACACAGCCCGGATCTCCATTATAAGCGGTATAAACCACCTCAAAGCCCTGATCAGAATAAGTGGTATTGCCTAAAGTCCAATTAATGGCGCCTTGGCCACTATCTGCCGTTGGTAATCCATTAATATTTTCATTACGCACCAACGTCCAGTTAAAGTCCGTCACGACCATGCCGTTTTCGGATTCCGGCGTAATCACCAATTCCGTATCAGAACAAATCGCCAGAGTGGATGGCATATTAGGATCCATAGCAGGGCGAACATTGATATTGAACATTACCTCTGTTCCATTCTGACAATTATTCAGATTTCTCACCAATGGATATACCTTCTCTCCATCCATCACCTGATGGGCAAATTTATTGCTCACCTCGGAAGTATAATATTCATCTACATACCAAAACACTAAAATATCTGAATCCGTGCTGCCTTTGACGTCTGCCTCATAATTGGTCAGATTCACCGTTGAAGTAACACCTCCTGCATTATCCGTACATACCTCATAGGTCTGCGGGAAAGCATCCGGTAAAGGTAATACGGTCAAAATAGCTTCTTCTCCCGGCTCCGGTCTGGCTGTTGTACTACAGAAGCCTGCAGAGGAACCGATGGTAACACTATATCTATATTGATCCTTGCTGCCTACATTCTTCACCAACAGAAATTCCTGATTTACCCCTTCATAATCCGCATCTGCCGGATCAATATCCACCCAGCTGGCGCCGTCGTCAGTACTTACCTGCCACTGATAGGTTGGCTGATAAGTATTCAAAGCATCGGCATAAAACTCGGCTTTTTCACCCAAAGCATCACAAACCGACTGCGAAACCAATGGCACTCTTAGAGCTGGTTTTTTATAAATGGTCAACACAGCATTCTGCGAAATTTGCCAGTTGCCATTATCACACAATCCCTGGATTTTCGCCCGGAAGTTGGCATTATTATTATCCGCCGTGGTAAAAGCCTCATGAACCGTTAGTTGTCGCGTACTTACTCCTGAAAATTCAGTTCCATCGCTCAAAGCTACCCAGGCTCTGGATCCGGAATCCCAACGCTCCCATTGGATAACAGGGCGGTTTTCCGGTAAAGCAGAATCATAGGGCTCAATTTCAATATCAAAAGCTGCCGGATTGTCCTCACAAATTTCCACATTCACCGGATCTTTGCTGATCATCGGTTTTGGAATGATATTCAAGGTAACGGTATTACTTTCCTCCAAACCATTACAGGCCAAAATTTCCAGTTTGAACTGCGCACCATTCAACACCTGATAATTGGCATTCCTCACCACTAAGGTTGGGGCAGAAACATTGGAAAAATAGGTTAAATAATCCCCTCCGATTCCATCATCAAAATCTGTTACCAGGCCGAAAGTTGCTCCAGCATCTGTGGAGATGTACCATGTATAGGTATTGCCCTCAATGATGTCGGAAGCTATTTCGATATCACGCTCACCATCACAAATTTGGGAGGCCTGTACAGAGATGGTTGGCGTTCCAATAGAAGGTGCCACTTCCACTTCCACCTCTTTATCCGTGTAACAACGTTTGCTACTTGGGGAAATTTCATAAGCTCTGATGGAGTATTTGGCAACTTGCGTAGCGGCTTCATTGTGGATCAGGACATCTTTGATATCAAAAGTGGTCACATTGCCAAATGAACCGTCCACTCCACCGGAAATATTCGCTCCATCGAAAGTATACTCATAATCATAAGCTGTGGTAGAACTCACATTTAAATCTACCTCAGCCCCGGAACAAATTCGGTTCTCCGCCAGGAAAGTTTCAAAATCCGGACTTGGGCTCACAGGCACTGTAATTTCAGCCACTGTCGCACAGCCTGTTACCACATTTCCGCCACCATCCAACACCGGATTCCCGTCACTATCTTTGACAATGGTGCTAATTTTCACCTGCACCTTAATATTACCGGAAGAAATAAAAGTCAAATCCTTTTCCTGATCCGTCGCGCCATCGGCTATTTGATAGTCAAAGGAACGCACCCATTCATATTCGTAATCTTCCGGTACAAATGGATCAATTCTGAAAGTAACCGTTTCAAACTCACAAATTTTATTTTCATTAGTAGAAACCGCATGCGCCAAAGGTTCCGGATTCACCACTACCGGCAAACTTGCCCATGGAGACGGACAGTCCAAATTGTTTGGATACTGCTGTACAATCTGTGCCTGAATATCATAAGCCCCTGCCACATTATATTGTACAAAGAAAGACTTCGTCTGAGTAATAACAGAGGAAGTAGTCGAACCATCATCAGGATCTACCCGGTAATCATAATTCCAGGTTCCGGTGTAAGCGTTTTGGTTAAAACCGTAAATCCCCTGTGGTAAAATCCCGGAATCCATACAGAAATCCGATTGGCCGGTCATGGATGGCTCAGCAGGTCTGGCACGGGTTAACAAGCCCTGATGAATATCAGGATTGTTATCCACCAATACGCTAGTACAACCAAACTCATCCTCTACCTGAACATAAAAAGACTTACCGGTGAAATTAGGATATAATGGTTCATCAGGGTAAATATTCGCATAATCCGGATGGGTATTGTCAACCAATTCACCTGTAGCCATTTGCACCGGCAGGCCTCCAACAAATTCAAACCATCTCACCTCATTAGACGCGCGGCCATCAGGCATTAAAATATTGGCTTCCAGGGCGACATCATCCCCAAAACATACTTCCTGATCCCCGGCCGCTTTCACTTCTGGCAAAGCATAAACTTTGGCTTCAATCTCATGCTCGGCTTTACATTCCAAACCGGAGGTCGTGATCAAATCATCCATCACTTCATATCGAATGAGATAATCTTTGGACTGATCAGCAAAATCGACGGTCTGGCTAAAGTTAAAATTAGGGGAATTATTACCCTGATTCACATTATCCAAATACCAGCGGTAGGAATAGTTCCCGGTACCACCAACTTGTTGTCCTTCTAGTAATTCATTGACATTCGAACAAGCCGCCAATTCATCCGGTAAATTGCTGATGACAATTTTGGCATTATGATAAATGGCAACCGTATCTGAGAAATTCTTTTTGACGTCCACATTACAGGCCGCCACTACATTGGTCGGGTACAATAATAATTTGTTAGTTACCCCATCCTCAGTGGAAGTGTTAGGGGTAAAGGTATTTCCACCAATGGTACCCGGGAAATCAGGAATGGCTTCCACCACATCCCAGGCATAGTCTCCCACATTTGCGGAAGGGATATTTTTATCTGTTCGCTCGGCATTAAGGGTGACCTCCACACCATAGCAAAACTTATCATCAATTAAAGGATTGACTTTTGGAGTTGGATAAATGTAAACCGGAATATCCACATAGGCCTCCTGACAAGCCGCAATATTGGAAGGGTTGCGAACAAAAAACCTTAAGGTGATTTGCTGGTCCTCATCGAGTAATACCGGCTTATAAAAGTTGTCAAAATACTTGGAGGAATTTACATCCACTTCAGCGCCGCTATCATCAAATTTAAATTTACCACTGCCACTTAAGATGGTCCATTCCACTTCCGTTTCTCCAGAGAAGGTCAGACCAATATCTGAAGCCATTTGGGCCAAATCCAATTCAAAAGCACCACAGGCTGCATAAGTACTAGGATCTGACACACTCACTAAAGGAATCTCATGTACCTCTTGCTGCCCTACTACTTTAGAGTAATCACAAACTTCTCCATTGGAAGCTGCTGCCGTTACAATGAGTCGCACTTCAAAGGAGCCCGGCGCATTAAATTCATAATCAGCCACAGGGTCTGCCCCTCCATTCTCTCCATCCACCAAAACAGTGGAATTATCCGCTAAATTTTTAATTTCCCATTTAAAATAAGTAGGCGTATAATCCAAAGCCGACCAGTTGGTTTTGTCTTCCAAAGTTACCGTGGTACCCTGGCAAATATCAGCGAAACTCACCTCTAAAATATTCGGCAATTTCATCACATGCACCAATTGGTTTACAATGGATACATTACAACCGGAGCCACCGGCAGTGTTAGTTAGGATCATCTCCACCCGATAGATTCCTGCGCTGGGAAAGTTCACCAAATTAGACCAGCTCGCATTTTGCGTGGCGGTATTTCCTGCCAGCAGGTGCTGCGCCTCTACCACATTTCCACCCTGATCCAAAACCCGGATCTCTACCTGGTCAAAATTGGCCGCAGGATAATTCGAATCTGAATTGATAGTATTTCTCCACTTCAATGCGGTGCCTTCATATACAAATAAGTCCGAAGTGCAGTCCGGGCTGAAAGCAGAACCATCGCCATTTAACAATCCGGCAGGAATGGAAATACCACTCTCATCTTTATCGGTTAAAATACCGGCCGTCGGCGCATTGGAGTCAATGGTTACCCGCACACGATTAGTAGAAATAGTACAGGGATGCCCGTCATTGGTTTCGGTAACCTCCAGCCAAAACTCGAAGGCACCACTCAAGTTCCCATCAGGAATAAAATAAGGTGCGGCAATATTTCCACCATCAGGATTATTTCCTGCCGCATCCGAAAAGAGGTAATTGGTAATAATTCCCTCCCCTTCTCGGTCCGACCTCCACTGGTAAGTCAAAGTTCCACCGGAACCACCGGTAGCGGTAGTCGTCTCCAATTGTAAAGGAACACCCGGACAAATGGTTTTGTCGCTAATATCCACCGTACCAGTAGGATTTTCATATATGGTCACCTCTCTGGTATCCTGAATTTCACAACCCTCACCGGAAACAGAATGGCTGAATCCATTTTCACTCACCGTAAAAGTATAAGTATGCGTGGTGTTTAATGCCGGATAGGTACCATCAGCCGGATTAATGGTCACATTGATATTATTCTGATTTAACCCTGAAGGGCCTGACCAATTATATTTAAAATTATTGGATCCGCCATTGGCCGCACCCAGCAACACAATAGACTCTCCTTCACATAATAATAAATCCAGCCCCGCATCTACATTGATTTCCGGATTAACCGTAATTTTCAGTTCATCAAACCTTTCTATACAACGATCTCCAAAATTATCCTGATCCTTATATCGGATCCGGACATTAAAGGTACGATTGGAGGTTTCCGGATCAAATGAGAAAGACAAATCACCATTGTTGCCATCTGTCCAGCCTTTTCTTCTACTCCCTCCTTCAAAAACAGCATATTGAATTCGCCTTGTATCCCCATTTCCTAAAACCACGTCCCGAATGGTATTCGGCACCACCACTTTATATGCCTCTTCATAGCAAATAAAGGCATGCTGACCCGCATTGGTGGACTGCACTTCTACATAGGGCGTGCCATTAAAGCTTAAATCAGGTCGCACCCAGACCTTGACCACATTAGAAACCAAATCATCTCCACAATTAGCCGAAGTGACCGTCCTTCTGTACTGGGTATCCACTAACAAATTCCCAGGCGTGTAATTCTTGTTTGTTGCGCCTGCAATCAAAGACCAATTGTTGCCGCCGTCTTCTGATTTTTCCCAGATATAGGATAATGCTCCAAAGCCACCTGTAGGCGTAGAACCATTAATGCGGCCCGGGGATTCCCCAAAGCAAATTTCAATTTCCGTGCTATTATTTTGATCGAATAGTAGTGAATTATTCTTCAACTCCGGATAAACAATAATGTCTACTTCATTGGAAATAGATTCACAAAGCCCACCTGTACATTCATTTCCGGGAGTTCCTCCATTATCACAGGTTCCGGAGTATACTTTTCTTCTAAAGGAATAGATAATAGGATTATTGGTGGTATTCGCTAACACCGGAGGATCATAAGTATTACCAGTAGCGCCTCCAATATTGGACCATCCACCCCCATTTACCGATCGTTCCCACTGGTAAGTGTAAGTGCCTGCTCCAGCACCACCTGTTGGATTCGAACCAGTCAGTTCTGCCGGATTACCTCCAAAACAAATCTCCTGATCCGCTGCAATCGTATTGTTTTTGATTTCCGGATAAATCGTCAGGTTGACCTCTGTGGGCAAACTCTCACACTCCTCCGATCCAACTGTGGCGTAAGCTTGGGTCACCCAATAAGTATGAGTGGTAATATTATTTGGAAACACATTCACAGAGGGGCTAAACGGATTGCCCTCATAAATTGGCGTTAATGGCGTAGGCGAAAGTGTAGGATCCTGATCGTACCATCTTACCGTCGCTCCATTTTGAGCCGTTGCCCTTAAGGTAGGGTCACCCCCCGCACAAATCGTGACATCCGGAACAATTGGAGGCTGCGGCGCCTCTACTGTACAAATGGTTCTGGTCCATAAATCTACCGGATCATTTGCATACGGAAAATCATTAGGGTTAAATGAGCCTGCAGGTTGATCTGATCCATCAGGACCATATCGGTTACAGACGTTCCAACTCCGCAAACGCACGGAGAAACACTCATTTTCTCCCGCTAGGGGAGGAAAACGCACCGGCAGGGTTTGGCCACCACCTGCAGTACCACCCGGAATCCATTCTACTGGTCCATAATAAACTTGTCCACCAGCGATATTCTGACCACCAACGGATACCTCTCCACCGGTAACGGAGTTGGTTTCACCATATACGTATTGTACCCATCGGCCCTCATTGTTGGGGTTTCTTCTTTCCTCTGGATCAGTGGTACAGTTCCAAATAGTTTCATCCAATAACCTATGTTCATTGGTATTACCCGCACACATATTATAATCCCCGGGACCTCCTGTTTGGAACAGACCTGTTCCCCCATTCGCTGCATCTCGTTCACTAATACTATTGAGAATATTATTATCCTCCTTATCCCACACCGTAACTTGAGTACCGTAGGTGAATAAATCCGGACAATCAACTCCATTCACCCTTAAATTAATTCGAGGGAGAAAGGTACAATTTTCAAAATCGCTATTTTCGTTGTTTCCATTCGGAGTTCCATTGGCGTAATCATAGGTATGGCTATACCCATCAATACCATAATAATCAATTGGCCCAACAGATTGCACCAAAGATAATCCTGAAAAAACCTGGGCAGGATTTCCATCATCCCAATCAACGACAATTTCGACATTTGCTGCTTGGGAAGCATTCATTTTCCACCCTACAGTAAGAATATGTTGTGCACTACCGGAGCAACCATTTATTGCCAATGGGGTCACCGTAAAGTCATTCGTAAAATCAGCGCATGTCTGCGCACTCGCTTTTTGCCCAAAAATCAAGGCAATGCAATAAAGAAAAAACGTAAACGTCCTTCTCATAATATATAGGTCGATGTTGATAACAATTGAAACTAAGAGGGGAAACTAAACTATAAAACCGAGAATTGATTTATAGAAAAAGTTCAAAAAGAGAACATATCAAAAAACGACAAGAAAATCTCACCTCCATTACAAATGTAAGAAAAGATAAAAAAATCAATAAGTCCACTGTTAGTGGCTGAAAATTTGTAATAAGCACCGTCTAAAATTGCCTAAAACCTAGTATAAAAAGTTGATCACTGGGAAATAAATAACGATTACGCTTAAAAATATCCCTAAATGAAGCAAAACCAAACACACGTAACTTTTTCCTCATTCACAACAAAAAAGCATAAAGAATTACATTTTTTGGATTTAAAAAACACAGACAGTACTTACACTAAGACCGAAAAACAGGAAAAATCATACTCCAAAAGGAAACCTTCTTGATATAATTATAAAAATATCAATAAAATCGCGCCCAATCTCATCACTTATCAAGCGATTTTTTATAGGCATTATAAAGTCAGGAATAATAGAAAGATTAAAAAAATAAAAAACGATATCCATACCGTTTTAAGACAAAAAAAAGTATTGTTATTATGGTAAAAAAATATTTATTGATATAAAAAAAAGGAATCCGAAGACCCCTTTTTTACCACTATTTATTTCAATAAAGTGACATCTCCCACCTGACTCACCCTATTACCATCCACCGTCCTGGCATCCAATTTATAAATATAAACCCCTGCGGGAAGCGGATTCCCATTGTTAAAGTAATAGCCGTTCCAGCCCTCGCCCAATACCCGGGTTTGATAAACCATTTGCCCCCAACGCGTATAGATTTCCAATTGATATCCCTCAGGCACCACATTTGGCGTATAAGGCGCAAAGATGGGGTAATAACCGGATCTACTATCATTTTCAGAAATAACCGAACCGGATGGGCCATCTCCCCGAGGCTGGAAAGCATTGGGAGACTGTATTTTACCTCCATCCCGCACCAAAACCGGTTGTTCAATGGTGGAGGAAGCCGCACAGCCAAATTCATTCTCTACGGTCATGGTGACGAAATAATCATCTGGCTGGGAATAAATATGATCTGCATCCGGACTGGCATTTTCTACGATGGTGCCATCCCCCCAGTCCAAAGTATATTGATTAAAAGCACCAGTGGTAAAATTATTAATCTCTACCTCCGCCTCCGGCAGAAAGACCTTTTCGGGCGTCACCCGGAAATTCACTGTTGGCGTTGGATGAACGATAATGGTATCTTTTTGAAAGAACAAACCATCCGACACCAAATTATTCGCACTCAAACTCACATAATAGGTCCCCGGATTTTCATAAGTGTAAGTAGGACTTGACTCATTGGATTGTCCTCCATCCCCAAAATCCCAAGTAAAAAGGGTAAATTCATCGGTATTTCTAGATAAATTCTCAAAATGGACTTCCAGAGGTACACAACCCACCTTGGGGTTGGGGATGAAATCTACTATTGGATTTGTCCCTTGCAGGGTCAGTAACTGGGTCACTTCTGCAATACAGGGCCCGGACTCCACCACCAGGGTCAGGTTGAATAAGCCTGGCTGTTCAAAAAACAAGGAATGAATATCTGCTCCCAAAAATACCTCTTCTCCATTTACTTTCCATACATATCTCCAGTCACTTGGCTTCTCCCCTTCGTTGGTGGTATTGATTATGGAAAACTCACGATCAGGCCATAATTGTGTATTATCCAAGGCATCCACAATATAATCCGGACGCACTTCAGGATAAACCGTGACATAGCGAGTAGCAGTGCTCTCGCACCCATAGGCATCTTCTACGGTCAGGCTTACCTCGTAAATAATCTTTGAGGTAGACACATTCGGCAATTCAAAATAAGGATTATCTATTGCCGAAGTGAAAATCACCCTTTGATCTAAAGAGTCGCTCACCACCCAGGAATAGGAGCTTCCGTTAATTTTATTGACCAAGGCAGAATTATTAATCACCCCCACTCTCAAAGGCGCGCAGCCCCTATCCGCGGTTAAATCAAAATCCGCCACCGGACTGGGATTCACCCTTATCTCCCCCTCCGCACTCGCCGAGCAGTCCGTTGCCGGATTAAACACCGTCAACGTCACTATATGGCGATTTTGAAGAAAGGGATCGCTATTAATATAGGTATGCGAAACCTGAGCAGTATTGTGCTGTTCGATGACACCATCTCCAAAATCCCAGGTATATTGCAAGCCATTAACGAGCGTATCCAATTCAAAGCTTGCCGTAAAAGCACTACATCCCTCCGCAGAACCTATCACGGTAAAGTCCGGGTTCAGAATATCCGTATCCTGAATCAAATCAGGACTTTGCCCCGAACAACCTTCATACGTGATCGCCTGAACAAAAACCGTATCATACTCCTGAATTCTGTTAAACCTAAATTCATTTCGTTCCAAATTGGCGGAATAGGCTTGTTCGTTAACATGGAAAATAAAATGCTGAATATTTAAATCCGCAGATGCCGTAAAGACCACTTCTTCTCCGGGACATAAAATTTTATCAGGCTTATTCCGAACCAGTTGAACATGAGGCAAATCATAAACCTGAACCCTCAGGGTATCCGACAAACGAGAACAGCCCACACCGGCCGTTTGCGTCACCACCAGCGCGTAAGCGCCAGTCTCAGTCGCGCTATAATTTGGATTGGTCGCCCCTGAAATGACGGCCTGATCTTTTAACCACTGATAAGTAACACTATCATTTACCGTACTGGTAATTTCTACCGCTCCCCCGTCACAAAAATTTACTGGCCCCTGAGATTCCAGCGTCACCTGTGGAGAAATTTGAACCTGAAGATTCGCACTAATGGTATCCGTACAGCCGACGGTATTGGTAGTGGTTAAGAGTACATAATAATAACCAGCAAACGGGTAATTATACGTTAAACTGTCCCCATATTTTGGCAAGCTAAAGTCCCCAAAATCCCATTGATAACTATCAATATCACCCGTGGAAGCAGTGGCATCGAAAATTGCAGGAGCCCCTTCACATATTAAAGCTGGATGGCTGAAACTCGCAACCGGCCTTGGGTTTACCGTCACCAGGCTAATGGCTGAAATTGCCGGGCAACTGAATTGGTTGCGGGCCACATAGCGAACTTCCCAAACGATCTGATCGAAAGTTGTATTATCAAATGTAAACTCATTATTTAACGGGCTAAAAGACTGCCAAGTGGTCGTTCCCAAAATTCTGCGCTCATACTGCCCTAAGGATAAATCATGTCCACGAGAATTATTAATAAAAGTAACCGCTAATGGACCACAACCTACATTATTCAGCAACTCCAAATTTGATAATACCTGTGGGTAAATTTCCACCGGCAAAGTTCTGCTTTCCTGACAAAAACTACTTTCCACCGTTAAGCTGACATTAAAGGTCCTTGGGTTTTGGAAGGAGGCATTTTCAAAAAGGTGAGTAACCTGAAGGGAATCGGTCTCCAGCACTGTTCCATCGCCAAAATTCCAAATATACCTAAGGTCGGGAATAGCATCTGTATTGCCTAAATTTTGTCTCTCAAAAGTATAAGCAGTTCCCGAACAGGAGGAGGATGGATAAGTCAAAGGACGAATCACCCGGAAGGAGAAATCGATTTGTGGATTTACAACGATCTGCTGGCGGTGCATTTCAGTACATCCCAATGCTGTGGTAGCAGTATACATCAACTCATAAGTAACGGCAGTGGCGGCAGTATTTTGAAAAACCGCTTCCTCATTCGCATCCCAGGAGAATACCTGCCTGCTGGAGGGATCATTCAGAATTTGATATTCCCATAAATCCTGAAGAGTATCCTGTCCCTGAGTAACATTCACCAGTTTTACCGATGTTGGGGAACAATCCGAAAGCGGAATCAAATTATAGGCGACCAATGCTTTTGGATTGATGGTATAATTAACGGTGGTCGCTGGGCTCTCACATCCATTGATGGTTTGTGTGCCATAAATGGCATAAGCTCCGGAATATCGACTATCTACATCGGTGGTGTCAGGAGTAAAACTATTACCTGCGCCAATCAGTGAATTGGCACTCAATAAACTACTGTTATACCAGTTAATATTGGAACCTGTTGCTGCGAGTTGCCTTAAAGTATCATCCTGACAATAAACACGATCACCGTTTACTAAGGGTGCGTTTGGCGTTGGCTTTACGGTAATAGAAAAATTCAGGGGTTGTGTATTACAACCCTGACTTAAGCCCTGCACCGTAATATTGGCCACTTCGTTTACACTCAGAACATTCGCAGAGGTGAATACCGGAATATTTCTACTGCCATTTGCGGCAAGGTTAATCGCCGTATTATCATTGGTCCAGGTATAAGTGGCTGCACCGGAAAATGGCGGAATAACCACTAATTCATCCGGACAGACTACCACATCCGCTACGGGGTCTACAAACAGCGTTGGTCGTACAAAAATACTCACCACTTGCTCAGCAGATTGACAAATAATATTATTCGCCCCATCGGTTAAGGTGAGCCAGAGCTGATATTGCTGCTCCTGAATGGTGGTAGTATCATTGACCAGCACAGAAGCCAAACTGGCCAATCCGGAGGAATCCGCGGTTTGAAAAGCCATTGGCAAGGCCCCTGTAATATGGGAATTCACCACCGGACTAAAATGATATTGCAAAATCTGTCCACCAGAAGTACGCACAGGAGTACTTAACTCAATTATAGCGGTATCTCCATTACAAATTTGATCTTGAACAGCCTCCACCGCAAAAGTCAAATCCGCATCTACGGCCACGGATCGGTTAAGCAGTGGACCAGTACAAGCCCCATCATCTGTAACCACCTGAAATTCATAAGTCACAAGCTGTGGTGTGTTGCTATAATTGGTTATGGTTTCCCTGATAGTATCTCCAATATTCGCCACTCTATTGAAATTAGAAAAGCCAAATACGGAAGGATCACTGGCGGTGGCCCTATAATTTATCTGATGATTGGGGACATTCACCAAGGTATTCAACAGCAAGGCCGCCGAACCATCAGAACATATCCTGGGTTCTAAATTATTAACCGTAATATCAAGTGTAGGATACACCTCTACGGTGGTCACCACCTCCGCTCCCAAACAACCATCAAAATAGGGTCTTATGCGATAAGTAACCGTTTGCAGCTGGTTGGAGGTATTCACCAGAACATCTTCGATAACTGCTTGCCCACCTATCGCTGGTAAATTATAGGAAGAGGCAAAACCACTAAGCGAGGGGTCCGAAGCGGTGGCTGTCCCCACAAAACCAATGGAGGCCATTGGCAAATTGCTATTAGTTACATTCGTGGTATTCAAACTAATTTCAGTTGATCCAAAGTTACAAATACGCTCTGCCTCATTGACAATCGTCATGGACGGCACGGGTTTAATTATTAAGGAGTCGCTAATGGTCAGCACCTTGTTATTGTTACAGCCCTGGATGGTTGGTGTTACCGAATAAATTAGTTTTCTGGGCTCATCCGTCACATTGTCAATTTGGCCTGAAATCGTGTAAGCAGTATCTACCACAAAACCATTTTGTACTCCTGGGCCCGAAAGCGTCCCAAAACCTCCATCTGATACGGAATTGTAGGTATAAACCAGATCAAAACCATCTATCAGGCTGGTATTGCTTGTTATGGGAATATTGACCAGCTCTCCACTACAAAGGGTATCCGGGAGGGCACCCATTAAGGCAATCGGCGTAGGGTTTACAGCGACCAAAACGGAATCTGAGGGACCGGGATTGGGACAACCCAAACGCCAGGGCGTAAGGCTGAACTCGAAATCCACAGGTATCTGGCTGGTATTTTCCAATTCATCCATAATGGCCCCGTAATTCGTCAATTGAATGGGATTGTTCAGACTATCTCTTTGGGTAACGCCGTCCACTGCATAAGTGAAATAGGTAAAATTAGCAGGATTAACGCCCGTCCTCACAGAGATGGCCGTTTCGCCCTGATCACAAATTTCCGGTCGGTTATTCTCCACCACTACTGATGGCTGGGGATAAACCGTGGCATTCACCACTAGTGGCTCTGAAAAACAGCCATTATTTTCAGCAGTAAACGATATTTCCAATGATTGGTCCGTAGTGGTTCTATTCTTCAAAAGCCATGTCAAACTATCCGTGCCCTGAGTAACTGTATTTCCAAAACCATCCATCGCCAGGCCTTCGATATTGCCATTTGGCACTAATTGCCAATGATACTGATCAACGATCGCTGATGGACTCACATCCGGCTGAACGACTAAAGCCGTGCTATCACAAACATAATAAGCGGTAGGCATTGCACTTGCCATCTGCGGTCGACTGGTTAAATTAAAAACAACCACTGCCCCACTGGCACAGCCATTTGCATTCACCACCCTAGCATATAGCGTATCAGCATCTTCGGTATAATGGGAGAATTTATTGGAAACCTCCAAACTGAACGAGGCATCCATATACCAACTTACAAAATTACTAGTACCTCCATTGACCAATGAATCATAATGCGTCAATCTTAGGAAAGCCGAATTTCCTAACTCATCGTCCGAGCAAAATGAAATGCTGTGATCGTAAGCATCGGGTAAGGCCAAAACGGTTAATTTCCCTACCTCATCCGCTGCCGGCTCCACAGTGGAGCCACAAGCCAAGGAACTTGAGCCAATTTCTACACTGAATCTTAAACCTCCTTTGCCATTTACATTCTCTACCTGTAATAAATCGGTTCCCTGCCCTCGGAAATCGGCAAAAAACACATTGGTGGTGTCAACCAACTGATAAGTGGCTCCGCTATCAAAACTAACTTTCCAGGCATAAGTAGGCTCAAAAGTATTTAATGCATCAGCATAAAAACTGGCCACTTCCTGAGCAGTGTTACAAACCGAAATGGAATCAAGGGGTACCCTTAGCCCGGGCTTGGGGTAAATAGTCAGCATGGCAGGTTGTGAAGGGATAAAATTCGCATCACAAATGCCTCGAATATTTGCCCTGAACCTGGAACGATCATTCTCCGGCAAGGCAAAGGTATCTTTCACCACCAGGCGATTGGTTTCATAGCCTTCAAAGAACAGGCTGTCTGCCTCCGTGATACGCTCCCAGGTTCCTAATTGCCGGACTTCCCAATAAATTTCAGGCCTTAATGCGGGCTCTAAACTATCATAAGGATCGATCTCCACTACAAAAGCAGCAGTAGTTCTTTCGCATATTCCGGTATCCAGAGGAGATTGAACAATTTCCGGCCTTGGAATGATGAGAAGATCAATCGTATTACTCTGCTCAATGCCGCCACAGCCCAAAACTTCCTGATAAATCCGGGTATTTTTTAAAACCTCATAATCACTATCGATTACAGACAAACTCGAACCTCTGTCCCTTAAATAAGGAACCAGGTCTCCTCTATTTTCTAAGGAATCAAAAGTAGATCCTCCATTAGTAGAGATCATCCAATTGTAGGCATATCCGTTGGTGATACTGCTCGTTATTTCGGCCGTTGAATTAGCACATATACTATCCGGAGCCACCGAAACTACCGGATTACTGATAGAAGGATTAACCAGCATGGTGATGGAATCCAAAGCCTGACAACCACTGTTGTTATTGGTAACCGCTAAGCGGTAATGGGCATTTATAGCGGAAGTTTCAGCATGCAGCAAGGTATCTGTAAAATCATAAATATTAGCGGGCGCCGGTGGCGGAGAGGCTACCGGGACGGTCTGAACAGCTGTAGTGCCTCCTGTGATCAACCCTCCTCCATCGAAAGAATAATCAAAAGTCAGGGGATCAATATCATTATTCTCAAGACTCAGTACCACTGCTGCCCCGGAGCAAATATTATAAGCATCTGCTGTGAAAGTATAATCCGGCGCCTCATTTATAAAAATCGACAGGGTATCGGTGACTCCACAACCCCGTACCATATTGCCAAAGGCATCCGTAATCAGGTTAAATACCTCGACCTCCACATCAACAGCTCCGGCAAAATCCCCATTAAAAACCAAATATTTCTGATGGACAGCCGGCCCGCTTAAGGTATCAAAGTAGGACCTGTTCACCTGCCATTCATACTCAAAAGACCCACCCGGCGAGACCGGGGCGATGGTGAACAATAGCGTATCTCCCTGGCAAATCGTCCCGGGCTCGCGGCTGATAATATGATCCGTAGGTTCCGGATTAACTATCACCTGCATAGTATCCGGTGGAGAAATACAAGACAATCCGGTATAATGGTGAGTAACCTCCAGCTGGACATCCCATACTCCATCATCTTTAAATTCAACTAAATAGGCATTAAAAGGCGCCCCGACCACCGAAGTACTGGTAGTAGTGTCAGCGGGATCAATTGTAAACTGATAAGTGGTATTGGCGATAGAATAAGCATTCCGGTTAAAGGTATAAAAACCACTTGGGTTCAGCCCGCCTCCGGTAAGGCACAACTCATCTTCCCCATTAATAATTGGTTGCTGAGGGGACGCATAGGCGGTTAAGCTTTGTTCAATGGAAGGAATACCGGTTCCAAAAACACTTCTACAACCATGTTCATCCTCAATCTGAACCCGATAGGTAACCTCATTATAACCGGGATAGGTGGGAGATTGCGGATAAATATTATTGTAATCTGGGTCAGTGAAATCAATAGTCCCATTGATTGAATCCTTAGCAGCCAATACAAAACCGTCATACCAATAAGTCATGGCCAGGCTCCTGCTTGGCGGGAGATTTACCACCGCATTTAAAGATGTCGTATCACCAAAACAAAAAGTCTTATCTGCCCCTGCAGTCACTTCCGGCAAAGCGAAAACGGAAGCATTCAGGCTATAAGTTTGGGTACATTCATTTCCGGGAATAGTAATAAAATCATCCCTGATCTCAAGCAAAATAGGAAAGATGGTGGAATCATCCGCAAAAGGCACGCTTTGCGAAAAATTAAATTGTGGTGCATTATTTCCCTGAGGATTTACGCCAACATACCATTCATAATCATAATTGCCACTCCCCCCGCTGACTATTGCAATCAGGGTATCCACCTCATCGGAACATAGGGAAATTTGATCAGGCAAATTCGAAATATCGATTCTGGCATTATGCTCAATTTGAATGGTGTCGGAAAAGTTTTGCATCACCTCCACATTACATGCCGCTACCACATTGGTGGGATAGAGGATTAAATCACTGGTTACGGCGCTATTGGTAGCAGTATTGGGATAAAATACACCTGAAGTAATAGTACCCCGAAAATCAGGACTAGCGCCCAAGGTATCCCAGGCAAAATCATTTACATTCGCGGGTGCAATCCCCACATCGGTTCTTTCTGCCAATAAAGTGACTTCCGCCCCATAACAATATTTGGTATCTATCAGGGCGTTCACCCTTGGACTGGCATGGATGAATAACGGAATATCAATATAGGCCGAATCACAGGCTGCTACGTTCGCGGGATTCCGAACCACAAAGCGCAGGGTGACGCTGGAATTTTCATCTCCGGCAGCGGGCAGGTAGAAATTATTAAATTCCTTTGAACTGTTCACGGAAGCTTCCAGCCCCGTATCATCAAATTTAAAATTACCGGCTCCTGATTCGACAAACCACTCCACCTCCGTTTGCCCGGAGTAAGTCAAGCCTATAACCGAAGCCATAGCGGCAAGATCTACCTCAAATGCACCACATGCCTGAAAGGGATTCGCATCTGTCACATTTACCAAAGGCGCCTCATGGACATTCACTGTATCAATCACTTTTGAATAATCACAGCTCAGTCCATTTTGAGAAAGGGCCGTAACAATTGCCCGAAGTTCAAATTCCCCAAAATCAGGAAAATTATAGGTCGTAAAGGCATCCACTCCCCCATTATCTCCGCTGAGCAGAAGGGTACTATTATCTGACAGGTCTTTTACCTCCCATTGGTAATAGGTGGGTGTAAAATTATTTCCAGCCCAATCAGTAGTTTCATTAATCATCACGGTGGTTCCCTGACAAATATCCGGAATATCAATTTCCTGAATAAAGGGCAGGTTTTGAACACGAATGGTCTGAGGTCTTGTCGCTACATTACATCCTGAACCACCGCTGGTATTGGTGAAAATCATCTCCAACCGATATTCCCCAGAATGAATGAATTGATAATCATTGGAGGTGGAGGAATTATTAGTGGTATTATTCCCGCTAAGCACATGCCGGGCCATCACAATATTCCCCAGGCTATCAAACAGCAATACCTCTACCTGATCAAAGTTGGCAGCAGGAAAGTTCAAATCACCAGCTAAAGTATTTTTCCAATTCACGGTAGCGCCGGCATATAAAAACACATCGGTACTACAATCCGAAGGAGCAAAAGCGGTCCCATCTGCCTGTAAAAGCCCCGGTGGAATATCCGTGGTGGAATGATCAATATTGGTCAATATTCCTCCGGTGGGCGCATTACTATCAATCGACACCTGCACCGTATCAGAATACACCAAACAACCATGGCCGGCATTGGTCTCCGTTACCTCTACCCAAAAATCAAAAGTCCCTGCAAGGCTCCCATCCGGGATAAAAAAGGGCGTTTGTTCATCATGGGCATTATCATTCGAACCGATAGCATCATCAAACAAAAAATCCGTTACGGCTCCATCCACCTCCCGGTCTGACCTCCAATTATAGGTCAATGAACCGGATGCGCCCCCGGCAGAAATGGTATTCGCCAATTCCAATGCAGCGCCCGGGCAAATGGTAATATCACTTACATCCAGTGCCGCGCTTGGGTTTTCATATATGATGACCTGTTTGGTATCGGTTAGGGGGCAGGTTTCCCCGGCAACGGAATGCGTAAAACCGGTATCTTCCACGGTAAGCGTATAAGTATGATCGGTATTTAAGGCCGGATAGGTAGCGTCTCCCTCATTAATGGTTACGGTTTGAGCATTTTGAGAAAGTGAAGAGGGACCGGTCCAGGTATAACTAAAAGCTCCTGAACCACCCGTTGCATTTGGAGCGTCTAACAACAGTTGGTCCCCCTCACAAAGTTGGTCATCAGATCCGGCGGCCACCGTAATCTGATCATTGATATTCAGGCTGATCACATTTGAATTGACATTGCATCGATTGCCATAATCATCCCGGGTAGAATACCTCATTTCCACCCGAAAATTTTGATTAGGATTGTTATAATTAAAGCCTCCCGAACCGGTTAGTTCACTTACATTAATGGTAATTTGCCCATCCTGCCCATTTTGCCAGCCTCTTTTGGTGGAATAATTGCCACCTGAATTACCTCTTACCCGGTATTGGACATTCAATCCATCGATTTGTGCGGAGCCATTTTTTATCACAATGTTGAAATCTTCCTCATAGCAGATATTCGCCGTGGTATGTTCATTATTATCTCCGGCCAGGTCAAAAAAGATCTCCGGAGGAAGCAGTTCTTCTTTGACGATCACCCTAATGGAATTGGAAATGGCAGCCGAATGCCCGGCAATTAAATGTTCATCACAATCACTCCATACAATCCTCCTCACATACAAATCCTGATGCAAGGCTTCCGTAATCTCTACACCACTTAAGCTTGAATTTGCGGTAGCAGGATTTTCCAGTACGGAAAAATCACTTAAATAGGAGAATTCCCAGGCATATTGATAATCCGGATCATCAATCAATTTCCCCCCCAGGGGAGAGGATCCATCCACCTGAACAGGGGTTCGCCCGTTGCACACCCGAATGGTGGCGTTCCCATTTTCATTAAAATCAATCGTGTTATTGGACAAATCCGGATATACGCGTAAGGCAATTTCATTGGAATTACTCTCGCAAAGGGTAGCCACACAAGCATCATTTCCGCTCCCATTTCCAGCATTACAATTTGAAACCAATGATGCAACAACCCGCCGAAATTCATAATAGCCCTCATTCGTTTTATAATTGCCCTCTTCGGTATCATAATTTTGTCCGCTCGCACTTCCCTGAGCATTCTGCCAGGCGCCCCAGCTGCTGCCATCACCCGAAAAACGATACTCCCATTGATATTGATAACCATTACCGGCCCCACCGGAAGCCACATTGCCCGAAATCGTTCCCAGATTGGTATTAAAGCAAAAGTCTGCCGTTGCTAAAGGACTCAGGCTGTTGTCAATTTCAGGATATAAGGTAAGGGTAACCGGGCTGGGGACACTTTCACAAACAACCCCTGCGCCAGCATCGTATTTTTGAGTTGCAAAAAAGGCTACTGTTATTGGGGTGGAAATCCCGGCCCAGTTGATATTAGGATTATAGGTATTCGAACCATCTAGTATAAAATTCATATTTTCATCATACCAGCTAATAATAGCATTGGGATCTGAAGGAGTGGCGGTAATGGTCTGATCGCCCTCGAAACAGACCGTGGGTTGCGTCACCGCAGGAGCTGGTGGCGCCTCAATGGTACATATCGTCCTGGTCCATAAATCAACCGGATCATTCGCCCCACCATGGTTTAAATTATCAGATGCCGCGCCTAAAAATCCCGCAGCAGTGCTTCCATCTGCCCCATAAGCATTACACACGTTCCAGCTTCTAAACCGAATAGAAAAACATTCCCCAACCCCTGCATTGGCCGGAAAAACAACTGCTGCCGATGCAGGAGTGGCAGCGGTAGGATCGGCCACCCACTGGACCGGGCCGTAGTATACCTGGCCGGCTGGAACATTCGCCCCTCCTACGGTAACGGTGCCACCCGAGAAAGAATTCGTTTCGCCATAAATATATTGTACCCATCGGCCCTCTTCATTCGGGCTTAAAGTTTCTTCCGGATTAGTGGTACAATTCCAGATGGAGATATCCTGTAAGCGATGTGCATTAGTGTTTCCCGCGCAAATATTATAATCACCAGCAGCGGGCGTGGTAAATAAACCTGTACTTCCGGCGGCCGGGTCTTCCTCATCCACTGCATTGAGGTTAAAGTTATCTTCGGTATCCCACACCGTCACCTGAGTACCAAGCGTAAACAAATCCGGGCAGTCCACCCCATTGATCCGAAGGTAAATGCGGGGAACGAAAGTACAATTCTCTGTACCCGCATTAATATTATTGCCACTGGGGTAGCCATTGGCATAATCATAAGTATGCGTTTGCCCGGTAATTCCGTAATAATCAATTGAACCTACTGATTCGATCACCGATAAACTTCCAAAAACCTGTGGCGCCTGCCCGTCATCCCAATCTACCAGGATCTCCGCATTGGCGGCTTGGGCAGCATCCATGATCCAGCCCACTTTAAGGATATATTCGGCATCACCGGAGCAGCCATTGATGGCTATCGGCGTTAAAGTAAAGTCATTATTAATATCCGCACACGTTTGGGCCCAAAGCCCCTGCATCGTCAAAAAATAAACAAAAAATAATGTCCATTTTTTACTCACCCTCTTCATAATGGTCAATGTTGGTTAAAATAATTTTGCCTGAGCAAACTGTTTGAGTTTGATCAAAAGACTTGACTATTTGTAACCAACTACAAAGTGCATTGATCAACCGCCCTAATGCTGGCTGTAGTAAGGTTTATAGGGCTTAACCACAATTTTGACGGCTATATGGAAAGCCATCAGTGGAGCAGTCTGTAAGCGGAGAAATTGAAAGAAAAACCATTAGTTCCCTATTCAATGGTCTTCAGATAAACGCAAAAAAAGGGTCAAAAAAAAGAAGTGCTTTAAACCAAATAATAGGCGTTCAAATTAAAAAAGGGAGCTGAAAACAATATAAACCCGATTTAAAAAAGCCTATCCGCCGATTACCCATCCAAATGCTTATCGTTAACTTCAGCTTATATTATTATCAGGGCAATGGTGGATTATCTCTACAAGCGGCTTGACGACCACATTCAACATTCCCCATTGAAAATCAAACGCATTCCAAATAAGCTCCAAAACGGATCAATAAATTATCAATATCTATCCTCTGCCAGTAAAACGTCCTCGACATCCACAACAAATGGAATTTTAACTATCTTTTGTAGCGCATTACACCAAGCATCCGACTACTATCCCACCCTAAAAAAATGCTTGAACATAATATTCGAGTAATAAAAAGAGCGCTTTTATCATTTTTTTTGGACACAAAAAAAGGCCTGATTTCAAAAACCAGACCTTTTACAAATGATATATTGCTTTACAGCACTACCTGTTCTTTGGGCTCTTCCCAACATTCGGCGCCCTCTTTTATACCAATATTACTGGCCCTGAAAACGGGATCCTTCCCTTCCTTTTTCTGTTGGCGATAATCCTTAAGGGCGGCAAAAGCAATCGGCCCCAACTTAATGATGGCATAAATATTTACCAGTGCCATCAAAGCCATGAACAAATCGGCCATATCCCAGACGGTCTGAACCTTTACTAATGCGCCGAAGACTAACATGCCCAATGCCGCAAAACGATAAATCATTTTCAACTTGCTATCGCCACGGTGAATAAAATCAATATTGGCCTCACCATAATAATAGTTACCAATAATGGAGCTGTAAGCAAATAACAGAATCGCCACGGCTATAAAAATTCCACCCCAGCTTCCAACCTGAGACTGAAGTGCAGCCTGCGTTAACTTAATTCCATCTTCAGCACCAGCGGCTTCTACGCCGGAAACCAAAATCAACATCGCCGTAGCCGTACAAATTAAAATGGTATCTGTAAAAACGCCCAAAGTCTGAATCAGACCCTGCTTCACCGGATGACTTACGGAAGCCGTTGCCGCGGCATTAGGAGCAGAACCCATACCGGCTTCATTGGAGAACAAACCTCTTTTGATTCCTTGCATTAAAGCCGCACCCACTGCACCGGCCGCCATCTCTCTCAAGCCAAAAGCGGATTCCAAAATCAATGAGATGACCGCAGGAATCTGGCTGAAATTCACCACCAATACATAAATCACTATGAATAAATAGGCGATGGCCATAATCGGGACAATGACCTCCGCTACAACGGCAATTCTCCTTACACCTCCCATAATTACAGGGGCTGAAATTACAACGAGTATTAAAGCCATCCACTTCGCCTCAATATCAAATGCTCCGTGAAAAGCCGCAGCAATCGTATTGGCCTGCACCGCATTAAAAATAAAACCAAAACAAATGGTAATCAAAATGGAGAACACGATTCCTAAAGAACGATTCCCCAAAGCCTTTTCCATATAATAAGCGGGGCCTCCTCGAAAACCATGAGGTGTTTTTTCTTTGTAAATTTGAGCCAATGTACTTTCCACAAATGCAGAGGCCGATCCGATCAAAGCAATTAACCACATCCAAAACACCGCTCCGGGCCCACCAGCGCCTACTGCCAGCGCTACTCCTGCCAAATTTCCGGTACCTACCCTTGAGGCGGTACTCATGCAAAAAGCCTGAAAAGAAGAGGTTCCTTTAGATTCACTTTTGGAACGGCCATCCGCCAATAGCTTGACCATTTCTTTGAACATTCCAAACTGAACAAAGCCTGAATTGATGGTGAAATAGAGTCCCGCAAGAATCAGGACTGCGATTAACACATAAGACCAAAGGAAATTATTACTACTATTTAGCGCCCACAACAAACCATTCTGAATAGACGACAGTAAAGAATCCTGCATTATAAATTTTTATGGATTAAACAAAGTTCACAAAGAAACGCAAAATAGGGTTTCTTTTCCGGACATTGTGAGAAATGGAAGAGTTATTACCAAAGATTCATCGAAACCTTAGAAATTTTCCAAAATTTACACTAAACCGGAATGATCTTTTAAAATGCAATGACTATACCAATCCCTAAAAATTTCGAAGTTGCCTTCATATTCCTAACAATATATAATTATTACAGTAAAACATATTGCATCCTGAACTACCCCAATTCCAAATTAGTGTTTCACGATTTTTCATGCCCTTCCCTCAGCCAGTGCCTCCGCCAGAAAAGAAGGCTACCCTTTCAGGACATTCCTGATCACCTCAAAAACCTGCATAAATCTAAAAATCTCCTCTGCCCAAATTTGGTAAGCCTTTTGGGAAGGGTGAACCCCATCGCAAAATAACTCCTCCCTTTTCACCTCTACTTGATATCGCTCGCCCCATTCTTCAAAGTCAATTTCATTGGCAGGAAAAAATACATCTTCAAATCCAGACACCACATTTCTCAAACTAGCGGATAAAATTGCCGCATGACGACACATATAGCGTTTTAGCAAGAAAGGAAAGGCTGGAAATTCATGTATAGGAGGTAAGTGCATGAAAATTATCGGTACTCCCGGCCAAAGAAGATGAATCTTTCGAATCAATGCCTCACCATCTCGTTCCCAATCCCTTGGAGCCCTCATCTCGAAAGTATCATTACCTCCCATGGCCACCACAATTAAATCAGGAATTTCCGTGGGGGCCGCTTTCAAATATTTACGATGGAGATCTCTTAAATTAATACCATTTTCCGCCAAAACTTCCCAATGCACCTCCCGCTGATATTTAGCCGATATTAAACCGGAAAGCTGCCCTGCAATAGCATTCTTATGCGAAGACACCCCAATGCCTGCCATGGCACTTTAACCAGACAAAGTAATTTTAAGGGCTTACCGCTACCGATATGCCCTGACTCCCCCTTTGCCGGATTGATTTTAGGCACCTTTGCTTTTACCTTTTTGCCCTGCAAGATTAATAGGGGCGCAAAAGGAAGCATTAATAATAAGTTCAACCGATATTTTAACTGGTTTGCATGCATAGGAGCTCTATTTTCAGGAAAGAGGATCAATGTACCCTGCCAAATGCTTTTTCTAAAGATAAGAGCAACATGTTAAAGTAAGGTGTTTTAAAGATGCTTTTGACTGGTAAATCCGAATTTTTAAATGAAAATGAGATGGCGTTTTTTAGCCACAAATTTCGCAAATTTTCTCGAATGGATTTTAAGCTGGATTGGGTCTTAGCAAAGTCGTTAAGACCAATGGTGTTTTTTTTAGCCACGAATGGCCCGAATTTTCACGAATGCATCTAGACGCCTCCATCCAAAACAAAGCTATTTTTCGCCAATTAAAAAAGCACTTCAGCTCCATCCATCACAACAAACCGGCCTTGATCAATGGGCGGAAAGCCATGGGTTCTGCTGGCGAACAGAAGGCATCACAGCCTTATTTCCATAACATTTTTTTTAGTTCACTGCATTATTCAAATAAGGCCTTGATGGATTCCGTCAGCAGGTTCCATGGCCCGCCAACATTGATCACAGCCTTGATTTTTTTGTTTCGTTTTTTATCAAGAAAAAATGAAAATAAAAAGCGTTAAATTTTGTGGTAAAAGGGAAATGCTTTCAACCCCAAAGCCTTACTAATGAACACCTTGATAATATCCGGCAATAATCCTCCATTAAAACTCAGAAATGACTTCCAAAAGATTAGGGCGGAATGGACAAAGTACTGAGAATTTATAAGCGGACGCTTCGGCAGTATTAAATCTTAGTGAGGAAGCAAAGACCAGTGGTGTGTTTTTTTTGCCACGAATGACCCGAATTAGCTCGAATGATTTTAGGAATGGATTGGGTAATGCAGTCGGTTCTTTTTTTCCACTCCAATAAACCGGCCTTGATCACAGCCTTGATTTTTTTGTTTCGTTTTTTATCATGAAAAAATGAAAATAGAAAGCGTTACATTTTGTGGTAAAAGAAAAATGCCTTCAACGCCAAACCCTACTAATCAAACCCTTGACTGTTTCCGGCAATAATCCTCCATTAAAACTCAGAAATGTCTTCCAAAATATTAGGGTGAAGAGAACAACGTTCAGTGGATTTATGAGCGGACGCTCATGCGGTATTGGGTCTTAGCAAGGACGCTAAGACCAGAGGTGTTTTTTTGCCACGAATGACCCGAATGAACTCGAATGATTTTAGGGATGGATTGGGTCTTGCAGTCGGTTGGTTTTTTTTCCACTCCAATAAATCGGCCTTGCTCAATGGGCGGAAAGCCATGGGTTCTGCTGGCGAACAGAAGGCATCACAGCCTTATTTCCATAACATTTTTTTTAGTTCACTGCATTATTCAAATAAGGCCTTGATGGATTCCGTCAGCAGGTTCCATGGCCCGACAACATTGATCACAGCCTTGATTTTTTTGTTTCGTTTTTTATCAAGAAAAAATGAAAATAGAAAGCGTCGCATTTTGTGGTAAAAGAAAAATGCCTTCAACGCCAAACCCTACTAATCAAACCCTTGACTGTTTCCGGCAATAATCCTCCATTAAAACTCAGAAATAACTTCCATAAGATTAGGGCGGTGAGAACAAAGTAAAGTGGATTTTTGAGCGGACGTTTATACGATTTTGGGTCTTAGCGAGGATGTAAAAACCAGTGGTGATTTTTTTTGCCACGAATGGCACGAATTAGCTCGAATGATTTTAGGAATGGATTGGGTCTTGCAGTCGGTTGGAGGCTTCCCATCACAACAAGCCGGCCTTGCAAATGGACGAAAGGGCATCGAAACTGCTGTAAGATTGACTTTGAGATATTTTGGGAAATTTTATGAGCGAACGCCTATACGGCATTAGATCTTAGCGAGGACGCTAAGACCAGTGACAGCGTCAAAGTCAAGGGTATCAAAAAAATATCAATTTCATAGCATAAAGGAAAAAGTGAATTGGATTTCAAACCCTTACTCTCGACAACTTAAGTCGAAAATCATCACCCCCTCCCCCTCCTCATTTTTATCTCCCCGATTTTTTTACAAAAAATGACAATAAAAAAGCATGTACTTCATATAAAAGGTACATGCTCTTTAAAGGGGGATTTTTTGATCTGATACTAATTTGTGGCCTTCCACCTACCAAATAAATAAACGCCAAGGCCGATATAGGTCATCAGCATTCCAATAAATTCCATCTTAGGACTAATAGGTGCAGAGACCAAAAACACGAAACAAATTACCAGCAGACTTCCAAAAACCACCAAAAATAACGCAATAATGTAAGTGTTATTCATAGGCTCATGATTTAAGTTTGCTATAGTATTGCTTACGTGAAAATGCAGCTAACCATCACCATTACAGGCTTTTTTATTTATGATTCAAAAAAAAAAAATTAAAGGTAAACAAGCATCATCTCCTTTGACCAATCCGGAGGGCAATTATAATTTACCAAGCCCATCCGTTCCTACTCCAAACGAAATGCTTTGAATCCAGGAAAGGCAAAGAAATCCTCACCCTACCCACAAACTCCAATAATGATCGAAATGATCCCATACTCAGAAATTCAACACCTCAAATGCTTTTCTTACATGATTTTGCAAGGGGCTTAAACTCACCAAATAGCCTCATTATATACAATGGTGAAATGCTGGCAGAATGGCACATCGAATTATTCCGGAGAATACCTATATTTCTGTATGATCCTGGAAAAAATACTCCTGCACTTCCACCAAATTACCCTCATTTGGTCGCTAATGGCATTGATTACTTTTGTTTTCTTATGGAAATCTAATATCAGAGCGCCATACGGCCGGCATAGTCAGGCCGGATGGGGCTTTATGATCGACAATAAATTCGCCTGGTTCCTAATGGAATTGCCCGCACTTCTGCTTATTCCCCTTATTCCGTTCTATGGCCCTTCCCTTCATCCTTTTCAAATTGGGCTAATTGCGCTATGGACTCTACATTATGGCTATCGCACTCTAATTTTCCCCTTAAGAATTAAAACCAAGGGGAAAAAAATGCCCATCAGTATCGTTATCTCAGCCCTATTTTTTAATCTAATCAACGGCTTACTCAATGGCCTGTGGATTACTTTTTTGGCCCCGGAAAAAATGCCATTTCAATGGCAATGGATCGGTCTTTTGATTTTTATTGCAGGCTGGGCCATTAATCAATACCATGATCATTTGCTCATCCAAATTCGAAAACACCAAAAGGGCTACAAGATTCCTTATGGAGGCTTATTCCAATATATTTCCTGTCCCAATCTTTTGGGAGAAATTATCGAATGGGGCGGTTTCGCCATACTCGCATGGAATGGGGCTGCTTTTAGCTTCTTTTTTTGGACTTGCGCCAATTTAATCCCCCGGGCCAAAAATCATCATCAGTGGTATTTGGAGCAATTCCCCAATTACCCCAAAAACAGAAATCCTCTTTGGCCACCTTTAGGCCAGATCATCCACCGTCATTTTCCTTTTACAAATAATAAAAGTTGAAGCTCGATTTTACTTTGAGTGTGTTTAAAAGCTAAAATTCCCAGCGAAAATTTGATTATTACAGCAGCGATGCCCGATTGTTTTGAGAGAAGAGCAGCGCTATTGTTGAGAAATGATCCAAAATCGCTTCCAATAATGTGAATTTACAACCGGAGGGTGCGCTTTTAAACATGCGCTTTCTCCCCATCCATTAAACTGAATTCCTGGCACTATACTCTAATCAGGCTTAATGAATTCGAATTATTCATGCTAAGCCGGATTATTGATGCTTAAATCCTCGTTGAGTTGTAAGGCGGAAAAAACGAAGGAATTGTTTCCTATTTCGAGTTTTTTCCAACGAAACAGATGAATGAAGAGAAAACAAGCTTGCCAAATTTGGGCTAATACAAATCAAAGAGAACAAATTTTAACGCCATGAAAATAACCCACTTGCACTTAGCTAAGAAATTTAGCGGGAAATAATTCGGGCTAATATCCTTCAGTAGTACCCACTGGAAAAATGACAGCGTCGTTCCCTATTTCGGTTTTTTCCCAGGAAAGGAGAGAAATGAACAGTAAGTTTACCCGAGGGGTTATGGAAAAACCAACAAAACCACCCGCATCGCACTGAGAATAAAGAAATTGGCAGGACCTCCTGAATCTGATCGGGAATTTATGGTTAAACCTGCCTTGAGTAGCAAGACGGAAATAATGAAGCAGTAGTACTCAATACCCTGACTTTCCCGGGGAAAGGAGGAATGAAAAGCAAGCATAACCACAGTCTGGCGAATAAAAAAACAGGAATCCAACTTCCTAAAATGAGCAAATCCATTGAGGCTGCTCACTAAAGCAAGCGTTGCATCATTCGGATCTACCCCATCATAGACTGGTGTAAAATGTAGCCAATTCCCCTGACCAAAAAGTTGAATAAACAGTCCCCCGACGCTAAATTCAAAAACCCCTGAAAAAAAAAGTGGCCCCTTTCGGGGCCCAAATTACTATAGAAAATTAGAAGATGGAATCCTTCTTTCGAAGGTAATTGATAGTTATAATCTTAGTATAAGCTAGTTATTTTTTCACAAATAGAAAGCAGGGTGGTCGAAATCTCTGACCATACCTCCAATACTTCCGCTTGTTTTTCTGCATCCTTTTTCCAGGCTACCTGCTCCTGAATTTGACTGTCCATTTCTGAAAACTCAATTCCGCAACGGTCTTTCCCCATACAGGAAATAACGGTAGCCTTTTCCTGCAAACAACTGTCCATAGAAATAGAGAAACCAACTATCCAGCCATTGGTAATATTGAATTGCAGTCTGCATTTCACACACAGCTCCTCCCCAAAACGACGAATCTTCTTAAAATGCACATCAGTTAAGAAATATGCTGCTTGATCCCCAGCGACGGGAGTCACGGACAGATGGCCTATTTCATAAATGGCCATGGCTTTTTTGTCCACCCAGGAACTTAACGGTTTCTGCCCCTCTACACGAAGCGTTAAAACATCCCGAAGGTCCCCCATGGGAAACATCCCATAAATTGCCTTTTGAATATCCTCCAAAAGTGGCGCCGATACATAATCCGTGTTGGCTTTAAGGGAACAAACCACAGACTTCACAGGCCCCTGATCTTTTACCTCCAGCTCATAGGTATATCCCTTGGGTAAATTACCACAAGTAATCACCGGAGGCTGATCCTGTCCCATGAGTGATAAATGCAATTTAAAAAGATGCAGACCACCGATCTGAAAAAATATAAAGCCGTCAATACCGCCCCTTCTATCCGGCTCCATCCACAAAACCTCATTCTCCACCTGATGAACAGGCCCCGGAGTACGCTCTAAACAACCTCTATGCATTTGACTAAACAGGTATTGTACCTGCTCATCAGTCTGATTATCTATTTGTACAGCAGCAAAGGGAGTGGGAGGCACAATTGACTTTTCCCGCTCGAATCTGTTGGAGGAGATCAAAAGCGCAATGGTATGTTGGCTTTTATTACGTCCGGATGGCTGTTGGTAAATATAACTCATTACTTAATTCGGTGTTATTGACAAATCATTTCCCCGAAGGGAATTCCCTATCACATCACAAATATCTCCCGAATCCTGCTGTTACAACAGAGTAAAAATACCTAATTTTAAAAAATAACCCCAAATACTGCAATTCGCGCAATTTTGATTAGAAAACGATTAAAGCTATCGATAAATATTCATATTTGTAGGATTTCTTACATCCAATATGTATCTTTCCATTGTATTGGAGGAAACCTTAATTTGTCCAGTCCAACTTTTCCTTTCTATTTTAGCATCACTAACCACTTAGGTTAGTATGTGATTGAAAATTATTTTTGCTATCAATTAAAAATGGAAAAAGAAACAACCTATTTGGGGATGAATCCCGGCCATGTAAAAAAGCTTAAAGCAAGCTGGCTTGACGCTGACAGTAATGCAGTAGACAACGCCCTACACTTCAATAAGCTTGTAAAGTCAACTCAAGCCACCCTCAATGCTTCTTCTATGCAGACAGAAGCTAAGGAAAGCTATGGCTACGAAAAAAGACAATCTTATCAACTGGCCAAAAATCAAAAAGCCGATTTCCTGAAGGCCATCCAGCGCCATGCCATCGTGAAAATTCACCTGGGTATGGAAAAGAATGAGGCTAACGAAAAAGAAAACCGCGCGGTGGTATTGAAGCCGGTTATGGAACTTTGTGATGCCTGTAAAGGAGAAGAAGGAAGTTATTTCAAACTGAATTTCTTTCAGGGAAAAAGACAAAAGATTAGTGGAAAGACGGTTGGGAATTTACCGGTACAAGCCATGGAAATGCTGACCAATAACTGGTTAAAAGTGGCCGACACTACCATTCCGGATCAATTCATGGTGGAGTATCAGGATCAGGAACTAGAGGAAAAAAGGTACGGCAGAGTACAATATTTTACCTATGAAGAAAATGTTGGCCTCGGTATCCGTGCCCAACTAAATCAGCTTACCTCGGAAGACTTTGAAGTATTCATCTACTTCGGTAAAGACCTTAATAAGGAAGCAGCGAACATGGTTTCTTTCACCCCCATTATCCATGTGGAAATCAATAAAGAAGCCGTTGAACCGCAACCAATGATGATGACTGCTTCTGCCGAGCAGATTTCCACTAATGGGGTTTATGATTACTCGAATCCTTGTCCTCCTTGTAGTGCTGGTGTAAACTAAAATAAAATGCTCCTAAAAATTTTATTTAGATCAATCCCTTTTTTCATACTAATTCCATTAATAATTGGGGTTACTAAAAGAAATGTTTTAGATGCTACACAGAAAAGGTTGTTTACTTTAACAACCTTTTACTTTATTTTTGAAACATTTTTCTTAATTACCTCAATTCTCCATGTAAATAACATCAAATATTTCGCTCCAATTATGGCTGTAGAGATATCATTTATTTACAAGATTTTCTCAAATTCGATACAAGACAGGAATCTTAAATCATTGTATAAATACATATGCTTTTTGGGAATTTGCTTCATCATCACCAATGCCATATACATACAAGGAACTGGTACAATCAACTCTTTTTCAACCATTACAAGAGATGTAATAATAATCTTATCCGTTTTACTTAGTTATTATTATCTTCTGCAAGATCTTAAAGAAAAGAATCTTGAAAAGTCCCCGGTATTTTGGATTGGAGCTGCTTTACTTTTATATAATTCTAGCACAATGATAATTTTCGCCCTAGGTAATATTATCAATATGCAAAATCAAGCTATTGCATCAAGCATATGGATCATTAATGTTTTTTTAAACATACTTAAATACCTTATTTTTGGGATATCACTATGGATAACACCGGAAAAACAGAACTTTTCACCATCATACTAATTGTAGTAATTGGTATGTTTTTTATTAGTTCTTCATTAGTCGTGTTTTTCATAATTTATCAAAGAAGACTATATGAGAGCAAAGAAATAATTCAAAGACTAGAAAAAGAACACCAAAAAGAATTACACGAACATAGTGTAGCCGCCCAAGAATCTGAACAGGAAAGAATTGCCAAGGACCTCCATGATGAAGTCGGAGCAATGTTATCAACATCAAGACTATACATTAATCAAATAATTGATTTAGTTAATGACCAAAACACCACACAACTAGCAGTTCAAACAAAAGAAATTCTAAGCAATACTATAACCTCCGTAAGAAGAATTTCACAAAACCTAAAACCTGTTGCCCTTGAGAAATTCGGACTACATGAAGCCATAATATCTTTTCTGAAACCAGTAGACGAAAATGAAATTAAAACAAAACTAGACTTCCAATGTAACGCAAAAATAAGTGAAGATCAGGAAATAAGTGTTTTCAGAATTTTGCAAGAATTAACAAACAATACGGTAAAACATGCTAAGGCCAGTAAAATTGAAATAAAAATCCAAATCAACTCCTCATTTGTCCATCTTGAATTCAAAGACAATGGGATTGGGATGGACTTCAATAGAATAAATGGAAAAAGCAAAGGACTTGGACTTAAATCAATTGAAAGCCGAATATCACTTTTAGAAGGAAATATAATCTTTAAAAACATTTCTCCAAGTGGCTTAATGGCGCAAATTTCCTTTCCACTTGACACGGAAAAGACACTACACAAATCTCATTAATTATGAAAAAAATACTAGCACTATTTGGAATCTCCTTATTTTTCATGGGATGTCAAGATGAAAATTCTTTACACTTTAAAAAACATGAAGGATTTAATCAAGAAACAGCTCAAACCCATGTAAGTCAATGGTATTCAGAAATGGATAATAAAGTATCTGATGCTATTAATTCTATTGATTTCAGTAATACAGTTTTTAAACTTAAATCAGAGGATTTACCAAGTCTATACTCAACAAATGGCAACTTTAAATTTTATCCTGCTCTTGAGTCCACTGATAATGGAAATTTAAACTTCTATTGTTTTATCCAAAGAGGTGATGGAGCCCTCCTTCCACTTTATCCTGAATTACAAGACTCAAGTATCGTAACCCCCTTAAAAATTCGTTCCTCTGAGTTTGAAAACACTGGTTTTTTGACAGAAGCCATGGAAAAAACCCTAAAAGAACGGTTAAACCAAGTAACCAAGACAGAATTAATCAAGCAATTCACCAGTCAAGACACAAACGAAAGGGTTGAGTATTTTGAAATGTTTGAAAAAGACTACCCATCAATCGTTATCGATGGAATTACTTATTTTGGAGCTTTTGAGGAAACTGAAACAATCACCTCCCTCGGAATTCAATTTGGTCTTCATGAAAGTGGAGAAGAAAATTTGCATGGTGAACAGTATACGATTCCAATTACCACCATCCTTCAAATTCAGCGTTCGGCTGATAATTCGGGAAATTACAGAAGTGATAATTCACAAAATACTAACCTTTCGTATGACTACTCCAACCCATGCCCTCCTTGTCAGGCTGGTATTAACTAACCTACCATGAAAAAACTCAACCTACTTACACTCCTCATCATCTTCATCTACTCCTGCACGAGCACAGAGGAAGCTAAACAAGCGGAATCCACCACCTTCAACCAGGAAACCGCCATCATCGACCAAAGCAGATGGACTACCCTTCCAGAGGAAGAGGTAAGCACGGCCTTGGCGAGCATTGATTTTGCCAATACCGCATTCAAACTCGAAACAGAAAACATTGCCGCTCTTTATGCGACGAAAGGAGATTTCCGATTCTTTCCTGCTTTGAGCAGATCCAATGCCGGCACTTTGGAATTTTATTGGTTAGCACAAAAAGGAGAAGGTGCTTTTTTCCCCTTATACGCCAATGAAGCCCCAAAACAATCCATCGGACTTAAGGAGAGAAGCCAGGCTTTTGAAAAAACAGGCTTGCTATCTGTGGCGATGTCCAGTAGCTTGAAAAACACCCTAGCAGCTACCGAAAGATCGGCCATCCTGCAGCAATTCACCAATCCTGCTACCCAAGAAAGAGTCGCTTATTTCTCAATGCCGGAGGCCAACTATCCTACTATTCAGGAGAATGGCTTAACCCATTTAGGATTGTATGAGCTACCGGAAACCATCAGCCAATTCTCACTGATTTTAGGGCAACATCAGGAAAATGAGCTTGACCTGGCCGGTGAGGTTTTCGCGGTAAAAGCAGCTACCATTATTCATCTGGAGAGAAATGATACTTCATTGTCCAATTTAAGAATGGAGAATGCAGAAACTACAGCAGAATATGATGTATCGAACCCTTGCCCCCCTTGCAGTGCCGGAGTTCAATAGAAAATAGAGAATATACTCAAGCCCAGGGAAACTTGGGCTTTTTCAAAATCTAAAAGTCAATAATCAATTGCTTTTTAGTCTACTCATAAAATTTTAATAAAAGAATCCACAAACAGTCCGGAATAAAAATCAATATTTTTGTATATTCACCCTATTCTGACACTTAGTTACCTAAAGCCTAATTTTAACCCACTTTACCATGCTTCGAATCGGATTAGCCGACGACCACACCATGTTCCGAAAAGGACTGTGCTTTTTCATTGAAAACCACGACAATCTTACTTTGGCCTGGGAATCAGAAAATGGAAAAGAGGCCGTAGAGAAGGCCTTGGAAGATCCCGCAGACATCATTCTGATGGACCTCAAAATGCCTATTATGGACGGGCTGGAGGCGAGCAAGATCATTTTGGAAAAAAACGAAAAATCCAAGATCATTGCTTTAACGATGTATGATGAGCCCAAAATGATTGCACATATGTTGGAAATGGGCATTCACGGCTATATCCTTAAAGATCGTAGCCCGGAGGAATTAGGCAAAGCCATTGAGGAAGTTTATCAGCGGGGCTTTTACCACAATGAGCACATCAAAGAGGCTTTAAAAAAGGCCAATAAAGATAAGAGCACGAAGAAAATGGACCAGTTCACGATCTCGAAGCGAGAGCGGGAGATTCTGGGTTTTATCTGTTTGGAATACACTACCGAGGACATCAGTCAAATCCTTAACCTGAGTTCCCGAACCATTGAAAACCACCGCAACAATATGATGCAAAAGTTGGGGGTAAGGAATTCTGCCGGTTTGGTCATGCAGGGATACCGACATGATCTCATTCCGGAAAATATCAAAATGGGTTTGGTAGAGAAAAAATCCGATTTACTGGAGGAAAGCTAATTTACTAAGGCACATTCATTTTCCGCATATCACCCTCCAACCTACTCATGACTTCTTTCAGTACTTGCTGGTTATAGCTTAGCTGCTCCAAAAGAACCGGTTCCGCTGTTTGAATCCCGTTCATTTGCACTGACAACGCCTCCAATTGCTGGTAGGCTGCTAACATCACCTTATGCTGATCTTCCACTGCTACTTTTCCTGAAGACAGTTTCCGATAAAAGGCATTTAACTCCTCAATCTGTTTATTGAGCGTCTCCACCGCTGCATTCATGCTGGCGGCATCCACATTATATTTACGCACCCTGAGCTGCTCTTCCATACGTTTCAGGTGAGTTTTTGTCAACTCATTGACCGGATGAGCGCTACGAATACGCGCTACCTCCTGTTCCTTCCAATCCACTGAAGTCACTTCATATCGCCCCCAAACTTCAGCAACCGGATAAAACAATGTAGGCTTCTGCCCCTCCACCCCTGCTATTACCTGCTGGTGAGAAAAAACGCTATCCGTCAATTGCCAAAAAGGATCAAAGGGAATATGCCTTTCAAAAAATAGCTTCGCAGTCTGCCGGAACCATTCCGCCTGATACTCCGGATGAAATCCTCTTTCATCCACGGTGCCGGAGGCCCAGGTAGGGTCAAATAAAAACCATCCCTCAGCCGTTTTCACTGCATTCCAGGAATGCCCCAGATCCAAACGAAATTTCCCTACATCCAACACATAGCCTGAAACCACATAGGCCGGATACCCCAACTCTTCCATCATCAAATGGAAAGTCTCCGCATAATGCTGACAGACCCCTTTTCGCTTTTTCAAAGCTTCCCAAACCAGATGATAATTACTCTCATACGTTTTGGGCGCCCTTAAAAAGGCCAAATCATAGGTATAGTTTTTAGCCACCCATTCAAAAGCTGCCCGGAGACTATCCTCCCCAAAATCCATCCGGGTCAAAATTTGCTGAATTTCCTTTCTTGCCCGGGCTTCATATGGGGATTTCTCCTGTCCCGAAACCTTTTCTGCCAGCAGACTGAAGAGGATTACCAAAGCAAAAAAACAGTTCCGGTATATTTTCATAATCTTAAGGTTAATGTCTGCCAGCGTTTTTCCCTGCCACTAATATTAAAAATAACAGGGCTAAAACAGAAAATAACCCTATGCTAATTTATTACGCAGAAGAACCACACGGCTTTTATATATTTACAAAAAAATTACCATTTCTATGTTTCAGTCAATAAAGGCATTTGCCTTTCTGTTTTTAATTTTTAGCTGCGCATTTCCTTCCATGGCGCAATTCAATCCCAAAAACATCGATGTTAATCCGGTGAAGCTGGAAGGCCAAATGAATTTCTTTGCTTCCGATGAACTCAGAGGACGAGATGTTGGCACTCCTGAGATTGACATCGCCGCCAAATGGTTGGCGGCCACCATGCAGTCCTATGGTGTTCAAAGTCCGAAAACAGGAACTTCCGGCTATTTCCAGGAAGTACTCCTTTATAAAAAGTCGGCACCTACTGCGAAAGTGAGCACAGAAAAATGGGAGGCCCGCGCCAGTCTGACATTTTCAGCTAATCGTATTTCCGGTCAACAGGAAGCGATCTTTTTAGGCTATGGAAGCGAAAAAGATTTTGAAAATACAGCCATTAAAGGCAAAGTGGTCATTACCCTTGCCGGAAACGGCGAATCGGGCGATTTGCGAAGCAATATGGGCGCCATGCAACAAAAAAAGGCCCTTGCGGAACAAAAAGGAGCAATAGCCCTGGTAGAACTATATTCCGGAGATGCAAAAGACTGGGATAAACTGGATCATCATTATGGTAGTGCCAAACTACAGCTGGAATCCACTGCCGCGGAAGAATTTCCAGTCCTATGGCAACAATTGGATGCAGGAGTAGTGGACATGAACCCTGGAACCATCTTTGAAATTGAAATGGAAGTGATGCTCCCGGAAATGACTTTAGTGAAATCCAAAAATGTTATTGGCATTGTAGAGGGGACGGACGCTAAGCTAAAAAATGAATTCGTCCTGTATACGGCGCATTATGATCATATCGGAGTGGGCTTACCTAATGCCGAAGGAGATTCTATTTATAATGGCGCCCGAGATAATGGCTCCGGAGTTTTAGCCGTACTGAATGCGGCAGAACAAATGACCAAGACCCCAACGAAAAGATCTGCGGCTTTCCTATTTTTAACTGCAGAAGAAAAGGGCATTTTGGGAAGTAAATGGTATGTGGAGCATCCTGTAATTCCTTTGGAGAACAGTGTTTTTGTACTCAACAATGATAGTGGCGGACTAAATGACCCGAGCACCATTACGGTTATTGGATTACACCGAACTTCGGCGGAACGTCATTTTGTAAAAGCAGCAAAAACCTTTAACCTTACTGCCAAAAAGGATCCTACAAATTTTGGTTTATTTGATCGCTCAGATAACGTAAGCTTTGCACAAAAGGGAATTCCCGCTCCCATGTTGAGCCTGGGCTTTACTGGCTTCGATGAAGAAATCACTAAGTACTATCACCAGCAGGCCGATAATCCTGAAAATATGGATTATGAATATTTAAACCAATACGTTAAGGCTTTCATCTATAGTGGGCAGCTGATTGGGAATGATAAAAAACGTCCCTATTGGACCAGCGGCGATAAATATGAAAATGCCGGAAACAAGCTGTATGGGTTTTAATCGGTGACCGTTTATTAGGGCGTTAGTGCAAACACTACTCTAATGATAACATTTCGCTTTTAAACAAGCGTTGGATACTATGAGATCAGACCTGAAGGTTTGATCTCTTTTTCTGATAAAACAAATGTCGGTGTATAAATGGTAAGGTTTCGTTATCAATTTCCTTCCCTCTCCACTGGTATTTGGGTATCTCTACGGGTTTCCACTGGTCTTAGCGCTCTCCACTGGTCTTAGCGTCATCGATAAGACCCATAATCGAATGAGCGTTCGCTCATAAATCCACTAAATCTACCCCTAACCTTCTGCAAATCAAACCCAAAGATCACCGATAGAAATTCGAAATCCGCTGGTCTTAGCGTCCTCGCTAAGACCCATAATCGAATGAGCGTCCACTCATAAATCCACTAAATTTGGCCCGAACACCCCTAACCTTCTGCTAATCAAACCCAAAGCTCATCGATAGAAATTCGAAACCAAAAACACCCTTCTAACATTTCATTTTAAAACCTCCTTTCCTTTTTCATTTTTTCTTGATAAAAAACGAAACAAAAAAATCAAGGCTGTGATCAATTCTGGCGAGCCATCGAACCTGCTACCGGAATTCATCAAGGCATTATTTGTAACATGTCAGGAATAGATTTTAATGTAGTGGAAATAATGCTGTGATGACTTCTTACCGGCAGCAGAGCCTATGGCTTTTCGCCAATTGATCAAGGCCGGCCGTTGAAATGGAGGGGCCCGCAGCCAACCACATCCCCAAAAGCAAACACAAAATAATTGGTGAAAATTGGTGAAATTCGTGGTTAATAAAACTCAACAACAGACCCATCAAAGGAGCGCGCCTTGACATAGCAAACACCATTCGTGAAAATTCGGGTCATTCGCGGGAAAGAATCTCATCCACTGGTCTTAGCGTCCTCGCTAAGACCCATTCCCGAATGAGGGTTCGCTCATAAATCCACGACATTATATCGTTCATCCCTTAGCTCCTCTTCGGAAGCAACATCCACGGCTTTTCGCCAATTAATCAAGGCCGGCTGTTGATATAGAGAGTACCCCAGCCAACCACATCCCCAAAAGCAAACACAAAATAATTCGTGAAAATTGGTGAAATTCGTGGTTAATAATGCTCAACAACAGCCTCAACACAGGAGACCACATGGATATAGAAAACAGCATTCGTGAAAATTCGCGTCATTTGTGGCAAAAAATCTCACCAGAATGAAGAACAAAAAACGATATTTCTTAATAAAAACTACAAAATCTTGACCAAAAATCACACAAATAAATTCACTCAAAAATCAACTATTGTGGCTCATAAACCAATATTTCGGCTCATTTTCAATTATTTAACGCATTAAAAAATTATTAAATGAGTTGAAATTTATCCAAAAAATGACATGATAATTACGAAATATTCTTAGATTTGATTTAATCATATCAACCTACTTATTTAAACTATGAAAAATTTATTTGCCTTTATCTTTGCTGCAATGGCTTTTGTGGCCTGTGAAAACAAAGCAAGTGAGAAAACGACTGAGACCCCTGAAGCGGTTACCGCAACCGCTCCAAGCCAGGAGATCGAAGTTCTGAAGGCCTCTTTGGAAGTCAGCATCATTCCCGATAGCCTGACGATAAACGAAAGCGCTGTCTTAAGAGCGGATTTCAACGGAGACGAACAGGAGGATTTGGCTGCGCTCATTATGGAGGGAGAACAAATCAAAGGGGTTTACATTGTTCATAACGATAGTGCCAAAACCACTTTTTTCTTTGATAAGAACAGCCCGATTCAGGAATTTGAGGATTTAAACTGGGTATCTTCCTTCACCATATTGGAGGCAGGGAATACCCTTCCGGAAGCAATTGCCGATTCTATAGCAGTGGCAAGCACGGAAGTGATCGCTGATTCTCTGGTAGTGACCGAGACAGCCATCAGCACTGATTCAGTAGAGGATAAATCTTTACAGACTGCAGCCATTAAATTATCCGCTTCTGAGGAAGTACAGGGCGGAGGAGTGCTTTTCTGGGATGGTGAAGGCTATCAATGGGAGGCCATCAAATAAGCGATATAAAGCTGTAAGATCGTTTCAGCACAAAATACTTAACAGGTGTATATTTTTTGACCCGTGGGAAAAATCCTGCGGGTACTTTTTTGGCCTAAAAAAAGGAACCACAAACTATTAGCCTGTGCTCCCATAAAATATATTAACCCGAATTATTCACCGCTATATTTATTAACCAATCGCATATGGCTTATTTTCAGTTCTTTAAAGCTTATTTTCTTTGAGTTATAATAGCCCAAATTTAGGCAAGCTTGCTTTCTCCTCATTCATCTGTTTCGTTGGAAAAAACTCGAAATAGGAAACTATTCCTTCATTTTTCCCGCCTTACAGCTAAACGAGGATTAAAGCATGAATAATCCGGCTTAAGGACTATTTTTTCTATTCCTGCACCAAGGCACCAATTTCCCCGGTTAGGCGCTTGAGCTCCATCTGGCTCTGATTTACCAGATAGGCCGCCTCCAAATACCGGATGGCTGCTTCTGCCTGAGAACGCTGGGCTTCCCTTAATTCCACAAAGGAGCTCTTCCCGATTTTATAGCGTTCAAACATATATTCCGTATTCTCACGCGCCACTTCCACATTGCCTTTTTCAACTTCTACCAAAACCACATAGCTACTATAATCCTGAAAATTTCTCAAAATATTGGATTCCAAAAGCTGCTGCTGATCCTGCAGCGCGATGGCTGCACTTTCCTGTTCAATCTTCGCCCGTTGAATTTTTCGCTTCACATCACCGGCTCCATAAATATTCCAGCGCAAAGTTAAGCCGCCATCAAAACCCATGGTTTGGGTATAAGCCATTACTCCGGCCTGAGAAGCATTCCGATTATAGCCATAGGATAAGTTCGCGTCCAGGGTTGGATAGCGCTCTGCCAATACCTTCTTCCGCTCCAAATAAGCAATGGTTTCCTGACTATGAGCAGCCATGAGCTCTGGTGACATATTCAAGCCACTCTCCAGCATCTGATCTACACTCAAATCCTCCAGATAAGTAAACTCAAAGGCCACCGTATAAACGGACTGCAAATCCGGAATCCCCATCAGGCGGTTCAACTCAGTGCGCAAATTATTAATCACCGCAATTTGCCGCACCACCTCAGAACGGTCCGCATTAAAATCCACCTGAGCGGCCAAAAACTCCGGACGGGAAGCCTTACCGATGGTATATTTATTCTCTGAAATTTCCAGTCGCAAAGCCGAAAGCGCCTGCTTTTCTTTGATGACCCCCAGCTTATGCTCTTCTAAAGCCAGGGCTAAAAATATATTGCCTATTTCGGCCAGTTTTGCATTAATGGCGGCCTGCAAATTATAACTCCCCTGTTGTTCAAGCGCCTGAAGCTGGTCATATGCCGCGAACATTTGCAAACCATCGAACAATCGCCACTCTACGCCAACATTGGCATTATAACGATGCGAACGCGCTCCGTAAATGGTATTGGCATCGCGCTCCGAGTCATGGAAAGCCTGTTCGGTATTATTCACCGATCCGTTCAGTCCGCCGTTCAGGTTTACCCTGGGCAAAAATCCGGCATTCCCCAAAGCCACCTCATTGGTTAACAAGCGTTGACCATTACGCGAAAGCTGTAATTCAAAGTTATTCTCCAGGCCAATCAGCAGGGCTTCCTGCAAAGTCAGGCGAATACCGGTGGAGTCCAGTTCCTCCACCTGAGGCTGAGCAAATGTCCGGAAGGACAGAGCTGTTACCGCCAATATTAAAATCAATTTTTTCATGCCTTCACCTCCATTTCTTCTTGTTCCAAAGCTTTTAAGGCTTCAGCAGTTTTATTTCTCTTTTTACTGAAATAGCTATAGAAAGCCGGGATTAAATAAAGCGTCAGAATGGAGGCAAACAACATACCCCCGATTACGGAAATCCCCATAGCCTGACGGCTTTCGGCTCCTGCACCCGTGGCTACTGCAATGGGGATAATTCCCAATACCGTAGACAAAACGGTCATTAATACCGGACGAAAACGGGCAGTTGCCCCTCCGACAATCGCTTCATAAAACGGAATACCTTCCTCTTTACGCTGATTAGCAAACTCCACAATCAGAATGGCATTCTTGGTGACCAGGCCCACCAGCATAATGATTCCGATCTGAGAGAAAATGTTCAGCGTTTGTCCACAATACCAAATGGCAAATAAAGCTCCAACAATGGCCAGTGGCACCGTCAGCAAGATGATCAAAGGATCAATAAAACTTTCGAACTGCGCACTCAACACCAGATAAATCAGGATAATGGCAAACAGCAAGGCAAACTGCAGGTTGCGCATACTTTCCTTAAATTCTTGCGAACTACCGGCCAAACTGGTGGTGAATCGTTCATCCAAAGTCTGACGGGCAATATCTTCCATAATTTCCAGGCCATCACCCATGGTATAGCCTTCAGCCATATTCGCTGAGACAGTGGCGGAAATTGCCCGGTTATAGCGGTATAATTTCGGTGGCATGGAGGTTTCTTTTAGATGCACCACATTGTCCAGCTGAATCAATTCACCGGTTTTCTGACTGCGCACATATAAGGACCGGACGTCCGTCGGGGAACTACGCTTCTCCCGCATAATCTGCCCAATGATTTCATACTGTCGTCCTTTCATCAGGAAATAATCGTAACGCTGCCCACTCAATGCCAACTGCAAAGTAGAAGCAATATCACGAACCGAAACACCCATATTCATGGCTTTTTCCCGGTTGATGGACAGATGAATTTCCGGCTTATTAAATCGAAGGTTAATGTCTGTATAACTAAACTCCTCCCGACCATTCAACTCATCCATAAAGTCCGGCAATTTATCCACCATATCTTCAATACTGGTGGCTTGCAAGACGAAATTGACATCATTCTTACCTCCTCCACCGGAAATTTTGATGGAAGGATCCTGCTGCACGAAGGACTTCGCACCGGACATGGTATAGAGTTTAGTCGCTACTTTTCTTGCCAAATCCCGCTGATCATCCGGACGCTCATCCGAGGGCTTAAGATAAACCCTGGCCCAGCCCTGATTCACCGAACCGGAACCATAGGCCGAAGAGGCCATGGACACGATACCTCTCAGGTTTTCTTCCGGCACTTCTTCCCGAACCGCTTCTTCTACCCGATCAATATAATCATCCATATACTCAAAAGTGGCGCCTTCCATGGCGGTGGAACTCACCCGGAATGTATCCCGATCCTCCAAAGGCGACAGCTCCTGCTGAATCTCCCCATTCAGCCATACCAAACCGACAATACTCAAAATCAATATTGGGAAAGCCTGCCAGCGGTAGCGCATAAAGGCATTCAGCGAACGTGCATACCAATCGTTCAGCTTTAGGAAGAGCGGCTCTGTTTTGGTATAAAACCAACCAGGATTCTGCTTCTTCTTCAACAACTTGGTACAAGCCATTGGCGTGAAAGTCAAGGCGACAAAAGAAGAAATAATCACCGAACCGGCCAGCACCAGGCCGAACTCGCGGAAAAGCTGTCCGATCATTCCATCCAGGAAAATAATCGGCAAAAATACGGATACCAAAGCCACCGTGGTGGAGACTACCGCAAAGAAAATCTCCCCGGAACCTTTCAGGCCGGCCTGCAATGGAGGCATGCCGTTTTCAATTTTGGTATAAATGTTTTCCAGCACGACAATGGTATCATCCACCACCAGCCCAATGGCCAACACCATGGCCAGGAGCGTCAGTACGTTGATGGAGAATCCCAACAAGTACATCATGAAAAAGGTACCGATCAGGGAAATGGGGATAGTGGTCAACGGAATCACCGTGGATCTCCAGTCCCGCAGGAAGGCGAAAATGATCAATGCAACCAGGGCCAGGGCAAAGTAAATACTTTCCTGCACCTCCCCGATAGACCGTCGGATGAATTTGGTTTTATCAAAACCGATATCCAGCTTCAAATCCTCCGGAATAATCTTTTCAATGGTTTCCAGGCGCTTGTAAAACTCATCTACAATCTCAATAGCATTCGCTCCCGGCTGTGGAATTAAAACCAAACCGACCATCGGCACGCCATCTCTTTTCAAAACCGCCACTTCGGACTGCGGACCATATTCTGCTATTCCCACATCTCCGAAACGGATCACCCCTGTTTCATCCTCAAACAAAATCAGATCGTTGAATTCTTCCGGGGTAGATAATCGGCCCTGCGTTTTCACGGCAAATTCGGTGGTCATCCCCTCTACCTTTCCGGATGGCAATTCCACATTGGCGGTCTGCAAGGCGTCATACACATCCAGGGCCGTCAGACCATAAGCGGCCATCTTGTCCGGATCCATCCACAAACGCATTGCATACTGCTTGAAACCCCAGATCTGCACTTCGGCCACATCCGGTATGGTTTGTAAACGTTCCTTCATCACGGATTCGGCATAATAACTCAAATCCAACAGGGAACGCTTTTCACTACTCATGTTCAGAAACACAATCGGATCGGCATCTCCATCGGCCTTTCGAACTACCGGCGGATCACAATCTTTCGGCAGGCGCCGTTGTGCACTGGATACTTTATCCCGCACATCATTGGTGGCAGCTTCCAGGTCCATCCCCAGTTCAAACTCTACCTTGATATTGGATCGCCCTTCCAGAGAGGTTGATGTCAAACTCTTAATTCCGGGAATCCCGTTCAGTTGCTCCTCAATCGGCTCCGTAATTTGTGCCTCAATCACCTGCGCATTCGCTCCCGGATAGGAGGTCTGCACGTTCACAATCGGAGGATCCGTTACCGGATACTCCCGCACCCCCAAAAAGCTGAAACCCAGCACTCCGAAGATGATGATGATGATGGACATCACCGAGGCCAAAACCGGGCGCTTAATACTTGCTGCTGATAAACTCATGGCTTCCCTCTTTTAAGCGTCCACTTCTTTTACCAAAACCCTCATCCCGTCTTTTATCTGGTGAAGTCCGGAGATGATCACCCGGTCAGAAGATTTCAAACCGGAAAGAATTTGTACTTTATTTTCTGTGCGAACCCCAAGTTCCACTTCACGCTCCTCGGCAACGCCCCCGTTCAGTACATAAATTTTATGTACATCCAGCTCGGGCACTACCGCATAGGTGGGCAATAACATCGCCTCCTCAAAGGAGTTCAACACCACCTGAATGTTGGCAAATTGCCCCGCAATCAGGCGATCACTGTTTCGGCTACATCGGGCGCGGATCTTCAAAGAACGCGTGGACTCCTTGATATTGGATTCCTGTGCATATACCACTGCTTCAAATCGTTGGGTCTGCCCAGCGACTGTGAAGTAAATTTTCTTCCCCGGACGCATCTCTAATGCGTATTTTTCCGGAACGGAGAACTCAATTTTAGCCACATCCATATTAAACAGACTGGCCACCACCACATTATTATCAATATATGCCCCTTCACTGACAAAGCGCAAACCTATTTTCCCATTAAAGGGCGCATAGATCTGAGACTTGCGAATCAAGGCTTTGGTATGCTGAATATCAGATTGAATAGCGAAAAGCTCATTCATACTGATTTCATATTCCTCTCTGGAAATCGCCTCTTTGTCCAGCAATTGCTTTTGGCGTTCAGCTGTTTTTTGATTCAGCTCCAGCGTATGTTTTTGCTTACTCAATAATGCTTTCAAATCCTCATTATTGGTCTCCAAAAGTAAAGTCCCCTTTTTCACATACTGCCCTTCCTGAAAATGCAGGGCGGTAATCGTCCCGGAGGATTCACATCGAAGGTCCACACTTTCATTGGCCATCACGGATCCGGCCACTTTAAAAATATCATCTATCGTATTCATTTCCGGAATCATGATCCGGACAGGCAATACCTTTTCTGCTTTCTTTTCGGCAACAGGAGACAAGTCTCCCTCTTCCCAAAACCGGGCTACTCTTGAATAAGAAATCATCACCACTACCACTAAGGCTGCCGCCCCGAGGATGGCCCACTTTAACCGTTTTTTCATTAGTCTAACAAAGGAGGATTTAGCTTTCGATTCGAATTTGACCATTCAGACCCGAAATCGATTTCACTTACAAATATAGCCGGCACCCTCACATAAAGACAAACGAATCCCCCTTTAATGCGCAATGAGAAATAGTTAAATAAATGTTAATTTCGTAAACCTAACGGCTTTCTAATGCATTTCTCATAAGGAGAATCTACGAATAATAAAAATTATACAATCAGAGAGTCAGCGAAATAGTCTCAGACGAATTCGAAAAACAAGGCCAAAATCAAAATCCAGGAAAAACTACTTAATTTGAAATACAAATTTCAACACTTCTGCTCATAATAATTCTGACACAAGACGTTACAGGGAATTAATAATACTAAAACCTCAATGTTTTTAACTCGCAAAACGGTTAAGCTACACTAAATAAAGCAGATTAATTTAATGTCTTAACAACTTCCTCTCATTAGTTTTTAATCCCAGAGATTCAAGTGGGTAAATTTCGATCTTCCCAATAGAAATAATAGTCCCTGCCTTTTATGACCACCCGAAAGCGATGCACGATTTCGTCTCCTTTCCAATCCTGAAAAACGGATTCCATCCAGCTTCCTGCTTCTGGCTCATCAGCCTCCGGACTTCCCTGAAAAAGGGATTTATCAATATTCAAAAAATAACCTTCTTCCTTTTTTTCAATAAGTGCAGGATGAAGCCCGGCAAAACCACAGGTTTCCGTATTATCAAATTGGGTATTGAGTGAGATGTATTTCATAAACTACTTTTTTATTCTAAATCCAGCATCACAAAACCATATCTGGCTCCAAAAGGTCTAAAAAATCAGCTTCATCTCCCTGCTCCTCCTCATCCTCCGAAACTACACATTCCTGCACGGTATAGAGCAAAGCCATAGTATGCAGAAAAAAATAATCCGCCTGCCTTTGATCCAACTTCACCCTTACTGATTCCCAACCATAGGCCAAAGCATGAGCCAAGACTTTAACATTACCCAAGCGGATACCTCTGATATATACATTAATGGCTTTTTTTCGATTCTTCTTTACCGCAGCAAAAAACCGGCGCAATCGATTCACTTCTTTCTTATACAGACCAACAGCAATATGCTCCCTTTCTTTGTCTAATGTCACCAGCCCTTCTGACCACAAAGCGAAAAATAGATAATTGAGCAAGGGAATACACTGCGCCCCAAGCTCAACATTTATTTTGTTCGCAAAAGATTGAAATACTACTTGACGGTTCATAATTGCTGTTACTATGACCGAAAAGTCTTCCCTATTTTTCTTTTTTATCCGCCCGATCAACTCCATTCCCTCCTCTAAATCACGAAAACTGATCATACTCAAGTCCAGCATATTTCTTTTTTTACTTTCCGAAAGTTCGCAATTATTTTTCATCAAAATGAACCTCCCCTAATAAATCCTCAGATTAAATGCTTTTTATCATTTTCCCCCGTCAGTACTGAAGCCAAAAAACTCAGGAGCATTCGCTTCTTAATTCTTTATATCTTTGCCTCAATTCTTATTTCAAAATGTACAAACCGGATTTTTTCGCAGCCTCTATCAATGGCCCTGTTTTACCGACATCTAAAAACCAGATAATATTTGTCCAATCCCAACCTTCCTCATAAACGGCACCATAATCCGGAAGCAGAAAGCTATATCTTTCACCACTGTGTGACCATAAACGGTCAAAATCGCATTTCCTCAGCACATCCTTTATGGATTCCGGTTTTTGGATATGCAGACGGTTGTGTCTTTTGTACCTCCATGAATATAATATTGTCCCGCTATTAACCTCTGTGATAAACTCCCTGAAACGCTTTCTTCTCTTGATGACCTCCTCAAAATGCTCATCGATAAAAATCTTATTATGTATTTCTCCTTCTGACAACCACCGATCAAAAACGCTTACAAACATTTTATTGTAGATGCCCGATTCCCTGAACCCCTGATTTCCTCCTAGCAATTTCGCGAAACCGGGAAGGTGTTTCCGGACCATTTTACATTCCATTCCGGAGATGTTTAATTCCATTTCTACTTTTATTATTTAAGAACTTCTTACCAGCCAAAGACACCTCTTGCAAAACACTCACCGATAAACTGATAATTGTGTAATGCCCGCTTTACCTATTATCCAATGGCATGATCACCCACATCAAAAGCTTATTCCGCTACAATTTATTTCCCACTCACCGGAACACCATAAACGACCAAGGGCATGCCCATCATCTCCAATTCAAACAAAACCTGCATTCCATTTTTCCTTGCCACATGAGCAGAAGCCTTATTTTCAACATGGATCAGCGAAATGAGTCTATCTGTCTCCAAATTTTCCATCCCCCACTGCTTGATAGTCTTGGCAATCTCTGTCCCATATCCATTTCCCCAATATTTTGGTTTGAGGGAATAGGCCACCTCATATTCCATCCGATCCTGATAAGGACGAGGCAAAATACCTCCCATACCGATCAAATCCCCGGTGGCTTTTAATTCTACTGCCAAATGGCCAAATCCGAATTCCTCATATCTGCCCAGCTGCTTCTCCACCCACTCCTGCGCCAAAACCTTAGGGCTTTTGCGGGGATCCAATCCCAGAAAAGGCAAGCGATCATTGTTCATGAAAAATGCTTCCCAGGAAGGAATATCTTCCAAATGGAGTTTCCGAAAAAGTAATCGTTCGCTTTCTTGTTGGAAATAGCTCATAGTCTTTTGATTCAGGTTTTTTCTAAGCACCAATATATGGAAATCAACATAAACCACAACTCCTCTTCTTTCCCAAAAGGCAGAATAAAGAGCGGACGCTCATTCGATTTTGAGTCTTAGCAGGGACGCAAAGACCAGTGGTGAGACCATTATTGGAGCTATTGTCGAGCATTATTAACCACGAATTTCACCAATTTACACGAATTATTGTAAGGTTACTTTTGGGAATTGAGCGGCTGCGGTACTTTCCATTACTACACATCGGCCTTGATCAATTGGCGAAAAGCCATAGGCTCTGCTGCCGATTAGAAGTCATCACAGCATTATTTCCACTACATTAAAATATATTCCTGAAATCGCACAAATAATGCCTTGATGAATTCCGGTAGCAGGTTCAATGACTCGCCAAAATTGATCACAGCCTTGATTTTTTGTTTCGTTTTTTATCAAGAAAAAATGAAAAGAAGAAGGTGTTACTTTATAAAATGATAGCAGGGTGTATTGGACGCATGATTCTGGCAATGAGTTTTAGAAATGACTCTAAGGAAATAAGGGATAAAGGAACATAATGAAGTGGATTTATGAGCGGACGCTCATTCGTTTTTGGGTCTTTGCGATGACGCCAAGACCAGTGGTGAGACCATTATTGGAGCTGTTGTCGAGCATTATTAACCACGAATTTCACCAATTTACACGAATTATTGTAAGGTTGCTTTTGTGGATTGGGTGGCTGCGGTACTTTCCATTACTACACATCGGCCTTGATCAATTGGCGAAAAGCCATAGGCTCTGCTGCCGATAAGAAGTCATCACAGCACTATTTCCACTACTTTAAATCTATTCCTGAAATGACACAAATAATGCCTTGATGAATTCCGGTAGCAGGTTCAATGGCTCGCCAAAATTGATCACAGCCTGGATTTTTTTGTTTCGTTTTTTATCAAGAAAAAATGAAAAGAAGAAGGTGTTGCTTTATAAAATGATAGCAGGGTGAATTGGACGCATGATTCTGGCAATGAGTTTTAGAAATGACTCTAAGGAAATAAGGGATAAAGGAACATAATGAAGTGGATTTATGAGCGGACGCTCATTCGTTTTTGGGTCTTAGCGATGACGCTAAGACCAGTGGTGAGACCATTATTGGAGCTGTTGTCGAGCATTATTAACCGCGAATTACACTAATTTACACGAATTATTTTAAGGTTGCTTTTGTGGATTGGGGGGCTGCGGTACTTTCCATTACTACACATCGGCCTTGATCAATTGGCGAAAAGCCATAGGCTCTGCTGCCGATAAGAAGTCATCACAGCATTATTTCCAATACTTTAAATCTATTCCTGAAATGACACAAATAATGCCTTGATGAATTCCGGTAGCAGGTTTGATGGCTCGCCAAAATTGATCACAGCCTTGATTTTTTGTTTCGTTTTTTATCAAGAAAAAATGAAAAGAAGAAAGTGTTGCATTGCAAAATGATTGCTTGGTGTTTTGGGATGCCTGTTTCTGGCAATGAGTTTTAGAAATGTCAGGAGGTAAGGGATAAAGGAACATATTGCAGTGGATTTATGAACGGACGCTCATTCGTTTTTGGGTCTTAGCGATGACGCTAAGACCAGGGGTGGTGGGCAAAGACGAAAATACCAGTGGTGAGTTTTTGTTTCCTATTGCTCATTTCGTGCTGGAACGGTGGAGAGATTTATTTAACCGCGAATCACACGAATTATTTTAAGGTTGCTTTTGTGGATTGGGGGGCTGCGGTACTTTCCATTACTACACATCGGCCTTGATCAATTGGCGAAAAGCCATAGGCTCTGCTGCCGATAAGAAGTCATCACAGCATTATTTCCAATACTTTAAATCTATTCCTGAAATGACACAAATAATGCCTTGATGAATTCCGGTAGCAGGTTCAATGGCTCGCCAAAATTGATCACAGCCTGGATTTTTTTGTTTCGTTTTTTATCAAGAAAAAATGAAAAGAAAGGTTCAAGGAATGTATTTTTGGAACTACGGATTACACTAATTAGTGTTTGAGGATTAGGAGTGATGATTTTAGCCACGAATGTCCCTAATGTGCTCGAATGTTTTTTTAGAATAGGGGCATTGATGAGCCATAAGTGATGTGTTCGAAATATAGTGAAGAAATTTCCAATTCAACAGGACGGCCTTGATCAATGGGCGCAAGGAGAATGGTTAGGTTGTCGAATTAGAATGCATCACAGCGACATTTCAACTGTTCATTAGCTAGTTTACAGCTCTTCGCAAATGTCGCCTTGATGGATTCCGACAGCCCAGACATTTTCCCGCCAACATTGATCACAGCCTGGATTTTTTTTGTTTCGTTTTTTATCAAGAAAAAATGAAAAGAAGAAAGTGTTGCATTGCAAAATGATTGCTTGGTGTTTTGGGATGCCTGTTTCTGGCAATGAGTTTTAGAAATGACTCTAAGGAAATAAGGGATAAAGGAACATAATGAAGTGAGTTTATGAGCGGACGCTCATTTGATTTTGGGTCTTAGCAAGGACGCTAAGACCAGTGGTGAGTTTTTGTTGCCTATTGCTCATTTCGTGCTGGAAGGGTGGAGAGATTTTTTTAACCGCGAATTACACTAATTTACACGAATTATTGTAAGGTTGCTTTTGTGAATTGGGTGGCTGCGGTACTTTCCATTACAACCTTCGGCCTTGATCAATAGGCGGATAGATGAAGGTTCTGCTGTAGACAAGCATGCATCACTGCGACATTTCTCCAATAATTTACCAGTTTCCCGTCCTCTTCAAATGTCGCCTTGATGGATTCCGACATCAGGTTCTTTGGCCTGCCAACATTGATCACCGCCTTGTTTTTTTGTTTCGTTTTTTATCAAGAAAAAATGAAAAGAAAAAGGTAATGCTTTTTAAAATGATAGCAGGGTGTATTGTGATGCCTGTTTCTGGCAATGGGTTTTAGAAATGACTCTCAGGAAATAAGAGATAAAGCAACATACTTCCCCGCTATTTCTTCACCGGAATATAAAAATCCACTATGGCCTTTTTCTCCGGATGCTCATTGAAATTATTGTGATAAATCTCGAAAGGCTCGGCATCTCCCATCGCATAACCATTTTCATTCATCCACAAAAACAAAGCGGTCCAGGATTTTTCAAATTCCTCCACGAGAATCTCATAGCTTCCCACAATGTATTTCCCTCCGGCCAGGGTGCGAAGGCCGATAGCTCCCTCTGCTGCTAGAGTTGATTCCAACAAGAGACAGGCACTCATTCTTACCTTCTCTGCTGGCGTTACTTTAAAACTATCATAATAGACCGTCGCCATTTTGCTGTTAGGAACAAAAAATCCTTTAGGTGCCGCCCAAGAGATCAATTGCTGAAAAGTAGCCGCCAGATTTTGAGGTCCGGTACAATTAATATAAGCCACCTCGATTGGGGCTATCTCCTTTACTTCAATTTTAGCTTCCATATTTATCCATGCTTTCAGATGATTCAATTTTCGAAGATAAGCATCTGTATCAGGATATTCATGTCCGATCTTGCTATTTGGGAATTGAATTCGTTCCAGCCGGTACGGATGCTCCTGACGAAAAGCGGAGGGGCTTATGCCATAAAACTTTTTAAAAGCTTTGGAATAGGCAGACCCGTCACTAAACCCCAGGACATGGGCGATTTCGGAAACCGATTTTTGCTGATGAAGGAGCAGGCTTACCGATTTTTCAATTCTGCGGCGCTGTACATACTCCCCCGGTGTTTCCCCGGTGATAAATTTAAACAATCGGTGAAAATGGAAAGGGGAAAAATGAGCCACCCCGGCGATCTTTTCCAGGGACAAATCTCCGGACAGGTGCTGATCAATATAGGTGAAAACCTCATTCATTCTCCCTGCATAAGTGGCTTTCAGATTGCTATCCATGGTTATCAAATTAAAATTGTGCTTTCTAAGCCGGATTATTCCTGCTTAAATCCTCATTTAGCTGCAGGGCGATTTCATAAAAAGCTAGATCAGCCATTCAACACCTTATATTTAATCATAAATCGTTTCTTTTTCATTTTTTCTTAATAAAAAACGAAACAAAAAATTCAAGGCTTGTGATCAATGTTGGCGGTACAAAGCACCTGCTGGCGGAATCCATCAAGGCGACATTTGGACAGGGCAGGAGACTGGTGAAATATGGCTAAAATGTCGCTGTGATGCCTGCTTGTCGCCAGCAGAACCTTTGTCCATCCGCCCATTGATCAAGGCCGGAGGGTTAATGTGGAAGATTTTATACTATAAAGTCATGCTGTAAAAGATAGAAAGCTGACTCATAAACAAGCGCTCAAATCAAATAGACTCTCATTGGGAACTAGATCATACCTATAATTTGTCCATTTTTAGTTTTATGAAAACGCCGTGCGGTTAGCTGTAAGGCGGGAAAAATGAAGGAATAGTTACCTATTTTGAGTTTTTTCCTCCGAAACAGATGAATAAGGAGGAAGCAGGCTCCTCCCAATTTGGCCTATTAAAAAATCAGAAAAACCCTTCCCACTCTAACAATAAGCCACTTAGAAAGAATTATTGAATCTGGCGCCGAGAAATCGGGCTAAAAAGACATGGCCCTCAAAGCCCCGGTATCCCGGAAACCTTTATTCCACCGGATCAACATCAATACGCCCCGCAACCATTCGTCCATGGCGAAGGCGAGCCAGCAACCGATTAGTCCCCAACCGAAACCTAATCCGAAAACATAAGAAAAAACAACGGCCACCCCCCACATGGAAGCCATCGCCAGATACATCGGATAGCGGACATCCCCTTTGGCCCGCAGGGCATTACCCATCACCAGATTAAAAGCACGGCCGGGCTCCATCAGGATGGAGAGCAATAAAATTTGCTTGGCCACTACCGTTATTTCTGGATCTTGCGTGAAGATGGCCAGTATAGGATCGGCAAAAATATAAACCACTATGGCCGCCAAAAAGGAAATGCCAATGGCTATTTTCAAACTTTGAATCCCCTGCTGATAAGCACTTTTATAGGCTTTACTTCCCATTTTATAACCCACTAAAATCTGTGTCCCCTGCCCGATCGCAATGGCGGACAAGAAGATAAACATCACAATATTGGTCGCATAAACCTTGGTAGTCAGGGCAGCAGTCCCCATAAAAGTAATGATATAAGTCACCACCATTTGGGTGGCGTCATAGGTCAAATGCTCTCCTGCCGAAGGTAAACCAATTCGCAATAATTCTTTTAAATATTTCGTTGGAGCGGTGATTTTGCTCCAGCGTTTTATCGGTCTTTTGAGCTTATATTGCAGATAAACCAGGCCCACGATCATCCCCAAAATCCGACTAAAGGTGGTTGAAAAAGCCACTCCCATCACGCCGTAAGAAGGCAATCCCCAGGGCCCGAAAACTAAAATATAGTTTCCGATTACATTGATAATGTTCATGCCAAGGGTAATCATCATGGAATCCTTGGTAAAGCCATGAGCGCGCAGTGAAGCACTAACCGTCATGACCAGCGCCTGTACCACCAGGAAGCCACCTACCCATTGCGTATATTGAGCCGCCTGCTCTAGCACAGCTGCTTCCAGGTTCATCCATTGCATGATCTGCCAACCCAAAAGTCCCATCACCAGACTGATGATTAGCCCGAATAATCCATTTGCCCAAAAAGAAACCGTAATGATATCACGTGCTTTTTCCTCCCGCTGAGCACCCAGAGCATTAGCCACCAATATTGCAGTACCCGTCGTCACGAAGCCAAACATGATCACCAGCAGGTTCAACACCTGATTCGACACCCCCACAGCGGCCACTGCATCATCAGCATACTGGCTCAGCATCAGAGTATCGGCATTTCCCATCATGATGAACAATAAAATCTCCAAAAAAAGCGGCCAGGTGATCTTCCACAAACCGGCTTGCTGATTTGAATTTGATTTCCCCATTTTATTCTATTCCTAATATCCGCAAAGATATCATTATCAACCATTGTATAGTGCCTTTGGCTTTGAATTATCTCCCTTTTTCACTGCAAGCGATTGTGTCAATTCGGAACCAAAGGACGAAGGATTGCATAAAATATCGTGCCAAAAGTGGTAACAATTGAGCACGGTTGGCCAAGGAAATTGGAAAGAAGAACCTTTGAATTGAGGTTTTCCGCTTATCGAGAAGCTCCGGCCCATTTCACCAATTCAAAATTATTTTTTTATAATTAAAAATTGATACCTTATATTTTATGGACAAAAAATACATTTACAAAACCAAAAATTTCACTAAACCTTGGACATGGGTAAAAAGATTTTTTTACACCATCCTTATTTGGGCCTGGGTGCTTAATTTAAATTTAGAGTCAGAATACGACACTCCTGTAATCGTGGTGCTTATCGTTGCAACTTTCATTGCTTTTAGCCTACCCGAAGAAGACATTGGCATAACCGGCAGGCATTTCATTCATTTCGAATCCTCTCTATTCCCTTTATTTAGCAAAACCACCTATATAGAAATAAAGCAGATCAACTCCATTAGATGCGCTGGTATTCACTCCGGAACTTGGGCAATCATAGATCTGTTTAATGGATTTGGAAATAATGGGGGAAGAAGCAATCCTCTTGAGATCACCTATAAGCAATCGGAGTCTGTAAGTTATGATCTGAAAATAAACCGCAAAGAGTTGAATCAAATCGTCACACTGGTAAACAAAATCAGAAAACATCAACTGCAGATTAAGGAAGAAGTCAAGCCTATTTAACCCGAATTATTCACCGATAACGTTGAAAAATAAAACTAAGCCTTCATTCCCTGCGTATTTTGGGTAATGGTATGGATTATTAAATAGTTCAAATTGATGTGAGCTCACTTTCTCCCCACTCCTCTGCTTTATTAAAGAAGCGAAATAGGAAAAATCTCTTTATTTATCCTGCCATGCAGCTAAACGAAGTTTTAAACAGGAATAAGCTGGCTTAAGCTGGTACATTTCCTATCTCAACGGAATTTAGGTTACCAACAGCCCACTAAGCAAAAAAAAGCCCCATCCAATCCGGAAGGGGCGAAATACTTTTATGCGCACTGGGCTTTTTACTCTACAGGAATCAGCTGAGCTCCCCCTTCAATTCGATAATCAATGGATGGGTCTCCGAAATAGTAAAGAATAGAACTCCCTTCTCCTTTTCCGCTCAGTTGGTCCATCGCCCAAACAGAAGCCTGAGAAGAACCTTCCAATTTAATATTTACGTTACTGGATGGAGCTTCAATAGCCTCTAATTCTGTACTTCCTTGCGTAATATAATCTACTGAACGCAATTGCCAGTAGGTATTAATATCATCTCCATAAACCCGGAAAAAGTCTTCACCATCGGCAACTTCAAAAAGTACGATTTCTTCCCCGGCAATCAGGTAACGGCCATCCAATAGTAGCGTTTTCTCATCTACAAGCTCTACATTGCTTACATAATAATCTGCTGAGTCCGCAATAGTTTCCAAATGAGAATCCAGAATTAAATAAGATGCTCCCTCCAATCTGGCGGAAACGTTATCTGCAACTGTACCATAAAGCTCCAACTGGCTTTCCGCCTCCGTAACAATCTCCAAATCTTCCGAAAGCAAACCATGATAAACGGCATGCTGGTCTCGCTCCAACACAATACGACCAATTGATGGTGGATAAATTTCAATACTCACATTATCTTCCAAACTTACAGAAGCATCGGCGGTAATATATAGTTCCCCATCCACGACCGTGGCATTCACTTTTGAGGCCAGATTTTCTGGTGCATTAATGCGCAACTCATTAGCGGCTCCTTCAGTTGAAGCCGTAATGGTTAATGCTCCGCCAATCTTCACATTTTCATATTGTGCAACCGTGATCAGGTTATTATCATTGGTAGGATCATCATCCTTTGAACATGAAAAAAGAGAGGCCGCAACCAATAAACTTAAAGCAATTTTTTTCATTTACAGTCCTGTTATTTTTTGACTGCCTAAATAAAAAGAATTTAAAAATACGATCAAAATATTACATCGACAAAACAATTAACATAACACAAAACATCCCCTCACTCCCATTAATCGATGTTTTACAAAGAAAAAAATCAATATTGAAGTCATTACTTACATCATCAAAACCAGCTTCCTATTCCCAAAGTTGGGCGGGGATAAACAAAAAATTTTGATTGGCCGCTATTTAACCGGTGTGATGCACGCTAAACCCTCGTTTAGGGGCAAGACGTATTCCAAATTTTTCACCGCTAAATGCTTTAGAAAAACGCAAACAATTTATTTACAACTCTTTAAAGCATATTTCTTTGGATAATAATAGCCCAAATTTGGGGACACTTGCTTACTCCTCATTCATTTGTTTCGTTGGAAAAACTCTAATTAGGACAAATCCCTTCATTTTCCCGCCTTGCAGCTAAACGAGGATTTAAGTAGGAATAATCCGGGGTAAAAGAGGTGGGAATTTACAGATTTTCCCAACAAAGCACCGGAATATAAAACAAGCTTACGCAAATTTAGGCGATTAACGAATTAACCAACATAAGCTATCAGCCTGAAAAAAACCATTTAAGGTGATCGACACTATTGAATGATGAATAATTCGGGTTAAACTTCTGCCTCCTTGGTCTCCAACAACTCCCCCATATCAAGCTGAACTATTAAATTGGGGTACTTCTTTTTAAGTATTTCAATATATTCTGGTGAAGACTTTAACAAGTCGGTGACTTCTCTTTGGATCCCCAACAGACCATAGGTATTATATTCTGGCAAATGAATAGGACGTTTAACCATTAGCCAGTATTTTTCTTTTTGATTAACGGTTACTTTTTCCAGCTTTCTAAAGGTTTTCTTACTGGCGATGATCCGAAGTTCCTCCTCCCAATATCCTTTTGCAGTTTGATAGTCAAAGAAATGATAGTCATCTTTCCCTTTCAAATAATCACGACTTACGCTATAATCATCAATCACGGTTTTATTAAACAAGTAAAACCTCCCCTGATGATCTTTGATATAAATTTTACCATCTACTTCATCCATCACCTCCTCCATCATTTTATTTTGCAACCTCAGTTGCTCCAGCATTCGCTCCTGCGCCTCTTTTTCCTCTATTTGCAGGCGCTCCATTTCTTCACGGGTGGCCTGCATCTCTTCCATACTTTGGCGCAACTCTTCCTCATTAGCCTCTAGTTCTTGTTTTTGATGAATAGAAGCTTCCAGTAATTTTTGAGTAGTTTGCTGCACTTGACGGCTATCAATCAGGGCCGCGATGTCTTCTCCCAACTGGTTTATAAAATTTAATTCAAAATCCTCAAAGATATGAAAAGAGGCAATCTCCAATATTCCTTTGATTTTATCATTAAAGATCAGCGGAATGATATATAAATTTGCTGGTAAGGCCTCTCCTAAACCGGATGTAATTTTATAATAATCCTGAGGAATTTCTTTTAGGTAAATAGGCAATTTTTCCAGATAGGCCTGTCCCACCAGCCCCTCTCCGGCTTCGATAACCTGATGCATAAACTTTTTTCGATCATAGGCAAAACAAGCTTTCATTTGTAAAATCGGCCTGCCCTCTTGTTCCTCTTCAAGATAAAGTGCCACCTGATTCGCCTGAATATATTTGGCCATATGGGAAACGACCAAATCACTGAAAACCTGAATATCATGCTGATCTGCTCCCCTAAATATATTGGAAAAGCTTGCCAAGCCCTCAGCCACCCAGTTTTTTCGATGATCTTCCTCCACCCTAAGAGCCAACTGCTCTCCCATGGTTTTCAGCGCTTGCCCTAACTTATCCGTGGGATTAATATCTCTGGGGGTAAAAATGCTATGAGCAAGATCATGAGCAAAATTTCGCTTTTCCTCTAAATATTGAGAAATATTGAGAATTTCCTCTAACGCCCTATAAAACTCGGAGGCAAGCCGAGTGGTAATAACATTTTCATGAGATCCCCATAGGTTACTAAAAGCATTTGACAAAATGGTGAAACCTGACTTCAGCTGATAATGCAATAGGGCGCTTATGAAAACCATCAATAATAGCGGCACTAATAATAAAAAAAGGAAAGTGGGTTTTATCTGGTAAAGCAAAGGCCCTGATATTAGCAGAAGCACTGCCAGCATTAAATTTGCTGTTACCAGCACCGATAGGGGTTGACCAGATGAATGATTTTGAAAAGTTTTACGGACTTTTTGATTTTCCATAATCAACATTTAAAAAAATGAGAATCTTATATAATAAAGAGAGGGTTTTGTGCGGAATGCCCTCATATGGAATAAAAAAATGAAAGAAATTTTGCCCTACGAAAAATAGCCCGTGCTACAACGGGCTCAACTAAAAGATCAAAAAAATATTAACCCGATTTATTCACCGCTAGTTCCAGATCCTACCGTAGGCAACTCATTACCATTTAGTTGTTGTTCATCCTATCAAATTTCTGATAACCCAAATTTGGGCAGGCTTGCTTTCTCCTCATTCATCTGTTTCTTTGGAAAAAACTCGAAACAGGAAACTATTCCATCATTTTTTCCGCCTTGCAGCTAAACGAGGATTTATGCTAAAATAATCCGGCTTAAATCATAAAAATTGCCAACATGACAGGAGATGTTTCGAACCAAGCTGAATGTAATGAGAGCGTCGAAAAAAAAATAATAATGTAAATCCGAATGATGCCTGCTTAAATCCTCTCCGTTAAACAAGGATTTAAGCGGGCGTAATTCAGCTTAAAACCAGACTGCCGAATATTTCGGAAAGATAGCTGGATTCTTGCTGACGAATGGCTCCGACACGATCAGAACAGGGGTTGATTTCCTCACATTAAAGATCTTTCGACAACATAGCTTAAAAACCACCGAACTTCAATCCAAGGCTGTACTGAAAATTATTCAGGGCGTTGGAAGAAGTGGAGATGAGCTCAAAATTAGTGGCCATCATATAGGACACGCCCAGATTGATCCGAAAGAAAGATGCCACATTAATTTCTACTGCTGCCCCGGGCCGGAAATACCAAAAGGTGGACTGATCGTAGATTTCGCCGTGATGATAGAAATAATCATCACTCAGGAAATCTGACAGATAACCTGCCCAGCCAGCACCGGCAGAAAGCGGAAAAGTAGCATGCACTACATTGTTAGAAAAAATGACGGGCTCCAGGAGTAAGCCACCATATCCACCAGCCAGGCGGGCATCCTGTTCGCCTCTGAAGAATCCCTCCCGGACATCCACCCGGTACACCTCTGAGGGGATAAAGCCCTGCATGTCGAGACCGATGCCCAAGGCGCGGTTTATCACCCAGGCTCCTCGAAGGCCAGCCATGGGCAAGAATTTGCCATTAAAGGTCGTTCCATGGAACATGACGGCTCCATAGCCACCATTGTGAAAATTATTGCCTGCTAAAGTTTTAGGAGCGTCCTCCTCAAAGGCCTGTGCCAGGCCATTCAGAGAGAACAAAAGCGCCAGGGTAAAAAGTAAAAGCTGTTTCATATCGTTTATATTATCCGGTTTCACTATTAAGATAAGCCAAAACGATTTCACCCCTACTCCCTCTGTAAAAAAATTATAGCGGTTTTCGATCGGCAGTATCTAACTCATCTATAAAGACATCCATCACCCCATCTTCCGCTCTGGAATACATTTTTTCAAACTTTCGGCCATAAAGAAAGTCGGATTCATTATAGGACATGCGCTGCTGCACGGTTTGCCCATAAGCTTCATCAAAGCCTTTGACCAGGATCACCACTTCAAATGGCTTTTTCCAATCTTCTTTAGAAAAATGATAGAAGGGGCTCTCTTCATCTATTTCATGCACAATGGTCCAGTTGTAAGGAAAGAACATGATTTCATTTCGTTCCAGCGGCAATTCCTGAAAATTACTATGATAGGTACCATCGGCCATTTTTTTCTCCATTCGGGAAGCCACCCGGATGTTCACTTCGGTCATGGAATGGCGACGGTTATTGACAAAACGGAACATAAGCGCTTTACTGTCCTTTTTATAGGGCGCGAGAATAATATTTTTTGAAAAACGCAGACTGGCCCGGGGCTGAGAAAAACGGGCAAAAAACAAGGCGGTCGCCATGGCCACGAACAATAAGCCAATGAGGGAATCCATGGTGGCGAAAATATTAGCCCAATGCCCCAGTGGAGTGATGCCTCCATAGCCCACTGTGGAGAAGGTCTGAAAACTGAAATAAAGGTAAAATAGAAATTCGTTGAATGGATCCGTAGCCGTGATTCCTGAAAAGTATTGGGGCCCGATTAAAAAGAAAATGCCGGCAAAGAAAAAGTTGATGCCCAACATCGTCAAGCCCGTCCATAGGAAAAACCTCCTCCAGGAATAAGACAAAAGTTGCTGGTAAAGGCTGATTTCCCTAAAGCCCTGGTAGCGGACATTGAAGGATCCGTCATCGTTAATTACTCTGGTAGCCCGATTGCGAGAATCCAGGGCAAATCCCAGATCTTTTTCTAATGCTTTAGACTTGGCTTCTTCTGTCATAAATAGTTAAGGCAATAAAAAAGGGGAAGCTGCCTCCCCCAATATTTTTCAAGGAGTTTCAAACTCCAAAATTAGTATTTTCTGTTGATAATTTCCGCCATGATCACGGCATCTTTTAATCCACCCTTTGTTCTCAGGCGTTTGCCATATTTACTAGCAGATTTTTTCTTTTTGGGCATCCGGAAGGCGCCTAACCTTTCCTTATCAGCATTTTGTGCAGATTTCATAAGGCTTTCTAAAGACTTTCTTGTTTCGCCCAGAGGTTCATCTGCCGGCTGCTTCACCTCATAAGCAGGCCTCAGGGGTTCAGCCTCTGGTTGGGCTTCTTCCCGAAAAGGAGAGGAATACGTTCTTACCGGTAGCTCTTCCTCTTCTTCCAATATTTGCTCCTGCTCCTGTTTTTTTACCGGTTGTCCGGAAAGCTGCGCCAGAATTTCCTCAAAACTTAAGGGGGGCTCATTGGGATTTTGCGCTTCCGATCCGGATGGTGGATACTCGTCTTCAAATGGAAGCTCTTCCTGCTTTTTCTTCTTTTTGGGCTTGAAGATAGCCCAAAGAATAGCCAGAACGATGTATATTATATATATTAAATTATCTTCCATATCCACTGATTAAGTCTTAAAAGCTAAAGTAAGGGATATTTATTCATTTTACCAATGATTGAGCCCGATTAGCATTCTGATGCCGAATTATTCTCTGCTATATTTAGTATCCTATGATAAAGGATTCACAACCTGCTTATTGTGGTTTGTATCGCTAATCTTTTTATAGCCCCAAGTCGAGTAAGCCAGGGGACTTTCACCCCTGACTTCTCACAGAACCGTACGTGAACCTCTCAATTCATACGGCTCTTGTCATACAGAGCGCCACAAGAAACTATAGCCCAGAGGCCAGTGATAGAATAAGTTAGGATAATCATTCGCTATTCTTTTGAGCAAATTGGCCGCTTTTCGACGGCTGCCCTTTAGACTTTTGAATTTATTCATTGCCCAACTCATCAATCGCTGATGCAGATAATAGAAAACTGGGGATAAACCTTTCAATCGTACTTCCCCATAATAATTCACCCATCCTCGGATGGTATCATTTAGAGATTGTGCGATTTGCTGGATAGTCCCGCCTGTTTTGCGTCGAATGCGTAGTGCTCGGATTTGGTTAATCATTCGAAGTTTAGCTTTTCTGCTCACGGTACAGTCAAATTGCAGAAAATGCCCTCCTCGCTTCAATTTCTTTGACATCGGTCTGAAGCTAAAGCTCAGAAAATCGAACTGAACCTTATTATAATTCAGCCCTCTGCCGTCCTTCTTGCAGTAAACTATCTTTGTTTTCTCTGGATGTAACTTCAATCCACAGGCCTTGAATCGTTCACGAATTTCAGACAGTAGAAATTCTGCTTGCCGCTGTGAATGGCAATGAATGATCATATCATCAGCATATCGTACCAACTTTACCGCTGGGTGGTGGATTTGCATCCATTTATCCATCGTGTAATGTAAATACAAATTTGCCAAAAGAGGACTGATTACCCCTCCTTGAGGAGTACCTTTTCCCTCTTTCAAAATGATACTACCATCATTCAATTGGATGGGTGTTTCCAACCACCGTTTGATGTAAAGCATCACCCATTTTTCCTGAACGTGCTTTTCCAATGCCCTGTATAGCAGCGCGTGATCTACATCTTCAAAGAATGATTGTACATCTAGGTCGATCACCCACGCATTCCTGAGAACATGTTTTCTCACTTCTTGAATTGCTTGATGAGCACTTCGAGCAGGCCGATATCCATACGAACAATCCAAAAACTGCTGCTCCAGTCTTGGCTCCAAGTAATTCTTGACTACTTGTTGCGCAATCCTATCGCTAACTGCCGGGATCCCCAAGGGTCTGGTTTTACCATCTCCTTTGGGAATTTCCACTCGTCTTACATGCTGCGGAAAATAAGCGCCTGAGGCTAACCTATTCCAAAGCTTGTAAAGTAGTTTGGACCTGTCCTGATCAAAGGCCTCCAAACTCACCGCGTCTACACCTGCAGCCCCTTTATTTCGCTTTACTTGCTTGTACGCCTCCCACACCATCATTTTAGTAATGGGAATACTCTTTGTTTCTTCCTTAAAAATCATCCTCTTTTGGAGTTGTAATTAATGATTAAACAGTATGACTGAACCCCTTCGCTCCACTGCCATTACAGCTGCTTCTACACTAATACGAGTTCATCCGCCACCTGATCAAACATTGGTAATCGCCTTATAGAAACTGTCTACTTGTGCTTTCCCTTTAGTATTTTGATCAGGCTTCCTGCGTTCCGAAAATACGCCTGAATAAAGTTCATGCCCCCTTTATGACGACTGCCATGTAGCCTGTAATCAGGTTGCTGCTACACTCATCCCTACAGCCCCAAAAATCCATAGGTTTTGACAGTAACTTAGCTTTTCGCCACTTCATCGGTAGGTTCGCTTACGCTCATCTCCTTTATTCATACCTGACTGCTTTATACAGCCTTTTCTACTAACGCTTCATCCATAGAAATTGCTTTCCATAAATCCTAGCAGTGGTTTGATTTGTGCTCCTGAAAGCTCCAAACCGGATGGTCTGCATCCATCATATTTTCAGTTACGTTGCCAATCAGCAACTCACAGCACACTTAGGGTAAGCTTGCTCCCACCTCATTTTGCTGCCGCTTTGGAAAAACTCCAAACAGGAAAAATCCCTTCCTTTTTCCCTTGTTACAGCTATAGGAGGATTAAAGCATCCATCATTCATATTTAGCGCGTGTTTAAAGCCTAAATTCGAAGCTAAAATTTGAAGAATTGCAGTAGCGATACCCGATTATTTTGGGAGATCAACATCGCTATTGTGGTTAAATTACCCGAAATCGCTTCCAATTATTCGAAATTGCAGCCGGATGGTATGCTTTTAAACACAGGCTTAACTTCATATGAAAAATTCAACTTTTATTTACAATCTAATATATAAGTATACCATTGTAGATATCAATAGCTGTTTCGTTTAATGAACAATACAGATCCAGATATTAAAATTTCGATTTTTGTGTAAAAAACTAATTAAAATTACACACCAACCTAACGCCGACTTAATTCACAATACCTACTCCTCTCCTTACCTTCGCAATTCAATCTATCTTTACAAAATGAAAAGAATTCTATTTATCATGTTAATGTTCATGGGCTTAAATGCTTATGCACAAAAACAAATGTATGTACAGTCCGGGAACGGACTGAATTTAAGAACAGCACCTTCTACCTCCAGCGAGGTGATTACTTCTATTCCTTACAGCGAAAAGGTACATGTGATCTCCAGAACAAATGATGAATGGGTAGAGGTAAAATACAAAGGCAACACAGGCTACATCTCTTCTAAATATATTGACGAGAATAAACCTAAAAAGCAGAATAACAACTCGTCCAAGAGCAACAAGAATAACGCTAAGGGGAATAAATCCAACAACAACTCGAATTCTTCAAGATCCTCAGGCAACAATTCTTCTAATAAAAATGGCTCCTCTGGTGGCTCATCTTCCCGATCAAATTCACCAGGTTACGCTAATGAATATGACTGGGGAATTGGACTTCGATTGGGAGATCCATTTGGTTTATCCGTTAAAAAATACTTAGCGCGTGGCAGAGCTTTTGAAATCAATTTGGGAAGCACTCATAGCTGGGGCTATAGCGACCAAAGCCAATTCTACAAAAGGGATCGTTTTTATCGTCAGGATTATGAGTACAGAGGCTCCGAACCTACCTCTTCTGTATCTCTTCAGGGTCACTATTTATTCTCTACTCAGCTGGGAGATGTACAGGGCTTGCGTCTGTACTATGGATTTGGTGCACAATTCCGTTTCCTAACCCGTGAATATCGTTTCCGCGAGCGCATCTATACTAACGGACGTGACCGCTGGGTAGATGCTCGCGACCGCATCACCCGGGTTGAATTTGGTTTAGATGGCGTAGTGGGATTAGAATATACCCTTCCTACAGCTCCGGTTTCCTTCTTTACCGAATTTGATATGATGATTCAGTTTGTGGCTCCAAGTCGTGTGATTCCACAATTTGGTATTGGCGCGAGATTCAACTTCTAAGCCCAGAATATCCTATTGAAAAAGCGAAGTCCATAATGGGCTTCGCTTTTTTTATGCCCTTATGCTTAAGCCGGATTACAGTGAGTTTAAAAGCCAAAATTCTCAGCGAAAATTTGAAGTATTGCAGAAACGAAACCCGATTATTTAGAAAGAATAGCATCGCTATTGTTGAGAAATTATTCAAAATCGCTATTAATAATTCGAATTTACAGCCGGATGGTGAGCTATTAAACACGCTCTCATCATGCTTAAACTCATGTTCAGCTGCCAGGCTGGAAAAATGAAGGAATTTTTCCTATTTCGCGTTTTTCCCAAAAGAAGCCAATGCATGAAGCAAGCAAGCTTATCCAAATTTGGGCTAAAAAACAAACACCACCATAACCTCCTCAAAAGGAGGATTTTACTTTTTAACCAAAATTCTATCGATGAATAATTCGGCTTAAATCCTCTAAAAATTGTACTCCTGATCTTACCAGTAAATAATATCTTTCAACTCTATAATAGATTGTAAAGTCCCATTATATTGCATTTTTTAATTTAAATAATCAATATGATTACCTCTCCACCTACTAAATCTGACCTCCTCGAGCAAATGAAATCCGGCAAGAGTACGGAAGCCTTAAGGGAAAGTCTTATTCCCGAAATAGGCCTTAGGAGAACTGAAAAAATGATTGATCAGGCCAAAAATGATCTCAGGAAAGCTTATCGGCCGCGGATATATCAATGGATAAAGGAAGGGGCCACCGTCACCACTCTAAGATCACAAATTGAAGAGGAAATTAAAGGAGAGGCGGCAGAATATTTCTATAAAAGAGGCATAGATGATTATCAATCCACTATCCATCAGGAAGCTTTAAAGCAATTTAAGCGGACGGTGGGCTATCATTCCGCGATTAAAGTGTTGGCCAATGAATTTGTATCGGAAAGTATGATAAAAGATTGGGGAAAGGCTTACTATAGTGCAAAACACCGCACCGAAAAAGAAAACAAAAATGGGGCGATCGCCAAGGGAGCAGGCTTGATGCTTTTCGGCATCATCATTACCGTTCTCAGTTATTTCTTTGCTTCGGATATGGGTGGTCGGTATGTGATTACCTATGGGCTAATTATTGCCGGAGCGATTCAATTATTCAAAGCCTTTGCCATGGAAGTATCCGAAATACCAGATTGACCCTCCGAACCAATTAAAATTTCAAAAAATTAAAAGCCGGATTGCCCTCCGGCTTTTAGAGCTTTTCTGAATACGCTTTACGCATCGGTAAATTTAATAAACCCAATCAAACGGGTTTTCTTAATCCAAATTACTCTCCACTAGATTTAACCCGAATTATTCACCGCTAAATTTAGTAATTCACCACAAACGCCTAGCCCTCAGGGCTTTCTAATTAGGTTTATCGAATTATCAATAGCTCAAATTTGGCCAAGTATGCTTTCCTTACATTCGCCTGCTGCTTTGAAAAAGCACAAAACAGGGAACCATCCTTCCAATTTTTCCCAGCTCGCAGCAAAACAAAGTTTTGTGCATGCTTTAATTCGGGTTAAAAGAATTTGAGGCATTTGTGGCTAAAAAACCTCTTCACAAAAGCATGCTCACTTAATCCAACTTACCTTAGGGCACCAGTGGATTCGCCTCCCAGCCATCAATTTCTTTGGTGAATTTCGCCCGATAATGACCTCCATTCTCCAGCAACAACACATCCAGCTCCTCAGGGGTCACCTCAATCGCAGCAAAATTCACTTTTTGCCCGTAAGGCTGATCCCCGATTCCGGCCAACAGATTACTACTCGGAGAGGCTACCGTAGAATAATCCTTTATTTTACCGGTGTCCTGAACCTGCTCCAAGCCATCTTGAAAAGCCTGCTCTTCTTCCGCGATTATTCGTGCCCTGCCTTTCATGCGAATTTGCAATTGCTTCTTCGGGTGATAAAATAGCAAAGAGACTTTTTCCTCCTTTAGCATTTGTTGTACTTTCGGACTTCTGGAATCGGTATAAAAAATCACCCCCAACTCCTCGGAAATGGCGCGTGTTACAACCGTCCTTACCTCTGGCGAGCCATCTTTGGCATTCACGGTCGCCAAAGCGATGTATTTGAAGGGATGATAGGGCGTGGTTTTGGACCTAATAAATTCAGTTTTTGCTAATTCCAACAAAAATTCCGGACTCATGCGTTTTGTGCTTAAAACTTTTTGTACAATAGCATCCTCTTGTGCTAAAAAATCATCCCAATTTAGTCAGAAGGATTCAGTTTCACTCACTGGAATTCAGATTTTAATTCTATACTCATTCTCTACCAAACTATAGTATTTTTGGGAAAACCAACCTTTGAATCCATAAAACTATTAACCATGCATAAGGCATCACTTACTTAACCTGAATGATTCACCGCTAAATTCATTAACTAATCGCAATCGACTTATTTTCGGCTCTTTAAAGTTTGTTTTCTTTGATTTATAATAGCACAAATTTAGGCAAACTTGCTTTCTCCTCATTCATCTGTTTCGTTGGAAAAAACTTGAAATAAGAAACTATTCCTTAATTTTTTTCGCCTTACAGCTAAACGAGGATTTATGCCTGAATAATCCGGGTTAATTTTGAATACTGGCTAATGAATCGGAAAGCTTGGGCTGTGTACATTATTCGTCTTGGAGACTAAACCAATGGCAAATTTCCGCTGCACTCCCCTGTCTGTTCAACTCCATTACTTTTCACCTTAAACGCTGACCATAGTTTCTTTCACAGATCGCCATCCACTTGCCTCAAAGCAATAATTTTTTTCTAAAAACAGACGGACTGCAACCGTAAAACTTTTTAAATGCATAAGAAAAATGAGAGCTATGCTGAAAACCCACTATTTCTGAAATCATGGCCACTGACAACTCTCCTTCTTTAAGTAATTCCCGGGCTTTTTCCATACGATGTCGATTCGAGAATTCAAAAATGGTTTCTTGATTTTTGGCTTTGAAATACTTTTTCAAATAAAATTCATTCAGCCCAACCAATCTGGATAATTGCGCAATAGACCATTGCTGTTGTGGATTGTTCAATATTAATTGTTCTGCCGCAATTACCTCTTTTTCATAAAGGTCTTCTTCAACAGGCTGCTGAAGCAAGAAAATATGGGCCAATAAATCGAAAAATTTTGACCGCAACAGCATTCGATCTGCTGTTTTTGCAACCACTTTTTGCATATAAGGCAATAGCTTTTCTATTCCCACCCTCGCATCATAGGGCTGAATGCGAACAGACGGGGTGTTATGGTTTTTGCCGGTCAATAGCGATTGAATATCCTGCTCCAAGTAACCAATGATATAAATTTTTACTGCCTGCCCTGTTTTCAAAGCGACTTCCAAGTGATAGCTAATCCCTCTTTTAGATGTATTTTCATCTTGCGCTGCCCGCTTGATTTCTTTAGATGGAATATGATCCTCCAGCATGATGAAATAGGCAAAGTCTCCTAGTTTCAAAATCACTTCTAATTTAGAATCCTCCTCCACTTCAATTTCCAAATACTGGACCGTCCAATCAAACTGAGACACCAAACCAAGCGCCACCCTGGGAGAGGAGGAGTACTCGCACCAAGCATTACAATTATCATTTCCATTAGCCTTTAACATGCAAGAATCGGAGGATATCCCCAAGGCTTGTCCATTCATGTAAAGGCGCACATTGATGTTTTCAGAGGTCAACATTGCAGCAAAAATAAGTACAAAAAAGGCTATAAGACTGATAAACAAAGGGCTTAAAAATCAACTTTTGTGCAGTATCCAAAGCACAAAGGCATTATTCCTGATTTCATAAAAACTATTCCGCATTTCATAACTCATCACAAAAATGAATTCACAAATTTGCGCCCACTATTTTTAATTGATCTAAATAAACGAAATTTCTGATCAAGATCACTATGACTCCTATAAAAAATCAATCCTATAAACTCCTTCTTTTGCTACCGTTGGTTATTTGTGAGACTTTTCTACCGCTTAGCACTAAAGCCCAAAACACGCATCAGGCTCGGGTAATAGATGAAAAAGGAATTGGGGTATCCTTCGCCAGCATCCTGATTGAACCAAGTGGAGAGATTTTACTTTCAGATGAAAATGGTTATTTCACTTTTCACAAACCCCCGAAGGGTAGTTTAACATTCACCGTATCACATTTAAGTTTTATCGCCTTTGAAAAGAGCATTAATGTTTCCAGCCTGGAAAACCAGCTACTTCCGATCAAATTGCAGCCCAAAAACATTGAATTAGATCAGGTCATTATTCGGGGAAAGTCCGAGGCCACCCAATTACGTGAGGCAGCATACGCCATAGAAGTCATTGAAGCCGAATCCTTTAAAAAGTCAAGTGTGGATGTTAATCAAATTCTTGGACGGATTTCCGGCGTAAATATTCGGGAAAACGGAGGTTTGGGTTCCAGCTTTAACCTTTCATTAAATGGCCTTTCAGGAAACCGGGTACGAACATTCATTAATGGCGTCCCGATGGACTATTTCGGTAATTCCTTAACCTTAAATAATTTCCCGGCCAATCAAATTGAAGCCATTGAAGTCTATAAGGGGGCCGTTCCCATTCATTTATCATCCGATGCCCTTGGCGGAGCAGTAAATATTAGCCTGAAGCAACAACCCATTACTTTTTTGGATGCCTCCTATTCTGTTGGTAGTTTCAATACTCATAAAGCCGCTGTAAACGGGCAATGGCACCACCCAAAAAGTGGCCTAACCTTCCGATTGAAATCATTTTACAATCAATCAGACAACGACTATAAGGTAAATGTTCATTTGTTGGATTACGAAACCGGTAAACTGGCCGAAGAAAGCACCACTGTGCGCCGATTCCATGATGCCTACCAATCAAATATGGTTTGGGCAGAAGCTGGCTTTCAGAACAAATCTTTTGCGGATGAATTGATGTTCGGCTTCCTGCATTCAGCCAATCACAATGAATTCCAACAATCTCCCTATGCCACCGGAATTTCCGCCTTCCCTACAGGCGAAGCATTTAGCAAAACCCAAAGCAAAATCGGGAACCTATCCTACCGAAAAAAAGGACTACTGACCAAGCGATTAAATGTAGCCGGATATGTCGTTTATGTCAGCGGACAGGATCAAATGGTCGACATAAGCCCTCACCGTTATGACTGGTTTGGCAACTATGAACCCAATGTGCATCCCACCACAGGAGAGATGGGGCGCAAAACCAACTTCCAGCTGAATCGAGAAAACTGGCTGGGCAATTTCAATACTGAATACAGTTTGGGTGAACACCATGGTTTGGCCTTCAATTACTCCCTAAATCAACTCTCCGTACAGGGAGAAGATGAATTCCAGCCACAGAACAACACCCAATTTAGTGAACCTAATGAGGTACGAAAAGACGTGTTGGGATTATCCTATTCGGTTAAAGCCCTTCATGACAAATGGAAAACAAATGTTTTTGGCAAGAAATATCTATATGAGTTAAATGCGGTAGAAGCGTCCTATGATGGCAGCTCTTCCGAAAAAGTCAAAATATTTAAACAAAACAATGGTTTAGGGATCGCCAGTACATACGTTTTTGATGACATCCAATTGAAGGCTTCTTTCGAAAAAGCTTATCGTTTTCCGGAGTATTATGAGTTGTTCGGGGATGGACTGAATGTAATCCCGAACCAAAATCTACAAGCGGAAGAAAGTCAGAATTATAACCTGGGATTCCGGCTGAATAAATTGGGCACCCACCGTATCCGGGCGGAGCTGAACACTTTCATGCGCGATACCAAAAACTATATTCGTTTTGAACCGCGAATGAACCGAAGTCGATATATTAACGACGAGGCGGTTTTGGCCCAAGGCCTTGATCTGACCTTAAACTATGCTTATGATAATACCCTTAATGTGAATTTTTCCGGTACTTATCAGTCTCTCAAAAATAACGATAAAGCCTCCGCGCTTTACCAGGACAGAATCCCGAATGAACCTTACCTCTTCGGAAACCTTTCCCTGATCTATCAGCTGCCGCTGGATGACCGAAATGAACTTTCCTTTGCTACCACTCATCGCTATGTTCATGAATTTTATTTCCAGTGGCCCTCCATTGCCAGCCAGGACAGCAAAGCGGTAATCCCCTCCCAGTTGACGCATAATATTGAATTGACCTATGTCAGGAAAAAAGGGCGATTGAGCTTCTCCTTCCTGATCGCCAACATCATGGACGCGGAAGTTTTTGATAATTTAAATCAGCCCAAACCCGGAAGAGCATACAGCTTAAAAAGCAGAATTTACTTACAGAAAAACCAATAAAATCATGAAAAAACAAACTACTTTTCTCCTATCCGTCCTTTCTTTAACCGCTGCATTATTATGGAGCTGTGAAAGTGATGATACTGCTACACCAGACCTAAAAGAAGCTCAATTTGTCGTGGCTGTTGAGGCGGCTACCGGCACCGATGTATTGCTGACCGTGGATGACCTGACAACCGGGGAAATCTCACCTATGGGTCAGGGCGTAGAACAACCCGCCTGGATGACTTTCTTTAGTGGTGGAGACCAAATTATTGCCACCGGATACACTAGTGACAATATCTCCACTGCCTATAATTTAGATGCTGATGGTAACCTGCTTACCGGTGAAACATTAATTACCGACCAGGGCATTTATGCTGCTACCAGCGCGGAAGAGGAGGTGATGTTGGCCGTAGGTACCACCCGCGCCGGCTATGAAGACCGTACCATTTATGTGATCGACAAAAATAATATGGCCATTTCCAAAAGAGTACTGACCAGAATTGATGAGCGTCAAGAAGAAGGATTGGTCGCCTTCCCCACCGGCATCTACCGCAGAGGAAACCAGGTTTTTCTTTCTTATTACTTAATGGGTTCGGGCGAGGAAGGTGGTATTCCTGCCTTTGCCACACCTAATTCCAACCAGGCCCGGATCGCCGTTTACAGTTATCCTGATTTAGTATTTGAAGGCCTGATCACCGATGACCGCACTTCAGACATTGGCGTTTACACCGCAGTCACGGCCATTCAGGAAACAGAAAACGGGGACCTCTATACCTTCTCCACTTCCAGTAATGCTTCGGGCTTTTTCCCAACCCCTACAAATCCATCTGGCTTCTTGAGAATCAAAGCCGGAGCATCAGATTTTGATGAGGACTACTTCTTCAACTTTGAGCAAGCCAGTGGTGGATTGAAAATCAACAATGCCATTTATGCCGGTAATGGCAAAATGGTAGTGCGTACCATCACCGACGATTCTGGTCTTTGGGCGGCATATGGCCCTAATACCGAAACACCAATTTGTGGATTGGCCATTGCTGACCTAACTACCAAAACCGTCACCGTTGTTAACGATGTTCCATTACATGGAGGAGAATGGGGAATGGCTCACCTGGTACATGAAGGCAAAGTATATATTAATGTATCAGACAGCAGGGGTGGTCATATTTATCAGGTAGACCCAGAAACCGCAACTGCTGAAAAAGGTGCGCATATTGATGGCCATTATGCTAAAGGGATCTTTGTATTAAATAAATGACCCGGGTAAAGGTCTTTCTTTTGAAAACCTAAAGGCCCTCAATGGCTACGCCAAAAAGCGTCAAGATCATAAAAGTACCGCTTCATTATCCTATTCAATTCTGTAACCGGGGAAGGGAAACCTTCCCCAATTTCGCATTTGCATGACTTTCAAGAAATTTTTGGGTCAATTACACCTTATCCTTGGCCTGATGACCGGCTTGGTCGTTTTTATTGTTTCCATTACTGGATGCATTTACGCCTTTGAACATGAGATTCAGGAAATCAGTCAACCCTACCGCTGGGTGAAAGAAAAAGGAACCCAAATGCTTCCTCCCTCCAAAATCAAAGAAATTGCATTGGAAGCTACTGATGGTATGTTGGTCCGTCGAATTTATTATGAACATCCCGAAACCAGCGCCATCGCCCTGCACTATGCCGATGATGCTCCCTACTATTACCTTACTTTCATCGATCAGTATACCGGAGAAGTATTGAAGGTCAAAAATCTGGAAAAGGATTTCTTTACCATTATCCTCTACCTCCACATCAGCCTATTACTCCCCTATGGAAAAGAAATTATCGGAGTATCCACCCTGCTGTTTTTAGTCTTACTGATCAGTGGACTATACCTTTGGTTTCCACGCAACAAAAATAAAAAAGCCGTACGGCAAAAATTCAAAATCAAATGGAAAGCCAGTTGGAGGCGTCAAAATTATGATCTCCACTCCGTATTGGGTTTTTATACCTGCTGGATTCTAATTTTCTCCGCTATTACCGGCCTGGTCTGGTCTTTCGAATGGTTTGAAAAAAGCTATTATTATTTACTCAGTGGTGGAGAACATTTAAAAAAGAGCGAACTACAATCCAAAGTTGAAGAGGGAGCTTCGATCAATACGCCGATGGTGGACCGGGTCTGGCAAAAAGTATTGGCAGACGACCCCGAAATTTTAGGTATCACCATCTATCTTCCCATAAGTCCGGAGGAGGTCATCACCACTTATAGTAGTCCTGATTATGGCACTTACGGTCGGTTGGACTGGCGCTATTTCGATCAGTTTACCATGGAAGAATATCCTGCTTTGGATTTCCGGGGCCGGCACGAAGACGCCACGGTTGCGCAAAAAATAATGAAGCTCAATTACGACATTCACACCGGAGGGATGCTGGGCCTTGCCGGAAAGTTCCTGATGTTCTTCGCGAGTCTCATCAGTGCAAGCCTGCCCGTTACGGGCTTTTTACTATGGAGGGGGCGAAGTAAAAAGAAGCGCCAAAAATCCTCGCATAGGCAAGAGAAGATCTACTCATAAATAAAATAATAGACCATCGACTTCACTTTGGTCTTTCCTATTTCACCTCTCATCGACCCAAACTAACAAAACCAACTATAGCGCAGCCCACATCTGATCGCAACCACCCAACTATTGTAGAACAACCACCCCTCCATTGTATAGTGCTCCATCAAAAATCATTAACTCACCAAGCCCCAAAAGAACACTTGCCGGCGAAGGCCCCTTTCCACAACAATGGGATTCATTATTTTTTTGTTAGAGCCCCAACATTAGGTTACTATAAAATCATTGCTGTAATTGAATATTAATATTTGAATGGAAAAAAATTCAATGAATAAAAATCTTGACCTATGCGAAATATAACGCTACTATTTTTTTTAACGCTACTCCCACTAAAAATTGCCTTTGCCCAACCACTAACGCAGGAGGAAAAACTAGAAGACTTCCAATTTTTATTTAATTCCATTAAAGAAAACTACCCCCTATTCGGGGAACTCGAAAGAACGCATGGAATCAAGTGGCTGGAAAAAGAAGAAGAGTTCCGTAATAACATCATTAACACGACTAATGATAAGGAATTTATTATTGCCGTATTTGATATATTAAAACAATTGGAAAGTCAGCACACGGATCTTTTCCCCACCATAAAAAGAAATGCATTTCTTGAAATCTATAAAACTGCCGGAGAAGAACGTGCTCACTGGCGACGAACGCTTGAACAGGGAAATGACTATTGGAGTGAATTATTAGGCGTAGAAGACAAACCCTTTACCTCCAAGGAAGAACAGCCCTATCACCCTGAATCACTAAATTGCGCTATCCTTGATACCGGAAACGTGGCGGTAATCAAAATAAGGTCTTTTGATACTTTCCAGATAGAGCAAGACATAGAACGGATTGAAAAATTTCTCCCCACCATCGAAGATTATCCACATCTGATCATTAACATTCAAGATAATGGAGGAGGAGACTCTCATTACTGGAAAGATCATCTGGTCCCACTACTCTCTCATGAAGACCAAGAATACAACGCTTTATACGCTATCCGGAAAAGCGATTTCCTGAAAACCTATTTCAGCACGATTGATTTAAAAAAAGAAAGCTTCAAAACCTTACAGCAATTACCGGCCTTGCCTCCGGAATTAAACGCTCAAGATTTTGATTTCTGGTCGGAAAGCATCACCATCAAAGGAAAACGGACGCGCCCCTTTCAGGGAAAAATCTATTTAATGGTCAACAAAGGGGTATTCTCCTCGGCAGAGGGCTTGGCGGTTTTTTGTAAGGCCAGCCATTGGGCGACCGTGGTAGGGGAAGTAACTGCAGGAGATGGGGCCGGCTCGATTGACTCCGTCATTCAAATGCTACCGAACAGCAAGATCATGTTCCGGTATACTGGAGAATTGGCCCTCAATCCGGATGGTAGCTCCAATACGGAAATGAAAACGACCCCTGATATTGTAATGGACGGAAAGGATAGTGAGGATCGCCTACAAAATTTTGTTAAAACCCTTACTGCAACAGTAAATTAACTATAAGTTTCCTTCAAAATGAAGGCCGAAAAATGACCATGGGCACCCCCAACCATCTGAAGGACTAAGCTCCTTCTGGCTAATAATAAGGTAAGCTAATTTCCAAAGCGGAATGGCTTGCCTTTTTATTTTTAGAAGCTAATCCGAATTGAATATGCTTCAAATGAATTGATTCGAATTATACATTGTAAAACCACTTTGGCGGCAAGGCGGGAAAAATGAAGGGATAGTTCCCTATTTCCATTTTTTCCATCGAAGCAGATGAATGAGGAGAAAGCAAGCTAGCCTAAATTTGAGCTATTATAAATAAAATAAATTCTAATGAACTAAAATTAAATTACTTGCGATCAGTTAATAAATATGGCAGTGATTAATTCGGGCTAATCATGATTAATCCGAATTAACCCGAATTATTCATACAAAACACACAAAAAAAGCTATAAATCACTATATTACAATTAGTTAAATCAAAAATATAGCATCGATTTATAGCCCAAATATGAGCAATCAAAATACAGTATTTTATCAAAAGAGTAAAGCCGTTTTCGTTGATTTTCATGGTGATGAAATGACTTCTGATGGAGGAGTTGTTCTATTGGAGAAAATAGAAAAGAAATTCGGTTATATAAATGAAATAAGTAAGGCTTACATTGATAGCCGAAATCAAAGTTTGATTCATCATAAAGCCGTTGATTTGTTCAAACAGAGGATTTTCGGCTTAGTCTTAGGATATCAGGACTGTAATGATGTGAATTATTTAAAAAATGATCCCGTGATTTCCAGTATTTTAAATGGTTCTCTTGCCTCTCAGCCAACACTATCCCGATTTGAGATGAGCGTTGATCGAAAAGTTATCTATTCGCTATGTGAAAGCTTTGTCAGTCATTACATTAACTCACTCAGAGGGAGGAAAAAAATCATTTTAGATTTTGATGGAACAGACGATAAAACACATGGGCACCAGCAATTAGCCTTATTCAATGGCTATTACGGGCACCATATGTATCATCAATTATTTGTCCATGATGGGGAAACAGGACAAATAGTTCTACCAGTATTACGTCCAGGCAATAGTCATTCAAATCGTTGGTTTGTCGCGATCTTAAAAAGGTTAGTTAAAAAAATACGATCACATTATCCCGAGATAGAAATTGTCATTCGCGCAGATGCTGGGTTTAGCTGTGCTCCATTTTATAAATTAGCCAATGAATGTAATTTGAAGTATACTATTGGTATTGCCAGTAATTCAATATTAAAGGCTAAAGCAGAGAAGGTACAAAGCGCTGTGCGTCATATTTTTGAAGATGGCTCCGAAAAACATCAGCACTTTTTTAATTTCCAATATCAGGCTCAAACCTGGGAACAAGAACAAAATTGCATAGCTAAAGTCGAATGGACCGGAAAGGGACTTAACACTCGATTTGTAATCAGTAATATGGATGAGGCAAGTGTACGAGATATATATTTTGGCTTCTATGTTAAACGGGGAGAAAGCAGCGAAAACAGGATAAAAGAAGTGAAAAATATGTGTTTCGCCGATAGGTTGTCCAATCATTTTTTTTGGCCGAACTTTTTCAGATTAATTCTATCGTCGATGGCTTATGAAATTTTTAGGTTAATAAAAAAAGAAATAAGTCAGACAAAGCATGAATGGGCAAAAAAATGGCAAGTGGATACGATTCGCCTGTGCCTATTAAAAATTGGTGGGACGATAAAATCGACGGTTAGACGAGTATATTATAGCTTCTCCAAGGCATTTCCACAACAAAAATTATTTTTAGAACTACTGCAATAGATTTATTCGCAAAAACAATCCAATTTCATGGAAGAGGTCCGTCCAAATCACTCTAATCTGCTATTTCAAGCATCAAATTGGTATTTTGGCCTTAAAATCTCGCTATTGAAAGCCGAATAAATAAATAATACACCTCATCATTTTAAGTGCCACTCCATTTGTTAAAGATATCAGGAAATACACTACCAAAATCTCTTTAGATATAAAGGGTATGAATAATTCGGGTTAAAGCATGCATCATTTGGCTCACGGCTATTTCATAAAACCACAAATGGGCAAATTATAGAAATGATCTAGTCCCCGATGAAGGGCAATTTGATTTGAGCGCTTATTTAATAGTTAGCTTACTATCTTTTACAGTATTGACTTTATAGTATGAAATCTTCCACATCAACCCTCCGGACTTGATCAATGGGCGGATAGACAATGGTTCTGCTGGCGACAAGAAGGCATCACTGCGACATTTTAGCAATATTTCACCAGTCTCCTGCCCTCTCCAAATATCGCCTTGATGGATTCTGTCAGCAGGTTCTTTGTCCCGCCGACATTGATCACAGCATTGATTTTTTGATTCGTTTTTTATCAAGAAAAAATGAAAAAGAAACGCTTGATGATTAAATATAAGGTATTGAATGGTTGATCTAGCTTTTGATGAAAAAGCCCTGTCATTCAGCTTAACCCGAATTATTTATGCTTAAATCCTCGTTTAGCTGTAAGGCGGAAAAAATGAAGGAATAGTTTCCTATTTCGAGTTTTTTCCAACGAAACAGATGAATGAGGAGAAAGCAAGCTTGCCCAAATTTGGGCTATTATAAATCAAAGAAAAAAAATTATAAAAAGCTAAAATTAAGCCTCTTACGTTTAGTTAGTGAATTTAGCGGTGAATAATTCGGGTTAAATAAAAAAACCCATCATAATAAAATGATGGGCTTCAATAACAAAAAGTTATCTCTTTAAATCAGTATCAATTAAACAGATACGTTGTTCTCACGCAATGCAGAGTTCAAAGATGTTTTCTTATCAGTAGACTCCTTACGCTTACCAATAATCAATGCACATGGCACATTGAAAGTACCTGCTTTGAATTCTTTAGGCAAGGTACCTGGAATAACTACTGAACGAGGAGGCACATAACCACGGTATTCTACCGGCTCGTCACCTGTAACATCGATGATTTTTGTAGAACCTGTCAAGGTAACGTTCGCACCCAATACAGCCTCACGACCTACACGTACTCCTTCTACCAAAATACAACGAGATCCGATGAAGGCGTCATCTTCGATAATTACCGGAGCAGCCTGCAATGGCTCCAAAACACCACCGACACCAACACCACCCGAAAGGTGAACGTTTTTACCAACTTGCGCACAAGAACCTACGGTTGCCCAGGTATCTACCATCGTACCGGAATCTACACGCGCACCAATGTTCACGTAAGAAGGCATCATGACCACACCCGGAGACAAATAAGCACCATAACGCGCTACCGCGTGAGGAACTACACGCACACCCAGGTCAGCATAGTTGGTCTTCAATTTCATTTTATCGTGGAATTCCATTGGACCCGCTTCCAAAGTTTCCATTTTACGCAATGGGAAGTAAAGTACTACTGCTTTCTTCACCCACTCGTTAACTTGCCAATCGTCTCCTACAGGCTCAGCAGTACGCAACTCACCTTTATCCAACATTTCGATCACCGTCTCAACAGCTTCAACCGTTTTTGGATCTTCTAAAAGGGAACGATCATCCCAAGCCTTATTTATAATTGACTTTAATTCTTCCATTCTTATTATAAGTGTAATTTTTGTGATTGGACGCCGCAAAATTAGGGAAAAGGAGAACCCTACAAAATCTTGGCTAGGGCTTTTCCTTCAAACAAACAAAAACTGAAATTCAATTCAAAAATATAACAAGCGTTCTCCTAATTATACCAGCAAAACCTCACAAAAATCAAGTTAAGAGAAATTTCAAAGCCATTTTAAGGGTGGTTCAAGCCCAAACCGTCTAAAAACGCCCCGATATTTGTTTCATCAATAACAACAATTGTTTTTTCTATAAGAAGGATATAAAACCCATTAAGCCGCCAAAGCCATACTGGAATAATACAATATACTCTTAAATGCAACCCATCTTTTGTTATATTTATAACTCGAACGATTGAATTTATACTCATTAGAACAATTCCGTTTCCATTCCTGACAAGCCACTACCTTTGCAATTGAATAACACGACATAAACACAAAAAAAATACATGTTAGCGTTGATTAAAATCAGCCCGGTATTCTTGCTTGCAGCAATGATGATCTCCGGGATGGATGTGCTGTTGGCTGCTCCGATTGCTACCCTTTATGCTGCAGTGGTAGCGTATTTCTCAGAAAAATTAAATTTCAATCAGGTGCTCAATGCCGCCGTAGACAATGTGAAAGAGATGCAGATGGTCTTTTTTATATTAATGGCGGCCTATGCGATGGCCGAAGCATTTATGGCCACAGGCGTAGGAGCCTCCATCATAAACCTGGCGCTGGAATTAGGCGTAACCGCTCAAAGCATCGCGATGATCGGACTGGTGGTGACGGCCATTTTATCCATCGCCACGGGCTCCTCCTGGGGAACTTTTGCCGCTTGCGCACCCGTATTCCTTTGGCTGAACCATATATTAGGTGGAAATGTGGCCCTGACCATTGGTGCCATTGCGGGCGGCGCCTGCTTTGGAGATAACATCGGATTGATTTCCGACACCACCATTGTCAGCTCCGGCATCCAAAAAGTAGAGGTGATTGACCGTATTCGCCATCAGGGAGTGTGGTCAGGCCTGGTGCTATTACTCGGAGTCATTGCCTTTGGCATCAGTGGCTACACCATGGACTTACCTACTGAAACAGCAGACGCCACCTCCGCCATTGCGGCCATTCCGGAAAGTGCCTGGACCGCCTTAGAAACGGAAAGAGCCTCTGCCGTGGCATTGCTCAACCAGGTAAAAGAAGGCATGGCCTGGTATATGACGATTCCATTAATATTGGTTTTAATCGCCGCCATAAAAGGATTACCTACTCTGGCCTGCTTGTTTATCGGGATTATCAGTGCGATGGGCTTCGGACTTTATGAAGGCACCGTTGAATCTACTGCCGCTTTTGGCCAATTGGTTTATGATGGCTTCTCCGGTGCGGGATCCTGGGTGATCGTGATGATGATGTGGGTGGCAGCCTTTGGGGGCATCATGAAAAAGATCAACGCCTTTGAACCCTTGTCTTTATTGGTGGTCAGAATTTCAACTAAAGTAAGACATTTGATGACCGCCAATGGCGTATTATCTATCCTGGGTAATGCGGCTTTGGCAGATGAGATGGCCCAGATCGTGACGGTAGGACCGATGATTAAGAACCTAGTGGATGACAATGTGGAAGGTAGTGAAGAAGATTTATACAAATTGCGATTACGCAATGCGACCTTCTCCGATGCCCTGGGGGTATTCGGCTCGCAACTTATCCCCTGGCATGTTTATATTGGATTCTATGTCGGAATTGCCACGGCAGTTTATCCAAAGGAATTTTACCAATTTGATCCGATCAGCATTATTCAATACAATTATATGGCGATGATAGCGGTGGCTACCATCCTGATTGCTACTTTTACGGGCTGGGACCGCTTTATTCCGCTGTTCCAATTGCCGGCAGAGCCTAGTGTTCAATTAAAGAAAAATAAAGCCATAGAAGAAAAGGCCCCTTTGGTGGAAGAGGTGATATAACGAGAATTAATCATTGCTAAATTTCGGATTGCTCATTAATAGCGCTGCTATGCGCTCAAAATAATCGGGTATCGCTTCTGCAATAATCAAATTTTCGCTGCGAATTTCGGCCTTTAAATACGTTTTAAACGAAGATTTAAGCCGGATTATTCATGCATCAATGCTCGTTAGGCTGCCAGGCGGAAAAAACGAAGGAATAGTCTCCTATTTCGAGTTTTTTCCAAGGAAGCAGATGAATGAGGAGAAAGCAAGCCTACCCAATTTTGGGCTATCAGAAATTTGGCAGACTAAATTATAACGGATTAACATACGGCTTCTTATGGTATACTCTGATTCTAGCGGTGAATAATTCAGGCTAAAGTATGAATCATCCGGCTTAAGCGACACCACAAAAAAATGTAAATAAAAGCAGTCTTTGGGCTGCTTTTTTTATTTTCAATTTTATCAACATTGGCAGGATTTCTTGCCTGAACTATTTATTCCCATTTTTTTCTATTTACTTACCTGTTGGAATTGGAATCCGCATTGACAAGCGAAAAAAAACTGAAATTATTCGTCTATGGCCACACTTGAGCAGTCTCTTGAAAAACACTTTGGTTACTCCGACTTTCGTCCCGGACAGAAAAAAGTTATTGAAACCCTTATGCGGGGAGAATCGGCTGGCGCCATATTTCCTACCGGATCCGGTAAGTCCATGTGTTATCAATTACCGGCGATTTTATTACCCCATTTAACGGTGGTGGTATCTCCCCTACTGGCTTTGATCGAAGACCAACTGAAGTTTCTTCATGCTAAAGGTATTGCCGCCACTCGAATTGATTCCACCCTGGATCCTAAAGAGGCTAAACAAATTGCAGCAGACTTAAAAGCGGACCGATACAAGGTCCTGTTTATAGCGGTGGAGCGCTTCAAGAATGAAAGATTCCGAAATTTCCTGAGTCAGCTGAAGCTTTCCATGCTGGTGATTGATGAGGCCCACTGTATTTCGGAATGGGGACATAACTTTCGTCCGGATTATATCAAATTACCACAGTATAAAGAAACCTTCCAATTCCCACAGGTACTTTTGCTCACCGCTACGGCCCCTCCAAAGGTTTTTGAAGATATGGGCGAGAAGTTTGACATTCCGCTGGATAACTTCTCGGTTACCGGCTTTCACCGCCCAAACCTCATTCTTAATGTCCGGCCTTATAATGATGCAGATCGACAGGAAGCCATTATTGACTATTTGAGACAACATGTGGAAGAATCTGCCATTGTTTATGTCACCCTGCAAAAGAACACCGAAGACCTTGCCCGTATTCTGAGAGAAAATGGCATCAATGCCACCGCTTACCATGGCGGAATGCCTTCAGACCAACGGAAGGAAATTCAGCAGCAATTCATGAGTGGGGATAAGGATGTGATTGTGGCTACCATCGCCTTCGGAATGGGTATTGACAAAGCCGACATCCGCCATGTCATTCATTATCATCTGCCCAAATCTATAGAAAATTATTCTCAGGAGATTGGCCGTGCCGGCCGTGACGGGCAGGAATCCCAGTGTATCATGATGGCGGATGAAAGTAATTTTGCCCTATTGGAAAACTTCATCTATGGAGATACCCCGGACAAAGAAGCCGTAGCACGTGTTTTACGATCTATTGACCGGGCAGAGAATAATTTATGGGAGCCCAAGATTTATGATCTTTCCTATAATGCCAACTTCCGCCCAACGCCGTTGCGCACCATGCTGGTGTATTTGGAAAACGAAGGGATCATCACCCCTTCTCATTCCTATTTCTCCGAATACAAAATAAAATTTGTAACACTCAAGGAAAATGTGCTGCGCAAATGCGCGCCGGAGCAGAAACCCCTGATCGAAGCCATTTTCAAAAGTAGCAAAATGGCCCGCATGTGGATGACCATAGACTTTGAGGCCATTGAAAAACATTACCCTCAGGGAGATCGCAAAAGTGTTATTGCCGTGCTCGAAAGCCTGCAACAGCAAAGCCTGATCAAAATGGAGGCGAGTAAAATGAAAGAGGCTTTTGAGGTGAACTGGCCGGAACGCTATTCTATAGAGGAAATGACCGACCAATTGTATCAGGTATTTTTGCATAAAGAGATTGCGGAAGTAGATCGCCTGCATGAAATGGTAAACTTCTTTAAGTCGGAAGGCTGTCTGAGTAAAAAATTATCCCTTTACTTTGGTGAAAATACCGATTGGGAAAGCTGCGGTAAATGCAGCTATTGCCGTGATCAAAAGCCCGCCGTATTCCCTGAGAGCGCCTTTTCCGATAATTTTGAGGAACTCGACAAAGCAAATATTCTCACCAAAGCGGAAAAACTGGCCGGCAAACTGGATGCCCGCCTGATGACCAAATTCCTTTTGGGCGTGAGCATGCCGAAATTTTCCCGCCTGCGCAATAAAAAAACAGCCGGCTATGGTCTTTTAGAAACTTATCCTTTTGATAAAGTACTCAAGTGGATTGAAGAAGAAGAATAAAAACCTCAACCTATATTAATGGGCAGGACGCCCTCCTTACAATTTAATGATGACCGCTTTTTATATTCATTGGAACCCCAGCCTGGAGCTTTTCTCTGTGGCAGGTGTTCCCCTTCGTTATTATGGCTTTCTTTTTATGATCGGCGTTTTGCTGAGCATCTATGTTCTCTATCTTATATTCAAAAAAGAAGGCATACCGGCAGGGCATCTGGAGAAACTTTTTTATGGCGGCATGTTCGGTGGCTTACTGGGCGCCCGATTGGGCCATTGCCTGATCTATGAACCTGACTATTTCCTTTCACGGCCCTTAGAGATGCTTTTCCCCATCGCCATCTCCCCTGGCGGAGACATTACCTTTATCGGCTATCAGGGCCTGGCCAGTCACGGAGGAACCCTGAGCTTATTATTAGTGTTCCTTATATTTAGTCGTTGGGCAAAAATTCCTTTTTTAAAAACCCTGGACATGGTGGCGGTCGTTGGGCCACTGGGCGCTGGCTTTATTCGATTGGGGAACCTGATGAACTCCGAAATTATTGGCAAAATCACCACTGCCCCCTGGGCCTTTATCTTTGAACAGGTGGACCAACATCCCAGACATCCTGCGCAGCTTTATGAGGCCATTACCTATTTGGGTATCTTTTGCTTAAATTTTTTCTTATATAAAAAACGTAATGCCATCACGCAGCCCGGGCTACTTTTTGGAACTTCCACTGCTTTGGTGTTCACTGCTCGTTTTGTTCTGGAATTTGTCAAGGAAAACCAAACTTCTGCCGAACAGGAAATGCTCTTCAATATGGGCCAGTGGCTCAGCATTCCATTTATTTTAATTGGGCTAGGGTTTATCCTTCGGGCGACCATCAAACAAAAAAATACTAACCTGGCCTTATAAATTGTTAACCCGAATTATTCACCGCTAAATTAAGTAAACCAGCTTAGTCACTTATTTTCAATTCAATAGCGCTATGCTTACTGATTTGTTAATAGCCCAAATTGAGGCAAACTTACTTGCTCCTCATATATATGCTTCCTTAGATAAAAATGAAATAAGAAAAATTCCTTCATCTTTCCCGCCTAACAGCTAAACGAGGATTTAAGCTGAATAATCCGGCTAAAGCGGTTCGGATATTCAAATTCGCCCATCAAATGAGCAAAAAAGTAACCATCAGACCATTTTTCTGCTAAATAAAGTCAATTTCAATGATTTACCTCAAAGCAGGCGCACAAGGCGCTGAGCAGGCTTATTGGATTAAAAAAGGCTGAATTTCGGTTACCAAAACGGTCAAATAACACCTCCTTAGCCTGCATTCAAAGTGGAATATCCACAATACCATTAGGAATCGGCAAAAGTTCCTCTTACCTTTGTGTCAAGTTATACTCATTGTACAGTCTGCTATTCATCAGTAAGTTTGTCATTTGTGCCGCCGGAATTTCACGAATTTTACTCTCCGGCTCCGATAAGCAAAACCCTCATGCATCTGCCACTGTTTGTATTTAATCATAAAGGCAAGCGTTCCCTCCTATCAGGTTTTAATTCTTTTCTTTAACAATATACTTCCTCCCGGAAGCCTTGATTATGACGACACCCTCCCAAGGAGGCATTATTAACATGAAAAGAGCGTATGGCAAGGTCACAGAATAGTTTTATCAAAAAACAGAAAGCGGAAAAGAAGCGGAAAAAAAAGGCTGAAAAATTCGAGAAACGCCTGGATCGTAAATCTCAGGATAGCAGCGGAAAGCTGGAAGATATGATGGCCTATGTAGACGAATTTGGTAATATTACTACTGTCCCTCCAGAAGAACGAGAAAATAAAGCTGAGAAAAAGAAAGATCAGCAACAATAATATATTTTAATAATTAATACAATGAGTACAGGTACCGTAAAATTCTTTAACGACGAAAAAGGTTTTGGTTTCATCAAAGATGATGCAACTAATCAAGATATTTTTGTTCACAAAACAGGTCTACAGGACGATATCCGCGAAAATGACAAAGTGGAATATGACGTAGAGCGTGGACCAAAAGGATTGAATGCCGTGAACGTACGTCGCGTATAATCACAGGATCAAATCCTTTTTTCTTAAAGTCGTTTCGAAAGATTCGGCTTTTTTTATGCCCTGAAATTTCATCCACTCAATGAGAAATCGTCATTTGCGACTCATCCTCGTGTCTATGGATTCCTAAGCCGAATCATTCACCGCAAGCATTAGTAGATTGCCCTAAAGAATTTCATATCTGGTCGCAAACTGATTTTACTGCTGTCCTAATTGCCCAAATTGGGGTTGGCTTGCTTCCTTCTCCCTCGAAAAAACGCCAAATATGGCACTACCCCTCAACTCCCCTCCTGTGGCTGGAAGAGGATTTGCGCATGCATCATTTAGTTTATATGCCCCCATTTGAAAAACGACTTATGCGGAGGAATAAATTTTGATATTAAAATATACCGACATATTTTGCCACGCTAACCTTAACCTTAACACCTTATGATGAAAATATTGAAAGTTTTGGGAGCCCTCCTTTTACTATTTCTGTTCACCACTATTGGCTTTGGCCTATACCTATACCATAGTAATCCCAGGATAAAGGCCATTGTAGATAATGATGAATCCGTATTGTATTATTTTCCTACCAAAGAGCTGGCCGATCTATCCGATTTTGACTATCAGGAAGTGGAGCTCATTGAGGAGGACTCCCTCTCGCTATATCATTACTTTTTCAAACAAAAGACAGACAGTCTGATTGGGAATATATTCTTTGTTCATGGGGCAGGCGGAAATGCCAGCAGATATGCGTCCAAAATAGAACCCCTGCTTCAGGCGGGATTCAATGTCTACATTTCGGACTGGCGAGGCTATGGAAAATCCATGGGCAAACCCAACTACAAAAATGTATTGAGTGATAGCCAGCATGCCTTCGAAGATTTTCTTCTCAAGACTAAGGCGGATAGTGTAAAAACGATTATGATGGGACTTTCCCTTGGCGGGCAGGTCGCTATTAAGCTGGCCCTTGACAATCAGGAGCGGGTGGATGCGCTGGTGACAGATGGCAGTATCCCTTCGGCCCAACAACTGGCCATTGATTATGCCCCAGTAGATTTCCTTAAAAAACAGGCCGTCGCACATCCGGAAAACTTTAATCAGGAATATGTGGCCATTCGTGATATTGCTAAAATCCAAAATCTCCCAAAACTTATTATCCATAGTAAGAAGGACCGGGAGGTAAAAGCGGAGCATGGAAAAACTTTGTTTGCCAATGCCCGGGCTCCAAAAACTTTTTGGGAAACCGATACGGAGCATATCCAAACCCTGGTTGCACTACCGGAAGAAACAGTCAATAAAATTAAAGCATTGATCGCTGATTGATATGATCCGACGGCTTATTGGCCACCCAAAAAAACCGCTTCTTTCCTGCCGGCCCAGGGAGGAAACGGTTTTTATTAACGTTTTCGGGCAAGTTCATCTAAATCACTCACTGCTAGATTAAGTAGCTCGTTCATAGCCCTTTATTTCTGCATTTGGAGATTAATTATGCTGGTTTTCTAATCGCCCAAATTTGGGCAGACTTGTCTTTGCCTCATTCACCTGCTACCTTGAAAAAAAGGAAAAACTCCGTCATTTTACCGTATTGCCGTTAATCGGGATAAAAGCATGAATAATACGGATTGAGGGGAACCTTAAAAGATTTATGGATTAGTTAAAAGAATTTCCATCTGCCTCGGTCGCTTGTTTTTCCTTCAGCATCGAAAGGGTAAAACCTCCCAAAAGCAAAATAATCAAAACCATAACGCCCCAAAGCCAGTAGTCAGACAGCCCATTTGATTTTTCATCAGGGGGTTGGGAAGTCAACTTTTCTTCCTCCCCTAAATTCAGCGCGATGACTTCTTTAGGAATATTAGCGGAAAAGCGATGAATATCGTATCGTGGAAATAAGGCCTTTTTATTTCCATAATAAAGGAAATAATCTGCCTCTTCAATAAATCGAGCCAGAAGAATATAAGCTGGTCCTTCTAAGGAAACTTGACCAACTGAAAGTGGGGCATTGTCCTCATTTTCGATATGAATTTTAACTTTTTTCGCCCGCACCGATTCAAAATCGAATTCATTTTTCCGAACAGAAGTCAGTACCCCATTATAAACAGGCCTAAAATTCCATCGCCATCCTTTAGCGGTCTTAAAACTATCGCTGGCACACATTACCACAAACTTTCGGTAATAATCATATTCAGAATGGACAGGAATTTCCAGCTTACTTACAGGCAATTCCCCTGCTAAATTCAATCGGATAACCGTCTTTTTCCCCTCCGTTTCTACCTCTTGCGTTAAAAAAGAGTATTTTCTATAAGTTCCCGGGTCAAATTTCGCTTGCCATAATCTGGCTTTTTGAAATAATGGATCTGTAGCACTCTTAATGGCTACTCGATAGTAAGTAAATTCAGATTCCGGAAAATTTAACCGGGAAAATTTAAAATCAGCAGCATCATTATGAAGAGATAAAATCCTATAATCAGCAAGTATTTCAAACCATTCTTGCTGATCGTAGCTACCAGCCAATTGTACTTTCCAATCAAAATTTTCCTGACCAAAATCAAGTTCAATCCTATTAAGACTTCTCCCTTCATTTAACTTAAAGGTATAAAAATAAACACCCTCCTTTTTAACCTGATTGATCAGCTTAAAGTCCACCATCAACTTACGACTTTGCCCCTCCAGCTTCTTTAAAATATAGGGTACCTCCAGCGTGTCTGCCGATGTCCTGCCCAGAATACGAAGATCTGAAAGGTCCCCATTGAGCTGGGAAAACATCTCATTGGGGATGGAAATCTTATGCCAAACATCCTTTACCTCTGATAATGGCCGTCGATAAGCATACTCATTATCTGCCTGAGCCTCCGTTATTATTGGGCTACCTATTAATAAAAGTAACCATAAAAACTTATTCATTACCTATCAGATTTTTATACTTATTATAGAGGAAAGATATCACCAAAAGCAATAGTCCGAGTGCCACCAGAGTGATGGTTTTGGAAATAGTGCTTAAATGGGCGATATCATAAAAGAATAATTTCAATAAAGTGCCTCCGAAAAGCACCATGGCGGCCCATCTCAAGTGTTGCTTCTTTTTCCAAATGCCCAATGCAATCAGCATTAATGAATAAGACCCCCAAAGTATGCTCAGCCCTAATTTCATGGCAGAGTCATCATTTTCAATCCACAATAATAACTCACTACTCAATACCCAAATAAGGGTAATATACAATAACAGGTCATAAGGAATACGAAGCATTTCTGCCCAATCACTTTGCTGTTTTTGTAAATAAAGCATATACATTCCGAAGGCCAATATCAGATAACTTAAATAACGGATGCCCAAATAATAGAAGTTCACCGCATAGTTACTATCAACATCAGGGAATCTCCAGGCCTCCGCCAATGCTGTCAACTCCTCCGTACCCGCCAAAATAAACAGACTCACAAAAAGAAATTGAAATATCAGGTTAACCTTTTCCAAGGACTTATTTTTCAATTTCCACAGATTCAAACCAATAAGCACCGAGGGAAAGGAAATGGAATAGTTGATCAGCCAGACCAGCCTGAACTTCAATAGATAAGCATCAAATACCGCCACCAAATCTCCCGTTTCCCGATCCGGTATCTTCAGCATGGAGTTAGAGTATTTTTGCACCCAATAATTGTTGACCTCCAGAAAGAAGGTGCCATACAAAACGAATAGAAAAATTGCAGGAATCGCTATCAGCCACCACTTGTTCCAAAATTCAGAAAGCTCGACGGGTTGCCTGCTCGTCTGATAAACATAGGTCATCCAACCAAAGGCCAGTGTAAATAACAGACTATTTAAAAATGCGGTATTGAATAAAAAAGGCACTGATTTCACCTGATCAAAAAGAGATAATGACGGGTAGTCATTCCCCCAATCATGCAGCAAACTAATTACGGCCAAAATAATCAAGGGAAAGGCTAATTTCGCATAAATCTCCACCGATTTAGTCCTCCCAATCCAAAATAGCAAAGCCGCTTCCCCTGACCATAAAAGGGTTACCCAATGCCCGTCCAGCTGAACAGGTATTGCAATAGTGATAAAAACCAACACCAAACCAGCTATGAGGTAAAATAGGTTACTGTCTGATAATTTTCGTTTATAAACACCATAACCTACACAAAAATGTAGCAGGGCATTGAGGAGGGTAAACAAACCAAGGAAATCATCCCCAATCGCATGTCCGGCTAAAATGTAATACCCAAAACTATAATAAAGGAAAGCATTCCCCAGAATTAAATATAAGTCAGCTCTGCCAAATTTTTCTTTTTGCAATAGCTTGTAGGAAATGCTGGTCAAATAAAACAGGGAAAAGAAAATCGTTAAAAAGACTAAAGCGGTGACAAAATACTCATTTGCGCTATAGCCAGAAAACATCCAAAAAGAATAGATTAGCCAGCTAAAGGAAAAGGCCGAATAATATAATGCTTTCCAATATTTTTTTACAGCCAGCACTAAAATCCCCATATTGATTAAACTAATATAGCCCAGGAAGACATTCGCATTTCCGGCTTTGTTACCCAATAAAAAAGGAACCGCATAAGCACCCACCATTCCCAATAGTGCGATAATTTGCTGATTAAAAACTAAGGCCGCAAAGACTGTAAATCCGGTAAAAACCACCATCAGGAAAAAAGTGAAGCCGAGTGGCATTAAGTCATAGAAACTGTGAGCGATATAAGAAATGAAATAAAAAATAGCCATTCCCCCACTTAGCAAGACGGCACTGTAGTTTTCGTATTTCGCTTTTAATTTAAACGAAAAACCCAACAAGCCAATCCCCATTAAATACCCCATAATAATTCGGGCCAATGGGCTAATCAAATCATGATCAATGGCATATTTCGCCCCAATCCCCACTCCCAGAACCAAAATAAAAATCCCGATCTTATTGATCAGATTTTCGCCGATGAACTTCTCCCAATTAAAGGAAAAGGCTTCGCCGGTCTTTTTAGCCAGCTTTGGGGAGGATGGCGCTTCGGCTTGTTTTGGAGAGAAAGCGGGCCCTGACTTGGGTTGTTCCTTAATCTCCAGCACCGCTTCATTCGCAGGAGAAACTTTTTCCTCAGATGCAGTAGCACCTGAGGAAGCCTCCATCTTTTGTGCCTGCTGCTCCAATAATTCCCGCTTGATAGCCATCAGCTCTCTTTGCTGTGCCTGGTACTGAGCCTGCAAACGATCCAGCCGCATTAATAAAGATTGATATTGATCCTGACCTTCTGCCATAAGTAGGTTGCCTTTTGAAAAAATACTGTAGCATACGAATTTTATTGCTACAACAAAGCTTTCAATTTATGGAAGGCATATGGAGAAAACAAACTATAGAAATGATATTCAGTATGATATTAAATTAAAAGTAGCTATAAAAACACAAAAATATCATCAGCAATCTCGCTTTGGGATTAGCATTAAGCCTGAATTTTGCATGCTAGAATCCCTGTTTTGCAGCTAGGCGGGGAAGAGGAAGGAGTAGTTTCCTATTTCGAGTTTTTCCCAACGAAACAGAGGAATGAGGAGAAAGCAAGCTTGCCCAAATTTGGGCTATTATAACTCAAAGAAAACAAGTTTCAAAGAACTGAAAATAAACCTCTTCCGATTGGTTTATAAATATAGTGGTGAATATTTCGGGTTAAGTAGCACAAAAGATAGCCTTTCAAAATAAAGCGCTAAATCAGCAAGCCGGAATTTGTCATGCACTTCTGCTGCTAACTTTTGCTATTCATCCGCCTCAAGTTCAATCCTGTTTACAGGCCATTCCTTTAATAGTTTTTCGACCTGATCTCTTTCTTTTTCCGGAATATTAACATTTCTTCTACGACGCCATCTTAGTTGGATAGAAAGTTGTAAAGGCCCGCCGAACCAGTATTTTTTCAATTGGATCGTCCTTATTTCCCTCCGGTGAATTCGATGTTTAGAGGAGGTCAAACTCCAGGCAGTGACCAATAATAAATGAATCAGAAACACCCCAAAATAGAAGTTTAAACTGGCAGCTTCAGGCTCATAGAAAATCCTGCCAATGAGAACAGACAGCCAAAGCACCGATACCGTCAGAAAAACCCTCCGTTGAGTAGCTTTACCATCTGAAATACAAATCAGGTCTTTCTCAAAAATAACGTCCCCCTTTTGCAATGGAATTTCTCGCGCCATCTTATCTGTATTATAAATTCAAATATTTATAAATATAATTATTTCAAACAAGGAAATAAGTGATCTTCCGGAATCCTGATCACCAGCAAACAAGAATATCCTGCAGCGGTCATTCATTGAAGGCTAATGCCCCGCCCGACCTCCTCTTTAGAAGCAGTGGGATTTTATTGAAAGAAATTCCGCTTAAAGAAAGGGGATTGAAAGAGAATCCTTAATTTCCCGCCTAATTTCAATTTTCATAACATTTCATAATGCCAAAACTCAAATCAAAGCCTACCCTCAAGGACTTCCAACAATACATCACAGAGATGGAAATCGAAAGAGGATTTGATCAGCAATCTGCACGGGACAAATGCCTGTTAATGGGAGAAGAAGTCGGGGAACTTTTTAAAGCGGTTCGCAAGGCGGAAGGATTGGCCATTGACCAACATTCCAAATTTGAAAATTTATCCGGGGAGCTGGCCGACATCTTCATTTATCTCTGCGCCATAGCCAACCGCTATGAAGTAAATCTGGAAGAGGCATTCCGACAGAAGGAAATCATCAACGAAAAAAGAGTTTGGAAGCAGGCAGAATAAGAGATTTCTGCCCTGTATAGATTCAGTTTCCAGCCTTTCATCAAAATATGGTTGGATTTTGAATCATGCGGCTTAAAAATTGTGTTAAATTTCCGCCAATTGCTTTTCAAAACAAAGGCTGTCTTCCACCATGGCATATGGCCCATAATTGGGAATCCTTTGATATTGTTGCTTCTGATACAAACCAATCGCTTCCGGTTGCTGAATGCCAGTTTCCAGTACGCAACTTTGCATACCGAGCTCTTTGGCCCATTGCTCCAACTCCTTCAATATGGCGGAAGCCACTCCCTTTTCCCGGCACGCTTCCAGCGTAAACATGCGCTTGATTTCCATTTTCCCGGGACTAAAAGATTTCATGGCCCCACAACCCACCGGCTTACCCTCCAAAAACGCAACTACCACGCAAGGAATGGCATCCACCTTATTGAATTGCGCATAGAAAGCATTATCCTCTCCATTACGAATGGCGAGATCCTGATCTAAATTTTGTACCAGCTGAAGAAAATCTGGGTGAGAGGAGTTGGTTCTAAGTAGGCTAAGCATGATGTTATTGATTTTTGCACCCTAAAAATAAAGATCTTGCCTAAAAAATGAGGCTAAAAAGGAGCATTATTTTACTGATGGGCGAGGGTGGGCTTTCACTGCACCCCCGGCCAGGGATGAAGGCAGCGGCGAAGCCGGTTGTTGGAGCTCCTTTTGGGGGAAGCAATCCGTTGATGAATCTCAATCTTCCCCCAAAAGAGCGACTGCCGACAGCCCGGTCAGGCGTTAGCCTGGGGCCGCCAAAAAATAAAAAACACCCTGTTTTTCATGATTACCATTGAAGAAAAGCTTGAGCCGGAATATTCACCATTAGCCTTAAAAATTCGCTTTAAGGAGCTAGACTTCAGCTTATTTTGGTCGATTTAGAGGTGACTGAATGACCCAAATTCGGGTGAACTTGCGTTCTCTTCCTTCGTCTGCCTGATTGAGAAAAATGGCAATAGGAAAACGCCGTCCTTTTTCCGAATGGCAGCCAAGCGAGAATATAAATATGAATATCCAGCTGATGGGCCGTTGCCCTTCGCCTCATAAGTGAGCCGCGTCAGCCCGATTGAGGGCAGCCTCAGGAGAAAAGTCTCCTACAGCCCATCCACTGAAAAACCCTTGGGATATTCCACTTCGAAGCCCAATTGAATGGTTTTTTGGGCTCCGGGAGCAAGCTCAAATTCCCATGACAATTTCCCCGAAAACGCATCCTGCACCGCTCCGCTTAATTCGGTGGGCTTCACCACAATTTTACCATTCTGACTCACGGGCAGTTGATCTTCGACGGCTACTTTTGCGGTGTTTTGACCATTATTCCGAACCTCAATTTGATAAAGCCGACTCTCCCGAACTTTGCCTCCCAATACCCTTTTGCTTTTGTTTTGCTTCAGTTCTTTACGGCTACATTGAATTTGCGGACTAACCCCAAGGGAGATGACGAGCGTATCCGAAACAGCAGGATCAATATAGCCCTGCCCCACATAACGGCCACTAAAATAATTCTGCGAGGGACCTTTTAACAAGGGATGATCTCCCCAATCAGAGAGGGTGGCGATTAGAAAAGCACTGGTATTTTCCTTTGGCACGACCTTGAATTGATAATCCGCTTGAAGTTCGTATTGCGCCAGCTCTACATAGCCATTCATTTTTTCAGATAGAATGGTGGTAGGTTTCTCAATGGAAAAATCGGTCTGAATCACGTTCGAAGTGGTTTTGGTGTATTGATGCATGGCCGGAGTTTCTTCAACCGCTACCTCAAAAATCTCATCCACCGCTTCTTCTTCAAAGGCCAAGTCAATGTCCAATTCCATCCTTTGGGTAGCAGCCCCACGCACCATGATTTTTGGAGGCTGGTTTTCCCTCAGATACCAGGGATTTAATGTGGCCAGCTGCTGATTACTATTGGCATTCCCGGTTACTAATGTCAGAGGCACCTGTTTCCAATCGGCTCCGGTACTCTGAAAAATCTCTGCCTTGTGCACCAGTTGAACGGGACTTTGGATATCTTTTATCCGCAGGTCATACTGTGTTTCCCATTCTGCCGCATAAACCCGGTAATTGAGGTCGAAAGTAGCTTTGACCGGCTGAAAAGCTTCCAGGTTGACGATCACCGCCCCTCTTGTAATATTATAACTTCCTTTGTTATTTCTTCTCAAAAAATCCTGAAAAACTGCTTTTGCCCTGCTTTGCGCATGCCGGGTCTTATTTATTGCCCGAAACAAGTCTGCATCCTTTTGGGCGTAATATTGTAATAGCTGCTTGATTTCCTCCGTAGAACGATGCTCATTTCCGGCCTGCTGACTATTTTGCCTTAGGATCTCTTGTTGCTTCTTCAGGGATTCCAGCTCAAACTCAAGCTCCTTCATCTGATCCTTAAGCAGGAATAAAGAATCCGTATAATTTTGTTGTTGCAGTCGGATTTTGTCGGTCTTATAATCGGAGTCAAAACGGACCCCTTTGATCAACACCTGCCCACTGGAAGCCAACTGAATGCTCGCTTCCTCCACTCCCTGACTGATGCCGGTAAAAATGATTTCATGCTCGCCCTTGCTTAAACTTTTGACGGCCTTTCGATGAATGGTAGCACCGGATTCAAACAAGTCTACTTTGGAGATTTCGGAGGAGATTTCCTGTGCAAGGAGGGGTGTCGAGAATAATAGGAATAATAAGAGGTTGCATAGATACTTCATCGCTTTGGAGTTTAGGAATGAAACATACCGACCTGCCTACTCCCGTCATCAGCCCTCACCAAATGGTCAGTATACTTGAAAAAATCACAAAAATTATTCCAAAACAAAAAATACGCTTGAGGTTGGGGGATAGGTGAGCTTTTTGCGACAACATTACAAAACTCTATTGCTCTACCCATTTACTATCTCCGCACAAAAAATTGGTCGAAATGAAATAGGCAAAAACATATGCCACCATCACCAGAGGACAATACAGATAGATCAAATTCCGATCATGAAAACTAAATAACCCTACATCATCATTCAGAATTGAGGGCAAAACTAGATTTAAGCCACCATAAACTATTGAAAGATATAATAATGAAGGCCACAATAGCTTAAGCCTAAATATCCAGTGATTGAAAATAAAAACAAACAAAGGAAAACCAACCATCATTATCAGCAGGTCAAAAATCAACGAGTCGAAATAACCTTCTACGATAATTGGGAAATACTGTGGCCAAATCCTTACAACAATTAAACTAATAAGCATTAAGAACAAAATCACCGAATGACTTACCACTATCTTTATCCTAAGGCTTTTTACTTTCATAATTAAATAAACTTCATTCGACACCCTATTAAAGTTTATAAAATTTAATCCTTATTATTATATCACCCCATACATTTCTAATAAAACCTTAAATAATAAACCACATACAATAGAAGAAAAAGCAATGACTAAAACTAATATAAATAATTTTAAATTATTCCTTTTACGATCTCTCACACTTTCATTTTTAAGTAGGTTTTTACCCACAGATTTAAACATATCACTCCTGATATATCTGAAATAGTTCTTCACCGGAAAAAGTATTATAACTGGCAAGATCCAATATTCTAATAGATCTTCGCTAAAAAGTGAAATAAATTTCTCTCCAAATAATATTTTAAGAAAAAAGAAAAAATCATACACTATAAAAACTTGTAATAATGATAGAATTAAAATACCTGAATACTCTGGTTCTTTATCTTTATTATTTATATAAAACTGACAAATTCTAAAATAACAATAATCAAACACATTCATAGATTTTCATTTTATTGAAAAAAACGATTAGTATAATTTGGATTCAAAGATTAACCTTGGATAGATTGACCTATTACCTTTCCACCACTCATGGCAGCAAGTTGCCAAGACCAGTAAGAATTAAAGACCGATCATATTCATTTTTTATAGCATTTCGCTTTGTTAATAATCCCCTCCACCGAAGTCCCCACCACCAAAATCTCCTCCTCCAATATCCCCTCCAAAGTCACTACTACCAAAATCAAAAGTTGAGTCAAATAAATCAAATGAAGAATCAAAATAGTCCATTGTTTCTAAGAATGAATAAAACATAAGCTCAACCATACCTTCATGATCCCCAAAAGCCCCCTCAGAGAAACTCACATCTGTCTTTCCAAGATCATTGAATATTGGCCTCAGTTGATCAATCAGTTGATCATTAAAACAATCAAGCAGGATAACGTTGGACCCAAGCGTGCTTAGAATTTCCTTTGCCCGTTCTGTATTATTCTGGGCAAACTTTGGTAAGGATTCGTCTGCTTCATTTAAAATACGCTTAAATTTTCTTCTCAGCTTAGCACCCTTATTGCTTACGAAGAAAAGATTCAGATACTTCAAACCGAGAGATGTTGTAAAGTAACCTTGTTCTTTAAGCTGTGGGTATACTTTTCTTGACTTGAAACCAAAACCCTCTCCGGAGTCGGTATATACTTTTTTGGCCAGAATTTTTACTTGGTATTCATAGTCATCCTCTAAAAAAGGCGCTACAAAAGGGTGTTGATGATAAGAATGAATATAATTTGTAAATAGTTCTCCACGTGAGACAAAGGTATAAAAGCGTTCTCTTGTTTGTCGTGGATGGGGTAATCGCCAATCTTTATATACTTTGAGAATTCCACGATAGACCAGATCTAAAAAGCTATATTTAATCAACTCTGTACCAGTTGTCAGAAATGGCCTTGTTAGCATTAATGTTTGTGCGGGTGTAAAGTCTCTCAGTTCCATTGTTGTTTGTGAAGATAACATTCCTACATCACTCAGTAAACAATAGCCAACAGAACAGAGGATGAGGCTGATATCCACCAAGCAATAAACATATTGTCATTAAGCCTAGCAATCAAACTGGACTGCTAAAGGCAACTAACAAAATACAAAACAAACACACAATAATCCTAACTCAACCACTCAATCTATCACTGTTGGCACAGCCTATTGCGACACCCTAATTCTACCCACCCTCTTCAAAAAAGTTATTCATGATAAATGAAGCTAATGCTCGAAAGATTTGAGGGTATAGACGGAGTCTAAGGACGGAAAAACCCATTCAAAAAAAACACCGACCTCACAGCCGGTGTTTTGCATTACCTTAAAACGACCAAAGGCCGCCAAACTTAATCATCCAATTTCAATACGGCCATAAAGGCTTCCTGTGGAATTTCCACATTACCTACCTGACGCATACGTTTCTTACCTTTCTTCTGCTTCTCCAAAAGTTTACGCTTACGGGAAATATCACCACCGTAACATTTCGCGATTACGTTTTTACGCAGTGCTTTTACGGTCTCACGAGCGATAATCTTGGTACCAATTGCGGCCTGAATGGCCACCTCGAATTGCTGACGCGGTAATAACTCACGTAACTTTTCACATAGTCGCTTACCCCACTCATAGGCTTTGTCACGGTGAACGACAGCAGAAAGCGCATCCACTCCTTCGCCATTCAACATGATGTCCAGCTTCACCAATTTAGACTTACGGAATCCGATCAATTCGTAATCCAGTGAAGCATAACCCTTGGAGATGGTTTTCAACTTATCGAAGAAATCAAATACGATCTCGGCCAATGGAATTTCAAAGATCAATTCCACCCGATCCGTCGTCAGATAAGTTTGCGACAATAAGGTACCACGCTTATCCATACACAAACCGATCACCGGACCGATAAACTCGGACTTGGTAATGATCTGTGCCTTGATAAATGGCTCCTCCATAGTGTCAATAAAGTTCGGCTCCGGCATTTCAGAAGGCGCATTGATCGCCACCGTCTGACCATCAGTAGTGGTGCAACGGAACTGTACGGAAGGAACAGTGGTAATCACCGTCATGTCGAATTCACGCTCCAAACGTTCCTGTACGATCTCCAGGTGCAACATGCCCAGGAATCCACAACGGAATCCAAAACCCAGTGCAGCAGAAGTCTCCGGTTCCCAAACTAAGGAAGCATCATTCAGCTGCAATTTCTCCATAGAGGATCGTAGTTCTTCAAACTCCGTAGTATCCACCGGGTATATACCGGCAAAGACCATCGGTTTTACATCCTCAAAACCTTTTACGATTTCTGTGGTCGGGTTTTCCACATGCGTGATCGTATCCCCCACTTTTACCTCACGGGCGTCTTTAATACCAGAGATCAGGTAACCTACATCTCCCACCCCAATTTCTTTCTGAGGATCCTGCTCCAGGCGCAAAATTCCGATTTCATCAGCATTATACTGGCGTCCGGTAGCACAGAATTTTACTTTATCTCCCTTGCGGATCATACCGTCATACACCCGGAAGATTACCTCCACCCCACGGAATGGGTTAAACTGCGAATCAAAGATCATCGCACGTAAAGGTTTCTTCGGATCTCCGCTTGGGGCAGGAATACGATCCACAATCGCTTCCAAAATCTCCGGAACCCCTTGTCCGGTTTTTCCTGATGCCGTCAGGATCTCATCATAGTCTACTCCGCAAAGCTCCACGACCTCATCTGAGACCGCCTCTGGATCCGCTGATGGCAAATCAATCTTATTCAGGATTGGAATGATTTTCAAATCATGCTCCATCGCTAAATAAAGGTTGGAGATGGTCTGCGCCTCAACTCCCTGAGAAGCGTCGACAATCAACAATGCACCTTCACAAGCCGCGATGGAACGGGAAACCTCGTAAGAGAAATCCACGTGGCCGGGAGTATCAATCAAATTCAGGGTGTATTTCTGTCCGTCTTTCTCATAGTCCATCTGGATAGCATGAGACTTAATCGTGATCCCGCGCTCGCGCTCAAGATCCATATCATCCAGCACCTGACTCTGCATTTCCCGATCGCCCACTGTGGAAGTTTCCTGCAGCAGTCGGTCCGCTAAAGTACTCTTACCGTGGTCGATATGCGCAATGATGCAAAAATTTCTAATATGATCCATTGAAGATTATTTGTTTCAATTATGGTGATATCCCCGGGAATTATTCACACCCCTAGGCATAAGTACGCAAATATACGAAAATTAAAGCGATTGGAAGCAAGCCAGAAAAAAATTGATGGGATTAGAAAACGATTGAAAAGGGAAAATTACGGTTTTTTTTAAAGGAGATTTTGGTGAATTACCATATGACGGGAACAAAAAGCCCTGCATAAAGCGTTTTCCTCAAAAAAGCAGTATGGAAATAGGGAATATCACAAAACATGATCGTGGTCAGTTTAACAAACCACCCTCATTAGCTTCCACTATTCAATAAATGATCTAAATTTGTATTGAAAAAAAGAAAAATAGGTTCGAGAGTCCATTCAAGGCGCTTAGCACCTAACTATAACATCAAGGATTAGCCTTTTTTCAAGAAGTTGATCCCTCACCAATTCAAAACATAAATACATGAAAATTGCATTCTATTCTTACAAATCTTACGATAAAGAATGGTTTAATCGCTGTAACGAAGACTTTGGCTACGAATTCAAATATTTCCGTGTTCAGCTAGACGAGGAAACAGTGGATTACTCCAAAGGGTGTGATGCTGTTTGTGTTTTTGTAAATGACAAACTTAACCGGGAAATCATTGAAAAACTGGCAGCCAACGGCATCAAATTGATCGCCCTTCGATGTGCCGGTTTCAACAATGTAGATTTGGAAGCTGCTCAGGAATTTGGCATTGACGTTCGTCGTGTTCCCGCTTACTCTCCGGAGGCGGTTGCTGAGCACGCTGTTGCTTTGATTCTAACTTTGAACCGTAAGATCCACCGTGCCTATAATCGTGTTCGTGACGGCAACTTCTCTTTGTCTCGCTTAACAGGCTTTAACTTGCATGGAAAGACCGTGGGCGTGGTAGGTACCGGTAAAATCGGGATGATCTTCGCCAATATCATGAAAGGATTTGGCTGTGAAATTCTGATGTATGACAAATTCCCGAACAAAAAATTCGAGAAGGATGGGATGCGTTATGTAGACCTGACGGAGCTTTTGCAAAAGTCGGACATCGTCTCACTGCATACCCCACTGCTACCGGAAACTTCCCACATGATGAACCAGTATACTTTTGGTTTAATGAAGGAAGGCGCCATGTTGATTAACACTTCTCGTGGTGGACTGATCAACACGCAGGCCGCTATTGACGCCCTGAAGACTGGTCAGCTGGGATATTTAGCGATTGATGTATATGAGATGGAAGAAGGCTTGTTCTTCCACAATCACTCGGAGAAAATCATTACGGATGATACCATTTCCCGATTGTTGGCCTTCCCTAACGTATTGATCACTTCGCACCAGGCTTTCTTTACGGTAGAGGCCCTGAACCAAATCTCTCTGGTTACCTTGACGAACATTAAAGAACATCAGGAAGGTGTGATCAGCCCCAATCAGGTGAAAATCTAAGCCTGGTGTCGGGCTTACGGTCAAACAGACCATGAAAGTAAAAAATGATCTGGAGGCACTTCAGATCATTTTTTGTTTCGTCCTCCTTCCACTTGTCTTCTCAAAAATTTGAAGCAGAATGATTAAAAGTCTTACCTATATCTTCGGATGCCTGTTATTGGGTGAAATCATCCAGACCTTCGGGCATCTTTCCATACCCGGCAGTATTATTGGTATGCTCTTGCTGACTGCAGCACTGCATTTTAAGATTTTATTGCTGGATGATGTAAAGCGATTCGCCACTATTTTGAATAAAAATATGGCCTTCCTATTCGTTCCTCCCGGGGTGGCACTGATTCAGTACATCTCCACCATTCAATCGCAACTTCTGGCCATTGTAGGATCCTGTGTCCTGAGTACCATCATCGTACTCATTGTTGTGGCTTTCACCATGCAAAAATTAGACAAAACCAATGGATGAGTTATACGCCGTATTAAATACTAAAATCTTCAGCATCACCTTTACCTGTTTGGTGTATCTGCTTTCCCAAAAACTGTATGCCAGGAGCAGGAATTTCTTTTTATTCCATCCGGTATTATTAAGCATCGCCGTATTGATCGCCTATCTGAAAATCTCCGGGGTTTCCTATGAAACCTATAAAGAAGGCGGCGATTATATCAGCTTTTTCCTGGGGCCAGCCGTAGTGGCACTGGGGGTCCCTTTATACTTGCAAATTGAAGAAATCCGTGCTCAGAAAGGACCAATTCTCATCTCCCTGATTATCGGATGTATCATCGGGATATTATCCGGTGTTTTCTTCGCTTTCCTTTTTGGAGGTACCAAGGAAGTGATTTTCTCTATCGCTCCTAAGTCGGTGACCACCCCAATCGCAATGGGAATTTCAGGAAGTATTGGAGGCATTCCATCCCTTACCGCTATTATTGTGGTACTTGTAGGGATTTTCGGTGGGATTGTCGGAGTTCCGATTTTAAAAGCCTTAAAAATCACCAACCCTAAAGCCATGGGCCTGGGCATGGGTGCTTGTGCGCATGGTGTTGGCACTGCAGCAGTATCAGAAGAGGGGCAGGTCCATGCAGCCTATGGAGGACTGGCGCTTGGATTATGTGGTGTGATCACGGCCATATTAACACCGCTTTTTATGAATGTGGTTTGGCCATTAATGGAAATGTGGAAATAGCAAAAAAATGCCCAATGGGTGAGATACCAATCTTACCCATTGGGAAAACTATATCCATGCGAGTTTTCAGATTATAGCTCGTATTCTACCAGGTTCATTTCCAGCTCACTCTCCTCAATAAAATCCTCTGCTTCCATCAGCATCTCCTCATCATCCGGGTCAGGATAGAACCAGTTGACCGTAATATTGTAATTTGAATCTTCCAGTGCTTTTAGATTAATAAATAAATCCAGTAACGCACGGGAAGAGGCCGTATTAAAATACGTCAGTTTAATATCTAAATTGAATTCCTCTCCACCCTCTTCAAAGAATACGGAAACCCACTTAAAAATATCTTCATAGAACTGATAGGGCTCTTCCAAATAGGATTCCCCTTCGATAGTACCCCTACGCTCCTCAGCACTTAATTTAATATTCGGGATAAAGAACTTTTCCCGACTGCCTTCAACAATAAAATCTTGCATGGTTATTTTATTTTTCAAGTTTCACAAAAATAGATAATAAGGATCTTCTGTCGTCAATATCCTCGACGTCAAAGGTGATCGGACCTTGCGCTTTTATGGCAACTTGTATGATCCCAATATTGCCAGAATTTGGGCGATTTTCATCTGCATGTAATAAATATGCCCTTTTCATCTTGCGCAAGCCCTCCTTGCCCAATTGATTGATCAACTCCCCCTTTTGCTCTACCTTGGAAAGATCTGCCTTGTTTACTTCATTGCAGGCCCAAATCTCCAAATGAGTCTCGGTTTCCTCCAATTTAAACAATCCTACTCCTGCCTCGGATTCCCGGTCACGAACAGCTGAATAATTTGAAATGTTTTGTACTAATTCCATATAGATGGAAAAAGCCCGCTTCCATAGGCTGGAATTATCCCCGAACTTCACCCTGAGATAGTTGCCTACCAAGCCAATGTTCCCCGAATTAAAGGGGCCGTAAACCTCTAATTTGGCAGGATATGACTGCCAAAATATGGTTCTTCGCTTTTGTTTGATTTGGTCGTAACGCATGGTATTATAGTTTTAATGCCAAAACAGTGATATCATCTCGCTGATCGGCATCCTTTTGATGCAGTGTGAGTGCTTCCGAAAGTCGCTCTTGCTGAGTGGCTAAGGGGAGCTCCTGTATCTCTTCTAATAATGCTTTGAATCTTCTTCTATTAAATTTCCTACGCTCCGGATTGGCCTGATCGATATAACCATCAGTAGGCAGGTAAACAATATCACCTTTATCCAGAACCACTTCTTTTTGTCCAAATTCCACTACTTTATGTGCGTAAATCCCACCGATGGATTTGCGTTCTCCCAGTACTTCATGAATTTCTCCCTGATGACGGAAATACACCACCTGCTTGGCCGCAACAAATGTAAGTTTTATCTTATTTTCACCTATTTCCTCGAATGAACAGACCGTCAGATCCATCCCATCTTTATTCCGACTCTCCTGTTGGTTGAAACGTTCCACTATATTGACATGTAAGCTTTCCACCATTTCATTAGGCTGCAGAGCATGCTCCTTTTCAATGATTTCATTCAGTCCGTTCATGCCGACCATGGACAAAAAAGCGCCGGGAACACCATGGCCTGTACAATCCACCACCGCCACCAATTTGCGGTGGTCCTGGTTTTTAGCCCAATAAAAATCTCCGGAAACGATGTCTCGGGGTTTATACATCAGGAACATTTCCTCAAACATTTCACCGATCAGCTTTTCATTGGGTAAAAAGGCCTGCTGCATGGTTTGCGCATACTGAATGGATTGCGTCACTTGCAGATTTTTCTCTTCCAGATCTTCCTTCGCCGCCGTAATTTCCTGATTGGCTTTCTCAATTTTCTGCTGCTGCACCTGCAAAATCTTGTTGTCCTTCCGCTTTCGGTTCACCGAAAAGATCAAGCCCATAATGCCCATCAGGAAAAAGAATATCACCACAATAAACAGGTTGCGTTGACTTTGTGTAGCGTCCAGCTCGGCCTGCTTTGCGCGTTCCTGTGACTCCAACAAGCGAATTTGCTCCTGTCGCTTTTCTTTTTCGATCTGCTGATTTCGCAATTCAATCTCCTGCAATTCCTTTTCCCGGGTCACCTTGTCCAGTTCACTGGCCTGCTTGATGGCTTCCAGCTCTCGTTCCACTATATTCCGTGCCTGCTGGGCACGCAAGCGTTCCAGCTCCTGGTTCTTTAATTCCACATCGCGGATTTCGGCCTCTTGCCGCAGAATACTTAATTCTTTCTCCTTCATGGCCAGCATGGTATTCCGTCGTCTGTCATCCTCCATCCTGCGATATCGCTGCGCGATTTTCTTCTTAATCTGATCCTCGTTTCGGGTCAAGACGTCCAAATCAAAAGCCGTCTCCTTATTATAGCGCTGGATCGCTTCGATTTCTTCATACTTTGATTTGGCTTCTTTGGAAGAATTGTATTTGCCATCGCGCTGATGAATCATTTCCAAAATGCGATAGCTCGTTCTTTGCAGATCCTTGAAATCCTCCCTTATTCCAATCTGTAAGGCCGCAGAAGCTTCCCGTAAGGCATCTACCGAATATCCGGAAACATAATAATTGGCGGCCAAATGATTCAAAGCATTGGCCTGCTCATATTCATTGTTTGTCCGCTCCGTTATTCGAAAAGCCTCTGTATAGTGCTCTCTGGCTTTATTGTAGGACTTCAAATTGGAATAGGCCACCCCCACATTAAGGTGGAAGCGGATTTCTTCTACCGGCGTTAATTCTTCCTGTCTGGCATTTAATAAGTCGGTCACTTCCGCAAAATAAGAGGCAGATTGCCGCATATTCCCCAACCGCTTTTCGATCACTCCAAGGTTATTTAAAATGGTGGCTTGCAGCTCTACTTCCCCTTTGGCTGCATAATCTTTTAAAAGCGATAAATAAGCTTTTAGGGCCTGATCATTGCGTTCCAGCTCAAAATCAATATTGGCAATTCTTAATCGGGTGGCCAATATTTTATCCTCTAGCTGCTTCCCCTGATAATAGACCAACAATTGACGATAAACCTCCTGAGATTTTCTGGGATCCTCCCTGCGGCACAACAATGCCAAATATTCTTTTGAAAAAGCTAAGCGTTCCTGATTTCCTACTTCTTCATATTTTTTCACTGCCATTTCCAGGTCAGCAATGGCCAGCGGAACCACTCCCCTACGGTCATAATATTTCGCCTTTAATAAATAAACATGCGCCTCCTTCTCCGGGTCAGCGATAACTTCCGCTGCCCGCAGTGCCGCCATATAATTTTCTAATACCAAATCCAGATGGTTTTCCCGGGAATGAATATCTGCGATAAACAAATAAATCTCATATTCCTGGGTTTCCAGGAACTCTTTTTGCGCAAGCTCCAGGGCCTGCTCTCCTAAAGCGTAAGCCAGAATAAAATCCTCATTATTGGCATATATTCTCCCCTCGGCCAGCATGACCTCTATATTGCGAGCGGTCATCAACTGAGTGGAATCCATCTCGGCTTTCTGCGCAACAGCATGGCCCCTCCACAGCAGTCCAAGGGTTAGTAAAAAAATCCTATATGTAATTATTAATCTCAAAATTATAACTTCAAATTAAGCCCGATCATAAATTGCGCCCTTGTGGGGTCTCCCATGGGGTAAAAAGCATCCTGAGTAGGTAGTAAATTTCTAACATTCACAAATACAGAGGAAAATTTATAGAATTGGTAAGTCAAGCCGAGTTGCCATTGATAATTAAAAGGGATTTCAAAGACATTGGCACCTGCCATCGCAGCGTCCTCGCTGGCGATCAAGGTATACTGATAAGCGGTATTATAAGTAAAAGTTGTATTTACCAAAACTCGATTATATAAAAACCTAAAGTAAGAGTTGAATCCCCCGACATAAGTTGGCATACTCAGTACCTTTTCCCCAGAAGCCACTCCTTTTTGGTAAGCACTCCATACATTTACATGAAAGCGGTTATTGGGCATAAACTCCAAGGATGCGGTAAGGGCATTAGTGGTCTCTGTCCCGGAAACATTTTCATATTTGATAATATAATCTGTACCCGCGGGGGAAGAGGTCACACTTAAGTCCGTTTGATCCGAAACCTTTGTCATGGCGCCATGCCATCGATTATCGGAAGCGGAAAAGCCATAGGCCAATGAGAGATAAAACATCTCATGGAAAGCATTGCGATAGCCGATTTTTACATTTCTCAACATTTGCGGTGCTAGCTCCTGATTCATTCCATAATGAACCAGATTCACATCTCCCGTACCATGGGCATCAGGATCATAGACCGGATTTAAAAAAATGGAATGGAAATCTGTCAGGCCGTAAGGTGCCAATCGGTAACTGTTGGAAAGATTGGCCCATACATTACTATTTTTATCAATGTCAAATTTTGTCTGCAGTTCAATTGCGGGCAAAAAATGGGCACGTCCATTTTGGGAATAATCCAGCCGCATTCCATAATTGAAAGACCAGCGATTCAGCTTAAAATTATTCTTGGCATACAGCCCGTACATTTGCCTTAAGTAATAAGGATAAATGGTCTGACTTTTATATTCCTGCAAAAGGGCATTATGGGGTAAGGTCAAATATTTTGAAAATTCTGCTTCTGTAGAAGATTTTATCCCTTCCCGCTGGAGGTGTAAACCTATGATTCCTTCCCCTCTAAAAAATTTCGTCAGGTATTCTAACCGTCCATTTAAATAATCAACATCCTGCTGACCACCAATCATTCCACCGGTCTGGCTATCTCCTGATTGATAGGAAAGCTGGTATCGAAACTTATCCCAAAGGCCATTCAAATTTAAATAATGGGTTTTGGAGTCCGTATAACTTAAGGCTAAGTTGGAGGGAGACTGGTATAAATCCTGAAACTGTGATCTCACATAGGAATAATCCAGGGCAATTTCGCGATTTTCAGAAATTACCATATTGGTACCCAAATCAAAAACATGTCGATTTTTCGCAATGAAAGGATAAGGGTTGGTATAATAGGCATTAGGCTCATAGAATAACAATTCCTGATTTGACCGGAAGCCCCCCTGAGATTTCACATAACTCTCCTCCACGACACGCTCTATATAGGTATGGTTATATCCACTTTTAAAATATAGGCGATCGTTGATTCCCCATTCTGCATTCAGCCGGGTATCTACCGTATTAGGCGCCCCTGCCTGCACAGATCCATTAAAGTGAAGCTTATTGGTTCCCGGCTTTTTGGTGATAATTTGAATAATCCCCTTCATAGCGCCGTCACCATAGGTAACTGCGGAGGCATTCAGCACCACCTCAATGCGCTGGACCTGATTCAGATTAACCGGGATTTCCTCCCATCGTGGCCGGTTATATACCCGATCCATCATCGGCATTCCATCTCTTAACAAAAGATATCCCTGACCACCAATATCCCCCAAACTTTGAGCAGCATTTTGTCCTTGCTGCCCCACCATCATTACATCGTAAGTACCATTTAATTTGGGACGAACAATCAGTCCCGGAATCATTTTCAAACCTTCTTCCAGGGTCAGCATTCCGTGATCTACCAGCTTAGCTGCAGACACCACATAGGCTTCCACAGGCACATCACTGGTCTCCTCCATTTTTCCGGTAGCAGAACTAATCAATGCCCTGGCGGAAACATCCACAGGCATGGTGAGGATATCACGTTCCACCTCGAAACGCAAAATATCATTCACCGCCTGCTGTGACCAAGCCGATTGGTGCGTCAGCCATAAGCAAGCCAACAAAGTGATAAAATATGGTTGATTATATAATTTCATTAATGGTTTAGTCTTTAAAAAACTCAGGTCGTCAAGGTGGTATAATTCAGCTCAGGCGATAAAAGACTTTCCTGGGCAATCACCACCGAAACCCTAAATTTATAGCTTGTACCCCCATTCAAAGGTGAAAAAGTATAATTATTCGCGGAAACCTCTACCGATTCCAAAAGTACGCCACTGTCACTATACCTTCTTAAGATATATTTGACGGCTCCGGGAACTGCATCCCAGGAAAGCGTAAGCTCCCTTAGTCCTCCATTATCGATATCTGTCACTACACTTAAATTGGTGGGTGCTGCCAACTGGCTGGTTGGTAAGCTTTCCACATTTGAAAAAACGGAGAGCACCCCTCCTCCCCGGCTGGAGAGGACGCGAACAAAGTAGGTCGTGTAATCCTCCAGTCCGCTTATGGTGAAGCTGGTTCCGGAAGTTACTGTGCTTCCCTTTCCTGTGGCAAAAGCGTTATCTTTCGCCCACTCCACATAATATTCGGTCGCCTCGGTGATGGCACTCCAGGATACATCCAGGCTATTGGTAGTGGCATTGTTCAGGGCTATGGTTGGCGCTGCCAAAGTCAAGGTCGAGAAGGAATTGTTGGCAGATACGCTTTCTTCTGCATTATAGCGCGCCACCACCCTTAACCAATAGCTCGTACCCGCATTAAGGCCTGAAATGTTGGCCGTTAAAACATCTCCAAGGGGCAGGCTGGCATAGGAGGAAAAGGAAGCATCCACATCCGTCCATTGTAACTCATAGGCATTGGCCTCCGTGGCGGCGGTCCAGGAAACGGTCGCCTGGTCGAAATCTATTCCTGTAATGGTCGGCGTCCCCGGCGTCCCCAAAGTCTTGGTCGTTATTTCTACCGTGGTGGAAAAGTCCGAAACAATCCCGGCAGCCTTCGCTCTAATTTTTGCAAAATACTTTGTGGACTGTTCCAGCCCCGATACTAATTGCGTCGTTTGTCCGGCACTTAAGTCAAATTTTAAGGTACTGGTAAAAGCGCTACTTTCAGATATCCATAATTCATAACCTTCATCGGCCTCGGTCATATTGAACCAGCTAGCGGTAAATTGGTCCACGGTTTCCGCTCCCAGACTTAGTCCATTTGGGGCAGCCAATTGCTGGGTAGTTCCCGAAACTGCCGGAGGGTAGACCGATGACTGACCATTGATCACGGAAGCCACCGAAAAGTAATAAGTCTTATTCTGATCCAGATTATCGATCGTCCATTCGGTCGCGGTGCCGGGCAGATTCAAAACCAATCCATCCGAAAGGTCCGCCATTTGCCCATATTTTAACAAAAAGCCGGTTTCCTTTCCATTATTTCCGGCATCTTTGGTCCAGTTGACTTTTAAGGAAGCATAGGTACTTTGGAATGCACTGGCCAATGTGGGGGCCAAAACGGTAGCGGTATTAACACTCACTGCCGGACTTTGAGCCGCAGACTGGTATCCGTTGTGAATTCCCTTCACCGTATAATGGTAAGTAGAAGACTGCTCCAGGCCGGACAAAACATAGGAAGTAACATTTCCTACATTCAGCTCCTGCGCACTTTCTCCATCTTTATTGTAGACCAAGACATAACCTTCCGTTGGGCTATAATCAACCGCTTGCCAGTTGGCTGTAAAGCCATCTGTTTCCACATCTGAAGCGGCAGCTAATTTGGGCATCGCAAGCGCTAGGGTGCTTGCAGACAAGACATTCGAATAAGCGGTAGAATAATCATTCACCCAGGCCTTCATTCTTACATAGTATTGAGTATCGGGCATTAAACCCGTCATCACTTCTGTAGCAGTCGCCCCATCCGTGATGATGATTTGTCCTGCAGCAGCAAAGGAATTATCCGTGGCATATTCCAGCGTATAGGAGGTTGCCTTGTCCACTACATTCCAATCCGCAGTTATCGTGTGGTGGGTAAAATCTTTTAAGTTGGTCAATACCGGAGTGGCCAAATCATCCGTCCCTCCACTAATTGCAGAGGAATAATCTGAGCGAACATTATTATAAGCACTTCTGATTTTGAAATGGTAAGTAGTGCCAGGCAACAGGTCATTAAAAGTATAACTATTACCATTAAGGTCAGCAATTACCTTTTGATCGGTAAAACCAGTATTGGTCGCATAGGCGATCTCGTAATTTTGCGCATCCGTTGCCGCAGTCCAGCTCAGGTTAATATTGTTAAAATCAACACTGCTTACCGCAAAATTAGTCGGTGGTAGCAGATCCAACGTTTGCGTAGAACTAACCGCACTTTCCACTTTATAGGTACCGGCATAAAGCCCTACTACCTTAAGACCATAAACGGTATTTTTTTCTAAATCGGTAAAGGTCCAACTGGTCAAATTGCCGGCATTGATCACCTCCGACTTACCTCCGGAAATATGAAGCTCATAGGAATCAAAATCCGTCCCGGACCAGTCTACTGTAAAAGCATCCTGACTAATGGAATGAACAGCGGTAATAACCGGAGCCGCCAGGGGATTGGTATTAAAGGTAACGACATTGGAGTAATCACTAAAATGATCTGTAATCCAGGCCCGCATTCTCAAATGATAGGTAGTGGCGGGCATTAAGCCGCTTAATATCGCCATAGTGGCGGCCCCATCATTTACCTCAAGCTGATGAGTTACTGCAAAGCTCGCATCCTCTGCATACTCAATGGTATAACGGCTGGCGTTGTCCACCAAATCCCAATTTACCTGGGCACTATTAAAACTGATATTGCTGGCGGCCTTCAGCACCGGCTTTTCCAATTCCAAAGTAGTCCCTAAAATTGCCGGACTGGAATAGGCTGATTGCTGGGTATTGTAAACGCTACGGATTCTAAAATAATAGCTGGTACCTGGCAATAAATTATTCATTTCATAGGTAGTTCCACTCAGCACTTCTGTTTTGGGAGACGCAGTAAAATTCGCATCCGTATCATATTGAATTTCATAGGACTGCGCATCAGTAGCGGCTGACCAACTAAGCTGAATGGTATTAAAACTCACGGCATCCACCTGGAAGTTGGCTGGCGCTAAAAGATCCAGCGTGCGCACAGGCTCGGCCAGGGAGGACACCTTATAATCTCCCCCATAAACGCCGGTCACCATTACTTCATAATCCGTATTTTTGGTCAGATTTGTCACTTCATAAGTGAAAACATTTCCTACGCGCTCCGTCTTATTCACTCCTCCGGAAATACTCACTTCAAATTCTTCAAAATTACTGGCGACCCAGCTTACCGTAAAGGCATCTTGGCGAATATTCGAAATCGTTAAACCGGCAGGAGCAGGAATGGCCGCAGTTTTGGTCACCATCGGATCAGAATAGGCACTGAAATGATCCGTAATCCAGGCTCGCATTCTCACATAATAATCCGAATCTGGTTTCAAATCCGTCAAAGCTATGGACAGCTGATTACCATCAGTTACCTCCACCTCATTCACGATAGAAAAGTCTGACTGCAAACTATACTGAATGGTGTATTTAGTGGCATTCTCCACTTGCTTCCAATGCGTGGTAAAGCCATTATAAAAAATATCAGTCGAAGCCAATAACTCTGGCTTTTCCAATGCCAAAGTAGCGGCATCCGCCGTGGTATAGGTATCAGATTTTTCGGTATCGAATAAGCTGTATAGTCTAAAGTACCAGTGCGTGCCTGCTTTTAAGCCTGTCAGTCTGAAGCTGGTGGAAGAAATCGTGCTGGTGGTAGCGTCTGAAAAAGAAGGATTGTCTGCCCAGACTAATTCATAGGCATTGGCGGTGCTTACCGCATCCCACTGCAAGTCCATGCTATTAAATGAAATATTACTAATGGTCAGGTTCGTTGGAGCAGTTAATTCCAGCGTGGTCACTTGTTCAGCATCTGACCATTCGGAAGAATGTGCATTATACCAACCTCTGACCCGGTAATAGTAGCTTTTATTTTTGTCCAAACCGGAAAAAGCATAATCCGTGGACATGCCCACTTTCATGGTCGGTTCTCCCCCAACAGTGGAACTTTCCCCCAACCAAATTTCATATTCGGTTTCATACCCCATACCGGAAGCTGCCCAATTCGCTCTGAATCCTGAGGCGGTAATATTATCTCCGGCGGCAATCACGGGCAATGCCAGTGCTGAGGTATTCAATTGTTCGATGCCGGAAAACTGGGAATAATAACCTCCCACCTTGGCTCTAAAGCGAACAAAATAGGGTTGATTAGGATCTAAATCCGTAATGGTATGCGCCAGACTTGAAGCGCTCAGTGTAACGCTTTTAGGGCTGGAGAAATTATTATCAGTGGCCCATTGCAATTCATATTCATTGGCCAAATTCACTGCTTCCCAGGAGGCATCGATCGCATTATATTGAGCATTTTCTAATTTTAAACCGGTAGGTTCCACCAAAATCAAAGTCGACAATTTGATTTCCGCACTGACCTCTGAAGTTTCGGCATTATGATTGGCCCGAATTCGGAAAAAACGGTCCGTTCCGGGACTCAAATCACTAATGAGATAACGGGTTTGTCCCGAAGGGATGGACACCGGAGTAGCCGAAGCATTATTAGCCGTGCCGGAAATGTAGAGGGTGTAGGAGGTCACGGGCGTCACCGCATCCCACTCTACCTCCATGGAGTAAAAATCCACGGCTTTTTCTCTTAAGTTTTCAGGGGTGGGCAAATCAATCGTCGCCTGTTCTTTGACAACAGAATAGGCGGAACGATTTCCTTCAAAAATTCCCCGAACCCTAAAATAATAAGTAGTATTCTTTTTAAGGCTGTTGAAGGTATAGTTATTCCCGGATACATTCAGGACATTGACATCCGTGTTAAAATTTTCATCGGTGGAATATTCCAACTCATAAGCATTGGAATAAGGCACCATGGACCAGGAGAGGATGATTTCATCCGGTTTGGTAGAATTGCTGCCTGTGATTAGCGGAATTTCCAACGTCTTGGTGAATCCTTCCCGCACCTCCGAAATTGGAGAGCTGTGCCCCTGATAATGCGCCTGAATCCAAAAATAATAAGCGGACTCCGGAGTTAAAGCGGTGATGGTTTGGTTATTCCCATAAACAGGAATGGCTACCGCAGCCGAAAGGTCATTTGTCTGCGACCAATAAAGGGTATAATTTTCCGCCTCAAATTCACCGGCCGAAACGGTGGGCCAGTTTAAGGAGATTAAGGTGTAATCATTCCCCACCACAGCAGGAGGCATAGGTTGCCCGAAAAATAAGGTCTGGGCGGCAAAAGCGGTGGGTACGTCTGAGTACTCATTTCCAAATCTGGAGTACAACCTAAAATAACGGTGGGTGCCCGGTTGTAAGCTTTGCAAAAGATAAGCATTGGCACTTAATTCCAACACCACGGGTTCATCAGAGTAGTCGGATTCCTCATAGATGGCCAATCGATAGGCCGTTGCATCTGCTACTAATCCCCAATTCAATTGCATCGAATTGAAAGTCAAATCAACCGTAACTGTTGATGGATCCGGAGAATGTAAACCTAAGGTCTGAGCCTGCTTAGTTGAAGACCAGGCAGAGGCATACTCCTTAAAGAGGCCCTTCACCCGATAATAATAGGTCGTACTTTTACTTAAATTATCCAGCAATACATCCGTGGCGCCACTAACCAGGACATTGACACTGTCTGACCAATCCGCCTGCGTTGCATATTGCACGATATAGTCACCACTGGACCCCTGCCCCTGATAATCCACCACGGACCAAGTCGCCCTGAAAGCATCAATGGCTTCTTCGGAAGAGCTCAGATCAGCAGGAACCGCTAAATCTACAGTCAAAAACTCCGCCGAAAGAGCAGTATAGTCAGAATAATACATCTGTCCCGCCTCATCATATACTGCCCGAACCGTGTACTTATAGGCGGTACTATTGGGGACTAAATCATTGGGAGTTGTGAAAAATGCCTCCGTAGAACCACCTGTCCGAAACTCTCCCTGATCAAACCTGCTGCTTTCTTCGAATAACACCTCAAAGCTTACCGGAGCCACATGATCAAATTGGTGATTCCATTTTAATCGCGCGGTATCATAGCCCACCTCATAAAGTAAGGAAGTGGGTGCATTCAGGGTCTCGGTAGAAAAAGGATTATCCAACACCTGGCTGGCTTGGGACTCTACCCCTTCAAAAACACTTACGATCTTGATTTGATATTCCTGCCCCGGCTCTAACCCTTCCAGAAGGGTCGTATTTTGGCTGGCCAATACCTCTTTTGTTTTGGCTTCCGTTTCCGCTTCTCCCTCTTTATAATAAAAGATTCTGTACTTATCAACTTCTGACTGCGCATCCCAAACTAATTTCAACTTGGTCAGAAAAACCTCACTTACCCTAAAGCCGTTAGGCGTCGGCACACTTTCGGTGATAGCCCCGGCTGGATCAGAAAAATCACTTTCATAACCAAGATTAGGTTTATTATTCCGGGCTTTTACCCGAAAGGTAAATTCGGTATCTGCTGGTAAAGCGGTAAAGGTATAGGTTGTTTCTGCTATGTTCGTTGCCTGTTTAAAAATAGATCCGTCTTCAGATCTCAATTCCGCATCATAATGGGTGGCCGCCTCCACCGCATCCCAACTGATGGTGATGGTATTTTTGGTATGGCTATGCTGAAGATTAATAGGCGCCGGAAAAACCAGTGTTTGGGCCGCTACTACCTCAGAAAAATCAGAAATGGTATAATCATTTTCGACATAAACCCTGAAATAATAAACACGTGCTTCAGAAGCCTTAGAGGCCTGCAAACCATCTACCAGTACCTGCACCTTTGGTTGAGTCTCTTGCTGCGCATTTATTTTTATTTCTTTAAAATATTCCCCATCGTCCTGAGAAAAATCACCATTAGAGGAAATCTGCAGGAAATAAAAATAACCGGTATTGACCAAATCCCGATCCCATTGAATTTGCACAAAATCAAGCCCTTCCTCTAAGACCTGTAAAGCATTCGGTGGATAAATCTCATTAGTTTTGATCGCCTGATTGGCTGCCACCTGAAAATAATCCACAGATCGTACAGAATCCGAAGGAATCAATTGTTCATTTTTATACAAGCCATAAACCCTTACCCAATACTCGGTATCCGGATTCAAATCATTGATGGACTGCATTTGATTCTCTCCCAGCGGAATATCCTGATTTCTGGAAACGATGGGAGAACGATCTTTACGATAATCGTCCTGATAACCTGCTTCAGGGGCATGTTCGAAAAGCTGAATAGCATAATGCGTAGCTCCTTTGGTCACTGGCCACGAAAACTTAATAGAATTGGTATTCTCCGCATTTAAGGGAGTAATTCGGGATATTGCCCCATCCTCATGAACTTCATCTGAAATGCCGGCCAATCTTAAAGGCGCTATCTTGACATTGGCAATGTCCGACATCTGAGATTGACCAAGTGCAGCATTAGTAGACTGCAAAACTTCTACCGCCACTTTGAAATCTCTCCCGGGAACCAGACTTTGAAAATCATCAATTTGAACTGAAGTTATCCCTGCATCATTGATTGAAACCACTTCAGGGTCTGCCAACTCCCCCTGGTCATTATCATCAATTTCATAATAAACCTTATAGGCACCCGCTCCTAAAATGGGATCCCAATTTACATGAAGAAAATAGGAACTATCAGATACTGCAGTGAATACCGGTTTTGGAAACAGAAATTCCGGCGTTTCCAAAACGCAACCAACAAGCACAGCCATCAAAATGGCAAATACAGATAGGTAATGACTTATCCTTCGGCCCTTAAATGCAGTCATGGATAAAGGTTGATATTGGGTTGATGTAAGGTTGAAATAGGTTTTAAAAATTAAAACCAATTCGAATAAAAAGAATAATTCAGATATTTTAAAATCAATCGCTTAAAAAATATAGAAATAATCTTAATCTTACTTGGATCAGGTACAAAATAGTGCAATTTGAGAATTTCTCAAGAATCCACAAGCCCCCTCTGAAACCCTGAAATAAAACCGCACAATGCACTAATCTTCAGTTTTTTAAATCTCCCCTTCAAATCCACACGCTTTATTTGGCTTCAAAATTTAAAAAAAACAAAACAATTTTTAATGAGAAAGTACAAGAGTGACTTATTTCTGTAAAATTAAAATAACATTAAATCCAGCACCTGTCTCGCTGGGAACTACATTTAATATGAGGTAAAAAATTCCCCAAAGCATTTAAAAAACTAATGCACTCCATTCTGTAAAAAAACAAAAAAAGGCACCCCAATTGGGATACCTATTGTTCTTATTATTGTAGAGTTATATTAATTGAAATCTTTAAGCGGCATATTCTCCTAAGCGAAAAGAGTGGAAGACAAATAGCGATCACCTCTATCGCATATTATACATACCACTACCCCTTCCTCCAGAGTTTCCGCTAAACGAACCGCTGCAGCTACGGCTCCCCCACTGCTCATCCCACCAAATACGCCTTCTTCCTTGGCTAATCGGCGCGCCATAATGGTGGCATCCTCCTGCGATACTTCGATCGTCTGATCCACTCTCTCTGGTTCGAATATTTTGGGTAGATATTCTTTCGGCCAACGACGAATACCCGGAATTTTGGAACCTTCTGTTGGTTGCACCCCCACAATCTGCACCGCTTCAGACTGCTCTTTGAGGTAGCGGGAAGTCCCCATGATCGTGCCCGTTGTGCCCATAGCGGAGACAAAATGCGTCACTGTACCTTCTGTATCGCGCCAGATCTCGGGGCCCGTGGTTTTATAATGCATGCCGTAATTATCCGGATTATCGAATTGATTGAGCATGAAATAGCCTCCCTCTTTTACTTTCTCCAGGGCATAATCACGCGCACCCAGCATACCCGCTGAAGCGGACACGAGCGTCACCACTGCCCCATAGGCTTCCATGGTTTTGACACGCTCCGCCGTGGCCGTCTCTGGCATGACCAGCTCAATTTCCACGTCCATCAATCGGGCGATCATGGCCAGGGCAATACCTGTATTCCCGGAGGTCGCCTCAATTAATTTCATTCCCGGCTTCAAATCCCCACGATCTATAGCTCCTTTAATCATTCCATAAGCCGCCCGGTCTTTTACAGAGCCACCCGGATTATGTCCTTCTAATTTGCCATATATCTTAACGGTAGGCTTTGGACTCAAATGCGCCAATTCTACCAGTGGTGTATTTCCTATCAGTGACAGTAGGTCTTTCATATTATGATTCTTTCACAGATCCGTTTGATTGATTATCAAATTTATGACAATATTCGAAATAAATACAAATTCGATCACCAACCAATGATTAAAGCCAATAATCTACCGGTGAAATCAAAATGATGACGAAGGAGCGCAAAAAAAATGGAGAACCGGTGGATAAATGCTTTTACCCTCCGATCCTCCCGATCATCTGTTTGCTTAAATGTACTTTCAATTTCTTTTTCACCCGAAGCAGGATGACAAGACTGCATCAATATTCACTCCTATTCAAAAATGGCGGTTTGGATCTCCCCTCCAGACTTCACCCATGCACGGTACATGCCGGCGCTGTTGAAAACCAATGCAATATTGCCTTCTCCATCTAAACCGATGATGCCGCCTTCACCACCACGCTCAACCAATTTTTTCATGACCACCTCCTGCGCCGATTTCTCCAAAGACTTGGCACCATAGTCCATACGCGCCGCAATGTCAAAAGCCACCACATTTCTCAAAAAATATTCCCCGTATCCTGTACAGGAGATGGCGCAAGTATCATTATCTGCATAGGTACCCGCACCGATCACTGCACTATCCCCAAGACGGCTATATTGCTTATTGACCAAACCACCGGTAGAAGTTGCGGCCGCCAGGTTACCGTCCATATCTAAAGCCACCGCCCCAACGGTACCAAATTTCCTTTCTCCATCATGATCCACCAACATCTCGCCTGTTTCGCGGGCGGCTTCCCATTGTTTTTGCCGACCAGCCGTCAGAAAATATTCATCTTCCACTATTTCCAGGCCTTTCTCCGTGGCAAAGTCTTTGGCGCCCTCCCCATGCAGCATGACAAATCGCCCATCCTTGAGCACTTCTTCCGCCAGGGCTACCGGATTTTTCACATTCCGGACTCCGGCCACCGCCCCGGCTTCACCGGTTTCTCCACACATGATGGACGCTTCCAGCTCAAAACTCCCCTCATGATCCAATACGGCGCCTTTGCCTGCGTTGAACAATGGGCAGTTTTCGAGGGAAATTACTGCCATCTTCACCGCTTCTACGGCAGTTCCGCCATTTTTCAATATGGCTTCTCCTGCTAATACAGCAGCGCGTAGTCCTTCATCAATGGCCTGTTGTTTTTCAGGCGTGATTTCTTCCGGCAACAAAGTACCGGCTCCTCCATGTATCGCTAATGCAAATTGCTTCATACTCTTCCTCAGTTATGCACTTCTCTTAAATCAATTTCTTCTCCGGGCAGATATATCTTTAAACCCAGATTCTGGTGGCCCAGCTTTTTTTCATGCCTACTTTTTTTCCCGGATAAGGCCCTGATCCAAACGACCTGACTCTCGCCCACCACCAGTCCTTTTTCGCCTTTCACATATAGGGCTGTAGACTCGTCAATCCCCACGCAAATTTTGGAGGGGTATTCGATCGCCGTTGCAATCAAACGGTTATAACGTGACCGCTTAATGAAATGCTGATCTACAACGACATGCTGCAACAGGCCTAAACCTGGTTTATAAATCACATTCTCCTCCTCTATATGGCGATTGGTGTCTCGGTAATCCGGATAATGTCGTTCATCTCCGGAGATCATCTGCTCACTCATCAAGGCGGCTCCGGCACTCGTACCGGCAATCATTGCCCCATTTTGATAGGCGGTCTGAATGACCTGCTTCATGGGTGATCCCTGAAAGGTGGCCATGAAGCGGTTTTGATCTCCGCCAGTCATATAAATCAGGGAAGCATTTTTCAAACTATCCGCCCACTCCTCCTGATAAGCTCCTTGTAAAACACCTACATTACGAAATCCAAGCGCATCAAACTGCTTCAAAACATAATAAGCCGAAGAGTCTGGCTCACCACTGGACTGTGGCAAAATGAGGCCGTAGCCTTTTTCCAGCTTGGCCTTATCCGTCATCTCCTTCATCAGGGACAATGGACGCTTACCTCCACCGATAATGAACAGGCTCCCTTTGGGATGCTGGGCATCACAGGTAGTACTCAACACCAGCACCATCAGGCTAAGCAGTATTAAAAAATTTCTCATAGTGTAAAAAAGCCTGCCGGACAAAGCCGACAGGCTAGTCAGTATTTATCCGTTTTTAGTATAAACCTAGTCCCAAAGCATAAGGACGCAAAATACCATTCGGTGCATCAGCAGCCTCTAATAGCATCATCGGCTCTGATCCATCCAAATTAGCACACCATATTACACCATCGGAACCATCGTCTTCAGTACCACGATCCGTCCAGTAAACTTTTTCAGTAATAGGATCTGCCACAATTCCCCAAGGAAAGTTTACAGTATAAGGAGCTAAGGCCTGAGCCGTTTCTGTAGCGATATCGTAGATCACCCCACGATCTTCGATATAGTCGAAATAATATAATTTACCATTCAAGTAAGAAATCGCTCCGGCATCCACATCCGCAACCACCAATTCCAAACCAGTACCGTCAAGGTGAACGCGGTATACGCCACCACCAAAATCCAAACCATCATTACAGAAATAAATCCAATCGTTTTCGGCATCATAGCTTAAGCCTAAAGGCAATGATTCACCACCCAAAACTTCCACCAACTGCGAAGGATTACTTCCATCCAAATTACTAGAGTAAATACCTCCGATTGCTCCCCAGAAAATTTTTGATCCGATCACGGTAATTCCCGCAGGATAATCGACGAATGGGGCATCAGCCTCATCAGCAATATTGAACAACACCTCTTTATCACCGTTCACCAAAGCATCATATTTAAAAATGATACCATCTTCATGCCCCACCACAAATAATGTCTCATTTTCCAAATCCGCTGAAATACCGTAAGGCTTAAAGTGATCTGCTCCGAAAGACTGTACTACTGGTGTTTCTGCCTCCTCATCCAATACCACCATATGAATCATACCCGTTGCTCTGTCAGTATAGTAAAGCGTTGGCAGACGACCACCTAGTGGATCTTTAATGATGATCTGCTCCGTTTTGGTATCCTCACGACCATCTTCAGCAATCGCTGTAAGACTTACCGTATACGTACCAAAATCCTCGTACAAGAAGGTAGGATTTTCCTCAGAGGAAGTCCCGTCTTCCACACCGAAATCCCATTGGTAAGTAGTAGCCGCCAAAGACTCATTTGTAAAAGTCACTGTTGCTGGCGCGAAGCCCTCATTGTCTACCGTATAGGAAAAATTTGCTACGACAGAAGCCAATGGCGGTGCGGGCTCATCGCCTCCACAAGATGCCAAGATCATCCCGATCAAGGCAAAGAAGCCAATATTTTTCAACTGGCGAAAAAGGTTAATCATTTTCATGTTTTTTGATTAAAGGTTAAGGTTATAAGTTTTTGGATTTCCCAGAAGGTAGCGCTCTTAGCCACCTCTGGGAAAATCAGGGTAATTCAATGGGGTAATTAGTAACCAGGATTTTGATCTGCTTCAGAGATCAGTTCATTGGTTTGAATTTCAGCTAGGGGGATCGGGAAATAACGCTCGTTCGGTAACATGCCGGAGATCAAATCAAAGCTTTCCGTGCGACAAATATCCACCCAACGGTGTCCCTCAAAGCACAGCTCTTTTCTTTTCAATTCCAGTATGGTCTTCACCGGACGACTGCCCAAATTGCGCACCTCCATGCCTGAGCGCTCTTCTACTGTATTCAATAAGGCTAGGATTTGGCTTTCTGCCGACATCCCCTCCAGCGCCCATAAGGCTTCTGCCATGATGTAATACATTTCAGAAAGACGGAATACGACCACAGGATCAGCCCCGCCGGAAACATCCGAATATTTGGCCACCCCTGAGGTGACTTGCTGACCATCCAAAGTGGGGATATCTCTGAAGATGAAATCCTTGCGGGCATCACCAGAGGAATAGGCATTGAACAAGGATTTGGTGTAAGCCACTTCTCCTCTTCCCCCTACACTTGTTGGAGATAAATAATAACCCATACGGTTACGATCCTGAATGCTATAGTTCAATGCGAATAGAATCTCGTCGTTTTCCGGGCTTTCAAAAACGGTGCTGTACGCTCCCATCAAATCAAAGGCAGCGGAAGATTCCAAAGTGGCCGCTTTATCAAAAGCACGTTGGTATAGAGCCCCTGCGGATTGCCCATTTTGCGCTAAAAAAGTGGCATAATACAAAGAAGTTCGCGCATCCAGCGCTATGATGCCGGACAAGTTCATGAACGATCGTCCCTCTACCGTGGCACTAAATTCTGCCACCATTTCCAGATCAGCCAGGATATTTTCATATACTTCGGCTTCCGGAGTACGGGCAATGTCCAGTCCCTCCAAGCCCTGTACGGGCTGATCACGATAAGGAATGGCACCGAAAAGTTGCACCAAATTCAAATGCGCCAAAGCACGCAATCCATAGGCTTGTAATAAAAATTGTTCTCTTTGTTCTTCCGTCAAATTACCCAGGCTGTTGGCTTTTGCAATCACCACATTCGCCTGGTTAATCGCCGTATAACTTTGGGCCCAAATCCCTTCGGTTACCGCATTATCCGCCAAAATATTGCGGTTACTGATTTGCTGATAATCCAGAGAAGTACCGGTTCTTTCCGCATCACCGGAGGCCAAGGCTCCGACAATGTATAAATCCCGACCATACAAACTGTTGGACTGAAAGGCGTCATACACCCCTAACATTGCAGATTGTAAACCTGCGGCATCCGTAATGGCCTGATCGGCCGTTACCGCATCCACGGGCTGTACATCCAGCAATCCATCACAGGCCGAAAGACCGGCACCAAAGAATAGAAAAAGATAGATTATTTTAAAGGATTTCATAGCGATTCATTAAAGGGTTAAATTGACACCAGCCACAAATACTCTTGGATTAGGATAGGTAAAAAAGTCCGTTCCTAATCGCACATCGTCATCTCCGGCATAATTCACCTCCGGATCCAAACCGGAATAATTCGTCAATGTCCATAGGTTCTGTCCACTGACATAGAAGCGACATTTTCTCAAATGAAGCTTTTCCAATACCGGCTGTGGCAAGCTGTAACCCACTGTCAGGTTTTTCAATCGCAAGAAGCTCCCATCTTCCACAAATCTGCTCGATGTCCGGTTGTTATTGTTCGGATCGTTCGCCGTCGCCCGTGGGATATCGGTAATATCTCCCGGTTGTTGCCATCGATCCAGAATGGTCGTCATCTGATTATCGGCTCCCTTCATGGATTCCAGATAAACGCGGGTACCATTGTAAATATCATTGCCATAAGAAAATTGGAAAAATAACTGCACATCAAATCCCTTCCAGCGCAATTGGTTATTCCAACCCCCGAAAAGCTCCGGATGAGGATTTCCAATGACCGTACGATCCTCAGTGGTGATTTCTCCGTCCTGATTCAAATCGGCAAAGACCATATCACCGGTGGAAGCATCCACACCTAGGGCCTCAAAGCCATAAAAAACACTGATCGGACTGCCTTCCTGAATGCGGTTGGATCCGCGACCAATATTATCGATCGGCTGACCGTTGTACAGTTTTAAAACCTCATTTTTATTGGAGGCCAGGTTCAGACTGGTATTCCAATACACCGATTTGGATTGCGCTAGCACATCGTAAGACAACTGCAACTCCCAACCCTTATTCTGCATCGACCCAACATTGGACATCACAGAAGAATAACCACTGGACAAGGGCAATGGACGGGAAAGCAACATGTCCTCCGTTGTCTTGATATAATAATCGAAACTGCCACTCAAGCGGTCATTCCACCAGCCCATATCCAAACCGACATTGGTTTGAATTACGGTCTCCCATTGCAAACTTTCATTCGGTAATTGAGAAGGGCGAATACCCGGCTGTCCGTAATAGTCCGATCCTGAAGAGAACAAGGCTTGATAGCGGAAGTCGCCAATGGCGTCATTTCCGGTCAGGCCATAGCCCACTCTTAATTTTAAGTTGGAAAGGTTTTTACGCCCTTGAAGAAAGGACTCTTCAATCGCGCGCCATGCAAAAGAGGCTGCAGGAAATAAACCATATCGGTTATCATTTCCGAATTTCGAGGAACCATCGCGACGTACACTGGCAGTAAACAGATATCGATCCGCGTAACCATAATTCACTTTGGAGAAATAAGAGTTGATTCCTCTGTCCAAACCATAGCTGTCCGCAGCTACAATCTCCGAGGCCGAAGTGATGTATTCAAATTCCGGACGGGAAAAGTTCTGTCCTCTCAGGAAGTTGGTTCGTCTTTGATATTGTTCCGCACTCCAGCCCAACAATACATCCAATCGGTGCACATCCGCCCACTGTTTGTTGTATCTCAGCGTGGCATTAACGGTCGCATTCAAGCTTTGGCTATTGGCATTAAAACCTAATCCATTATAGGTCGCTCCCTGACGAGTGGTCACCGGATCATAGCTATGCTCACGAAGCTGATAATAATCGAAACCTCCTTTAAGCTGGAAATTCAAATTAGAAATAATCTCATAATCCAGATAAACATTCCCCAAACCTCTGTAACTGTAGGCCTTATTCACGGCATTCTCCGCAATAGCAACCGGATTGGCGTAAGGACCATCTTCATTGAAGCTACCATCCTCATTGCGCACCGGATAAATGGCCGGCAATGATAAGGCATTGGGCAAGGGAGCGTTCAACGATTGGTCTCCTTCAATACGATCGGTATCCGAATAGGTGAATTGTAAACTACTTCCCACTTTTAATTTTTCGGAAAGCATATGATCAAGATTCAGGCGTAAGGACATTCTTTCATAAGCACTCCCCTTCACAATACCATCCTGCCTGAAATAACTTCCCGAAAGGAAATAACTCGTTCTTTCATTCCCGCCCTGAGCAGATAGATCATAATTGGCTTGTGGCGCTAGCTGAAAAATCTCCGATTGCCAATCCGTATCGTGTTCGTAATTCGCAATGTATTCCGGCGAGTATTTCTCAAAACCCAACTGATCATTTTTATATTCAAACCACTGTTCCTTATTCAATAAGTCCAATTGCTTCCAGGCTTGCTGAATCCCGTAATAAGCATTGAAATTGATCACATCCTTACCATTCTTTCCTCTCTTGGTGGTGATCAAAACCACCCCATTTGCTGCCCGAGCACCATAGATCGCGGCTCCCGCCCCATCCTTCAGCATGGTGATGCTTTCAATATCGGAAGGGTTAAGATCAGATAGTGCGCTGATCGTTTGACCACTAAAACTCACCTGACTACCATTTTCAGACGTTACCGGAATTCCATCAATCACATACAAAGGTTGGTTGCCTGCATTCACAGAACCTACCCCACGCACACGCACAGACAAAGCACTACCGGGCGTACCCGAGTTTTGCGTCACCTGCACCCCGGCCGCCTGGCCGGAAAGCGCCGCATCCAAAGACCCCACAGCAAGGTCCTCCAGCTTATCACTTTTTACCACCTGCGTAGAGGTTGTCAGCATCCGCTTACTTTCAGCGGAATAACCCATCACCACGACTTCATCCAACTCCTGAGAATCCGACACGAGCTGAACATCCACGCGACTTTGAGTTCCGACCACCACTTCCTGGGTTTTCATCCCCAAAAAAGTAAAAATCAATTTTGCCTTTGGATACTCGTCCAGCTCCAACTGGTAAGCACCCGCAACATCGGTAATCGTCCCATAAGAGGTCCCTTTTACTTTAATGGCCACCCCGGGCAGGGCATCCCCGTTGCCGGCATCGGTCACTTTGCCCTGAATGGTTTGCCCCAGGGCCGGCATTGTTAAACATGGGAGGATAAGCAAGGCCCAAAGCAGGAAATGCGCCCTCCCGGAAATAAGTAGTAAATTGGTCATGTCAGGTTAAGGATTTTTGCTGATATAAATTTTTCCCTCTAGGTATTGTCCGTTTACTTGTCCATTGACAATATATAGTCCGGCAGGAACCACAGGCTGGCGAAAGAAATGATCGGAAGAATACCAGGCTTTCACCAGCCGGCCATCCTCATCATACAATTGCCAATATTTTTCTCCTGCACCCAGCGGGTCAGTGATTTTTGGAATACTATTTAATGGTGTTGGCGCTTCAGGCAATTCAGGTCGCGCCGGGTCATCATTTTCCGATAGGCTGCCCAAGGGATAAAGCTCCCCATAGCGCATGCTCGCCTTCATTTTTGCAAAGGAAATAATCTGACGATTACTATTGGCATCCGGTAGATAGCCTCCGTCCATGGCTTCTACGACCCATAAAGATTGTGCTCCTTCAGGTACCTCTAATACTAGTTGATCATCCACTATTGTGGTCTTTATAAAAGCCCGGGCATCGAGTGAGATGACACGAGACAAGGAGTGGGTCCATAAGCCATATTGATAGGCCGCCATTTCATTCTCGGCAAAATCCCCTTCCTCCAGAAAGGCATCCATCAACATCACGCCGGGTAATAAGCCTAGTCCCTGTTCAAATTTCAGATTTCCTCTATAAGCATGGTCATCGCGACTGCGGAGGTTATTACAAAAAACATCCCCAACAAATTTGATACTCGCCCCACCAGCCAGGATCGCCACTGAAGAAGTTTTTAACAGCGCCTGTAAATACGGGCCATAATTATCATCCTCCAACAATGCGGCTACCGCGGCATAATCATCGGTGGCTAAAACAATTTTGGTAATTTCAGGCAGCCACTTTCGAGTACCTTCCGGCCATTCATGATCAAGGACATGAACCTCTTCTTCTAAACTACCTTCTGAAAAGAAATTATTTTTAGCAAAAACTAACGTTTTACCTTCAATATTATTTAAAAATACTATAGATTTTTGGTTAACATTGGCATCATCCAAATTTCCAACCAAGGCCATCTCTCTATTGATAAAAGACTGATCAACTGACACATAAACTTTTTCGAATTGCGTCACAACCTCCTTAGTTTTTAAATCAAACTTTTGATTTTGCACTAACGAAACTATTTCAAAACTTTCTGCTTTTAGGGGACTATTTGCTTCTGCCGATAATGCCCCAGCAATGCCTGCAAAGGTCACGGCTCCGGTACCACTAACCGTCCCCACCCCTGTGGCATCTACCATCAGGGCGGTACGATCATCAACACCTACTCCCCACATTTCCACTCCCTTGCGCAACTGCATATACCCTAGCATGGACAGCATCCGAGGTAATCGTCCACGCTCGGCAAAATGTGTATCAGTAATAAATCCCGGTAGACAGGGCAATAGCTCCTTTTGAAAACGAAAATAACGCGCATCCAGGTTTTCCATGCCATCTACAGGTAGCAAACTTCCATTTTCAGCAGTAAAATCCCATTCGCCAAGAATGGCCATACCTGCAGAGGTCCCCCCAATAGCTGCCCCCTGTTCAAAGCGAATACGAAGCCAATCGGCAAAGCGGGAAGCCTGATAATATCGATAATACTTCCATTGATCCCCTCCTTTAAAAAAGAAGGCATCAAAGGAGGATAGCTGCTCAATAAGGGAGGCCTCATTGGCATTTGAGGCATCAATTTGAAAATGCCTGGCTTCCGCAGCGCCTAATGACACAAAATACTGCGACAGCCAGGAATCCTCTTCCGGGGCATAGCTAATAATCGCCACCTTCTTATTTTCTGCCTGCTGCACGAACCATTGATAAGGCGCATCGCTCCAGCCACCATGCTGTTCACTTCCTCCACCGACTAATAGCAGTGAGCCCTGTGCCAAAACATTAAATCCTGAAAATAAAAAGATTAGCCCCCACCAAAATGGAAGGAGTTTCATAAGTAGTAATAAAGGTTATAATAAATAAGACAAACTATTCCTGAATCCGGGCGGATTCAATTAAGAGGCGACTAATTGTCGAAAATAGGTTGCAAGCCCTGAAGAGAAAGCGACTTACAAAGAGGAATAGTGAATACTTTCATATTTATTTATAATTTCAACTTAACCGAATATAATGAAATTCTCACAAATGAGTCAAGTTTAAGATAAATTTTTAAGCAGTTTTTTGAAATTTTTAGGGCAAATACAAAAAGCTGCGTATTTTTATTACTAAAATTGAAAAATCCAAACGTCTATTTAATGAATAAATCCATACAGCTAGACATTTTTGCCTAAAAACGTAAAAAGCGAATCAACAATAGTAACTTTGGGTTCCAACGCCAACAAAGATCTATGTTCAATTCGCTTCACAGCAAACTTACGCAAGAATTTCCAAAATGGGGTAAAGCTTGCTGGAAAAATGTACTCGCTTTAAGTTTAGGTATCATCCGAAAAGGAACCGTATGTCTTAATAAAGTGAAAGATTGCATAGGTAGCATTTTAGAAAATCAGAGTACTTCCGCCTCTGGTCATTACAAACGCTTAACCCGCATATTTACGGAATATTCTGACACCCATTTATGGAGTGATCTATTGCAATTATCCGCCATGCATATGCACAAAGGTGGGGATTTTTTGATGGTCGATGGCACCAGCTGGACGCAAGGGGATCGTACTTTCCATTTCATGACCTTGGCAATTTTGTATAATGGAGTTGCTGTGCCGATCTATTTCATGAACCTGGAAAAAAAGGGCATTAGTAATCAGGATGAAAGGATTCAGTTACTTTCAGAAGCATCGAAGTTATTCAATCTACAAGGCAAAATTCTCTTGGCTGATCGCGAATACGCAGGACAGAAATTCATCAAATACCTTGAGGATAATGGCTTTAAATATGTGCTTCGGGTAAAAGAATCCAACTTTAAGACTCAATGGAATGAAAAATCCATGACAAAAGCGCAAATGATTTCAAAAGTCATAAATAGTAAGGTGAAGGGCAAAACGATGTCCGCTAAGATGAAGTTTGAAGCCGGAGACAATTGCCGGATGGTCATCAAGAAAAGTGAAGATCCGGAAAAGGAACCTGTGATTTTCCTTCTGACAAATCTATCTAAAAACGCATATAAAGTAGCTGAGGACTATCGGAAGCGATGGCAAATTGAGACATGTTTCAGACATTTGAAGACCAATGGTTTTGACCTTGAAAAAATGAATGTTCAGGGAGCAGATAGATGCCGGTTAATGATGGCTATTGTCGTTTTTGCATATTCGGTATCCATAGCTCATGGGTTGAAAAAGTACAAAAGTGTTAGTCTGAAAACTTATGCCAATGGTAAAAGGTACAGATCCATTTCCGTTTTTCGAAAAGGAGTCGAATGCATCGCAGAAGCTGATTACAGAATAGAAAATTGGGGCGAGTATATCCTGATTCACTTCTTAAGCCATGATCGGAAAATTTGCCCCAAATCAATAAATGTCTAGCTGTATGGAATAAATCCTCCAATAATTTTAAAGTACCCGATACTTTAGTCATCGTATTTTTTATTCTCCTGTTTTTCATAGGATTTACTCATATAATACCGGCAGGGGAATACCTTCGTACCGAAGTCAATGAGCGTACGGTATTAGTGGCCAACTCCTATCAGGAAGTAACCGCCAATCCACAGCCGCTGGTCAGCGTATTTACCGCTCCATTAAAAGGCTTTAGTGCTGCCGCAGAAATTATTGCCTTTATTTTATTCGTCGGGGGAGCCTTCGGGATTATTAACGCCACGGGAGCCATTTCCGCCGGACTGGCACAAGTGGTGAGCATTTGCCACAAAAAGCCTATTTTTCAATGGATTCTACTACCGGTAATCATCATTCTTTTTTCCCTGGCCGGAGCCACTTTTGGGATGAGCGAGGAAGTGCTGGTCTTTATCTTGATTACGCTGCCACTGGCCAAAGCTTTAAAGCTAGATCCTATACTGGGCGTCGCCATTCCCTTTGTGGGTGCCGGTGCAGGCTTTGCCGGAGCTATCCTCAACCCTTTCACCATCGGCATTGCGCAAAGTATAGCAGAAATTCCACTTTTCTCAGGATGGGAATACCGCACTTTGGTATGGCTGGTTTTCACCGGCATTACCGTGACTTATCTAATGCTATATGCCTGGCGCATTACCAAAGATCCGGATAAAAAACTTTTAGCCTTTGAAATAGAGGAGCAGGAAAATAAAACAATGGAAACCCTCACCCTCTCCAGAATGATCGTACTTTCTATTTTCGGTATGGGTATTGGCCTTTTAATTTGGGGCGTTTCCATCAAGGGCTGGTATATGGTGGAAATCGGAGGGCTGTTTTTGGGAATGGGCATCATTTCCGGGGTGATCGGACGATTATCCGCTGCAGACATCAACAAAGCCTTTGTTGGGGGAGCCAAAGAAATGATGACGGCTGCATTAGTCGTGGCCATGTGTAAAGGTATTTTGGTCATTGCTACGGATGGAAAAATCATCGACACCATATTGTATGCACTTTCTGATAGTGTGCAGGGCTTGCCGCGTTCGGTTTCGGTAATGGCCATGCTGGCCTTTCAAAGCAGCCTGAACTTCCTGCTTCCTTCCGGCTCCGGACAGGCCGCATTAACGATGCCCATTCTTTCCCCACTAAGTGACTTACTGGACATCTCGCGACAAACCACCGTTTTGGCATTTCAATTCGGAGATGGGCTGACCAACCTGATCATCCCTACCAGCGGGGTTACTATGGGTGTTTTATCTATTGCAAAGGTACCTTATCAAATATGGCTTAAATGGATGCTTCCGCTGATGCTGGTGTTATTCTTTGCCGCAGGCGCCTTACTTTTGATCCCGCTTTACTTTCAGGTTTGGTAAAGCCACAAAAAAACCGCTAATCACTTAGCGGTTTTTTTATTATTCCTTTAAATGCGATGAAGCCAAATGATGGCCGCTTAGATTTAATAAATCAATTCCAGCAACTTGCCCTCAACTCATTTGAGGCCTATTTCCGATGATTCAATCGCCTCCATATGGGCAAGCTTACTTACTCCTCCTTTCTCTGCCTGCTTGGAAATAAATCGAAACAGAAAACTATTCCTTCATTTTCTCCAGCTTGCAACTCAAGGAGGGTTAAAGCCTGAATCACCCGGCTTAACCCCCTTAACCCGAATTATTCACCGCTAAATTAATCAGATAAGCGCAAGTGGCTTATTTTTAGTTTATTATGATTTATTTTCTTTAGTTTATAATAGCCCAAATTTGGGCAAGCTTGCTTTCTCCTCATTCATCTGTTTCGTTGGAAAAAACTCGAAATAGGAAACTATTCCTTCATTTTTTCCGCCTTACAGCTAAACGAGGATTTAAGCCTGAATAATCCGGGTTAAGGATTATGGAAATTCAACTCCTCGGTATTGATTCACCAAAACCGGTGAAATGGAGGCGGCAAAATTATTATTAATCGCGCCTATAATTCCATTAGCAGCAACCGCATATCCTCTGGGTGTCAAATGAATACCATCGGTTGAAAAGGCTCCCCCGGTAATATAACCCCCTGTAATCGTCACCCCGTCCACATAATAGCCACGAATCACCTGATCCAATAATGGCTGAATATCATAATAAGCCAAATTGGGGTTGGCATCTGCAATGGACTTGATGGCAGCATTGAATGCTGTGGTAGCCGTTTTTACACTTTCAATTTCATTGGGATAATTGTCACTTCCGCCATTATCCAACACATATTGGGTGGGGATGGGCGCCAATAATGCACGCGTTCCGACCTCAGCTTCCGCTGCCGGCACCAAAACATTTAAATCTACCTGTCCTCCGGTAGCCAAGGAAACCTGACCGGCAATACGATCCAGTGTGGCGGCATCTGCACCCGCATTTCGTGCCCCCACATACTGTAAGGTCAGACCTGCCAGGGTGGCATCATCGCCGGTAATCAATCCTAAAACAATAATGAGTGGCGTAGGCACCGATCCCCCGGCCTCTACTGTAGCAATATCGGTTAACAGGGTCGTTACATTAGTCGAGTTCAAATACCCCATTCCATTTACCAAAATTTCATTTTGCACTTCCACAAAAGTCAACAAGGCCAAATCCTCTTCTGGTAAGAAAGCTCGAACGTCATTGGAAGTACCAGGCCCTAACTGAATCATAGGTAAATTGATTCCTTCCACGAAATTAGCCCCATTAAAGCCGCCTAATAAGTATAATAAATTCGCCTGATCCGCCGTTGCCTGATCAAAGGTTACCAAAGGTGCCACCGCTGGAGATTCCAGTAATGGCAATAGCGTCGCGTTCACCGTAGTAAAGTAGGCACCATCCAGGACATCAGGCACAGAAATCAACAATCCCTTCTGATCACCTGCGGTCATCACAGCAGTTAAAGCTGCATATGCACCGGAAAAAATTGACGTAGGCGTAATTTGATCCATCCAACCGGTCGAGGGGTCCGATGGACTTCCAACGCCCTCTACTCCACCGGAAGCCGCAAAGCCTAAAATATCATTATTACCCATCCACATGGTGAAAAAGGTATGATCGGAGGACGTCAGGACATCCTGATAAGATACTGGTGCGGATTCTCCAGGAAACATTCTGGCAAAGAAAGGATTAAAATCAGCATAATTAGGCACTGCCGCATCTACCACACGAATACCCGGAACGCCCATATTGCCAAAATTCGGGCCATTTGATAAATTTTGCAGGAAAGAGGGATCTGCTTCTTCCGCCTCTAAAACCGGCAAACCACTGGCGTCCAAACCCGCAAACCTCAAATAGCCGGAACCATTTCCCTGAACCTCCGGCTGAGAGAATGCTCCTCCTCCCACTTCACGCAATTGGTTGGCGATCATTAAGGGGTAGGACTGTTTTTGCACCTCTTCATACAAACCACCATCGGCATATCCGGCCGTCAGAGAATTTCCTACCGCGACATATTTGGAAAAATCAGCTGTTCCAGCCGAAGGCGAAGGCACATCCTGAATCTCCCGACAGCCCAATAATAAGGCTGCTCCGGCCAATAATTTAATATAGTTATTCATTAATTTCATGAGTCAAAATATTAGGCATTAAAACAAATAGGTCACCGTAACACCACCGATCAAAGCGGTAGACTTATATGTTCCCGGCATAACTTCCTGTACCGGACCATTCACATCCGTCACATTACCATCGGCATCGAAGCCGGCAATGGTACCCGCATTGGCCGCATCAGCAAAGGACTGTCTTCTCTCCTGCCCATTTACCCAAAGAAAAGAGGCATCCACCCTTAAATGCTCAGTGGGCATCCATCCAAAGCCAAAGGTTAGATTGGTTCGATCCGCTCCGGGCGTTTCCGGTGTCATATAACCATCCTGAACAGGCGTTTGGTCATAGTAAATCCCCGCTCTTAATGCCCAGGCGGGAGTCAGTAAATACTCCGCCCCTAATTTAAATTGTAGCGCATCTTTATAATCACGAGGGGAAGAGGTTCTGAGCTCGCCGTTGATAGGATCTACAAAATCAAAAGTCAGAGACTGGTAAGCCGACCAACCCACAATATTACCCTCAAAGCCGATGGTCACTTTTTCATCCGGTGTTACCGTTACCCCCACTGAGGCCACTGAAGGCAAAGGTAAGGTGGCATCAAACTGAGTACCTCCCTCCGGGAATAGGCCCGTGACATAAATGGATGCCGGAATATTTTTAAAAGTCACATCGCCTCCTTTCACTGCTGCATCTACCTTCGAGCGATAGCTAAAAGCCAGATTCACCATTTCTGAAGCCTGGAAGTAAAGCCCCACATTATAACCGAAGGCAATATCAGCGGAACCATCCAGCTCAATACCCGCATCAGGACCCACCTGAGGAATGCCTCTTTGAAGGTTTACGGAACCCGTGGAAATCACCAATCCGGCCCCTACAGAAAATCTGTCTGAAATACGGTAAGACACCGTGGGCTGAAAAAAGATGGCCTGCAAATCAATGGATTGCAATAGCGAATTCCCTTTCCAGGCAGGATCCCACTCCACAGAAGAACCATAAGGCGTATAAACCCCCAGGCCAAAGGCCCAATTACTATATTCCCCCTCACTGTTTTTGGGCTGAAACGCCCCATAAACATGAAATGGCGTACCCAGAGGGGAATCCGTAGTAGTGGTATAACTGCTTCCGGGAGTTTCTGAATCCCAATAATTGATCTTTGAATTAATGATATTCACCCCAAGGGCAACACCACTTTGGCGCGCCATAGCTAAGGCGCCGGGATTCCAAAAAACGCTGGAGGGATCAGGTTGCAAGCCCACCCCAAGGTTACCCATCGCCGTGTTGCGGTTACCCTGCAAAAGCACCTGGTAACCCGCGGCCATAGTTTCCATGCCTATCATTACAAGCATGCCGAGTAGTAATACTCCTTTTTTCATAAGTAGGAAAAAGTTTGTTTTAGGTTAAATCAAACGAAGGCATTGTCGATCAGGAAATTTTCACCCCCCATCATGCTCAACAGGAAATCAGAAAAACAATTATTAACTCCACTATTCATACACCAAAAAGGAAACTAATAGCTTAATAAAAGTTTAACCCTGAAGATACCATCGATCCGGGAAGTATGTTTCCCATCGCCAATACATTACGCTTATTATAATTTATGCATAATTTTTTTGGGAAAAAATTCAATATTGAAAAAAATATCCTCCTTTTGTGAAAATAGTTTCCGACCCCGAAGATAAAATCCTTACAAAGCGAAAGCGGCTAAAATGGAAACCCAATAACCTAAATTGGTTTTCGAATTTTAAAAAAGACATAAAAAAAACTCCTGGGTTGGAGGAGTTTTTTTTTATAACTGACCGCTTTTATTGGATCATGCCCTTAGCCCGGCTTTTGCCTTAATAAGCCGGATTATCCCTGCTGAACCCAAATTATGCATGCTTAAATACTCGTTTAGCTGCAAGGCTAAAAAATGACGGAATTTTTCCTAATTCAAGTTTTTCCAAGAAAACGGATGAAAGAGGAGAAAGAAAGCCTGCCCTGATTTTGACAATTATTAATCAAATAAAATACTGTTATTGCTTCGAGAATAAAACCTTTGCGCGGACTGAGGAATTTGTCGGCGCTATATTCTGTTTAAAAACACCCCTAGCCCAAAGTGGATACGGGAGTTTTGTTGACAGACCACATTTACCGGTGCATAATTGGACTTATTCCAGTCCAATTTCCCAAGGCAACTCATTTTTATAATGGATACTTCCCTCCCTGATGGTCAAAGGAGAACCAAAATTATTGTGATATAACTGCCCGGTCCCTAAACCCTGCGGCATTTTCACCTGTAGAAAAGAAGTCAATTGAGTTATCGCATTCAGCCCGATATTCGATTCCAGCGCTGAAGTCATCCACCAACCCTGGCTATACTTATTTGCCAAAGAAATCCAATCCAGTGAATCCTGAATCCCCCCGACCAAAGTGGGCTTTAAGATGATAAATTGCGGCAAAATAGTCTTCATTAACAATTCCCGTTCCGAAGCCGCCATCACTCCTATCAGCTCCTCATCTAAGGCAATGGGCGTAATTTCCTGCGCACAAAGTCTGGCCATGGCCTCCCATTGCCCTGCTTTTACCGGCTGTTCAATGGAATGAATCTCCAGCCGTTTTAAATCCCGTAATACCTCAGCCGCTTCATCCTCCGCAAAAGCCCCATTGGCATCTACCCGCAACACCAGCTGATTGGCGGTAAACTGCTTACGCAATCGGTGCAGTAAGTTCATCTCCCGATCATAATCAATCGCCCCGATTTTCATCTTGATGCAGGCAAAACCGGCTTTCAGTTTTTCTTCCATCTGCCCGGCCATGAAATCCTCTTCTCCCATCCACACCAGGCCGTTAATCGGAATCGATTCGGCTCCGTTAAAAAATGGCGTATCAAATATTTTCCGTATCCCGCCCTGAAATAAATCCCGAAAGGCAGTCTCCATGGCAAAACGAAAAGCGGGCAAATGATCCGGCACCTGCTCTTTGGCCCATTGACTGATGGCATCCAAACGGTCAGGCACTTCCTGAAGGCTTTCCCAGCGCTCCAATTTCTTTTCGATTTCTTCCTGAAAAGTCGGCACATCATCTATGCTTAGCCCTTTCAACGGCCCTGCTTCACCCCAGGCCACCTTTCCTCCCGACTCTAGTTTGATCAGCCAGGTATCTTTGGTTTTTAGGACCCCACGGGAAGTTCCCGCATCAAATTTAAAAGCCAATTGATAAGGATACACCTTAAAGTTGACCGGATGTGAAAGCGCTGTTGACATTTCGAAATAATATTGTTTTTGGGAAAACTAGAATAATTTGTATTTTTATTATACGACGCAGCATTTGCCGTTCAAAAATAGTCAATAATCTCCGCTCCTCAAGGAACACAATCTACTAAAATTATGAACCCCCACCGCAAAGAAGAACACATCAGAGTATTAGTAGAAACCAACAAGGGGAGCAAAAACCGTTATGTTTGGGAGGAGGAAAGCAAAAGCATTCGTTTTATACGCACCCTTTTCCATAACCTTCGTTACCCGGCTGAATATGGCCTGGTGTTGAATACGCTAGACGAAGACCACAAGGCCCTGGATGCCCTGGTGCTGATTGATGAGCCTACCTTTCCCGGCTGCATAATTCACGCCCGCCCCATCGGATTGTTCAAAATGCTGGAAGAGGAAGGGCCGGATCACAAACTCATTTGCATTCCCGTGGAAGATCCTCGCTGGAATAAAATATTCAACCTGCATCAGGTAGACGCCGGTTTAATGAAAGAGATTGAACTATTCCTGACAGCTTATGCCCGCTTTGAGGATCATAAGATGGATCTGGAAGGCTGGGAAGATCAAAATTCCGCCATCGACATTGTTCGTGAAGCACAAGCCCGGTATTGGGAATTGCATTCCGAAACTGTTAACCCGGATTATTCCTGCTTAAACCCTCGATAAGCCGAAAGGCGGGAAAAATGAAAGAATTTTTCCTGTTTCGAGTTATTGCCAACGAAGCAACTGTATGAGAAGAAAGCAAGCTTGCCCCAATTTGGGTTATTAACAAATCAGCAACCCAATCTTATTGAATGGGAAATAAGTCCTTTAATCTGACTCACTTTATTTACTGGCGAATAATTCTGGTTAATTTTTTAGCTGCTCCACCATATGCCGGGCAGCCACATACCCCCCACTCCAGGCATTTTGGAAATTATAACCACCGGTAATCCCGTCCACATCCAATACTTCTCCGGCTAAATATAAACCGGCCAGTTTTCGGGACTGCATACTTTTAAAATCCACTTCACTGCATTTTACGCCTCCGGCCGTAACAAATTCCTCTTTGAAGGTGGTTTTTCCCGCCACTTCAAATGGCATCGATACCATCGCATTAATCAGCTTATTGGCGCTTTTCTTTGGCAAATCCGCCCAGCGCATCTCTTCCGGAATCCCGGCCAGTTCCATCAGGGTACTCCACAGGCGCTGTGTCAATGGGCGTAGCGGACAATTCACTATCTTTTTCTTCGCCTGACTATTCCGGTTTTCACTCACCCAGTTCCGGACTGCATCTTCATTCCATTCCTGATCCCATTTCACCAATACCTGAAATTGATAATCCTTTTCCGCTAAATGCCGGGCCGCAAAAGCGGAAAGTTTTAATACCGCAGGTCCGCTTAAACCCCAATGGGTAATTAATAAAGGACCTGTATAACTAAATTTAGTGCCGGCAATTTTCACCTCTGCGGAAGGCACGGAAGTACCGGCCAAAGTCAGCAATGGACTATCCGGAATATTGAAAGTAAATAAAGAAGGCAAGGGCTTTTCAAGCTCGAGTCCCAAGGCGGACAACCAATCATATGCAGCAGATTTCGGATGACCACCTATGGCCACCATTACCAAATCCGCCTCCCATAGCTTTCCTCCACTAGTGGTCACGGTCCATCCTTCGGGCTTTTGTGATAAATCTACGACCTGTTCTCCATGCATGACCTTCACCCCCAAACGCTGTGCCTCTTCCCGAAGACAATCAATAATCGTTTGAGAGCTATCTGAAGTAGGAAAAACACGCCCGTCATCCTCGGCTTTCAGGGGAATCCCTCTTTCCTCAAACCATTGGCGCAACTCCACAGGTCCGAAGGCTTTAAATAAATTCCGGAGCGGCTTTTCACCACGAGGATATTGCTTCACTAACTGCCCGACCTGATCCAATGAAGTGGTGACATTACATCGACCTCCACCGGAAACCTTTACCTTGGAAAGGGTTTTATTCGATTTTTCCAAAATCACCACCTCCACATCATTAGGTAATTGCTGCAAATTCGCTGCGGCAAAAAAGCCCGCGGCACCTCCTCCGATGATCACTATCCTACGCCCCATTAAGCTGTAACCTCTTGTTTATTTTTGAAAAACTGCTGAAAAATCATGCTTAGACATATGACCAAAGCACAACCAATCAAATTGAACCACAAATATCCGACATTCGTGAATTTATACAAAATTACCACACACACTTCTGCGATCAGCGCTGCCACAAACACCGCATCTCCCTGAACTTTTTTCAGGTAAAAGGCGGTCAGGAAAATCCCCAAAATAGTGCCGTAGAATAAAGATCCGATAATATTGACCGCCTGAATCAGGTTTTCAAACATAGACGCATAAGAGGCAAAAATCAGCGCAATAACACCCCACATAAAAGTAAACCAGCGCGAAGCTTTCAGATAATGTTCATCGTCTCCGTCCTTTTTAATGTTTCTTTTATAAATATCCACCAGAGTGGTGGAACCCAAAGCATTTAATTCAGAAGCAGTAGAAGACATGGCCGCCGAAAATATGGCCGCCAACAGCAAGCCAATGATCCCATGCGGCAAATAGCGCATCACAAAAGTAATGAAGACGTAATCGGTATCTCTGGTTTCCGCTTCCGGCACACTGGCCTTAATCACCTCCACCGCCTGCGCCCGCAGCTCCTGCTCCTTTTCATTCAGCTCATTAATGGTGGTCATCAACTCCGGGGAATGGTCCTGATTCGCCCATGATGCGATCACCTGTTTTTTGGTTTCAAAAACTGCTTCATGCTCTTTTTCAAGGGCCTGAAAATCTTCCCTGCCTTCCGTTTGATATACCAGATTTACGACGGAAGTATTGAAAAACAGCGGCGACCTTTCGAACTGAAAGAACACAAACACCAGTACCCCAATAAAAAGTATAATCAACTGCATGGGGATTTTCAAAATGCCATTCAGCAACAACCCCAAACGACTCTCCGTCATTGACTTACCAGAAAGATAACGCTGTACCTGCGATTGGTCGGTTCCGAAATATGATAAGAAAAGAAAAAAACCTCCCAATATTCCGGACCAGATATTATAACGATCACTTAGATCAAATTTCCAGGAAATAAGCTCCATCTTATCCAGACCCGAAGCCAGGGCGACCCCATCAGAAAGCGTGAAGTCTTTGGGAAACAGATATACAATTAAAACACCGGCTAATATCATTCCCCCCATCATGATGGTCATCTGATGTTGCTGGGTCTGGCTTACTGCTTTCGTTCCACCGGACACAGTATAAAAGATGACCAGTACCCCGATAATCAGATTCGTTTGAAACAAGGGCCAGCCCAATAAGGTGGACAAAATAATAGAGGGCGCATAAATGGTAATCCCTGCCGCCAATCCCCTCTGAAAAAGGAAAAGAAAGGCCGCCAGGGAACGGGTTTTCAAATCAAACCGACCTTCCAGATACTCATAAGCGGTAAAAACATTCAGCTTATAAAAGATGGGAATGGCCGTAACACAGAGCACCACCATGGCCAAAGGCATGCCAATATAAAACTGCATAAAGCGCATGCCATCGGCATAAGCCTGCCCCGGAGTAGACAAAAAGGTAATGGCTGAAGCCTGCGTCGCCATAATAGAGATCCCGATCGTCCACCACTTCAGTTCTTTATTCCCTAACAGAAATCCCTTGATATCCTTCGCATTCCGCGTTTTAATAATTCCATAGCCGACAATGGAAAGCAGCGTTCCGATTAAGACAATCCAGTCTAACCAATTCATGAAAATACCTGTGTTAAGATGGTGAATATGATGACATAAAAACAAAAAATACCAATAGTCCACAGATACAAATTGGTCCAGGTTCCTGCTATTGGAGGTTTCTCCTCTCCGGCTTTATCCCAAAAATCCATAATTTATGAGCCTCGATTGATGATTAAATTTCAAATTAATACAAGGATTCGTAGGCACAAAAAAAAACGTCTCCAATTGTCAATTAGAAACGTTTTTCATTTATCGAATAAAATTATAAATCTTAATTTTCTTAGAAAGGCGCCGGCCCGTCACTTTCCGGAGGCACTCCCATATTTGTTGGCGGCTCTCCTAAGCCCTCATTGGCTTTAGACTGGATAATCATCCCATTACTTTCAGGATCGAAAGAAGCAGAGCCATCAGGAATGCGGGAGAAGTTCTGGAATCCGCCTAAATCCAAATCTTCAAACTTGGTGTACTTACCGATGAATCGCAAGGGAACGGTGTCTAGCGCACCATTACGGTGCTTGGCAATAATCACCTCACCAGTACCCGCTGTCGGGTTACCGGCCTCATCCTGTGTAATTCCATAATACTCTGGACGGTAAAGGAACATTACCATATCGGCATCCTGCTCAATCGCACCAGATTCACGCAAATCGGAAAGCTGTGGACGCTTATCACCACCACGGGTTTCCACCGCACGAGACAACTGCGAAAGCGCAATTACCGGCACATTCAACTCCTTGGCCAAACCTTTCAAAGCTCGGGAGATGGAGGAGATTTCCTGTTCACGGTTACCACCTGCCACGGACTTGGAATCTCCGGACATCAGCTGCAAATAGTCAATGATGATGATTTGAATATCATGCTGCGCCTTCAGTCGACGACACTTCGCTCTCAATTCCAGTATGGACAGTGCCGGGGTGTCATCAATAAAAATGGGCGCATTCGTCAACCGGTTGGTTCTTTCCACCAATTGCTCCCACTCAAAGTCCTGCAACATCCCTTTCTTCAACTTCTCGGACTCCAGTTCCGCCTCCGCTGAAATCAAACGATTCACCAGCTGTACGTTGGACATCTCCAAAGAGAAAATCGCCGCAGGTTTGTCAAAATCTACCGCAGCATTACGAAGCACTGTCAATACGAATGCCGTCTTACCCATCGCAGGACGAGCCGCAATAATCACCAAATCGGAAGGCTGCCATCCGGCCGTCACGCGGTCCAGCTGGGTCAGCCCGGAAGGAACTCCGGTCAAACCATCCTTCATGGTCTTTTTGGCTTCCAGCTCCGCAATGGCCTGCCCCATTACCGAACGCATATCCGATACGGACTTACGAATATTGGAGTTGGTCACCTCAAAAAGCGAGCGCTCCGTATCATCCAACAGCTCAAATACGTCACGGGTATCATCATAAGCCTCCGTCTGGATTTTAGAGGCCACCTGAATCAGTTCTCTTTTAATAGCCTGCTCAGAAATAATGCGGGCATGAAACTCCACATTAGCAGCATTGGAAGTTTTGGAGGTCAGCTTGGAAAGGTACAAAGGCCCTCCGGCTTTTTCCAGATCACCATTCTTACGCAAACGGTTGGTCACCGTCATCAAATCCACCGGCTCAGCGTCATTGAACAAATCACGAATGGCCTTATAGACTAATTTGTGCCCTTCTTTATAAAAACTTTCCGGACGCAGGATATCAATCACATTGGTCAGCGCATCTTTCTCCAACATTAACGCACCCAAAACCACCTCCTCCAATTCATTGGCCTGCGGAGGGATTTTCCCCGTAGCCAAGGTAGTCGGCAGTTTTGTTTTTGTTGGCAGTTTGGCTACCCCCTCTTTTCCTGTAACTGGCAAGCGAAAAGCTCCTGCACCCAATTCTTTTTCCTCAGACATCATATATTCGTGAAATGGCGAATGCCGTCAAAATTTAAGTCGAATCACACTAAAATCCTATTATGGGAAATTTTAGCAGTGAAACAAGTTCGCAAATATACGCTAACCAAACAAGGAAGCAAGACTTCTAAACCCTCTTTTCTTCCCAAAGTTCAATCTCCTTCCCATTCTCCCTTTCCATCTTAAAAAATCATAATCGCATGGCATCGAATAAGGCCGGCAAACTTTGGGCGCCTTTAATAAATTTCTATTTTTGTTTTCTATTCTAAATGAAATCCATGACGAATCATAATTCCCTAAAGATACATTTAATTGCGGTTGGCGGCGCCATTATGCACAATTTAGCCATCGCTTTAAAACGTGCCGGACATCAGGTCACCGGATCTGACGATGAAATATTCGACCCTGCCAAATCAGCTTTGGAAACCGAAGGCCTGCTGCCGGAGCACAATGGCTGGAATCCGGAAAACATTCATGCTGAGCTGGATGCCATCATTTTGGGAATGCACGCCCGCGAGGACAACCCGGAACTTGCCAAAGCACAGGAACTGGGGCTGAAGATTTACTCCTTTCCGGAATTTATCTTTGAACAATCCAAAAATAAGCAGCGAGTGGTCATCGCTGGCAGCCATGGCAAAACGAGTATTACCGCCATGGTGATGCACGTATTGAACTTTCAGCAAAAGGAATTTGATTACCTTGTCGGATCTAAGGTTAAAGGCTTTGACCTTTCCGTGCAGCTTTCGGACGCTCCGGTCATCATCATTGAAGGAGACGAATATTTGAACTCCACCCTGGATCGTGTCCCGAAGTTCCTGAAATACCATCATCACATCGCTTTGATTTCCGGTATTGCTTGGGATCATTTTAACGTATTCCCTACTTATGAAGGCTATGTGCAATTGTTCCATGACCTGGCTGACCAAAGCCCCAAGGCTGGCTCCCTGATTTACAATGAAAAGGATCCGGAAGTGAAGAAAATCGGGAAGACCAAAAGAACGGATGTCAACAGCATTCCTTATAAGACACACCCTTATACGGTGGAAAACGGACAAACTTTCCTGAAAACCGATAATGGCAAAGTGGCGGTCAATATCATTGGCGAACACAATATGGAAAACCTGGCGGGTGCCAAAGCCATCTGTAAGCAATTGGGCATTACCGATGCACAGTTTTACGAAGCCATGGCTACTTTCGAAAGCGCCAACAAACGCCTGACGCCTTTGAAAACCACCCCGGAGGCCATGGTCTATCAGGACTTTGCCCATTCGCCCAGTAAAGTCATGGCCACTACCAAAGCGGTTGCCGAGCAATTCAAAGACCGAAACACTCAGGTGCTTTTGGAATTACACACCTTTAGTTCTCTAAATAAAGATTTCCTTCCCCAATATGCCGGAGCATTGGATAGTGCGAAACAGCCTATCATCCTGGTGAATGAACAGGTACTTCAGCACAAAGGCTTACCTGCAATTTCGGAGGAAGAAATAAAGGCTGCCTTTAAAAAGGATGATATTCAATATGTGCGCAATGCCGAAGAACTTAAAGCCGCTTTCAGTGGTTTGGCCAAGGAAGGCAACTTACTGATCATGACTTCCGGAAATTTGGCAGGAGTACCAATTATGGAACTTGCCGACGACTGGACCAAATAAACAACACCGCGCAATCTGCGCTCAACGATAACGCAATCATGAATTTAAAATTAAACAAGCCACTGGTATTTTTCGATTTAGAAACTACCGGTGTCAATATAACAGCTGACCGTATCGTGGAATATGCCTTTGTAAAGCAAAATCCTGATGGCAGCACGGAAAAATTAGTTTCCAGAATTAATCCGGAAATTCCGATTCCGGTTGAAACTTCCCTGATCCACGGCATTTACAGCAAGGATGTAAAGGACGCCCCTACCTTTAAAGAAGTATCCAAAGATTTGGCGCGCTTTCTGGAAGGTTGTGATTTGGGGGGATTCAATATTGTGCGCTTTGATGTGCCACTATTAATGGAAGAATTTAACCGCGTGGGGATTGATTTCGACATCACCAAAAGGAACCTGATTGATGCGCAGAAAATTTTCCATATGATGGAAAAGCGTAATCTTTCTGCCGCTTTCAAATTTTATTGTGGCAAAACACTGGAAGATGCCCACTCTGCTGAGGCGGATACAATTGCCACTCTGGAGGTCTTTAAGGCGCAGGTAGAAAAGTACGAGGGAGAAGAGGCCTTTGACATGAAAGGAAACTTGTTGGGTACTATTCAAAATGACATGAAAGTGATTGACCGCATCAGCTCCAGTAATCAGGTGGACCTAGCCGGAAGAATGGTGTACTCGGAGGAGGGCGTTCCATTGATTAATTTTGGAAAGCACAAAGGCAAGCCGGTAGAAGAAGTTCTGAAACGTGAGCCCGCCTATTATGACTGGGTAATGCGTGGTGACTTCCCGCAGGATACCAAAAGAAGACTGACGCAAATCAAGCTGAATATGCTGAAAAGATAAGCGTTTGATTTTCGCAGTCGAAATTAACAAAACGGCATTATAAGAAATAAAAAGGACGATTTCATGCATTTGAGATCGTTTTTTTTTCGCCCGAAATTTTCTGATTTTTTTCCTTCAATTTTGTTTCAAAGGACGAAAAAAGCTGTTTTATTAAAGCCATAATTAACGATTTCGATATGATTAAAGATGTACTCGGCATAGGCTTGAAGGAATACTGGGCAGGCAACCGAGATGCTAACTTTTTTATCCATAACCAATTTGGTGAGGCGGATGAAATGCCCATCACTTACTTCTTTGAAGGAGAAGACGAAATGTCTGATCTGGAATATGTAGCATTGGAAACTTGCAAAGGACGCGTACTGGACGTTGGAGCCGGGGCAGGTCGTTTTGCGGTGGAATTACAAAACCGTGACTGTGAAGTGGTCGCATTGGATACCTCTCCGGGGGCGGTGGATGTGATGAAAAAGCGTGGCGTCAAAAATGCCCAGGTGGCCAACATCTTCGAATATGAAGATGAAAAGTTTGACACCATTCTTCTGATGATGAATGGCATTGGATTAGCCCAAACCCTGGAACAAGTTTCCACCCTGTTAGAAAAGTTAAAAACTTTGCTGGATGACAGCGGAGAAATCCTTTTTGACAGCTCGGATGTGACTTACCTTTATGATGATCAGCCCAAACCTAAAGATCATTACTATGGGGAAATTGACTTCCGCTACCAATTCCAGAGCCTGAAGGGCGAATGGTTTAAATGGGTGTATGTGGACTTTGCCACCATGCAGGAAATTGCGGACAAGGCAGGTTTTTATTGTGATTTATTAATGACTGACGAACAGGATCAATATCTGGCAAGTTTGACCCTTAAACCAGACGCTTAAAAATGCTATGATCCCACTGAAGGCTTCCCGAAAGACCCTGTTTTTTTGCATGGGTAAAAACTGCAAAAAGAAAAATAAGGGGTTGCTCAAATGGGCCAAAAAGCACAATGCCTTTAAGGACTATCAGTGCATCAAAATGAGTTGTAGCAATAACTGCGGCAACAAGCCTGTTATGTTTGATGCCAAAGAGCACCTTTGGGTGGGAAAGGTCACCAAAGAGAATATTAAAATGACCCTCAAAAAAAATAAGGATGAATAACTCATCCTTATTTTTTTGTCTTTAGCTCGCCTATAAAGCCAGGGCCTTGAAATTATAAGAAAGATAGGCCAGCAAGTCGCCAAAGGCTTCCACATGTTTTTTATCCTCCTCCGCTACCGGCTTGCCCGTCATCTTGCAAAGTAAATAGCCATACAAACCATTAATGCAAACCTGCATGGGATTCGATACTTTGCCTTCGGACTTCTGCAGGTAAAACTGAATGGAAGGCCTTACGGCATTGAAAAGCTTTTGATACTCTGCATCCTCCACTAAAAGCTTCATATGTAAGTCAAATACTTTATCCACTTCCGCCTGAGTAGAAGCCAAATGCCCGGACTGCTCCACGCCTTCAGCTTTCATCTGCCGGATCAAAGCTGAAAACCATTTTCGCTGCGCCTCCTTTTCTTCCTCCTCTACCGGAAAATGTTTCACCACATATTCCTCCATCTGCTCCATATCAAAATTAAAAGCCCGCACCAGGTCCTCCATTTGATACAGAAACAGGATATATTCAGAGATATTTTCAGATCTCCTTTTTGCTGCAATTTCCTTCATAGTCAAATTTTTCGAAAAATAAGGGATTTTCCCAAAAGCCAAAAAAATATCGGGCTTAGCCCGGATGATTCCTGCTGAAATCCTCCTTTAGCCATAAGGCAGGAAACAGGAAGGAATTGTTTCCTATTTTGCGTTTTTCATAACCAAGCAGAGGAATAAGGAGAAATCATGTTGGCCCAAATTTGAGGTATTAATAAATCAGCACATTTACCCTTATTAAACTGCAAATAAATCACTTAACCCGGATTATTCAGGCTTTAATCCTCGTTTAGCTGCTAGGCGGGAAAAATGAAGGAATAGTTTCTTATTTCGAGTTTTTTCCAACGAAGCAGATGAATGAGGAGAAAGCATACCCAAATTTGAGCAATTGATAATTTGACAAAATTAACAATAACGACCTGATCACTAAATTTTTATATCGACCCGCTAAATCTAGCGGTGAATAATTCGGGTTAAGTCGATCCCATAAATCTGGAAGCAAATAATTTGGCTTAGGTCACGAACCAAAAAAAAAGCCCCTTTCGGGGCTTGCAGATTTTGAATAGTTAAACAAAATTTTATTCGGCAGGAATACTACTTAATACAAACTTGTCCAGCAGCTTTCTCACTTCCTGATAATTTTCCACAAAATAACTCGCCTCAGTGGCTGCACGTCCCACTTTAATGGTTTCCCCCTGATCTCCTACCGCCTCAAAAGTATCCTCATCGGTCCAGTCATCGCCAATGGCCATCAGGAAATCATGCTCAAACTTGCGCATGAAGCGTCGGGCCGCTTTTCCTTTGTTCACCTCATTGGACTTCACTTCAATCACCATATCTCCTTCCAAGACCTGAAGACTCATTCCGTGAGTGATATAACGTAAGTGATTCACCAATTCTCGCGCTCTCAACTCGCCAAAACCCTGCTCGGCCTTGCGGTAGTGCCATGCCAGCGAATAATCTTTCTCCTCCACGAAGGAACCCGGCGTTCTGTTCACAAAAGTATCCATCACCAGGCCTACCTGCTCTTTCCAGGCGCCACTCAGGGCACTTGGCATCTTCCATTCTTGCCCCTGATAACGGTACCATACACCATGTTCGGCAATTAAATCCACCGGCAGATGCCCCAACCATTTATTCAGGGTCTCGCGATCACGTCCACTAATGATGACCACATGTCCTTTGGAGGTTCCCAAATGAGAAAGTAAATTCAATAAATGTTCGTCAGGGTTCGCCTTTTGCGGATCGTGATGAAAACCTGAAAGTGTCCCATCGTAATCCAAAAATAACAATGGCTTCTCAGAGGACTGGTATTGAGCCACCAATTCGCCCTGCAGATTGGCGACCAAATGCCTTGCGCCAGAAGCTTTCTGTTCGGATTTTATCGCTTCCAGTTGCTCCAAAAACAGGCTTACCCAATGGTGAATATTATATCGCTTGATGGTTTGTTTCATCACGGCCATGTGAATCTTCTGCTCCTCCACTTCCATTTCCAAAGCTTCAAAGATGGCATCAGCCAGGCTGTGGATATCATTTGGATTGATCAAGATAGAATCCGACAGCTCTTTGGAGGCACCTGCCATTTCTGAAAGGATGAGTACCCCTTTATTATCCAATTTAGAAGCCACATATTCCTTGGCGACCAAATTCATTCCATCCCGCATAGGCGTAACCAAGGCCACATCTGCCATCCGGTAAAAAGCAGACAAATCGTGGATATTAAAGGATCTGTAAAAATAATGAATCGGCTTCCAGTTCACCGTACCAATCTTTGCATTAATCCTCCCTACTGCCAGGTCAATCTCTTCTTTTAACTCTTTATAGCGGGGCACGGTATCTCTTGAAGGCACCACAATCATAAACAAGGAAACCTCGCCGATATATTGGGGATACAGCTCAAAAAATTGTTCAAAAGCTTTCAGCCTGTTCGGAATTCCCTTCGAATAATCCAGTCGGTCGATGGAAATGATCATCTTCGTTTTGCCAATACTGGTTCGAAATTCCACTTCCTTGCTTAAGGTGTCCGGATGACTCGCCATGCCTTCATATTTATCGAAGTCTATCCCCATCGGGAAAGCGTCCACGGTCACGGTGCGGTTGCCCATCACCACCTGTGCCTGATTCACTTTCATCCCAGCCAGACGAGATACAGAGCTTAAGAAGTGACGCATATCGTCATAAGTATGAAAACCTACCAGGTCAGCCCCTAAAAGGCCCATCAATAATTCTCTGCGCCATGGAATAGCCCGGAATGTTTCGAAAGAAGGAAAAGGAATATGCTGAAAGAAGCCAATGCTGATTTCTGAAAGCTGTTCGCGAATCATCTGCGGTACCAATAACAGCTGATAATCATGTACCCAGATGGTATCATCGGGTTTCGCTACACTTAAAATAATATCACAAAACTTCTGATTAACGCGCTGATAAGCCTTCCAGTGATCCTCATCAAAATTAGCATAGGAAGAAAAATAGTGAAATATCGGCCAAAGGGTCTCATTACTAAAACCCTCGTAAAACTCATGCACCTCTTCCTCGGTCAGGAAAACAGGTAACATATTGCCGGATTTCAATTTATCACAAACTATTTCTTCTTCCTCCTGATTATCCACCGCTAAGCCCGGCCAGCCTATCCATAAATTATCGCCTTGTTTATAAACAGATCCGAGACCAGTAGCTAATCCCCCCTCACTGGTGGCAAATTGCAGCTCATTGGCCTCATCTCTTAATACTTTAATGGGTAATCTGTTGGAAACGATGATCGTTCTACTCATGATATCATGGGTTGTGGTGAAAGGAGCAGTCAGCTAAAGGTTTTTTAATGGTAGATAACAGTGCGCGGACCGGCTCCCATTTGTTGACGGTTTGGCCAACGTTATTTCGAAAAATAATCAATTTGTGGCTTTAATTCAATGGATAAATGGATCACTCCAATTTATTTCAATTTTAATAAAATAGTGAGGATTAAAATTTTTGAAAAAATGGATTAATTTTTACTCCGCAATTTAAGGTTTTTACGATATCACCCATTGAATGCTACCGTAAAGCCAAATTTGCCCAGACCTATTCTCTTTTTAATTATTGAGATTATTTTTATCAATAGTAAGGTAAAATCACACTATTATCTATCATTTTTTTTAGTTTACAGCTGAATTATCCCTCCTTGAATCGAACTATCCGGGCTAAAATCCTCAGATCACTTAAGGCATGAAAAATGAAGGACTATTCCACCATTTCGAGTTTTCTCCATTAACCCGAAATATTCATTCTTAAATCCTCGTTTAGCTGTAAGGCGGAAAAAATGAAGGAATAGTTTCCTATTTCGAGTTTTTTCCAACGAAACAGATGAATGAGGAGAAAGCAAGCTTGCCCAAATTTGGGCTATTATAAATACAAGAAAACATATTATAATAAACTGAAATAAAGTCATTTATGCTTAGTTGATTAATTTAGCGGTGAATAATTCGGGTTAAAGCAGAGGAAGGAAGAGCAAGTAAGCTTACCCATGCTGAGGTTATTAAGCATCATGGAAAAATGGGCGCAATAAATAATGTGCGATTGATGATGACCTCAACAATCCAAGGGTGCATAATTCGGCTTTCACATTTTGGCTTTTATACACGCTTATAAAAGAAAACCCATCCGATTTAAAAGCGGATGGGCTAAACTGCAACCAATAAGCCGAATGCTGCATCCGTAAATCTTTGGAAAGCAGCAAGGCGGGAAAGTGAAGGAATAGTTCCTTATTCCGAATTTTTTCTAAGAAAGCAGAGGAATAAGGAGCAAGCCTGCCCCAATTTGGGCTACTAACAACCACAGAAAAATAGCTGTAATTAAAAGTATGCGCTTGTTTAAAAGCAGATTGGGCCGATCCCATAAATTCAGCAGTGAATAAATCGAGTTAAAGCCGGCGCTGCATCATTTGGATAAAACGAAAAAGCGCGTGTTCAAAACACGCGCTAAAGCGGATCATTTATTATTTCACTAAAACGGGCTTCGTTTTTTCAGAAATACCATGCTCATTAAAAGATTCAATAGAGAAATAATAATCGGTTCCATTATCCAAAGATGGAATCTTAAGGGAGTTTTCATTATAAACCATCCAGGATTGGTATAGCTTATCCGGTGCAATACCCCAGCGAATGTTATAGCCTTGCGCTCCTTTAACGGCATCCCAACTCATCTCTACTTCTCTTGGGTCTTTGCTTCTGTCCAATTGGAAATTACGTACCTTAGCCGGTAATTTTCCGCTACCTTTTCCAAATACCCGAAATTCGGACATCGCGAAATTTGGCGTAGGCACCGCAATATTGTTATACCTTACATAGCGTGCCTTAACAGGGGATTTCAGTTGCACATATTCATTGGGCACATCTTTCCAATTATTAGATTTATCTACAATGGTTTTCCATTCCTTACCATCCAATGAAGTCTCCACGGTGTAACGGTGATGCATATTTTCCGGTCTACCAAAAAGCATGGACTCATGATCATGGAAATTAATTTGTAGGGCATAAATATCCCCGGCCTGCTCAAGGTCTAGCTCCACAAATTGCGCCGCATCATTCGCTTCCGCTACCCAATATGATTTAGAGTTCTCATCCGTCAGCGTTGAAACATACAATGCTCCATTTTCCTGGCGAGTTTGTAAAGTATCAATGATATAGTCACCATCAGTTGCGGTGGATTTATTGATCTCAATCAAAGAAGAGGCTACTTTGGCAGGCTTATTATAGGACAGCAACATCCAGCCGGTAAATTCCCCTGCCTTGGGGTGATCCGCCCCATAGCGTGGATAATCTCCATACTCCGTATTGGAATACATGAGCCCGTCCTGATCGAAATAGGTAGGGAACATGCACAGGCGGCGTTCCCAGTGGGAATTAGAAGCTAAAGCCATAGAAGCAAAATGCCAATATTGATCATGTTTGTCCTTCATGGTGGTACCATGCCCAGAACCATTGATAAAGCCTCCAGGCTTCATACACATCGGGTTATTCGGAGCGTATTCCCAAGGGCCAAGCGGACTGTCTGCCATATAATAACCGTCCGCATAAACGTTAAATTGCGTTCCCGGAGCAGCATATTGCAGGTAGTATTTACCGTTGTGCTTGGTCATGGCCGGGCCTTCAATATAGCCTTCTTTCAGGGTCGGGTGGAAATTATTCTCCCCGAAGCGTTCCCAACCATGGTTTTCCTCATCCAGATTATACAACTCATGGATTTCTTCTCCAGGCACAAAGCGCTTTTGCTTATCTAATTCGCGCGCACGAATGGGGTAAATATTAGAAGATCCCCAATAGATATAAGCGGATTCATCATCGTCAATGAAAAATTCCGGATCCTGCAGGTTATTCAGGATGGTAACACCGGCATCCCACTTTCCTTTTTTTGGGTCATCAGTGGATAGTAAAACCATGTTTCCGGAAGGGTTACCGGTCACATACAATAAGGAATCTTTATAATTGAAGGCCGTGGGCGCATTTGAGCCCTGAAAATACCAGTTCTCAGGCTTAATGAAGTCCCAACTTACCAAATCCTTGGAATGCCAGTAGCCCATAGATCGGGTAACGAACAAATAATATTCTCCGCGGAATTCTACCGCCGCAGGATCTGCCCCGGAACGGTAAGAGATGTCGCGAACGGAATTGTAAATCATATAGGTGTAATCCACATTCAGAGGATTACAATACGTTTGATCCTGAGCTTGTACCTCCGTGAGACTGCTCATGCCTAGCAGTACAGAGACCGCAAGGCTCATTCTTTTTAACCAATTTTTCAAAATATATGCAATTATATATGATATAAACTATTTTTTATATTCAAATAACCAGTCCATAAGCCCGGGCTCCTGAAACATGGTATCATTCCAAGGGCCATGTCCAAGCCCCGGATAGGTATCCAATTTCACGCTTATTCCGGCAGCCTTTAGCGCCTCATACATTCTTAATGAGTAACTGTAGTCCACCACATTGTCCGCATCTCCATGCATCAATCTAAAGGCCATATGAGGAAGCTTTTCTGCGATATCCGCCGGATTACCTCCACCAGACATAAAATAACCTGCTGCAAAAGTGTCCGGCATTCGATAGGCCAGCTCAAAGGCTGTCATCGCTCCCATAGATATACCCCCCACATAGCAACGACTTTGATCTATGTAGCCGCTTCTTTTGGTGAAATCGGCCACAAAATCCATCAGCAATTGTAAGTCTTTGTTGGCGGCTTTTTGATATTGCCAGTACCACTGCGTTTTGGCATTGCCATATTGTTCCTCTGCTGTTCCGGGCATCACCTTGGAGTCCCAGCGCGTGCCCAGGGGACACTGCGGAAATACCACTATGGCAGGATGCGCTTTCCGGAAAGCGGAATCAAGAAAAAATGCACCACCATTGTTGAGTTGGCTGGCATTATTATTTCCACGCTCCCCCATTCCATGAATCATCAATACCAGGGGATAGGATTTCTGAGGATTAAAATTATCAGGAAACAAGATGCGGTATTGCAGGCTATCTTTTCCCTGAACAAATACTTTTCGCTGATAATGATCCAGCGGTTTGGTCACCACAGCAGGATAACTTTTATAGTCGGTTGAAGGCTGAATAATTTGCGCCTGTACCGAATGGGGCTTTCCAATGGTGAGCCAATAGAATAATGAAAACACGAAATAAAAAGGTAAAATTGATTTCATAGTGTTACCGTTTGGGTGAGTAAAAAGGCAGGCTGTCTTTACCTCCAGAGGCAGTGCGCCGCATTAACAGGCTCGACAACAATAAGTTTTAGGTGGCATTGCGAATTGTTTAATAGTCCAAAATTGGAGGAACTTGTATTCTACTCATTCGGCTACTTCTTAGGCAAAAACTCAAATTTGAAAACGCTTTCATTTTTCCGCCTCTCAGTAAAATAAGAAATGAAGCATGCCTAATTCCGGTTAAAAAACAAGAGAAGGAGGCAACCGATGGAAAACGGATTGCTTCCTTACAGCAAAGCTATACCCCTGAAAATTTACAACTAATCATTCATCTGATCAATTTATTTCACCTCAATCGGCTGTCCAAATCGGGTAAAACCTAGCTTGTTTAAGCCCTTTAGAATATCCTCATTTTGCATAAAGTGCTTCCATAATAAACCGCTACGGTGGTTTTCAATCATGACCACCTGTGGTCCCTGGTCAATGGCAATATAATTTTTTCGCACCCAATCCTCTTCCCGCTTTTTATAGGTAGGATTCACTGCATCATAGAAACCATAAATTCCGAAAGCATCTTTTCCTTCCTCGCGATACAGATATTTCAAAACCTCCATGGACTCTTCCGGCGTGTATGGCATGGACGATATGGCCGCCGTTGGGGCAATAGTGCCTTTATCAAACTGAAAGCCCGGGGCGGAAGCTCCATAGCCGGCAGGAACAAGGTCTGAGGCCGTCAGTCCCCATAATTTTTCCCCGTAGCCTTCCCAGCCATAAGGGTTGTCAAGACAGTAGGCCCGGTTGATCAGGGTATGGCGACGATTTTGCTCCCAATAATTCGCAAAACGATCCGCCAGTCCACGAGGATCCAGTCCAAGGTAAGAATAATGCGCAAAGAATAACGGCCCGCCCATCTGAATGGTATTTCCCAGCGGCAGGGTCATGCCATAATAATTTTTATAAGTCCCGAATTCCGGATTATCCCATGCTCCCCAGCCTTCCCAATAGGCTTCCGGGGCAATGGAATGCGTAGGAGAACTTTCTGCTAAAATATAGGTAATCAGGCACTCATTATAACCTTTAATTTTATGGTTCATTTTGAACTCATGCTCTTTGGACCAATGCCAGATCAACCCATTGGTGCCATTGGTATAAAAATCCCATTCCATCCCTTCCCAAAGGTCGGTGATGCGTGCTCGCAAAGCTTCCTCTTTAGGAGTAGCACCACCGAAATAGCTACGAGCGGTTAATAGCGCCTGCGCCATAAAGGCGGATTCTACTATATCCCCACCATTGTCATACTCGGAAAAAGCTTTCAGTTCTCCACTATCATAATACCAATGGGACCACATGCCATGAAAACGCTCGATCTCCGATAAAAATTGGGTAGCTTTCAAAAAGCGATCTACCGCCTGCTCCCGGCTTATCCAACCTCTTTCTGCCCCAACGATCACCGCCATCAAACCAAAACCACCGCCACCAAGGGTAATTGCTGCCTTGGGGTCATGGGAGCGTTCCAGCGCCAGCCCAGAGTTCGGGGCGGCAAAGTCCCAGAAATAGTCGAAGGTATATCGCTGTACCATTTCCATGAGCTCCTCATCGGAAAAATCTTTAATCTGCGCTTCGACGATCGCAGAGGCTTGCTGGGGTTTCCCTTTTTTGAGGGGCACTACTTTGTATTCCAGGCTTAAGTTTCGCCCCAGGTCGGTGACGAAATCCAGATAGCGCGCCTCGGAAGTGGTGGCACGCAAGTCGAAGGATTCGGATCCTTTGGGTCGCGCATATATTTGGTAACTTACCTCCGCCTCTGATTGGTCCCATCGAAGGTCCACATGGCTGTCATAACCCTGTACCTGAAGGTTAATTTTGTCTTTGGCGATAGCATTCAGTGCCAAAAAAAAGGCACAGATGCAGATCAATCCTGATTGTTTCAATAAATCCATCCTAACTATTTCAAATATTTTGGGGGAACTTGATATTGCTTTCTTAAAGAATCCAACTGCAGATGGAGTTGTTTCTGAATCTCCTGATATCCTGAGGCTCCGTAGACATTTTTCATTTCCGAAGGGTCCTCCTGCAAATCAAATAATTCAAAATTACCATCTCTATAAAAGTCAATGAGCTTATAGCGATCGGTTTTCACGCCATCATGAGCGCGTACACTGTGGAAACCGGGAAATTCATAAAAGTGATAATACAGGGCATTTCGCCATGGAATTTCCTCTCCTTTCATCAAAGGCAGAAAGGATTCTCCCTGCATATCGGCTGGAATTTCCATATCGAGCATCTCCAGAAAGGTAGGCGCAAAATCAATATTCTGCGTCAGTTTGGTTACTTTAGCTTTGGGTTGATCAAGGAAAGGGTCGCGGATCAGCAATGGCATCCGGAAAGATTCCTCATACATCCACCGTTTATCAAACCAGCCATGTTCTCCGAGGAAAAAGCCCTGATCTGAAGTGTAGACGATAATGGTATTGTCCAACAGGTCATGTTCCTGAAGGTAGTCATAGATTTCCCCCACGCTGTTGTCCACCGATTTCACGGTGGCGAGGTAATCTTGCAGATAGCGCTGTAGCTTCCACTCCGCTTTTTCTTTCTCTGTGCGAGCTGTGGTGTAATAATCGTTATTTCTATCGCGGTAAGCCTCGAGGAATTCCATTCTTTCCTTAGGCGTCATGCGGCCAAAGAATACCTGAGGCCAGCGGTCATAAAGGAGAGAATCGGAATTTACGCCCGTCACCATTTTCAGATCATGTCCTTCATAGGCGTCCCGGTAGATATTCATTTCCTGCGTGGCTGCGGCTTTTCGTCCCTGATAATCATCAAAGAAATTATCCGGCACCGGGAATTTCGTATTCTCAAAAAGCTTATAATACTGAGGTTCCGGCACCCAATTACGATGTGGGGCTTTGTGGTGCATCATCAGAAAAAAGGGTTTTTGAGGATCACGCTTCTGCAGCCACTCCTTAGTAAAGCGGGTGATTAAATTCGTGACATACCCTTTCTCCTGCTGAATAGTGTCTTTGGTAATGAAGTCAGGGTTGAAATATTCCCCCTGATCATTTAATATCTTATAATAGTCAAAACCCACCGGATCAGAGACTAAATGCCATTTCCCGATAACGGCGGTTTGGTACCCCTGCTGCTGTAGCAAATTGGGGATCGTTTGCTGATGGCCATCGAATTTAGTGCCATCGTTTTTCATCAGACCATTGATGTGGGAATGCTTACCCGTGAGGATATTGGCGCGACTAGGGCCACACAGCGAGTTAGCGCAATAATTTTGTTCGAAAAGGGTACCTTCTTCCGCCAGGCGATCAATATTTGGTGTGGGGGCTAATTTCCCGATGGGATGTTGGTAGGCACTGATGGCCTGAACGGCATGATCATCAGACATGATGAACAGAATATTGGGGCGTTGGGACTTTTTGGAGGGCCGGGAAGTCGGCGACTGGCAAGCCATCTGGGCCAGGATCAGTAGTGTACTAAGGAGAAAAGGTCGTAAACTCATTTTTCGATAGGATAAATTTTTGACTGAATATTCCGATAGATCCCAAGGCAATCATTTCCCCAAAATCCTCAAGATGCAAAACAACTTTTCCGGCTCCACAGTTAGCCCGAATTATACATCTTCACGATTAACCAACTCGCAAAAGGGCTCTTTACTAATGCATTACAGCTATTTTTTCGGTTAAATAATGGGCCAAATCCAGGGGAGCTTACCTTTTCGCATTTTTTTGCCCTCCCGGTAAAATCCTGAAGAATAAGGAGAAAGCAAGCCTGCCCAAATTTGGGCTATTAAATAAATCAAAGTAAATAAATTGTAATGGACTGAAATTAAGTTACTTGTGATCAGTTAATAAATATGGCGGTGAATAATTCGGCTTAGGCAGCAGACAAAAGGGTTCTTTTTCTTGTAGAAACTTGTAGGAAAAAGGTTGCCTGAAGCCTTAGGCCTCAGGCAACGATTATTTATTGAAAGCTGAAAGTAGCATATTGGCTTTGGTCATCAGAACTTTTGGAAATCCAAAGTTCAAATTCTCCTGCCTCCACTATTTTCTCTTTATCTAATCCAATGAAAGCGATCATTTCCTCATCAATGGTGAATTTCACCTGACGACGCTCCCCTTTTTTCAGGGCAATTTTTTCAAAAGCTTTCAATTCTTTTACCGGACGGGTAACGGAAGCCACCTTATCATGAATGTAAAGCTGGACAATTTCCTCTCCATCCATATCACCGGTGTTGGTAATATCAATGCTGGCTTCTATGCTTCCACCTTTGGAGAAAGCAGACTCACTCAATTGCAAATTGCTATACTCAAAATTGGTATAAGACAATCCATGGCCAAAGGCATATAATGGCGTATTGGCTACATCAATATAATTGGAACGATAATCCGCCGGAGCCTGATCATTGAAAGGACGACCGGTATTCTTTTGATTATAGAAAATTGGCACCTGCCCTACATTGCGAGGGAAAGTCATCACCAATTTTGCGGAAGGATTATAATCTCCGGAGATAATATCCGCCACAGCGTTTCCGGCCATCAGACCAGGATACCAGGCTTCCACAATCGCATCAACATTTTCGGCTTCCCAGGATAAATCCAATGGACGACCATTGAATAACACCAAAACAATCGGCTTTCCGGTTTTCTTCAACGCTTTCAATAAGGCACGCTGGTTACCAGGCAAAGTGATATCTGAGCGACTTGCCGCCTCTCCTGACCAGTGGTAGTTTTCCCCCATGGCTACCAATACCACATCACTTTTCTCTGCGGCTTCCACAGCAGCGGCAAAACCTTCTTCACTTGGCTCAGCTACGGCTACTTTTTGCGTCACCGGATCAATTAACGGAAGATCTGTCCCTTTGGCATAAGTGAATTTCACCTTTGATTTCTTGTATTTCGCATCCAAGCCTTCTTTTACCGTAACGGATTTACTACGATCACCCTTGATGGCCCACTCGCCGTTTAAGCTTTCACGCTCATTGATAAAAGGACCGATCAAAGCTACTTTTTTCGCTTCCTCTTTTTTCAAAGGCAAAACATTGTGGTCATTTTTCAACAACACCATGGACTCTTGCGCTGCCTCCAATGCCAAATCCACGAATTTATCATTCATCAACACCTCTTGCTCGCGCATGGCATCACAATAACGGTAAGGATCGTCGAACAAGCCTAGCAAAAATTTCATCTCCAAAATACGCGCTACGGCTACATCAATTTGGCCTTCAGAAATTTTACCTTCTTCCACCAAAGCTTTTAAGTGCGCCACAAAAGCCTCACTGATCATGTCCATATCAATACCTGCTTCCAAAGCCAACTGTGCACCATGCTTCAGGTCCTGAGCATAGCCGTGCGCAATCAACTCCAAAATGGCCGTATAATCCGTTACCACCAAGCCATTGAAATTCCAGGAATCACGCAAGATGTTTTTATATAAATACTTATTGGCCGTGGCCGGAACACCGTTCAGGTCATTGAAGGAAGTCATGAAAGAACCTACGCCTTCCTCAATAGCAGCCTGGAATGGAGGGAAATATGTTTCGTGCAATTGCTGTTCTGAGATATCGGTCGAGTTATAATCGCGACCGGCCTGAGCAGCTCCGTATCCGACAAAGTGTTTCGCCGTGGCAATCAGGGTATTATTCTGGCTCAGGTCACTCGGGTTTTCAATCCCCTGAAAACCTTTTACTCTGGCGCGCGCAACTTCTGTGCCCAGGAAAACATCCTCTCCGGCACCTTCCATTACCCGTCCCCAACGAGGGTCAAAAGACATATCAATCATCGGGGCGAAGTTCCAGGCCACACCAGAAGCTGTCGCCTCCTCGGCAGCAGCACGTGCTGTGCGCTCCATAAGATCCAGGTTCCAGGAACAAGCTTCCGCCAATGGAATAGGAAATGTGGTTTCCAATCCATGAATAACATCCGCAGCGAAAAGCATTGGAATCTTCAATCGGGAATACTTCATATTTTGCTCTTGCAACATGCGTACGTTCTCTGCTCCAAAAGCATTAAAAGTACTACCGATCATCCCTTTTTTCAGGTAAAGCCCGGACTGATTATCCGCTACTTCTCCGGTAGGAGCAAAGTTGGCAGAATACTGATTCATCTGCCCAATCTTTTCATCCAGAGTCATCATGGACAAAAGGGAATCCACTTTGAACTCTACCTGCTCATCCCCACTATAGCTTTTCCAACCGGGAATTTTATCAGTATCAGCAGCCTGAACAAAAGAGGCGCTCACCACTGCACCGATCAGAATAGCTGATTTTTTCCAATTTATAAATTTCATTAGACTCATCTTTTCGTTCCTATTTTTTTCAAATAATATTTTGGGGGACGTGCCCCCAAAAAACGATTAAATAGCAGGTTGTAATAAATTAGGGTTCAAGTCCTCCTGGCGCAAAGGCACAGGCAGATACTCGGACTCTCCTGCTACATAACCCGGCAAGACGCTAGCCGCCTGTCCGGTGCGTACCAAATCATTAAAACGATCTCCCCATTCTACTGACAGCTCAGCACGACGCTCTTCCAAAATTTGATCCACCGTAGGGCTGGCAATGGGCGCCAAACCAACACGCTCCCGCACTAAATTCAATGGCGTGGCCGCATCTCCTCCCAGTCGGGCTTTCACCTCTGCATTCATTAACAACACATCCGCATAGCGTAAAACGCGCACATTGTTATTCGTACCATAATCCGGACGTCCCTCGGTCATCTGATCTTTCGGCGTATAAGCCTTGCCATTATAGTGGGCTTTACCTTCCATATAATCCGGATCAAATTCCGCTATCTCATCCCCGGAAGGAGTAGTTGTCCCGGATTCTAAGACTGCCAGATTCCAGCGTTCCTCATCTCTCTCTCCATTATTGTGCTGGTTCAGGAAATCAAGGTATTCAGGTTGTAAAAGCATGAATCCCCAACCGGTAATAGGCACCGGGTTATTTCTGGGTCCCTGATGCTGAAACCATGCATCAGCATAAATCTGCGGACCATCACCGGCATCAAAATCCGAGAATTGGAACTCATAGATGGATTCCGAAGAAAGCTTACCGTGAATTTTAAATAAGTCGTAATAATCTTCCTGAGCCACTAAAGCATAAGTGCCACTATTGATGATTTCATCCGTCAGGCTTTTTACCAACTCGAAATCTCCCTCAATCAGTGCCAGTTTTGCTTTCAGTGTCATGGCCGTATATTTATTTACCGCACCCTGTAGTTCATTTTGTTCCGGCAAAACATCAATAGCATAGTCAAGCAACTCATGAAGGTGTGCGCGCACATTTTCAACCCTGGATTTATACAAATAGGCGTTGGTTACATTTTCCGGATCCACCAATGGAATTTCTCCCCATAACTGATGAAGGTAGAAATACGCCAAGGCACGATGAAACACGATCTCCCCACGATAAGATGCTGCACGTGCCACATCCGCCTCATCCGTTAAATTTTCCAAAAAGCGGTCCAATAGCTCTTCGTTGAAGTAAGTCGTGTTCACCACTTTGAAAAAAGCTTCCCAGGCAGCGTTCATCGCCCAGAAATTTTTAGCCGCTGCATAATTGAAGTTTTCAATATTGCTGTAATCCATCTGCTCTGCGGCAGAGCCTCCCCCCTTGGTTACTTCATCCCCGCGGACATTCAAAATAGGCCAAATTTCCCACTGCGTCATTCTGGTACGCGCTTCGGCATATACACCGGAAACCGGACCGTACATTTGACTAGGATCAGTGAAATCGATATCATCTGAAGGCACCACCCCTTCCGGATTGATATCCAACCAGTTGCTACAGGAACTTAAGGATACTACAGCCAAAAGCACTGCGATGAATTTATATCTGATATTCATTTTCGTTACTATTTAAGCGTTAGAAAGTAAGAGATGCCCCTAAGGAGAATACTGCTGGTATGGGGTAAGTTTGCTCATCAACCCCACCCGGTACTTCCGGTGTGAATCCGTTGGTATTGAACCAGGTGTACGGACGGTCTACATTCAAATACACTGAAGCGCCGGTCATCTTTAAATTCTCCATCACCGAGGATGGCAAATTATACGTCAGGCGAATATTCTGCAGGCGGAAGAAAGAGGCATCTTCCAGATAGAAGCTGTTCAATCGGCCGTTATTCCAGGTATTAAACATTCCCTCAGCAGAAGGATAGGCGTTGGTGCTTCCTTCTCCTGTCCAAAGATTGTTCGCTAAATTAGCATCAATGTTATTACCGGCATGTTTGTTAATATCCGCACGTTTTCTGTTCAGTATCGTGCCTCCGTGTGAGCCCATGAAGTTGGCTGACAGGCTGATATTTTTATAGGCTACATTGAAGTTAAAGCCATAGTAAAAGTCCGGATTTGGATCTCCCAAAATGGTACGATCACTTTCATCAATCACGCCATCTCCATTACGGTCTACATAGCGGAAGTCGCCAGGCTTTAGGTTGTTGGCCTGTGCAATCGGGCAGTCGTCAATCTCTTGTTGGTTCTGGTAAACACCCGCTACTTCCCAGCCATAGAAGCTGTATGCGGCCTCACCAGGCATCAACATTTGAGGGAACTCTTCTGTGCCGGCCTGAATATAAGGCGCCCCACCTAAACTCGTCACCATATTGTTAATCTTGGTAAAATTACCTCCAAGGCTGTAGGAGAAATCTCCAATCTGATCCGACCAATTCAGGGCCAATTCCAGACCGGTATTTTTCATATCTCCGGCATTTTGCAAAGTAGGTTCAAGACCATTGGACAATGGCGGCATTATGATCATGTCTAATGTCTGACGATTGAAATAATCGGCCTCAAAGTTCAAACGGTAATCAAATAATTTGGACTCGAAACCAATATTGAATTCACGGGTACGCTCCCAACTAAGGTGAGAGTAAGTCCCTTGCTGAATCATCCCGGGCATGATCAGGCTTCCGCCAAAAAGACCGGACTGTCCCAATCCTCCATTCAAAATAGCAGCAAAACCTGTATTGGCAGCCCCTTGCGCATTCCCCAAATCACCATAAGACGCTCTTAGTTTAAAATGATCCAGGGTGCTTTGGTTCCAGCTCTTGAAAAATTCTTCTTCAGACACTACCCAACCCAATCCCAGGGAAGGGAAAGTACCCCATTTTTCCTGGTATTTGGAACTGGCATCACGACGAATCATACCGGTCACCAAATAGCGATCATCATAGTTGTAAGATACTCGGGTAAACAAACCTAGCATTCTGTATCGGTCCCCACCATCAAAACCCGTTAAGGTAGATTCATCTCCGGTATGGATATAATTGGGATCCTGTACCCCCTGAGCAGTAAGGCTTAAAAAGCGGGTGTTTTCTTCAATAGTGGAAGAACCTACCATTACTTTCAAATTATGATTCCCGAATGCTTCTTCATAGGTAGCGAAATTATCCCAAACCATATTATAGGTCCAGTATTGGTTCTTCGTTAGGGAATTAATAGGCTGCACGGTATTTCCTATTTGGTAATCCGGCGTAAAATTACTTCCTCTGGAATTGATATAATCCATGCTCAAGCTGGAACGGAAAGTCAATTTATCCGTTTTGAAAGGACGGAATTCTGCGTAAAGGTTTGGTAATACTCTGAAATTTTGTGTTCTGTTATTGCTATGATAGTAGGCCACTCCCAATGGGTTGGTATAATAAGTATCAAATCCCAAATTGTGTGGATTGGCAAACTTCTTTGGATAAGCTTCCGAATCCGGTAAACTATAATCATAGGCCGGATACATCGGGCTACCAATATAGGCCTGGAAGAAGGCACGATCATCATCTGTCATACGATCCTCGGTGGTCATGGTCATGTTCAAACCAAAATTGAAGGCCTCTGATACGGTATGCGAAAAGTTGGTCTTCAATGAAAAACGCTCATAGTTCCCCTGACCTTCATTCATAATACCGCCCTGGCTAAAATACCCTAGACTCACATTATAGGTGGACTTTTCCGTTCCTCCCATGATGGAGATATTGTGGTTTTGAATCGGTGCTGATTTGATCAGCTCGTCATACCAGTCCGTGGAGATGGCAGGATTTCCATCCACACTTCCATATCTTTCCATGGCCGCATCTATGGGCTTAATCAAATCAGAATTATTGGAAGATCTGATAAAATCAGCATACTGCGCCGAGTTGGCCATCTCTAAACGTTGGGTCACTTTTTGCACTCCATAGTAACCGTCATAAGACACCCGCATCTTTTCATTCTTCGCACCGGTTTTGGTGGTAATGATCACTACCCCACCAGCAGCACGCATACCGTAGATCGCAGAAGCAGAAGCATCTTTTAGAATACTCATCGTTTCAATATCATTCGGGTTCAACCAGGCGATATCGAACAACTGCATACCGTCCACCACATAAAGTACATCACTTTGATTTAAGGAACCGATGCCTCGAATCTGCATTTGAGGAGACTCTCCCGGAGCACCGCTGGAAACAATATTTACCCCGGCTACTTTACCCTGAATAGCCTCAGTCGCTGAAGAAACCGACATGGAATTCAAGTCCTTATTGTCCACATTCGCAATTGGGGCCGTCAAATCCTTTGATTTGGAGGTACCGTAACCGATCACTACCACTTCCTCCAAATTCTCCACATCTTGCTGTAAGTCTACCTCAAAAAATGTTTGATTGCCGACCACAAACTCCTGTGGCTTCATTCCTATAAAAGAAAATACCAGGGTATTTTCCGCGGAGACCCCCGAAAGCGTAAAGGCGCCATCGAAGTCGGTCGAAACCCCATGCGTGGTCCCTTTGATAATCACACTCACGCCGGGAAGACCTTCTCCATCGTCTCCCTTGACGACACCTGATACCTCAAAAGCATCTTGCGCAAAAGCGGAGAAACTTCCAAGCATCATAAAAAACAAGAATAGTTTTTTGGTCATGATAAATTAAATGTAAATCGTTAAAATAATTTTCGAAGTCAGCGATAACTTAAGCGGGTAGCCTTTTTGATTTCCATGAAGTATGCTCAATCGAGCCGTCACAAAAAGACCTGGCATTGAAAAAAAAGGAGATGTAAATATTCCGATTAGTTCCCTGCCTCAAACAAAGATGTGCTAAAGCAGGCGGTAAATACGCAAATCGGCACATCATCAAAGGCACATCATTCGTTTTAAAAAGGATTACATTTGCTGATTTACAAGGAGTTACACTATTAAAAAAATCATACCTAAAACCCCTTATTTTTTTGGGTGATGTAATCTTAAGTCATCAACAAAAAAGCCTCAATTTTGAATTATTTTAGTTTGAGGTCGAATTTATTTCCATTAGTGAAAAATTCTCAAATGACTTTGGGTGATTTTAGTAATTTCTTAATTAATAAAGCTGAAGCTTAACTTTTCCTTCATTAGCGTGAAATACTGATGAATATTACACAAATTTGCATGCTTAAAACATGTACTATGCGGGGATTTTTTATTTCACTCTTTTTCATCTCTTCACTAGCTTACGCTCAGGAAGTTGCCGGTAAATCCACAGGTACCATTTCCCCTGATCTCATCGTTTTTGAAAAGCAGGATTATCATGCTGAAAACCAAAACTGGGATATTCATCAGTCGGAAGAAGGTAATCTGTATGTTGCCAACACCCTGGGATTATTAAAATATGACGGCGAAGAATGGGCACTGATGAAGCTACCGCATATTGCCCGGAGTGTCTATTGTTCAGGAGACACGATATTTGTCGGGGGGAATAAAACCCTGGGCTATTTTCTTGAACATGATCTTGCCTCAGGATTTCATTCATTAGCTAATATAAATGCCGATATCTGGAAGATTTATCCCTTTGAAGGCAAAACCATTTTCCAGTCTTTCGATCGTTTTTATTTTATTGATGAGGCCGGGCATATTGGTTATGAAAAGATTAATGCGGGAAACACTACCTACTCCTACCCGCACAATGGAAAAATCTATTATCATGTTGCTCCAAAGGGTATTTATACCACCAATCTGGCCCGCGACATTGTTCGCCTGCCGCTTGATCAACCCGCACAATTAAAGCCTTATCAGATCATCTACATCACCCCTTTAGAGGATGGCAGTCTGCTTTTAGGAAGTCTGAAAAATGGCTTATTCTTATTAAAGAATGGCCAACTTGGCCCACTTAACAGCGCGATGAATGACCTATTGAAAAATTATCAGCTCAATAAAGTGGTGCGCCTCGATCAAGAACAATGGGCTTTTGGAACCATGAATGGAGGGCTGATCATTGGCGACCTGGAAGGACATATCACCCAACATGTTCACACGGATAATGGCTTACCGAATAACCGGATCCATGCCCTGCATTTGAAAGATCAATTACTATGGATAGGCACGGATAATGGTATTGCCCTCATTGACATGGCCTCCCCTATTGCTTTTCTTTCCACTCCTAATGACCAACTCGGGAGTGTATACGATGCGCACATTTTTCAGTCAAAATGCTATATCGCGACCAACCAGGGTTTATTTGTCAGTCAAAAACAAGGGCAGCCCTATGCACAAAAGATTAGCAAAATTTCTGCCTCTGAGGGGCAGATTTGGGACATCTCGGAGCTGAAAAACCAAATTTTTGTAGGGCATAATGAAGGCACTTATCAACTTCAGGGCGAAAGGCTACAATTAATATCACCGGTAGCAGGCGGCTATCATATGATCCAAAGCAAACGACATCCTGATTTGGTATATCAGTCTTCTTATTATGGGCTATCGATTTATCAGTGGGAAAACAGCCAATTAAAATACCAAAAAACGCTCAATGAAATTTCGACGCAGACGCAAGACCTGATGGAACTCCCGAACGGGGATTTATTGGCTACTGACATTAATGACAAATGCTATCAAATAAAATTGCAGGAGGATGGCATGGGAATCGCGACCATTCAGTCTTTGAACGCGGCGCATATATTTGAACCCACCAATCGCATTCGCCTCTTTCCCTTTGAAGGCAAGGCGCTTATAGCCACCGATCACCAGACCATGATTTTTGAAGAGGAAAAATGGGTGCCGGCAGCACCTGCATTGCAGGGCATAAATTATCTTTCTCCGGCTATCGACTCCTATTATTTAGCGCGCAAGGGACAGGAATTGATGCTCTACGATGCCGCCAGCAAAAAGGAAGTCTTTCTCCCTCCGCATATTGCGCAAATGGGAAATAAGATGATTTACGGCTACGAACAAATCAAAGTATTTCCTAAGCGGATCTTTGCTATCGCGCAATCTGAGGGTCTCCTGTTCTTTGATCTTAATAAATTTGAAGCGCGTCCCAAGCCAAAAGGAAAAACCCACATCACCAAAATATCCTTTAATAACGACCGAAGTGGGAAACCCCTCAACGGCTTTGAGGCCAATAAAATTCCATACAAATTTAATTCTGTCACCTTCCATTACAGTGACTTAAACTTTCAGGGAAATTCTCACTATACTTATTATTTGTCGGGTTATCATGACCAATGGCAATCCGCCACCTCCAATCACAAGCTGAGCTTCCATAATCTCCCTACGGGGAAATATGTACTTCACTTGAAGTCTGATGCCCATCCGGAGGAAGTGAAGTACCAATTCTCAATCCAGCCTCCTTTTTATTTTTCTGCCACTGCCTTTGGCCTATACTTTTTGCTCATAATCGGGATCTTTTACCTGTTATTCCTTTGGTTCAATACTTTGTATAAAAAACAAAAGCTAAAAAATCTTCGAAAAGAGCGATTTAAACTAAACGAGATCCGGGTATATAATCACGAAAAATTGATGGAAGTGGAAGCCCGACAATTAAGGACTGAAATAGAAGATAAGACCAATGAGCTTTCCAAATTACTGATCCAAAATAATAAGAAAAAGGTAATCATTGAGGAGATTAAGGAGGAGCTTATTCACATCCGGGAGCAGAAACGATATGTACAGAAGCAGGATATAGAAAGTCTGAATAAAATCATCGAGCGCAATTTTGATGAAAAAAAAGACTGGCAAATTTTCGAATCCGCCTTCACCGAGACCCATGCGCATTTCTTCAATAAATTACAGAAAAAACACCAGGGACTCACCAATGAGGATCTCAGATTGTGTGCTTATCTGAAGGTGAACCTTACCTCTAAAGAAATTGCTCCTATTTTCAATATCACCGTTCGCAGCGTGGACCTAAAAAGGTACCGATTGAAAAAGAAAATGGCTTTACCAAAAGAAGTAAACCTTAAGGATTACATTCAGCAATTTTAAAAAAACGGAACGCATTAATTACCGCCAAAAGGCCACCTGGGAAACCGCATTCAGTTTAAAAACCCATTCTTTCTGCAGAATACCCTACATTCCTATTCTGTCCACTTCGAACCCAAAAGTTTCCGTATTGCTTAGGCCGGCTTATTCCTTCTTTATTCTCCTATAGCTGCATGGCGGAAAAAAGGAAGGAATAATTTCCTGTTGCGAGTTTTTCCCAACAAAACAGAGGTGTGAGGAGAAAGCAAACTCGCCCATATTTGGGTTATGATACATCAAAGAAAATAAACCACAACAGACTGAAAGAAAGCTCCTTATGATTGGCTAATGAGTTTAGTGGGATATAATTCGGATTAAAACCACTACCCTTCACTCCGCCTGCTGATCATTATTTCGTTACAGCACTCCATCATATTACCATCAGGCCATATTTAATACTTTTTTTATGTATATCTCAATAAATTCTAAAACACATAGTCGCATTTCATCCTGCCCAATGGATTAGAATTTATTAATTTTGTTGCGGCAAAAGAGAGCATTATGAATATTCAAAAGCGACTGTTTTTTTCTGAAGAGGCCATTATGCTGGTCATCCTTCTGAATGCAATTACCATTTTTTTACAAGGCTTCCACCTGGAGTCCAACTTGCTCCATCGCCTTAGTGACCTGGACAACATCCTCACGCTCTATTTTATTGCCGAAGCGGTGTATAAAGTAAAACTGTTGGGCAGCCGCCAGTATTTCCGTGATGGCTGGAATCGTTTCGACTTCCTCCTGATCCTGCTGGCCACCCCGTCCCTACTGTTTTGGTTCAGCCCCAACACCAATGCCGGCCTGGACTTCCTGCTCATCTTCCGGACAGCCAGAGCCCTGAAGTTTATCCGCTTTTTCCGGTTCATTCCCGGCATTCAGGTGCTGACCTCCGGTATCAAGCGGGCCTTAAAAGCCTCCGTGCTGGTGATCATGGCCTTCTTTATTTACAATTTTATTGTGGCAGTACTTTCTTGCTATATGTTTGCCGAACTTTCGCCCGAACACTTCGGCAACCCACTCAGCTCTCTCTACTCTGTCTTTAAGGTCTTCACCATTGAAGGCTGGTATGAAATTCCGGAAAGCATGATGGAAGCGGCAACCCCCTGGCAGGAGGTCGGCATCAAATCCTTCTTCGTCATCATTCTACTCACCGGTGGTATCTTTGGCCTTTCCCTGGTCAACTCCATTTTCGTGGACGCCATGGTGATGGACAACAATGACGAATTAGAAAAGAAAGTTGATGCCCTGAACCTAAAAGTAGACCAGCTTTTAGAGCAATTAAAAAAAGAAGAGGAGCTGGTTTAAGCCGAATATTAAACCTGGGTTCCTCCTCCTTTTGCAGGATAATTCATGCATAAGTACGCTTTTTGCTTCTTGGCGGGAAAAATGAAGGAATCGCTTTCCATTTCGAGCTTTTTCCAACGAAACAAAGGAAGGAGGAGAAAGAAACTTATTAGAACTGGGGCTGTTGCCAAATCGTAACCGCCCTATCCCGAAGGGATAAAATTAATTAGCGATGAGTGGAAACCCATTGCAAAATCAACCACACCAATCAAAAGCCTGAAAGGGTTTAATTCAGAGCAAAACACCAGATCAGCGTCCTATTTATTTCCCTTGCTCAACCCTTTCCGAGTAAAGGCTGGAAGCCAGATACCTATCGATGGGTGATCACCCATCCCTGTTATCTGTCACCCCCTTTGGGCTGGTTAGCGTGACGAAGGATTGTTCACCCAAAAGAGCTTCATCAACCGGGAACGTCTCCGCCTCTATCCCTTGGTAAGCCCTCCGGAATTACGAGGTATAGCCACAAAAAAAGCGCAAACCCGACAGTCTGCGCTTCCCATATTTTGAATATAAGCATATTCTTTTTATGCTCCTCCACCGGTCATGGTGAAGTAAAGGTTAATCAAGGATAATATGGTGATGAACCACATCGTTGGCGACAATTTCAATGCTCTGCCATTAGCAATGGCGATAACGGTATAAGCGATAAAACCAAAGCTCAAACCTGTAGAGATCGAATAAGTCAAAGGCATCAGGATGATGGTCAAAAAAGCAGGAATGGCTTCATTGAAATCTTTGAAATCAATCTGATTGATGTTTTTAAACATAAACACCCCTACGATCACCAAAGCTGGTGCTGTCGCAAAAGCAGGCACCACACCAATTAATGGCCCGAAGAACATCGCGATAAAGAACAAACCAGCCGTTACTACAGAGGCCAAACCGGTACGGGCACCAGAAGAAATACCTGCCGCAGACTCTACATAAGTTGTAGTGGTCGAAGTACCTAATAAGGAACCGATCACGGTTGCCAATGCATCCGCTTCCAGTACTTTTCCAATCACAGGAATGTTACCATCTTTCTCGACCATCTTGGCTTCGTAAGAACACGCCACAATCGTGCCGATGGAATCAAATAAATCCACGAACATAAAGGAGAAGATCGCCCCGATCATAGACAATTTCAAAGCCCCTAAAACATCTAATTTTAATGCAATCGGAGCGATAGATTTCGGCATGGCGATAATCGCATCCGGCACCTGAACATCACCGGTCAACATGCCCCCCAATGTACAGAATACTATTCCGATCAGAATAGATCCTTTCACACGACGCACTTCCAGGATTCCGATCAACACCAAACCGGCCAAACCCCAGGCTGTAGCCGAATTAAAAGTTCCCAAGCCTACTAAAGTAGCTGGATTATCCACAATCAATCCTACTACTTTGCCTGCCTCAGGCACAAATGGCCCCATATTCTGGAAACCAATAAAACAGATGAACAAACCGATACCGGCGCCCACTGCCAATCTTAATGAAACCGGAATGCTGGAAACAATTTTCTCGCGCACTCCGATCACCGTCAGGATCAGAAAAACAATACCGGAAATAAATACCACCCCAAGGGCTTCTTCCCAGCTGGCTCCCTGTCCTTTAACTAAAGTAAAAGTGAAGAAAGCGTTAAGCCCCATACCCGGAGCCATTGCAAACGGTACCTTTGCCCAAAAAGCAGCCAATAAAGTACCGATGATGGACGCCAAACACGTTACCGTGATCAAGGCGCCCTGATCCATTCCTGTAATCCCCAACAAATTAGGGTTTACAAAAATGATGTAGGCCATGGTAAGAAAAGTTGTGATCCCACCAAAGACTTCCTGCCGCATGTTTGTACCACGTGCCTGCAGATTGAAAAACTTCTCCATGATTATTTAATGTCGTTAATGCCCGGAAATCAACCGAACGTTAGGAATAAAGCCTATTATTTTTGCCAAAGCGGAAGGTGAATCAGGAAAATATCCTCCCATTCCCTAATGGGAATTTTAGTAATAATAATAGGCTATTTAAAGGTTGATTGATGCAATAAATTAAAAAGTGTATTTGACCGCTACAGTAGGATTGACCATCCACTTGTTCATGCCATTGAAAGCAGGATTGTATTCTGCAAAGTTCATGGACACCTCCACTTCACCTCCTACGGCAAAATTATCGGTTACATTGTACCAGATCTGTGGCTCTGCCAAGAAAACGGCCTGCTTCCCGATATCCTCACCATCTCCAACAAAGTTACGATCTTCTGACCAAAGATCTAAGAAACCATTGAACATCACTTTTCCTTTGAACAATGGCCAGAACCAAACGGCGGTAAACTGTCCATCGGCCTTGGTATAAGCGCGTGGGTGGTACTTGTACATCACAGTAGCATGAAGGAACAAATCGCCAATCACAAATGGGTGCCCAACCCCCAATAGCGCTGCACGCTTGATCGGAAATTGCCCTGAACCATCAGCAAAGGTAGCAAAACCATCGTCATACTCGACATGCAAGTTCAACTTGTTCTCATTCAAATAAAACTTGTGCGAAATTTCCCAATAAAACAAACCAGCACCACCATCTTTGGTGTTACGGTAATCCACATCGGCAAACATAAAGGATTCACCCTTTTCAGTGGCTTTAAAATACTCAAAAGTAGAAGTGAAAACCGGTGCACCATAGTTTTGTGCCTGATCACTATTCAATGGGCGACTGCGATTAAAATCGTAGTGCAGCTGAACGTTCTGTGCTTTTACTTCCTGAACAAAGAAGATCGCCATAAGAGCGAAAAGAACCATAAATGGGGTAAAACGTTTCTTCATTTTAAGTTTACTTTTACTAAAAACGCAGCAAAAGTAAACTGTAAAATTGCCAAAAACTATCGCCTAGATCAGGAAAGTGAGAATAAAATTAAAAATTCATAACAAGACATGATATATGTCAATTGCTCTCTAACGCTTACTTCATTTTATTTAATATTATCCCAAAATTCTTCACACCCTGTTCCATCCTGTCCAATTCAAAACTAGCCAGGTCTTCTAATAACTGATCTCCGGTAGCCTGAAAAATATCCAGTTTATACTCTTTGGCCACTGCCTGAAGCAAACCTCCTAAAGTCTCCACATCATCAGACATCAGGTCTTCATCCACTCGCTGCCAAAGCGGTTTCACCTCCTGACGGATCACTTTAAAAAACTCCTGCTTTTGTTCCTCAGATAAATGGGACAATGAAAAAAGGGCTCCATTTTGAGAGGATGCTGAAGTCTCTTCCTCTATTAATTCCTCTAACTGATGAGGAAGGTATTGCGCCATTTCCTGCATTAGCACATCCGCACTAATCGGTTTACGCAACAAGCCGTCACAGCCAGCCTCAAAAACTTTATTCTGGTCTTCCTGCATCACGGAGGCCGTCAGCGCCACCACCGGAATGTGCCCCACATCAGGATCGCCCTTTATTATGCGAGTCGCTTCATAGCCATCCATCTTAGGCATTCGGATGTCCATCAATACCAGATCAGGATGGTGTTGGCGGGTCATCTCTACGGCCTCTAATCCATTTCGGGCCTCCAACAATTTAATGGCGGTATTCTTCAGGCTCTCCAAAATGAGTACCCGGTTAATATCAATATCATCAACCACCAATACCTTAGAGGTTTCGAAAATAATACCACGCCCCAGCTCTTCCGGGATTCGATGATTCATTTTTAGTTCATCACCTATCTTCACATCCGGAAGAAAGATGGTAAAGGTGGAGCCCTCTCCTTCCTTTGAGCTCAGGCGCATTTCTCCCCCCATCATATTGACCAATCGGCGGGAAATAGAAAGCCCAAGGCCGGTTCCCCCGTATTTCCTGGTACTCTGCCCCTGCTGCTGTCGGAAAGCCTTAAAGACCAAATCCTGCTGATCTTCGGGAATACCTATACCTGTATCCTGAACTGCTATTTCCATTCCCACGGTTCCTTCGGATTTCCCTGCCACCCGGCTCACCAATAATTTCACGAAACCCTGATCGGTAAATTTCACGGCATTTCCAATCAGGTTGAAAATCACCTGCCGCAAACGTACCTCATCCATCATCAGACTTGGAGGTAAATCTCCATCCACATCAATCAAAAAGTCCAATTGCTTTTGAGCAATACGCACCTCAAATATTTGCTGGATCTCTTTAAAAAAGCCAAAAGGATTAACGGACTCATACTCGATTTCCATACGGCCGGCTTCAATCTTCGAAAGGTCCAGAATATCATTGATCAGTGTCATCAGGCTTTTGGAGCCCGCTTTGATCGATTGCAGATAGCCCTTATGGCGACTATCGGTAATCTGCCCCTCCAATAGTTCCGTAAAGCCGATAACAGCATTCATCGGGGTACGAATTTCATGAGACATATTGGCCAGGAACTCTGACTTGGCTTTATTGGCCTGTTCGGCAGCATCCTTGGCCGCCTTCAGATCGTACTCCTTTTGCTTCAGTTCCGTAATGTCCGTCACTGTACCAATTACCTTTATGGCTTTGCCCTCACTATCCCGCTCATAATCCACTGCCCGCATCAGGATTGGTTTGTAGGTATCCCAGGCAGTACGCATGCGCATCTCTACATCCAAACGGGAGCGTTGCCCAAACATAAATTGCTTGACTCTGGATTTAAAAAATTCCACATCATCCGGATGTACCAAATCTACCACCTCCCGCTGAAAGTTCTTAAACTCCCCGGGGTGATAACCCAGCATATTAAACACGTTCTCGGAATAGAAAAATTGCTCTTCATTATAATTGAGCTCAAAAACCCCGTTGTCCACTGAATCCAGAATCCGTTCCATCCGCTCCTGCGTTAATCGGATATCGGTGACATCACGGGCGGAAAGGGTAAGTCCCTCATATTGTCCATCTTCAGAAAATACGGGCAGCAACCGAACACTGAAAAATAGCCGGGAGCCATCATGGAGCACGAACCAATCTTGTATTTCGGTCTTTTCATAATCTCCCTGACGAAATTGTGTAAGAATCCGCATATGCTTATCCTCCAGGGATGGGATAACATCTCGGATATATCGCCCTTCAATCTCAAAGTATTCTTTGCCTACGGCCGAGCGGAAAGCCTTATTGGTTCGGACGACACAGCCGTTTTCATCCAATAGCGCCATGATCTCATGGGCCGTGGAGATAATCTTCCGGTACTGTCTCAGCCTGATATCCACTAACTTCTTGGCGGTCACATCCTGAAAGGTTCCCAATAGCACCTTTCTTCCATTTTTGAGGATACCCCGCTCATTCCCTAAAATAAACCTTTCTTCTCCATTTTTGGTGAGAATCTTAAAGGTACGCTCCTCAAAGTCGTATTGCTCCCACTCTTCCTCTGAGTATTTCGTTGCCAAATCTTCGCCCTGCGCCTGAGCAAACATATGATCATTTTCAACAAAGAATTTGGCTAAGGAAGCGGCCTGATGATCAAATTCCTCCGGAAGAAAATCAAATACCTCATAAAAATTCGGCGTGACGCTCAATTGTCCGGAAGCAATATCCCATTCCCAGGCACTGGTATTATTAATTTTCAAGGACAAGCGCAGGGTCTGATCATTTTCTCTCAGCTTATTCAGGGCGACTTTGGTATCTGTATTATCCACCAACATCCCCTCAATTATGTCATCCTGCAAGGTGGCATTTAGCATGAGATATCGGATTTCCCCAGCGCGGGTAAAGATCTCCACCTGAAAGTTCTTGACTTCGCCCTCTGCTTTCAGTTCCTGCTGGAAGTCTACAGATCGCTCGCCTTTCACCCAAATACAATAAAAGCAGGGCTGCTCGTCCATTAATTCCTCCGTGGTGGCATAACCACACAGGGTCGCCACTGCATCATTAAGGAATTGAAAATCCCCTTCTTCATTGAGGCGAAACACCCCCACTAATGCATTATCTACCAGGGTTCGATAGCGCTTTTCACTGGTTCGCAATTCCTGCTGCGCATGCTCGCGCATCTTCATCTCCTGTTCCAGGTGCTCTTTATTCTCCTGCAGCTCATCATTTTTCTCTTCTAAATCATGAAGGATATCCTGTAAAGCCTGCGTCCTTTCCTCTACCCGCTTTTCCAGCTGATTATTTAAGGTTGTGACTTGTTGATTCGACTGTTCCAGGCTTTCAAAAGCGGTAATCAATTCTTCCTCCGCCACCAGCTTCTCCTGAACGGCATGGGCCAGCACACCAAAAGACTCCATCATATCCCCAACCTCATCACTGCGTTTTTTACTCCCCAGATCTAATTTATGGGCATCCGGCTCTTTTCCTGAGGCCATGTCCCGCATCATTTTGGAGATGATGATCATGGGGCTCACCATTTGATTGATCATCACTACCAAGCCAACGATTAGAAACACCACCCCTATCAAACACCAAAACAATATCCGGGCTGTAATTCTTTTTGACAAGCCTAAGACCCTTTCCTCGGGCATCAACAATACGAATGACCAGGGATTTTCTCCATAGCCCATTTTGATAGGAGTATAAAACTGATAGGTCTTTTGGCCATCCATCTCCACCAATCGGTCCAATTCCCCGCCCTGATAAACCACCATGGGATCAATCAGGCGTTCCTCATAGGACTGCAAGCGGATGCCAATTTGAGAGGGATCCGAGTCCGCCACGATGGTTCCGTCATTGCCCACCAGCATGGCACGTCCGGTGACAAACTCTCCCATCTCCTCAATCCTTTCCTGCAACCGCTTAAGTTCTACATCAATCCCGATTACTCCCTCGAATTCTCCCAGTTCATCTTTTATGGGAATTACGGCAGAAACCAATAAGGTTTGTTTTCCGGATACTTCGAACCAATAGGGATTCAATACCATGGGCATCCCCACCAGCTTAGGCTGAAGGTACCACAAAGAAGTATCCGGATCTTCATTGGGCAATTCCATAATGATAGAATCCCCGGCTTCATGAAAATAAGGACAGAAACGCCCATTCGCATCGGAGCCAAAGCTTTCGGTATGACGGGCGTCTTTACCATCCACGGCATTAGGCTCCCATATGGTCCAGGCACCAAAGACGGTTTCATCATCCCTAACGGACTTTTCCAATATGGTATTCATCAGTCTTCGGGGACGATCGGAGTTGTTCTGAATTTCTTCAAAAACCTCCTGCAACAAGTCCGCTTTATGCAATGATAAGCTGAGCATCTCTTCTATGTTGAATGCATAACGCTTTGAGATCTGCGTTGCCAAAAACATGGAGGACTCGGCGGTATATTTTCGGGTCATGCTATTGATCCCCCAGGTCAGGGCGCTGATTCCCAAGATGACGATGGTGACCACCAATAGAATGATTTTCTGTTTAATGCCCATGTGTTAAAAGCTCTGTCAAATTAGCACAATTGCTATTTTTTGAAAGATATCATTTATGGGCCATTACTCAAAATTATCCTAAAAGAAGCTGAATCCCCAGGCTCATTAAGGCATGCTAAGCCGGATTATTCATGCTAAATATTAATGGTAGACTCATTTTAACCCGAATTATTTACTACCAGATTAAGTTACTCGCTTTAATCAGCTAACTATCAGCACATTTCATTCGTGTCGACTGATTTTTTAATAGCCCCAATTTGGGCAAGTTTGCTTTCTCCTCATTCCTCTGTTTCGTTGGAAAAAACTCTAAATAGAAAACTATTCCTTCATTTTTCCCGCCTTGCAGCTAAACGAGGATTAAAGCATGAAAATCCGGCTTAAAACTCAAGAAGGCTCCTGTCAAACCCTTGACAAATAGCATTTATGTACAAATTGGCCTCTTTTGGAAATAAGTTGTCGGAATAAAATTAGGTGGATTTAAGGAAATCACTGATGGTCTGACAGGCTCCTGAAGCAGCCTAGCCATCAAAATACTCCGGATCAAACACCGATTGGTATCCTCCAATCTCTTGAACATAAGCCAGCAATCCATCAAAGAAAGTATCGGACGATAGCGTAGCACTGTCTCCGATCATCCATAAATGTTTCCGTGCACGGGTCATGGCGACGTTCATCCGACGCTGATCCTGCAGGAATCCTATTTTATAATCCCCATTGGAACGCACCATGCTCATCAACAAAATATCCCGCTCCTGTCCCTGAAAAGCATCCACGGTATTCACACTGATCTGTCGGTACCAGGGGTGTTCTTTCCATTCCCCATCAATCTCGGCACGCAACCATTCCACCTGCGCTTTATAAGGTGCGATAATACCCACCGAAGGCAATTCCTCATGCGGCATTTCTGCTAAACGTTGGAGATAGTCCAGCAATACCCTTCCCTCTTGTGGGTTAAAACTACTCCGGCTATCCGCCTTTTGCTGCTCGAAATAAGCTGCCCCGGCCGTATCCACCCAAAGCATTGGTGCTAAACCTTCCCACTGATGGTGGCGCACCGTGGGGTGTGCTTTCAATCGGCCCTTGTAAAATTGCTGATTGGAATAACCCATGATCTGCTCATGCATGCGATATTGAATGGTCAGCATCTCATCAGCCTCATTACCATTAATGGCCTTTTCAAATAAGGTGGTGGACAGGCCTTCCCTTGCCGCCTCCAAAGATTTAATGGTGGGAGGCAACTGAAAATGATCCCCTGCCAACACCACCCGGCGGGCTTTCAGGATCGGAATCCAACTCGCCGGTTCCAAAGACTGCCCAGCCTCATCGATGAAGACCGTCTTAAAAGTTTTATCACGCAGCAACTGATGTGATGCCCCCACCAACGTACAGGTAATCACCTGGGCACGGGCCATCAGATCATCTGTTATATAATTTTCCAGCATACGGGCCTCATCGCCCAGTCTGCTGGCTTCCTGATACAATCTTGTTCTTTGCGCCCGTTCTTCCGGCCCAAAGTTACGCTTATATTTCCCGGCCAGTCGCAAATATTCTTCCCGCTGCTTCTTGACTTGCTTCAAATCCCCATAGGCATGATGCTCCACTATCTGCATATCCAACGTATGATGCATAGAAGCCTCGGTCACCCGGGCGGGATGCCCCAGGCGTAACACCTGATGCCCCATTTCGTCCAGCTTATTGGTCAGCAAATCCACGGCCGCATTGGAAGGTGCACAAACCAGTACCTGCTTTTCTTTCTTACAAACCTGTCGGATCGCATATACTAAAGTGGTGGTCTTCCCGGTGCCCGGAGGGCCATGCACTATCGCTACCTCTTCTGCCGTCATGATCTTATGCAGCGCATTATTTTGTGAAGGATTCAGCTGTGGCAATTGCTCCGGGTAAGCCTCCCGAAAACTGGCCAACTTCGGACCAATGAGTACTTCCCGCAATTCCGCCGCCCGGCCACTGGCATTCTCCACAATCCTTAGCGCACGCTCCATTTCCCGATAGGTAGTCTCCTCAAACATCAGCTGCAAACCCAAATGCCCATCATGAATCCAGTCCGGCAGTTCATCCTCCTGCACCACGATGCGCGCCAAATCTTCCCGCACATATTGAATCACCCCCTGCAGCCAATGCTTCCCGGCCTGCCCATTCACATTCACAAAAATGCCTGCCGATTTCCCCGAAGAAAATTGATGGTTCAGTTCCAATCCTTTCGTACGCTCCACTTCAATGACCAAGCGTTCCCCTGTCCCATAAAAATGCTTGTTTAGCTGGATTGGATACCAGCACACACCATCCTTGCGCTTCTTATCAATAGAGGTCTCCATCACCTGCTGCTTAAACAGGCGCAGATCTTCCTCCTTTTCTTTTTTCAACAATTCAGCAGTGTAGCGTATGGCTTTCTTTGTAGCGTCGGACATTTTATAGGAATTAATTTTCGGCGGACAAGATCGCTAATTTGCAGGTAGCGCCGCAAGCAATTACATGAAAAAGCCCAAGCTACGGACAAACTATTAGCGTAAAAAGTTTAGATTGCCGACTCACCATTCCATACTACATGAATTACCTCGCTCATCTGCAGCTGTCCCACCATCAACCCGCACTACTCACGGGCAACTTCATGGGAGATTTTGTCAAAGGAAAAAACTACATGCTATATCCTGAAGAGATCAAAAATGGGGTGCTCCTGCATCGTTTCATCGATCACTTCACGGACACCCATCCCCTTGTACTGGAAGCCAAGCAACTGATCCGCCACCGGCATGGCCACTGGTCAGGCGTGGTGATGGATATGTTCTTTGACCATTTTCTGGCGGCCAACTTTGAACAGTGGGAAGGGGAATCTTTGGAATCCTACACTCAAAAAGCATATGCCTATATCGCCGATCATGAGGAACATTTGCCCGAACGGGCCAGCCATATCTATTATTATATGAGCCGGGACAATTGGCTACTCACCTATGCCACTGAGGTTGGAATCGCTCAAGCGCTTGCCGGTATTAGCAGCCGGGTACGTCATGAAAACCAAATGAATCGCGCATATGAAGACCTGAAAGCACATGGTGAACAACTCCATGGCCTCTTTAATGAGTTCTATCAGGAGCTCACGCAGGCCAGCGATGAAAAAAGACTGGCGCAGGCGGAAGGCTAATGCTGATTGGGGTGTTCTTTCCCCTTGGAGTCAGGCCCTTGCCCTGCAAACCGGGATGGAATAGTCACTTTCTTGGGCGGGCGGATTTACTATTCTCGTCCGGATATCTGAATTACCTAAAAAGGCGCTATTTATACCACTACTTCTCTGCAAGTAAATAAATCAGCGCAGCATTTACCCCTATTGTAAATTCCTCCCTTCCTTGTATCTTTGTTATAAGCGCTCATCAACCAATGGATCCACTGAAATTACCCTTAGGCATACAGACGTTCTCTAAACTTCGCGACAGTAAAACCAATTTCCTGTATGTGGACAAAACGGAAGAAATTCATAATCTAATCTCTTCAGAGGGTTATTTCTTTCACGTCCCAGAAGGTTTGGTAAATCGATGTTACTTTCTACTATTGACGCCATTTTTTCTGGTAAGCAGGAATTGTTCAAGGGGCTTTGGATTTATGACCAATGGGACTGGAGTAAGCAGTTTCCGGTGGTCCGCTTTGACCTGAGTGGTATTGATAACTCCAGCAGAGCGGCCCTGGAACAAGAATTACTCTTAATTATCCGGGCCAATGCTGAACGATTTGGCTTTGATTTTCAGGACATAGAGCGCCCTACCTTAAACGCCACGCTACGTCATTTCCTCATCAGCCTCGAAAAGAAATTCAAAGCCAAGGCCGTTTTGCTGATTGATGAATATGATAAACCCATTCAGAACACTTTGGACAAGGAGGAGCTTCCCATAATCATGCGGGATGCTTTAAGAGATTTTTACAGTGCCATTAAAAGCAGCGATGATCACCTCCAATTCTCCCTGATGACGGGCATCACCAAATTTGGGAAAATGGACTTATTCTCCGGAGCGAATAATTATACGGACATATCACTGAACCCAAAGTATGCCACCATTGTGGGATTTACCCATGAAGAATTACTCCAACAGTTCGGGAATTTGTTTGACGGAGCAGATATGGAAAAAGTCCGGGAATGGTACAATGGCTATAACTTCCTGGGGAACTCCGTTTACAATCCATTTGATATCTTACAGTTTCTGGATGGGGGACATAAATTCAAAAACTATTGGTGGCAGACCGGGCAGACCAATTTCCTGATCAAACTGTTACAGACTGGAAGTTATGATCTCCCTCAGGTAGGCAAAAGTCGGATCACCGAAGAGCAATTGGGTGCATTTGACGTAGAAAACATAAAGCTAGAAGTGCTACTTTTTCAGGCGGGCTACCTTACCATTGAGCGGGAAGTGACTGTTGGGGTCCGGATTGTCTATCAAATGCGCATTCCGAATATGGAAATTGCAGACTCCCTGAACAGTTTATTCTTTCGGGTGCTCAGCCAACTGGATGATGAGCACCTTCATAAAAGAATTACTGCTGCTGAAGCACTCCTTTTTCAGGATATGGAGCTACTGGAAACTTCCCTTCGGACCATGTTCAGTTCCATTGCCCATCAAAATTATACGGGCAACCAATTGCAAAAGCAGGAAGGGTATTATGCCGCTGTGGCTTACACCTATTTCCGGTCCATTGGATTTCGCATCAATGCAGAAGAGGCTTCTGCTCAGGGGCGGGCGGGTTTAGTTATTGACACTGGTCAATCCATTTATGTGATTGAATTTAAGGTGGATGCCAAAAACCCGGAAGAGGCGCTGAGGCAAATTAAAGACCGTGGCTATCATGAACCCTATTTAGGCCAGGGTCTGTCGATTTATCTAATTGGGATTCACTTTAATAGCGAGCAAAAAAATGTAGATGTTTTTGATTGGGAATTAATCAAATAAAATTTACCAATTCCTGCTATCCAATCATTAAAAGAAATTTAGGCCTACAACGCTAACATCGCCTTCTTTAAGCCGAATTATTCACCTTTAGATCTTGAAAATCAACCTAACCCACTCACCAACAGGACAATATTATTTTTCTGATTTTTAAAATAGTCCAAATTGGGGTAAACTTGGTTGCTTTTCATTCATCTGCCTCCTTAGGGCTTTTTCATAAAAAGCTAAATCAGCCATTCAACCATTATATTTAATAATCAATCGTTTTTTTTCATTTTTTCTTGATAAAAAACGAAAAAAAAATCAAGGCTGTGATCAATTCTGGCGAGCCACCGAACCTGCTGCCGGAATCCATCAAGGCGTTATTTGATGATTGGAGCGAATAGAAAAAAATATTGTAGAAATAACGCTGTGATGACTTCTCTTCGACAGCAGAACCCATGGCTACCGCCAATTGATCAAGGCCGAACTGTTGATGTGGAAGATATTGTACTATAAAATCAATATTGTAAAAGATAGTAACCTTTCTAATAAACCAGCACTCAAATCAAATCGATCTTCATTGGGAACTGAATCTTTCCAATAATTTGTAGTTTTGTGAAAAAGGCATGTCTGCCTCCTTATCAAAAACTCCAAACAAGAAAAATTCTTTCATATTTCCCGCCTGCCGGCTAAATGAAGATTTAAGTTTGAATAATCCGGCTTAAACTATGCCCCTAATCCTACCCACATTCATGACGAATGCTTAAATTTGCAGGATTCAAAGTATGAAGGGGAACGCTACTCCCCCGCCTCATTTAATAATATGATTAAAGTATATCCTAAATCGGGTTTGCGCTGGACCCTTTCTCTGCTGGTTTTGGTCAGCTACAGTGCGTTTTTATATAATTTCTACCACGTCGCCAACAGCCCGGAGGTTTCCTTGTTATGGCTGATATCAACGGCTTTTGCCTTTGCATTATCCATAGTCAGTACAGTGCGCTTCCTGATGGAAATGAAAAGCTATACCTTCATCAAAAAAGAATTTGAGGAAACCCGTTTGTTCGGATTACAAAAGACCGTATTTCCTTCCACGGAAATGAAGCTTTGGCTGGAATCCGATATTGAAGTGAAAGGCAAGCCGTTTAAAGAGTTAATCATTGCTTTTCCAAATAAGATGATCCGCCTGAATCCTCAAAAACACACGCATTATAAAGAGGTGCTGCTCTTTTTAGGCAAACATTTCAAGGGCTATAAAAAATAAAGCATGAAGATCAATTTACCTTTTTCCCGTAATCTCAGACACCAACTTCGGCAACTGGCTAAATGGATTGCTATCATTACGCCCCTGGCGATCGTGGTCGGTTCATTGAATGCTTTTTTCCTTTGGCTATTGGGGAAGGCTACAGATTTCAGAATCTCCACCTATGAGCAACATGCCTGGATCATTTACCTCTTACCCCTGGCAGGAGTGGCCATCGTATGGGTTTACCGCAAATTTGGGAAAAACGCTGAAGGGGGGAACAACCTGATCATGGATGAAATTCACAAACCGGGAGGTGGCGTACCGGGACGGATGAGTCCATTTGTTTTATTTTCCACCGTCATCACCCATTTGTTTGGTGGATCTGCCGGCCGTGAGGGTACTGCTGTGCAGATTGGCGGAGCTACTGCACAGCAATTAGGAAATTTATTGAAGCTGGATGAAGATGATACCCGATTAATTTTGACTGCGGGGGTGGCTGCCGGTTTTGGTTCCATCTTCGGAACTCCTTTTACAGGAGCCATTTTCGCTTTAGAGGTACTGACTATCGGAAAGATCAAATTCAATGCAATTATTCCGGCATTATTCGCCTCGGTGATTGGTAATTTTGTCACTACCGCCTGGGGAACACATCACAGTCATAACAAGCTGATCAATATTACGGATAAAATTTCGGTGCAGTTCAATGAAAACCTGCACTACCTGGACATCAGCCTGATCATTGGGAAAATCATCATTGCCGGAATGGCCTTTGGTCTGGCAGGCTACCTTTTTGGTGAGCTTACTCATAAAGTGAAAGATACCCTGAAGGCAAAAGTAAAAAACCCTTACCTGATTCCGGTGATCGGAGGAGTAGTGGTGATCATCGCCGTTAACCTTTTAGGAAATTACGATTACATCGGAATTGGGGTGAAAGCTTATCGAGAAGGTGGTGTTGGGATCAATACGGCCTTTCAGGAAGGCGGAGCCGAATGGTATTCCTGGATCACCAAGCTGGTGCTGACGGCCATTACGCTGGGCTCAGGTTTTAAGGGTGGAGAGGTAACACCGTTATTCTTTGTTGGGGCTACCCTGGGTAATACTATGGCGGGATTGTTAGATGCACCAGTAGCCTTATTTGCCGCCTTAGGATTCATTGGCGTATTTGCCGCAGCGACCAACACCCCATTAGCCTGTACGATCATGGGCGTTGAGCTTTTTGGATCGGAATACTTATTATACTTCGCCATTGCCTGTTATACCGCCTATTATTTCTCCGGACATACCGGCATTTATGCTTCTCAAAAAGTGGCTGTACCTAAACACATTGGCAGTAAAGAACATATTCAGGAAAATCTTGGTGAGTTGCGAAAGCAGGGAAAACATTTGAAACCCCCAAAGGAAGATCGAATGGATTAAGCCGGAATATTCATCCGAAAACCTCAAATAGCTATAAGGCGGAAAAATGAAGGAATTTTTCCTATTTCGAGTTTTTCCCAACGAAGCAGAAGAATGAGGAGAAAGCAAGCTTACCCAATTTTGGGCTATTATAAATCAAAGAAAATAAATTATAATAAGCTAAAAATAAACCAATGCGCTTAGTTCATAAATTTAGTGGTGACCTTTAGTTAAAGAAATGCAAAAGCGCCTTCGGAAACCGAAGGCGCTTTTGTTTTTTTATCAAATGTGCAGCATGCTAGGCACTATGACCTCTGATACTAGATTATTTCAAAAAGATCCGCTTTCGACTTCCTGACTTTAGGCGCTCCTGCGGTTGGATCTTCCTCCGAACGATAACCAATAGTGGCAATCACGGAAGCATTAAGCCCCCGTTCCTGCAAGCCTAAAATCTCATTGAATTTCTCCGGCTCAAAACCTTCCATCGGGCAGGCATCTATACGAAGTGCTGCACAAGCATTCAATAAATAGCCCAAAGCAATATAAGTTTGCCGGGCAGTCCAAACTCCTTGGGCTTCGGGAGAAAATTCTCCCAGCTTGCTTTTCATAAAATCACCATAAGCTTTCAGATCCTCCAACTTCATTCCTTGTGTATCCGCTTTGAGCCGCAGGTATTCATCAATATGCTCCGCCTTCACTGAACTGTAATTACAAAAAACGATCAATTGGCTGGCATCCACAATCTGCGATTGATTCCAGGCTGCCGGTTGCAATTTAGCCCGAAGCTCCGCATCCTCAATCACCAAAATTTTATACAACTGCAATCCATAAGAAATGGCCGACAGCCGGACCGCTTCCAGTATGGTATCCAGATCCTGCGAACTGATTTTTTTGGAGGCATCAAATTTTTTGGTGGCGTATCGCCAGTTGAGATTTTCGATTAATCCCATGAAGTGAGGGGATTAAGTTTAAAAAAGCTTTCAGCTTTCTCTACGAATAGTATAAACTTTAGGACAAGGAAAATCCCTCAAATTAGACATTATCTTCTACAGTATAATAAATTGCTACATCGTTCGCCTTAATGCTACTAGAAATTGGTAATACCTTAAAGACTAATCACCAATCCAACCTTCAAAGCCTGATCATTGGAGCCATAGGACATTTGCTGGTAAGACAAGCGGTGCCAATATTCCACAAAGAAAAACTTAAATATATTATGTACTCCTACCCCTGCGGCCATATAGGGATGCCTACCCAAGCTGTTCAGTGGCTGCCCCTCCGTTAAAAAGACTTCATTATATTGGGCATTTGCCCGAGAGAGCGTACCATAAGCCATTTCAAAATCCATCATGATGCCCGCACCAGTCTGTTCATGCAGCCAGGCCAATCCCGGCACTTTGGACATGAGGGCTCCTCCGAAAAAATGCTGCACAAATAATTCCACATACTGATCGGAAGTAAACTCGAAGCTATTCATCAACTGATGACTTCCAAAAGCATAGACGGGTCCGCCAATCCCCTGATGCATCTTCAGGTAGGGAAAAGGAACATTTCCCAGCACTTTACCGGCATTCAAGCGGTAGGAAGTCTGCCCCCATTTCGAGAATAGCGGAGCAAACTGATGATCCAGCTGTAAATACAGTTGCTGAAAAGCCTGTTCCTGTTGCTGATCATGGACAAATCCTGCTTTCACCCCCAACTTCACTTCCGGAAAGGGCTGTCCGCCTTTTCTTAGCAAGCGATAATTCTTATTGTAAGCGCTTCGGTCTTTGAAAGACCACCGCACTTCCATTTTTGCTGACCGGCTAGCGAAATGGCCTGCCGTCATGGCTTCCTTTCCTAGAAATTGATTGGCATTTCTTAAATCCATCCATTCTCCACCCACAGTAATCGTCCAGTCTCTTCGAAAGCCCTGAGACAGGCTCACCTCCGATTTATTTTGATAAAAAGGCATTTTTTCACTAAGCGCTCCAATTTGTGCTAAGTGGTAATCGGCTTCCAACATTTCACTTTCGAAGCCGATGCTGGATACCGGAATCAAATCGTACTGCGTATTGATGGACAAAATCTGTCGCTGCTGAGGATTGATTAACCATTTTCCAGCGACCTGATATTTCCACTTTTCATCTTCAAGACCAAAACCTATTCCACTTTTTACCCAAATATGATCCGCCCATAGCCGGTCTGAAAGCCCGCTGACGGAAAGTCGGTAGCCTTCCAGATCATTCAATATCAGATAATTCATCGCATGACCAACATCCCATTTTGGCGTTTCCCAATATCCGCTGGCAGCTATGTTAATGGAACGATTAAAATGGGCTGCCCGCGATTTTTGATTCATTTCTTCCAAAAGCTGAATGGAATTTCCCTGGGGAACCTCAGCCAACGGCGGGTTACTTAAAATTTCTTCCGCATTTTTTCTCATGGCCCCTTCCTGAATCTTGTAATATGCCTTTACCTGTCCATAAAGCGGTACATCTTCCAGGCTTTGATGATATTGGGTAATGGCAGGCCAGTTTTCTCCCTTTTCATCCGGTTGCCAATATTGAGTAAGTGCAAAATCCGACCAAAAATTTTGGGACGCTCTTTTGGCCATTTTCATGTTTACCTTGACCAAAGTGCTATCACTGGTATTAAAGTACAAATCTCCCTCAAAGCCCTGCTGACTTTTAGATCTTGGCTCAAAATGAATCATCCAAACATGCTGTCCGTCTTCTTCGATGGGGTTATCCTTCAAATCCCAATCAAAATAGGCCGCAAATCGAAGAGAAAAAGGAGAAGGGAAATTCTTGTCGATCACCACCAGCTGGTTACACATCAAATCGTGGATCAGTAAATCCGGATTCACCAATAACTGTCCGAATATTCCCCGGGCATCGAAGCCCAGCGCCATCTGCTTGACATTTTGATAATGATTTTCCGTCATCCGGCCTTCAGCATAAACCTTTTCCACCTCATATTCCGCAGAAACCACCGGAATAGCCTGCTTTCCATCGACTCCCACTACCCCATAGCGATCCAAATCTTTTTGCATCCATTGCTTCTCCGGGCTGGCCCACCAACTCACCTCTACCTGGCTCTGCCAGGACCCTTCCTGAGCTTTTTGTTGCAGCTGATAGCTGGCCTGATGTTTTCGGATAAATTCAAAAGCGGGGTTCTCTCCTGCTTCAATCACTACCTCGGATAATACCTTTTGATGCTCTTTCAGGTAAAATACTTCCTCAGCCGCTGCTTCCTCCACAGGCATACATAGCGTTTCATAACCCACAAATTGAATTACCAGAGATTCGGAAAGGTATTGCTCATCATATAGTAATTCAAATTTCCCTTCCAAATCGGTTTGACACCCTACACCATAGGCATTCCGAATAGAAATAGTGGCAAATAGCAATGGCTCCCCGGTATCAAGATCCAGCACCAAGCCTTTCAATTTAAGCATGGATTTTTCCGCATGGCTAGGAAGCGGTGAAAACAATACTAAAAGTAACAGCAGTCGTAAAATTTGGGCACAGCAGACCCCGTTCACCATCGCATAATGGGGATCAGATTTATCCTTCTTCATCTATTTATTGATTACCTCAGTTGGAAAACAATCGGCAAAGATCTTTTCAACTATAGGATGCCTGAGGAGTGGAATCCCCCTATTACAGGAAAGAAAATAATAGAAAAAAACAGGAAGGACTAAACTGAAGCTTTTCAAAAAGAGGATTTTAGTTCCAAAAAAAATACAAAAAATGAATAAAAAATATCGAAACCGCACATCAAGAAACAGTACCCTAGCTTCTCCATGTAGTTTGGCATTTTGTATTTTGAAGCTAAATTCAGTTATCTGAACCATATTACCACGCTTAAACCCCTTATCTGGGTTAACAAAAAATTAACTTTGAGTAAAAACTTACTTAAAGAGATCTTGCGTAATTTTTATAAAACAATATTTTTTATCAACTTTTCATGAACATATTTGATCAGTCATGGAGCTTAACGAAATTCAGCAAAACATTTTAGCAGAGTATTATTTCACCGATCTCGCGGGAGCTGCTTTAATTCAGAGCATTGAAACTCACCCCAACAATTCAAAAGCGGTGATCATTAATTTAAATACGCCATGGCGTAACACCTCCAATATCGTCGTCAATTTCATTAACGAGAGCATGGTGGCGCAATTGCCAGAAGGGGATTGTAGATGTTCTTTGGCTAAATATAAAGCCCGAATGGATCATGAACTATTGCTTAGTTTTGCGGAAATGCAAAACTTGAATTAGTGGCTCCTATCAAGCTTAAACCCCATCCATCTGAAGCAAATTCAAATTTAGCGATTTCAACAATCGCTAAATATCCAAACAGTTATTCGCCCTATAAAAAATGGAAGTAACACATTCCTGGAAATTAATAGGTGCATGACCGGAAAAATCAAGTTGTTTGAACCCTGCCTCCCGCAAATGAGCAATGCCCTTTTGGTATTCCTCCCGCTCCGCATTATCCCAAATTATTACACCCCGCGCCGAAAGCGATTTCAATGCTTTTTCAGCACATTTGTTTCTATTGCGTCCATCGACCACAATAATATCGAAGTCTTCCTCCTGCCCGGATAGATAATTGGGATATCCTTCTCTCACATCCTCCCGCAAAGCACACTTTACGTTGGGTAACTGTTCCAATTTTGGGGAGATGAAATTAAAATAGCCTTTATCATGATCTACCGCCACCACCTCTTTTGAACGAGCAGCAAACCAACGGGTGGAATTGCCCATACCAAATTCAAAAACACGATGTTCTTTGGTGATTCGATTGGATAAAAAATGAATCATGGGGTAAGTGAACCATGGAATTGGATCCCCTTCACCGTTAATCGACTGCCCTAAAAAACGGCTTTCCGTCCAGCCTTTAGGCTTTAAATAAAAACGGTTTAAAAAATATATATTCAATGCAGCGGCACTGAATCGATTAGTTCTAAGGATTTTCTTAATGATCGACATAAAAATAAAATTCAATCCTTAAAAATAGGCAAGCCACGGTTAATTCCATGGCTAAACCCTCAAATAAATATCTTTTTGGCCTATTTCTGCCATTCCTCTTCAATCACTTCCAGTATTACGCGACAAGCCTCGCGAATTTCTTCCTCTGTAATGACTAAAGGTGGAGCCAATCGAAAAGCTGTTGGCGTGGACAAAAACCAATAGGTGATCATCCCTCGCTCAATACATTTGGTCACTACCCGGTTCACCAAATCAAAGCTTTCCATATCAATGGCGAACATCAATCCTTTCCGGCGAATTTCTTTTACGGCCGGATGCGACTTTAACAAGTCTTCAATGAGTTGCCCCTTCGCCTCGGAAGCTTCGATCAGGTTTTCTTCCTTCAAAACATTCACGACGGCATTTGCGGCCGCACAGCAAACAGGTTGTCCTCCAAAGGTGGTGATATGCCCCAGTATAGGATCATGCGAAAGCACTTTCATTTTTTCCTGAGAAGAAACGAAGCAGCCCATCGCCATCCCACCGGCCATTCCCTTGGCCATGGTCAGCACATCCGGCACAACGCCAAAGTGTTCAAAGGCGAAAAACTTACCCGTACGGCCAAAGCCCGTCTGGATTTCATCAAAAATCAGGATGGCGCCCACTTCATCACACCTTTTTCGCAACGCCTGCATATATGCGATGGAAGGAATCCGGACACCTGCATCTCCCTGAATAGGCTCTACAATTACACCGGCAGTTTTGGTGGTAATCTTTTGCAGGTCTTCTTCCACATTGAAGTCGATGAAACGTACCTCAGGTAACATGGGACGAAAAGCGTTTTTCTTCACCTCGTTACCCGAAACACTTAAAGAGCCATGGGTATTTCCATGGTAGGAACGATTAAAACTCACCAATTCAGTACGCCCCGTATAGCGTTTGGCCAATTTCAGAGCTGCCTCATTGGCCTCCGTTCCGGAATTTACGAAATAGGTACAGTTCAGCTGCTCCGGCAAAACTGATAACAAGCTTTTAGTCAGCTCCACCTGCGGTTTTTGCACCATTTCCCCATAAACCATCACGAACAGATACTTATCAATCTGATCCTTAATGGCCTGAATTACTTTAGGATGGCGATGCCCCAGATTATTAACTGATATAGCCGAAATCAGATCCATATAGGACTTGCCTTCGGCATCATACATGTATACACCCTCTGCCCTTTCGATCTCAATACCCAGCGGAAAAGGGGAAGTCTGAGCCTGATGCTCAAAGAAAATATCTCGATTACTTTTGTTCATAAAACCTTAGGAATAGACCCTTGAAGGCACAAATTTACCAAGAAAAGCGATATAAGTGATGCGCTTTTGAAAAAAGAAATAACAGAAAATGAAGGAGAAAGGGATGAAGGGCAGGGAATAATTGGCAAAGGGATAGAAGGCTTGCATGAGCTCATTTTTGAGTCCCACCATTGAAGAATGCTCATTGAAATATGGCAGGCAAGTACCGTCTGCGTCTTCAGATTAAAAATCCGACAAAAATAGCGAGGCTGATAGCCCGGGCCGGAGTGTAGCGCAGGCTTGCCCCAAAATAAAAAAAGGAACTCCTGAATCAGAAGCTCCTTATTTTCAATAATATTTTGAATTATTTATTCTCTTCGATAGTTGCGCACTTCAACATATTAGTGCGGTGAACGCCGTCCATTGGGAAGGAAGACACGTGAACAACGGAATCTCCTACTTCCAATACGCCTTCATTCAACAAAGTCTTCTCTTCATGCTCGTGCAATCCGCGAAGGGTGCTGAAAGTTTTTGGCAACAAGAATGGCTGAACACCCCAGATCAGGTTCAACTGAGTAGAAACTGACTTATCGTTAGTAAAGATGAAGATCTTCGCCTTTGGTCTGTAACGAGAGATATTCGTTGCAGTGAAACCGGAAGTGGTGTTACCAATGATGGCTTTTGCGCCGATCGAGCTTGCCAGAATCGTACCTGTACGAACCACTTCTTTCGCCATGAAATGAGCAGAATCTTTCGCCACTTCGTGATCACGATCATACTCATACTGAGCGGAAAGCTCTACGGTGCGGCAGATATCGGCCATAGTCTTTACGGCATCCAATGGGAACTGACCAGCTGCAGACTCTTCAGAAAGCATTACGCCATCTGCCCCGTCCATAACGGCATTCGCCACATCATTGGTCTCTGCACGTGTAGCAATCGGGCTTTTGACCATAGACTCCAACATCTGAGTCGCCACTACTACCGGACGCGCCATTTGGTGACACTTCTTGATGATAGACTTCTGTACCAATGGTACCTCAGCGGCATTGGTTTCGATCGCCAAATCACCACGGGCAACCATAATCGCATCAGATGATTTGATGATTTTATCGATATGCACCAATGCTTCCGGACGCTCAATTTTAGAAATGATACGACATGTACGACCCGCTTCCTGAATCTTCGTACGCAAGAATTCTACATCAGAAGCATTTCGAACGAAAGACAAGGCAATGATGTCTACATTCTGCTCCAAACCGAACTCAAGGTCAATTAAATCTTTATGCGTCAAAGCTGGCTCAGAAATGTTGGTATCCGGTAGGTTGATTCCCTTACGGGATTTCAACAATCCACCTACCAATACTTCAGTCAATACTTCTTTGCCATCAATTGCTTTTACCAACAACTGGATACGGCCATCGTCCATCAAAACTTTCTCTCCGACTTTTACATCTTTTGCAAAATTTTGGTAAACGGTAGATACCTTTTCACTGGTACCTTCGCACTCCTCAGTAGTGATGATCAGATCCTGTCCAGTCTCGATAGGCTGACCGTTATCCTTCATCATCCCAACACGGATTTTTGGGCCTTGTAAATCCTGAAGGATGGAAATGTTGAAGTTGAATTCTTTGTTGATTTCACGGATGTGATTGATCACTTTCAAGTGATCCTCATGCGTGCCATGAGAAAAATTCAAACGCATTACATTCACCCCTGCTACGGCAAATTGTAATAACATTTCTTTAGTGTTACTGGAAGGACCTACGGTCGCAACGATCTTCGTACGCTTTGTCGAAATGGACATCTTAGTCTTGTTGTTTTATTCTAAATAATGCATTCAAAGGTAGGCAATCCGCCCAGCCCCTAATATGACTTAAGTCATATCCCATTCAGGGCAAATAAACAATTACATTATTTACAAAAACGGTAGGGGATAGTTAGCAAAAAGGTAAAATATAATGGAAACTTCCCGATACAATGGCAGAATATCAAATATTCCCTGCTGAATTTATATAAGCCTCTATTTTGCTAATATGACGAATGCCACCATAACTTGTATAAAAAAAGGCTTGCCAGTGAAATCTGAAATAATTGGAGTATTCTGGGTATTTTAGGAAGAGGGACGATTTATAACAAACGTTTGAGGAAAGTATCAATATGCAACAATAAAATGGATCAGGAGGATAGAAGGCTGCCCTTCCACGATTTTAACTTTTAATAAAAAAAGCCCCGACTCAGCAGAAAACAGGAAACTATTGCCTTTACACAGATATTGAATACCGGAATTTGTGGGAAGGATTTAATCATAATGGAAGGACGCTGAATTATTTATGAGCAACGTCTCCCTATCGTGCGACCATTCTCTAAAATTTACATGCTCAGCAGCTCCCCTATTTTGAATCACTTGCATTTACAAAAAAGAGGTCTTGGCCGATGGTATGGAGGGCAAGCAAGCCGCAATTTTTCACCAACAGCCCCCAACAAACCTATCATCCAATTCTTTGCGGTGCGTTATGAATGGATTTGCTATTTTTTTTAATAGCCCCAACATCCGTGAGCTAGCCTCCCCCTTCTTAAACCGGTTTATTTATGCTTAAATCCTCGTTTAGCGGTAAGGCGGAAAAAATGAAGGAATAGTTTCCTCTTTCGAGTTATTTCCAACGAAACAGGTAAATGGGGAGAAAGCAAGCTTGCTAAAATTGGGTTATTACAACTCAAAGAAAATAAATTGTAATGACCTGCAAATAACATACTTGTGCTTATTAATGAATATAGCGGTGAATAATTCGGGTTAAATCTACTTGCTTCGCAAAAACTCAGAATAAGAAAAATGAAAGAAGAATCCCCTATTTCGAGTTATTTCCAACGAAACAGGTAAATGAGGAGAAAGCAAGCGCAGCCAAATTTGGGCTATTGAAGCTTAAGAAAATCACCTGAAACAAACTAAAATTAAGCCTCTTGTACGGGACCATGCATTTGGCGGTGAATAAATCGAAATAAATGGTGATCAATTTAAAAGGACAATGATCCCGCAAGGGCAATCCATTATCCTCCTAAACGAATCTTTCCCCGGTTTTGTCATTAACGGTTAAACAGAAACCTCTGCTTTGATATGCGGATGCGGATTATAATCAGTCAACTCGAAATCCTCGAATTTAAAATCAAAAAGATCTTTTACCTCCGGATTAATTTTCATCTTCGGTAAAGCTCGTGGCTCACGGGACAATTGCAATTCCGCCTGCTCCAAATGATTCAAATATAAATGTGTATCACCGAAGGTATGAACAAATTCTCCGAGTTCCAGCCCGGTAACTTGCGCCATCATCATGGTCAACAAAGCATAGGAGGCGATATTAAAAGGAACACCTAAGAAGAAATCTGCTGAACGCTGGTACAACTGGCAGGACAATTTATTGTCTGCTACATAAAATTGAAACATGGTATGGCATGGTGGGAGGGCCATTTTTTCAATCTCCCCTACATTCCAGGCATTGACAATCATTCGGCGGGAATCCGGGTTGTTTTTCAACTGATCGAGCACCTGCACAATCTGGTCAACAGTACGACCGTCAGCGGTGGGCCATGAGCGCCATTGCGCACCATATACCGGTCCCAAATTCCCGTTTTCATCCGCCCATTCGTCCCAAATACGTACTTTATTTTCTTTCAAGTATGCAATATTGGTTTCCCCTTTCAGGAACCACAATAGTTCATGAATGATCGAACGAAGATGTAGCTTTTTGGTGGTACACAAAGGGAAACCCTCTGCTAAATTAAAGCGCATTTGTCTTCCAAAAACACTGATCGTTCCGGTTCCGGTACGGTCTTCTTTCTTCACCCCATTGTCTAGGATGTCCTGCATCAAATCCAGATATTGCTTCATGCCTGTTAATCAATTAAAAAGGAGTGCCAAACGCCTCCATTTTGAATAAAAATTCCCTAAATTCTAAGCAATTTAGCCAAAATGCCAATGGCAAACAATGCGGGAATTCAACTTAAGCCGGTTTATTTCATGTTAATATCTTTCCCTGACAGCATGGCGGGACTAAGGAAAGAATAGTTTACTTTTTCGAGTTTTCCCAGGGAAGCAGCAGAAGGAGAGAGAGGCAAGGCGGTAATATGAAGGCATTTTTCCTATTTCGAGTTTACCCTAACGATGCAGATGAATGAAGTGAAAGAAAGCTAAAACGAATTTGGAATATTAAAAATCAGCGAACCCAACACAAACCATTAATAACGGATTATTTACAACTAGACACTAAATTTAACGGTTAAAAACTCGGTCTAATCTATAAAACTCAAATGAGGCTTCATTCATTTATCTCCCCAGACCTGAGTTATTTCCTTAGTCACCGATGCGGACTTCGGCGTCACAGGTTTATCAATACATCTGATGATTTGGATTCTTGCGATTGGGCTTTGCCCAGTCGCGTTTCCGTTGCTTTCCGGGCTGACGTCTCAATACTTTTGGTAAACCATCTCTTCTGGAAGTTCCAAAAAAGTAAGACAGCACCAACTGATAATTGTATTGCTTCAGGGTATATTCTTCCTGATTATCTAAATCCCGAAAGCCTGTTTGATAATATAAACCCAATCGCCAGGGACCATAATCACCTCCGGCACCAAAATTAAAACCCATGTCCCAGGGTTGAAAGCTCTCCAATGTTCCTCCCCATTGCAGGGCATTGCCTTGTTCGTCCTTGCCATGCAAGTGAAATTGTCCATAAAAGCCCAAATGAAGAAAAACGGAAGTTCGCTGACTGGTCTCTACCCGAAAACCAAAATTAACCGGGACATTCAATACGCCCATTTTCATCGTCAGCCGATCATCTTTTTGATAATAATGAAATCCCTGCTGCTGATAATCCACGCTGGCATTCCAAATAAAATACCGCCAAAATTGCTGCTCATAGCCCAATCCCGCAATAAAGCCAAAGTTAGGATCGGTAAAGGTCCGTAGATTATCGGCATCCACGGCATAGGCATTACCCACCACGGCGCCTGCTTTAAGCCCAATTCGCTGACCATTAGCCTGCTGCAGTAAGAACACACAGCTTACAGTAAGAAGAATTGATAGGTAGATAGGGGATTTAATTCTCAGCATAACATTCATTTATGACTACAAAAATGAAAAATTCATCTTAAAAACAATATGCTGAGACTGTCTTTTTTAACCCTATTTAGGATAAAAAAAAAGGATAAAATTATATTAATTAGCCAATAGTCGGCAATCTGATCAATGGGACACACCAAAATTTCATCTATAAGTGAAATAATGAAGTTATGTCATCATGATGACGCCACGACTGAGAGATTAAAACTATTATGAATCCGAAAAGATGTAATCAATCATTAACAATAATTATCAACATCAAAAAACCACATCATGAAAACCTTTGCTATAGCACTTCTATTAATTTTGTCTCCTCTTTTCATTTTTGCCCAAGGAGGCCTGAAGGTGGGTGATTCGGCTCCTTCATTTTCAGCAACGGATCAAAATGGTAAACTCATCCGTTCGGAGGATGTACTGGCTAAGGGCGATATGGTTTTGGTTTTCTATCGCGGCACTTGGTGCCCGCATTGTCGTCGTCATATTTCCAATTTACAGAAGGATCTTTTACAAATCACCGAAAAAGGAGCCAATGTGGTAGTGGTAACGCCTGAACAACCGGAATTTATAGAAAAGATGGTTAAAAAATCCGGTGCTACATTTTCTATTTTACATGATGCCTCCTATAAAATCATGTTGGATTATAAGGTGGCTTTTAAACTTGGAAGAGAAATTGTCCCTGCTTCTTTCAAGCAGATGCAAAAAAATGCGAGAAAGCATAACGGTAATCTTGAGGATATGCTGCCAGTTCCTGCTACTTATATTATTTCCCGTGACGGTAATATTCGTTATATTCATTATAATCCGGACTTTACAGAACGTGCCAGTGTTGAGGAGATTGGGGCCCAATTGGTAAATCTATAGTCTACTTTTATAGCCCGAATAAAGCATGCTTTAATCCTCATTTTACTTCATAGTGGAGAAAGAGAAGGAATAATTTCGAGTTTCCCCCAAGGATGCAGCAGAAGGAGGAGAAGGCAAGCGTGCCCAAATTCGGGCTATAATAAACCCAATAAAATAATCATAACCCATTGAATATAGGTCAATTGATTTCAACCAATAAATCAAGCGGTGATTATTATGGTTAACAAACTGAAATCAGGATCATTAGATCGAACGAATGCATTTACCGGTGAATAATTCCGGTTAAAAAAAATACCAGTGTTTATTCACTGGTATAAATATGCTATTACGCGCTCTGGCCACTGGCAAAGCTTTTCCAGCGAAGCATATGGTCAGGAAAAACTTTCCTCCATTTCCACTAATCTTTCAAAGCCCACGGAGGCAATTTTTGGTTCCATCCAAAATCCTACCAGACTATTCCCCACTCTTTTATATAATACCCGACCGGAGTAAGTAGTGGCCTCTTCATCATATTGAAAATCCACACACAGATATTGCCCCAACACTTTTCCTTTGCCCCATTGCAAGGCCGCTTCCAGTCCAATCTGCCACTGCGCTTTCACTTGCAAGCCTATCTTTTCAATGGCAATGATACCGGCATAAAAATTCTGCACAAAGTCCGGATTGTGCCCCTGAACTGCATAGGCTGCTTGTAAGGGCAAGGCTTTGTCCTCTTCATCCTCTAATTCCGTTGGGATTAATCCGTAATGCTGCACATAGCATTCCTGCAAATAGTTAAATAATTTTGCAGCCTCCTCTTCCGTCCCCAAATCGGCAAATCGCTTTTTGTCTTGTCTATAATACCTGATTGAATCCCAAATTGCTCTCAAGCCCATACTTTTCTTATTCCTCAAATTTCCTGCAAGTTAAGTAAAATTTAAGGGATATTATTATTTCGAAAAGCGCAATGGGGCTTCCGCAGCAAATCCTTTTTTTCCATGGGTAGCTACGACAGCCTGAAGCCGGGGTATTCCTGCTTAAATCTTCCTTTAGCTGCCAGGCGTGAAAATAAAGGAATTTGCTATATCGAGTTTTTTACAAGCACGCGGATGAGCGAGGAGCAAGCAAGCTTCGCCAAATTCGGGCTATTACAAAAGCACAAAAACAACCAGACCACCGGACAACCATATGGATGAACCACTCAGACCCAGCTAATAAATCCTGTGATGAATAATTCGGGTAAAAAACCCTAAAAAAAAAGAGCCGCCCGCAGGTGCCCTTTTCTTGTTTTATGTCTTGTAAAAATCCTGTTGCCTAATTACAAAAAGCAGTCAATTTTTCCTTAGCTTCCTCTGATCCCAAATTGGCAGCTCGTCGCCAAAGTTGACAAGCCCGCTCCTGGTTCTCTGCCAAATATTCTATCATCCCTAAAAGAAAGTGAGCTTCCGCATGGCCCTGATCTTTCATTATCACACGCTCCAAATCCTCCCGGGCAGCATCCTCCTGACCCATTTTTAAGGCAACTTGCGCACGATTGTACAAAATCCCGGCATTGTCAGCATTCATTTCCAAAGCAAAATTATAGTCTTTCAGGGCTTGCTCATAGTTTTTCAATTCCACCAAGACAAATGCCCGATTGTTATACAAATCCTCCACATTGGGTTTGAGTTTGATCGCCTCATTATAATCCTCCAGGGCTTTAGTCCAGTTTTGCTGTTCGCGGTAAGCATTTCCCCTGTTATAAAAAGCTTTATATTCCTGCGGCGCCAGTGCAATGGCTTTGGAACAATCCTCTACCGTACGTCCGTATTGCTCTTCCATAAAAAAGGCCACCGCGCGCATATTATAAGCAATAGCGTTTTCGGGATCTTTTTCAATAATGCGATCCAGCCATTTTTTCGCTTCCCCCGTATTTTCTTCATTCAAATACTTTCTGGCTTCTCCCATCATTTCATCGGTGGAAGGACTGCAGGAAGCCAGAAAAATAATGGCAAAAAGATAAGATAATCCGGATAAAAATTGTCGATTCATATTGTGGTTAATTTCTGCCTGAAGGGTTCATTCCCCAAAAAAGGATCCGCTGACAGGCTTTAGGGTAAATGGTTTGTCGTTGATCTCCCTCCTGTAAAGGGAAAGTGAATTTTACGCTACAAATCTAACAGAATCATGGAAAAAGCAGGAAAATAAAGCCGATTATCGTATTTTCGGCCTACCTTTTTACACAAGCATTCGAAATGAAAAAGATCATTTATATTGCCCGCCATGGTCAGACCGATTACAATAAAGCCGATTTGGTTCAGGGGAGAGCCATTGACGCTTCGCTGAATGCCTTCGGACAGGCACAAGGTGATGCCATGGCTCAGGCTTTAATGGAAGTTCCTTTTGATAAAATTTATACTTCTTCCTTACAACGCACCTGGCAAACTGCCCGACTTTTGTTGGAAAAAGGCATTCCGACCGAAAAAAAGGCTGGCCTGGATGAATTACATTATGGCGTTTATGAAAACACCCCGATCTACCGGGACGGTGATAATGTCTGGACGGTCATGAATGCCTGGAAAGAAGGTGATTACGAAGCCAAAGCGGAAGGTGGCGAAAGTCCTTTGGATGTTCAAAAGCGTCAAAAAGAAGCATTGGATGAAATCCTGGCACAGCAGGGGGAAGAAACGGTTTTACTCGTGATGCACAGCCGCGCCATCCGGATTTTAATGTGTACACTTACCAATAAGCCCCTGACTGAAATGCATACTTTTGTGCCTCAGAATACGGGCATCACCCGCTTTGAGTGGGATGCGGAAAGTGGCGATTTCAAATTATTGGAATTTAATAATGCGGATCATCTGGCAACGGTTAAAGCATAAAAATTTACATTGTTGACCTCCAGCAATTTTGGATACGACAAGAGGCTTTCTTCTGATTTTTAAATAGCCCCAATTGGGAAAAGTCTGCTCTCTTATCGCCCAAAGCTTCCTTGGCAAAACGTTCATAAAGGAAAATCAGAGCACTTTCCCCGCCTTACAGCTAAAGAAGCAAGCATGCATTATTCAAGAAATAAGTAAGCATCCTATGAATTAAAAAGCCCTGCAACTCCAAGCAAGTTACAGGGCTTTTTGCTAATATTTTTTTCGTTGCTGGCTCATACTTTTTAAACATTAGCCTCCAATGCCTCATTTACCCGCCGCATTTCCTCCTGGGTGGCCATCATCTCTTCCATATTCTGACGCATCTCTTCTTCCTGAGCCCTCAACTGCTCCGCCTGTAATTGGGTTTCCTCTAATAGTTTTTTCGTATTTTCATTGGTCATTACCGAAACCAGCGTTGAGGCATACGCCTGGCAAATTTTGCTTACTAATTCTCTTTTATAATCCGCTAAAATTTCAAAACCCGCCAACTCCATTACCCCTACTACCTGATCATTATGATTCAAGGGAACCAAATAAAGGTTCGATGGACAGGCCTTCCCTAAACCAGAAGTAATGTGGATATAGTCCGCCGGAAGATCTGTCATGAATATGGCTTCCTTCTCTAAATAACATTGTCCTACTAACCCCTCTCCAGGCGCAATTTCCTTTTCCATATGCTTCTTTCTATTATAGGCGTAGCAGGCTGAAAGTTGAAGCACCTCTTCGTCGGCCGTGGTCTTTACTAAGAAAACAGCCCCCTGATTCAGCCCCAGATATTTAATCATTCTGCTCAACACTAATTCCGAAAGCTCCTGCACTCCCAAATTTTGATTACGCAACAAGTCCGCAAATTGCGCCATCCCCTCATTTCCCCAATTCCTACGCTCCTCTTCTGCCCTATTTTGAGCCAAAGCATTTTTCATGCTTGTCAGGGCTTTCCCCAGGCGATCATTTTCTCCACTTAACTGATAATGGGAAGCCTCTAAATTCCCTTTTGCAATTTGGGCCGCAAATATCGTTGCCTCTGAAATGCTTTTAAAAAACTGATGAAAGCTTTTTTGTAGCATTTCTAGTTCCCGAATAGCAAGATTACTATTTAAAGTCATTTCAGCCTGGCCGGCATTCACATTTTCAACAAACTGAATAAGTTGCTGAATCGCCTGATTGGTACGGCGAATAAAAAAACCAAGCACCGACAAAATAATGATTAAGGCAAGGAAACCGAAACCAAGGATATAAATTAAATCTAACTTTAAATCAGCCAACACTTCCGATGCATGCACCTCCATGACCACATACCAATCAAGGTCCGGCAGTCGCTGCACATAAAACCAGATCTCCTCCTCTTTCCCTTTATCGGCGGAAACAAAGCCCAAGGCACCTGATCGAATGGCATTCGCTAAATTTTGAAAAGCTTTATCCTCAAACAGGTTGCCCGCCGGCATCCTGTTTTCATCATAAACTTTCAACTCTCCCTGCCCGGAAATAATATAATTCCGACCTGATTGGCCCGATTGGTACTGAACAAGGGTAGACACCACTTCCGGAATTTCAATTCCAATACCGCAAAGCCCTAAAAACGCCCCGCTTTCCGGATGGTATATCTTTTTGTTAATGAAAAAAGCATATTGTTGTAAATGATCTAAGTAGCCGATATTGACGGAAAAATCGGAACCCTCATCCGCCACTGTCCGAAAAATCCACTGATCCTCCTCTTCCTCCACGCTCGCCATTTTATAATAACCCCGATCATCAAGGATTGCCCCGCTATTGGCCAGATAGAAATTCATATGGAACAAATCCAAGCCCTCTTTGGTCTGCTGGATTAGCTTTTTAAAGCGAAGGGTATCCAGCTTTTGGGAAGTCATCAACTCCACCACAAAAGGGTTAACCTCCATGGCTTTGCCTAAACCGATAGGCTTGTCAATAGACGACCTTAACTTTTCTTTTAGGCTATTCACCACCAGTGGCATTTTCTCTTCCTTCACAAAATGCTCCGTTTTTTGAGCCTGTTGCCGGTACCATAAAGCAACCACAAGCAACACCAATAAGGTCATCATGGAGCCAAGAGGCAAAAGCAGGGCCCTCTGAAACGAAGGCTTATTCGTCCGCTTTTTATTCATTTTAAAATAGGTCTGTTGTATAAAAAAGATTGCAAATATAGGCTAATGCGTTTTAAAACCACTTTTTGGGATGTAAAACTTGCCCCAAAACGCAAGAACCCGTCTAAATCCCACGACTATTCCCCTTCCCTCATTCACCTGGAAATGCTTACTTCAATTCCAACGCCACCTCAAAGCGGTCTCAAGACAGTGCATTTGCCTATACCCGAAGATGCATGCTTAGGAGCGTGTTTAATAGCACACCATCCGGCTGCAAATTCGAACTATTGGCAGCGATTTCGGATAATTTCACAACAATAGCGGTGTTATTCTCTCAAATAAATCGGGCAACGCTTCCATAATTCTTCAAATTTTCGCTGCGAATTTAGGCTTTTAAACACACTCTAAATCCTCATTTAGCTACAAGCAGGAAAATGAAGAAATTTCCCATATTTCAAGTTTTGGATAATGAAGCAGATAAAGGAGGAGCAAGCAAGCTTACTCAAATTTGAGCTATTAACCCGGATTATTCATGCTTCCATCCTCTTTTAGCTGCAAGGCGGGAAAAATGAAGGAATAGTCTCCTATTTCGAGTTTTTTCCAACGAAGCAGATGAATGAGGAGAAAGCAAGCTTGCCCAAATTTGGGCTATTATAAACTAGAGAAAATAAATTATAATAAACTGAATTCAATTCGCTTACATTTAGTTGGTGAATTTAGCGGTGAATAATTCGGGTTAAATAACCCACGAAACCAACCACAACCCTCTAACATTAAACCACCTGGGGAATCCACTAAATCTTGCGGGAAATGATTCGGGCTAACCATCCAAAAAACACCAAACAAAAAGCCTGTCGCTCAACAGGAACAACAGGCTTTTTCTATTTCAAGGAAGCGCTTTTTAATACGCCCACTTCAAATAAACACTCCCCCAGGTAAATCCTCCTCCAAAAGCGGCCAATACAATATCATCCCCTTTCTTAAACTTATCTTCCCACTCCCACAAACACAGCGGAATCGTTCCGGCCGTGGTATTTCCATAGCGTTCAATATTCACGGTCACTTTATCCATCCCCACCCCTAATCGGTTGGCAATGGCTTCAATGATACGCTTATTGGCCTGGTGTGGAATAAAATAAGCCAGTTGATCGCCACTCAGGTCATTTCGTTCCATGATCTCCACGGAAACATTACTCATATTGGTCACCGCATGCTTGTACACCTGACGACCATCCTGAAAGAAATAATGCTCCTGATTCGCAATTGTATCCATAGTCGCCGGATAGGCAGAACCACCCGCTTTCATGCGGATCATATCCTTGCCGATACCATCACTCTTCAAAATAAAATCCTGAATACCCAAACCTGCTTCATTCGGCTCCAAAAGCACCGCTCCGGCGCCATCCCCAAATAAAATACAGGTGTTGCGGTCTTTATAGTTCATCACGGAAGACATCTTGTCTGCCCCAATGACCAATACCTTTTTATACTGCCCCGTACTAATGAATCCGGCCCCGGTGGCCAAGGCATACACAAACCCACTACAAGCAGCCTGCATATCAAAGGAAAAAGCGTTTTTAATTCCCAGCTCGTGGCACACAATATTGGCCGTTGAGGGAAACAACATGTCGGGAGTCATTGTGGCCACCAATACGGCATCCACTTCCTGCAAGTCCAGACCTGACTTCGCCACCAGATCCTTCACTGCCTCCACCGCCAAAACTGAAGTTCCCTTTCCTGCTCCCTTCAAAATCCGACGTTCCTTAATTCCGGTACGGCTGACAATCCATTCGTCGTTGGTTTCCACCATGGTTTCCAATTCTGCATTGGATAAAACATAGTCCGGGACGTATCCTCCGACGGCAGTAATCGCTGCTTTACGCATGGTTATCATATTAACTATATGGGTTTTTTCTGTTGTCCACTACCTTTTTAGTTTTCAAACATAAGAAAATCCATTCTAATGCCCCAAAGAAACCTTCAGGAAAAAAACAATTTGAAACCTTCTAAGTTTCCACCCTCATTTCCGTCACCAGTTTCCAAATATTGTGAAAAATAAAAAAAATAGTCCTTTTTTAATTGACAGTCTGATAAATTGACAATCTCCTCCCCCTATCTCTTAACAGAAAGGCAAAGTACCATTTCTTCTCCAGCGTCTTCCCAGCCTGAATGCGCAAAAAAAAATGATTTCCCTTTTACACCAAAGGTGATTAAAAGCCAGGGTCGGTGACCTTAACCCAAATTATTCACCGCTAATTTCATCAAATAACCATAAGCACCCCATTTTAAACTTATTACAGTTTGTTTTCTTTGATTTTATAATAGCCCGAATTTGGGCAAGCTTGCTTTCTCCTCCTTCATCTGTTTCGTTGGAAAAAACTCGAATTAGGAAACTATTCCTTCATTTTTTCCGCCTAACAGCTAAACGAGGATTTATGCGTGAATAATCCGGCTTAATTTGACAACTACAACAGCAACTCCCGGCTTCCTACCCAAAGAACCGGCATCAAGGTGGAAAGATTAATCGTAATCAGCGCTCAGCCTTCGAATAGGCGGTTGGAAGTGGTAATTTTCGCCACTACTTTGTCCCAAAATCTAAAATCATTTCAGCACAAACCCTTTCTGACTCCCCCAATTCAAAAAAGGTTTCATCCCAAAGCAAAAAACGTGCAGATTCCCCCTGAAAATGACCTCAAATATTAGATATTTCGTCAGGATTATGTTATTTTTGACAAGTTGTGAAGGCTTCAAAATTGCCCTTACAGCCTTGCGTCACTGCATTTTTTGGAAGCTTTTCAGCAATTTTTAGGAAATGAGCGAGACGCAATTTTTGTTTAACAGTGAAGCATTGATTATCAAGGAGTAAGACCACCAAAAAAGATACAAAAAGTCTCAAAACTTTCCTTTTTGGGTGGTTGAATCGGATTAATTTAAAATATGAGCGAACAAACCAACAAACCAGCAGACTATTCAGCCGGTAATATTCAGGTTTTGGAAGGCTTAGAGGCAGTAAGAAAACGCCCTGCCATGTATATCGGAGATGTTGGCATCAAAGGCTTGCATCACTTGATTTGGGAAGTGGTGGACAACTCTATTGACGAAGCCCTTGCAGGCTTCTGTGACACCATTACCGTTAGCATCCAAGAGAACAATTCCATCACCGTTTCTGATAATGGACGTGGTATTCCGGTAGGTATGCACCCTACTCAGAATAAGTCAGCATTGGAAGTGGTAATGACTGTCCTACACGCCGGAGGTAAATTTGATAAGGATACCTACAAAGTATCCGGAGGTTTGCACGGCGTGGGGGTTTCTTGTGTGAACGCCCTGTCAAAAGACATGAAGGTGACAGTTCACTCTAAAGACGGCAAAATCTACGAGCAATCTTACAAAAAAGGTAGCCCACAAGCCCCTGTTGCTCCCGTAGGAGAAACCGACAAAACGGGAACTACCGTTTGGTTCATGCCCGATGATGAGATTTTCACTCACCACGAATATGTTTGGGATCGCGTAGCGAATCGCTTACGTGAATTGGCCTTTTTGAATGCCGGCATCACCATTGTTCTGGAAGATTTACGGGATGTGGATGAGCAAGGCAATCCTTTATCCGAGACTTTCTATTCCGAAGGCGGAATCAAGGAGTTCGTGGAGTATTTGGATGATTCCAAAGAGAAATTAATTGACGAGGCCGTTTATATCGAGGGAGAGAAAGCCAATATTCCGGTGCAGGTAGCGATGAGCTACAACACTTCCTTCTCCGAGAACGTGGTTTCTTATGTAAACAATATCAACACCCACGAGGGCGGTACCCACGTTTCCGGTTTCCGTCGTGCACTGACCCGTACTTTGAAAAACTATGCCGACAAATCCGGCCTTTTGGACAAAGTAAAGGTAGACATTAGTGGGGATGACTTCCGCGAAGGATTGACTGCTGTAATCTCGGTAAAAGTGGCAGAGCCACAGTTCGAGGGACAGACCAAAACCAAATTGGGTAACTCCGATGCGGTAGGAGCGGTAGATTCAGCGGTATCCGATATGTTGAACACTTATTTGGAAGAAAACCCAAGAAGTGCCAAGCAGATCGTACAGAAAGTAATTCTTGCAGCGCAGGCGCGCCATGCAGCACGTAAGGCACGCGAGATGGTACAGCGTAAGAACGTGATGAGCTCCACTTCCCTTCCGGGTAAGTTGGCCGACTGTTCTTCCAAAGATGCAGCCCTTTCCGAACTATACCTGGTGGAGGGTGACTCTGCAGGTGGATCAGCCAAGCAGGGCCGTGAGCGCGAATACCAGGCGATTTTGCCATTGCGTGGAAAGATTCTGAACGTAGAAAAAGCCCAGGAGCACAAGATTTACGACAACGAAGAGATCAAGAATATGATCACCGCCATGGGCGTTCGTTTTGGTAAAGATGGCGACGAGAAAGCTTTGGATATGGAGAAGTTGCGTTACCACAAGATCGTGATCATGACGGATGCCGATGTGGATGGTTCCCACATTCGTACGTTGATTTTGACCTTCTTCTTCCGTTATATGCGTGACTTGATTGACAATGGCTATGTATACATTGCCCAGCCACCGCTTTATCAGGTGAAGAAAGGCGCGAAACAAAAGTACTGCTGGACAGAGGAAGATCGTTTACTGGCCATTCAGGAAATGGGCGGCGACGAGAATAAAGTTTCCGTACAGCGATACAAAGGTTTGGGAGAGATGAACCCGGAGCAGCTTTGGGAAACCACCATGAACCCGGAGACCCGTACCATGAAATTGGTAACCGTGGAATCTGCAGCCGAGGCAGATCACTTATTCTCCATGCTAATGGGAGATGAAGTACCACCAAGACGCGAGTTCATCGAGAAGCACGCCAAATACGCGAATATCGACATCTAATTAAGATCAGAAATAATAAAAACGCCTTTCGGATTTCGGAAGGCGTTTTTTTATACCCTATTATTATAGGGGGGGACTGCTGCCGCTTAGACGTCAGCACCAGGCTGGCGCGGCTCACCCCATCGGCCTTTTGGGCCGCTGTGGTTTAAACAAACCCGCTTCATCCTTGCCCCAAGCGGGCGATTGCCCGCGTGCATACTCGAGACTCACCGGCAGAGGGATAGAGGCTCTGTGGAGCTCCTTTTTGCAGCCTTAAAGCGTAGCGGCTCGCAAAAAGAGCGACTGCCGAAAGCCCGACCGACGTCAGGAGGGCTGCCCCAAAAAAAAGATAAAACTATAAATAGTCGTAACGCTTCTGGCCTTAGGCACCCGTCTAAGACCCAAAAACCCGAGAGCATCCGCTCCCCATTTTACCACCCCGTTTCATTACAGCAGCAAACACTTTTGTAATAAATGGTCGTAGAAAACCCAACGACCAGAGCTGAGCAATAGCCCCTATTTAAAATATAGCCACCTGCTCAATATGATGCGGGCGCACTCTGAAAAACGCTTTTTGCACACTAAAAGCATTTTCGCCCTCCGCAGGTTTTTTACGCTTATGGTCTTAGGCTCCCATCTAAGACCCAAAATCACGGGAGCGTCCGCTCCCCTTATTGCCACCCCGTTTCATTAGAGCAGCAAACACGCTTGTGATAAATGGTCGTAGAAAACCCTACGACCAGAGCTGAGATAAACTATAAATGGTCGCCTGCTTCTGGTCTTAGGCACCCGTCTAAGACCCAAAAACCCGAGAGCATCCGCTCCCCATTTTACCACCCCGTTTCATTACAGCAGCAAACACTTTTGTAATAAATGGTCGTAGAAAACCCTACGACCAGAGCTGAGCGATAGCCCGTATTTAAAATATAGCCACCTGCTCAATATGATGCGGAGGCATTTTGAAAAACCCGCTTCTGGTCTTAGGCTCCCGCCTAAGACCCAAAATCACGGGAGCGTCCGCTCCCCTTATTACCACGCCATTTCATTACAGTAGCAAGCACTCTTGTGATAAATGGTCGTAGAAAATCATACGACCAGCGATGGAAGGAATTTAAAATATAACCACCCGCCCAATATGATGCGGAGGCATTTTGAAAAACTCGCTTCTGGTCTTAGGCTCCTGTCTAAGACCCAAAATCAAGGGAGCGTCCGCTCCCCTTATTACCACCCTATTTCATTACTGCAGCAAACACTTTTGTAATAAATGGTCGTAGAAAATCATACGACCAGCGATGGAAGGAATTTAAAATATAACCACCCGCCCAATATGATGCGGAGGCATTTTGAAAAACTCGCTTCTGGTCTTAGGCACCCGTCTAAGACCCAAAAACCCGAGAGCATCCGCTCCCCATTTTACCACCCCGTTTCATTACAGCAGCAAACACTTTTGTAATAAATGGTCGCAGGAAACACAACGACCAGAGCTGAGCGATAGCCCGTATTTAAAATATAGCCACCTGCTCAATATGATGCGGAGGCATTTTGAAAAACCCGCTTCTGGTCTTAGGCTCCCGTCTAAGACCCAAAAACCCGGGAGCATCCGCTCCCCTTTTTACCACCCCATTTCATTACAGCAGCAAACACTTTTGTGATAAATGGTCGTAGAAAACCCGACGACCAGAGCTGAGCAATAGCCCGTATTTAAAATATAGCCACCTGCTCAATATGATGCGGGCGCACTCTGAAAAACTCTTTATGCACACTAAAAGCATTTTCGCCCTCCGCAGGTTTTTTACGCGTAAAGGAACCATCCTCGTGCATTTCGTAGGCATTCACATTGTCTTTCATATTGAAATGCAGCAGATTAATAACCTGACGCTTTAACAAATCATCCGTAATCAAATAGAGAGATTCCAGACGGCGATCGAAAGATCGCACCATCACATCGGCCGAACCACTGTACAATAAAGGATCGCCTTCATTATGGAAATAATAGACACGACTATGCTCCAGAAAATCTCCCACAATGGACATCACTTCTATATTTTCAGAAAGCCCTACGCGCTTCGGACGCAGACAGCAAATTCCCCGAACAATCATTTTAATCGGCACACCGGCCTGCGAAGCTTCATAGAGTGCCGTGATAATTTTCTTATCCTGTAAAGAATTCATCTTAAAACAAATACCGGAAGGCTTGCCTTCCCGGGCATTTTTCCCTTCCTGCTCAATCATCTCTATCAGCTGATTACGCATATTATTTGGCGCCGTAATCAGGGATTTAAAACGATGCGGATTCGAATGACCCGTGATCACATTGAAGAATTCCGCCACATCCTTTGCGTATTCACGCTTGGTGGTCAGCATCCCCAGGTCCGTGTATAATTTAGACGTAGACTCATTGTAATTCCCACTGGACATATGCACGTAAGAGGTTATCCCCTCTTCTCCCTTGCGGACAATCAAACACAATTTGGTATGTGTTTTCAGATTGGAAATTCCATAGATTACAAAGCAACCGGCGGCCTGCAACTGCTTGGCCGCTTCAATATTGTTTTCCTCATCGAAACGGGCCTTCACCTCAAACAATACAGAAACGTGCTTGCCATTTTCTGCCGCCTTCAATAAAGCTTCTACTATACGGGACTCCTTAGACAGGCGATAAATCGTCATTTTAATGGACAACACCTTCGGATCTCTGGCCGCCTGATCCAGCAATTCCAGTAAAGGCTCCATATTATTATAAGGGTGATGCAATAGAATGTCCCGTTGCTTCAGGACTTCAAGCATATTCTGCTCTCCTTTTTCCGGCAAACTGATTGGCCTTACCGTACTGTGCTGCTTCGGCAATTTAGACCTCAGCGCCGGATGCCCCACTATTCGCCAAAAGCGGGTATAGTCCACCAAACTTCCCCTATGCATGCGGAAGATATTGTCTTCATCAATCCCGAAACGTTCTTTCAGGATGAGTAACAAATTTGGATCTGGATTATATTCGGTTTCTACCCGCACCACTCGTCCGGTACGACGGGTTTTTAATTTCAGACGCAACTCTTCCAAAAAGTTAGCTTCAATATCATCGGATTCCTCCAATGTAAAGTCGCCATTACGTGTTATGCGGAAAAGCGTCATGGACTCGATTACCACATTGCGGTACAGCTTTTCCATATGGTAGCGGATCACCTCCTCTATCGGAATAAAAACCAACTGATCGCCGCGGTCAATCTCATAGAATTTCGGCAAATTGCTTGGTATCTGCACAAATGACAGGCGATTCTGCCCGCTGCCGTCTTCTACCTGCGTCCAAACCCCGAAAATCAGCAGTTTATTCATCAGCAAGGGGAAGGTGTGGTAATTATCGTGCGCCATGGGCGTAAGCATGGAAAAGATCGTCCGATCGAAATACTCTTCCACTTCTGCCCGCTCATTCACCGTCAGGTTGGTCAGATTACGCTCAATAATAAAGCCTTCGGCTTCAAATTGAGAGGCGAGTAATCCGTACAGCTGCTGCTGATCTTCCACAAACATCTGGGTCTCAGCAAACAATCGTTTCTTGAATTGATATTCTCTTAACTGCGAGTAATCCGTACGTTCTTTGCCGTAATCCAGATAGTTATACAAAGAACCTACCCGAATCATGAAAAATTCATCGAGATTACTGTCTGTAATAGCCAAAAACTTCAACTTCTCCAGTAACGTCCGGTCTTTCTTCGCCTGATCCAATACCCGTTCATTGAACTTCAACCAACTCAGATCCCGACTAATTAGATCACTACTGTTAATCAATTCCGTAATTCGATCCGTTTCCGCTCCAGCCATAAAATTTTTTATTGGGTTTTTCTAATAAAAATTTTGTTAATAGAAACTTAAGGTAAGGAATAATCTTCACTTTCGGAAGCCTCAGCGAGGAATTAACAGAAGTTTGATGTGGACAAAACACGCCCTTCCATTTTATTGAAATTGTATAATTAAAAGACGGTAAAAATGAAATTCAGACCATCAAAATGATTAAAAAATAGTGGGTTTATGTCGTTCAATTGAATAAAAAAGGCAATTTACCGGATTTCTCATGCTTTAACCCTCATTTTGCTGGTAGGTGGGAAAATGAAGGAATTTTTCCTATTTCGTTTTTTTCCAAGGAAGCAGAGAAATGGGAAGAAAGCATGCTTGCTCAAATTTGGGCAAATTAAGAAGCATATAATGAGCTGGTGAAAAACTATTGAATTGAATAAATCAGGGCTTTTTTATTAAAGTTAGATCAGCCATTCAACACCTTATATTTCATATTCAATCGTTTCTTTTTCATTTTTTCTTGATAAAAAACGAAACAAAAAAATCAAGACTGTGATCAATGATGGCGGGCCATGGAACCTGCTGACGGAATCCATCAATGCGACATTTGGAGAAGGCAGGAGACTGGTGAAATATGGCAAAAATGTCGCTGTGATGCCTTCTTGACGCCAGCAGAACCCTTGTCGATCCGCCCATTGATCAAGGCCGGAGGGTTGATGTGGAAGATTTTATACTATAAAGGCAATACTGTAAAAGATATTAAGCTAACTCATAAACAAGCGCTCAAATCAAATAGCCCCTCATTGGGAACTTGATCATTACTATAATTTGCTCATTTGTAGTTTTATAAAAAAGCCATGATCAAAATATTTAGCAGCGAATAATTCGGCTTTTGTTAAAAATTTCCCAATGTAAGATCTTATTCAATCTTATTGGCAAAAGGCCTTTATTTAAAATAAAAAAAGAAGAATAGGAAAACGAAACCATTGCCCTAACTTAAAAATTGCCTGACTGAATAAAGTAAGAAAGTGAGGCGAGTCTTAAAATATTTAAAAAATATCCATCCATCTGGCTTTTTTTATACCTCCTCCCTGGAATAGAGCGGAAACCTCTGCCTGTGAATCCTACTTTGGAAAAGAAAAATTCCTGCTATGCGTTATACCCTATTCCTATTTTCCACCCTACTCCTGACCGCCTGCCTGAAGCATCCGGAAGTCCAACAAGACGAGGCCAACATTACACTTTTTACTACCATAATGGACAACAGCCGCCTCCAGCAAATTGCATATATTGATCATGCCTACCTTGAGCTGACCAATACCAGCACTACAACTCCCCATATCTTTGATAGCCTGGAAGTAATTTTTTCTGAGGGACAGATTCATTGCGAAAGCTTCCTTTTAGCTGCCGGAACTTATCAAATCGATAAGTTCGAATTAAGGGACGCCAATGGAGATCTATTATATTTTGCTCCGGCGCAAGACCATCACTTTTGTGAACTGATCGATCATGCCTGCCTTCCCATCCCTTTTGAAGCTATCGAGGGGATTACCACTCCATTACAGGTAGGGGTGACCAACAATTATACACCCTCGGAAAATGGCCCCTCCGATTATAGCCAGCTGGAAATTGCGATTTATGAAATCACCTCGGTATTTCTTACCGCCTTCCGCTACCACTGTGACTTGCAGGCAATCGAATATTTTCAGGGAGCCCCAATTATTCGGGATCATAACGGAGCAGCCATTCCTTTCATTCGGATTAATGCTGATCCGGAACCCTATCAATACCTATTGTTTCCCAGGGATAGTCTTTATCAGTTTCAAGTAATGTGGCATGAGGAGGAACGCCACATAAGCATCACCCACGAGCAACTCATTGCTTTGGGCAGACAATCCCTCAGTTTTCATTTTGATAGCCTGAATTGTGAAAATATTACAGACTCCATTCCAGACACAGGCACCGACCCGGAACCCGCACCGGAAATCGGAAATGCCCTGACCATCCCCGAGGCGCTGGCCAATGAAGGGCTCAACGATGTGGATGTCGTCGGTTATATCGTCGGTACGACTTCCTCGGGGCCCAACCTTAAACATGACGGCCCTTATACCTCTGCCACCAATATTGCCCTGGCCGATCAGCCTGACATCACTGATGCGGCATTGATCGTTCCGGTACAATTACCCACCGGCGATATTCGGGACGCTTTGAACCTGGTAGATAATCCTGCCAATGAAGGACGTAGAATTATCATCAAAGAGGCAGATTTACAATCGTATTTTTCCACCATTGGCGCAAAGAACCCGAAGGGGTTTGAATGGGTGGAATGATTTTGATGGGATATACCATGCCCCGTAGGGACGCATTGCATGCGTCCCGGCGGGAATGGTATTGCATGCGTTCCGACGGGAATGGTATTGCATACATCCCGGCGGGAAAGGAATTGCACGATATGGAAAAATGCCCCATACCGATGTGTATCGCAGGTAACAATAAATGTAATGCGGAACGGCGCACGGCCTGAACAACGTGCGATGTGGGACGATGCATAAACAACGTGGAACGACGCGTGATCCGTAGCGACATGCAAGCCGTAGCGACGTGCGATCCGTAACGACGTGCGATCCGTAGCGACGCATGCGATGCGTCGCTACGGCAAAAAAATGGCCGTCGGGGTTATCCGGACGGCCATTTTTATTTTTTATGCTTTGACGGGGGGATTTTTGACAAAATCCTCATAAACCGCTGCAATGCCTTCGGGCAATTCGATTTTATGTTTAAAACCCGTGCCGTGTAATTTACTGACATCCATTAATTTTCGTGGCGTTCCGTCCGGTTTGCTGGTATCAAACACCAATTCGCCTTCGAAGCCCACCGTTTCTTTGACCAATAAGGCCAAATCCTTAATGGAAATATCTTCTCCTGTTCCGATGTTGATCAATTCCGGCTCGGAATAGTGATCCATCAGATAAACACAAGCTTCTGCCAAATCATCCGCATGCAGGAATTCCCGCTTAGGAGAACCTGTTCCCCAAATCTCCACAGATGCCTTACCTTCTGCTTTGGCTTCGTGAAACTTACGAATCAAAGCCGGCAAAACGTGGGAATTCTGCAGGTCATAGTTATCATTCGGGCCATAAAGGTTGGTCGGCATGACAGAAATGAAATCACAACCATATTGTGCGCGATAAGCCTCACACATTTTTATCCCCGCAATTTTGGCAATCGCATAGGGTTCGTTGGTAGGCTCTAAAGTGCCGGTCAATAAAGCATCTTCCCGCATCGGCTGTGCTGCAAATTTAGGATAGATACAAGAACTCCCCAGGAACATCAACTTTTGCACGCCATTCATATAGGACTGATGAATCACATGGTTCTGAATCATCATATTGTCGTAAATGAATTCCGCACGGTAGGTATTATTGGCTACAATACCCCCTACCTTAGCCGCTGCCAAAAACACATAATCCGGCTTTTCCTCAGCGAAAAAATCGGCTACCGCCACACCATCGCGCAAATCCAATTCCGCGGAGGTACGGGTAATGATATGCTTAAAGCCTTTGGCCTGCAGGTTACGCACAATGGCAGAACCCACCATTCCGCGGTGACCCGCCACATAGATTTTTGCTTCCTTATTCATATTGGCTGTATACTTTATGACCGCCGTCCATCAAAAACTTATCACGCTTAAAAAGTTCCATATCGGAAGTCACCATGTCTTTTACCAGAGCCGGCAAATCATATTCCAACTCCCAACCTAATTTTTCCTTTGCTTTGGTCGGATCACCAATCAATAGCTCTACCTCTGTAGGGCGGAAATATTTAGGATCTACCTTCACCACTACCTGTCCGACTGGTAATTGGTACTCCCCATTACAAGCGACTACCGTTCCAATTTCCTCCACACCTTCGCCGGTGAATGCTACCTCAACGCCCAATTCCGCAAAAGACATCTTTACAAAATCACGAACCGTAGTAGTAATACCCGTCGCAACTACAAAATCATCAGCCTGCTCCTGCTGTAACATCAACCACATCGCCTTGACATAATCCTTGGCATGACCCCAATCACGTTTGGCATCCAGATTACCCAGATAAATGGTCTCTTCCAGGCCCAAGGCAATCTTACATGCCCCACGCGTAATCTTTCGGGTTACGAAAGTCTCTCCACGCAATGGAGATTCGTGATTGAACAAGATGCCGTTACAAGCATACATATCATAAGCCTCACGGTAATTTACCGTAATCCAATAACCATACATTTTAGCTACTGCATAGGGAGAACGAGGATAGAATGGCGTAGTTTCGCGTTGTGGCACTTCCTGCACCAAACCATAAAGCTCTGAAGTAGAAGCCTGATAGAATTTGGTTTTCTTTTCCAAACCCAACAAACGAATCGCCTCCAAAATACGAACCGTTCCAATACCATCCGCATTGGCGGTGTATTCCGGCGTATCAAAAGAAACCTTCACATGGGACATGGCCCCCAAATTATAGATCTCATCCGGCTGCACCTCCTGAATAATACGGGTCAGGTTCATGGAATCCGTTAAATCCCCATAATGTAATTTGAAACGGATTTTTTCCTCATGCGGATCCTGATACAAGTGATCAATACGATCCGTATTGAATAAGGAACTACGACGCTTGATACCATGTACCTCATAGCCCTTTTCCAATAATAATTCCGCTAAATATGCTCCATCCTGACCGGTGATACCGGTGATCAAAGCTCTTTTCATGCTTAATGACTCTTTTTTGCTCCCTATTGATTCCAAAATTAATAAATTCTACGACCAACTGGCAAGATTTAAATCAATAGGTCAATTAATACCATAATAAATTCCAATTTAGAACGTTTTAATCGAGTTCTTGTGTGGGTTACAGCGCAAACACCCCCGAAAATATGACCAAAACCCCAAATACGCTTTTTGGTCAGATTAGGAATATTTTTCAACACCAATTAAAAATACCGACTATATTCTACCAAAAACGCCTTTTCCCTTAAGGTTTGAATTGACGATGACCCCAGTCCATAGCTCAAAAAATCATGTGATATGTTTGAAATAATACGCGGTTTTTTTTTTAGGGAGGGAGTTTTTTTCTTGGTAAAAGGTCTTAGTCGCCGCGGGGCCTATCGCAGTAAATCAAATAGTATGCATTGCGAAGACTAAGACCAGGATTGTGATTAAGACCAGGATTGTGACTAAGACCAGAGTCCTGCCTATGCCAATAAATTTCCCTGGTCTTCGTGTTACAGCGAGCCGGGCGAGCATCACTAAGACCTCTTAACCGATTTTGCTTCTTAATAATAAGGTCTTAGTCGCCGCGGAGCCTATCGCAGTTAACCGTATAGTGTGCATTGCGAAGACTAAGACCAGGATTGTGATTAAGACCAGTTTCGCGCCTATGCCAATAAATTTCCCTGGTCTTCGTGTTACAGCGAGCCGGGCGAGCATCACTAAGACCTCTTAACCGATTTTGCTTCTTGATAATAAGGTCTTAGTCGCCGCGGAGCCTATCGCGGTTAACCGTTGAATATGCATTGCGAAGACTAAGACCAGGGTCGCGCCTATGCCAATAAAGTTCCCTGATCTTTGTGTTACAGCGAGCCGGGCGAGCATCACTAAGACCTCTTAACCGATTTTGCTTCTTGATAATAAGGTCTTAGTCGCCGCGGAGCCTATCGCGGTTAACCGTTGAATATGCATTGCGAAGACTAAGACCAGGGTCGCGCCTATGGCAATAAATTTCCCTGGTCTTCGTGTTACAGCGAGCCGGGCGAGCATCACTAAGACCTCAAACCGATTTTATTCTTTGCCTAAAGGTCTTAGTCGCCGCGGGGCCTATCGCGGTTAACCGTAGAGTATGCATTGCGAAGACTAAGACCAGGATTTAGGCCTATAGCAATAAACTTTAGAGTTTGCTTTGCGAAGACTAAGACCAGTATTTGGGCCGGGCGAACATCACTAAGACCTCGAACCGAGTTTATTCCAAAACGGTCTTAGTCGCCGCGGGTCCTATTGCAATAAACCGTAAAGTTTGCATTGCGAAGACTAAGACCAGGGTCGGGGACTAAGACCAGTATTGTGATTAAGACCAGTTTCGCGCCTATGCCAATAAATTTCACTGGTCTTCGTGTTACAGCGAGCCGTGCGAGCATCACTAAGACCTCGAAACCGATTTTTTTTTTAATGAAAGGTCTTAGTCGCCGCGGAGCCTATCGCAGTAAACCGTAGAGTATGCATTGCGAAGACTAAGACCAGTATTGTGGTTAAGACCAGTTTCGCGCCTTTGCCAATAAATTTCCCTGGGCTTCGTGTTACAGCGAGCCGGGCGAGCATCACTAAGACCTCTAAACCGATTTTTTTTCTTGATAAAAGGTCTTAGTCGCCGCGGGGCCTATCGCAGTTAACCGGATCGTTTGCATTGCGAAGACTAAGACCAGTATTGTGTTAAACCGTACAATTTACATCGTGAAGACTAAGACTAATATTGCGGCGTTTTGGAATTCACCAAGCCAACAATTTGAAATTTTCAACTCAAACCAATAGACTTCCCCCCAACTATTCCCTCACCCACGAATTTATTCGTGGGATTCAAACAAACCTCACCGATTAAACAAAGCCCCCAAAACCAAAAAAGGACTTAGCCATCGCAATACCTCAACTATTCAAACAAACAGTCAGCATTGCGAGGACCAAGCCCTCTTTCAACAATAATATTCTCTAACCCACGAATTCATTCGTGGGTTTTACACAAACCCATTAATAAAAATCCGCTCGTTTGGCGATATTCATCCGCACCGACAACAAGGCTCCCATATCCGTAAAGGGCGTATCCATTTCCGCATCCACCTTACGCATATAAGCCCGGCCATCAATAAATAAATTATGTCGTAATTGGTAACTGGCCTGAAAATCCAGCATCAGCTGATGGGTGGTGTTTCCCTGGCCGATGGAATTGCCATAGTCCCGCTCCCGGACAAAATAACTTTTCATCGGATCACTCCCCCAATTAGTAAGTTCACCATCCTCTTTTTCATAATCCTGCCCGTATATGACATACTGCCCTTTAGCGGTTAAGCTCAGTCGAGGAAATGGTTGCGCTCTGACTATCCCCAAAACCTCATAGAAATTGCTCCCCAGGGGATGGGCCAGGGATTGCCCGTAATGGGTCATCGAAGACCAGGCATCCCGATGACTATAAGTATAGGGCCGTGCCATATTCCCCTCCACCTGCAAATCCAGATTATCTACCCCGGCCACATTGAAATACTTCAGACCGGCCTGCAGGGCAAATTTATTCGCCCACCAGCCGTTTGCTGCTAAAATCTCATCCAGTTTAAATTCATCCAGCACAAATTGTCCGTACCACTCCAATCCCCGCGTAATGATCCATTTCCAGTCGAAACCTAACTGGACCTTACCATAATATGAGCCGGACTCCAATTCGGCACCTCTCAAAAATATTATAGGATTATAAAACTCTAAGGGCATCGGTATTGATCGCATAGTAGCGGAATCCAATCCACCAAAAATAACGGTTTCGAAAACACCTATATTAGCCTTCTTACCTATATTTAAGCCAAGCCGATGGAAAGAAAAACCTTTAGAAAACTGCTCACTACCTAAATAAGCAGTTGAAGGATAAGCAGCTAATTTGCCCCAAATATTAGTGTATTGTAATCTCCAAACCTGAGTATTTAATTGGGCAAATAAATAATTGTTGGAATGATCAGATAAAACCATGGAGCGGTAACCCTCCCCTATTTTTATTTTATCATAACCGGCTCGTAAATTGACTTCCGGTATAAGATCAAAAGTGAAATAGCCACGACTTGTAAAAAAATCATAACCATTTTCCTTAAATTTTTTTATATAACCCTCTCCGGGTAAAGCTCTGTATTCATCAGTCCGGTGATGAACAAACACTGGAAAAATTGCCTGAGTTGTTCCTATAAAGGTATAAAACCCAAGCCTTCCTCCAATCTGCCCTCTAATTTCCGCGCCCCTTGTGTTTTGAAATAAAGTACGACTCCCGTTTTCCTCCTCTGATAGGCCCCCCGGCTGTTCCATCCCTCCGGCAAAATAAATCACCGGATTGACATGCACATTAAAATCCGGCTCATTGACCATCAGAAAATCGGATTGCTTTTTATAAAAAGTATTCCAAATGGCTTTCTGACTGTTGCCAAACAGACTGTCTCCTTCCACCAGTTCCCAGGAGTCATTCATCAGGTAAGCATAGTTAAAATCATCTATGCGTGACCATTGCTCCTGCGCCAGGCCCTGAAGAAAAGGCACCAGCTGATCCCGCCGGTAGGGCTTTACCCCGGAATGAAAAGTAGCCGCATTCTGCCCAGATAACACCTCCATTCGATCAATTAAATGATAAGTATCCTCATTCAAAGGGAGGGAGGCCGACTGCCCAAATAAAAAACTTTTTTGTAAAAAAATAAAAAACCCAACTAAAGTTACTCTCCTGATCACTTCCATCTACCTATTCTTTTCACCTTGCTAATAGACTAAGGGAAAACTTCAAAATTTAACGAAAACTATCTTCGCTCAATATTTAACAAATTTTGCTATGCCCGCTTTTTCATTTGAGCATGACGATCTAAAACTGCCTCTGATCGATTCACAAACATTCGACCCTTAATAGGCATTTTTAACATCTTCAATGCAAACACATAAAATAGAAAAAGACCTCCAATAAAAACTAAAGACATAGGTACTGATAAAGCCTCCACTACATAGGTAAACAACAATACGTAAGAGATATTAAAAGCACAAATAAGAACAGTGGCCTTCCAATGCACTAGACCTTTATCTAAAAAAATATGATGAATATGGTTTCTATCCGGAAAAAAAGGAGATTTCTTTTGAGATAAACGAACAGAAAAAACCCTCAATGTATCAAACAGGGGAATTGAAAATAATAAAACCGCCATAGAAGGAGCGGAATGAAAGGCATATCGTAAAGCCTCCGGTTGCTCATGTAAGTGAATAAACTGAATATTCAAAACAGCTAAAATAAAACCTAAAAGCAAGGAACCAGTGTCCCCCATAAAAATTTTCTGACCTTTAGAAAAATTAAAACGCAAGAATCCAATTAAGGCTGCGATTAATACTATCGCTAATAAGGCCAAGGAATATTGCCCATTCCAATAAAACCAAGCTCCCAAAAAACTAGTCAAAACAATGCCCATGCCTCCAGCCAAACCGTCAATCCCATCGATCAGGTTTATAGCATTAATCATAACAACATATACAAACAAGCTTAAAACAACTGAAACGGCATAAGGAATGCTTGCAATTCCGAAAATCCCAAACATGGATCCAATACGAATATCAGCTAGTAAAATCACTATAAGCGAGGCCAATATTTGAGCCGCCAATTTTTTCATTGGCGCAATGACTAAGATATCATCTTTAATCCCAATGAAGAAGATAATGACAATCCCAGCAAATATATACTGCATCATGGGGGTAAAAAAATGCCCTCCAAAAAGCAAATAAGGCAAAACTAAACTAATAAAAATAGCTACCCCTCCCAAGGTTGGGGTAACACGCAAATGCGAACTTCTCCCATTAGGCTCATCGAACAAGCCTTTTGCCAAAGAAACTTTAATAATCACAGGGATGGAGACAACAGCCAAAACTAATGCTGCTAAGAAGGCCACAGCGGCTTGTAATTCAAATGGGAAATAAATTTCCAAATCCATAGGTATAATTTTCTACTATCGACTAAAAATGTCCATAGTCTGTTGAGTTTATTCTGCGCTACCCTATGCCCCTCGAAAGAGAATAAGGGAGCATTAGTAAAGCAATATTATTTTGGGCTAAAGCATTACCTAATCGTAAGCTTTATCAACGGTTAATGCCACGAAGTTAAAAAATTAAAACCTCGAAACCATTGCAATGTCAAGATTAAATATCAAAATTTGTGGTAGTTAACGAATATATCTTACATGAAAACCGCATATCTTCATCTATATCAAGAAAATAAAACTGCAATCCATTTCGTTTTAAAGGGTGCTGGGCTGTACGCCATATGGCAAATGATTTACTATGGCTTGCTAACCCCTTATGGAAACCTTGACCCCTGGCTCACCGCGATGGTAGCCGACCACAGCACTGAAATTATAAACAATTTTTTTGATACCATGCCCTTTATGTGCATTTCAGACGGTGCAAATGGTAAAGTAGTCTGTATTGACGATAAAGTTTTTATTCAAATTGCGCACTCCTGTAATGGACAAGTACTATATCCTATATATGCTGGCTTTCTTATTCTATTACCCGGCAAAAACTGGAAAAAGTTAATCCTTATTTTAGGTGGTACTGCGGTTATTTACTTTTCCAATATTGGCCGTGTAATCTCCTTACTTCACATCCAGCTTTACTACCCCCAATATTTAGATATCAGCCATCACTATATTTTCACCATTTTGGTTTACAGTGTAATTTTTATTCTGTGGCTGATGGGGATGAAATGGCTAAAGCTTAATAAGACCTAACTTTTCTGACAGAAAAATTGCAGCAAGCAGCAACAAAAAATAAGGACTCCGAATTATGTTCATGTTGTTAACAGCAAAAGAGCGGATTCCAACCATTTCTGGTAATAATTGACTTATCATGAAAGCTAATAACCCGCTGATTAAAAAGAAAGACAGTAGTATAAGATATAAATAAACATATTTACGCTTCCCTAGGCACCAAACAAATAAAATGCTTGTTAAAGTAATAATACCATTAATGACAATGTAATTTACTCCGATCGGATTATTTCTAATGTAATTCCAGAATCCATCAATTCGATTAGGGGGATTCAAAGATTTAAGTTCCCAAAAGGGAATATACCACCTATTCGGATAAACATTCAAAAAATCATAAACGCCTTCAGAACTTTTCCAGGAAAAAAAGAAATAAAAAAAAAGGAGAAGCAAGCTTCCTCCAATTTTCACCCAATTTAATTGACTTTTCAAAACAGTTGGTTTATCAAATATAACTGGTCAATTTTCACTTATTAATCTAAAAAATACCCTGGCTCAAGGTAGAACAACCACGGCTTAATGGGTTATTTTTTGAGCTGTAACCTGAACATCGAAAAGCTCCAACAGTAATTTTTTACCATTTTCCCCTTTTTGTTTTCGATTTTTAGCAGACAATAATCTCAGCGCATTTTCCTTTAAGGATCCCAAATCTCCACTATCAGAAATATAACCGGCATTCGCTTTGTTAATAACATCCTTTAGATCATTTCCAACATTTACGGCACCAAGAACGGGCTTATTCAAGTTAAAATAACTCAGAACTTTTCCTGGAAAATTATGTGAAGTATGGTTTCTATTAAGGTGAATTAAACCTACATCGGCCTCATTTAACATTTCGAGATAGGTTTTTTGGTCAACCGGTGGAAAAATCAACACATTGGTTAATTTATGCTCTGCCACTAAGCCCTTAAGTAATGGCACTTCATCTCCATCCCCCACAAAAATAAACATAGCTTCGGGATGCCCTCTAAGCTCAAAAGCTAAATCTAAAAGGCATTTCATTTCTTGCGCAAAGCCGATATTTCCACCATAAAAAAAGACAGTCTTATTTTTTAGGTTATATTTATCCCGCCAATAATCATCCTCCCTTTGGTATTCCATTGGTTTTACCCAATTATACAAAACTTCAACTTTCTCTGAAAACTCAGACTCTCGAAAATACCTTTCATTGGAAGGTGACATAATCCCAATTCTATCTGCAACGGAATAATTCTTATTCTCAAAAAACTGAAAATACTTATGAATCAGGGAACCCTCCTTCATAAGCTCGCTATCAATAGCCCATTGAGGGAAAAAATCCCTTAAGATTAAATAGCTTTGGGCATTCCATAACTTTTTTAACCGGGCAACGAGATGGCCAAAAAAAATACTGGGTGAATAAGCTACAATTAAATCCTGGGGGTTGCTTTTGAAAAATTCAGCACAAGACCAATAAGCCCGAAAAGAAAGTAAACTTTCATTTACCGCTCTTCGGATTTTGTTAGTATTCTTTATCTTTCCACTACGAAAATACAAAACACTCACCCCATCTATTTTCTCCAAAGAACACCTTCTCTTCAAAGAAGAAGAAGGTGTTAAAACAGTAACGACATGCCCTTGAGTCATTAACTCTTGCGCTAACTCATGCATCATTTTAGCTGCTACCTTGATACTATGAGGGAGATAATCATCCACAATAAGTAGGATATTCATATTAGCTGTAATCTTCCGAATTGGTAATCCAATTTTTAAGGTGTACAATCATATCCGGATAACTGGGTACCTGATAATTTAATTTAGACTGCGTATCTAAAATACTTTTATCAGCCGCGACCCCATCAACCTTGTGAACTACAATATCCTTTTCAAATACAATTGATATAACTTTCAATAAATCGTATTTAGTAATTCCATCATTATTGGATAAATGAACCAACCCGGTAACCTTATTAATAATGGCAGCCTCAATGGCCTCCGCAAGAATTGGAGTCGTAACCCCTGACCAAATGGATTTAGAATATCCATTAGTTTCACCTTTCTGCTTCATAAACCAGTCAAAAAGACCAATCCCATTATTCTTTAATTCCGGGCCAATAATGGACGTTCTAATAGTCAAATTATCGCCATAAGTCACCTCCCCAAGCGCTTTTGTTTGTGCATAAAAACCGACTCCATCTTTAAAGCTGTCTTCCGTATACTTTCCTTTGGCCCCGGAAAACACACAATCCGTACTGATATGAATAAATTTATAATTCAAAGCAGTACTTTTTTTTGCCAAAAAGTGAGGTAAATAGGAATTAATCAAAATTGCTTCATCCGGATTATTCTCCGCATACTGATTCAAAAGCCCTACCCCATTAATCACGACATCAAAACCCTTTTCAAGGACTTTAGTCAAGGCTTCAAAATCTTTCAGGTCAACTTCAAAATCGGGCTTAATACTATTACAGTTTCTAGCCAACGTAAATACTTTATAGTTTTCTTTTGAACCGAAATACCTGGCGATGACATGGCCAGCCATTCCGGCGGCTCCCAAAACCAAAATTTTTATTTGTTCCATATGGTTCTGTTAACTATACCCACATAACTCTGAATAACGCGTACAATTCTGGTCGAATTGTCAGTAATGGTGTATTCCTTAGCAATTTCATTAAAATTATACTCCATTTTAGCAATTTCGATGGAAGACAAAACACTGTCTTTATCAATTCCACCTAAAACAATTGAACCCGCATCAATCGCTTCCGGGCGTTCAGTACTGGTTCGAATACTCACTGCCGGAAATTCCATCATGGCAGATTCTTCACTAATTGTACCGCTATCGGAAAGCACCACCATCGCATTTTTTTGTAGCTTCACATAATCAAAGAAACCTAATGGCTTGACATTTTGAATAAGTGGGTGAAATTTTATCTGTGATTGCTCAATTCTCTTTGCCGTTCGGGGATGAGTAGAAAAAATCACAGGCATTTGGTACTTTTCCGCAACAGCATTTAATGATTCACAAAGAATTTCAAAATGATTTTTCAAATCTATATTTTCTTCTCTGTGAGCACTCACTACGATATATTTCCCTTCCTCAAGGTTTAATGTATTAAGTACATCGCTATTTTGAATAGCATCGGCATGCTTAATTAAAACCTCTTTTAAGGGAGAGCCCGTCACAAACACATGATCCTTTCGAAAACCCTCACTCAACAAATACCTCCTGCTATTTTCAGTATAACAGAGATTAATATCACTGATATGATCAGAAATCTTTCGGTTAATCTCCTCCGGCACATTTTGATCAAAGCAACGATTACCCGCCTCCATATGGAAAATAGGAATTTTCAGCCTCTTCGCTGCAATCGTACACAAAACGCTGTTCGTATCACCCAGAACAAGTAGGGCATCCGGTTGGATTTCCAAAAGCAAATCAAATGATTTCGCAATCACATTACCCATGGTTTCCCCCAAATTCTTACCCACCACACCGAGATAATAATCCGGCTCACGAAGCTCCAAATCATTAAAAAAAACCTCATTTAAGGAGTAATCGTAGTTCTGGCCGGTATGTACTAAGGTATGATCAAAATACTGATCACATTTCTTAATTATTTCTGCCAGGCGAATAATTTCAGGTCTGGTTCCTAAAATTGTAGTAACTTTAAGCTTCTTCATTTTTCAATTGATTCAATTCCGGGACATAATCCAAACTCATGATTTTATCTATCGTCTGCTCAAGGCTAAGTCTTCGGGTATTATGAGAATGGTACTCACCGGAATCTGATAGCTTTTGATCTCCTTTTTCAAAATATTTTCCGTAATTCAAATCACGGTTATCCGCCGGAACACGATAATAATTTTCTAATTCCTCTGCCTTACCAAATTCTTCCTTAGTCAATAAGGTTTCGTACAGCTTTTCCCCATGACGGGTACCAATTACTTTTATTTCATTCTCCGCATTAAAAATGCTTTTCATAGCCTTAGCGACATCATCCACTGTAGAGGCCGGTGATTTTTGAACAAACAAATCCCCTTGGCGGCCATGCTGAAAGGCATACAACACCAGGTCTACCGCCTCATCCAATGACATCATAAAGCGCGTCATATTCGGGTCAGTAACGGTAATGGCCTGCCCGTTTTTAATTTGTTCAATAAACAAAGGAATCACCGATCCTCTTGAAGCCATCACATTCCCGTAACGTGTCACACAAATCGTAGGCCCATCCTCTCCAATATTCCTGGATTCCGCAATTGCCGTTCTTTCCATGAGGGCTTTGCTCATCCCCATTGCATTTATAGGATAAGCTGCTTTATCCGTACTCAGACAAACCAGGTTTTTTACTTTATTTTGCTTAGCTGCTTTAATTACATTAGCCGTCCCAAAAACATTGGTCTTTGCCGCTTCTAAAGGAAAAAATTCACAGGAAGGCACCTGCTTTAAGGCCGCAGCATGAAAAACGTAATCCACGCCATACATCGCATTATTTACACTATCAAAATCCCTTACGTCGCCAATGTAAAACTTAAGCTTAGGATTCTGATAAATGCGTCGCATATCATCCTGTTTTTTCTCATCACGGGAAAAAATACGGATTTCTTTAAAATCGGAATTAATAAAGCCTTTTAGGACTGTATTTCCAAAAGAACCCGTTCCCCCTGTAATTAATAATACTTTATTTTTAAACATACTATTTATGATTATCGTAGACACGTTTTAAAATGGAGAAACTTTCCTTCGCCGTTTTTTCCCATGAATATTTCTGAACTTCTTCCATATTCCTTTCAGCCATCTCTTTACTGGCCTTTGGGTCTTCCATCAGATTTATCATTGCATTCTTTACCGACATTACATCCAAGGCATCAAAATAATAGCCATTTCCTTTAAGAAACTCTGGCATAGGTTGTTTATCACTACAAGCAATTGGAACTCCAGAAGACATCGCTTCAATTAAAATATTAGGCATATTTTCACAGGTAGAAGAATATACCAATCCATGTGAATTCTTATAATGCTTTTCAATTTCCTCATAGGGTTGATGTTCCAAATACTCAATAAACAAACAAGAGCGATCTACTTTTTTCATAGCTGAAAACATCGCTTTCCCCGCTTTTCTATTAATAATCCCCCCAATAATTCTTAATTTAACAGGAAAGCCTTCTTTCCGTAATTGACCTACAGCCTCAATTAGAGGGACATGATTTTTATAAGTATGAATAGTAGAAACATATGTAAAAACAAATGGTCTTTTGACTGAAAAATCATTTATAGAATCATTACAAGATGGAGAATTAACGAACCTCCGGGACACGCCATGATGAATAACAGTTGACTTACTTGTAGGCAAATTCAATTTATCACTCACATATTGTTGAGCATATTTGGAGATAAAAATAATATGCTTCGCCTTTCGAAATGAGCGCCTTTGACGCAAATAGCCTAAAAAAAACTTAAGCGATTCTTTAGGATTGTTTAAATAATCCCAATGTTCCCGCTCATAGAGCAACATATTCCTTGACATCCCCACCATTGGGGAGAAAGTACCACTATAATCACCTGTAATCGAAAATAGAATGGCCTCTTTTTCACGAAACAGCTCCCGATCAAAATAAACCTTTTGATAAAAAATACGATGAAAAATAGATTTATTTAATAATGGATGAGTTCGCTTTATGACACGATCACCGTCAAGTCTGGCCAGAGTATTTTCAGAGGCATAGACGATTATTTGGGATTCACAGAGGTGTGAATGCTTCAGCAACTCAATCAAATGTGTAACACCTCCGCCCAAACCTATGTTGGTTGCATCAATAACTATTTTACGCATTTGTATTTACAAATTTTTCAATATTTGATTAGGGACCCCTCCAATTAAGACATATTTATTAGGTATAGTTTTATTAAATACAGTACCTGCAGCAACAACACACCCTTCATTTAATACCGTTCCTGGCAAAATTATCGAATTAGTGCCTATCCACGTATTTTTGTGTATAATTACGTCATTTACATTATGACTCCTACCCAAAGAACCCCCTTTTGCAAGATTACCAGTGATGATTTTTGCGTCATATGAAATGGTCACATCATTTTCTATAATAATTTGAGCTCCTTCACAAGACTGCAAAAGCACCCCCTTATTGAGCACAACATTATCTCCAATCTCAATATTTTCACCGCCATATATTTTGACATCCTCATCACATACGAAGTTTTCACCTACTTTCTTGACTTGTCTTCGAACGATGTATGTCCTAAGCTTTCTGGCAAAATACCTTTTTAGCCTAGTTATGACTTTTATCACCAACTTCATACTTTTCAACTATTTTGCGTGCTACCCTACCCCATGTTTGCTCCCAACTCAAATGTGTGGCGACATACACCCTGGCTTCCTTTGCGATTTTTTCACGACTCACTGGTTCCCCCATTAACCAATTTAACTCATTCAAAAAGGAGTTCACGGATTTGGGTTCAAACAACACCCCATTTTCTCCATGCCTAATAACCTCACGATTACATTGGTAATCTGGTGCAATAACGGCTTTTTCAGCTGCCATATACTCCATTATTTTTATTGGGCAAATTATATCCGTAGAGCCCGGCAAAACGGCAATATCAATGGCGCGCAAAATTTCTGGTACTTTCTCTTTGGGCACTCCATCAGAGAATAGAATATTTTCCTGAGGAATACTTAACTCTTTAGCTTTATCTTTACACAAATGATAATCCTTGCCATTCCCTACTAGCCAAAAAAAAACATCCGTTCTTCTTTTAAGTATTTCTGAAAGTGCATCGACCAATAGCTCAGTATTATGATAAAAAGCGTAACTTCCTATATAACCAACTATTAATTTATCTGTAGGAAGATTATATTGAGTAATAATTTCTGAATCTATACCTCTCGCACTAAATTCATCAGTATTAACCGCATTTAAGGCTACATGTATTTTGTCCTCCTCTATACCTTCATTTCTAATTAATTCCTCCTTTAAAACAGTAGATTCTACAACTATATCAGAGGCCTCCAACAACTTTTTCCTCTCAATATACAGAGCCAGAGGTTTGAATAATGACCATTTATAATCAATTAGATGATCCTTCCATTCCAACACAAAAGGAACCCCTATTCTTTTTGCATATCTTAAACCAGCCCAATGTAGGCGGGAACTTCGCTCCCAGACCAATTTATATCGGCCTTTTTTCTTATATAACTCGCTGAAAACTTTTCGATCATGTATTATATCCTTTAACTCTGAAACAGAAATAATTAAAGGTTTTAAAAAGTCATTCCTTTTCAATTTACTAACTTGAGAATCATGATACTTTTGTGCTCCATAAGAGAAAGGTAATGATTTTGTTTTCTCCAAATCCCCCCCAAAAAAAGTATCCAAACGAAAACCAACCAAATTCAAAGTTTCAATCACTTCTGAGATTTTCCTACCAAGGTTATTATTAGTAAAACTACGCCCTCCAATTAAATATAATATATCTTTAATCATATCTATCAATCAGATCATTAAATAAAGCAACCATACGGGATTCGTAATCAAAAGGTGAATGATTATTTACCGCAAAATTTCGACAAGCCTCTCCGAAGGAAGCTCTTAAGGCTTCATCCTCCAAAAGTTTAATAATATATTTTGCCATATGTTCAACATCCCCTGGGGGAAATAAATAGCCATGTTGATCATGATATAACCACTCAGGAATACCACCTATATTACTCCCAATAGCGGGAATACCTTGTGACATTGCCTCAGGTCCAATTAACCCAAACTGCTCATGCCAAATACTGGGCATAAGTAAAAGGTCTCCACTGGCATAGAAATCTTTGATTCTATCCCGCCCAACAAATCCTAGAAATTCAACATTATCTTCAAGATTTAACTCTCTAACTTTTTCCTTAAGACCATTTAAAGCTATCCCTCTTCCTGCAATCCTCAATAATACATTGGGAATTTTAGTCATAACCATTTCCAAAGCTGGCAGCAACAAATCAATCCCTTTGACCTTATTTATTTGCCCAATAAAAAGAATGGTAGGCCGAACATGCTTCGTTTTTACTGGAAGTTCATGTTCCATAAAGAAAGGGTCAATGCCTAGTGGAATATAAATACTATTGGAAAAGCCCAAAGCATTTATTGCATTTTCGATAAACTTTGAGGGGCAATGGAAATAATCTACATTTTTAGACAGACCATCCTCATACCTTTTAGACAATTGCCAATAAAGCAAGGAATCAAGGGCAGAAACACAATTTCTTGAAAAACATTTGGAGCCAATACCCATTTCACATGACTCAGAATTTTTCAAACCACCCCACGAAGATGCACAAAATAAATTTGGGCCATGTAATGTCTGAACAACAGGAATATGCTTTAATTCAGAAATATTATAAACACCTAATGGAAATTTAGAAATAAGATGTATATGGATTAGACTTGGATTAATGTCAGAAATAATCTGTGAAACTTTTTTAGAAATTTCACCTGCATAAACAAACTTATACAACTTCGAGTGAACACGTTTCTGCGGCTCTTCAACAATAAAATTTGAACCATCAAAACTATCGTTCTCACCAAAAGATAAGGTATAAACATCAAAACCCCTTCGCTTCAAAAATTCAATCTCCAAATTTAAAACTGCATCTCCGCCACCTCCAAAATGAGCATGATCATTTAATAGCAGTATTTTTTTCATATGCAGTCGAAGCTATTAATAAAATAATTAACCGTAAAGTATTCATATCATTTGTTGCAAAACCCCTCCACCAAGAATGCGCCGACACACCAGTAATTAATTGAGATATAAAAAAACACAAAACAGAAATCACAAAAAAATAAGTGACAGCATCCGATCTGTTAGCTATCACATTAATTATCAACCCTTTAATAGTGTGAGCAATAAAAGTTAAAAATATTAAAAATCCTACAACTCCTGATTGTTCGAAAACATAGACATAAATATTATGGAACCCATAACCTATACGAAACTTACCATCTCGAGGAGCTACAAAAATCCCGCCTCCAAAAAAAGGTAAAAAATGCCCATTATCATGATACTTAGAAATATCAAACTCATCAATAAGGTTAACTCTGTCTGAAATAGAATTATGTTCATTATTCTCCATGGCAACCATCCGAGAAATAGTATTAGTTTCTAGCAACTTATCAGACCAAGAACTAAATGACACTATTAAGGCAAGGAAGGCAGTGATGAATAAAAAATAAAAATCCTTATTGAATATTGTTATTAAGGCTAATGAAACAAGCAATAATCCAAGGCCTGTACGGGAACCAGTAAAAAGCAATGGAAAAGACAATAAAACAGCGAATAACTTATACAATAATCCATTTTTTTTAGCATAACTATACCCAAATATAACACTTGATAATAATGGAAGATAATTAGCTATTTGAAAATAAGTATTCCCAAAAGGCCCCCAAATAACCCCCATAGGTTTATTGACAAATTTACCAGGGGAAAACTCAACTGAACCATATTCCCCATAAAAAAACTCAAAAACACAATAAACAAACACAAAAACACCACCAACAAAACAGGTTTTTATCACTAGGGGGATTAATTTAAACTCCAATTTTGAAACTAACAAAAGAATAAAATAACCCTGAATATATTTAAAACAATAAAACAAAACATATTGATTTATGCTCCCCGGGAAATCATAAAAAAAAATAGTAATGATAGTTAAAAAGCAAAACCATAAAACCAAGTACTTCCACCAAAGGAGCATTTTAACCGGTCTTTTAGCATCTCCAAACCTAAAATAAAACAACACTCCAAGTATGGATACAATATCGAATAAACGAGGATTAATTCTGTCGATACTTGATAAAAAAAGGATTGGTTTTTGGTAGCAAAACGAAAGTAATAATAGAACGAACCAAATAGAAAGAATTCTAGAATTAGTAATATCATCTTTCATGCACAAAATCTAAATATAACACAAAAAACAAAATTGAAAAACAACCATTTAAATGTTTCAAAACTTACTACAAAGCAACCTCAAATAAAGCCAACTCTCCTTTTCATCCTAACCCTATTAATTAGCTCTGTTTTAATAAAACCTGAAAACCAAAAACGAGTCCTTTCGGTGAATGAGGGAGGTTGAATTTCATAATCACACACTAAAGAATATCCCAGAGTTGACAACATGGATGAACAATAAAATTCAAACAATTCAATATCACGACTACTCAAATTTAATTGCCAAGAGTCAATTCTTTCTGCACTAAATGAGCTTCCAACTAATGAATGTTGTTTTTTTGTATAACTAGGTAAAAAACTAGAATCACCTTTTAACATTTCTTCCTCAAAAGAAATACCCAAAAAACAACATATTTCATTTAATTGGGATTCTGGATTTTTAATCAAATCTTCATAGTAAACCCTCTTCACATCTTTAGATAAACTTAACTCAGCTAAAAAACCAAAGGCTAAATTATTTTTCCATTCCGTAATATTTTCTAAAATATTATTCCCTCCCCAATCTAAGCTCCTTATTGAATTTGCAACAGCCCTACCATCACGGACAATATGAATAAATTTAGCATCTGGAAATTCCTTCTTTAAAAATGTCACTCTATTTATGTTGGCAGGGCTATGTTCTATCCATTTAGTAAAATTAGTTTTTTTATTATTTTGGGAGTAAATCTTAAGAAATTCAGAAACCAATTGCGGGTAACTTTTAAAAGAACAAAGATCTTTCCCTATTCTTTCTACATCTTCATTTCTCAGTTTCCAATGTTTAAATCTAAAATGATTGGTAATATTTTCAAAAATCTTAGATAATGGAATCTTAGCACTTGCACTATAATGAGAAGATAAAAATGGAGATTCAGGTAAAGCTAAACATTTTGAATGCGCACCAATAGCACTACCCAGCATTGTAGTACCACTCCTTGGAGCTCCAATAATAAAAACAGGCGAGGAACTTAACATAATTTTGGATTTTGAAAAATTGTAGTATTAACCCCTAATTTAATCTTTACCATTACTACCAAAATACTATTCCAAGCAACTAAACTTAAGGATGTAGCGACAGCGGCCCCAATTGCGCCCCAAAAAGGGATTAATAAAAAATTTAGTGTAAAATTTATAATCACAGATAAAACCATTCCATAAGCAGCTAAATTTTGGTTATTAGTCATATTCAAAACTAAACCAGACGAACCCATTAAACAACTGAATAAATGCCCGAACATTAAAATAATCAATGGGACATATGATTCCACATATTCGATCCCATAGCTTCTTGATATAATATATTCACCACCAAAAAAGAACGTAATAAAGAATGGCAAAGCCATCGAACTTGCAAATAATACCGATCTGAATAATAATATTTTTAGTTCTGAGTACTTATTTACCGTATACAATTCAGCTATTTTTGGAGCCAATACTGTAGCATTGATTGATAAGAAAAACGTCATAAGCGTTCCAAGTTTACTAGCTACTTCATAAAATGCTACTTCTGAATTTTCTCTTAACCCCCCTAGCATTAAGGTATCCAGTTTACTATTTAAAAAAAAGGCACTTCCACTTATTAAAAAAGGCAACGCTTTTCCTAGCCATACTTTCGTATCATATATTACCTTAGAACTATTAATTCTTAATTTACAAAACTCATAGAAAGCATAAACTAAAGCTACACTTGAAGCCATAAGATTTAACAATAATGCACTTTCCACATTCAAACCTCCCAAAGCCCCAATAATGACCACTACGATAAATAATAAGCCTGGCTTTATTATAAAAATTGGAAGTTGACTCAGGAGAATACGATCATACCCCCTTAAAAAGGACGCCAAAATATTGGTAATTGAAATAATGACTGAAAGCAATAAAACATAGAAAGCAAATGTATTATCAAACTTCCCATATTCAAAAACAAAAAAAAGAATCAGAAAAAAAATCAATGAAATAGTTAAACTTAAACCAAATGCAAAAAAAATGAAACCCTGAATTTTTTCTATTTCATTTTTAACCCGATACTCAGAAGTATACTTAACTATTAAATTTGGCAACCCTGCTGAAATAGGCAAAGAAATTAAAGTAATTACGTTAACTAAATAATTATATTCACCAAAATCATCAACACTTAGTGATCTAGCAAAAAAAACACTAACAAAAAAACTAAGAAAAACTGTAATCACCTTGACCATGGTAGTCCCTAAAAGAGATTTTACCAGAGGAATAGAAATTATTTTTTTTAATTTATCCCCTTCTCTGAAAACTGAATCCCTCATTACTCCTAACTATTGTTAAACCAACAATTAATTTACACAAAGCCATTTTAATAAAAATAATCACACTCCACAAAAATCTAAAACCACCCCACTCTTTTTAAAACTAAGGTTTTTAAACTCCTTATGCGCCACTAAAAACGCTACAATATCAGCCTTCTCTACCGCTTCTTGATAATCCGTTAGCTTAAATACATTATGCTCCGAGACATTCGGTTCCACGATATAATGCTCTTCATTATTGGCATCCTGCAAAACCTTTTGCGCAATATACTTCGCAGGAGATTCTCTTAAATCATCAATATCTGGTTTGAAAGCTAAGCCCATCAAGGCCACGGAAGGCTTCCGTCCATGCTTCAGTTCAAATTCCAACTTGGCATTTTTGATTTTCTCGGCACACCAGAAAGCCTTATAATTATTGATTTCACGGGCTTTACCAATAATCTGAGATTCCATCGGATAATCCGCCACAATAAAATAAGGATCAACCGCAATACAGTGCCCCCCTACTCCACAGCCAGGCTGTAGGATATTCACTCGAGGATGCTTATTCGCCAAATTGATCAATTCTCGGACATTGATATCCGCTTTATCACAGATTAAGGACAGTTCATTGGCAAAGGCAATTTGTACATCTCGCGAAGAATTTTCAACCAATTTACACATCTCTGCCGTACGGGCATTGGTTTTATGCAACTCTCCATCCACGAATCGCGCATAGAAATTCACTGCAGCTTCCGTGGATGCCGCATCAATTCCTCCAATCACCCGGTCATTATTCACCAGCTCAAACATCACATTTCCAGGCAATACGCGTTCCGGGCAATAAGCAATATGAATTTTACCCTCCAATTCCGGCCGTGCCGCAAAAATCAGCTTAGCCATCTTTTCTGTCGTACCAATGGGGGAAGTGGACTCAATGATATACAAGTCCCCTTCTTTCAATAATGGTAAAACTCCTTTTGTGGCTGCTTCTACAAAAGAAATATCTGGTTCATTTTGCCCTTTGAAAGGAGTCGGCACCACAATCAGATAGGCATTAGCTTCTTCCGCCTTTAAGGCTGCTTTCAACGTTCCTTCCGCAACAGCGGTTTCAACGATAGCATCTAATTCCGGCTCTACGATGTGAATGAGGCCTTTATTGATGGTTTCTACTACTTTGGGATTAACATCGACCCCTAAAACTTTTACGCCTTTTAGGGCGATTAGCGCGGAGGTAGGCAATCCGATATAGCCCAACCCAACCGTTACGACTTCTGGCTTAAACATGAAATATTGTTAGTTTTTTATTTAAAATTCGGAAATGGGATGTGAGATGATGATGTGAGATGTGAGATGTTAGATGTGAGATGTGAGATGTTAGATGTTAGATGTTAGATGTGGGATGTGGGATGTGGGATGTGGGATGTATGATGTGGGTTATTTATTCATTTTTAGTTTCTTGATGGTGACTACTAAAATACTGATGAGTTCATTGCATTCTTGTTTTGCGCTTGCAAGAACATCAGTATTCGAGGATAACGCTGCTTTTTCGATAATTTTAAGGGACACCATCGTTTCTCTTAACTCTTTTAGCGCTATTGATAGTTTATGGATATAATCTTTGCGGGATTCCGCCGCTCTTGCTTCTCCATAGTTTAATGCTGGAGAGGTAGCGGATCGAATCATTTGTTTGGCTAACACCTCAGCAGCAAAATCATGCTTCAACGTTCTCACCAGCTGAAAAATCACCACAGAAAAATCCACTAAGCGATCCTCCATCATTTGTTGATTCATAACATTGAATTTGGTTCAATTACAAATTACCACCAACAACCTTAATCAACCAACAAGCTTTTTCCACGATCTTACATCATAAATTTCACCTCAAACACCACACATCTTACATCAGTCTTCACACATTAAACATCAGACATCGTACATTTCACATCACACATCACACATCATACATCACACATCTTACAGCTCTCTCATAAACTCCACCACCCGCTCACACGCCTTCCCATCTCCATAGGGATTATGCAACATGCTCATTTGCTCATAACGCTTAGAGTTATTGATCAGATCCAATGCTTCGAACTGAATCTTTTCTTTATCAGTTCCCACTAAAATAACGGTACCAGCTTCTACCGCTTCCGGACGCTCAGTAGTATCCCGCATCACCAGCACCGGCTTTCCTAGGGATGGTGCCTCTTCCTGCACCCCACCACTATCGGTAATGATCAATTTGGCTTTATCCATTAGCCACACAAAGGCAGGATAAGAAAGCGGATCGATTAAATGCACATTGGGTAATTCTCCCAGCAATTTATAAACCGGCTTCTGTACATTCGGATTCAAATGCACTGGGTAGATGATTTCGGCATCTGACTGCTCACTGATTTTGCGCAATGCTTCGCAGATATTTAAAAAGCCCTGTCCGTGATTTTCCCGGCGGTGACCCGTGACGAGAATAATCTCCTTATCAAAATTGACTTTGGCTTTTACCGACTCTATCTCATGGTGCCCTTCTAATTGGTTCGCTCTTTCCACACTTTCCAAAAGCGCGTCAATCACCGTATTCCCCGTCACCAAAATGCTTTCTGCCGGCACATTTTCCTGCAAAAGATTTTGCTGGGATTTGGTGGTAGGAGCAAAGTGATAATCTGCTATGCGGCCGGTAACCTGACGGTTAATTTCTTCCGGGAAAGGAGCCCGCTTATTGAAAGTACGCAATCCTGCTTCAATATGGCAAACTTTTGCTCCGCTATAAAAACCGGCAATACTAGTGGCCATTGTTGTGGTGGTATCTCCATGCACAAAGACATAATCAGGCTGAAAATCTTCCAGGACCGGCTTCATACCTGTTACAATATCCGCCGTCAGTGAATACAGGTTTTGATTCGGCTTCATTAAGTCCAAATCAAAATCTGCCTGAATATCAAAAAAGGCCAGCACCTGGTCCAGCATTTCTCTGTGCTGAGCAGTAACACAAACCTTCGTTTGAAAATTATGCGTATCTTTCTGGAAAGCCTTTACCAAAGGCGCCATTTTGATCGCCTCAGGGCGAGTTCCAAAAACAAGTAATATTTTTTTCACCTTATTAGTTTTTCAGATTATTATAATACCATTCAGTAGCTTCCCTCATTCCTAATGCCACATCGTGAGACGGCTCATATCCCAAAAATTCTTTGGCCTTAGAGATATCCGCTAAAGAGTGTTTCACATCACCAGCCCGCTCCGGCCCATAAATCACCTTTACCTCATTAATTTTTGGGTCGAATTGAGAGAGGTTCTTTTTCAAAATATCAATCAACTCATTCAAGGAAGTATTCTCTCCCTGAGCCGTATTAAACACCTGGTTTACCCCAGCAGCATTCTCTGTAGTAGCTGCCAATTGGTTCATCTGCACCACATTTTCAATATAGGTGAAGTCACGGGAGTGGGTCCCGTCTCCATTGATCACGGGTGATTCGTGATTAATCAAGGCTTTAACAAATTTTGGAATCACGGCTGCATAAGCTCCATCCGGATCCTGGCGTCTACCGAAAACATTAAAATAACGCAGGCCAATTAACTCCAAACCATAGGTTTTAGCAAAAACATCGGCATATAATTCATTCACATATTTGGTCACCGCATAAGGGGATAATGGTTTGCCTATCTTATCCTCCACTTTGGGTAAGCCCGGATGGTCCCCATAGGTAGAGGAGGAGGCCGCATAGACCATTCGCTTCACACCACAATCACGAGCAGCCACCAGCATATTCAAAAAGCCTGAGACATTGACCTCATTGGAAGTAATAGGGTCATTAATAGAACGCGGCACAGAACCCAAAGCAGCCTGATGTAAAATATAATCAACACCTTCTGCAGCCTGCTTACAAACTTCCAAATTCCGTATATCTCCTTCGATCAGGGTGAAATTCGGATGATCCATAAATGGGGTAATATTTTCCCGCTTTCCGGTGGCAAAATTATCCAACACGATTACCTGATTCCCCTGTGGTAAAAGCGCTTCTACCAAATTGGAGCCAATAAAACCAGCTCCACCAGTCACCAATACTTTGGCGTTTTCTATTATTCTTTTCATTAATGTTTTTGTTTCAATATTGTTGGCTTCGATACGCTGCGCTACTCAGCCACCGTACGTGCTAATCTCATCTTGACTTCGATGATTACTGAGCCTGTCGAAGTTAGGTTGCTGAGCTTGTCGAAGCACGCTACTCAGCCCCCTTTTCCTAAGTAAAAATAGTTCCCACAACAACCGAACCGGTGGTTGAGTACGAGCTTGCGAGTGTATCGAAACCACATCGATGAGCTACTGAGCACGCTCGATATATATTGCCTTCGATACGCTGCGCTACTCAGGCTACATTACAATTAAATTTGGCAAAGCTGGTTATTCAGCTTGTCGAAGTAATACTTGCCATAACCACCGAACCGGTGGGTGAGTACCAGCTTGCTCACTTATCGAAACCACACTACCTCAGAAGTAAAATAACTTTCTATTGCATTACCGTATCAATTATATACCACCCACCCAAATATTAACCGTTATGCCTGGCTATATGTATATCCTTCAATGTGCCGATAAGAGTTATTACACTGGCAGCACAAAAGATTTAAACTTAAGACTCCAACAACACCAACTGGGTGAAGGGGCTAACCATACCAGAAGAAGACTTCCAGTTAAGTTGGTATACTATGAAGTTTATCAACGGATTGAAACTGCATTTCACCGTGAGAAACAAGTTCAGGGATGGAGTCGCAAGAAAAAAGAGGCGCTAATAAAGGGTCAATTTGGCGAATTACCTGCTTTAGCGAAAAAGGTTTTTAGAAAAGCTTGAGGTGTGGCTTCGATGGGTTGCCTTCGGTACGCTTTGCTACTCAGGCAACCCTACAATTCATTTTAGCAAAGTTACTGAGCCTGGCGTAGCAAAACTTACCACACCTACCGAACCGGTGGTTGAGTACGAGCTCGCTCGTGTATCGAAACCACACGCATGCCGGCGAATATCTCCTTTGCCTTCGATATGCTTTGCTACTCAGGCAACCCTACAATTCATTTTAGCAAAGTTACTGAGCCTGGAGTAGTAAAACTTACCACAACAACCGAACCGGTGGTTGAGTACGAGCTTGCTCGTGTATCGAAACCACCCTATTACAAGCGCTTATTCACCTCTTTTTCCGGCAAAATACCTTTCACATCATATACCAATCCATTAGCTTTTTTGTATTGGGACAGATCTAATGTCAAAAATTCTTTATGGGCTACTGCCAAAACAATCACCTCATATTGTTCTAAAGCTGCTTCAGCCTTTAACTCAATCCCAAACTCTACTCCTACTTCCTGACCATCTGCCCATGGATCATAAACATCCACTTCCATACCATAGCTCAAAAGCTCATGGTAAATATCAATGGCACGCGTATTACGAATATCCGGGCAATTCTCTTTAAAGGTTAAGCCCAACATTAAGGCTTTGGCCTTGCGTACAGGCTGATCATTTTTAATCATCATCTTGACGATCTCAGAAGCGACATACTGCCCCATACCATCGTTCAAACGACGGCCTGCTAAGATGATTTCAGGATGATAACCCACCTCTTGTGCCTTTTGTGCCAAATAGTATGGATCAACACCAATACAATGTCCTCCTACTAGCCCTGGTTTGAATGGCAAAAAGTTCCATTTAGTTCCCGCGGCCTCTAAAACAGCTGCGGTATCAATCTCCATTAAATTGAAAATTTTCGCCAGTTCATTAACAAAGGCAATATTGATATCACGCTGGCTATTTTCAATCACCTTGGCCGCTTCAGCAACTCTGATAGTTGGTGCCAAATGCGTTCCTGCAACTATGACGCTTTTATATAAGGCATCCACCTTTTCTGCTACCGCTGGGGTAGATCCGGAAGTCACCTTTAAAATCTTAGTTACGGTATGTTCCTTATCCCCTGGATTAATACGCTCTGGGGAATAGCCCACAAAGAAATCCTTATTGAATGTCATACCTGATACCTGCTCGAGTACCGGCACGCAATCCTCTTCTGTCGCTCCAGGATATACTGTAGATTCGTAAATAACAATATCCCCCTTCTTCAATACCTTTCCCACCGTCTCGGAGGCCTTTACCAAAGGCGTCAATACCGGACGGTTATTTTTATCCGTTGGGGTGGGCACTGTAATCACAAAGACGTTACAGCCTGCTAAATGCTCCAACTGATCGGTAATCTGAAAATCATGATTCTGGATCACTGAGCTTAAATAATCGTCCGCCACTTCAAGGGTATGATCCTTCCCTGAAGCCAGTTCCGCAACACGTTGGGAATTAATATCAAAACCCACAGTTTGATACTTTTGGGCAAATTCCACCGCTAAAGGCAGTCCCACATAGCCCAAACCGATTACGGCAATTTTATCTGTAGATTGATTCATAAAGGATCAAAAAATATATTTCAGTTCTTTTAATTAAAAACAAAGCCAGTACATATCTATATCGAACGCTGTCCAAAGTTTTTAGACCTCTTCGCTATAATACTTCCCCCCATACTTCAGACTGTAATTATAGGAATAATTCGCATCCGCTCCTTTAGGGTTCACATCATTAAAGATGATATAAGTACTTTGGCTGTAAAGATCAGATTTACGTTCCGCGATGGCCTTCAAAGCTGACTTTGGCGTATAATTTTGTCGTGCGACTAATAACTTTACATCCACCTGTTCCAGCAGTGGCAGGGCATCAGAGACAATATGCAGGGGAGCCGTATCAATGACCACCACTTCATAGGTTTGTTTCAAGACTTCCAATAGTCCTGTCATGCGTTCGGACATCAGTAATTCGGAAGGGTTGGGGGGAATCACACCACTCGGCAAGACGGATAAGTTTTCATGCACCTTCAACACCACTTCCTCCTGACTTTTGGAATGGCCGGACAGGAAATTACTCAAACCCGCCTGATTTTGATCTAAATCGAAATAACGTTGCAGGGTAGGCTTGCGCATATCCGCTCCAATCAGGATAGTTTTTTTGCCCGCTAAGGCATTCGCCCAGGCTAAATTAGCAGCCATAAAAGTTTTTCCCTCCCCCGGCATAACGGAGGAAATCAAAATGGTTTGGGCATTTTTTCCCTGAGGTAATAACATCATACTGCCCCGCACTTGGCGGATGGCCTCTGCGACGATACCGGAAGGCTTTTCCACCACGGGTAGTTTTTCCTCTCCTTTAAATACGGTACCTAATAAACCAAGACCGGAAATTCGCTCCACATCTTCCTTGACATTGACCTTGGTTTCCAATAACAATTGCAAATAATAAAAGGCCACAAAAGCTCCCAAAGCCAACACCATGGCCACCAATAGGATCATTTTTTTCTTTGGCGCCACAGGTATAGGATTGATTTTTGGGCGAACCATCACCTCATAATCCGAAGTGGCCCCGGCTCGCATAATGGCAATCTCCATCTTTTTTTGTAAAAGCATGGTGGAGATGTCTTCATTCAATTTATACATGCGATCCATTTTGGACATCAGCTTGGCACTGGTATGCTGATCTCCAAGTCCTGCCAATAATTTCTTGCGCTCTTTATCTAATTCCCCACCCTGATAGGCATACTCCCGGCGCATATTGGCAATATTTTCCAATATACTCAATTCAATACGCTCCACCTGGCGAGCCACCTTATTCACCAAGGGGTTCATCTCATTGGCCTTCACTTTAAAGGCCTTTTGCTCCAATTTCAGCTCTACATACTGCATCACCAGCTCCTGCAATAAAGGAATATCAAGTCCCAAAGCATTAGGCGCAAAAACATCTTCTGCTCTTTTCTCAATCAGATAAGCCTCCAGATAATCAATATAGCGGTTACGCATTTCCAGCTGCATCCGGCTGTACTCCACATCCTTCAGACTGGCCAAATAAGAAGTATCCCCTTGCAGGTACTCCCAATTCTCCAGGGCAAATTGATTGATGGCCTCATCAAAGCGATTTAGGGAATCACTCAGATTGAACAATTGCTGGTCGACAAAGCTCAGTACCTGATTCAAACTAGCATTTTTCTTTTGTATGGAGCTTTCTTCTATTACCTCAAAAAAAGTGGATAGAAAAATCATCTCTTTATAGGGGTTTTGCCCCTGAATGGAGACCCCCAACAAACTGGAGCCTTCTTCCACCCAATTGATCTGCAGTCTTTCTTTATAAACATCCGATAACCAATCCAGCCCATTAATGCAAAAAGCCAGATTTTCGGGCAATTCGGTCATTGCCAGGTTCACGGAGGGACCTTCGATTTTAAATTGAAATTCTCCCAAACGGACCCACTCTCCAAAAGCATAACTTTTCTGGTCTAGTAGTTTTGCCCATTGTTTTAACGGATCCTCCAATTGAAGCGTGAATAGCCCCTGCTTTGTAAAGTCAATTTGAAACAATAAACCATAGGGGCCGATTTCTGGATTATTTTCCGGATGCAATACCACCTGATACAGCTGATTCGGATAAACTTCGGTCTGTTTGATATTCCCCTGGGCATAATAGGCCGTCTGAATATTCATGCGCTGAATGGTGGCTTTCAAATTATCCTCATGGGTAATGAGGGCAATTTCCTTTCGAATATCCACATCCTTCCACAACAATTTGTTCAATTCATTGGGAATAGGCAAAAAACTATTATTCCCTCCTTGTTGCTCCCAGCGTTTACTGACAATCTGGCTATTCACCACATATATTTTGGAGGCATATCGCAAATAAATAAAAGCACACAACAGGCCAATCACCACCAGCCCGGCTCCCACATACCAATTGCGCTTAAGTTTGTTAATTAGGCGTAAAATATCCTGTAATTCCTGACTTTGTTCGGTCATCTTTCTATCGGGCTGAATAAATTAATGCAATAATAGAGACCAAAGAGCTGGTCAGCGCTACGAAGTTCATGGCATCCGGAATACCATATTTGCGGAAAGCCTTGGCGCCCAATGGCGGCACAATGATCACGTCGCCCGGCTGTACATAATAATAAGGAGAAGAAAGAAAACTTTCATCCAATAAGTTCACATAGGCTACTTCTGAAGTACTGCCATCTTCCCGAACTACTTTGATCTTGCTCTTATCGGCAAATTCCGCCGGTGAGCCCGCCATGGCCAGGGCCTCAAATAAATTCGTATTATCTTTATAAGTATTAAATTGGCCTTCATTATTCACTTCTCCCAAAACAATAAAGCTGAAATTCAATAATTGAACGCGAACCTCAGGATTTTCGAAAAAGCCTCCCAACTTACTGTTCACCGCATTCTCCAATTCTAACAGGGTCATATCACGGGCTGAAATGATACCCAAATTAGGTAATTCAATATTACCATCCTTATCCACGACAAACCCAGTTGATTGGGGCTCTCCCACGGCAATCGGTTTTCCCTCATCAGAAAACATATTTTTATTCTCCCCCTGCTGCTGCATCCGGGTATTCACCGCTATTTGATTTCCCCCAGCGGAATTGTTTACATTGGTCTTTGGAGACAGGTATAAAAACTCTCCCATCTGCACGGCATATTGATTGATAAAATCGAACTCTGAATTCGTCAAAGAACCAATCTTGATACTGACCACATCTCCGGGCTTCAGGTGGTATTGATGCTCCTTGCGTTCAAACTCACTGTAGATTTCATCAAAAGTAATGTTCTTCTTTTTATTGTCGCCGGAAGGCTGCAAATAAACCGAATTTCTCCTGGTGACGCAGGAAGAAAATAGTATAGCACAAACCGCCATAAACAGGCTCGCCTGAAGTAATCTTTGCAACATGTATAGGGTTTTTAAATTTTGTAAGGTTGAATAAGCCTGGTAAATAATATTCGAAATCAAAGCCGTCGGGCTACAGCTTCGCCCGCTCAGTCCCATCGCCGAAACCTACCCTGCTTTCCCTTAGGCCATTACCTGATAGAAGTAAAATTATAAGGGGAAAAATCCTATGCAATATTGCACAATGCTTTGGTTTGCACAAGCCCCCTCACTTTATTCGTGCTAAAGTGAAAAAGCCGATTTGTAATAAGTGAAATTTATCACATTAATTTTCAGTGAGTTAAAGTCCTTTATTACCTTATTGTTAATCAACAAATCCTACAAAATTATAAGATTGACTTTGGGGCCTAAAGGAAGGAATTAAAACTAAATGAGGGGTGAACACTGATAAAAATCAAGCTTGGATAGATTTTTCGATAGGGTTTGCTTTTTTCTTTTAAAACTATTCTTCGAAAAAGTAGGATCGGCAAGAGACTGATCGCGCAAGACTATAGGAGTTAAAGCGCAGAGTCTTTGCATGGGTAATAAAATTGAAAAGGTGGTGAATGGAATTGGATGATAGTTGTAGCCACAAATTTCACAAATTTTTAGGATTATTTGGGCGGGAGCGCAATGAACAAAAGGGCACTGGTCTTCCCTTACCCTGGTCGTAGTGTTACAGCGAGCCGTGCGAGCATCACTCATACCTTTGTAATTAATGGAGGGGGCCAAAAATAATGCAATTTTATTATATTAAGTAATGATCATCAAAAAGGAGGAAGGGGCTAGCGCATCAAAGGATGTGATTCGTTGCAATCCAGTGTCGTAGGAACTCCTCTTTTTGACCAAACTTTAGAGTTAGAACAGTACCTAAGGGAGTCGCTTTAATTGCTTCTACCCAGCGTCAAATATGAGACAAAACGAAGAAGGATGGGGATCAAAAAAATGTTAATAAAACCGCAGGAACCATGAAAATCAAGTACGTTGTAGGCATCGACATTAGTAAAGATAAGTTTGATGTTGCTTTTGTTTTGAGTCAATTGGACAAAACACCAAAGGTCATCGCTTCCCGTAAGTTCGACAATAGTAAAAAAGGGCATTTGGAGTTTAAAGATTGGTGTCTGAAGAAACAGAAGGAGGATCTTCCCGTGGAGTTTGTGATGGAAGCCACTGGCGTTTACCATGAAAAATTGGCTTGGTTTCTTTCAGATAATGAGGTGCCGGTGAGCATTGTTTTACCCAATCGTGCAAAGGCCTATATGAAAAGCCTGGGGATTAAAACAAAGAATGATAAGGTGGATGCCAAAGGTTTAGCATTCATGGGAGCTTGTCAGTCCTTGGCTAAATGGAAGCCCATTAGCAAGGCTTTTTACACTTTGAGGGAGCTAACCCGCTTTTTGGAAGACCTTCAAAAAGATCGTACATCGATGGTAAGCAGGCTAAAAGGGCTTAAACACAAAGCAATTGTGTCTGAAAAGGTGATGGAGGGTCTGAAGGCAGTAATTGAAGGGCTTGATGAGCAGATTAGAATATGTGAACAAGAAATAGCCTTAGCGGTAGCAAAGGATCCGGAGTTGAAGAAAAGAATCGGACATATGATGTCAATCAAAGGGGTTGGTTTGCTTACAGCTGTTACGGTGGCGGCTGAAACTAATGGCTTCGCACTAATAGAAAATGAACGACAATTGGTCAGTTATGCTGGATATGATGTGCGCCAGAATCAGTCAGGAAGTAGAGAGGGTAAAACATCAATTACCAAGAAGGGAAATGCGCACATTCGACGAATAATGTTTATGGCGGCCTTCAATATGGTAACTTACGAGCAGGGGCAATTCAAGCCTTTTTATGAAAGGATCCATAATAGGACAAAACAAAGCATGAAGGGTTATGTGGCTGTGCAGTCCAAATTGTTAAGAATTATGTATGCCCTCTGGAAAAATGAAACAGATTTTGACAATAATTATGGGCTAAGAGACAAATCTAATCAATCAAAAAATCAGCTTAAAACAGTGGTAGCTGCCTAAAATTAGACAGCTACGCGAGGTAGGCAAAGCCTCCTCTTTAGGCTTGCAATATATTAAAATATTTCAATCAATAAAATTGCTTTTTATGACAGTACCTACGACCCCATACAAAGCCGCAGAACTTACTGAATGGAGTTGGTCGCGAGATAGAAACCACGAATTCTCTCATGGTAAAGTCAAGCTTTTTCATTTATTTTAGTACAATTTTACTCTATTTTTTTCGAAAGACTCATTTCTCCAAATCATCCAATTATGCCACCTCAGCATTCCTACCCTGGTCGTAGTGTTACAGCGAGCCGTGCGAGCATCACTACGACCCCATACAAAGCCACAGAATGAAGCCTCGAATTTTACTATATGGAAGTTGGTCGCGAGATAGAAGCCACGAATTGCGCGAATTAACACTAATTTTTTTGAAAGGGTTGGGTGGTGGTTGCCACAAATTGCGCAAATTTTTGGGATTAGGTTGGGCAAGAGAGCACTAAACTGGGCGTTGTGTCACAGCGAATTTATACTGGTTGTAGTGTTACAGCGAGCCGTGCGAGCATCACTACGACCCCATACAAAGCCGCAGAACTTACTGAATGGAGTTGGTCGCGAGATAGAAACCACGAATTACGCGAATTAACACTAATTTTTTTGAAGGGTTGGACGGTGGTTGTTGCCACAAATTTCGCAAATTTTTGGGATTATTTGGGCGAGAGGGGTCTAAACTGGGCGTTGTGGCACAGCGATTTATACTGGTCGTAGTGTTACAGCGAGCCGTGCGAGCATCACTACGAACCCATCCAAATCCGCAGAATTTAGCCTCGAATTTTTACTGAATGGAAGTTGGTCGCGAGATAGAAACCACAAATTCTCTCATGGTAAAGTCAAGCTTTTTCATTTATTTTAGTACAATTTTACTCTATTTTTTTCGAAAGACTCATTTCTCCAAATCATCCAATTATGCCACCTCAGCATTCCTCCAATTAGGTTCATATTCCTTACTGTATGGCCGGTCATCCCGAATGACCGCGTACATTTTCCTCACTAGTTTATCAGTTAGAGCGATCATCACAGAATAATGTTCTTTACCTTCTGAAGTCTTTCTTTTATAGTACCTGTATTCCTCTGAGTCCTTTACATTAAGCAGGCTTAGAGCGCCCATAAAAAGCAACGATTTCATCTTCCTGTTGGCTTTGTAGGAAACTTTATTTTTAGACCTTACGCTCGTTCCGGAAGTGTATCTAAAGGGCGCTATTCCGCTATGACAAGCAAATTTTTTTGCGGTTGTAATTTTGGTAAACCCCAAAGTCTCAATAATTACATTCAGTGCTATCTGCAAACCAATGCCTTTTATAGAGGTCAAAAGCTTCAAATACCTCTTTAGCTTTGGATCTTCATGTATTACCTCCTTTATTTCTTGGTCTAGTTGTTTGATTTGGCTATCCAGCAACTTGATCCTTGCCTTGTTTCTTTTCGCTCTTCCTTTATAAATCTCGGGAGAAATAAAATCTTTATGATCCGACTGCTGGGCTTGAAATTTCGCTCTGTCTTTTACCAGTAATCGACGCTCTGAACGCAAATAACGAAGATATTCAATTGACTTTTCCCCTAATTCAATGGGGGAGTACTTATCTCTAAAACGACGTCCGTATTCCGCTATTCGATATGCATCCACCTTGTCATTTTTCCCCCTTTGCAGCCCCTGGCTATGCTTAATTTCATAACCAGATTGTAGCCAAAGGCTCAAGCCTAATTCCGAGCATACCCGAATCAATGGATAGGTGTAAATTCCGGTATGTTCCGCAATAATGAGCGTGTTTTCACCCGACAACTGATAAAGCTTACACAACTCAAACAAACCGGTAGTGATGGCATCATCAGTATTATCAATAGGCTCAAATTCAATCGACTGATCCAGTGAAATAAGATGGAGTTCCAGACTTCCCTTACTTACATCAATACCTAAATAATGGTTAAAATCCATATCAATACAATTTTAGAAACCATGACTCAAATACCACCTAAAAACCTTATCAAATCTGATCTCTCATGCAGGTCCTGTCTGAGTCAAAGGGTTAGTTGTTAGAATTCGTATAGGTCTTACCTGGACGCAAAATGAAGTTCACTAACCCTTATGGTTTCAGGTTCTAGAATTGAAACCAATATCATTAAAGTTATATTTAACTCAAAATCAACCTCTAACATCTGATTGTAAATTACTTGGATTAATCCTACCCGTTTCTGCATTGCAAACCTAAGGTTACGCGAATTAGCACTAATTTTTTTGAAAGCAGTGGGCGGTAGTTGTTGCCACAAATTGCGCAAATTTTTGGGATTATTTGAGCGGGCGCGCAATGATTAAAAAGGGCGCTGCTCTCCCTCCCCCAATACGATATGCTATTCCTAAAATTCCATTCGTGTTAATTTGGGAAGTTTGTGGCAAAAAAAATCTACAACCTCCCATCCACCAAATGCCTGGGCCAGGCGGCCTTCACATCAAAGACAACCGCTACAGCTTGTAAATATTCCTCCACGGGCCAATTCAGTAATTCAGTATGGTTGACCGCAAGTATAACTGCCGCGTACTGCTTGTTGACTTTTTCCAATAGCGCAATATTGAAATTGCGCTTTACCTCCTGCGCATCTACTATTGGGTCAAAAACATCCACTTCTGCGCCAAAATACTTCAGCTCCTGAATGAGATCCACCACTTTAGTATTCCGGATATCCGGGCAGTTTTCTTTAAATGAAATCCCCAAAACCAAAACGGGGGCATCTTTGATCGGAATGCCTTTTTTCACCATCAGTTTGATTACTTTTGAGGCCACGAAGCTCCCCATTTGATCATTGATCCGCCGGCCCGAGAGTATCACGGCTGGGTGATGGCCTAATTCCTCTGCTTTCATGGCCAAATAATAAGGATCTACCGATATGCAATGGCCACCTACCAGGCCAGGGTAGAAAGGCAAAAAATTCCATTTTGTACGGGCAGCAGCCAACACTTCCTGCGTGTCCAACTCCATTTTATCAAAGATTACCGCCAGCTCATTCATGAAGGAAATATTGATATCTCTTTGGCAATTCTCGATAATCTTGGCCGCTTCCGCCACTTTAATGGAGGAAGCCAAATGCGTTCCTGCAGGAATAATTTGCTGATAGAGGGCGTCAATTTTACGGGCAATTTCAGGAGTGGAGCCGGAAGTCACTTTCTTAATCTGCCCCAGCTTTTTATGACCATCTCCCGGCACGATACGTTCCGGGGAATAGCCTACAAAAAAATCCCGATTGAAAGTTAAACCCGAAACCTCCACTAATAAGGGTACGCACTTTTCCTCCGTAGCCCCTGGATACACCGTAGATTCATAAATCACTACATCTCCCACGCTAAGCAGTTGCCCCACCATCCTGCTTGCCTCCAATAAAAAAGAAAAATCAGGTTGATGATGCTGATCCACCGGTGTCGGGACCGTAATGATATAAACATTACAATCCTTCAAAACAGAAAGCTCTTGGCAAAGTTGTAGGTTTTTGGCCTGCTGAATTTGTGCCTGAGGAACCATTTGGGTTTGATCCACGCCCTTTTGAATATCCAATACTCGTTGAGCGTCAATATCAAAACCGATAGTGGGATATTTTGCTGAAAAAGCCACCGCGAGTGGTAGGCCAACATAGCCTAAACCGATAACCCCTATTTTCAAAGGGGCTTCTAGGGAGTTAATATGATGATTACTTTCCACAAGGTAAATTTACCAGGAATGTGATTGATTTGAGCTTTTTTGCCACAAAATTATGGAATTTGGTTGGGCGCGAGAAGGAAACCACGAATCGCGCGAATTAACACGAATTTTTTTGAAAGGGTTGGGCGGTGGTTGCCACAAATTTCGCAAATTTTTGGGATTATTTGGGTGCGAGATTACCCTGGTGGTAGTGTTACAGCGAGCCGTGCGAGGATCACTACGCCCCCATACAAAGCCACAAAATTTAGCCTCGAATTTTACTGAATAAAGTTGGTCGCGAGATAGAAGCCACGAATTACGCGAATTAACACGAATTATTTTAAAGGTTTGGGTGGTGGTGGAAGCCACAAATTTCGCAAATTTTTAGGATTATTTGAGCAGGATAGCACTAAACTGAGCGTTGAATTACCCTGGTCGTAGTGTTACAGCGAGCCGTGCGAGGATCACTACGACCCCATCCAAAGCCGCAGAATGAAGCATCGAATTTTACTGAATGGAAGTTGGGCGCGAGATAGAAGCCACGAATTACCCGAATTAATACTAATTTTTTTAAAGCGGTGGGTGGTGGTTGCCACAAATTGGGCAAATTTTTGGGATTAGGTTGGGCGATGGTTTTAGCAATAAACCTTTCATTTACACCCCACTACCAAACCCCATTTCAAATATTTTATTCGTGAAAATTTGTGGAATTTGTGGCTTAAAACCCATCACATCTTCTTCAAAGCAACTTGCTCCATATTCAACAACAGCCCCTGCCCCAGGTTTTCAATGCGCAGCAATACGCGCTGCCCGCCCTGAATGGCGACAATCTCGGCGGTCAGGTCGCGGAAGGGGCCATATTGAATCAATACTTTTTCGCCCTCAGTAAAGGCCTCTTCGGTGGCCTGGATTTGTTCTTCCTGCCCGATCATATAGCGCATGATGTCAATCTCTTGCTGGGAGACACGCGCAGCATCACCCTGAAATTGCACAAACCAGGAAGCCCCTTTGGTATTCAAAGCCTTTAAATAGGCCTGGTCATCCTCCAGCTTGACGAACACATAGGAGTTAAATAATGGCACCTCCACCCATTTTTTCCGGTCGCTCCATTGGCGTAAAACTTTATGGAGTGGGAGAAAAACCTCTAGCCCAACCTCTTCCAGTCGTTCTGCCACGACTTTTTCTTTTCGGGATTGGGTATAAAGGACATGCCAGCCTGCTTTCATCGGTTTTTTATTATTGTTGTGAAGCGCAATATAAAAAAAGGGAAGCATTTCCGCTTCCCTTTTTTCAAAAACCAAAACCCAGGCCCTATCTGATTATCACTTTTTGCTGCTCCCATTTTCCATTTTTTAAAAGCCGAAGCATAAACACGCCGGCACCCCAACTATTGGACCACTGCAGAGGAACAACACTTACTCCTTCGCCACCCAGATTCCCCTGAGCTACTAGCTGCCCCTGCTGATTCAACAAATGATAAACCACCGCCTGCCCGCCGGTATTCAGCAGCAATTGATCGCTTGCCGGATTAGGAAAGGCCAATACTTCCTTTGCGATTTGTCCATAATCCCAGATCAGCTCCACCCTATATTCATTGAAATCCTGATCCCAAAGGCGGGGCAAGAGCCCGGCTCCTAATAATTCCTGTCCCGCCTGAACATGTTCTAATACAAGCAGTGGCTCTTGAGCATCCACGGCAAGCGGATGCTGAGGTAGGAAAACCATATTGAGGGAATTTTCCTGTTCATTTAAATACCAGAAAGAGGCCTCAGCGGTAGTTAGTCCCAACTGCTGTTGATTTCCATTAAGCTGCCATTGCAGGGCGGAAATTTGCTGATCTCCAAAATCAGCATACACCCCCCAACCATTGGCTACTTTTTTCATGGTAAACTGTAAAAGCGGCTGCTCGGCTTCTCTATTCCCCGATTGTAGCCAATCCCCACTTACATCCCCCATTTGCACCGCCTGAAAATGCCATTCCACATCCTGATTTAGTACTCCTCCCTCCTGCTGCAAGCCTTCATATTGGGCGATGATGGGGAGTGGAGCAGTGGATTGCAAAATATGGGCACGCATCAACACCAAATCCTGCGTACTCAAATTCCCATCTCCGTTGATATCTGCCGCCCAGGCTCCCGAAGTACTCAATGGATTCCCGGTCAATAAGGATCGCCTCGCCAATAAAATATCCAAAGTGGAAACATCCGTACCATAAGCCTCATTAGGCAATTCCATGACTGACCATTGGAACGGACTTCCTTTTGTGTTGCTATAAGTCCAACCACCACTAGCATCGGCCCGCTGTTGTGCACCATTCCAATTAAAAGGAAAATGCGGCACCGGCGTTCCAGTCTCCGCCTTTTCAAAGAATAAATTCGCCTGTACCATTTCCAGCACTTTCACATATCCTCCCAATACTTCCGGCTCAATAAGTTGGTAATCGGCATCAATAATTTCTGCCGGAAAAGATGCTAGTGGAGACACACTGCTGGAATCTCCGGCGGCCAATTGATTCAATCGAAAATTAAGGGTAAGCCAATGATCCCCTACCTGAACAGGGCTTCCGCTATCCCAGCTGATGCGAATCTCCCCATTTTCCTCCGCATAATGATTTTCCGACAGGGGAATATCTCCAGCCGTAATACTTTCCAATACCAAAGCATTGGGATCAAATTGAAAACCGGCCTGAAAGCCTAAAAATTCACCCGAAGGGCCTGTTAAAGGCATGGAAATGCTGCTGTCCGGAGCGACTTGCTGAGAGGTAAGGGTGAGTTGACTCGCTGCGGGTGAGGTGGAATGAGCGAAACGTAATTGGAATCGATTTTCCACCGTTAAAGTATCTGGCTTGTCATTAAAAAAATAATAAACAGACTCTTCAGAAAAAACATGTTGAGTGGAATCCATAAGATCCACTAGCTCGATGGCACCGGCAAAACCTGCAACATTTTCCATTTCAAACCTACATTCACCAACTGCTTTAGCACTATATCCTAAAGGAATATTTAACTCCTCATTTTCTGTAGGCAAAACATTGACCACCAACTTCTCCCCATTCTCCAATAAAGAATATACATTCAGTTGGCCCCCTAATAACTTGGCAGCATCCCAGGAATCTCTACCCTCCAATCCTTGTGAATAGAACCTAAAATACATTTTATCAGAACGTCCATTTTCATGCTTGAGATGAAGCGTAATAATAGCCGTGCTCGCAAAATCATCCGACAGTCTTCCATTTTCTTCCATTATGTAAGAATTATCAGAAAACATATCATTTCCCTGCCCAACTTTTTGAAAATTATCTCTCCCCTCTAAATGACTTGCAGTAAACAATAAGAACAAACAGAGGAAAAACGAAGATAAATGACCCGTAAACACATCCTCTTTTTGAGATTTTAAAACATTAAATAAAGTAAATTGGCTTTTCATTTTTATTGGTGATTTAGAGTACACCTAGCCAACCAACAGAATTTACTTTAGTTAATAATAAAAAATATCAGGATGTCATAAAAAACAAAAAGTGGAAATAAATTCCACTTTATATTTTTATACTTCTTTTTCTTTTCTACGTAGTCTTGCAGCTCCTAATGCTCCGGCTCCTAAAAGTAGAAAGCCTATTCCGCCGTCGATGGGGACATTGAGGTTTGGATCATCAGGAGTCACTCCTCCACCGGGAACCCCTGGTGGGACCCCAAATGTGGTAACATTGGAAGTACTCGTGGCTGGATTCCCACTAGGAGTAGCACTCAAACCATTTTGTCGAATATTACCACTTTGGGCAAATGCTGCTGAACTCGCCACCAACATTGCAAAGCATATTATTTTTTTCATTTTCATTACCTTACCAATATTTTATGACTATAGATCTGGGAACCTACCTTTGATCGAATGATATAAAGACCAGCTTTATTAAGCCAGGAACGGTTTTTAATGATTCCTGAGGAATTTAAAGTAAAGCCATCTACCTTTTGACCTGTCGCATCCACGACCATAATTGATACCTCCTCACTGGTTTTCAGCTCAATTTTTAAAGCTCCATCGGTCACCGGATTAGGAAATACTTTCACTAAGTCAAGTGGAAGTTGATTATCCGTCACTACTTTCTCACGATAAATTCGCAAGGCAAAACGATCAGCAGCAGCACTTCCTTCTTCTTCTGTAAGGGCAAAAGCATAACCCTCCTTTAGTTTTTCAAAGGAGATGAATTCTTCTGTAAATTTATCCCACAATTGAAGTTCACCGGGGAAGGAAAGCTCATAATCAAGTTTCAAAGTAAATTGCCCAGCAGATTCCGATCCATATGAAATCCATAAAGGATACTCTTTTTCAACCTCTTCCTCCAATTCTTCATCGACCTGCACCACGTATTTGAGTGAATCCTGAACAAAAGCCAGATTCAGGCTGGAACCAAAATTCTTAGTCGCTTTATAGTGTACAGGGTCTACACCGGCATTTGCAAAACGGAAATACGCTTTATCCATCTTCCCACTGGCGGACTCAATTTTAAAAGTGGCTAATGCCTGTAAATCATTTTTCACTTTCATGATGGAGGCATCATTAGCATTCGCCTTCATTGATTCAGTGAAATTGATAGCCCCTGAAGTTCCGCTGGTCAACTCTATAAAGAAGGCCTGACCTACTGCAATATTGGCGTCTTCTCCTACATTAATGACTTCATAACGATCGTTACGGCTATCAAAAATCTGAACGACTCCATTGGAGTTAGTGATTCCATTAGCCAATGCCAATGCGGATAAAGGAGCGGGATAAGGATTCCCCACCAAATTAAAACCTGGAGCATTGCCATCCGCTGTTCTTTGCAAAGGCAGGCTAAAATCGCCCACAACATTCCCAGTGTGCTCTAGCGTCCCGCCATCCAATAAAAATTGTTCATATACCCAGGCATTAAAAGCATGGCCCGCGGATTGAGAAACCCCTCGATCACTCGCATCAATTGGCACCCAATCATTCCCTTCCTCATAGGTATAAATACTCGGAACGGCTCCATCCGTCCAAACCGTAAACCCTTTATCATGCATCGCCTGATAAGAATTACCATCAACAGGCATAGCGATATGCGTCCAAAAACCTTCTGAAAAAGGATAATGTACCTGCACATTAACATTCCCAGTGATACTTCCTCCGCCTGTTATCTCTGGAATGATGGCCTGAGAACTTGCTGTAGCAATCAAAGTAACATTCCCACCTGATACCACTGTACCACTACCTACGATTTGTAACTCTTTGGAAATTTGAAGCTCATCCTGAGGGTTTAGGTTGCCTCCGGTCTTATTCACTCTTAAATAATCCCAAACAAAGCCATTACTCGTTATATCCTGATTTTGGGTACTTCCTCCTAAAACAAACGGATTTGATGAAGATGTACCTGTAATAGAAGCCCCTCCATTCACGATGACATCACCATTTACCGTTAATCCTTGACTGATATCCATAGTCCCGGAAGAGAACACCAATTCGTCCTCAATGGTAGTATTTTGGAAAAAGGTCAAATTCGTTCCTGCCATTTCCATGCATGGAATATTTAAAGCAGCATTTAATACTTGCGTTTGTGTTCCTGAAAAAATCAATTTGCTATCTCTTCCAGCAGTAATTACGCCTAAAGCGCTAACATTTAGATCTCCTTCAATACTAAGAGACCGACTTGCTTTCAATACCACCTCGGCATTAAAATTGGTAACACCTGCCCCTTTTAAATAAGTATCATCCTCAAATTGAAGCACGCTATTATTAGTCAACTCTGCTACGGTATAAGTTCCCTTCATTTCCTTCGCATCGCCTTGCAGGGTGACTTTATTATAAGTCAATTGTGGAATTTCATAGATTGAATTTCCACCAAAGATCACTTCCGAACATGCAGAGGGATCAAAAGAATAGCCAGTAGCAAATTCTGGCTCATCCAAAAACTCTTTTACTCCCCCTGAAAGAATGAGGTTTTTAAAAGTTACCCCTTTTGGAATCTGTTGAAGGGCAGTACCAGATAAAGTAACCTCACCTGTAGAAAAAGAAGAATTCCCTTCGTTGGTCCAAACTCCATCAATATAAACCACACCATCCGTTCCAAGAGCGGATTTATCCGTAGTCACATCAGTAAAACGATACTCCCCTTCCCCATTTAATGTAGTGGAAGCGCCAAAGGACACAGGTGAACTAGATGTAATTCCAGCTACATCATATACCCCAGCCATTGTTTTGACAGCTACATCATTGAAATTTAGCTGCGGATAATTTCCTTCAGGAATAGTAAGTGCTCCTTGAAATTCAACAGAGGAAGCAGAAGAAGCATCAAAATCACCTAAGACTTCCAAATCTATATTAATTACTTTCGTAACCTCCCACTAAAAATAAATCTCTGTAAGTAATTGAAGGCAAATATTGATTATCACCTGAAAAAACGATTTTTGAAGGATTATATGAAACAACTTCCCCACCATTAAGATTAAAATTCCCCTCAATAGTTAAGGTTGTCATATTTGTTTGGTCCTTAGAGCCAATATACAAAGTCACATTCTCTCCTAATATCAAATCCTTACAAAAAGCATTCTCCCCTCCAGCAGTTTGAGAATCCTCAATAAAAATTTGGGTTCCAAATTTTCCCCCAACCACATCTGAGATCTCAACATTTTCACTTATTGACGGAACTCTAGATTCATTCCAATTTAGTGGATTTGACCAATCCCATCCATCATCGGCCCCAGTCCAAGTCACAGTCTGCCCCATTCCCACCATCGGCAAACAACAAAATAAAAATAACAGTAGCCTCTTCCCCATAATTATATCAGTCTAGTGTAAAAATACTATGGTATTTGTATCAAATTAAATAAAACATGACGTTATGCGACATCATATAAATGACAAAAAATAAAGTAGATATTACGCTGATTTTCAGCAGGTTTGTTATTAAAAAACAACAAGCAAAACGATTATTAAAGACATCATTAACTATCTTAAAATAACCTTACATACTAAAAAAAGCAAAAAACTTTAAATTTTATCTTTACAAAGAAAAAAGGAAACAAAATGAAAAACAACGAAAAGGCGTGAATATTCATTCGATAAAGTCAATATTTTATTAGAAAAATTGATAAAATTCTTACTGCTTGATTTGATTAAATCCTAACCATTTGAATGCTTTAATATTTGGTAAACGTTCCAAAACCGCAACATTCGGACTGACTAATACCTAGTTACATTAAAAAAAACACCAGAACCACCCTATTAAAGTACATCAATATTACATTGAATTCAGGATAAAATTAAGAAGCGGTTCAGCTTAAGGGATTTCAAATATTATGCTTTAAAAAAGCCTAAAAGTAGTCGACCCTCTTCTTGATTGCTCCCACAAAAAAACTATTTTGCACTGTTAATCCCATTTAAGATTTTATGCTCGAAAAATTCAAATCTCACTGTCAGCAGCAGGCGGCTCAAATCCCACAGGAACGCTTGTCTTTATTGGCCAGCTTGGCCGAAAACATGGTGGAAATGCAGGAAAATGGCAACCTTCACCTCCTTTGGATTGACACCCATAACAGTCGGCGTAGTATCTTTTGTCAGGTGTGGGCGAAGTGCTGGGCAATGCACTATGGACTACGAGGCTTCAAAATGTACAGTGGCGGCACGAAAGTAGAAGCCATTCATACCAATACCCTGGATGCGCTGAATAATGCGGGTTTATTTGTCAACCGGCTGGATGCCCGGGAAAATGCGCACTATCAGCTGTATTATCAGGAGGGAGAAGCACCGGTGGCGGTTTTTTCAAAATTATTGGAGGATGCGCCAAATCCTAAAGATCATTTTTTAGGAATCTATACTTCCGCTACCGCAAAAGAAAGGGTACCGACTATTTCCGGCGCGCGCCTGACTTTCAGCTTGCTTTATCCGGATCCGAAAAGTGCGGATGGAAGCCTGGAGGAAGAAGGGGTGTATGCGGAGCTGAATGAGCAGGTGGCGGTAGAGATGGGAGTGTTGTTTGGAATGGTAGCTGGGAAAATTGGGGTGTAGTATTTTGCCACAAATTTCACAAATTTTTTGGATTGATTTGATCCGACACCTAAATCGAGAGCTATCACTCACTGACTATTAACTTTATTTAAAACAATAATCTGGCTTTACCCCAGACCTCAGTTAACTGTTTTTGGCTATTACATGGGATGGGAGGGTTGGCGGGGAAAGTTGAGGAGTAGTATTTTTGCCACAAATTTCACAAATTTTTTGGATTGATTTGATCCGACACCTAAATCGAGAGCTATCACTCACTGACTACTAACTTTATTTAAAACAACAATCTGGCTTTACCCCAGACCTCAGTTAACTGTTTTTGGCTATTACATGGGATGGGATGGTTGGCGGGGAAAGTTGAGGAGTGTATTTTTGCCACAAATTTCACAAATTTTTAGGATTGATTTGATCCGACACCTAAATCGAAAGCTATCACTCACTGACTACTAACTTTATTTAAAACAACAATCTGGCTTTACCCCAGACCTCAGTTAACTGTTTTTGGCTAATACATGGGATGGGAGGGTTGGCGGGGAAAGTTGAGGAGTGTATTTTTGCCACAAATTTCACAAATTTTTAGGATTGATATAAAAATGGAGTGATTGCAATAGGATCAAAGGAGTCGACACTCCCCTCCAAGTGAATGTAGCACTTCAATGCTTGGGCAAATATCTTTTATATTGCAAACTACTTCCTCCGAAATTTATTAATAGGCCGAGCGGAGAATTGGTCGCTTTTAGATAATTCAGAATTTGAGCCTGATGAGCTTCCGTAATTGAGGAAACACCTTTTAGTTCTACAATAATGTTATCAAAGCAAATAAAATCAGCAATATAGCTTTTCTCCATTTGCTGGTTTTTATAAAATATCGGTAAAGAGACCTCCCTCCGAAACGGAATATTCAGAGCATTTAATTCCATAGCCAAAGCCTCTTGATAAACCGCCTCCAAAAATCCTTGTCCCAATGCTCGATGCACTTCCATCGCAGCACCGATAATCTTATAACATTCCTCCTTGTAAATAAATCGTTGCATTTCGATTATACCCATGGCAATGGGGAAAGTTTAAGTGCTTGTTATTCTACCGTGTACCTTCCCCAAAAGGTCTGATCAATAAAATTCAAAAAATTTGTGAAATTTGTGGCCATAAAAAAGGCAGTCCTCTCGAACTGCCTTCTCATTGCTTCAATCGATCGTTAAACCAATTTCATATCTTTCTTGATCGCTTCGATGCGCGCTTCCAGGGAAGCATAAGTCTCATCAAAAGCGGCTTTAGATGCAAGCGGCGTTTTCACGGAGAAGTAGAACTTGATCTTTGGCTCGGTTCCGGACGGACGAGCAGAGATCTTCGAACCATCTTCGGTGAAGAACTGCAATACATTGGATTTTGGTAAATCAATGGTGGTTGTTGTTCCGGCTACCAGGTCTTTTACGGTAGATTCCTGATAGTCGATCAGTTTCACCAATTTGGATCCGTTGATTTCCTGAGGAGGATTCTGACGGTAAGCGGCCATCATCGCCTGGATTTCTTCGGCGCCGGCTTTTCCTTTTTTGGTCAGGGAGATCAGATTCTCCAGGTACAAGCCATGCTCTTCGTAGATTTCCATCAAGAAATCGAAGACGGTCAAGCCCTGATCTTTGATCCATGCGATCGCTTCTGCTACCATGGCACAAGCCTGAATCGCATCTTTATCACGTACATAATCCCCGAACAGGTAACCGTAAGATTCTTCTCCACCACCGATGAAAGTTTTCTGACCTTCCAGTTCTTTGATTTTCTCACCAATGAATTTAAATCCGGTCAATACGTTGAAGTATTCCACGCCTGCCGCTTTGGACATATCTTCCAAAAGGCCGGTGGTCACTACGGTTGAACAGGTAAATTCCTTACCGGTAATCTTACCCAATTCTTTCCAGCGACGCAACACATAAGCCAATAGCATCGCTCCGGTCTGGTTACCGTTCAATAACTGCCATTCGCCATGATGATTCTTCACCGCAATCCCCACGCGATCCGCATCCGGATCCGTACCCATCAATACTTCTGCATCCAGTTCCTTGGCTTTCGCCAAAGCCATGGACAAAGCTTCCGCCTCTTCCGGATTGGGATAAACCACAGTCGGGAAGTTGCCGTCAATCACCTTTTGCTCCTCTACCACATGGACATTTTCAAAGCCCATCTCTTCCAAAAGGCGTGGGGTCAATGTATTTCCTGTTCCGTGAATTCCGGTGAAGACAATCTTCATGTCTTTCTGGTTGGCAATCGCCTCTGGAGACAATAATCGGTCTTTGATCGCCGCCAGGAAGTCATTGTCTACCTCTTCCAGAATCGGAACAATCAACTCCTCATTCTTATCGAATTTCACATCATCCACAGAAGCGATGCTGTTCACCTCATTCACAATATTTTTATCATGCGGGGCAATCACCTGACAACCGTCATTCCAGTACGCCTTGAAACCATTGTACTCTTTTGGGTTGTGAGAGGCCGTGATCACTACCCCGGACTTACAACCTAAAGAGCGGATTGCGAAAGACAATTCCGGAGTAGGACGCAACTCGCTGAACAAATAACATTTGATGCCATTGGCCGAGAATACCGCCGCGGTGATCTCCGCGAAGAAACGGCTATTGTTCCGAGGGTCATGTGCGACGGCCACACTGATTTCCTCACCAGGATAAGTTTTTAATAAATAATTGGACAGCCCCTGAGTGGCTTTCCCGATGGTGTATTGATTCATGCGGTTGGAGCCCACGCCCATGATGCCACGTAGTCCACCCGTTCCAAATTCAAGATCCTTGTAAAAGGCATCTACCAATTCTGTTTGGTCTTCTGCGGCCAACAATGCCTCAATGGCTGCTTTTGAATCCGCATCAATGTTCATCTGTAACCAGGACTGCGCCTTTTCAATGATTTGCTGTTCCATGATATTTACTATAGGATATAATGTATGGAAAAATATTATTGCTGTGGAAAAATTACTTCAGGCTCCTTTTCACTTGCCTTCCTGCCCAAAGTGGTTTAAAGTTCAAAACTAAGGCTTTGATTGAAAAATAAAATGACGCAGTTATTTATTTAAGGATTTTTGTTGATGAGGTGTTCTTTTTGCCACGAATGACTTTTTTTACTGGAATTTTTTTTGCCACGAATTACACAAATTTTCACGAATGATTTTTAAGAAACAGATGGGGGATAGTCCAGAAATATAGAGTAACACCCTCAAATATCCTCAACCTCAATAACAAAAAACATTGGGGTACATTCGGGTCATTCGTGGCAAATAATCACCTCTCTTCCACTCCAACATTAATCCAAAAAATTTGTGAAATTTGTGGCTACAACAACTTCCTACCCACCAACACCTAAACGTTTCAGCAATAATTGTTAAGAAACAGATGGAAAATCGTCGAAGCATAAAGGGCAACACCCTCAAATATCCTCAACCTCAATAACAAAAAACATTGGGGTACATTCGGGGCATTCGTGGCTAATAATCACCTCGCTTCCACTCCAACATTAATCCAAAAAATTTGTGAAATTTGTAGCCACAACAACTTCCTACCTACCAAACACCTAAACGTTTCAGCAATAATTGTTAAGAAACGGATGGGAAATCGTCGAAGCATAAAGGGCAACACCCTCAAATATCCTCAACCTCAATAACAAAAAACATTTGGGTACATTCGGGTCATTCGTGGCAAATAATCACCTCGCTTCCACTCCAACATTAATCCAAAAAATTTGTGAAATTTGTGGCCACAACAACTTCCTACCCACCAAATACCTAAACGTTTCAGCAATAATTGTTAAGTAACAGATGGGAAATCGTCGAAGCATAAAGGGCAACACCCTCAATAATCCTCAACCCCACTAATAAAAAACATTTGGGTTCATTCGGGTCATTCGTGGCAAATAATCACCTCTCTTCCACTCCAACATTAATCCAAAAAATTTGTGAAATTTGTGGCTACAACAACTTCCTACCCACCAAACACCTAAACGTTTCAGCAATAATTGTTAAGTAACAGATGGGAAATCGTCGAAGCATAAAGGGCAACACCCTCAAATATCCTAAACCTCAATAACAAAAAACATTTGGGTTCATTCGGGTCATTCGTGGCAAATAATCACCTCTCTTCCACTCCAACATTAATCCAAAAAATTTGTGAAATTTGTGGCTACAACAACTTCCTACCCACCAACACCCAAGCGCTTCAACACCCGCTCTTTATGCGTCTTGCCGATCGGTAAATACTGATCCAGCACCTTCAGCTGATTGCCTTCCAGACCAGTGACAAACTGAAAATTCACAATATATGATTTATGTACCCGCATAAAGTCTGCCGCAGGTAATTCAGACTCCAGCTTCGTAAGAGAAGCCAGCGCCATCACTTTTTTCTCGGGCGTATGGTAGCGCACATATTCGCGCATGCCCTCTACATAGGCAATGTCTTTGACTTTGATGCGATGGTAGCGATAATCCTCTTTTACCATCAAATAGACCTCTTCCTCTGCATTGCTATTCGCTGCTTTTCTTCTGAGTTCAATTTGTTCCTTCGCTTTGGCCACCGCCTGCATAAAGCGGGTAAGGGAAAAGGGTTTAAGTAAATAATCCACTGCCTTCACTTCATAACCTTTTATGGCATAATCGGAATAGGCCGTGGTAAAAATCACCAAAGGAGGATCTGCCAGGGTATTGAGCATTTCAAAACCGGTAAGATCCGGCATTTGAATATCCAGCAGGAGCAAATCCACCTCCCGGGCCTTCAAAACCTCGATGGCGTCCAATGGGTTTGCGCAGCAGTCTACTAGCTCCAACTCCGGCATTTTTTTCACATAATCGGTGAGCAGGGTTCTGGCCAATTGCTCATCATCTACGATCAGGCATTTTATTTTTTCCATTTCCATGACGTCAGGCTTTGTTATTTTTCAGTTGTAAACGCACGCGGAAGCGATCTTCCTGCTCCACAATTTCCAATTGGTGGCTTTGAGGGTACAACAATTCCAATCGACGAGCCACATTATGCAGCCCAATCCCGCCGACTTGATCTTTGGTAAAATCTTTTTGCGGGATACTATTTTCCACTTCAAATGCCAGCCCGCTCTCTTTGGGGTGTAATTGAATTTTCACCCATCCATGCTGCCGGTCCTCTATCTTACTATGCTTAAAGGCATTTTCCACAAAAGGAATAAAAATCATGGGGGGCACCATCATTTCCTCAGCAAAAAGGCCAAAATTTACTTCTACATTCAGCGGCTCTTCAGATTTTAATTGCTGCAAGGCAATATAATCCTCTAAATACTGGATTTCCTTACTAATCTCTACCCTTTCCTCTTTGCAGTCATACAATATATAACGCAGCATATCGGACAGTTTCAAAATCAACTCCGGTGCTTTATCCGATTTCAGATAAGCCAGGGTATAAATATTATTCAGGGCATTGAAGAGAAAATGCGGATTGATCTGTGATTTCAGGAAATTCAACTCACTTTGCAGTGTTTCCTCCCGAAGCTTTAAAGCCTCCCGGGCTTTTCCCATGGCAAATTTAGTCATCTCATAGGAGGTGGAAAGCAGAAGCACCAAGGCAAACTGAATGTATTGCCCAAAAAAAGCGAAGCGAAATATTTTGCGCATATGCGGGGGCGGCCCTCCCCGAAACAGGCGTTTTTCCCTACCGGAAAGCTCATCAATATATTGCATCATCAGGTTTCGGTCCATCTTTTCATGAAGGTAGGAAATCAACAAAATCAAAATCACGGTGAGCACAAAGTAAATGGCCCATTTGCCCTTGTGCATATAAGCGGGAATCAGCCAGATCACATTCAGGGCCGTCACCAAGCCCATGGCAATGATGACCATCATGGCCTTTTTATAGGAAAGTTCCCAGGGTAATCTTTGAGAATAGAAGGAGACCAACATCAGACCGTAGCCCAATCCCAGCCCTAAATAAACGAGGATTTCCCACCATCTGAGTTTTTCACTATGCTTGATTGCTAAATTCATGCTTTAAAGATAAGCAGTGGGAGGAGATTGCCCTAAAAAATTCAATCAAAGGGGAGATTCAATCAATGAATGGCGGATTGGAAAGCGTTGGAGTGTTTTTTTGCCACAAATTTCACAAATTTTCACGAATGAAATTAAGCATTAATCCAATTTAAAAATCAACAACAGCTACCTGTTTTTAACTTTGAGACATTTAACCCGATGCAATTTCCATAAAAATATTCGGGCACATTCGGGTCATTCGTGGCTTAAAAACATCGCAAGCCTGTCCGAAAACTTAAATCCAAAAAATCTGTGTTTTCCATGATTTTTTGCCACAAATTTCACAAATTTCCACGAATGAAATTAAGCATTAATCCAATTTAAAATCAACAACAGCTACCTGTCTTTAACTTAGAGACATTAAACCCGATGCAATTTCCATAAAAATATTCGGGCACATTCGGGTCATTCGTGGCTTAAAAACATCGCAAGCCTTACCGAAAACTTAAATCCAAAAAATCTGTGAAATTTGTGGCCAATTAAATCAAAAAAAGCCGAGTCAAAAACCCGGCTTTTCCATTGTATTATTTTTTCAAATCTTCAAAATCAAAATCTTCCAAGAATTTCGTAGTGAAGTGACCAGACTGGAAGGTCGGATCATCCATTAACTTCAGGTGGAATGGAATAGTGGTTTTGATCCCTTCAATCACGAATTCCTGCAAAGCACGCTTCATTCGAATGATAGCGCGGTCACGTGTACGTGCCGTCACGATCAATTTGGCGATCATAGAATCGTAGTTTGGAGGAATGATGTATCCAGCGTAAACATGAGAATCCACACGTACCCCACGACCACCAGGGAAGTGAAGGTTGGTGATTTTTCCGGGTGACGGACGGAAGTCACGTCCCGGATCCTCGGCATTGATACGACACTCAATCGATACGCGCTCAGGATAACGGTCTCCCTCTTTCACAGATTCGCCCCAGGCCATTTTGATCTGATCTTTGATCAAATCAACGCCGGTCACTTCCTCTGTAATCGGGTGCTCCACCTGAATACGGGTATTCATCTCCATGAAGTAAAATGCGCCATGCTTATCCACCAAAAATTCTACCGTTCCTGCTCCTTCGTATTTTACCGCCTCTGCAGCTCGCACTGCAGCAGCTCCCATACGCTCTCGCAAATCCTGATCCAATGCTGGTGAAGGAGTTTCTTCTACCAACTTCTGGTGACGACGCTGAATGGAACAATCACGCTCTGAAAGGTGAATGGCTTTTCCGGAGCTGTCACCCAAAATCTGAATCTCTACGTGACGAGGCTCTTCAATGAACTTCTCCAAATAAAGACCATCGTTTCCAAATGCAGCTGCAGACTCACGGCGGGCATCATGCCAACCTTTTTCAAACTCCTCATCGGTATTGGCCAAACGCATACCACGTCCACCACCACCGGCAGTTGCTTTCAAAATAACCGGATAACCCATCTCCTTCGCCAAGCCCAATCCTTGCTCCAAAGACTCCAACAAGCCTTCTGAACCCGGAATGGTAGGAACTCCCGCAGCTTTCATGGTCGCCTTGGCAGTTGCCTTGTCTCCCATGCCCTGAATCATTTCAGGGGAGGCTCCGATGAATTTAATCTCGTATTCCTTACAAATCTGGCTGAATTCCGCATTCTCCGAAAGGAATCCATAACCAGGGTGAATGGCATCCGCATTGGTAATTTCCGCAGCAGAAATGATATTTGGAATTTTCAGATAAGACTCATTCGATGGTGCCGGACCGATACAAACCGCCTCATCTGCAAATTTCACATGCAAACTATCCTTATCAGCAGTGGAGTAAACCGCTACTGTCTTGATGCCCATTTCCCGACAGGTACGAATCACGCGCATGGCGATTTCCCCACGGTTGGCAATCAGAATTTTTTTAAACACGTTTCTGAAATTTTAGCTAATTAAAAATTATCCAACGAAGGCAAAACCAAAAAATTGATTTTAGTTTCTACACCTAAAAATGAAAAAAGCCCAAACCGTAGTCCGGGCTTCTAAATTATTTCGTCGGATCTACCAGGAAGAGTGGTGTATCGAATTCTACCGGAGTAGCATCGTCAACCAAAATTTCCACAATGGTTCCGCTTACATCTGACTCAATCTCATTGAACAATTTCATTGCCTCAATGATACATACAGTCTGACCTGCCTGAATTTTATCGCCTACATTCGCAAATGCAGGTGCCTCAGGATTGGCAGATTTGTAAAAAGTACCAATCATTGGTGCCTTAACGGTTACCAAGTTGGCATTTGCTGCAGGGGCGGCCTCAGGTGCAGGCGCCGCAGCCGGAGCTGGTGCAGCCACCGGGGCTGGAGCAGCAGGTGCAGCTGGAGCCGCAACTGCCGGAGCAGCAGCAACTGTTTCTACTACACGGGTAGGTTGTTCTGGCTCACGTACGACAGAGATCTTAAACTCCTCTGTTTCAATGTTCACCTCGTTAAGTCCTGACTTAGAGATAAAGTCAATCAGGCTTTTAATCTCTGATGGTTTCATAGGGTATTATTCTTTAACACGTTCCACATACGATCTCGTACGCGTATCGACTTTAATCTTATCACCTTGGTTGATAAACAATGGTACCTGAATTTCGGCACCTGTTTCCATGGTGGCTGGTTTCGTTGCATTAGTGGCGGTATCGCCTTTTACTCCAGGCTCCGTATAAGTCACCTCTAAAGTTACGTGGGCGGCAAGCTCACATAATAAGGCACGCTCTTCCTCGGCATGGAATAATATTTCTACCATCTCCCCCTCTTTCATCAGATCGGCGTTTTCCACCATATCCACAGGTAGATTCACAGATTCCCAAGTGTTGGTATCCATGAAATTCAAACCGAAATCATCGGTGTAAGAATATTGATGTTGACGACGCTCTACGCGAACCGGCTCAATTTTGTGACCAGAGGAGAAAGTGTTGTCGATTACTTTTCCCGTCATCAGGTTTTTCAACTTGGTACGAACAAAAGCAGGACCTTTTCCGGGTTTAACGTGCTGGAAATCAATGATCACATACAATCCAGACTTAAACTTAATGCACAAACCGTTTCTAATATCAGCTGTAGTTGCCATTATCTATATCTTTATTATTTTGAGTAGTTTCTTTTCTAGAATGGAAACTCCTTAAAAATTGCCCACTTTTTTTACGGCGGTCAAAAGTAAGGACTATCCTTTATTTCAACAAAATAGAAGGGAATTATTTTGGGTCGTATGCCCATTTTAGGTAAACCGCCCCCCAGGTAAAGCCTCCACCAAAGGCGGCAAGGATCAGATTATCTCCCTTCTTCAGTTTACTTTCAAAATCCCATAAACACAATGGGATAGTAGCATTAGTGGTGTTGCCGTATTTGGATATATTAATCATCACTTTCTCCTCCGGCAAACCAACACGGCGACGGGTGGCATCAATGATTCTCAAATTGGCCTGATGAGGCACCAAATAAGCGATTTCTTCCGGCGCCAATTCATTACGCTCCACTACCTGTGCTGCTACATCTGCCATTTTGGTCACTGCAAACTTGAATACGGTAGATCCTTCCTGGTAAATAACATGTTCATTAGCATCAATAGTAGCATGACTAGGTGGACGACGGCTTCCACCGGCCTTCATATGCAAATAAGGCTCTCCAATACCATTTGACTGCAGCTCACTGTCCATGATGCCGTAATCCTCAGTAGTAGGCTCCAACATTACCGCTGCAGCACCATCTCCAAACAAAACACAGGTGGTTCTATCTTTGAAATCAATAATGGAGGACATCTTATCGGCCCCCACCACGACTACTTTTTTGTATTTACCGGTTTCGATAAACTGAGAGCCGGTCACTATTCCATAAAGGAAGCCTGAACAAGCGGCATTCATATCATAGCCGAAAGCGTTCGTTGCCCCAACGCCATGCGCAATGATATTGGCAGTAGCAGGGAAAAACATATCCGGTGTAACGGTACAACAAATCACCAAATCCACCTCTTCCGGCTTGGTTCCGGTTTTTTCCAGAAGTCCTTTCACCGCCTCAATACCCATCACAGAAGAACCCTGATCTTCTCCCTTCAGGAAGCGTCTTTCTTTAATTCCGGTTCGGCTGACGATCCACTCATCATTCGTGTCGACGTACTTCGCCCACTCATTATTATCCATTACAAAGTCCGGAACATATCCGTGAACTCCAGTAACTGCTGCTTTTAAGTTTTCCATGCCTGAAGGTAATTCCTAGCGCCTCTTGGCTAAATTTTGCTAATTGATCATTTTTAAAGGGCGGAAAGATACAAATAAATTTTCGCGGCTTTCACCAGCTAGATCATTTTTCGATTTTTCCCTCCCGGATTCGCAAGTCATAAGCAAAAAACAAAAACACCAAAGTATTCTGGCCTTCAGCAAAAAATTCGAAAAGAGACTCTCTCCCTTTCAATCTTTGACTTGCTTAGTTGGCAAATATAGGGCAAAAATTGGCAATTCTTCAAATATTCCTTAACCTCCCATTAATTTGTGTAGATTAATTCCAAGCCGCAAAATTGCACTATTTCACTCTGAATCATCATGCTAAGCCAATACACCCTTTTTGAGTATAGAAAAAGCTTATAAAAAACAAAAGCCCCATCCAACAAAGGAACGGGGCTTCTTTAGTACTATCAACTATATTAGATAGCAGCTTCTGCTTTCTCCATGTAAACCTGACCTTTATAGTAAAGTTTACCTTCGTGCCAGTATGCGCGGTGACGAACGTGCGTTTCGCCAGTAGTTGGGCATACAGACAAAGTTACAGGCTCTGCCTTATAGTGTGTTCTTCTTTTGTCTCTTCTAGTTTTGGAGATCTTTCGTTTAGGATGTGCCATTGCTCTAAATAATTATTAGGATTCACCAATTATTTTTTCTTCAAATTCTTTAATGCCTCCCAGCGTGGGTCAACAGGCTGGTCGTCATTAGTTGCAGAATCATCGGCCTCCTCCTCAGAATCCTCCTCTGCACCCGACTGGTACACCAGTTTGCCATCGTCCCGACGGTCAGGAAGTAGTTCCGCCAATAAATCTTCTTCTTCCTCTTCCTCACGGAATTTCGGATGAAGCCTTTTCATCGGCATCCCCAGGGTCAGAAACTCATAGATGTAGTAGGCCACGTTAATTCGCAGGGTATCTTTTGTGATGACTGCGAACTCCCCGTCATACTCCACCTCTTCGTCTCCATATTTAAAATAAGCGGTGTTTTCCACCGATATTTCCTCTTCAAAAGGCTCCAGTGAACGATCACAGATCAATTCCACCTTGGCCTCTATATCAAAATCCATACTAATATGGCGGGACTCCTTTTTTAAGGTAATCTTCGCCAAACCGCTTCCCTTTTCAATGATGCTATGTTCAAACTCATTGAAGAGCGAATCGTCAAAATCAAGCTCATAATCATAGGATTGTAAGCCTAACTGAAAGATTTCGATGTCAAATTTCTTAAGCGTATTCATCGCCTTTTCTCTAACAAGGACGCAAATTTAAAAATTAATTTTAAAAATCACGCCATCAATTCACGAATTATTTTCAACCTGCTTAAAAAAGCCTTTTGTTGGCCATAATTCTAAAATTTATTCTAAACTATCCGGAATTATTAATCCTTCTCCAGCTCGCTATCAATCTCATCCTGCGGCAGATCTTTTCTGCGCGACATCTTACGATCAAGATCTTCTACCGAAACTTTTGGACGCCTCACCTGTTCTGCATTCTCCACTCTATTTTTACAGATATCTACCGCCATAAATAAAGCTTCCAGGAAAGATTCTGGATCTGCCTTTCCCTTCCCTGCTATATCATAAGCCGTGCCATGATCCGGTGAAGTGCGCACTAATTTCAATCCGGCGGTATAATTTACCCCGGAATCGAAAGAAGCATACTTAAAAGGAATCAATCCCTGATCGTGATACATGGCTAGTACGCCATCAAACTTCTTATGACTGCCGGTACCAAAAAAGCCATCTGCCGGAAATGGGCCATAAACCAAATTCCCATGCTTTTTGAAATCATTTAATACCGGACGAATCACCTCTTCTTCTTCAGACCCTAACAAGCCTTCCTCCCCGGCATGGGGATTCAAGCCCAAAACCGCCAATTTCGGCTTGGAAATTCCAAAGTCACGCTTCAGGCTCTGAATAAAGATATTCATCTTTCTACGAAGCAAATCCTGCGTCAGCGCCTGAGGCACTTTGGCGATCGGCATATGCCCGGTCACCGTACCCACTCGCAGGCCGGCATTATTACAAAGGAGCATTAAAGATTCTCCCTCCCCTGATAGCTGGGTTAAGTATTCGGTATGGCCGGGAAAATCAAAATCCTCTGACTGAATATTGTGTTTATTGATCGGGGCGGTCACCAAGGCATCAATATGCCCGGCTTTTAAATCCTCTCCCGCGGCTTTCAAAGAAGCCCAGGAAAACTGCCCACCTACCTCAGAAGATTTACCTGCGGTAATCTCCAAAGGATCATTCCACACCTGAATCAAGTTCACCTTTCCTTCCTGCAGGCTATTGATATTATCTGCCGGATGGAAGGAAAAACCGTCAATCTTAAATCTTTTACGATAAAATAATACCACCTTCGGGGAGGCATATATCACAGGAAGACAGTAGTTGAGAATACGACTATCCGCCAAAGCCTTTACAATAACTTCCGGCCCGATGCCATTAATATCTCCTATTGAAATACCCACTTTAGGCTTCATATCCGTAGCGGTGGACTCTTTCCTCATTGAATTGACGATTAAGATGAAAAAACCTTCGCCAGCACATGCCTGTCGGATATTAAAGCCGATGCATAGTGCATGGTACAGCGAATTTATCTATTTTTGAGCCTGCAATTTAAAGCTTTTTTTGAAAAATGAAGGATTTCCCACAGGAAAGCCTTAGCAAAGGAGGCATTATTTTTGTACAAACAGATGGCCGCTGATTGGCAAGATTTACCTGATAATCCTTTAAAAATCATATGAATAACGTCAGACCAAAAAAACATTTAGGACAGCACTTCCTGACCGACCTGAATATTGCCCAAAAAATTGCCGATGGCATGACGGCTTATAAGGACTACCAGGAAGTACTGGAAGTAGGGCCCGGCATGGGCGTGTTGACGGACTTTTTGGTAAAACGACAGGACGTTAACACGCACCTGATCGATATTGACAAGGAATCCATTGCCTACCTGCACCAGAAGTATCCGGAGCTTGGAGACCATATTATTGATGGAGATTTCCTGAAAATGGATCTCTCTAAAAGATTTGATGGCAAGGCTTTTGGCCTTATCGGCAACTTCCCTTACAACATTTCGACGCAGATTTATTTTAAAGTGCTGGAAAACCGGGACATCATTCCTGAATGCGTAGGCATGATTCAAAAAGAGGTAGCGGAACGTATTGCCTCCAAACACGGGAATAAGGTGTACGGCATTTTGAGTGTTTTAATCCAGGCATTTTATGAAGTAGAATACTTATTCACAGTTCCTCCGGGGGTTTTCAACCCGCCGCCAAAAGTAGAATCTGCCGTTATTCGATTAAGACGAAATGAGGTAAAAGCTCTGGATTGCGATGAAAAATTATTTTTCCGCGTAGTAAAACAAGGCTTTAATAATAGAAGAAAGACGCTTCGAAATTCTTTAAAACCGCTAAATTTAAGTGATGAGCTAAGAGCCTGGGAGATGCTGGACAAACGTGCAGAGCAGCTTACCGTTGCTGATTTTGTTTTACTCACTCAAAAAATTGAAGCAGATTGGAATTCGCAACCCCATTCGAAATAACCAAAGACTTTGTTCAGCGCCTGGAGCGGGCGGTGGAAGAGCAAGATGAGCGATTCATCATTGAGTCCCTTCGCGGAGTAGAACCTGCCGATGTCTCCCTGGTATTGGAAGAGCTGGACAGTGATGAATCCAAATACATCCTGATGCTACTGGATCAGGAACTGGCGGCAGAAATCCTGTCCAACCTGGATGAAGATGTACTGCTTCCTTTTGTGGCTGAATTCAGCGCTAAAGAACTGGCCGGCATTGTACAGGAGATGGAGTCCGATGATGCCGTGGATTTGCTTTTGGAAATCTCCAATCAGATGCGGGACGAGGTGATTGCCCACATTAATGATGAGGAAGCCCAAAACAACATCATCGACCTTTTGCGCTATGATGAAGACACTGCGGGTGGATTGATGGCCAAAGAGTTAATCAAGGCCAACTATAAATGGAATGTAGTACAAACTATTGAGGCCATTCGTCAGCAGGCGGAGGATGTTGAAAAAATTTACTCCATCTATGTGGTGGATGATTTTGATCGCCTCCTGGGGCGCGTTTCCCTGAAAGAAATGCTACTGGCCAAAGAGCAGACAAAAGTAGGAGACATTTACGTTCCGGAAATCAACACCATCTCTACCGACAGCACGCAGGAAGAGGTTGTTGAAGTGATGCAGCACTACGACCTGGAAGCCCTTCCGGTGGTCAATGCCCGCGGACGTTTGGTCGGAAGAATTACGATTGATGATGTAATTGATGTCATCACGGAAGCTGCAGAGGACGAAAGAAATCTGATGTCCGGGGTCTCGGACAATGTAGAGGAAGATGACTCCATCTGGAAGCTTTCCCGCTCCCGACTACCATGGTTGATCATTGGTATGGGAGGCGGAATGTTGGCGGCAAAATTCATCGGGAATTTTGAAAATGACCTGGCGGTCATCCCTGCTTTGGCGGCATTTATCCCCTTAATTACTGCTACCGGGGGAAATGTAGGACTACAATCCTCCACCTTGGTGGTACAGTCACTGGCCAATCCTCTGGCGATTCGCGAACCTTTAATTGTGAGGCTACTGAAAGTGTTTGGAGTGGCAGCTATCAATGGACTGGTACTGAATGCCATTGTTTTTGGGATTAATATGGGAATGGGTTTGTCATGGAATTTATCCATGGTGGTATGTATTGCACTTTATACAGTGGTGATGTTATCTTCAGTACTGGGCACCCTGACACCAATGGTTTTGGAAAAGCTGGGTATTAACCCCGCCATGGCCTCGGGACCGTTTATCACCATTGCCAATGACCTCTTAGGCCTGACGGTCTACTTCACAGTCGCTCATTTATTATTGTTGTAATTAATTTTCTCCAAAAGGGAGAAGCCGAATTTTTAAATGAAAATACTCATAATCGATCAATTGCACGAGTCCATTCATCCCTTGATGAAAGCGGCAGACCTGCATTATGATTACCGACCCGAAATAAAAAAAGAAGAGGTTTTGGAAATCCTCCCCCAATACGAAGGCATTATGGTGCGCAGTAAGATGCGCTTCGATCAGCCTGAACTGGACAGAGGCACCAAACTCCAATTCATTGCCAGATCCGGTGCTGGCATGGATAATATTGATGATGCCTACGCTACAAAAAAAGGCATTCACCTCATTAATGCTCCGGAAGGCAACCGGGATGCCGTAGGGGAACATACGATCGGCATGCTTTTACTCCTGATGAATAAAATGCACACCGCTGACCTGGAAGTCAGAAAAGGCATTTGGGATCGGGAAGGTAACCGCGGCTGGGAATTAATGGGCAGAACGGTTGGCATCATTGGTTATGGTCATATGGGACAGGCGTTTGCCAAAAGGCTGGCTGGCTTTGGGGTAAAAGTATTGGCTTATGACAAATACCGGCTAGATTATTCGGATCAATACGCCCAGGAAGCAAGTCTGGAAGAAATTTTCAATGATACCGATGTACTGAGCTTCCATACCCCATTGACAGAAGAAACCCGGGCATGGTGTACTTTAGAATTTTTCAAAAAATTCCGAAAACCCATCATCTTCCTCAATGCTGCCCGTGGTGAAATTGCTCCTTTGCATGATTTAAATGAAGCCATTGATCAAAAGTTAATTTTGGCAGCTGGATTGGATGTATTGGAGGTTGAAAAATTTGATAAACTGACCCCAAAACAAAAAGAAGAGCTCAAACAACTTCAGGAACGGGCAAATGTGATTTTTACACCACATGTAGGCGGGTGGACTTTTGAGTCTTACCAAAGGCTGAACGAAGTTATGATTCAAAAAATTCAGGCCTTTTTAGAGGGTACATAAAAGGTGAAATTCATAACGAAAATTAGGATTATTACAGTAGCAATACCCGACTATTTTGAGAGAATAACATCACTATTGTTGAGAATTTAACCGAGATCGCACACGATAATTCGAATTTGAAGTCGGACGGTGCTTAAATTCTTTCTTAGCCTAAAATAAATACTTACCCGACATTTCGTCGGGTTTTGTGTTTTATAGCACATCGGGGACCTTATTGAATCACCAACCAAAGTAATGGCATTCGGTTGATCGCATAAAACGATGGCCTTGCCCAAAGAAATCCACATTGACCCCTTCACTGACTTTGGCTTCAAAAAGCTTTTTGGAGAAGAGGAAAGCAAAGAACACCTCATTGATTTCCTTAACCAGATATTACCAAAAAAAGACCTGATCTCTCACCTGCAATACGGCCAAAACGAACATCTCCCCAAAACAGCGCTGGACAGAAAGGCCATTTTCGATTTGTATTGCACCAATCAGAGCGGGGAGCATTTTATCATCGAACTACAGCGTGCCACCCAAATGCACATCGTTGATCGAAGTATTTATTATAGTTCCTTTCTCATTCAGCAACAAGGCCGAAAAGGCAAAAACTGGAATTATCAACTGCAAAAGGTATATGTCATCTGCATACTGGACTTCCTTTTAGAAGAAAGACTGAAACTGGGTAATAAATTGATTCACCATGGGCAAATAATGGAAATTCACCAACATCAGCCACTATCCAATAAACTCAACTACCTCTTTATCGAAGTCCCCAAATTCAACAAAGCACCTGCCGAATTAAAAAACCGAAAAGATCAATGGCTTTTCCTGCTTAAAAACCTACCCAACCTACAAAAAAGACCTAAAGCGTTACAGGAGAGAATTTTTCAGCGCTTTTTCGATCGCGCGAAAATCGCTAAATTGCCACCGGAAGAAGCTGAAAAATACATCATTGCCAAAGGAAAAATGGGAGATTATAAGAATACACTGGATTATCGGGAAGCGAAGGGGCGAAAGGAAGGGAAAATAGAGGGTAAGCTAGAAGGGAAGTTGGAAGAAAAGGAAAAATTAGCCTTAAAATTACACGGGAAAGGTTTCCCATTAAAAGAAATCGCAGAAATGGTGGAGGTTGATCCGGCGGAAATTGAAAAGTGGCTGAAAAGCTCTAAAAAATAACCTCAGCCAATCCCACCAAAATCAACTGCATATGCTCTATCGGGTTTATGGTAAAAAAATACCATGCCCAAAGAAATCTACATTGACCCTTTCACTGACTTTGGCTTCAAAAAGCTTTTTGGAGAAGAGGAAAGCAAGGAACACCTCATTGATTTCCTCAATCAAATATTACCAAAAGAAGACTTAATCTCTCACCTGCAATACGACCAAAACGAACATCTCCCCAAAACAGCACTGGACAGAAAGGCCATTTTCGATTTGTATTGTACCAATCAAGACGGGGAACATTTTATCATCGAATTACAGCGTGCCACCCAAATGCACATCGTTGATCGAAGTATTTATTACAGTTCCTTTCTCATTCAGCAACAAGGCCGAAAAGGTAAAAACTGGAACTATCAACTGCAAAAAGTATATGTCATCAGCATACTGGACTTCCTTTTAGAAGAAAGACTGAAACTGGGCAATAAATTGATTCACCATGGGCAAATAATGGAAATCCACCAACATCAGCCACTATCCAATAAACTCAATTACCTCTTTATCGAAGTCCCCAAATTCAACAAAGCACCTTCCGAATTAAAAAACCGCAAAGATCAATGGCTTTTCCTGCTCAAAAATCTGCCCAACCTCCAAAAAAGACCTAAAGCGTTACAGGAGAGAATTTTTCAGCGCTTTTTCGATCGCGCAAAAATCGCTAAATTGCCACCGGAAGAAGCTGAAAAATATATCATTGCTAAAGGAAAAATGGGAGATTACAAGAATACACTGGATTATCGGGAAGCGAAGGGAATTGAGAAAGGAATTATTAAAGGAATCGAGAAAGGTAAATTAGAAGAAAAAGAAAACTTAGCCTTAAAATTACACGCAAAAGGATTTCAGTTAAAAGAAATCGCAGAAATGGTGGAGGTTGATCCAGAGCAAATTGAAAAGTGGCTGAAAAGCTCGAAAAAATAACCTCAGCCAATCCCACCAAAATCAACTACATATACTCTTTTGGGTTTATGGTAAAAAATACCATGCCCAAAGATATCTACATTGACCCCTTCACTGACTTTGGTTTCAAAAAGCTTTTTGGAGAAGAGGAAAGCAAGGAACACCTCATTGATTTCCTTAACCAGATACTACCAAAAGAAGACCTGATCTCCTCTCACCTGCAATACGGACAAAACGAACATCTCCCCAAAACAGCCCTGGACCGAAAGGCCATTTTCGATTTGTATTGCACCAATCAGAGCGGGGAACATTTTATCATCGAATTACAGCGTGCCACCCAAATGCACATCGTTGATCGAAGTATTTATTATAGTTCCTTTCTCATTCAGCAACAAGGCCGAAAAGGCAAAAACTGGAATTATCAACTGCAAAAGGTATATGTCATCAGCATACTGGACTTCCTTTTAGAAGAAAGACTGAAACTGGGTAATAAATTGATTCACCATGGGCAAATAATGGAAATCCACCAACATCAGCCACTATCCAATAAACTCAATTACCTCTTTATCGAAGTCCCCAAATTCAACAAAGCACCTGCCGAATTAAAAAACCGAAAAGATCAATGGCTTTTCCTGCTCAAAAATCTGCCCAACCTCCAAAAAAGACCTAAAGCGTTACAGGAGAGAATTTTTCAGCGCTTTTTCGATCGCGCGAAAATCGCTAAATTGCCACCGGAAGAAGCTGAAAAATATATTATTGCCAAAGGAAAAATGGGAGATTACAAGAATACACTGGATTATCGGGAAGCTAAAGGAATAGAAAAAGGAATCGAGAAAGGTAAATTAGAAGAAAAAGAAAACTTAGCCCTAAAATTACATGCGGAAAAATTTCCCCTCACGAAAATCGCGAAAATACTGGAGGTTGATCAGGAGCAAATTGAACAATGGATTAAAGCTTCAAAAGATTAAACCATTGCTCAATACCTATTTCCTGCAAAATAGTTATACAATCCCAAGCTTCTCCATCAGGAAAGTGGCATTTTTATTCTTGGCCTGACCTGACCTAATTTTATAATCAAAACTTAATTCACCACCTGCAATTTGGCTTTCAAAACAAAAATGAACGATATCCTTCCTCCCATGAAAACGTTGACAAAGGGCGGTATCATGAGTCGCTAAGACGGTCAAACCTGCATGATTGCGTAATCGCTCAATTATTCTGGCCGCACCTTCAAACTTATCGTCATTATTTGTTCCGCGCAGAATTTCATCCAATAAGATCAGAGCGGGTTTTTTCTCCGCTTGTTCTACCACGGATTTCAACTTTAATAATTCCGCATAAAAATAAGAGGTATTTTCATGCAGGGAATCATCATGCCGAAGACTGCTCAATAATTGCCAACAAGGCATTTCAAATTTCGTCGCATTAACGACTGTCCCCAATTGCCCCAAAACCATATTCACCCCTAGAGCTCGCAAAAAAGTACTCTTTCCCGCCATATTAGATCCGGTGATAAGGACCAGACGATTTTCCTTATCAAGGGTCCAGTCATTTTTGACACAAACTTCTTCCGACAATAATGGATGCCCCAAAGCCTTAATCACCACCACATCATTCGAAATCTCCATAGGCTTAAAATGCGGATGTAAATATTGCCACCAAGCCAAACTGACCAGGGCATCGATTTCCCCCAGCAATTTCATCTGAGCATTAAAAGTAGCCTGATGCGCTTCCTCCCATTTCCTCAGCCGAACATACCACTGCAAATCCAGCACAAAAATGGAATTAAAAATAAAATAAGCCAGGGCGTTCATCCTTTGATTGGCGATGCCGGAAATGCTTCTCAATTGATTTAAGACCTTTTCTCCTGCTGAAAACCCTTCAATCTTCGAAGCCAGGATCGCATTGCCCTCCAAATGATGTAAAAGACGCATCATTCTGCTATACCGATAATATAAGCTGACTTTCTCCGACAAAAAATAAAAACAAGCCGATAAATCTTTAGAAAATAAGCCTGTAACAATCCAACTCCCTAAAAATACCAAACCGAAAACCTGGGACTGATCAAACAACAGATACTGTAAAACGCCTGCTACTCCCAAAACCGGCCATATAAAAGAGAAATTTTTCCAGAAATTATTCAGCGGCTTTTCCGCCTTAGGTAAATCCACCTGAAGACTTCCGGCTGAATGTAAATCTTCCGCCATTCCCTCCAATAAAAACGCCTCCAGCCATTCCGGCTTTTGCGCCAAAGCGGAAATCTCCGACTGCCTTTGAAGAATCAACTCCTCTGACACCCCTTCTAAACTAAAACGCTTCAATAATGACTTTTGGCCAGCGGGAGTTACTGTTCTGTTCAGCCGATGAAAAAGACTCCCCTCTCCCAGTAAATCTAAATCCAAAGAAAAACCAGCTTTCTCCGCTTCTGCTCCACTATTAAAAATTAGATTTTCCTTCCCGCTGAGCAATCCCAGTTCATTTTTAAAAAATCGTTGCCCGTTATCATGATAATTCAAATGCCGCTTTACTTCGGAAGTCCACCAAAGCAAACTCACAAAGACCAACACCTCAAAAATAACCAAATACAGCATAGGGTAAACCTGCTTACTATACAAAATAGTATACAAGCCATACACCACGGCGAGCACCATCGAAAGGCGCATTGCCCCTAAAACATAAAATTTCCGCTTCCATTCCTTCTTTTTTTGAAGGTGGAAAGCTTTTCTATTCGAAAATTTGGAGAAAAAATCCTGATTCATGATAATCTACTAAGCAAAAGGCACTTATTTCAGCACCCAAATCTCTACACTCAAAAAAGGTAAACTCTTCCCTGCAAAAGTATCAATACCACCGAAAGGAACCCGATTTAAAAGAATAAAAATTTTCAAAAAATCTCCGCCTATCCCTCAACTACTTAGCCACTGAGAGGCTGTAAACGCAATTTTTTTCTTTGCGCAGGGTTTGACTTTTCAAAAAAAGACTGCACCTTTGCAATCCCTTACGGAAAGGAAGTCAACAAAAATGACAGCCACCAGAAAGGAAAAAATAATTTCAAACAATAGGTTTTGAATTAAAAAAAATATCATACCTTTGTGCGCCACAAGCATTTCTTGTTAAGATCATTCGGGCAGCGAATAATTTCAAAAAGAAAATCTTAAAAGCACAAAATATCATTTGGGGAGATTCCAGAGCGGCCAAATGGGACGGACTGTAAATCCGTTGTCTTTCGACTTCGCAGGTTCGAATCCTGCTCTCCCCACCATCTGATGATGATAAGCGGGCGTAGCTCAGTTGGTAGAGCGACAGCCTTCCAAGCTGTAGGTCGCGGGTTCGAGCCTCGTCGCCCGCTCAACAATCCTGACAAAAGGTCGGATTTAAAATTTTATTGAATGATCATTAATGATCAAACCGGTTAAGGGGAGATTCCAGAGCGGCCAAATGGGACGGACTGTAAATCCGTTGTCTTTCGACTTCGCAGGTTCGAATCCTGCTCTCCCCACCATCGATGATGATAAGCGGGCGTAGCTCAGTTGGTAGAGCGACAGCCTTCCAAGCTGTAGGTCGCGGGTTCGAGCCTCGTCGCCCGCTCAATTTCTTCGAGAAAAACATCATCAGCCGAGGTAGCTCAGGGGTAGAGCGCTTCCTTGGTAAGGAAGAGGTCGGGAGTTCAATTCTCCTCCTTGGCTCAAGCAAAACAACCGGTTTTGAAATAATCTAACGATCAGATCTTATTGATCAAATTTTGGGGAGATTCCAGAGCGGCCAAATGGGACGGACTGTAAATCCGTTGTCTTTCGACTTCGCAGGTTCGAATCCTGCTCTCCCCACCATCTGATGATGATAAGCGGGCGTAGCTCAGTTGGTAGAGCGACAGCCTTCCAAGCTGTAGGTCGCGGGTTCGAGCCTCGTCGCCCGCTCATCTTTCTTCGGAAAAAACATCATCAGCCGAGGTAGCTCAGGGGTAGAGCGCTTCCTTGGTAAGGAAGAGGTCGGGAGTTCAATTCTCCTCCTTGGCTCAAGCAAAACGACAGGTTTTGTTTTTAAAATTATTGAATAGATCGTATTGATCACATCTCGGGGAGATTCCAGAGCGGCCAAATGGGACGGACTGTAAATCCGTTGTCTTTCGACTTCGCAGGTTCGAATCCTGCTCTCCCCACCATCTGATGATGACAAGCGGGCGTAGCTCAGTTGGTAGAGCGACAGCCTTCCAAGCTGTAGGTCGCGGGTTCGAGCCTCGTCGCCCGCTCAATTTCTTCGGAAAAAACATCATCAGCCGAGGTAGCTCAGGGGTAGAGCGCTTCCTTGGTAAGGAAGAGGTCGGGAGTTCAATTCTCCTCCTTGGCTCAAGTGAAACGATCGGTTTCAATCACAAAAATACTGTTTCGATAGTCTTTGACTATCTTCGGGGGAATTCCAGAGCGGCCAAATGGGACGGACTGTAAATCCGTTGTCTTTCGACTTCGCAGGTTCGAATCCTGCTTCCCCCACCACTTATAATAATAAGCGGGCGTAGCTCAGTTGGTAGAGCGACAGCCTTCCAAGCTGTAGGTCGCGGGTTCGAGCCTCGTCGCCCGCTCTTATTTAAATAGTATTTGAAAAACATTTTGATTTTGTAGCTTAGCTACAACAGGGGAGATTCCAGAGCGGCCAAATGGGACGGACTGTAAATCCGTTGTCTTTCGACTTCGCAGGTTCGAATCCTGCTCTCCCCACAAAAGCACTTCAGTATTCTGAAGTGCTTTTTTTATGTCCAAATTTTCAGTAGTACAAAATCTGTCGCATATAACCACCCCGTTGTAAGCATTAAAAACTAAGCCAATTACGACATCAGACCCCGCAATACAGGCCATAAACAAGGTTTTAAAAAATTATTGAGCAACTATTTTACAAATAAGCATACTTAACACCAGCCATTCTGACTTCAAACTCGAATTATTAACCCATATTATTCGTGCTTAAATCCTCGTTTAGCTGCAAGGCGGAAAAAATGACGGAATAGTGTCCCATTTAGCGTTTTTTCCAAAGTAGCAGATGAATGAGGAGAAAGCAAGCTTGACCACATTTGGGCTATCAGAAATTCAACAGACTCAACCTTAAAACAACTGAAGAACAGTCTCTTGCATCGAACCTTAAAACTAGCGGTGAATAATTCGGGTTAAACCACTTATGGAGAATCACTAAATTTCGTAGCAAATAATTCGGGTTAAAAATGATTTTGGTAACTCAAGATTGGCCGAGCATATAGTTACAAGAGGATTTAAAAAAATACCGGCCAGAATATTTTAAACCGGATTATTCACGCTTGACTCAGTCTAAGCAATACCTACTCCTCTGCTTTTGACAAATAGGGTTCCATATGGATGGTCGTCTCCACCGCTAACTCCTGGGTTAATGCCACTTCCATTTCAGTAACTAAGTCGTGAGCTTCTATCAGGGATAAATGCTTGGGAAGACGCACGTGCAGTGTCATTTCGCGATGATGCACATAATCATGCACATGCATATGATGCGCATCCACATCCGTCTGCGCTACCCGGTTACAAATTTCTTTGGCTTTGTGCACCCATTCCGGATCCACATCCAGCCCCAGAAAATGATGGATATTTTCTTTTAATATTTTTACTGCGGAATAAAGAATAATTGCGGCCACACCGAGGGCCATCACCCCATCCAGCCAAGGAAAATATTTCCCCAGATAAATCCCGGCTAAAACCGCTAGTGAAGTCATGGCATCGGAACGATGATGCCAGCCATCTGCTCTAAGGGCTTGTGAATCCGTTTTTCCGGCGACCCAAAAGCTTACTTGGGCCATGATTTCCTTCATCAGTACAGAAGCCAAAGTCACCCGGATAGCCCAATTGGAATAGTCAGGTACATCATGCGAATATATAGCTTCTGCCCCCTGCACAACCAATGACAATCCTACAGCCAGCAGCATACCTCCTATCGTTAGGGAAGCCAGTAATTCCGCCCTTCCATGACCAAAAGGATGATCTCCATCAGCTGGCTTGGCCGCAATCCGTACGCATATTAATAAAATAACGGAACTCAGGGAATCTGAAAGGGTATGCCAGGCATCTGCAATCAGAGCGAGGGAATCATCTTCCAAACCCACAAAATATTTCACCAAGAAGAGCAGCACATTTACTCCTATCGATAAAACACCGGCAGCAGTAAGCCACCTTTTCTTTTGAGCCGACTTCGACATTTAGGAAATAATTCTTTTGATGGAATGTAATTGATGGGTCAGTTGGTTTTCTTCCGCACAAAAAATACCATCCGGGCGGAACTGATCAATACGCACTTTACCGGAAGCATGAATAATCCGTTGTTCATCCAAAACAATTCCCACATGGGTCACTCTGCCTTTCACATTCTGAAAAAATGCCAGATCACCTGCCTGGTGGCCTCCAAAAAGTACCTCCACTCCTTCTTTTACCTGCTCACTTGCATCCCTGGGCAATGCCAGGCCTCCGATACGATAAGCCAACTGTGTCAGGCCTGAGCAATCTATGCCCAACATGTTTTTCCCTCCCCATTGGTATGGAGAATCTAACAGGCGATGTGCCCATCCGGCCACCAAATCTGCGGACCATTTTTTATCGACGGGTTTAAACAGGGAAAATAACTGATCGGGAATTTCCTCCACCAAACTACCTGCCAATAACATCCCCTGCTCCAGCCGAATCATCGGTTCTATACAGATATAATTTTGTGCCTTGGCTTCCTCAACCGGAAAATGCTGACGATAATCAATCCAGCCTTCGTAGCCATCCTCTATTGATTTCACCTGTATCCATTTCCCTTCCGTGGCCTCGCCCAAAACCTCGTACCTTTCGCCGTATAATAACTGACTAACCTGTTCATGAGCATCGCCGGCTGATCCTCGTAATGGAATCACGGCTAATTTACACTGTCCTAAATTCATCCTTGGGTCCTGTTTTATCTGTTTACTGAAGATAAAAAAAGGGTGATAAATCACCCCTTAAAATTCAATATTTCATTCTTTGCAAATCGCGCTTCACATCCTTGTCCTTAATGGTCGCCCGCTTGTCAAATAGCTTCTTTCCTCTGGCCAGGGCAATTTCTACTTTGGCCAGTCCTTTACCGGTAAGGAATAGTCGAATCGGAACGATGGTCAGCCCCTTTTCTTCCATCTTTTGCTCCAGCTTGCGTAGCTCACTCTTATTCAGCAATAATTTTCGCTCTCTGGTATCCTGATGGTTTTCAATATTTCCATGGGAATAAGGAGCGATATGCATATGTCGCACCCACAGCTCTTCCCGATGAAACACACAAAAGGCATCTCCTAGGGTCACCTTTCCCTCGCGGATGGATTTGATCTCCGATCCTTTTAATACAATACCTGCCGTGAGCTTCTCAATGAACTCGTATTCGAAGGAAGCTTTCTTATTGCGGATATTGATATTATTACTAAAACGTTCTTTCTTATTTTTTTGCTTTGCCATAAAAAATCATGGATTGGGGGAAAATCCCCTGTTAAATAGCCAAACGTGGATCCGGCGCCACCGTTTGCTCACAAAAATCTTTTGCCAGATATTTATAATGTGCCGCGATGGCAATCATGCCGGCATTATCCGTACAATATTGAAAATCCGGAAAATAAACCGTCCATTTTTGCTTTTCCGCTTCTGCGGCCAGGGTTTCTCGAAGCCCTTTATTGGCAGAAACTCCTCCGGCAATGGCGATATGTCTGATTTTCAATTCACGACTGGCACGCTTCAATTTTTGCATCAGCATTTTAATAAAAGTATACTGAATGCTGGCACAAATGTCCTTTAAATTGTGGGCTACAAAATCAGCATCCTTTCTTTTTTCCTTTTGCAAGAAATAAAGGATGGCAGTCTTAATTCCACTGAAAGAATAATTATAACCTTCCATTTCAGATAAGGGAAATTCGAATCGATGCGGATCTCCCTCCTGTGCATACCGGTCAATCAATGGCCCTCCAGGATAAGGAAGCCCCAACAGCTTGGCCGATTTATCAAAAGCCTCGCCAACAGCGTCGTCCAATGTCTTTCCGACCACTTCCATTTCCAAATGACTTTTCACGACCACCAACTGGGTGTGGCCGCCACTCACCGTCAGGCATAAAAATGGAAAAGGTGGCTTCGGGTCATCAATATAATGCGCCAGAATATGTGCCTGCATATGGTTGACTTCGATCAACGGAATATTCAGCGCTAAAGCCATGGATTTCGCATAAGCGGTACCGACTAACAAAGCACCCAAAAGTCCGGGCCCGCGAGTAAAAGCTATGGCCGAAAGCTCCTTTTTTTCCACCTTTGCTTCTTTCAGCGCCTGTTCTACTACCGGAATAATATTTTGCTGATGCGCACGGGAGGCTAATTCCGGCACCACGCCTCCATATTCTTCATGCACTTTCTGGGTTGCCACTACATTATTCAAAACCACTCCATCCCGAACGACGGAAGCGGAGGTCTCATCACATGAGGATTCTATCGCTAAAATGGTAATATGCGCCATTTTTCCTTTCTCCATTTTCCCTTTTGGATTAATTGCGTTTCCTGCCAGGCAAGAACACTTTGCACCTGCATTATTTTGCAGTTTGCAAAGGTAATCAATGTATTGACTTTTTCATAACCCATAATTGCACAGATGCCGTTTTAAAAATATCGACATAGCCATAAAATCCTCATTTTTTACCTTATTTTTGTGGTTCCCACAAATAGTAAATGGAAGAACCAACGCAAGAAATTAATAAAACCGAAGCTACTCCTAAGCGGAACCGACGATTCCTGAGAATATCTCTCTGGATCGCCGCGGTCATGCTTTTTTCGTGGATTTTAATCGGTTCTCTATTGCGTCTTCCTTTTTTCCAAACATTACTGGCGGATTACTTCCTGGAAAAAGTAGGGGAGAAAATCCACGCTGATATGGAAATTGGCAGAATTGAGTTTTCCTGGGTAGATGAGGCCATATTGCATAATGTTTCGGTAAAAGATTCTTTGGGCCTTCCCGTAATCAATGTCAACCGACTTGACGCCCACTTTGCTTTTTGGAATTTATTATTGAAAGGAGATTTACAATTTGAGCATGCGCATCTGAAAGAAGCCGACGTTCAACTGATTGCCCACGGAGAAAAAGGATACGGCATTAACCAGTGGGTAGATGGCATCAAGGCCATTACGAAAAAAAAAGATCCCAATGACAGCTCACATGTCCATTTCAAAGTAGGCAGCATCACGGTGGAAAACTCCACTTTCCGCATGCAAAATGCGCATATTGACAGCGTTGACTTTGGCTTTGACAATCATAACTTTACGGTGAAAGAAATTTTTGGCGAGGTAGAAAATTTCCGTATTGATTCAGACACCATCTCAATGAAAGTACTCACCATGCAGGCGCATGAACAAACCAGCGACCTGCCTGTTTTGGACTTTCATTCTGATTTTATGATCTGCCGGCACGCCTTGCTAATGGACAAAACCAACCTGTATTTAGGCGAAAGCCGTTTACAGGGAGATCTGCATTTCTTTTATAATGGCTGGGAAGACTATAGTGACTTCATGGAAAAAGTACGGATTGACGCCAAGGTGTCGCAATCCTATCTTACTTCCCGGGATCTGGCCGCTATCCTTCCGTTTTTAAGAGGCTACCTGGACACCTACCGTTTTAAGGGGCACTGGCGGGGACCTATCAGCAATTTCGACATCCGGAATATGGATTTATCCTTTGGGGAAAACTCAGTTTTACGTGGACGAATCAGCTTTAGCGGGCTTCCGGAATTTTATGAATCCTTTATTGATGCCGACTTTAAAAACTCCCGCATCAATGTAAAAGATCTTTACCCTTATATCGGGAATAGTCCACAAAGAGAATTAAAAGAACTAGACAATTTAGAATTCAAGGGGCGATTCACCGGTTTCCCACTTGACTTTGTGGCAAATGGAAAATTTGAAGCACCAGTGGGAACAATCATTTCCGATATTAACTTCAAAATTTTAGAGGGAGGCCTTCCCTACTACAAGGGACATCTGATTACAGAAAATTTTCACCTGGGCAAAGTGATGGATGCCCCGGAGTATATTCAGACCCTGAGCATGGAAGGAGATATTGAAGGACAAGGACTTACCGTAACCACTGCTGACTTTAATCTTAATGCTGAAGCCAGTAAACTTGGAGTAAACGGTTATGACTACCACAATATTGAAACGAAGGGGAGGTTTTCAAAGGAAATATTTATTGGCCAGTTAAATGTAAACGACAGCAGCCTTCAAATGAAAGGTAATGCCGCCGTAAATCTTGGTCACAGAAATCCCTATGTGAAAGTAACGGCCGATGTCCCCTTTGCTGACCTGAACAGCATGAAGGTTACCGATAAAGTGTCTTCTCTTTCCGGAAGCTTAAACATTGATTTCAAGGGACTACATCCGGATGAGCTGGAAGGAACCGCACAAGCCAAAAATTTGGTCCTCAATTATGGTGAGGATACGGTGGCTTTCCAACACATGAGGTTCACCTCCACTATTGAAAAGCGCCATCGGGTTTTGGATTTATATTCTGACTTTGGGCAATTTCGGGTGATTGGAGAATTTAGCCCCTTAAAGTTAGTGGAGGAGGTGCCCATGATGCTCTCTGAATATCTTCTTGCATTGAAAAATGATCCGGAAGAAATTAAAACCTATTACCAGCAAAAGGCACCGGTGGATTTTCAAAATCCCTCCTATGCGCAATTTGATATTCGTTTCTTCGATTTCAATCCGATCATGAATATGTTCAGCCCTGATTTTTACATGACTACGGGCAGTAACATCAGCGGTAAACTCTTAATGGGCTATTCCTACAATTTGGTATTGGATACTTATATGGACTCCCTGCATTGGAATGGAAACTCCCTTTCAGGGGCCGCGCTATCTCTGAAGACCTCCAAATTTGCGAATGATCCGGATCCGCAGGCCATTGTGACCCTGACCGCTGACCGGCAGCGCTTCTTTAACCTGATGAATACCAATAATCTGGTCACGGAAATCAATTGGTTTGAAAAGCATATGGAGTATCTTTTCCAAGTAAAGCAAGACCCAAAACAAAACCATGCTGACCTGACGGGTACTATTGATTTCTCCACAAAATATACGAAAGTAAATATTCAGGCACCTTCGCTTTTCATGCTGGGAGATTATTGGAAACTCAATCCCCAAAACAAAATCACCCTGAAAGATGGCCGACTGCATTTTGAAAAAGTTACGCTAAGTTCAAGTCGACAACGCATTGCCCTGACCGGGGCCATATCTCATAACCCTAAGGAGGAATTTCGACTAATGGTGGAAGACTTTGAGTTAAATCACCTGGAGAACTTCATCGATACGGAGGTAAATGGTATCCTCAATGGGTATTTATCCATGCGGAATTATTACAATACTCCGCTGATTCAAAATAGAATTTTCGTTGATAACTTCAGCTTCAATCATTTGCCACTTGGTCAAATGAAAGGTAATGCTACCTGGGATGCGCCCAATTCCAAGCTGGACATTTTCTTTGAGGGCGATCGGGCAAAAGAGAATATTCTTGCCTTAAATGGTGCCTATTACCCCTATCGGGAGCAGGACAACCTGGACCTGAAATTAGACATTAAGCAAGTACCGCTAGCAGTAGCAGAACCTTTCCTCAAATCTTATGCCTCAGAATTGAAGGGAAACCTGAGCGGCGATATTTCCATAAAGGGAAAATTAAGCCATCCGGAAATGACGGGATTTATGGCGATCGATACGGCTTCGGTAAAAATCGACTATCTCCAGACTACCTACCAGACCAATGGGATCGTGGAGATAGAGCCTGAAAGGTTCGTTTTAAAAAGCCTGACCGTTACCGATGGAGAAGGGAATTATGGAAACGTTAATGGTGCCATTGAACATGAGGGCCTTCAGGATTTTAACTTTGATATCCGGGCGGCTTTCAATAATATGATGGTACTCAACACCACCTCTAAGGACAATGATCTCTACTATGGAAAGGCCTATGCTTCTGGAAATATGCGCTTCTTTGGGCCTTTATCAAAGTTTAATATACAGGCCGAAATGGAAACGAGAAAAAATACGCGTTTTAATATTCCACTGGCCTCCACCTCCGATGAAATAGGTTCTCAGGATTATATTGAATTTATTCAAAAGAAAAATGAGTTCGAATTCCTGAAAGACATTTTCGAAAAAGAAGTGAAAAAAGTAAAAGTAGAAGGCGTCAACTATGACTTCAAATTTAAAGTGACTCCTGATGCATTCGCCCAATTGATATTTGACCTACAAGCAGGGGACATCATTCAGGGCCGTGGAAACGGAGACTTAGAGTTGTTAATAAACCCCCAGGGAGATATGAGTGTATTTGGAGATGTGGTATTTACTGAAGGCTCCTATAATTTTACCCTTTCCAATATTATCAATAAGGAATTCATCATTGAACCCAATTCCAAAATCACCTGGAATGGAGACCCCTATTCTGCTGAATTAAACATTGATGCGGTTTATGATCAGCTCACCAATTTAACTGCCATTGTAGATACCGCCTATGCCGACAGCCCCGAAATAAGAAGGCGTTATCCGGCTAAGGTAATGCTTAACCTGAAAGGCCCCATGATGAGCCCGGAGCTGAATTTTGATATTGACATCGATAAATACCCCAGTACTTTTTCCTATGAAGGAAATGCACTGAGCCTCGACACCTATGTGACTGGATTTAAAAACCAAATTCATGTCAATGAGCAGGAAATGAAACGTCAGGTTTTTTCGCTTATTGTTTTAGGTTCCCTGGCTCCGGCTAACTCTTTCAACACCTCGAATACGGTAGGAAGTAGTTTAAGTGAGTTTGTATCTAACCAATTAAGCTATTGGATCAATCAGGTGGATGATAAATTATCCATCGCGGTGGATCTGGGACAAATGGATGCTGATGCCGTAAACACCTTCCAGCTCCGCTTAGGGTACACCTTCCTTGATGGGCGATTACGCGTAAGCAGAGATGGTGGCTTTACCAATGAACAGTCCAAGGTTGATTTCGCCTCCATTGCGGGGGACTGGTCCGTAGAGTATCTATTGACTGAATCCGGAAAATACAGGGTAAAAATGTACAGTAGAAACAATTTCTCCAGCCTTGATGCAGGTCTTAATCAGGCCAATTCCACCACCACAGGAGTATCATTGTTGCACACCGCTTCCTTTAACTCTTTTAAGGAAATGATTGGTGCTTTTAACCCATTCCGTTCCAAAAAAGAGGATGCTCACAAAGACAAACGGATAAGACACCCTCAAATTGACCCGCTAAAACCTAAAGAACTTAGCCCGGAAGACGATGATATCCCCACCAGTACCATTCGCCAAAAGGAGGCGGACGATTCGAAACAAAAGCAAGAACTTAAATAAAAAAGTAGCTTTTTCTACTATTTTTTTTAATTTTCAATCCCATTCTTACATTTGTATTTAAATTTATTCTAACCGTTAGAAGGTTTTTTTTAATCAAATTCAACCAATACATTAACCCACTTTAATCTATGAAAAAGCAGTTTTTTATACTATTTGCTTTAATCATAAGCACATTCTCTGCATGCGATTTAAAAGAAAAAGTTACATCTGCCACAGATGCTGTATCTGATGGAGGTATTGTAGAGGACACCGAAATGGACCTTTATTTAAATGACGCGGTGGCGGTTTCCGAAATTGAACTCGCCAAACAGGCCGACCCCACCCGCCTGGCCCAAGCCAGTAGTACTGAACCCTGTTATGTAGCGACTTATAATTTAGGCGAAAAAAAATTAACCATTGATTTCGGCGAGGGATGTACCTACAACGGCTTTGAGCGAACAGGTAAAATCATCCTGACCTTAAAAAGTGTAAGCTATCCAATTTTGTTTCCGGTAACCAAAGGAGCTATTTGGGAAATGACTTTCGAAGACTATACAGTAGCCGGATATGCATTAGAAGGAAGCCGTTCTATTAAGAATATTACGGAAGATCCCCTGAATGAAGAAAAAACCTACGAAATCACCCTCAACAATCTTAAAATCACCAAAAATGGAAAGAGCACCCAAAGAAATGGCGTGATTTACGAGAGAACTACGATTTCCGCTTCGGAATTTACCGGTTCAGAAAAAGCTTATTGGGGAACAATCAATGGCATCACCTCAGATGACACCTCCTATACCCATACCACAGAAGAGCAAAATGCCATTATTTATAAAGTGGACTGCATAAGCCAGGGCTTTGTTTTTCCTTCTTCGGGCATTAAAAAAATGGAGTGGAATGGAAATGCAAGAACCATTGACTTTGGATCCGGAGATTGTGACAATACCTTTACAGTAAGTCAGGGATTCGTATCCTTCACCGTAACCTTTGAGAACGGAGAGGTGAAAATATCCCAATAAGAAAACACAATGCATTCAAAAGGGGGCGATGGCCCCTTTTTTTGTTGCTTAGATTCTAAGTAGCATGGCCTTTCGGGAAGCAATTCCGCATCAAATTCCTCATTTGCTAAGCCGGATTATGTATGCTTAAATGCTCGATTAGCTGCAAGGCAGGAAAATGAAGGAATGATGCCTATTTCGGATTCTTTCCATGGAAGCAGATGAAGGAGGAGATAGCAAAATTGCCCTAATTAGGGCTATTAAAAATCAACCAACCCAAACACAACACCCTGACAATAAGCGAACTAAAATTATTCACCGAATATAACCGTGAATAATGCAGGCTAAGCCGGATTTAAGCATATGTAATTTAGGCTATTCCATTTTATTTAAAATATATTGCTATTGGAGTTAATTTGATGGACCGGCACAACCTTCCCCACCTATTTTTGACCCTTTCACAAAATAAATCCTCGTCTAAACTCCCCAAACCTCCTTCCTAACAAAGGAAATGCTTACCTTTGCAGCATGTTAAAAATCGGAGCAACAAATACGCTTAAGATCTTACGACAAATTCCATTTGGACTCATTCTGGATTCTACTGAAGGAGACATTTTGTTACCAAATAAATTTGTAAAATCCGATATGGAAATCGGACAAGAAATTTCTGTATTTATCTACAGAGACTTTAAAGATCGTCTGACCGCCACCACACAAACGCCAAAGGCTGAGGTCGGGGAAATGACCTCCCTAATGTGTGTAGACACCACTAATTTTGGCGCTTTTTTAGACTGGGGACTGGATAAAGACCTATTGGTTCCTAAAAGTGAAATGGATGAGCCCATGGTCAAGGGCAGAAAATATGTCGTGAGAATTCTTCACGATCATAAATCTGACCGCATCATCGCTTCCTCCAAGATCAAAGTATTTTTTGATCGGGAAACTGCTGAACTCGAAAGGGGGCAAAAAGTAGAAATGATGATTTATCGTAAAACCCCACTAGGCTATACCGTTTTAGTTGATGGGAAATATGAAGGCATGCTTTTTGACAATCAGATATTCAAAATGGTTCGCCCTGGAGATACGGTAAATGGTTTTATCAAAGGGGTAAGAGAAGACGGAAAGCTTGACCTCACCCTACAGGAAGAAGGATATCAGGCGGTGGTAAACTCCACGGATGATATTATCGAGAAACTGGAAGAAGCAGGTGGTTTTTTACCCTACCATGACAAATCCAATGCGGAGGAAATCAAGGAAATTTTCCAGATGTCAAAGCGGACCTTTAAGAAAGTAATTGGGGGATTGTATAAATCCGGCAAGATCGAAATTGACGAAGAAGGAATTCGACTCAAAGGTTAAATTTCACCCCAGAACGGTTTTCTTAACAAAAAGGGACCCTTGTATTGTTATGGTGAGTATCACCTGAAATGTAAAAAATTAGATTAAAAAGATATGATTTTACCAATTACGGCCTACGGGATGCCGGTATTGAAAAAGGTCGCTAAAGATATTGAAGAGGGAAGTATCGACCTTCAGGCTTTGGTAGACAATATGTTTGAGACCATGTATAAGGCTTCAGGCGTCGGGCTGGCGGGCCCTCAAGTAAACGAAAATCTCCGCATTTTTGTGATTGATGGCGACCCGATGTCAGAGGAAGATCCTAAATGTGCCGGTTTCAAAAAAGTATTCATCAATGCGGAAATCATTGAAGAGACCGGAGAAGAATGGGGCGTGGAAGAAGGCTGTTTAAGTATTCCCGGCATTCGCGAAACGGTTTATCGTCCGGAGAAAATTTTAATCCGCTACCGGGATGAAAACTGGGTAGAACATGAGGAGGAGTATGATGGATGGCGTGCACGCATCATTCAGCATGAATATGATCATATAGAGGGGATTCTTTTTACAGATCATTTATCTCCATTGAAAAAACGCCTATTAAAGAAAAAATTGACCAATATCTCCAAAGGAAACATAGGGATCGATTACAGAATGAAGTTCCTCAAATAATAAAATAATTCAATAACAATCCCGCTATTTTGAACAATAGCGGGATTTTTTTTAAGTAAGGGTTTAAACATGAGTCTTATCATCTTTTATCAAACAAAAAATTCCCTATTTCATAATTCATTCTAAAATTAATCGCCATTTTACATCAGATGAAGCAAGACTTAAGAGTAACCACCATCCAAACCGACCTATACTGGGAAGACTCTGCTGCTAATTTAGCCAAGCTGGAGGAGCTCTTATGGGAGGCAGAATTGGACACTGACCTCATCTTGCTACCTGAAATGTTCAACTCAGGCTTCACCATGAATCAAAAAATGGCGGAGGTGATGAATGGCAATACTTTTCGCTGGATGAAACAAATGGCCGCCCAGCTTAAAACCGTGCTGGCCGGAAGCTTAATGATCAAAGAAGGCGGCAGTTATTACAACCGCCTGATCTGGATGAAACCAGATGGCACTTACTCCTACTATGACAAGCGCCATTTATTCCGAATGGGTAGGGAGCATCTTGCTTTTCATGCCGGCGACGAACGCCTGGTGGTAAACCTAAAAGGTTGGGACATTTGCCCATTGGTCTGCTACGACTTGAGGTTCCCGGTTTGGTCCAGAAATGTGGTCAAAGAAAATGGTGACCTTACTTACGATTTGGCACTTTACATTGCTTCTTGGCCCAAAAGCAGAATGCACGTTTGGAATACCCTTTTAGCTGCTCGGGCAATGGAAAATCAGGCCTATATTATCGGTGTGAATAGAATTGGCGAAGACGGCAATGACATCACCTACGAAGGAGGATCCAAATCTTTCAACCCTAAAGGCTTTTGTATTGATGATTTGGGTACAGCGGAAAAAATAAGCACGACTACGCTTAAATACGAAGACATCGTTAATCTTCGCACCAAATTCCCGGCTTATCTTGATCAGGACAAGTTTGAAATCCATTACGATTTGGAGGCGCTCACTTAAGCAGTAAATGCTATTCTCCCCATTCTTCCTTTTCCCGGGCGTAGAACATTTCATACTGATAGGGAATACTAGGACTTACCCATTGGTCTTCAAAATGCGGATAAGGTCTTCCTGAAAAATACAAATCATCCATCTCAAGGTAGGTATACTTGTCCTCCTGATCGTCATTGATGAATTTAACCCACACCCATGGGTTGATCCACTGGTTTTTAGGAATATGATAATTGTGATGCAACCATAAAATCTGAAACTTCCCATAAACCGGTTGAAACAGCGAGATTTTTTCTATTTGATAATTAACGACCTGCTCAACATTGGGCACAAAGGAGGTGTCTGTCATCACCCGGCTTACAATCTGATCGATTTCGTCTTCCAGCATCAATTTATCAGAGACCAAAATACTGGGGAGAATGATGGTGTCATGCTCCATGATTTCAATCAGCGTATATTGGTCATTGGGAACCTCCAAAGGAATCACCACTGCTCTTGGCTTAAAACCAACATTACTGAATCGAATGGTATCTAAGGGAAAAGCAAAAAAAGAAAATCTACCTACTTCCCCGGTATAATAACCCAAGGTGGCTCGGCCATGGGCCGAATGCACCGTAATATTGGTAGCACTTAATGGCTCCAGGCTTTCTGCATCTAAAATCACCCCCTTCACTAAGACCGGATCCTGAATGGGAATTTGCCCCTGGCATACCACAGTCCAACAAATTAGGCTAAAAATAAAAAAAGCTCGTTTCATACTCTGTTTCCTCCAAGTATGTAACAAGCTGATGAACGTTTTGATATATCAATCTTTCCTATTGGTCTTAATTGATTTCTTTATTCTTTAATTACTGAATTACGATGAATAGTACCCATCTTATATTCTCCCAGGTCAGTAATGTATACAAAAGCCAAATACTCCTGATCCATCCACTTTTTTTCAACCGGACCTTCATAAGTCTCTCGATACCCTACAATTAAGTAAGTCTTTTCTGGAACACATCCCCGAAAGTGAATGGCTTGTCCTAATACTAAATGCGGATCCACCGGGGCTTGATCATTCTCAATGATAAAAGAAGGTGTTACCAATACAATAACCAGTAATATGACCCCGGCGATTAAAAACTTCTTCATATGGAAAGTTTCTTTGATTTACAATGCTTTAACTCAAGCATAACTCAAAACTAGGCACATGTATTCTAAAACACAAAACCCAGATCCACCCCGAAGCGAAAGGTTATGGGGAAATATTGATCAGTTATATCACTAAAATACTGCTCAAAGTCCGCTGATTCGTCATAATTGCGAGAAATGAATCGTGGCCCTACCCCAACACCCATGTACCAATCCAGTGAAAAACGCACGCCTGAACGATACTTATTTGCCGGACCGTTTGGTTCAAAGATAATCCGGTCTCCTACCAACAAGCTATATTGAAGCCGTTGCTCCAGCACCTGAAGCTCTAAAGTCTGCCCGGAAGGAATTCGCCCATTAGTGGTATGTGTGATTTCATGGTATTTAATCTCATGAGCGAAATATAGCATCCCGTACTTTTTCCTGGGCTGATAAAACTTTTGGCGAATACCAATGGCATAACCCAGTCCATTCACTTCCCCTTCTTTTTCCTCATGCTGCCCGTAAAATGGATCTCGCTCCAGGCTTACGGTGACCTGAATCCCCATTCGTTCCTGAATATAATACTCTAAACTAATCGGTAACTCTCCAACCAGCGTGTTTATAGGACTTGCCGAAAGAATAAATCCCCTAAACTCGTTCAATCGGGGTAGAAAATACCGGGAACCTTTTTTCTTATACCGATAATCCGGCTTTAGGCCCACGCGGGGCATAGGCGGCTCCTCCATGGAATCCTCCACCTTATCGAGGGTAACGGCAATCAATTCTCCTTCCTCTCCTTTGGGATGATAATAGCCCGCCACCGCTGCATCCTGATCATAAAGTACCCAAACGCCGGTTTTTAAACCATTTACCAGCATCCCACTCAATCTCAGGGCGCCATTTTGATAATATTCGTTATACCGGCCTTCCCCGTTTTTATAATGACAGGAGGCTTTCACCTTGCCTTCTTCATCATAATATTCCCATATCCCTTCAAACTGACCTCCGACCAACTGCCCTTTGGCTGTGATGTTTCCCTTCTTGTTTTTTCCCACAAACTGACCATGACCTCCACTATAAATGGCGGTTCCATAAAAAGCACCATCGGGTTGTCGAAAGGACCAGCTCCCCTCCCTTTCCCCATGGATAAAGGCACCATTACTTCTGACAATGCCATTATCGAAATATTCTTTCCATCCCCCACTCTTTTCCCCATTTTCATAATCTCCCTCTGCCGCCAAAAAGCCATTTGAATCATACTGCTGCCAGAGTCCTTCCTTTAAATCCCCATCATATTTTCCCTGCTCGGCCACCTTCCCATTTTGATGATATAATGTCCAAAAGCCAGTTCTTTTCCCCTGAAAATGCTGCCCTTCTCCTTTCAGACTCCCATTTTCATAAAAGTCCCTGAAACTACCATAAGCACGGCTAAAGTCTATTTCGGATTTCTTTTTGCCATTCTCATAAAAAAATTTCCACTGTCCCTGTCGTTTATTTTTCAAAAAAATGCCGCTTGCCTTTAATTCACCACTCTCATGAAAAAAAAGCCACTCGCCCTCTCGTTCGTCTCCTTTTAGTTCGCCCTGCATTTTGGGTTTGCCGGAAGGGTAAAAATACTGCCACAAACCGGCATTAACCCGGTTAATTATCTCCCCTTGCATTTTAATTTGCCCATTCTCATAATAGTACTTCCAAAAACCTACTGGTTCATTATTGAAATACTTCCCCTCGGCCGCTGGCATGCCATTTTTATAAAAAAACTGGTAGTTTCCCTCAATAATATTTTCATTCCCTTTTTTGAGTTCGTACCGCTCCATCACCTTTGATTCGGCCTCATCATAATAAGTAGTAATGACTTTTTGGGCACAGAGCGTAGCGGGCATGATTAGCATTATGGCCATGCCCCAGAGAAAGTAAAAGATATGTCGGAATTCAGACATCAAAGCAGCAAAAATTATAGCACCGTCTTAAAATAAAAAAAATAAAAGTAATTTCAGGAAATACTGTAATATTCGAAAGGTAATCTATAACAAATACATTTTTTACATAAAAATAGTATAAAGTTATGAAAAAAACTGTGGTAATAGGCGCATCACCAAACCCAGGCAGATATAGCTATCTGGCCACCAGTATGTTGCGAGAAAGAGGAATAGAGACCTTTCCTCTTGGGATTAGAAAAGGAGAAATTAGTGGGATTGCCATTTTACCCTTACAACAACCTCCCCTACTGGAAAACATTCACACCATTACCCTTTATCTCAATCCGAAGAATCAGGAAGGTTATATTGATTTTATGCTTTCCCTGAAACCGGAGCGTGTCATTTTTAACCCGGGCACCGAAAATTATGCCTTTATGCAAAAGCTGGAAGAAAATGGAATAATGGCGCTGGAAGCTTGTACGCTCGTATTATTACAAACCAATCAATACTAAGGGCATGGAGCATGTTTAAAAAGCGAGAATTTAAAGTATTGCATAAGCGATATAGGATTATTTTGAGGGAGTAGCATCGCTATTATGGAGAAATTAGCCAAAATCACTTCCAATAATTCGAATTTGCAGCCGGATGGTGTGCTTTTAAACATGATCTTAATCCCGAATTCCCGCTCTTGACCTTAGCCAAACACCAACACCTGCGGCACAAAGCTGATAATAAAAATAACCATCGCTAACCAACCCAAAATTATCCGTTTTTTTCCCAGCGGCGCCGTATCGGTGGTAGGCGGATGATAGACGCCCAGAAATCGTCCTAAAACAAACATGAATACCAGCCAAACTGTGAAACCCTCAAAAGAGGGAAATAGCCATTTGGCAAAATACTGCATTGCGAAAATAATTACCGCATAAAACAGTCGCTCCTGCCGGTCATTCGTCATTTTATAAAAACACAAGTACAGAAAATAAAGGTATAGCGGACTGTAAATAATAATTTCCTGGGTGGAATCTCCCGGATTAATCAGCCCGATTCCTCCCAGAAACAATAAGCCCATAAACAAATATTTGGAAACAATACAATGCGCCTTATCCCCTATTAAACCATATAAAATATGCCCTCCATCCAGTTGCCCAATCGGTAAAAGATTGAGCGCCGTAAAAAAAAGCGCCAGGTAACCCGCAAACAATAAGGGATAATGAATCATTTCATGTGGATCCGGAATTTTAGTGGGATCAGCGACCAATACCTTTTCCATCAACATCATCAGTAAATTGCCCCCTACCCGAATAGGGGGATTGGCATTTTCATCGGCAGGGTCATAGGCATAAACATGTTGAGGATAATCTAATCCATATTGCTCGTATTCCGGATGAATCTGGTAAATAAATGTGGGGTCCGGAAGATGCGTATACCCATAAGTCAATACAAAAAGGCAAACGATAAAACCAGCCAGAGGCCCTGCAAGCCCGATATCAAAATACTTTTTCCGGGAGTTGATTTTATCTTTAATCTGTATCAATGCACCAAAGGTGCCTAAACTCATCGTGAAAGAAAAAAACCATTGTGGAATGTAATAAGGCAAACTGGTATTCACCTTCAATTTACGCGCAACAAAATAATGCCCAAATTCATGAGCAGTTAAAATTCCCAGAAAAGGAATGGAATACCAAAAGCCCTGAAAAAATTCCTTTTTACTCAAAACCTCCTCCCCAAAAAACCAACTTTTGCCAAACATCCATTCTGCTCCGGCTAAAGTGGTGGTAATTAATGTAAGAATAAACAGGCCGAGATGAATTAGAATTTTTTTCTGCATGACAGACGATCAATAAGTAATGTTGTATTCTTTAAAAAACGAAAAATCCCCACTGTTGGGATTCATCTGCTCGACCTGAAAGCCCAATGACCTGGCGGTTGTACAGTTGGCTGGATTATCATCAATAAATAAAGTTTCCTCTGGCTTAAGCCCCTCGGCTTGTATGACTGATTTAAATATGGCCGGATCTGGTTTTCTAAAGCCCATACGAGAGGAATAATAAACCCCATCCAGCAATTCAGGCAAACCACCAGGCACTCCATTCTCCCGGGCCAACTGCTGATTAAAACTAAGCACATGAAGTTCATTGGTATTACTAAGCAGTAGCAACCGGTGGTTTGGCTTTAATTTTTTCAGCATTTCAATGCGTTCCTGCGGAAAATCCAGCAAAACCTTATCCCAGGCCGCTGCTAAGGCCTGTGACTGACCGACTACCCCTAACTCCTCTCCAAGTTTTGCCAAAAAGGTATCATTATCAATAGCGCCAATCTCATGCTGATTGAATAAAGTAGTTTCATAAATACGGGAGGACAACTCCTCCTCACTTTTTCCGGATAATTCACTAAAGGCGGCCACTGCTTTTTTTAAATCAATATTTAGCAACACTGCCCCCAGATCAAAAATAATTGTTCGAATGGTATTCATTGGGTCAAAATAATTTTCCGCAATAAAAAAAGCCTATTAAGAAAACACAAGAAAGGCCAAAAAAAATAAAATTCGCAAATGTTAGGGGAGATAAGATTATAAATAACTAACCATCAATTGTCAATATTTACAGAAAAACGCAAAGGCTAACTTTTCTCATCCATTAGCTCAGCTACTAATACTATCTTTGTGAAATTTTAATCAATCCTTTACCAATGAATCAAATAAACGGTCAACAAATTGTACTTGGGGTGCAATTTCTTTTTGTTGCTTTTGGAGCAACCGTTTTGGTACCCCTGTTAGTGGGAATTGATCCCGCTGTGGCGTTATTTACTGCCGGTACCGGAACCCTGCTTTTCCACCTGATTACTCAGAAGAAAGTCCCGGTATTTTTGGGCAGCAGCTTTGCATTTATTGCTCCCATTACCGCAAGTACCAAGCTGTACGGACTACCTGCTACTCTTTCAGGCTTAATTGCCGTAGGTATTCTTTATACCATTGTCTCTACCATTATCCGTTTCCGAGGCCTGAAACTCATTGAAAAACTTTTCCCTTCTGTGGTGGTAGGCCCTGTGATTATGGTCATTGGTTTATCCCTCGCTTCGGTCGGGGTAGATATGGCTAAACAAAATTGGCTGGTCGCTTCTGTAGTGTTAATGGTCACTTTGCTTACTACTGTCTACGGAAAAGGGTTTTTCAAACTTATTCCCATCTTTACCGGCTTAGTCACCGGTTATTTGCTATCCCTGGCTTTGGGAATTGTTGACTTCACTCCTATTTCAGAAGCAAAATGGTTTGCACTACCAAAATTCACAAGTCCTGAATTTAATTGGAATGCCGTATTGTTCATGCTACCGGTTGCTTTTGCGCCCATGATTGAACATATCGGAGATATGTATGCCGTGGGAGCGGTAGCAAAAAAGAACTTTGTAAAAGACCCCGGCTTGCATAAAACCCTCTTAGGTGATGGGGTAGCCACCGCATTAGCCGGATTCCTTGGTGGCCCGCCTAACACCACTTATTCAGAAGTTACCGGAGCGATCTCCTTAACAAAGGTTACCAATCCTGTCATTTTGAGAATTTCAGCCATCACTGCCATTGTTTTTTCATTAATCGGAAAAATCAGTGGATTCCTGAAGTCCATCCCCGCCCCTGTCTTGGGTGGAATTATGTTGTTACTGTTTGGAACCATTGCCTCAGTGGGGATCAATACGCTTACGGAATCTCATACTGATTTCAAAAAAACCAGAAATCAGGTCATTGTTTCCGTCATACTCACCATTGGGATTGGTGGAGCGGTGCTAGAGTTCGGGGATTTTTCCCTATCCGGTATTGGGCTGGCCTCTTTAGTGGGGGTTTTCCTTAATCTGGTATTACCGGATCACTCTCAACCACTTCCTCACAGTGAGGAAATGAATGATAAATAGCAGATTTAGAAATCTTTGATAAAGGGCAAGTCTTTAGGGGCTTGCCCTTTTTTATTGGAAACTTGTTAGTTAAGCGGAAGCCTTTTATCTTAAATAAGATTATTCATGCTAAAATCCTCGTTTAGCTGCTCGGCGGGAAAAATGACGGAATTGTTTCCTATTTCGCATTTTTTCCAACGATATGGAAGAATGTGGAGAAAGCAGGCCTAGCCAAATTTGGGCTAATTGAAAATCGGAACAACCAATTTCAACATACTAAATCAGAGTCACTTACCACACTTACCTAAATCTGGTGGTGAATAATCCGGTTTAATTATCATTCCATCAAACAAAACCATGAACGCTTATGTCTCAAAAAGTAGAAACCATCAAGCTTGACAAAAAAACATATGAGAAAGAACTGGAGCGCTTACAAATCGAATTAGTCAAACTCCAGAAATGGGTAAAAGAAAAAGGATTAAGAGTGGTGGTGATCTTTGAAGGGAGAGATGCTGCGGGGAAAGGAGGTGCGATCAAACGTATTCGAGAAAACCTGAGTCCACGCATTTGCAAAGTGGTGGCATTGGGAATTCCGACAGAAAGGGAAAAATCGCAATGGTATTTTCAACGATATGTCGCTCATTTACCTGCCGCTGGCGAAATCGTCCTATTTGACCGCAGCTGGTATAACCGTGCGGGCGTGGAATATGTGATGGGCTACTGCACGCAGACACAATACGAGGAATTCCTTAGAAGTTGTCCTTTGTTTGAAAGAATGCTCATTCGTTCAGGTACTATTCTTATCAAATACTGGTTTTCGGTAAGTGATGAAGAACAGGAAAAGCGTTTCGCTGAACGGATCAATACGCCAATGAAGCGATGGAAATTTAGTCCGATGGATATTAAATCACGGGAAAAATGGATGGAGTATTCCCAGGCTAAAGATCAGATGTTTGCCTATACCGATACCAAACAATCCCCCTGGTATGTAGTAGAAGCAGATCGCAAAAAAGCCGCCAGATTAAACTGCATTGCGCATTTGCTCTCAAAAATAGATTATGAGGAAATCCCTGATGAGAACATTGAACTGCCGGAAATAGACAGATCCAAAGGTTATATCCGCCCTCCCAGGGAAGAACAAACCTACGTACCGGAATTATATGAATAAAAAAAAATCCCCGCTGTGATCCGCGGGGATTTTTAATTTATACTTTCTTTGTCGTCGTCTTTTTGGCGGTAGTGGTTTTCTTTGTGGTTGTCTTTTTTGCAGCAGTCTTCTTGGCCGGTGCTTTTTTGGCCGTAGTCTTCTTGGCGGTAGTGGTTTTAGCCGCAGCTTTTTTACCTTTTTCAGGGGTAGCTGCTTCCCACTCTAAGGCCTGTTCCCAGGTAATTTCAAGTGGTTTCTCTTTAAATTCCTTCGGAATCTTAACATTCTTTTTACCAAACTTGATGTAAGGACCCCAACGACCATTCAGCACCTGTACTTCAGTATCCTCATCAAAAGCTTTGATAAATTTCTCCCGGTCCGCCTTTCGCTTGGCTTCAATCAGCTCAATGGCAGTATCCAATTCTACCGAAAGGGGATCGTATTCTTTCCCTAAGGACACAAATTTACCATCGTGACGAATATATGGACCAAAACGACCAATGGCCGCTACTACTTTTTTATCCTCATACATCCCCACATCGCGAGGAAGTTTGAATAATTCCAATGCTTCTTCCAGGGTGATTTTTTCTAAATACTGCCCCTTTCTAAGACTGGCAAATTGAGGCTTCTCCGCTCCTTCTTCCTCTGAAGTTTCCCCTAACTGGACTAATGGTCCGAATCTACCCAATCGAGCTATCACCATTTTACCGGTTTTAGGGTCAATTCCTAATTCACGGGCGGAACTGATCTCCCGACGGTCAATTTGCTCGGCTTGTTCCACCTTTTGATGAAATCCGCCATAAAAGCCGCCAATCATCTCATCCCAATTTTGCTGGCCCTGAGCGATTTCATCAAATTCTTTCTCCACTTTTGCCGTGAAGGAGAAATCAACTACTGATGGAAAATACTCCACTAAGAAGTCATTCACCACCATCCCGATATCAGTGGGGTATAATTTATTCTTTTCAGCACCTGTAATTTCAACCTTATCAAAAGCCTTAAATTCAAATGCTGCATCCAATGTCAATTCGCGATAAGGACGCTCCACCCCGTCTCTTGGTTCTTTCACCACATAATTTCGACGCTGCACCGTGGAAATAGTAGGCGCATAAGTGGAAGGACGACCAATGCCTTTTTCTTCCAGTTCCTTTACCAAAGAGGCTTCCGTAAATCTTGCAGGAGGACGTGTGAAGCCCTGACGCGCCACCATCTCATTCAGGCGCAACACCTGGCCAATCGTCAATGGAGGCAACATATCCTTGGACTCTTCATTGTTCTCCTCGTCATCGGTAGACTCAATATAGACCTTAAGGAAACCTTCAAAAGTCACCACCTGACCGGTCGCATTCAACTCTTCCGGACGGCTGGAAATCCCGATTTTAGCGGTAGTTTTCTCAATTTCCGCCTGAGACATCTGAGAGGCAATAGCACGCTTCCAGATCAATTCATATAGCCGCTGCTCATCGCGCTCACCTGCTGATAATTTATGCAGCGCAAAATTCGTTGGGCGAATTGCTTCGTGAGCCTCCTGGGCAGAAGAATTCTTCGTAGTATATTTTCTGGTATTGGAATATTCCTCTCCATAAGCCGACACCACTTCTTTCGCTGCTGCCGCTAAAGCATCATCCGAAAGGTTTAGGGAGTCGGTACGCATATAGGTAATCTTACCGGCTTCATACAAGCGCTGTGCTACAGACATCGTTTTGGCAACCGAAAAGCCCAATTTACGCGAGGCTTCCTGCTGTAAAGTGGAAGTAGTGAATGGAGGGGCCGGAGATTTTTTACTAGGCTTTTTCTCCAGATTATTAATCTTAAATTCAGCACCCTTACAATCATTTAGAAAAGCGTGCGCTTCGTCCTCGGTATTAAACCTACCCGGTAATTCCGCCTTTACTTCTTTTCCTCCTGGTAAATCGAAAACGGCTTTCACCTTAAAGAAAGAACTGACCTGATGGGCGTCAATCTCGCGCTCACGCTCCACGACCAGGCGAACCGCCACTGACTGTACTCGTCCGGCAGAAAGACCCGTCTTGATTTTTTTCCAAAGTACCGGTGACAGCTCAAAACCCACCAATCGATCCAATACCCTTCTGGCCTGCTGCGCATTGACCAAATTCTCATCAATGGTTCTTGGATTGTTAATGGCTTTTACAATGGCATTCTTGGTGATCTCATGAAAAACGATCCGCTTCGTTCGAGCATCTTCCAGCTTTAAAGTCTCCTTTAAATGCCAGGAAATCGCCTCTCCCTCGCGGTCATCATCGGATGCGAGGTAAATAAGCTCCGCATCCTTAGCCAGTTTTTTCAAGTCCCGGATAACTTCCTTTTTATCTGGGCTTACTTCGTAGGTAGGTTTGAATCCATTATCAATATCAATGGCACCATTTCCTTTAGGCAAGTCTCTGACATGGCCAAAACTGGAAACCACCTTAAAATCCTCGCCCAAATAGCCTTCTATGGTTTTGGCCTTTGCCGGGGACTCCACTATCACCAAGTTCTTTTGCATCGTTGCTGCACGGGTTATATTAAAATGCCTGAATCAAGCGGCATCATAAACAAAAATAGAATATGCACTATTTATCGATTTAATTCAACTCAAAACGCCCTAATCTGGTTGTGCATATTTACAAACATAGCCTTAATTGATGGGGAAATTCAAATTTTTGAAAAAGAAAATTAATTTCGGACTTTTATCAGAAATCCTAATTCATCACCAAAATCCCTAAATTTGAAGTTTTGCTCCATAGTAAAATGATCGAAAAAAAGTGGTTTTCATCCTTTTAAAAACCTTTTTACAAAATAGGTCTATCTTCTAAAAAACAAAAAATTACATTTTTTGGCTTCCTCATTTAGACGGACTGTTTATTTAGCCCACATTTAACTTACTTTTGCTGGACAAAAGCCTTTATTGAGGCCTGAACGCTATATCGAAATTTGATAATTCCGGAAAATTAACGGTGCTATCCTATAGAATTATCCCCTATCGCTGTAGCTATCCTGCAAATTTTCGTATCCAATTTCGGGTATTATTCGCGCGTCACCCGGATTATTCTTGCTTAAATGCTCGTTTAGCTGCAAGGCGAAAAAAATGAAGGAATAGTTCCCTTTTCATTTTCCCCACGAAGCTGATGAATGTGGAGAAAGCAAGCATGTCCAAATTCGGGCTATTAATAAATCAATAAACACAATTATTAAACTGAAAGTGAATCACTTAAATCAATTCGCTAAATTTAGCGGTGAGTAATTCAGGTTAACCACTCAATCCCTATTATTAAAATCTAAAAAAATTGATCTCAAAAAAATGAAGACTTTATTCCTTATCAGGCACGCAGAAGCAGTGGAAGGTGGATACCATGAACCCGACTTCGAGAGATTATTAACCCAGCACGGCGTATTTTCCGCCGTTAAAACCGCCGAACAGTTTAAACTTCAAAACTGGAATATTGATTTAATGCTCATTTCTCCCGCCCGAAGAACTGAAATGACGGCCAAGCTCATCAGTGAACAGCTTTCCTTACCTACCGAAAAACTTTCCTACATTGAGGACCTGTACAATGGCACAGTAAGAACGTTAATGCGCGCTATTAACCAGGTCGATGCAACGGTCAATCACTTAGCCATTGTGGCTCACCATCCCGGAATCCCTTACCTGGCGGAAATGCTCACCGACCAAACCATTGGCTATCTGCAACCAGCCGGGCTTATTAAAATAGATTTTGAGATTGAAAGCTGGGAAGAGGTCAGTCAGGGCCTGGGGACATTAAAAGCGGTCATTCAGGAAGAAATTTTTTAAAAATTTACAAAAATTATAAAATTGACTTTTATTAATATTTTTTTCAATCATTCGAATGCTTATTTACGCAAAATCGCCCTCTTGACCCTTATTCCTCTCCAAAATTACGGAGATTCAATTTGCGTAAAATATAACTATTATTATTTAAAACATGAACAATATGCTTTTTAGGTAATTTTAATCCCTTTTATAATTAAAAAATTCATATTATCCTTGAAGTGCAATACTTTTTACAAACAATTTTATGAGCACTTTAAGCAATTTTTTGGGACTTGATAAATTAAAGTCCGATCCGAAGGCATATGCCGCTGCCCTTTATTTATATGCAGTTGTTGGACTCACAGTAGTTTTCTTTTTAATTCATGCCTACTTTGGGCTATACCGGGTATTTCTTTACCTCAGCATCTTTCAGATATTGAATGTTTGGAGTCTGATCATGGTCTTAAAAGGCAAATCAACTGAGACAGCGATCAAACTTCAAAGCTTTGGATTTATCATCAACCCCATATTCGTCACCCTGACACAAGGGGACCTTCTGAACTCAGGACTGGTGATTCTGTGGGGAATTTTATCCGTTTGTCAAATTGCCTTTTTTGTGGGTTGGGAAGCTTTTACCAAATGGGTAAGTGCTTATTTCATCGCATTCCTCACTTTACTGGCTTTTCAGGCAGCAGAAATCCCGACCATGCAGTGGTTTAATCCCATTTTTGGAAGTGAAGACATTCAGCAATTTATATTGGGAACAAAAGACCAAATCTTACTTTGCTCCTGTACCATATTCGGTATGGCCTTATTGTTTACCATTATGATTGGTAGCACAAGAAGGCAATTGATCTGGGAATAAAAAAAGGCGTCTCAAGGGACGCCTTTTTTTTCTTATTTATTTTCGGCTTAGGCCAAAGCTTCCTTTACACGCTCTGCCGCATCTTTCAAAATAATGGCTGAAGTTACCGATAGACCGGACTCTTCAATTATTTTAGCACCTTCCTCGGCATTGGTTCCCTGTAATCTCACGATAATTGGCACATTGATTTCTCCAATATTCTTGTACGCTTCCACCACACCGGAAGCCACACGGTCACAACGAACAATACCTCCAAAAATATTAATCAAAATCGCCTTTACATTAGGGTCCTGAAGAATAATTCTGAAGCCGGCCTCTACCGTTTGCGCATTTGCTCCACCTCCTACGTCCAGGAAGTTGGCGGGCTCACCACCGGATAATTTAATCATATCCATAGTCGCCATTGCCAAACCAGCACCATTCACCATACAACCCACGTTTCCATCAAGCTTCACATAGTTCAAGCCGGATTTTGAAGCCTCCACTTCCAATGGATCTTCTTCGGTCTCATCTCTTAAGGCAGGAAAATCCTTGTGACGGTAAAGCGCATTATCATCCAGGTTAATCTTAGCATCCACAGCGATAATCTCATCATCTGAGGCTTTCAAAACGGGATTGATCTCTACCTGAGAGGCATCAATACCACGGTAAGCTGCATAAATCTGATTGATGAATTTCACCATATTTTTAAAAGCCTTTCCGGATAATCCCAACTCAAAGGCAATTTTTCTGGATTGGAAAGGCTGAAGACCAACCTTCGGGTCTACCCATTCCTTGATAATTTTCTCCGGTGTAGCCTCTGCCACTTCCTCGATATCCATTCCCCCTTCGGTGGAAGCCATGATCACATCACAACCTTTGGCACGATCTAGTAAAACCGAAAGATAAATCTCACTCAGCTCTCCCTCGCCCGGATAGTAAGAATCCTCACAAACGATCACCTTATTGACTTTTTTCCCTTCAGGCCCCGTTTGTGGTGTCACCAGCTGCATACCGATTATATTATCGGACAACTGATACACTTCTTCCATATTTTTGGCAATTTTCACGCCGCCACCTTTTCCGCGGCCTCCGGCATGAATTTGCGCTTTAATCACATATACTCCGGTATTGGTAAGTTCGGCTAACTGTTGAGCGGCTTCAACAGCTTTCTCAGGTGTTTCGGCCACAATTTGAGCCGGAATTTTAACACCATAGGATTTTAGCAATTCTTTTGCTTGATATTCGTGAATGTTCATCTTAATGTTCAGGTTATTGATTGTCTCTTTTACCGAAAGTAATTTTTTTGGAGAAAATTACCAAGGAATTGCACCCTAACAAAACAGGCTGCTTGATTAAAATTTTACTATGTTTGTGAATTGTTGCGGTAAATGTAGAGAGGACAATCTGGACTATGCTATGTTTAACAGACCGCAAAAATCTAATTTTTGATTTCCCTTTCCAAAATTCAGTGAAGGGAAAAAACAACTTTAGCGATTTATGTTAAAAGCTGAGAACATTCACCGTTATTTTGGTCACCTGGAGGTTCTGAAAGGGGTAAACCTGGAGGTTAATAAAGGAGAGATTGTTTCCATTGTAGGCGCTTCAGGTGCAGGGAAAAGCACACTGCTCCATATTTTGGGTACTTTGGACAAGGCAGAGAAAGGCCACATTTTCATTGATGGGGAATCCGTTTCCAAGCTTTCCAAAAATGATTTGGCCCGCTTCCGTAATCAGAAAATCGGATTCATTTTTCAGTTTCACAACCTTTTACCGGAATTCACTGCCATTGAAAATGTTTGCCTGCCAGCTTATTTAGCCGGAGTAGATAAAGAAACCGCAGAGCTAGAGGCGCAGCATTTGCTGGACAGATTAGGACTGGGACACCGCATGAATCACAAGCCGGCGGAGCTTTCAGGTGGAGAACAGCAAAGAGTTGCCGTGGCCAGAGCACTCATCAACAAACCGGCGATCATTTTTGCAGATGAACCCTCCGGAAATCTGGACTCCAAAGGGGCGCAAAATCTGCATACTTTATTCTTCGAATTGCGGGATGAGATGGGATTAACCTTCGTTATTGTCACGCACAATCCGGAATTAGCCGAAATGACCGACAGAAAATTAGAAATGCGGGATGGACAAATTATCGAAAGTTCTGTCACACCAGAATAATTTGTTACATTTACGCCTCGAATTAATAATAACACCATGATTTTAAAAGTAGGAGATCGATACGAATACGACTTCTCTATCAGCCAGGAAGAAGTAAATGAATTTGCCAAAATCACAGGAGATACTAACCCGGTACACGTGGATCCGGAGTTTGCGAAAACTTCTGAGTTTGGCCGTACGGTGATTCACGGAGTTTTTGGACTTTCCATTATTTCCCGTGTAATGGGTACGCAGTGGCCTGGTGAAGGCTCTCTATATTTGGGACAAAACATTGAGTTCAAAGGCCCTATGTACCCCGGAGATATGTACCGCATTGAATTGGAGGTAAAAAGAGTCATTGGCCGATTGCATATTGCGGTAGTAGAGACCAACATCCGTCATATTGAAACGGACCAGTTGGTTGTTAAAGGAGAAGCTAAAGCAATGAACAAAAAGACTTTCGTTTCTTAATTCATTGCTCAAAAAATAATTAAAAAGCCTGTGGGATTTCGCCTGCAGGCTTTTTTACTTTTTGACCTTTTTCCAAAATGCTTATTTTTGTCCATTATCAAAAAATCATAGCATTCATATGGCGGGACATAGTAAATGGGCCAATATCAAACACCGTAAAGGCGCTCAGGATAAAAAAAGAGGGAAATTATTCACCAAGCTGATCAAAGAAATTCATGTTGCCGTGAAAGAATCCGGTCCTGATCCCGACGGGAATCCCAGACTACGCCTGGCCGTGCAAAACGCCAAAGGGCAAAACGTCCCCAAGGACACCATCGAAAGGGCCGTTAAAAAAGCGGCCGGCGAAGGAGGCGAAACCTATATCACCCAATCCTTTGAAGGGACCGGCCCAAAGGGTGTTGCCATTTTTGTGGAATGCATGACCGATAACACCAACCGCACCGTGAAAGATGTGCGACATGCTATTTCCAAATACCAGGGAAAGCTGGGTACCAACGGCTCTACCGATTTTATTTTCGAACGTAAGGGCATTTTTGAAATTGAGATCCCGGAAGATTTTGAATTTGAAGCGGACGAACTAGAACTGGAACTTATTGACGGAGGAGCCGATGAAGTAGCGCTGGAAGGAAGGGAGCTGCAAATTACTACCGCCATGGAAGACTTCGGCAATATGCAGAAAAAGCTGGAAGAAATCGGCCTGGAAGCCAAAGCCGCTAACCTTATTCGTATCCCAAACAATTATGTGGAATTAGCGGACGAAGAGTTTATACAGATGAGCAAAATGATCGATATGCTCGAGGACTTTGACGATGTACAGCAAGTCTTTCATAATATGGACATCAAAGATGATCAAATTTCCCTTTTGGAAGATTAACAAATTAATCCAATTTTCAGGCGGACATAAGCTCCGCCTTATTTTTTGTCAGGATCCTAACATTTGAGGAATTTTACGGAAACTACCACCAAAATTTCTCCTTGTCAAAAATTTAAAATCACCCCCTATAGCACTCCAAAAACAGCAATTTACATAAATTTATCACCCTTTTTATGCCAAACACTAAAACCTGATACAGATCATAAAAATAAAAGGCTTGCTCCTGTTTAAAAACTGAATCGTCTTCCTACATTTGCACTGTAACATTGTTAACCATTCACGAAAAATATAATTAGTGATGTCTAAAATCAAGATTGGTATTAACGGTTTCGGCCGTATCGGTCGTTTGGCTTTCCGCGTAGCGATGGCTGACGAGAATGTAGAAGTAGTAGGTATCAACGACTTGTTGGATGTAGATTACATCAAATACATGTTGCAGTACGACTCTACTCACGGTCGTTATGCTGGTACTGTAGAGGTAGCTAACGGTAACTTGGTTGTTGACGGTCAGGAAATCCGTGTAACTGCTGAGCGCAACCCAGCTGATTTGAAGTGGGACGCAGTTGCTGCTGAGTACGTAATCGAGTCTACTGGTATCTTCTTGACTAAAGAAACTGCACAAGCTCACGTTGACGCTGGTGCTAAATACGTTGTAATGTCTGCTCCTTCTAAGGACGATACTCCAATGTTCGTTATGGGTGTTAACCACACTTCTTACGAAAAAGGTACTGTATTCGCTTCTAACGCTTCTTGTACTACTAACTGTTTGGCACCAATCGCTAAGGTATTGAACGACAACTGGGGTATCAAGGACGGTTTGATGACTACTGTTCACGCGACTACTGCAACTCAAAAAACTGTTGACGGTCCTTCTATGAAAGACTGGAGAGGTGGACGTGGTGCTGGTCAGAACATCATCCCTTCATCCACTGGTGCAGCTAAAGCGGTAGGTAAAGTAATTCCAGAATTGAACGGTAAATTGACTGGTATGGCTTTCCGCGTACCAACTCCTACTGTTTCTGTAGTTGACTTGACTGTAAACTTGGAGAAGCCTGCTTCTTACGAGGAAATCAAAGCGGCTATGAAGTCTGCTTCTGAAGGCGCTATGGCAGGTGTATTGGGTTACACTGAGGATGCAGTTGTTTCTACTGACTTCCAAACTGATGCTCGTACTTCTATCTTCGACGCTGAAGCTGGTATCGCATTGACTGACAACTTCGTAAAAGTTGTTTCTTGGTACGATAACGAGTGGGGTTACTCTAACAAAGTAATCGAGTTGATCAAGCACATGAAATCTGTTAACGGATAATCCGTATTCAGATAGATCATTAAGCCAGCCTTTTCGGGCTGGCTTTTTTTTTACCCCATTCCTATGAATCAAAAAGAAAAAGCACTTTACTTTCAGTCGCTGCATCAGCAGCAGGCCCCCTTAATTTTACCAAATGCCTGGCATGCGGGTAGCGCAGTTATTTTTCAAAAAGCCGGATTCCAAGCCATTGGCACCACTTCGGCCGGAATGGCCTATACGCTGGGGTATCCGGATGGAGAAAAAATTCAGCTGGAAGACATTCTCAGCCTGACGGAACAAATTCAAAAACGAATCAGCCTTCCCCTATCAGTTGATATGGAAATGGGATACGGAAAGTGCCCGGAAAGCATTGCACAAAACATCAAAAAGGTGATTGAGGCCGGAGCCGTGGGCATTAATATTGAGGATGGATTACCCAGCGGACAATTGGCTGACCTGGAGTTCCAAACTGCGGTCATTGAAAGATTGTCTGCCCTGAAAAAAGAAATGGGCATCCCATTTGTCATTAATGCCAGAAGCTGTGTGCTTTGGCTAAAAATTGGGGAAACTGAAGAGAACATCAATATCGCTACTCAACGAGCCAAAGCATTTCAAAAAGCAGGTGCAGATTGCATTTTCCTTCCAGGCGCAACGGACTATGATACCGTCAAAAAGCTGAAAGATCAGATTGATGCTCCCCTGAACATCATCCTGAATCGACTGAGTCCTGATTTGAGGAAACTACAAAATTTAGGCGTAAACCGGGTCAGCATTGGTTCAGCTGGCGTAAGGTCAGTGCTTCAAAATATTTTATCCTTTTCTGAAGAAATCCTGAATAATAAAACCGAAGACATATTGGCCAACCCATTGGATTACCATGCTACCAACAAGCTCTTCTCCATTGAAGAATAAAGGTTTTAAGTACTGAAAGCCTCTCAAAGCCCTTTTTTTAGCTTTTCTAATTGATTCGTTCCAAATCAGCTAAAGCTCTCAATTTTTAGCTGCTTTCAAAAAATATCTTTTCTGTTGATTAAGCTACTGATTTTATAAACTTTTCTCCGCGGAATCGGATAAGTTTATATGACAAAAAGTACATTAATCCTACTTAGCTTACTCTTTGTATTTTTTCAGGCATTGGGGCAAAAGGCAGATCAGCCTTCCGTAACCACTATGGAAGAAACCGGCCTATGGTTTGGGGCCTATTTAAAAATCCAATTTTCCCCAAAATTAGGATATTACGGAGAACACCATTGGCGGGTAAGAAACAGCCTGGACGATGTCTGGTCCTTTTATGGCCGAAAAAGACAGATGTACAATCGCTTTGGACTGAATATATTCTTCAACGAATATTTTGAAGGAGTGATTGGCCCTACGCTGGTATTGAATTTCACTCCCGAGCCCGGAAATCCGGAATATGAAAAAGTAACTTACGAGCCCCGGATCTGGCACCAGTGGCTACTGAAAATGCCGCAAATTGGCCGGTTCAAAATATATCATCAATTTCGTTTTGAACACCGGTGGAAACGTAAAAATGATGTCAATGCAGAATATAAATACACCAATCGGTACCGGTATAAACTGTTTGCTTATATTCCACTGAACACGAAAAAAATCAAACCCAAAACCTTTTTTTTCTCTCCAAGTGCCGAGCTTTTCATGCACAGCGGCAAATCGATTGGAGCAAATCCCATGGAAGATTTCCGTACCTACAATGGCTTTGGCTACGTATTGAACCAAAACATCACATTTTTTGTAGGACATATGTATACCCTGGGCCAAAAAACCTCCGGCTATGAATATCGATCCAGCAATATTTTGAGATTTAACGTATTCATTGGTCTGGACACCCAAAAAGCCGAGAATACTATTCCAAAAATTAACCTGGGATATTAATCATGGGAAAAAGCAGTATTTCATCCATCATCATCGGGATGCTATTGGTGGCCTCCCTTTTAGGCAACCTCGTCCTGTGGGACGCCATCCGACATCAAAAACAAACCAAGGAATTTCCAGAGATGGATTATTTTCAAACAAAACGGATGGCCGACAGCCTGCTACATAGCGGACAATATGCGGAGGCATTGGTGCTTTACCAACAATTGGACAGCCTCAGACCAGCCCACCTCTCTGAACAGTTGGACAGTGTAATGATCTTCACCCTTCAGGAAAATGAACAATTAAAAAAAATAGAAAAAGACTTTCTAGCGCTCAACCGTGACAATGCCAACCTGAAAGCAGACAGTCTTAATCTGCAATACCAAAACTCCCAACAAGTTCGTCATTTAGTAGGTCAGATCGACAGTCTCAAAATCATGCACTCCATCCAACTGAATAATCTGGAAGAAGCCGAAAGAGAAATCAATCAACTCAAATTTCAGCAGCTTAATCGCGAAAAAGCCGTGAGCATCAAAAGTTTTACTAACCCAGACGGGATTGAGGTTAAATATATCGGACATACCTTTAATGATAAAGCGGAGGGATTTGGCTACGCTGTATTTGACAAAAAGGGATTTTATGAGGGACATTGGCACAATAACCTAAGAGACGGGGAAGGAAAATACTACTGGACCAACGGGGACATCTATGAAGGGCAGTACAGAAAGGGGCAGAGAAATGGCGAAGGCACCTACTTTTTCCACTCGGGCGAAAAATATGTGGGACAGTGGCAAAATGATTTGCGACATGGCGAAGGAAAAATCTTCAATAAAGACGGGAAAGAAACTGTTTCCGGAGTTTGGGAAAAAGATGAACTGATCAAAAATTAAACCGGCACCCAAGCCCTGCCCTGATTAAGCAATTCCCGATACCTCATTCAAGTATAATGATATCTGAATTAATGCATCAAATTTTCCCATTAGCGGAAAAACCTACTCTAAAAGCGACATAAATACGCTTGTGGCATATTTTTTTATCGCCCAATCCATGGATTGACAGTATAGAATTTACGGCATTACCCCCCCTGTTTCTGCATGCCAAATTAAAGCCTCCCTATAAAAAACTCACACCAACTCTACAAATTCCCCTGCATAAGTCTGTTTTTAAAATTAAAAATTGTATTCCGGATTAAACCGAGTAGCCGCCAATTGCCAATCAGGGCCACAAAACGGTTTTTTGACCTTAATAATGAGGGAAAATCCTATCACCAACTTATAAGATCTTTCTCCAGCCTTTATAATCACCAATAGGCACCAATTGCATTATTATTGGAAGTCCGTTTAGGTACAATCCAAAACGAAATTGCATTTGAAGAATCAATACAACATTTTTGTGAGAAATATTTTCCTTTTACTCGTTATCCTATTACTCCCGCTTTCGGTCTCCGCACAAGAACAACCCGGCGGATCAGTCACCAATATGGAGGAAACCGGTATGTGGTTTGGTGCCTATTTAAAGGTCAGATTTTCGGAGCGATTTGGGTATTATGGAGAGCATCACTGGCGGGTTCGGAATGACATCGATGACGTCTGGTCTTTTTACGGGCGTCCGCGACAATTATATAACCGTGCAGGTTTAAATATTTTCTTTAACGATTACTTCGAGGCCGTTATCGGGCCAACATTGGTACTGAATTTCACCCCAGAGCCCGGCAACGAAGAATTTGATAAAATCAGTTATGAGCCCAGAATCTGGCATCAATGGCTGTTAAAAATGCCCACGATGTACAATATGAAAATCTACCATCAGTTTCGTTTCGAACACCGATGGAAAAGAGACAATTCAGTTGGCTCAGAACATGATTATACCGACCGGTTCCGTTATAAAATTTTTGCCTACATCCCCCTGAACTCCAAAGAAATTAAAGAAAAGACCCTATTCTTCTCCCCTAGTGCGGAGATATTTATGCATAGCGGGGAATCCATCGTTGCCAACCCCATGGAAGATTTTCGTACCTACAACGGATTTGGCTATGTATTAAATAACAACATCACTTTCTTCGTTGGGCACATGTATACCCTGGGGCAAAAAAGTAGTGGCTATGAATATAAGGCCAGTCATATTCTACGATTCAACGTCTTCATTGGCTTGGATACCCGAAAAATCAAAGATCTCTTACCAAGAATCAACCTAGGATATTAATATGAAAAAGCATCTCTTCACCTCCACCGTTTTATTGTTACTGGTTATTTCAGCCAGCATCAATTTCACCATCATCACCATGGAAAAGGAAGAAGTTATTCCACAAAACCCCTGGAAAAAAGAAAATGCTTATTTAAAAATGGTCAGCAAGATTGACTCTCTGCTGCTTTGCCATGAAATAGCGGAAGCGCGCCAACTATTGGAGCAGGCGGAAGCCATTCGTCCGCTAGACTACCCCTCTGCATTGGATGTCAGCTGGTTTTCTGAAGAACTTTGGAAAAATGAGGAACTGGAAGGGCTTTCAAAAAATAATCAGGCACTTGGTGGAAAAATAAACAAGCTGAGTCGAGAACATCTAAAAGAAAAGCAAAAGGCCAACCACCTGGTACAACAACTGGATAGCCTTCAGCTGCAGGCTATCGCCAGACATAACGTCCTGGAGGAGCTGGAGCAGGAAAATCAGCAGCTAAAACTGAAACTAAAGGAAGCACAGACCTCTCAAAAGATGCTTACCTTCCAGACGGATGATGGCGCAGAGGTGAAGTATATTGGTCATGCAGTAGACCATCAGGCCGAAGGACATGGATATGCAGTCTTTAACAAACAGGGCTTTTATGAGGGCCAGTGGCTAAATAACCTGAGAAACGGAGAAGGGGAATATTACTGGATCAATGGTGATCACTATGCAGGCACCTACAAAAACGGCAAGCGAAACGGGCAGGGCACCTACCATTTTAAGTCCGGTGAGCAATACATCGGAGAATGGAAAGATGACCTCCGACATGGTAAAGGAAAACTGATTAACGCCAAGGGAAAAATTCTGCTGGAAGGAGACTGGGAGGACGATGACTTCCTCCAAAAAATCACAAAATAAAAATATTAAACCGCTTCGGCGGTTTTTTTTTTGATCAAGGACTGAGAAATATCCCTATTCATTATTTTTTTTGCACTATACTCACAACCCTTTAAATCCCCCAACAGAAGAACCTGATCAGCAGTTACTTAATAAAAAAACAAAAAATTAGATTTTTTTTCAAAATTTTGTTGACATTAAATATTATTTGCTTACAATTGCGAGCTTTTTAAACCATCTAAAACTGAGGGGCCTGAAGCACCCTGTACTAATTTCATGGCCGCGAAAGCAGATATACAATTTTTGAAAAAAAAGAGCCACTTATCTGACAATGAATATCTGTTTTATCATGTATCCTTGGGACCGAATCAGTAACAACGATACAACTCTACGAATTATACACGAAGCTTTTTCCCGAGGGCATAATGTGGGCGTAATGGTTCCCAGTAATTTGACCGTTCGGGCGAATGAGGTTTTTGGTTTTGTGCGACTTATTCAAGCCATGGATAAAGTACCTACAGATCCGGTGAGATTCCGTGATAAGGTTACTTTTAAAGAAAAAATGCTCCCCATCTCCGGATTTGATGCCATCTTTCTACGTGCCAACCCTCCCGTAGATACGACCATGCTTAATTTCCTGGATGCGGTGAAAGATGATGTATTTTTCATCAACGACATTGACGGTATTCGTAAGGCGAATAATAAGTTGTATACCGCTACTATGTTTGACGGACGTGCGGATATAATTCCCCGAACATACGTTTCCAAAAACAAAGATTACCTGCTTCGTATGATTCAGGAGTCGGATAATGAAAAAATGATTTTGAAACCGCTGGATGGTTTTGGCGGAAGCGGCGTAATTGTGCTGGAGAAAAAGGCGAGTCAATCCATGAACTCACTTTTAGATTTTTATATCTCGGGCCAAAAGGGACAACGTGACCAAAAATATGTCATTATTCAGGAGTACATCGAGGAAGCAGACAAGGGAGATGTTCGAATTCTGATGTTGAATGGAAAGCCGATAGGTGCCATGAAAAGAGTACCTGCTGAAAATGATGTTCGGTCAAACATCCACGCCGGAGGAAGAGAAGAAAAACATAGCCTGACTAAAGCAGAAAAAAGAATTTGTGATCTGGTAGGGCCTAAGTTGGTAGCCGATGGTCTCTATTTCGTAGGACTTGACATCATCAATGGAAAACTCATTGAAGTGAATGTATTAAGCCCCGGAGGGATTACCCGTATAAATCGTTTAAACAGAACTAAACTACAAACAAAAGTCATTGATTTTGTCGAGGATGTAATCAAAATCAAAGAATCTGCCCTTAACAGAAGAATGACACATCGCATGACCGTTCAAAATGCAAAAAATCAGTCTTGATGAAATTCTGGCCAATATTGAGCAGGGGATCTGCTTTGAGGCCAGCCATGATGATGACTTTTTCATCAAAATTCATGAGTATGTTCCGGTGGTTTGCGCGGCCATTCACAATGGCCATCGCCTAAGACCAGCTTTGGAAGAAAACTGCCTACTGACTGATAAGGAAAGGTTGTATGAGGAAGATCCGCATACGGCCACCTTTATTCAATCCATGCCCATTACCTTAATTGGAAATGACTCCCGCTACGAATATGACCTTAATCGTGGAGTGGAGAATTGTGTCTATGAATCTGCCTGGGGCAAAGAGGTTTGGAAAACCCCTTTAACGGAAGCAGAAAAAGCTTTATCGCTGGAAAAACATCAACGGTTTTATCAAGTGGTGAAAGCATTAATTTCGAAACTGGAAAAAATGTTTCAGGCCGTAATTGTCTATGACCTTCATTCCTATAATTACAAGCGCCATGACCAATCCTTTCTTTTCAATATTGGAATTGAAAATTTAGACATTCCGCGGTATAACAGACAGATTACCCACTGGAAAAACGCCCTGATGAGAATGAAATCTTCTCGGCTAATTCCGGATGTCTCTGTAAACCACATTTTCTATGGAAGGGGGGAATTGTTAAGGTTTGTCCGTGAACATTTTAATAACACTTTGGTGATGGCCACCGAGGTGAAAAAAATCTTCATGAATGAGGATACTGGTCAGCCCTACCCCAAGGTTATTCAGGCTTTGGCAAAAGGGTTTAAGGAGGCCATTACCTTGAACTCACAGCAATTTATTAATGATAGAAGTAACTTAAATTTTAGTCACAAAGAGGATGTGCTCTCGAGTACCCTTCCAAAAAATGTGATTCAGTTTGATCAAAAGTTATTTAAGCTTTTAAGCAAATTTGAATTATTGACTCCTATCAACCCCATTAACCTCGAGCAGGAAAAACGGAAATTTTTTAAAATGAATTTTTCCGAAAATCCCTCTTTTAGGTACAAGCCCTTAACTACCGATGCCCATGAGTTTAAGGCCAATATGTATAAACTTCCTATAGCGGAGATTGAGGACGTGCATATTCGCCAGCTTTATTTGGATGTTATTCAGGCTTATTCAGATAAGATTGACATGCTCAATACCATTGGTACGGATCAGTTTTTCTTTAACTCACTCCGACACTTTGGTGCACCCAATGAAAAGGACATCGCGAATGCCCAGTTCTTATTATTTGGCAAAACACCAAACTTCGGTGAGGAAGAAATCTTTGATGCGGCCCAGGCTAAAGATTATTTTTATGAAGAGGGAGCTCAATATGGCTTTAACTTTAATATTGAACTAAAGGAAAATCAGGCGGCAGATGCTTACGTCCTAAGCCGAAGACGAAAATTACTCCTGAAAAAGTCTGCTCTTTTTAATAAAAACAGGCTCAACGCATTATTACACCACGAAATAGGCGTTCATGTGCTTACTGGAGTAAATGCGGAGGAACAACCTTTAAAACTATTTCAACTCGGCATGCCTGAATACACTGAAACGCAGGAAGGGCTGGCCATCCTGAGTGAATTGCAAAGTGGTTTTCTGGAAGTAAAACGACTTCGACAATTGGCCCTAAGAGTCATGGCGGTTAATTCCTTAATCCAGGGGAATGACTTCAAAACCACTTATGTGCAATTGTTGGAAAATTACAATCCGGACCCGAATCAATTGTATTATATCGTGGCTCGGGTATATCGCGGAGGAGGTTTTACCAAAGATTACCTTTATTTGAGTGGTTTCAAGCGGATTCTACAGTTACAATCAAAAGGTCGAGATTTGAATAATTTATTTATCGGGAAAACCGCCATTAAATACTTACCCATCCTCAATGAATTGGTAGACAGGGGAATGCTCAACAAAGTACAGCATTTACCAAAACCATACTTAAAACCTTCAGAAATTGATCCGGTATTGCAGTACCTCAGCCAATCTCTGATTTAACCCGAATTATTCACCGCTAGTTTTAGGACCTACCCGAAGAGACTGATTATCATTTAGTTGTCATTTGTCCTACCAAATTTCCGATAGCCCAAAATTGGGTAAGCTTGCTTTCTCCTCATTCATCTGCTTCGTTGGAAAAAACTCGAAATAGGAAACTATTCCTTCATTTTTTCCGCCTGGCAGCTAAACGAGGATTTAAGCAGGAATAATCCGGGTTAAAAAAGTCAAAACCGATGATTTGATTCATCGGTTTTTTTATGTCCGGTCTTCTACTTCCTTTTTTCGATGGAAATAGTGAACTTGGCGCAAGTTTCAACATTTAATTTTTCATTCATGCGCACTTATCTGTTCTATGATCTGGAAACTTCCGGACTCCATCATGCTTTTGACCAAATCCTGCAATTTGCCGCCATCAGAACAGATGAAAACTTCCATGAGCTGGAGCGCCATGAATTCCGTGTACACATTCGCCCGGATGTCATCCCCTCCCCGGAGGCCCTGACGACCACCAAGATTGATCCCATGGAATTTCGTGGAGAGATGAATGAATTTGAAGCAGTTCGACGCATTCACCAATTGGTGAACGTTCCCAATACCACCAGCATCGGATACAATTCCATCGGCTTTGATGATCTGATGATCCGACATGCTTTCTTCCGCAATTTGCTCGACCCTTACACCCACGGTTATGCCAATGGTTGCAAGCGGGCAGATTTACTACCGATTGCCATCATCTTCCGTCAGTTTAATCCGGAGGGCATTAACTGGCCGCATAAGGAAGACGGAACGCCGAGCATGAAGCTGGAATTAATCTCTAAAGCGAATGGACTGGCTGATGGCATGGCGCATGATGCCATGGTGGATGTAGAGGCGACACTTGCCCTGGCCAAAAAACTGGCCGCCAACAAAACCATCTGGTCCTGGGCGATGGAGTATTTTGACAAAAACACCTTCAATAGCCGATTAGAGAAATATGTGGAACACAAACCGCTGGGAGCGGTAGGCCAACTGACCTGGGGATTGTTGATGCATAACCGCATTGGTGGGAATGCCGGCTATCAGGCACCCGTAATTTATATGGGCCACTCCAATATGAAGCAGCATCTCTTCCTGCAATTGGATCGGGCGGATTTGGCTGAGCTCAATGAAACAGAACGTAAAGAAGAATTAAGTGGCGTTTGGAGATGCAAATATGGAGAGCCTCCATTCATTCTTCCCTTCGAGCGATTACAGAAAGATTTTATCACCGATGAACGTCGTGCACTGATGAAATCCAATGTGCAGTGGATCAAAGAAAATTGGGTGGAGTGGCAAGCAATGTGTCAGTTCCAAATGGACTATCGTTATCCGCAGGTGGATGGCGTTGATACCGATGACTTGATCTATAATGGCTTTTGGAATGATAGCGTCAAAAAACAGAATGCGGCCTTCCATCAGGCGCGTGACTGGCAGGAACGTTATGATATCTGCTCCACCATGAAGGATGAAACCACCCGCACTTTAGGCCGAAGAATCCTTTTTAGAAATGAGCAACAGCTTTCTCCGGAATTATCCATGGCACAAATGGAATTCTTTACCGAGCGCTGGACAGATCAGAAGATTCTTGACAAAACAGGTAAAGATCGATTTACCCCTCATATGGCTTTACAACGCATTCAGGAACTATATGATGATCAGGAGCACCCACTTTCCGAAGAGGATCATAACATCCTGATGAGCTATGAGGAATGGCTGCATGAGCGTATGGCGAACTTTGAGTAGGGTTTGTTCATCTTAGAGGACCAGGTAATAATCCATTTTTTATTTATCATTTGCCTGGTCTCTGTCTGGTCTTAGGCTATGTCTAAGACCCAAAACTATTGGAGCGTCCGCTCCTTTTTGATCCAGGCATAAGTCATCTGCCTATACATTACCAATGCTAAAAACATCATCCGTCGAAATTAAATAATACATTTCCTACCAATATTGAGGTAGTCAAGCGATTGATATTACCATCTTAAAATTCGTTTGGTTTTAGCAGGAGCGGACGCTCCAATAATATAGGGTCGTAGCAAAATGCAACGACCAGTGTGTGGGCTCGCCCGAAATACGCACTCTCCCCTCCTCCCTACTGGTTTTAGGCGAAATCTGAAACAAAAAAAACAGGAATGTCCGCATAAGATCACAAGATCCTAACAAAACTTGGACTAGAGCGCCAACCACTTGCTGGTCTTAGGCTATGTCTAAGACCCAAAACTATTGGAGCGTCCGCTCCTTTTTTATTCAGCCATAATTCACCTGTCTGGGCATTCCCAATATCAAAAGGGACAATGCATAGGAATTCAACACAACATTTCCCCACCAATATGGAGGTAGTCAAGCGGATTGATATCACCTGTCTGGTCTTAGGCTGTGTCTAGGACCCAAAACCTTAGGAGTGTCCGCTCCTTTTTTATCCAGCTATAATTCACCTGCTTATGCATTCCCAATATCAAAAGGGACAATGCATAAGAATTCAATATACATTTCCCAGCCAATATTGAGGTAGTCTAGCAGATGGAATTAACACCCAAAAAGCCAATGATTTGCTGGAGCGGACGCTCCCATAATATAGGGTCGTAGCAAAATGCAACGACCAGTGTGGTTTCAAGCGATATCCAAGCGCGAAAACCTCCATAAAAACAAAAAACCGCATCACTGCGGCTTTCCATTATAATTCTTTCATCAATTCAGCTATCCTTTTCAGGGCATCCACCTTCGGACTCGGGTTCACTACCCCACTGTTAAATTTAAACCAGGCGCCTTCCCCGGGATCCAGATACTTGGCCCCTTTTTTCGGCTTGCCCTGCACTACCGCTTCCCAATTGTAGTCCGGCAGATAAATATCCTTCAGCGTATGCTTCAGGTCATGCCAGGGGTACTCTTTGACCACCGGCGCCAAACCATTCTGCTCTTTTGTCACGGTAAAGGATCGTACGGAAAACTTCGCCTCTATATCCACTTTAAATGCGGGCTCTTCTCCGAGGTCCATATATTTAATCAATAGTGGCTTGGAGCGTCCGGCCAATTCATAAACCGCCTGAATGGCTTCCTCCATGAAGTACAACCACAAGTCCATCTCTCCGGGATAACCCACTATCACATTGCCTTCCAAATCCATCATGGTTACTTCAATGATCGGATCTTCGGCATTGCGATTGGTTTTCTTTTTAATCCAGGAAGTTTTAGCCAGCACCTCCTCGAATTCCTCCTCCCACAACACGGGCAAATTACCCTTCCAGCTGAAATTATCATCCGGTGCAAAGCCTTCATCAATGATTTCCGCCTCGGTCAGTTCCTCCCGAAAAAGATATTCGATTTTGTAACGACTGAACAACTGATTCTGAAAATCAATCGCCAGTTCATACTGACAACAATACGGCGGAGGTACGTCGCCAGAGTAATATTTTATGGTTATTCCCCCAAGGGATCCTAAATCAATGTTTTCCATAGCGTAAAATTAATCAATTGCTGCGAAAGGTGAAATCAGGCTTGCACCAATCCGTTCTTTTTTCTCAATCCCCACAACAAAAGGAAGCTGATCAGTCCATTGAGAATTAATAACTCAAAACCAAAGCGGTAACCGCCCAGCCACTGCTCACTGTTCGCAGAGATGATATAACACAACAGAGGCGCAACAATCCCCACGATGGGAATTCCTTTTTTATAAATACCGGCCGTCGGCAGAAAAAAGGCATAGCAAAATAAGCCCAGCAAAGGCCCGTAGGTATAACCCGCCACCTTAAATACCGCCTGCACCACCGACTCATCCGAGATGGCCGCAAATCCCGTGATCACCAACCACATGGTAAAAGCCAAAGCGATATGTACCTTCGTTCGGAAAGTTTTGGATGCTTTGGGTTGATGAAACCAATCCACACAGACGGAAGTCGTCAGGGCAGTTAGGGAAGAATCTGCTGAAGAATAGGCCGCTGCGATAATGCCCAGCAAGAAAGTGATGCCCACAAAGAGCGGCATATGCTCCATGGCCAGTAAAGGAAAAAGCTGATCCGTACGATCAGGAAGCGCAATGCCTTTGGCTTCTGCGAACAGAAACAAGCAGGAACCCATAAAGAGGAAAAATGCACAAGCCAGCAGAAAGCTCACCGAAAACCAACGCATATTCGTTTGCGCCTCTTTCAAATTCCGGCACGTCAGATTCTTCTGCATCATATTCTGATCCAGCCCCGTCATCACAATCGTCATGAAAATACCAGCAATAAACTGCTTGGGAAAAAAGTTCGCGGCCTGCCAATCCCAGAAAAATATTTGGGTAAAACCTTCCCCGCTACCTGCTGTCCAAAGTTCCGGTAGACTCATATTTAGATCCGAAGCAATAAACCAAACCGCCACCAGCACAGAGATCAACATGCAGGCCGTTTGCAAAGTATCTGTCCATACGATCGTCTTAATGCCCGAACGGAAAGTATAAGCATAAATCATCAAAATCATAATCCCCACCGTTAGCGGAAAAGGAATGCCGATCGGTTGGAAGAAGGCCATTTGCAGCACCATCACCGCCAGAAACATCCGGAAGGAAGCACCTATCATCTGCGAAACCACAAAAGCCACCGAAGCCGTTTTGTGCCCATACACCCCGAGGCGATCCCGCAGCAATTCATAAATGCTCACCACATCATGCTTATAATACAGGGGCAACAGCACTTGCGAGATGATCCAGTAGCCCACAAAATTCCCCAGCACAAACTGCAGATAGGCAAAGCCCCCGCCCCCCACCTGTCCGGGAACGGAAATAAAGGTGACCCCACTCAGGGAAGCACCCACCATACCGAACGCCACCAAATACCAGGGCGATGACCGGTCAGCGGAGAAAAATGCCTGGCTATCCGAAGACTTACCCGTAACCCAGGACAATAACATCAAAAAAAGAAAATAGGCCGCAATGACCCAAAAAACGATTGTAGTGCTCATACCGAAAAATTTCCCATCAAAATACACATCCTGCGCACAAAGCCCAAGGAAAATTCCACTGCCAATAGCACTAATGCTAAGCAGGAATAATCCTGATGTTTTTTTGGGGCAGCCCTCCTGACGTCGGTCGGGCTTTCGGCAGTCGCTCTTTTTGACGAGCCCGCTGCGCTTTAGGCGGTCAAAAAGGAGCTCCAACAATGCCTCTATCCCTCTGCCGGCGCGCCTCGATTACTACAGGAGCGAAGCTCCGCAGGGACAGGGATGAAGCGGGCCTGTTTAAACCACAGCGGCCCAAAAGGCCGATGGGGTGAGCCGCGCCAGCCCGGTGCCAGCGCTTGCGATGGCAGTCCCCCCCTAAAAAAACTTAACACTCCGGCTTCGCAATCTGCTGCATCAATTGGTATTTTTTCGTGGGGTATTGCTTCATCACCCGGTAAAAATACCAGAGTCCCAAACCAACTATCAAAAGCGCGGTCAACAGCCCGGAGAACAGGCTGTTTAGGTTTCAAAATCTCCCTCACTCCGGGAATGGTTCAGGAACCAGCCAAAACCTGGGCCAAACAGTAAGGCAAAGACTAAATACAGAAAGAAGAAGCCCAGCTCTTTGGCGTCAGAAAGTCTGCGCCCACCGGCTTTAAAATAGTTGCGGAGGTATAGTTGGAACATATTTTTCGTTGTGAATATTTATGGGTTATACTTCAGGATTACTCGTCACCCGAATCACCTCATAGCGGTACTTCCGGAAATTGGCGGCAACGTCTCGCAAGTAGAATACCAATCCTACCAAGACCAGCAAGGGCAAAAAAGCCAGCCACCAATACCATTGAATGGCATAGACACAGGCACAAATCAAAAGGCAGGCCATGCTCAGCCACATGGAAACGGTCTTCTTCCCAGCCGTATTCTTTTCCGTATAGGGCATGGGCAAATGGAGGCTACCCGCTAATGAAAGCAATACGAACATCAATACCACCAGGCCATAGTACAGCAGGAAATCCACGATCTTCTCCGGAAAACAAAATACCATAAAAACGGCCACTAGCACAAAATCAATCAACAATGGCCATCTCATGATATTTAACTGCACCCGCCAAAATTCCCTGATGCTACCACTCCGAAGCTCCACGGCATGAAACAGACCACGCCAGTTCCCCCAAAAATTCAAGTAGAAATAAGTAAACAGCGGCATCGGAACCACAAACATCCACATCAGTACGCTATAAACTCCCGCACCCGAAGAATCGGGATTCCTCAATTGTACAACGGCCATGCCCAAAAAATAAATTCTTAAAAGGTAAGCCAATAGCAAAAGCCGTCGCATTTTTTTATTGGTATGCAACTTTAACAATGGCCCAAAACTCATCGTCCAGCGGCTCAGTATATTTTTGCGGTAAGTGGGTTCCACATAGCGCAACATCAGCAAGCCCAAACCTCCAATCGCAAAAACAGGCGTCATCACCATCTGATCCGGAGCGGAGAATAAAATCCACTCAAAGGCCGCCACCAGCAACAATAGCAACACCATGGACGCATAAACCCAGGGACGATAAGTCACCGCCAGTGTCTGGGCCACCTGTAACCGCAGCAAATTCCCCAAAACGATTGCCGTGCCGGACATCAGCCACCACTCCCGCTGGTATAAATCCAGATGAAAACCAAACAGGATCACGAACAAAAGGCAAAAGATATTGCGCTGGCAAATCAGCAATTCTATGACATCGACCATAAAACGTTGCCCCCGTTTTACGGGTAAATAGGCCGGCCACTTGGTCACATAGGGCGTATAAGCGGGGAATATTAGTGCCAATAAGGGCAATAACATCAACCCATTGATCATAAGCTGAAATAATACGTCAAAGGCTGTAAACCGTTCGGCTGCCCAGGCTTCATTCATCAATGCACTAAACAGAAAACCATAACCCACAGCCACTAGCAATTGCCCTAAAAAGCTCAGCAGATTCTTACCGGATTTAAGCCCACGGAGCCAGGTGATGAGGCTTTTCTGAAAATATAAGCTGATCATATCCAGCTCAGGTTTGTACTGGCCATTTCGGTTTCCAGCTTGGACAATAATGCTTCATCCAGCTGGCCTTTAAAGTTGGCCGTAAATTCATCAAAGGTACCGGAAAAAGTCATCTGCCCATTATCTAATAATCCGATATGACTCACCAGTTTTTCCAGATAGGAAAGATCATGGGAGGAGACCAGCACCGCACGTTGGGCCGTCCCATATTTTTTGATGAAGCGAATCATCTTCTCTGCAGCCAGGATATCCAAACCGGAAAAAGGCTCATCCAAAATCAAAAGATCCGGCGTATTTAAAACGGCTGCACAAAAGGCGACTTTCTTTCGCATACCGGTGGAATAGGAAGAAATGGATTTCTTGAGTGGATTTTCATCTTCAAAAAAATAGGCGATCAGATCATTGATCCGCTCCTTTTGGGTCGGACCATCCATACTGTAAATTTTGGCGACAAACTCCAGAAACTCCCGGGCAGTAAATTCCTCAATTAGGCCCAAATCCTGCCCAACCACACCCCAGCGTCTTTTGTCTGCCGCAACGAAAGCTCGGACATCCTTCCCAAAAACATTTACCTCGCCTTCCTGTCGCTGAATTAAATCTAAAATCAAATTGATCAGGGTGCTTTTTCCTGCACCATTCTTCCCCAACAACCCAAAGATCTGTCCCGCCTCCACTTCCAAATCTAATTGATCAAGCACCACCTGCTGACCAAATTGTTGACTTAAGCCCTTAACTGAAATCATAAATAGTATTTTTCGAATTTAAATTTTCACTTAAACACTAAAGTAAGGAAGTAGAGGCAGTTTTACAGTAAGGCTTTTACCAATGGCGAAATGAAAACATAAATGGAAAATCGGGACTGTGAAAGATGAAAATCGAAATTATTGGGCATAAAAAAACCTGACCAATAATTGATCAGGTTTTGTGTCGGGGTGGCAGGATTCGAACCTGCGACCTCCTGCTCCCAAAGCAGGCGCGATGACCGGGCTACGCTACACCCCGTGGTGTTTTTCCACTGTCCAAAGACTGTGGGCCCTACTGGATTCGAACCAGTGACCCCCTGCTTGTAAGGCAGGTGCTCTGAACCAACTGAGCTAAGAGCCCTTGGGAGACAAGGAATGCCTTGTCGTCACCTAAGTGCGGAGAGTGGGGGATTCGAACCCCCGGTACCGTTTCCAGTACGTCAGTTTAGCAAACTGGTGGTTTCAGCCACTCACCCAACTCTCCTGGAGCCTCCAGTCGGACTCGAACCAACGACCTACTGATTACAAGTCAGTTGCTCTACCAACTGAGCTATGGAGGCAATATGAAAATTTAATTTTCACAATCGACGTTTCGATTGTGGGCCCTGCTGGATTCGAACCAGCGACCCCCTGCTTGTAAGGCAGGTGCTCTGAACCAACTGAGCTAAGAGCCCGAGTCTGTATAGACAGGGCATGCCCTGTCTCAACGAACCGACAACAAACATATTGCTGCGGAACTTGTCGGGGTGGCAGGATTCGAACCTGCGACCTCCTGCTCCCAAAGCAGGCGCGATGACCGGGCTACGCTACACCCCGAAGGCCCTCATTTTTGAAGGGAGTACAAAGGTAAAGCAAAAATTGAGATCTGCAATACTGTACTCTAAATTTATTTTTGTGTCGGGGTGGCAGGATTCGAACCTGCGACCTCCTGCTCCCAAAGCAGGCGCGATGACCGGGCTACGCTACACCCCGAACGAAAGGGAAACTACTCCCTGAGCCTCCAGTCGGACTCGAACCAACGACCTACTGATTACAAGTCAGTTGCTCTACCAACTGAGCTATGGAGGCAATATGAAATTTTACTTTCACAACCGACGTTTCGGTTGTGGGCCCTGCTGGATTCGAACCAGCGACCCCCTGCTTGTAAGGCAGGTGCTCTGAACCAACTGAGCTAAGAGCCCGAGTGCTCACTTCAAAATTTCTCTTGTGGTGAGTCGGTTGAGACTGGGCATGCCCTGTCTATACTTTTTGCACTGAACAAGGCTTTCCTTGTCCAAGCTGTCGGGGTGGCAGGATTCGAACCTGCGACCTCCTGCTCCCAAAGCAGGCGCGATGACCGGGCTACGCTACACCCCGTGGTGTTTTTCCACCGTCGGAAGACTGTGGGCCCTGCTGGATTCGAACCAGCGACCCCCTGCTTGTAAGGCAGGTGCTCTGAACCAACTGAGCTAAGAGCCCGAATGCTCACTTCAAAATTTCTCTTGTGGTGAGTCGGCTGAGACAGGATATGACCTGTCTATACTTTTTGCACTGGACAAGACTTTCCTTGTCCAAGCTGTCGGGGTGGCAGGATTCGAACCTGCGACCTCCTGCTCCCAAAGCAGGCGCGATGACCGGGCTACGCTACACCCCGTGGTGTTTTTCCACCGTCCGAAGACTGTGGGCCCTACTGGATTCGAACCAGTGACCCCCTGCTTGTAAGGCAGGTGCTCTGAACCAACTGAGCTAAGAGCCCGAGTGCTCACTTCAAAATTTCTCTTGCGGTGAGTTGGTTGAGACAGGGCACGCCCTGTCTATACTTTTTGCACTGGACAAGACATTCCTTGTCCAAGCTGTCGGGGTGGCAGGATTCGAACCTGCGACCTCCTGCTCCCAAAGCAGGCGCGATGACCGGGCTACGCTACACCCCGTGCAGTTGAAAGAATTGATGGTATTTTAAATACTACGCGTCTCTCCCCTACTAAATAGAGCCTCCAGTCGGACTCGAACCAACGACCTACTGATTACAAGTCAGTTGCTCTACCAACTGAGCTATGGAGGCTAAAGATGGATATCTTAAAATCAATTATCAGACCAAATCGAATGATCCGATGAACATATCCATTAATTGTGGGCCCTGCTGGATTCGAACCAGCGACCCCCTGCTTGTAAGGCAGGTGCTCTGAACCAACTGAGCTAAGAGCCCGAGTACTCACTTCAAAATTTCTTTTGTGGTGAGTTACTGAGACAGGACATGTCCTGTCTATACCAGTGCGGAGAGTGGGGGATTCGAACCCCCGGTACCGTTTCCAGTACGTCAGTTTAGCAAACTGGTGGTTTCAGCCACTCACCCAACTCTCCTGGAGCCTCCAGTCGGACTCGAACCAACGACCTACTGATTACAAGTCAGTTGCTCTACCAACTGAGCTATGGAGGCTAAAGATTTTTGTGATGTAAATAAGGTTTGAGTAAATCTCTTCCCCAACAACATTAAGTTGTGGGCCCTACTGGATTCGAACCAGTGACCCCCTGCTTGTAAGGCAGGTGCTCTGAACCAACTGAGCTAAGAGCCCTTATTTTTATTATTGATCAAGCCTTATCCGGCTAAATCAACACAACATTCTGTTTAGTACAATATCAAGATTTCAAATCTTTCTCACATTCAAATGGCGATTATTTTCTTTTGAGCGACAAAACTAATTTCTGATTTCGAAGCGGATAAGAATGTCCATTTCTGCGTCTCTGAGGGCGTTTCCCTCAAAAGCGATGCAAACATACGGGCTTTATTTTTATCCACCAAACCTTCCCTCAAAAAAATAAATGATGATAAATTTCCCGACAGCGTCACCAAACAGATAAATTCATGTTTTCCAACCTTCTAGTGAGTGGAAAGGATTTGTAAAAAATGTTAAAAATTTTCCTTCAAGCGGAATTAGCTTGATTCCATTTTCAAACATTGCTAATATTAGGCCTTAAAAATCGGAGGCAAGGGCCAACGGGGAGCAAGACGGAATTCCTATAGATATTGCTATCGGCGCTCCTTTTTTCTATTTTTCGCAGAAGAATTTTTCAAAATTATATGACCTGGTATAAATCACTCGGGCTTACGGAATCAATTTTCATCATTATTTTCGTATTGCTCTACTTATTATTTGTCTGGAGAAACATCCGAATCGCTAATAGGCTACGAGCCGGATTCAAATGGGTGTTTATTAAACTGGTGCTACGCTCCCTGTATTTTGGCTGTTTTATTTTAGCATTACTCGGCCCTTCCTTCGGACAAATCTCCCAGGAAATAAAATCTGTAGGAAAAGACATCATGATCTGTGTAGATCTTTCCCAATCCATGAATGCGACGGACATTCCCCCTTCGCGCCTGGAAAAAGTAAAGTTTGAACTAAAAAACCTGGTCAGCGCTTTCAATTCAGACCGGGTAGGTATTGTCATCTTTTCTTCTGAAGCTTTTATGCAATGTCCGCTCACTTATGATCAGGGTGCATTAAATCTTTTTATCGAGACCATGAATACCGGCTTGGTGCCACATTCCGGAACTGATTTTGGCCCTCCTTTGGAAATGGCACTTAGTAAAATATCCAGCGAAGAAGAATCTGCCAATACGCCTAAGTCAAAAGTAATCATTTTGATTAGTGATGGAGAGGACTTTGGAGAGAAAACTAATGAGGCACTAAGCCAAATTGTAGAAAACAACATTAAATTATTTACGGTTGGAGTAGGAACTGCTGATGGTGGAAAAATCCCCATGGGACGTAGCTATAAAAGGGATAAGCAAGGCCGTCCGGTGGTCACCAAATTAGAAGCCACTGCACTTAAAAAGCTGGCATCTAAAACCGGGGGACGCTATTTTGAAGTAAATGATCAGCGTAATGATATTCCAAAACTTATCAATAATATCAGTCAAATAGAAGGCGAGCTGCGTGACAGCCGCCGGGTGGATGTTTCCGCCAATAAATTTTATTATTTTCTGGCATTAGGTTTACTCCTTATGGCCATTGATCTTTTGACCAGCATCCGAACCATCAAAATATGAGAACGCTTCTTATCTTATTGTTTGCGGCCCTTAGTTTTGACGGCTTCAATCATATTGCCAAGACTAATGCCCTTAAAAAGAAAGCAGAGGAAGCCATGCTTTCCGGAGATTTCCAAACCGCCACTACGCTTTATCATGAGCTTATTGACAGCTTAAAGGTGGCCGAGGATGAATCCGTTTTAAATTTATCCAATGCCTATTTTCATTTGCAGGACACCACCAATGCAGAAAAGTACTATAGTGCTGTAGTGGAAAGCCAAAACACCGACATTCGCGCCGAAGCCAATCAGCAGATGGGGGTGATCCAGTATCAAAAGCAGGACTTTAACAAAGCCCTGGCCCATTTTAAAGAATCCTTAAAAGCGGACCCCAATAATGCAGAAGCACGCTATAACTATGAGCTGGTCAAAAAAGTAATTGAAAATAATAAGCAACAACAGGATCAAAACCAGGAACCAGATATTCCGCCACTAACTCCATTTGCAAAACAGCTTAAAGCAAAATCAGACCAGCTGATTGCGCAAAAAAATTACGCACAAGCCCTGCAATTAATGGAAGATGGCTTGCAGCAGGATCCTTCCGTTGCGAACTATAATGATTATATTCATCGAACCCGTGTGGTGGCAGAAATTAATGCGAAATAACATCATGAAGCAAAAGATCTTATATACACTTTTTAGTCTGTTATGCTTTGGCTTAATGAATACAGCACAGGCACAGATCAGTAATCCCCCGGAGTTTCACGAAGGAGCCCAGTTCTACATCAATAAGCAGATCCCCCAGGCGGTCGCCGCCTTGGAACAAGGACTTCGAAAGGAGCCGGACAATCTGGCCATGCAGGAATTGCTGAAAAAAATCCGGGAACAACAAGACCAGCAGGATCAACAAAATCAGCAGCAGAACCAGCAAAACGAAGAGAATCAGGACGAAAATCAGGAAGAAAACCAAGACCAGCAGAATCAGGAAGAAAATCAGAAGGAAGAGGAGAATTCTGAAAATCAGGAGCAAGAGCAGGAAGGCCAGGAAGAGCAAGAGGATCAACAGAATCAGGAGCAACAGGGGGAAGATGCTGAGCAGCAAGAGGGAGACCCACAAGAGCAGGAACCTCAGGAGGGTGAGCAGCAGCAGGACCAGGCCAATGAAGAGCAAGAAAACGAGGAAGACAGTCCTCCTCCAAGCCCTTCGGCAGCAGAGCGTTTACAGGAAATGAATATGTCTGAAGATAAGGCGAGGATGATACTGGATGCCATGCGAAATGCCGAAGTGCAGTATTTGCAACAGAATAAAAGAAAGGCCACTCAAAAGCCTGACAATAGTAAACCGGATTGGTAAAATTCAAAAAAGATCATCTTATGGGTGATCTTTTTTCGTTTTATTACCATCTCTTTATCGGATATTTAATATTTTTTTCCCTTATTCAAATACCATACTTAACTTCTGAAAAATAGCGATCCCTATTTGCCACTGTACAATGAGTTCAAACTTAATTTTATAGACGATGAAAAATTGGCAGAATCTATTTTTCGTACTAATCGCCGCTCTCACTTTCTCTGCCTGTAGCAGTGTTAATGTCTCCTATGACTATGATCGCGGAGCGGATTTCTCTTCTTACCAAACTTACAGTTTCATGATCAAAGACCCTGATCAGAAAATCAATGTAGGCCTGAATGAATTGATGATCAGACGTGTGATGTCCAATATTGGGGGAGAAATGTCCGCCAGAAGTTATGAAGAAGTAGAAAACAATCCCGATTTATTGATCAATTTCTACCTCAAAACAAAAGACAAGAAAAACGTTTACTACGATCCCTATTGGGGTGGTTGGTACGGTCCCTGGGGCCCCTATCGTGGTCCACAGGTGACGGAATATACCGAAGGCAACCTGGTCATTGACATTGTGGATGCTAAGAAAAAGCAGTTAATCTGGCAAGGGGTAGCCACCGGATCTATTGACGGAAAAATGAAAAATCCGGATAAGACGATGCAAAAAATTGTGAATGAAGTATTTCTTCGTTACCCGCATAAAGCAAATGAGGCCTTCGGATATCAGGTGAAAAAATAAAACGTACAAGCAGGGGCCCGTCTCCTGCTTTTTTTATATCAAAAAATTATGGCAGGAACGAGCAAGAATCAACGCATAGCGCAAATCATTTCCATTCTAATCAAATATGGTTTTGAAGATTTTATCGCAAATTCCCGCCTTAAAGAATTGGTAGTCTCCACTCCCCTGCTGAACAAAACAGTTTCGGAGGAAACCTTAAAATACACCAGAGCGCAACGCATTCGTCTGGCGGCGGAAGAACTAGGGCCCACTTTTGTAAAATTAGCCCAGATCATGGCCAACCGGCCGGACATGCTACCGGCAGAATGGCTGGAGGAATTAGCCAAAACCCAAAAAGAATCCAGTCCGGTACCGAATTGGGATGTGGAAAAATTTATTTCCGAAGAGTTGGGCAGACCCTTCCAGGAAATTTTCCGATACGTAAACCATCAACCCATGGCCTGCGGCTCAATAGCTCAGGCCCACAGGGCTATTCATGTCGATGGAACAGAAATGGTGCTGAAACTGCAGCGCCCTGACATTGCCACCATCATTGAAGCGGACCTAGAAATCCTGCATCTGATTGCCTCTCAGGCGGAATCCAATATAGAAAAATTCGCCACCTTTCAGCCCGTAAAACTGGTGGAGAGCTTTCAAAAGCACATGCTGGAGGAATTAAACTTTCGGAATGAGGTTCAAAACATCAAGGAATTTTATCATCAATATAAAGGATGGGATGGACTCACCAGCCCCAGAACCTACGAGTATTGTAGTTCCGGAAAAATCATTGCTATGGAGATGATGAAGGGCCATAAAATCGATGAATGGCAGCCTGAAGATCCCTCCCTGAAGCAGCAAATGATTGACACCCTCATTGATGCTTTCTTTAGCCAAATCCTGGAATATGGATTTTTCCATGCCGATCCACACCCCGGAAACATCTTGGTACAGGACAATGGAGAAATCTGCTTCATTGATTTTGGAAATATGGGTAGGCTCACCAGTTCCCAACGAGAACTACTCTCCCGTTTTTTCTTTCAATTTCTACAAAAAGACTACCGTCAAATAGCTCGAACGGTCAAGGAAATTGCCATTTCCCATGAAATCACGGACATGAAAATCTTTGAATCAGAATGTGAAATGGTAATTCAGCGTTTTGATCGGTCCCTGGCCGATATTGAATTAAAGGAAATGGCCCAAACCTTCACCAGCCTGATTTATAAATACCGGATAGAATTACCACAATACCTTCACTCCGTATTCCGCGCTGTGCTGATCATGGAAGGACTGGGAAGCAACCTGGATCCTGACTTTGAAATCTTTGATAAGCTTCGCCGATTTGGGAAAAAAATTGTACTCAATCACCTTGACCCGAAAAAAATTGCCAAAGACAGCCTCAGCTCCCTATTCACTTTAGGCACTTTATTGAAAAATGTCCCACATGATTTACAAGACCTTATTGATACTGCTAAAGAGGGAAAGTTCAAAATAGACATTAAACATCATGGCTTAGAGGATTTCCGCCAAACCATTGACTCCGCCACCAATCGCATCTCTCTGGCCATCATCACTGCTGCAATTATCATTGGCTCTTCAGTAATCATCTTTGCACAAATCCCTCCACTCATCTATGATATCCCCATTCTGGGATTTATTGGCTTTTTCCTTAGCTCCATTTTGGGCTTTTATATGATATTGACTATCCTCCGTAACCAAAGACCAAAAAAATAAAGGCATTAGAGCACATTAAAAGCTAAAATTCGTAGCGAAAATTTGAAATACTATAGAAGCGGTACCCGATTATTAAGAGAGAATAGCAGTGCTATTGTTGAGAAATTATCCAATATCGCCTCCAATAATTCGAATTTGCAGTCGGGAAGTGCGGTTTTAAACATGCGCTTATAATAGAAAACCAATCGCCCAATTTTTAAAAACACCCTTCTGCCGGTATTTGGCAAGAATCCACGCAGATTCAACAAACAATTCGGACGGGAATCGGTAATCTTTCTAAAGCATACCTATGATTTTTGATAGATACCGAAAACTGGAATCCCTCTTTAACGAATCCCACTTTCCGCAATGGGCCCGAACGCCCGTTTCTGCCCAATATTTCCTGGCCGAAAAAGAAAAAAACATAGGCAATCTTTACCTCAGCACTCAGGTGGCCATGGCCTTTGAAGATAACCGGCAATTTCAGGTCCTGCTTCGAATGGCTTTCGGCTCCGAGGCCCACGATCAATTACTGGAAATGGAAGGTAGGTATTTCCCGTGGCTGGAAGATTTTATGAATGAACACCGCGAAATCAACCTTTTGCAGGAGGAAATGCATTATACCGACTTTCTTTGCAGAGAAACCCCTACCGGTTTCCCTGCCAATATGCTGAAAATCATTCATCAAAAGGCCCGTCTGCTTATCACCGTAAATGGCATGAAACGCTATTGTGAATGGCTTCAAAAAGGACATTTAGGATCTCATTGCTATTTCTTTCTGGGAGAGGCTTTTGAATGTTAACCCGAATTATCCACCCCTAGGTTCAGGGAGTTACTATAACATTTGCATTATTTGCGCATTTTGAATAGATCCATTTTTTTTAATAGGTCAAATTTTGAGGTAGTCACTATGTCTTCCTTCATCCGATTAGTTGAAAAAAACGATATAGGAGCTTAATCCTACCTTTTCTCCAACTGCAGCGAAACGAGGAGGTAAAAAGGTGTAATCCGGCTTAACGCCGTCACCATCACACTATTATTCAGGTTTTTCCATTTGAAAAATACAGTTAAAAATTGTATTTTAAATAAACAACAAACCCAAAACCTGAAATGAGAGATGTATTTATCGTGTCGGTAGCCCGCAGCCCGATGGGAAGTTTTATGGGCAAACTTTCCGGCTTCTCCGCCACTGAACTTGGTGCTCATGCCGTAAAATCTGCTTTAGACAAACTGCCCCAAAATGCTTTCCAACCAGATGAAATATTCATGGGAAACGTGGTTGCTGCCAATCTGGGACAAGCCCCTGCCAAACAAGTCGCCGTAAAAGCAGGACTCGGATATGAAATCCCCTCCACCCTGATTAATAAAGTGTGCTCCTCCGGCCTTAAAGCGGTCACACTTGCGGCTCAAAGCATTATGAGCGGACAAAATGAGGTAGTCGTAGCAGGAGGCATGGAAAGCATGTCTAACATTCCATTTTACCAGCCAAAAGCCAGAACCGGGAATAAATTCGGACACGTCCAATTAGTGGATGGGCTGGTGCAGGATGGGCTCTTTGAGCCCTATTATAAATTCCCCATGGGCAATTGTGCTGAAAATACGGCCAGAGAAATGAAAATTACGCGCCAAATGCAGGATGATTATGCGGTGGAATCCTATACGCGAGCAAAAAGTGCGACGGAGGCTGGTAAATTCAAATCTGAAATAGCGCCCATCGCAATCCCACAAAGAAAAGGGGAGCCCATCATTATGGAAGAGGATGAGGAATTCCGAAACGTTAATTTGGATAAAATTCCGCACTTAAAGCCCGTCTTTGATAAGGAGGGCTCCGTCACTGCTGCCAATGCCTCCACTATTAATGACGGCGCTGCCGCAGTGGTGCTCATGAGTGGAGATAAAGTAGCGGAATTAGGACTGAAACCTTTAGCTAAAATCATTTCATTTGCCGATGCCTCTCAGGACCCACTTTGGTTCACCACAGCCCCCACAGTAGCTATCCAAAAGGCATTGTCAAAAGCCGAAAAGCAAATTGAAGACATTGATTTTTTCGAAATCAATGAAGCTTTCGCGGCTGTCGCCATTGCCAACATCCAGAAACTCAAATTGGATCCTACCAAGATTAACGTGTACGGAGGCGCTGTTGCATTAGGACACCCACTAGGCTGCTCCGGTGCCCGGATATTAATCACACTATTAAGTGCATTAAGACAAGAAACTGGTAACCTTGGTGTTGCAGGAATTTGCAACGGAGGAGGCGGTGCTACAGCTATAATAATTGAAAGACAATAGACTCCGAGGAGTTTTATTTCTGCAAACTGAGGGCGTGGGAAACCACGCCTTCTTTTTTTTTAGTATTTTATAACTTTTTTGAGATTCTCATTTTCAATCCCTAAATTAACAGGCATATTAATATTAAAACAAAATTAGAAGTTTTACTCACCAACCTGTATTGATTGTAAAATGTCACTAAAATCTATCCTTCTCTCCACCCTTCCGAAAGGCCTTTCGGAAGAGGAAGAGTTTAATTATCAGTTAACGAATATTATTTCGTTTTTTCTTACTATAGTAGGTCTTGCTTTCACCTTAATTTCAGCTTTCGTTTTCCCTACCGGTATTATATACCCTATTATCGGAACCACTTTTTTTGCTTCTCCGCTATTGCTGAACAAATTTAAGCAGATTGACATCAGTCGTCTAGCTTTAATTATTGGCTCGGTCATCGCTTTGTCTTTATACCACACTGCATTAAGAAAACCTGGAGATGAATTAATTGTAGGCCTTGCCCTATTGCAATTATCATTCGCTTTAGTAGGCTTTTTGTTGTTCACCAAAAAAGAAAAAAGTCTTTTTGCTGCTGCCAACCTTATTGCCCTGGGAGGTTTCTTTTACCTGGTAACGGCCAGTGGTAAAAACATTAATGATATGGATATTTCGGTTTTCACTACCGGATTCATGCATTACATTGCAGTGTTTGCCGCCCTGATTATTGCGTTTTTTATCATGTTGACCTTCCGTTATATCAATACCCAAAATCAGAATAAAACTTTGGTATTGATGAAGGATGTTCAAAAGCAACAAGAAGAGATGTCGGTGAAGAACGACGAGCTGAATAAATACATCGGTGAAATCGAGATCAAACAGGAAGAGGACAAGCAACGACAATGGATCGCTGAGGGACAGTCCAAAGTAGATCACTTACTTCGAACAGAAGAGGATAAGGATGCCGTATTTGATAAGTTACTTAGCTTTTTGGTAAAATATATGGGTGTTAACCAGGGAGCTGTTTTTTTGGTAGAAAACCAGGAAAACAATGACGAATACCTTAAAATGGCAGGCTGCTATGCCTATGATCGAAAAAAGTACCTGGACAAGCGAATCAACATTGGAGAGGGACTTATCGGGCAATGCTTTTTAGAAAAGGAACGCATCTTCCTCACCGAAATTCCGGAGAATTATGTAAATATTACTTCCGGCCTTGGAAGTGCGAACCCGACCAACCTGATTATTATCCCCTTCCTTTACAATGAAGAGGTGGTAGCCGTAATTGAATTGGCCTCCTTCGATATTATTCCGGAACACCAGATTACCTTCCTTGAAAATATGGGCCAAAGTGTGGCGGCTTTCGTGATGAATCATCGTGTGAATATTCGTACGCAAAAGCTTTTGGAAGAATCGCAGATGAATGCCGAAATGCTAAGAGCGCAAGAAGAAGAAATGAGACAAAATATGGAAGAGCTTACTGCTACTCAGGAAGAGGCAGAAAGAAGAACCCTCGCTTTCCAGAAAGAGTTAGCAGCTAAAAATGAAGAAATAGAAAACCTAAAATTAAGACTTCAGCAAGTCTAAAAAGTAGGCTTTCAAAAAATGATAAAAGCCCGGAAATATTCCGGGCTTTTTTATTTACTATAGATTTATTACAAAATTCATTAGTAATGATGTGAGGCGCTACCAAAAAAACAAAAAAGTTATTTTTCAAACAAAGCCTCGAGTCTCAACCGAAGCAATAATACATCCTTAAGCCGGATTGTTCATGCTTAAACCCTCAATCAGATACAGGCGGGGAAAATAAACCAACAGCTCCCTATTTCATTTTTTTCCCCAACAGGCAATTGAATAGGCAAAAAGCAAGCTTACCGAAATAGGGTGTGGTAAAATTTTTGAAACTACCCTCAACGCAAGGTATTGAATTAATAGGTTAGTTATTTTGAATCTGGTAGTGCATAATTGAGCAAATACCACTATACTCAGTTCGTCCTGGCAAATAGAGAGGGCCAGCAAAATTATTGAAGCTCCTTTTTTTACTGATCTAAGTGAAGCCAGTTGGCTAAAAAAGCGCCCCTACCGATGTCTCAAACAACCTCAGGAAGATCACCCCGAAAAAGACACAAAAAAACCCACTCTACTCTTTCAAGTAAAAGCGGGTAACAAACAACAGAATATTCTTAATAAAAAGGTGTTAAAGGACTTTTAATTAAGCTGAGACTGTATCTTTTATCTGCGCAGCGATAAAATCACCTACTGCGGTAGTACTTTGCGGTGCGGCTTTGTTCACATCCTCTGTGGCAAATCCTTCATCCAAAGCGAAGTCAACGGCTTTGCGCACATCCTCTGCGGCATCAAACAACTCCAAGTGGTCCAGCATCATCGCTACAGACAAAATGGTGGCCATTGGGTTAGCAATGTTTTTACCGGCAGCCTGAGGATAAGAACCGTGAATCGGCTCAAAAAGGGAAGAGCCTGTTCCGACAGAAGCCGAAGGCAACATCCCCAAAGAACCGGAAATGATAGAGGCTTCATCCGAGATGATATCCCCGAACATATTCTCGGTTAATACCACATCAAATTGTTTCGGATTCAAAATCACCTGCATGGCGGCATTGTCCACAAACAGATAATCTACTTCTACAGAAGGATAATCCGCGGACATTTCCTGTACTACTTTTCTCCACAGGCGGGAGGTTTCCAATACATTGGCTTTGTCCACCAAGGTTAGTTTATTGCGGCGCTGAGTGGCAGCTTTGAATGCCAGGTGTGCAATTCGCTCAATTTCAGAACGCTCGTAAACACAGTGGTCATAAGCTTTGTCTTCACCTTCTTTACCTTTGGCGCCAAAATAAATCCCTCCGGTCAGCTCGCGGTAAATCACGAAATCGGCTCCTTCCAAACGCTCCGGTTTAATCGGTGCTTGATCCAATAGTGCATTGAAAGTACGGATGGGACGAATGTTGGTAAACAAGCCCAAGGCTTTACGAATGGCCAACAATCCCTGCTCCGGACGCACCTTGGCATTCGGGTCGTTATCGAATTTTGGATCGCCTACCGCACCCAGCAAAACAGCATCCGCTTGCTGACAGGCGGTTACTGTATCCGCTGGTAGCGCGTCACCGGTGGCATCAATGGCAGCGGCGCCGATCAATCCTTCGGTGAATTCAAAATTTACTCCATACTTTTCCGACACGGCTTGAAGCACTTTTTGTGCCTGAGCAACAATCTCCGGACCGATTCCATCGCCCGGTAAAACAGTTATATTCTTAGTGACTTTAGACATCTTTATTTTGCTTGTTCGTATGCTTCAATTTCAGGGGTAATGCTCAACAGGAAGTCGATATCATTCAAACCTTCCATCAGGCAGTGTTTTTTGTAACCGTTGATCTCAAAAGATTCTGAAAGTGAAGTGCCCTCAATTTTAATGGTCTGCGCCCCCAAATCCACCGTTACCTCGGTTTTAGGATCTGCTTCAGCGCGGCTGAAAAGTTCCTCCAAAAATTCAGGAGACACCTCTACCGGCAACAAGCCATTGTTGGTACAGTTATTCTTAAAAATATCGGCAAAGGCTGAAGAAACTACCACGCGGAAACCGTAATCATAAACTGCCCAGGCAGCATGTTCACGAGAGGAACCGGAACCGAAATTTCTCCCGGCCACCAATACTTTACCGCTGTATTTGCCGGTATTGAAAATAAAATCTTCATTCACCGATCCGTCTTTTTGATATCTCCAGTCGCGAAATAAATTATCTCCAAAGCCCTCACGGGAAGTAGCCTTCAGGAAACGTGCAGGGATAATCTGATCAGTGTCCACATTCTCATTGCGAAGTGGAATATAAGTTGAATTAACTATTTTTAGCTTTTCCATGATGTTCGTTCAATAAAAAATTATGCTTCCACTACCACTCCTGAAATCGCTGCTTTCGCTGCAGTAATCGGCGAAGCCAAAAGCGTACGGGAACCAGGACCTTGACGGCCTTCGAAATTTCGGTTAGAGGTAGAAACGCAATAGCTTCCTGCCGGAATTTTATCATCATTCATGGCCAGACACGCAGAACAACCCGGCTGACGAAGCTCAAATCCCGCCTCATTCAATACCTGCTTAATCCCCTCTTCAATAGCTTGCTCTTCCACTAATTTGGAGCCTGGAACAATCCATGCGGTCACGTGATCCGCCTTCTTATGGCCTTTTACCACCTCCGCAACGGCACGTAAATCTTCGATACGGCCATTAGTACAGGATCCGATGAACACATAATCGATCTTCTTACCTGCAATGGCATCTCCTTCTCGGAAATCCATATAATCCAAAGCCTTGGCAAGGGTGCGTTTCTCCGTATCATCCACCTCGTCTGCTGTTGGAATATGATCACTCAAGCCAATCCCCATTCCCGGATTAGTTCCGAAAGTAATCATGGCCGGAATCTGCTGGGCATCATAATGGTATTCCTTATCAAAAACAGCTTCTTCTTCTGTAAATAGCTGAGACCATTCGGCTACTGCTTTTTCGAAGTCAGCGCCCTTAGGCACTTCCTGACGACCTTCCAAATAATCGAAAGTGGTTTGGTCCGGGGCAATTAAACCTCCACGTGCCCCCATCTCGATACTCATATTACAAACCGTCATTCGCTCTTCCATGGTCATATTCCGGAAAGTAGAACCTGCGAACTCTACAAAATACCCCGTCCCACCGGAAGTCGTTAGTTTAGAAATCACATAAAGCACCACATCCTTAGCGGTAACGCCTGCTTTTAGCGCTCCATCCACATTGATTCGCATTTGCTTGGGCTTACGCTGCATCAAACACTGGGTGGTCAACACCATCTCTACTTCAGAAGTACCAATACCAAAGGCAATCGCGCCAAAAGCACCGTGGGTGGAAGTATGCGAATCACCACAAACGATGGTCATACCCGGCTGGGTAAATCCCATTTCCGGACCAATCACATGGACAATCCCCTGGTGTTTATGATTCAAACCAAAAGCTTCAATTCCATGATTGGCACAGTTCTCTTCCAGGGTTTTCACCTGCTTAGCTGAAAGCTCATCTTTGATCGGCAGATGCTGATCGATGGTCGGAACATTGTGATCAGCCGTTGCGGTCACTAAATCCGGACGACGCACTTTCATTCCGCGCGCATCCAAACCGGCAAAGGCTTGTGGGGAAGTCACTTCATGAACGTAGTGACGATCGATATAAAAAACGCATGGGCCATTTTCAATTTCTTTAACCACATGCTTTTCCCAGATTTTATCAAATAAGGTCTTTTTCATCATTGCTGCATTGTTGAGTAGGATGGCTAGGCATCCGATAGTAGGGCAAAAAAGGAAAGGCGAATTGCAGCAATTGCTGCAATGCCTTTCGAACAACATAAACCCAAATGAATATTATTTAAGCGATAAGCAGGTGAAGGTCATTATCCTCAATCACCTTTTTCTCATCTGCCATTTTTAAGAATTTCTCATAGATAGAGTCCAACGCTCCGCCTTCTACTTTGTGGCCAATGCCCTCCAAACGGTAGCGTAATGCTGCACGACCTGAGCGAGCAGTCAAAATAATTTCGGAAGAATCCACCCCTACATCTTTAGGATCAATCACTTCATAGTTTTCACGGTGTTTCAACACCCCATCCTGATGGATGCCGGAGGAATGCGCAAAAGCATTTCTTCCCACAATCGCTTTATTAGGCTGTACCGGCATACGCATCATCGTCGAGACAAGCTTGCTGGTTTTGGCTAATTGGATGGATTGAATTTTGGTATAGAGATCCAAATATGGATGACTTTTCAAAATCATGGCGACTTCCTCCAGGGAGGTATTCCCTGCACGTTCGCCAATCCCATTCATGGTAACTTCCACCTGACGCGCACCATTCATTACCCCCGCAACTGAATTGGCTGTCGCCATTCCCAAATCATTATGACAATGCGTTGAAATAATCGCCTTATCGATATTGGGAACGTTATTTTTCAGGTAGGCGATCTTAGCCCCATACTCGTTTGGTAAACAATAACCGGTAGTATCCGGAATATTTACCACATCTGCACCGGCCTTAATCATGGCCTCCACCACACGTGCCAGGAACTCATTATCGGTACGTCCGGCATCTTCTGCATAAAATTCCACCTGCTCAGCAAAGTTCTTCGCATATTTTACTGCTTCCACTCCGCGTCGGATGATTTCTTCCGGATTCGAGTTGAATTTATATTTTATATGATAGTCTGAAGTCCCTATTCCGGTATGAATACGACCTCTGTGGGCATATCTTAATGATTGGGCAGCTACTTCAATGTCTTTTTTCACTGCTCGGGTTAGCGCACAAATTACGGGCTCCCTCACGGCTTTACACACTGCCTCCACCGCTTCGAAATCACCAGGAGAGGAAATGGGAAAGCCTGCCTCGATAATATCCACGCCGAGGCTTTCCAGGGCCTGCGCTACAATTACCTTTTCATCAGTATTTAGCTGGCATCCCGGCACCTGCTCACCATCTCTTAGGGTGGTATCGAAGATATATACTTTCTCTTTATCCATATTTGTGAATCGTTATTAGGATATATTCATTAGGGTTTTTAACAAAAAAATATTTTTTTAGACTTTTATCTGAAGCCATTCCGTGGGATATTCCCGTTCTATTATCTTATTATGGTTTCAAATGTATTGGAATAGGGCTTTGTAGGAAAAACATAAATTACAATCTTATACGAAGCCCAAAACGGACTTTAACAACACAAAAACCTTGACTAACAGCTTTCTACCCCTGTTTTTCAGGAATTACAGATACTATGGCTAAGCAGCAAACCGACCATCTTTTTCAACTGGTAAAATCCCTTTCAAAATCCGAAAAACGGAACTTCAAGCTCTATGTAAAAAGAAACAGTAGTTCCGAGGGAGCAAAATTTCTACAATTATTTGACCTGATAGATAAGCAGGAAGAATATGATGAGGTGCTTTTAATGAAAAAAGCCAAGGACATCAAAAAAGTGCAGTTATCTAATCTTAAAGCACACTTGTACAAACAGCTCCTTACCAGTCTCCGCCTGAATTATAAGAACAGTGATATTGCCATCAGCATTCGGGAACAAATTGACTACGCTAAGATTCTGTACAATCGGGGGCTTTATATGCAAAGTCTGAAAATTCTGGATAAGGTTAAATCTTTGGCCTATAAATACCATCAGATTCGCCAGATCAAAACCATTATTGAGTTTGAAAAGCGAATTGAAAGCCAGTTCATTACACGTAGTATTTCAACGCGCGCGGAAGACCTGACGCGGGAATCAGATAAGATCAATACCATTTCCCAAAGAATGTCTCTTTTTTCAAATTTGGCCATTCGATTATATGGGCTTTTCCTCAAAAAGGGACATACCTATGATGGCGCCTACCGGGAAGAGGCAGACCGGATGTACCAGGAAGGACTGCCAGAATATGTGGAAGAAGAGTTAACTTTTCACGAAAAACTTAACCTTTATCATGCCAAACAATGGTATTACTACCTGACTCAGGATTTCCGAAATGCTTATAAATATTGTTCTAAATGGGTGGGACTATTTGCGGATCAACCGGAAATGAAGTCCATTATTCCAGACATGTACATTAAGGGGCTTGACAACTTACTGAATGCCTGTTTTCTTTCGGCTTATTACAGCAAGTTCAATGAAATCTTTCAGGAATTAGAGGCAGTTCATGAAGAAGAGCCATTGATGAACATAGAGAATATTCGGATCCTGCAATTCACGACCCGCTCGACCCATTTGATTAATAAGCATTTTATGGATGGGCAGTATAAGGAAGGCATAAAAGAAGTTCCCGTGATAGAGGAAGGCCTTGCTCTTTATAAACGAAACCTGGATAACCACATTGTCCTATCTCTTTATTATAAAATTGCCTGCCTTTATTTTGGGGATGGAGATTACCACACCACCATTAAATACCTCAACAGGATTGTTGATTTCAAAGACACAGAGCTCAGGGGAGATCTTCATGCTTTTGCGCGCCTGTTATTAGTAATCTGCTATTTTGAACTGGAGGAATACGATTATCTGGAATATTTACTTAAGTCCACTTACCGATTCCTGATGAAAGAAAGTGAATTATATGAAGTGCAGCGGGTGATCCTGAGGTTTATCCGAAGACTCCCTTATTTGGCACATGATCAGCTAATGGAGGAATTTAAAAAATACCGAACGATTTTACATCAACTTAGAGAAGATCCAAGGGAGCAGCGTCCTTTCCTTTATCTGGATCTTTTGGTCTGGCTGGATTCTAAAATTGAAAAACGCAGTATTTCTGAAATCGTCCAGGAAAGATGTGAAGTCACCCTCAAGGGGATGAAAATATAAAGGTGCTTTAAGCCGAATTATTCAGCCATTTGTTTTGCTGGAGTAATAACAAACGAAGCTTAACCCGAATTATTCACCGCTAAATTTATTAAATAAGAGTAAATAGCTTATTTGCAACTTATTACAGCTTGTTTTCTTTGATTTTTAATAGCCTAAATTTGGAAAAGCTTACTTTTTCCTCATTCATCTGTTTGGTTGGAAAAAACTCGAAATAGGAAAAATTCCTTCATTTTTTCCGCCTTACAGCAAAACGAGGATTTAAGCATGAATTCATCTAGGTTAAACCACAAAAAAACCGCTGAGGAAAACTTTTCTTCAGCGGTTTTTTTATTACTCCATGGAAGGTGGAGCAAACAGATTTAAATCTTTAAACTCCATATCAAATTTATTGGCAATGGCCTCATTGGACAGGCAACCTTTATAGCTGTAAACCGCTTTCAGGAACCATTCCTCCATAAACATCATCTCCTCCACTCCTCCATGATCGCCCGCTTTCAATATGATAGGGGTAAAAATATTGCTTAATGCGGTCGTCGCTGTGCGTCCCACCCTGGAAGGAATGTTAGGCACACAATAATGTATCACCTCAAATTTCCGAAATGTGGGAGATTCATGAGTGGTGGGGCGGGAAGTTTCGAAACAACCGCCCTGATCGATCGTAATGTCAACAATCACCGAATTGGGCTTCATGCTCCCCACCATTTCCTCCGTCACAAAATATCGATTCCTACCTTTTTCCGGACGAATAGCGCCAATCACCACATCCGCAGAACGCAGGGCGGTTCTTAAGGTTTCCGTATCAATTGTACTGGTGGCAATATTATGCCCTAGTGCTGACTTCAGTCTACGAAGTTTATAAATCTGATTATCAAAAATCTGAACACGAGCACCTAATGCAAAGGCCACCCGCGCTGCATACTCTGCAACCGTTCCTGCTCCTAATATCACAATATTAGTCGGCGCTACCCCGGTAATTCCACCGAGAATCACCCCCCGCCCATTGCGAACATTACTTAAATATTCTGAAGCGATAAAGAGGGCATTCATCCCGGCAATCTCCGACATGGCCCGCACCACAGGCATTCCTCCGGATTTATCCTCTAATAATTCAAAACCCAGAGCAGTCAGTCGCTTTTGTTTTATCTTTTTTAAATAGGCCGAAGACATCGTCCCCAAATGGATGGCAGAAATCAGGGTGGACTGCGGCTTCATCATGTCCAACTCCTCTATGGTTGCAGGCTCCACCTTCAGCACCACCGGGCACTCAAACACCTCCTCGGAGGAATAAGCCACCTTAGCCCCGGCATTTGCATACTCGTCATCAGAAAAGTTAGAAGATAAACCCGCCCCGGTTTCCACCACTATCTCATGCCCATTGGCCACAATCAGCCCGACGGAGTCAGGGGTAAGCGCGACCCGATTTTCCTGCATGGAACGTTCCATCGGTAAACCGATTTGAAGTGATTGCTGCTTTTTAGAAATTTTCGCTGGTTTCTCCTGCGTCAGCAAGGATTCCTGCGCCAACTTTGAAAATCCAAAAGGAGTCTGTTTAGCCATTTTTGGTTAGTTTTATTAACCGATGTGATTCATCAACCGCTTCAATTTCCACAAGTAAATGACGATCAGGAATCAAATTAGGGATCATGGATGACCATTCTATAAAACAAAAATCTCCGGAATAAAAATATTCCTCCGCACCCATTTCCTCCGCTTCCTCCTCCTCATCGATTCGATAAAAATCAAAGTGATAAACCGCCTGATCCGCCTTGGTTCTGTACTCATTTACCAGGGAATAAGTCGGACTAGTCGGATCATCCACCACTTCCAATGCTTTACATAGCGCAATGGTCAAGGTCGTTTTGCCTGCTCCCATCTCCCCATTCATTAACCAAACAGGGTAATCTCTCCCAAAGGCCAACATCTTTGCTGCTGCCTGCGGCAAATCCTCCAAGCGGTGAGTCTCGATGATCAATTGTTCTTTCAAAATGCAAAAAAATTTTGATACTGTCTTAAAACAACAAAGGAAAGTATCCTTTCTTCTTTACAAATTTGATAGAAAAAAGCTTACTTCCCTTTAAATACGGCTAAATTTTAGCAGCTGACCTTATTTCGGCACCATGGATACAAAAGGACAAATCATTTCCTCCATTGAAATTCCTCCATGCTGGAAGGTGTCCTTATAATATTTTACATAGTAATTGTAATTATTCGGGTAAGCAAAGAAGCTATCCTCCACCGCAAACACGTAGGCCGTAGATACATTTTGCTTTGGCAAATGCAGATCTTCAGGATTACGGCTCACCAATACATCTCCTTCATTAAAGCTCAGGTTCTTTCCGGCTTTATAGCGTAGATTGGTATTCGTATTACGGTCCCCGATAATTTTATAAGGCCGCTTCACACGCATCGTTCCGTGATCTGTGGTCACCACCACATTTACATCCTTATTGGCTAATCGCTGAACAATGTCAAATAAAGGTGAATGCTCAAACCAGGATCTGGTCAAGGAACGATAAGCCGACTCATTAGGCGCCAATTCGCGGATCACCTCCATCTCTGTCCGGGCATGAGAAAGTAAATCCACAAAGTTATAGACTATGACGTTCAGGTCATTATTCATCAGATTATGAATACTTTCCGCCAATTGCTTACCCTGGTTCAGCTGCTTAATTTTATGATAAGACCATTTATAGTCCAAACGCATTCGCTTCAGCTGCTCTTCCAGGAATTCGTGCTCGTGATTATTCTTCCCTTCATCAGATTCATCGCCTACCCAGAGATGAGGATAGCGCTTAGACATCTCCAAAGGCATCAGACCGGAGAAAATGGCGTTTCTCGCATAGGCCGTAGTAGTCGGCAAAATGGAATAGAAAGTCTCTCTTTGATCAATTTTGAAATACTGACTGAATAATGGTTCCAAAATGGACCACTGATCCCATCGTAAATTATCAATCAACAGCATGAAAGTCGGCTTCCCGTTTTCCATCACCGGGAACACCTTTTGCTTCATCAGATTGTGCGCCAGCACCGGACGGTCAGATTCCGGATCGTTCAGCCAGTCCTCATAATTATCAATGACAAATCGTGCAAATTTATTATTGGCATCCGACTTCTGCATCTCCAATACCTCGGACATACTACTATCGTCAGAACTCTCAATCTCCAGCTCCCAATAAGTCAACTTCTTATAAATCTCCGCCCATTCTTCATGGTTCATATCATCCATAAAAGCCATGGAGATATTTCGGAATTCCTGCTGATAATTTTGATTCGTTTTCTCCGAAACCAAACGTTTATTGTCCGTGATTTTCTTCACGGCCATCAAAATTTGATTCGGGTTCACCGGTTTAATCAGGTAATCGGCAATCTTGGAACCGATCGCCTGCTCCATCACATCTTCCTCCTCACTTTTAGTGATCATCACTACCGGGAGGTTCGGACGGATATTCTTAATTTGATGCAAAGTCTCCAAGCCGGTCATCCCCGGCATCATCTCATCCAAAAACACCACATCGAAATGTTCATTCCCCGCTTCCTCCAGCGCGTCTGCCCCACTGTTTACTGCCGTTACATCATAGCCCTTCTTCTCTAAAAATAAAATATGAGGCTTTAAAAATTCAATTTCATCATCTGCCCACAATATCTTGTACCTTTGCATAAATCAAGGATTATTGGTTTCTTTAATTATAATTAATAGGGATTTCAAAAGTAAAAATCTTCCCAATATCACTGCTATTTACGTTGGCAAAAATTTATAGTTTTTAGTCAATCCGATAGCAAAATAGTAAAAGCGCCCTTGAATAAGAAGAAAATCATCAACGACCCGGTGTATGGTTTCATCAACATCAAAGATGAGCTCATTTTCGACCTAATCGAACACCCTTATATTCAGCGACTTCGCAGAATACGCCAGTTGGGCCTTACAGACATGGTCTATCCCGGAGCTATGCATACCCGCTTCCATCATGCCATTGGCGCCATGCACCTGATGACCAGAGCACTAGAACAATTACGAGACCGGGGTGTGGAGATTTCTGACAGTGAAATCCTTGCCGCTAAGGCCGCTATCCTGCTTCATGACCTGGGTCATGGCCCTTTTTCACATGCGCTGGAATTTACTTTGTTAAAAAATGTTAATCATGAAGATGTCTCGCTTTTTTTGATGGAAAAGATCAATAAATCCTGGAATGGCAGCCTGGATTTAGCCATCAAAATGTACAAAAAGGAATACGAGCGGCCATTCTTCGGGCAGTTGATCAGCAGCCAACTGGACATGGACCGCCTGGATTATTTACAACGGGACTCCTTCTTTACCGGGGTGCACGAAGGTACCATAGGCGCTCAGCGGATTATTAAAATGCTAGCAGTGGATCAGGATCAACTGGTGGTGGAAGAAAAGGGCATTTACTCCATTGAGAATTTCCTTAACGCCCGCCGACTCATGTACTGGCAGGTATATCTGCACAAGACCGCCCTGGCTGCAGAGCAAATGTTAATCAAGCTGATTCAGAGAGCGCAATTTTTGGCCAGAAACGGAGAAAATGTTCCGGCCTCTGAGGCCCTGACATTTTTTCTGAAACAGCCCGTGGACAAAAATTTCGATCAGCTCGACCTGGCCGCTCAATATTTTGTAAAATTAGATGATTATGACATCATCGCGGCCATGAAAACCTGGGGGAATCATCCCGACCGCGTACTTTCCCTATTAAGCCATCAATTACTCAATCGCGAAATATTTAAAATTCAACTCAAAAATCAACAAATTCCAACCCCCTCGATTAAGGCTGGATTAAAAAAAGTTTGTGATTATTTTAAGATAAGTGAACAAGAAGCTTCTTTCCTGATGGCCCATGGCGCCGTATCGAACTCCGCCTACTTAAACCATGGCGATCAGATACTTATATTACAAAAAGATGGGGAAATTGTGGATTTGGAATCTGCTTCAGACCTACCAAACATCACGGCAATGAGCAAAATTGTAAAAAAATACTATCTATGCTTATCCAAAAATGTATCTTTGTGATTGAATTTTGAAAAAGGACAGAGACTGAATGGAATTTACACTGAATCAGATTGCTGCAGTTTTGGGCGGCACCATTGAAGGTGACGGCGACAAAACTGTCAATACTATAGGAAAAATCGAAGAAGCCGGACCAGAAGCCATCTCGTTTTTATCCAATCCAAAGTACGAAAACTACTTATACACCTCCAATGCTGGTGGAGTAATAGTGAATGAAGACTTTGAACCTAAGCAGTCCTTTAGTACTACACTCATCCGGGTAAAAAATGCCTACTCTTCCTTTACTGCTCTTTTGGAGGAAGTCGATAAATTTCAAAGAAATGCTAAAACCGGCGTAGAGGAACCTTCCTTTATTGGTGAAGGCTCTACCATGGGAGAAAATGGCTATCGTGCGGCCTTTTCTTATGTTGGTCAAAATGTAAAAATGGGGACCAATGTAAAAATCTATCCGCATGCCGCCATTGGAGATAATGTAACAATTGGTGACAATACTGTTATTGATGCCGGCGCTAAAGTTTATAAAGACAGCGTAATCGGTAAAAATTGTTATATCCATGCCAATGCGGTAATCGGTTCTGATGGATTTGGCTTTGCCCCACAGGAGGATGGCACCTATAAAAGGATCCCGCAAATGGGAAATGTCATCCTGGAAGATAACGTGAGCGTCGGCGCTAATACGGTCGTAGATTGCGCTACCATGGGCTCCACCATCATCAAAGAAGGCGCAAAGCTTGACAACCTGATACAGGTAGCCCACAATGTTTCCATCGGTAAGAATTCTGTTATTGCAGCCCAAACGGGCATTTCCGGTTCTTCAAAAATTGGAGATGGCGCCACCATTGCTGGTCAGGTGGGCGTTGCCGGACACCTTCAATTGGCAGACAAAGTTTCCATCGGTGCGCAGGCCGGAATTTTAAAATCCGTAAAAGAAGAGGGTGCAGTACTCATGGGTTCTCCTGCATACAACCTTAAGGATTATCTTCGTTCTTACTCTGTATTCAAGAAATTACCTCAATTGGAAGCAGAGTTGAAAGAATTAAAAGAAAATACTTAACTTTGCCCTCCAATTATATTTATCAATGAACACTAAGCAACACACTATAAAAAAACCGGTCTCAGTTTCCGGTGTGGGATTGCATACGGGTCAAATGGCGACCATGACTTTTTTGCCGGCAGAAGCGGGCCACGGTTATAAATTTCAGCGCGTTGACTTAGAGGGCCAACCTATTGTCGAGGCAGATGTTGACTATGTCGTAGATACCTCTCGCGGAACAACCCTGCAAAAGGGAGAAGCCAGAGTAAATACTGTGGAGCACGTATTGGCGGCTTTAGTAGGTTTACAAATTGACAATGCCCTTATTCAGCTGGATGGTCCTGAACCACCAATTGCCGACGGTTCCTCTATTCTTTTTGTGGAAGCCTTAAAGGATTCCGGTCTTGAAGAACAGAATGCCCTTCGAAATTACTTCGAAATCCCTAAGAGCGTTTATTATAGCGACAAATCAAAAGATATTGATATTGCCGCCATGCCAGCAGACGATTACCGTCTGACCGTAATGGTGGATTATAATTCCCAAATTCTGGGATCGCAGCACGCTTCCATCACCCATATTAAGCAATTTGAAAAAGAGATTGCCCCATGCCGGACTTTCGTATTCCTGCATGAATTGGAAATGTTGTATGAGCAAGGCCTGATTCGCGGCGGAGATGTTGACAATGCCGTCGTGATTGTGGACCGCGAATTACAGCCAGAGCAGATGGATCGCCTGCAAAAAATATTTAACAAGGAAGACATCGTGGTCAATCAGGGATTCCTGAACAATGTGGAGCTGCGCTATAAAAATGAGCCAGCCCGACATAAACTGCTCGATGTTATCGGTGATTTAGCACTGGCAGGCCGTCCTTTGAAAGGACAAATTATGGCTGCACGACCAGGGCATGCCGCCAATGTGGCCTTTGCCCGAAAGCTAAAAAAGATGATGCAGGAGACCCACAGCAATATCCCGCATTACGATCCAAAAATGCCCGCAGTTTGCGATATTAACAAAATATCCGAAATGCTACCGCACCGCTTTCCCTTTTTAATGGTGGACAAAATTTTCCATCTGGACAGCAAATATGTAGCGGGAATTAAGAATGTTAGTATTAATGAGCCTATATTTACAGGCCATTTCCCGGACAACCCAGTATTCCCTGGCGTGTTAATGATTGAAGCATTGGCACAAACCGGAGGGATTTTGGTACTAGGGAATTACGAAAACCCTGAAAATCACTGGACTTACTTCCTTGGCGTGGACAAGGTGAAGTTCCGTAAAATGGTAAAACCGGGGGACACCCTTATATTACAATGTGAGCTTATCTCTCCGATAAAAAGGGGAATTGCTAAAATGAAAGGCGAGGCTTACGTTGGCAATGATTTGGTGTGTGAGGGCGAAATGACCGCTAGAATTGTACCTAAAGACTAATGAAAGGAGATATCAGTAAACTGGCAAATGTTCACCCGGAAGCCAAAATTGGTGAAGGCGTAACCATTGAAGCATTTGCTACCGTGCATAAAGACGTGGTAATCGGCGAAGGCACCTGGGTAGGTCCTAACGCCGTGATCATGGACGGTGCACGTATAGGAAAAAATTGTGAGATTCACTGTGGAGCGGCTATTTCAGGCACACCACAGGATCTTAAATTTGCAGGAGAATATTCCACCACAGAGATTGGTGATCATACGGTCATTCGGGAATATGTAACGGTTCACCGTGGGACTGTAGACCGCCATAAAACCGTGGTAGGATCTCACTGTTTGCTAATGGCCTATGTACACATTGCCCATGATTGTATTGTGGGGGATCGCTGTATTTTGGGTAATGCAACACAGGTGGCAGGGCACGTCATCATTGAAGACTGGGCGATTCTTGGTGGAACTACTGCGGTGCATCAGTTCTGTAAGATTGGAGCCCACACTATGGTAGCCGGTGGTACCCGACTAGGGAAAGATGTTCCTCCATTCGCCATGACTACCCGTGAGGGTGGATATAGTGGTATTAATTCTGTTGGTTTGAGAAGAAGAAATTTTTCCTCCGAACAAATTAACATTATTCAGGAGACCTACCGCACGATTTTCAATCGCGGATACAATATTTCCAAAGCCACTTCCGTAGCGGAAAGTGAAATTCCAACTACAGAAGAGAGAAATCAAATTCTGGACTTCATCAGAAATTCAGAGCGTGGAATTATCAAATAATTGATCTGCGCTTCATTAATTTCAGCCACATTGAAATAAGCTTTCAGTGTGGCTGTCATTTTTTATGCATGGAAGAGTTTAAAATCATAGCGAAACAAACTGCCAAACGCTACATCAACGAATGGGTTTTCCGCGGTTTAGACTATACTTTTGAAAGTGGAAACACCTACGCCATCACCGGCCCAAACGGCAGTGGAAAATCCACCCTAATGAAAGTGTTGGCGGGAACTACCCCCTCCACCAAAGGATCAGTAGAATACCTGGTGGGAGAAAAAACAATCCACGGAGATGATTTCTTCCAACACCTGACCTATGTCGCCCCCTATTTAGAACTACCGGAAGAATTAACACTGCGTGAATTTTTAGAATTCCACTTTCGCTTTAAGGAATTAAAAGATTATTTCTCCATTGATATTTTAATAAAATTCCTATCTTTACAAGCACATACCGATAAGCCCATCAAATTTTTTTCATCGGGAATGAAACAAAGGGTGCGTCTTGGCCTGGCTTTTGCGACCAAATGTCCTTTAGTATTTTTAGACGAGCCAACATCCAATCTGGATGAGTGGGGAATTAATTGGTACACTGAAAACTGTCAAAAATGGTTGAGGGATCAATGCGTCATCATTGGTTCTAATCAACCTTTTGAGTATACACATGCAAATTTTATTTTAAACATTAACTTGTTCAAAAAATGACAAAGCTGTTCAACCAAGTTGCAAAATTGTTTTTTATGTTCGCAGCTGTAGCTGTGATGACTTCTTGTGGTAGTGATGATCCGGAGCCAACTCCTCCATCACAACAAGAAACACAATCGAAATTATTAGAAGGCAAGTGGACTGCTGCCGAGACAATCTTAGGCGATGATACCGCTTTTGATGCACTAACATTAGAATTCGGAACTAACGAAGAATTCACTGGTGGTTCATTAAAAGAAGGTGGTATTGATGCGGAGATCGCAGGTGCTTTCGGTTCTGACTGGGCTTTTGAAGGTTCTTCTACTACTGCACTTTCTGTAGGAGGTACTGTTAATGCCATCACAATCAACAGCATTTCTGCGGAAGAAATGACCATCAATTTCACTAACTCTGCTTCTTCAGCAAAAGTGAAAGGTGTGGGTACTTACACCCTTCGAATGACAAAATAAAAAAACAATATAAAGCCTCAATTTCCACTGGAGGCTTTTTTTAAGCGACCTGTTTTGATAAAGCAGGTCGCTTTTTTTATATGGACATTTATCCTAACCCTCTTTAAAAATAAAATACCGCGCAATCCTCCCTGAGTTTTACTCCATCTCAAAAAAACATCGCCCGGCTTTAAGCCGGAATATTCTTGCTTAAGCCGGATTATAAATACTTAAATCCTCGTTTAGCTGTAAGGCGAAAAAAATGAAGGAATAGTTTCCAATTTCGAATTTTTTCCAACGAAGCAGATGAATGAGGAGAAAGCAAGCCTACCCAAATTTGGACTATCGGAAATTTGGCGGGACAAACAACAACTAAGTGATAGTCGGCCTCTTACAGTAGCCTCTAAAATTAGCGGTGAATAATTCGGTTTAAATCCTCATTAGCTGCAAGGCGGTAAAATGAAAGAAGTTTTCCTATTTTGGGTTTTCTAACCAAGCAAATGAATAAGAAGCAAGCGAGCTCACCCAATTTTGAGCGATAAAAAAATCAGCTTTACCAACCGTAATAAAATGATCATCACCCCTTCATAATAACCTACTAAATCTACTGGTAAATAATTCCGGTTAAAAATGAAAATTAGCGGCAATAGGGCTTCCTTCCGGAAAAACGAGTAACGTAAGATGAATACCTTATTCAGGCAGACACAAAAAAACCGGCCATTCACAAGAAAAGCCGGCTCCTTATCGAAATTATTTTTTGTACTAGCGCATACGATCCATGGAGCGCACCAACTCTTCGTCCTTACGAATGAACTTGGAGGCCGCCATATTACAAACCACCGCAGCGATCACCAACCAAAAACCAATGCCGTAAGCACCTTTAGCGCCAACGCTTTCCATCAATTCCATATTAATGAAGTAAAGTCCTCCACCCATGATGGCCAACATCATAAAGGCGTTGATATACCCTAGCTTCAATTGCTTCATCCGATCCTTAAATTGAAAAACAGAGATGGCTGAAATCGTGGCTGCGGCAATGGCCAGCATTCCCAATAATCCGTACGGAAGATTTTCTTTTACCATTTCAGCATCTACTATATGCTGATAACCGGTCAAAAATAATTCATGGGCATCTCCTCCCTCAGGCTGGTAAGACCACAATGGAAAAAAACAGGCGGCAATCAATAAAACCGATACCAGGAATAAAAAAACGGTCTGAATACGTTGTATCATAATGATTATTATTTTCTCAGCGACAAAATTACAAAAATCCCCTCAGGTGAAAAACAATCCGGCAAGAAGCTGAAACAAAAGCCACACAAAATACTATATTTTTTCAGGAGCAAACGCTTAAGGAAGAAACTACCGGAGACTGGTCAAAATATGCCTGACAAAAAAATCAGGCAGGGTCACCCTTATTCCTCTATTTATAGCCGCCTGGAGCGTGCTTCAAAGCACACCCTCCGGCTTCAAGTCCGAATTATTGGAAGCGATTTCAGATAATTGCTCAACAATAGCGATGCTATTCGATCAAAATAATGCTGATTCGCTTCTGCCATACTTCAAATTTTCGCTGCGAATTTTGGCTTTTAAACATGCTCATAGATTTGAGAATTATCAGAGGGATGCTTTATTTTGTTACAAAAAGAAGGAAAGCAATTGCGCTATTTTATTGAAATCGCCTATAAAGGCACGGCATACCATGGCTGGCAAAGCCAAAAGAATCAAAAAGTAAAAACGGTTCAGGGAGAAATTGAAACTGCACTCAGCAAAATTTTGGGTCAAGCCACAGCGATAGTCGGCAGTGGAAGAACCGATACCGGGGTGCACGCTATGCAGCAATTTGCGCATTTTGACCATGAGAGAGCGCTGGATACTGCATTATATCAGTATAAATTTAATGCAGTATTGCCCTTCGATATCGTAATCAAAAATTTATTCAAGGTCGGAGATGAGACACATGCCCGCTTTGACGCCACCAAAAGAAGTTATCAATACCATATTCACCTGGAAAGAAGCCCATTTTTACAGGAATTAAGCTATTTTCACAAAGAAAAACTGGATATAGCTACCATGAATCAGGCAGCGGACTTTCTTTTGGGACGACAGGATTTTCAGTGTTTCTCCAAGGTAAAGACTGATGTGAACAATTATTTCTGTGACATTTATAAGGCGGAATGGGAATATGAATCAAAAACCGGCAGATTGATATTTCATATTTCGGCCAACCGTTTTTTAAGAAATATGGTACGCGCAGTGGTGGGAACTTTACTGGAAGTGGGCAGAGGAAAAATGCCGGCTGAAGGCGTCAAGGAAGTCATCCAAAGTAAAAATCGGTCTGTTGCGGGACGATCGGTTCCGGCAGACGGACTTTACCTCAGCGAAGTGCTTTATCCATTTATGGAGGGAGCGTCCAATAAATAAGAACAAGACATTAACCTTTTTTTGACCAAACGTTTTAGTATAAGACGGCAAGCGAAAAACCATTGAAAGACGAAAATATTAGCGGAAAGGTATTTGACTCCATAGTCCTAAAGCGCCTTTTCAAATTTGTAAAACCTTACTGGAAACAGTTTCTTTTTTTAGTGCTCCTCACTATAGGAGTCGCTACACTTGGCCCATTGCGCCCCTACCTTATCCATATCGCCATAGATGAGCATGTGGCCAATGGCAATTTCCCGGGCTTACTGAACATGACCATCCTCCTGATTGGCCTTTTGGTATTACAGGGAATCGTCACCTACCTGCACACTTATATCTCGGGTTGGCTGGGGCAGTACACCATTAAAGATATTCGGGATCAGCTTTACGATCATTTGCTGAGTTTACAGTTGCGCTTTTTCGACAATACCCCCATCGGTCGACTGGTAACCCGTACCGTTTCCGATATTGAAACCCTCGCGGAGGTTTTCAGTCAGGGAGTCGCAGCCATCATCGGGGATGTTTTGCAGCTTTTTGTCATCACCGCCATCATGTTTTATACCGACTGGCGACTCACTTTGATCAGCCTTTCCACACTTCCCATTCTGCTTTTTTCCACTTATATATTCAAAGAAAAAATCAAAGTGGCTTTTACCGATGTCCGAAATGCAGTAGCTCAATTGAACTCCTTCGTACAGGAACACATAACGGGGATGTCTATTGTGCAAATCTTCAACAGTGAAGAGAGAGAGTATGAGAAATTTGTGGAGATCAATAAGAAACACCGACACGCCAATCTAAAATCAGTACTTTATTATTCTATTTATTTTCCGGTGGCGGAGATTATCTCTGCGGCCTCTATCGGATTGCTGGTTTGGTATGGAGCACAGGAAATTTTGGAAGACAGCCGGGTAACGCCCGGTATTCTCATTGCTTTTATCATGTACATTCAAATGTTCTTTCGCCCCATTCGCATGATCGCCGATCGGTTCAATACCCTGCAGATGGGTGTTGTATCGGCTTCCCGAATTTTCCATTTGTTGGATAGCAAAGACCAAATTGCTGATAATGGTGAACTTATTACAGATGGCATCAAAGGCGATGTTTCTTTTGACCATGTCAGCTTTGCCTACGATGAAAAGAATTTTGTCCTAAAAGATATTACTTTTGAAGTAAAAGAGGGACATACCCTTGCTTTGGTTGGGGCCACCGGAGCGGGAAAATCATCCATCATCAATTTACTTAATCGCTTTTATGACATTCAGAAAGGAAGCATAAAAATTGATGGGATTCCGGTAAAAGACTATCAGCTTTCCTTTTTAAGAAGAAATATTGGAGTGGTATTGCAGGATGTCTTCCTTTTTTCAGATACCATTCGGGAGAATATTCGATTAGGGGATGAATCCATTACTGATGAGCAAATTCAGGATGCAGCCCGTTTGGTAGGTGCATTGGATTTTATTGAAAAACTTCCAGGTGGCTTTGATTACAATGTCATGGAACGCGGAGCGACCCTTTCCGTTGGTCAGCGCCAGTTAATTTCTTTTGTAAGAGCCATCGTTTACCAACCCAGCATCATTGTTTTGGATGAAGCCACTTCGTCTGTGGATTCTGAAACAGAGGAAATGATTCAGACCGCCATTGAACGCTTAATGAAAGGCCGTACTGCCATTGTGATTGCTCACCGTCTGTCCACCATTCAAAATGCAGAAAAGATTTTAGTCTTAGACAAAGGCCATATCGTGGAAGAAGGCGACCATCAAAGTCTGTTGGACAAAAATGGTTATTATGCGCGTTTGCACCAAATGCAGTTTAAAAGCCTGAAAGGGCAGCAAGTATAAACAAGCGCGCAAAATTACCGCGCTCTTGCACCTCTGCCCTGCTTTTCCGTTAAAAAACGTGAAATAAGCGTACCACTTTTGGAAAGCGATTCAATTAGCCTTTACTTTATTATAAATCATTAGGCGGATAACCGGACGAGATATTGAAGCGAGCAGACTTATATTTTTTTTTCCTATTCACACTCTTACCACTGTTCTCTTTTGCCCAAAGCGACAGCCTGGAAGTAAAGCAAAAAATAGTGGTCAGAGGAATCATTCTGAATGACTCCACCCGGGCGCCGATTCCTTTTACCCAAATTGTCAGAAAGGGAAGTATCCGCGGTATTACCGCCAATGAAGATGGTGCTTTTGCCGTAAAAATTTATCCGGAAGACACCCTTATCTTTAGTGCCCTGGGCTTCGCCTATGGAGAATATTGCTTCAAAGACACCACCGACCTGACCTTGCCCAATGTTATCCTGCTAAAGGAAACCGCCATACAATTAAAAAATGTGGACGTTTTTGCCATCGGAGAGGATCACCCCCTGCGTAAGAAAGAACTAAAACCTTATTACATCCCGGGCCTGGGACAAAATCCCGACGGCACCTATCCGGAACCTCGTGACCTCACGGGCTTTGAAAAAGCCATGGGCGCCATCGGTAGTCCGATTACTTCAATTTATAATGCCGTTTCACGCAGAGGAAAAGAAATTCGGAAGATGGAAAAAATACTGGCGGAAGAAGCGCAAATAAATTATTACGCTGCCATTTACCAAAAAAAGCTCAACAATCAGGTCGTGAGTAGTTTGCTCAATATTTCAGAAAGGGAAGCCGCTGCTTTTCTGGAATTTTATGAACCCGATTTTATGTTCGTGGTTTTTGCTGATCGCAATCAACTCACCCTGGATATTATGGAGTTTTGGGAGCGATATCAGTTAGTGAAAGATCTGGACTGAGGAGTTAGCTTAAAACGGTGGTTGAAGCCTTATTAACCACTAATTTCACGAATTAACACTAATTTTTTTGAAAGGGTAAGGTGATAATTGTTGTCACAAATTTCGAAAATTTATGGAAATAAGTTAGGTGTGGGAAGACTAAACTGGGCGTAGTGTCATTGCGAGCCATTTGAATACTAAAGCGGTCGCAATATTACCAAGAGCCATGCGAGGATCGCTACACCGCTCCCTAAGCCGCGAATTTTATTGAAGGGAAGTTGGATGCAAGAAAGGAACCACTAATTTCACGAATTAACACTAATTTTTAGTAATGGATGTAATTCGTAAAAGATAATGGCTGATAGGGTATTTTCGTTTCGGAAATGGTCTGAGAGGTGTTTATTCCTTACAAAACCGGAAATATTATTCGTGAAAATTAGGGAAATTCGTGCTTGCTAAAAGACAAATCCTTGGTAATTGACAAGTGCTTGGATTAACAATTTCCCCGAAGCGTGTTTTTTAATCACTAATTTCACGATTTACACTAATTTGTAGTATTGGATGTAATTTGGAAGAGATATTGCCTGATAGTGTATTTTCTTTTCGGAAATGGCCTGAGAGGTGTTTACTTCTTACAAAACCGGAGATATAATTCGTGATAATTAGGGAAATTCGTGGTTTCAAAATATCAATTCAGCGAACCTTCTCCCCTGCTAAAAAAAACTGGTCCAACAAAAATCGGATGATTTTGCGAAAATATATATTATATTCAAAATCACCTTTTATGAAGCCTTTACTATGAGCAGGAAAATAGCCATCATCGGCGGAGGAAATCTAGGATCCGCAATAGCCTTTGGTTTGATCGACCAATCCTTTATTCAGGCCGAAAGCCTTTTTGTTACCCGAAGGCAAATCGCCAAATTAGGAACACTGGGAGAACGCGGCGTAAACGTATTGTCTGATAATCTTTTTGCAGCTCAGCAGGCAGAATGGATTATCATTGCGGTAAAACCTCATTTAGCCACCAAAGTATTAGAGGAGATAAAATCCGCAATTACACCGGACAAAACCGTTATTTCCGTAGTGACAGGAGTATCCCTAGAGCAAATGAGAAAAGCTATTGGGGAAGGACCTGCCCTTTTCAGGGCCATGCCCAATACTGCCATTGCCATTCGGGAATCCATGACTTGTATTGCCGCAGCAGATGCTCCTGAGAGCACCCAAAAAGAGGTGGTGGAACTTTTCAATCAGGTGGGGCAGGCCATCATCATTAATGAAGAGCTGATGAATTCTGCCACAGTATTAGGCGCCTGCGGTATTGCCTATGCTTTGCGTTTTATCCGGGCCGCCTCCCAGGGGGGAATTGAAATCGGCTTTCCGGCTGAGGTAGCCCAGCTGATTGCCTCGCAAACGGTTAAAGGCGCCGCTTCCCTGTTAATAGAAAATAAAAAACATCCGGAATTTGAAATTGATAAGGTGACCACCCCGCAAGGCTGCACCATCGCAGGACTTAATGAGATGGAACACCAGGGATTTTCTTCCGCTCTGATAAAAGGAATCATGACCTCCTATTTGAAAATTGATAAAATTCCAACGGAATAATTCCACAAAGCAATAGATAAGAAAAGCGGCGATCGCCGTTTTTTTTATATATTCGCATGGAAATCGGATTATTATGTACATTATTAAGGTAAAAGGAAAAGCGAAGATCCCGGATTATATTCAGCTCCGCGATGATAATTTTGTATTGGTGGCTTACTTCCGTGCTGATCGACCGCTAAAAAAACTCGAGAAATACGGATTGGAAGGAAAAGAAGAAGCCCTAAAAGCCATCATTGAAGCCCTTCCTTTTGGCAAATTACAACCATTGAACCTTTAATTTTTTCCCTATGTCAGCCTTCTCCGACTTACCCGTTGTAGCATTAGAAAATGCACGAATCAGTGTGGAAACCCGAACGGTCTTAACATCAGCCTCCTTTAATATTGGCAAGGGAGAATTCGTTTATTTGGTAGGACGTACCGGAAGTGGGAAATCTTCTCTGCTGCGTACCATCTATGCTGATTTGGAATTGGAAGAGGGCAAGGCTACGGTAGCAGGTTTTACCATTAATGGGATAAAGAGGAAGGACGTACCGATGTTAAGAAGAAAACTTGGCATCATCTTCCAGGACTTTCAGCTATTCAAAGACCGTACGGTTTCAGAAAATTTAGAGTTCGTTTTGAAAGCTACCGGCTGGACAGATAGCGGAAAAATAAAAAGTCGTATCACTGATGTTTTGATGAAAGTAGGGCTGACCGGTCATCTCAGCAAAATGCCTCACCAGCTTTCCGGCGGAGAGCAGCAGCGTGTAGTAATTGCCAGAGCTTTATTAAATGAACCGCAAATCTTAATTGCGGATGAGCCAACCGGAAATCTGGATCCGGAGGTTACGGAAGGGATTTACGAATTACTAGATAAGATCAACAGTCAGGGAACTGCAATCCTGATGGCTACCCACGATTATAGCCTGATTGACAAACACCCGCATCGTATTCTGAAAATTGAAAATGGGGCCATTCTGGATTCCGAAAAAGAAAAAATTCAGCTGATCGCGATTTATTAGTAAAATCAACGTCGGCTCATGGGTATGCTAAAATTAAGTGGAATTATTCACCGCTGAATATATCAAACTAACCCTAGTTACTCGGGAAAATTTATTTATGCGCATTTTCGTTGATTTTAAATAACCCAGTTTGGGTTAGCTTGCTTTTCCCTCATTCACCTGCTTGCTTGGAAAAAACGCTAAACAGGGAACTAATCCTTCATTTTCCCCGCCTTTCTACTAATGGAAGATGGAGGTATGGATCAATCGGGTTTAAATGCTTTTTTTGATTTAAAACCTGAATAACGATCGCCTACGAGCTTATGCAAAGAGAAAATGAAAGGAATTAACTACAAGTGATAGCTGTTACTCAATACCTTTAACCGAATATCTTTTTTTGAAGAAATAAAAGGAAAGAATCTCCCTTTTGAATAAAGACCTTAGTCCCTAAATATAAAATAAGGAAAATCCCACTTCTCCCTGGCTATTCACCTCCACAGTGGGCATAGGTAGCTTGATCATCTCCAAAATCATTTGAATCTTTTTAAAAGGCCCTAGAGGTAGCTGCTCATAATCAAAATCAACACTAATGAGTAAGGATGGTGTCGGCTGGTAGCCCTGCGCCAAATTCTCCTCCATTCTGCCATACACCATTCCCTGAGCACGGTATCCTATGGCCAGCATCAAAAAAGACGGCACCCATGGTTTTCGTAACAATGCCCGTAAAGAATAACAAGACCAATACACCTGACCATTATAATCTTTCAACAACTGTTCTCCCAGATTATTCCCCAATAATTGCGGCCTATGCTGCGCCCAGTCCGATGGCCAAAAACTAAAACGCGGAAACCATCTGACCTTCCCCCATGTCTGAAGCTGTATAAAAGCCGCAAAGGCGCCCAACGCATTTGCCAACATATCATATACCGAAAAGCCATAGCCCGCTCCAAAGCCATCCATGAGCTCTATAGGAAATAATACCAAAGCCCCCGACCAAAAAGCAAATCGGTGACGTTTTTGATCCTCTGCAATATCGGCTTTCAAATAAGCATTCATCCAGCGCACCATTTGAAAACAAGTGAAAAAATGTCCCAGCTTGTCCATGCCCATCCATTCATCCAGATCATTAAAAAAATGAAATCCTTGCAAAGGCATGTGCTGATACCAGGCGATGGCCAGACCGACCACTAGCAAAACATACCAAAACAGAAAATAAAATAAACGCTTCGGAAGTTTAGCCTTTTCGCCCCCAGTTTTGAAAGGAAGGGAATCCATTAACATCCAAAGGATTAAACACAAAAGGGGCAACCACCAAAAAGCCGCGGATAGACTCATAAAAAATTTAAATTCAATAGGCCGCAAAATACAAAAAGCCTCCGAATAGGAAGCTTTTTGGACAACTCTTTATCATCAGTATGGAGCTTCCGCACCGAATGAACTCAATTTAGGAATTGCTTTTTTTGTTAAATCAAATAGGACGCAAATAGATAGGATAGGCAGTAAAAAAGCATGATCAAGAGTTCGGCCGGATTATTCACCGCTAGATTCATCTCGTTACTTTAAGTGATTTTATTTCAGTTTGTAAATATTGGTTTTACTGATTTCCATTAGCCGAAATGTGAATAGGCTTGCTTTCTCCCCATTCATCTGCTTACAGGGAAAATACTCGGAATAGGAATATTCCGTCATTTTTTCCGCCTTGCCGCTGAATGAGCATTTATGGAGAAATAACCCGACTTAAGTTAAAGCAGCCTTGTAGGTATCAATAGCGCGCTGCCGGGCAAATTTATGATCCACCATAGGTGCCACATAGCCCATGGTTCCATATTCGGGCACCCATTTTTTCACATACTCTAATTGAGGATCAAACTTCTTCAATTGACTTTCAGGATTGAAGACCCGAAAATAGGGCTGGGCATCCGTGCCGGTACCGGCAGCCCACTGCCAGCCTCCATTGTTAGAAGCCAATTCATAATCCAGGAGCTTTTCCGCAAAGTAAGCCTCTCCCCAACGCCAATCAATCAGTAAATGCTTGGTTAAAAAACTGGCGACCACCATCCGAACCCGATTATGCATATAACCGGTTGCATTCAGCTCTCGCATACCCGCATCTACCATGGGAAAACCCGTCTCCCCCTTACACCACAACTCAAAAGCCTTAGGGTCATTTCTCCAGGGCACCTGATCATATTGAGGCTTAAAGGCTTTATCCACCACATGAGGGAAGTTAAAAAGGATCATCATATAAAACTCCCGCCAAATCAGCTCTGATAAATAAACTTCTGAAAAGGGTTTCGCCCTCAAAGCTAACTGCCGGATACTGATCGTACCGAAACGCAAATGCACCCCTAACCTTGTCGTTCCCTTTATGGCCGGAAAGTCTCTTTTATCTCCATATTCGATCAGCCGGTCGTCTGGCACCTTCTTGTCAGGAATGGATAATCCCTCCCCTGAAAACCCCATTTCCTCCAATTTCGGCATTGGAAATTGGGCAGTTCCTTGAAAAAGCTGATCCAGCAGAGTCTCAGACGGATAATTTTTCGGAGGGTGTTGGCGAAACTGCTCAAGCCAAACTTTCTTATATGGCGTGAAAACTTTATATGGGGTACCATCCGGTTTCACCACTTCCAATTTTTCGAATATCACATGATCCTTGAAAACATGAAAGGCAATCCCTTGGCTCGCAAAAAATTCCGCGAGCTCCCCATCTCTTTTGGTGGCATAAGGTTCGTAATCGTCATTGGTATATACCGCTTTCACCTCATAATGGTCCAGCAGTTTTTCAAAAGCAGCCCTGGGAGCATCATAAAAAAACTCCATCAGAGCGCCTTGGGGCAACTGCTTCTGCAAATGTTCAAGCTGTTCGTATATAAAAGTGATTCGAGGATCGTCTTCCGGCAATTCATCCAGAATTTGTCGATCAAAAATAAAGACAGGAACCACCGATTCCCCGGCCTTCAATGCCTGATAAAAACCATGATTATCGTGCAACCGAAGATCTCGTCTGAACCAAAAGATATTTACTTTCTCCAAAATACTTTTTTATTAGGCTTTACTTTTTGTTCCCGAATCAGTTTCAGGATTGAGATTTTTTATAATCTGCCAAAAATTTCTCTAAGCCAATATCGGTCAGGGGATGTAAAAATAATGCCTCCAATGCTTTCAGCGGAGCGGTGATCACATCCACTCCCATTTCAGCCGCCTCAATAATGTGCATAGGGTGACGAATTGAAGCCCCTAAAACTTCTGTAGCAAAACCATAATTGTCGTAAATCTCCACAATCTGCCCCAGTAATGCCATCCCATCAGCACTGATATCGTCCAAGCGCCCCGCAAATGGGGAAACATAGGTCGCGCCCGCCTTCGCTGCCACCAGCGCCTGACCAGCGGAAAACACCAAGGTGCAATTGGTCCTCACGCCCTGACTACTTAAATATTTTATCGCCTTAACTCCCTCCCTGATCATCGGGACCTTAACCACGATCTTGGCATCAATGGCCGCCAGTAGCTCGGCCTCTCTTAAAATACCTGCATAATCGGTAGAGATCACCTCCGCGCTCACATTATTATCAACCAGATTACATATCTCTTTATAGTGTTGATAAATCGCCTGATTCCCTTTAATACCTTCTTTGGCCATAAGAGAAGGGTTGGTCGTCACCCCGTCAAGTATACCCAGGGCGGCAGCTTCTTCAATTTCCTGCAAATTGGCGGTATCGATAAAAAATTTCATTTCGCTATTGTTTGATTGGTAATGATTTCCAAACAATTAAACAGAAGCCGAAAGAATTTACAATGAAAGTGGGAAAATTATCTAAAACCCGGAGGAATTTATGCCCGGGGAAAAATTGTATTTTTTGGACATAAAAAAACGATCCGACATAGCAACGCTCAACCATTTACCCTTGCTTCCTTCCGGACCTGGGGGAGTTCAACAGGAGCAGTTCTTGTCGAATCGCATGACAAAAGTAGGGCTTTTATCTGGCAATACAAGCGAAATTAGGCGTTTTTTGAAAAATCATTCCCAAACAACCACTCTTCTTTTGATTCCCAATAAGTTAGGCGGATAAATATTATTAACACAAGAGTCCGGCTCAGAAAAGATGGACAATAGAAAGATTTGGGCACAAAAAAAGCCCTTCTGATTGGAAGCGCCTGCGAGAGAAAGAAAATAAAAGACAAGTCAGAATCGCACCGCTCAACCACTTACCCTTGCTGCCTTCCGGCCCTGGGGGAGTTCAGCAGGAGCTGGTCGTCCTGACTTGCGGATGCAAAGGTAGGGGAATTTCTTAGTGGCGCAAGGAAAAAGGGAATAAATTTTTCAAAAGGCAGTCTTTGCCAAAAAAACGGGTATAAAAAAAGCCCTTCTGATCGGAAGCGCCTGGGGAAGAAAGATAATAAAAGACAAGCCAGAATCGCACCGCTCAACCACTTACCCTTGCTGCCTTCCGGCCCTGGGGGAGTTCAGCAGGAGCTGGTCGTCCTGACTTGCGGATGCAAATGTGTACGAAAAATTGGGATTTCACAAGTAATGCAGAAAAAAAAGCGATTAATTTTCAATTAACTTTGTTTTACTACATTTCTTAAACAAGGCTATTTGAACATTATTTTTGACTAATTCTCATTTTTACTTTCCTGAAACCTAGTCGAATAAACCTTTTTTAAAATAAAATCGTAAATTAATCCACAAACCCATTATAACTTACCTTTGTTATTTTTTCACCAAAAACCTTTGATTCCGATTACTCCCTAAGCTTTTAGAGAAAATAAAATCTCTGGTTAATTCTTCACCATCCCCCATGAAAGAAATAATTGCAAAACTAAGTGGAGACGAGCAAGACATAGTTATGATCATCTCCCCGGAAGAAAAAAAGTTCAACTACATCTCTCCGGTCTTTCAAAAAATTACAGGCATAAAGGCCGCAACCATTATTAAAAACCCTTTCGCTTTTTTAAATCATATCCATCCCGATGATATGGAAATGCTTACCATATCTGATTTTTTCAAAAAAGATTTTGCAGGAAAACCCAAAGACTATCGCTTCATAAGTAAAAATGGTACCGTCCTGCACTTTCACTCTTATGGATATTGGGTAGATAAAACCAAGGAAAAAAAGCCCTATATCATTCGAATCATTAAAGAAGTTACTTCTACACGAAAAAATATGTGGAAGCAACAAACACATCAAAGGTATTTAGAAGGACTTTTGGACACCGCCCCCATTTGCCTGAATATTTATGACCTTCGGCAGAATAAATTACACCTACGACTGGGTAATTTGCTAAAAGAATTGGGCTATAGTAATTCTTTTCTGGAGGAACACTCTGCCTACCTGTGGACTAGTTTAATTCACCAGGAAGATCATCTTAAGATCAGGAAACACCTCACCCGAATATTACTCGCCAAAGATGACCAAACCTTCGGCATTGAATTCCGAATTAAATCCGCTGATGGAAAATATATTTGGATGAGCCGTCATGATAAAGTATTTGAAAGAGATCAAAATAATCGCCCCACCAAAAGCATTGGTACCATTCAAAACATTGAATTAATTAAACACTCTGAACTCAAGCTGAAAGAGAAAATCCGACAGCTGGAATTAATCGCTCACTTGAATTCTCATCAGCTCAGAGCTCCGGTAGCTTCCATTCTGGGGCTTTCCAATATCTTACCCTACTACCAAAATAATTCAGAGGAAATTCAGGACATTATCCATAAAATGAAAATATGCGCAGAAGATTTGGATCAAATACTTTACAAGCTTAACAACATGACTAGCAGATCATTAGATAACAACTACGCATAAATCTTAAACCCCCACTTTATCAGGCCATTCCAAGATAATTTTATCATATACCTAATTTTGATATTTATATAAACTATTATCGTTGATAAATTGATTATTTAGTATAGATTGCGCAAAGAATAAGACAGCGTGTATTATGAAAAAAATTATCGTATTCGTTTTAAGCCTGATGATTAGCGCTTTCGCACAGGCGGAAACCCAGGCCACTTCACAATCCACTAAGGCTCAGGGAAATCTTGAACTTGGTATGCGACTGAGTGTAGCTCCGGGAATCTCTGGCGTCTATCAATTGGGAGGACCTCAGTCAGTGGAAGGCTTACTGCAATTTAAAGGAGGCGCCACCATTGTCACCGGACTATATCGATACAATTTTGGTTTAATTTCTCCGGAGGTCCCGGGCTTAAGTTGGTATGCAGGAGCCGGTGCACATACCAAGATCATCAATGGGGCAACAGTCGGCATCGATGGCATCATTGGCCTTCAATATGATTTTGATGAAATCCCTTTGAATATCAGTATGGACTGGAAGCCGGCCTTTGATATTTTCGGCCCTGGAGGAGGAGATTTTCATGCCGATGACATTGCAATTTCTGTAAGATTCAAATTTTAAAAATTAAACTTCCCCCAAAAAGCGCAATCCACTCCGGATTGCGCTTTTTTTGTACCCCATTCTTCATTAGGGTTTTGTACTTTTTATGTAACTTCGAGAGCCAACAGACCACCTAATTGGTTAAAATAATGCAAAACGACATAAATGAATATGAATAAAGCTATTGAACCATCGGAATTGATCATCAATGAAAATGGTAGTATTTTCCATTTGAATCTCCTACCGGAAGACATTGCGGATACCATTTTATTGGTGGGAGATCCTGGCAGGGTGGATTTAATCGCCTCCTTTTTTGATAAAGTAGAGGTAGAGAAGAGAAATCGTGAATTTATCACCAAAACGGGTACTTATCAGGGAAAAAGAATCTCCGTTCTGGCTACGGGCATCGGTACCGACAATATTGATATTGTGATCAATGAGTTGGATGCTTTGGTGAATATTGACCTGAATACCCGAATGGTCAAAGAAGAAAAAAGAAGTCTGAATTTCATCAGAATTGGTACCTCGGGTGCACTACAGGCGGACCTTCCGGTTCACTCTTACCTTTTATCCGAAAAGGGCATGGGCTTTGATGGTCTGTTAAATTTTTACGCCAACCGGGAAGAAGTTTCCGATAATGCGCTAGAGGCCGCATTCATGCAGCATACGCAATGGTCGCCAAAGCTTACGGCTCCCTATGTGGTCCCTGGTTCTGCCGATTTAATTGAAAAGCTGAAATCTGAGCACACCACCGCCGGCGTAACCATTTCCGCCCCCGGATTTTATGGACCTCAGGGTAGAATGCTCCGCTTAAAGACTCAGGACACCGGGCTAAACGAGAAAATCACCTCCTTTGCATTTGAAGGACAAAAAATCACCAATTACGAAATGGAATGTTCGGCTCTTTATGGGCTTTCCGCCATGCTGGGACATCATGCCGCCACCATTTGCCTGATCATTGCCAATAGGCTAAGAGGTGAATTTGGAGGAGATTATAAACCACACATGAAGCAGCTGGTCCAGTATGTATTGGACAAAGTCACAAACAATTAAGTTTCACATAGGGGTATCTTGAAAATCAATGAAGATACCCCATATGAAAAATATACTCATTGTCGGAGCAAGTAGCGGCATAGGACTTGCATCGGCCTCCCACCTCCTTGCAACAGGCCACCAAGTGATTGGCCTGAGCCGAAACACTCCGGAAATAAATCATCCGGACTTTTCCTTTTACCCATTGAATATCCTTGAGGAAGCCCCAAACTTCCCTGCTTTAGAAAAGTTGGACGGTATTGTTTATTGCCCCGGATCTATTCAGCTGAAGCCTTTTCAAAGCATCAAACCAGACTTGTTTATAGAAGACTGGCAACTCAACTTCCTGGGTGCCGTCAAAACATTACAACATTATTTTCCCCTTTTACGAAAATCAGCCGAGGCCGCTGTGGTATTATTCAGTACGGTGGCAGTACAAACGGGCATGAAGTATCACTCCTCCATTAGCGCCAGCAAAGGAAGCGTCGAAGCGCTAGTTCGGTCTTTAGCCGCGGAATGGGCGCCTAAAATAAGGATCAACGCGATTGCTCCCAGCCTTGTCCAGACTCCGCTTGCGGGCCAATTACTTTCCAGTCCAGAAAAAATACAACAGGCGCAAAACCGCCACCCTCTTCAAAAAATTGGGAATAGTGAAGATATCGCACATATGGTAAGTTTCCTTTTGGGACAACATGCCCAATGGGTTACCGGGCAAATCATTCAGATGGACGGAGGAATATCTGCCATTGGATAATCGGAAATTTCATAATTAATTATCGTCATCTTTTAAATTCACCTAATAAATCACCGAATTTTATGAAATAGACATATTTTTTTCAGGATAACCATTGGAATTTTAATTAGGGTACCTTATGTTTGTCCCATTCGAAAAAGAAAATGAATAACGTAAGCGTACATATCATCCCCGTACGATATTATTATTATCGTTATTATCAGGCTTAAATCTTACAAGCCAGACCACTCCTCTATTATCTTTTTTTTCGAACTCCCTAATATAATTTCACATGATCATTTCCAGAGCCGAACGGCTAAATAGTGTCAAGGAATACTATTTTTCCGTCAAACTACAAGAGGTTCGCGAGCTTATGGCTCAAGGCAAACCTGTTATTAATATTGGCATTGGCAATCCTGACCAAAAGCCCTCTGAAGCAACCATAGAGGCCTTGCAGACTGCCGCCCAAAAACCTGATGCTCACGGCTATCAACCTTACCGAGGGATTGAGCCTTTAAGAAAAGCGATGGCGGACTGGTATTATCGTGTATATGGGGTTCAATTGGATCAAGATCAGGAAATCTTACCGCTTTTAGGCTCCAAAGAAGGCATTACTCATATATCTTTGGCTTTCTTAAATCCCGGAGATCAGGTTTTGGTACCGGAGTTGGGCTACCCCGCTTACCGTTCCGTTTCAGAAATGATTGGTGCCAAGGCGGTAAATTTCCCCATGAACGAAAGAAGCTGGGAACCGGATTTTGACGCCTTAGAAAAAATGGATCTTTCGGGCGTGAAAATGATGTGGGTAAACTACCCCAATATGCCTACCGGCAAGCAAGCCAGCGAGGAATTGTTTGAAAAATTGGTGAATTTCGGTTTGAAGCATAAAATCTTAATATGCCATGATAATCCCTATTCCATGATTTTGCCACATTCCAGGCCGATCAGCATTTTGGCAGTGGAAGGTGCCAAAGAGGTCGCCATAGAACTAAACTCCATGAGCAAATCGCATAATATGGCAGGTTGGAGAATTGGCTGGATCAATGGTGGAGCTGATTATTTGAATGAAATCATTAAAATCAAAAGTAATGTAGATTCCGGCATGTTCAAACCGCTGCAGGAAGCGGCCGTAGCAGCTCTTGGAAATACAGATGAATGGCATCAAAAACAAAATGAAATTTATGCCAATCGTAAATTACTGATGGAAGAAGTGCTCAAGCAGCTGGATTGTCATTGGGATCAAAACCAGACCGGCATGTTCATCTGGGCAAAAATTCCGGATCAGGTCAAAGAAGTGGAACAGTTAGTCGACCACTTATTGCATGAGCATTCCGTTTTCCTTTCTCCCGGCTTTATTTTTGGTGATAAAGGCAAGCGCTATATCCGTGTTTCACTGTGTACTCATGAAAATCAAATCAAAGAGGTTATCGAACGACTTAAGACCTTTGATATCAATAAATTAAATTAATTTTTAATCAATACATTTAGCGACTTCTAATCTATACTGAAGTCCCTTAAGACTATTTTTTGCTATGAAAATATGTGTTATAGGTTTAGGGCTATTGGGAGGATCCTTTGCCCTGAGCGTAAAAGATGCCCTGGATGAAGTGGAAATTCTGGGAGTTGACATCAATCCCGGGCATTCACAAAAAGCACTGGAGTTAGGAATTATTGATAAAGTGATGACGCTGGAGGAAGCCGTTCCGCAATCTTCAATTGCAGTATTGGCCACTCCCGTAAACATCATTGAAAAACAAATCCTTACCGTTTTAGATTTAATCTCCCCAACAGGAGTAGTGATTGATCTGGGATCTACCAAGGAAAACATCTGCCTGGCGGCCGATGATCATCCTCAAAGATTAAGATATGTTGCAACGCACCCGATTGCGGGTACGGAAAATTCCGGCCCGGAATCGGCCTTTAAGGGTTTATTCCGCAATAAATCGATGATCATTTGCGACCGGCAAAAGAGTGATCCTTTGGCTTATCACATGATCAAAAGCATCTTTAAAGACATGGGCATGCGGGTTTCCTATATGAACTCCATTGAGCATGATAAGCACATTGCCTATGTTTCACACCTGTCTCACATCAGCAGCTTTGCCCTTGGAGCAACAGTGCTGGATATGGAGAAAAATGAAAAGAACATCTTTGCCATGGCGGGTTCGGGTTTCTCGTCCACGGTGAGGTTGGCTAAAAGTTCTCCGGAAATGTGGGCCCCTATTTTCGAGCAGAATGCAGACAATATTTCCCTCGCACTAGGGTCATATATCGAGCATCTGCAAGATTTTAAACAAATCATTGACAACAAAGACATGATCGGCAGCACCAAGATCATGAAACGGGTCAATGACATCAGAAGGGTGTTAAAGGGGATCGATATTAAATCCTAAAATGAATTCATAGCAAAATAGGAAGGCAGTTCTCAAAAGGGACTGTCTTTTTTTGTGCTATATTTTTACGAAATAACCCGAATTATTCACCGCTAATTTTATTTACTTAGTGCAAGCGACTTATTTTCAATTTATAATAATTCATTTTCATTAATTTATTTTAGCCCAAATTTAGGCAAGCTTGATCATCCCTCCGACCTCTTCTTCTTTGAAAAAACTCAAAACAGGAAAAACTCCTTCATTATTCCCGCCATGTGGCTAAACGATAATTTAGCCTGCCTCATCCGGAATAACATTCCTCCTTTTTCACCAACCTACCAGCGCAAGAATTCGATAATCGAAGACAAAAAAAAGGCATCGGAATCCGGTGCCTTTTCTGATCTATATTTTATTTGGTTCTATAGCACATCGCCACCCATCCAAACTTCTTTCTTCATCGCCTTTCCGGACTGAATGATAAAACGCGTTGGATTCGGCACCACCACCAATCGGCAAAGGCGATCCTCCATTTCTTCTACATCAACAATCACCCCTTCTTTTGCTCCTACATCAAATGCAGGCTTACCATTATCATCCTCGCCCAAATTCAAATAACTATGTGCCAAATACGCAATTGGGGAAAGCACATCACTTTCCGGACAATATTGGTCATGAATATCCGTGATCACATCTTCTAGAAAATCACCATATTCTTCCAAAAAATCATCCTCTAAATCATGTAATTCCTCCTCAACGTCATCGTATTTTGCGTCTGAATAATCCATGGCACTCAATTGATTTCTTTTCAGGGCCAGTGCTATCAGTGCGTCATTTAATTTTTCCTTGTCCATTATATCGTGAGTTAGCTAGTTTGCAATTTTATTAAGAGCAAGTATACAAAATCGTCTTGGCAAAAACAGCAATTCCATCAATTTTGCAGCGAGATCAGAAATTTTTTTGATCGCTAAAAACCTGCTGAAGGCATAAGAAAACCCTTTTCTATTAGAAATTTCCCACTTTGGGAAGAGTTCACTACATTGGATCAAAAATTCAAACCCCTTAACCCAATGAAAGAAATAGAAGGTATCTGGCAACAGGATTTTCATATTCGCGCCTATCAGTGCGATCCTTACGGTTTCGCACGCCCGATTGTTCTTGCTGACATGCTACAAGATGCAGCGGGAAACCATGCCATTCACCGAGGTTTTGGTTTTCATGATATGCTAGCCAAAGGACAATTGTGGGTACTTAGCAGAATGGAGATCGAATTCCTTAAATTCCCTAAATGGAGAGAACATGTCCGGGTAAAGTCCTGGGTAAAAAATTACCAGCGATCGTTTTCACACCGAGACTTTGAAATATTCAATGACAATGGCGAATGTATCGTCAAGGCGACTACCCTTTGGGTGATCATTGACCATCAGACCAGACGCCCCGGCTTAATAGGAGATACCGCCGACCGAATGCCTGCTTTTCCTGAAAAACATGGCATTGAGCAATCCCCTCAGCGAGTCCCCAAAGTGGAAGTGGAGCAGCCTTTCCAATTTCACGTTCGGTATGGAGATATTGACCTGAACAATCATGTAAATAATACCCGATACTTGCAATGGGCCATTGATAATCTGGACAAAAGCATCTGGCAAAATCATCAAATTAGTAAACTAACGGTAAATTATCTGGCCGAAACGAAATTGGAAAATCAGGTAAGTGTTCATTCAGTAGGTCAAAAGTCCGAGGACAACTTTATTGCACACTCCACAATTATTAACAATAGTCTTGGAAAAAGTTGCTGTCAGGTAGAAACCTGCTGGAAACCCTTTAAAAAAGAATTGGTATCCACTCTTTAAAGAATAAGAGTGGATGGAAAAGCCAAAATTCGTAGGGAAAATTTGAAATATGGGAAAAGCGATACGCCATTATTTTCAGAAAATAGCAGCGCTAATGTTGCGAAATGGTCCAAAATCACTTCCAATAATTCGAATTTGCAGTCGGATGCTGCGGTTTTAAACTCGCGCTAAAACAGATGCTTTAAGAAATCTATTTTTGGAGCACCTGTTTTGGCGCATTTAGCCGCCTATCATGTTGCCCTGCATTATTCATCACCAGATTCATCGAATACCCTCAAAAAGCTTAATACGACTTTACTACGAATAGATTTATTGATTTTTTATTCGCCCCAATTTGGCAAGGCTTGCTTTCTACTCACCCCTCTGCTTCCTCGGAAAAAACTTTCAATAAGGAACTATTCCTTTCTTTTTCCCAACTTGCAGCTAATCGGGGTTTTTAGCTTGGATAATCCGGCTTAGTTTTCCAAAAAGCGTACATTGGGCTTTCGGATTTTGAAATCATCCCAATTAATCAGTGTTTTGGTTGAAACATCAAAAGCAAATGCTGATATACCCTGGGGAGCATTAGGATAATAACCAAAACGAAACTGAAAAGTATTGAATACCAGCTCCTCATTTCTTATTCTTAATCCGGCCCCTGCGCCATTATAATAACCCTGGGAAGGCACTACCACTTCCGGCGTTCGGATATGCGCAATATCAGCAAAGGCAAACATGGCCACTTTAAAACCAATAAACTGCCAGGGGGTAAAAACCACACTCTCGTATCTGCCTAAAATTTTACGATCACCATATACCCACGGTACACTCAAACCGCGCACATCCCTTTCCCGATCAAGCTCCAGGTCAATCACTCCCTGATACCCAAACAACTGACTAAACTCCAGTTCAAAAAAATTACGCAATCTCATGGAGCCCAATTTCAATAAGGGGCTAATGTATTTCATTTGAGTACTCACTGCGTAATTATGTACTTTCTCATAATCCGTACACAGAGAGCCATATAAAAAAGCGTAAAAATACCCTTTCCGGGGACGATACCAGGCCTTTGACAATTCTGCACTATAAATAATACCCTGCTGAAATTCAAACCACTGATAACCTACATTGCCACTGATCTTCCACCCTACCGGCACATCTTCTGTCTGCCCAAAGGCCCGAATCAAATTGGATTTGTAGAAAGCTTGTTGGTTTAAACTCAGACCTGCCAACAATAATCTCCGATTCTCAAACAATCTGTTGGAGTCCGGCGACACAAAAGGCCGTTCAGGAAACTTACTATCAAAATACCTCCCTGTCGTATAAAGCCGAGGCGCCTGCAAATCATTTTTATCGCCTAAAGGAAATGCCACAGAAGCCCAATAATCCTGCTCAATATTTCTAATAGGCCCTGGTATGGTATCTTGTCTGGAGATAAATTGATTTTTGATGGTATTTTGCTTCAAATCAACGCCCCCCGCCCATCGCAATTTAGCCGAAACAAACTCCCGGTCAACATAGGCTCTGTGACGAGTTTCCCTCGGATCATCTTTAAATTCTATTCCCGCATCTACGAAGGAAGCCCTGATATTGCGTAACTCATAGCCCACCTCTATCCCCAATTGGGTAGAATCCCGAAAATCATAAGCACCCTGTAATTTAAAAGTATGCGCCAGGCCCAAAAAGTTACGATCTTCCAATCCCAGCTTGCCTGATTGTGGGCTACTAATTTCCGCCAGGGGCCGAATAGAGAAGACATCCTTGGTGACGATCAGTACATTCACGGCAGTACTATCCAAAAGATCCGGCACCACCAGAACGCGGGCATCCTGAATATTGGAGGACGCACGAAGCAAACGTTCCGATTCCGCCAACAATTCGGCATCCAGCGGCTCTCCTTCCTTTTGCAGAATAAACCTTTTCAGGATGAAAGGACGAGTCTGAGTGGTCAGATTATTTCCCCAAAAGTTTTCATTACTTTCCGAGTCCCAGGTGGAAGGTTCATAAATGTTGGTCCCAAAAATATCAATTTGCTTAAGAGTGATACTATTTACTCTATCTCCGGAATATTTCCGGTATTCATCCTGAATCTGCCCTTGGGTGTAGCGCTCATTATTTCCACCGGCATTATTGACGAACAGCAAGCTATATAACCGCGCGCCCACCTTTGTTCGATCTGAAAAGGACTTCAATGAATCCAGCATCTTTCGTGTTCGGAGCGAGTCCTCTATATTGGTGGGACTAATCAATTGCTCCAGACGCTGATTAATCACTTCCGTAGAAGTATCCTCTTCCACTTCAATGACATGGGGAAATTCTAAACTATCCAGCGATAAGTGAAACCACCTGCTTTGTTTTGTCTGGCCACAAACCTGCAAACCTCCCCAAAAATTAAGGAAGATAGTCATGATCGTCACTATCCAGCAGGTATTTCGAGCCATTAAAAAAAAAGGTTTTTATTCTTCGGGCAGCAATTTAAAAGACATCCGGTGAAAAGGACTAGGCCCATGTGCTTTTATTCCGGCACGATGCACTTTTGTCGGGTAGCCCGCATTTTTTTCCCAGGCATAATGCGGATAATCCTTAGCCAAATCCTCCATTAATTGATCACGATAGGTTTTGGCTAAAATAGAAGCGGCAGCAATGGACAGAAATTTACCATCTCCCTTCACAATACACTCATGCATAATGCCCATATAGGGAGAGAATTTATTCCCGTCGATTAAAAGCAACTCTGGGCGCAGCTCCAACTGATCGATGGCCTTGTGCATCGCCAACATGGAGGCATTTAAAATATTTATTCGATCAATTTCCTGATGATCCACTTCGGCAATTGCCCAGGCCAAAGCATCCTCCTTGATCACTTTTTCAAGTGCTTCCCTTTTTTTAGCGGTTAACTGTTTCGAGTCATTCAGCAAGGGGTGACTGTAATTTTTAGGCAAAATAACGGCGGCAGCCACTACCGGCCCTGCCAAACACCCTCTTCCTACCTCATCGCATCCGGCTTCCACTAAGTCGGGCGTTCGCTGCGCTGCTAACACTTTTATCTCTTTCATTCCGCAAAAATAGAATTAATTTTTGCGATCCCTCAATTTTTCCTAAAGGAGCCACCGCTTTTTCATGAAAGCTGAGGAAAGAAAAATGGGAGGAAAAAGGAAGGAGAAATTAGAAATATTTGCCAAAGTTATTTACCTCCGGATTTAGCCATTCATGCTAAATGAATCCTTTTCAGTTCAATAAGGTAGTACTCACAGAGTTATTAATAACCCAGCTTGGCTAAACTTACTTTTTTCTCATTCTTCTGCTCCCATGGAAAAAACTCGAAACAGAAAAAATCCTTCCATTTTATCAGCCTAGCAGCTAAAGGAGGATTTATGCAGGAACAATTCAGGTTAGGCCTGATTTACCAATTGATATAATAATTTGGATCAACAGTTTCAAGCTTAAACCGCTTAATCAAAAAGATATGAAAAATAACCTCAGGACCTCTAAGGGTAACCCAAAGGTTCGATTTCATAAAAATTTAGCTAAGCGCTAAGGGTCACATAAAAAAAATCGGTGAATTGTAGTTATTTATATTTCGATCTATCGTTATTAGTTCGAATAGTGAAAATATCATCCGCACCCAAAAATTTAATCCCCTCATGGAAAACCCCTGGATAAAATTAAACACCAAAACCGTTTATGAAACCCCATGGATCAAAATTGAACAGGACAAGGTCATTAACCCCTCCGGCAGAGAGGATTTTTATGGAAAAGTTCACTTTCAACAAACTGCAGTCGGAGCATTACCCATCGATGAGGATGGCAAAATATGGCTGGTAGGGCAATTCCGCTATACGGTAGACCGCTACTCCTGGGAAATTCCTTTGGGCGGTGCTGAAGAAAATGAGGACTTACTGGAGGCGACCAAAAGAGAACTCCAGGAAGAGACCGGCTTCTCCGCTAATGACTGGAAGGGCTTTTTGCATTTGCACCCTTCCATTTCGTCCACGGATCAACAAGCCTATGTATTTATTGCGCGGGGCTTACGGGCCGGAGCTACCAACCCCGATGAAACCGAAGTACTTCGCCAGAAAAAAGTCACCCTCAAAGAAGCTTTACAAATGATCGACCGGCAGGAAATCACGGAGGGCATTTCTGTGGCGGCACTGTTGAAATATGCGGTTCAGGAACTAGCCGGCTAAAACGGGAACTAACTGATCATGATACAAAAAGTAAATCATTGCTAAACTCACCAGCATATATAGCAGGGTGATTGGCACGCCTACTTTAATAAAATCAGAGAAGGTATAACCTCCCGGGCCAAATACCATCAGGTTGGTTTGATAACCTATGGGTGTTAAAAAAGCACCTGATGCGGCATAGGCCACCGTAAGAAACAGGGGCGTACCGTCCATTCCCATTTTCTGTGCCACTGCTAAAGCCAATGGGAATGCGATGGACACCGCCCCGACATTGGTTACGAAGCTTGTCAATAAGGTGGTGATAATAAACAGCCCCACCATAATGGAGAGCGGACCGAAAGGAGCTAATACCTCCAGCAGTCCACTTGCCAGCATTTGACCAGCCCCCGTTTTGACCATGGCATTTCCAAGCACCAGCGAGAAAGCCAAAATGGAAAACATGTCAATATCCACTGACTTTTTAATATCCGAGATCGTAACCAGAGAAGTGGCTGCCATCACTGCAAAAATAAGCATCAACGACAAAAACAACGGATATACCCCGGTGACGGCCAAACCAATCGCCATTAAGGCCGTCAGCACCAAAGACCAGGAGCGCTGCTTACTGGGCTTGGCAAACTCCTCCACCTGATTGACCACATGAAGATCACTGAAAAAATTCACCCGATTTGAAAATCCTCTTCCGGCATACAACAATAGTAAATCTCCGGAAAGCAGGGTGATATCACCAATTTTCCCGCTTACTCTTTCTCCTTGTCGGTGAATGGCCACCACGGCAGCATCATACCGATTTCGAAAGCCGGAAGTCTTAACCGTTCTTCCTATGAGAGGAGAGGTCTTGGCCACCACGGCCTCAATGACTTGTACCGCCTCATTTTCCCTTTGGTATTTGTCTTTAGGCAACCTTAATCCTTCCATCGAAAGCACCAAATCATGAATAGAACTGGTGTCTCCCGCAAAGAATAAATGGTCTCCTCCCTGTACTATTTCATCAGGCTGCACCGGAGAAATCACCTTATCCTCCCGAATAATCTCCACCAGATAAACGCCCTTCAAATTTCTTAATCCTGCTTCTACTATCGTTTTTCCGACCAATTTTGATTTGGAGGAAAGCTCTGTTTCGACTACAAATTCCCGAATATTCTCCTGAAACTTGGCAATTGCTCCCTGGCGATCCGGCAATAATTTATGCCCATACACTAAAAAAAACACTATCCCGACCACCACCACAGCCAAGCCAATCCTTAATAAATCAAATGTAGCCAAACCCGGCAATGCCGCCTCATTCAAAAAACCTTGTAACACTAAAGTGGTAGAGGTACCAATCTGGGTCAGCATCCCGCCCAGTATAGTCGCAAATGAGAGCGGAATCAATAATTTGGAAGGGCTTACGCCATTTTTCCTCCCCCAATTGAATACATAGGGAGTCATTATCGCCACTACTGGGGTATTATTAATAAAGGAAGAAACCACTGCTACCTGCGCCATCATGCGTGCCAGAAATCCTTTATAGGTGGCATTTGCCGGGAACATTTTATCCAGCCACATCACCAGATTAAAGTTCTTCCGTATACCTGCCGTAATGAGAATCAATAACATCACCGAAATGATCGAACTATTGGAAAAGCCCGCCAAAAGATCATCTCCATTCAAAATACCGGTGAGAGCAAATACCAAACCGCCTAACAAAAAGCCGACGGAAGCCCTAAGTTTATCCAGGTAAATTAAAGTAAAGAGCAGGAAGGTAACGCCCAATACGAAATAAGGTTGAAGCGCTTCTGAAAGCATATATATTTGAATATGGAAAAATTTCAAAGACTAGAAAAAGTCAACTGGCGGGAAGTTAGAAATAAAGATTCTTCCAAACAATGAGCAATGCTAGCATATTTCATCCGCTCAAAATATTAAAAAAAAATTACACTCACCACCACTCCACTTCTTAAGCCAAACAACCAAGTAAATCCCTGTTTTTCTTGCTATTTAGCCCCCTAACCTCTACATTTGGAACGGTACTTGTTAAATAAGTACTGAAAAGATTTTAATATGAAAACTACAAAACGATATATGTTTAACATTCAGCAGGTCTACTGCTCACCCCTATTACGGTGAGAGAATGATTGTATATATATTAAATGTTTTGCGTTAATAAATATAGAAAAGTCCTTCTCTCCCATGGAAAGAAGGACTTTTTTTTATCCCCCAACCCTAAAAATATCATCGTTATGGAAAAACAATTTTGGATTACGCTTTTTACAGACGAAGGAGATAACACTTTAAAGTCTATTACCGACACCTTTTTATCTCAGGAAATCAACATTCAGCAAATGTCGGCCAAGGAAAGTTTGATCCCTTCCCTAATGCAATATGATATCTTAGTCAACCTGAATCCCTCCGCTATTAAAGCCTTACAAAAAGGGCTCAGCAAATTAAATACAGTCCATAAAGCCCTAAGTTATGAGCCGAAAGAAAAAAGCTCCAGCAATACCCGTGAGAAAATCAAGGTAGCCCTGAAAGCAGTGGTTCGAAAAAAACAGATGATCCCCATGCTTTCTGCCAGCTAGGAATTTGTGTGTTCAATCACATCATTGCATCTTGCGCTCCTGATTTATGGAGAAATTAAATTTACCCAGCTTCCCTTTCAGAATTCGGGAAGATCAGGGGCGCAAGTATATTTTTGACCCCCTGCGCAAAAAAGAAATTGTGCTAACCCCGGAAGAGTGGGTGCGCCAGCATTTTATTCAGTATTTAATCAACAGCATGGGTTATCCCGCCAGCCTTATCGCGCTGGAAACAGGCCTTAAATATAATCGCATTCAAAAAAGATCCGACGGCTTAGTCTTTGACCGCAATGGTCAGCCTTTTATGCTCATTGAATGCAAAGCACCCTCAGTCAAATTGGATCAAAAGGTAGTACAGCAGGCTGCCACCTATAACCAAACCCTTCGGGCGCCTTATATTGTCGTCACCAATGGCTTATCCCATGGCTGCCTTCAATGTAATGCGGAAGGCATTAAATGGCTTGCCCAACTCCCCGACTTCCCACAATAAAAAACCTGATTCTCCCATTATTCCACCCGATTGAGGAAAAGGAGATTCATAAAATGAGATTAATTTTATATATTTAACATTGCGAAATCGCAATTTCAATAACTCACTTAGAATGAGTGAGGTAGATAAGAAAATTACAAACCCTGCATTTATATGAAGTTTATTGTTTCTTCCTCTTCATTGTTGAAGCAATTGTCCAAAATTCACGGTGTGGTTACCACAAATCCGGTAGTCCCGATTTTGGAGAATTTTTTATTTGAAGTAGATGGCGCGGCAGGCAAATTGACCGTGACCGCCTCTGATCTACAATCTTCCATGATTACTGAAATTGAAGTAAATGCGGAAGAAAGTGGTAGCATTGCTATTCCGGCAAAAATCCTATTGGATACGCTGAAAAACCTGCCTGAGCAGCCTGTAACCATTGCGGTAGACGAAGAAACCTACAGTATTGAGATTATTTCTGAAAATGGTCACTACAAACTGTCCGGGGAAAATGCTACAGACTTCCCTAAAATTCCGGTAGTTGAAAACGGGCACAGCATAGAACTGAGTGGTGATGCTATGAGCCGTGCGATCAACAATACCATTTTCGCTGCAGGTACTGATGATTTACGTCCTGCCATGACGGGGGTGTTCGTCAATTTGGAGGAAGATGAAGCAACTTTTGTTGCCACGGATGGGCACCGTTTGGTGCGATACCGCAAAAAAGAAGTGGAAGGGGCTTCGGGTGCTTCCATCATCATTCCACGCAAGGCCTTAAACTTATTGAAGTCTAACCTTCCGGCAGATGAGAGCCCGGTAGCCATTGAATTCAATGATACCAATGCCCACTTTGCTTTTGAAAACCTTCGATTAATTAGCCGTTTAATCGACGAGCGCTTTCCGGATTATGAAAATGTCATTCCATTGGACAACACTAATGAGATGACCATCAATAGAATGCAAATTCTAAGCACTTTAAAGCGCTTGGCAATTTACGCCAACAAGACCACCAATCAGGTGAGATTATCTTTAAAGGGCACAGAGTTAAGTGTACACGCAGAAGATTTAGATTTTTCTAATGAAGCGAATGAAACACTTTCTTGCGAGCATGAAGGAGAGGACATTGACATTGGATTCAACGCCAAGTTCCTAATTGAAATGCTGAATAATCTAAATTCCACTGAGGTAACATTCCAGTTTTCTCAGCCAAACAGAGCCGGTTTGATTATCCCTTCTGATCAGGATGAAGATGAAGACTTGCTCATGTTAGTAATGCCTGTAATGCTAAATCAATACTATTAAAACGAGCTTTTTAAAAAAAACTATAAAGGTTGCTTCGGCAACCTTTTTTTTTGTCTCATGCAATAGCCTCTTTAACAAGACAATCACCTAAAACCTTACATCCCTTTATGGATATAATTCACCATTTGCGTAATTAGGCTATACATTACCATTTCTCCACCTTAGCTTTGTTTTTATTATTTAAAAAATCATACCCCATATTTACGATTTAGTGAATGAGGCCAATAAATGCTTGTAATCAGGTCTGTCTGTTTCCCCCAAAAGAAAAGGCGAACCTATACAGACTTTCATTACCATTTCAAACCAAATTCATCGATTGACTATGTTTCCACCTGCAGATAAATCTAATCTTGTAATTGCAAAAGCGGTTACTTTCTTTGAGGAGCAAATTAAAAAAGGAGATTCCATTTCCTTAGGCATGGTGGCAGACATTTGCCAAGTACCTGCGAGAACTATCCAGCACCACTTCAATAAAGTCTATGGGATGGGACCTATTCAGTATTTTAATAAAATGCGAATGGATCACGTTAAAGATTTACTTGAAAAGGCGGATCCAAAGGAGACCAATATCACGGCATTAATTTATGATAATGGATTTTACCACATTAGCAGGTTTTCCAAAAAATTCAAAGAGCAATACGGAAAATCCCCCTCTGACATTTTAAAGGAAGATCATTTCGTAAAAGAATAAAAAAGTCTTCCCCGAAAATGGCTGTTTAAGAGCGTGTTTAAATGTCCAAATTTGCAGCGAGCATTTGATTATTGCAGAAGCGATAAAGGACTATTTTGAGAGAATAGCACCGCTATTATTGAGAAATTAACCTTTATCGCTTCCAATAATTCGAATTTGTAGCCGGATAGCGTGCTTTTAAACATGCGCTTAATTTTGGCAACGACTATTTTAAACAGCCCTATTTATTATTATTTCCGTCCTCGTTTCGCTTCTTTTTTGCGAAGCGATCTGAGGTAAACATGTTTTACGGCAGAGTCCTGATCGGAAACTCTTTCATCCAGCTCAAAATAATCAGATAAGAACTTAATCATATTCATCAGCTTGCTAAAGCCATAATTCCGGGCATCAAAATCAGGACGCTTTTTACTCAACAAACTACCGAATTCACCTAAATTGGCCCAGCCGCTGTCATCAGAAACATCATCAACGGAAGATTGCAATAACGAAATCAGGCGTTGATTAATCCGGTTTAAACTCTCCTCCTTACTACCGCTGACTTTATTTTCTTCTTTGGAGGAATCTTTCTTCAACACCTCCAAATACACAAATTTATTACAGGCCACAATAAAAGGCTTCGGTGTTTTCTGCTCTCCAACCCCCATTACCCACATGCCCGACTCCCTTAATCGAGTGGCTAATCGGGTAAAATCACTATCACTGGAAACAATGCAGAAACCATCCACCTTACCCGAATACAATATATCCATGGCATCAATGATCATAGCGGAATCCGTCGCATTTTTCCCTTGGGTATAACTGTATTGCTGCACCGGATTAATCGCATTCTCTAACAATACCGATTTCCATCCCGATAAATTTGGTCGTGTCCAGTCTCCGTAAATCCTGCGGGTGGTAGGAAGGCCAAAGCGCGCAATTTCCTCCATCATTTCACTTACAAAAGCGGAACTTACATTATCTGCATCTATTAAAACCGCTAATGAACGGTCCGTATTTATTTTTTTCATTTTAAAAATATAAATGACTCTCCGAAATGTGACTAATAATTTAGGAAAGTCCTGTTAAAAAAAATGGGGAATAAAAGATATTTCCCGCAGGGGCATGATTAAAAAACCATTTTCACCAAGAAAACATAAGCCGAAGTATTCACCGCAAAAAAGAAACCCACCTTAAAGCACTCACCTCCAACTCAATAAGGACATGCTAACTGATTTAATAATCGCCCCAATTGGGGCCAGCTTGCTTTCTCCTCCTTCATCTGCTTTCTTGGAAAAAAATAAAATAGTAAAAATCCCTTCATTTTTTCCGCCTTTCAGCTAAACGAGGATTTAAGCATGAATATCCGGCTTAAAACTGGAAATAGATAAAGGGGTGAACCTCAGAGGAAGAAACCTGCCAAATGCACCAAATTACCACCGCCATCGTCAAGGCTCTGCCCCATAATGGAAAGCGATAAAAAATGCGATTTACGGTGGTTCCCACATTTTTGGGAGCCCAATGCGTCGCATAGCCCAGGAACATCAAAGCAAACACTTCCTTATAGCCCATTAACACCTGAGGAATTTGCCCGAAAGCAGTATCAGTCACGATCCTATTGATCAAAAGGCTGGCATCCTCAAAATTCGCCGCCCGAAAGAATATCCAGGCCAAGCATACAAAATGGAAAGTATAAACTTGTCCCAGGAATCGCCATGCATCACTTTTAGGAAATTGGAAACGACCTTTTAGCAAACGCTCTATTCCCAAAATACCTCCATGAAGCGCCCCCCAAAGCACAAAATTCCATGAAGCACCATGCCATAATCCCCCAAGCAACATGGTAAGCATCAGGTTAACATAGGTTCTGACTTTCCCTTTTTGATTCCCTCCCAATGGAATATACAAATAATCCCTCAACCAGGAAGACAAGGATATATGCCAACGGCGCCAAAACTCAGTAATGCTCGCTGAATTATAAGGGGTTTGAAAATTCACGGGGAGTCGGAAACCCATCAATAATGCAATACCAATGGCCATATCCGAATAACCTGAAAAGTCACAATAAATCTGAATGGCATAGCCATAAACAGCCATTAAGTTTTCAAAACCGGAATAAAGCGCCGGAGCGTTAAATACCCGATCTACGAAATTAATGCTAATATAATCGGAAATAATCGCCTTTTTGATCAAGCCGCCAATAATCAGACTAAAAGCCAAAGACATGTCCTTTTTGGAAAGACTCAGCTTTTGGTGAATCTGAGGAATGAAGTCCGCTGCCCGAACAATTGGCCCCGCCACCAGCTGCGGAAAAAAGGTTACGAAAAAGGTAAAATCCCAAAAGGATTCCGCCGGCTCCATGCTTCTTCTATACAGATCAATAGAATAACTCATGGTCTGAAAAGTATAGAAGGAAATCCCAATTGGAAGAAATATATCCAGAGACCCAATTTCAGCTCCTGTTAAACCATTGATAGAATTTATGAAAAAATTGGTGTATTTAAAATAACCCAAAATCCCCAAATTACAGACCACACTGGCTAATAAATAGAGCTTTCGTTTCTTATCATCTTCCTCCTCATAAATTTTATTTCCCAAATAGTAATCCACTATGGAAGAAAAAATAAGAATAATGAAATAGAACCCACTGGATTTATAATAGAAGAACAAGGAAAACAAGGTCACATAAACCACCCGAAAGGTCTGTACTTTTTCCCACTTCAGATAAATGGCATAAAAAATTAAAAACAAGACAAAGAAAACCCCTGAATTGAAAAGCAAAGGTGCCTTTTTCTGGTATTGAAAAATATCAGAAAAAAACTTAGGGTTTAGGGCCGCAAGACTTCCTGAGGAAAAACAGCCTGCAGTCATTACCTGAGCCTCCTGATCTATCCAATATCCGCTTAAAGCATTCTGATCCACCTGCTCCATTTTCCCTTCAAAGGGTATTTTGGCGGGCATCGTTTGTGGCGAATGTAAACCCTTAATCGGCAATTCTTTTCCAATACGCGATTTTTGATAGGCTCTCATTAGGGCTTCATAAAGCATTTCCCCCTGAAGGCGGTAGCCATCGGCTGAAAAATGCACATAGTCCCGACTAAAGCCCTGCTTCTTCCAATTTGAAATTCCATTGGCTCCTCCCATCACTCGCCACCAATCCCAATAGGCAACTTGTTCCTTTTGCGCCACCTCAATAATGACATCTCGGACTTGCTCTACCCTTGGATTGAATTTCCGATTTCTGCCTCTCCCCGTATAGCTATCCGCCGGGGTGGTCAACAGAATAGGAGCGTTAGGGTGCTTTTTTCTCACACGGTGAATAAAATCCAGCACATCACGCTCTACTTCCTTCAAGCTATAGGTAGGCGCAAAGCATTCATTGGTCCCCATGGAAAATATATAGAGGTCTGCCGGTAATTCACCCAATTGCTCAAAGAACAAATTGTATTTATTATAATCCAGATATTTAGCACCATTCGAACCGATGGCACTATATACGATACCGGACGCCTGGCTATCTTCTACATAAAAGCCGGTTAAATTGGCATATTTTTGAGCATCTCCTTTTTTAAAGCCTTGCACAATGGCGGCCTGCTGCGGCTGATCCCATTCAAAGACCTGCATACCCAATGGGAAAATTTGGCGATCAACAGCAGCCCACTGCATATCGTCCACCTTGATCCGGTCTACTGCCGAAGGAAGCTCGCCATTCTTCACCACCAACTTTTGTTTGGGGCGAATTAATGATTTGCTTCCCAGATTATTCCAGGATTGTATTTTGGATACCGAAATGCCGTACTTCCGCCCGATACTATACAGACTTTCCCCTGAGCGAACGGTATGGTAAACTTTTTCCGGTGTGGGAATAAATTTCCTTTCGGTACTGGCACCGGGCTTAGGTTGCCCTACTTTTAAATCGTAAGTATGATTTCCCGGCTCATAAAACACCCACAGACGGTCAAAACCTGCAGCAGAATCTGCCAGATTCAGGTTAATCTGGTAATAATCTGAAGGCGTTTTGATCCCATGACCCGAAACCCCTGTCTCCTGCACAGGCTTGGATCTGGAATTTCGTTTAGAAGTCCAGGAAATATTAGATTTGAACCGAACCTGCTTTGGCCCATTGGTTTTAGCCAAATTATAAGGGAAGGCCAGCCCAATACCGCCATCCCCAAAGTCTTCCTGGAAAAGCTTCCGCATTTCCCCGGTAAAGAAATCAGCCTGAATATGGGAATCGCCAATATGGACAATATTTACCTTTTGTTGCTTTTTGCTTTCTAAAGCCTCCAATTGTTTAAAGAAAGCACGCAAATGACCGGCATTGCCAATGGTATCCGCCACTTCATTAACCAATGGTCGCTCTTCTCTTGCTCCCAATTCCTCCCCGGCCCAGACACTTAAACTCCCCACCAGCATCCAAAGCGTAAAAAATAAACCTCTGATCATGTATTTAACGAATCTTTTTTGCTTTTAAAATTTCTACCGGAGTTGATTTCCGCTGTGTCAATTGCTTTGGCGCGATCTGATTGCTCGCCCGATGACTCCCCCAGCCATCAATCAAAAAGTCAAAAAGCAAATGCCCCACTTTATTAGCGCCTCTAAAATTAAAGTGCGTATAATCTTTATTTGCCAATGGCTTCTCAGACTCTACCCAATCAATGATAGACCCTTCTCCTCCCATGGCCTGAAATAAATTAAAAAAGGTCGCATTGGCTCTGCTTGCAGCGCCCATTTGGGCCGTTATTACACCAGCAACTGCCGGGTCAGTCTTTAATTCGCCGTCAATCTTACGGGCTTTATCTGCCATGGAAATCACTAGGCAGGGCGCATCCATCTCCTCCTGTATATACCGAATCGTCTTATAAAGGTTGGCGCCATACCAGGCATAATTCAGACTACTGGTATCTGCCACATTCGTCCCGAATTGCATAATCACCAGATCATACTCCAAATAATCATTAAAAGAATTCAAAACCTCCGGATTCAAGTGACGCAGATGGGTTCCGCTACTTCCTCTTAAGGGGAGGTCATCCACAAAAACGCCTTTAGAGGACTCTACGCTCACCCCATATATCGGTAAGTTAGCATCTGTTTCAAATTTCATTTCAAGAGTTTTTACCGGAATAGAAGAAACCTGTAACTCATTGACCACCTTGTTTCCATTTAAGGACAAATTCACGGAATCCTTTTTATCGAGGATGGCCGTTAATTTATACTCATCACTTTCAGACTTAGGCGTCCCGTAAAACAGGCGGACGCGTTGAAGGGAATCCAGTCGTTTTCTATGTACACCTTCATATTTCACCCATTGTTCCTTGCCCGGAGCCTGGGCATAGGTCACATCACAGCTTATTCCAAAATCAAAGGGACTTTCGTGACGGTTGAAAATATAATTATCCAATTTCCAGCCATCAGAAAACTGATGACGAATGGTGCCCCGGAATCCGGCCACCTGAGAGGTGAGCGGAACATAACCTACTCCCTGTCCGCCAAATTTACTTTGAAATAGGGATCGAAGTGTGCTGACAATCAAGTCTCCCTCAATCATTGAATCACCAAAAAAGGCAATCCGCACCCTGTCCTTTCTGCCTTTCCGCAATTCATCCAGCGCTTTATAAAAAGAGTTTAAAGACTTGGACCGAAACTCTTCCTTTGGGAAAGGAAGTGACCGTTTGGGCGGTCGCGCTTTCAAGCCAGCTTCGCCTGAAGCTTGCGTATCATCTTTGGAACTAGGGGATGGATTATTTTCTGAGGCCAAAACAGCGGCATTTGGTGAATGCGCTGAGACTGGTTCTTCCTCTTTTACAGAAGAAGATCCTTCTTCATCACTAGCGGCAGCCTCAATGGCCTGAAGGATCTGGTCGGTAGAAACGTTTTCATTCGCCAATAAGGGGGGCTCCTCGCTAATCACCAAATCCGAAAAAAGCTTAAAATTCCGGTACCCCTCTAAAAAACCCAGTTGAGGCGCCATAATCTGATATCCTAACAAAATGAAGAACACCAGCAATAGCGTTATATATGTCTGTTTAAAATAATTCTGGTCTTTCACTACACAATAAACTAATGCATTATTCTTGTCCCTGGTTCACCACAAAAATCAATCCTAAGCAACAAGGCCGTCAAGGTTGAATACCATCTTCTAAACAATTAGTTTTAGAATTTGCTTGATTATCATCCCCACGCCTCTAAACCTGGAAATCAATGATAAAACAATCTATTAAGTGATTTGATTTTTTTTCTTCTTTGTGGAAAATCCCCGGACATAAAAAAAGCCTAACATTAAAATGAAGGCTAACAAAAGTAATATATTATCGTGTATTAAACTCTTTCTAAAACTCTATTTTTAGGGGAATAAGCGGAAGTTTGTTTTTTAAATCCCCAAAAGCTCCTGGACTTATAATCCGGTATCATTGCATATTTACCGTCCCCCAAAAGGAAAATCCCTAAAAAGCCCAAAAAATAAAGGATAGCCTTTTCTTTTTGAGCAAAAGGGTCTTCGGCATGCACCAAAAATGCTGCCACCAACATGGTGATCATCGGCGGGATACTAAAAATGCGACTTTTAACGCCAATAATAATCAATAGAGGACAGACCATTTCCGCGAAAATGGCGAGCAAAAGGGAAAGCACACTTCCTAAGCCTAAAAAGTTGAAAAATTCCACCTGATTACCTTTCGCCATCCATAAATCCAATTTAGAAACTCCATGTACCATCATCATACAACCAAAGGCTATACGGAAAAAAAGTCGGGCTGAGAAAGAGTAAAATCTAGCGTTCATATTGAATTTGTTTTCATCTTATTCAAAGATAGAATAAAAATCAAATTACAAAAAGAACATCGAAAGTCAGCATAGTACCATTTATCAATACTATTATCGACAAATGAAGTCTAAAATGTACCTCATAAAAAAACCAGACCCTTTAACTCCCTATTGACCGAATTACCCCTTAATGCGCCATGTAAGTTTTACTTCAAAAAACAAAAAAGCCGCTCTCCTTCGAAAGCGGCCCTCCTTTTTAATATTTGGAGCGATTAGTGTTTGAAATGACGTACACCAGTCATCAACATCGCCATGTCATGCTCGTCGCAGAACTCTACAGAATCCTTATCGCGAACAGAACCACCTGGTTGAATTACCGCTTTAATTCCTTCTTTATGTGCAATCTCTACACAGTCATTGAATGGGAAGAATGCATCTGAAGCCAAAACAGCCTTGGATAGATCAAAATTGAAAGATTTTGCCTTCTCAATCGCCTGACGTAATGCATCCACTCTGGAAGTCTGCCCAACACCTGTTGCGAACAATTGCCCTTCCGCGGCTAAAACAATCGCATTTGACTTGGTATGCTTACATACCTTAGAAGCAAACAATAAAGCGCTCTTTTCTTCCGCCGTTACATCACGCTTGGTAGAAAGGGTCAAATCGGCCTCGGCATCAGTTTTCAAATCACGATCCTGAACAATCGCACCGTTCAGACAGCTTTTGAACATTTTTGTAGTGGACAAGCCCTGCTTTTGAACCAAAAGGATACGATTTTTCTTTGACTTCAGCAATTCCAAAGCCTCTGCATCATATTCAGGCGCAATCAAAACCTCACAGAATAGCTTGTTGATTTCTTCTGCAGCAGCCAAATCTACCTTACCATTAGTACAAAGCACACCACCAAAAGCAGAAATAGTATCTGCCTCAAAAGCTTTCAAATAAGCCTCTTTTACGGAAGCGGCAGTAGCGCATCCACAGGCATTGGTATGCTTCAAAATCGCGAAAGCAGTTTCCCCTTTGAATTCCTCTACCAAAGAAACGGCTGCATCAATGTCTACCAGATTATTGTAAGAAATTTCCTTACCATGCAACTGCTCAAACATCTCATCAAATTTCCCGAAGAACTCTCCTTTTTGATGTGGATTTTCCCCATAACGCAAGGTGCGGCCACCATTTTCACTCACGCGGAAAGCCGGAAGCGCTTCTTCCTGATTGAAATAGCTGAAGATAGCCGAATCATAATGAGAGGAAACCCCAAAAGCATGTGCTGCAAAACGACGACGGTCCTCCAAAGTAGTACCCCCTTCTTTTGCTGCCAACACTTGCTCCAACTCCCCGTACTGCTCACGAGAAGCGACAATAGTTACATCTTTAAAATTCTTTGCCGCTGCACGGATCAAAGAAATTCCACCGATATCGATTTTCTCAATAATTGCTTGAGCCTCTGCTCCGGAAGCGACCGTTTCCTCGAATGGGTAAAGGTCTACAATCACCAAATCAATCTCCGGAATATCGAACTCTGAAATTTGAGCCTGATCCGTTTCGTTATCACGACGATTCAGGATACCACCGAAAATTTTTGGGTGAAGCGTCTTCACACGGCCTCCTAAAATTGAAGGATAGCTTGTTAAATCCTCCACCGGAATCACTTCAGCGCCCTGCTCTTCAATAAATTTTTGAGTCCCACCAGTTGAGTAAATGGTTACTCCATTATCTTTCAATAATTTAATGATTGGCTCAAGGTTATCCTTGTAAAATACTGAAATCAGTGCTGATTTGATCTTTTTTACAGACATCGGAATTGGTATTTAGATATTTATAAAATATGGGAATTAATTTGATCATGTTCTCCAATGAAAACAATGGCAAGAGAACAAAAAAAGCCCCTGAAAATCAAGGGCTTTAGTTTATATTTTTTCCACCACCTGCTGAATCACAGCCGGGAAGTGCTTATACTCAAGTGCGTGAATTTTTTGCGCGACATCTTCTGCAGAATCTTCCGGGCTCACCTTTGTGGTAGCCTGAAAAATTACCTGCCCTTCATCATATTGCGCATTCACATAGTGAATGGTGATGCCGGACTCGCACTCTCCCGCCTCTACTACGGCCTGGTGCACATTCATTCCATACATCCCTTTCCCCCCAAACTTCGGCAGCAAGGCAGGATGAATATTAATGATTCTATCCGGGAATGCTTCCACCAAATTTTCAGGAACCAGCCATAAAAAGCCCGCTAACACTATAAAGTCTATTTCATTATCCTGCAACACTTTTAATACCTCTCCGGATTTGAACTCCGGACGCGTAAAAACATGAGAAGGAATATTCAGATTTTTCGCCCGCGTCAAGCAATAGGCCTCGGGCTTATTACACAGCAAGAGACTCACCTCAATTTCTGAATGAGATTGAAAATGCTCAACTATTTTTTGCGCATTACTTCCACTACCGGAAGCAAAAATGGCAATCTTTTTCATAGGGAAAAGGGAATGGCCAGATGAAAGTTAAGGTAAAAAATGCCCAAACATGCATTTAAAGCGAAATTAGGGCGATTTTGAATCCTAAAAAGGAAGATTTGAGACGTCTCCCGATTTTGGAAGCACAAATTTGACCCTTTTTTCTAAAAAAGCCAAGAAAAATGAATCCGAATCTAAGCGCGAGTTAAAAGCACACCAGCCAGCTGCAAGTTCCAATTATTGGAAGCGATTTTGAATGATTGCTCAACAATAGCGATGCTATTCTCTCAAAATAATCCTTTATCGTTTCTGCAATAATCAAATTTTCGCTGCGAATTTTGGGTTTTAAACACGCTCAAAACCCGAATTAATATCTGGAAAATCCGGATTAAAAGGGATAACCAATACCAATGTTCAATAGAACCTGACTTGCCGGATTCACTGCTAATCGGAAATCACTCCACCTCAAATCTGGTAGCACAAAATATTTCCCATCCGGTCGGGCCGGATCAAAAGCCCTTACCCCCACATCAAAACGAATCAACATGAAATCAAAGTCCAGGCGCAGACCAGCCCCTACGGTCACTCCAAGCTGCCCCAGAAAGCTTTCGAATTCAAATTTACCCGCAATATTCCGATCATTTTCAGGTGGTAACTCCGTTCCATCAACAGGCGGCCCATCTTCTATACCGCTTTCTCCTCCCTGATTAAAACCCAGCGTCCAGACGTTCCCCACATCCACAAACAAGGCGCCTTCAAAAAACCCAAATAGTTTCTGGCGGTATTCAAAATTTGTTTCGATGATCATTTCTCCGGGCTGGTCATAATTGGTTCCTGCCGGAGCCACGAAATATCCGGGTCCTAAACGCCTCGGCACCCAACCCCGGTTAGAACTAGAGCCCCCGGCAAAGAAATACCGCTCTGAAGGCAACTGTTTATTTTTCCCGTAGGCGATGGCCATCCCGTAATTTAATCGATAGGCAAAGCGAGCCGTTTTGCTATCATTCAGGGTAACATATTTCCTAAAATCAAAAGAATATTTAAAATATCGATAGGACTGTAAATTATTACGTTCGTAAACTGACTGCAACAAATCGCCGATAATAGCGCCTCCGCTTTCAGCGAAAACCTGCAAATAGGCTCCCCGATCCGGATTTTGTAAATCCCGATTAAAATTAAAAATTCCCCGAAAACTCATGGCTGTCACCACAGAGGGCAAATAGGAGTTAATCAGGTTATTTCCCTGCCGAGCCAATTCCTCCAAGTCCTTCCTGAACTGCTCAGAGAGTCGAGAATTGATATAAGCCCCTTCAAAAGGGGTGAAAATATACTGATGACCTTTTTTGGAACGCCAGATATAATCAAAAGTGGTATTTACATTAGACTTAAAATAATCCGGACGATCAATCGTACCATAACCCAAAGTCAGCTTTGTTTTAGGGTTCAATTGCCCGAGCTCCAGCCGCTTTTTCTCACTTAAAGGGAAAAGGAACTGAGGAAAGGTCAGGGATAAATTAGCCCGCCACTGCTGACTGACATCTATTCGGGATATCCCCTCCGAATTCAAAGTTTGCACCCCTTCCATGGCATATCCGCCGGAAAGTTCTAAAATTTCTAAACCTCTGAAGGTATTTCTATTTTTGACCCCCAAATTAAAAATAGGCCCCGGAATACCCTGGGTCACGTTAAGCCCCGCCTCGTAGCTGGTTTGATATTTTTCCAGTGGAGAAGTAAAAATATGCGCGACCATTTTCCCTCCCGTGGTATCGTAATTTACGTTCACAAAGCGGAACATGTCCAGGTTAGCCAATTGTCGTTGCGTTTGCAAGGTCTTGGTTTTAGAGTAAGGCTCCCCTGGTCGGATAAAAACCCGACGAGACAACACCTTCTCGGACATCTTATGATCCTCTGAACTGAAGACTATTCCACTCACTTCTTGTTCTGTTCGGGCTTTTTCTAAACCGGAAACAGAAGCATCAGTAGTAAAGGTGACGGAATCAAGGGTGAATAACTGATGAACATTCTCATCGGTGGGGTTACTAATGATCGTTTCCACCGAAAAAAATCCCGGATGATTCAAAGTATCTACTTTGAAACTCACATATTCTTTACTGAATTCATAATACCCCTCATCTTTCATGAGCGCATCAATGCGGTCTCTTTCCTTACTCAGTGTATTTTGAGAATACACCATCCCCTTCTTCAGCAAGCTGTTGGGCAAGTCCGCTAATAGAATATGATAGATATCTTCATCCGTGGTGGTCAGGGAAGCGGTATCCATTAAATGCGGATTGGATTCTTTCACGCGATAGGTCACCCGCGCCAATTTCTCGAAATACCCTACTTCATAGTTAACCGTAGATGAAAAATACCCCCGGGCACGATAAAGTGCCTCCATTGAGGCCGCTGAGGCCTCCACCTTGGCGCTATCGAAAATGGCCAATGGTTCTCCATTTCGCATCCAGAAGTTCCCTTCTTTTATTTTGGTCTCCTTCTTTTCTACCTTGGAGCGCTTCTTTTCCAACAGTTTGTTGTATTTTCGCGAATCAACCGGATACTGTTTTAACTTACGATCATACTTTGCTTCGACCGCCAAAAGTTCTTGCTGATATTTAGCAGAATCATATCGGCCTAAGCCATGTTGATACATGGAAACGTAATAGTTTACAGGCAAAAATAAGGTCCTGCTGTTGGGTTTCGCCTTGGTCCACTTTAACAGTTCCTCCTCTTTAATGGCACTATTGCCCTTCACCTGATGACGGTTTAAGACATATTGCCCATCCTTCAAAAAACGGGTAGTGGTGCAACCGGAAATCAACAAAGGAAGCAGGCTAATAGCGATGAGGTATATATAAAAATGCTTTCGCAAATGAATAACGAATTATATGATGTATAAGGAACTATCCAAAAGAGTTTCAAAATTGATCAAATCCCTTCAAATAAAAAAGTACAGGAAACAAGAACAGCTATTTTTTGTTGAGGGAGCGAAAAATACTTCAGAAATTCTTACTAATGGATACGAGGTGCAGCTGGTAGTCGGCACAGCATCCTTTTTAAAAGGTATAAAGGATTTGCTTGAAAACCACCCGCGCTGTGAAATATTTGTCGCTGACGAACAACAACTATCCGCATTGGGCACTTTTGCCACTAACAATGCAGGTATTGCAGTTGCCCGGCAAAACATCAGTGCAAATATTACTTTAGCGCAAGATGAATTTGCACTGGTGCTGGATGACGTTCGCGATCCTGGCAACCTGGGTACGATTATCCGCATAGCAGACTGGTATGGCATCAAAAAAATCATTGCTTCCCCAAATACAGCGGACTTCTACAACCCCAAGGTTTTAAATGCGTCTATGGGTTCTTTTGCTCGGGTGGAATTCCAATACACTGACCTGGTACCCTATCTTCAACATCAAAGTCTGCCCGTATACGGTGCCCTTCTTGAAGGAGATAACATCTACCACGAAAACTTTGATCAGGGTGGCTTTATCATTATGGGAAATGAATCTGTCGGTATTTCTGAGGCCGTAAAACCGTTGATCAGCCATAAAATCCACATTCCAAGAGTGGGAGGAGCTGAATCCCTAAACGTTGCTATCGCCACTGCCGTCATTTGCGACAACATCCGACGTCCCCGATGAGGAGGGCTTTTCCATAAAAAATAAGGAGCTCTTACTCGCTTCATCGGCCATTTGGTCAGCGGCATCCTTGCCCAGATATTGGTCGATGAAGTGATGGGCAACATACAGCACAGGCGTCAATACCACGGCCACAACAAATTTGTAAATGTAATTGATGATCCCCACCGCAATTACCAACTCCCAGGTCCAGTTCCCAAAAACAAAAAAGGCGATCCACAAAACCACAAAAGAGTCTACAAACTGAGACACCAGGGTGGAGCCGGTTGCCCGCAACCAAATTTTATCCGGGCCGGTAAATCGTCTCAACTTTTGAAATACATACACATCCAATAGCTGACCAATCAGAAAGGCCACCAGCGAACCGATAATAATCCCGAGGCCCTGTCGGAAAATGGTTTGAAAAGCATAATTAATATTGAAGGGATTCCCTTCCGCATCCTGCCCGTTGACTTCCAGCCAAAAACCCGCAGGAGGCAGATGGGTCACTCCGAAAATCACTAAAAATGCATAGGCGATCAGGCCTGCTGTTAAAAAACTAATTTTCCGCACCCCGGCTTTGCCATAGTATTCATTAATGACGTCTGTGGTAAGAAAGACGATTGGCCACAAAACAGCTCCGGCTGTCAAATTAAAATCCAATGCCAGGTCTCCAAAAAGTGGAATCTGAGCAGGCTGCAACCCCATCATGGCTTCGGCTGAGAATATTTTCACCCCGATTAACTCCGCCAAAATAGCATTGGTAATAAAAATTCCGCCAAGGAGAATAAACAGATTGGTTTTCTTTTTTGTAAGGGTGGTGGTCATATAGCAGTAGGTTGTAGATTGGAAAGGACTCCTTTATTGCGTTTTTTCAGAATCCAAAATAAACCTACAAAAGAGCATTGATAAAAACCAATCCGGGAATTTCTTTCACAAAATAGCTCGGAGCATTAATTTCCCTTCGGTGTGTTTTTAAAACCCTTATTTCCTCAGGTAAATTTTGGTCCCCTCTACCCCTAATAGGGTGTTTTTGAAAATAGTTTCCGCCTCTTTCAATAAGGGTTCTAATTCTTTATAGCGCACTGAAAAATGACCAATCACTAATTGCTTCACCCCTGCCTGAGCAGCCAACAAAGCCGCCTCCTTAGTAGTGGAGTGAAAGGTATCCTTGGCCCTGTTTTTCAGATCATCCATAAAAGTGGCCTCATGGTATAATAAATTGACTCCTTTGATTTGTTCCAAAAAAGACTGGGTATAACGGGTATCGGAACAATAAGCATAACTATAGGAAGGTAAAGGATCATGGGTATAGTCCAAATTACTGAGTATTCGATTTTTATATATCGTATCTTTCCCTTTCTTTAAATCAGCAATATTCTCCAGACTCAGATCATAGGGCATCTTGGATTTATTAATCCGGCGCTCCCTTCGTTTCTCCCTTATCAGAAAGCCGGTACAATGAATCCCATGTTCCAATGGAATACTCTCCACCTGCAGTTTATTATTTTCGAAAAGTATTTTCGGAGTATGGGGATCGGTAATATGAAAAACGATGCGAAAATTCAGAAAAGTCTGAGAAGCTTTTAACTGCACGGTAATCACTTCTGCTAATTCAGGAGGTCCATAGAGGTGCAATTCCCCTTTTTTCTTAAACAAATGCATGGTAGAGAGCAGACCAATTAATCCAAAATAATGGTCGCCGTGCATATGAGAAATAAAGATATGGGAGATTTTGGCCAGCTTAGCCCGGTATTTTAATAATTGTAATTGTGCTCCCTCCCCACAGTCTATCAAAAAATTATGATTATCTACTGTCACTAACTGACTCGAGTGAAATCGATTATGGGCGGGGGCTGCGGCATTTGAGCCCAAAACTAAAACGCGAAAAGCCAAAAGCAGAAGCAGTTAAAAGAAAAGGAAGCAATCTATTGCTTCCTTCTCTACGAATTATGAGAAATGATTACTTATTCGGAAGTGGAATTCAGATCGCGCTCTATTTCATTGAAAAAAACGGCATCAATTGCTTCCTGAACGGTAGGAAAAATTTCCAAAACACTATCAAGTTGAGAAATCTTAACCAATTTTTTCACATGATCATTAAGACAAGCCAATGCAAATACCCCACCTTCATCTTTAAAGAGTCGATTCCCCACTAACAGAGAGCTCAATCCTGAAGAATCCACATATTTAACATCACTGAGATCGAGAATAATATTCTGAACCCCTTCGGCATGTAATGTTATGACCTCTGTTTTTAAAACCGGAGAAAGACGCGAATCCAACTTCTCTTCATCCAAATGAATCAAAGAATATTTTTCCTCCTTACTTATAGAATATTTCATAATAACCGATTGCGTTAAAAAAAGGAAACTGAGTAATAAATATATAAAAAATCAGCCACCTTTATGTAAAAATTAATGCTTTATTCGGTCCTTAAAGCACTGAATTGATGTTGGTTTCCATTTGTTTTTCAACATTTTCCAGGTTAGTTTTTTCAAATTTCTCCCCGGTCACCTGTTCAAATAACTCAATATATCGATTCGAAATATTGGAAATCACCTCCTCAGTCATCTCAGGAACCTGCTGGCCTTCTTTTCCCTGAAAACCGTTTTCAATTAACCATTGACGTACAAACTCCTTAGAAAGTTGCTTTTGCTTCTCTCCTTTTTGCTGACGGTCCTCGTACCCTTCCGCATAAAAATAACGTGAAGAGTCCGGTGTATGAACTTCATCAATCAGATAGATTTTTCCATTATGGCTTCCAAACTCATATTTAGTATCCACCAAAATCAAACCGCGTTCTTTGGCCATCTCAGTTCCTTTCGCAAATAATGCTAAGGAATATTTTTCCAGTTGCAGGTATTCGGCTTCGGAAACAATGCCCTGAGCTAAAATTTCTTCCCGAGAGATATCCTCATCATGTCCCTCATAAGCCTTAGTGGTTGGCGTAATGATCGGGTGTGGAAGTTTATCATTTTCCTTTAAGCCTTCGGGCAAAGCCACGCCACACAATTCACGCTTGCCTTCCCGGTACTCTCTCCAGGCATGTCCGGCTAAATAACCACGAACGACCATTTCCACCGGATAAGTTTTACAATGCAAGCCAAAGGAAACGCGCGGATCCGGGGTGGACTCCAACCAGTTGGGGACAATCTCCTGAGTAGCAGCCAAAAATTTTGCTGCAATTTGATTCAACACCTGCCCTTTGAACGGAATCGCCTCCGGTAGGATAACATCAAATGCGGAGATTCTATCAGAAGCCACTACGGCAATTTTTTCTCCGAAATAATAAACGTCACGAACTTTTCCTCTGTAAAAATCCGTTTGACCATCAAATTTGAAATTGGTTTCTTTTATTGCTGCTGCCATGACACAAAAATAATTAACCCTTCGGGAATGCGTTGAAAAATCAGGCTTTTTTTACAAATGAAAACACAATGTTGCCAATACCAGGATTAATCCAACCCTTTCTCGCTCACCAATTGGCCTTTTTCATAAGTTTCCACCTTCTTTAGGCTACCTCTGCGATTGTAGTACTTCCACTCTCCATACCGTACATCACCCCCGTACTGCCCTTCCCATTCTACTATTCCATTACGATGATAGGTAAAATACTTGCCATGTTTTTTCCCTCTGGAATAATTCGCCACGACGGTTAACTTTCCCGATGGAGAATATTCTTTGACAATGCCGGTCAAATTACCATGCGCATACTGTGCTTCTCGCTCCAGGTTGCCATTCGGATAATACAGGCGAACCATGCCATGAATACTTCCCTTATCATGCGGACGACTTTCTCTTAGCTGACCGTTTTGGGTATAGTAAAATTTCCAAACATCCACCGGTTGCTCATTATACCAGTGCTTTTCGGCCATTAAGGCTCCATTAATATCATATTCGCTCGATAATCGATCCTGCCCCTTATCTGACACAACAATCTTTTCCTGCAATTCTCCTGTTGGAAAATAGACCAGGTTTTCTCCGGAAAGTACGTTTTTATTATAATTAAATTTCTGCCAGAGCGCTCCATCCTCATAATAACTCAGGACTTCGCCCTCCAGCCTTCCGTTTTTATATGCACCCGTTCGGCGCAACTGACCGGACTGGTAATAATCCTTAAAAACACCTGATTTTTTACCCTTCAAATGCTGATACTCCGTTTCCACCCCTCCTTCTTCATAAAAAGTACGATAGGAACCCGAAACATAACCGTTTACAAAAGTGGCCTCCGTTTCCGGCTTACCATTAGGGTAAAAGGTAATGGTCAGTCCATTGGGCTTACCATCTTTATAAGTCACCTCTTTTTTAGGCTTCCCATTATCGTAATAATCTGTCACTTTCCCTTCAGGCTTACCGCCACTCAATCCCGTCTGATTTCGAATACGCCCATCCGCATAATAAGAAGTTACCTGATCCGATAAAGTATCTCCGGCAAATTTAGCTTCCTGAATAAGGGTGCCCTGCTCATTATATACTTTTACAAAACCCTCTTTTAAACCATTCTCAAAAGGAATTTCGCGCATAATATTGCCATCCGGATAGAAATCCACGAACAGGCCTTCTCTTTTACCATCATTGAACTCCCCCTTAGAGGCCAGCTGCCCATTCGGATGAAAAGATTTAAAAGTGCCCTGAATTCTACTGCTATCCTGATGAATAATTTGATAACGTGCTTTAACCTGGGTAAAGGCAGAATCATGATAAAAAACCACCTCAGAGAGGCTATCCAAGGATTGTCCGTTTGCTCCAAATGCACCGCACAGAAAAATTGAATAAAAAAGTAACTTAAACTTCATGCTGTAAATTTAAGATAAGAGTTTATGGATACATCATCTTCCATAGCCAATTTTAGGGTTGGAAAAGAGAATAATAAAAAAACCAGCCTGGAATTATTGAAATTTCCGCAAAAAAAGTCCTGCCTTCCATCGCCAAATAAGCCGGCATCCAACATGACATTTACCCAAATATCAAAAAATCAGCACACAAACACCCTAATAATCCAATGTCATATAGACATAATTGATATTTAAATCAAATTACCTGATAACAATCATAAAACAACATAAAACGCATCAACCTTCAATCCATTCCCCTTCCCTACATTTGTATTGTTGTCAGTGGTCAACATCTTAGATGTTCGCATCATGTGACATTAAGTGGTTATTGTTTGTTTTATGGTTTTGTAATAAAGGAGTTGGGTTCTCCTTTATTGAGAATTTGTTTGATTGTTGATTGGATTCCCGGCTTTAATTAAGGCCGGGAGTTTTTCTTCTCAAACTACCACTTTAAAATGCATTAAATTCTGACTAGTTCAGGTTTATATATTCAAATTGGTTTTTGACCAGTTTGTGGTTATTGTTTGTTTTAGGGTTTTGGAAAGGTGTAGAGGTACATCTTTCGGGTTTTAGTTTGATTGTTGATAAGCCTTTTGATGGAGACATCGAAAGGCTTTTTCTTTTTTCAGGAAATCATCAGCCTAAGATGTTTAAACACCGAATCAAAATAATCCTAAAAACCACAAACCCCACTTATAGTATTAGCCTTATTTTTACACAAAAAAACATCCGTTAAAATGGTAATCAACAATATTTTAAGTCGACACAGCTAAGAATCCACCTATTTTTATTCTTTTTTTAACATCCCTATTTTATTGAAATGGCACAAATATTGGATAGTTCAGTCGAACGAATATTTATCCAATGAAAAAACCATTATTTATCGCGCTTTTACTCCCTTTATTTTATTGTGGGATGGCATCAGCACAAGAAGCTGAGGTGCAGGAGGAAGAAATCATTTATTTCGAAGAAGAAGAAAAAGAAAGTAAAAATGCTTTGGCGAATGTATTTAAGCGCAGACATAATGGTTATATCTTAATGCAAAGTAGCTTCAATGTGAACAATGGCCCTGGCTTTGCCCAAGGCAGTAATTTTTCCATTAACCAGTTAAGGGTTCAATTAACAGGAGAAATTTTACCAGGATTGGAGTATGACGTCAGACAAAGACTCAACAGCAACAGTGTAGCGGAGGAAATCGATAACACCTCCCTGGCTACTGACTGGGCATATTTAACTTATACTTTCAAAAATAATGTATTCATCACCTTTGGTAAACAATGGGCTGCCTATGGTGGATATGAATTTGACGCCACCCCTACTGATATTTATGAATACTCTCAAATTCTGAACTGGAAAGAAGCATTCTTAACGGGTGTGAATGTAGGATACAGATGGCAGGCACAGGAGGTGAATTTCCAGGTTACCAACGCACACACTGAAAGCATTGAGAGTTTTTATGGAGAGTTACCGGAGGATTTCATCGCGGCCGAAAACCCAATGAATTATGCCTTCAACTGGAATGGTGATTTATTAAAAGGCTTATTCAGCACCAGGTGGTCATATGCTGTGACAAACGAAGGAAAAGAAGAGTACACCAAATATTTGGCTTTGGGTACGAAGTTCAATCAACCCAAATGGCAGATTACGGTTGATTACCATAACTCCAAAGAAGATATCGACAGAACGGGCTTTGCGACTTCCATCGTCAGAGACATGAATGATGGCGAACATGCCGCTTTGAGAGACACCCATTACAAGTCCACCCTGGCCAAAATTGACGTGCAGCCTCATAAAGGATGGAACCTTTTCTATCAATATTCACATGAAGATGTGTTTGCGCACGATACTTCATTGGGAGAAAATGCGGGTTGGTTAGAAACGGCAAACAGACACTATTTCGGCGTAGAATACCAACCATTTGAGGAACAGCCATTGAAACTATTCTGCACTTACTGGTCCAATACGGAAAAATACAATGACTACTTTGAAACCAGCCAAATCAACAACAACCGGATGATGATTGGTTTCCAATACAAATGGCAGTTTTATTAAGCCGGATATTGAATAGCAGAGCCGAAATTTTCATGCTTAAACCCTCGTTTAGCTGCAGGGCGGGAAAAATGAAGAAATAGTCCCTGTTTCGTGTTTTTTCCCAAAAAAGCAGCTGAACGAGGATTTAGCAGGAATAATCCGGGCTAATTTATCTCCCTAAAAAAATTCATAATTTTTTTAAGCTTCCGCTCTTATCTAATCCAATTTTCCCCGCTTTTATTACATCTATTCAAAGGATCAGGATTTTTATTGCAAATATCCATTTCCTGCCAAATTAACGCCATTTGGCACATAGGAAATCGATATAAATCCCTTTACATTTGACCGGAAAAAAAACACAAATTCCTGAAATACGCACTGAAATGGAATACAGAGTAGAACATGATCTGTTGGGTGACAAGAACGTACCTGCAGATGCTTATTATGGCATTCAAACCTTACGCGCGATTGAGAACTTTAACATCTCCGGCGTAAAAGCCAATATGTTCCCTTTATATATCAAGGCATTAGCAGCCGTTAAAATGGCGGCAGCCAAAGCCAATTATAATTTAGGTTTACTACCCAAAAACATCAAGGAAGGGATTGTGGCAGCCTGTGAGGAAATCATGGATGGTCAGCACAATGATGAATTCCCGATTGACCTGATTCAGGGGGGAGCCGGAACCTCCACCAATATGAACATCAATGAGGTGGTGGCCAACCGTGCGCTGGAAATCATGGGACACCAAAAGGGGGAGTACGAGTATTGCCATCCGAACAACCATGTGAATATGGCGCAATCCACCAATGATGCCTTCCCTACTTCCATCAACATTGCCCTTTCCTGGATGAATGAGGAGTTGGTGAAGGAACTGAAATGCATGGTGGCTTCTTTCCGTCAGAAAGGAGAGGAATTCAAGCACATCATCAAAATGGGCCGCACCCAGCTTCAGGATGCCGTTCCGATGACGCTTGGTCAGGAATTTGAGGCTTTTGCTGCCACATTAGAGGAAGAGATTGACCGCCTGAATACCAATGCGAATCTATTCCATGAAATCAACATGGGCGCTACTGCTATTGGTACCGGTATAAATGCCGATCCGGAATATCCGGCAAAGGTCACCAAGCATTTGAGAGATATCACCGGACTTGCTTTGGTAAAAGCCTCCAACTTTATTGAAGCCACACCAGATACCGGAGCTTTTGTAATTTACTCCGGAACCATTAAGCGTTTGGGTGTAAAGCTATCGAAAATCTGTAATGATTTGAGATTACTTTCTTCCGGACCAAGAACCGGCCTAAATGAAATCAACCTTCCGCCGATGCAGCCTGGCTCTTCGATTATGCCGGGAAAAGTGAACCCGGTAATTCCGGAGGTAGTCAACCAAATCTGTTTCATTGTCTTTGGAAATGACCTGACCATCACCTTTGCCGCTGAGGCCGGCCAATTACAGTTGAATGTGATGGAGCCTGTGATTGTCAGAAGCCTTTTCGAAAACATCCAGATGTTGCGCAGGGGAATGAAGTCGTTGCGCGTTAATTGTGTAGATGACATCACCGCCAATGAAGACCACTGTAGAGATATGGTACTGAATTCCATTGGTATTGTAACCGCACTGAACCCGATTTTGGGTTATGAAATTTCTTCGGCTTTAGCCAAAGAAGCTTTAGCTACCAATGGCAGCATTTACCAAATGGTATTGGACAAAGAACTCATCCCGAAAGACGAGTTAGATCGTATTCTTTCGCCAGAGAATATGGTGACGCCACATAAGCTTGACCGTATCGGTAAAGAAAATAACGACAAATAAAAAAATCCTCGCTGCAGCAATGTAGCGGGGATTTTTTATAAATGCCAAAATATATCTTACTCAGGTAACTGTACCGGAACCGGCATGCTTTTCTTAAAGATATAACGGGTAATAAAAAGCCCTTTCCCATCTCCTTTTCCGGCATCAGATTCCACACCCGAAGTCACAAAAGCCAATTCCCAGCCCTCTTCCACCAAGGCATTGATCTTGGAAGAAATCACCATATCATTCGAGGCAATATTACTAAAATTGATCCCTGCAGCGGAATAAAAGTTCAACAGCTTTGTCTCCTCCAGTTCGGTAGTTTTCAAATCCTTGCGGGAAGTTTCATTCTTCTGTCCCTTTGATCGATCCGTAGTATAATTAGCATAATCTTTCTCTCCCTGCGCATCAATGATTCTGGAACGCCCAATCCCCATAGGCACGACAGACTCTACGGAGGTCACTACTTTGTATTGCGTTTGAGCAGATGACTCCAAAGAAAATACGGACATCAATCCCACCATCAAAATAAAAACGAAATACTTCATCTTTTTACAGTTTTTAGTTCGATGTATTTATTGAAATAATAATGCCAAAATGATTTCCACACCTACTCCCCGGTACTGCAAAACAACCAACAAATACTGCGATATGCTGATGTAGGATATTTTCTACAAAAAACTTCAATCCAGCTGCCTCACCAACAGCTGAAAGACGGAACGGGATTTTTGCTCTGCAATAATTTCATGCGCAGCAGAATACTCCTCCACCAGTGGAATGGTATAGTTTCGTAGGGTAATCAGCTGCAAATCCTCCTGAAAAGTGATGATAAACTGATCCTCCAGGGCTTCCTTCACTTCCTGGATTTTCTCCAGACGGTTATCAAAACATACCGTAAGGCTCAAAGCCGTATTTTGCAGCATATTAAGCTTAATATTGAACCGATTCAACAGGTGGAATATAAGCGACAGGTTTTCCTCATTCAAAAAGGCCAAATCTCTCACCTTAAAGGTCATCATCACCTGATTATCCTTGAAAATAATATTGGGCAGTGGTGCTGTTTTCAGGCCACGATGAATCCGGGTTCCCTCATCTTCGGGATGCTCAAAGGATTTCACTAATAAGGGAATTTCTTTATCCGCCAATGGTTTTATCGTCTTGGGGTGAATCACCGAAGCCCCATAAAAGGTCATTTCCGCAGCTTCGTAATAGGAAATCTCCTCAAATTTCACCGTATTCGCCACCCGCTTGGGGTCTGCATTAAGGATTCCCGGCACATCTTTCCAAATCGTCGCCGATTCCGCATCCAGGGCATTGGCAAATATGGCGGCACTAAAATCCGATCCCTCTCTTGCCAAGGTGGTCGTTTCTCCGCTAATGGTGGATCCTATAAAGCCCTGCGTCAGGACCATCCCTTCTTCCAAAAGCATAGGAACATCCATTTTAATTCTTTGAGTGGTCATATCCCAGGAAATCCATGCCTCGCGAAAACGCTCATCCGTCTTAATTACCGAGCGTGCATCCAACCATTTACACGCAATTCCCCGGGTATTGATATAGTGAGCAATAATCGTGGAACTTAAAATTTCCCCAAAAGACACCACCGCATCATACATGGCATTAAAGTCTTCCCATGCTGTCTGTAAAATTTCCTCCAATTGGAAGTAAAGGGTGTCCACCACCGCAAAAACCTCATGTTCCGGATCCGCGAAAAGATTCGCCATCATCTCATCATGAAACATTTTTCGCTTTTCCCACTCGGTTTTCCAATCCCCATTTTCCCAGGCAGCAGCCTGCACCACCTCCAAAGCATTAGTGGTTTTTCCCATAGCCGAAACCACCACCAAAAGAGGCTCCTGATGGTAAATTTCAATGATATCAACCATATTCCGGACAGCTTTGGCATCCTTAATGGAAGCCCCTCCAAATTTGAAAACTTTCATGGCTAGACTTTTATAATAATTTTTAATATGTTCAAGGGAGTTTTTGCAGGTTAAAGACCACCTTAGGTGTACATACTTTAATGCAAAAAATTTGTTATATTATTAATACATCAATGCGTATAACGTCGCAAATTTAACAAGCTAAATCGAACGTCAAATATAAACTATCAGGAAATCAGGATTCAACACCTTTGCATTGTAATCAACCCCAAACGTAAATAATAACCATTCATCATTTAAAGCTAAACCAAATGGCATTTAAAAAACTAAACCTGCAAATAGGTGTTCCCCTCGATCGGTTTATTAAGAAAAAACAAGATGATTTCCCCTACGCTACCGGGGAACTCTCCCAATTGCTCCGTGACATTGCCCTGGCCGGAAAAATCGTGAATATGGCGATCGGCAAGTCCGGCTTACTGGGCATTGAAGGGGCCATGGGCAAAGAAAATGTGCAGGGAGAAGAGCAGCAGAAACTGGACATCATTGCCAATCAACGCTTTATTCGCGCACTCAAACATGGCGGTGAGGTTTCGGCCATCATCTCAGAAGAAGAAGCCGGTGTGATTGAGTTCAATAATCCGGACGGAAAATATGTAGTGGCCATTGACCCGCTGGATGGCTCCTCCAATATTGATGTCAATGTTTCTATCGGAACTATTTTCTCCATTTATCGCCGAATCTCCCCCCAGGGATCGGAGATTACCATGGATGATGTGCTGCAAAAAGGAGATAATCAGGTGGCGGCCGGCTATTTATTGTATGGCTCTTCCTCCATGCTGGTGTTTACCACAGGCGCAGGCGTATTCGGCTTTACTTATGAACCTTCTTTAGGGGAATATTTCCTATCCCACAATAACATTGAGACGCCTGAGGACGGCAGCTATTTTTCTGTAAATGAAGGCTCCTTCTTCAGCTTCGAGGAGGGCGTTCAGGAATACATCAATGAATGCAAGCATTCCGGTGTTTCGGCCAGATATATTGGCTCCTTAGTGGCCGATTTCCATCGAAATCTGCTGAAAGGAGGCATTTATATGTATCCGGCTACCTCCAAATATCCCAATGGAAAACTTCGCCTATGCTATGAGTGCAATGCTTTGGCATTCCTGATAGAACAGGCCGGAGGAAAAGCTACAGACGGTCATCAGCGAATTTTAGAAATTCAACCTACAGATCTGCACCAAAGGACGCCTTTGTTTATTGGCTCTCCCGTAATGGTTGAAACTGCCACGGAAAAACTCACCAAAATGGCTGACTAAAATACTCTACAAAAAAGCAAAAGCATCCATATTTGTGGGTGCTTTCGTTTTTCCTGCAACAAGGTAGAAAAACCTTTTTCCTAAATTTCTATCCTAAAACGAAAAACACCATGAGTCATCATCACGGCCATCACCACCATCATCATGCTTTGAACGGAAAAAATCTTTTCCTCACCATTCTGTTGAATATTGGGATCACCGTGGTGCAAATTGTGGTGGCCGTACTTACCGGAAGTCTTGCCCTGCTCACCGATGCGGCGCATAACTTCAGTGATGCCATGTCCATCGTGATCAGCTGGCTGGCCAACCTTTTCAGCAAGAAACAACCGGATCAGCATGCAACTTATGGTTATTACCGGGTAGAAATTTTATCGGCACTGGTAAATGGGATTAGCCTGCTCATTATCGCAGGCGTACTGCTGTATGAAAGTTTAACCACCCTGATCAGCGGCAAAGAAAGCATAGCAGATCCGGAATGGATATTAGCTGCCGCAGCTTTTAGTGTGGTGGCCAATGGGCTGAGTCTGCTTTTATTGCATCATGATGCCAAAGGAAGTTTAAACATAAAGTCAGCTTATTTGCATTTACTGACTGACTTGATGACCTCCATTGCAGTCATCATTGGTGCAGGAGCCATGTGGGCATTTCAGTGGTACTGGGTAGATGCATTAATTGCCACCGCCATTTCCTTTTATCTGCTTTATTCCTGTTACCCTCTACTCAAAAAATGTTACCAGATAATCATGCAGATGAGTCCGCAAAAGGTGGAGCCTTCCTATATCAATGAACTGGCCCGGACGGTAAAAGGGGTAATTAGCCTGCATGATGTACATATGTGGCAATTGAACGAAAATCAGAACATGATGGAAGCACATGTGGTGCTGGATAACAATTATGATCTTGTTACCACGAATGAGATTATTGACAAGCTCAAAAAAACCCTGGACAAAGAATTCAATCTGGCACACATTACCCTCCAACCTGAAGCGAAAGAATGCCCCGCAGGAAAATGCGCCATGCATCCTGAAGGGCATCATCACCATTCGAAGTAAAATCTTTAAGTAGAAAAGGGCGAAATCCGGTAGCCCACTATCAGTAGCTTGGTAATAATGAACCAGAAAAAACCGTACAAAGTGGTATGAGACGAGACCTTTATCCCTCCGGCCAATAATTGCATGGAAACCTCCCCCATTTCAGCGATATACTCCATCGCCTGATACAAACCAATGATTTGCCCCAACAAGCCGATCATTAAAGCTAAAAGCCCTAAATCATTGGTGATCGTTAAATAATATTGCGCACGTTTCGGGTCCGTTCTTTTCCCTAAAGCAATGCCAAAAAACACCAGCATTGCCAAAGCTGCTATTGTCACCATACTCATGAAGAGCCATCCCCCTTCATAAAAGAATTGCATAAACCATTTCATAATGTTTTCTTTTTGTGGTTATTGATTACCCTTCGAAGGTGACAAATTCCGCAAGGAAAAATATCAAAGGTCGGTAAAGCACGAGTATTAGTAGATCAATAAAGGCTTTCTACTTTAAATTAAACTTAAACCAATCACTTTTAAAATAAAAAGTCATTCGTCGACAAAAACCGTTCATTCAACGGTTTTTGGTGATTAATCGCAAAATTTTACCGAAATTTTAAAGGTGAAGTTATTAAGCAAGATATATCGCCCCTCCATTTGGGAGTTTGCCTATTGGTTTTTTGCACTGATCTTTATTGCCATTTTCCTTGGCCATTTTCACCATGAATACCAAAACACCTTCCTTTTCAGCCTAATGCTGATGCCGGTAATGGTGAGCTTCTCCTATTTTCTGGCCAATTTTCTGATCCGAGAACTTTGGCAAAAAGGACTCAGGCGTAAATTTTGGTTATACCTCTTTTATGGTCTGGTCACCGCCACCTGGTTCCAGCTAATGGCCATTATGGTGTTTTTCATTTCACTGGCAGAATTACAATACAAAAATATGAACCCCATGATGGATGACCTTTCCCTGCTATGGGTCATCCAGATCATGATTGCCACCGTTTTCACCGTCATTATCCAATTAAAAAGAGAAAACCAACAACAGAAAGCAATCCAGCGGCTGGAATCAGATGCTTTTGAAATGAAAATGCGGCTGAAAGAACTGGAATTGAACGCCCTCAAAGAGCAAATTCACCCTCATTTCCTTTTTAACACCCTCAATAACCTGTATGGCCTGGCGCTGGAGAAATCCGAAAAATTACCCGAAGCCCTGCTTCGCCTGAGCCAGTTGCTGGATTTCCTAGTTTATCAATCGCAAAAAGAGTATATCCCTCTCGGCACAGAGTTGCAGCTTATTCAGGATTATATCGCTCTGGAAACATTACGTTTTGAAGAAAGGCTGGAGTCCCGTATTGAAATTTCCACCGAAGAAAGTCAATTTCGGATCAGTCCGTTTCTACTTTTCCCCTTAGTGGAGAATGCTTTCAAACACGGCCTGAAACCGGCCTCCGGCTCCACATTCCTTTCCGTAAAAGCGTGGATGGAAAAGGACTCATTCCAGTTCGAAGTCATCAACAGTCTGCCCGCCAAACCGCTGAAAACGAAAAATGGCGGACTGGGATTAATCAATTTAAAGCAGCGTTTGGAGCTTCATTATCCCAAAAACTATCAATTAAGCTATCGAAAAACAGCGGAACAATTTGAAGTAAGCTTGTCCATAAAAATCAAAGAAAATGAACAACAACCAGTATAAATGCCTGATTGTGGATGATGAACCCATTGCCCGAAGGATCATCAAAAATTATCTTGGAAAACAAGCGGACTTTACCATTCAGGGAGAAGCCGGCAGTGCCATGGAAGCTTTTAAAGTGCTGGCCAAAGCACCCGTGGATTTACTTTTTCTGGACATTCAGATGCCGGAAGTGAACGGGCTGGATTTTTTACGCACCCTGGCCAATCCACCGAAAGTCATTCTGGTTACGGCCTTTCGGGAATACGCTTTTGAAGGATTTGAATTAGATGTGGTGGATTATTTACTAAAACCCGTGCCGGAAAGCCGTTTTCTTCTGGCTCTGGATAAATTCCGTAAAATGAAACCGCTTCAAGCTTCCCAATTACAAGACTTTAAACAACATTACCTTTTTATCCGTGCTGACCGGAAGCACCATAAAATTGATTTTCAGGATATTCAATATCTGGAGAGTCAGGGAGATTATGTGGAGATTTTCGGGTCAGCACAGCATTGGAGAACGAAAGCCACGCTTGGAACATTGGCAGAACAATTACCGCCTCATTTTTTAAAGATCCACCGTTCTTTTATTGTCAATATGGAACAGCTGACCGCTTTCAACCGGGAACTGGTGGAAGTGGGCGGTAAGACCCTTCCGGTAAGTAAGCGATTCCGAGAGGAAGTTATTACTTTTTTTGAAGGGCAAAATTCTTAAGCAAAACATCTTTTTTGAAGGAAATCATCCTTTCAAACCATAAAAATAAAGAGGCTGTCTCCTAATTCGAGATAGCCTCTTTTCACTGAAACAACCCTTAGCCCATGATGAAATCCTACATTATGGTTAAGGCTAGCATTATTCCGATCAAGCGCTCCCTAATTGAGGCTTCCGACTTGCCTGAAAAAACACAGCGAATAACAGAGAAAGCACAAAAAAGAAAAGCCCTAATAAAGTAGGATGAGAAGAAACCCGAAGGCCAGCAGCCAAAGTCTGCATGGCCACAGCCCCATGCGCCTCAATAAAAGTCATCGCCTGATAAAGTCCAATCACCTGCCCCAGCAAACCTACCGCTAAAGTAAATCTGCCGGTTTCCCGCATGAGTTTTTCAAAATACCGGGCTTTTTCCTCATTAGCCCGATTAATCAATAACAATATAAAAAAAGCGATTACCGCTAAACCACTCATCAAGACCAAGCTCATAAACTCCCAGCCTCCCATGATAAAAAATCGAACAAACCAATTCATAATTTTAAAAATATTTAGTGAACGGTTCAAAGATTAGGAAAACAACGGATGATAATATTATACATCGATAAACAAATCATTTTCATGGATCAATCATCCTTTTTCAGCTTTTAGCAAATTCATAAGCCATCAAAAAAAGGAAAACCTCCGGCTCTCCTTTTTGCGTCTCTTTAACTTCTCGGATGAAACTCTGTAATGATCTGCTTCAGATAAGTCTGATCCAGATGCGTATAAATCTCGGTGGTGGTAACAGATTCATGGCCCAGCATTTCCTGTACGGCAATTAAATCCGCACCACCTTCAATCAGGTGCGTCGCAAAGCTGTGTCGGAAAGTGTGTGGACTCACCGCCTTTTGCATACCCACCGCTACTGCCAATCTTTTGATAATGGTAAAAATCATTACCCGTGTCAGCTTAGCTCCTCTGCGGTTTAAGAAGACATACTCTTCATTTCCCTGCTTAACTTTAATAGACGGCCTTACTTCCTCTAAATAAAAATCAATATGCTTCAGCGCCGGCTTTCCTATCGGAACCAGGCGATCCTTATTCCCTTTACCATGAATGCGCAGGAAGCCAATGTCCCGATGAATATCGTTCATCTTCAGATTTATCAATTCACTCACCCGCAATCCCGAACTGTAGAGAGTCTCCAAAATAGCCAAATTCCGCGGACCTTCAGCTGTGCTCAAATCAATCGCATCCAATAGCTGATTGATTTCATGAATATTCAACACTTCGGGAGGGTTTCGCTTCAGCTTGATACTGTCAATTCTGGCCGAAGGGTCAATCTCGATCTCGTTTTCAAATCGCAGGTAGCGATAAAAAGCCTTGATACCGGATAGCATCCGCGCTTGCGTATAAGTGGCCATGCCCAGCTCTCCCAGATATTCCAAAAAATCGTGCAATTGAATTTCGGTAAGCTCCGCCGGATTTTCCTTCCAGCCCTTCATTTTGGCAAATTGCTCCAATTTATACATGTCACGGAGGTAAGCCTCCACCGTATTTTCGGACATCCGACGGTCCAATCGAAGGTAATTCTTAAATGCGTCGATATAATATTGCCAATTCATAATGCAAAAATAGTAAAACCATCAAAAATCACTGTCTTTTGGGCAATTTATGGGGCTTGATTATCTTTAGGTTTAAAAAATAAATTCAATCACCCTATGAAAATCCTTATACTCAACGGTCCAAACCTGAATTTACTCGGCGTACGCGAAAAAAGTATTTACGGCTCACAAAGCTTCGAAGACTATTTTAAGCAATTAAAAGCAGAATTTGAAGCAATTGAACTGGAATACTATCAATCCAACCACGAAGGTGCCCTGATTGACAAAATCCACGAAGTCGGATTTTCCTATGATGGAATCGTATTCAATGCCGGAGCATACACCCATACTTCTGTCGCCTTGGCGGACGCCATTTCAGCGGTGAATACCCCGGTAATCGAAGTCCATTTGTCTAATGTGCACAAACGAGAAGCTTTCCGTCATAAAAGTTTCATTTCTCCGGTATGCAAAGGCGTGATTGCCGGCTTCGGCATGGACAGCTACCGTTTGGGTATTCAACATTTTATTCAGACAAAATAAGCGCCAGTTTAAAAGCGCCCTATCCGACTTCATATCCCAATTATTGGAGTTGATTTGGGATGATTTCGCAGCAATAGCATTGCTATTGGCACAAAATAATCCGGCCATCCTTGAAATTTTCGAGCCGAATTTTGAATTTTTAACCACGCCCTAGGCATGATATCATTTTACCCCGGCCCCAGCGCCGTCTATCCGGAAATTCCGCTTTACGTTCAGCAAGCTTATGATGAAGGCATCCTGAGCATGAATCACCGCAGTCCGGAGTTTATTGCCATCAGCAAAGAACTTCAAAAAGTGATAAAGGAAAAGCTGGAAATTCCACAAGACTATATGGTGATGTACTGTTCCTCCGCCACAGAATGCTGGGAGAACATTGCGCAATCTTTTCGATCAAAAAAGAGCCTGCACTTTTACAATGGGGCCTTTGGGGAAAAATGGGCCAACTATCAAAAATTATTGCTGGGGAATGAAAATGTCATAGAAGCACCCTTTGGTATTGAAGAGGCTCCGGCTTTAGAAAAATTTACAAATGCGCAGGCCGATTTACTTTGCCTGACTCAATGCGAAACGAGTAATGCCACTCAGCTTCCTGAAGGAACACTGGAACAAGCGCGCTCCCTATACCCTGAAGCTTTGGTCACTATTGATGCGACCAGCGCCCTGGCGGGTGTCCAACTCCCTATAGCCTTGGGCGACATTTGGTATGCTTCGGTACAAAAGTGCTTTGGGCTACCGGCCGGCATGGCGGTGATAATTTTATCTCCTAAAGCACAACAATTGGCGCTGGCGAATTTCGAAGCCGCGCATTACAATCACTTGGGAAGTATGATCCGCCAAATGGAGGCATTTCAAACCCCTTATACGCCCAATGTCCTCAACATTTATCTTTTGTTAAGGACTCTGCAGGCTGCTCCACCCATTGGAATCACCAGTCAAAGAATCAGGGCGCAATGGCAAAACTGGAAGACCTTTCTGGCCCAAAAAGGATTGAAGCTCTTAATTAAAAATGAGGCGGTACAATCCGAAACGGTGCTCGCTATTCAGGCAAGCCCCCAAAAAGTGACTGAAATAAAACAAAAAGCGAAGGCGCAGGGAATACTGCTGGGCAATGGCTATGGAAAATGGAAAGATGATTGCTTCCGAATTGCCAATTTCCCTGCCATTCCGCCTGAGCATATTCAGAAATTAATCACCTTCCTGGAGCAGCTATAAATCCAGAAAATCAAAATAATTATCCGGATGCACCACCTCAAAATAAGCTTCCGGATAAGCTTTTGCCCATTGCGGAGGCGTTTTAAATTTCTTGGGAGACCATTTGAAATCATAACCGAAAAGCTTCCCTTCTCTTTCCTCTACCCAATCAATCTCCTGCTGATCATAGGTCTTCCAAAAATGATTATTCGAGCGCATTTTTTTATACTCCTGCACCTTCAAGCGCTCTGCAATCATATAGTTTTCCCATAATTGCCCAGCATCATTTCGGGCTTCCAGCGCATTGAAATTTGAAATCACCGCATTCAGAATGCCGTTATCCAAAAAATACCAACGAGCGCTTTTGGTGATCTCCTTCTTCAAATTCCGGCTAAAGCCCTCCACCTTATGCAGGATAAAAACCTGAGCCAGCAGCTCCAGATAACGCTCCACGGTGTTTTTACTGATCCCCAACTGCTTCCCTAATTCATGATAAGATACCTGCTCTCCAATCTGAAAAGCGATTAAGCGCAGCAGATTAAAGATTTTACCGGCGTTTTTAATATTTTCATAAACCAGAATATCATTGAGCAAATAAGCGCTTAACCGCTCATTTAAATATTCCTGCTTTTCCGCATCAGTTTTCATTCTGACTAATTCCGGATAATTCCCATACACGAGGCGTTCACGCAATTTGTCCGGTGTTTCCAAAGGGTGCTCCACCTGCTGATATTCCTTTTCCGACAGAGGGTACAGCATAAATGAAAACTCCCGACCGGTTAACGGCTCTCCTGTTGGCGGGTTGATATCCAGAACTGAAGAAGCCGAAATAAGAATGCGAATATCCGCTATCTCCTCCAACATTAGTTTCAGCTTTAAACCGATCTCCGGAATTTTCTGAGCCTCATCAATTACCAAAAGCTTATTACGCCCCAAAACCTTTCTGTAATGCGCCGCTGACTGCTTAGCTAACAGATCATGAGTGTGTATATCCTCTCCATTCAGATAGAGATATGGGCTTTTTAGCTCCCGAATCAGCTCTTTTACCAACACCGTCTTCCCTACTCTCCGGGCCCCACAAACCACTAACACTTTACCAGGCAACAACTTACGCTTTGCCACCTCCCTCAATTCTCGATGAATAAAACTCATTAAAACAGTCATTAATTTGACTAAATTTAATAAAATTAAGAAATTTATTGAACTAAAAACACCTTAATTAGGTAAATATAAAATCATAAAATCCAAATTATCGTATAGCGAAGGTTAAGGCCTAACTCAAATTATGTACCTATTAATGCGGGAATTCCACTGAAATAGACGCGCATTTCCATATAAAGTCAGATTGGCAATTGAGCACATAATATCCAATAATCAATCATTCTCTTTTTTCTTGACAAAAAATCAAGGCGGTGATCAATTCCGGCAAACTACCGGAATCCAGCAAGGCACTGAAGACTGGAGCGAAAAGCAGAAAGTATGGTGGAAAGCCAGCTATAATGAATCTCTTCGCCCCCCACGACCACACACCCTTTTGCCAATTGATCTGGGGCGGATTGTTGATGTGGAAGATTTCGCGTTATAAAGTCAATACTGTAATAGATTGTAGCCTTACAAATCCAAGGCACTCAAAACAAATTGAACCTCATTTGGGACTGGATCTTTACTGCAATTTATAGTATCATGAAAAAGTCGCGCCCTCAACACTTACTATTGCCTTGTTTTGAGTGACATCCTGATTTTAAAACAAGCCAAAATTGGGTAAAATCCCTCTCTACTCATTCATCTACCGCCCCTAAAAAATGCTAAAAACAGGGCACTAGCCCTTCATCCCCTACCTTTTAGCTAAATCAGGGTAAACAAGCACAATTCCAGTGAATCCACCTTGCTAAAAAAGCATAATGAATGATTGAAAACAGCTTAATTTGGTCAGTTTACTGTCTTAAATTAAATAAAATCAAACATTATAACAGCCGTAACACCAAATCAAATTCAAAACACAAAATTCACGAGCAGGGATAAGAGAATTATCAAAAAAAAAAGATATTTGCAGCTCGAAAACACGCAGACTAAACCACTGAAAAAATTAAGTAGTCATGACCCTATCCTTTAAAGACATCCTATCGGTAACACTCATTTTATTCTCTATCATTGACATCATCGGATCCGTCCCGATCGTCATAGACCTGCGAAGAAAAATGGGCCATATTCAATCTGAGAAAGCTACGCTGGTGGCTGGAGGAATTATGATTCTGTTTCTGTTTTTCGGAGAGGCCCTTTTAGGATTATTTGGAGTTGATGTAGCGTCCTTTGCCGTGGCAGGAGCCATTATTTTACTATTAATGGGAATGGAAATGATCTTGGGTATTGAACTTTTCAAGTCAGAACCAACGGAATCCAACACCTCGGCCATTATTCCAATTGCATTCCCATTATTAGCGGGTGCCGGAACAATGACGACTATTATTTCACTGAAATCAACCTATGAAACGGCCAATATTTTGGTAGGCATTATTGTCAACCTCATCATTGTCTATATCGTCCTAAAATCCTGTGGATGGATACAGAAAAAAATTGGCCCGGGTGGATTATCCATTTTAAGAAAGGTATTTGGAATTATTTTGCTGGCCATTGCCATCAAGCTATTTAAAGAAAATTTAGGACTATGAGTCAAATAACAGTATATACCGACGGCGCATCAAGGGGAAATCCGGGGCCGGGAGGTTACGGAGTAGTTTTAATGTTTGGCCCACACCGAAAGGAGTTGAGTCAGGGATACAGCAAGACGACCAACAACCGCATGGAGCTACTGGCGGTTATCACCGCTTTGGAATCCATGAAAAGAAACGACCTGCCGATTCTGATTCACTCGGATTCCAAATACGTAATTGACTCCATAGAAAAAGGCTGGCTTTGGGGCTGGGTCAAAAAAGGCTTTAAAGGGAAAAAGAATGCCGACCTTTGGCAACGCTTTATTCCTGCATATAATAAGCAGCAGAATGTTAAATTCAAATGGGTAAAAGGGCATGCCGGAATACCTGAAAACGAAAGATGTGATGAGCTCGCCACTTTAGCGGCAGACAATGGTCCTCACCTGACCGATCATGGCTTCGAAGCCGAGGCTAATTCCCTATTTTAAATACCGCTAACTTCATGGCATTTCATTTCAAACAATTTTCAATTGAGCAGGAACGCTGTGGCATGAAAGTCACCACGGACGCCTGTATTCTGGGCGCATTTGCTTACGCCGATCGCCCCCTGAAGATATTGGACATCGGCGCCGGGACCGGCGTACTCAGTTTAATGCAGGCGCAAAAATACCCAAAGGCAAAAATCACGGCAGTTGAAGTAGATGAAAATGCCTTTTCGCAAGCCAAAGAAAACTTCCAGAATTCGCCTTTTAGTGATCGACTCACCATCACCAGAGACACCATCCAGCACTTTGCGGAAACTTCGGATACAAAATTCGACCTTATCATCGTAAATCCGCCTTTTTTTCCGGATCACCTAAAAAGTGCTGACGAAGCCAGAAGGAAGGCTTTCCATAATGATTTATTACCTTTTCATGAACTGGCCCAGGCCATCAGCAGGCTACTCTCCCCTGACGGACTTTGCCACATCCTTCTACCGGCACTTCAATGTGACTGGATTGAGCTGGATATGATCGTAGAAAAACTCTATATCCAAAACAGCTTGGTCATCTACCCCAAACCTTATGCGACAAACCCAAGGCAAATCAATACTTTTGGAAAAAAGGCGGCGAACAACTACAAAAAAGACCGACTATATATAAAAAACGAAACGGATAATTACAGTGAGGAAATGGCCAGCCTACTCCTCCCCTATTATAGAAATATTTAAACAAAATATACCTGACTTCAAGAAACCAAAAACCAGAAATGAATTTAAGTTTCCAAAAAAGTCGTTAGAATTCTATTTTTTTGTATATTAAGCAGTCATAAAACTCAATTGAATTAGAATTCGCAAGGACTCATCCAGGAAACGATATCTGTAGGGTTTCTAACAAAGGAAGTACGGTTTTAGTACTTTACCAAGAAACCACCGTAGACCAACCCTAATCACAGGATGACGCTCCTTTGCATATTAGAACTATCATATGTTAATGGATAAGCAGGCGGCCAATAAGAAAAAAATTCAGGATACGGCTAAGCATTTATTTTTAACCCAAGGCTACACCAAGGTCACCATGGATGACATTGCGCTGAACCTGGGAATGAGTAAAAAAACGCTTTACAAGCACTTTAAAGGTAAATATGAATTGCTTGCAGTAATCATTGAGGATTTTAAATCTCGAATGGGAGATGGCGTCAACAAAATCCTTAATAATGCAGATTTGGAATATCCGGTAAAGCTGAAGCAAATGTTGAAATTCATTGCTGTAGAGCTAAGTGATATCAGCCCAATACTGATTGAAGACCTTCAGCGAAATGTTCCGGATTTGTGGGAAGAAATCAACAATTATAAAAAAGAAGCTGCTTTTAATCGCTTTAGTCGATTAATTGATGAGGGAGTTAAGAATGGACATGTGAGCCCAAACATCAATCAGCCTTTGGTTGTAGCACTTTACGCCTCCGGCATTAGTAACTTAATTAATGCGGACTTTTACAGCAGCATGCCGGAAGAAATGGTGCAGCAAATCCCTTCCTCTCCTTCGGAGATATTTGACCATATGATCAACATTATTTACGAGGGCATTCTTACGGAAGAGACCAAAAAATCATTTCATGTTGTTTAGAAATACCCTAGCGAACAAATAAAAAAGGCCTGGACAACTCCAGGCCTTTTTCATTATTTAGACAACCATTTAGTCTTATTTTTCTGATGACTCTTACTCATCCCTTCCTTAGCCGTTAAAGAAAAAGCATGTGAGTTTTTAGCCCTGGGCGTCACCTGAATATTTTTTATCAAACCATCACGAGCAATTAAAACATCAGTTGGCTTCCCCACTTGAAGTCGCCCTTCCGCTTTGGCAAAATCCCGATAATTCACCCGAACGCCATCAATAGCCAAAATCTCATCATGAACATTCAAACCATCGATCCAGGCGGCCTGATCTCTCAAAACAATACGCACCTTCGCCTTTCCCGCTTCCTCCTTCATAATAAGCCCTAATGAAGGCTGATTATTTTCTTTTGCTGCGCCATCGCTTAAGCTCAAGCCCATGGCTTCAAAGTATGGGGCATAATCAATGTTGGTGGTACCATGGATGATTTCAGCAAAAAACTGATCTAAGTTGGTCTTGGCATATTTCTCCAATACTTTCTGGACATCCGCCTCCGTATAACCTTTTCCATCTTTCTGATACGCCTTCCAAAGGGCTTTCATAGCGTCATCCAAATGGTATTTGCCTTTGGAGCCCGCCACTACCTTCATATCTAATAAAGCCGCCACCAATACTCCCTTGGAATAATAAGAAATCTGAGCATTATACGAGTTTTCATTGGTTCTGTACCCCTTTATCCAGGCATCAAAAGAAGCATCCGCTACGGGTTGAATTTTAGACCCGGGCTGATTTTCCACCCGAGACATCATGGACGTCAATGATTTCAAATACTCTTTTTCAGAATAAATGCCGGCACGCAACAGCAACAACTCATCATAATAAGAAGTGAAGCCCTCTGCCACCCACAACAAAGAAGTGTAATTCTCCTGCTGATAATCAAACGGACCAAGTGCCTCCGGACGAATACGCTTCACATTCCAAAGGTGAAAATACTCATGTGCCACCAGAGAAAGGAATCTTTTATAGCCTCGTTCATTGCCATATTGCCAACGTTCTGCCTGCAAAGTGGTGGATTTTTTATGCTCCAGACCTCCACCCGGATTTTCAATATTATGGACAATAAACAAATACTCCTCATTCGGATTATCTCCAAAAACCGCAGTGGCTGCTTCCACCACTTTTTTCATATCTTCTTTCAGCCGTGGAATATCATAATTAGACTGCCCGAACATTGCTACTCGGTGAGGAACACCTGCTGCCACAAACTCAAACTCCACCTGATTTCCAATTTCAATCGGGCTATCCGCCAACTCATCGTAGTCTTCGGCAGCATACTCAAAGCCCTGTCCTTGTTGTTTTAAGGCAGTAGACACCTTCGACCATCCATTTGCTGGCTCAATTTTCAGTTTTATCGGCAGGTCCTTTTCTCCCTCCACATACATAAAAATGGAGGTTCCATTGATATAACCATGATCCGCATCCAGGAAAGATGTTCTCACTGACAGCTCATAGGCATAAACTTTATAGGAAAAAAACAATTCCTTAATGCCTTTGGTCTCAATTTGCCAGGAGGATTTATCTCGTTTGGAAAAAGAAAGCGGCTTTTGATTACCGTCAAAAGCCTGTTCTCCCTCCACATGACCCGCAAATTCACGCACCAGATAACTACCGGGAGCCCAAACCGGCAATTGCAATACCGTTTGGTCCTGATCTATTCCGGTCACTTTTACCTCAACTTCAAAATAGTGTGTTTGAGGCTGGGACATTTTCAATTCATAAGTAATAGAAGAAGCCGCCATGGAGAACAAGGGCATCAACATACATATCCCCAGCAAAAAAAGGGATGATTTTACAGATTTAAGCATTTAATAGGTATTTGATCTCCGGAAAAGCCACCTCTTCTCAGATTTGATACTCCACCGGGACTTAGAGGTTAAAAATTAATCTAAAGTCAAAAATGAAGAATTAGATAAGAATTTTCAAGAAAAAAGTGACTGGTGGCGAAAACGATTGAATTTCGTCAAAAATAAAGCACTAATGGCAAAGGGAAAGCGAGGGAGCGTCGCCGGCCATGGGAAAAAGCGACCTGTTAAAGTGGAATATGCACTGATAGGGCCAAAAACCCACCCAAGTAACTTATTATAAAGTTCTTTCAGAAGATTTCCTGGTTTATTTTAAATACTCCCAATTAGGGTTGGCTCGCTTTCTCCGCCTTCATCTGCTGCTGAAAAAAAACTAGCAACAGGAAAGTTCTTTCATTTTTCACACCCCCGGCTATACGAGAATTTAAGCGCGCATTATTTTAAACTCCTTTGTCGAGACAGCCAACAATGACGAAATAGTTAGCATAGGCAAAGAGCCATTATGCCCCTGACCGAGGGGAAGAGGGCTCGCCAAAAAAGAAATTATTCTACAGGTAACCCTTTGATCATATTCCAAAGCGCCATTTTAGCCTCCCGATCCTGGTGCATCAGGCTCAAGGAATTAGTAGGACAGACGGTCAGCATTTTTCCTTTACGGGCTACATTCCATTGCAGACCTCTTAATTCCGGCACGTCTGCCTCTGTCAGGCCGAAAGTCAGGATGAATTTAGCCGGGATCTCTGCTCGCACCATCGCCAGATTAATCGCTTGCACCTGAGCAATATTCAGGATGGCCACCTCATTAATTGCGATATTCTTGGCGGAAAGAATGTTTGCCAAAAGCGTTTTATCTGCCTCCGGAAACTGATAATCGGGATAATTGACCATTACCAAAACAGGCGCATCGGTTTTACCTTCTACTGGAAGGCTTGAGCCAGGCAGCTCCTGAATCTCCTCTTCCTCCAACTCCAGCAGATTATTTGCCAGGGCTTCAATGGCCTCCTGATCATGTTCTTCCTCCAAAACATAAATCACCTCCTGCTTCATGAAATCAAGATCCATTAAATTTTGCTCTTCCATATTTTGCTTATTCTGACCAACCATGCTTGCCCTTTAGCGGGACGAAGCTAAAATTACTAAAAACTTCTTTCTCGACTTTAGAGGCGGAAACGCGCGTATAACGATGCATTTCCTGAGATTTGGAATTACCTACAGGAATCACCAATCGCCCCCCAATTTCCAATTGCTCCAACAATAATTGTGGTACTGCCGGCGCACCAGCGGTCACGATAATCCCTTTATAAGGCGCCTCTGCAGCCAAACCTTTCGACCCATCTCCCCAAAACAATTTCGGGCGGTAGCCCATCTGCCCCAGCAAATCCGCAGCGGATAAGTGCAAGGCCTTTACGTATTCGATGGAATAAATGTCTACCCCTAATGCGCACAATACCGCTGCCTGATAGCCCGAACCTGTACCAATCTCCAAAACCTTATCTCCGGGCTTGGTATGCAGCAATTGCGTCATGAAAGCCACCGTATAAGGCTGGGAAATAGTCTGCCCGGAGCCAATAGGAAAGGCCTTATCCTCATAGGCATGACTTAAAAATGCATTTTCGAAAAAATAATGACGCGGGATCCTGCCCATTACGTCGAGCACCTTTTCGTCCTTTATCCCTTTTTGCTTTAAAGTAGCAATCAACTGGCGGCGCATGCCCTGATGTTTATAGCTGTCCTCCATCATACTGTAATTTCCCAAATTTTTTACTTAAAAGCACTCCTATTTCAAAGGAAATCCAAGCGGCGAACAATCCCACCAATGCCCCTCCGATAATATCCAGAGGATAATGCACCCCCACGTAAATTCTGGAGTAGGCTACCAGTGCCGCCCAAAGAAACATCCACTTGGTCCATGGATATAATTTGCCCAGCATTTTCCAAACGATCAGGGCTATGGCGAAGGAATTCGAGGAATGTGAAGAAACAAAGCCATAAGTACCTCCCCGCCCTCCAACGATATGCACCAACCCCTCCAGAAGTGGTTCGTGACTAGGCCGCAGGCGCGCCACCCAGGGCTTTAATAAACCACTGGCAATTTGATCCGCCAAAAGAATGGTTAATCCAATGACAATGACCCATATCCAGCTGTCTTGTCGGTATTTTTTGAACAATAAAAACACCAATAATAAATATAAGGGGATCCAGGTGAATCGGTTCGTAATTATGGCTATTAGCGGATCCATAAAATCCGCATGCCACCCATTGAACCATAAAAATACTTCCCGGTCAAAGGCAAAAATCTGCTCTACCATGTTTATCGCTTGTACTGCAACCAGTTTATTTCTTTTTTCAGTTGCTTCAGTGTTTCGGCTTCTTTACTGCCTTCCTCCGGCTGAAAATCATACATCCAATCGGCTTGCGGCGGCAAACTCATCAGAATACTCTCCGTTCTACCATTGGTTTCCAGCCCAAATTTCGTCCCCCGATCCCAGACCAGGTTAAATTCCACATACCGACCACGGCGCAATCGCTGCCACTGAAGCTCCTGCTCCCCAAAAGGAGTATCCTTTCGGCGATCCAGCAAATTTAGATAAATCGGAGAAAAAAGCTGCCCCACACCCAAAACAAAATCAAACAATTGTGATTTATCCATATCTTCTGTAGCCACCAACCGATCAAAGAATATCCCACCTACTCCTCTGGTTTCATTTCGGTGTGGAATAAAAAAATAATCATCCGCCCACTTTTTAAAATCCGGATATAAGTGATCGGCAAATTGATCGCAGTGTAATTTTAACTGATGATGAAACCAGGCCGCGTCCTCAGGAAAAATATAATGAGGCGTCAGATCTATACCACCTCCAAACCAATAGGTGCCATCAGCCAATTCGAAATAACGGATATTCATATGGATTATCGGCACCCAGGGATTTTGCGGATGAAGCACAATGGATACACCTGTAGCCATAAATGATTGAGGAGCTACTCCTAAATTTTTGGCCGCTCCTGCTGATAACGCCCCTTCGACTGCGGAGAAATTCACCCCGCCTTTTGCGATATGCTTGCCATTGGTCAACACCTTGCTAAGCCCTCCTCCTCCCTCTGGCCTTTCCCACTCATCGGAAGTAAATTTGGCTAAACCATCTGCAGCCTCCAGGGCCAGTACGATATCAGATTGTAAGCCTAAAAAAGCGGTTTTTATTACAGAGGAAGCGCTCATAAAAGTGAATGTTTTGTGGTTTTCATCAATTTAATCGAAAAACTATCATCGCCCTAACTTTTAAATCTGATGGAGATTATGCTAATAACCAATATCCTATTTTAGCCATGAAAATGCTTGCAAGCGTCTCCGATAAACAATTGGAAAAACTGTTGGCAGAACTGTTTTTCAGCCTAAAAATCGAGCAACCGAAACGTTATCGGGAAGAAATCTCCGTTTTTGAAGCCGGTTTTAAGCAATGGCAAAATTTACCTGACGACCGTTATTATACCTCCAAAAAAAGAAATACCGAACTGATCAAAAGCAATCTGGAGGCAAAAATACAGGAGGGGCTAAAAGAATTTACGCTAAGGCATAATCTTTCTTATACATTGCCCTCAATCCTGCCAAAAGGCTACCCCTTGGTACAGCTTTTAGCAAACTTAAAGTCAAAATTAAGGGCCAAACAGGGCAATCTCCAATTTCCCGATGATTTACAATCGCTAATGGAACAACTTTATGATTTATTGGTAGCCATGGAGCTTTCCAAACAGATTCGGGAGGAAACACAAGCCATGCGGGAGAATTTCAAGCTTCAGTTACTGGCTTTCTTTGAAAAAGAGCACCGCCACTTGAAAAAGCGGGCGGGTTAATAGGAAAGTTGGCGAACAATTAAATAAATCACGCCCAGTAAAAACATGATGATGGATATCTTATTCACACCATGCATCATTTTTAAACTGAAGGATTTAGGACGATCCGGATCAGGCTTTCTAAAAAAATAGCCTAGCACTTCGGAGAATTCGAAATAAGCTTTCCAGCCTTTGCGTTTGGGTTGGTCATCAGCCATAGGAGGTATAGTTTTTCAGGTTTTGATTGTTCATCATTTGACAGGAATATTTCCTGGCCAAAAAAAGAAAAAGCAGGGCATCCCAAAGATCCCCTGCATTTTATAATTACGATTCCGCTTCGAACCAGTTATCGTCTTCTTTAATAATAGAGATCAATTCATCTACTGCATGCTCCGAGGGCACATTGCGTTTGACCACTTCCTGTCCACGGTACAGGGTGATTTTCCCAACACCTGAACCGACATAACCGTAATCCGCATCGGCCATCTCTCCCGGGCCATTCACAATACAGCCCATGATGCCGATCTTCACCCCTTTTAGGTGATCTGTTCTTTTACGAATCATGGCCGTGGTTTCCTGCAGGTCAAAAAGCGTACGTCCACAAGAGGGACAGGAAATGTATTCCGTCTTCGTCATACGGGTACGGGCAGCCTGCAAAACCCCAAAAGCTATCTGGTTGTAAGTCGTCAGGCGTTGTAATTTCGCAGCCTTGTCTTCCTGCTTAAAAAGCGGAGAAAGCATGACTCCATCTCCCAATCCGTCAATTAATAATCCACCTACATCCGTAGAAGCATGCACCTGCAAGTCTTCCTCCTCCATTTCCGGATAGGCATGACGAATTACCACTGGTGCTTCAATGCCGTCCTGAATCAATTGGAAAATTAATCTTCTCTGCTCCACCATGGCGTGTGTATTGGAGGTCTCCAGGATCAAAACCATCGGCTGTTTTTTCACAATAGCGGCAATTTCCTGATTCCAGTCCTTTAGAGCAATTCTGAGGAAATTTAGTTCGGCATGAAATTTCACTTCTCCCTGAACTTCTTCAAGCGTGAAAACAGGGTATTGATGTTCCTGATCCTGCTGCTTTTCCCAACAAGCGTAATCCAGTAATTCCTTTAACCCATTCGGAAGCATAAAACCAATCGGATTGGAGCCGGAATATATATAATCAGCACCAAGGTCTCCCATTTTCCATTTATCCAGCTCTGGAAGGTAATGATGGCTAATGGCTTTTAGGTCTTTAAACACCATTTCCGCCTTTACTTCAGAAAAGTCGGCAATAACACGTGGCACCTGATGATCTCCGAAGGCGCCCACCTCCTTTGTCACTCTCCTTTGATAAACATAGGGATTCACGGGGCTTTCAGATATGGATGGAATCGCCTCATGACCTTCCCGGTCATTATATCGATCGATCAGCTTTCGAGCAACCGGCGCTTCTGCCTCCGGAGCTTCCGTCAAAGAAACCCGAACAGTATCTCCCAAGCCATCTTCCAACAGCGTTCCGATCCCTACAGCGGATTTAATCCGGCCATCTTCTCCATCACCGGCTTCGGTAACGCCCAAATGCAATGGGTACGGACGAAGTCCCTCCTCATCCAGACGTTGCACCAATAATCGGTAAGCCTGCACCATGATTCGGGTATTGGAGGCTTTCATGGATAAAACCACATCATGGTAATCCATCTCATCACAAATGCGCAGGAATTCCAAAGCAGACTCCACCATTCCCTGGGGCGTATCACCATAACGGCTCATAATTCGATCAGACAGCGAACCATGGTTCGTTCCAATCCGCATGGCGGTACCATGGGCTTTACAAATTTCCACCAGAGGGGCAAATCGCGATTTGATCCGTTCTAGCTCCGCCTGATATTCTTCCTCAGTATAATCAATCTGCTCAAATCGCTTTTTATCTGCATAATTCCCGGGATTGATCCGCACCTTTTCCACTATCTTTGCGGCAACCTCTGCGGCATTAGGCGTAAAATGAATGTCGGCTACTAAAGGAACATCGTAACCACGCTTCAACAATTCCTCCTTGATCACAGCCAGATTTTCCGCCTCTTTCTTGGAGGGGGCCGTAATTCGGACATATTCACAACCTGCATCCACCATGCGGATGGTTTCTTCAACGACTGCCTGTGTATCCATGGTATCCACGGTGGTCATGGACTGCACCCGGATAGGGTAATCCCCTCCCATGGGTTTGCTACCTATGTTCACTACGGAGGCTTTGCGGCGTTTGTATGCTGTCAGGCTATTACAATATTGGCCTTCCAGTATATTTTTTTCAGACATTAAATCCATATGCTTTGGGAATGGCTCCCGGAAATTATCTCTAATATTTAAATCGGCTTCATCGCCGTAATATTCAATCATCTGTGAAGGGAAATCCTCCACAAAAAACAAAAATACCATTTTCCCTTCATCTTCAGCAAGCCTGAAGGTTAATTCCTTATGAACTTATCCCAAATCTCCCAACTGTGGGCGGATAATCACTTCTTCTAATACGGTGCAAGGTGACAGTTGATAGGCAGACCATACGGTATCTGCCACATCCTGGGCCTTCATAAATCTTTCCTCAGGAATATCCACCCCGTCCCAGGAAGCGGTGAAAGTGGCGCCGGGCATCACGGCAGTCACCTTTACCTGATGCTCCTTCATTTCTTCGCGCAACACCTTGGTCAAGCCCAATTGGGCAAATTTCGAGATAGCATAAGAGCCTCCATTGGTATAGGCGGTAATACTGGCCGTCGAACAAATATTAAAGATATGCCCCTTTTTTCTTAGCTTCATTTCCGGAGCTATGGCCCGACATAAATGATAGGTGGAATACAAATTTGTCTCAATCATTTCTTCCAACACCCCTTCTTCCTCTTCATGAATAAAGCCCGGAATAAACCGACCGGTGTTGTTGACCAAAACCTCCACCCCCTGTGGCAGGCTGTTGATCAAATCCCCAAATTCCTTTACCTCTTCCTTTTTAGACATGTCTACCGGCGCCACATAAATTTTGATCTCCGGAAATTGACTCGTCAAATCAGCTCTCAGGGCCACTAAATCCTCCTGATTTCTACTGCAGGTGGCGATATCAAATCCTTCAGCGGCGAATTTTTCTACAATGGCTTTTCCAATTCCTTTGGTTCCGCCGGTAACTACTGCTAATGGGTTCATAATTTTTATTGTTTAAAGGAAATTCTTAGTTCGATCTTCACGTATAATCGTAAAGGTCTTGGAAAAATTAAAAGTATGCTTAAAAATTTGTCTTAAATTCATTCAATTATCAAAATTGATGCATCTTTGCACCCATACCACTGTATAATATTTCATGATTTCCAATATAGGTAAGTATTGTTTATTCATTAAATCCCTTTTTGTAAACAGGGAACGCTTCCGCATTTACGTAAAATTAATTTTTGAGGAGGCCGTCGAAATTGGTTATAACTCCATCGTGATCGTGGCATTGATTTCCACCTTCATTGGGGCTGTTACCGCCATCCAAACTGCTTACAATATGACCAATCCGCTTATTCCAAATACGGTGATTGGCTTTATTGTGAGAGAGATGACCTTTCTTGAATTAGCCCCTACCATTACCGCCCTGGTTTTTGCCGGAAAGGTAGGATCCAGCATTGCAGGCCAGATTGGTACCATGCGGATCACGGAGCAAATTTCCGCATTAGAGGTGATGGGTATTAATTCTTCCAGTTATTTGGTCTTGCCGAAAATCATTGGCACCATGATCACCTATCCATTATTGGTCATTTTATCGATCACCCTTGGCCTTACCGGTGGATATCTGTCCACCACCATTACCGGAGCATTAACTCCTAATGAATACATTGAAGGATTAAGAATGGAATTTATCCCCTACAATGTCTTCTTTGCCCTGATCAAATCTATCGTATTTGCTTTTATCATTTCCAGTGTCTCGGCTTATGAAGGTTTTTATACCACCGGAGGTGCGCTGGAAGTAGGAAAGTCTTCTACCAAAGCCGTTACTAATAGCTGTCTGATCATCCTGATTGCAGACTTTTTCCTTGCCGAATTATTATTATAAGTTACCCAGCATGATTGAAGTTAAAAATCTACACAAATCCTTTATGGGAAAAACAGTCCTGAACAATATCAATGGGGTATTCCAACAGGGCAGTGTAAATATGATCATTGGCGCTTCGGGTACAGGAAAAAGTGTACTTATGAAATCCATTGTCGGGCTTTATGAGCCGGATTCCGGAGAGGTGCTTTATAACGGAAGAGATTTCTACCGGTGTGATCGTACCGTGAAAAAATCTATTCGTCAGGAAATTGGCATGTTGTTTCAGGGCTCCGCACTTTTTGATTCCAAGACGGTAGAGCAAAATGTTAAGTTTCCCCTTGACATGCTCAGCGATTATAACGAAAGTGAAAAACGCGACCGGGTGAATGACATCCTTAAGCGGGTGGGCCTGGAGAATGCCAATAAGAAAATGCCGTCTGAACTATCAGGTGGAATGCAAAAACGGGTGGGGATAGCTCGTGCCATCATCAATAATTCCCGCTATCTTTTCTGTGATGAACCTAATTCAGGACTTGATCCGCAGACTTCCATTTTGATCGACAATTTGATCAAAGAAATTACAGTAGAGTTCAACACCACCACCATTGTGGTGAGTCATGATATGAACTCGGTAATGGAAATTGGAGATCATATTATGTTCCTGTACAAAGGAGACAAAGTTTGGGAAGGCACAAACACCGAAATCATGGATGCGGAGCCGGAATCCCTTCAGCATTTTATTTTGGCGAACAAATTGCTACGATCACTAAAGGAAACACGGAATTAAACATGAACAAAGAAATCAAAATCCCGGCTCATATTGAAGGCCTGATTTTCGATGTGGATGGCACATTGGCAGACACTATGCCTACCCATTATTTAGCCTGGGTAAAAATTGCGGAACAGAACGGTTTCGAATTTCCGGAAGCCTTATTTTACGAATGGGCAGGGAAGCCAACCACAGAAGTCACCGCCCTGTTAAATGAGCGCTTTGGCTTGTCCATGGACATTGAAACTACTTCAGCGGCAAAAGAAGAAGCTTACCTGGAACTAGCCGATCAGGTGGCGGCTATTCCCCTTACAGTAGACATCGCCAAGGCTTACCATGGCAAACTACCGATGTCAGCAGGAACTGGTAACATTAAACATCTGACCGCACATTCACTGAAAGCCATTGGTCTGGAAGATATCATAACCACCATCGTAACTGTGGAGGACGTAAATCACCCCAAACCGGACCCGGAGACCTTTACCAAATGCGCTGACCTGATGGGCGTTCCTTATGAAAAGTGCCTGGTATTTGAAGATGGTGAACACGGGATAACCGCTGCTAAAGCCCTTGGAATGGAAGTCATAGACGTAAGAGAACACCTGGAAACAGTCTGATCTCTTCAAACAGAAGATTTACAAGGTGTTCCCCTTTTGGAGAGCACCTTTTTTATTTTACCCGCATCAGGCTTACGTAAAAAGTGGTTCCCTTTCCTACTTCTGATTCGAACCATATCTTCCCCCCGGCGTGTTCAATCCCTCTTTTAGCGACTGCCAGCCCTATCCCGGAACCTGAAAATTTGGTACTGAAATTAGGGAGAAAAACCTTGGATTGAATATCCTCCGCTATCCCGATTCCATTATCCTTTATACTAACCTTAATTTGGTCTTCCTCTTCCTCCAGACCAATCTCTATCCGGGGCTCCACATCCGAAGAAACCGCCTGAAAGCCATTTATAATCAAATTAGATAAGGTACGATTAATCAGTTGATGATCTCCCTCCACCCAAATCGAACCATTCACTTCAGGGAAAATCAATACGCCCCTTTCCGGCTCACGATAAAGTTCAATCACCTTATTCAGTTCATCCGTAAAGTCAAAAGGCTCCTTGATCGGCATTGGCATCTTTGCAAACTCAGAAAAAGAAGTGGCAATTTCCGATAGCAAATCCACCTGCCCCAGCAGCATATCAATCGTTTCGGAATTGCGTTGCATTTCCTCGGAATCACTATTGTTCATGACCATTTGCATGTACTGAAGTCGCAGCTTCATCGGTGTTAGGGGATTTTTAATCTCATGTGCCACCTGCTGCGCCATTTCCCGCCAGGCAGACTGTTTCTCAGCCTGCGCCATCTTAATTTTACTCTCCTCCAACTTCTTCAGCATGCGGTTATATTCCTTTACCAAGGATCCAATTTCATCATCAGAACGCCACTTCAAGGGTTGATCCAAAGAAGATAGATTCGTGGAACGAATGCGCTGTGCCAATATCACCAAAGGATAAGTCAGCCAGCGGGAAGCGAAAAAGGCGATGGCCAGAAAAATAATAAAGATAAAAGTGAACAGATTAATAATATTATTAACCCCTTCATTGAGCAAGGGATCGGTGGTCGGGTTCACCGGAAAGAAGGGCACCCCGATTATTCCAATCAGCCTCCCACTATTTTGTGATCTAAGGGACACATAAACCTGCTTATATTCATAATCACCAGCGTACTCATCAAGTACCACTTTCTGGTCCCCTTCATAAGAGAGCGCCCTTAATGCTTTTGGATTAATTCGGTTAGAGAGCAACTGACGCTGGAAAACCATCGGCTGATTCGAGGCGATCAGCTTTCCGTTCACATCATATAAAGCAATGTCGAGCGAGGAGATATTAGCTATCTTATCCACCTCATACACCACATCCGCCTTATCCAGCAGCCTATCCTCATATGCCACCATTACCTCATTCATATTATTCACAATCCCCTCAGACTTTGTCGTATAAGAACTGATCACCGCCCGCCGAGAAGTGTTGATCATCATACTCAGCGTGGTCACCGAAAGCGCCAGCAATGGCACCAGGAAAGCTGAATTAAGGTAAATCTGAATCTTAGCCACAAAGTTCAGCTTTACATTTCGGGACAGGAGATAAAATCCATAACTCACCACCACCATGGAGGCCAGCAGAATCATAATCAGGAAAATGTAGGCAAAATCAGTATACAAGTCATATAACCCATATACTTTATGGGAAACGATACGCACCCGGTTTTCCTTTTCTCGAATCCCAAAATGCCGGAAGCCATTTACCAAAAGCCCGTTTTTATAAAGCTGATGATTTCTCAATAGCTTCAAATCAAAAAACTTAGAGTAGTTAAATTCTCCTGATTGATATTGTAACTGATCGTAATAGTAGTCTGCAAAACTGAATAATGCCGGATTGTAATTTGTGCCCTGCTTTTTTTCATGCATCAGCAATAATGGGAAAACGCTGTTCTCATTCAGGTCCTGCTGCGTTAGTTCCACGATTACATGCCCCATCAGTTTATCCCCCTTATTCAAACTCACCACGGTAGCATAGGTCAGGTTAGACCCAAAAGACCCATCTTTTAAACGGAATACCGCGGGGTAATCCGTCTCAAAGTTTTTTTGATTATATATTGCCCGGGTTTTGGTAAAATTTTCCTTGCGATTACTGTTGATGACCTTCCCCTGTTGATCATAGAAATAGAAAACAGCATTGTACTTATCAAAATACTCCGACAAAAAGCGTTTCTGAAAAAACTGATCATCATACTTACGAAGGCGCTTTTTATTCTGAATTAATCGCCCCAAAAAAGCATCCATGGCCATTTCCTGACCAGCTCGCTGGAGCAAATACTCTCCTATGATGTCATTCTCCACATTCAGATTGTTAATAAAGCGCTCCCTTCCGGACTCGGTATTGTAGGTCTGATATTTCTGGATAGAGATCGTCCCCAGCAGGGAAACCACGATGGTCCCCTGAAACAGAAAGAGCACAGTGGTGTATTTTATCTTTCCAGTTCCCTTGGACAAACCCAACCGTAATACAGAGGAGGCCATGACGATTTCCGTAAAGGCAACGGCCAGGCCGGTACCACTCATCATGTCATTATTGACCAAAGTAATCAACAATCCAATAAACCAAATGCCTAAATAGGGTATACTATTTCGCTCCGGAAATAGCTTTCGGAAAAGTTTGAGAATAACTGACTGGGCTAGCATGAAGGTGAAGGCCGAGAGGGCCACGCACAAATAGCTAAACACCATAAAATTATCCCACAGCAGGCTCACCCCAATCGCAAAACTAGATTGTGAGTGGTAATTGATGGATTCAAAAATATTGAAGACAAAAAAAGCAGACTCAAATGCAATGGCTGTGAGCAAAATCCCAATAGGAAAACGCTTACTATCCGGCTGTCGGAATAGCACCCGAACCAATTTGGAGCGATGGAAAAACAAGAAAATGTAAACCACCAATATACTCAGAAAGGTCAGGTTAAGGATCAAATCCCCCAAGGAGGGATTTAGCGTAGACGAGGCAAACACCTTAGGATTAAAAATCTTCATGGTGTCCATTCCAAAAAAATTCCGCGACCACAAAAGCGGTAATCGCCCGATGATCAGGCTGACAATTAAAAATACCAGTCCGCGGTCAAAATTTGACCGCCGGGCCATATGCACCGCGTTGATCCAACAAAACAAAATATACAGGAAAGCGGAGGCAAAGATGATCACCCAAATGGCCACATAAACCCCTCCCATTTCTCGTTTATAACCCTTTTCAAAATTAACGCTGAACAGGAATTTTTTATTCGGCGCAAAGATGCGATAATTAGAAAACTGAAAGCTTTCAGATAGATCCACCCGTTTATTGGTAAACACTTTCGCATTGAATGTTTTCCCCTTGTAAGTGACGTGCGTTTTTTCCATCACCTTTAACGGTACCACCCCCACTATTTCATAGATCAACGACCCTTTTTCTATCGTCTTCCGGCTCAGGACCGATTCTCGTCTGGCTACCTCACGAAAAAAAAATTGATAGTTACCAGCCACCTCGGGATAAGAAGGCACAAAAGTTTGATCTGACCAGTAAATCAATTTACCATTCAGATAAATGACCACCGGATACTCCGGACTAAAATCTCCTACTTGTTCAGGATTGAAATAACCATCGGATTGTATACGCTGACGCAGATAAAGTAGGTCTTTATCTACCTGACTCAGCTGCCCTTCCAATTTCTTTTGGATCTGATTAGTATAGGCACGAGGATACTGAAACTGAGCCACAAAGCCTTTTTCAAGGAAAAATGCAATGATCACCCCAACAAGGGCCAGCAATAACCACCGGAGTCTGTAAAATTTAATTCGTTGCAAAAACCTCTAATTCTAATCCAAAAATATTCCCAAAATCGGGCATTAGCATGTAAAAATCAATCAAAAGAAATACCAAATTATTCCATTACCTAAGAAAATAACCCAATATTCCTCTTTGATGACCGAAACCGAAATACCACCTGACAAGAAAAAAGGCTTTCCTTTTAAGAAAGCCCTATTGATTAAGTGATATCTTTGGTAGCATCAGCCACAATCTGCTGATTTCTAAGAATGCGCTCCTTCTCCCTTTTGGAATTCCGGTACCATAGATAGCCCACCGTTGAAATCACCAAATAAGGTAAAATAAACAGATATAGAATTCCGGTATTGAGGGAAGCCCCGATACCAATATCTCCATTGGAAACATTATTTTCTACCGTCGCCCGGCACATGGCGCATTGCGCACTGACCGCCATAGGCAGCAGGCTTAACAAAAGCACATTCAGGCTTCTGAAAAAAAGACAGATGATCCGATCTTTCATAGGCTTTTATTGATAATAAGGCAAAATCATAAAATAAACTATCACTCCGGTTACAGATACGACGAACCAGATAGGGAAAGAGAATTTCACAATTTTACGGTGCTTGACCAAATTATTGGACAGGGCATAGAAATAGGAAAGCAATACAAAGGGCAATACAATAATCGCCAGTCCTATATGTAATAAGAGCGTGACCAGGTAAATGTTTCTTACCACCCCAATTTCGGCTAACTCACTCTCCTCTAGCACCCCGTTGTGGTTGGCATCTCCGAATAAAGTGGTTTCCACAGACCCGTGATAGACCACATAGGCCACCAAAAAAAGCGCTCCCAACACAAAAGAAATCAGCATTAATTTTTTATGTGCTTCTACATTACCCTTTTTTATCTGCACCACAGCCAACACCAGGCAAACTGCTGTGGCAGAATTAATCACCGCATTGATATGAGGCACCATCTTTACCCATTCCCCGTCCACACTCACTTTCCATGGACTGAAAAACAAAAGCGCCACTGCAATCGGGATGATTATGGATATTAATGCAATCCCGATCATAAATTTCTTTCCGTTGTCCTGATCTATTACTGTATTCATTTTGTTCGCTATTTGGGTTGTAAATTTAGTCTTGTTGGGTGTACAGAATGCTAACCTCCTGTTTCAGCCGATCGATTTCTACCGGATCTTCATAATTAAAAAAGCCTCTTAAGTCACCTGAGGCATCAATTAACACCATTAAATGATCTGCCTGCTCTTTTTGCTCCAGTGCAAAAGAACACTTAAAAACCCGCCGCAATTGCTCCTCACTACCAGCAATAAGGCCGATGCCTTTATTACTCATCGAGGCTTCCGTCGTCATCATCCAGTAAGCAACTTTCGGATATTTCTTTAAAGATTTTTGCAAGTAAGTAATTTTCGATTCCGCAGCCTCTGCTGAATGCACCGGGGCGTAAGTCAAAATATTGACCTGTCCCTCAAAACTCCCCTGCATCAGGATATCATCTGCCCAACTAAGAGAGGCCACTTTTACCTCCCCACATTCACTGACCATCAGGCTATCCTTGGCATACCTGACCGGAATGTCATATTGGTTATCACCAAAAGCCTGCAAGAAAAGGTAAACGGCCACCGGGAAAATCAGAATAGCCACCAGCAGCAGGGATTGAAACAATTTTTTACGATTCATATAAAAAGAAAAATCAGACCGATGTCAGCCTGATTTTATTGTTTTTTAAGGAACATTCCTAGTTAAAATAGGAGAAGATTGCTGACCCTTCATTGAGCAAGGCGATAATTAACCAAATCACAAAAATACAGGGCAAACCCAGTGACCAGATCAAAACCTTATGCTCATGTTTGAGGTGCATAAATTCGGATACGATGTAAAAGGCCTTCACGAGCGTCATGCCGATAAAGATCGCATTTCGCAACATGCCGCCATCCATCGTGAAGGCTAACAAAAATTCCACTGCCGTGATGATCGCCAAAATACCGGCTACACGCCAGATCTTTTTGATCTTCTCCGGATCCACTGGTTTTACTTCTACCTTTGGAGTTGATACTTCCATAATTAATATTTTTTTACGAGGGGGACGACCGTCGCGAGCCAATTATTTTCCGGATAAAAAAACTCCTCCGGCCTCCCTTATTCGTGTGAATTCTTTTTTATTAAACACTTTTAAGGATAAATCCTCCTTAGATCAGGTAAAAGAAGGTAAATACAAATACCCAAACCAAGTCCACAAAGTGCCAGTACAAGCCTACTTTCTCCACCATTTCATAATGGCCGCGCTTATCATAGGTTCCCACTACCACATTATAAAAAATGATAAAATTCAGGATCACCCCGGACAATACGTGGGTCCCATGGAAGCCAGTAATAAAGAAAAACAAGTCCGCAAAAGCCTGAGGCCCATATTGGTTTTCCGCCAGATTGGCGCCGGTCACGATGGATTTGATCCATTCTCCATCCACCAAACGCTCTACTGTCATCCCGATATCCGTTCCGTGAATAAAGTGAGACCACTCCCAAGCCTGACAACCTAGGAAAGTAACTCCTCCCACGATCGTCCATAGCATCCATTTCTGAACGCCCTCGCGATCCATACGGTGACCAGCCTCTACGGCCAGTACCATCGTTACCGAAGACAAAATCAAAATGAAGGTCATAATACCCACAAACACCAATGGCAAGTGTACTCCGTGAAGGAAAGGGACTGCATCAAATACCAATTCAGGAATTGGCCAATAATCTACGGAAGGCAAAAATGCTTCAGTAGGATTGTGCGGATAAGCGGGATAGCGAAAACGCAACATTCCGTAAGCAATCAGCAAACCGGAAAATGAAAAAGTATCGGATAGTAGGAAAAACCACATCATCAGCTTGCCGTAGCTTGCCTTCATCGGTTCTTTTCCTCCCCCCCAAACTCCGGTAGCGCCAGGAATTAATGTTGAGGTTTGTGACATAGCGGTTATGTAATTTTTATTCGTTTGATATTGATTCGATTAGTTATAGTACGCCAGGAAAGCATACAAATAGATCCACAAGCCACCCAGGAAATGCCAATAAGTGACACACATTTCCATTCTGTCCAACTTACGAGAATGAATTCTCAAGCGGAAAGAAGCGTACAGCATAATGGCCAAAAAGATCAGAGCAGACACTAAGTGCACCACATGCACACCGGTAAACACATAGATAAAGGAACCGGCAGGATGTCCTACAAAGTTCACATTCATGGCTACCAGTGCGTCCCAGGCTTCTAATTGTCCCCAAATAAACAGTCCACCTAAGAGACCTGTTACCACCATCGCAATTCTTAGTGCTGGTAAGTTATCTCGCTTGGCGAAATAATAAGCCAATTGAAGGCTGGCAGAAGAAGCGATGATAATGGCGGTATTTACAATAAAGATCGAAGGAAGACTGATGCCTAATGTTCCGGTCTCAGAGATCTTCACGATATAGGCGGAGGTCAACGCTCCGAAAAGCAATACCACAGAAACCAAAAACAACCAAAGTCCGAACTTTTGGGCGTTCATGGCGAGTGGGGTCTGAGGTTTTTTGGTCATATGAATGGCAGTGTCCATAGTATTATAATTTTTGTCGGTGAGGGATTACAGCAAATCAAAAAGGAAAGCCAGCTGAACGATTGGCAGGTAAAGAAAAGAGCCAAACATAATTTTCAGAGCAGATTTACGATCCTGATTTTTCATTAACTGTATCGTTTGTGCCAAGAATAGCACACCACACACCGTGGTAATCAATGCAGAATTAATTCCGGTCACCCCAAAACGGGCAGGCAAAAGTCCCAAGGGAATTAGAAAAAGGGTATAAGTTATAATCTGAAGACAAGTCTCCATATCCTTCTTTCCATTGACCGGTAAAAGTTTAAAGCCTGCCTTTTTATAGTCTTCATCCGCCACCCAGGCAATGGCCCAGAAGTGAGGGAATTGCCAAAAGAACTGAATACCAAAAAGAATTAATCCTACGATGGTAATCTCTCCTGTGGCTGCAGTCCATCCCAGCAAGGGAGGCAATGCTCCGGGAATGGCACCCACAAATACCGCAATGGGCCCTACTCTTTTCAGCGGAGTATAGACAAAGGCATAAAGAATAAGCGAAACCACTGAAAGCACGACAGTGATCGTATTGGTATACACTACCAATAAAGCTAATCCGGTGGTTCCGACTATACCTGAGAAGAGCAGTGCTTCGAGATCCGAGAGACGGCCCTGCGCCAACGGACGATCGGCTGTTCTCTTCATCAGGCGATCATATTCCTTTTCCTGAATCTGGTTGAGTGTGATTGATGCACCAGATACCAGGAATCCCCCCAAAGACAACATCAGCAATTTCACCCAATCGATCTGTCCTCCTACCGCCATGGCGTAGCCAAAGGCAGAAGAAAAAGCCACCAATAATGACAGTCGGGCTTTCAGCAGCGATGCAAAATCTTTCACAATCGCCCAACCCATAGAACGGGAAGAGATGGAATTGCTTGAAATCATTACTTTAGGGTTATGTGCATTGATAGGGTAAGGAAAATAAAGGAGGGAGACCCTCCCTAATTTATTTTTGTTTTACTTCCTCCATTTGCTCCTTTTCAAAAGGCAAATTGGAGTTTGGTGTTTCTGATAGTGGTACCGTCTGTGGAATGAAATCTTCAAAACCATCCTTATCCGCATTTGGCTTGGAGTAATCATATGGCCAACGATGTACTGCTGGAATGGCACCAGGCCAGTTCCCATGTCCGGGCTCAATAGGTGTTGTCCACTCTAGTGTGTTCGAATTCCATGGATTCTGTGGTGCTCTACGGCCTTTGTACATGGAGTAGAAGAAGTTGAACAAGAAGATTAACTGCGCCACAAAGGTGAAGATTGCTGCTGCAGACACAAAAGCATTCAAGTCCGAGAATCCGCTAAATGCCTGGAAGTTGGTAAAGGAGTAATAGTGTCTTGGGAATCCTGCAATACCGATGTAGTGCATTGGGAAGAACACCATGTACACCCCGATGAAGGTCAGCCAGAAGTGAACATAACCCAATCGGGAGTCCATCATGCGACCAAACATTTTGGGGAACCAGTGGTAAACCCCAGCCATCAATCCGAAGAAAGAAGCAGAACCCATTACTAAGTGGAAGTGAGCCACTACAAAATAAGTATCATGCAACTGAATATCGATCGCTGAGTTCCCCAGGAAAATACCTGTCAAACCACCCGAGATAAACAATGAAACCAAACCAATGGAGAACAATGTCGCCGGGGTAAAAACAATATTACCTCTCCACAGCGTCGCCAGATAGTTAAATACCTTCACGGCGGATGGCACCGCAATAATCAGGGTCAGTAGCGTAAAGATAGTCCCCAGGAAAGGATTCATTCCGGAGACGAACATATGGTGAGCCCAAACGACGAAGGATAAGATGGTAATTCCCAACATAGAACCAATCATCGCACGGTAACCAAAAATCGGTTTACGAGAGTTGGTAGAAATCACTTCTGAAGTAATCCCCAATGCTGGAAGCAATACAATATACACTTCAGGGTGGCCCAGGAACCAGAACAAGTGCTGGTATAGAATAGGAGATCCACCTACCTGCGGCAATGCCTCACCACCAATATAAATTTCTGATAAATAGAAAGCCGTACCAAAACCACGGTCAAAGATCAACAACAATGCTGCGGCCAACAATACCGGAAATGACAACACCCCGATGATGGCGGTTAAGAAGAAGGACCAAATTGTCAATGGCAAACGTGCCAAAGTCATACCAGCCGTTCTCAAATTAATCACCGTTGTAATGTAGTTAATACTTCCTAATAGGGAAGAAACAATGAACAGCGCCATCGCCACCAACCACATCGTCATCCCAGCTCCGGAACCGGATACCGCTTGTGGCAATGCAGATAGCGGAGGATAATTCCACCAACCTGCGGAAGCCGGACCTGTTTCGATAAACAAAGAAACCAGCATTACCACTCCTGATAAGAAAAAGAACCAGTAGGACAGCATATTCATAAAACCGGATGCCATATCTCGGGCACCGATTTGTAATGGAATCAAATAGTTTGAGAAAGTACCCGAAAGGCCGGCAGTCAATACAAAGAAAACCATAATGGTACCGTGCATCGTTACCAAAGCTAAGTAAAACTCCGGATCTAACTTACCCTGTGGGGTAATCCAGTTCCCTAAAATTGGGCGAATCCATTCCAGGTCCATATCCGGAAAACCCAACTGCAGGCGGAAAATCATGGAAAGTGCTCCACCGATAATCGCCCAGAAAATCCCTGTTACCAAAAATTGCTTACCGATCATTTTATGGTCGGTAGAAAAGATATATTTGGTCCAAAAGTTATCGTGATGCTCGTGGTGGTCGTCATGTGCATGGTCTTCCACATGCGCCGCCGTTTGCGTATCTAATGTTGACATCTTAATGGTTCTTTATGGTTTAAAGGGAATTTTCGTTTGCTTCCGCTTCAGTGTCCATGCCGGTTTTCACTAAAGCCAATTCTTTAAGCTCTTCGGGAATACGAGAAAGGTATTCCGGATTTTTAGACAACCAGGATTTCTGCTCTGCCTTCCATTTTTCGTAGTCTTCTTCCGAATCTACTACCACGTTCATTTTCATGGCAAAGTGCCCGCGGCCACAAATCTGGTTACAGGCCAATTCGTAATTGAATTTCGGGTCGTTCAACTCCCTGCGCATCTCCTCCGTAGTTTTGGTGGCAGTGAAATGGAAACGGGTAGGCATTCCCGGCACTGCATCCATTTTCAAACGGAATTGAGGAATAAATACAGAGTGAATCACATCACGGGCGCGAATTTTAAATTCTACCGGGCGGTTCACCGGAATATGCAGCTCTCTTGGGATAAAATCATCAAAAGCGGTTTTGTCGCTGAAATCCATCCCAAACATATTATCAGCATCAATCAGGCGGTAATCATGCTTACCCAACTGACCATCAGCTCCTGGATATCTTACTTTCCAAGCAAACTGGTACCCTAAGATTTCAATCACCTCTGCATTTTCAGGTGCGGGACCCGTCACTTTGTGCCAGGTACTCAATCCTGAAATAATCAGTGCCGCTAAAACAATAGCAGGAACAATCGTCCATAGTGCCTCTAGCTTACCATTATCCGGATAATAGAAGGCGGGCTTCTTTTCGTTGTGTTGATACTTAAAGGAAAAGCCGAAAAGTAATACTTGTGTGATGATAAACACCACGCCTGTCACTCCCATTGTAATCCAAAACAAATTGTCTGTTAAGGCTCCGTGCTCGGAAGCAATTGGGATGGTGTACTCATCAAAGTGTACATAAGAATAGTAGCCGGAAATTGATAAAGTCACCAATAAGAAGACTACCATCAGGGCAGCATTCCATTTATTGGCCGGCGTAATCCGTTTTTTGTCGGTACCTTTGACGACGCCTACCAGCACAAAGATTCTATGTACCAGCACTATGGCCACCAAAACAAATAGCGCCCCGACTAAAATCACAAGGTTCTGCATTGGAAGTGGTTGTTAATTATTTAGGGTTATTAGTTCTTTAGTTTGTTTATTCAACCGCCTGTGTAGACCTGCGGTTGAATAGCGAAAACAATGACTTTTATCATTAATTACTGCGATATTAATTAGATCTTCATTCCAAAGCAAAAAAAACGGGCGAAATATATTCAATTCATAATCTGTAAGAATTAGCCCTGAAATGAGCATTATGATAGATTTGTTTGATGTTTTACAAATAAAAATCCAATCAGATCTTAACCCAATTAAGCTTACTCCCTTCTTTTCCTATCATTATTACAATAACCGTCTCCCGCCTCAAAACATGATGTGCGTCATTATTTCTACTTTATATACTATTCCTAACTCCTTGACGTTGTGTTGATTTCAAACAAAAAAAAGGCCTTCCCTAAGCGGAAAAGGCCTTATCAATTTTTCTTATAGGCGATAGAAATTAAAGCGCCAAATCTTCCTCAAATCCAAAGATCTCCTCCAGCTTCACTTCTTTCACTTTACCATATTTAGACAACACTTTAGGGTCAAGATTTTCCTTTTTACCAATGACGGCAATATTATATGTTTTGCCTTTAATCTTCTCTTCCTGAAATTTGATCACATCCTCCAGGGTCATGGTCTTCACTGCTTCGTATATCTCTTTACGCTGATCATAATCCAAGCCTTTGCGCAGGGCAGATTCATAAGCGCCCAACACTCCTGCCTTAATGATACGCTCCGATTCCAGACTCTTCAATACGGCGACCTTCGCAGCCTCAAAGTTCTTATCCACTTTAGGAGGATTATTGATCAGGTCTGTCATTCCTTCCATCGCATCCGACAATTTATCTGCCTGAGTACCGATATAGGCAAACATTAAATCACGTTTACCCTTTTCATCCCGCGCGGTGTAGGCGGACCAAACCGAGTAAGCCAATGCCTTGGATTCCCTCATAGTCGTAAATACAATGGAACTCATCCCTCCACCAAAGTATTCATTAAACAAGGTCACTGCTGCAGCTTGCTTAGGATCATAAATATCCAATGGGGCAATCATGATGACCTCGGACTGTCTCATATCATAATCCACCCAGAATACAGTCGGTTGATCTGCCGGCAGTACTTTAAATTCTTTTTCTTCTTCCAATGCCACCAAAGCCTCGGGAACCTGATGATACTGGTTCAGCACTTTGGTCAGGTCTTCTACTGAACGAGGGCCATAGTACTCCACTTTATGCTCCTTATCCAGCATATGATGGACTTTATCCACCAATACCGCAGGATCAAGCGCTTTCAATTGATTATTGGATAAATTATGACGCGTCGGGGAATCAGGGCCATAAGTCGCATATGCTCTCAAACCACCAAATAATAAGGCATTTTTATTCTTCTTCTGATTATCCCTTTGCTTCATTACGCCATCGACCATTTTTACCAGCGCCTCCTCATCTGCTTTTGCATTTTTCAAGAGCTTTTCAAATAGTTCCAATGCCGGCTCAAAGTTATCATCCAGACCACTCAGGCTTACATATACTTTGCGGTCTCCTGCATATACCGAATAATCACAGCCTAATTTGTAAAATTCCTTTTTCACTTCTTCCGCGGTCAAATCTTCGGTACCCAAATAAGAAAGATAATTCACCGCCTGGCTCATCATCGGATCATTATTACTTCCCCGATCAATCTGATAAGTTAAATTGAACAACTCATTCTCATCGTTTACTTTATACCATAAAGGAATATCCTGCTTGATAGCCGTAATCGTTAAATCTTTGGAAAAGTCTAAAAATACAGGCTGCAATGGGGCCGCCGGCGTCTCATTGATTCGGGTAAGAAATTCAGAGGCCTTTTCCCGGTTAAGTTCTACCTGAGTAATCTGTGGCTTTTCAACCTTCACCTTATTGGACTTCTCCCCTACTTCTTTATAAACTACCACATAATTGTCTTTGAAGTATTTGTTGGCAAAATCCATAACATCCTGCTTCGTATATGCCTTCATTTGTGTATTATCATCAATGAAGTCTGCCCATGGAATATCGTTGGTAAAGGCTGTTACGAACATCCCTGCACGGGCGGAATTACTTTCCTGCTGAGAAATACTCATTTTGCGGAAATCATTCACGATCGCCTCAATTAACCAATCCTCAAATTCTCCCTTTTTTATTTTCTCTACCTGAGCCAAAAGCAGATCTTTCACTTCCGCCAAAGTCTGACCTTCACGAGGCATACCACCCAATACCTGGGCGGAATAATCATTCCCGCTATTGATATAGGAGTAAGGGTTTAATACTTTTTGACTTTGCTTCAAGTTCAGGTCAATCAAGCCTGCCGATGAATTAGACAAAATCATATCGCATAATTTAGCCAAAACCCTTTCCTCCGACATCTGGCCAGGCAATTTAAAACCGATGGTCACATTGGCTGCTTCAGGACCGGTCACCGTTTTCTCCTGAACAGAAGTTAATGGAGCTGACTCCTGCATTTTATAAGGCTCCAATGGTTTTTGCTCCCACTTTCCGAAATATTGATCTATTTTCTTAATCGTGGCATCATAATTCAAATCACCACTTAAACAAATGGCCACATTATTCGGAATATAATATTTGGCAAAATACTCGCGGATCTTGGTGATGGAAGGATTCTTCAGGTGATCAATCGTTCCAATTACCGTTTGCGTACCATATTTATGATCAGGGAACATGGTAGAGGCCAAAGTCTCATATACCTGCCAACCATCATTATCCAAAGAGCGATTTTTTTCTTCATAAACTGCTTCCAACTCGGTATGGAACAAGCGATTCACGATCATGGAAAAACGCTCAGACTCCACATCCAGCCATTTATCCAATTCATTCGTAGGGATGTCATTGACATATACCGTTCGGTCTTCTGTGGTATAAGCATTGGTTCCGGAAGCGCCTAAAGCCCCTAACATTTTATCATATTCGTTGGCAATCGCATATTTGGAAGCCTCCAGAGAAACCTCATCAATCTTCGCATAATAAGCTTTCCGTGCCGCCTCATCTTCCAGCGTGCGGTAATGCTCGAACATCGCTTCAATACTGTCCAACAATACCTTCTCCTTAGCCCAGTCAGCGGTTCCAAATTTAGAAGTACCCTTGAACATCATATGCTCCAGATAATGCGCCAGGCCGGTGGCATCTGCCGGATCATATTTCCCTCCTGCTTTCACGGCGATATAAGTCTGAATTCTGGGCTTTGCCTGATATTGCGAAAGGTATACTTTCAGTCCGTTATCCAGGGTATAGATTCGGGCTTTCAAGGGATCATCCACGACATATTCATAAGTATAACCATTGGAATCAGTAGCACTTACTGTGGTAAAGGCAGCTTGTTCCTGATCGGCAGGCTTCGCGCAACTCATTACCACAACTGCCAATAACCCAAGCAAAAGGTTGATGTAGTTTTTCATAATTTACATTCTGTAGTTAAGAATCATTTGTAGTTTCAATTGGTATAATAACACTATTTCTTAAAAAATCATAACAATATAACTAATAGCATATCAATGGCTAAGAAGACCAAATCACCCCCACAACAATTGAATAATTCACAGTAAACGAATAATCCCAAAACAAGACCACTTATACCAAAAAGTCTCCGTTCGTAAACGACAAGCATTATTTCAAAGCCCATTCAAAGGACTGAGCTAAAAAATAAAAGCCTGAAAACACCGGCCTTCTCCAAAACGAATTCCCTCAAGACAGAAAAAGCCCCGAACCAAATAGTCCGGGGCTTTCGAGTATGATGCTTCTTATTAATTAAATGTGATGATGCTTCGCTTCTTCCATCATCGGGTGATTCAAGGCTACTAATGGCGACTTCGCCAGGTTCGTCAGGAAGACCCAGATAAAGGCTACGCCGAAGATCAGGAAGAATCCAAGGTCGATGAAGGTCAAACCACCGTTACCTTTCAGGATACCTGGCGCTACCATCAGGTAGAAATCAATCCAGTGTCCGAAGATTACGGCAGGACAGGCAATCTTCAAGAAGATACCATGACGCTTGGAATCGCGCGTCATTAAAAATAAGAATGGAAAGATAAAGTTGATCAAGATGTTGATGAAGAACAATGCTTTATATGGTCCCGTCTGTAGACGCTCTACGAAGTAGATGGTCTCCTCAGGAATGTTCGCATAATAAATCAACAAGAACTGCGAGAACCACAAGTAAGTCCAGAATACAGAGAAAGCGAAAACGTACTTACCCAAATCGTGGATGTGGTTCGCATTTACTTCTTTCAAATATCCATTCTCTTTCAACAAGACCACGGTCATACAGATGAATGCCAAACCGGTTACCCACCAGGAAGCAATCACATACCAACCGTAAAGAGTAGAGAACCAGTGTGGGTCAATGGACATCAACCAGTCCCAAGATGCAGTAACACCAGTTACCGCAAAAAGAATGATATAGATGGCAGACAATTTACGGCCCCTGAACCAGTATTGATCTCCTCCATTTTCATCTTCCGCCAATGCGTTTTTCTTCAATTGGAAGAACATTACCGTCCACAAAGCCACATAGGCCACCATACGACCAATAAAGAATGGTACATTCAAGAATGATCTTTTTCCATCCAAAATGGCGTCATAGGTCGGCGTACCCTTCTCATAAAGGTAATCGTGCGTCCAATGGAAAAGGTCGTGATTGAATACGGTAAATAATACAATGATAATTCCACCACCAATTGGCAACCAGTTACCCATGGCCAATGGAATACGTTGTACAGGAGCAGACCAACCGGCCTGCGCTGCATATTGTACCGCAAAGAAAAGAATACCGGCAGCAGCAATTCCTAAAAAGAATACACCGTTATGCCAAAGGCTGGTCCAAACGCGCTTGGTCCAGGAAAATTCTTCATGATGTCCGCCAGTGGCATGCGCATCTCCGTGTGCAGCCTCCGCATGGGCATCATGTCCAGCTGCATGCTCTACTTTGGGAGCATGGTCGTCATGAGCCGCCTCGTGGTGGCCTCCGCCCATAACGCCGGAAGCCACACCTATGATCAAACAAACCAAACCAGCAATGGCGGCCATGATCAGGGGCTTCTTAACTGCAGCGCTAAAGTCAAATGTTTCAGTCATGATGTTAGCTATTTCTTACGTGGGACCCGAAAGCCCCACGATAGGTTCAAAAAATTATTGATTTTGCAGTTGTTGTACGTAAGCGACAATCTCCCAACGTTCCTTTTGGTTCAATTGAGATCCGTGCGCGCCCATACGTCCTTTTCCATGAGTAATCACATGGAAGATATGTCCTTCAGACACCTCCGCCACACGACCTTTAGAGTAAGATGGTACCCCTTTGAATACCACTCCTACTTTTCCGTCTCCCTGTCCGGTATCACCATGACACTGGATACAGAATTTCTCATACAAGGCCTTTCCATTGGCTACGACTGCTTCCGTTTTTTCAAATGGGCTTTTTACGACCTCCGCAGCATAAGCCAAGCTATCAGCCGGCAAGCGGTAAGGTAAAAATCCATTTTCATCACGTTTTACAGTTCCTGCTACAGGCTCACGCATGTTCATCTCATGCGGGTTGTTCACATTGGAGTTAAAAAACTCCCCTAAACCGTCTTCACGGTTTGACAACCACGAACCTGCTTCCTTATCAGTAATCTGCTTTAGTGGCTCATAAGCTACGGAGTGATACATGTTAGGCGCATACTCCACCCCTTGGTTTTCGCCACCGGCTTTAGTACAACCGAACAATGCGGTTGCTGCCAAAGCACCTACGAATAATGTATTCCAATTAAACCGCATATTCTTCTTGTTCTTTTTCGTTAGTTAAACCGGAGTTCGGATTGTTCACTTCAGAAGCTCCTGCATCTCTAATGATAGCACGAAGGGTTTCTTCATCGAACTTATTTTTATCCAAATCCACAATCATCACGTGCTTGTCATCCGTCTGGCGAACATCATAAACCTCCGGCGTAGCGTAAGGCTTCAAGCCCACCATCACGAAGAAAGTTCCGACCATACCAAAGGCCGACAATAGCACGGTTAATTCGAAAGTTACCGGAATGAAATCAGGTACCGCAATAAAGTCCTTACCACCGATAATCATTGGCCAGTCGATACCCATCATATAGGTCATCATCAAAAGGGCCAGCATCGTTCCGCACATTCCAAAAAGGAAAGCCGCCACTGGTAATTTCGAACGCTTATAACCAAGAGCATGCTCTAAACCATGCACCGGAAATGGGGTAAATACCTCGTAGATATTTGCTCCCGCATCACGTACTTTCTTTACTCCTGAAAGTAGTACGTCCTCATCATCAAAGATGCCGATCAGATAATTATTAGGCTTACTCATGATTATTTCTTATCAGCGATTTCACCAGAAGAAGATTTCAATACAGACTTCACCTCTGCCATGTTCACTACCGGGAAAAACTTCGCAAAAGCAAAGAACAAGGTAAAGAACAATCCGAAAGTGAAGAGGTAAAAGCCAACATCCGCCCAGGTTGGGTAGAACATGGCCCAGGAAGAAGGCAGGAAGTCACGGTGTAGAGAGGTTACGATAATTACGAAACGCTCGAACCACATCCCGATATTCACAATAATGGACAAGATGAAGGTAGCTACCAAAGAGCGACGGATCTTCTTGAACCAGAATAACTGTGGAGAGATCACGTTACAGGTCATCATTGACCAGTATGCCCACCAATAAGGACCGAAGGCACGGTTGATAAAAGCATACTGCTCTGCCTCAACCCCGGAATACCAAGCCACGAAGAACTCCGTGATATACGCACAACCTACAATAGAGCCGGTTGTGATGATCACATAGTTCATGTATTCGATGTGTGTCATGGTGATATAGTCCTCCAATTTGTAAACCTTACGGGTAACCAACATCAAAGTCAATACCATGGCAAAACCAGAGAAGATCGCTCCTGCCACGAAGTAGGGCGGGAAGATGGTGGTGTGCCAACCCGGGATTACAGAGGTCGCAAAGTCAAAGGATACAATGGTGTGTACCGACAATACCAATGGCGTTGCTAAACCTGCCAAAATCAAGGATACCGCCTCATAGTGCATCCAGGCTTTTGCGGAACCGCTCCAGCCCATGGATAATGCGCCATAAACGGCTTTAGAAATAGGATTCTTAGCACGGTCACGGATGGTTCCAAAGTCAGGAATCAAACCGATGTACCAGAATACCAATGATACAGAGAAATAGGTGGAGATCGCGAATACGTCCCACAATAGCGGAGAGTTGAAGTTTACCCACAACGATCCGAAAGTGTTCGGTAATGGCAATGCCCAGATGAAACCAATCCATACACGTCCCATGTGTACTAATGGGAACATGGCCGCACAAATTACGGCAAAGATGGTCATCGCCTCGGCGGCCCGGTTAATGGAGGTTCTCCACTTTTGACGGAACAACAACAGTACGGCGGAAATCAAAGTACCGGCGTGACCGATACCCACCCACCATACGAAGTTGGTGATATCCCACGCCCAACCGACGGTTTTGTTCAGTCCCCACATACCGATACCGTCCCAAAGGGTACGCCATACGGCATATGCTCCGACTAGCAATAGCGCTATGGAGGCAGTGATGGCCAACATCCATATTTTTGTTGGCGCCTGCTCCACGCGCGAGCAAACATCCTCAGTTACATCGTGGATGGTCTTCCCACCGGTAACTAAAGGCTCACGAACAGGTGATGTTACTTGCATATCTTCAGAATATTTTAAGCCTTAACTTCTTTACTATTTTTGTTACGGATCTTGGTCATGTAGTAAACGTTTGGCAAGACGTTGATCTCCTCAAGCACTGCATAAGCACGCTCTTCACCAACCTCTACCGTTTCTACTTTATCCGTACGATCTTTCTTCAGTTTCAACATTTGAGAGATCTGAGACTTTGGATCATTGATATCACCAAATACGATCGCTCCGGTAGAACAGGAAGCCGCACATGCGGTAGTCACCTCTCCATCTTCCAATGGACGACCTTCGCGTTTTGCTTCTAGTTTACCTCCCTGAATACGCTGTACACAGAAAGAACATTTCTCCATTACACCACGTGAACGAACAGTAACATCCGGGTTCAATACCATTTTACCCAAGTCGTTATTCATTGACAAGTTCTTATCGAACTGTGTGTTGTCATGGTACTTGAACCAGTTGAATCGACGAACTTTGTAAGGACAGTTGTTCGCACAGTAACGAGTACCGATACAACGGTTATAAGTCATTTGGTTCAAACCTTCTGAAGAGTGGGTAGTCGCGGCAACCGGACATACCGTCTCACAAGGTGCATTATTACAATGCTGACACATCATCGGCTGGAAAGTCACCTCCGGATTATCGGATGCTTCTTCCAAACCTGAAAGATCATCTGCATCGGCATCAGAAGAATAATAACGGTCGATACGCAACCAGTGCATTTCACGACGCATCAATACCTCTTCCTTACCTACTACAGGAACGTTATTTTCTACATTACAAGAAACCACACAAGTACCACAACCATTACATGCATTCATGTCGATGGCCATCATCCAGTGGTGATTCTCATATTTATGTCCATTCCACAAGGTCACTGCCTTAGGCTTCACTTTGCCCTCTGCAGTCACAATCTCCGGCTGTACACGACCTGCCGATGGATTCTTCTGGTACTCCCCTAGGGTCGTTTCCTGAATCACATTGTGGCGGCCCATATAAGTTTGGTGCGTCTGCGTTTGCGCAATACGGTATTTACCTCTTCCCGCCTTGATGGAAACCCCACCCGCATAGAAGTTCGAGTAGTCACCTACCATCGCTACCAATGGGTTAGCATCCACACCTACGCCATCCGCTACGCGGCCGGCTGCGGTGCGTCCGTATCCCAAAGCCAAACCAACAGACCCTTTCGCCTGTCCTGGCTGTACCATCACCGGCACCTCCATGGTTTGATTACCGATGGTCAACTCTACCATTTGAGAATCTCCTTCAAACATCTCAATGCCCAATTCCTTGGCCATGGATTGAGATACCGTCAGGTAGTTGTCCCAAGTCGCTTTGGTTACTGCATCAGGAAGTTCTTGCAACCATGGGTTGTTGGCCTGAACACCAGTACCGATACCAAATTTGGTATAAAGCGATAACTCTACATCCGCTGACTTGTAGTTCTTCGCAATACGCGCTGCACATACGTCAGGCTTACCTACGAATTCCACAGCAGTGGCTACATTTTTACCTTTAGCAGGCTCAAATACACCATCATGCAAGCATTGATCCCAGAACATGCCGAAATCAATGAATTTCGACTGCTGCTCAAACTGATCGGCTTTCCAGGAATTCTGAAGGAAGGTATAATAATCTGTTTTGTTCTCTGTCCACACCAAGAAAGATTCCGGCATCTGACGAGTAGCGAACAAAGGAGAAATCGTTGGCTGTGCCAAAGCAAAGTGACCGGTAGTAGGTTCCGCATCATTCCACTGCTCTAAGAAGTGGTGATCAGGAGCTACATAAGTCACTGCATCTGTAGTCTCATCCTTACGATCAGAAGTAGCGACGGTCAATTTCGCCTTCTTCAATCCAGCCTTGATCGCTGTTCCGTGAGGATTGTCATATACCGGGTTACAGTTCAAGAAGAATACCCCGGCGTAGGCACCACTATTCAAACCTTTCACAAAACCATTAAAGGCCTTCTCATCACCCTGACGCGTCAGCACAGACTGGTTAAGGTTGATAGTTGTGGTGTAGTTCCCCAACATGTCGTTAATGGCGTTTACCATTACCTGAACATATGGATCATTCACTCCTGCTACTACCAAAGACTTCCCTTTTGCATTCCAAAGGTCTTTGGCCATGGAATCAAAATAAGAAACTTTAACTGCCGGTGCGTTCACGGAAGGACGACCTGCCTTCTTGGCAATGGCATTGTAAAGGTTAGCTATGGCTGCAGGAATTTGAGAGGGCTTCAATGCCGCACGGTAATCCGCATTGGCACCCGTCATGCTCAGGTTAGCCTCTACCTGATAGTGGCGAGACATGGTTGGGTTTTCTTTCGTCACCTTACGCGTCTCTGCATATTGTGTAGCATTCGCGATAGGGTTCACCCAGTTATTCAAGAAATCAGCATCGAAGCTGACAATTACATCTGCTTTGGAGAAGTCATAAGTAGGAACAACTTTAGTTCCGAAGGCCCATTCATTAGCTTGCGCAATGGCTGAAACAGAAACAGGATCGTAAACAAAGGTCTCTACATTTCCATATTTCTCAGCGAAAGCCGCCAATGCTTTATTCGTAGAAGGAGAAATCAAAGAGTGAGACACCAAAGCGATTTTACCGCCTTGAGCAGAAATCTCCTTCAATTTCGACATCACCTCTTTATCCAAGGTTGCCCAGTCTGTATTTTGACCACCTTTCTGAGGAGCAGTGAAACGCTGCTTATCATAAAGGCTCAATACAGAAGTTTCTACCTGAGCAGAAACACCACCTTGAGAGAAAGAAGATAGCTTATTACCTTCTAATTTGATAGGACGCCCCTCTCTTGTTTTTACTACTACAGAAGCAAAATCACCTCCTAGTAAAAAAGAAGAAGCATAATAGTTGGCTTTACCCGGATCTACATCAACAGGCTTATTCAAATAAGGGATCGCTTTTCTTACCGGTGCCTCACAAGCGGCCAATGCTGCTGCGGTCACGGAGAATCCCATCATTTTCAAGAAATCACGGCGAGAAGGCCCTTCGTTATCACCTGCACGTTTGGATTCGTTAATCGGAAGATATTCCGCGAATTCTTTGTCTGCATGCTTCACGAATTCAGGATCATTCTTCAGCTCCTCGATTCCTTTCCAATATCTTTTGTTCGTTTTTTCCATTGTAAAAATAGTAGTTAGTAGTGACATCAATCTGAGGAAAAGAGGTGGCACCTGAGCACCACCGGTCAACTCAATGATTGATACTTCCTACTAGTAATGACATTTAGAACATTCTAATCCACCAATATCTTCAACGCGCATAGGCTCTTTACTATGCTCTGCGTGAAGCTCCACAAGCTTGTCGTAGTACGCATTACCCTTGCTGTTTACTTCTGTCGTTCTGTGACAATCGATACACCAGCCCATGGTCAATGGCGCTTCCTGACGAACCACCTCCATCGTTTCTACCTCACCGTGACATTGCTGACATTCCAAGCCACCAACTTTCACGTGTTGAGAGTGATTGAAGTAAGCCAAATCAGGTAAGTTGTGAACACGTACCCACTCGATTGGCTGATTATTTTCAACTGCCGCGTAGATCTTCGCAATCTCGTCTGAATCTGTTTTAATTGCGGAGTGGCAATTCATACAGATATTGGCAGATGGGATATTGGCATTTTTGGATTTCTCCACACCGGTGTGGCAGTAGTTACAGTCAATGTCATACTGACCAGCGTGAATTTCATGAGAAAAGGCGATGGGTTGCACAGGAGCATAGCCCTGCTGAACACCTACATGAAATAAAGAATCGATCACGGTTTTGGTAATGACCGCAACGAAAAGGATGGTCATGATGGCGATCATCGGCTTAGACTTGAACAAAGCAGCCAAACTAAAGCGTGCAGAAATGATCTCCTGATCTTCCACATCCAAATCTGACTTTTGCTCCAGGTATTTGGTCAATACCCGAACGATCATGGCCAATACGATCAGAATCAACACCAGGATCACCAGGTTGATCACCAAAGCATACATGACGAAATCAGAAACACCCTCTGAGGCACCTGCCTGGGTGGCGGATGCACCATCTGCAGCTGGTTCTTCTGCAGCGGCTACAGGCGTTTTTCCTGACTCCACTTTAATGTAAGCGAGAATGGAATTGATTTCCTCATTGGAGAAATCAAAAGAGGTCATCTCCGTTTTATTGTACTCTTCATAAAGCTTGACGGCGTATTCATCACCGCTTTGGATTACTTTCTGAGAGTTACGAATAAAAGATTGGATCCAGTCCAACGGTCGTCGCTCATGCACATCTTTCAGTGCCGGCCCCACAACCACCTCATGCACCGCGTGGCAAACGGTACAGTTGTCCTCAAACAAGGACTGACCTGCTGAGATGGTGGCCTCGTCCGTAGGAATACCGTCCCCACCGGAAGCGTCTTGCGCAATGGAGGAAGCCATCAGGCTTACCATCAGCATTAGCGTGAGCGCTAAACGAGAAAAAAAAGTTTTAAACAACATCATAGCGATTAATAAGAAGCATTGAGTTTTATGGTCGGAGTCAAAAAAACCCCGGTTAGTCAAATCTAACACGACCTTAATTCATTTCATAATAGGCTATTTTTATGGCCTTTTTGTCTATTTACTGACTGGGATCATAAATCACCCCCATAAAGTTGTATAACAGCCTTTTACAAGCTAATTAAGCGATCAAATTGAAGTTATTTAAAATGATTATAAATTATCATTTCTTAGTCCAGTCCTGTTAAGAACTATGATAAATATCACCTAACAAACTTAACTGATCTAGCTTTTAAAGATATTAAATTAGAATATCACAACACAAACTTTAATATGACCAAATAACGCAATATGAACAATATCATATCTCTGAATGGAGGAGAAAGCACCAAACTAATCTGTTTTTATACTGACTCTAATCCTCAAGCCCGTGTAGTAGCCAAAAACATGAGCTACATCAACCTCATTCACCCCACTGAGACTTAGCTGATTGGACTTGCAGCTATAACAAATTGTAGAGATCTATCGGTTCGGGGGGAGCATCAATCTAGCGCCCAATCATAGTTAAAGGAGATAAACAAACCCTATATTGACCGTCCAAAAATCTATAAAAAAACAACTGTTTTTTTGTTATAAATCACAAACAACTTCCTGCTTTGGCTAATATGTTCCCAATTTTTATTTAAATTCGATTGGCCTAGCTAAAATAATGACTGTTTTCCATGCTAAGGCAGAAATATATTTTGCCTAACCTTAAATAAGATGGAACACCACGGATAATGGCATCTAATTAAAAAATAATTTTTTTGATGGCTAAAATCCCGCCTAAGTTTCAGCACAGGCTGCACACAAAAGAACTTTAACACCTAAAAACCCCGTTATACTATGATTTTTGATTTGGAGATGATCAAGGGACTTTACGCTAAATTTCCAGAGCGTATTGAGGCGGCTAAAAAAGTAGTCGGCAAACCACTTACCCTTGCTGAAAAAATCCTTTACGCACACCTTTGGGACGGAAATGCAACTTCCTCTTATGAAAGAGGCGCTTCATATGTAGACTTTGCTCCGGATCGCATTGCTTGCCAGGATGCCACTGCACAAATGGCCCTTTTACAATTCATGCAAGCCGGAAAAAACAAAGTAGCGGTTCCCACTACCGTTCACTGTGATCACCTTATCCAGGCCAAAGTAGGCGCAGCAACTGATTTGGCTGCTGCGAAATCACAAAGCTCAGAGGTATTCGACTTTTTAGAGTCGGTATCAAACAAGTATGGCATTGGTTTTTGGAAACCAGGAGCAGGTATTATTCACCAGGTAGTGCTAGAGAATTACGCCTTCCCGGGTGGGATGATGATTGGAACCGACTCTCACACGGTGAATGCCGGTGGATTAGGTATGGTTGCTATTGGGGTTGGTGGCGCTGATGCGGTGGATGTAATGGCCGGAATGCCCTGGGAATTAAAATTCCCAAAATTAATCGGGGTTAAACTTACCGGAAAATTAAACGGCTGGACTGCTCCAAAAGACATTATATTAAAGGTAGCCGGAATTCTTACGGTAAAAGGTGGAACCGGTTGTATTGTAGAATATTTCGGCGAAGGCGCCAAATCACTATCCGCTACCGGAAAAGGCACCATCTGTAATATGGGGGCAGAGATTGGAGCGACGACCTCCACCTTTGGTTATGACGAATCCATGGAACGCTATTTACGCGCCACCGGAAGAGCCGAAGTTGCTGAGGCAGCTAATGACATTAAAGAATACCTGACTGCGGATGAAGAGGTTTACGCCAATCCGGAGCAATATTTTGATCAGGTTATTGAAATCGACCTGGATAAACTGGAACCACATTTAAACGGGCCCTTTACGCCAGACCGCGCTACTCCTATCTCTGAAATGGGGGCTGCCGCAGAAGCCAATAGCTGGCCGCTTGATGTGGAATGGGGACTAATCGGTTCCTGTACCAACTCTTCTTATGAGGATTTATCCAGAGCCTCCTCTATTGCCAAACAGGCGGTAGACAAAGGTTTGGTTACTAAAGCGGAATTTGGGATCAACCCGGGCTCTGAGCAGGTACGCTATACCGCTGAGCGTGATGGCTTGTTAAAAATCTTCGAAGATTTGGATGCTAAGATTTTCACCAATGCCTGTGGACCTTGTATTGGACAGTGGGCTCGTGCCGGAGCAGATAAAGAAGAAAAGAATTCTATCATTCACTCCTTCAACCGTAACTTCTCTAAGCGTGCTGATGGTAATCCGAATACGCATGCCTTCGTAGCGTCCCCAGAAATGGTAGCCGCCATTGCGATTTCCGGTCGATTGGATTTCAACCCTATCACGGATACTTTAGTGAATAATAAAGGAGAGGAAGTAAAACTTGACGCACCGGTTGGGGATGAACTTCCTGCAAAAGGCTTCGATGTGGAAGACAACGGATACCAGGCTCCTGCTGAAGATGGTTCGGATGTAGACGTGGTGGTTGCCGAAGACTCCAAACGCCTTCAACTACTGACTCCTTTTACTCCTTACGATGGCAAGGAGATTGAAGGCATGAAATTATTGATCAAGGCCAAGGGCAAATGTACCACTGACCACATCTCAATGGCAGGACCATGGTTGCGTTACCGCGGCCATCTGGACAATATTTCAGACAATTGCCTGATTGGTGCGGTGAATGCTTTCAACGACCAAACCAATGAGGTTAAAAACCAACTAACCGGAGAATATGGTGCTGTTCCGGCTACGCAGCGAGCCTACAAAGCAGCGGGCATTCCTTCTATTGTAGTGGGTGATGAAAACTATGGGGAAGGATCCTCTCGTGAGCATGCGGCTATGGAGCCTCGCCACCTGGGTGTTCGCATTGTTTTGGTGAAGTCTTTTGCCCGAATTCACGAAACCAATCTCAAAAAGCAGGGAATGCTGGGATTGACCTTTGACAATCCGGCAGATTACGATAAAATTCAAGAGAATGACACTTTTGACACTATCGACCTGACCGCTTTCGCTCCCGGAAAACCTTTAACACTGAAGGTCACTCACGAAGACGGCTCCATCGATGAAATCGTATGTAACCATACTTATAATGAGAATCAAATTGAATGGTTTAAAGCAGGATCGGCTCTTAATCTGATTAAGACTCAGAATGGCTAAACCCTTCATAAATAACGCATAACATTGGCGCAATTGGCTATACCAATTGCGCCTTTTTTGTATTTACCCGCCTCTAAAAATGCAAAAAAACAACTTTTATTACATGAGAATATTGCAAATTAAACTTGATTTATCAACTAAATAAGCGATCGAATTCTACTCAGCAATACCTAATAAATATAAAAAACGCAAGTTACAGCCAATAACAGCACACCTATAAGCGTACTTGAACAAGAAAAATACAATCCATTAATTGACAATACATTACAGAGGTAATGTTTTGTGAAAAAGTAGACGATATAGTACTATTTCAAAAGTTCCCTATATTAGAAATACGACATCAACACTATTTATTTAAGATGAAATATTTTTATTTACTGGGATTAATTACCTTTTTTATAAATCCAGTACTACATGCCCAAAAATTTAATGTAAGTGATGTTTACGAGGTAAAGGAATTGTATACCATCCAAAAATATCGCAACAACCCGCCTTTTGGCTACGAGGAAAGTATTCTTTGCCCGGATAGCTTAAAATTTATAGCCGTCTTTGGGCACTTTGAAACCAAAGCTAGTATTAAACCAACCGCTATTCGCCTCATTACTGAACAAGGCGAAGCTACGCCGGTGGGCTGGTGTAACGATAAAGGAGATGCTGAATTAAGCCATTGGGGCATGAAAAAGAACCTCATAAAGGGCCAAAATCCCGTGTTCACTATTAGCTCAAATGATAAAGCGATCAAAATCCAGTTTAATGATCAAAGCTATGACCTGCCTGCTGCCAAGACGCAAATTAAGCGGGAATCAGCAACCTTAGACCTTCTGGTAAAAGGCGTATCCACTCAGGAATCTTTGGAAAATGGATATGCCCTTATTCCGGCTGGGGTCAAAAGCGGAAAAGGAATGGGCGTATTCAAAAAACGTTATAGCCCCCAAAGAGGAAAAATCATTTGCCTGGATCTCAATATCAAAACTGTTCCCGAAGGAGCAAACCTCAAAGAATTTGCTGTTTTCAGCGATAGTGCCCACCAAAGCTTTGCCTTAGCCAGTGAAACCTGGGGGCGTATTTCCGACTTCGGAGGGGTGATTGCCGGTGACATTAAATTGTACTTTATCGTAGGGGAAGATTTCACTAATGGCGCCCTACACTATCGGGGTGACAAGGTGGTTGATTTTCTTTTGAACAATATTTAGATTTTCATCCCCAAAATCACAACTCTCACCGTATACAGCCTAAAAACAATAAAATCACTAAGTGTAAGATTATAAAAACTCCTTGATTACACTCCCAAAAGCATCTTAGAATTGATCTAAGATGCTTTTTTATATCAATAAAATTTTCACCGACAAATCTCCTATCAAAAGCCAAAAATTTCCGTTATTATAAATATAGAGACAATTGATTTGCTTACCTTCAAAAAGAGTGTAAGATGGAAATAGAATTTACCCACCATTTAGGCAATTTTATTATGGTCTTATTTTTAGGCCTTCCCGCCTTTGCCCTGGGCGCACTGGGACAGGCACTTTTCCTACATCATTTTGCTCCTGGCACACGCATTCTCCAAATTCTTTCCATTATTTTCAGTAGTCGAATTATTGCGCTACTGTTCACTTTCCTTTTATACAGTCTTCTTTTTAGCCAATTGGAAATGTTAATCGGCAAAGTGCTCATTCCCGCTTTGCTCGCTGAAATCCTGGTATCACCAGCTCTCTTATTATTGAAGGGATATGATATCGGAAAGTTATTTTCAAATAACCATCATTAACCCAAATTATTCACCGCCAAACACACTAAATAAGATTAAGTAATTCACGGTCAAACAAATACAAGTCATCGTATTGGGTTTAAAATAGCCCAAATTCGGGCAAACTTGCTTTCTCCTCATTCATCTGTTTCCTTGGAACTTTCTCCTCATTCATCTGTTTCCTTGGAAAAAACTCGAAATAGGAAAAATCCCTTCATTTTTCCCGCCTTACAGCTAAACGAGGATTTAAGCATAATAATCCGGCTTATTTTTTTTCAACCCCATTAAACCCTGAATAGCTTTTGTGATCTAAGGTTTGAATTCAATAAAACTCCGGCCGGAAAATTAGAATCTTAAACCTACCGTACATTAATCATGAAAGTTATTGCTATTAAAATACTTGGCATCGTTCTTTTAAGCACATTTTTGTTCAGTTGCCAATCTAGTGAAGACAGTCCGGTCTATTCCACTGACTTAAACTCCGCCTCCTTTCAGGATGAAGAAATGGCTGAAGCAATTTTCAATAAGCTGGAAAACACTGCTGAAGAAGCACTCCTTGCTGAAGACAATCTTAGAATTACTGGCAATGGCGCCGCTCTTGATTTAGCCCTGGATGAAAAAAATAAAGTAGTCACCATTGATTATGGAGATGGATGGACCGATAGAAACGGGGATATTCGTAAAGGAAAAATCATTATTCAATATGAAGGAAATCGAAAAGAGCGTTATCGCTCTAAAACCATCCGCCCGGAAAATTTCTCAATAAATGATTTCCAAATAGAAGGTATTCGTAGCAAAAGCTGGGATGGCATTAACAAAAAATTTACGATCAAGCTTACAGCTGGCCAGATCAGCAGTCCGGATGGTTGGAGCATTAGCAGAACTGCCCAGTGGGAAGTGCTGGAGTTTCAAAATGAAGAAGAGGGTTTTGAAAGACACCGTAGCGGGCAAGCCGAAGGCATCAACCGACTAGGGCACCGATATTTAATCAGCATAGAAGAGCCCCTCGTTTACAAATCACTTTGTACCGCTATTTCCTGGCGATTCCCGGTAGCGGGCATCAAACAAAAAACGATTTTCACCTCAGAAACCGCATCAGAAACACGCACTATTGACTATGGAGATGGCAGCTGTGACCGGGAGGCCACCATAACTCAGCCTGATGGGAGCCAGACCACTTTCAGTCAAAAGAAAAAAATTTACCAATAAGAGCGTTTTTAAAAGCACCCCATCCGGCGGCAAATCCGGATTATTGGAAGCGATATTGGATAATTGCTCAATCAAAGCGCTGCTATTCTCTCAAAATAATCCTTTATCGCTTCTGTAATAATCAAATTTTCACTGCGAATTTTGGCTTTTGAACACGCCTTAAGCATAACCGGATGCTTGCCTTCGGGGGAGCATCCTATTACAGCACATCTAACACCAATCGCCAACCACAGGAGGGCTTCTCTCCTGCTTCAAAGCCCATTACTCCTTCTACAGATATTAAACCCAAAATCTGCCTTAAGCCATAAGTCACTTCCATATAATGATTGAGCTGCGGGTTTTTCATATAATGAAAACCAATATTTTCCGAGATTAAGCTTTTATTTAGTAAAGGCAAACGCTTCAACAATAGTCGCTGAGAAGTATAATGAAAATGTCCCTCGACGAAATAATCGTCCATACCATATTTGTAATAGGGCAATAACCTGAAGGCCTCATCCACATTGGAAATCATCAACTCAAAATGACGGGTGTTGGAATAGTATAAATCCGCCAAAGACATTTTTGAGTTATTCAAAAAGGCGCCAGCCTTTACACCGTATTTAAAGGAATCTAAAAATCCCAAATCCACCTGCTGATTGACTCCCAGGGAAAGAAAGTCATAATCAATGTCCGTGGAAAATCCCTTTTTATAGTGAAGCCCAATGGTGGGATACTTAGACCTCACATGCCTTTTCACGCCCTTTTTTGAATAATAATAACGGTGTCGGGGCGTGTAATCCAGTTGAAGCGCTACAATATTCACCTGATGATCAAACATCTCCTCTTCTTCTCGCCCCACCACAAGCGGCTTATTATCGGTGATTTCCGTCCGACTTTTTTCAAAAAGGGTATTGGTGGTAGTATTCTGCAAAGCATGTCGGTTTTGAAATTCATAACCGATCTTCAACATCAAACCATTGACCAACTCATAATCATGATCTATTTTAAAATATTGCTTTTCATAGATTTTCAAATAATTCAAGCCAAAAAACAAAGTGGAAATATCATTCTCGAATTCAAACATGCCCCCTGAAGCATTAAAATCCTGCGTCCATTGCCCCACTGCGATTTGATATTTCCCAAAACGCTGAGGAGCATAATGATGTCGAAACAAAAGGTCTCCTAAAAAGGCTCCACGGGAAAAAGTAAACCCATAGTCGGCCTGAAGGTAAATCCGCGATCCATCCTCATAATTTTTTGTCCAGTCAATTCCGGAAAATAGTTTAATCCCATCCACGGTATTATAGTGGATCCCCTTTAATATACCGTGATAATTCAGCACACTGTTATTATCCGGATATCGATAATTTCCCCCCAGGATTATATCTTTAAGATGAAATTTCATCTGAGCGGCCTTAACAGAATCTTTGTAGGCTGGTGTACTGGTAATGGCTTCCACACTATCTTTCTCCGAAAAGCTCTCCAGTTCTGCGGAAGTCAAAGAGACCGGCCGAATGGTATTCCAATAATCATCATTCTTTTTAGTAGCCAGAGAATCCACTTTTACGCCTGACTTTATTTCCAATGGCGGACGCTCTTCCTCTTTTTTAGCTTCCTTCTCCACCAAACGCTGTAATTTTCGCATCTCTCTATTGCTCAAATTATCCTGCGCCATCAGGTCCTGTATCTTGCTTTCATTTTTATTCAGTTGTGCTTCCTCAGAAGCAGAAGCAACTTCCTCCTGTTCCTTCACCAAGACCGGCTTTGGCAACACCTGTTGAATTTGTGCCTGAATATCCGCATCAGGAACAATTTCATAATCACTTAAAGCCGCCAGATAATTAAAAGACATCTTCACACCGACCACACTCAAGTCTCCCGAAAACTCCAGAGATTTGGGCATCCAGATTTGATCTGTTTCCGGTGCATAAAGCTGCTTCACCCGAATATCTCCAACACTCAGGGCCACCGTTAAATCCGTAGAATGAAGAAACCAGGCATCCTCCACAATAAAAATATGCCCCCGGTAATACTGTTGTCCTTTTTGCTTAGGGATGACCTTGATTTTATTCACCTGCATTCCCCTGTCCTCAAACAAACCCTCGTACTCAAATTTATAATAGCGGAAAGCCATTCGGGAAAGTGGCGATATAAAATCTGCAGTTTGGTCATCATACAAGCTGGCGGTCACAAATTCCATAGGGTCGACCTGATTATCAGCATCCGGAATACTGGTACGATAAGACAACACCTTTTGCTCATAGGTATTGGGCTGACTGAATTTCACCTCCGAAACGGATTCCATCACCAGCTGTTTGTTGATAAAACGCTCCACCTCCTCATCATCCATGGCCATCTTTAATAACTTCGGCACCTTCTTCACAATACCTGAACCCTTGGTATAGGCCTTCACTTCATAAGATTTCACCAGCCTTTTATAATACTGCGCCATGCCAATCGCCTTTCGCATTATATAATAAGCAGGATCCTCCGTATTAGCTCGAATATTTATGCCTGTCAGGGTAATGACCTGCTCCTGCATTTTCACATCCAGCCGTTGATCTCCATTCAACACTACTCCTTTCATCTCCAGTGCATATCCCAAATATTGAAATTGGATGCGATGCTCACCTCCGGCTAGCCATAATTCATAATAGCCCTCTCCGTTGGTATGGGTTCCGGCACGCTCGCCAATCACCCCAATGGTGACATTCGGTAATTTTTCTCCTTCAGGAGTTAAAACATAACCACTAATTTTGTAATCTTGAGCTAAAGAAGGAATGACCATGGCGAAGTAACACAAAACGCCCATGAATAATCGAAACGGCATAAGTAGATTTTGAAAAAGATGAAGAAAGCTGTTGCTACAGGCTGATGATTACTATTTTCGGGAGATTTCCACTTATATCCAATTTTATATTCTAAAAACATAAATCATTGAGCGTAAAAAAACTGACCGATCTAATTCAAAGCTATATTCCTAAAGCAGCCCTTCCGCTGATTGGTCAGCTATGGGAACAATTACCCTTTGGTTTGCACATCAAAAACAAAAGAGAAAGTAAACTGGGGGACTTCCGTAACCATCCTAAATATGGACCAACCATCACCATCAATCACAACCTGAGTCATTCTCAGTTTTTATTAACGCTGGTGCATGAAATTGCCCACCATTACTGTTTTGAGCAATACAACCGAAAAGGGATTCAAATAAAACCCCACGGAGTAGAATGGAAGCAAACCTTCCAACAGCTCATGCAGCCCTTTTTAATCCCGGAGATTTATAGCGAACCCTTATTATCGGTTTTAAAAAATCATATGAAAAACCCTGCGGCCTCTTCCGGGCGCGACCCCGAATTATATAAATTACTTCGTGGACCGGTAAATGAGCAAGAGCGTATGGAAGAAGGTTTTTGGATACTTGAAAATATGGAAATTGGGGACTGCTTTGTTCACCGCAAAAAATGCTACCGAATTATCGATCGAAGAAATTCCAAAGTCATCGCCCGAAATATTCAAAATGCAAAAGTTTACAATTTCATTGCAGGCGCTGAGGTCTTCAAAATAGAAGACCAGGAATTATTAGAAAAAATTATAACCAAGGATCAACAGTCATCAGCTCAAATAAAGGCACTCTCAACCGGCCCAAAGGTAGGGGAAATCCCCAATGGAACGGTCTTTTCTTACAACAAGGTCAAATTCCGAAAAATAAAAAACAACCGAACGCGTTGTATTGCGGAAGAAATACACACCGGAAAGCATTATTCCTTTCACATGGAAACCGTTCTGAAGTAAAGATCAGCCCAAACGTTTTCTCACCAATGCTTCCACTTGCCGCATCAGCTGCAATGGAGGCTTGGTCCTCCAATTGTCAATCATTAAATCTTGCCCGATTACGATAAATTCATCCAGGTTAAACTTTTCCCATTCTTCCGTGACATGGGCTCGAAAATTAAGCGCGGCAATCCAGCCTTCCTCCACCTCTTCAAACCACTCTTCATAATAGGCATCATCCGAACCGTGAAAATTCATCACAAATTCTCCTACCAGCAGGAACTTTCGAATCCCTGAGGATATAAAATACTCCAAAATATTACGTTTCAACACCATGATATCATTATGCAGGGCATCATTCCACTCACCAATAAATTCCAATATCACAATCCCTTGTTCATAATTTGCGTATAAAACCTTTATGAACAATGTCTCCGATCCTATATTATCCCATGCAGGATCAATATAATAGCCATAGATAGTTTCAGAATATAAGTCATAATTATAAACCTTCTCATAAAAAGGCGAGTTCGGATCTTGAGAAGAGTTATAAAAAGCATGCCAACCGTTGTAAGGCTCTAAATCGTCCATTTTTTATATTAAATTTATTTTGTGAATAATAAGAACTTGAACTACCTTTTGCAAAATTGAGTCAATCGATTCACTAAATCTTAATTTCAATTAAATGTTTATGAAAAAGCTTTCGACCATTCTACTGGCAGTTTTCATGATGAGTGCCGGACTTGTGCAAACCAGCTGCTACGGCCCTTTTAAATTAACTACAAAACTGTGGAACTGGAACGGCCAGGTGGGAGATAAATTTATCAACGCCCTGCTTTTCTTCGGATTAAACATCATTCCGGTTTATGGTGTAACCGTATTCCTGGATGCCATCATCTTTAACTCCATTGAATTCTGGGGTGGCAACAATCCTATTTCCATGGGACCGGGCGAGATCGAAGAACGTGTAGTGGAAGGGGAAAACAGTACTTATAAATTAACCGCTTCCCAAAACCGCTATGACATTGAAGTAATTGCCGGGGAACATAAAGGAGCCAAAGGGGCCTTTGTATTCTCGAAAAAAGACAAATCCTGGACTTGGGAAGAAAATGGCACCTCTGAAGTAATCATGCAAATGAGTGGAGACGAAAATAACCCAATGATCCAATTTCTGCCTGAAACAGCCCATGCCTTCTCCATGAATTTTACAGAAATGGAAGCCGCACAGAAAAGAGGTTTTAGAGGAACGGAGTTAGTTTCTAACCATTAATGGATTTGGTAGTTATAAAGACATAACCCCCTAGATGGGTAAATCCCAATTTGACAAAAGGTCAAAAAAATGGCAGTGATTTAATCGAAATCACTGCCTTTTTATTTAGTAATGATTTGAAGCAAATTTATCCGCATGATGCGCCACTGAGTTCAAAAAATCACTTTAAACTTAATTCTCATCATTTTGGAGTAGCCGACCGGTTTTCTAATCGCCCAAATTGTGGAAAACTTGCTTTCTCCTCATCCTTCTGCTTTCTGGAAAAAAGAAATAGGTCTAATCCCATTATTTCCGTATCCTGCAGCCGAACACGGCTTGGAGCACGCATCACTCGACTTAATGAATTGACTCAAAGTACCTTCACTAAGAACTTGGAATTAATAATCAGGATCAAATTACCACATAAACTCCAAAGGGATAATGGCCTTAGTGGAATCCCACATGATCAACCAATTGGCTTTCCCATCTTCCATATTCTCAAACTCCATCGTCAGTGGCTCATAAATCGACTCCAACTGCTCAGCGGATACACTCACTCTCAGCACATCATCCTCCTCCTTATATTCATAAGAACCCCACTGGCCTAAATCATTGTTAAAGATAATGGTCCAGTTGTCCTCATTAGGGATGGTAAACAAAGAATAAGTTCCCGCCTTCAATATTTTACCGGCCACCCGAACATCACCTGTCAGGGTCACTTCCGTGGCTTCATTGGCTCCTGTTCTCCATACCTTACCGTAAGGCACCAATGTCCCAAACAACTCCCGATCCCTCTTGTGTGGACGACCATAAGTAATCTTCACATAGGTATCGTGCTCTTTAAACGTTACTACCGCCAATGGACTTACCCTCGGTTTTAAAGCCTCCTGCGCTAAGCCATCTGTTGCCCACAAAGACAAAATCATTACCACCACGGCCAAAATGCTATTTTTCATCATTGATAGATTTGTTTTTAAAAAGGTCAGAATTAATTTGAGCAAAATTTTATTATTGAAAAATAAGAAGACCACTTCAGTACCGCAATTTTTCCGAAACAGAAAAACAGTATTTTTTATGAGCGGTACTCAAACAAACAAATTTTATGAGCAGGCCCAATTTCGATGACATCTATATGGAGCTGGCACTCAACATTGCCCGTCGATCCCATTGTATCAAAAAACATGTTGGCGCAGTACTGGCCAAAGACACCCGAATTATCTCAATTGGCTATAATGGCCCACCGGCAGGAACCCACAATTGCGATGAAGAGTTTCCGGGAACGGGTTGTTCCAGAGACTCCAAAGGAAGTTGTTCTTTGGCCATTCACGCGGAGCAAAATGCGATTCTTTATGCAGTAAAAAACAAATCGGATGTAGAAGGTTCCACATTATATGTGACCCTTGCCCCCTGCCTGCCTTGTGCCAGAATTATTTATAGCGCCGGTATTAAAAAAGTGATTTATTATAAATCCTATGCAGAATATAAGGGCTTACCTTGTGATGAGGGTGTGGACTTCCTGAGAAAATTCGGCATTGATATCCATAAATATGAAGGAGCCCCTTTTTTAGAAAAAGAAAAACTGGATCCGCTAATTTAAGCCTTTCTATTTACCTGCAGATTCAAAAAAAGCAAAGGGTTTATTATCAGTAAATATTAGGTGACTCGACTAATTGTTCAATAAGCTTGAATTCGGAAAAATTGATTTCTCCACATTCATCTGCTTTGTTGCAAAAAATTCGCAACAGGAAAAATTCCTTCATTTCCTTGTCTTGCAGGTAAACAAGGATTTAAACTTGCATCATTAGACATAGCCTGAAAAAAAAGAAACAAGGGATCCTCTCCCCTGTTTCTTCTTGCTCCTTTTTTCTAAATGATATTCACCTCCGGCTCAATCTCTACCCCAAATTTCTCCAGGACGGAGGCTTGTATTTTTTTGGCCAATTGATAAATAGCCTTCCCATTATTCCCTCCGAAATTCACCAAAACCAGGGCCTGCTTTTCATGAACGCCTATATTTCCTTCCCGGTAACCTTTCCATCCTGCCTGATCTATTAAAAAGCCCGCAGCAATTTTCACCTTTCCAACTCCTGCCGGATAACCGCCCATTTGAGGATAATCCTGTTGAAGGCTTTCAAAAAGTGCTGTGGAGATCACCGGATTTTTAAAGAAACTCCCTCCATTCCCAATCTCCGCCGGATCCGGCAATTTGGATTGACGAATATGAATCACCGCCTCCGCAATCGCTTTCAAGGACAACTCCCTCACTCCCTGTTCTTCCAAAGTCTGCTGAATAGCCCCATAAGTGGTATTAAAATTGGGCCTTTTATTCAATTTGAATGTCACATTCACAATAATGAACTTCCCCTTTGCCCACCGTTTAAAAATAGAATCACGATAGCCAAATTCGCAATCCGCATGGTGGAAAGTTTTAAGCTCACCACTTTCCACTTCCACGGCCTCCAGGGACTCAAAAACATCTTTTAACTCCACACCATAAGCCCCAATATTCTGAATGGGTGCAGCACCTACAGAACCCGGAATCAGTGACATGTTCTCTACCCCGGCCCAATTTTGTTCAATACAATACAGCACGAAATCATGCCAAACCTCTCCGGCGCCCACTTTCACCCAAACATGCTCCTCATCCTCCTGTAACAGTTCCCGGCCCCTGATTTGATTTTGAACCACCAAACCTTCATACCTCTCCGTAAAAAGCACATTACTCCCTCCGCCCAACATCATGGAAGGATGCGATTGATACACCTCTTCCTTGATTAACTGCTGAACTTCCGCCACTGAGGATACGGAAGTAAAAAAAGCCGTTTCTTCGGCCACTCCAAAAGTATTTAAACCCAAAAGGGAAAAGTTGGTCTTTATGGTCATATCAAAATCAATTATGGGCGCAATTTAGGGAACCCACCGAATATTTCCCACTTCATGAAATGTTCTTGCTGATCTATCTGACTCTCCCCTTTGCTCCAAACACACCACCAGGCAATTTTTGAATTAAGCCCACAAGTTCCAAGTTCAATAAAGAAGAGGACAACAAAGGCAATTGATGTGAAAAATTCAACTTCAACTCATCAATCACAACCGGCGTCGTTTTTTCTGAAATAAAGGAAAAAACTTCTTTTTCTAACAATGTAAGATTATCCGGCATTTTAACGTGCTTTTCTTTTTGCTCCTCTTGGGTTTCCCAGGACATTAATTGAATCAAATCCTCCGCATCCGTCAACAGGTGGGCCTTATTCGATTTGATTAACTGATGACAACCTTCACTTTTGCTCGCCTGATAGGGGCCGGTCAATGCCATTACCTCCCGATCATATTGGTTGGCCAAATCAGCAGTAATTAAAGCGCCACCGGAATTCATCGCCTCAATAACCAACACCACATCCACCATTCCCGCAATAATGCGGTTTCGGGCCGGAAACAACATGGCTTCCGGTTGAATCCCCAAGGGACTTTCTGTCAACAAAGCCCCTTGCTGACGCACCATTTCTTTCGCCACAGCGCGGTGCTCCCTGGGATATATAATATTCATCCCGGAGGCCATTACCCCTATGGTCGGTAATTCATAGTCTAAAGCCAGCTGATGGGCGTAAATATCAATACCATAAGCCAATCCGGAAACAACTGTAGGGTGATAGGGGGCAATATCCTGAAAAAAATCATCCAGAAAGCTTTTGCCATAAGCGGTGGCTTTTCGGGTACCCACAATGGCCACGGTGTAGGTTGGATTTAAATCAGCCGGGCCATAAGCAAATAATACGGGTGGAGCATCAGGGATTTGCCTGAGTCGATGGGGATAGTTATCCTCGGATAGGATATAAATGTCAATACCTTTCTTGGTCGCTTGCTCCCATTCCTGATGAGCCAAAGATATAAAATAATGGGAATTGACTAAATGTTGGCAGATCGTAGGACCAATTCCTGCAACTTTTTGCAGGGCACTTTTTTCAGCAGCCCAAACCTGCGTAGCAGAACCGAAATGAGCAATTAGCGCTCGAAAAGTTTGTGATCCAACCCCGGGAACCATCCCCAGGGCCATGGCATCAATTTTTGCTGATGCGCTTTTACTACAATTGTGTTTTGAGGTCAATGAGGAAGGATTTTAAAGATCTTAGAGACTCTATTATCTCCAATTTATCTTTGACTTCCTTCGTATTGTTTTTCAACAGATCCTTCGCTCCTTGTAAGGTGTAGCCCTTCTCTTTCACCAAATGATAAATCAATTTCACATTTTCAATATCTTCTTTAGTGAACTGTCGGTTTCCATTTCGATTTTTCTTAGGTCGAATAATACCAAATTCTCCTTCCCAAAATCGGATCAAAGAAGTAGAAACCTGTAGCATCTCTGCGACCTCCCCAATGGTGTAGTATTTTTTTAATATTTCCTTCTCTTTATATGGCACTATTTAAAAAGCTAAATGGGTCGTTAAACTTTCGTTGTTCCTGCTAATTAACACATTATTTTTTCAGAAATAAAGAAAATACCCGCAAAGCCAAAAAACTATGCGGGTATTATTCTTTTGATTTTTATTAAAAATTGGCAAAACCTTATTTCAATTTTCACCAACAACTAAGTCAAAATAGCAGCATCAAAGCCTTAAGACAACGATTGATTTTCGATCGATGCCAGTCTTAACAATTCTTCATATTCAGCAGGAGTGATTCCCTGATACAAATAATTAATCGGATTCACGGGGCGATCATTTTTTCTTACTTCATAATGCACGTGTGGTGCGGTAGACGAACCGGTATTCCCAACATAACCAATCAAATCTCCTCTTTTCACCTTCTCCCCTCTTTTCACTGCAAAATCCTGCATGTGAGCATATAGCGTCTTATAACCATAACCATGATCTATGATCACGTGCTTTCCATATCCACTGAAATCTGTTTTCACTTTTACCACCTTCCCTCCGCCTGTAGCATAAATAGGAGTTCCCTTTGGTGCGGAGAAGTCACAACCGGTATGTAAACGCTTAATTTTATGAATGGGATGAATACGGTAGCCAAAGCCGGAAGCCAGCCTTTTTAAATCGGAATTACTCACGGGCTGAATAGCCGGAATGGACGCCCAAAGCTTTTCCTTATTTCTCGCTAAAGTCAAAATCTCATCGTAAGATTTTGTCTGTACATACAGGCGTTTCTTAAGCTCATCAATTTCCTTATAGGTATCAATAATCAATTCTTCCTTCTCCATCCCCTTATCCAGCAGATCGGCGTAACGGTAACTCCCTCCGATTCCACCCTGGCGAATTTCATTCGGCAACGGCTCCGCTTCATAAATTACGCGGTAAATATTTGCATCCCGTTCCTCTAAATAAGCCAGCATCTCGGTAGTATTGCTGATCTTTTCAGACAAAATATCATAATGATATTTCAGCTCCTTGTTCTCTTTTTTGAGCATGGCCTCTTTGGGAGAATCAAACCACACCCCAAACAAAATCATTAGGACAATGGCAAAAGCCAAACTCGCCGACACAAACCCCATAAAATTCAGGAACTTGTCCCATTTGGTTAATTTTATCTGTTCGTATCGACACGTCTCCGTATCGTAATAGTATTTTATCTTGGCCATCCGTTGAGTATGATTTCTAAAAATCTGCTATTTTTGTCAAATAAAAATTAGGTCAGGGTAATTGTTCCCTTACCTTTGCAGATAATATCAAATTGACGAGGCAAGTTATGCAATTTTTGAGGTAAAACATAACTTTTCTTGTGCAGCAATTTAAAATTTAGTTAATCAATTACATGGATTCCAAGCAAATAAGACAGAAATTTTTGGAGTTTTTTGAAAGCAAACAACACCAAATTGTACCTTCTGCACCGATGGTAGTGAAAGACGATCCAACTTTGATGTTCACCAACGCAGGTATGAACCAGTTCAAGGATCTATTTTTAGGCAACAAAACCGCTGACTACAATCGAGCCGCCGACACCCAAAAGTGCATGAGGGTTTCTGGAAAGCATAATGATTTGGAAGAAGTGGGGATTGACACCTACCACCACACCATGTTTGAGATGCTGGGCAACTGGTCTTTTGGAGATTACTTCAAAAAAGACGCTATTGCCTGGGCATGGGAGTTATTAACGGACGTTTACCAATTGCCGAAAGACCGTCTTTATGTGACGATTTTCGAAGGCGACCAGGGAGAAGGACTGGAGAGAGATCAGGAAGCCTATGATTTTTGGAAAGCCCTGATTGCGGAAGAGCGCATTCTGAACGGAAACAAAAAAGATAACTTCTGGGAAATGGGCGAGCAGGGACCTTGTGGTCCATGTTCAGAAATTCATATTGACCTTCGTACAGAAGAAGAAATTGCAGCCGTTCCGGGTAAAACTTTGGTGAATGAAGACCACCCACAAGTGGTGGAAATCTGGAACCTGGTATTCATGCAATTCAACCGCATGGCGGATGGCAGCCTGATTAAATTACCTGCGCAACACGTGGATACCGGTATGGGATTCGAGCGTTTGTGCATGGCGCTTCAGGGAAAAACCTCCAACTACGACACCGACGTTTTCCAGCCAATGATCCAGTTCATTGCACAGAAAGCAGAAGTAGAATACGGTAAAGATGAGAAAATTGACATCGCATTGCGCGTAATTGTGGACCACATCCGTGCGGTTTCTTTCGCGATTGCCGATGGTCAGTTGCCTTCCAATAATAAAGCCGGATATGTGATCCGACGAATTTTGCGTCGTGCGGTTCGTTACGGTTATACCTTCCTGGGCTTCAAAATGCCATTCATGAATACCTTGGTACCACTATTATGTGAGCAGTTCGAGGGTGTTTTTGATGAATTAAAAGCACAGCAAGATTTCATCATCAAGGTGATCATGGAAGAGGAATCTGCTTTCCTACGCACTTTGGACACCGGTTTAAGAAAAATCGATACGATTCGTGAGGAGTTAAAAACCACCAACAACGACACTATTGATGGTAAAACGGTTTTCGAACTTTATGATACTTTCGGCTTCCCGGTAGACCTTACCGCTTTGATTGCCCGTGAAAACGGATTGCAAATCGACGAAAAAGGTTTTGAGCAGGAAATGCAGGTACAGAAAGATCGTTCCCGTAATGCAGCAAAAACCGAGACTTCGGACTGGACGATTGTCAATGAAGGCGAAGATGTACAATTCATTGGTTACGATCATTTGGAAGCTACTTCCAAAATTTTGCGTTACCGTGAAGTAAAAGATAAAAAGAAAAGCTTCTTCCAGGTAGTATTGGATACCACACCATTCTATGCGGAATCAGGAGGGCAGGCAGGTGACACCGGCTACATTGAAGCAGACGGAAAGAAATACAGCATCATCGATACCAAGAAAGAAAATGATCTTTCGATTCATTTGATGAAGGAATTACCGGCCAATGTAGAGGCGGATTTCTATGCAGTAGTGAGCGCTAACAAGCGCCAACTTTCTATGAACAATCACTCCGCTACACACTTGTTGCATGCAGCCTTGAAGTCGGTATTAGGAGATCACGTTCAACAGAAGGGATCTTTTGTATCGGACAGCGTTTTGCGTTTTGACTTCTCGCATTTCTCTAAAATGACCGATGAGGAAATCGCTCAGGTGGAGCAGATTGTGAACCAAAAGATTCGCGAGAATATTCAATTGGATGAGAAACGTAACATCCCAATTGCTGAAGCGAAAAACCTGGGCGCAACCGCTCTATTCGGAGAGAAATACGGGGACTTTGTTCGTGTAATCACTTTTGATCCAAACTATTCGGTAGAACTATGTGGGGGTACGCACGTTCCGGCCACTGGTCAGATTGGTTTATTCAAAATCACTGCGGAGAGCTCAGTAGCGGCGGGTGTTCGTCGTATTGAAGCTTTGACTGCTGATGGTGCCGAGGCTTATATCAATAAAGAAGCGGAAGAGTTAAAGGCGATCAAAGAAGCTTTGAAAAATCCTAAGGATGCGGTAAAAGCGATTGATGCCTTAATGAAAGAACGCGCTGCTTTGGCGAAAGAAATCGAAGGATTGCATGCGGAGAAAGCACAAGCACTTAAAGGTGATTTGAAAAATGCCGTGGTTGAAAAAGACGGCGTGAATGTCATCATCAAAAAAGTAAGCATTCCTGCGGCAGACCAATTGAAAAACCTTTGTTTCCAGATGAAAAACGAGACAGAGAACCTTTTCATGGTGTTGGCAGCTGATGTGGCCGGCAAGCCACAGGTAGCTGTTGTGGTTTCAGAGAATCTGATTGAAGCTAAAGAGCTGCATGCCGGTAAATTGGTAAAAGAATTAGCCAAAGAAATCAAAGGTGGCGGAGGCGGACAGCCTTTCTTCGCAACCGCAGGAGGAAAAGATATCAACGGATTAGATGCAGTAGTAGCGAAAGCCTCAGAAATCATCTGATTTTAGTATAAATTTAGCAAAGAAATAGCGCTTGAGTCGTGAGAATTGTAAAAAATTGGTAACTTCAATTTTTAGTTCGTAATTCACGACTCAAGCTTTTTTTATGCTATGACGATGCTAGATCCTGAAGTAAGCGCAAAATATGAGATAGTAGTAGGTTTGGAAATTCACTGCCAACTACTGACCAACACAAAAATATATGCGGCCGATGCCAATCAATTTGGAGAAGCGCCGAATACCAATATCAGTCCGATTACCCTTGGACATCCGGGTACTTTACCCAAACTCAATAAGAAGGTGGTGGATTATGCCATCAAAATGGGATTGGCCTGTGGCTGTGAAATCAGCCGGGAAAACTCCTTTGAAAGAAAAAATTACTTCTACCCGGACCTGCCCAAAGGCTATCAGCTCACGCAGGATAAAGCACCAATATGTGTAGGGGGTGGACTGGAAGTACTTCCTAAAGGAGCAACCGAAAAAGTTTACGTTCCGCTCAACCGCATCCATTTTGAAGAGGATGCAGGAAAGTCCATCCACTCCGAAACGGAAGACGTCACCCTGGTGGACCTGAACCGCGCGGGAACTCCTTTGATTGAAATCGTCACCGAGCCAGCCATACATTCCGCGGCAGAGGCCGGAGCTTTCCTGACCGACGTCCGACAAATTGTACGCTATCTGGAAATCTGCGATGGCAATATGGAAGAAGGCTCGATGCGTTGCGACGCCAACATTTCCGTGCGTAAATATGGCGATCCTCTGGGCAAAAAGACGGAAGTCAAAAATATGAACTCCATCCGGAATGTGCAGCGTGCCATTGACCATGAGGTGGAGCGACAGATCATCCTGATTGAAGCCGGAGAAGAAGTGATTTCCGAAACCAGGACTTTCGATGCCAACACCGGCACCACGGCGGCCATGCGAACCAAAGAAGAATTGAATGACTACCGCTATTTCCCGGATCCGGATTTATCCCCGCTCTTTGTATCGGAAGAATGGATTGAAGGCATCCGCACAGAAATGCCTCCACTTCCTGCTGATTTAGTGCAAAAATTCACACAGGAATATGGTTTGCCTGCTTATGATGCCGGCGTCCTGACCGAAACCAAAGAAATGGCACTATTCTTTGATGCGGTTTGCCAACAAACCCAAAACAGAAAGGCGGCTTCCAATTGGATGATGGGGCCGATCAAATCCTTTTTGAATGAGCAGGGAGGCGATATCAAGAACTTCAGCTTGTCCGTCGATCAGTTTGTGGGTTTGATTGAACTCGTAGATGCCGGTAAAGTCAACTTCTCCATTGCCAGCAAAGAAATTTTCCCACGATTAGTTGCCGACAAGGCCGCCACCGCAGAAAGCATTGCCAAAGCACAAAACTTGTTGCAGGATTCTTCTGAAGACACCATCCGCCCAATTGCGGAAGCCGTATTAGCCGAAATGCCGGATAAAGTCACGGCTTTCAAAAAAGGCAAAAAAGGACTGATTGGTATGTTCATCGGTCAGGTAGTGAAGAAATCCGGTGGAAAAGCAGATCCCAAGAAAGCCGGGGCGATTCTGCAAGAGTTGTTGGCTTAAAACAAAATAAATAGTTCTTATGCGGAAATAGGAGATCAAACAAATTATTGAGTTCGCGAAATGGTTAAAAAAGTCAAAAGATCAAAAAGCAAGAATTACAATTCTGAGACGCATTAGGCAAATTGAATTAAGCGGTAATTTTGGCGATGACAAGCATTTAACAGGGCTTTTTCATAAAAAGTTAGATCGGCCTTTCGACCCATTATATTTAATAATTAATCGTTTCTTTTTCATTTTTTCTTGATAAAAAACGAAACAAAAAAATCAAGGCTGTGATCAATGTCGGCGGGACAACGAACCTGCTGACAGAATCCATCAAGGCGACATTTGGAGAGGGCGGGAGATTGGTGAAATATTGCTAAAATGTCGCTGTGTTGCCTTCTGGTCGCCAGCAGAACCTTTGTCTATCCGCCCATTGATCAAGGCCGGAGGGTTGATGTGGAAGATATTGTACTATAAAGTTAGGCTGTCGAAAATCCTTTAACGTGAGGAAATCAAATAGATCTTCATTGGGAACTGGATCTTTCTTATAATCTGCCCATTGGTAGTTTTATGAAAAAGCCGTGAAGCATTTAATGAGTGGTATTTCTGAATTAAGAATTTTTCTAGGGTCTGGCTACAGCGTATATTATCGAATAGAAGGAAATCAGATCGTTCTTCTTATTAATGGAGGAAATAAATCCACTCAAGGAAAAAACATTCTGAAAGCACTATTTTTATCGGAAAATACCACGATGGATACTAAGAATAGTTTGAAACAAGAAATATCCAATTTCGTTTTCCACGAATACCTGGAAAACGAAGGCGACGTCTTCGCATTTTTGAGAGAGGTAATTGCAGAAGGCACAGAGGAAGAATTGCTTAGTTCTATCAAAGAACCGACCCATAGCCCGATCGGAAAAGACATTTCGCTTTTCAGACAAAAAGCATTTGACCGTCCGGAGGAAAATCTTCAAAAAATAAAGGAAATCCTAAAAGGTTAAAAACCGGACAGAAATTAAACTTAAAAGGGATCAACATTGCTGATGTTGATCCCTTTTTCTATTTTGGCCTTGTAAGCCGGTTCAGGCAATTGATTAAATGAATCACATCCATGAGAAAATCATTTTTTAGCATGCTAATCGCTGCAGGCCTTTTGAGCGCCTGTGGATCTGAAAACAAGGAAGTCGAGAGTGGCAACACGATTCATCTTAGAGGTAAAATTGAAGCGGAAAACCCAAAAGGGTCGGTAGTGCTTTTGCAAATTCAACCCGAAGGCAATCTTCGTGACACCCTGAAAATTGCCGCAGACGGCAGCTTTGATTATAGCCTGAAGGATTTTGACCCCGGTTTTTATCGCCTGATGGTTTATGATCAATTGCCGGTAGTATTGGCGATCAACCAAAATGATTTGGAAATCAATGTCAATGCCGAAGGTTCTACCGTAACCGGTTCGCCGGAAGTAGAATTGCAGCAAAAGATCAATGAACTCATGAGTGGCGTTTCGGATGCTGTTGCCCGCTTACAGATGGATTATGCGGAAGCGGCCAACAGCGGAGATGAGGACCGCATGAAAAAAGTAGATGCGGAATACACCGCCATGCAAACCAGTCTGAATGATTCCCTGAAGCAAATCATCATTGCCTCGCCGGCCAACCTGACTACTTTACAAATCCTGAGAGATGTCATCACCTACGAACAGGATCCTCAATTTGTAGAAGACCAATTGACCAGATTGCAAAAGGAAATGCCGGGTCTGAAAATCCTGGACCTCTTCGAGCAGAAGCTGGAAGATATTAAAAAATTAGCCATGGGTGCGGTGGCTCCGGACATCAGCCTGCAAGACACTGAAGGCCAAACCGTCAAACTTTCTGACTTGCGCGGAAAAGTAGTTTTATTGGATTTCTGGGCTTCCTGGTGTGGGCCTTGCCGTAAAGAGTCTCCGCATTTGGTACAAACTTATAAAGATTTTGAGTCCAAAGGATTTGAGCTTTACGGCGTATCCCTGGACCGTAATGCAGAAGCCTGGAAAAAAGCACTGGAAGAAGATCAACTTCCGGGCAAACAAGTGATCGGCGTAGTGAATAATGAAGCGGAAGTAGCGAAGACTTATAGCATCACCGCTATTCCTACTTCCTTCTTATTGGACAAAGAAGGAAAGATTATTGCCAAGAATTTACGTGGCGATGAGCTGGCAGAAAAACTGGCTGAGGTGCTGAATTAAAAAACAGCAATGCGTTAAAAAGGGCTTTCTCCGTCTTGGGGAAAGCCCTTTTTTTATACTTATACCAATGCCTCATACAAAATCTCCACCGGATGCTTCGCCATTCTATTCGTCCCATCCTTGATCTGATGACGGCAACTTGTTCCGGTAGCAGCAATCAAGACCTCCTCCGGTTGTTGTCTAACCGTAGGAAACAAAACAAGTTCACCGATTTTCATGGACAGCTCATAATGCTCTTTTTCATAACCAAACGAACCGGCCATCCCACAGCAACCGGAAGGAATCGCCTCCACCGTATAGCCCGCAGGGAAAGACAAAATGCGCTTGGAAGGCACCAAACTGGAGACTGCCTTCTGCTGGCAATGTCCGTGCAGTTTTATTTTCTTAACTTCCTTTGTAAACAGATCCTTATTGATCTTCCCGACTTCCATCTCCCGATCCAAGAACTCATCAATCATTAATGCATTTTGCCCCAATTGTCTGGCCACTTCTTGCTGTGTTCCTCTGAGCAAGTCAGGATATTCATCCCGGAAAGTCAGAATTGCAGAAGGCTCCAGGCCTACCAATGGGGTTTTCTCATCAATCAGTTTGGAAAAGGTATTGACATTTTGCTCCGCCAGGTTTTTGGCCTTTCTCAAAAATCCTTTGGATAGATAGGAACGTCCGGACGCCACATGCTTCGGCATCAACACTTCATAACCCAATCGTTCTAACAACTTAATGGCCGTCTGCCCGATTGGCGTATCATTATAGTTCGTAAACTCATCACAGAAGAAATAGACCTTCCCCTTCGGCGCGGGAGTCACCGGTTTCGGGCGTTTTTCAAACCAATTTCTTAGCGTAGTGGAATGTAATTTGGGAATGGAGCGCTCTTTGGCAAAACCACTTCCGGCTTTGAAAATGGATGAAGTCAGTGCATTAGACACCACAAAATTATATAGGCCGGGCACTAAAGATGCTAATTGATTCGCGCTGTCTACATTAGCAATCAATTTGGAACGGAAAGGAGCGCCATTGGCATCGTAGTATTGCTGCAGAAACTCTGCCTTGATTTTCCCGATATCCACATTGGACGGACATTCCGATTTACAGCCTTTGCAGGAAAGGCACAAATCCAGTACCTCTTTGATTTCTTCACTATCAAATCGGTTGGCCTTTGGATTATTATTCAATACCTCCCGAAGAATATTGGCTCTTGCACGGGTGGAGTTTTTCTCTTCCCGAGTGGCCATATAGGAAGGGCACATCGTCCCACCTGACTTATAAGATTTGATACAAATCGCAGTACCATTGCAGTTTTCCGCCGCCCGAACCACCCCGTGCACATCAGAAAAATCCAGTATGGTGTCAATCTCCGGCGTTTCATGGCCCGGCTCAAAGCGCAGGCTGCTGTTCATCCTGGGCGTCTCCACAATTTTATTCGGGTTGAAAATACCTTTCGGATCCCATAGTAGTTTTACCTGCTTCACCAACTCATAGTTTTGCTCCCCGATCATATAAGGAATAAACTCTCCCCGCAAACGCCCATCCCCGTGCTCACCACTCAAAGAACCTTTATATTTCTTCACCAAAACGGCAATTTCCTGCGCTATTGTGCGGAACATCTCATTCCCTTCTTTAGTCTTGAGGTTCAAAATAGGGCGCAGGTGCAATTCCCCGGAACCGGCATGCGCATAATGCACACAGCTCAGCTCATACTTTTTCAGCACTTCGTTAAAATCACGGATATAAGCCGGTAAATCGGCCACATCTACTGCGGTATCTTCAATCACCGGAGCGGGCTTCGCATCTCCCGGCATATTAGACAACAAGCCCAGTCCGGCCTTTCTCAAAGCCCATACTTTTTTACAATCCTCTCCCTGAATCAATGGAAAATGATAGCCCAATCCTGCTTCCTCAAAATCTTTCAGCAAATCCGCATAGACCTGTTCTACTTCCGCTTGAGTATTTCGAGAAATGTCAACGGCTAAGATGGCTCCCGGATCGCCTTTCACAAAAAAGCGATAAGGAGAATACATCTTGCTATTGGCCGTACACTCTAAAATGAACTGATCCATCAGTTCTGAAGCCCAAAGGTCATGTTTCAGGGCAATCAAATTCCCCCGAAGTGACTCATCTACGGAGTCAAAATGGATGGCCACCAAAGCTTGCTCTGCCGGAGGCAAGGGTGCACATTGGAGGGTGATTTCATAAATCAAAGCCAGTGTACCCTCAGAACCGGCAATCAGATCACAAAAATTGAACTCTTTTTCCGTATCCGTAAAAGGAGCGGTTTCCAATAATAAGTCAATGGCGTAACCCGTATTTCGACGCGGGATGGAAGGCTTGGGAAATTCCTTACGGATTTCTTCCTGATGCTCCGGCACCGAAAGCATTTCCCTCACGCCCCGGTAAATGGTCGCTTCCAAACTGTCTCCTTCACATTTTTGCTCAAAATCTTTAAGGCTTAAAGCCTCAAAAGTCACATCCGATCCATCGGCTAATAATGCTTTGACTTGTACCAACTGGTCGCGGGCAGAACCATACACAATGGAATTGGAACCACAGGAATTATTCCCCACCATTCCGCCAATCATCGCACGGCTGGCAGTGGAAGTTTCAGGTCCGAAGAATAAACCTTGCGGTCGTAAATGCATATTCAGGACATCCCGAATAACACCGGGCTGGACGGTCACCTGCTTTTTCTCCTGATCAACGGAAAGGATCTGGTCAAAATTTTTGGAAACATCCACCACTAATCCCGAGCCCACTACCTGTCCGGCCAAGGAAGTTCCGGCAGTTCGGGGAATCAGCGGGATTTGATGTTCATCAGCAAAACGCACCAGGGTCAACAGATCTGCTTTTCCTTTAGGCAAAGCCACGCCAAGGGGCATTTCCCGATAGGCAGAAGCATCGGTTGCATAAAGTTTGCGCATTATCTCGTCATAATGTAAATCTCCCTGTAGTTTTTGAGCCAATTGTTCCAACAATTCCACTTGCTGCCTTTTCATAGTATGTCGGGGTAAAGTATTGATTTCTTAAAAAAATAGATCATCCGATTCGAAATTACCAATCAAATGAACCAAGCCTTGAAATTGCAACAAAATTCCACTCAAGACAAATCCTGCCTTTGATTTCCCTGCATTTTTACGCTTTCCAACAATTTAGGAATCCCCTTTTAAATTTCCATTGCTGTAGGACGATTTGATCTATGCTTATCCTTTTCCACACCAATTGAGATTGAAATTCCTCTAAAAAGCCCCTATCCACCTAAATTCAATGCAAAAAGTCCCCAAAATGTGCCATATCCACTTCAGAATATATAAATTGCCTGTTACTGACATTAAATCTATTTTTTTCGGGTATGAAAAAGCAATTCCTCCTTTTCACTGGTCTGATATTAACGCTCTTTATGCTGGGTGGCTGCTCAGCGGCTAAGAAAGCCCGAACAAAGAAAATCAATACCGTCATTTCCACTGCCCGATCATACCGGGGTACGCCTTACCGTTGGGGCGGCACTACCCGCGCCGGCATGGACTGTTCAGGCCTGTTGATCAATTCCTTTGGCGCTGTAGGAATCGATATCCCAAGAACCTCTGCCGAACAGGCGAAGGAAGGGAAAAAAGTAAGCATGAATGAATTGAAAAAGGGTGATTTGGTCTTCTTTGCCACAGGCAAGAAAAAAAGAAAAATCACCCATGTAGGATTGGTGACAGAAGTGAAAGGCAAGGAACGTACGATGTTTATTCACTCTTCCAGCAGCCTGGGCGTGGTCGAAACCAACATCTACTCCGATTACTTTAAAAAACGATTCCGATACGGTCGTCGGATTATTTAAAAAAGACGAGTTTCCGCCTTACTTTTTATACCCCTAAGCAAAACCATAATTTTAAGGGCTTTGCCCGGACTTCGCCCGAAAAATCATTTCAGCGTAAAACTAATGAGCAAGACATCATCCACCTGATCTTCCTGCCCTTTCCATTCCTCAAATGCCTGAATAAAGGGAGTGGCCTCTAAAAATTGAGGTTTTGTTTTCAAAATGAGTTCCTCCAAACGTTTCTGTCCAAACTTCCGATTATCCGGTCCTCCAAACTGGTCAGTAAGCCCATCGGAAAACAGGAAAAATGAAGTGGTGGCAGCATACTGAAATTCACACTGTGAAAAAGGAATATCCTTTCGTAAAAAAACTTCTCCTATTGACCTCCGTGCCCCTTTATATTTATGCAGCACCCCATTTTCCAAAACCCAAAGGGGACGCTTGGCACCAGAAAACTTCACTTTTCTTTCCTTGGGATCAATGAAGCAGAGGGCCAGCTCCAAGCCTTCCTGCAGGAATGGATTATCATTTTTCATCAGGCGGGTAAACTCCTGATCCACGATTTCCATCACTTCCTTTGGCTCGCTTACAGCCTTCAATTTTATCGTCTCCCGAATCAATACATTGGCAATAGAAGAGACCAAAGCACCTGGCACTCCATGTCCCGTACAATCTCCTGCCGCTAATATAAACTGTTGGTCACCATAAGGCATGACCAGATAAAAGTCTCCTCCTACTTTGGTTTTGGGTCGGAACAGTACGAAATACCGATCCACATAGCGCAACAATTCTTTCGCTTTTGGCAGACTGGCCCTTTGTAATCGCGCCCCATATTTAAGATCTCTTTCCATCTGCTGATTCTGCAGGCGGATGGCTTTTGCTTGCAATTCCAAATGCTCCGTTTGTTTTTTCAGCAACTCATTTTTCCTTAAAATGGCCGAAGTACGAAGCGCAACCTTTTCTTCTAATATGCTGTTTTCTCGCTTGAACCGATACGAGAACCACTTTCCTCCTGCAATAAACAATCCGCCAACCAGCATCACATAAATCAGGTAAGCATACCATTGACGATAAACCGGTGGCAGAATAATGAGACTCCTATTATTGGTAGGGCCAACCTCCCCAAAGATATTCATGGCCTCAATCTCAATTTCATATTCGCCCTCAAAGAGATTTTCAATGATCATTTGAGTTTTATAAGACCAATCTGACCAGCTAGAGTGACCAACAATGCGATAGCGATATTTATGCGGCATAGTGTTATCCCCAACCACCCCATAATTTAACCTGATGGGCAGACTATCATAAGGCATCTGAAAACTATAATAATCCTCCCCCGAAAGCACTTCCGACCTTCCACTATTGAGGTATTCCATGTTCAAAAACTGAGGCTGGCGCTCCTGGAGGCTAATATTAAATATGGAAGTATGTAAACCAAATAGGCCAAAGCTTCCGCCCATCCAAAAATACCCCTGTTTCCCTTTGGGAACTCCGGAAGTCATTTTCCCAAATGAAAGTCCGGCCATGGACCAGTCACTTTTCAAAAATCGCTGCTGCTCCGAATCCCACTGACTCATCCAAAACTCTTCCTCTTCTCGGTCAAAACTGTTCAGGACTACTTTTCGCTTTCTCCGATCCACCGGGTAGACCCGAATGGTTTTAGGGAAAGATTTCAGGTACTCAAACTCCTGCTTACGGTAATCATATTTCCAAAGCGCCTTGTCCCGAATGAATAAATCTTCTCCTACCATTTGGCTCAGAATTAAATCAAAACCCGCGGTTTGTTTTTGCCGGGAAAAAAAACGACTATGAACTTTTAAAGAATCCGGAGCAATAAACTTTAGCTGCAAAAAACCCAGATCCGCATTCCGGTGCCCGACCCATAGCTGATACAGGAATTCTCCCTGATGAGCAGCCGGGATAATGCGGTTTGGAATTCCGGGCCAGCCACCTGAAAACCACCATCGCTGAGGGCCGGCATTGGACAATTCATAAATTTCAAAATTTTCCCTACGGGCAATCAGTAGCCATTCCTTTTGCCACTTTCTAAAAATATGAAAGCTTAAAACCTCGGTACGATTGAGCAGAAAAGGAAGTAAACCCAATTCTTCAGACCAGTTAAAAAGCCCTTCCTCCGTCAGAATCAGCAAGCCAATTTGTTGGCTCCATTGAAACTGCAGCACCTCTCCCATTTTCCTATTCAGAATTTCAATTTTTGGGGCCATATTGTCTGCCCCCTCCAATATCCGTCCAAACTGTTCCTGTGTTCCGAAATACACCGTATCCGGAGAATAGCGGAACAAAGTAGTCACCATACCCTGAAATTGTCCCCCTTCCGGAAATACGAAAAAGGTCCTGCCATTATTCCGTACCTGAGAAACGCCCTTGGCATGGGCCACCCAGGAAATCCCCTGTGGATCATTGTATAGGTCAGCAATTCGTCCGGAACTCAGCCCTTCCTTCCTTCCCAGGGCTCGTAGTAATTGCCCCTGTAAATTAAAATACAACAACCCACGCCTTTTGGAAAAAAAAATAATTTGATCTTTATTCAGTAGCGCTCCCCCTTCTAAGACCCCTAGCCTCCGACTTCCTTTCCACAGTCGTCGCTCCCCGCTTTGTGGGAAATAATCCCAGATATGATCATTTGGCCCCATTTGTCCGGCAATAATCCAACGTTCTTCATTCACCGGGAAAATAGTGGCAATCCGTTTGTCCGAAAAAAATGCACCCCGCTTAAACAAGCGCTCCCGCCCCTTGAAGTAATAGTGAAAATGTCGGGCAGACCGTAAAATTAAATGATCCCCGAACAGAAAAACTCGTTTTATCTTTTTCTGAATGGCAATGACTCGCCACTGCGGAGCGTCCAGGGCTCTAATCAATAAGTACTTTTCTGTATTGAAATAAACTTCACTCCGGTGGACTAAACACTGACGCACATCCTTAAAATCACGTAGGGAATCCGGTAATTCCTCCACTAAGGAGACTAATTGAAACCCCTTTTCAGGCTGATACCGCAATTTCCCGAGCGTCCCCATTCCGCCGTAAAAAACTTCCCGATGCGCTACTGAGGCTCCTACCGATCGGATAGGTTGCGGTATCCCATTATTGATCAGCGTCCAAAAAGAACCATCATATCGCAAAACACCTTCCGCATTGGCAAAAAATAAATAGCCCTGATCGTTTTGGGCAATATCCCGATTCTCGGCAGAGCCGGAATAATCCGCTCCCGGGCCATATTCCTTCAAAATATCAAAATGTACCCTTTGTGCCATTGCCGGTGTGGCAATCCATAAAAGCAAGCATAGTAAGAAGGAAAATAGGTACATATAAAAAAAAGCTCAGGTGCATACCCAAGCTTTACTGATCACCCGAAGGTGATCTCCCCTTATTTGATTAATTCAATTGTAAAAAAGGACAAATTTTGAGAACGGGCAAGCAGTAAACATTATTTCTTTCAATATTTTTTGCTATTGAAAAAATGTATTAGTATTGCGCTCCAAAATTATTCCTGCCCCTTTCTTACCCTTTTGGGAATTATCGTTAAGGGAATTGGCCTGAATACACTGGTTTATCCTAACAATCAATATTACTTTTCCGGCGCCTATTTGTTCAATCCCCTTTTCATTCCAAGGGAAGGTTTGGAAATAAAACTGAAATCCCTCAAATTATTCACGGCTAGATTTAGCACATTACCTTCTCTGGTCTTATTGTTACAGCGAGCATCTCGAGCATCACCAAGACCAACCACTAAATCGTATAGTCCTGTGGACTTGGTCGTAGTCGCCGCCGGACTTCCACACTAAACCGCTGAAAACCGTGTGCGAAGACCACAACCCGTATTTTGTTTTTTTAACCACAAACTCCACCAATTTACACGAAATATTTTGAGGGTGGATTGGGTGATGCAGTCGGTTAGGGACTTTCCACTACAACAGCCGGCCTTGAGCAATGGGCGGAAAGCCATGGGTTCTGCTGGCGACCAGAAGGCATCACAGCCTTATTTCCATAACATTATATTCTGTTCATCTCATTTTTCAAATAAGGCCTTGATGGATTCCGTCAGCAGGTTCCATGGCCAGCCACCATTGATCACAGCCTTGATTTTTTTGTTTCGTTTTTTATCAAGAAAAAATGAAAAAGGATTGTTGGAGGTTGGGTTGGTGTTAAGGATTTTAACCACCAATTACACGAATTTACTTGAATTATTTTTTTGGAGGAGTCTGCTATTGTGCTATGTTATTACAACGATCGGTGTTGCTTTATTTGTAACTGTGAGGCTGGGGTATTGGTGATATTTTATTAGCCACAGATTTCACAAATTAACACGAATTAAATTTAAGGTGGATTGGGTGTTGGATGCATCCCATGTCCCTATTGTTACAGCTAGCATCTCGAGCATCACCAAGACCAACCACTAAATCGTATAGTCCTGTGGACTTGGTCGTAGTCGCCGCCGGACTTCCACACTAAACCGCTGAAAACCGTGTGCGCAGACCACGACCATTGTTTTATAATACAGAAACCCCAAATTATTCACTGCTACATTTATCACATTACCTTAAGCAGCTTAAGCTTGTTAGTATTGGTTTCACTCATTTTTTTAGCCCCAAATTTGGGCTATAAAAAAATTGACCGGACCGAATATAGCACACTAACCATCAGCGAGTTGAAGCAATTCACTAGATCTAGCGGCGAATAATTTGGCTTAAATTTGATTTCAGACAGAAAGGAAGGCAATTGGTGTGATAAAGGAAATTAAGTCGGATTGAGGCGCGAACGCTCATGCGATTTCCGATATTAGCGAACACCAAGACGAACGGTGAGACCAATAGTAAATCGGTTTGTTCATTCCCGAGGCATTCTGATCAGAATTACACCTCAACGATAGAAAAAGAAATATGCTTTTATTCAAAGCATAGCGAATGTTTGCAGGGGTAGGCGCAAATCCCTAACTTGCCCTTTATTCTCAAATATTGTAATTCAACGATTAACATATGCGCTTTCTTAAGCAATTCGCATTTCTTTTTGTAATGGCTTCGGGACTGCTATCCTGTTCCGAAAACCCCAGACCTGACGAAACCACGGAGCGTAACCGTGAGCAGGACACCAAAATGGGTCTTTTAATGGAAACCCTGTATGAAGACGATTTCACCCGTTTTGGGGAAGGCTTATATAAACATACCGAAGTGGCCAATGAAAGTGGTACTACGGTAGCTTCCGGAGAATTAGTGGCGGTCTATTACGAACTATGGACCATAGAAGAAAATGAGGCCGGCCAATATGAGGAAGGGCACCTGATTGAGAAACTGGTACAAACGGAAGTAGATGGACGAATGAAAAACATCAAAACTTCGGTAGTATTCTCTGAAGGCGAAAGAGAAATTGTGAAAGAAGAGGATGATCCCCTGATCTTTCAGGTGGGCTCCGGAAATACTTTCCCGCTGACCTTTAATTATATCGCAGACAATATGCGCGAAAATGAGGAGGTCAGTTTTTACCTGACCGGGCAATACGGTTATGGCACTTATTCTTACCATAAAATTGGTGTAACAAGATGGCAGCCATTAAAATTAAAAATTCGCGTAGAAGAGCTTTTTGATGAGGAAGGTTTCGAAAAATTTGAGGAAAACCGTATTCTGAGAGAAATTGATCGTGATCGTGCTTATTATGAAGAAAACTTCCCGGAATTCTCCGAAGTGAATATTACTGAAAACGGCACACACGTCTATACTCTGAACCGTGACACCATCAGGAATCAGGAAGATACCATTCAAAGAAAAGCCAAAGTGGATATTGATTATACCGGACGTTTGTTCCGCTTCGATTCACTGGTATTCGATACCTCCATTGAAGATACCGCCCGCACCTGGGATCTGTACTCTGCGGGAAGAACCTATGAGCCTTTCAATTTTGAGGTGGGAGTTGGTTCCGTAATTACGGGTTGGGATGAAGCCATGGTAGAATTATTCAAATATGAATTGGCAGTACTGTATATCCCTTCTTCCTCTTCCTATGGGGGAACTGCACAAGGCGGACGACTGGTAATCCCTGAATTCCTAAGAGAGGATTTAGAAAATAATTCAAATATAACAATCGGAAATCTGATCAAACCCTGGGATCCACTGAAGTTCTCGGTGGAAGTGATTGAGGTGAATAATCCGGAGGAATAATTAACAAAACTCAAAGGGTGTTGCTTTCATGAGTAACACCTTTTTTTTGCATAAGGGAAAAGCCCTGATTTTAGTACCATTATAGTATGTCGTCTAAAAAAATTGTCATCATATGTGCCCCCCGCATGAGCGAGGTCGTGGCACAGGAAGTAAGAGATTTAAATTTAAAGGTTGATAAAGTCGACCGGTTAAGCGTGGAATTGCAGGGAGACTTCCTGACGGCCATGAAGCTGAATCTGCACTTACGTTGCGCCAATCGCGTGCTTTTGGAAGCGGTAAGCTTTGAGGCCCACACCGCCAACGACCTTTACAAACATGTCCGTAAGTTTGAATGGGAAATGCACATTCCATTGAATGGCTATTTTACCATTGATTCTTTCGTGCACAATGATACCATTCGGGACAACCGCTTTGCGAATCAGAAGATGAAGGATGCCATTGCGGATCGCTTCATGCGCGAATATCAGAAACGCCCGGACTCCGGCCCGAACAGAGACAAAACCTGTTTGTACATGCATTGGGTGGAAAATAAATGTGCCCTTTACTTTGATACCACCGGGGAGACCATCGCCAAACACGGCTATCGTGTGAACCCATGGAAAGCTCCGATGCTGGAATCTTTAGCAGCAGCAGCCATCAAAAACACCGGCTGGAACGGGGAGAGTCATTTCATTAATCCAATGTGCGGATCGGGAACTTTGGCCATTGAGGCCGCCCTGATGGCCGCCAATATTATTCCGGGCATGTTCCGTGAAAACTATGCCTTCATGCATCTGCGGGCCTTCAGAAAAGAGGATTTTGATCAGCTGATGCAGGAGGCCATTGCCGCGGAGAAAGACGTGCCATCTCATATGCGCATCATTGCCACTGACCATGATGCCCGGGCACTGAGAGCTGCTGAGCAAAATGCGGAAGAGGCCGGAGTAGACCATATGATCGAATTTGTGAAATGCGATTATTCCGAAACGGAGGTACCTTTTGGTCCGGGCATCGTGATCCTGAACCCGGAATATGGAGAACGCCTGGGGGAAGAAGAAGAACTATTACCGGTTTATCAAGGAATAGGCGACTTTTTCAAGCAAGAGTGCGACGGTAAAAAAGGCTATGTTTTCACCGGTAATATTCCATTGGGAAAACGCGTTGGTCTGAAAGCTTCCCGCAGAATAGAAATGCAGAATGGACGGATTGACTGCCGTTTGTTTGAATACAAGATTTACCAATCATAAATTAAAAGGAGCTTCGGCTCCTTTTTTATATTTACAAAAAAAGCTCCTCCAAATGGAGAAGCTTCAAAACAGTCATAAGTGATATAGTCATGGGACCTCATCAATCAAAGATTACGGTCTTATTCTTAAATACGATCAGTTTATGCATAATGTGCTGACGAATAGCTCTTGACAACACAATTTTCTCCAAATCCTTCCCTTTCCGGATCAGATCTGCCACTTCGTCTTTATGGCTCACCTTGGCCACATCCTGCTCAATGATCGGCCCGGCATCCAAATCCTCGGTTACATAGTGGCTGGTAGCTCCAATAATTTTCACCCCTCTGTCATGTGCTGCATGGTAAGGCTTCGCTCCCACAAAAGCCGGGAGAAAAGAGTGGTGGATGTTGATAATACGATTGGGATACTGCCGGATAAATGCCGGTGGAATAATTTGCATATAGCGCGCCAATACCGCAAAATCGCATTTATATTCTTTCATCAATGCCATTTGCTGCGCCTCCACCTCTTTTTTATTCTCTTTGGTGACTGGCAAATAATGGTAAGGAATATCAAATTGTTTAGCGACACGTTCCAGATTTTCATGATTACTGATAATCATCGGGATCTCCACTTTCCACTCCCCGGATTGCCAACGCGACAAAATATCATAAAGACAATGGGACATTTTCGACACAAACAAAGCCATACGTGGCGCCTTTGAATCAAAATGAAGCTCAAAGGTCATGTCATATCGCTGAGCCACCAGGGTGTCAAAATAATCTTTTAATTTATCCTTAGGCACCAAAAATCCATCGATCTCAAATGAAACACGCATAAAAAAGCGGTCCATTGCCCCATCAACATGCTGATCAAGAGAGATCACATTCCCCTGGTTTTCGTCAATAAAGCGACTGACAGCAGCTACAATCCCTTGCTGATCGGGACAGTGCATTAAAATAATGGCATGTTCTTTCGATGTACTCATAATGATATTATCAAAAAAAATCAGAAACAGATGTCAAATATACAATCAAAATAGGTTTACGCAACGAAAATAACACTAAAACAACGCATTCATGATAAAAATCATTTCAAAGCAGCGCTAATATAACAACCTTTTCTTCACTCCTATCCAATTTCAACAAACCAAATCTGTGAAAACAGCCAGAGAAAATTTACCTCAAAAAAAACCTTCCATAATTAACTGGAAGGCTCTAAACTTACATCAAAGTCCAATAAATTTTAACTATCAATTAAACTATCAAAAAAATTACTACTTAAAATATAGGGAGTTAAAATGGAAACTAACTACCCTAAAAATCATAAAAACACATTACAACAACCTGTTCGATATATTAAATTTCTAACATCAGCCCATTCATTCAAAATAAAGTGAAGGTCATGAGAATTTCCTCATTCACCTTCACCTCAAAACCAAATAATGCTTGTAATCATCGAAAATGAGTGATTAAGATAAAATATCTTGGATCACCTTCTAATTTTCATATCAAAGATATCAATTCATTCCTGTATTTTAAACCTAAACACGCAAGTGAAGTGTTTTTAATGAAATTATAATCAAATACAGAAAAAAAAGAAACCGAAAAGTAAACTTACCAAAAAAATAACTTTACTCTTCCAAAATTGTAGTTTCGATTATCACCTCGGAATGCAATGTGCGGTGCACAGGGCATCGGTTTGCGATTTCCAGTAATCGTTGTTTTTGCTCGGCGGATAATGGCCCTTCAATTCTGATTTTTCGTTGAAACACATCAATTTTATTCGCCGAATCACCCTCCTTCACAGACTCCATATCAGCAAAGTGCTTTTTTTCATGAGACAACTCTACCAGAACCTCTTCCAATGGCCAACCTTTATGGTCGGCATACATTCGGAGCGTCATGGCGGTACAGGCCCCCAGCCCGGCGGTGACCAGCTCATAGGGGCCGGGCCCTAAATTTTGCCCCCCTGCCGATTGCGGTTCATCTGCCAGCAATTGGATATTGCCGGCCTTTATTTCTGTGGTATATTTTTCTTGCCCGATACGCACCGCCACCGTAGCCTCGCTTTCCAGTTTTGGCGGAGCCAAAATAAAGCGATTAGACCAAGCTCCGATGACCTCCCCGACATAGCGGGCATCAGCCTCTTCTCCTAACAAATGGTCTGCCCCATCAAGCGAAATAAAGCTTTTAGGATGAAAAGCCGCAGCATACAAAGATTTGGCATTTTCAATCTCTACAATAGCGTCCTGCGGAGAATGCATAAATAAAAAATGTTTTTGGCGCATCTTTTTCAGACATTCTAATAAATTTTGCTGCTCCAAATCTTTCACAAATTGATGCGCCAACTGAAAAAGGCGCCCCCCGATATTGATTTCTGCAGTGCCCTCCTCTTCTAATTTTTTCAAACCATCGTCCCCGATTAATGCCGTAACATGAAAAGGATCTGCAGGGGCACCGATGGTCACCACCCCTTTTAATTCCGGAAGCTGTGCAGCAGCCATGATCACTGCCGCACCACCAAGAGAATGCCCAATCAAAAAAGCCGGTGCCTTGTGAGTTTCCTGCAGGTAGTCATAAGCCGCTAATAAATCTCCTACATTGGATGAAAAATTGGTAGCCGCAAACTCCCCCTCACTTTGGCCCAAACCCGCAAAGTCAAATCGAAATACCGCAATTCCTTTTTGTGTTAAAGCCAAGGCAATGTGCTTAACTGCCATCAAATTTTTACTACAGGTAAAGCAATGGGCAAAAATCGCATAGGCGGAAGGCTGCTGGCCTAAAGGAATATCCAATAAGGCGGAAAGTTGTTGACCCTCCGGATTGGTAAAAGAAATCTTTTCTGTTTTCATGTTTGGTTTTGTTCTGGTCTCTGTCGATGCTAACGATATTTCAGCCTCGTCGTTTGGCACGAAAAACAAAACCGTTTTGACGAATAATCGCCCACCAGAAGGCATTTTTTGCCGGAACTTCCAGTTGATTGTATCCTTTTAGTGCTTGGCCAAAGCACTTGAAATGATTGACTCCTCTTCCCCCCAAAAAAGGAAATCCTATCTCTACTACTCCCTTTTTTTGTTATCACCCCAAAAACCGACATTTATCACCCATAAAAACTTATACTTCTTGTAAATTAAAGCCAATCAAAATTTTCAAAATGCGTCCTACTCTACTTTTTCTTCTATTCACCTTATTTTTTCAATCGGTTTCATTTGCCCAAACCTACCCTATAAGGAATACTTCTTATGAGACCTTCATTTTTAAGCTGCAGCCGGATCAGGCCAGAGATTTTTATCGTGGTAAGAAAATCATCAGTAATCTAGAGGATTACGGGACCCCATATGCCATTATCCCCACTGACTCCCTGGAACATTACCAACCTTTGGAGCCCGGGAATTTTTTAAAAGTAAAAGCGCAAGGAAACCGACAAAGCTTTGAATTACGCTCACAGGCGGATTTTGAGATCTACATTATCGACAACAAAACGGACCTCGTCCTCTCCCTTATTGATGCACAGGGGAAAGTCATCACCAATGGAAAAGTACGGGTGGGTAATAAAAAATTACATTACCAGGCGGACCAGCAGGTTTATGTGGATAAAAAATCCAACAAAAAAGGCTTACTGGAAGTCACTGTAGGGGATCAGGTGCTGTTTTATGATTTAGACCGGGAGAGGAATAATAGCCCCCTCAAACGCAATGGCAATAAAGTGATTTACGGAACACCGGTCAAATACCTTTGGCTCCCGATCCGATATGTGGTGTTCCTACCCATTGATGGGGTAAAATCAATCGCTCACCATTACCCATATGGCACCATTAATTCCACGCGCAACTTCTTCAAGAAATCAGCTTACGCCATGGAAAAGCTATTCACTGGAGAATCCGACTATTACCGAAAGGGCAATGGTACCAGCTATGTGCTATTTTCAAAACCCTTGTACAAACCCGCCGACACCCTGCAGTTCAAAGCCTATTTATACGATCATAAGCACAGACGCCTTCAAAGTCCGGTAAAGGTTTACCTGGAAGAGTCTGGTTACTATTCCCGCAGGCATGCTTCGAAAACCAGAATTCCCCTGGAGGTAAAAAGCTTTGAAGAGGGAGGGATTCTGTTGGGGCAACTTCCGCTATCTGATAGCCTGAATCTAAAACTTGACAAGAGTTACCGGATAACCTTTGAGCATGAAAAGCTCCAATTTAGCTACGCCAACTTCCGATATGAGGATTATTTACTCACCGAACAACGAATGGAGCTGGAGGGGCTGAAGACAGCTTACGCTAAAAATGACTCCATCTCTTTTAAAGTAAAAGGACTGGATCAAAACGACCTGCCCCTGAAGGGAGCAACCGTTTCCGTCCTTTTTAAATATGTGAATCAGGAAGATTTCTTTGAAGAAATGGTCTTTATTCCGGACACCCTTTTTTATCAAAAAAAACGACTACCGGCCAATGGAAAACTGAATATTAACCTCCCCACTGCGACCTTCCCCAAGGCCAATATGGACGTAAAAGTGCATATTAAATTGCTGACGGCGGACCAAAAAGCCATTAGCCAAAGTGAAAACATTTCATACAACTTCCATAAAAGGGACTTTGAATTTTCGATAGACAACAGTACACTACTGGTCAAAATAATGGAGGATGGTAAGCCCTTAAAAAATGCGCCCTTCCAACTATGGGGGGAAGATCCTTATGGGCATAGAGAGGAAATTGGCAATTTTACCGGGCAGGCAGCAATCGAGATCAATCCTCTATACAAAGCCTATGTGGCCGAACATGACAAAATTTCACACCGAAAGTTTCTGGAAAATCATGAAAGTAGGTTCTCAGCTGCTGCGGTCAGGGAAAAAGACAGCATCCATTTCCATTTCAGCAATCCCCTAAATCTCCCCTATCAGTATTACGTCTACTCCCGGAATAAGCAGGTAAAGCTAAAATCTAAAACCCCTACAGACTTAAAAAGTAATAATCGAAAAGACTATTACCTTTCCGTTTCTTATTTGTGGGCAGGAGAGGTTCAGAATAAATTCTACCATATTCCTTTAAAGAAAAACAAGATTAAACTGGAAGTGGAACATCCTGCGATGATATTCCCGGGCCAGGAAGTGGAGATGGAAATTACCGCGTCTAATTGGGAAGGAGCGCCCGTTCCGGACCTGAATCTGACCGCCTTTGGACTGACTTCAAAATTTGATTATCAATTATCCAGTCCACCAACGGCAGCGGAAAAGACCAAAGCCAAAGATCATATCAATAGCTTTAGCGTTAAGCAGGTTCAGGGAAGAAGATCCGGCCCCCTGGAGCTTGAAAGATGGAGTGAAACGGAACAACTGGATTCCATGATGTATTATCGCTTTCATTATCCGGAAGCTGCAGGATTTCACCATGCTTTTGACCTCCCCAACCAACCGACCCAGTTCGCGCCTTACGTCATGGAGAATGGAGCATCACAGGAGGTACATGTAGTTTATTTGGATCGAATGCCGGTTTATTTTAGCTGGAATACCGTCAACGCGCCCTATTCTTTCAAAGCAACTCCGGGCTACCATCAGCTTAAATTAAGAACAGCCGAATGGCTGATTACCATGGATAGTGTTTACCTGGAAGACGGTAAGAAAACCATCCTTTCGATTGATCCCAATCAATACCACCCGAATGTGAGAAGCTACAAACAAGAAAGAAAGCAATCTCAGGGGGATCTAGACCGGTTAGGTAATACTCAATTTGTTTTTGAAAATCACTGGTCGGGGGAATACGCCTCCCTGCTGAACAGGGGACAGTATTTTCTTTTGAATGATGCCAAAAATCAAAGCTGGCGAAACAATGGTATTCAAATCGCCGGCCCGGTGATGGGCAATGTAAATGTGGAACTCCCGGACAGCAACCGCTATCATTTCATACACGAGCCTGGCTTTGTATACGACCTGAAGCCACCTCTTTTAAAAATGAGGGAAAGGAAGGGCTATGAACCGCCAAAGTATTTACAAAAACGGACTTTCGAACCTTCCTGGAATGAGTTAGCCATTACGCAAGCGCTCATTGAGCAGCTAAAAAAGGGCCATACTTTTGATCAGGTCAGTAAGAGCAGCCTGCCGGATCCGAGAAACTTTCATCCCGATAAAAGCTGCAGACTAACCTTTGGTTTTCCAAGGGGCACCAAAACACCAAAGCGTCTGATGACCATTTTGAAGATGCAGGAAGACCCTAATTTCATCTTGTCTTTAAGTGGTAATAGCCTACAGGCCAATCGCCTGCCCAAGGGTACTTTTGCCCTCTATATGATTTTTGAAGATGGTCAATACCTGAAAAGTAGGCCTATTGCCCTGAAGCGCAATGGTCAAAATCTCCTGCGATTAAAAGCCGAGGACATTAAACCGGCAGATGAACACAGCGAAGCCATTTACAAAATGCTCATGGACAGTCATGGCAAAAGTATAGAGGAAAAACAGGAAACCATTAAAAAAATCAATACCAATCAATTAGTGGAGGCTCAATTTAACATGGAGGGCGTCACGATCTCAGGTATAGTAACCGACGAAGAAGGAGAACCTATTCCTGGTGCCAATGTATTAATCAAAGGCTCCAACATCGGCACCATTTCCAATTTCAGTGGAGCATATTCCCTTACTGTTCCGGCGGAGTATACGGAGTTGGAATTCTCCTTCATTGGCTACAAATCCAAAACCCATTCTATATTCTCTATCCCTTCCTCAATAAGGTTAGCCTTTGAGGAAGAGAATTTAGAGGAAGTAGTCGTGATTGGATATGGAACAGTAAACAAAAGCTCCCTGACCGGTGCCGTTTCGGTGGTTGGACAGCAGCTACAAGGAAGAATTGCCGGAGTAAGCATCAATGGTACCCCGGCTGACGGAAACATTCGCATCCGTGGAGTATCGAGTATAAACAGTGGTGAACCCCTGTATGTCATTGATGGGAAAATTTACACCGGTAAGGAATTACCTGTTTCACAAGATCAAATCGCCTCCATCAATGTACTGAAAGACGCGGCCTCCACGGCCATATATGGTAGCCGGGCAGCCCATGGCGTCATCATCATTGAAACCAAAGGAGGGGTAAATGCCATTCCGGGGCTTAAATTGGAAGACCTGAAAAGCCCGGCCTTGCCGACGGCTTTTTCAGATCCGGAAAGTGCCTTGCGTAGTAACTTCAATGACGTGGCCTTCTGGCAACCGGAATTAGTCACGGATCAAAATGGTAAAGCCACTTTCCGCCATACTTTCCCGGATGACATCACCAAATGGGACATTCACGTCGTGGGGCTGGATGAAAAAATGCGTTCGGGAATGGCTTCTTCGAGCATAAAGTCCTTCAAGCCCTTAATGGGCCAGCTTCAAATACCGGAATTTTTAGTGGCAGAGGATCAATTGAAAGCCATCGGACAGATTAATAGCCTCAATGGGGATACTTTCCAAATAAAACGTAGCTTCTCCATTAACGGAAAAACGCAATGGGAAAAATCGCAAAAAATGAAGGAGGATTTGATCGACAGCCTGGATATCAGCAGTAAAGCCGACACCCTAAAAATAAAATATTTGGTAGAAAAAGCTGGAGAAGCCTATTTTGATGGAGAGGAAAAGACACTGCGGGTAAAAAAGCTGGGCATGCAGGAAAGCTTTGGCCAATTTGCCTTTTTACAAGCTAACGAAAGTCAAACCTTCCATTTTGACGTTGAAAAAGGACCTGTTCAATATGCTGTATTTGCCAATGAGGCAGATTTACTCATTGATGCCCTGGAAAAGACGATGAGCTATCCCTTCAATTGTAATGAACAGATGGCCACAAAATTAATGGCTGCCCTGACCCTAATGAAGTGGGATAGCCTTCAATATGACTATAATAAAGAAGTTAAAAATTACCTGCAAAAACTCACCAAAAATCAAAATTCCGACTACGGATGGGGGTGGTGGGGAAAAAGTCCCACCAGCAGTTGGGTGAATGAACATGTAATTGAGGCGCTCAGCATGGCGGAGGAAAATGGCTTCCGGGTAAAATGGACCAAAGAAAAAATGATCGATCAGCAATTGGACCTGGTATTGAGAAGGGCTTATCCAAAACCGGAAAATCTGATGGCGCTACATCGCCTCAAGCCTGACTTAAATCTGGATGCCCCTTTAGCTATTAGCAGTAATCATAAAAGGAAAAATATCTATCAACAACTTAAGCTGATGCAGGTGCAACAAAAGCTTGGCAAAGACGTGAGTTTGGATTCATTGAAAGCCTACCAAAGCACAACACTTAATGGTGGAATTTACTATACTGATCATAGTTCAAGAGGATTTTATGCTGGAAATTTTAAATGCAGTTTGCTGGCATTGGAGATTGAAAAAAATCAAGCTCAACCCAATCAGGAATTGATCGAAAAACTCCAACTATTTATTTGGGAAGAAAGCCAGAAAGAAGGCTGGCGCAACACCTATCTGACCATCCAAATGGTTCAGGCATTACTTGACCAAAAGCAAAAAAATACGACGAATGCCGCACTGAGCATCAGTTTGAATGAGGAAGTAAACATCCACAACTTCCCTGCTAGAGGCCAAATAAATAATGCTCCTGAAATAAAAGTGCAGAAGCAGGGCCGATTACCCTTAATGGTGAATTTCCACCAAGACCATTGGAACCCTGCACCACAGGCCAGCACCGGAGCCATTCAGCTTAACAGCCAATTTGACGGCCCCCTGATTGCTGGTCAAAGTACCAAGATGACGATTACCGTTAGCATGGAAAAAGCTGCCGATTTCATATTATTAACAGTTCCTATCCCGGCGGGCTGCACCTACGAAAACAAAGTACAACCTTTGGGAGAAAATCGGGAATATTATCACGATCAGGTTTTCATCAGTCTCGAACATTTAGAAAAGGGCGAGCACCATTTTGAAATCGACCTGTTACCAAGGTTTGTCGGTACCTATCACTTGCTCCCTGCCAAATTGGAATTGATGTATCATCCCCAGATTTATGGGAATAATAAAATTAAAAAAGTTAAAATAACAGCAGATCCAAGTATCGCTACACTATAGATTGGATGCTCCCTTCTTCTTACTCCAAGAAGGGAGCATATTGAAATCCCCCCTACCTCTTAGCTGAACAGGTCACAAATCCTCCAATAATGTCAGAGAAAAAGAAATCTACATTAAAGCAACATTAAACTGACCTCAAGTCAATACCAGCCTTAAGACCCCTCACTACCAAATATTTAAGAAAATAATTGAAGTAAAAAACTAAATCCAGACAAGGAAACAAAAAGGAAACCCTACAAATAAAAATCACACACCCACCCCCAAAAAATACTCACTGCCAAATTATTGCAAAAAACCACCGAACCACTACACCAATTACAGCCTCACCCCATTACAAGCCTTAATAATTTTATAAATACCCACCTTTCAATTTACCCTGTATTATCCAGTATTCAAGCACCCCATTACCCATCCCCTCTCCCTATAACCTTTAATAATTCACCCAATAAAAGATAATTGATCTTTAAATTCCATAAAGAGGCATCCCCTTATTTTCGTAGAAATATCAATCTACACTATAAAAAATGTTCAAATCAATTTTCGAAAACGGCTTGAAAGCATGCCCGGAGCACCTTCAAGACTATATCAAATCGCAAAATATAATAGTAATAATTGGCATCTTTACTTCCATTGGGTTTACTATTTTCAATTATATTGAAATGGGAGATGCCTATTTCCCCACTCTATTTGCCTGCATTTGTTTCTGCTCAGCCTTTGTCCTCACCAAAAACCAACAATACCTTATTTCTCGAATTATTGCCTTTTCGGGCTTATTTATCCCTACTTTCATTCTTGCCATTTATTTCCGAACAGATATGGGGATCAGAAGCTGGATGATGGGGTATATCCTGGCAGCTGCCATTTCAAGCTCCATTTATTTTTCTTTTAAGGAGAAGTCCATCACCGCGACACTTTGGATATTGACCCTAATAGGTCTTTTGGCATCTCCCTATTCAGATGCTTTTGGTATCAAAAAACTAGAACTGGATATACTGAATAACACTTCCTTTATTCAGCTAAATATTGCCACCAGCCTGGGCTTTTTGCTTGTCGCCATTCGACTCTCAGAGGGTATGAAAAACAAAACCCATTTAAAAAATCTGGAGCTTTTCTCCTCTATGGAGTCAAAAACGGAGGAGCTTGAAAAACAGCGGCTACATCTGGAAAACCAACAAAAGGAAAATGAACTTTATCGATTAGAAGAGCAAAAGCGCCAATGGCAAACGGAAGGGATTAATATCTTCTCTTCCCTACTCCGAGAAGGCAATTTAGAAGATATAAAAGACCAGTTCATGAAGCAAATGGTGGAATATCTGAAACTGAATCAGGCCGCTATTTTTATTGCCCAGACCCAGGATGATAAAACCATCCTGAATATGGAAGCCTGCTATGCTTATGGACGAAATAAAAACATAACGGCGGTGGTAGCGCCAGGAGAAGGCCTGTTGGGCCAGTGCTTTTTAGAGAAAGACGAAATTTACCTTTTGGAAATTCCCGAAGGTTATACCAAAATTACTTCCGGACTGGGCGAGGCCACACCAAAATGCCTTTGCCTTGCTCCATTAAAAGTCGGGGATAAAGTTTTAGGGGTGGTGGAAACAGCCAGCTTCAAAGCACTGGAAGATCATCAAAGAGCATTTTTCCTTAATCTATGTGAAATTTTAGCCAGTGCCATAGAACAGTCAAAATCAACAGCCGAAACCAAAAAATTATTACAAGCCTCTCAAAAACAGGCTCAGAAGCTTTCCGCCCAGGAAGAGGAAATGAGACAAAACATTGAAGAATTATCCTCCACTCAGGAACAATTTGAACGAGAGCGGAAAATGCTGTTAGAAAAAATTGAGGAGCTGCAAAAGCAAAAACCTTTAGTGGAATCTCATTGAGAGAAAAAGCCCAAACCCCATTCCCATTAAGAGAATGGGGTTTTTATTCCTATTTTCCGTACGCCCCTTTTTTCCTTCAAAGCCCAACTGGCCAGTGTTCCACTTGCTTGTTTTTTAACCCGAGTCCTGCATGCTTAAATCCTCCTTTAGCTGCATGGCGGGAAAAATGAAAGAAGAGTTGTCTATTTCATTTTTTTACAACGAAGCAGATGAAGGAGGAGAAAACTTAATCCAATTTGAGCTATTAAAAAACCAGCCAATCTATTCACAAAATATTAACATCAAGTAAGCTACAATAAATATAGTAATGAATAATTCGGGTTTAGCAGCATCAACAAAGTACCATTGCCTTTGAACCGACCATAAATGCACTACCCTTTACTTCAAGTCCTCCACAGACTAAAAATTCATCAAAGCTACATTTTCAGATCCGCATTCCCGGACTTTTTTCAGTTACGCACTTCAGAAAGCGCCCTGAAAAGGAGAATTCAGTAGGAAGAATTTGCTGCTATTATTTGCTCAAAATCGGAATTCTACCCTACGCCTTTTCCATTTTTGACTCCCCTATTATGCACATCTAAGAGGAAGGCTATTCCGAAAAATTCAATCCTATTAAAGAAAATTTCCCTGGTTAACAGCTTCGTTTTTTAAATGTAAAAGACGAAATCGTAGAAATCTTATACCCCTCAAATTCAGCGCCTTCAAACGACTCCAAAAATGATGTCGAATAATATTTTTATTTATCAACTATATTGAATTATTTCAATGATTAATAATAGTTGAAAATGGATATAATATATCTGACACCCCTGCCAGCCGTTAAGCCGTCGAAAGGAGTGTTTATTATTTTTTCAAATGGACATCTGAATCTGGACTTTTCAATTTGAAATAAAGTTCGAGGAATGTTTCTACTTAAATTTTTAATATTTCATAAAGGTGACCCCTCAAATCGCCTTATGATATTTAAATCACACTTAACCTATTTAATCGAATGAAGAAAACTTTATTCTTGTTATTGTCTTTTATCGGAGCACATGCAGTAAATGCACAGCGCAGCCTACCGGACAAAAACGTCCGAATAGCAGAAGCACTACAACAACAGATGACCTTTAGAAAGGAACAGGCTAAAGCCATGTTCGGTCATGATAGCATTGCGGTTCAACGAGAATTTTGGCGACTGGATAGTCTTTATCAGGAAGAGCTGAGGCATTGGGAGGTCATAAATAATCCATATTTCACTCAGGCCAAAGTAAAATCCAGCATGAAGCTGGACAGTACATTGGTTCGCGTTTTCGATGACCCCACTAAAAAATGGATAGACTTCGAACGTACCTTGTACCGATATAATGATCAGGATTTACTTACACAACAGCAAAAAGATACATTAATTTCAACAACCGAATCTGAAGCACGTACCCTCACTTCTTTTGAATATGACCAAGAGGGCAGAATGCTTTCCCTACTTGTCAAAGAATATAATTTGGAAACCGGTGTCTTCGATGAGCGGTCAAAAAAGGAATATAAGTTTCCGAATGAATATACTACCATCACACATTTATATGGGCTAAATCCGAAAAACGGACAGCTGTATAAAGCATCCCAAAGTACTATCAGTGATAAACCAGCGGAGCATTGGCAATATACTGAATGGCTGGATCTTAACACGGAAGGAGATACCATCCTAGGACGCCGTGAAACTCGGATTTCGTCGCCCTTAACAAAATTCTCTGAAAATTACCAATGGAATGGAAAAGACTGGGCTCCCATGAATAAATATCATAATAGGTATGATGAAGACCAGAATCTTATAAGCCATGTCTTTTGGCAAAATGAAGGCACCCAGTTTACCTCCAGCGAACGTAATAGCTATGAATATGAAGAGGGCAAATTAACAGCCCAATATTATTCCAAACGGGAGCATGATGAAGAAGCATGGAAAGACATCTACTTGACCCATTTATCCTATAATCAAGGGGATACCTTAATGGTAGAGGATAATTTTAATAAACAAGGAGAAGTCTGGGTGCAATATACCAAGTCCTTTGAGCTACCTTCAGAAAAAGGAGTGGATTTTTGGCGCTATGAAATCCGGAATGGAGAAATGTATTTATTAGGAGGAAAAGAAACCACCCTTGATGAAATGAAACGCAAAACCATGGTAATGGATTTCTACATTCAGGGGGAAGAAAAAGTACCCACTTATCGACATATATACCAATACAATGGATCCGAGAAACGTGAAAGTAAAGACGTCTTACAATTTTGGTCTGAGGATACTGAGCAATGGTTAAATATTGAAAAAATCATTCAATCATATAATGACCAAGGCAAGAATATACTATTTGAAAGATCCTCTTGGAGCACTCTTTTAAATGATTGGGAAGGAACTTTTAAGTCGGTTCGCGAATATAATGAGGCAGGAGCCGAAACATTGTATGAGAATTATACCTATTTGAAGGAAAGTCAATCCTGGTTGTTAAGTTACAAAATTATGAATGAGATCCGGGAAGGTTTTGAAAGCTTAGAAAGTTATCAATATGATTATGATATTCAAAAACTGGTTGGAACTCATAAAAGCCTGATGGAAAGCACGAACAATGGTGCATCAGGCAATTTCGAAATATACCGATTTGCCACATGGGAATGGGATGTAACAGAGGAAAATTGGGTTTTGGAATACGATATTCGGCAGGAACGTTATGAAGGAACGAAATACTTGAAATGGGTGGATTATTATAATCGCCAGTATCCGGAGTGGGCCAGAAACCACAGAATAAAGTATTATTACCGTGATTTTGAGGAGGAAAATGATGATGTCGTATTGGCTACAGATGAGGCATTCGGTTTCCAGCTGATGCCGAATCCGGCCACTGACTATTTCCGTATCTCGGGACCAGCAGAAGTTCAGGAATTGAAGATTATGAAAGCCTCCGGCCAGCAGGTAAGAACTTATCCTGGAGGAGAAAGTCAGTATTTCATCGGGGATCTGTCTGCTGGTGTTTACCACATTGTATTGACTTCCGGGAGCAAACAAGCAGTATTCAAGCTTTTAAAACAATAATCCTTACAGGAGTAGCTGTCTTATTGGTGGCTACTCCTGTTTTGTTTTTCCCATAGCCCTACTCCCAGCACCCTTGGTATTAAAACATGAGACTAATCGCCCATCGAGGAAAATGCACCTCACACCTCTTCTGATGTTCTCATTCACTTCCCGCATCCTCAACCATTTACCCACAACATTCTGTCTCACCTTAACCAATCGGAGACCGTTGCTCCCTGACCCTTCCCAACTTTTCAAGCAACTAGAACAACAATCTGACTTCCATTCAACCCAATACCATATACAGATAGCCACTCTCAAACATTAATTTAAAAACATTTCTCTAATCTATAATTAATATTTTCATCATTTGATATCGATGAAAAATAATCCAACACACTCCTGACTAAGTAAATATCAGGAATGGATTTACCTCTGATCATCTTCTATCAAAAATGATATGATACAATATTTTTATTTATCATATATATAATATTATTTCGATGATTAATCACAAAAAACACAAATAAACTAAATATAATCCACTGAAAATCAATCACACAACTCATCAATCACCATATTAAAACAGATGTATAAATCTATATCTTCAATTAAAACCGACACCAACGGAAACGCATAACACATCTCATCCATTTAATTTTTAAAGAGATTAAAACATTAAAAACCCCTTATGACGCCACCATTTACTCATACTCAACTTATTCAATGGAATGAAAAAATTCTCAACACTGCTACTGGCATTTATCATAGGACATGCAGTAAATGCACAGCGTAGCCTGCCCAACAGGAATGTCCGGATAGCAGAAGCATTACAACAACAGATAACCTTTACAAAGCAACACGCTAAAGTCATATATGGAAATGACAGCATGGCGGTTCAGGCTGAATTATGCCGCTTGGATAGTCTTTACCGGGAAGAATTAAGGCATTGGGAATCCATCAATGCACCCCATTTGGCTCAGACCAAAGTAAAATCCGATATGCTACCGGACAGCACCCTTTCCCGTGTTGTGGATGAGTCCACCAAGAAATGGATAAATTTCGGAAGATCTATGTTTGGATATAATGATCAGGATTTACTTATACAAGAGCAAAGAGACACATTGATTTCGCCCACAGAATCCGAAGTCCGAAACCTAAATTTCTTTGAATATGACCAAGAGGGCAGAAGGATATCTCAACTGTATAAAGTATTCAACCCAGAAACAGGCACACTGGAAATGCGGTCAAAAACGGAATATAAATACTCCGATAACCATCCTCCCATCACCATTCTGCATGTTTATGAACTAAACCCGGAAAACGGTCAACCTTATAAAGTAAGACAGATAACCTCAAGTGAATGGTATGAAAGTACAACGGAAAGGTGGTACAATTCTGAATGGCTGTATTTTAACACAGAGGGAGATACGATCAGAGGAAGTCGAACGACCCAAGCCTGGTCCCCTTTATACACTTATTATGAACACTACAATTGGGATGGAGAAGGCTGGATAGCCATCAATAAGGGGCGTTCCGAACATGATGAAGACGGGAATGAATTGAGTCTTACCATGTGGCAAAGTGAAGGTGCCCACTTTACCTCCAGTGAACGCCATTTGAATGTATATGAAGAAGGGAAAAAGACAGCCCATTATCGCTCTAACAGAGCACACGATGAGGATGCATGGAAGCATAACCATTTCACTCATTATGCCTATGATCAGGGAGACACCTTGATGGTAGAAAATAATTTTGATAAAGAAGGTGAAGTGTGGGTGCAATATGCTAAGTCTTATGAGATACGAACAGAAAAAGGAACAGACTTCAGAAGCTGCAACATCCACAATGGAAATGCCTCTTTTTGCAGGGGAACAGAAACCACCCTTGATGAAATGGGACGTAAAATTATTGCGATGGATTATTATCTTGAGGAGGGGCAAAAAAGGCCCTATTCCCGACATGTTTACCAATATAATGGAGCGGAGAAACAAGAAAGCGAAGACCTCTACCAAGATTGGTCTAAGGATACTCAACAATGGTTGAATCGAAGAAAGGGAATCAAATCTTATGATGACCATGAACGAAACCTACTAAATGAAAGCTACAATTGGAGCACAAGCCTGAATGATTGGGTGGGAGATACCAAGACGGTACTCGAATATAATGAGGCAGGGGATGAAATATTGAATGAGAGGTATTCCTATTTAAGAGAAAGCCAATCATGGCTGTTGAAAGCAAAAACTTTAAAGGAAATTCGGAATGGTTTTTACAGCTGGGAGAGTTATCAATATGACCATGATGCAAAAAAGCTAGTTGGCACACATAAAAGTCTGACAGATAGCACCAAAAATAATGTATCAGGTAATTTGGAGATCTATCTTCGAACCAATTGGAGATGGGATGCAGGAAAAGACGATTGGGTGTTGGAGTACGATGAACGGAGGGAATATTATACAGGAACACAGTCCTTAAAATGGGTGGATTATTATGATCGCCAGTATCCGGAGTGGGCCAGAAACCACAGAATAAAGTATTATTACCGTGATTTTGAGGAGGAAAATGATGATGTCGTATTGGCTACAGATGAGGCATTCGGTTTCCAGCTGATGCCGAATCCGGCCACTGACTATTTCCGTATCTCGGGACCAGCAGAAGTTCAGGAATTGAAGATTATGAATGCCGCCGGCCAGCAGGTAAGAACCTATCCTGGAGGAGAAAATCAGTATTTCATCGGGGATCTGTCTGCTGGTGTTTACCACATTGTATTGACTTCCGGGAGCAAACAAGCCGTATTCAAGCTTTTAAAACAATAATCCTTACAGGAGTAGCCATCGTGTTGGTGGCTACTCTTGTTTTATGCTTTCCCCACCATATTTCCTGTGCCCCAAGGGTAAAAGCACTACTACTGAGCGCTGGTCATTAATTTCAATCTTCCTCGTGATTTATAATCTTATCGATATTCTTCTCCCTCAATTCATCTCCCAAACCAATTAATCTCCCATGATGATTTTCACAAAGTAGCCAATCCTTATTTTTATTGATCACATAATATTCAAAGCCGAAGCATTCCCCGATAATTTCCCCAATAATGGACGGATTGCAGTCATAAATAGGATAATACGCCTCAAGGTCATCTTCCACCATTAGCCAAACTTTTTCATTCTGGTCAGGAATAATTTCCTTCAATTTCTCAAATGGTTTTTCATATTTTTGAAAATCAAATGAAGCTTGCTTAAAATCCTCCCACCACCATCGCCGGTCTCCTGACTTAACAAAACTATTAAGGAGCTCATAGTACAATGTGCTACCCATATCAAAACTTAAAAGCGCTATTTGGTCAGCTGAATAATTTAATGTCTCTATAGCGGTTGAAATTTCCTCTTTTACTACTCCCATTTTTACCTTATTCGTGAAATAAACGCCATTCCACCAACCTGCCAATCACTTAAAAAAAATCTACTACCCTCCCTAGCCCCCTACTCACTCACCTCCATCCTCGCGATCAAAGCCTTCAGACAGGTTTGTCGTTTACGGTTATCGACATTCTTCACAGCGAGCCCCATGGACTTTCTGCTTCCCAAAAAGACCGCCTGTTTTTTCGCGCGGGTGAGTCCGGTATAGATCAAATTCCGGTAGAGCATTTTAAAATGCTGGGTGGCCACGGGCAAAATCACGGCATCAAATTCGGAGCCCTGGGACTTATGAATGGTGATGGCATAGGCCAAATCCAACTCCATGACGGCTTCCCGGTTATATTCTACTATTCTTCCGCCATAATTGATTTTCATGGTAAAATCCACTGGATTGACGGTCGAAATTTTTCCGATATCCCCGTTAAAAACTTCCAAATCATAGTTGTTCCGCTTTTGAATCACCCGATCGCCTACGCGGAAAAATCGATCACCGACCGTGATCTGCGGTTTATTTTCTGCGGCAGGGTTGGCAGCATGCTGGATGAGCATATTCAAATTACGCGTACCCAGAGATCCTTTGGTCATCGGCGTGAGTACCTGAATCTCCCGGCCTTCTCCCAGCATCTGCGGAAGGGTTTGTGCGTACAAACGCACGACCATGTCCGAAGCTGAAAAACCATAATTCAACGTTGACCAGGGATGTACGCCTTTCAGAATTTTCTGCAAGCCATCGGCATAAGAGGGGGAATTCAGCAATTGGTAAACATCCACATGCATAAATTGCTGCGGAACATTGAAGGTGTATTTGGATATGCCTTCTCTTCTAATCTGCTCCAATTCGGTCTCTTCCAGATTTTCCAGATAATAATCTTCCTCCGCTTTTTCTACCCGTTGATAATGACCGTCCGCTTCTCTTACCACGGCCGTCTGTCCGGATTCCAAAACAGATTTCATCGTCTTTTGAATCTTTTTGATGAATTGCGCCTGTGGTTGCGTGGCCTCCTCGGCATCAATGAACAAGCAATCCTCCGATTTCCAATAAGTCTTTTGCTGAATCGGACTTTTCACCTTGGGAATTTGTCCGGCATTGATCTGGTGGGCATAGGTAATGATTTTTGACTCCTTTCCCTGTCGGAAAATCTGCGTAAGCGCAAATACCGGAATCCGGCCACTGTCCATCATGTCTTTCAGCACATTTCCGGCCCCTACACTGGGCAACTGATCCGCATCCCCAATGAACAGCACCTGCGCGCCCATCGGAATGGCCTTCAATAAGGAAGCCGTCAGACTGATGTCCAGCATGGAACACTCATCTACGATGATAAAATCTCCCTCCAAAGGATCCTCCTCCCCTTTTTTGAATCCTCCTTGCACCGGATCAAAGACCAGCAATCGATGAATGGTTTGTGCTTCCCGACCGATCACCTCCGCCATTCGCTGCGATGCGCGGCCGGTAGGTGCCGCCAAAAGCACTTTTCGCCCCATGGCCACGGCCAATTGTACAATGGCTTTGGTCGTCGTGGTTTTCCCACAACCTGGGCCTCCGGTCAATACACTCACCGACTGTCCTACTACGCCGGCAACGGAGTCAGTTTGCTCATCGCTCAATGGAAAAGGTTGTTTTTCATTGAACCTGTTCAACCAATTCTTCACCCGCTTTTGGTCCACCTTTATTTTGGTTTTGGTCAGGCGCTCCAGCTCATTGACGACCGTCAGCTCATCGTAATATAAAGTCTTGGAATAATAAGCGATAACTTCTTCCCCCTCTTTGATAAGCCTGCGCGTGCGGAGCTCATTCTCCTGCTCCATGCTAAGCAAATTCTGCTGGATCAATTCCTCAGCGCCTTGCAACTTCAATAGCGCTATACACTGCTCCAAAATTTGCCCCAGCAACAGATAACAATGTCCTTCCTCTCTACTAGCGGCCAACACATGTTTAATAGCAGCAGAAACCCGCTCGGGACTGTCTTCAGCAAAGCCCATACTCAGGGCGATTTTATCGGCGGAGAAAAATCCGATGCCATAAATATCACGGGAAAGTCGGTAGGGGTTCGATGAAACAATCTCAATGGCTTCATGCTCATATTGCTTAAAAATCTTAACCGCATACAAAGTACTGATCCCATATTCCTGCAGGAACATCATCACATTCCGGATGGAACGGTGCTCCAGCCAGGACTTGCGAATCGTTTCCAATTTGTTTGAAGCGATACCGGGAACCTCCTGAAGCCGATCCATCTCCTCTTCAAAAACATCTAAGGTTTTCTCCCCAAAATGCTTCACAATCCGCTTGGCCGTTACTGGCCCTACGCCATAGATCAGGCCGGAACCCAAATACTTTTCTAAAGCAGAGGCAGAGGCAGGCTTCAGTTCCAGCATCTTCTCCGCCTTGAACTGCTGCCCGTATTTTGGATGCTCTGTATAAGTCCCTTCAAATAAAAAAGTCCCGCCGGCAAAAACCTTTCCCTGATGCACCGTGACCGTTAGTTGCTCATTTTTCCGGTCCACGGGAATCACCCGAAGTACACTATATCCACTTTCCTCACTATGGAAAGTCACTCTTTCAACAGTTCCTTTTAGTTCTTCTTTGATGATGCCCGTTGGTGAATTCATGCCTTTGCTTTGGATTATCCCCTAAGTTAATAAGCTTTTCGGATTTCGCCTAAAATCAAAAATCCCCCAAATCTTTTAACCCGGATTATTCATGCTTAAATCCTCGTTTAACTGCAAGGCGGGAAAAATGAAGGAATAGTTCCCTATTTCAAGTTTTTTCCAACGAAGCAGATGAATGAGGAGAAAGCAAGCTTACCCAAATTTGGGTTATTAAAAAATCTATCAACACGAATACACCACATTGATAATTAGCCAGTTAAAGTAATTCCCTGAATCTAGCGGTGAATAATTTGGGTTAAAAATCTAAAACCTGATATCTCAACAGCAGTTTAAAGCATTAAAAGCCAATATTTTCGATATGAATAAAAATTACAGTCGACAGGACATCAAAAAACTAACCATCATTGCCATTCTTATTTTTGAAATAATTCTTATTGTATGGTAAAACCCACTCATATGGAAAGTTCCCTTTCAACATTGCCCCAATAAAAAAGGTGAACCTTTTCTGATTCACCTTTTTCAATATGTTTGTGCGGCTTGATTAATTGCAACGCTGATTACACTTTTCTTTGATCACTTCATAGGCCTTTATATCTCCTAACTCTCCCGCCTTACTCAGGTCCAAACAACCGGATTCTGTTAGTCCTGCTTCAATTCTCAAAATCCCTCTCAAATAATATGCATCCAAATTCTTATCATTGATCTCGATGATTTTTGAGCAATCATTGATCGCATCTTCATAGGCATCCAACTGCAATTTGGCCTGACCACGGTGGTAAAGGGCTTTTTCATGCGCCTGATCTACCTGCAAGGCAGAGGTATAATCATCAATTGCCCCATAGTAGTCCTGCAACATGAATTTCACCTTACCACGCTCAAAGTAAGCATCGGCAAACTTTGAGTTCAGGTTCAAGGCTTCGTTAAAATCTTTCATGGCGCCATGGCGATCCTCAAAATGGGCTTTGATTCTCCCTCTCATATAATAAGCCTGATCTGCTTTTTCGTCTAATTCAATGGCTTTATTGAACTTAAACAGCGCTTCCACAAAATCCTTCATTTGGAAGTGATTGATGCCTTCTTCAATCAAACTGGAAGCCGTATTATCAATAGTGGCATGGCTGTGAAAACCGACCACTAAGAACATTAAAAGAAATGTTAGTCTTTTCATTAATTTAAATATAGGTTAATGCTGATTAATCAACTTTTAGAACTAAAAGTAATGATAATTCAAAAAATGTTGTGATCCAAACGAGATAAATTGTGAGGGATCTGTTCATGATCGCATAAAAAAAAGTGATGAAAGCAGCACCCTCATCACTTTATCGTTTCTTCTATTCCGGATCATATGCCAATACCGGCATCAACCATTTCTCTATTTCCTCTACGCTCATGTCCTTTCGCTGGGCGTAATCCTCCACCTGGTCTTTCCCTATTTTCCCAAGGGCAAAATATTTGGCTTCCGGATTTGCGAAATACCATCCACTTACCGAAGCGGCCGGGAACATCGCATAACTCTCGGTCAGGCTAATGCGGGTGTTTTTCTCCACCTCCAGTAAATCAAACAGTTTGCGCTTTTCCAGATGATCCGGGCAGGCCGGGTAACCTGGTGCCGGACGAATGCCCTGATACTGCTCTTTAATTAATAAAGCATTATCCAGATGTTCTTCCGGCTGATAGCCCCAGAACTCTTTCCGGACACGCTCATGCATGCGTTCTGCCAGCGCTTCCGCCAGACGGTCTGCCAGGGCCTTCACCATAATGGCAGAATAATCATCCAGAGATGCTTCAAATTCTTTGGCCAATTCATCCGCACCCCAGCCAGTAGTCACCGCAAATCCGCCCATATAATCCTCCTGCTTACTTTCCTTAGAAGCCACAAAATCAGCAAGACAGAAATTTGGTAATCCCGGTGCTTTTTTATTCTGCTGACGCAGGAAATTCAGGGTGGTCAGCTGTTCGGTGCGTGCCTCGTTCGCATAAATTTCGACATCATCTCCCACCGCATTCGCCGGGAAGAAGCCGATCACTGCCTTAGCCTGCAATAATTTTTCAGAAATAATCCGATCCAACAAGGTGTTCGCCTCTTCAAACAGCTTGCTTGCGGCTTCCCCAACTACACGATCCTCGAGGATAGCCGGATATTTCCCATGCAAATCCCAGGACTGGAAGAATGGCGTCCAGTCGATATATTCTTTTAGCTCAGCCAGGTCATAATCTTCAAACACCTTGACCCCTTCCATTTTCGGAGCAGCCAGATTGGATTGTGACCAGTCAATTTTTGTGGGATTATTTCGGGCATCCTGCAGACTCAGGTAATTCTTTCGCTTCTGTCGCTTGGCATGATCATCCCTTAAGCCTACATATTGCTCTTTATAATCAAGTGTGACCTTACGTGCAATATCGTTGTCCTCTGAGGTGAGGCGAGAAGCAATCGGAACGGATTTGGAGGCGTCCAATACATGAATCACCCCACCGGAATAATTGGGGTCAATTTTTACCGCCGTATGAATACGAGAAGTAGTCGCTCCGCCAATCATCAATGGAATGTTCATGCCGCGCTTCTCCATTTCTTTGGCCACATAGACCATCTCGTCCAGTGAAGGGGTTATCAAACCGGAAAGCCCGATCACATCCACCTGCTCTTTTTCGGCGGTATCCAGAATGGTTTCCATCGGCACCATCACGCCAAGGTCGATGATCTCAAAATTGTTACAGGCCAACACCACGGACACGATATTTTTCCCGATATCATGCACATCACCTTTCACCGTCGCCAGCAAAATTTTCCCGGCCGAACCTTGTCCGGACATTTCCGGATTCTTACGCTTCTCTTCCTCAATAAAAGGAATCAAGTGCGCAACGGCCTGCTTCATAACCCTTGCCGATTTCACCACCTGCGGCAGGAACATTTTCCCAGCGCCAAATAGCTCACCGACGATATTCATTCCATCCATCAGAGGCCCTTCAATCACCTCAATCGGACGGTTATATTGCTGACGGGCCTCTTCGGTATCTGCCACTACGAATTCCGTAATCCCTTTCACCAAAGCATGCGCCAGGCGTTCTTTTACGCTACCCTTTCTCCAGGCATCGTCCTTTTTCTTTTCTTTTTTATTGCCTTTTACTGTTTCGGCAAAATCCAACAACCTTTCTGTAGCATCCTCCCTACGGTCCAGTAATACATCTTCCACATGCTCCAATAGCTCTTTGGGAATATCATCATAAACCTCCAGCATGGATGGATTCACAATCCCCATATCCATTCCTTCACTGATGGCATGATATAGGAAAGCCGAGTGCATCGCCTCCCGAACCGTATTATTTCCCCGGAATGAGAAGGACACATTGGATACCCCGCCGCTCACATGCGCACCCGGTAAATTTTCTCTTACCCAGCGGGTAGCTTTGAAAAAGTCCACCGCGTTCAAACGGTGCTCGTCCATACCCGTCGCCACGGGGAAGATATTCAAATCAAAAATGATATCCTGCGGTGGAAAATTCACCTCAGAACCGGTCAAAACTTCATAAGAACGTTTCACAATTTCCAGACGACGCTCATAAGTGTCTGCTTGTCCGTCCTCATCAAAAGCCATCACAATCACCGCCGCACCGTAGCGCTTAATCTTTTTGGCCTGTGCTTTAAATTCTTCTTCTCCACCTTTTAGAGAAATGGAGTTCACCACACTTTTTCCCTGCGCACATTTCAGTCCTGCTTCAATAATTTCCCATTTGGAGGAATCAATCATGATCGGCACACGGGCAATTTCAGGTTCGGAAGCGATCAGGTTCATGAATTTCACCATGGCTTCCTTTCCATCCAGCATGGCATCATCCATATTAATATCGATGATTTGCGCTCCGCCATTTACCTGTTCCAGGGCAATGTCCAGGGCTTCATTGTACTGCTCTTCCTTGATCAGGCGTAAGAATTTGCGGCTACCAGCCACATTGGTTCGCTCTCCCACATTTACGAAATTCAGCTGCTCAGACACCTCCAGAGGCTCCAAACCACTCAACTTCAAATTAGGAATATTGGTCCATTTATTTTTATAAACTCCTGAATAGTCGGGATGTATACTCATTTTCTTTTTGCTTTCCTGTCCTTTAAATTGCTACCGACTCCAAATTTCTTGGAGAAAATTCCGAGGCTGCCTCCGCAATGGCCTTAATATGATCCGGTGTAGTACCGCAGCATCCACCCACAATATTCAGATAAGACTCCCGGAAAAAATCCCTGATCAAATCTGCCATCATTTCCGGAGACTGGTCATACTGCCCGAACTCATTCGGCAATCCGGCATTTGGGTGAGCACTCACATTAAAAGGCGATTTTTTAGCCATGATGTCCAAATAAGGCTTCATATCCTTAGCCCCCAAAGCACAGTTCAAGCCTACCGAAAGTAAAGGCATGTGGCTAATGGAAATTAAAAAGGCTTCCGTGGTCTGTCCACTTAGCGTACGGCCGGAAGCATCGGTAATCGTTCCGGACACCATCACTGGCAGCTCCACCCCTTTTTCATCATAGGCTTCCTGTATGGCAAATAAGGCGGCCTTGGCATTCAGGGTATCAAAAACCGTTTCCACCAACATAATATCAGCTCCTCCTTCAATTAAAGCGATGGTCTGTGCTTTATAGGCTTGCACCAATTGATCATAGGTAATGGCGCGATAGCCCGGATCATTCACATCCGGAGACATGCTGGCCGTACGGTTGGTCGGGCCGATTGAACCGGCCACAAAACGAGGTTTATCCGGATTTTCCGCGGTAAATTCTGCACAGGCTTCTTTGGCCAGGCGGGCCGATTCAAAATTGATATCGTAAACAGCGTCCTCCATCTGATAATCCGCCTGGGCAATCCAGGTTCCGGAGAAGGTGTTGGTTTCCACGATATCGGCCCCTGCGGCCAGATACTCCCGATGGATATCCTTAATAATATCCGGGCGGGTAATGGACAACAGATCATTATTTCCTTTTAAAGGTAATGGATGATCCTTAAATCTCTCTCCTCGGAAATCTTCCTCTTCCAAAGTATGACGTTGAATCATCGTTCCCATTGCACCGTCCAAAATCAAAATACGGTCTTTTAACAGGTCTTTGATGGATTGCTTACTCATTATCTTTATTTAATTTTCATAGCCGGCCTAGGAAAAATATGGCCTGGACAATTTTTCCGAACAAATAAAACCATTGATGAGGGGAAATGATAATTTTCAAAGCTCAAAATGAAAGAAATAACATTTTTCTACTCAATCGCCCTAATAAAAGTTCAAAAGTGCAACAAGACCAAAATAATCTTTGGGGAAATCAGCCCTCTTTAAACTAGAATAATACCTGCTAAAATCCCTCTTTATCGACAAGGCAGGAAAACTAAGAGAGTTTTCCCTGTTTCGGGCTTTTCCGATGATGCTAATGAAGGAGGAATAGCAAGCCCTCCCCAATTGGGGCTATTAAAAAGCCCAGCTAAACACCACACCACCCTCAAAGCCAACGCCTTAAAAAATGAAAGCAAATCTAATCGCATCATTCGGATGAAAATTCGGCACCCCTACCAGAATGATTTTCATCATTATTAAAACCTTAACGATCGGATTGTTTGGATAGTGAATGGTACTTTTTTAATTTTTGGTTCATTCCATAATCAGGTCAAAATGAAATCCACCAAATCTAAACCATACAAATGTAATGCAGGTGCCACTTACCCTATTGGCGCAAGCATTACCAAAAAGGGTGTCAACTTCGTTGTATTCTCCAATGCGGAGCAAATAGAATTATTGCTGTTTGATAAAGAAGAAGATACGGAAGCTTCCACTTCTATTTTACTCGATAAGCAAATTAACAAAACCTTTTACTACTGGCACATTGAGGTGGAAGGGCTCAGGGCCGGACAGCTATATGCTTACCGTGCCCATGGAAATTACGCGCCCTGGGTAGGTAAAAGATATGAGGGCAAAAAGGTCTTGGTGGATCCCTATGCGAAGGCCGTCAGCGCCAAGTTATATGATCGAAAAAAAGCCTTTGGTCATGAAGACAATATTGCGCATGCGATCAAATCAGTAGTGATTGACGATAATGATTATGATTGGGAGGGCGATCGTCATATCAACCGTAAGTACGAGACCTCGGTCATTTATGAAATGCATGTGAAAGGCTTTACCAAGCATTCCTCTTCGGGCTTATCTGAAGACATGCGGGGTACGTATCGTGGGGTGATTGAGAAAATTCCTCACCTGAAAGAACTGGGCATAACGGCTGTGGAACTCATGCCGATTCACTTTTTTGACTGGCAGGATATCCCGGAACCCCGAAGCAATTATTGGGGCTACAGCCCAATTAACTTCTTCAGCCCTCACCCTCAGTATGCCATGAGCGAGGATCCGGTGGAAATGGTGAAAGAATTCAAAGATATGGTCAAGGCATTCCATAAGGCGGGCATTGAAGTGATTCTGGATGTGGTATTTAACCATTCGGCTGAGTCCAGCGGAGAGGGCCCCAATATTTCCTTCCGTGGATTTGACAACCTTTCCTATTATATGCTTAACCCGCATGACCGCTCAAAAGAACTGGACTTTACCGGCTGTGGCAATACCCTGAATGCCAACCACTCCATCGTTCGGAGGATGATTCGGGATTCTCTGCGCTATTGGGTCACGGAAATGCACATTGACGGCTTCCGATTTGATTTGGCCTCCGTACTTTCCAGAGATGAAAACGGGCATCCTATTCAAAACCCGCCGATTATTTGGGAAATCGAATCGGATCCGGTATTGGCCGGCACCAAAATTATTGCCGAAGCCTGGGATGCCGGCGGACTTTATCAGGTGGGCAGCTTCACCGGAGACCGCTGGGCGGAGTGGAATGGCGTTTACCGCGATGATATTCGGAAATTTGTCCGTGGGGAAGCCAAGATGGTCAGTAACGTTGCCAGCAGAATTCTCGGCAGCCCGGATGTATATACCGAAGATGGACGGGAAGTCTGTCGTTCGATTCACTTCGTCACCTGTCATGACGGCTTCACATTGAATGATTTGGTCTCCTATAATGAGAAACATAATCGTGCAAATGGGGAATCTAACCGGGACGGAATGAATGAAAATTATTCCTGGAACTGCGGAGTAGAAGGCCCAACCACCAAAGAGGAGGTAGAAGCGCTACGGATTCGCCAGATCAAAAACCTGATGACCATTACCATGATCTCTCAGGGTACTCCTATGATCTTAATGGGAGATGAGGTGAGAAGAACCCAACAGGGAAATAACAATGCCTATTGCCAGGATAACGAAATAGGCTGGTTTGACTGGAACCTGAAGGAAGTCAATCAGGAGATTTATGACTTCACCCGCCACATAATTAAGTTTTCCCAAACCCTTTCCCTTTTCCGACAGGAATTTGTTTTACACGACCAACCCACCATGGAGCAGGCCTACAACATCTGGCATGGCGTGAAAAGAAATGAACCGGATTGGGAGGATTATGTACGTACCCTCTCCTTCGAACTAGTGGATGAAGCCCATGGAGAGCGCCTGCATGTGATGATGAATTTCTTTTGGGAACCACTGACCTTTGAAGTACCCTTCCATAAAAAAGGAAAATCCTGGTTCCGGGTGGTAGACACTGCTCTTGGCCAGGGGAAGGACATTATCGATCCGCGGGTGAATCAGGAAAAAATCAAGGCACTTACCTATGAATTATTGCCCCGATCCATTGTGATTTTGATGGAACGCAATGATTAGAGCGCGTTCATTAACACACCTCCCGGCTGAAAATTCGAAGACCGCACAAATTAACTCAACTTCAAGCATTGTGGATGTCATTGATTTTTTACTGCCCCAATTTGGGCTATCATAATTCAAAGAAAATAAACTTTGAGGAATTGAAAATAAGTCGCTTACAGTTGGTTGATAAATGTAACGGTGAATAATTCGGCTTAGCTTACTACCTTTTACAGTATAGATATTATGGTATAAAATCTTCCACATCAACCCTCCGGCCTTGATCAATGGGCGGATAGACAAAGGTTCTGCTGGCGAGCAGAAGGCATCACCGCGACATTTCGGCAATACTTTACCAGTCTCGCGGCCTCTGCAAATGTCGCCTTGATGGATTCCGTCAGCAGGTTCTTTGTCCCGCCGACATTGATCACAGCCTTGATTTTTTTGTTTCGTTTTTTATCAAGAAAAAATGAAAAAGAAACGATTGGTTATTCAATCTAAGGCGCTGAATGGCTGATCTAGCTTTTTTATGAAAAAGCCCTGGTAAGCTTACTTTCCTCCGATTTATCTGCTTCCTTGGAAAAAAGTGAAATAGAGATCATAATTCCATCATTTTTCCCGCCTTACAATTGAACAAAGATTTAGACATGAATAATCCGGCTTATGCAGAAATCATTCAGATTAATCATGCGTCATCCGGCTTAATTTCCCCTCATAAAAAAGAAAAAGCGAGCCGATAACCGACTCGCTTTTTTTCTCTCTATGATTGCCTTTCAGCTGATTACATATTCTCTGGTTTCTCTACTTCAACCAACTCTACATCGAAAATCAAGATAGAGTTTGCTGCAATTTTATCACCCATTGCACGTGGACCATAAGCCATTGCAGAAGGGATGAACAAAGTCGCTTTAGAACCTGCAGGCAATAATGCGATACCTTCGTCCCAACCTTTGATCACCATTCCGCGACCCAAAGTAAATTCGAATGGACCGTAAGGACGACCTTCCATATACAAGTCTTGCTCTTTCGCTACTGACTCAATAGAAGTATCAAACCAAACCCCTTTCAAAGTACGACCAGCATAGTTCACACGAACTTTATCACCAGCAGCAGCCTGAGTACCATCACCTTTTTCAGTGATCACATAATAAAGACCAGACTCAGTTTTCTCAGCCTCAATACCATTTTCTTTCAGGTATGCTTCAATTTCTTCCGCATCCTTAGCCACCAAAGCTTTCGCTTCTTCTTCTTCCTGCTTTTTCAAGTCAGCCATCAAACCTTCCTGGTACTGACGAACTTCCTCTTCTGATTTGAAGTGACCAATCACTTTCAGGTGATTATTGAAATGGCTGATATTCGCCAATTGAGGGTATCTTGCCTGGTAAGGCGTTGGAATTACCAATGAATCCGCCACTTCAACCACAGCTGAATCACCTTCACTCAATTTAGTAATCACCTGAACTACCGGGTTGTCACCCGCTTGTGCCAACATGATGCTGTCCATTTTGAAAATACCCGGCATTGGGCTTTTCTCTTGCCAAACAGAATCATTTGAATCACGCAATTCGCTTTCAATGGCGAAGAATTCCCCTTCAGAAATTTTCTTACCTTTTCCGTCTTCAAAAAGAGTGTACTTAGTACCAGACTCCAAGGTCACTACTTTACCACTATTACCTCCGCAAGAGGATAGCAACAATGCACCACCCATAAAAAGAAGCGCGAAAGGTTTCATAACTTTTTTCATCCTAAAAATTAACGTTTAATAACTATCTCAAATATAAACAATAATATCCGACCCGAAACAGACCGGAAAACAAATCACTGGCCCGAAGCCAAAAAGTTAATTTGCATTGAGTAATTCTTCCTTATAGGCAGGTAATAAATTGGTGAATTTCTCTACGGTTCCTTCAATATCTTCCAAATCACTAATTCCACCGGCAGCATTTTTATGCCCGCCTCCATTGAAATTCGCTTTGGCAAAAACACTGGCATCAAAAGTGCCTTTTGATCGGAACGACATTTTGATCCCGTCTTTACGCTGGATGATCATAGCGGCAAAAACAATCTCCCGCATGGATAATGCATAATTCACGAAACCCTCTGTATCTCCGGTTTGCTCATTGAACTTCTTCAAATCCTCCGCCGTGATGGCGAAAAAAGCAGTTCGGTATTCCGGCAAAACCTGCAAGCGCTGGCTCAGGGCAAAACCCAGAAAGCGCAGGCGATCCAATGAATTAGCATCGTAAATATATTTCCCGATTTTGGCCGTATCCGCCTTCAAATCGATCAAATCCGCCGTAATGGTATGGGTTTTCTTGGTGGTATTGGAATGCTTAAAGCCTCCGGTATCGGTCATGATGCCCGCATAAAGCTCTTCCGCCATATCCTGATCCACCAATTCACGCCCGTCCAGCTCCACGATCAATTCATAGATCATTTCGCAGGTGGCTGCATAACTCGTGTCTGAAAAAGTGAAATCAGCAAAATCCGTAGGTTCCTGATGGTGATCCACCATGACCTTCTTAGCGGTACATTTTTCCACCAATTCTCCTAAGCCATTGATACGTTTAAGATCATTGAAATCCAAACAGTACACCACTTCTGCTTCCTGCACTAATTTTTCCGCTTCTGCTTCACCACCGTCCTCATAAACCAAAACCTCGTCCTGCCCTTTCATCCATTTCAAAAAAGCCGGATAATCCGTCGGTGATATCACTTTTACTTCATGCCCTTTTTTCAAAAGGAAATGGTACCACGCCAGACATGAGCCTAGAGCATCACCGTCCGGTTTAGCGTGTGGTATAATGACCCCTTTTTTTGGGCTACTCAAAAAAGATTTAAATCCTTCTAGATCTTGCATATAATTATAAAAGGCTCTGTTTAGCATGAGCCATTTTTTCCAAGGTGCAAATGTCCGCATTCTGAATAAATATTCAAAAAGTAATTTTTTCAATATGCCTAATTCATTTAAAAAATCAGTACTGGAGCATGAAAAAATTAAACATAAGGGCTTTAATTTCCAGCCTAACCTAAAAATAATGGCAGTCTTTTTCTAAATTACCCCAAATTTAAACAAATACTAATCTAATATGAGCAAGAATCAGTGGGTATTCCTGTTAGCTTCCCTTTTTTGGGTAATAGGATGCAAGTCCCCTGCGCAGGAAAGTATGGGAACAATTGAAGGCAACATATACTGGAAAGAAGGTAATCATATGCCAATGATTGGAGCAGAGCCGAAAGCTCCCCAGGGTGTGGAAAGAACGCTGTATTTCTTCGAACCGGTTAAATCCTCAGAAATTGAAAGAAACGCGCTGGGGCTGTTCAATTTAACCGAAGCCAAAGCGGTAGCGACCATTAAGTCAGATAAAAACGGCCATTTCAAAGGCAGCCTGCCAGCAGGTCAATTTTCCGTTTTAGTAAAGGAAGAAGAGGGTTTTTTCGGAAATATTATGAATGGAGAAGGCGTAATCAATCCGGTATCTATTGAAGCTGGCGGTAGTCAGAAGATGGATATCCAGGTAGATTACAAAGCAACATACTAGCACTCTCCTTCTCAGCACAAAAAAAACCGTGATGCCAGCTGCAACACGGTTTTTTTTTATTCATGGATTAATCAATTTCCTCTCCTTTCAGGACTCTCCAGCCTTCCTCCTTATTTAATAATAAGTCTTTTGCTACTTTATGCAGCGTGGGATTATTAAATGAAAAAACAATCAGCGTCACACAAAACAGCCCAAAGAAAAAAGCATCAGCGGTAAGCAAAACACCGATTGCGGCCGCCCAATTACCCACTGAGAGCCACAACAACTTTCTCTGAAAGCCTCCGTAAAGGATATTCAGCTTATCTCTTAAAACTTCCTCCTCTAATGCATTTTTCTTTACCGCACGATAAGCTTTATAGGCAAAAAAGATGGTGGTAAACACCAGCAAACCAAAAGCGCCTCGTACTATTGCCAGCACATTTTCAGAGAATTCCAAAAGTGGGGTAAAGGTATTATTCTGTTTCTGAAGATAGACATACACGAAGATCGCCAAAGGTACCGCCAGTAGCATATACAGCATCATATTGAGGCGATTGATGTATTCGCGGCTATTTTGATAATTGAGATTACTCTTATTAAGCATAGAATGTTTTAATAGGTATTTAAATACAAATATTGGGATATTTTGTCAAAATTACTGAATTTCCCTCCTTAGATTACAAATTTGGAGCCTTTCCCGACAAATGGCTGCAAAAAGAAAACCAAAATCAATTGTTCATGAAAATTCGTTTCGGTCTATACCCCCTGAGCACTTTCATCGTGTTCTTAACCATTTTCACCTTTGCGGCCTGTGACACCCGCAAGAAGAAAAAACAAAACAATGAATTAAACCAATTAACCCTGGAGGCCAGCACATTAAAAGCCTCAGCGGACTCCAGCTGGAAAAGCATGATCGCGGAGGATGATCAAAAAATCAAATACTTAAGCCGACTACTGGAAGAAGTGGAGTACACCAAAGCTTTTGACCCGCAGGCCGTTCAGCAGCTAAAAGAGCAGATTGCACAGTTAAAAAAAGATCGCTATCAGCAGGAGGAAATCACTAATATTCATAAAGTAGACGCCTACGATAGCCTGGAACAGGGCGTTATTTATGCCGTGATCAACTACAGCAAAGAAAATCCAAAATTCGATCATTACCCGGCGATGGCTGAATTAATTCAGGGCATACAGGATTTACATGATCAGGTATTGAGCCAGCGGATCAATTATGATAAAGCCGCATTTGCTTATAATGAGTTCCTGGAAGCCAATGAACCCCTGGAAGGGCAACCCTTCCCTACCTTTATTCAGGAATAAAATTGCCATAAAAAAAGCGGAACCCTTGAAAGTTCCGCTTTTTTTGTCCTGAAATTGATAAAGATTAGCTCGCCTTATGCTGAGGCTTGTCTCCTTCCTCATACATTTCATCAATTTCTTTTTTATACTTATCGTTGATCACCTTACGCTTAATTTTCATGGTAGGCGTCAACTCCCCATTTTCTTGCGTGAACTGATTCGGCAATAATTTAAACTTCTTGATTTGCTCAAAACGCGCCAGATTCTTCTGAAGCATTTCCACACGCTCATTGAAAAACTCCGCCACTGCGCTGTCCTCAATCATTTCTCTCACGTTAGAAAACTCCAGATTACGCTTTTTCGCCCACTCTGCCAGGGTATCAAAAGCCGGAACAATCAGTGCTGTCACGTATTTCTTCTCATCCCCGATCACGGCGATTTGTTCAATGAACTGGTCTTTTCCGACCTGCGTTTCGATCATTTGCGGAGCAATATATTTACCACCTGAAGTCTTCATCAGGTCTTTTAGCCGCTCCTCAAAGATCAGGTTACCATGGGAATCAAATCGTCCGGCATCACCGGTATGTAGCCAGCCATCTCTTAAAACCTCCGCCGTAGCTTCCGGCTTATTGTAATAGCCTTTCATGACATTACCGCCTTTGACCAGAATTTCATTCTTGGCTCCCATGCGGATTTCCACCTTAGGCATGGTCTTTCCGGCGGAACGCACATCGAAATGAGTATCTTCAAAACAAGTCACCGAGGCAGTAGTCTCCGTCATTCCGTAACCAATCTTCACGACTAAGCCTACTGAATGGAAAAATTCCACAATATTGTCTGATAGCTTTCCACCACCACAGGGCATCATCCGAATATTACCTCCAAGATTCTCCCGAATTTTGGAAAGCACCAATTTATCGGCGATAGCATGCTGAATTTTCCAGTGTGGTGGTACAAATCGCTCTACTCTTCGGCGGTTCATCACCTTTTTCCCTACTCCCACTGCCCAGTTGAAAAGCTTTTGCTTGGCCTTTGGAGCCTCCTCTAGCTTGGAATAAATGGTACCGTAAATCTTTTCATATAAACGAGGGACCGAACAAAGCACCGATGGCTTCACTTCCTTCAGGGCATCTGCCACCGTAGCGGTATCGCGCAGATAGTAGTTGGTCATTCCTTTGTAAAAAACATAGTAGGTCCATGCTCTTTCAAAAACGTGACTCAATGGCAGGAAACAAAGAGAAGTATCTTCTTCACTAACGGATATGCGGAGGTCATGAATTTCATTCGTAAAAGCAAAATTACTATGATCCAGCATTACCCCTTTGGGCTCTCCGGTAGTTCCGGAAGTATAGATAATGGTCGCCAGATCCTCCAACTTCGCTTTCGCCAAACGATCCTGTATCATCAAAGTGCGATTTTCCTCCGCACCAAGTTTCAACAGATCAGAAAAATACATGACGTCTTTTTGCCCACTAATATCTACCGTAGGATCAAAAACAATAATTTGCTTTAAAGTCGGGTGATTCCCCAATAAAGTAATGGCCTTATCGTACTGATCCTGCCCGCCTACAAATAGAATGCGAACCTGCGCATCATTTAATATGTATTCGACCTGACCGACGGTATTGGTAGCATAAATAGGAACAACAACTCCACGAAGAGACATGACCGCATAATCGGAAATGGTCCATTCCGGTGTATTTTGAGAAAATATCCCTACTTTTTCCTCTTCCTGCAAACCAAAACCCAACAGCGCACTCGCTACCAAATCGATGTTTTGGGCAAACTCCGACCAGCTGCTCGGCAACCATTCCTTCCCCTCATAGGGTTGGTAATAGTAAGCGATTCTTTCTTTATATTTGGCGGCTCGGTTTCGAAGCCCGACCGCTAAATGCTCATAATTCATATTATTAAAGCGATTGTATCAACTTTTACACTTCTTAGAAAAAGATAATAAAAACTACTTTTTTTAATTGAAAAGTAGAATTATTGCCTCTAAAATACAAAAGTAAAGCAATTCAGTCGGAAATAATAGCATCTTCGCCCCTAGCTAGAAATTATTCTGCCTAACCCCGCATTTTATCTAATAAATTACTCAGAGTTTCCGCATCCTCCGGACTTAATTTTTCCATAAAATACGCCTTTTCCTTCAGTGCTCCACTCGCATCTTCCACCAGCTTCAGGCCTTTTTCAGTAATGCGTATCTCCACCTGCCGCCGGTTATCAGGACAAATCGCCCGCTCCAGGCAGTCCTTTGCGCGTAATTTCTCCACCAGCCTGCTGGTATTGGACATTCGGTCAATCATTCTTGAGGTTAAAACCTTTAGCGCAACGCTTTCCGGATATACCCCCCGCAAAATCCGAAGGATGTTAAACTGTTGAATAGAAATATCAAATTGCTTCATGACCTGATTCTGCAAGCCGCTTAACCAGCCAGCGGAAAATAACAGGTTCACCACCACCTTTTCTCTGGGATTAGCAAATGCCTTTTGGTTAATTTCCTGCTCTATATTCATTTGTTTAGACATCAATTGTAAGTTCAATACTGGTAAATGTATCTAAAACTACGTAAACCTAAACGAAAAAGTGGCAAAATTTCACAGAATCCTATGGAAAAGCCAATAGCAGCCAAAGTCGCTTTTTCATCATAAGAAGCGCGTAAAAAAACAAAGGAATCGTAGGGGAAAGCCACTGCTCGAAGCCATGACAGAAATAAGGGAGCACGCTTTTAATCGTCCAAAAAAAAGCAAAAAACCAAAAAAAATTACGCGAGCTGCTTTTTGATAAAAAAAATCTCTTTTCATGATATTTCCAATTTACCAGCCAGAAACAAAATGTGTTTTGAGATAATCAAAATAGAAAGCCTGATACACTGTAACAATATTTAAAAAAAAGGAGAATAAATACTAAAAAACACTTATTAGCAACCTTCATCAAATTGATTTTTTTACACTTAATCCTTTCAAAAACAAACTCTTATCCCTACTTTAAAACTGCGAGCACACAATAAAGGATGATTTTTATAATTATCGTACCATTTATCTCGCATTTCTTTAACCCCCTAATTCATTAGGACTATTATTAACTCACCAAAAATATGGCAGAAACTGTGACAGTAGTAGATCCAAAATCTGAAGCACTAGAGAAAGCATGTTCAAATGCTTTAACCAAACTAGAAAAATTGGACCTGGAACCTCATGCGGAACTTAGAGAGAAGTTGGCATGGGTAATCGGAAGCTACAACTACGATAAGAATCCGGAAGGATTAGTAGAATTTGGCGAAAAAACTTTAAAAGCACTATTAGCTTACAAAAAAGAAAAACCTCGTCAGGTAGCTAAAAAATTGATTGACGACCTTGAAAAGGCACTTGCAGCCTTTTAATCCATTCCTTAAAGTATTAAAAAAGGACGCCCTTTGATTAGGACGTCCTTTTTTTTGATTCATCGTAGGGCATTATTGGTAACCGAATCAGATGGACCAGAAAAGCTCCGAAGCTTTTACAGCTCCATGCAATCTACATTCTCAAACTCCTCGGCATTAAAAGTTTGCTGTCTTAGTCGATTACCCTCCGCATCATAATAAACCCACAGGTACAAATCAGCCTCCGCAATATACTTTTCGCCTTTATACAGTGGTTTCGCCGGAGTCCCGACATTTATCAGGCGATCCAGGGTAGGCTTTATTTTCACCCCCTTTTCCAGACTGAACAAACCTTCCTTGCCGTTCACCACCACAATCAGGTCGCCGCCTTTTTCCTGAGGATTCACTGGCAAATAACGCTCAATCTCATCAAAAACAACCTCCTTGTTCTCCACAGCCAAAATTTCCCACTGCTTTTCTTTTCTGGCCAGCACCAGGGAATCATTCCAGTTTTCAATCCGGTCATACTGAAAGTTAACCAGAGTTTTCCCTTTTTCATCCACCATCCCGAGCTTCCCGGCCTTATCGGCGATCAACATCTGGTCATTGATCGGGTTAAGTTTAGTCGTAAACTGAGGACGAATATATAAGGCATTATAAGGGTTATAAATACCAAACTTTCCATTGAGCAATAAGCTAACATAACCATCATGGAAATCCGCAATACCCTGATAGAGCATTTTAAGCTCCTGCTTGCTTCCCCGGCTCATCAAGCCCTTTCTGCCATTGGCCTCCACTACAAACATGGAAGTATCCAGCGGTACAATCTCCTTAAAACTACCTTTTATCACCTCTTCTCCCTTACCATCCAGTAACACCTTCCAGTTTTTCCCTTCAATCAGGGCCAGGTATTCCACGGCATCTTTACCAAAACCGGACTTGACAATTCTACACTTATAGTCCTTGTCCAGATTTTTATAATTTCCGGAGGAGAAATAAACCGTCGTGGAGTCTTCGGATTTCACATAAGCAAACTCTTTACCCAAGAATGCCACCGAATCAAAATCAAACTGTGGCAGATGGTCTGCTTCCCAATGCTGAAAAGACCAGCCATCCTTTTCGGCTGCCCACCATTTATCATTGTATGCAATGGCATCGAAGGCGATCTCATATTTCATTTTACCCAATGGGTCAAACATCAGATAATCTGAAGTTCTGCTAACCCAATTGGGGCCAGCGGAATTGATCACATGATTGCCCAAAGGAATGATCTCTTCCATTTTATTATTAAATAGGGATTCCTGATTTCCCACCATGGCAATGACATGATCCTGCCCCACCACTTCATAATCATCATAATTGAAGAAAAGAGGTACCGAAGAATTATCCGCACCCTTTACCAATTGCTGCTTATTGGTGATGCCATATTTCTTGCCCTTGCGGAAAATATAAAAATCGCCTTCCTGCTCTATTTCATCATATTCCGGCTTCAATGCCAAACGCCCCGTCGCAGAAACCACGCCCCAATATTTCTTCTTTCTTACCGCAAAGAAAGAAGGCGAGAGTCTTCTAATCTCTTCATACTGCGGCGCTGCCAGTACTTTGCCGGTTTTATGCACCAGCCCATGCAGCCCTTCATTGATGATTTCCATCACGCCATAGCCTAAATCATAAGCTTCGTTGATTTTCCCCTGGAAAACCAAATGGCCATCTCTTGCTAATAATTTTGGTTGTTGATCCTCTATGACTAACAACACATCCTCCGCTACAGGGTCACATTTATAATCTCTGGCCACCTGATCAAACCTATTGGGCATGGCCTCCTCCCCATTCTGATCAATGAAGATAAATTCCCCATCCTCATAAAATGGCACCCAACTTCCTTCGGATATATTGGAAAAATGCTGCAGGCTGTCAATCTTTGAAACATGGGCAAACCTTTCAAAAAAGTTATCCAGATTTCCCTGCTCTTTATACCAATAATAAAGGTAACCCATCGCAATAGGTGCGGCCGCACTCGTTTGGCTATATTCCTGCAAAAACCATAATAGTGGCTTTTCGGAATTATCCGAAGCGATAAAATCAAAAATCTGAATTTCTGCCTGTCCGCGGAAAGGAGAATCCGGATATTCCTCCAGAAAGCTCATAAAGCTCTTCAGCTTTCCATTCTTGGTTTTTGCCTCAAACAACAGGGCATCGTATTTTTCCTGTGCGGCCTCATACTGATCCGCATCCGGATAGCGCTGCATAAATTGGAAATAAGAAAGAAAGGTCCCTTTTTCCACTGCCTGATCAAAGGCCATCTGATTTCGCTCAGAAATAGCTTGGGCATGTTGTGGGGCTTCAGGATACTGTGCAATAAAATAATTGTAGCGATCCAATGCCGCCATCTTTTGCGTCAGATCAAAGGCCAGAGAATCAATTCTTCTTTCTTGCTGATCCAGCACCGCCTGATTAACACTGGCCCTTTCCAAACGATCCAGCACCCGCTCATCATCTATATTGTGATATCCTCGCTGAGCCGCCAGTATTCTTTGGTGCGCTGAATCTATATTATATTTCTCATACTCGAGCTGTAAGTACAATTCACTATAGGCCAGATTGACCGCTGGTGCCAAAGAATCCAATTGCATATCATCTTTTAACCAAGCCTCCGCCTTTTCATATTCCTTTTTCTCGATGGCTTTATAGACTTTCTTTACATTGTCGGCCATCACCCCCTGCCAAAAAATCATCAAAGCAGCAACCGCCGCCATTCTTTTATTCATATCCAGCTTAAAATCAATTCTATTGCAAACAAAGTTAGCAAAAGGCCTATCCTTTTCGGAAGGTACACGGCAATAATTTCATAAAAAATTAAAGGCTTAATCAAATTTCCAGGAATGAAGGCCATCAAATGTCTATCAATGCCACAAAAGATTTCAAAAAAATCAATAATTTTGATCCCCAGAACAACACAAACTTTTTATGGGTCAAAAACGCATCAAGCTTGCTGCCATTGATATTGGATCTAATGCAGCAAGAATCCAGATCAGCGCCATTTTAGGAGCCCCAGATTCCCCCACTCTCAAAAAAATCGAATACATCCGATATCCACTTCGCCTGGGAAAAGACGTTTTCAACTATGGTGAAATAAGGGAGGAGCGTAAAAACAAATACCTCAAGCTCATGCAATGCTTTAAATTAATGGTGGAGCTGCATGAGGTGGATTATATGATGGCTTACGCCACTTCTGCTTCCCGTGAAGCCCATAACGGTCCTGAAATCATTGAGGCCATTGAAAAAGAAACCGGCATTTTAGTGGAAGTAATTGATGGAAAAAAAGAGGCCGAAATTACTGATTTAGCCCTTGCAGATTTTATTGATGACGAATCATTTATACACATAGACGTTGGAGGTGGTTCCACGGAATTAAATATTCACCGAAACGGGAAAAAACGGGCCTCCAAATCTTTCCAGATTGGCTCCGTTAGAGTCAAGGAAAAGGACGACCCTGTTTGGAAAGAAATCCGACATTGGATTTCTCACCATCTGAACCCCAAATATGGCCCTATTGCAGCTTTGGGAACAGGCGGTAACATCAATAAACTTTTTCAGCTGGCCACACCGGATGTCGCCTTTACCCTTGGCCGGGGAGATTTGAAAGCCACCCGTGACTATCTGAACGGCATGTCCATTGAGGACCGTATTCACAAACTCAAGTTGAATGAGGATCGGGCGGATGTAATTGTTCCGGCGGCGGACATTTATTTGGGGGTAATGGCCATATGTGAATCTCCCAAAATTCTGGTTCCTCAAGTAGGGCTAAAAGATGGCATGATGATTCAACTTATGCAAAAAGCATTAAAAGCGTAAGGCATAAGGCATAAGGCATATGGCATATGGCATATGGCAATAAGTGAAGAAAGAAGCAGGAAGAAAACACCTGCTTTTTTTATAATAAAAATTACAATCATTACATCAGGCTGGAATATTGTCCCGAATTAATCTTAAGCCGAATTATTCAGCACTAAATTCATTAACTAAGCACAAGGGACTTATTTTCAGTTCATAAAGGGCTTTTTCATAAAAAGCTAAATCAGCCAATCAATACCTTATACAGCATAATTAATCGTTTCTTTTTCATTTTTTCTTGATAAAAAACGAAACAAAAAAATCAAGGCTGTGATCAATGTCGGCGGGACAATGAACCTGCTGACGGAATCCATCAAGGCGACATTTGCAGATGACGCGAGACTGGTAAAGTATTGCAAAAATGTCGCTGTGATGCCTTCTGGTCGCCAGCAGAACCCTTGTCTATCCGCCCATTGATCAAGGCCGGATTATTGATGTGGAAGATTTAATACCATAATGTCAATACTGTAAAGGTAGTAAGCTAACCCATAAACAAGCGCTCAAATCAAATAGACTCCCATTGGGAACTAGATCATACCTATAATTTGCCCATTTGTAGTTTTATGAAAAAGCAGTGTCAGTTTATAATAATTTGATTTCATTAATTTATATTAGCCCCAATTTGGGCAAACTTGCTTTCTCCTCATTCATCTGTTTCATTGGAATCCGGCTTAAACCCTCCTTAATTGCATTACGGGAAATAAATGAATTTTCCTTATTTCGAGTTTCCTCCAAGGAAGCGGATAAAGTAAGGGGAAAGCAAGCATCCCCCATTTGAACTTTAAAAAAACAGCAAAACTAACCACAACCCTTTGATTTTTTTTGGCCTTTTGCGACAAGCCAATAAAGCAAGCGGTAAATAATTGGGGTTGAAATTCAATAAGGGGGAATAGCCCCGGAGTTTGGCTTACTCTCCCCTACTCAAATGAAAAAGCTGACAGACTTCCAAAACTTAAACACCCCTGAAAAAACAACAACCTAATAGGTTGCCAATCAATCACTTGAGTCAGGAATCGAAATTTGAAACGAGAATTCGGGTGAAATTCCGTACCCTTTCCGTTACCACAGGAGTATGAATATTATAGACTACTTTCCTGTATATGTCCCCAAAAACACCCCTTAGTTTACCCTTGAGCCTTTTATGGCAAAGCTTCCTTCGGTATCCACTCTTTTACCTGCCTATTATTTTGGTGTTTGGAGCTTTACTTCTCCCCATGGCCACTGGTGGAGAAATGGGCATCTTCCTGTGGGAACCTTTTTTTAAAGGTCAAATTAATGGTTGGAGTTTCATCTTTCTCGGCATTGGCTGGGGCTGCCTGATCACCGCCTGGCAAGTGAGTTTATTTGTACTTCTCAGCGATCGACTTCCCTCCATTTTTAATCAAAAAAGACCGCTCAGTCTGTTTTCGCTTAATAATGCCCTCCTCCCGGTACTGTTAATCGGTACGCATATTATTATACTGTTTACTCACCTGAGCGAACTTCCCTTATCCGCTTTAGTCAGCATCCTATTACTTCCCTGCTTTGCCATCCTGACCCAGGCAGTACTGTATGTGCTTGCTGAGCATCCTATTATCAATCCTATTAAACATCGTTCAATATCAAAGCCACTGTATTCAATAAAAAAGCAAAACCCTTCAAACACCAAGGAACAAAGCCAAAAGAGGCAGCCTCTTGCCGTTAGCTGGTATTTCAACCTGCGCCTCCAAAAGATTTACCTAGATGAATCGGGTTGGGAAGAGCCATCCTTCAAAAGCCAAAAATTGTCGAACTATCAGCTTAACCTGCTCCTCTTAGCCCTATTCATATTGCTAATCATTCAGGCTAGTATTCAATTACCTCTGGACAGTAAATTCCATCTACCTGCTGCTACGGGCATGCTGTTTCTGATGGCCATGGCCATATTGCTTTTTGCCGCGATCACCTACTGGTTAGGCCGCTGGGCATCCTCGATATTGCTCCTACTGCTTACTTTATTGCTGTATACTCAACGCCTTCCTTCCCCTTTACATCACAACAACTACAGCATCACCACCGCTCAACAAAATGAAGAACGAATCCGCCTGATCAAATGGAGATCCAAATTTCAAAAAACGCCTCCTTATATTTTACTGATACAATGTGAGGGACAGGGGCAATCCAGTATTGTGTGGACTTTCAGTGCGCTACAGGCTTTGGATCAAAAGCGGCAGTACTCCATATTAAACCATACCTTTGCCATTAGCGGACAAGGCAGCGGCCTACTGGGCGCCGCTTACTACCGAGAACTATTTCACCGAAAACAGTCAGGATACAACCTTAACCTGAGTCAGAGGGCTTATCGGACCGATTTGGAAAGGGAGATTTTTAACCCGATGATGTTTAATTTCCTGCTTCAGAATGTCCCCTCTTTGAAATCATGGGTGAGCCCAAATGCCAGGAGGAAAGATCAGGTCCTTGAAAAAAAGCTACATGAATATACCCGGGGAATGTTAAGCAAAAGCCCTAAAGCATATCGGCAGGATGAAAAAGCAGGCTTGCTGCCCGAACTATGGATAAATGCTTCCTACCAAAAACCATCCACCGAAAGTATGCTGGCTAATTTACAAGCGGAGTTTTTGCTGGGAGCTGATGCCCTGCTCCAACGTAGATTTGGATCACATCTACAGCTGGAACAGTTTTTACAATATCATGAAGAATGGTTACTCAAGAATACAGCAGGCGTTATCCTGCTAACCATTAGCGATGTCCCGATCACCTTTACCCAAAGCCGGCAACAATTTGATTTCCCTTTTTTCCATTGGCAAATTCATCGAAAAAGTGCAAACACAAACTTCTCTTCCCTTCCATTACTATCTTTCCAAACTTCTTTATCAGATCATCAGTCCATTGATGACAATCTTTCCTTAGAACGTAACCAAATCTTGCTGCAGGCAGTCAAAGAATTAATAAGGGATGATTAATAAGAGATTTTTTTATACTGAATATTCTGTTTACTCATCGCAAATTATTGCTATTTTGGTCGCATTAGTGCATTTATTTAATGTTTTGCATTTTTTGTGCTCGTCCAAGCTCACCATCAATCCATGATTATGCTATTTCCATACATGCTATTTGGCCTCGGCTTACTCGCCATCCCTATCCTGATACATCTGTTTAATTTCAGGAAGGCCAAAAAAGTATATTTTACCAATACCCGCTTCCTTTCGCAGGCTAAAAAAGTCACCCATAGTCAAAATAAATTAAAGTATTTGCTGATCATGGCCTCCCGGATGCTGGCCCTGGCTGCTTTGGTGATCGCTTTTACCCAACCCATGCTTCCGGCCAAAGAGGAAATGCTCAATAGCCGGATGGTCTACATTTATCTAGACAATTCCATGAGCATGAGCAATAAGGTGGATGATAATACCACCGCTTTGGACATGGGCGTTGCCTATGTGGAGCGGATTTTGAAAATGTATCCTCAGGGAACGAAATTCCAGCTATTAACCAATGACTTCAGCCCCGAAGCAAGAGTAAATCGCTCGGCAGAACAACTGGATGAGAAATTAACGGAAGTCAGGCATTCGGCCATTGAAAGATCCTTCCCGGAAATTTACCAACGCCAAAAAACAGAATGGAATGATGAAAAACCGGAGGCTGACTTTTACTGGGTGTCCGACTTTCAGGAATCCACTGCGGGAAATCTGGCGGCCCTGCAATTGGACTCCCTGATTCAATTAAAACTTGTACCGGTGACCAGCCCGGAGGTGGAAAATATTTTAATTGATTCGGTGTTTTTGAACACTCCCTATTATCTGCCCGAGCAAAAGAATCAGCTTACCATTAGCCTTAAACATGCCGGGCAGGAAAATTATAATGACCTTCCGGTTAAGATGCTCATCAATGATATTCAGTCATCGGCCACCGTCATTGACCTACAGGCCGGAGAACAACAACTCGTTACCTTTGATGTGCCGATGCAGGTGGCCCCGGCCAAAGTGAAGGTAGTGATTGAGGAATTCCCCGTCTCTTTTGATAATGAGCGCTATCTGGTGCTGCAGCCATCTCCTCCGGTGGAAACCGTGGAAATTTATGAAAATCAGGCCTCCCAAGCCATTGAGCGGGTTTTCGGAAATGAGGACCTTTTCAAATTTGAAAGCATGAAAACCACTGCTCTGGATTATGCCAGACTGGAAAAATCTAATTTCATTGTGCTGAATGCCGTGGTCAACATCAGCCCTTCTTTAGAAAGCTTTTTACAACAATGGGTGGATAAAGGGGGCCACTTATTGATTATTCCTTCGGAAACAGCCGCAGCGAACACTTATAAACGATTAGCGCCATTCGTGACCGTTATCCCGGTGGATAAAATCAAAAAAATGCCCCTTCAAGCGGTAGACCTTAATGATCCGTTTTTTGAAAATGTCTTTGAAAGACAGCAGAAAAATTTCCGGATGTTCTCTGCTCAAACCGTAGTGGCCCCAATGAAAACTCCCGAGACCCATTTAAAATTCTCTACCGGAGATGCCTTTCTGGCATCCCAGATTCAGGGTTCAGGAAAATTGACCGCCCTGGCCAGCCCAATCGATGCCGCTTATTCGGATTTTCATTTACAGGCGCTATTCGTTCCGGTGATGTATAAGCTGGCCAATGAGAGCCGACAAGGAAGTACTAAACTGTATTATTCCCTACGAGACGCCAATATTCAACTTAGAGGTTTGGAAACCTACAATCAGGAGCTCCTAAGGCTAAAAAATGATGAGCAGGAAGTGATTCCTGCACAGCAATGGATGGGCAACCGCCTGATCATGGAGCTTCCACGCTTTGCTTTGGGTACCGGTTTTTATGAGCTGGTCAATGAAAAGCAGCAAACGGTCAGCAGCCTGGCATTTAATTACCCACAGGAAGAATCTTTACTAAAATCTATTTCAGCGGAAGATCTTTCCACCTGGGCTCAAAATCAGGGAGTTGAGATCATTTCTGTAGAAAATGAACAGCAGCTGGAAGCAAGATTAGATGAAAATTATCGAGGAAAAGCGCTTTGGGTATACTTCATTGCCTTAGCTTTATTATTTTTGTTTTTTGAAAGCTTACTGATACGCTATTGGAAATAGCCCGATTTTTTGAAAACCTCATTCTTTCGAAAAAAACGGTACCTTTAGCCTTCAACAGCTGAAAAACATTTTTCGAAAAAAGAAAAACGAATACCAATGAGTATCCTCATTCAAAATGCCCGGATTATGGATGCCGGCTCCTCCTTTCATGGCCAGACGGCTAATGTTTTGGTAGATGATCAGGGAAAAATCGCCCAAATATCTCAGCAATCCCTTCAGGCTGATGAAACCATTGACGCTCAGGGGATGATCCTGACCATTGGTTGGTTTGATCTACAGGCCAACTATTGTGACCCGGGACTAGAGCATAAAGAGGATTTGTACTCCGGTAGAGCGGTGGCACAAGCTTCCGGATTTACTGAAGTCGCATTGGTACCGGAAACCGAACCGGTTATTCAGACTAAAAATGATATCCGCTATATTCAGTCCGGCAACCGCACTGCATTGGTTCAATTACACGCCCTGGGTGCTTTAACCAAGGGATTGAAAGGAGAAGACTTCACCGAAATCAATGATTTGCATGAAGCGGGAGCTGTAGGTTTCTCTCAGGGGAACAAACCACTCTACAATAGTGATATTCTTTTAAAGAGCCTGCAATACCTACAAAAGTTTGATGGTATTTTGATGAACCGCCCGGAAGATCGATGGATGTCGATGTTTGGCTTAATGCATGAAGGCGTGGAGAGCACTATTTTAGGCATGAAAGGGATTCCTTCCATGGCCGAAGAGCTGATGGTGATCCGTGATCTGAAATTATTAGAATATGCAGGAGGTAAAATCCACCTTTCCAACATATCCACCAAAGAGGCCGTAGCCAAAATTCGGGAAGCCAAAGCACAGGGCTTAAAGGTAAGCTGCGACATTGCTGCCCACCAGTTGTGTTTCACCGATGAAGACCTGCACACCTTTGATACCAATCTGAAGGTATTCCCTCCTTTCCGTTCCAAGGAAGATCAGGAAGCCCTGATCGCAGGACTGAAAGACGGAACCATCGATGCGGTAGTTTCTGCTCACCAACCACAAGATCAGGAATGCAAGCAACTCGAATTTGATTTGGCGGATGCCGGTATCGCAGGACAGCAAACCTTATTGCACAGCATGCTAAATTCCGGATTAGAAATGGAACTTTGGCTGGAAAAACTGACCATCGCCCCACGAGAATTATTACGAATGGAGGTGCCTAGCATTGCGGAAGGGGCGCAGGCGAACCTCACCCTTTTTGATCCGGAAAGTAAATGGACTTTAGATGCCAGCACTAACCAATCAAAATCAGAAAATAACCCCTATTGGGGACAGGAACTGACCGGCCGTGTGAAGGCCACTTTCAATAACGGTCAGTACCATATTGAATATTAACATTTTTATTTCCCAAAATACCGGCTTTACCTGAGTCGGTATTTTTATTTTTATCAACAGACAATCAATGAACCAACCACTTATTCAAACCGGCCTTCGCTATGGAGCAGTCGGGGCCTTGGTATTTGCCACTTCTTATATTGCCTTGGCTTTTGTTTTTCAAAATCCCCCCATGGCACTACCGGTACCTTTGCATGCTATCATGCTTTTTGCTTTCATCTTTGGGGCAGCCTTTGAACTGCGAAGTCAGCAGGGAAAAAAGCTACACTTCTGGCAGGGAGGAGCAGTAGGCTTCATCACTTACTGCCTGATTGCAGTAGGCAGCTCACTAACCCTTTATTTGCTTTTTGAATATAACGATCAGGTCCTCCAAATGGAGAAAGAGGCCCGCTTGCTGGTGGCCTCCACCAATATGGAACAGATCAATGATTATGCTGGGGTTGAAGGCTTTGCACAAGAAAAAATTGAGCAGATCAAAAGCTTTGGTGCCCTGAATCTGGCCATCAATAATTACCTCTGGACGAATCTTATTATTGGTTTATTTTTATCTATTTTTGTATCTTTCCTACTCAGAAAGAAATAAATCAATAAATTTTTTATCTATGATGACTGTTGAAAATCAAGAAACTGCCCAGGCAAACCCAAAACTGAAGCAGGAGTTAGGGATTCGGTATGGAATAATGCTTTCTATTGTAGGAATAATACTGAATGTTGCTGGCCAAAATTTCCCAGGCATGGGCATAAAATTCGGCATAATCGCATTGGGAGTTTTTTCATCAATCCTCTTTTTTGTGCTGGGCATAAAAGCCTTCAAAAAACAAAATCAGGGATTAATTAAATTTGGAGATGCTTTTGCCATAGTCGCTATTATTACTGTGGTAAGTTCCATCATTTCCGGTTTATTTGGATACCTATATGGGACAGTGATTGACCCTGGATCAATTGACAGACAAATTCAAGAAACTGTTTCCTTTCTTGAAAACATAGGAGCTCCAGAAGCTCAAATTGATAAAGCTATTGAAGAATTAAATAGTAAATTAAAAGATCCTGCCGGTTATTTAGCATCCACATTACAAGGCGTAATGGGAGGAATTATTGGTTATTTAATCATCGGAGCCATTGTAGCAGCAATCATGAAAAAAGAAGAAAAGGAGGTATAAGCCACCAACGATCTTACCCAAAGCCCTGTTTTTTCCATTAAACAGGGCTTTCTTGTTCTTGCAGACAAAAGCCCAATCTCTTGTCACCAAATCATTCATGATTAACCCGGGCTGTCTGATTTTTTTATTAGCCCAGATTTGGTCAGACTTGTTTTCTCCTCATTCATCTGCTTCCTTGGAAAAAATTGAATTAGGAAACGAACCCTTCCTTTTTCCTGCATTGCCGCTAAAGGAGGCTTTTAGCCTTCACAATCCGGCTTAAAGCCAGCCTCGTTCGGGCTACCTCCCGCCTACCACAGTCCCATTCAAGGACGTCCATTCGGCAGAGGGATAGAGGGATTGCGAAGCTCTTTTTTGCAGCCTAAAGGCGTAGCGGCTCGCAAAAAAAGCGACTCCCGAAAGCCCGACCGACGTCAGGAGGGCTGCCCCTAAAAAAAAAGCTCCGATAAGCCTATGTTACCGGAGCGTTTACATTTTATTCCTTTTTTTATCCCAGCTTACGGATCAGCTCTTTAAATCTACTGAAGCCGTATTCGGTATCCAGCAGGTTCTTAATCCGGAGGATGGTCAGTCCATCATAGCCGTTGGTTCGGGTCAGGGCGCGTTCCATTTGTGACCAGCCTTCCCCGGTGGAGAGTTCATAGGTGGTAGCATTCTCGCCGGCCAGATTAATTTTCAATTCTCCGGCAGCATCTGCCACCCAGGTTACGAGGTCTTCTGCTCGGGAGAAGCCTTCATGGTCTTTATTGAATTTCTCCAGACAGGTGAAGTGAACCACCAGACGATCCCGATCTTCCTTATCAATTAAGATATTAAGCATCTCCAAATACTCCCGCTGATTGCTACTGTTCATATGGGGATGGGCATTCACCAGGCCGGCAGTCACCTCAGAGACACGAGGCATTTGTGGGTTGGAAATATTCCAGTGCACTCCGGCAATTTTGAAACCAAGCGGAGTTAAACCAAAGTGTTCCCCGGAAAAGACGTCCAGCGCCATCTTTAAAATTCTCCGACCGTGCAACAATAAAGAACTGTGGTACCAATTGATCAGATCACGACCGGCAACGGTCTTGAAGTACTGTTGTTCCTCAAAAAAAGCATCCGGATCTTTAGGCATTACGACCTCTTCAAAGCCCAGCAGCTTGGTATCCCAATGGGTATTCAGCTCCTGAATATTGCTATATTGTTTCTCCAGATAGCGGCGATAATCCTCCACCGCCAGACGACTGTAACACTGCAGGGTTCCGCGGTTAGGATAATCTCCCCAGTCATGGGAATTATAAGAGGGATAACGCAGCTCTCCTGCAGGCCCGCAGCTGATGTTGATCTCCGCAGTCATGTCCTCATAAGCCTTAAAGCGCTCGCGGAAAGCTGCCATGAAATTCTGGTAGTAGGGCATGACATATTCGTCCGCCCAAAGGGACACATACTCCACCGAAACGGCGCCGGACTCACTGACATACTGAATATCCGAAAGAGACAATTCCGGGTTCTTTTGCAACAACTCTCCCCATAACCAGACCGGCGTCCACTGGGTAAAGTCATCATTCACATTACCTCCTGCCTGATGGAAGGAGAGAATCGGCACCCAGTCCAGCCCATTAAGGCGAATAAGTTGCACCACTTTGTCATAATAACTCCAATCAAAATGGTTCGCGCCCTGCTGCTGTACCAATCCCCACCAAACGTCGATGGAAACAGCTTCCACTCCGGCATCCTTCATCAAACGAAGCTGTCGATCAAACTCCTGCCAGTTATCACGCTGGATCATGCGGCGATCATTGGCTGCAGATAAATGCAAGGGCCCCATCACCCGGAAAGACTTCCGCTTCACAGGAGAAAAAGCCTTCTGACTCCTGGCCTGCTCCAGCATGCGATGCAGGCGATTGTTGGCCAGTTCGTTTTCAAAAATGCTGCGCAGGGAGATTACATTCAGCCCGTCATATTCGGCAGTATCAAACATGGCCTTCTCTAGCTGATTCCAGCCTACATTATCAAACAGCCCACCTTTGGTGCCGTTCTCTGCCACCACGCGCATTCCCAGACGATGAGTAGCCTCTGCCACCCAACGGCTAAGATCTTCCGCACGGGAGAATCCTTTATAATCTTTATTTTCTTTTTCTACGCAGGTAATGTGCACCACCGTTTGATTCCTGAAACGCTCGGGCACTATACCTTCCAGTGTTCGGTAATATTCACGCTGATCACCAATATCCAGTGCTGCATGAGAAGCGATAATACCCGCGGTTACCTCGGCTACCCTTGGCATGCTGAGGTCACTAATTTTCCAATGCACTGCGGGCAGACGGAAACCAACCTTGGCTTTATTGAAGGGTTCATGACGGAAGACATCGAAAGTCATCTCCAGCATTTTTCTTCCATGATTAATCAGCTCCCCATTATACCAGCTGCTAAAATCACGACCAAACTGGGTTTCAATATATTGCTTGCCCTCAAAAATATCATGCTCCGGGCAGGGCAACTTCACCGCAGCCCAATTCTCCCATTCTGTACCGTAGGCTTGATTTACGGCTTCCAAAGTGCCATAATTCTCCAATAACCAGGACTGCCAACTACGATAAGCAGGTTGAGAATAACATTGAAGAGTGCCGCGATTAGGGTAAGCACCCCAGTCGTGGAAGTTGAAGCTAGGGTAGCGCAGCTCCCCATTAGGTCCCATTCCGACCATGATTTTGGGAATATTGATCCCCAGTGGCCGAAAAGTTTCCCGGAAGCTTTTCATCACATTACGGTATAAGGGCAGGGCATAGTCATCCACCCAAAGCGACAACATTTCAAAAGAAGAATCTCCGGTTTCGGACACATACTTCAAATCACTAAGACGCTGCAAGCCCGGCTCACGGGTAAGCAAATACCCCCACACCCATTCCGGTATGGGCTGCATGTAGGCAAAGTTCTCCACATCTTCCGGATTGGCGGCCTGAAAGTGAAAGCTGAACTCCGGCACAAAGCCGATCCGGTTATCCTTCAGGATTTCGGCAATCTTCAAATAATAGGACCAGTTAAAGGCGATATCAGAATCGGGATCTCTTAAATCCACATTGGCTTCCGGCTCTACGGTGGCCCAGGAAATGGGCACAACGACCGCGTCTACTCCCATTTCTGCTAAAGATCTCGTCCATTGTTCGAAAAGACGCCAATCCTCCTGATTGAGAATAGCACTTTCCGCATATAATCTCACACTGAGTGGTGCGGTTACTTCAAAAGTTTTTCTTTTTGGGGTACTCATGGCTATAATTATTTTAGTACCTGGAATTGATTCCTCCCCGTCTATTGCACAAAGCTTTCCTTCTTTCGATCATATCCACTATGAACCAATTTCGTTGGGAATTTAACGGAACAATAAGAGAAAAAGGAGCTAATACATCAAAATTTATAGCAATTATTTGCCCTCCTAAGCACATCTTTAACAAGCATTTAAACAGCACTTAAAAGGCTCATAATTCTTCCCGCTTTATTTGAGGCGATTTTTGAAATTCAACAATTTCACGATAAGGGATTTTCTCCTTTTTTGCACTATTATCCATACAGCTTCTGGCTTTCAGGAGAAGACAATTATTTAATAAAATATGGCGCACAAAAATTTCGCATTTTATGTCTAACTTACCGGTCCAAAACTCATTGACAGAACTTATGACACTTTAAGACCGCCCAAGCCTTAAAACTGATCGCAGTTATCAGAAGGCTATTTTCAAACTGGCGATCCTTATTGAACAGCTTCTGAGAAGAACACCGAGTGATCTGATTATTCAGGAGATGAACAGGCATGTTGAACAACTGAATCAATTGGATGATCAGGATAAACGACTCTGCCGTAAGATTAACAAAAGCTACCGCCAATTGACCCGCCTGGCTAAGAAAGAAATGAAACTCTACACCGAGGACTATCACCAAAACCTGTACTCCGGCACCTGTTGCGGATTGATTGGTTTACCCTTGGGCTTTGTCGGATTGTTGTTAAGCGGTAAGCTTGCCTTTTTGTTGATCGCCCTTCCTGTAGGGATAGCGGTTGGATTTATTCGTGGACATTATGTAGACCGAAAGGTGCGTAGAGAGGGGCGGTTAATTATGACAACAGCATAAGCCTTCGCACTGACTTTAAAGTACCGTTTTCTTTAAACCCACAAGCTTACCATCCTATTACAGATTCCTTTTTGCATTTTAACACCAAATTAAGTAGCTCACCTTAAGCCTTTTTTTTCAATCAAATACAACAGTGAATACCTATTTGTAATAGCGCAAATTTGAGTAAGCTTACTTTCTCTAGATGCATTTGCTTCATTTGATTGAAATTGAATTAGAACCTTTATCCCGCATATTCTGGCCCCGTAGCTTTAACAGGATTAATAATCGTATAATTCGACTAAGCAATTTCTAAAAACCTATTAAAATGGTAGGCAAATTCCAGGCAGCATTTGCCAATACCAGAGATATCAAATTGCGTTCTTTCAGATAAAGCCAGGTCAGCAAACCTCCTAGAAAAACCATGGAGACCGCATAACCAAAAGAATCGGGAAAATGATAGGCACTAAAAATCACCCCCATGATCAGAATGATGTAATAATGCTTCATGCCGGTCTTTTCAAGCAATGGAACAGAAAGTGCACGCACCATTTCTTCCACCAGGGGGTTAATGGATAAAAAATTGAGGTATAATCATTCACCGGCAAGCAAAAATACTGAATTATGCCATTAAGCATAAAAAGAAAAAGCCCTGCAAAAAAGTTAAGTTTTCCCACTTGCCCCTGAGTGAAAAGCCTGAGGCTTCCGTTAAGCCAGGAAAAAAGCCCCAGCAAGAGGGCCGAAAACCCAAAGGCTATACATAACTTCAAATCAAATGATGCTCCGGTTTCTCCCTCACCCAATGTGATGGCCAGTACCAACTGGCTCAAAAGGTGGAGCAGCATCACCACAAGCACTATCAGCAAGGGATTCCGCCGATAATAGCATATGGATTTCAATTTAATAGAAATGACCAAATAAGGTAAAGGCAGGAAAAGCCGAAAATCAGACTTACAATAAGGCTTCTAAAAAAATCATCATTAAAACTCATGCAAAAGAAAAGATGGTGACTGCATGAAGGTAGCAAAATAAACTTTGGATACAAAGGCTGGCTCTCGCTCTTTATTCTTTAAAAAAACCTCTTTAAAAAGACTTTAGAAGAAGGGATTAATGAAAATAAGCTAATGACCACAACACCTTTAATCTTCAATTTCTCAGTGGAAATTGAACCTATTTCCGTCATGATCTCCTGTATTCTATTTTGTAAAAGGTAAAGCCAAAACTACCCTACTCCTTTTACAGGACGGATTTTTAACCCCACTACCTTTTGAGGAAAACCTATAAGACCTATTATTAACTTCCGCATAGATGTTTGTAAATAACAGGGAACTTTCGTTAACCACTGAGCGCCCTATTTGCTGTATATATAGTGTTATACACTTTTTCAAATTACATTAATCTCCTTTTTGTTTTCAGGTAAAATACTGGTCAGTTTTTCTTTTCCAACAAAAAACTCCGTGAAATACATTTTTGATAGTTTCTTCTTTAAGTCGTCCAAGTAGTATTGTCCTGAAACTTCAAAACCAAGTAGCCCAAGTTCAAAACTATACTCTTTATATAAGTTCGACACAGTCTCTAGAAGAAATCTTTTTAATAATTCAGGAGGTTTAGGAATATCTTCCCATGTATTATAGTCTCCCCCAAATACTTGTTCTATGGCTTCTGTATAAAAACATATGTCAAACCAATTAAAACCTGTTTCAATTGGGTCATCTTCTCTAATGTTGATTGTTTTGAATGGAATTGAATAATTTTCAAGATTTAGGATACCTTGATACTCCATCCAAGGTTTTTGTTCTAAAGCTATTTGATTGAAATTTTGGTCATAAGGTCCCTCAACATTGGGAAGACTCCAAATGTAGTTGTCATATTTGTAAAGAGGCTTTGATTCTATACTTGGACAAACTTGTATACATAATTCATAGAAGCCACCGCAGCGAAGATTTGTATTAAGAAATAGTTTACGTTTATCGACCATAGTCTTCATTGTGTATAACACCTAAATATACACAACCATAATCATAACCTCCCCTAAAACCTCACAATCAGCATTTTTGAGTGGTTTTACTGATTTTATTATCACCCAATTCGGGTGGGCTTGCTTTCTCCTCATCCACCTGCTTTGTTGGAAAAACTCGAAATAGCGCTTCATTCCTTCATTTTCCCTCCATTACAGGTGAAGGAGGATTTAGCATGCAATTTTCGGTTTAAGAACGGCCTTTCCGCTTCCGGCTTTCGCCTTGTATGGCCCGGTACATTTTCCCCAAAGCCTTATCTTTCTTGCGGCGGTTCACCTTGTCCATCGCAAAATGCTCCTGTTCCCGCTGTAACTTTTGGTAACTTTCCCACCGGCGCCATTCCAGCCGACCGTCTTCCAACGCTTCCTGAACCGCGCATCCTGGCTCATGTTGATGACTGCATCCCCGGAATTTACAGGAATCGGCCAGTTCCGCAATCTCCTCAAAGGTCATCTCCAAAGCTTCACCGCTCTGACTCAAACCAAACTCTCTCGTACCGGGTGTGTCAATCAAAAAAGCACCATTGGACAGCTGCACCAATTCACGATGGCTGGTGGTATGTCGGCCCTTTTGATTCGAATGGCTGATAGCGGAAGTTTCCATGATCTCCTGCCCTAATAACCGATTCACCAAACTGGATTTCCCAACTCCGGAAGAGCCCACCACTACGGCCGTCTGCGCGGCAGGCAATAAATCGAGGATGGGGTTTAGATCTTCCTGAAATAAGGAATATTGCAAAACCCTGGCCTCTCCGGCAATCTGCTGCACTTCCTGTAGCTTTTGAGCTAACTCTTCCGGGGTACAGAGATCCGATTTGGTTAATAATATTGCCGGCTGTATTTCACAAGCCCTAATTTGCACCAAATAGCGCTCCAGCCGGTTCAGATTATAATTCTGGTCCATGGATTGTACGATAATCGCCAGATCCACATGAGCGGCCAAAACCTGCTCACTACCAAAGCCACCCACTTTTGCCCGACTCAATACAGCCCGTCGCTCATATCGCTCCATGATGTAGGCATGCGTATCATCCAAGGGCTGAATCGCCACCCAATCCCCGACTTGCGGAAGCTCGGAGGGATCATCTGCCAGGAACATCAGTTTACCCGCCAAATCTGCCTGAAACAATCCTGCAGGTGAGGCCACCTCATATTTTTGGCGATGTGCACGGATAATGCGTGCCGGAATAAAATCTGGAAATATATTTTGATAAGCTTGGGGAAAGCCCCATTCTTTTAAGGTTTTAATCATTACTGTAATTATATTAGAAGCGTAATGCTACGCACTCTTAAAATATTGATAAAATGGATTAGATATAACTTGCCCTGGGAAAAGGTATTTTCCAAAAAAACGACGCGGGGAGCGTCTTACAGGGCAATATCTACCAGTAACGATTGTGGCATAGAGTGCAAATATAGTGAAATTTCTTTTTGAGAAAAAACGCGGCAATCCTGACAAAATGATTTTTAGTAACTATCCGAAAGGACTAACATTTACCTCTTTATAATGAAAACCACCTTCACCTTACTTTTTTGTATGGCGATCTTGAATGTATTTGCTCAAGATCAGCTGGAATGGAAGCCCAATCAAAAATTACAATTAACTGATTTTAAATCTCCTCAAAGCAAAGTAGATCCTTCGATGAATAACCTGTTGTATTTGACTGGTGCACAAATGGAGTTCTCCTACCAAATGACCGTTGCGGAATTTACCTTTACAAAAAATTTCAACAACAGGGTAAAAACAGTCTTCAGGAAAAGCTCCTCTACCATTATTGCGAATGATAGCACCAATGCACAACATATGGTAGCTTTAGGTAATTATGAATTTGATCTGGTGGAGTTGTATAGCAGAAAACTGCGTAAAGCCTTGTATGAAAATAAAAATGCCTTCTCTGATGCCCGCTTTTTCCAGCCTATTCATGAAAAAATAAATGATGCCCTGAATCAAAAAAGAAATGAGGTAAGCACGGTCTCTGATCTGGGAAGAAAGGCTGATTATCTGCAGAAGGAACATGAGCTGGTTTTGAAAGAAATTGAAGAATTAGCAGACTTCGCCATTGATGCTAAACCCAAGAAAAAGAAGAAAAATAAAGCCAAAAAGTAAGCATTTCCTTTTACGGGTAATTAAAAACTTGATTTCCGGCTTTTTGCCCGGACAATTCATGCTTAAATGCTCTTTTGAGCTGCAGGGCGGGTAAAAGGAAAGTATAGTTTCCTATTTCGAGCTTTTTTCAACACTGCAGATGAAGGAGGAGAAAGCAAGCTTTCACAAATTGGGACTATAAAAACCACCCCCATAAGAGCCTGACGACAAACATCATAACTCGAATCAAAAAAATTTAACAGTAAATAATTCGGATTCATTATAAAAAAAGACCGGCATCTCTACCGGTCTTTTTTTCTATCCTATTCCTTAAAAATGCGTCACTAAAGCGCACCCTTGGTGGATGGCAATTGATTTAAAGTCTGCGGATCGCGGGCCACGGCCATTTTAATCGCTTTCGCAAAACCTTTAAAGATAGCCTCTATCTTATGATGCTCATTATCTCCCTCTGCTTTAATGTTCAGATTCGTCAAGGAAGTATCAGAGAAAGACTTGAAGAAATGGAACACCATTTCTGTTGGCAAATCGCCTACTTTCTCCCTTTTGAATTCCGCTTCCCAGATCATCCACGGGCGCCCACCAAAATCAATGGCCACCTGCGCCAGGCAGTCATCCATAGGCAATAGAAATCCATAGCGATAAATTCCCATTTTATCTCCCAAAGCCTGACGAAAACACTCCCCCAGGGCCAGTCCCGTATCTTCAATGGTGTGGTGTTCATCAATATGCAAATCACCCTTCACCTTTACGGTAAGGTCGCAATTACCATGACGCTTCACCTGATCCAGCATGTGATCAAAGAATGGCAGGCCGGTATCAATACTCCCCTGTCCACTGCCATCCAGATTCAGCTCGATGAAGATATCCGTCTCATTGGTCTTACGATGAACGCTGGCCTTCCGGTCCGGCAGGCGAAGAAAGCGGTAAATCTCATCCCAGTTGGTGGTAGTCAGCACCGCTCTTTCATCTTTGAATTCGTCCAGCAATAAGATGCCTTTCGCCCCCAGGTTTTCCGCCAGCTGAATGTCTGACACCCGGTCTCCCAGCACAAAACTGTTCTCCAGATCATATTCCTCAGAAAAATACTTTTTCAGTAATCCCGTCCCCGGTTTGCGGGTATCAGCTCCCTCATGCTCAAAAGTGCGGTCAATACAAACATCGGCAAAGTGAATATTCTCCGCCTCCAGCATCTCCATCATCTTATTATGGGCGGGCCAAAAGGTATCCTCCGGGAAAGAAAGCGTCCCCAGCCCATCCTGATTAGTCACCATTACCAGCTCATAGTCCAGCTCTTCGGCTATCTTTCTGAGGTTAGACAATGCTTTGGGCAAAAAAGCCAGTTTTTCCAGGGAATCAACCTGTTCGTCTTCAATCGGCTCCACGATAATGGTGCCATCTCGGTCTATAAATAATACTTTCTTTTTCATAACGTTTACCTGCATCGGGGAGTGTCTCAGCTCCCCCATGTGCTTTTATACCTCGGCGATTTCTCCATTTTGATAGGCCTCCAGGGCTTCTACCAATAGTTTATTTTCTTCCGGTGTTCCTACGGTAATTCTCAGACAGCCTTCACATAATCTGACCTTGGAACGGTCTCTGATCACAATGCTCTTTTGTAATAAAAACTGATAAAGCTCTTTGGGTGATTTCGTCCGAACCATCAGGAAGTTGGCATCCGAGGGATACACCTTTTCTACCAATGGCATAGATTGAAAAACCGTCTCCAATTTTTGACGTTCCGCCAGGATTTCTTTCACGTACTGGTCTTTTTCCGAGTAGCGAATCAATGCCTCCAAGGCCAACTCCTGCGTTGGCTCTGAAATATTGTAAGGTGGCTTCACCTTATTCAAAATATCCACCACTGCCTCTGCTGCATAGCCAACCCCCAAGCGAATACCTGCCAGACCGAAAGCTTTGCTAAAGGTTTGTAAGACCACCAAATTAGGGTATTGTTTCAGGTAGGGCAACATACTTGCCCCGGGTGCGAAATCAATATAGGCCTCATCCACCACGACTAATCCCTGGAAGTTCTCCAAAAGATTAATGATGGCTTCCTTTTGCAATAAATTCCCTGTAGGGTTGTTGGGAGAGCAAACAAAAATCAACTTGGTTCTTTCGTCCACCTGATCCTTCACCTCCGGAATATCAATAAAGAAATCCCGCGTCAAAGGCGTACGGCGGGCGGTGATATTGTTGATATCCGCACACACCTTATACATCCCATAAGTAGGCGGCATGATGATCACATTATCTTCTGCCGGTACACAAAAAGTACGGAAAAGAAGATCAATCACTTCATCGCTTCCATTCCCCAATAGGATATTGGAAGGATTTACCTCCTTTATCTGTGCCAGCTTGTTTTTGACCTTCGCCTGAAGCGGATCGGGATATCGATTATAGGAAGCTCCTCCCACAGAACCGTATGGATTCTCATTGGCATCCAAAAAAATCTTGGCATGACCACTGTACTCATCCCGGGCGGAAGAGTAAGGCGTCAGGTATTTTAAGTGCGGACGAACTAATTTCGATAAATTAAACATGGGCATTAGGATTTTAAGTGTTTTAGGCGAAGGGTGACTGCATTTTCGTGCCCATTAAGTTCCTCACTGGCCGCCATTTTTTCAATAGCAGGGCCAATGTTTTTTATACCATTTTCAGTTATTTTTTGGAAGGTAATCTGTTTCAGGTAGCTATCCAGAGATACGCCTGAATAATTTTTAGCATAACCATTCGTCGGAAGGGTGTGGTTGGTTCCCGAGGCATAATCTCCGGCAGACTCCGGCGTATAGGCCCCAATAAATACGGAGCCTGCGTTGATCACTTTTTCCGCCATAGCATCTTCATTTTGAGATTGCAGGATCAAATGCTCCGGCCCGTAAGTATTGATCAGCTCCAGCGCTTGCGCTTCCTCCTCCATCACGATGGCGAGACTATGTTTCAGGGCTTCTTTTGCAATTTCCGCCCTTGGCAAAGTCTCCAGTTGAAGGGTCACTTGCTCCTGCACGGCCTCGACCACTGCCATTTTGTTGGTAACTAATACGACCTGGGAATCAACTCCATGCTCGGCCTGAGATAATAAATCTGCGGCTACAAAAGCCGGATTGGCCGCCTCATCTGCATAAACCAGTACTTCCGAAGGGCCGGCCGGCATGTCAATGGTCACATTAGTGATTTGCCCGACCAACTGCTTGGCCGCCGTGACATACTGATTTCCGGGCCCGAAAATTTTATAAACCTGAGGCACGCTTTCCGTACCAAAAGCCATGGCAGCAATCGCCTGCGCCCCACCCGCCTTTATGACCTGATCAATGCCTAAAAGCTGTGCGGTAAAGAGAATCGCCGGATGCACCTTCCCTTCCTTATTGGGAGGTGTACATAAGACAATCTCCCCACAACCCGCAATTTTAGCAGGAATCCCGAGCATCAATACGGTAGAAAAAAGTGGCGCTGTGCCTCCCGGAATATACAAGCCCACCTTCTCAATGGCCACGGATTTCCGCCAGCAATTCACTCCGGGCATCGTTTCTACTGCCATCACCGGACGTGCCTGTGCCGCATGGAATTTCTCAATATTCGCAGCGGCCAGCTGAATGGCATCTTTCAGCTCTTCCTCCACCAAAGCTTCTGCTTCCACAAACTCCTCAGCGCTTACCGCTAAGCTGTCCAGCTCAACCCCGTCAAACTGTAAACCAAAAGCTTTGAGGGCTTCATCACCCCTGTCCCGCACCTGCTCGAGCACGGGCTGCACGCGTCCGTATATTTCCGAAAGATCCAGGGTGGGGCGTTTTAACAACGCTTCCCACTGTTCTTTTTCCGGTTCCTGATAAATCTTCATACCCTTACTTGATCATTTTATCTATCGGAAGGCTAATGATATCCTCCCCTCCCACACTTTTAATATCCTCAATAACGGACCAAAACTCATCTTCCTGAATGATGGCCTGCAGTGACACCCAACCCGGAGTAGACAGTGGCGTGACCGTGGGGCTTTTGGCGCCGGGAAGGATCTCCTCAATATTCTTCAGCGCCTCCTCCGGGGCGTTCAACATGATATAACGGAAATTGCGTGCTTCCTGCACCGCCGCTATGCGGAATAATAATCGATCCAAAATGGCCCGCTTATCGGCATCCAGCCCTGGATTAGCGACCAAAACCGCCTCAGAGAAAAACACTTTTTCTACTTCTTTGAGCCCATTACTGATCAGGGTAGAGCCCGAGGATACGATATCAAAAATACCATCAGCCAGGCCAATGCCCGGGGCTATTTCCACAGAGCCAGAAATGGTGTGGATGTCAGTATCTACTCCTTGCTCCTCAAAAAATTGGCGAAGAATTACCGGATAGGAAGTCGCTACTTTCTTTCCCTGAAAATACTTTAAACCCTCATAATCAACCTCTTTAGGAATCGCCAGGGAAATTCGGCATTTAGAAAAACCTAAACGTTTAATAAGGTCTACATTTTTCTTTTTTTCCGCGACCTCATTCTCTCCTACAATCCCAATGTCAGCCACTCCGGAGGATACATAATCCGGAATATCATCATCTCTGAGAAATAAAAATTCGATCGGAAAATTAGTTGAAGTGGCTTTTAACTTGCGATCATTATTGGAAAATTTCACCCCGCACTCTTTCAACAAGCTTAAAGAAGATTCTGATAAACGGCCTTTTTTCTGAACGGCCAAACGCAATACAGTACTCATGTAATAATATGATTAAGGATATAAAATTTCTTATTCCATCATCTGCAAAAAATGCAGACCTGCGGGAAACAACCCGACTTTAACATTAAAAATTATGGATAAATTAGGATAAATCCGAAATACTATTGGATTATAACAAAACACCCGCTACAAGGCTGTTCTTTAAAAAAATATCCGGATTTGGTCGTTAGGCTGAGGGCTACATCCTGGATGTGAAGGCACCTCAAAAATTATACACTCCTCAAAAAGAGGAATGATGATGATGGAAAGTATGATGAAAAGTGTGGGCACAGCGAACTGCAAGGCGGTCAATGCCCTGAACAGAATAGGTCGATATGTTCGCTATGGTGTTCATCATTCTTTAGAAGATGCGACTAAGGTAGGAGCTGATTTTTTTAAATCCAATGGTTTTTTGAAAAAATGACAAAAAAACAGGCTAAAGGTTATCAAATTAAAACCTTTAACCTGTCTTCATTTTCAATAAAATTTCGCGGAGCGCTGATTCCGCCCTTAGTCAAACCAATAGAATTAGATATGTGACCTTTGGAAGAAAAGTAACTTTAGGAAAGTACCTCTCTTAAAATGGCCATGGACTGTATTTCCCCAAAACCATCAATATGCTCCCGATAAAAACGAAGTAAATGATCCAAAACGGTTCTTCGGATATAGTTATTCATGGGAATGTGCTGCCCAAAGGAATAGGAACGCAGTTTTTCCAGCATTTCTTTTTCCTGTTTAGCAATTTCCGGATCATCGGCCCACTGAATTACTTCCGCGATGATCTGGTCACCAGTGGACACCCCAAGCCCAAGAGGCTGACCAATTTTTAATAAAAACTGAAGATGAAAATTTTCATAATGTGCCTCCATCTGATCAAAAGCCTGCACACTTAAGAATAAATAATTAAACATCTGAGGATTGGCTTCTTCATGACGAAGCAGTTGGGCACAAACTTCTGTGATGAATAAAGCCACAGTAGACTTCATGACCTCAAAAGGAATGCTTTGCAGCGGATAAGCAATATTCACTTCCGATATTCGGTTTAAATCCGAGCCGGGACGCTCATAGACTACCAAATCCAGGAGCGTTAAAGGCTGAAAGAAAGCTATCTTATTATTTTTAGTCTTGGCTTTCCGCACACTGTTCACCACATAAGAGCGCATCCCGAAAGCCTCAGTATAGATCCGGACAATGATGGAGGTCTCCCGGTACTTGATATAGTTCAGCACCACTCCGCGGGTTTTATGCAAGTTACTCATACAGCCCTAATTAATCACGGCAACCTTACCTACGGCCGCATCGGTACCATCCTCCTGCGCCACCCAAACCAGGTAAATGCCGGGCCCCACAGGTGCTCCGGAGGCGGTGGAACCATTCCAGCTGGCAGTTCCGCCGTTGGCCACGGTTTCAAATAGCAATCGACCACTGAGGTCGGTAATTTTTACTGTCGCATCAGCCGAAAGTTGATTGATCGTCACCGGCCCGGAGAAAGAAGCCCTGACCGGGTTCGGGAATATTTTCACTTCCCCCTGGGGAGAAATACCCGCGGAGGCATCTGAGCGAAAGGAAACCATTCCTGCCTCCGTCAAAATAAACACTTCCCCACTCCGTGATTCATCCGCCAATTTTAAAATTTTGTTGGCAGGTAAAGGGCTATTGTCGCGGTTAAACTCCGAAATTAATTCGATATCAGAATTACTACTAAAATCCGTAATCGGCTTAGAATACAGAAATAAACCATCATCAGCACCCAACCATTTTCGATTTCCACCATCCACCGCCACGGTATTCACCTGCTTGCCATTGAAAATAGGAAATCCGTTGGAAATTGGTCTTACAGCACTGATGCTACCATTGAAATAATCCGTATTAGGCAAAAAGATAATACCTTCGGGCGTTGCCAGCCACAGATTCCCCATTACATCAAAATCCATATCCAATATATTGGCATCAGGAAGTGCGGAAACATTGCTGGTATTTAAGATTTTAGACTGCTGATTTTCAAAATCATAAACATAAAGCCCGGAAGACCTTTCCGGATCCAGTCTACACATCAATACATTTTGGAAAGGATGGACCAATATTTCTGAAATCACTAAGGATTCACTACTCAAAGATTTCCACTCCTCCTGAGGAGCTTTTACCCAAAGTGCCGGACTGGCATTATATTGTGCCAACCATAAATTACCGAAACGGTCATCGGTAAAAGCGGATAATCGGCTATTATTGGAGAGCCCGGGTACTTCTACCTGTTCGAAATTACCTTCCACATCCACTTTCCAGAGGCCATTTCCCATGGTGGCTAAATACCAGGCTTCCTCCGCCACCACCCAGGCGCCATCCACAATATCGTTTACCTCTACGCCCGAGGGCCAGCTATCAAAGTTTTGCCATCTTCCCTGATCAAAAACATCAAATGCACCAGCATTTCCGGCGGGCACACCATTGTTATAACCTCCCACAAAAGAGAGTATATTTTGGTGGTTCGACTTAATTTGAAAAGGTATAGGGGTCGAAATTCCCGATGGCGTAAGCGCCTCTTCCTGATCACCTTGCTTACGCACCAATCCCTGCTCATGGTCCGCAATCCAAAGCAAATTTTCACTTCCGGCAATTTGCTGTGGAGCCAGCACTCCAGCCTCAATGGTTTTCAACTCCTGGTTTTCCCATTCATAAATGGAAAGACCATCGACCACCTGAAGTTTTTGCTGAAACTGAAGATCCGTGACACTTTGGCCACTTTGCCCAATAGTTTGTACCCCTTCAGCATAGGTGAAAAGATTATTGGCTTCTGCCCAAAATAGCTGATTCCCATCCGATGTCACGGCCTGGGTAGCGGCTTCCGGATGACTCCATTCCTGCGCATAGCGCCTCCAGCTATTGAAGTCCTGGATATTCGACTGACCGGTAAGATCATTCCCCAACAAGCCACTGGCAGTAGCCAAAATCAAACTATCGCCTTTGAGGGTCCCATCAAATACCTCCAGAAACTCCCCTTCCGGGGACAGATCTCGCACAGAGGCGATAACATTCCCTCTGTCAACATCAAATAGAATGGCGCCATAAGGCAATATGGCGATGGTAGTATCTCCCCTGAAAATAAAATTTCGAATTTCCTTATTGACCGGACGAGGATCATCCTTAATGGCTGAAAATGTCTGAATAGATTCCGGGCTAATTACATCAATCCCGCCAGAAGCATAGCCAATCAACCATTGTTGGTGGCGGGCATCGTATGCAAGAGAAGTGAAGGTATTTTCGCTCAGCCCGTCGGCTGCCGTGACCGGGCTCAATTCCCCGGCGGTCTGATCGAAATAAAACAGGGAGTTGGCGGTCGCACAATAAACCTCATTTGGCCCTTCGGCCACTAAGGTGGCCTTTAAATAATTGAAGTGTGTCCGCCAGCTACCGGTGGGTATATCCTGCGCCTGAGCGGCCCAGCCAAAAAATACGGCAAAGATACTAGAGCGTATCCTCTTGCGCAGTCTTGATTTTCTTTTCATTCATTCCCTCGTTATAGCATTTTCGACAACGAGGCTCATATGCTTCTTTTTCCCCCAGAACTACCTGTTCTTCGTTGGCAGTCATGCGGAATGAATAGGAAGCCACCGAGCCACATTGTGCGCAGATGGCATTTACCTTGGTGACAAATTCGGCAGTAGCCATCAGCCCCGGCATTGGACCGAAAGGTTTTCCTTCGAAGTCCATGTCCAGTCCGGCTAAAATAACCCTTTTCCCTTGGTTTGCCAATTTGTTAGCCACCTCAACGAGCTCCATTCCAAAAAACTGAGCTTCATCGATGCCCACCACTTCGTAGTCGTCGGCATGGTCTAAAATTTCCAACACTGCACGTAAAGGCTTACACACCACCGCATTAGCATTATGAGAAACCACTTCTTCTTCCGCATAGCGGGTATCAATACTAGGTTTAAATATGACCACTTTTTGTTTGGCAATTAATGCACGGTTAACCCTGCGAATTAATTCCTCGGTTTTTCCAGAGAACATGGATCCGCAAATTACCTCTACCCAGCCTGCCTGAGATATGCCTCCAAAATGTGGCTCAATAAACATAGATGTTGAACGTTTAAAATGAATGTGATCTGAATATGATGACAAAGATAAGTCGAATATTCTCTCGAGGGAATATTGAAAATGCGGGAATTTCGGTTACGGCTCCCCCAGAAATTTTAGGCCTGGAAGATTTTTTTTTGATCGGTTGTCTTATTTCAAAGATGTTTGTACTTTATTTGACAGTCAAAACCATTATTTTTGTTTGCTAAACCCATCAAGCATTATATTATTGTGGGTAAGACCTTTTAGGGATCGAATTACATGGATAGAATAATCAACACGCGGGTCATTAAAGATTACGCTAAACAATATACTCTAGAATTTTCAGCTAACTTTTTCAGAAGCGCTCCGGTGGTAGAGGGGAAACATTTAAAAACCCTTTGCAATGTCGCGCAGATCAATTTTTTTCTGATTCAGATACTTTCTGAAAAATGGCACCTGGAGGCGCAAAAAATCAAAAGTCCTTATTTTGATTTTACTGCCCCGGCCGTTCAGGATGCTTTTAAGCGTTTTAAAAACATCCTTTCTCAGCATATTTCCATTGAACAGTATGATTTTGAACCCCTGATGGAGGAAGCCTGCTATCGCAGTTTGCTTTTAACTTATGCCCCGGAGAATTTTTACAAGGAAATGTGGGAGCAGTGGGAAACGGATGAGGTATTGTTGATTCAGTTGAAGAACCAATTGAAATACTTAAAGATCAACAACCGCCCGTTTGAGAAAATGGTGCAGATCTGGGAAGCGGAGGGCAAAGACGGTATTGAGCTGGAAGAGAGTAAACAACAGTTGGTGCATTTAATGGAAAATGCGCATTGGGATCTTCCCGACAATGAACAACTGATTGAAGAGTACTCTCGGGTTTTCCCGCTGGATCCGGATAAACTATTTGAAACCATCACCCTGACCCCTGTTGGTGCGATGGGGGAGGAAAGTCTAAATGGCACCCTTCATGCACAATTGGCCAACCATCACCAACAGGAAGCCATTACGCTTGCGGACAGACTGAAGAGTAGTAACCAAAAATCGTTAAAGGATTCGATCTCGCTGAACCAGCGCTTTATGTTCACCAATGAGCTTTTCGGAGGCAGTAAGAAGATTTTCAATGAAACGCTTGATCATATTGAAGGCTATGAGACCAATGATGAGGCTGCCACTTATTTGATTAATAATTTTGCCAGACCTTATGCCTGGGATATGAATGCCAATGAGACCAAAGAGTTTTTGAATTTGGTGGCTAGTAAATTTCAGGGATAAAGATTGTGTCAATGACCACCACATCAGTTCCTAAAAGGACGCCCTTTTTTCAGCGCACTCCAATTCGTAATACGATTTTGGTGCTTTCCATTGCAATGTTATGCTTAAGAGCGTATTCCCTATTTGATTTTATTCAAGTAACCGGGGGAATTTTCTTCGACCATTTCACCTCCTACTGGATATATTTACTTCAGTGCTGTATATGTATCGGTTTTATATTAAGAGGAAAAATTGGCCTTGGATTAGCTTTTACCTGTAACATTGCATTATTAAGCCTTTATTTTTTACCCTATAATCTGACTATCTCTCAACTATTGATCCCTACGCATTTTCGAGTGTTGCTGGTAGGGGCAATTATTTGTTCTCCTTTAGGACAAAGGATATTTATTGACCCACCACTTCCCCGAAAACAAATGAGAAAGATGGCCTTGTTCATTCCTCTTGGGTTGACACTGGGACTGATTCCCCATTTCTTTTTTTCCTGAATCGCCTGATGTAAAGCAGGGCTAAAGCCGAATGATTTTCATGCTTAACCCGGATTATTTATGCTTCAATCCTCTTTTTGCTGCAAGGCGGGAAAAATCGGACTTTTACCGACCTCCAGACTAAAGCAGATCCCCTCAATTTCAATAAAAAAAAACGCCACGCTTTAGCCGGAATATTCATACGTCAATTCTCGTATAGCTTGTAGGCGGATGAAATGAAGGAAAAGTTTCCTATTTCGAGTTTTTCCAACGAAACAGGTAAATGAGGAGAAAGCAAGCAAACACAAATTTGAGCTAATAAAAAATCAGCAAAACTAACCCTAACACCCTGATCGATGGATCTTTGTGACATTCCGCCAAATCCATCGGTAAGATAATTCGGCTTAAATGAAAAAAGCGGATCCTGATAACAAGACCCGCTTTCCAATTTATGCTTTGTTTGATGTTCTTACGCTTCTACTTCTTCTTGCAGGTATTGCTCCACGGCAACATAGGGCAAATCAAACGCCTCGGCTACCGCTTTATAAACTACATCACCTTTCACCACATTCAAGCCCGGCTTCAATTGTGGATTTTCATTACATGCTTTCTTCCAGCCTTTATTCGCCAACTCAATCGCATAAGGCAAAGTAGCATTGGTTAATGCCAAAGTGGATGTATAAGGCACCGCTCCCGGCATGTTCGCCACACAATAATGTACGACATCATCAATGATAAAAGTAGGCTCGTTGTGAGTTGTTGGCTTACAGGTTTCAATACAACCACCCTGATCTACTGCCACGTCAACCAATACAGTCCCCGGACGCATTTCTTTCAGCATATCACGGGTAACCAAGTGTGGGGCTTTTGCTCCTGGAATCAATACAGCTCCAACAATCAGGTCAGCTGTCTTAATTTCCTGACGGATATTGTACTCGCTGGACATCATGGTTTTCACATTGGCCGCCATCACATCATCCAAATAACGCAGACGATCCAAAGAGATGTCCATGATGGTCACGTCAGCACCCATACCTGCCGCCATCTTAGCCGCCTGGGTACCTACTACACCCCCGCCTAATACCAATACCTTGGCTGGTTTCACCCCGGGAACGCCACCTAAAAGAATACCTCTCCCCTGTTCTGGCTTCTCCAAATACTTCGCGCCTTCCTGAATAGACATTCTTCCGGCCACTTCCGACATCGGCACCAATAATGGGAGGGAACGCCCTTTTTCCACTGTTTCGTAAGCCAAACAAACCGCCTTGCTTTCAATCATTGCCTTGGTTAAGGGCTCATAGGAAGCAAAATGGAAGTAGGTGAACAACAACTGATCTTCTTTGATCAAGTCGTACTCATATTCAATTGGCTCTTTGACCTTAATGATCATTTCTGCGATGGCATAAACATCCTCAATGGTTGGAAGGATAGTTGCACCGGCACTTTGGAATTCCTCATCAGAGAAACCACTTCCCAATCCTGCGGTCGCCTGAACGTACACCTCGTGACCATGCTTTTTCATTTCCACCACACCTGATGGAGTTAATGCCACACGATTCTCGTTATTCTTAATTTCCTTTGGAACTCCGATAATCATAATTCAACGGGTTTAATGTATACTGGTATTAATCTTAGAAAAATTACATTTTAAACAAATGGCATTTTCGTCCCTTGTTTCTGGCTGTTAATTTGTGACTTTTTATTTAATTTCCTACAAGTTGTCGGCTATTTTTTATTTATCATACTTTTCCAATTCAATTCAAATCATTCCTTTAAATGAATCAATCGCGAATCTGAAGGTGATTTTGAGGAGAACAAACTAAAAAAAGTGAAAAAATTTTTATAAAGAAAATCAATGTACTGCCAAATTTTATTTGGCAAAATGCATTACCGTCAAAATTTCGGTAAAATATTGAAAGTCAAAACAAAAAATCAAATCGCCGGAATTAAAATCTCCTTTAGGGCTTTCGGGGAAAAGAATGTATATTTAGAATAGGACAGGAAATATCCGGACTGTTAATTTTTATTTCTTCGGATATGTGAAAAGATTTTTGAGAACCTTAAAAACCAGTTTGACTGTGTCGAACCAAAATACAACAACTGTATCCCAATTGAACAAAAAAGATATTTTACAGGACTATCAAATTGTTGCCGAAAGCCGAGAAACAGCGCTAGTAGGTCGCAAAGAGGTATTCATGGGCAAGGCTAAATTTGGAATCTTTGGAGATGGCAAAGAAGTCCCACAGGTAGCCATGGCACGCGCCTTCCAAAAAGGAGACTGGCGATCAGGCTATTACCGTGATCAAACCTTTATGATGGCCATTGGTGAAATGTCCATTCAGGCTTTTTTCGCCCAGCTTTATGCCCATACTGATTTGGAGGCAGAGCCGGCTTCAGGGGGAAGAATGATGAATGGCCACTTTGGGACACGATGGATTGATAATAATGGCGACTGGAAATCACAGGCTGATACCTATAACGTAGCTTCTGATATTTCTCCCACTGCAGGGCAAATGCCTCGGATCATGGGCTTAAGCTACGCCTCAAAACTATATCGAAAAGAAACAAAATTACAGGGAGAAGCATTTTCAAAATTCTCCAATAATGGAAACGAGGTTGTATTCTCCACCATTGGAAACGCCTCCACTTCCGAGGGCATGTTCCTGGAAACCATTAATGCGGTAGGAGTCATGCAATTGCCGGTGGTGATGTCCGTTTGGGATGACCAGTATGGTATCTCAGTAGGGCCGGAACACCACACCGTTAAACAGAGTATTTCTAAAGCCTTGGAAGGATTCCAGCGTACGGAGGAGCATCCGGGGATTGAAATTTTTGAAGTGAATGGCTGGGATTATCCGGCACTGGTAGAAACCTATCAGGCCGCTGCAAAATTGGCTCGTGAAGAACATGTTCCATGTTTGGTACATGTGGTGGAAATCACCCAGCCGCAGGGGCACTCTACTTCCGGTTCTCACGAACGCTACAAATCCAAAGAGCGCCTGTCCTGGGAAGAGGAGTTTGATTGCGTAAAGAAAATGCGTGAGTGGATTTTAGCGGAAGGACATGCGACTGAAGAAGAATTGGAATCCATGGAACTGGCGGCTAAGAAAAAAGTGAAGGAAGAGAAAAATGCGGCCTTCAAAGCTTTCTTAGACAGCATGGTGGATGATCGCAATAAAATCATCAGCCTGATTGAAAATCTGGCGGCCAATGAAAATGAATCTGAGTCTATCAAAGCGGTTGCTGATGGCTTGAAAAATGCCTTCAACCCAATAAAACTAGACACTATAAAGTCGGCGAAAAAAGCGCTTCGCATTGTAAGAAGCAAGCCCTCTCCGGCACGAATGGCCATTCAAAAATGGTTACAGGAAGCCGAAGAGAAACATCGCCAAGAATACAATACATTACTTTACTGCGAGGATGATTCCTCCGCATTGAAAGTGCCGGTCATCGCCCCGACCTATGGGGAAGATGCTGAAATGAAGGATGGTCGTGAGATCATCAATGGCTTTTTCTTTAAGGCCATGGAAAAAGATCCGCGGGTGTTTGCTTTCGGCGAGGATGTCGGAAAAATTGGGGATGTGAATCAAGGTATGGCCGGACTTCAGGATAAGTTTGGGGCACTACGCGTACATGACACCTCTATCCGCGAAATGACCATCATTGGAGAAGGAACAGGAGCTGCCATGCGCGGTCTTCGCCCTATTGCCGAGATTCAGTATCTGGATTATCTGGTTTATGCATTAAATACCCTGACGGATGATGTGGCTTGTCTACATCACCGTACTGCGGGAGGACAGAAAGCGCCATTGATTGTGCGTACTCGCGGACATCGTCTTGAAGGCGTATGGCATTCCGGATCTCCGATCAGCATGATTTTGGGAAGCTTGAGAGGTATGTACGTTCTTACCCCGAGAAACTTTGTGCAGGCTGCCGGTATGTACAATACCCTTTTACAGGCGGATGATCCTGCTTTGGTAATTGAATGCCTGAATGGCTATCGCCTGAAGGAAAAAATGCCGAGCAATTTGGGTGAATACACCGTACCACTTGGACAGCCTGAGATTCTGAGAAGCGGAACTGACGTAACGGTGGTCACTTACGGTTCTATGTGTCGCATCATTGCTGCAGCAGCGGAGGATTTAGCACAGGTAGGCATTTCAGTGGAAATTATCGACGCACAAACACTGGTTCCATTTGATTTGGAACATAAGATTGTGGAGTCTATCAAAAAAACCAATCGGGTCGTATTTGCCGATGAGGATGTTCAGGGAGGCGCGTCGGCTTATTTAATGCAAAAAGTACTGGACGAACAAAAAGCTTATCAGTATCTGGATTCACAACCGATCTGTATTGCTTCTCAGGATCACCGTCCGGCTTATGGCTCTGACGGCGATTATTTCTCCAAACCCAATCCGGAAACAATATTTGATGCCATCTACAAGATGATGCACGAATATGACCCGCAGCAATTCCCGGAAATTTACTAAGCATATATTATAAGGTTACCATATTTTAAACAGTCACTTTTCGATTCAGAAGGGTGGCTGTTTTTTTAACCCGGATAATTCATGCTTAAATCCTCGTTTAGCTGCCAGGTGGGAAAAAGGAAGGGATTTTTCCTATTTCGAGGATTTTCCAAGGAAGCAGTTGAACAAGCACAAAGCAAGCATACCCAAATTTGAGCCATTAAAATTCGGCAATAGCAATTATAAAACATTGACACCAAATCACTTCCATCACCCCACTAACTCTATCAGTAAATAATTCGGCTTAAAGGATAAAAGCATTGGGTAAATCCGGATACTTTTCCCGTCATACCTTTCCAAAAACCGGTCGGGTCCTCCACATTTCTTTTCCGATATATTTATTTAGCAAATAAGTCATCATTTCCGGACCCATGCCGGTATTAGCACAAACAGCAGTATAAGGCTATTCCTCCCCGTAGGCGGACAGCATCACCACATTATTTGGAAAAGCCTGAATTTCGGAAAACAATTCCCAAGAAGGGTTCATCGTCCCTTCTTCAGAAGAATAAGTCTTGCCCATAAAAGCAATTTCACTAAGCTTGTTCAAATTCAGCTCGCATACCGAATACTGTTGATTTAACAAAGCAGCAACCTCTGCACTGTTAAATGTATGATGCTTTATAAACCTACAAGGGGAACAGCCATTCGTAGTAATAAATAAATAGATGGGCTTGCCTTCTGTATGAAAAGCCTCCAAAGCATCTGCCAGTGAAAGCTAGCGTAACACTTCCCCCGGAACCTCCTTTTTTCTAAAAAGTCTTCTCGAAAATCTGGTTGCTGCGCCAGCAAGGTGAGAGGCAAACAGCCGACCACAACTGCAAAAAAATAACGCATAACTGAAGGAGATTAAATAACAAAAAGCCACTCCGCTATGGAATGGCTTTCCTCTCAGGGCTCACCTGTGAATTTCTTTTTTCCTAGTTGAAAAAATTAAGCAGAGGTTTTTGAGTTTTTACGCTCCTGAACTTCCACGCGAATCTCTTGCGCCAGGTTTTTCAACTCTTGCATGCCTTTACGCACACGAGTACCAGCTGCCTGATTCTCTTTTTCATAGAATTTGTGGAAGTCAGCTTCCAACGAAAGAACTAGATCTTTGATTTCGTCAAATCTTTTCATTGTCTAAAAATAGGTTATCGTTGATAAATATATAAGGTTACACAGAAGCAATATAAGGAATTTAACCAAATATCCACAAAGTGAGGATATTAATTGAGGAAAAGCACAAAAAAAAAGATCGAAATTTGCCCAAAAATGAAGATTTTCTTCGTTTTTGAACCCATTTCGATCCTTTTATACCTATTTCACACCTTTACGGTGTTTATTGTCTTAAACGCTATTAATCAGGCATTTGCTCAGCAACACCATCTTTATTGTATTCGCCAGCTTCTAATTTATCTTTAATTTCCGCAAATGCGTTGATCGTTTCCTCCACATCAGCTAAAGTATGTGCTGCTGTTGGGATTAAACGCAACATAATCTGCCCTTTAGGGATTACCGGGTAAATTACGATGGAACAGAAAATATTAAAACGCTCACGGATATCTTGTGTCAAGTTCGCCGCCTCCAACATCGTACCCGAAAGGAATACTGGTGTTACAGGAGTTTGTGTGTGACCAATGTTGAATCCGCGCTCTTTCAAACCGGACTGCAAAGCATTCACTACTTCCCAAAGCTTGTCCTTAGCAGGAGAGTTTTTCAACATCTCCAAACGCTTCAGGTTACCCACTACCAATGGCATTGGTAAGGACTTTGCGAAAATCTGCGAACGCAAGCTGTAACGCAAGTACTTCACGATCTTCTCATCACCCGCTACGAAAGCTCCGATAGAAGCCATAGACTTGGCAAAAGTAGAGAAGTAAAGATCAATACCATCCTGACACTCCAACTGCTCACCAGTACCTGCACCTGTAGCACCCATAGTACCGAAACCGTGGGCATCATCCACAAACAAGCGGAAATCATATTTTTCCTTCAGCTTGATTACACCTGGTAGGTTACCCATCACACCTGACATACCGAAAACCCCCTCAGTGATCACCAAAATACCACCACCGGTCTCCTTCGCCAAACGCTCAGCACGCTCCAACTGCTTCTCCAATGACTCCATATCATTGTGGGCATAAACGAAACGCTTACCAATATGCAAACGCAAACCATCCAAAATACAAGCATGGCTTTCTGCGTCATATACCACTACATCACGACGGTCCAAAACAGCATCGATGATCGATACTACCCCCTGGTAACCGAAGTTCAATAGGAAACAATCCTCTTTACCTACGAAATCCGCTAACTCACGCTCCAACTGCTCGTGCTTCACTGTATTACCGGACATGATACGCGCACCCATTGGGTAAGCCAATCCCCAGTCAGCAGCAGCTTGTGCATCCGCCTGACGGATCTCAGGATGGTTCGCCAATCCCAGGTAGTTGTTCAACGACCAGTTCAAAACCTGACGGCCCTGAAAAGTCATGCGTGGACCAATCTCCCCTTCCAATTTAGGGAACATATAGTAACCCTCGTCCACATCTGAATATTTACCCAGAGGTGTGTTCTTTGCATCACACTTAGCAAATAAATCCATAAAGAATATCTTTTAACAACAAAAAATGCTTTTCAAATCGAAGCACAAAGGTATAAAAAAAAGCTTCTCACCCAAAGATTAAGATGAGAAGCTCTAATCAAATTCATGATTATAATGAATTTATTTCCAATCTTTTAAAGAAATTTATTCGATACGTTCAATTTTTGCCCCCAGTGCTCGCAAACGGTCATCAATGTACTGATAGCCCCTGTCAATTTGCTCCACATTATCAATCACACTCGTTCCATTTGCCGAAAGTGCTGCAATTAATAAGGAAACCCCTGCACGAATATCCGGGCTGGTCATACGGATACCTCTAAGCGGATATTTTCTATCCAAGCCGATCACCGTGGCACGGTGAGGATCACAAAGAATGATCTGCGCGCCCATATCAATCAATTTATCGGTAAAGAACAAACGGGACTCAAACATCTTCTGGTGGATCAGAATAGTACCCTTCGCCTGCGTAGCCACTACTAATAGGATCGACAATAAGTCCGGCGTAAAGCCAGGCCAGATGGCATCCGCCACGGTCAGGATAGAACCGTCAATGAATGTCTCGATCTCATAATGCTCCTGTGCCGGAATGAATAAATCATCACCACGCTGCTCAATCTTAATGCCCAGCTTACGGAAAGTATCCGGGATAAGTCCAAGCATATCAACACGTACATTTTTAATGGTAATCTCGGACTTGGTCATGGCCGCTAAACCGATAAAAGAACCAATCTCGATCATATCCGGCAACATCGTATGGGTAGTTCCTCCCAATACCTCCACCCCTTCGATGGTCAGCAGGTTGGAGCCTACACCCTGAATGTTCGCCCCCATGCGATTCAACATCTTACACAGCTGTTGCAAATAAGGCTCACATGCCGCATTGTAGATGGTTGTGGTTCCTTTGGCCAATACCGCCGCCATCACCAGGTTGGCTGTACCGGTTACGGAAGCCTCGTCCAGCAAAATATATTGCCCCTCCAAGCGGTCCGCATCCACGTAATAGCGGTGCTTCTCCTCATTAAAAACGAAATTGGCACCCAGTTTTTTCAAACCAATAAAGTGGGTATCCAGTCGACGGCGACCGATCTTATCTCCTCCGGGCTGTGGCATTTGAGCTTTCCCAAAACGCGCCAACAAGGGACCAATCATCATGATGGAACCACGAAGGGAAGAAGCTTTCGTACGGAAAGTCTCGGTTTCCAAAAAGTTCAGATCCACATCTGAGGCCGTAAAGCGGAATGCTCCTGCTTCTTCCAACTGCTCTACCTTAACGCCAAAGTCGCGCAGCAATTCAATTTGCTTATTGACATCACGGATGTTGGGAATATTGTGAATCGTTACAGGCTCCGAGGTCAGTAATACCGCTGACAAAATTTGTAAGGCTTCATTCTTAGCACCCTGTGGCGTGATCTCCCCACCCAGCTTGTGCCCGCCTTCAATTTTAAATGCCGACATTATATGGTTTGGTTTTAGTTTCTAACAATAGTTAACGAAAAGAATGGCAAAGTCCTATGAATTTTTAAATAGAAAAATTACTCAAAACTTGCCCGGCCGGCACTCCTGCAATAATCTGCTTGATTTTTACCAGCCACGAATAACAAAACTAATAAAAAAAGGAGACTGCCCAGCCTCCTTTAGTATTATTAATTTTTTCTTTTTCGATATCCTCCGCTTCGGTTTTGATTCCCTCGATTCTGCCCCTGACTGCGGCCCTTATTGGAGAATTTCCTTCCACGGTTATTGGAGTAGTTGCGGTTTGGTCGGCCAGTAGGTCCGGAAGTTACTAATAGTTGATTTTCCAGGATATGCTCCTCATCAAACTTCAATTTCCCACGAGACAAGCGCTTAATATCCGCCAGGATAACCTTATCATCCACATTGTCGCGATTCCATTGCAAATAGAAGGTGCGCATTAGCCTTCCGATGGTCACCACCGCTCCTAGTCGCTCTTCTTCATCCTCAATTTCAGTAGCCTTGGCGATCATGTTCTCGATATTTCTACCGTAATGCATAAAAGACGGACGGCCACCCAAATAAGGCACCTGTGCCGGTTTTTTATGAATACTGGCTGGCTCCGGACGCTCAAAAGGCCCATCCACATCCAGTGCAAAATCAGTCATGATATACAGGTCATCCCATAAACGCTGCGCATATTCCGGAGAATCCTTCATTTTGTTGGGCGTCAATTCCTTCATCAGGTGAATCAATGCATGCGCCGCCTTGGTTCTTTCTTGTCGGTCCTCAATCCCTACCACATGCGCGGCCAGCTCCTGAAGGTTGCGTCCATATTCGCGTTGTAAGATTTCTGCTTTAGTGGTGTTATATACAAACATATATTCAATTTTATAATTCCCGGCTAGTGGTATAACGCATGTGCCCGGATGATGACGTAAAAGAAATAATTTTTTTCTAAAAAAACAGCTTATCCCCCTTGGATTTTCCTTTTGGGGCTGCCCTCGCTACACTCGGTCGGGCTTTCGGGGCTCGTTCTTTTTGCCGGCACTGCAAAAAAACATCCACGCCAGTGCCGGCAAAAAGGAACTCAGACAAGCCCCCTCAATCCCTCAGCCGGATCAGCGGCCGGAGAGTGATTCCCTATATATAAAAAGGTTTGCGGCCAACAGACTCCACACTGCCTGACCGTCCTTTCATTTATTCTACTATTCTAAGTTTGGCAAAGCTTAATAGCAATGTCTTCTCCCCCACATTATCAAAATTGACCTTGGCTTTAGGCGCTGCCCCCTGTCGGTCCAGCTGCACAATATTTCCAAAGCCAAATTTAGCATGCTCCACTTTCTGCCCCTCAGCCAAATCCGCCGGATTACTAGCGGTGAAATCCGCTGAAGCTTTATGTGCCGGAACCGGCTTACGGGAAGGCACTGGTCGCTGCACCAAATTCTTGGCATATGATGCCCCGGAAGCTCCTGTACCCGTAGCAAAACCTCCACCAATTCCGGACGGACGATCAAAGCTACCACCCGGAGCGGCATTTCCAAAACTTACCTGCTTAGATTTTTTCGCTACATTCAATAATCCGGGCTCCACCTCTTCCAAAAAGCGGGAAGGCTCACAGTTCACCAACTTCCCAAAACGATAGCGGGTCATGGCATAAGACATGGTCAGCTTTTGCTCCGCACGGGTGATGGCCACATAGAACAATCGGCGTTCTTCTTCCAAATCTTCCCTGGACTCCATCATCATGGTGGAAGGGAATAATTCTTCCTCCAGTCCGGTCAGGAATACATGACGGAACTCCAGTCCCTTGGCCATGTGGATGGTCATCAGCGTGACCACATCCGGATCATCATCCTGCGCCTGATCCACCCCCGTCAGCAGGGAAACTTCCTGCAAGAAGGCATCCAGGGATTTATCTTCGTTCTCCTCATTATCCACATACTCCTTCACCGCATTCAGCAATTCCTGCACGTTTTCATAGCGGCTGACGCCCTCCACGGTTTTGTCCGCAAACAACTCGCGCATCAGGCCGGAAGCTTTGGCTATTTTCTGAGCAGCCTCGTGTGCATCATATTTCTGCACATCCACCTGCATGGCCTTGATCATGGTCACATAACCATCCACGGCATTGGCTGCTCTGCCTGGCAAATACATGCGGCATTGCTGCAGGGCTGTCCATAAGTCCACCGATTGCTCAGCAGCAAATACCCGTATTTTATCCACGGTCCCCGGGCCAATGCCCCGCTTAGGCAAATTAATCGAGCGGACGACGGCCTGCTCATCATTCGGGTTTAGGGCAATACGGAAGTAAGCCAACAAGTCCTTAATCTCCCGGCGCTGATAGAAAGATAGTCCGCCAACAATTTTATATTTCAAATTCGCACGACGCAGGGCTTCCTCCAATGAACGCGATTGCGCATTGGTACGGTACAATACTGCGAAATCCTGATTGTGCCATTGGTTCTGCATCTTGGATTCAAAGATCCCCTGAGCAATCAGCCTGGCTTCCTCTCCATCTGAGGCGGCAGAGATCAAATCAATCTTCTCACCCTCGGCATTCGCGGTCCAGACATCCTTTTTGATTTGCCCCTGGTTTTTGGCAATTACGCCATTGGCAGCGTTCACAATCGTGCTGGTAGAACGATAGTTCTGCTCCAGCTTGATAGTACGGCAATCCGGAAAGTCCTTTTCAAAATTCAGAATGTTCTGAATATTCGCTCCACGGAAAGCATAAATGGACTGCGCATCATCCCCTACCACACAAATATTTTGGTGTACCGCCGCCAGCTTTTTCACAATCAGATACTGCGAAACGTTGGTATCCTGAAACTCATCAACCAACACATAGCGAAAACGATGCTGATATTTATGCAAAACATCCGGATGATCACGGAACAACACATTGGTATTGAACAACAGATCATCAAAATCCATCGCTCCTGCCTTGAAACAACGCACCACATAGCGCTTATAAATCTCTCCCAGCATCGGGCGATTGGCGGCCTCATCATCGGCTTTGTACATCGGATTATTGATATACTCCTGCCAGCTCACCAGACTGTTCTTAGCATTGGAAATGCGACTGTAGACCGCATTCGGCTTGTAAAGCTTATCATCCAGCTGCATTTCCTTCACGATCGTCTTGATCAGTGACTTGGTATCATCTGCATCATAGATGGTGAAGTTGGACGGATAGCCCAGCTTATCACATTCAAATCGAAGAATTTTTGCAAAAACAGCGTGAAAGGTCCCCATCCACAAATTACGCGCCTCATTTCCCACCTCTTTCTCAATGCGCTCGCGCATCTCCTTAGCGGCTTTATTGGTAAAGGTCAAGGACATGATCGAGAATGGATCCACCCCATGGGCACGCATCAGATGGGCGATACGAAACGTCAATACCCGTGTCTTCCCTGATCCTGCTCCGGCAATAATCATGGTTGCTCCCTCGGTGTTTACCACTCCTTCCCGCTGTGGGGGATTCAATTGATCCAAATAATTCATGCTGCTTTTGCGCTTTCTCTGATTAATGTGAATGGCAAGATACGAATAAATTCAGAATTCATTTTCATAAAACACCTGCCCCATCAGGGCTTTTTCACAAAGAGCCAGATCAGCCCATCAATACATTTTTCTTAATCATCATTCGTTGCTTTTTCATTTTTCCTCGATAAAAAACGAAACAAAAGACCAAAGCAGTTAGCAATTTCAGATCCCCTCCGAATCCACTAGCGGAAGCCATCAAGCCACTATTTGAGGATTGAAGTGAATAGTAAAAAAAGGTTATCAGAGCTCTCTTCAGCAGCAAACCTCATCGCTTTTCGCCAATTGTTCAAAACCCGGAAGTTGAAATAGGAAGTATTGGAGCGTATTTAAAAGCACACCATCCGGCTGCAAATTCGAATTATTGGAAGCGATTTTGGCTTTTAAACACGCTCTCAACGCTAACCCATCCATGACCTAAAGCCTGATATTTTAACAATCTGAATGGAAGTCAATTTGCTTTCCTTCACTCATCTGCCTCCTTGGAAAATTTCGAAATAAGCAACTCCTGAACCATTTCCCCCGCCTTGCCGCTAAACAGGGAAGCATTCATCATTTGGCTTAATCACCAACAAGCACATCCCCCTGCACAAAAAACTCACGCTTTTAGACTTATATTTTATTTGCGCGATTTCTCATATTGTTATTTTTTTCTGCCCTGCATTTTTTGCGCTGCTTTTTTCAGAGAAAGCCATTAGTTTAGAATAGAAGATCACCCTTACTATAGAAAATTTTTATGGACTTTTTATCCACACCTGACGCAGAGGGATTTTTTGGTTCCTACGGTGGGAGCTTCCTTCCTGCTCCTATTCAAAAAGAAATTGATAAAATTACGGAGATGTACCTTAAGCTCCGTGAAGATGCTTCTTTCTGGACGGAAATTAATAGCATCCGAAAACATTATCAGGGCCGACCTACCCCACTTTATTATTGTAATCGTTTATCAAAGGCTTATCAGGCTCATATTTACTTAAAACGAGAAGACCTCAACCACACCGGTGCACATAAACTCAACCATTGCATGGCCGAAGCCCTATTGGCCAAAAAAATGGGTAAAAATAAATTGATAGCAGAAACCGGAGCAGGTCAGCATGGCGTAGCCTTGGCTACTGCTGCTGCCTACTTCGGACTTTCTTGTGAAATTCACATGGGAGAAGTGGACATTCAAAAAGAGAAACCCAATGTGGATCGAATGATTGTCTTAGGGGCTAAAGTTATTCCGGCTACCCATGGTTTGAAGACATTAAAAGAGGCTGTGGACAATGCCTTTGAGGCTTATCTTAAAGATCCTGAAAAAAGCATTTATTGCATTGGATCGGTGGTTGGTCCACACCCATTCCCCATGATGGTTCGGGATTTTCAGGCCATCGTTGGGCAGGAAGTTCACGACCAATACCTGCAAATGCTGGGCAAACTACCTGACCACATTGTGGCTTGCGTAGGAGGAGGCAGCAACGCCATCGGCATGTTCAGTGCCTTTTTGGATGAGCGGGTAGAACTGCATGGGGTAGAACCTGCAGGCAAAGGAATACACCTAGATGGCCAACACGCCGCCACACTGACCAAAGGCAAGAGAGGCATGATTCATGGCTTTAAATGTTACAATCTGGAAGATGAAAAGGGGGAACCACTAGCGGTACACTCAATCGCCAGTGGCCTGGACTATCCGGGAGTAGGGCCGGAGCATTGCATGTTAAAAGACAGCGGCCGGGTTGATTATGTTAGTGTCACAGACGAAGAATGTATCCAGGCCTTTTATGAGTTGTCTCAGCTGGAAGGCATTATCCCGGCCCTTGAAAGCGCACACGCATTGGCTTACGCCAAAACGCTGGGCACATTGGATGCAGGCGCCAACATCTTGGTTAACCTTTCTGGTCGTGGAGATAAAGATTTGGAATATGTCTTAAAAAATTTTCCTGCCCATGAGTATTATTTAGAAGAACAAGAATCAAACCCCATTTAAAAAATACATTTTTTTATTCCATTGCATAGCGGGACGCCAAGGGCGAGCACTGTTGACTCCCTTTATTCTTTTAAAAAAAGCCCCCAACCAACTATTTTTCACCAACCACTAATAGGTTTATAAAATTCCATTTTACAGGTAGGACAGCATCCAACTATGCCCCCAAGTAGTTCGGAATAAGCTGTCCTACATTTTTATTACCTCATTAAACCGAATTATGTATGCTGAAAGCCTTACACATTGGCAAATCGGTAGAAATGAAGGATTCGGCCCTGTTTTGAATTTCCGCCGATGAAGCAGGTGTAAGAGGAACAGGTAAACCGAACCAAATGCGGGCTACTTTAAATGAGCGCGCCCTCAAAACACTGTGAATATATCGTTTGGCTGTATTTACTAAATCTAACGACTCATATTCGGTTAAAAATAGCATTTCATCTCCCCCCTCCCGAGGCCTCGAAAAAACACATTTCTCTACTAGCCTGCCCCGAATTTTCTCTATAAATATTGACATGGAAGCACCTGCCATTCCTGCTGTAATGATGAAAAGCCCCGAGTACTGAAAAAATTTGCACTATATTTGCCCTTTGATCATGCATCAAGCAGTTAGTAAAGAAATCATTTAGCAAAAAATATTATGATTGTAGTCGACAATCAAGTCATCAGTGACGACATTAAAGAGCGGAAATTCGTCTGCGATTTAAGTAAATGTAAAGGCGCGTGCTGCGTTGAGGGAGACCTTGGAGCTCCATTGGAAAAGGAGGAGCTGGCCATTATGGAGGATGTTTACGAAAAGGTAAAGCCCTATATGACGGAGGCCGGCATCAAAGCGGTGGAAGAGGAAGGCATCTATGTGGAAGATTGGGAGGGGGATTACTCCACCCCGATTATCAACGGTAAAGAATGTGCTTATGCCATTATCGAAGAAGATGGCACCCTGAAATGCGCCATTGAGCAAGCTTATCTGGATAAGAAAATTGATTATCACAAGCCAATCAGCTGTCATCTCTACCCAATTCGCATCACCAAGTACGATCAGTACGATGCCCTGAATTACGATGAGTGGTCGATTTGTGCAGATGCCTGCAGCTTGGGAGAGAAATTACAAGTGCCGGTCTATAAATTCCTAAAAGGTCCATTGGAAAGGAAATATGGCGAAAAATGGTACCGCAAGCTTTGTAAAATCATTGAACAGGAAGAAACTTAAAAATCTTCACCTGAAGCATTGAAGTAGAAACAAGAGAGGTCCTAAAGGGCCTCTTTTTTTGCTTAAACCGAATTATTCACCGATTTATTTATTACCAAGTAGTAAGTAGTTTATTTTCATTGATTTATAACAACCCAAATTTGGGCAAGCTTAATCATGAATAATCCAGCTTAAAAATAGAAAATCCACTACTCGGACCAAGTCCGGCCGAAATAATAAATATTTCGCACAAATCGATATTAATGGAATAATATTTTATTTTTCACAAAACAACACCTAAAACATAACATAAAATTGAAAATTTGGTAATGATTATCATTCCGGACTATTAGATAAAATAGTAGCTTCCTTTACAGCATTTTTTTCAGCAATCAAAATTCACTTTTATGAATGAGGCCTTACAGGAAGCTGCCATGCTACTAGCGATTGGAATGATCACCGTATTTCTGATCCTCTTTTTAATTGTTGGTTTAGGGAATGTATTAATCCAAATCGTCAATCGATTCTTCCCTGAGGAAAAAACCAACGCCCTTCCCATTACCACCTCTAAAAGCCCGCCTGAATCCCCTCAAAAAATATCCACTGCTCAATTGGCGGCTATTACCGCTGCTGTAAATGTCATTACCCATGGAAAAGGACATATCACGAGCATCGACAAAGTCTCTTAATTTTTAATCAACAGTATTTTTTCAAATGTCTAAAGCCATCAAATTCAGCCTGGTTTACCGCGACATGTGGCAATCCAGTGGAAAATATGTTCCCCGAGTGGATCAATTAGTTAAAGTCGCTCCTCACATTGTGAAAATGGGCTGTTTTGCCCGGGTAGAAACCAATGGAGGGGGATTTGAGCAGGTGAACTTATTATTCGGTGAAAACCCCAATAAGGCCGTAAGAGCCTGGACAAAACCTTTTCAGGAAGCCGGAATCCAAACCCATATGCTGGAGCGCGCCCTGAATGGAATACGCATGAGTCCGGTTCCTGCAGATGTTCGCCGGTTGTTTTTCAAAGTCAAAAAAGAACAGGGCACTGATATTTCCCGCTCTTTCTGCGGCTTGAACGATGTACGAAATCTGGAAAATTCGATCAAATTCGCCAAAGCCGTAGGCATGGTTTCTCAGGCCACCCTATCGGTCACCTACTCCCCGGTACATACGGTGGAATATTATGTGAATATGGCGAAAAAGCTGATTGCGATGGGGGCGGATGAAATCTGCGTAAAGGATATGGCAGGCATTGGCCGACCGGCATGGCTGGGGAAAATTGTGAAGGGCATAAAGGCTGCACATCCGGAAATCATTATCCAATACCACGCCCACTCAGGACCGGGCTTCGCCCCTGCGTCCATACTGGAAGTGGCCAGGGCCGGAGCGGAAATCATAGATGTAGGCATGGAGCCGCTTTCCTGGGGAACAGGTCATGTTGATTTACTCACTGCCCATGAAATGCTGAGAGATGCCGGATTTGAAGTTCCGGATATTAATATGGAAGCCTATATGCAGGTGCGGAAACTGACGCAGGAATTCATGGATGACTTCCTGGGCTATTACATCAACCCAAAGAACCGCTTCATGAATTCTCTGTTGATTGGCCCGGGACTGCCCGGGGGCATGATGGGCTCATTAATGGCGGACCTGGAAGATAACCTGAAGTCGGTAAATAAATTTAAAAATAAGAATGGCCTGAGACCACTCAGCCAGGATGAATTACTCATCAAACTTTTCGATGAAGTGCAATACGTTTGGCCGAAACTCGGCTACCCGCCGCTGGTAACCCCATTTTCTCAATATGTGAAAAATGTGGCCATGTTCAATGTGATGGCCATGGAAAAAAACAAAGCACGCTGGAGCATGATCCCCGATAATGTATGGGACATGATCCTGGGGAAATCCGGCCAACTCCCCGGGCCTGTAGACCCGGAAATTATCCAGCTGGCCAAAGCCCAAAATAAAATATTTTTTACAGGCATTCCCCAGGATTCTTATCCGGACGCTTTGGACAATTTCCGCCAGGAAATGAAAGATCAGGGCTGGGATGTTGGACCGGATGAGGAAGAACTTTTCGAATTGGCCATGCATCCCGAGCAGTACCGTGCTTTTAAATCCGGCAAAGCCAAGGCTGATTTCGAAGCTGATTTGGCCAAACGAAAAATAGCAAAAAACAGCCCTCCAACTCCTGAGGGGAAGACCATTAATTCCACTGCGCCCAGCCCCAGCGAAATGAATGTGACGGTAAATGGAGAAGTATTCCACGTAAAGGTGGATTATGAAATCCATCCCGCTTCCGAAAAGGCATCTGCGAATCAAACAGCAGTACAACCCCCAATAGCTGCTAAAGCGGAAGAAGAAGCCAGGACGATTCTAGCCCCTATTGAGGGCAAGTTCTTCCTGACCAAATCCAATGCTGAAAGCCCTAAAAAGGTGGGTGATAATATACAGGAAGGAGACATCATTGGGTATGTGGAATCCATGAAGGTTTATAATGCCATCACGGCAGATGTTGGCGGGCAGATTACAGAAATTTGTCCGGGAGATGGAGAGAGTGTCGATGAAGATGACATCCTGATCAAAGTGCACTAATATTCATTGCGTCCCAATCTTGGGGGCGCCATTTTTCTAGCTTATGGAAATCATTGAAAACTTATATGAGATGACTGCCCTGAGCAACCTTTTCCAAAGTCCGGGCACCCTTATCATGCTGGCATTGGGACTGTTTTTGCTATATCTGGGCATCTACAAGCAATACGAACCACTACTATTGGTTCCTATTGCCTTCGGCATGATACTCGCCAATTCCTTAGGCGGAGGCATGGCCATCAGTACCGAGGAGGAGATCAAGCACCTCACCTTTCTGGAAATTGCCAGTCAGTATGGCATCATGAATTATTTATATTACACCCTCATCAAAACCGGTTTACTGCCACCACTCATTTTTATGGGGGTTGGTGCACTCACGGATTTTGGCCCCATGCTCCGGAACTTGCGGCTGGCCATTTTCGGAGCCGCCGCACAGATGGGCATTTTCACGGTGCTGATCATGGCCATCCTGATGGGCTTCAGCCTGAAAGAAGCCGCCTCTTTGGGCATCATTGGTGGTGCCGACGGCCCCACTGCAATTTACACCACCATTAAGCTGGCTCCTCATTTATTAGGACCTATTGCCATTGCCGCTTATTCCTATATGGCTTTGGTGCCTGTTATCATCCCGCTGGTAGTGAAATACACTATGAATGAACAGGAGCTCAAAATTAATATGAAGGAGATGGACAAACGCTTCCCTCCTAAGCATGAAATAAAAAACATGCGGTTGATGAAAATCCTTTTCCCACTATTTGTGGGTGGATTAGTGGCCTTTTTCGTGCCTTCATCTGTTCCTCTAGTGGGCATGTTGCTCTTTGGTAATTTGGTAAAAGAAATTGGAGCCAATACACTTCGGTTAAAAGAGGCAGCTTCGGGTCCGATCATGAATGCGGCCACCATTTTTCTTGGCCTAACTGTGGGGGCTACCATGACGGCCCAAACATTCCTGAATACCAAAACCCTTTCTATTGTGGGGGGCGGTTTTTTGGCTTTCGCGATTTCCATTGCTGTGGGAATAATGGCCGTAAAAACCTATAACCTTTTCGCGGAGAAGAAGATCAATCCGCTGATCGGAGCCACCGGCTTATCGGCTGTACCCATGGCCTCTCGGGTGGCCAATGAAATCAGTCTCCGTTATGATTCTCGGAATCACATTTTGCAATATTGTATGGCCTCCAATATTTCAGGCGTGATTGGTTCCGCTGTGGCGGCGGGCGTCTTGATTTCATTCTTGAACTAAGCTGAATGAGGCCCCACTTTACTTACGCTCCTGAAAATTAACCACCTTAAAAAAACACTATTAAGCCGGATTGCGCTTGCTTAAATTCTCATTTAGCTGCAAGGCGGAGAATATGAAGGAATTTTTCCTATTTCGAGTTTTTTCCCTGGAAGAAGTTGAACGAGGAGAAAGCAAGCGCTCCCCCATTTTGGACTATTAAAAAAATCAGCAAAACCACCTATCACGAACTGTCCCTCTGGACCTATTCGCAAAACCCGACAGGAGATAATTCTGGTTAAAAATGTCTGCATAAAAAGAACAAGCCCCCAGCTCATTCCTACCCGCTCGACAAGGACTCTCCAAAATTATGCTTTGTGATCACGAAAACTGCTTAGCAGCTAAGCCTACCCCCCTAACTAAAGACGCAACAATCACAATAAACTTACACGGAACTACAACCACCCCATCTTCCTTTATCCATTTTTTCCCTTCAAAAACGAACATCCCTCACTATACAGCTCCAAAAAAGACAAATAGCAGTAAATCAAGTAAATACACGAATAAATCGAAATACTGGACTAAAAAATTCAATGAAAATCAGATAAAGTTTAAAAAATAATTGAATTAGGTAATTGTTTCATATGAAAAATAGTCATACTTTAGATCAAAACTTACACGGTTATTACATCCATGAAATAATCAAGACTTCTAAAAATTATTCACTTAGTTAAATAAACTTACATCAATATACGAATGAAAATATTACAGAAACTATTCCTCCTCCTCTTCTTTTTTGCCCTTTCCCATATGGCTGAAGCCCAAACTTTCTTCGGTTATACTATAGGCAATAAATTAAAAGAAGACCTCAACAAAACTACCGAAATCGGAGGATTACCGGCCAAATTGGTAGTGAAGCAGTATCAGGGCAAAATCATTTACATCGGCGCCCATTTTGATGTAACTAATAAGAATGATGCCCGCCTAAAAGATGTGAAAAGAGCCTTTATTGACAAGTTCCACCTCACATTGAAGGATTATGGCCACCGCGAACTTCAAACCATCAAAGGCATTACTTTCGCTATTGATAACAAGCCCGCCAGATTCTCGGTTTCCAACCAGGAAGGGTTTAAGCAGAAAGCCAATGCTGAAAAGAATGCACAAAAGAACAGCATTCAAAATATGATGTAGTAATCCGTAGTTCGTATTTATAAGTGTAGAAAGGAGGCTAAGACCTCCTTTTTTTTATGCAAAAAAAAAGGAGCCGAAGCTCCTGATTAATATTTATTCTTTTTCTTATCCTAAAGTACCCCTTCTAAACTCACCCCCCTCCATACAACATTAAGTTTTGGGGCTTAAGGAACGCTGCTCCTGATTTTTTAATCACCAAAATTGAGGCAAGCCTGCTTGCTTATCATTCATCCGATTTCTTGAAAAGACTTGAAACAGGGAAATTTTCTGTCATTTCCCAGCTTGCGGCAAAACGAAGATTTAAGCAGGCACACTACGGGTTATGAGGTTGCAGCAAACTCCTTCTCCACATCTACCAAGACTTTCAGATCCGGGTATTGCTCCTGCAAAAGGGCTATATAGCCGGGAGATGTTTTCACGATATCAGTAATTTCTCTCTGAATCCCCAGCAATCCGGTTGTTCCTATCGAAGGTATCGACATTGGACGCTTAGCGATCAACCAATACTTCACATTCCCATTCACTTCCACGCGCTCAATGGTCCTCACCGGCAGTTTATTCTTTATAATTTCCAGCTCGGCATCCCAATATCCTTTGGCCACCTCATAATCGAAAAAGTGGTAATCGTCTTTTCCTTTCAGCTCATCACGTTTCACCCCATAATCATTCACTACCGCCTGATTGTACAAATGAAATTTCCCTTCATGATCCTTCAAATACACCTTACCTTCTACCTCATCCAGTATTTTTTCCATCATATCATTCTGCTTACTCAAGCGCTTCATCATCGCCTTCTGAGTCGCCGCTTCCTCTCTTTTCAATCGCTCCATTTCCTCCTGCGTCGCCTGCATCTCTTCCATATTCTGACGAAGCTCCTCTTCACTGGCCTCCAATTCCTGCTTTTGCTTTAAAGATTCCGACAATAATTGCTGCGTGCGCTCGCCGACTTGCTGACTATCAATCATGGCAGCAACATCTTCTCCCAATTTATTGATAAATTCCAATTCATGCGCTTCGAAAATATCAAAAGCAGCAATCTCTAACACCCCCCGAACTTGTTCGTTATACATCAGCGGCAGGATATACACATTCTTGGGCAATGCCTGCCCTAAACCTGAGGTTATGCGATAATAATCCTGCGGAACTTCCTTTAAATATATGGGCATTTTCTCCAAATACGCCTGCCCTACCAAGCCCTCACCAGGACTTACCTGATGGTCAATGAACTTCTTACGATTAAAAGCATAGCAACCTTTCATCGTTAACCTCACCTGCGCTTCCTCATTCTCTTCCACCACATACATCGCCACTTGATTAGCATTCACATATTTGGAGAGTTCTGAAACCAGTTGTTCACAAAAAGCATGAATATTCTTGCTATCAGTCCTCCGGAATAAAGCGGAGAAATCCGCCAACCCTTTACTCACCCATTGCTTTTTGCGCTCTTCCTGAGAAGCTTCCTGCAATTGTCGCCCCATTTTTTGTAAGGCCAACCCTAATTTATCCTCTTGCTCCACTTCCCGCGTTTGGAAATCCAGTCGCCCCAGCGCTTCGGCATGTGCAACCTGCTCATCCAGGTAATTAGAGACCTTGAATAACTGCCGATGAACATAACTGAACTCCCAAGTGGCATATTCACTATTTTTCCAATCTTCCGCCTTTCTGGTGAAATCCCTCAAATCGGCATGTAAGCGCACAAAACCCTCTTTCACTTTCCATAGGATAACAGATAATCCTACCACTAACACTACGCCAAGAATGACCGATAGTAAAATACCTTTGCCAAAAATCAGATTTACGACTAAAGACACCAACAAGAGAATAGCAACTCCCAAGGCCATCACCAAAAAAGACTGTAATGACTTACCACCTTTACTTTCCAGCGGCCCTTTTTCCATTATTGTTTCCATCTCTAAAAAATAAATTAAAAAATACGGTTCTATACTTCCACTTCTAACGAAAATATAAAATTAATTCTTCCTTAGCGTATCGGGATTCAATTAATCCATTATAAAATAAAATTATCCATCCTTGAAAGTCAAATCACGCAAACCTACCTCTGCTCAACATTCAAGAAGCTGGCAAACAAAAACATAAGACAAAAAAAATACCCCGGACCAAAAAAGGTCAGGGGTACCCATAAATATAAAGCGAATATTTTAATCTTCACTGGATTTTTCCTCCGAGGAGCCTCCTATCGGACGACGAGGAGGTAAATCGGTTCTTCTTTCTCTAGGCGGGAGATCATTTCTCCTGGACTGATAACCTCCCTCACGACGCTGATAACCTCCTTCATTAGAACGCTCACGTGGTGGAAAATTTCGACGATTTTCATAACCTCCTTCGCGACGATTATCATAGCCCCCTTCACGGCGGTCATTATTAAAATTACGTTGATAACCTCCCTCACGACGCTCTCCACCGTTGTTGTTATAGGGGCGACGTTCACGGTCTTGATTATATGGACGACGCTGCTGGTAACCTCCTTCGCGACGCTCACCGGAACCCTGCCCATAGCTTCTTTGCTGATAACCACCTTCGCGATTACCATAACTTCTTCTTTCACCAGACTGCTGATAGCCTCCTTCACGGTTTCCATAGCTTCTGCGCTCACCGGATTGCTGACCTCCGTCTCTATCCCTGGATTGGTAATTAGGGCGATAACCACCTCCTTGTGGCCTACCGGAATTCTGGTATCCACCTCGGCCACCACCCTGGCGATATCCACCACCTGGTCTTTGTGGTCGCTGTGGCTTTACTGGTCTTGGCTTTTTCTTGGACTCGGGGAATTCGTCTTGCAGTCGTTTTAATACAGAGTCAATGGTGTCACTCATCTCAATCGGATAGGCAAAAACCTCCATCATTTGCCCGCGCACCTCTCTTTTTATTTTTTCCGGATCACGACCAAAAACCTGACGATACATGCTGATCACCTGCATGCCGGCACGCTGTTGGCCCCACCCCCATTTACCCATACCTAAAGCAAAGGCACGCTGGTCAATGGTAGTGTACTTCTTTTCGTTCTCTGACATCTGTCTATTCGCTTTATTTTATTACTCAATATAATAACATTCGGCAAGTTCTTCCAAGCAGATCACTAAAAAGCACTCATTTACAAGGTAATTCTGCTAACCGCCGAACAAAAAATCCCCCTTCGGTTATATCCAAAAACAACTACCAAAGGACCATAAACAAGAAATTTCAATACCTCCACCTGATGGTTTCAATATTGAAATTTTTAAGAGTGGAGCATATCGGATTCGAACCGATGACCTCTACGCTGCCAGCGTAGCGCTCTAGCCAACTGAGCTAATGCCCCTTGATTAATTTGAGAGCTCAAATGTAGGAAACTTTTTTAGGGAACAAAATAATCCCCCATATTTTTTATAATTTATTACATCCAAAATTATACTACCTCAGCCCGCTCAGCCCCCCAAAAACTATATAACACCCTCACTAACAAATCAAAAGAAAAAATCACAATCATTTCCAAAACATTACCACTTCTCACCCGAGTAAGGATACTTAAATCCTCATTTTTCCACCAGAAGGGAAAAATAGAGGAAATTTTCCTTTTTCAAATTTTTCCAAGAAAGCAGAGGAAGGAGCAGCAAACGCCCTTCACTCAAAGCAGGCGCATAAACTAAACCAGAGAAACCACCTACAATTTACTGAAAATAAAAACCCTCGGCCAGCCTCACTAAATATGGCAGTAGCTAGTTTGTGTAAAGCAAGCTTTAGCAATCCAAAATTAGATTACCCTAGAATTTGTATATCATTATTTTTAAGTAAATCTATAGTATTATAAGATATTCACCCTAAATAGCCGTGAATAGCTTGAAATCTATTCGAATGATATGGTTTATCCTGAATTGCACATGCTTTTATCTGACTTTAGCTCCCAGATGGGGAAAAGGAAAGAAATTTCCCTTTTTCAGGTTTTTTCCAAGACAGCAGGTTAATGAGTGGAAAGCAAGCCTACCATAATTCGCGCTAATGAAAAATTAGCAAAACCAACACTAACGACCTGAAAGAAAACTACTTGAACCAGCCAAACAAATATAAGGGTGAATAATTCGGACTAAATCTAGCGGTGCCAGTACCAACGAAAGGGATCCCACCGTCTAATTGCAAAAGCCCTTTCCTTATTCTGATCAATTCAAAACATGAATTTCATCATCAGATTTTCAACCCGCTCCCTACAGCCATCCACACTATAAGTCAACAACCTTAACAGCAAGCTATAAGTCTTTAAAATCAGGAGGGAGTGATCATCCATATTAATATGACAACTTCTTTATACATTTAGGGAGTAAATACCCCCCAATAACGGAGATAAGATTGCTTTCCATAAACAAGGGAAATTGTTTTAATTCCCGGTTTCAATGACCTATTGCATTTCAATTTTAACTTCTTTTTAAATCCTCCGTTACACCTTCCCTAAATCCTATTACAGAGAGCAGGACAAGCCCTGCTCTCTTTTTTGATCAATTACATCATAAATTCAACAAGCGGGAAACCTTAGCTTTGTCTTCAGATTATAATAATAACCTGCAAGAATCCAGGCATGCCCTAGCTTACGACCAAATGAAATCACTTCCGCTACTTTGTCTATCCTTCCTCTTCCTGGCTGCCTGCAATTCCACCCCTAAGCAGCCAGAACACAGTCTCCTGCTAGGTCAGAGCCAACAGCTCAACGGAACTTTTAAGTTAAATAATCCGGGAGCCCCTACCCTATTGTTCCACTTTTACAGTGAAAATCAACTCGCGCAAATCATGATAACGCCAACGGAAAGGGACACCCTGTATAAAAGGTATAAGATAATTGGGAACAAACTATTTATACAGCATGATATGGAACATATTAACTCGGCGATCAAACAAGAAAGGGAAATGGGCAACGAAATTAATGCCTTATGGGCTGAAAAGTTAACCTCGAAAAATCAGACTTCAGATGTTTATGAAGTCATATCCCTCCAAAATGACTCAATTATTCTTAAAAAAAAGAACCGACCTTACATCTTTTTCAAAACCCACAAATCAGCAAAAAATCAACCCAATCTCTAATAATAATTAATGACTTTCTCAAAGCCCTATAAAACCCTCGCTTGGCTACAAAACGGACAAAATGAAGGAATATCCCAATCTTGGGCCATTTTTTAAGGAAGTAGAAGAATGAAAAGAAAACAAGTCTAGCCCCATTTGGGCAATTAGAAAATCAGCTAAATTAACCTCATTGATCTGCCCACATAGTGAATCACACTACATCTAGCGGGGAATAAATTCGTGCTATATTTGGGTTATTTAAATCGCTGAAACAACCTAATAACAAACCCCTTGCTTGGACATATTGAAGCTGACAGGCCATCATTCGGCTGTTATAAAAGCAGAAAGGTTTTCCCTTTTCTCTTGTGATTTAGGTACATTCCTATTATTTATGTACCACCAAAATAGACCACAAAACTTACATACTATACTTTCACAAGCAGAGCAACCCCTATCCATATTTTGGATAATTGTTTTTTTTGTTCCTTGATAATTATGGGAAAGGTTATTTCACTTCTTAATAAAAGGCTTAGCTGGAAACTTGAGGAAATCAGTGGCATTCCGGTCCCTACTGCCGACATATGGCTCAGACTCATCAACTTTGGCATTGACGCCTTTGTTGTACAGTCTTCTTTATCCCTTTTCAGTTATTTTTACAAACTAGAAACCGGTTGGTTTTTAAACATCACGCTTTTCCTGTTTTATTACATCTTCTTTGAATACCATTTTCAATGGACCCTCGGCAAATTCATTACCGAAACCAGGGTAGTGGATCAACATGGAGACGCTCCTAGCTTGGAAATGATAACCATTAGAAACCTGGCACGATGGATCCCCATTGGCTGGCTTCGAATTTTTCAAAAAGACAATCGCTGTTGGCATGACACCAAAAGCCAAACCTACATTGTTAAGAAAGTAGATGCCCTGAAGCTCAAAGCTCAACATCAAAACAGTATGGAGGATGAATCCTACATTTCCTTCGGTTGGCCCGGCAGTCTGATGATCCTTTTCTTATTTCTTTCCTACGAAATGGATTATTTGGTACGGGCGCATTTCATCCCAAAACCTGAGGCGCCATTGAGTGAAAAAGTTATTCAAAATGACCTACTCATCCAAAATACCCTGATCGGTGACTGGCGATTTGATCAGGAGGGAACACCAATCCTTTTTACCTTTGAAAATGATTCCATTGCCAAACAGCATTCCGAAGCAGGACAGGTGCAGGAATTCAAATATGTGGTCAGAGACGGGAATTTAAAGCTCCGGAACGCGAACCGTCCCGAGACGAAATATCAGGTATTATACCGTTCAGATTCCGTTTTAAAGCTGTATTCCTTTCAAAAGGGCAAAACCATCCGGGCAAGGAAATATTAAAAAAAGCCTCTTGAAGTTTATTATCAGGAGGCTTTTTTCTAATTCAGTCCTTGCCTCCATAATTTAGCAAAGGATGGCTCCATAAGCCGCTGAAGATTAAAAAAACGAAGAAAGCCATCTGCTCTTATATTGCTTACTTTTGTTAGGCAGCCTCCCTGAAGAGATAAATGGACACTTACTTCCTCCCAATAAAAAAACCATGCAATCCGCATTCGTATCGATACTCAATTTTCAATTGATTCAAATCACAAATGCGCTTTACCAAAGCCAAACCTAAGCCCAAAGAATTCTTGGTCTGATTACCGGAAGCAAAACGCTTGAAAATATTCTCCGGGCTCACCTTTGGCGCAGGGCCGGCATTTCGAATACCAAAGCTATTCTCCGTGGTTTCAATTTCGATAATGGTCCCTTTGGAGGCATAGGAAATGGCATTCCGAAAAAGGTTTTTCAGAATAATCTCAAACAGGAACGGGTCCATCATCAGATAATGTGTTTCCGATAAAACTGCGTTTATCTGAAGGTCTTTCAGGCCTGCCAGCTCGGACACACTGTCAATATGGTTTTCAATAAATGGCTTAGTAAATAACTTTTCTGTATTGCGGTATTCGTGGTTTTCAATCTTAGTCAAAAGATTGAGGGTTGATCCCAGACGCGTTAAATGGTTGGTCTCATCAAAGATCGTTTTCACTACCTCGGCCTGCGCTTCCAGTACTCTTTCATCAGCAATCAGTCGTTCGGTTTTATTGCGGATAATAGCCAGAGGCGTCTTAATTTCATGAGACATATTTTCCGTATACTCCTTCAGATTGCGATAATCTTCCTCAATCCGGTCCACCATGGCGATGAATAATTCCTGCATACGGGCAAACTCCTGAGTGGATGTCTTCACCGGCTTGATCTCCGCTTTATCCCCCAGCTTAAAATCCTCCATCTTCCGCATAATGGAATAAAAAGGACGAAAGACCACCCCCGAAAGGAAAATACTGAATATTAGCACAATACCTGCCAGCAAAATAAAGGAAGGTATCAGCGTATTCCGCACATCGGCTTTCAAGCTGGCAAAATCATCAATATTCCGATTCAACACCAGATGATATTGCACACTATCTACCCAAATATTGGTTTCCTTTATCCGGAAAAGATAAATTTCATCAAAATATTTAGAGAACATCAGCGTATCGTAAGTGGCCTCCCGCAAGCCGGATTCCGGCAAACTATCCGCATAAGCCACCCAGGCTCCCCGCACCAGTGCCGGATCCTTCCCCTCTTTCAGGTGCTCAATGATTTGTTTTTCGCGTAATTTAAAGGCATAACTCACATTACCTTCAATATGCTTTTTGGTCTGATTAATCAAATACTGTCCATTGATAAAAAAGGCAATGACCACGAAAAACAAAAAAAGCACCGCAATTTTGGGCATCAGGTGCATGGACCGCTTTTTACTCATCCCTCCGTTAGTTTATAACCCATGCCGTAGACGGATTTGATGGAGTTTTCCCCTCCGGCCGCAGTGATCTTCTTGCGAACGTTTTTGATGTGGTTATAAATGAAATCGAAGTTTTCGGCCTGATCAATATGATCTCCCCAAAGGTGTTCTGCTATCCCTTCCTTGGTCAGGACGCGATTTTTGTTGTACATGAAATACAGAAGCAATTCATACTCCTTGCGAGTAAGGTCCAAAGTTTTCCCGCCCACCTTTACCTCTCCGGCAACGGTATTCACCATCAAATCACCTACCCGTAATTCATTATTGCCCTGGGCATTTTTTCTCCGGATTAAAGATTTGATACGGGCATTCAATTCTGCCTGATGGAAAGGTTTGGTAATATAATCATCTGCGCCCAACTCCAGACCTTTCACCTTATCCTCAACAGTGTCATTGGCCGTTACGATCAGAATACCGGTCTTACTTTCCTTCTCCTTCAATACTCGGATTACATCCAGGCCATTACCATCCGGCAATCCCAAATCCAGAATAATGACCTCATAACTATAAACCCCAATTTTCTCTTTGGCGTCCGCAACAGTGGCAGCCCTTTCAATCAGGTATCCATTTTCCATGAGATGGTCTTGCATGTCTGCAGCCAAAAGGTCATTATCCTCTACAATTAATAACTTCATAAAAATATCTTTATTGAGATTCCTTTTTGGGATATCGGATTTAATTCCAATTCAAAGATTGTTCCGTTGATTCAAAAATCCACCACCAAAGCTCAATTCTAATTCAATTCTCATTTCAGGGATGATCTCAAAACCTTTAGCCGGTGAGGAATTTCTCCCTGCCGAGCCATAAACCTGCAAAATGCTTATCAAATCTGTTTAAAATCTGTAGGCATTCCCCATAAACATAAAGCCTCCAATAAAAGAAAAGAAAGCCCCTAAAACCATCCTCTTCCCCTCTGAATACCAGCCATTTTCAAAAAAAGAAAATTTTCAAATGACGATATGACAAAAAACCACTTTAAAATCAGCTTTACACTATCCGTCATAGCGGCCATAGGTGGCTTTCTTTCCTAAATAAATGAACCCATTCATTTCCATATTTTAGAAATCAAGATAGGAAAACGTATAATAGCGCAGCATCCGGAACAAATTCGAATTACTGGAAGTGGAATTGGATAATTCCTCAACGATAGCGATACTACTCGCTCAAAATAATCGACCATCGCTTCTGCCCTTACCAAATTTTGGTTACGAATTTTAGCGTTTAAACACGTCTTTACAAATACGGCACACTCAGGAACGTAAGCCTTAAACTGGTTTAGTCCTACTTAAATCCTCGTTTTGCTGCAAGGCAGGAAACAGGAAGGAATGTTTCCATTTGGAGTTTTCTACAAGGAAGCAGATGAATGAGGAAAAAGCAAGCTTGCCAAATTTGGGCTATTAAAAAATCAGCCAACCAGCATGTAACGCTATGATAATAATTCAGTTATAGTAAATCACTTAACCTGACTGTGAATAATTTGGGCTAAGCGGATAACTTCAATCCGGTTCTCCTCGCAAAAAAAGCACCGCCATCTTATCATAAGGAATGATAATAAACAAAAAAAACCGAAGTGATGGGTTTCACTTCGGCCTCCAATTTATTGATTGTTGATTATTATATCAGGCATTGCAGCCTTGGGTTTTAGTCTAGCGACAAAATTTTCCGGTTATTGTCTGCTATTGTTTGTTTTGGGTACTGTTGATTTAGGGTTCCGGTTATGGTTTGGTACTGATTTGTTTGATTTAGCTGATGGATTCCATCATGCGTTTCATAAATTCATTCAGGGCTTCCTTTTCAGTCTTCCCCTCCTCGGTTAACTTTTTAACGGCTAAAGCACCTGACATGTTACTAATTAATTCTCCAATGACATCCAGTTCTTCATCTTTTAAATTTTCACTCTCGGTAAGGTGTTCTAAAACCTCCAATGCTTCTAAGACAAAGTCCTAATCATTCTCCTTGATAAAGGAGTGAATGTGCTTAATTATTGGTAATCTCATGGATGAAGGATTGTAAAGATTCTGCTTTATTCGTCTGAATTTGGTTCACCAGGGCGCCATTTCTAAAAGCGGCGAAAGTTGGTAAGTTATTCACATTGGCCAGCTTTCTGGATTCCGGGAATTTTTCCGCATCTACCATCACGAAAGGGGTACCATCATGCTCTCCGGCGAACCTTTTAAATTTTGGCTTCATAATGCGACAGTTACCACACCAACCGGCAGAGAATTGAACAAATACGGTATCATTAGTGGAGACTACTTCAGCTAATTTATCTTCTTTTAATTCTTCAAACATGATCTTTCTAATTAAGGAAATATATAAAAATGGTGAATACACTGGGGAATCTATTGGAGCACCGACTCCCCGGTGGAAAGCTCAGGAGGATTAGTGAGCGGCTAAATATTCTGCTACGCCATCACGGTTAGCAGACATCGCTTCTTTTCCTTCTTCCCAGTTTGCAGGGCAAACTTCACCATGCTGCTGAACGTGCGCATAAGCATCGATCATTCTTAGGAACTCCTGTACATTACGCCCCAACGGCATGTGGTTGATGCCTTCATGGAATACAGTACCTTCCTCATCGATCAGGTAAGTGGCACGGTAGGTCACATTGTCTCCTACTAATAAGTCCACACCTAACTCTTCGTGGTGTACGGTTTCCTGTGCATCCAAAATTCCTAATACAGAAGAAAGATTACGATTACTATCAGCTAAGATATTGTAAGTCACACCTTCAATACCACCTTGATCTTTTGGCGTATTCAACCATGCAAAGTGAACTTCAGCAGTATCTACGGATGCACCGATAACCACGGTATTACGTTTTTCAAACTCTGCTAAAGCTTCCTGAAAAGCATGTAGCTCTGTTGGGCACACAAAGGTGAAATCCTTAGGGTACCAGAACAACAACACTTTTTTATTATTCTTTACTGCTTCCTCCAAAACGTTGATCTGAATGGTCTCACCCATTTCGTTCATAGCGTTAACAGCAATAGAAGGGAATTTTTTACCAGTGAATGACATATCGTATAATTTTTTATTGTTTCTGATTGATTACATGACAAAAGTAGGGGGGATTTTTGTTAGATGAAAACTGATTAATTCTATCATTGCATTAGATAAAATCTATCAGTTAAAATCCACTGATAACCAACAACTTACCACAAGCCAACCCAAAAACGATGAAACGACTCACTTCTTTATTTTCAACAAGTACGTTTTAGCACTACCTCCGCAGCAAGCAAAGGGTGAAAAATAAGGGGTATTCCTCGACGCCCAAACCAAATACTTTAGCGCCGCCTCTTCAAACAAAAAAACCGAAGCGATGGGTTTCGCTTCGGTCTCTAAAAGATGTTTGATTATTCATTTGGGATGGTCATCCCTGGTTTTAGTTTGACGGCAACATTTTTCAGGTATTGCCCGGTATTGTTTGTTTAGGTATTCTGAGGTCAGGTTTGATTTTTGCTCTTGCTTTGTTTGATTAGTTGATGGATCCCATCACGCGTTTCATAAATTCATTCAGGGCTTCCTTCTCACTTTTCCCTTCCTGAACCATATCTCTTACGGCTAATGCACCGGACATATTACTAATTAATTCACCAATGACATCCAGTTCTTCATCCTTCAGGTTTTCACTTTCTGTCAAATGCTCCAGCACTTCCATTGCTTCAATGACAAAGTCCTGATCATTCTCCTTGATAAAGGAGTGAATGTGCTTAATTATTGGTAATCTCATGGATGAAGGATTGTAAAGATTCTGCTTTATTCGTCTGAATTTGGTTCACCAGGGCGCCATTTCTAAAAGCGGCGAAAGTTGGTAAGTTATTCACATTGGCCAGCTTTCTGGATTCCGGGAATTTTTCCGCATCTACCATCACGAAAGGGGTACCATCATGCTCTCCGGCGAACCTTTTAAATTTTGGCTTCATAATGCGGCAGTTACCACACCAACCGGCAGAGAATTGAACAAATACGGTATCATTAGTGGATACTACTTCAGCTAATCTATCTTCTTTTAATTCTTCAAACATGATCTTTCTAATTAAGGGAATATATAAAAATGGTGAATACACAGGGGAATCTATTGGAGCACCGACTCCCCGGTGGAAAGCTCAGGAGGATTAGTGAGCGGCTAAATATTCTGCTACGCCATCACGGTTAGCTGACATCGCTTCTTTTCCTTCTTCCCAGTTTGCAGGGCAAACTTCACCATGCTGCTGAACGTGCGCATAAGCATCGATCATTCTTAGGAACTCCTGTACATTACGCCCCAACGGCATGTGGTTGATGCCTTCATGGAATACAGTACCTTCCTCATCGATCAGGTAAGTGGCACGGTAGGTCACATTGTCTCCTACTAATAATTCCACACCTAACTCTTCGTGGTGTACGGTTTCCTGTGCATCCAAAATTCCTAATACAGAAGAAAGATTACGATTACTATCTGCTAAGATATTGTAAGTCACACCTTCAATACCACCCTGATCTTTTGGCGTATTCAACCAGGCGAAGTGAACTTCAGCGGTATCTACGGATGCTCCGATAACAATGGTATTACGTTTTTCAAACTCCGCTAAAGCTTCCTGAAAAGCATGTAGCTCTGTTGGGCACACAAAGGTGAAATCCTTAGGGTACCAGAACAACAACACTTTCTTATTTTGCTGTACCGCTTCTTCCAAAACGTTGATCTGAATGGTCTCGCCCATTTCGTTCATGGCGTTTACAGCAATAGAAGGGAATTTTTTACCAGTGAATGACATATCGTATAATTTTTTATTGTTTCTGATTGATTACATGACAAAAGTAGGGGGGATTTTCGTTAGATAAAAACTGATTAATTCTATCGTTGTGTTAGATAAAACCTATCGAATTACAACACGCTAACACACAGGAGCTTACGTTTGCTTCTAGGATTTAACTCCGGAAAAATCGCCATTTCTTTCTTCCACATCGCAATCAATACTTCCGATTCTCTTTCTGAAACGAAAGCAAAAACCCTTAGCTCCTCAGAAAAAATAAAGCTAAAAATGAAAGAAATAAAAAAAACCGAAGTGATGATCCTCACTTCGGCCTCTAATCGTTGATTGATGATAACTTCTGAAGGAATCATTTTCCTTCGCTAATGCAGCAGTTATAATTTCCGGTTATAGCCTGCTAGGGTTCGTCGGTTATTGTTACTTTAGGTTTGATTTTTTATCGAATGTTTGATGTTTCGGAGCCGTTTACTGCCCCTTAGTTGATGGATCCCATCACGCGTTTCATAAATTCATTCAGGGCTTCCTTCTCACTTTTCCCTTCCTGAACCATATCTCTCACGGCTAATGCACCGGACATATTACTAATTAATTCACCAATGACATCCAGTTCTTCATCCTTCAGGTTTTCACTTTCTGTCAAATGCTCCAGCACTTCCATTGCTTCAATGACAAAGTCCTGATCATTCTCCTTGATAAAGGAGTGAATGTGCTTAATTATTGGTAATCTCATGGATGAAGGATTGTAAAGATTCTGCTTTATTCGTCTGAATTTGGTTCACCAGGGCGCCATTTCTAAAAGCGGCGAAAGTTGGTAAGTTATTCACATTGGCCAGCTTTCTGGACTCCGGGAATTTTTCCGCATCTACCATCACGAAAGGGGTACCATCATGCTCTCCGGCGAACCTTTTAAATTTTGGCTTCATAATGCGGCAGTTACCACACCAACCGGCAGAGAATTGAACAAATACGGTATCATTAGTGGATACTACTTCAGCTAATCTATCTTCTTTTAATTCTTCAAACATGATCTTTCTAATTAAGGGAATATATAAAAATGGTGAATACACTGGGGAATCTATTTGCGCACCGACTCCCCGGTGGAAAACTTAGGAGGATTAGTGAGCGGCTAAATATTCTGCTACGCCATCACGGTTAGCAGACATCGCTTCTTTTCCTTCTTCCCAGTTTGCAGGGCAAACTTCACCATGCTGCTGAACGTGCGCATAAGCATCGATCATTCTTAGGAACTCCTGTACATTACGCCCCAACGGCATGTGGTTGATGCCTTCATGGAATACAGTACCTTCCTCATCGATCAGGTAAGTGGCACGGTAGGTCACATTGTCTCCTACTAATAATTCCACACCTAACTCTTCGTGGTGTACGGTTTCCTGTGCATCCAAAATTCCTAATACAGAAGAAAGATTACGATTACTATCAGCTAAGATATTGTAAGTCACACCTTCAATACCACCTTGATCTTTTGGCGTATTCAACCAGGCGAAGTGAACTTCAGCGGTATCTACGGATGCTCCGATAACAATGGTATTACGTTTTTCAAACTCCGCTAAAGCTTCCTGAAAAGCATGTAGCTCTGTTGGGCACACAAAGGTGAAATCCTTAGGGTACCAGAACAACAACACTTTTTTATTATTCTTTACTGCTTCCTCCAAAACGTTGATCTGAATGGTCTCGCCCATTTCGTTCATGGCGTTAACAGCAATAGAAGGGAATTTTTTACCAGTGAATGACATATCGTATAATTTTTTATTGTTTCTGATTGATTACATGACAAAAGTAGGGGGGATTTTTGTTAGATGAAAACTGATTAATTCTATCGTTGCATTAGATAAAATCTATAATTAACTTTACCGACTGATTATCAAGAATAAAAGTGAGCAACAGCCGACATTCCCGGCCTGATCTCCCCCCTAAAATATTTTCAATGAACTTTCAACAACTAGAATATATCATTGCCATTGACCAATTGGGCAACTTTGGAAAGGCTGCGGAAAGCTGCCATATTACCCAAGCCACCTTAAGTGCAATGGTCAAAAAGCTGGAAAACGAATTAAACACGGTATTATTTGATCGAAGCCGGCAGCCGGTACAAACCACCGATAGTGGCAAGGCGATCATTAAAGTTGCCAAAAGAATCCTTAAAGACCGCAGAGAGATTGTTGAACTGTGCGATCAGCAATCGGAAGAAGTAAAAGGAAAAATACGACTAGGCATTATTCCGACCATTGCCAGCTCTTTGCTACCCGTCATGCTTCCCCACTTTATGAAAGACTTTCCGGAACTGGAATTGGAGATTCATGAGATTACCACGGAAAACATCATCAAGCAATTGCATGAAGAAAAAATTGACATGGGCATTATGGCCACGCCGGTAGAGGGAGCGGTGCTGGAAGAAAACCTACTCTATTATGAAGCGATGATGGTTTATGGTATAGAGGGCAACAACAAGCAATATATTTCCCCACAAGAAATGCTCAATCAGAAAATCTGGTTATTAGAGGAGGGAAATTGCTTTCGCAATCAAACCATCACCCTTTGTGATTTAAAAGAGAAACCTTTGGAATCTGAAAGCCTTCAGTTTGAAGCCACCTCATTTGATACCTTACTCCATTTAACCGATCAATTTGGCGGCATCACCCTAGTTCCCGAATTATACCATCAACTGATGACTAAAGACCGACAGGTAAAAACCAAACGCTTCGAATCGCCTTTTCCGGTTAGAGAAGTCAGTATGGTTTACCTGCGTCCTTTTTTGAAAAAGCGCGCAATTGATCTGCTTTCGCAACGCATCAGTGACTTAGTACAGCCACAATTAACCACCTCCAACTTCAAGGCATCCGATATGCAGATCATCGGAATATAAACGACCTCCAACGATAAGTCAACAACAGCTGAGCAGTCCATCAATACTCAACTTTCCATGGTTTTCTCCGGTACCCCTCTACTGAGAGACCACCATGGAAACTTCACCGCCTTCCACTATTAGCCCCTCCATAAATTTATTCTCCAAATAATACAAATAAACCCATCTAACAGGACCTTATTTACTATGGGTAATCCATCATTAAACATCCGAATGCAACTTCCAATCTACCGATAAATTATAGCGCTTCTATTACGAGCAAACAATGCCTGCGCTGCAATCTTATTTTAAGCCCCTGATCAAAATTGAATTATTCAATTCTTAATTAAAACATGAAAAAGAAAGTAGTGGATAATTCAGACTTTTGAATAAAATTGAGCTTAAAATCCTCTAAAAACAGCCATATTTGAGCAAATCAAAAGCCATATCAATATTAGCCAAAGCAAGGTAATTTTTAGACACTCTTTACGCTCTCAGTAGTATGACTAAAGCATCAGATCAAAAAGACAAGCTTTTTAACAGTCTTAACTCAACACTTTTACTTTCCATTTTGGAAGAAAATCAAAATCTGCATTATGAAAAACGTAAGCTGATCAAAGAGATTCAATTCCTTAGCCATCAGAATGAACAACTACAAGAATCCATTAAAATAATACAAAAAGAAAAGAAGCAAACCACCGGTAGTAACAGTGTCTAAAATCGCAATCGGAAACCAATGACCAATCCATTGATTTATAAAAACATCTATTATTGTTTTAATTATAAAGGTGTAATAGAAGTTCAAAAAAACGACGAATAAGCATATCAGGTGGTAAATTCCCTCCTTTGCTTATACACAATATAAAGCTGGTCTTAACGGGCATCCCACCAAGTTGAGCGGTCTTTACTTTAGGGTCCCATACTTTCCTCAATAAACTCCACTTCACCACGTCTTTTGTATCGGCTCCACCCTCTGCGCTCCATATTAACCGTGATCACTTGGTTTAGCATAAATTTTAGAGAGTATTATTATGGCTCATAGCTATGTCCTTCCTTCTCAAGATTGAAAGACTTTACAACGAAGTCCGGAACATTATTTAGTCATTGCAATCTATACCCATTAATCAGAAGTGAATTATATAATTTCACTCAAAACAATCTTTTTGTTAATTATAGTTTTCAATATTCTAATTTCAAGCCCATTCCTTTACCTGAAAAGGCCGTATTTCCCTAAAAATACGGTTGATTCATCAACAAAGAAAATCAACCCAATACCCCCTTCCCTCCTTCACTCAGATTAGTTTCACTTGCTTCCAATTTCCAGCTTGAAAATACTCGATGGATATTGTTGATCGAAATGAATACTCAATGATTAAAAACCACCCACAAAATGTTTTTATCATCTTACGATTTAATGACTATTTCGGAAAGTATAAATTACATTTCGAATATGAACTAACTGCAATCGCCTAACAGATAAAACGATTACGAATTGGTAGCATTCCAACAATCATCTTATTTTGCGTATCTTTCCAAGACCGAGGCAATAGTCCTATTTTTTATTCATCTGCTTACGATTCATCAACATGAAAAACTACTTTTTTTTGATCTTATTATGCCTGTGCTTTTCCAGCATGGCGCAGACGCCCGATCAAATTTCCCTTTACCGAACAGACACCAAAGACATCTCCGGAAAGAACACCGTTTCTATCACCAGCTATGAAAAGAATGGAGCACACTATGTCTATGCGGGTGGATTTGAGGACATTGATGTATTCCGGCTTGATGCCCAAGGAAAGCTGACACATATTGAAAAGCAGGAGCAATACAAAAAGAAAGGCCCCGCCCGAGGGATGGTCGCGGATAATATCAAGGGCACTGATTTCTTGTTTGTGGCCAATAAATTGGGGGATGCGATTGAGGTGTATAAAATCCTCGACGACGGCGCATTAGAATCGGTATTTATTATTCACGACACCGAAGAAACACATATCGGTATCGGCATTACCCTGCAGGTGATTCATATGAAAAATGATGCCTACCTTTTCGCCGGAGGACTGGAAGAGACCCCGGGCTTGAGCTGTTTTAAAATCCATACCGATGGCCAACTCAGCCACGTGCAGTCCATGAAAGATACGGAGGAAATCCACACCGATGGTATCATCGGCATGTTCGTGCATCAAATAAAAGGCAAGACTTATTTGTTCACCGGTGGCTTTCAGGACAATGGCATCAGCGGATTTCAGGTATTTGAAAATGGTCATTTCAAACATGTCAACAGCATCAGCGACAATACCACCGACCGCTATCTGACCGGTACCTATCCGGTGACCGGTGCCAGCTTCGGGGATCAGCACTACCTGATCGTCGGACACCGACACCACCAGTATTATAAAAGAAAAGGCTTTATCAAAAACACTGACTTTGTCTATCATGGAGATGCCGTTTCCATTTTTAAGATCAATAAGAAAGGTGAGCTCGCCCCTCACAGCATTTTCAAAGACAATGAAAACACCAAACTCCAAGGACAAACCAGAATTGAAGTCGTTTCGGTCAATCAACAGGAAGCCATTATAGCGGTAGGAACGCGTGATGATGCGGCCATTCAATTATGCCGACTGGATGGACAAGGGCAGCTCAGCGCCATTACTTATTTGGAGACTGGTTTTCCTGTTTACTACGGATTGAATGCCCTGGAAATTGAAGGCACCTCCTTTCTCATTGCAGGTTCATTTGATTTCGGTACCCGAAAAATAGCGGCCTACCGAATAGGCCCTACAACTCCTGAAATGCAAGGCAGCTCCTTGAAACAGATTATCCACTTAAAGTTCAAAAAAGAGGCGGACCCCAATCGTATTCAGGAAGCCTTGGCCGAATTTGCCCATCAGCAGGAAGCCATCCCGCAAATCAGGGAATTGCAATGGGGAAAAAACAGTAGCACAGAAGGTTTGGACAAGGGCTTTGAATACTGCTTTTCGCTTTCCTTTGAAGATGTGCATGCCCGGGAAATCTACCAATTCCACAAGGTTCATCTCGCTGCAATGCGGAAAATATCCCCTTTATTAGAAGATCAGTTAGTAATGGATTATTGGGTGCAGGGTAAAATCCAATAATGCTGATGAGCACTAAAAAACACGGCCTTCCTTTCTTTAACCCGGATAATTCATGCTTTAATCCTCGTTTAGCTCTAAGGCGGAAAAAATGAGGGAATTTTTCCTATTTCGTTTTTTTTCCAACGAAACAAATGAATGAGGAGAAAGCAAGCTTGCCCAAATTTGGGCTATTATAATTCAATGAAAATAAGTTTTAAGGAATTTAAAATAAACCACTTACGATTGATTGACAAATATAGCGGTGAATAATTCGGCTTAAAATCAGAAGACAAAGAACTTGTTCTATATGTTGAATAAGGGAGCTACCTCCATCCAAAATGATTGATCAGCCCGTTTGATTTGCCTCTAATTTTATCTTGTCCTGCCGAAATGGCCATATGCTCTTAGTTCCCCTTCTACATATACTTGGAATATTACAAAACCATGCAAAGGCATTGGGCTCAAAAGATCACTCCACCTTATATTCTGAAAAACAAAAAAGAGGCCGTCTCAAAAGTAAAACCCAGGCTCGAAGAATCGCATATTTGAAAACGCTCCTGTGGGAGGGTACTTGCATTTTTGACAAAAAAAGAGGCTATCTCAAATTATGAGACAGCCTCTTTTTCATTTAGTAAATCCCCCTGACAGAAAAAAGGAAGTATCCAATCAGGCGATTTCTACCTTTTCTGCTTTGGACTGCGTCAAAGACTTAGCTCCCACGGCAACCTTTAAAATACCATTTTTAAGCTTGGCCTTCACCTTTTCGGAATCTGCATTTTCCGGCAAAGCAAAACGCTGCTGAAAGGCTGCATAAGAAGCATGATGTACTTGCCACACGCCCTCATTCTTTTGGGAAGCGATTCGCTTCATTGCCTTTACCACTAAATCATTCCCTTCTACCAACACCTCAATTTCGTCTCGCTTCAAATCTCCAACAGCCAATTCAATCTTAAATGCTGCCGGCACCAAAGCCTCCCGTACCCGGTTTGTGAATAAGGGTACCTCACGGTTCAAGGCACTTAGATCAATATCAGAAGTCCAAAAATCACGAACAGATTTTCCCACAACCTTCAGGAAACCTTTTATTTTTTCAAGCCATTTCATGGATACCTCCTTTCTTTAAGGGAACACCCCTCTACTTCATTTTACGAAATTTCAATTCGCTTCGCTTCAGGATTTTCGCCTTTATTTTTTTTGGGAAGCATTATTTTCAAAATACCATCTACATAATTAGCCTGAACCTCTTCCGCCAACACATTAGGATCTAATCGGAAGGTTCTGGTAAAGGAATGATAAGAATATTCCTTCCGGTGCACTTTTTCATTTTCCTCCTGCTTTTCTTCCTTTTCGGCGTGAACAGTTAACAGACCATTCTCCAATTTAAGGTTAAAATCCTCCTTGTCTAATCCCGGAGCAGCAAACTCCAGATGATAGGCCTCATCGGTTTCTTTAATGTTGACCTGAGGCATTTGCTGAGTGTTTGCTGGGAAACGCCCAAAGAAATCATTTTGGAAGAAATCATCCATCCAATTTCCAAAAATGGATGGGAAAGCGGTTTGATTTGATTTTACAAGTGTCATCTTTCCATTGATTTAGGTGAAACCATCCATACACTAAAAAATGATCAAATCCCGTTCCGTTTCGGTTTTCAGACGAAATGACTCAGAAATCCACCACACCTCCAAAAAACACAGACTATTTGACACATTACCAGTGACTTAACATCAAAAACAAGAAAAAACGACATCTTTTAATGTGTCAAAATTTCAGCTGATTCGCCTGCCATTTACCCTCTCTTTCTATTCTTCCTAATCCCGGATTATTCACCAACCCATAACGACGCTACAATTCAATTCATTACTGGTGATTTCTTCAGTTTTTAATTCCCCAAATTTGGGCAAATTGCCGTCTCCTCATTCACTTGCTTCCTAAGAAAAGCTTGGAGCGGGGAACTAATCCTTCATTTTTCCTGCCTGGCAGCTAAACGGGGATTTAAGCAGGAATATTCTGGCTTAATTTTAAATACCCTATAAAGCCATATAAAAAAAACCGACTTTTGGTCGGTTTTTCTTTTAGATCGAGAATGATGCAGAACATCATCATATAAATTCAAATTACTGGAAACCAAACAGGCTAATGCCAATAAAAGCAACCTAAATCTCGGCTGTAATAGTCAAATTTTCATAAGGATTCCAGCTTTTATACACGGACTTATTCTGCGGAGAACGCTTCGATCTCATTTCTCAAATTCATTTCCGGATTTTTTGGATCATCTCCATAGTCATTCGGTCCTTTATCCCCCTCCTTACACAATAGGTATAAGTTATAAAATGGAACAAATATAAATGCGCCACTTTTTCCTACATCATGCATTCTACGAAAGCCAACCGCAAAGGTAGGCACTAAAACTAATAGCCCGTAAACCAAGCTCAGGCCTGTTTCTAGGTTCAAAACCGCCACATCAAAAACATTAAGTAGGATTCTAATGACCATATTAATCAGGAAAAACATCCAATATTCCTGTCGCCTTGCACGTCCCTCAAAAACCGCATACTTTTTAAGTACCTCTAAATACCAATTCATCCACAATAAATTTAAATAAAAACAAGTTTAAATATAAAAAATAAATTAAATATTACTAGACCTTCAAGGTGAAATAATTGTACCTTACTCATGGAAAGGCTTCATGCTAATGACAAAAAGTAATGTGGCTCCAATTTGCCCCCCTGTTTTCACAATGAAAATCGCTATGGATGCATCTGCATTCTAATATTTTTGACTCATTAAAACATTAAACAGAAATCAAGATGAAGATTTTAGCAATTGGTAAAAATTACGTTAACAAAGCGGAAGAGAAACAAGCGGTTAAAACAGGTAAGCAGGTCATTTTCTCTAAACCCTCCTCAAGTTTAGTGAAAGAAAATCAGGATGTTGTGTTCCCGGCATTTACGCAAGACTTACGCTATGAAGTGGAGTTGGTCATCAAAATAGGAAAAAGTGGAAAAGATATTTCTTTAGATGATGCTCCTGCTCATATTGAAGCTTTAGCGGTGGGCATTGACTATACTGCCAAAGACATTCTAGATGATTGCCGTGCAGGAAAAGGCCCTTGGGATTTGGCCAAGGGATTTGATGGTGCAGCCCCGATCTCTTCCTTTAAGCCTATTGCCAATTTCCCGGACTTGAATGATATTAACTTCAGTCTGAAAATCAACGGAGAGGAAAAGCAAACCGGCAACACCGCGTTGATGATTTACAATATGGCGGAAATTATCGCTTATACTTCTCGTTTTATGACCCTGGAAGAAGGCGATATCATTTTCACCGGAACTCCGGCCTCTGGCGCCGGACAGATTCACCAAGGCGACCAACTACAAGCCTATGTGGAGGGGGAACTTTGGCTGGATTTTAAAATGGTATAAATAATTCCATGAACAGGCTACCCGATCAAGAAGAACAAGGATGAGCGGGTAGCCCGTTTTCCTACAAAAGTCAAAGCACTTGAACCCAAATGAGGCATACTCAAATCCTTGTTTAACTGCAAGTGGCGAAAAATGAAGGAATTTTCCCTATTTCCAGTGTTTTCCAACGAAACAGATGAATGAGGAGAAAGCAGGCTTATCCAAATCTGAGTAAATAAAGCCTACAAAAACGACTCAACAAGCTAAAAATAACCAGATTAAAGAAAACCAATCCCTATAGCGGCACTTCATTTGGGTTAAAATTCTTCGCAATTCACTTGGCCGGCTCCCCTCACTTCCATAATCGTTTTTCCATAAGCTTTCTTGAATGCTTTGGACAAATGAATACTATCCGTAAAATTCAGCTGCCAGGCCATCTCCTTTACGCATTAGTCCGTATGAATGGCATTCATCTGCACGATTCTCAACTTCGCCCGCATGGTATTTTCTGCCAAAGTTAGGCCTGTATGCTTTTTAAAATATTCGGAAAAATAGGTTTTCGAAATCCCGAAAAGATCCGCGATCAAGGTTAATTTCAACTGGTCATTATCGTGAAGGTGACCATTAATATACCGCAATATTTCCCAAAATTTTTCCTCTCGGTCATTCGCTGAATCTACATATTTTTTCTCAATACTCCGGGCCATCACATTCAAAACCGAGGCCAGTGCTCCGGATATAATCGCATCAGAAAAACCATCATTTTCATTGGCCTCCTGGTAGATAGACTTAATATTCTGAATAATAAATTCGCGTTCCCATACTGTTGGGATAATATCTCCCGGCACCTATTATAATTCGCTTCAATATAGGCGATTCGGTCAAACCACGCTTTGTAATCTGGCAGTACACCTTCCTTTAAAAAATAATGATCGGTGAACCAGACAAAGTAAAAACAATTGGGCTCCATTACCTTAAAAAAATGGTAATCCCTCGGGGGCAATAAAAATACATTCCCTTCCCGATAATCAAACTCACGCTCATTGATACATTGCCGCCCTCTTCCCCTTGCTACCTACACAATTTCAAAAAATTATGCTGATGAGATCTTTTCTCTCAGCTGCTGAGTTCCTCCCTGTGGATTTCAAATAACTACCCTGTTGATTCTCTAAGCATGGCATTTTTATTGGCTTATCCCCTGTAATTTAAGCAAAAGGAGTAAAAATCATCCGGATTACAAAGGGGCATTCTGGTAATCGATGGCATCTTTCCTTTCCTATTCCCATCAAACCTTTTTTCATTCCGCAGGACTGACTAGGAGTTCACTAAACTTTGTGATCAACAATACACTGATAAAATGATCAATTAAAAATTAACTATTGTAGTGCGAATCCGAGTAAAAGGGGTCAAAGAGCATTTATAAAAGAAGAGTTATTAAAATTAATTGAGGTGACCAGAGCTGAAAAAGCTTGTATCAATTACGACCTCCATCAGGACAATGAAAATCCGGATTTATTCCTCTTTTTTGAAAACCGGGAAAATAGGGAGCTATGTCAGACGCAAATGCAAAACGAACATCTTATAAGATATATGGAAGTTACTGAAGGTGCCGTGGAAGAGTTTGTTTTGCATGAAATGATGCACATAGCACAGACAAAATCTTTACTTTAATAGGATACTCAAATCCCAAATCCTTTTAGGGCAAACGCATCAGGAGATGATGGATATAAGGTAGTTATGATCCATTGAAGCCTTGTATCTCCTCTTTTTCTTACTGAGTTTATCATCCATTCTAGAAATTCTCTGCAGTGCGATTTTTCGGAGGATATTTAAGTTTTCAGCGGAATGATCCTTTCTGGCTCTACAAGCATCCTCATTAAATGTCACATCCAAATGCCAGTGCAGTTGATTCTCTATGCTCCAATGTCCTCTTGCCAATAAATTGTAGTATTTTGGATCTGAAATTTCTTCAGAACTCATGTAGAATCTAACCTGCTTACTTTCCTTCCCTTTAACATTTCGATTACTCTCAATCTTAACAATAGTTTTTAGCCCTTCCCAACCAGTTAATTGCTCCTCTTCCGGCAAAGATGCCATTGAAATTATAGTGCATTTACGTTCTTCTTTTCTTCCATGCCCTTCTTCAATCATTAAGTCAAATTTGCTAGGATTGTGGAAGCGGAATGCATCTTCAACAATCTGATAACTGTTCCTCTGGTTTTTTTTAAGCGAAAGAAAGTATTGAGCATCACAATCTTGTGTTATTTTTTGAGCAATCTCCCTTTGACACCCTATCGCATCAATACTCACCGTAGCGCCGGCCAATTCTATGCTATCAAGTAATTCAGGAATGGCTGTAATTTCGTTGCTTTTATTTTTAACCTTTTGTTGGCCTATGCAAATATTATTTTCACCAACCCAAGCACTTAATATGTATAAACCTTTATTCCCTTTTTGATTTGGAGAAACTCCCCTTAATTTTTTCCCATCTAAAATCACCTGCTTTTCATTTACAACGTCCAGTAATTGTTGCCCATCTTCTTTGAGACTATTCAGCAATGAGTCTGGTCGTAATCTTTGTAGAACTCGATTAAAGGTATCATGAGAGGGGATACCATTCGATAAATCAAGGCACTCGGCTAGCCATTCATAATTTTGCTCTCCGAAAATTACCATATCTTCAAAATCTTCGCCATTACAAATCATTGTTGCTAAGGCGATAAAAAGGATATTTTCTAATGGATGAAGACATCTCCACTCTTGGCGAGGGTCTTCTACTCCTGAAAAAATAGTCGTGGGTGTATTCATAGGGCAAAAATAAACCAATTTCTCAATAGTTTTTAACTTGATGCGTTTGCCCTAAAATCCTTTTGGCTATGTTTAATTATTCGGCATTGGATATTTCCTCATCAAGGAAGGCTGGCTTCCTACCGATTTTCCTCCTTCTAAAAAATTAGTGACTAAATATGGAGAAAAGCAGGTATCAGGGACAGCAGTCACGAACAAATTGATGGAAATTCTGAAGATATGGGCTTATGAATCATCATTTTGAGGCCTTCCATACAAACAGCCCTTGATTTCAGGAATAATCGGGATAATGATCCCTCATTGAAAAAAATGATTTGGCAGCAGCGATCACGGTTTTATTGAAGTCAAAAGTGAATAGGCTAAGCAAAATTTAAGGACAACCGAATACTTTATGAAAGATATTTGGTTATGTTTTTAATCAATACCTAAAAGGTGAAAAATTAATGAGCAAGACGATATTCATTACAGGAAGTACAGATGGCATTGGTAAAATGACGGCGGAACAATTGGCCCCAAAAGGGCATGAATTAATTATTCACGGGCGCAATGACCAAAAAGTGCAGGCTACGGTTGAATCCATTAAAACGACTAGCGGAAATGAAAATATCCACGGTGTTGTTGGAGATTTATCTGAATTTTCTACTATTCAAAACCTGATTTCAGATATCAAAAGTCGCTTTTCCAAAATAGATATTCTGATCAATAATGCCGGGGTTTTTAAGTCAATCAATCCGACCAATCACACGGGACAGGAATTACGCTTTATGGTAAATTATCTGGCTCCATATGCTTTAACCTATGGCCTGATGCCCTTACTGAAAAACGGAGAAGATGCCCGAATTATTAACCTCAGTTCTGCCGCTCAGGCACCGGTATCGCTGAAGGCGCTGGAGGGAAAAAGTCATCTTTCCCAAAAGGAAACTTATGCACAAAGTAAATTGGCCCTGACCATGTGGAGTTTTTATCTGGCGCAGCAGGAACCGGAACTCAATATAATTGCCGTAAATCCTGGTTCTTTGTTGAATACCAGAATGGCGCGGGAAGCTTATGAAACCTTCTGGTCCCCGGCAAATAAAGGAGCCGACATCCTTTATCAGCTTGCGCTTTCTACGGAAGTGAATGGTGCCAGTGGTCAGTATTTTGATAATGATATGGGAAATTTTAATCGAGCACATGGAGATGCTTATGCCTCAGAAAAAATCCGATTGCTTATAGACAGTACTCAAAAAATCATCAAGGAGTATATTCCCTCTCTTTCCTATTAGCAAGAATTTTACTGGATCCTTGGTTCAAGCAAAACATGTAAAACATGAACATAAGCATTCTGCCTCCCCGATAAATTGGCTTCATTAATTCTTAATAAATGATAAGCCCCCTGATGTTGAAAAAAATGCGTCATGCGATTGTCCACATGAAATAAATCTTTGGAGAAGTGATCAGAGTCAAAGATTACTTCTCCCTTATTTTCATTACGGATGATGTACTTTGTGCCTCCTTTATCATCCATAATCTCCAGCTTGAAAGGGGATAAATATTGTCCCTTATAGGTCCATGAGTCCTCACTTTTTCCTTTTTGCCATTTAATATATTGATGATGGCGGAAGGAAGATATCTGTTCTTCGTTTTTTATCACATTAAACAAGCCCAAAGCCTCCAGCTCTGCTGCCGAAAAACTCGCCAGAATTTCCCCTTTAATATTTTTCACCTTTAAACTCCCCTGCTCTAAACCCAACACCAGCCCCTTAAAAGCCTGCAACTGTTCATTCCCCAGGATCTCCCGATATTCTTTTTCCTCAAACTTGACACTCACTTCCGGCTGCACCAAACCTCCTTTTTCATCCAAGGCCACCCAATTCTCCACCGAGCAATTTAATATTGGCTTTGCCGGAGATTCGCCTGTGAAATTATTTTTAAACAGTAATAAAATTACAGCGACTACCTCCAGTATTAGCGCCGTAAAAATGCGCTTCCGGTACCATTCGTCCATTTTGGGCACCCAGCCCACAATGCTTAGCAAGCCAATAACGGCAGTCAGAAAAAAGATGACTAAAAATCCATATTGAAGAATAAGCAGGAACATCACAATTGGTTAAATGAATATCAAAAAACTTCACTAATGTAGTAATAATATTCATAAGCTCCATTTCCTGAATCACCCCTCATTATTCCCAAAAATCAGGTCCCCAGTAGTCAGGTTCTTCAGGATATTCCGGGGCTTCGGGAAGATTTTCAATTTCATAAATATCAATGACCGATCCTGTGAGAATTCCCGCCCCGCCCGGTACATTCGAATAAACATTCACAGGCTCTGCCAGGATATTATCTTTAGAGAAACTATAATTACGGAAAGACAAATCATAACGATAATGCGCTTCAGTGGTGGTGCGCAAAGCCAGACGGGTTTCTTCCTTAAAATGAGCCCCGGAGATCAATTGTTTAATCTCCAGGGTCACAATATCCTCCTCCCACATTTCCCGGGAAAAAACCGTGGCATGGTCCCGGTAGTCATCCACTCCAAACTCAAAGCCCGCCTGCCAATAAGCCGCCTTTGTCGTATATTTTCGTCTGGAACAAAATGGGGTTTCCCAAACTAGCTTTTCATCAGAACTCAAATTATGAAGAATTATTTCAAAATAAGCCGAGGTCTGGGGCAGCTGCATTTTAACGAAAAGGGAGCGCTCATTAGTTTCGGGAAATTCCTCTACCCAGGCCCTTAACACTTCCAGATTCCGCTCAGGCAACTCAAAAGGAATACGCAAAGACTTAAAGCCCTCCGCTGACACCTCTGCCTCATACCTTTCTCCTTCCTTAAGCAAGCTTTCTTCCAAACCTAAAAAAGAATACTCATTATAATATCCATCCGAATGACACCGGTCGCCCATTGGTAAGGCCCTGCCTTCATGAAATATTCGAACCTGTGGATTTTTCAAGTCCGGATAATCATTTTCCTGGGGGCGTTTAGATCCACTCACATTGATGACAAAAGGGTCACGATCCGACAAAACCCCGTTCACCACCAAAAGTGGCTCCATGGAGGAAATATCAATATGAATGACGGATTCACAGGCGACCATCATCACAGCCCCAAGTATAAAAAACAATATCTTTTTCATGATCAGAACTTAAAGTTATAGGAAATGGACGGAATGATTGGAAAAAGAGTCACGGCATCATATCCACCGGACCAGCTACTGTAAAAAGGGTCCACAAAAAACACATTTTTCCTATTGTAAACATTATAGACAGAGATCACCCAAGAACGCTCTCCCCACCTCTTCTGTTTGGTATGAGTCAAGGATAAATCCATTCGGTGATAAGCCGGCATTCTAAAACTGTTTCTACCCCCATATTCATTTATTTCACCACCGTAACCGGCATCTGCCGGAGGTTGCAACTGCCGAACGGGCAATGAAATCGCATTGCCGGTACCATAAACAAAGGTCCCGCTCAGGCTCCATTTCTTCCCCAGCTCATGATTTACCACCAGGGAAATATCGTGCCTGCGGTCATATTTATAAGGAAAAGCATCTCCGAGATTAATATCATCAAACTGCCGCATAGATTTGGACCAGGTATAGCCCAACCAGCCTGTCGTTTTTCCTACCTTCTTCTGAATTAAAAGCTCTAAACCGTAACTCCAAGCCTGACCGGAGGTCACTAAATCTTCCCAATTGCCATTAAAATTAAAAAAAGAAGCGCCCTCTCTGTACTCCACCACATTGTTCATTTTTTTATAATATCCTTCCAGAGAATATTCAAGTTTGCCTTTGGAAAAGGCGGTACCCAAAGCCCATTGGTGCCCCTCCTGTGGCTTTACCCGCTGGGTAACCGGCACCCACAAATCAGTAGGCAGGCCAAATGCTGAAGAGGTTAATAAATGAAGATTTTGATTCATTTGCGCATAAGAAGCCTTCCAGGACCAATCACGATTCACCAAATAGCGCGCAGAGACACGGGGCTGAATACTTGGGTACCAATGATCCTGTACATAATTGAAGGTGGCGTTTACTCCAAAATTTGCTGAAAATCGCTCATGAATCTTCCATTCGTCTTCCACATAAGCCGTATATTCCATGGAATTGACCTGATCACTGCCCTTAATATTAATTTCAGCAAGATCCTCATCCCCATCCAGATCAAACACGCCCGGACGAAACCGATGAAAGACAGACTGCATCCCAAAGCGGATGTAATGCTGAGGGGAAGGAATAAAATCAAAATCATATCGTAAAGTATAATCCTGTATTCCGGATAAATAAACCAAATTCATCTCTTGCTCTTCCCCACCATAACGGTCTTTGAGGAAAAAGCCCACCCGAAATTGATAGTCACTGACATTAAAAGATAAATTACTAAACAATCGATCATTGAACAGGTGATTCCAGCGCACCGTCCCTAAAACATTTCCCCAATAAAGTCCTAGATCAAAATCTTCATAGTCTGATTTCGTTCCTCCAAATCCTTTATCGCGACCAAAATAACCGGAAAAGTAAAGTCGATCTTTATCGCCCAGTTTAAAATTAAACTTCGCATTGGTATCGTAGAAATAATAACCCGCCTTATTATTCTTAGGCATAAAAGGTCTGGCAACCAGGTCCAAATAAGTTCTCCGACCGGAAATAATAAAACTGGATTGTTCTTTTTTGAGCGGGCCTTCCAAAGAGAATTTGGAGGAGATCAAGCCTACCGCTCCGGCTCCCTGAAACTCCTGGTCATTCCCTTCTTTCATTTTCACATCAATCACCGAAGAAATCCGACCTCCGTATCTTGCCGGAAAACCGCCTTTAATCAGGTCCACCTTATTGATCGCATCAGCATTGAAAACGCTGAAAAAGCCCAGCAAGTGAGAGGCATTATACAACGGAACACCATCCAGTAATATCAGATTCTGATCCGGCCCGCCGCCCCGAACATACAATCCCGAAGTCCCCTCTGTTCCGGATTGCACCCCGGGTAACAACTGAATCACTTTTAAAACATCCACCTCTCCGAAAAGCGCCGGCACCTGTTTGATATCCGCCAATGGTAATTCAATCGTACTCATTTGTACCTGACTGGGTAAATCTTCCCTTGGTGCTTCCACCGTTATCTCTTTCAACAATAAATCGCTGGATAGCCTTAAATTTAGGCGTTTACTTTCATTCGCAAGAAAATGCCTACGCTCATTCTGATAGCCCACATAGGAGAAATACAGATCTACAGAATCAGGAGCGATGGTCAGGCTGTAAAAGCCATAGGCGTTCGTTACGGCGCCATTTCCTGATTTCTGATCGTAGACCGAAGCCCCAATCAAATGTTCCCCGGTACGGGCATCTGACAGGTAACCACTAATCGTAATTTTAGATTGCGCAAAAACCCCTTTAAACAGGATAAAAAACGCAATAATAAAAACAAAAGAAAATCGAGCTATTAGAGGTGGTCTTAACATTATAAATTGCAGTAGGTAGATAGGACTCCCTGCTAAAATAACTCAAAATAATATAAATAATACCACTAAAAATATAGTTTAACTGAAATTAACGACAAATACGCAATAAATGCTATTCCAAACAAAAGACATTGAAATCACTATAATAAAACCAAGCCAAGGCTTAATATTATAAAAAACATAATCAACCGATTAAAACAAAAAATCCCCACTTGGTTAAAGTGAGGATTCTTATGAAAAGTATTTTTAAAATTCTAATCGAAAATTAGACTATTGCAGAAGTGATCCAGTATTAACCCGAATTATTCACCGCTAAATTTAGTAACTTATATTAACTGACTCATTATCCAATCTTTACATTCACGCCTGCAGTTTTTTTATAGCCCAAATTTGGGCAAGCTTGTTTTCTCCTCATTCATCTGCTTCGTTGGAAAAAACTCGAAATAGGAGACTATTCCATCATTTTTCCCGCCTTGCAACTAAAAAAGGATTGAAGCATGAATCATCTGGGTCAAAAAGCATCACCATCATTTAGAACATTGTTGTCATTACCCCCATTACTTCAAATCTATAGCCAGAGGGACTAAATTAAACCGAATATGGCACCACCAGATGCTCTACCTTAAGAGCATGTTTAGAAGCGCACCACAGGCTGCAAATTCGAATTATTGGAAGTGATTTTGGACAATTGCTCAACAGTTGCGCTGCTATTCTCTCAAAATAATCGGGTATCATTTCTGCAATAATCAAATTTTCGCTGCGAATTTCGGTTTTTGAACGCACTCTTAATTAAAGACAAACTGATTTGAAGGGTCTCTTCCAAATACCGGGCGAAAACGGACCGAAGCATTGGAGAAGCTTTCGCACTACCTGAAGCTTTTCTCTGTGAAGAATACGGCCCTTTTCTATTTTTCAGGCTTGTAATATGATCCCATAAAAAATCCCCGACCACAATGGCAGGGGATTTTTCATTATGAAATTTTTGCTTAACTCAAACCTACTCTCTTCTCTCCCTTTCGGATAATCTTCCGACTCTCCTTCCCTCTCTGCGGACCTTTGTCCTTATCCCACCAGACGATGGCTCCGGATGCACAACGGTCAATCGCTTCCCGGTTTTGAACCGCCTTGCCATATTGGATCACCGGCAACTGATGCTCCATGGCAATTAAACCATCACTGGCATCAACAGCACATTTACCACAAGCGGTACAGCCTACCTCGCAATCTTCCAACACCTGATCGCCAAATTCCAGATTCTTGCAGGCCACCCATAAATGGTGACTTAGCGGCTGAATACTTAGCAGTGCTTTCGGACAAGCCTCCACGCAATCCCCACAGGCCGTACATTTATCCACATCAATGACCGGTAAGCCATGTTCATTCAGGTGAATCGCATCAAAATCACAGACGACTTTACAATCTCCATGTCCCAGACATCCATAAAAACAACCCTTCTCTCCTCCAGAGATTAAAGCCGCTCCACGGCAGCTGTCCAAGCCATGATAATTTGCCCGATTGATGGCCACATTTTTCCCTCCGGCACAAGCCAGTCGGGCTACCTGCTTCTCCTCTGCCCCCAAACTAACGCCCAGATATTCTGCAATGGCCACTTGCCCTTCTTCCGAATTCACCGAACATTTACCTGGAAGGAGTTCTCCTGATACCAAAGCCTCTGCGAAGGGCCGACAACCCGGTTTCCCACAGGCCCCGCAATTGGCTTGCGGCAGTAAATCATTCACCACATCGATTCGTGGGTCTTCAAAAACATATAGCTTTTTATTGGCGACAATCAACATGATCACCAACAACAGCGTCAGGCCTCCCAATGCCGATAAAGCAATTATTATAGACATAAAAAAATGATTTTCTTTTCAAAAGATAGAAAGGCCGTGGACTGCTCCCGACCTTTCATGAATTGAGCTAGTAAATGACTTCAGCCCACTTGCCACCAGCCACCAGCTCGGCTTTTCTTGACTCCCAGGCTTCTTTACTGCCCAAAATTTCCGCAAAAGCTCTATTAAGATTATCCCTTACCTTCTCAAATCCCGCCACATATACATAAGTATTGTTCATCGACAGCATCTCCAGAATTTCTTCCGCCTGCTCCACCATGGCCGCATCTAAGGCTACGGGATCAGCCCAATGTGGGCGTGGACTAATGGCCTGAAAAGCTTTGAAGGTTTCCTCATCATAATAGTTTTTCAAGTCCCCGTTCTCCTCATTCATATAAGGCATTTCCAAGCCGGTTTTTGCCCCATAGAAAAGTCTTACTTTTCCTCTCCATCCCGTACGGGTATTGTAAATATGCTTAATAAACGCACGGAAAGGGGCTATTCCGGTTCCCATTCCAATGAGAATCATATTGGCACTATTGTCTTTGGGCACATTGAAAGCCAAATCAAATGGGCCGGTAATGGTAATTACTTCACCTTCTTTACGGTCGCAAAGGTAATTGGAACAAATCCCATTATACTCCTCACCACTGAACTCATCCAAGAATTTACAACGCTTCACCAACATGGTAATTCTCGTTTTGCCATTTTCCTTGGAAGGTAAATCCGAGACCGAATATAAGCGGTGATGAAAAGTGTTACCAAACATACCGGCACTGTTGACCAGCACTCCAAAGCTATTGTTAATGGCGCAGGTAAATTCATCATCCAAAACTTCGAGAATCAACTCCCGAATTTCATCCGTTCCTTCCGGAGTTAAACGCTGGCTGCTGATCACTTCAGCCTGATATTTCTGATCGGTGGGATAGTCTATAATATGTGTCATGCTTGTATGATTTTAGATTGATAAAAGGTTTTCATTTTTCTTCTTGCAAACTTTCTTACATCGGCAGCCAGCACATCGCCCTCTGGCTTCCAGCGCATCGGCCGTCTCCGGAGTGGCGAAAAATCGCTTCCAAAAATGCTGAATGGCGAGCCAGCAAAACATCATCCCAATGATGGCAGCACTGCTAATGATAAATGAAGTGAACATATTGACGTTTACTTAAAGTCCTGAAAATCCCATAAATGACAGAGACAAAATCCCTGCAATAAAAAGCGTGAGTACCGTGCCTTTGACCACCTTGGGCACATCGGCAAAGTCCAGTTGCTCTCTTAATCCGGCCATCAGCATCAGGGCGATGGTAAATCCGGCCCCTGCGCCTAAGGCATATACCAAGCTCTGCACAAAACTGTAATTCTTGGCAGTTTGGAAGAGCACCAAACCCAGAATCGCACAGTTGGTCGTGATCAGCGGCAGGAAAATCCCTAGGGCCTGAAAGAGGGCCGGGCTCATTTTCTTGATGAACATTTCCACCAATTGAACGGTGGAGGCTATTACCACAATAAAGCTGATCAGCTGCAGATAAGGCGCATTCAGCGCCGTGAGCAACATATTGATGCCAAAGCCACAAGCCGAGGCGATCAACATCACGAAGGTCACCGCCGCCCCCATCTTGGAGGCGGTCTCCAGCTTACCTGAAACCCCTAAAAACGGACAAATCCCGAGAAAGTAAGCCAACACAAAGTTGTTGATCAGGCAGGCGTTGATGAATATATTCCAAAGTGATTCATTCATGATTTCGCACGTTTTTCTTTAAAAATATTAAAGGCCAAAAGCCAAAGCGCCAGGGTGAAGAATCCGCCTGCAGGCAAGATCATCACAATCCAGTTCTCAAAACCTTCCGGGAAGAGGGCATAACCAAATACGCCGCCGTCGCCCAGAATTTCTCTCACTACTCCCAGGCACAGCAGCGCAAAGGTGAAGCCTATTCCCATTCCCAGCGCATCCATGATGGATTTACCGAGATTGTTCTTAGAAGCAAAAGCTTCTGCCCGGCTCAATATCAAACAGTTCACCACGATCAGGGAAATAAATGCCCCCAGGCTTTTGTGTAATTCTACACTAATGGCCTGAATGGTGTAGTCCGTCACCGTCACGAAGGTGGCTATGATCAGAATGTAGGAAGATATCCGCACCTGCTTGGGAATAAAATTCCGCAACAGAGAAATCAGGATATTGGACATCAGCAATACAAATGCAGTCGCCAGCCCCATGGCCAAGGCATTTCCCGCCGTATTGGTCACCGCCAGTACCGGGCACATCCCGAGCACCTGCACAAATACCGGATTCTCCCGCCAGAGTCCTTTAATGAACTCATCGGTGGTCGGTGTTTCCTTTTTTGGAATGACCGCCTTTTCCTCTTTTTTAGCTATCGTTGTTTCCATTCCAATGTATTAAGGTTGTGCCTGCTGACTGAATACCTGCTGATGCTTCACCAGCTGTGGTGCTAAAGTCGCGGTGCTTTTTGCTAATATATCTCCTATGGCTCTGGAGGAAATGGTGGCACCGGTGATGCCATCAATCTCCCAGGCATTTACTTTCTCCCCACTTTTCACAGTCAAGATGGGGTTGGTGACTGCAAGCCCGTCTGCAGTCAAACCAACCTCCAGTGCCTCGAAATTGGCAACAAAGTCTTCATCCTTCTCGATTTTATCTCCCAGTCCTGGTGTCTCCTTACTTTCCAGCACGTACATGCCGACGATCTTGGAGTCCGCCAGTCGGTAGCCATACAAAATCCGGATGATGTCCGCATAGCCCTGGCCAGCAGCTTCCACCGCCACACCAACCAGCTTTCCGGCATCATCATATCCGGCATAGACGACTGACTTCCCTTTGGCATCCCCTTCCAGTAGCTGAAAGCCACCGTCGGCCAATTGCTCAAAAGTTTTCGTCTGAGAAATGCCCGGCAACACTTTGAATATCGCCTGTTGCAAGGCTTCCGCCTTCAATCGCTCAATTCTGGGTGCTGTTCCTTCATAGACCGAAACAATCAGTAAGGCACAGGCCAGGCCGATGCCCACCATGGCGATCAACATTTTAGTGCTGCTCGCCTCATTGGCTTGTTCGGGAGCTGTCGCTTTCGCCTTTGGTTGTGCTATCTTTTCCATCGTCTCCATTAGCTTTTGCGTTTTACAGTTCCGTACACTCGGTTTTTAAAGATGCGATCCAGCTGTGGTGCCAAAGCATTGGCCAGTAGAATTGCATACATCACCCCTTCGGGCAATCCACCCCAAATCCGGACCACAACGACCATAATTCCAATAAAGGCGCCATACACCCAAATCGCTTTAGGATTGAGCGGAGAACCGACCATGTCCGTGGCCATAAAGAAAGCACCGAGCATCAGTCCGCCTGAAAGCAGCATGAATACCGGTGATGGATAGTTGGTCGCATCTAGCAGGTAGAGGGCGCCACTGAACAAGAATACAGTCCCCAGTATGGATACCGGAATTCGCCAGTTAATCATCCGGCGTGCGTACAAATACAGTCCTCCAAGGATAATCAGTATCGCGCAGGTTTCACCCGCTGAGCCACTCACCTGCCCGAAGGCCAGTTCAGCAGCAGGAGCAGTGATATGGTCGAACTTAAATGCGGAAAGCGGAGTGGCTCCGGAGACCCCATCAAATACCGGTGACATAAAAGGCATGGCTTTTAATGAGGTCGGGATGGTGGTAAACCGGTCCGGACGGAAAGCTTCCTGCCAGGTGGTAATGGCCACCGGGAAGGCGGCCTGCAAAACGGCACGTCCTACCAATGCAGGGTTGAAAACATTCATCCCCAAACCACCAAACACAAATTTTCCCAGCGCAATGGCAATTACCCCTCCACAGAAAGTCATCCATAAAGGAAATATCGGTGGGAGGGTCAAGCCTAACAGCAATCCGGTTATCACTGCGGACCAATCCGAAAGGCTACTTTCCTTTCCGGAGAGTTTACAGAGTACATATTCGGTCAAAAGACAGGACACCAGTGCGGTGAAAATCACCCAAAAGGCAGCCGTCCCGAAAGCGTAAATCGAAAAGAGGACCATTGGCATAATGGCATACACCACATTGCGCATGATCACCTCCGTACTCATGCCCCGCTGAATATGCGGCGAAGTACTAATATCTAAAGTCTTAGTTAGCATGGGCCTTGGATTTACGTTTTCTCACCATTGATTTCGCAATGCGGAATTGCTGCACCAGTGGAATGTGCGATGGACATTCGTAGGAACAGGAACCGCATTCAAAGCAATCCATCAGATTATGATGATCTGCCATTTCCTGATAGGCTTCATTTTTGGCTAAAATGCCCAGCTGACTCGGGTTCAAAAACATCGGACAAGCCTCCACACAAGCACCGCATTTGATGCAAGGGTATACTTTCTGTTGTTTTTTCACTTCCTTATCCGTGAAAACCAGAATCCCGGAAGTCCCCTTGGTAATGGAAATATCCAGATTGGATACCGCCATCCCCATCATCGGGCCACCCAGATAAACTTCGGAAATATTATCCTCCACCCCGACTTCCTCCAGTACATAGCGTAATGGTGTGCCGATTGGAATCAAATAATTACCTTTCTTTTTCACGCCAGGCCCCGTAATGGTCACTACCCTTTCCTGAATCCCCTGCCCATGGGGCAACAAACGGCCTATTTCGGCGGTGGTGGCCACATTGACCACCACTACGCCTACATCAATAGGTAATCCGCCTGAGGGAACCTCCAGACCTAAAGTGGAAGTGATCAACATCTTCTCTGAGCCTTGCGGGTATTTCACCGGCACCACCTTGACTTCCAAAGGTAAATCCTTCGGCAGGTGGGCGTTCAGGTGATCCGCCGCATTTTGCTTATTCGCCTCAATGCCGATGATGGCACGCTTCGCTCCTGTCGCCTTCAACAGATAGCGGACGCCCATATAAATATCCTCGGCCTGCTCCAGCATTACCCGATGGTCGGTGGTGAGAAAAGGCTCACATTCCACCCCATTGAGGAGTAATACCTCACAGTGTTTATCGTCTGGCACCTTCAACTTGACATGGGTGGGAAAGGCGGCTCCGCCCAATCCCACGATTCCTGCATCCTGCACGCCCTTCAGAATTTCTTCAGGGCTGGCAGTATCCAAATCCACCGGAGTACCTTCCATCACCTCCTGACCGGAGAAGGGAAAGGCTTCCAGGAAAATGCCGGGTACCATTTTGCCCGAGGCAGAGGGTACATTGGCAATTTTCCGAATGGTACCGGAAACCGGTGCATGCACTGGTACGGAAACATAGCCGCCGGCCGTTGCAAGCAACTGACCACGACTCACTTCCTGACCTTCCCGTACTACTGCCTGGGAAGGCGCACCAATGTGCTGCACTAGTGGCAGGACAACCACCGGAGCAAAGGAAAATTGCCGAATGGCCATATCCCTTGTATCCTCCTTATGCTCCGGCGGATGAATCCCATGTTGAAAGGTGTCATGATGTCGGTTAAATAATAAATTCAACAACTGCATAACGCCTCCTTTAATTTAGTCTTTCACCACGCTCAATCCATTTATCAATATCCTTATCGGAGCGGTCTGATGGCAGTCCAGGGTGAATCACCCCGGCGGTACATTTTTCCGCGGCCTTCACCAAGTCCTTGTAAGAACCAGCTTTGGCCTCCTTGATAAAGGCTTTCTTATCTGCGTTATATTCAAAAAGTTTATTATTGATTTTAATGCATTCGTCGCAACCGGAGCAGTCTTCGGTTTCGATCCATGGGGCAATGTATTCTCCGCTGGCGGCTACTTCTTCCGTCGCTTCCACCGCTTCGCCATTGGCCATGGCTGAAATGTCCAGGCTGCCACCGCCGGCCAGTTTCATCAAGCCTTGTGCGATGTTCCCCACCACTTCCTGACGGATGCGGTCTTCCATATTTTCCTCAGGGGTAGGTTCCCATCCGGCGATGTCTCTCAACATCATCCAGAAGTCACGACGCTCCTCGCAGGACAGTACAATGGGCTCCGCCACCAATACTCTGCTCAGGCGATCTTTATGATCCACTGCCCAGATGTATGGGAATTTACCTTCGCGATCATCGGCATCCATTTCCAGGAATTCGGTCAGCAAGACCATATTGTCGTTCCAGGCATCACGCGGTACTTTGCGGAAATGCTTACGGAAACGGCCTTCAGTCACGGCGAAGTCAGCGAAAGTCATATCGATGTCCATCACTTTCTCTTCCCCATTCTCTTTATATCTCAACTTATAGCTTGGCCAGATTTTGTCCATATCCGGGTTACCGTCCAGGTCAAAGTTTTCCTTGGCCGTAGTTCCCATATCCGGATTGTATTTGAAGACCGGATAAGTACGGGACTCTACTGCAAGCTTTGCCTGATGTGCTCCCAAATCATCGGCCACACCGTGCTCCGGCTGACAAGTGGTATAAATGTTGAACAAGGCCGGACGCTTGGTCATCAGACCGTCGATAAATCCTTCCAGTACATGAGAGGTATTCGACAGCGTACCCTGCAACACATAAGTATTGCGGTGCGCCATAGCGATCAAGCCCATTTCCTTACGTGGCTCACTCTTACCTTTCCACACTTTACCGTACTGCGCCATATCCGATACCTGACCGATAAAGCCGGAAGTACAAGCCTGACCACCAGTGTTGGAATAAACTTGCGTATCCACTACCACCACTTTGATCGGCTTACCGGAAGCCATCATGCGGCTCAGGTTCTGGAATCCGATGTCATACATGGAACCATCACCACCCAGCGCCACTACCGGAGGACACAGGTGCCACTCTTCATCGGTGAACTGCTCCCAGGTAAAGTAAGTGAAGAAATCTTTATGCTCAGCGGCATTGTATTTACCTTCCAACTCCAGCTCTGCACGGCGAATTAATTTAAAGCCATCCGCCATCTTGGCCATATGTCCTTCAAAGATACCCATTGCCAGGGAAGTAGAATCCTGGAACAGGTGGTTCGCCCATGGGAACGGATAAGGGTTAAACGGATAGGTGGATCCCCAAACGGAGGTACAGCCTGTCGCATTGGTCATCCCCATTCTGGAGCGTCCTTTGCCGGTAGTACCGTTGGTATATTTCCATTTCAGATTTTTCAGCTTGGCAATCAGCTGGGTCATTTCTCTTAACCAGTCCTGATCAATCGGCTCACCGCCTTTTTCCTGCTCAATCTTAGCCGTGATATCAGCCATGGTCAGGTCGCTGTCCTTCATTTCTTCCAACACGCGGGACATCATGGCCGGATCCGTCATATCCACGGTATCCATCAGTTTATCCTGCATATGTTTTTCCAGCTTGGCGATCAGCTCCTCAATATAGGTGACATGCTTTTTCACGCGTGGAATCATCAGTGACTCCACCGTAGCGGTGAACAAATGCATCACCGTTTTTTCAGAACAACCCAGGCAGGCACCGTCTCCGGAAGCGAAATTCAGATAAGCATCCTTATTCAACAATAAAGTCTCCAAAGGACCGATCTTCTCTTCCAGGTCATCAATGCGGTTGTATTTCTCCGGCGTTGTCGGCAAGTCAGACCACAGATCCCACTCATCGCGCAATTTCGCGACACTATCTTCGGTTTGGGTTACAATCTTCAGCGCATCATCATCACACACATTCACACACTCCATACAACCTTTACAGGTTACCGGATTCAATGTGATACTGAACAAGCCACCGCTACCTTTTTCTTTCTTCTCTTTCAGATCATAATATGGACGAGTCAAAGCAAATTTGAAATCGCCCAGCTCATTACGGAACCACTCCAGCTCCTGAATCAATTCCGGATGCGTACCCTCGGTATTGATGGTTTCCTGAATGATGGTTTTAATGTGTTCGTTAACGGTAGTATCACGATCTTCCTCAAAACGCTGACGAATCTTGCCAGCCATCTGACGCACTGCTTTTGGTAAATGATCGATCTTACCGTAATTCTTGCGTACACGTCTGACTACCGTATCCAAAACGTCGGTCAACTCACTCACCAAACCAGGCAATGCGGTGTCCGGACATACAGTATAACAGTTACCACAGGCCGTACAATTTTCGGGTACCCATTCCGGATGCTCGAAACGAATACCGGTCATATCACGGAATAGGGAAGAACCTGCCGGCATCACAGAAAGTCCAATAAATGGATCCGTCAGGTTATCATTTCCCATTCCGCGTAGGTAAAAGTTGCCCGTTTGCTCCCAGAAGCGATGAATATCACTCAATGCTGATTCGCTTTTAGGAGTCTCCTTCAACATGGTAGGGATTGCTGGAAGGGCTTGGGTATTTTTCTTGGCCTGAGCGCCAGTGGTGACTTCCATGCGAGGCAATTCATACACCTCGTCGAAACCACGCTTCACTACGCGCATGTTATCGTCTACTACACGCTGGCCTTTGCTACCAAATTTATATTGAAGCTGATCATTGATCGCTTTCAGTAAAGTCTCATCCGTAAGGCCTGTTTTTTCCATTAAAGGAGAGGCATTAAAGAAGGCCCCCTGGAAGGCGATACCCTGCATTCTCAACTGCAATTCCGGATCGGTCGCTTCCTCACGGGCGATCTTGAAACCATCGATATAGAACACGCGGATTTCCTGATCAACGATCATTTTCTGATAATGCGTTGGGATGTCGGCCCAAACTTCCTCCGCCGTAGTTTTATCGGACTGGATGATGAAGCTTCCGCCTTTTTTCAAACCAGCCAAAGCGTTGGTGTGCTTGAATACATTCGGGTCGGGCGACAATACCACATCCACAAAATAGTATTCGCAGTTAATGCGGATAGGTTCCGGCGCCGCTGCCAGATAATAAGTAGTCGGCTGACCTTTTTTCTCCGATCCGTATTTTGGATTGGCTTTAATGTCATAGCCCAGCAAATCGAATAGCGTCATTGCCAGGTTTTTACCAGTGGTGATGGCTCCCCAACCTCCCACGGAGTGGAAACGAACGGTCACCGCCCCTTTTGGCATCAGGTTCGGGTTCTCTGAACCACGTACCGACAATTCTTTTACTTTCGGATAGCCCTCTTCTATGCTTTCCTGATAAGCGCGTTGCTTAGGCGTGAAGGCATTCTCACGAATGAAGTCAATCGACAGATAGAAAAGCTTTTTATTGGCACCTGTTGGCAACATGTTTTCTACCGCACCAATGATACCTTCCGGTTGCAAGTCACGGCTACCTAAACCGAAAGCACCGGAATACAGCGCAGGCATATCTTTGGCCGAATAAGCAGGCAGGTGATCATATACCTTTTGCTTGCTCGCACCATTTTCCAAACACTTACTCAATACCGCACGAAGCTCTCGCATGATCGGAGAATCTTCTGCCAATGGCTGATCCAAACGTTCCAAAACGGTAACGCCCTTCTTGCCTTTTAATATATGTCCCAAAAGATCTGCAGGGAATGGACGGAACATGACCAAATCCACTACCCCCACTTTCAATCCGCGGGTTTCTCTTAAATAATCTGCGACTACTTCCGCACTGGACACCACCGATCCCTGACCTAGTATCAGATAATCTGCATCCTCCACCTTATAAGTCATCACACGCTTATACTGACGACCAGTAAGCTTATAGAACTCATCAAAAGCCTGATCGGTCAGCTCCTTAATATGGTCAAAGAAGAAAGGACGCTGCGCCGCAACAGACTGCATATAAGAGTCCTGATTCTGTACGATACCCGCCATGATCGGATTATCCACATCCCAGATCTCCGGAATACGACGTCGGGTATCACCGTAAATCAATCGCTGTGCATGTGTTGGCGTTTCGATGATATCATCTGGTAAGCCCAGATATTCTTTGATCAAATCACGCTCCGGCAACTTCAGTGACTCGATCAGGTGAGTGGTCAGGAATCCATCCTGCGCAATCACACCCGGCGTCAAAGCAAGCTCCGCGATTCGGTGGGAAATAATGTTCAAATCGGCGACGTGCTGTGCCTTTTTGGCAAACAGCTGGAAGAAGCCGGTATCATCAATGGCATGGTAATCATCATGACCTGCGTGCACATTCAGCGTACTCTTGGTCATCGCCCGTGCCCCAATGTTCAGGACATAGGTCAGGCGCTTACCTACCGCAGCATAAAGGGATTCGTGCATATAGGCAATCCCCTGCCCGGAACTAAAGTTGGCAGCCCGTTGTCCGGTCATGGAAAGACCAGCGGTAACAGCAGCGGCAGCATGCTCGCCCTCGGGCTCTATAAAAATTAAAGGTCGGTCTGATATATTAAGGTGTCCTTTGGCGGCCTCTTCCGCCCAATATTCCCCCATTTGCGTACTCGGCGTAATTGGATACGCACCAGCGGCATCTGAAGATTCTCTTTCACACATGATGGCGGCAGTGTTACCGTCCATCGCTACCCGAACGCCCGGGTACTTAAATTCGGATTTTTTAGGGTCCATAAAACCGGTTGCTTTTGCTTATATAAAAATTATTTTCTGCTTTGGCTTTTTAAGCGAAAAGTCCACCGAATAAATCCACCGTTAAGAATGAAAAGGGTATAGCATTCCCGGGATGATTATTTAACTCTTTAAAAAAGAGGGTATAATCTTCCTTATCGAATAATATTACCCGATCAATTCAATCTTGAAAGTTTAGTCGTGCCCTATGGTTCGGGGGGGAGTCTGGTTAAAGTATTAGGGACCTTTGGGTATATGTTATTTGACTAAACGGCAAATATGATTTTAATCATCGGTTGGTTTTAAATTGGTGTTCTTCTCAAAAATTTCCTTCTCAACCTGAAGGGTTCCAAATTATCTTCATCTCAAAAAAATGATTAGCGTAAAAAATCGCCACTCACCAACTCCTTCATATCCTTAAGGTACCCAATTCCCTTCAAGACAAGACTGACAATTATCAGCTCACTGAATGAACATTATCAAACACAACTCAAAAATCACCTTTTAAAGCCCGTAAACATAAAAAATGATGAAGATCATGATTGATTAAACTCAACCATCCGGGTAATTGTATTTAAATTGAATAAAAATAATGTGATTAACGCATATTAACGCAGCAATAATGTGAAACATCCATATCGTGATTAAACTATATCTTCCCCCTATTTATTAAATACTTTCAGCTGCTTTACATTCTCCTTTTACCGCCCATTACGAAAGGACGAAAGCTTCTAGCTGAAATTACCCTTTGCCTCCCTGGATCCAATCGCTGCGGATCATAACCTGGTTGTATTAGGAGAACCCTTTCATGCTAGTGAAGCGGTAATTCACGCATAACCAAAAATTATTCAATACCAGCATAAACATCACCAGTTCGATATTATTCTTTTCGAAAGCGATTTTATTAACCCCTAGTTAAAGGGGACGGTAGCAGCTTAACGACATAACTAACACCAGGGGCGATATTGCAGAAATGGAATCCTTTTTTCGATATCCGGCACAAAGACAACAAACCGGACAATGCCTGTATTTTGGTATAGACCCGCAAATCACTTTTGAAGATAATTCCCCTCTGATTGAATATTTAAACCAAAATGCCCCAGTAGATTTCGATCCCTACCTACCCGCTCTCAATAAACGCAGAGCTCATCAATTTGAGGTCAGCCGGGAAGATTCCTGCTATCTGGACTTTCTCGGGCATTTTCAAAGCAATCCCCCGGCAAAAGAAGACCTCATTTACCAAAACCTGAACTTCAGTTATACCTTAAAAACATAACAACCGACTGGTTTTCGAAATGGAACCTCAGGGATAAATTAATGGCCCAAAATATCCGGGACATTCAGCAAAAAAAATATCCCGACAAAAAAATAGTGCAATGGTCCGCAGCTATCCATAATGCCAAAAAACTCCCGCTTCTCAAAGCTGATTCGGGTACCGATTATCAACACTTTGTCACCATGGGCCAAAATTTAGCGGAAGCTCGAATCAAACATTGTCATATTGCCATTACCACCATAAAAGGGGAAAGCCGGTATATAGGAATCGGGGAAGCCACACCCTTTGATCTCAGTCTGAATTTGACGCATTTTGAGCACAAAATAAAGGAGACCTGCCTGATGGCGGCCGAAGGGATCGGGAAATTCAAACTTGGCGTTTTTGGTTACCAACCCCATTCCTCCAACAATTGGAAACAGCATTTAGATTACGTTTTATTTCTACCCGAAACCAAAGGCGTGAATGCCTTCCCCTTACCGGAACAGCAATAATCGTTTTTACGCCTGCATCTACTCCAAAAATATCCCCTCTAAATCCATCAACAAACAAATCAAAAAGCCCCTAACGATCAAAAAAGACTCCTACTCTGAGAAGACCCTCCGATATTTTTGTATCTCAAAATTTCTCTCACCATCTTATCGGACCAACATCGTTCCTCTATTTTTTTCTCATTAATAAACATTCTTTTTATGAAAAAAATTATTCAATTCCCCCTATTCGCATTACTGTTTATTAGTACGGTAGTCTTTGCTGACATCAAACCCAAAAAATTACAGCAATTGGAAAAAGACGTCGCGACCATGACGGATGTAATGGGTTTAAATGCAGATCAGCAAGCGAAAATTTTAGAAGCTAAAAAAACTGTTTTTCTGGAAAACCAGGACGTGCTGAAAAATCACGAAAAAGGTTCTGAGGAATTTAAAGCAGCAAAAAAAGCCAACAACCAAAAATACAGCAAAGCGCTTCGTTCTATCGCCAGCAAAGATCAAATGAAGGCTTGGCAAGAATACCGAAAAAACAATAAATAATGATCAAAGGCCTGTCCTCTTCCAGGACAGGCTTAACTGGAACTTTTCACCGTAAGATCTATCGGAAATCACGCTCTAAAAAGTTGTTGAGGTTAGATCTACCTATTTTTCAGCAGCCCAAATTTGGGCAAAATTGCTTTCTCCTCCCTTTTCTGTTTCTGTGGAAAAACTCGAAATAAGAAACTATTCCTTCTATTTTCCCCGCCCTGCAGCTAATCGTGGATCTATTAACCACACGACAATTAAATGACACAAACCTGACTAGTATAGCGCTACGTATTAGCTTTTTACTAATTTTATTCCTGTGAAAAAATTTGCCGCCGGATTAATAAGCATGATATTCCGACTTCTGTATTTCCAACTTTCTTCCGGCCAATCAAATCGTATTCCGTTACGACAGATCACCTTACTTTCCCGTAAGCAGGGTAAGCGCTAATCGATCGGGGCTTACCAAAACAAATCCCTGCATAAATATTTTTTACAAGTAACAGCACTAAAGAAAAAAGTCAATGCCTTCTGAAACTCTGGAATCGAATTGCCATTTCAACACCCTCCACCTTTCTGTTCACCATTGGAAAGAACTGGTGCATAGCCCGAAAGAGGAAGAGGCATTAACCCGAACGATCATAGAGATTTTGTCTCCGGAAGTAACCAAAAACCTGCCTCCGGGCTGGCAGGAAATCAACACCTTATCGGAAGCCCGGAATTGGATGAAAGAAAGAGCTTCGGAAAGCCTGTTCCTGACGGTCCATCTGAAGGACCGCCAAAAAATCATCGGCTTTATTTTTCTTTACGAATCTTCAGCAGAAAAAAAACAGTACGAACTACGGTTTGGCTATTTACTGGCAGAGGAGGTGTGGGGGAAAGGGTTCGGTACAGAACTAATTTCCGGATTAATTGCGTGGTGTAAGGCCATGGGGAACATCAAAAGCCTGTCTGGTGGTGTGGAAAAAAGCAATCTTGGTTCCATTAGGGTGATGGAAAAAAACGGTTTCCACATTTCTGAAAGCGAGGGACCTACTGAAGAAGTGGTGTTTTATGAATATGTCTTTAGGTGAAAAAGGGCCTGCAGCGCTTAACAGTTTTCATAGATTTATCAAAGCAGGCACCGTTTACAGCATATACCCGACCGCTATTTTTCTCTTGATTTCATGCTTTAATGTTCAAGACAATAAATATATTTAGCATGGCATCAATAGCAGACTCTTGGAAAACATCCCCAACATATCCTTCAAAAGCGAGCAAGAGACTTCCGATATCGAAATCATTCCATTAAAGGAATTATTTGCAAAGATAGAACACGTCTCCGATCACAATCCCCGTAAACTGCACCGGCTGAATTTTTTCGCCCTTATGATCATATCGGAGGGAGAAGGCGTCCATCAGGTAGACCTGAATCGCTATCCTATTCAAAAAGGAGATGTGGTCAAAATTGCCAAAGGACAAGTACATGCCTTTCAGGAGCCGTTTACCTATAAAGGCTTTATGGTCATCTTCAAGGAAGATTTGGTATTGAAATATTTTTCAAAATCCTCTGTTAACTATATCTCCCACCTCTACAATTACCATATTTCTGCACCGGTAGTTAAAGGAAACCTGTACAATGATTTCTTTATTAGCCAACTCAAAAAGGAATTTCAAAATGAAAATCGCTATGTAAAAAAAGAGATCATGGCCAAAATGCTGGAACTCTATCTACTCCGCCTGGAGCAACAGGCCCACCACGAGCGCGAGCCGGATCTGAACCACAGCCACCAGCAACTATTCTTTGCCTTTAAGCACTTAGTGGAACAACATTTTCATGAAAACAGAAATGTGAACTACTATGCAGATCTACTGTCCATCTCGCCAAAGCACCTCAATGTGATCGTCCGATCCATTACCTTAAATACGGCCAAAAATTTTATTGATCAGTTCATAATTCTGGAAATCAAGCGTTCCATCCTCAGTAGTGATAAAAGACTCAAGACCATTGCCTATGAGATGGGCTTTGATGAGGTGACCAATTTCACTAAATTTTTCAAGAAACACACGGGCCAAACCCCCAAAACCTTCCAAGCCTCCTAATAAACCCCAGTTCCACATTTACCATTTTTTACAAGAAATTAACCTTTATCTGAAAGAGGAGGTAAGCGATCTTTGTAAGAAAAAAAATGAGCGAAATAGCAAAATGCCCGACTTGTGGCAGTACCTCCCGAATAAAAACGACCCATGGCGAAATACACTATCAGGCCGTGCAGGATGACGATGCCCTGAAAAAAATCGGTCAGATGAAAAAAGCCCTCGAAAAGTACAAGAGCAGAATTGAAGAACTGGAAGCGGAGGTCGCGACCCTAAAATCAGAGCATTAAAATGTGTTTTTTAAAAAGAAATTATGGTTGGATGATCGTGGCGATATTGGCCGTATTGCCCTTGATTCCACTGAGCAAAATGATACAGGCAGACTTCAGCAACGGCCTCCAACTGTCATTGGTAGAAAATATTGGTGCCCGCGGTAAAACCACACTGGAAATGATGTACCATGTTTCGGGAGAATTTGCCATTCGCTGGCTCACCGCCGTATTAACTTGCACGCCCTTCTACATTCTATTTGGGGTTCGCAATTTATTCGTCCGGCAAGCCATGGGGATTGCCTCCGCAATATGGAGCATATTGCATTTTATCATTTTCATTTGGGCAGAAGGGCTGATAACAACTTTTAGCCAGTTCAATTATGTTGCAGGTTTACTTGCGGTCCTGATCATGATTCCTTTAATGCTGACTTCTAATCGCAAGTCCATGAGCAGGCTCAAGCAAAAGTGGAAAACCTTACAGCAATTCGCCTGGGCTGCCATAGTGCTAAGCCTCTTACATGTGGCCATATTGGAAAAAACCTGGCTGATCTATGCCATCGTGGTGGGAATTGGGTTAATCCTTAGAATCCCGACCATCAAAGACCGGATCATCTCGCTCCGAAAGAAGAAAAAACAAATTACAACAGTCAAAATCTAAATCAATATGAAAGTAGCCGTCACCCTTGCCAGTGGACAATTAGGTTCCGCTATCATCAAAGCCCTTATTGCCAAAATCGGAAAAAATCAGGTGTTGGGTATCGCCCGCACTCCGGAAAAAGCCGAACACTTAGGCATTGAAATCCGAAAAGGAGATTATAATAATCGAAGTGATTTCGATGTCGCACTTCAGGGAGTAGATCAGCTCGTGATCGTCTCCGGTATGGATGATCCACAACGAAGAATTCAGCAGCACCGCAATGTGATTGAAGCGGCTAAACAAAATGGGGTAAAAAAGATTATCTACACCAGTATCATTGGAGATGAAGAAGGCACGGGCTTTAATCCGGTCGTTAAAAGCAACCGGCAAACCGAAGAAGATGTGCAGTCCTCCGGACTGGAATGGGTGATTGGCCGGAATGGTATTTATATTGAACCGGATCTGGAATATTTAGATAATTATATTCAGGCAGGTAAAATCAGTAACTGTGCCGGTAATGGAAAAGTGGGCTATACCAGCAGAGCGGAACTCGCTATGGCCTATGCTAATATGTTGCTGGAAGAAAAGCATAACGGCCAAACCTATAATTTAAATGGACAAGCCATTACACAAAGCCAATTGGCCGACTATATCAATCAGGCTTTCGGAACCAACCTGACCTTTAAGGATTTGAGTGTTACGGATTATCAAAAAGAACGGCAGGCTGCCTTGGGAGATTTCCTGGGCACCATCATCGCCGGTATTTACGAAGGCATCCGGAAAGGCGTTAATGAGGTGCCCTCTGATTTCGAAAAAGCCGCGGGAAGGCCTCACCTTAGTCCTCTGGAAATGATGAAGCATTTTCAGCAAAATTGATTGAAATGATGAGCAAAAGAGCATGAGCGTAATTGAAAACAAGTCATTTAAGAGAAACCATTAAATCTAGCGGTGAATAATTTGGGGTGAACCCTTCTGGAATCAGGAAAAGCGGGGTCTGGAATAATCTCAGCCCGCTTTTACGCTTAAGCAAGATTATTCGTGCTTAAACCCTCCTTTAGCTGCCAGATTGAAAAAATGAAGGAGTAGTTTCCTATTTCGAATTTTTTCCAACAAAGCAGATGAATGAGGAGAAAACAAGCCTACCCAAATTCGGGCTATTTGAAAATTAGAAAAATCAATCAATGTGCATTGATAATAAACCCATTAGGATGTACTCATAAATCTATCGGTGAATATTTCGGGTTAATTCCTGAATGCTGCTTATTTCATTTGAATTTGGTAATGGTTGAGGGCTGAAGTATTTTAAGCTTAGAACGTGATTAAAACCTCAGATCCGAAATGCAAAAATCGTCATTTATCATCAGCAAAATGGATTGTCCTTCGGAAGAAAACTTGATTCGGATGAAACTCGCCGAAATTGAAGATATTCAACATTTGGATTTCGATATTCCTGAACGGAAGCTGACCGTCTTTCATCTAGGTGCACACTCTCGCATTGATGAGGCTATTGCCTCCTTAAAACTGGGGGAAAGCCGGATATCCACCGAAGCCACGGATCAGGAAGTATTTGATGAAAATACCCGGCAACGAAAATTACTATGGTCGGTGCTGATCATCAACTTTTCCTTTTTCGTGATCGAAATGGCCACCGGGTGGCTCTCCCAATCCATGGGGCTCGTGGCCGATAGCCTGGATATGCTGGCAGATGCTTTTGTTTATGGCATCAGCATTTTTGCTGTGGGGGGCACCCTCATTCGAAAGAAACAAATCGCTCGTCTGGCAGGGTATTTCCAGATCTTGTTGGCGGTGATCGGCTTTGGGGAAGTCATTCGCAGATTTATCAATATGGAGGCATTGCCAAATTTCTCGACGATGATGATCGTTTCAACTCTGGCCTTGCTGGCCAATGGCATCTGTCTTTATCTTTTGCAACAATCCAAAAGCAAAGGGGAAGCACATATGCAGGCGAGCATGATTTTCACCTCCAATGATGTCATTATCAATCTGGGAGTTATCCTCGCCGGTGCTTTAGTGCATGTGTTACAATCCAACAAGCCGGATTTGATTATCGGCAGTATTGTTTTTGTACTGGTCATTCAGGGGGCGATTCGGATTTTAAAACTGGGAAGATAATCCCATACCCAGCCTGCTAACTCTCGCTGACCTGTCGCCAATAGTCTGCTGGCCTTTTCCTTCCAGCACGCTCCACTGCGGAGTGCTGAAGCAGGTTGGTCTGAGCTTATTTTTGCAGCGTAAAAGCGCATCCACTCGCTAAAAATAGCTTAAAAAAACGGCTCCGCCTCCATCCCTTCGCCGGAACCCCCAACACGAGCCACATCCTGTGGAACTGCAAAATGCCGCGAAAAATCCACCGAATCCCCCCTTTTTCAAAATTATTCAGTATGCTTGGCCCCGCTCAAATAATGATCAGCAGCTTGCAGCGCAACGGGTAATTAACCTCCTTAAACCAACCTCCTTTATCCCTCATTTTCTCCCCCTGCAGATCCCGCATTGATTGTAATTTCAATCACTGATTTTTTTATTTATAGAAAATGATACGAAGAATTTCAATCAACCTGCTATTCCTGCTGTGCAGCCTGCCCTTATGGGCACAGCAGACTATTGACGTTTATTCCTCCGAAATTCCCTGGAGTGAAGAAGAAGTCACCACTGATCCGGACAAAATTTACAGCATTAATGAAGCCATCGCAATGGCCGATGCCGGAGACCTCATCCTAGTGCATGAAGGAATTTACCGGGAAAAAATTACCGTGAACAAAAATAATATTGAAATAAGAAACCATGAGGACGACTATGTACTCGTAAGTGGAAATGAATTGGTTTCCGGCTGGACCAAAGCGAATAATATGGCTGCCGGAATTATGGAAGCTGATATTTCACAATACCCCATCGAAACGGATTTCACCCAGCTTTTTGCGGAAGGTCGGGCGCAAATGATGGCCCGCCACCCCAACAACACTACGGGTGATATGATGGAACCGCTGGACCTTAACAGCGGATATGCCTTGTTGTCCAATGTTTATAAAGATGCCGGCGCCAATGCGAATGGCTATGCGACGCTGGAAGGCACCACCCTCCAAAAAGTAGATTTGACCGGAGGAATATTCCGTGGGCTGACCGGTAAAATGCGGAATTATGTTTATGGCAACATCACGGCCTCCTCCGGAAATTCGGTTACCTTCAAAGCGATCAATAAAGGCGTTTGGAAAAATGAGGGCGCGATCAAAAACACCCAGCATAAATTCAGCTGGGGATTTGTGATGCATAAAAATCTAATTGACAGCCCGGGAGAATGGTTTGCCGAAGACGGTAAACTCTGGTATATGCCGGAAGCAGATACAGACCTGGAAAATGCCCGTATTGAAATTCAGGTGCGCGAGCGTGTATTAGTGCTGAATAATACCACCGGCGTAAGGATCCGTGGCATTCATTTTATCGGGGGAAATGTGGACATGCAAAAAACGACGGACGCCGTAATTGAAGGTTGCAGCATGCGTTATCTTTACCCCTTCTGGACACCGATCAATTACGGACAGAATGAAACCGAGAAGAAAGGCATTTATCTGTCTAACAGCTCCAATAATCTTTTCAAAGACACCTATATCGCCCATAGCTGGGGAAATATGGTGGCCATGAAAGACGGACAGCATAACCGCTTTGAAAACTGTGTGATCAAAGACTTTGGCTGGATCGGGGTGTTCACCTCCGCCATTTACAATGTCCGCAGTGATAACGCCAGCGTAAAGGAATGTACCTTTGGGGATGGTGGCCGTTTCCATATTCGCGTCAGTGGCGGAGATGCTAAAATGGACATCCTGGATTCCGACTTTTACGGAGCCATGAAAATGGGGGAAGATGCCGGCCCGATCGAAGCCACCAGTACCGGAAGTATTGGTGCTTTGGATATGAAAGGAAGCGAGATTGCTTACAACAAAGTAAGGGATACCCATGGACTACCCGTATCAGATGGTGGTTATAACAAGCAAAAAATTGTGGCTTTCTATATGGAGGACACCGAGAATTATACCGCCCACCATAACCTGATTTACAATATCCGGGCAAATAATTATAAAGGAGGGCAGCCCAATCAGGAATACGGAGAATTTTTATACCTCGGCCCTCGTTACAATGCCATGAGAAAACCTGTCCACTATTATAACAATACAGTATGGGATGTAGATGCCGGCATCAGTATCTGGAATATCGAAATTGATAATTGGAAAGCATTGGGCATAGCCCCCGAAGACTCCACCGGCATGATGACCGAGGGGCATTTTGCCAATAATATCTTCATGCAGGGAGCTGACTATAAGTTAAGTTATGTCCGCCAAAAACTCACGCCCACGGGTGGAAACCTGGGGTATGTGCCTTTAAATCCAAGTCCGAGCTTTGGCACCCTCGATTTTGATGCTTTTACCAGTTACTGTTCCGATTATGGCTATCAGTTCAATCCGGAAGCCAACCATTCCTTTGAATTGGAGGAGGCCTCCGTTCATTTCACCGATGCCTCAAAAGGTAATTTTTCTTTATTGCCTGCTTCTCCGGCCAAAGGGCAGGGCGTGGTACTGGAAGGAATTACCAGTAGTGAGCAGCCGGACTGCGGCGCATTTGAAGGGGGGAACAGGGTGATGAATGCCGGAGCAAAAATATCCACCCCGGATTTTAAAGAGGTAAAACCAAAGCCTGAAGAACCAGATGTTAAACCACCTCTAACTGTTTCACCGAAAATTAGTGAATTAACCATTTATCCAAACCCGGCAAACAACACCTTATATTTCGATAATTATCCAAATGAGCCGAAGGAAATCATTATCTATTCTCTATCGGGAAAAAAAATAATACAAGAAACAATTACTGAGAATAAAATAAGTGTTCAAAAGCTTCCGGTTGGCGTCTATTTGATCAAAATCATCAAAGGCTCAGAAGTTTCAGTTAGCCGTTTTGTCAAACAATAGGCTATACTGAAACAGCCCTCCTTGGCTGTAGTCTTCGCAGGGCATTAGCCGCAAATTCGGTAGTGAAGACTATGGTCCCGGATGAGGGGGGCAATTGGTTTTTCCAATAATTGTTCAACCGCCCCTGGTCGTAGTGTTACAGCGAGCCGTGCGAGCATCACTCATACCTTTGTAATTAATGGAAGGGGCCAAAAATAATGCAATTTTATTATATTAAGTAATGATCATCAAAAAGGAGGAAGGGGCTAGCGCATCAAAGGATGTGATTCGTTGCAATCCAGTGTCGTAGGAACTCCTCTTTTTGACCAAACTTTAGAGTTAGAACAGTACCTAAGGGAGTCGCTTTAATTGCTTCTACCCAGCGTCAAATATGAGACAAAACGAAGAAGGATGGGGATCAAAAAAATGTTAATAAAACCGCAGGAACCATGAAAATCAAGTACGTTGTAGGCATCGACATTAGTAAAGATAAGTTTGATGTTGCTTTTGTTTTGAGTCAATTGGACAAAACACCAAAGGTCATTGCTTCCCGTAAGTTCGACAATAGTAAAAAAGGGCATTTGGAGTTTAAAGATTGGTGTCTGAAGAAACAGAAGGAGGATCTTCCCGTGGAGTTTGTGATGGAAGCCACTGGCGTTTACCATGAAAAATTGGCTTGGTTTCTTTCGGATAATGAGGTGCCGGTGAGCATTGTTTTACCCAATCGTGCAAAGGCCTATATGAAAAGCCTGGGGATTAAAACAAAGAATGATAAGGTGGATGCCAAAGGTTTAGCATTCATGGGAGCTTGTCAGTCGTTGGCTAAATGGAAGCCTATTAGCAAGGCTTTTTACACCTTGAGGGAGCTAACCCGCTTTTTGGAAGACCTTCAAAAAGATCGTACATCGATGGTAAGCAGACTAAAAGGGCTTAAACACAAAGCAATTGTGTCTGAAAAGGTGATGGAGGGTCTGAAGGCAGTAATTGAAGGGCTTGATGAGCAGATTAGAATATGTGAACAAGAAATAGCCTTAGCGGTAGCAAAGGATCCGGAGTTGAAGAAAAGAATCGGACATATGATGTCAATCAAAGGGGTTGGTTTGCTTACAGCTGTTACGGTGGCGGCTGAAACTAATGGCTTCGCACTAATAGAAAATGAAAGACAATTGGTCAGTTATGCTGGATATGATGTGCGCCAGAATCAGTCAGGAAGTAGAGAGGGTAAAACATCAATTACCAAGAAGGGAAATGCGCACATTCGACGAATAATGTTTATGGCGGCCTTCAATATGGTAACTTACGAGCAGGGGCAATTCAAGCCTTTTTATGAAAGGATCCATAATAGGACAAAACAAAGCATGAAGGGTTATGTGGCTGTGCAGTCCAAATTGTTAAGAATTATGTATGCCCTCTGGAAAAATGAAACAGATTTTGACAATAATTATGGGCTAAGAGACAAATCTAATCAATCAAAAAATCAGCTTAAAACAGTGGTAGCTGCCTAAAATTAGACAGCTACGCGAGGTAGGCAAAGCCTCCTCTTTAGGCTTGCAATATATTAAAATATTTCAATCAATAAAATTGCTTTTTATGACAGTACCTACGACCAATCACTGAATTTTTTAATCCCACCACTGTTGCTTAAGAGTAGACGTTTCAAAAGTTGGTGGGGGTAGCAAGATGCTAAGACCTGTTTAGTGTAACATCAGGATCCGCGGACTCGGTCGTAGTCGCCGCTTGAATTCCCGCACTAATCCGGTGAATTCAGTGCGCGAAGACTACAACCAGTGTCTGTCTTGCCCAACTCAAAAAGGTCCCAGGTCGTAATGTTACACAGCGAGCCGTGCAAGCATCACTAAGACCAATCCTTAAATTTTTTAATCCCACCACTGGGCTTAAAGGTAGTCGTTTCAAAATTTGGAGTCGTAGCACCATGCTACGACCAGTATTAGACGTTATGCAGAAACGAAAAAATTCTATAAAGGAGTCTCTAGCCAAGGAACTACGTTCCTCAAAATTTTAATCTCTACATCTTCCAAAAAAGAGGGCGCTCCCCACCTCCGCATTACACCATTCTATATTTAACTACTAGAATTTTCCTGTCCTTATTATTTTTTCGGATTTACCACCCCTTTTCAAATCACTCTATGGCGGTTACTGCACTTGAAAAGTCTTAACTTTCATCTATTAAATACTTATTCCATAGCTATAGTTGATCTAAAAATTCACCTTAAGCTGAATCATTTTTTCATTTTAGAGAAACCACATGAAAGCAATTTTCCTCAAAATAAGCATAATGCTCTGTTGCTTACCCCTCAGCCTGCAGGCGCAGGTACAGTTGGAGAGCGCAATGAAAGACGCTGCTTCGGCACCGATATATGATGATATTCCCGTCGCACCAAATGGTTTCGTGTTCGAAAAGCCGGTGACGAACAATGAAATTAAATATCAATCGAAAGAAAAATTCAAACGCACCATTTATGTGGATGCAGAAAAAGGGAAAGACAAAAACAACGGTCTTTCCGAAGGAAAAGCCATCAAGTCGTTAGCGAAGCTGGCTAAAATGAATCCCACTTTCGGAGATCAGATTCTTCTAAAAGGTAAGCAAACACACCAGGGAACCATCGAATTGATCAACCTGAACAAGGCAGGTAAAAGCAAGAAAAAAATCCATATCGGTAGTTACGGTTCCGGAAAAGCCACTATCGATTTCAAAGGCTATCCGGCCGGAATTTGGGTTCAAAATACCTCCAACGTCATCATCACCGACCTGAAAATGACCGGAGATGGTGGACCGGACAAAAACACCCTGATGATCCGCAAGAATGAAAAGAACGGGCAACAACGCTATGCTATCCGCATTCAGTCTGATAACACCCACCCGAATAGCCTGATGGAAAACTTCCTGATCTATAATGTGGATATTTTTGATGTCTTCTTGTTGAATGATGCCGAGCAGTCGCGTGCTTGTCGTCAGTGGAACATGAATGATAACGCTGGCTGGGGCTGGGGAATCTTCGGTCAGGTATTGAAAAAAGGACAGGGCATAAGCAATGTTGCCGTGCAGCACGTCACGGTGAGCAATGTCAGCCAAATGGGTCTTCGCTTCAAGGGAGCCGGTAAAATCGACGGTTCTGCCCCACGAAATGTGAGTGATGTGCGCATTGAGCACTGTACGGTTTACCAGTCTGGCGGACCGGGCATGCAATTCAACCGATGCAATGACAGTCACTTGAAATACAGCCGAATCACGGAATCCGGCAACCGCAATGACAAAAGAAAGTGGGGTCGTGGCAGTGGCATGTGGACCTGGGGATTGCAGAACTTCCTTTTCGAATATAATACTTTCGAAGGCGCACAGGGAATTGCCGATTGTTGCGGAGCACATATCGATTTCAACTGCAAAAACGTGGTGATCCAGAAATGTCTGAGCCGTTATAATGCCGGTGGATTCATTGAGGTATTGGGTTTAAACTATAACTGTTCCTACCGATACAATGTCAGCATTAACGATGGCTGGAGAAACCTGAAGGACCCCGCGCAGAAGTTCTGGGGCAAGGTAGGTACGCCGGGTTGTATTGTCACTGTAAACGGTCATAATCACGATAAGCAGTATAAAGGTCCTTATCAAACTTATATCTACAATAACACTATAATCAATACCATAGAAGGAAATAAGCCATATCAGAATCCAAATGTATTCAATATCTCCACTTCCAATGAAGGATTGGTGATGATGAATAATATTTTATGGATGGAAGAGAAGGCGAATAATGGTTGGTCTATGCACCGTTGGAAAGATGGGGCCGCTTACGATGCCGCTTTTGACTTTAAGGTTTCCGATGGTCCTCGTAAAAATGGAAAAATAAGTAAAGGAATGGGACAGTCCTATCCTGCGACCGTGCGTCGGATGAATGAGGCCGAACTGGCCAAAATGGAGCTGATCATGCGTGGTAACCTTTACCGCCTGTACAATGAAAACGGCACTGATAAGTATAGTAAAGTATCTAATGCACTGGCAGAGGGCTATTGGGATGAAAATGCCCACGGTGGGTCTCCGGAATTCGTAAACGAAAATGGATCTGAAGCAGCGGACTTTGTTCCACAAAACAAAGTGCTAATCTCCTCAGGAGAAGCGATTCCAAAGCTGAAATCCGACAAAACCTCCTATGGCATTTATTTCGACGGACTGGAAATGAAGACTGACTTCTTCGGTAACCCGATCAAAGGCAATATCATCGGAGCGATTGTTCCGAATGCTAAAATCAGAGACTGGACGAAAGTCTATGAGCAAAATGACCAGGTAGACGATAAAAAAATGTCGAAATAATATCTAAATATTAACGAACACCTTTTTCATAGTCATATAAATCAGAAAGCCCTTACGGAATGATAGGGGCTTTTCTTTTGTATGACTGGCCGTCGCGGGATAAATGCATTGACATTACCATTGCATTATCAGTGATCAATATCCACTACTTATCAACTAAATATATGATTTAAACGCAATTTACTTTTTAATTATCAACCCCACTCCGCATCAGGTTTATAATTTACTGGAAACAGCACCTTATTTGTATCCGTATATTTTGAGTTCAAATTCATCTGTATCATATTCAAACCTGCCTAACAACTCCATAACTTTTTCAATCTCTCCTATCGGTTGTGATATTATCCTGGAGTTAAGTATTTCATCTCTATTCTTTCTTTCAAATTCAGGTTTTCCCGGAATAGAAATCCATTCAATCTCCTTGTAATCAAATGGTCCACTTCCAAAATCACCGAATCCATTTTCATCAAATGAATCAATATCAAAACGGTCAAACCTGAAACTGATTGCAGACTCTGAAATGAGGAACTTAATCTGAGCAACACTAAAAAAGAGTTCTTCCTTTTTAAGTTGATTAAATAACTTCAACCATTTTGCATTACTCATATAACTGGTTCGTATTGCAATCTCTTTGTCCAATTTTTGTCAATAAATTCCTAACCGATCTAATTCCAAGTCCGACTTTTTTATCACTAGAGAATTCTTAACCGGCTTGTGGTTTGATAAATGGAAATGTTCGAAATCTTTATCGAACAACACCAACACTCTATCTTTGTCTGCAAGATTATCATCAATAACGACACCACTTTGACCTATTAATTTCCAATAATCATCCAATTCTTCAATTTCCTGTGTCGGGTTATGGGTTCCCTGAAATGTTTTCAGTCTTATAGGTGTGTTTTTTCTAATTTTCATTTGCCTTGTAACTTTCCCTATTGTTGACTACTCCTACCTGATTTTTCCGGAATAATTCTTTGCAATATAATTTACTATTGAGCTAACCACTCCTCCCGCTTCAGATTGTACCAATGATGCGGTTCGCTATCATACTCAAAAGTATCGACAAATTGAAGCCCGGCTTTTTGCAGCACGTGATTGGAGACTTCATGCCGAATATCTGCCGCCCCACCAATGGCCTCATATCCTAAAGTCTCAAATCCATAATCGACGGACATCCGGGCGGTGAGCGTAGCTATGCCTCTGCCCCAGAATTTGGGGCGCAGGCGGTATCCCAAATCATAATAAGGTTGGCCCGGACGTAAAACGTCTTCATACTTCAGGCCCGTCCAGCCGACAAATTCCTGACTGGCTTTTTCTATAATGGCCCAGCGGCCAACGCCAAATTGTTCATACTGCCCCATGATATAGGCCACGACCTTCTCCGCTTCGGCCATGCTTTTTATTGGATTATTACCAAGGAATTTATGTACTTCCGGATCGGAATCCAGCAGGAAAATACCTTCAGCATCGGCAGGCTGAAGCAGTCGAATTTCATATAAAGGCGTTTCGAAGATGGTACTCATTTTACAAAAAGAATTAAAAGCCAAAAAAGCCTCCCGGAGAGGGAAGCCTTTTGTGAATATACCATTTTTCCCGAAGAAAAACAGCTTTGAAAAATCAGTACTTGTTTAGTATAAATATTTATCTTTCAGAGCAGCGATATCCTCCTCCGAAACCTCCAGGGCTTCCGCCATAAACTGGTCCACGCTACCATACTCCACTGCCATTTGATCAAAAGCTGCCGCGAGGCAATCTCTTCTCACGCCCATCATGCTGCGCATCAAATCCTGAGAAACACCTGTAAATGCAAATCGCTTTATCAATTCTTCATTCTTCCCATGACGATAGTGATTGGACATTTCGTACTCATCCAAAATGGTTTCCATATCCACACCCAAAGCATAAAGCGTAAGCGCGGAGCAAAGTCCGGTGCGGTCTTTTCCGGCAGTACAGTGGAAGACCAATGGTTCCTCGGTATTCTTTAATATCTGAAAATATTCCTTATAGCGATAGGCCCACTCCCTGACAAACAAACGGTTCATATCTGCCAGCATTTGAAAACCGTCTTCAGCGGTTAATGAATTATCTTTCAACATCGCTTTAAATTCGTCCATATTCCCAGGATCGATCCAAAGGTTATACTCGGTGGCGCCCAATTTAGCAGGAAAAGCATCCGGACTTTCCTCGCGCTCTTGCGAACCTCGGAAGTCCACCTTGGTGGCAATATTCAAAGAGGAAAGCTTTTGCCAGCCCTTCTTGTCCACATTCTTTAACTCACCGCAACGATAGATTGCCCCCCATTTCACCTGGCGACCATCCTTGGTTTTTATGCCCCCAATATCACGAAAATTGGGCTCTCCACTTACTGCCAAATTACGCTCGGAAACCCACAGGGAATCATTGCCGGATACTGCTAAAAAAACAGCCCTTTTTTCTGCTGGGTATGCATAATCCTTTTGGTCCTTTAATGCCCCAATAGGCTTACCCTCCAGGAACAATTGCCAGTCTTTCTTTCCAAAATTCTCAAAACGATAGGCACCATCTGCTGTTCTGCTCACATAAACCTCTTCAAAAAGTGTTCGTTCCGGAGTCTGCTCTTCAGTATACCCTCCACAAGCCATCATCGTCAAGGCAGTGATTGCCAATAAAATCTTTTTCATTATAAATTAAACCAGGGATAAAAATTCAGGTTATAGCACCTGCGCATCAACGCAGAACGAAAAGGCAGGTGAGGTGCCGGACGGAAGCATGCTCCATCCGGAGTGACCATTAAATATGGTAGGATTAGAATAAATTGAATCTCATACCGAGCTGACCACGAATACCGTAATACTCCACTTTCTCAGGACGATCGGACACCCCATGGAAATACACCAAAGGAGAGTTGGTCAAGTTATTCAGCTCTGCATAAATCTTCACGCGATCGCTCACCGAATAGGCGGCGGAGAAGTCCAGCATAAAGTTTTTATCATACCACTGGTAATGCGCCGCTCCGGCTTCCAGGCGATATTCTGAAATAAAGGCACCCTTATAGTTGGCGGCCATACGCAACATCAAGCCATTGCGCTCATAATAAAGAGAGGCATTGTAAATGTGTTTGGGTTGGTTTTTCAATGGCTCATACACCATGGTACCATCTGCCAATGGCATCTCCAGCTCCGAAGCCGTATAGGTATAATTCATATCAATGCCAAAGCCGCTGGCCCAGCCCGGAAGGAAGGTCAGGCGCTTGGAAAAGGCCAGCTCCAGACCGGCCAACCAGCCGCCGTTGGAGTTCTCCGGGCGATGGAAAGTGGTCAGGGTACCATCGACCATTTCCTGAGATGCATTGGTATAAATCACATCATCCAATTGCTTGAAGAAAACACCTGCCGACATCAGCCCAATATCCTGAAAGAAATGCTCCACCATCAGATCAAAATTATGGGCATAAGTAGGACGCAAATTCATATTTCCACCAGAGACCATCGGCAAGCCATTCTGCCCCATATTCGTGGCGGTGGAAGGATTCAGCTGTGAGAAGTTCGGACGGGCAAAGGTGCGGGTGTAGGCGGCTCGAAGATTCGTTTGCTCATTGGCGGCATATTTCAAATGGCCCATCGGTAACAAAGAATGATAGGTATTTTTCGGGCTTACCGCCGTCAGTTGTCCTTCTTCATCCATATCGTAGCCATCCATCTGAACGGCTGTGTGCTCATAGCGCATGCCTCCAACAAAGTCTAACTTGGAATTGATATGCCATTCTCCCATCATATAACCTGCCGTCACCTGCTCGCGGGCAATCGTATTGGAAAGTAATAAATTATCCGTATTCGTCAGATCCATAAATGCTGCCTGACCTTCAGGGCTATTGACCCAGTTGGCCGTTTGATCAAGCTCTCCCATCGTCATATGTGGCAACAAAACATCGCCATATGGAGAACCCATTTCTCTGAGGTAACTATTGCGTTGCGGCAGAGCCTCCGTCTCAAATCCGGACAGCGGATACACCGGCATACCTGGGATTCCCAATCCTGCCATGGAAAGGTAAAGCGCCTGACCGGTGGTCATCTCATGCTCCTTGACTCTGTACTTACCGCCAAATTTAATCTTGAAGTTCTCCGTTAATTGATTCTGTAAATTCATTTGGAAAACCTGATCTGCCTCGCGCCCTTCAACGCCCATCAGGATCAGCATATTCAAATTCATCAATTTAGGATCCAGCGCCACTTCATTATGCGGTAAAATACTTCCGGCACGGTCACCCACACCATTCGGAGAATCCATCGCCAAGTATTTGAAACCATCATTGGAACGCCCACCATAGCTCACATCATTCTGACGGAAATAAGTAAAAGGCAATCCGTAATCCATATACTCATTATCCAAAGGCGTCCCCATCAATGAACCTGTTTCGTAGTAGGAACCTTTCCAGTCCAGCTTCCAGCCCTTGCCCAATTGGTGCTCTCCTTCAACCTCCCCACCAAACAAATCCGTATAGGCATCATTGCGACGGGTCAGCATCTCTGCATAGTCCCGGTCAAAATGGAAAGTATACTGACGCGTTTTATAGTCCTCTGCCATTCGGTTAAAGGTTCCGCGAGCATACAAATGATGATCTTCATTGATTTCATAATCCGTTGCCAAATAGGCGCCCGTAGTGGCGCGCTGCCCGCGATACTGACGCAATTCCATATTACTGATCGAGTAAGTCGGTGCTTCCTCCACCATATAATTGTAGTTGATATTCTGGTTATCCTGTGTTACCCCGCGGCTCCAGGAGGAGGCCGAGGCAATCAAACCCAGCTTACCATCCAAATAACGATCCTGATAAACCGCCGAAAAGTTATAGCCCGGCTGTTGTCCTTTTTCATTATAACCTGCGCCCAAACTGATGTCCAGACTCTTTTCCGCCGCCATTCTTCTGGTTTGCAAATTAATGCTTCCGCCAATGGCATCGCCCTCCATATCTGGCGTCAAAGCTTTGGTCACGGAAGCAAATTCAATCAATTCCGAAGGAAACACATCCAGACCTGTAGAACGGGTACCTCCACTGTAAGTAGAGCCGGCCGGCAACCTGCTACCATTAATCAACATCGCATTCCATTCCATCGGCGTTCCCCTTACAATGGCCATTTGCCCTTCACCACGATAACGGGTAATGGAAACACCAGGCACACGTTGTACCGCCTCTGCCGCATTTCTGTCCGGTAGCTTCCCGACCGCATCTGCCGCCAAAACGTTACCGATCGCCAACCCTTTCTTTTGCATACTCAAAGCACGCATTTGAGAAGGCAAATAATTACTCTGTACAATGACGCCCTCCAGTTCCATGGAAGCTTCATCCATTCTGATTGCTCCAAGGTTCACCCGATCGCCTGCCGGTATGGTGACTTGCTTTTTCAGCTCCTCATAACCGATAAAGCTGAAGATAATCACCTGCTCGCCGGCAGGAACATTACTAAAATAGAATTTACCCGAAGGATCGGTAATCGTACCCATGGCGGCACCCTCCAAACGAATACTTACTCCAGGCAATGCCCCTGTGGCATCCTGTACATTTCCAATTACCGCTCCTTTATCTTGAGCAAAGGCAAAATTACTCCCCAGTAGGAAAGTCATTAGTAAAGTTAAAGAGTAGAAATACTGCTTCGATTTCATCTTATTTGGTTTTAAATGATGCCCGAAATAAGGATCATCATTTAAAAAAATCGTCCATTTTAATTATCACCCTCAAAAAAGGTGAAGCCCAATCAACAAACACCTCTTAGCTACTAACAATCAAATAATTACATCGTATTACGAAAGCGTTAACAAATCATTTTGACAATGTACTTTTACCTTTTCCGGCAAAATGTAACCCAAAATTTTACTTAATTTCTTGCTGCCATCCGGTAATGACTCGGGGTATGTCCGGTCATTTTTTTGAAATAAGCATTGAAAGTCGCCTTAGTATTGAAGCCACAATCAAAAGCCAAATGCAGCAGCTTTCTCCCGGGGTTTTCTTCTATCAGACGCATGGCCTCCCGGACACGATATCCATTGACAAACTGATAAAAGTTTTTACCCAAATGCAGGTTCAGAGATTCTGATAAATGATGCTTGGGGATGCCGGTTTTTTCAGATAAATCAGACAAGGAAAGCTCCTGATTTAAGAACATCTTTTGTTGGGTCATTAAGCCCTCCAGCTGCCGGGCATATTGCTGTGCCTGTTGAGGAGTCAGAGCTGAGCGTTCATATTTTTCCGACTTTTGCACGGGCACTTCCTTTTCGGGCATGGATTCCTGTGCAGACTTCCATTCCTGCACCTGCTTCCGGACTTCCAGTTCATATCGCAAATACTGAACCGCCAGCATAATAAAGCTGCAATAAATCCCCCAACGCAACCAGAAATCGGGCAGAAGTTGTACCCAACCAACCAGCAAAAAGAATACAACCGTTGCAGAAATGGGAATAATGGATTTAAGCACCTGCACAGGATAAGTAGATTGGCGAAGCAAGTAAAAAAAGAGATAGGCAAAATAGCCAATTAAAGAAAGGAACATCAACAGGATGATATAAGACCTGTAAAATTCCATATAGATCATTTCATGGGTTGACAGCGTCATTCCACCTACAAAAAGGTAAATCACCCCGAATAATACCGCCGGAAAAAAATGTAGCCGGTGTAATCGTTTCCTGCCATATTGCATTTTCACAAAATCCAGAATCAAGGGGCCGTAAGCAAAGTTAAAGCAGGTGCCAAAGTATTGAAACATATACTTATCCTGCAGGACATACAGCAAAAAGCCCTTGATGGAAAAATGAAAGGAAAGAAAAATCAGCAAAATAATCATGGGGCTTTCCTTCAGCCGGACCGGTCCGCGGTCAAAAATCAAAAAAAGCGAAATGATAAACTGAACAATTCCGATGGTTAGTAAGGTCTGCATAGTCTTGGTTTTGAACCTCCAAATTAACCAATGAAGTTTACCTGCATTTTATGAGGATGTTGTCAAGTGAATAATGTCGCGAGCTCAGCTACTTCACTATCATTTTAAGCTACCAATTTTAAAAAACATCAATTCCGTGGATAATTTCATTAATTTGAGCCACCTAAATCACGCTACTTTCTGTTCATGAAAAATTTCGCGGCAGTCAGGCCACTACCTTTTGGGGTTTATTTACATGCACTGATTATCCCTGCCTTTTTGCTTGGGGCATTCATCAGTAACGAGCCTCAGTTTATTCCCCTGCTCCTGCTCCTCCCGCTGGCTTTTTATCGGCTTAAAAGAAACACAGGGGTTCGGGAGATCCCCTTTCAGGTGGAAAAAAGAGAATGGAAATGGTGATCAGACGCGCAAACCGGGAAATAATAGCCTCTCAGACTACAGAAAATGAAGGATGGATCAGACTGAGCACTCATGAGCGAATGCCTAGAACGTCAGAAGTATGTCGGGTAAAATTACTGGAGGAATCATTTTTGGTTCAGCCTTATACCGAAGAAAATAAAGCCTTCACAATTCTTTTCCGCCGCCCGGACTTAATTGAATCGAGCCTAATCCGTCACGCCCGCGATGTCGAAAATGGTATCCCTTTCGACAAACGGCTACCCAAAATTCGGGTGGAAAAAATCGCCAAAGTGAGGCGCAGATCCTTTGATCTCTTATTCCTTTCGGTCATTGCCTTCTTCCTGTTCATCATCATTTATGCCCTGACCAGTCATCCAGATAATCCTGATACTGTGTTAGGGGTTCTACTTTGCCTGATTGGCATTTTCATTATGATTTTAGTCAAATATCAGTTAATTAAAACAAGAGATTATTAGTAGCCCAACAATATCTTTTATCGAAAAAAAAAGTCCGGCGATCAAACCGGACTCCTGTGTATCATAGATATTATTATCACCTAACTTTTCTCCTGCTCATAAATATCAAATTCCGCCGATACCGATTTCATCAATTCCGCATCCGCAAAATCACTGTCTGACATTTTGGAAAGCTTTTCCAAATACTGATCAAAACGACCGTTCTTGAAAATCGTCAGCATCTTCCCGCCTTCCTTACAACTCGCAGCATGCCAAACATTCGGTGGAACCGTCAGGGTATCCCCGGGCTTTAGGTTAACCGTCTCCTCATCAAAAATCAAACCCACCTCCCCTTCCAGTATATAAAATACCTCCGTCATGATTTTATGGTGATGACGCCCCAGGTAAAAACCCGGCTTCAGCGTATCCTCCACAAAACACAATTCCCCATTGGTCTTCAGAGAAGATAATTTCACAAAACAATGGTCCTGCGCGTAATTATAATTTTCGCCTTCCCCTTTTCTGATAAGTTCCTTTTCCTTCATAAAGTGTTTTTGTAATGAGTAATGAACCGGCCCGCATATCTATTCAGTTTACGAACCTCATTACTAACTACCGCCCACCCCTTGAATTGTTACTGAACAAAAGTCAATCGATGGTCTTCCTCAAAATCGGCAATGCTGATCGGTGCTTTACTTTTCAGTAATTGTATCGCACGCTCATCCCGCTTGTACTTCACCCCAACCGTATAGTTTTCAAACTGATAGACAAAAACCGAACAGTCATACAATTCATACTTCATCTCCAATGGCTTTCCCCAGCGGCCCACATCCTGCACCACCTTGAAGGTTTTATAATAAGCCTCCTCTTCCGTCTCAAAGCGTGTCGATTCCAGATAATAAGCATGCCCGTTCAGCTCCAAATGCCGTTTACTGCTTAACTTCCCATATTTCATAAGGCCCCGCCTATCCCCATAAACCAGCACGAGGATCATAATCAAAACTAAAACTACAAACCACCACATACGCTATTATCTCTTGGTAATCTTCTAATTTGTATATACAAACATGACGCCAACTTGAGCTCCTACAAATGGTTATTTTGGGGCGCCTCACAAGTTCGGCCGGGCTGGCGCAGCTCGCTCTTTTTCCGAGCCGCTACGCTTTAAGGCTGGAAAAAGGAGCTCAGACAAACCTGCTTCATCCCTTCGCCAACGCGCTTCGATCATCCATTCTGCGAAACGCTCAAAACGAACAAATACCTATTACTCCAACTCCAACAAAGCCAGATAAGGATCCCCCTCCAAAGCCAGCAAATAAGCAAAGGCTGGCTCCGTCTTCATGCCCTCCGTTTTCAATCGTATCACTTCGGCTTTGAAGCACACTCCCCTTTCCTGTAAAATCCGATGTTCCACCAACATATGGCGAAAGGCATGTTGCTGAGCGGAGGGATATTGTTGTCCGAAGATTTCAACGGGAATGCCCTCCAGGGTAAAATTCGCAATCGTCGAAGTCCTGCCTTGGAACATTTTCATTTTCATTTCAAAGCCTTCCATCGTCCCGAAGGTCTCCTTCAAAAAAGAGGCAAAGTCCTCATGATCCCCGCACTCACAAATGATATCTAAATCACTACCGGGCAAATCAATTTCAATGGGAATTGTTCCAGCCAGTAAAGGCGTATAGGGTTTCAGCTTTTCAAAAACCTGAAAAGCCGTCAGGACATCATAAGCCTTTTGCTGTCGCGAATTCCCCATCTTCAAATAATCGATCTGCTTAAAGTCCATCCAACAAATATTTTCGACCTCACTAAACTACAAAAATATTTTCAACCTCTATTTCTCCCCCAAAATGAGCGATGCCATTTACATAAAAAAGCCCATCAGACACGTTCCATCTGATAGGCTTTCCATTTTAAAAAATTCCAACTATGCTATTTGGCTCTACTATTAAAAGCCTCCAAATCTCTCTTACATGGCCAGTCAATATCCTCATAAACCCCAATCTCCCGGCTCCCCGGATAACCTGTCGCCACTTCTTTCTGCCAGTCATCCCCGGCCTGAATCAACTCCTCCACCAAGTTCGCGTAGGCAGGATCATTTGCCAGGTTATGTTTTTCAAATGGATCTGTTTTCATATTGTACAGCTCCACTTGCTTATTGCGTAGACGCAACAATTTCATATCTCCCCGGCGAAAAGCCATTTTCTCCCGATGCATCCACACCATATCACGCGCTTCTGCAGGCTTATCCTCCGCCAAATTAGACCAAAAAGACTGCCCGTCGCTTTTCCACTTTTCCGGATAAGGCATATTTACCGCTTCGCATATGGTCGGGAACAGATCCTGTATAAACATGGGCGTATCATTGGTCAGTCCCGCCTGTAGCTTTCCTTTCCAATAGAAAATTGCCGGCACCCGGATCCCTCCTTCATACAGCAATTCCTTATGCCCACGGAACGGCCCGTTCACCCTGCCCTGCCTCATGCCAATGCGCTCCCCGCCATTATCCGAAGTAAAAATGATCAGGGTATTCTCTTCCAAATCATGCTTACGCAGCGTCTCCATCATTTGCCCCACTCCTTCATCCATGGCCTTTACCATTTGGGTATACCGGCGCATATAATCCGTGGAATCCATTTTCCCATCCGCCCGATAAGCATAGAAATCATCTGTTCGGAGCGCAGGATCATCCGGTCCCTGCATGGGTACATGTACTGCCGCATGCGGAATGTAAGCGAAGAAGGGTTGGTCCTTATTCTCCTCAATAAAATCAGCCACCGCATCATTCAATAAATGGGTCACATAACCCTCCCGGTCTACCGGCTGGTGATGCTCATACCAGTCCACTTCGCTTTCGGTATTGTGTTTGGAAATAAAATCTATATTACCATCCAAAAATCCGGTAAATTCATCAAATCCAGCGGACGAAGGCAAGTACTTTTCTCCGGACCCCAAATGCCATTTCCCGAAAATTCCGGTGGTATATCCGGCCGCCTTAAAGGCTTTTTGAATCAAAGGATTCTCTGCCGGATCCAGCCCCTTATCCCTTTCACAATAATAGTAAATGTGATCAAGTCCAACGCGCTGCTGGTACCTTCCGGTCAATAGGGCCACCCGGGTTGGCGTACAAACCGAACTGGCCGCATAGAACTGATTACACTTCACCCCATTTTCGGCTAATGCATCCAATTCCGGGCTTTCAATCCCCATTCCACCATAGCTACTTAAACCAGCCCAACCGAGGTCATCCGCCAGAATAACGATTACATTCGGGGGATTATCCACCCTCCCGGCACAGGAAGACAGCAACAAAGCTAAAATAAAAAAATGAAATAAACGCTTTAATAACAACATCGCTAATAGTCTAATTTTCAGTTAAAAACAAAATCGGAACTTACGAATAAATCATTCCACTTGGGTTAAAAATCAATAAAAAAATATTGATGTATACATTAATCCAATGATGCATACTCAAACCGGATTATTCAAGCTAAAATCCTCCATTAACCGCAAGGCGGGAAAGGGGAAGGAATAATTTCCTGTTTCGAGTGTTTTCCATGAAAGCAGACGAATCAGCAGAAAGCAAGCCCACTCATCACAACTCTATCAGAACAAAAACAGAAAGCCTACTTCCGGGCCTTCATGTGAACCGCTTCGAAGCCTAAAAAATATTAATTAAATTGCCCTGAAGAATGAAGATTTACCCATGGAGCAGCTCACCTTTATAGACTTAGAAATCAGCCCGCAGCAAAATAAAATCCTGGATATTGGCGCTATCAATACGGAAGGGCAACACTTTCACGAGGGCGCAATTGGGCCATTTTTTCATTTCCTGTCCAACTCCAAATTTATTGTGGGCCATAATATCCTCCGCCACGATTTCCCTTATCTTTCAGGAGCTTTGTCAGACTTCAATATTTATCAGTCAAAAATCATTGACACCTTATTGCTGTCTCCACTTCTATTTCCCAAAAGGCCTTACCATTCCCTTTTAAAAGATGATAAACTACAAACCGAGGAATTAAACAATCCCCTGAATGATGCAAAAAAGGCCCGGGATTTATTCTGGGAAGAAGTAAATGCTTTCCGACTCCTTCCAGCGGAACTGCAACAAATTTACTGTCAGCTACTGCAAGCACTGCCGGAATACGCTGCATTTTTTCAATACATTAAGCTGAAGTTCGAACCCTCCTCCCCGCTTATTCCATTAATCCGGGAATACTTCCGGGATTTGATCTGCGAAAACAGTACACTGGAATACCACATTCAGCACCACCCGCTGGAACTGGCCTTTTGCCTGGCGCTGATTCAAACTCGTAGCAGGCATTCCGTCAGTCCGCCCTGGGTGCTCAAAAATTATCCAAAAGTGGAGCAGATCATGCGACGCCTGCAAAGCACGCCCTGCCTTTCCGGTTGTACTTATTGCCATCAGCGGCTAGATATTCACCGCGGACTGAAGGAGTTCTTTGGCTACGATGAATACCGCACTTTTGATGGAGAAGCCTTGCAGGCCAAAGCCGTTCAGGCAGCTGTAAATCATCAGTCATTATTGGCCGTCTTCCCCACAGGAGGAGGGAAATCCATCACCTTTCAAGTTCCCGCCCTGATGGCCGGAGCTAATGAAAGGGCGCTTACCGTAGTCATCAGCCCACTGCAGTCTCTGATGAAAGATCAGGTCGATAATCTGGAAAAATCAGGCATCACCGTCGGGGTGACCATTAATGGACTGCTGGACCCTATCGAACGCGCCAAATCCATTGAGCGGGTAGCTGATGGCTCGGCCTGTCTGCTGTATATCTCCCCGGAATCCCTTCGCTCCAGGACGATCGAAAATCTTTTGCTGGGTAGAAATATCAGCCGGTTTGTCATTGATGAAGCCCACTGTTTCTCCTCCTGGGGGCAGGATTTTAGGGTAGACTATCTCTATATCGGTGATTTTATTCAAAAATTACAGCAGATCAAAAATCTGGAAGCGCCCATAGCTGTTTCCTGCTTTACCGCTACGGCCAGACAAAAAGTGATTGAAGATATCCAGCAATATTTTGAGGATAAACTGGGACTGGAGCTGGAACTCTTTACCGCCGGAACAGGAAGAAAGAATCTCCACTATCAGGTATTTGAAAAACCTGAAGAGGAGGAAAAATACCAGGCGGTGCGTGATCTTTTGGCCGAAAAAAAATGCCCCAGTATTATCTATGTTTCCCGCACGCGTCGCGCCTATGAATTGGCCGAGCGCCTGAGTCGGGATGGTTTTCCTGCTTTGGCTTACCATGGCAAGATGCCGGCAAAGGAGAAAACCAACCATCAAAATGCCTTTATTGCCGGGGAAATTCCCACCATCGTGGCTACTTCCGCTTTTGGTATGGGAGTGGACAAGAAGGACGTCGGCATGGTGATCCATTATGAAATTTCCGATTCCCTGGAAAACTATGTACAGGAAGCAGGCCGGGCCGGAAGGGATCAGTCCATGGAAGCGGACTGTTTTGTACTTTTCAATGAAGAAGACCTGGGCAAGCACTTTGTTTTGCTTAATCAAACCAAACTTTCCATACGGGAAATACAGCAGGTATGGAAGGCGATCAAAGACATTACCCGCTTCCGGGGAACGGTATCCAACTCTGCATTGGAAATTGCCCGAAAAGCAGGATGGGATGATAGCGTTATGGAAATCGAAACGCGTGTCACCACTGCCATTGCGGCATTGGAGGAAGCCGGATATTTACGCCGCGGCCAAAATATGCCGCGCGTATTTGCCAATAGTATTCGCAGTAAAAATGCCAATGAAGCCATTGAGAAGATTAATCAATCTGAAAAATTCAATCCCAGGCAAAAAGAAAAAGGAGCCCGGATCATTAAAAAACTCATTTCCAGCAGAAGTCGAAAGGAGGAAGAGGGGGCAGAATCCCGCATCGACTATATCAGTGACCACCTGGGCATTGTAAAGGAGGAAGTGATCAATATCATTAACCTGTTACGGGAAGAAGACATCCTGGCAGACGCCAAAGACCTGACCGCCTACGTCCCGGTAAAAAATGCACAACGGGGCCCAACAGCTCTCTTAAAGTCATTTAGTAAAATTGAACTATTCCTATCCAAACAGGTCAACCAGGAAGAACAAACCCTGCACCTTAAAAGCTTAAATGAAGAAGCTGAGCTTGCTGATATAAAAGAAATTTCCCCACAGCGGATCAAGACCATCCTTAATTTTTGGGCGATAAAAAACCGGGTTCAACAAAAGCGATTACCGACCTCGGCCAACCACATTGCCACCCTTAGTCTCTACCCGCCGAAAGAGCTAAAGCAGTGGATTGAAAAACGCCAGCAGCTGGCAGCCTTTATCCTGTCCACCCTTGTCAAAAAAAGCCTCCAACTGCCTGCCACTTCAGATCAGAGGGAAGTCCTGGTAGAATTTTCCGTGCAGGAGCTTCGGGATCAGTACGAATACAGTCAGCTTATTTTTGGTCAAAAAACCAGTATTGCAGAAGTGGAAGAAGCCCTGTTTTTTCTTAGTAAAATCAACTGCCTGCAAATTGAAGGCGGCTTTATGGTGGCCTACAATCGCCTGACCATTGAGCGGCTGGAAACGGACAACCTTAAACGATATACCAAAAACGACTACCAGAAGCTGCAACAGTTTTACGACACCAAGGTGCAGGCTGTGCACATTGTGGGGGAATACGCCCGAAAAATGATCGACAACTATCACGATGCGCTGCAGTTTGTCGAAGATTATTTCCAACTGGAATACCGCACATTTCTCAAAAAATATTTCCCCGGTAGCCGCCTGGATGAGCTTCAGCTGAAGATGACCCCAAAAAAATTCCGGGAACTATTTGGGGAACTCTCCCCCGCACAACTGGACATTATAAAGGACAACGAAAGCAAACACCTGGTAGTGCCTGCCGGGCCAGGCTCCGGAAAAACGCGCCTGTTGGTACACAAGCTGGCTTCGCTATTGCTGATGGAGGATGTCAAACATGAGCAATTATTAATGGTCACTTTCTCACGGGCTGCGGCTACTGAATTTAAAAAACGGCTGCTCAAGCTTATTGGCAATGCCGCCAGCTATATTGAAATCAAAACCTTTCACTCCTTTTGTTTTGACCTGTTGGGAAAAATGGGAGACCTGGAAAAATCGCAAAATATCATTCAACAAGCGGTAGAAAAAATTAATGACGGAGAGGTAGAACCCAGCCGCATGACTAAAAGTGTGCTTGTGATTGATGAGGCGCAGGACATGGATGAACAGGAATTTCAGCTGATTCAGGCACTGATGCGCCATAATGACGAAATGCGCGTCATTGCGGTAGGAGACGATGATCAGAATATCTACGAATTCCGTGGAGCAAGTGCCCAATACCTGGAGCAATTTATCCATGACAACAAAGCCATCCGTAAAACACTGCTGCGAAACTACCGCAGCAAAGCCAATCTGGTAGATTTCAGCAATCAATTTGCGCAGACCATCGGCCATCGGCTGAAGCAACAAGACATCGTCGCACATCAGACCGACTTCGGCGAAATCAAGCTCACCCGATACCAACATCACCACCTTTTCCAACCGGTGACCGAAGCCCTCATCAATGGAGATATTCAGGGCAGCACCTGTCTGCTTTGCATCAGCAATAAGGAAGCCCTTCAGCTCACTGGCCTACTACGTACTGCCGGCCTGAGCGCCAGTCTTATTCAGACTAATGAACATTTTAACCTCAAGCACCTGGTAGAGATTGAAGCTTTCCTCCAACTTCTCAAAACCCATCCCGGCCAACACCTCATCGCGAATGAGCAATGGGAACAGGCCAAAACAAGCCTAAAACACCGCTTTTCAAAAAGTGACAAGCTTGGACTGTGCCTCAACATATTGAAAGACTTCGAGGCCACCAATCCCAAAACCAAATACCTGTCCGATCTGGACGTTTTCCTGAAGGAGTCTCGTCTGGAAGATTTTTATAGCAGCAAGGGTAGTAATATTTATGTCTCCACCATCCATAAAGCCAAGGGAAAGGAATTCGACAATGTCTTCCTGATGCTGGACCATTTCGTCCCTAAAACCGATGCCGACAAACGCATGCTTTATGTCGGGCTAACACGCGCAAAAAAACGACTGGAAATCCACTACCATGGGGATTATTTTGAATCCATTCAAACGGCCAACTTGCAAAAACATTTTGACCGCCAGCAATACCCGCTCCCTAAAAAGCTCATCAAGCAGCTCAACCACAGGGAAATTTGGATCAGCTTCGCCGCAAATTGCCAGCCGGCCATCAACAGGCTGCAAGCCGGTGATACTTTATTACTTCACCCTCAGGGTTGCCATAGCCCACAGCAGGATACGGTAGTACGCTTCTCCAAAAGCTTTCTGCAGTTTCTTCAAGAACTCCAAAGCAAAGGCTACAAGCCACATCGTGCGAAAGTAAATTTCATCATCTTCCAGATAGAAGATAACCGCAGGTATAAAGTTGTACTACCCGAAATTACCTTCAAAAAAATTATGCCTGTAGCAGCATCCATTCCGGTCACCTAAAGCCCAAAAAGCATACGGAGGCTCGCATCCGCCTGGCGGCAGTCGCTCTTTCCGGCCTTCAGTTCCACCGAATCCTTGCATGTCCGGCTGTCCGAAAGGAGCCCTACCACTGGCACCGCACTTCTTGTTAAACCCCGGCCTTTCTCAAATAAATATCACCGGAAACGGCTTTCAGCTGAATCAACTTTCCTCCCCCCTTATATTCCTGCGCTAATTTGAGCCCTACCCCTGATCCCTGCTTTTTCCGGAAATCAAAATCAGTATAAATTTCACCTTCAATCGTGGAGAACCGGAAAGCGCCCCCCCAATTTTCTGACCAGTCCACATCAATATATCCGCTGACTGTTTTAATATTCATCGCATTGGGAACTGCCCGTACTTCCACATTACCACTGATCGTTTTCAGACTCAGGGAATGCCCGGCAGGAACGTAAATTTTATACAAGGTCTTGAAATGAACCTGAGACGAGACAGTCGTATTATTTACCACCAGCTCCTCCCTCTTCAGTTTCTCGAAATCATAAACGGATTGAATATACAACTGCCCATCTTCAGACTCACCTGCTAGTTGATATACTTCCTCATAGGAGAAATCCGTATCAAATTCCATTTCCACCACCACCTTCAACTGCTTCGATTTCGAGGAAATCAACTCAATGTGCTCCGCAAATTTCAACTCAATAGCAACCGCTTCATCATCCGCCAATGTCCATTGCTTTTCCAAAGTATCCAGTGACGGATTTGTATCGAATATCCTCACCACCCACAATAAATAAAAGAATATTTGCATCATGACAAATTCACATAAATGAAAGGATCAGACTACTGCTTTACCTTCCTCAGGTAAATATCACTTTCCATTGATTGCAGATCCAGGGTGGCCCCGCCACCATTTATCGTTCCCCGAAAATTGTAAAGGTTAAAGAAGGCACTTACTCCGGCCTCTTTCACTTCCGTATCGATCTGAAAATCCGTATAAACCTCCCCATTAAAAGATCTTATCTTCAGGTTCACCGCAGACTGCTCCGGCATTAACACCTCCAAGGAGCCCGTGGTGCAGTGCAACAAATTGGCTTTATCCTTCATATCCCTAAAGGCGCAATAAATATCACCACTCACCGTTTTGGCAACTACCGGCCCCGAAATCTCCTCCAACTTCAGGGAGGCCGCCTTGGCATTTATCTCCAGATCACCTTGCAGCCCCTTCAGCGTGTAGGTCGTTTTATCCATATAATTTTTTTCCTGCACTTTCACCGCCACCTCCATCGGCACTTTCATGGTAATTTTAATTCTTCCCTGAATGGCCTTTTGCAAATAAAGCGTATTCCCCTCCTGCTTCATCGACAAGCCTACCCCTGTATTATCCTGTGACCGGCTCAGAGGCGTCAGGCCCTGAGCACGCTCCGGAATTTCCTTAAAATCGCCCTCCACCTTAATCAGCACCTCATTACCATTATAGCCCTCAATCATTAGATCGGACTGATCCAGATTCAATACCAATTGGTTTTCAGGTGAATTTTTCAAGGCTGCTTTAAACTCCTTTTCCGCTGCCATGACCATCGTGGACCACAGCATGACCATCAGCATTATTCCTGATTTCTTCATAATAATATATACCTTTTTATTAAATTATTTTATTAATACCTTCCGCCGCTTTTCGGTGAATAATCGAAGGGTGATCTTTATTCAGCATCAACTCCCGCATACGGGGCAAGGCGGACTTCACCTTCCAGTGGGCCAAAACCTCAATTAAAGCATACTGCACCGCTAAATCGGTCTCTTGCTCCAGGGCCGTAGCCAGCACCTGCTGCACCTCCTCCTGTCGTGCAAATGCTCCCAAAGCATAGACCGCATTCTGCCGGACATTGGGGTTTTGATCCTTAATCGCCGCATGAAGCAATGCCGGCACTACCTCCTCCTTTTCGCCCACCTGCGCCACCATATCAATAGCTTCAATGCGGTCACTGGCGGAGGATGCTTTCAATAGCGCCAAAATCAAATGCGTCTTCGTTTCCTTTACTTCAGAGGACAGTCGCTCAATTTTATTTTGAAATTCATCTTTAGAATCATCAAACATATGACCCGTTCGAAATCCCAGAACAAAAATCAGAAAAGAGGCCGCTATCGTTAAATACCTTTTCCAATGAGCCGACAACGAATAAACCTTAGGCTTTTGTTCTTCTACTTCAGCCTCCAATGCGGCATAAAAAGCCTCATCCAACTTTGCGGAGGGCGCAACTTCCCCCGGCGCTTCAAAAATGAGAAAAAGTGATTTATAACTTTCATAATGATCCTTAGCTGCTTTGGAGGCCTCCACATAAGTCTCCAACTCCTGCTGTTCCTGCAGACTCAAATCACCTTCCAGTGACCGGATCACCAGGCGTTCAAATTTTTCCTTTTCCATGGCGACTATTGATTTTCCAGTTGAAAATAAATTTCCCGTAAACGTATTATGGCCCGATGCACTTTTACCTTCACATTCGACAGGCTTAACTCCAGTATGCCGCCAACCTCGCTGTACTTCATTTTCATGATTTTGGCCATTACCACCAGCTCCTTATCCTGTTCACTTAACATCTCCAGGGCCTTACGTAATTGCGTTATGGACTCCAACTGCGCCAGCAGCTCATCTGCCGAAGGTTGACTCCCCTCCATTAACTCCTCCTCCAGAGGCAAATGAGGCCCTTTTTGTTCATTATAGTACTGCGACCGGAGGTTCCGGGCTATTCCAAATAGCCAGGGAGAAAAAGCATGGTCCGCATTATAAGTCGTTCGATACTTCAACACTCTTAAAAATACGTTTTGCGTCAAATCTTCACTTTCCTCCGGGTCCCTGATCGTATAATAAAAGTATTGGTATACCTTTCGCTTGTACCTTTCAAATAATATGGCGGTCTTCTGTACATCCCCCTGACTGATTTGCTGCATCAAATCTTCATCAGTCATATGGTTTTCGTTTCGGTTACACTATAGGCTATCAGTAGTTTTACAAAAGGTTACAAATCTTTTCCAAAAAAAATAATACTGCCCCTTCTAATTCCATTTCAATGGCCCTTTATTCGGCACAAAAAAAAGGTGTATCAATAAAAATAAACACCTTTACTTTTCACAAAAAAATCAGCTTGTGGGGGCCCTCGCATACGCTCGGCGGGCTAGCGGCAGTCGCTCTTTCCGGTGGGCAGTTCTCCAAGATCCCCTAAGTCCCCAGGCCGGAAAGGAGCTCCAACAACCGGCGCTGCCTCTGCCTTCATCCCTTCGCCGGGGGGCGGTGAACTGGTACCAATCACGCCAAGATCATTTATGCGGTGAATGGGGATTATGCTTCGCCGGCAGCGCTGGCGCTGCCGCATTGGAGGGAGCTCCTTAGGTAGAGATAAGCATCCCTTTCTAAGGGAGAAAAAATAATTCCCCATCCAATAATATCATTTCTTAGATAATGGTTTTGCCTGGTAGCCGGATTAGTTATGATGTGGAGACAAGGCATGCCTTGTCTGTACACATTTTGAGAGGAGGGGTGGTATCGTGTGGAATTTGGATCTTATTGCGGGAGGGAAAATATCGGAAGCCTTCAGATGTGTGGGCGGGCCAGGCCCAAGGATAGAGGCGGAGGCGAAGCCGGTTGTTGGAGCTCTTTATGGGCGAGCCAGGCATTTGGAAAATTCAATCCACATGGCCCGCCCATAAAAGCGACCGCCGAAAGCCTGGCCGAGCGGATGCGAGGGGGCCCCTGCAAATGATCCATTATACGGAAGTGTCGCGTCCCTTTTTATGAATTGGGACGTGCCAGATTGCGCCTGAAGGCTGATTTTTTGAATTCGGTGCGCAGTTCCCGAAGGCCTGCTATAGGTTAGGATTAATAAATTTTTTCTACCGGAGCCCTCCGGTGCTTACCTACCCAAAAAAATTATGAAGATGCAATGTTTACGTTTTTGCCTGTTGCTGCTAGGCAGCTGGATGCTGAGCGCTCCGCTCTCCATGGCACAGACCGACTTCCGGGAAGAGACGATTTACTTCCTGCTCACCACCCGCTTTTTTGACGGGGACCCGTCCAATAACCGACCGAATGAGTGGAGCTCCTACAATGAAGATCCGGAGGTAAATCCGGGGATTACAGATCCGCAGGATGTCACCTGGCGGGGAGATTTCAAAGGGCTGATTCAGAAGCTGGATTACATTCAGGACCTGGGCTTTACGGCCATCTGGATTACGCCGATCGTGCAGAACTGGAGTCCGCTGGATTATCATGGTTATCATGCCTATGATTTCACGAAGGTGGATCCGAGACTGGAATCTCCAGGCGCTACCTTTCAGGACCTGATCAATGCAGTACATGCCCGAGACATGAAAATTGTGCTGGATGTGGTGACCAACCATTCCGGACGGTTCGGAGTAAAGGGCCTGTCAGAGATTAAATACAATACGGACCCGACACAGCCCTGGGGACAGGACAGCAATGGCAATGTGCTGCAGCCCAACCCGAATTGGGAATACGACGGGATGACGCCCAACCCTGCGGACGGGAAAATCTGGAGCCGCGCCAATATCCCAACTATGCCGGCCCCTTATAATAATGACTTGTCTCAATTCAACTGGCCCTCGACCGAATCCTATGTAAACACCACGGATCCGGACTGGTACCACCACAGTGGCAATGGCTTTGCGCAGGGCTGGGATGATACGGAGAACTTATACAACCGTGCCCTAGCGGGAGACTGCCCGGACTTTAACACCAGTAGCCCGGTAGTCAGGGAATATTTGGTAAATGCTTACAAAACTTTCATTGAGATGGGGGTGGACGGTTTCCGCTGGGACACCATCAAGCATATGGACCGGGAGGATGTATTGTACTTCCTAGATGCCTTTAAAGCGATTAATCCGGATTTATTTGTCTTTGGAGAGGTGGCGCAGAAGCGGCATGAATTGCATAATGTGGAAGAGATCAACCCGCATTGGTATACCTGGCGGGGAGCGGTGAATAATTCCGCACCTTCCGGCATGGCGGTGATCGACTTTTATGCCCAGGCCTCTTTCCACGATCCTTTTGAATATGGTGGAAGCTTCTCCGGTGTGCAGGCTGCCGACCGCTATGATCACCTTTATGCCGATGCTTCCACCAACTTACTTTGGCTGGACAATCACGATTTCGGACCGAATAATGACTGGAACAAACGCTATGGGGGCACTGATGAAAATCTGGCAGCCTGCCTGAATTTCATGTTCACCTGGCGGGGCATTCCGATCGTGTATTACGGCACCGAGATGCGCTTTAAATCCGGTACCTTTGCTGACATCCATGACTCGGAAGGCATCAAGAAGTCCATCAATGAAACCGGCCGGGCATACTATGGCGACGTCATGGATCAGGCACCCGGCCATAAAATCTACCAGCATATTAAAAAGCTGAATGCCATGAGAAAGGCGGTACCGGCATTGCAAAAAGGAAGCTGGCGCTGGGATGGCAGCCAAAGCGGCAATGGCGTTGGCTTTGTGCGGGTACATGGCGACAGCGAAGTGGCGGTAGGTCTGGCCAAAGACGGTTCGGCCTCCTTCCATTTCAGCGGACTGACAGACGGCCTGTACCGGGATGCGGTAACCGGCAAAGAGTATATGGTTTCCGGTGGAAGCCTGAGCTGTACCGTTGCTTCCGGTTCTGCCGCAGTGTTTGTGCGCAATGGTCCGGGAATGATCGGGGCCAATGGTCCTGGATTCTTTGAGGCGGGAGAAGGCGGACCGGGCAAACCTTTTGTAAGTGCCAGCCCTTCCCCAGGTCGCTATGCTGATCCGGTATCCGTCAGCCTATCTGCCAGCCTGGGTGCCGGTGGCCCTTACCGCATTTATTATACAACCGATGGCAGTCTTCCTACTACCGGCAGCAACTCCTTCAGCAGTGCGATTCCGGTGAATGCTGACACGGACATCAAGGCCATCGCCATTGACGGGGAAGGACAGCAGTCTGAGGTGATGACCTTCAGCTACCGCATCGGGGAAATTCAGGGGCTGGAAGTTTATTTCAAAAAACCTTCCGACTGGAATCAGGTGAATGTCCATTACTGGGAAGAAAGCCCGGCCGGAACTTTACCTGCCAGCAACTGGCCCGGTCCGCTGATGACTGCCCTGCAGGATGACTGGTACCAGTATGTTTTCGAAGATACGGAGTCCGTAAATTTACTTTTCAGTGATAATTCCGCCAATAAAACCGCCGACCTGTTCCGTGATAAAACCGGCTGGTATAAAGAGGGGCAATGGTACGATAGCTGTCCGGATTGCAGCCCGGGACCCGTGGATCCTCCGGTACTTAGCCTTTCCGGCAGCGGAGCCACGGTAACCCTTTCCGCCACCAACGGAGGACAAATCTATTACACCACCGATGGCAACACGCCGACCAGTCAAAGTATGGCCTACACCGGAACAGTGCAGTTGAGCGGAAGCCCGGGCAACACCGTTACGCTGAAAGCCATTGCCATCAACAGCGCCGGCAATTCTGATATCGAAAGTTATAGCTACACCTTCCCGCAAAATGGCGATGGCATGACGGTATACTTCAAAGCAGATTGCAGTAATCCCGGTATTTATTTCTGGAGTCTGCAAGGAGGCAGTATGACCAGCAGCTGGCCCGGCGAAAGCATGAACCCTTCCGCCAAATACGAAGGCTGGTATGAATTTTATCTGGATGGAAGCTGTACGAATTTGATTCTGCTTTGCGGTGACAGTAAAATCACCGGAGATGAAATGAATATCTGCGGAAATGTATGGTATGATAACGGCTGGGTACCGGAGCCCGTGCCCATTGATGATACCTTTGCCCCGACAGTCAGCATCTCACCCGATGGCGGACAATTCAGTGGATCCGGAACTGTAACCATCACGGCCACCGACAATATGGACCCGAACCCCACCATTTACTACACCCTCAATGGCAGCGAGCCGGATACGGGATCTTCCAGTGCGCAAAACAGCATCAGCCTGAGCATTGAACAGAATACCACCGTCAAAGCCATGGCCGTGGACAATGCCGGAAATGCTTCTGCCATTTACAGCGCGGACTTTACAGTGACTACGCCGGAGGGCGGATTCACGGTTTATGTAAAGGATTACCCTATGATCCACCATTGGAATGCCAGTCCGGAAGGGAGCCTGGCGAATAGTAACTGGCCGGGTGAAAACATGTCCCAAAGCAACGGCTGGTATGCTTTCACCTTCCCGGAGAGTGTGAGCTCCACCCAACTGCTGTTCCATGATAACAATGGAAACCAAAGCGAGGACTTGAGCAGGGACCGTAACGGCTGGTACCAAAACGGCCAGTGGTATGATACCGAACCCGATGACACCACAGCCAACGGCCTGACCATACACCTGAAAACGGAATGGACCAGCCCGATGCTGCATTACTGGAATGCTTCTGACGGCTCTGCCTCCAACTGGCCCGGTGTCCCTATGAATGCCGAAGGCAACCAGTGGTTCAGTTATACCATTGCTGATATTACTTCCACCCAATTGCTTTTCCATGATGGCAATGGCAACCAGACCGCTGACTTAAATCGCAGTACAGAAGGCTGGTATTTTAACGGGCAATGGTATGACAGCAATCCGGAGGCGAATAACCGCATACTGGCGGTAGAACCGGCCGCCGCTGTTGACCTTTTCCCCACGCAGATACGACAATATTTCTATCTGCAGGTGAAAAGTAAGCAGGTGCAAACGCTTAGCGTGGAAATCCTTAGCCTGAACGGCGCAAGATTACTTCCTGCCCGGCAAATGCAACTCAAAGCCGGCACTAACCTCCTCAAGCTGGATCAGCTACAACTTCCAAAAGGATTGCAGCTGGTGAAAATACAGATGGGCAATGAGGTGATCCTGAAGAGAATCATCGGACTGTAAAACTTTATTAGTGTTAACCCGGATTATTTATGCTTAAATCCTCGTTTAGCTGCAAGGCGGAAAAAATGAAGGCATAGTGCTCTATTTCAAGTTTTTTCCAACGAAGCAGATGAATGAGGAGAAAGCAAGCTTGCCCAAATTTGGGCTATTATAAATCAAAGAAATTAAATAATAATAAACTGAAATTAAGATACTTGCACTTAGTTAATAAATTTATCGGTGAATAATTCGGGTTAAATTTTGATTGGCGTCACCTCGTGAGGGGTGGCGTTTTTTTTGGGGCCCTCGCATGCGCTCGGCGGGCTGGCGGCAGTCGCTCTTTCCGGCGGGCAGTTTTCCTGAAATCCACCAATGCCTGCCCGCCGCAAAGGAGCTCCAACAACCGGCTTCGCCGCTGCCTTCATCCCTTCGCCGGGGAGCGGTGAACTGGTACAAATCGCGCCAGGATCATTCATAAGGTGCACCGGGCTTATGCTTCGCCGGCAGCGCTGGCGCTGCCGCCTCCCTTTTCGTAATCCAGCGAAAAGGAGGCCGACCAGGCGTGCCTTGTCTCTACCGGAGGTCATCCAGGCGATCCACCGTAATCACGCGATAAGTATAAGCATTAATAGTAATCCGGATATTATACTGGGCATTGGACACATAAAAATTCTTCCCTTTCCTATGAAAATTTTCTTCCGGGCTGTCTTTTAGGATGGCATAGAGCTTTTCCTCGATCTCTGAATTTGAATCGGTGGTTCCAAGTTTTTTATTGATACGACCGTAGACTAAGGGCGTGTAACATATACCCTTGATAATCAAATGATTCGCAAATGTAATTACAGTCATTATTACTATACCGCTAATTTTACTTTACATACTTTTGAAATATAGCACAACCTGACATCACCAATAGCATCCCTATCCCAAAATCCAATAAGAGATTTGCAAGGGACCAATGATAGTTGAAATCAGGACAATCCACCAGCATCTCCTGATAGTAAACCAAGGGGAATCCGATTTTGAATTGAATTCTGTCAGGTCGAAAAAGAAAGCTATGCAATTGAGGAATAACCGTCATGAAAGAAATCGAAAAGAACAACATAAAGGAGGCGATCAAGCCTGACAAAAACTTCGCTAATATATTTTTCATAGAAGGGGACTAATCAGGAGCTAATACACAGGACTTTTTTGGTTGCACTAAATATCATGCGTTCTTATTTGATGCTTCAATGAATTCCAATTTAGGAAAATTTAAACGAGGACGAGATGGATAAAGGAATCATTTTACCGGAATCAGAGGTGGTTTAAAATTCCGGTGAATCGGTAGAGGCAAGACTTAGCTTGGCCAAAAGATAACTCCTCTGAGGTAAATGATATGCTAAAAAAATTACCCGATTGATAAGCACCATTATATCGAATAAACATTCCTCCCCGCATTTTAATACAAATACCACCTAATTTCTCGTACTCCATTCAGATATTATTTACCCCCATATTTACGAATTACCACCTCACCCCCCTATAAATCAAAGCTTAAATTCTGATCTATTTTTTAACCCAAAGTAACTAAAACGAAAAAACTTATCTTACTAATGACGCTAAGCCTTTGCTCGGGTCTGATTCATGCGCAAACGGCTAAAGTATGGCCCAAGAATGCAAAAGGTAATGGGGTAACCTATGGCGCTGATGTAAAACTAACATTGTTTAAGATTCAGGATGTGGATCAGATGAATGGAAAATTTGAAGCACTGGGAATGGATCTGGTACGCATTCCAATCATTGCACCCTGGGGATCGGGCGATAATCGATACGCCACCATAAAGGATTATGCCGACAATGCCCGAGGCCATCAATTGGATATTTTTGCGAGCATCGCCAATACCAATGGGGTGTTCAAATCAAATGGGGAATTGGATGATGCGCACAATGGCCATAAGTTTCCAAACTGGATGAAATGTACGGATGCAGGTGGTACCCTTAGTTGTACTAATGATGAAAACGGATACTATGGCGTAAAGCTTCCTAAATATAAATCTTACTTAAATATTGTGGTGCATGATAAGCTGGGCGGGGCAGATTACCTGGGCCCCTGGAATGAGGACGCCGCTGGTTTGAAGGACTATCAGCAACTGGATATTGGGATTCCAATGGTGGGCGCGGAATTGTGGTCTTTGGAAAAATCTGCGGCAAAAATGCTGGAGGTAAAATCGGCCATTTCCGTGGGTGGGGCACACAATTATGATGATGATAAGGCCGATGGATTATTGAACTCTTATCAGTGGTGGGCCGATTTTTATGAGGCTGGAGGCCGATGGTTTACGGAATCTACCCGGTTCAGCATCAGTACCGCCAATGGCATCGGGCAAATTCTACCTGCTATTGCAGAAGGCATGAGTAAGATTATTGTATACCAAACAGCACCAAGAATTTTATGGTATAATGGTGGAAAAAATACGGATCGCTATGATGCGCTTAAAACCCTTATTGATCATTCCAAAGATCTGGGAGCCGCCTGTGAAGTAGAAACCAATCATGGGGATTTCCCTATCGCCGCTTTTAAGGAGGGAAATGACTTGCTCTTACACCTTTGCAATTTAAGTGAAACCAGTCAGACGATGTTCATCAATCTTAAACAAAGCATGTTAGTCGATATGAATGGAGAGGAGGTCATCGCTTTCGGAGGCGGGGTGGATAATGTAAGTTATGGCAATAATGGCAAACAGATTAAGGTGAAGCTGGCCCCACAAACCTATGCGATGGTAAAGACGAAAAACCTGCGAGAAGAAAACCTTCGGGTATTGATTTCTAAGGAGGCCCAACGTTCAAGCTATATTGCTCCGAATCCAGTGATCGGTAAACAGCTATGTTTATTTGATGCGGAGGATATTAACCCGAATACCGACTTACAAATCATCAGCTTAACCGGTGTACGGCAACCTTTCAACATCTTGCAAGGAGAAGGAAACGCTATAAAATTAGACATCTCTTCTATCACACCTGGAGCTTATTTATTAATCCTACAAAAAGAGGGAAAAACCGTCAAACAGCGATTTTTAGTTCAATAAGATTGCGCATCATGCCGGGAAGCACGGTCTATAACAGATAAAGCGGAGCCGTTGAGAATTACTAAATGGATTTGATGACCTTGGCCCAGGGATAGAGGCGGAGGCGTAGCCGGTTGTTGGAGCTCTTTATGGGCGGGCAGGCATTTTGGAAAACTACCTCATTGCCCGCCCATAAAAGCGACCGCCGAAAGCCTGACCGAGCGGAAGCGAGGGGGGCTCCAAAAAAAATCCCGCAACCACATCGCCCACGGGATAATATTCTTGGTGATGCTGAACACCGCATCAGGTTCATTACAGCTTAGCGCTGAACCAATCTGCACCCTTTTCCACTGCCAGGCTCACTTCTTCCGGCTGATCATAGAAGTTAAACTGTTGCATGGGCGATTCCAGATCGGTATCTATCCAAACCAATTCTTTATCGGTCGCTTTGATGTCGTTGAAGAAATTTTTAGTGTATTGAGGCAAAACACAACCATCGGAATGAACCATCAACGTTGGCGCTTCCAATTTTGGTGCATAAGGCATCGGATCCAAGGTCAACCAATCCTCCCAGCTCATCACTGCGAATTTGTCATTACTCCATTCTTTCAACGCTCCACGTTCGGGATTTAAATAATAATCGAAAGAACCGTACATGGCAGCTGCAGGATTGGTAGTGGAAATGGTTTCGATATATTCCACAAATCCTTCTTTGGCAAAAACTTCTTTGGCCTTTCTTGCCGCGGTGACTTTCTCATTCACGCCTTCTTCACCTCCGTAGAATAATTTCACGGCCTCCGCATCGTGCAACCAGGAAGCGGCAGTCACCACTGCTTTAATTCGAGTATCCTCTGCGGCCGCCATCAAAGTATACATAGAACCCGCACAAACGGCAAAAGCACCGATCCGATCATTATCTACTTGCGGGAGCGTTTCCAGAAAGGATACCGCATTTTTGATATCCTGCACCTTCATCGTCGGATTCTCCCAAAAGCGTGGTTGGCCTTCGCTTTCTCCATAATTTCTGAAGTCAAAAGCCAAAGTGATAAAGCCTTTTTCCGCGAATTTCTCTGCATATAAAGCTGCCATTTGTTCCTTTACCGTTGTCCAGCTTCCGGATACAACAATGGTAGGATATGCTTTTCCTTCCTGATAATCTGCAGGGTAATACAGATTCCCCACTAAATTGAGTCCTTCGCTATTGAATTTTACCTTTTCCATTTTGGTTTCGTTTTGAGATTTAATTTGATCAATAAGTCCAAAGCCCTGAGCGGCCACTATGGGGTTAAAGATTTCTACATATTCTTCGATCAAGCCGGCTTCATTGAATTTGAAAGTGGCGTAATAGTCATTTTTATACCATCCGGCATCACCCTTCAATTTAATTCTACCCTCAAATTTCACCAGCACCATTGCCGGATCTTCCATGGCGAATTGTACTCGATGGGGAATTCCATCCCATCAAAATTGGGAAAAACAGGCTCCCAATAGGCTTTAATGGCCTCTTCCCCTACCGCACCCTCAGAGAATAAGCCTGAAGCATAGGGGTTATGATGGACCCCGTTTTCCGCAAATAGTTCGGCTACTGCCCCGGCATCTTCAGCTTCCAAGGCTTTAAAAAATTCTATTACCAATTGTTTATTTCGCGCTGCTATTTCCATTTTATTTTTGCTTTTTTCCCTGAGAATTTACGATTGAAGGAAGTCACTGATGCCAACACCACTGCTAATAACAGCAGCCCGGCGGAGGTTAATATTTTCATGCCTACTTCGCTTTTTCCATGGCTTTGACCGGTAGCCCGGTATTGCCATCCTGATATTTAAAATTGAACTTCATTTTGGTGATTTTCCAGGCACCCACCTGCTTATGAAGATCAAAATCATAGGTCCCGACCACCGTCCATACATTGCCGGCTTCATCAGTCAGAAAGTGTGTGGCGGTGCCATAACAAAAAACATGTGCATAGCCCCCCTCCACTGTGGTTAAGATATTACCCAACTGATGGTGTGTAAATTCAAATCCTGGAAGAACGGCCTTCCAGCTATCAGCAATTTCCTGCGGACTAAGTTTAGCAGCAGGGCTTCCACTCATACTCAAATAGTCCAATTCCACTTCTGGGGCGAAAAGCTGGTCTAGTGCCTCCCAATCCCTTTGATCCGTGGCAATGAAAAGTTGCACCACCGTATTGTTGACTGTTTCCATTTCCTGTGCCTTTAGTGTGAATGACATCAAACTCAAAAATAGAATCCCGATTATCCTCATAAGTGTCTGATTTGGTTAACATTCCAAAGGTCAGGAATCAGCAAGGAAAGGAGCTTAGGAAATCAAAGCAAAAAGTATGAATTTCAAAGGTTATCGATTTTTTCTGTAGCTCAGAGGTGTTCTTCCTGTATGTTTTTTGAAAAATGCACTGAAGTTGTTAGGAGCATCAAAATGAAGATTATAGGCGATTTCCTTTACACTGGCCGTGGTTTGCAGGAGTTCCGCTTTGGCCAATTTCAATACATGGAAGTGAATATGATGAATAGCAGTTTGCCCACTGATCGATTTCACGACCGCATTTAAATGGTTGGGGTGCACATTTAAAATCTCGGCATAATAGGATGGGGAATGCAAATTGGCGCCAGCTTCAAGGACAGCATCGGGGTAAAAGCTGGTTTTGATTAATTTTTGAAAACGGGCTAAAAGTTTAATATCCGCAGATCTGATTTTTTCATGAGCGCTTTCCGCATCAAATTTCTCATTGAACAAACGCTTCACCTGATTGAGCAACAGCAGGATATAAATCTCAATAAAATTAAACTTATCCTCCCCACTACTTTCGTATTCCTTCTGAATTTTCTCGTAAATGGGCAACAGATTATTCAGGTCTTCTTCCTGAATTTCAAAAGGGATGGATTCATCAATTTTCAGAAAAGGAAATTCATCCAGCAGCTTTTCAAAATGATGCGAGCCTGCGATAAAGTCCTGCGAAATCATCACATAATAACCCGACCAGTCCGGTACGATATCCCAGGAAAGAATCTGGAAGGGGGAGTTGAAAAAAATGGTAACGCCCTCCGGGAACTGATCATGATAACCGGTAATGGCTTTTCCCCCACCATCCGCCTTTAAGGCGATGGAGTAGAATTCATGTCGAAAAGGCTTCATTTGGGGAATAACCTTTCCCATATTATCTTCAAAACTGCGAATGTCAAAATGCGGGTGAAGCGGAGCAGACAGGCCTATCGCCTCACAATATTCGGTTATGGTTTTGAAGTGTTGCAAATCCGGGTCTTTTTCTTGAATGTTATAACGATTCTATTCTTAAAACTAAATTAAGAAAGATGGCGCTATTTGGGAAGGTAGTTTAGCCATAAAAAACCACATTCAAAACAATACAAAAAAGCATTAGTAGAAGCGATGTAAACTTTGATTGAAAGTACCTCTGACAAATCACTTTCTACCACTTATGATATTGAAAAATCACTAATTAACGGTTGGAATACAATTCAATCCTCATCGACATCAATGAAAACTACCCTTCCTCCAATTACTCGCTTAATTTTCAACAGACTCGAATCGCGCTAATCCGAAAACGGCAAAATCCTTTTGGCTTTTCTGTTTATAGACCACTCTTAAACGTCCCAAATCCATCCCATTATCTGATAACATCTCATATCTGATGACCTCCTCTCTTTGAATTTCCAACACTTTATATTTCCCAAAAGCGTTCAATAGGATAAGATTCAAGGAATTATCTGTGGGCTTTATTCCGACCACATAGGACAACTTCAGTCCAGAGAGGCTTACCAAGGTGGAGATTATATAAGCTTCCATTGAATAAGTGGCGTCCAGAAAGCGTTGGGAAAATAAATAGAACAGTCCTGTCAATAAAATGGGTAGGAAAAAGCACCTTTTCCAGAAATAGATCAGGAATTGCTTTTTGATGTTAGGCGTCATAAGCATTCAATGATTAGTGCAAATGATATTTTATAAGTTATCATATTCACCAAAAAAATAAAATTTACTATCCCAATAATTCCCTAATAATAAGGACCATAAACAAAAAAAGAGTGGCTAAAACACATCACCACTCTTTTTTAAATGCATTCTATCCGTATGCTTAAATATCGTTTTCCACGATGAGGTCAGCCTTCTCTTGGAGCTGATTGACCCTTTTGACATTATCATCCACCACTTTTTCAATCATGATCTGTCGAGGATCAACCGCTGCCTTTAAAGGCTGCTCATCCAATATCAAACGAACTTCGTTCTTTCCTTCCTTCACTTTTACCCGCTTCCTGAACGCCAACTCCTTTTGCGCCTCATCGGAAAAAACGCCTACATCAATCCAATCCTGCATTGGAACTTCCTGCTCATTACCCAAAGAATCCGCCTTGATCTTTTTGGCGGTGAATGTTAAATCCAGTTGGTATTGATCGTTTCCAAAAGGCCGGGCCTCTGCAGTTTCCATCCGAAAATCATAAAGGGTAATTTCTTTTAACAGATCCGTTACTAAATACCGCAAAGAGTCCGGCGTATAATTTTCTAAATGTCTCAAAAAGTCCAATGAAGTCGGATATGGTGGAGCAGCATAACGGTACTCTTCCAGGAAGTCTCTCAAAGCTCCATTCACTTTATCTTCACCCAAATAATCCTGAAGGGCATACAATACCACTGAGCCTTTACGGTAATGCAAATACCCCTGGTTCTCCACCTTATACAATGGCAATTCCTTTTCTCTTTCCATGGATCTTCCACCAAGGTAACGATCCATATTGTATTTGAGGAATTCCTTCATTTCCATATCTGTGGAAGCTTGCTTCATCACCATCAATGCAGAGTATTCCGCAAAGCTTTCGGTAAGCATGGTTACTCCCTGCATAGGGGCAGAAACGAGCTGATGTGCCCACCATTGATGCGCCATTTCATGCGCGACCACTTTATTTACAAAATTATTCTCACCTTCCTCTTTCAAATCGATGATGAATCCCATGGACTCCGAATAGGGCATCGTTCCGGGGTAGGCCTGAGCATAATCTCCAAAGCGAGGAAATTCTATAATTCGAGCTTGTTTATGGGTATAAGGCCCAAAATGAGTACTGTAATAATCTAAAGAATTCTGAACAGCATCAATCATGCGATCCACATTCTCAGGATGCTCTTCATTGTAGTAAATTTCAATATCAATACCGTTCCATTTTTTACTTCGTACCGCATAGTCTGCTGAGATGAAAGCATTAAAGCGCTGAGAAGGATGATCTACCTTATAATGGTAATGATTTCGGCCATCCCTTTCTTCCTTAGCAATCAAACTTCCGGCAGCTATCGGAATCTGATCCGCCGAAGTAGAAATGAAGGTTTCCATCGGAATCCAATCGGACTGTCCGTAGGTGAGGTAATTCTTATTCCGCGTTTCGATATCATTTTGATCCAAAACCGCTGCTCGAAGTCGCTTCGGAAGTCCTTTCTCTTTGCGACTATGGCGATCCTGCAATTCCAGTTGCGCATCATATCCAATGGTAGGCATGAACTGGAAGTTCATAATAAAGGTACCATTTTTCAATATCCCGCCATTCGACACATTATTCTCAAATCCCTTGGCCGCATAAGATGTATTAATTTGAATTGTCATGCTATCTCCTGGCGCCATCGGTTCCTTCAATGTATAAATACAGAAACCATTCTCATCCATATAAGCTAATGCTGAATTAGGAATGTTGAATGTAGGGTGATAGGATTTATCGAAAGAAAATATCAGACTATCCAAAGGTGTTTCATGTGCATTATAAATGGTCCAGTCTACCTTGGCTTTCATTGCTCTTTCTTCTGGAAATAAATCTACATGATAAACAACATCTGAAATCTTGGGCTGAGGAAAACCGCGGTATTTGCTATATTCTTTTTCATAATTCACTGCCAATTCCTCCAACTCCTCACCGGTTTTATAGGGGTTTAAAATTTGTGTATTATAATAGATCCATCCACCAACAAAAACCCAAATCACGAACAAAGAAGCGCCACCCATCATTACCCTAGCCGATAATTGTTTACTGGCAAAAATTATCCTCTGCTTAAATGTCTGCCCTACTTTATCCTGAAAAAATAAAGACGCTTTCCAAAGGATGATACCGGAAAGCAATAACCAAAATGCCGAAAACCAAATATTGGCCTCCAATGAAGGGCCAAAACCACTCAAGTCAGAATACTTGACATAAGGCACTTCGCCAATACTCAACATCTTACTTTCCACCTTCAAAATAGCCCGTAGGATATCGGTACAAAAATAAAGCATCACCGTAATGAAATAAGCAAAATACTTATTACTCATCATTACTTGAATAAAAATCGCAACTACTAGCCAGATCACATTTGAAGCCAGCATATTGAAAATCAAGCTACCAAAATAAACGGAGGGCTTGATCAGGTAATAGCCGGAAATCAACTGGTAAGCCATGCCCATCAACACTAAAGTCGTTGCCAGCAAAACATACATCCCTAAAACAGCGGAAACCTTGGCCAGTAGATTGACAAAATTCAATTTGGGGCTCGCTCCCATTACTTCATTGAGCTTCGCGTCACGGTCCTTCCAAATTAATTCCCCGGAGTAAAAAATGGAAAATACAATTAACATTAATCCCATAGAATTATGAACCAAATCTACCATTTTATAGGTCACGGGAAAACTCTGCAATCCATAGTATTCAAAGCCCTGTAAAAGATCGGCAACAAAAAGGGAAAGGCTGAACAAAAGCATCACCTTAAATAAGGTACTCTTCATCAAACTTTTAAAATCCATTTTAAAAGTACTGATAAATTGCGAAATGGAATATCCTTTAGAAAAATCCTGATGAACAGTCGGCATGACCATACCTGTTGCTGTTGGAGCGATTTCCTCCTTCGGCTTCTTGATGGACTTCTTTCCGCTTGCTACCATTTTAAAACTGAAGAAATAGTAGCTCACCAAAAGCACCAAAACACTAACGCCTGCCCACAAAAAGCGATTCAATACTAACCACTTTTCCAGTGGCACCCCAATGGCGTTCTTATCCGCTGGGGTAAAATATCGGGTAGCATGGAAATAGGATCTCACCCCTAAAATATCGAATAAAGACGCCAGATTTTGATTCTCCAAATCAGACATTAAGGTACCAGCGACCAGATAAGCCACTAAAATCACAATAATTCCAATAAAGGAATACATGGTATTTTTGAACCGATGTGCGAGCGCATACACCACGGCGCCGGCCATCAGCATATTCGGAACTGCAAAAATCAAAAAGCCAGAAGTAAAGGCAGCCCATGGCACCGGACCCAAGCGGTCTACATCTGTCCAACCAACTGCCGGCCCCATAAACGTTCCGATGATCACCCCAAGGTAAATCCCCAATATGGGAATGACCGACAAGCCCCAAGCGGCAAAAAATCGCCCCCAATAGTAGGCACCGCGATGGATGGGCTTGGAAAATAAAATTTCATGAAAGCCATTATTATAATCCCTTAAGGCGGCATTATTGAAAAAAGCCGCCGCTACTACCAATGCAAAAACACTGAGTACAAGGGTAAAAATCACCACTGTAGAAGGACTATTACGGAATACATTCCCAATACCTCCTCCAATCATCACCTTATCACTCATCACAGCAGTAGCACTCAATAAAGCAAAAAGAAAGAAGAAGATATATATCATCGGTCGCTTTACTGCCGACCGAAACTCTTGTTTAAAAAAAGTATAAAACATGATCTATTCGACTTTATAATGCGACATCCTGTTCTAATAATTCAGCAAAAAAGGCGTCTTCCAAAGAAGCTGGAATCGCCTCAAAGCCTGCTCCAGGATTTACCTCGGACAGCACATGCACCAAGGGCTTCCCGGCCACCATTTTATGAGAAATCAATTGATATTGAGATTCGTAAGCCTCCAACTCCTTCCGGTCTATTTGTTTCTGCCAAACCTGACCCTCCCATTTACCCAAAGCCTCCTCCGGCGCACCATCAAAAACGATCCTCCCCTTATTCATAATGGCCATTTTGGTGCATAATTCTCGGACATCCTCCACAATATGAGTCGATAAAATCACAATAACTTCCTCTCCCACATCCGCCAATAAATTATGGAATCGGTTTCGTTCTCCGGGGTCCAGGCCGGCGGTGGGTTCATCGACAATCAACAGTTTCGGCGCGCCAATCAATGCCTGGGCAATCCCGACTCTCTGTTTCATTCCACCGGAAAATCCCTTTACATACTTATCCTTATGCTCATATAAATTAACCTTATTCAAAAGATAGTCTACCAACTCCTTTCGTTCCTTTTTATGGCCAATCCCCTTGAAAACCGCAATATGCATTAACAACTCCTGAGCAGTAACACGCGGATAAACCCCGAACTCCTGAGGTAAATACCCTAGCACCTGCTTCAATTTCTGCGGTTGTTCGAAAATGTTGATATCATCCAGCTTTGCACTGCCGGAATCGGCATCCTGAAGCGTTGCCAGGGTACGCATTAGAGACGATTTCCCGGCTCCATTTGGCCCCAACAGGCCAAACATTCCATTTTCAATTTCTAAAGTTACATTGTCCAAGGCTTTTACTCCGTTAGGATAAACCTTGGTGAGATTTTCAATTTGTAATTTCGGCATAAGTATTAAAGGTTAAGTCCATAGCAGGCCAATTAGTACTTGCTACAACATATATATAATTATAAATGTAAAAAATAGGACTTAACAGCAGATCAATTAGTACACTAACGGTAAGCTCCTAGTGACTAACGGTCTTCTTAACCCCAATTATTTACCGCGAGATTTCGTTGTCCAATCTCAACAACTTATTATCAGCTCTTTACGGTTGTATTTTCTGAATCTTTAAAAACCTAAAATTGGGTAAAGGGGCTCTTTCCCCAATCATATGCATCATTTCAAAAAACTCGAAATAGGAACCTATTCCTTCACTTTTCCGCTATGCAGCTAAAGGAGAATCGAAGCAAGAGTAATTCGGCTTAACACACTCAAAGCATTCTGAAAAAAAGAACAAATTGAAAATACCTATGAATTTTCCCAGAAATACACGCCTAATAATTCTTATGTCCAGCAAATATTGAGCAATATCTAAAAGGATGCTTATTTTTGAATATTCATTAGGCATTAGAACTCCTTCCAATCATTCCTACATTGTAGGGTATAGATTTCTCTTTTAATAATCATGGCAAAAAGAACCATTTACGGCAAAACCCCTTGGGGGAAACAATGGCTTCAATCTCTTGAAGCAGTAGACTTTAGTAACCGACTTCCTCGAGGAAGGTCCTATGCTGGCCGTGGCATGGTAAAAGATATTCAAATTAATGGAAGGAAAATCCTGGCGAAGGTAGCTGGTTCTCGCCCGCGACCGTACAAAGTCGATATCGAAATCCCGCAAATTAGCCCAACGGTGGCACAGCAAATCGATGATAAAATTAGGGAGGAAAAACTATGGCAGGTGGCTTTGGCCAATCAACAGTTTGCGCCAGAATTTTTGGAATGGCTGGATACTATTAAAGGTGTTTTTCCTAAAAAATGGGATGACTGGAAGATGAATTGCAGTTGCCCGGACTGGGCAGTACCCTGCAAGCATTTGGCTTCTGTGATTTATGAATTATCCCAAGAAATAGATCGCAATCCATTATTACTATTTTCATTGATTGGCTATGAAACTCCGATCCAAATTAATGAGACGGATGATCAATACCATCATCAATGGACGGACTTTTGTCAGGAAGAAGAAAATACCATTGACCCACCTATAGCGTTTAAACTGCATGAGATCAAAACCGATGGAATTGGTCTGATCGATATGCTGGCCAGCACCCCTCCTTTTTATCACAAGGATTTCAAGAAAGAGTTAGTCACCTTTTATAAATCTGTCAAAAAAATCCGCTTTACAGAAAAGGATGGCGAGGAAGAAAAGTCGGAATTATTCCAGGAGTTTAGGAAAACGGGAAATATCTCGCTGGAACTATCTGAACGGGCTGAACTTTCCGCTGTAGCCTATCAAATTGAGGACACCCATATCCTCATCAATGCAGATGGCCAAGCGTTTATTGCTTTTTTGGACGAAATACATCCGGCTGATTTACCCGCATTTCATCCCAAAATTCAATGGCTTCAGAAAGCCTATATGCTGGCCAAACATTTGGTGCAACTGCAATTGATCCGCCCGGCACTTTGGCAACAGAAGGGTGCATATTCAATACTTTGGGGCCCGATGCGAAGTGAGCCAACTGTCGAAGCTGTCCTTGAGGCCCTGACTCATGAATTACCCGCAGGGCTTATTGATCTGGAGCCGAAAAAACATCCACAACTTACCGCCAAGGGGAAACTTCATGCCTTAATGTGCTTCTTGGTGGAAGCGCTCATTCAGCCGGCCTTGGAACAGGCTCCGGATACCGAAGACATTGATCATTTATTCTTTCGAAAATCATCCTTTTCCTTTGACCGACTGGAGCACCAGTCGATACCGGAGGCAATTGCACTTTGGCTCAGACCCTGGGAGGGCCTAAAGAAAACAGAGCATTACCTGCTTCAAATTGAAGACAAGATGAACTGGCTGGAAATCCGCCTGAAAATCGCCCCCTTAAATCATCTAGAACTAGCTCAGCCACTCATTGAGGCTTTAAAGCTGGATTTGCCGATAAAGGTTTTACAAAATCTGGAATGGCTGCACCGTCGATGGGCTCCACTGGCTAAATTGTGGAAAGCCCCCTCCATTCAATTCGAAAATGATCCATTGGCGCTTCAGCAATTGTTGCTCGAAATCCTGCCTGAACTGGAACGTCTCGGGATGGAATTACAACTGGATAAATCCCTTAGAACCATCATCCGCCCACAACTTTCCATGCGTGTAGACAGTTCTTCCACGCGAATTCAATCCTTCTTCTCCATGGATGATTTGTTCTCCTTTAACTGGCAGATGGCATTAGGAGAGCAGTTAGTGGATCCGGAGGAATTTTTCCGACAGACCGAAAATATGCAGGGCATTGTCCGCCTTAAAGATCAGTATGTATTCATTCAGAGTAATGAAATAGAAAAGATTAAAAAGCGACTGGAAAAAATCAAAGCCCCTAAGCCTGTGGAGCTTTTACAAATTGCCCTGAGCGGAAAATTTGAAGGAACGACCGTCGAACGAACGGAGAATCTGATAACGCTTATCGAAAATTTGAAAGCCCAGCAATCTTTGGACACGCCAGCACTTTTATTAGCCGAATTGCGCCCCTACCAGCTGGATGGTTATCATTGGTTATATAAAAATGCCAAACTTGGAATGGGCAGTATTTTGGCTGATGATATGGGATTGGGTAAAACTTTGCAAGCTATCACCTTCTTATTAAAATTAAAAGAAGAGCAAAATCTACATCACAAACAACCTGCATTAATTGTACTCCCCACCGGGCTCTTAAGTAACTGGGCGCACGAATTACAGCGTTTTGCACCCTCCCTGAATTTTAGAATTTTCCATGGACAGGATGCCATTGAGGGTGACTTTGACCTATTGCTCACCAGTTATGGTATGCTTAGGAATAAGACGCCGCTCTTCAAAAAAATTAAATGGCAGGTGATGATCATTGATGAGGCCCAGGCGATCAAAAATAGTAATACCGCGCAAAGTAAGGCCGTCAGAAGTATTTCCGCCAAAATAAAAATTGCCCTGAGTGGAACCCCGGTAGAAAACAGCCTAAGCGAATACTGGTCTATTATGGATTTTGCCAACAAAGGCTACCTCGGCGGGCTCACTGCTTTTAAAAAGAACTTCGTAAAGCCCATTGAGCTTAAGCAGGATCAGGATCAACTGGCTATTTTCCGGGAAATATCGGCACCCTTTATCAAAAGGAGACTTAAGACAGACAAAAGCATCATCTCTGACCTACCGGATAAAATAGAGGAAAATAGATATGTTAATCTAAGTCCCGAACAAAGCAGCTTATACGAGGCGGTTTTAGCCGAAAATATGGAAAAAGTCCGAAGCCTCTCGGGTATTGAAAGAAAAGGAATGGTATTGAATATGATTACCGCCTTGAAACAAATCTGTAACCACCCTGCGCAATACACCAAAAGTGGATCAAAAGAGAGCAATCTTTCCGGTAAAGCAGAAGTGCTGTTGCCCCTGGTTCAGGAAGTAATTCAGCGAGGTGAAAAGATCATCATTTTCACGCAATACCGTACTGCCGGGGAATTGATGCAACATTGGATTTCTGAACACCTTGGTCTGGACGCCAACTTCCTGCATGGTGGTTGTAGCCGAAAGGAGCGGGACCATATGGTGGATCAATTTCAGCAAAACCCGGATCACAAAATATTATTGCTCTCTCTGAAGGCTGCCGGCACCGGCTTAAATTTAGTGGCCGCCTCTCATGTCATTCACTTTGACCTTTGGTGGAATCCGGCGGTAGAATCTCAGGCGACCGACCGTGCCTTCCGTATCGGTCAAAAGCAAAATGTGATGGTTCATCGCTTTATTGCCACCGGAACTTTTGAGGAAAAAATCAATGAGATGATCAATTCGAAAAAGGATCTTGCTGATAAAGTGATGGAAGGAAATGCGCAGAAATGGCTTGGAGAAATGTCTGATCAGGAATTGGATGATTTCTTCAAACTCAATAAAAACCTTGCGGTCTGAATTATTATCAGGAGTAGCTTCCCACTACTCCTGATACTGACTCCTTCATAGCTTACTATTAACCCGGATTATTCATGCTTTAATCCTCGTTTAGCTGCTAGGCGGGAAAAATGAAGGAATAGTTTCTTATTTCAAGTTTTTCCAACGAAGCAGATGAATGAGGAGAAAGCAAGCATACCCAAATTTGAGCTATTGATAATTCGATAAAATTAACAATAACAATCTGATAACTAGGTTTTTATATCGACCAACTAAATCTAGCGGTAAATAATTCGGGTTAACGCTTTACGAGAGCGCCCTTACAAATTCACTATACTCCAAAATAAATCCTATCTCAAACGTATTTTTTGCGTTTACCCAACATTACTTACACCAAAAATACCTGAACACCATACATTTTTTCATAGTTAAAAACTTAATATAGTGCCAAATAACACCCGCTAAATAGATCTATTCCCAGAAAAATTACCAGGGTAAATCTTCGAAAGGCCACTCTTCCCCCTCCTCTTCTTCTGCACTCATAAATGCCTCAAATAGATCAAAAGGATTTGACCTCAGTCTAACCTCTTCATTTAGTATTTCACAATGCTCCAACAAGGCCTTTCTGGTCTTCATCCTACTCACTTCAATCGCACACTCGGCTACAGCTTCCATATACTCCACCTTCATGTCCTTAATTTCTTTTTTTCCGGAGCGAAGACTTTCTAAAATGATTGATGAAATAGACTCATATCGAGGGTGATGACACATAGAATGAAGCTTTTGCTTTAATTCCTCAATCTGCTCTTTCAGCACCTGATTATAAGCCTTTAATTGTTTATCCGTCAAATTTTCTAAATGGTCATTTTCGGCCATCAACCATTTCATTTCCAACCGCAGCAAAGAGGGTAAATCTTTGGTTTTATAGGCCTCGGTCACTTCTTTCATCAACTCCTCTTTTTCTAATCTATCAGCTTCTGAACTGGCCGTATCCGGATGAAGCATTTTGGCCAAAGCGTGATAAATGGATTTAAGGGACCGTAACTTCTCTTTTTCTTCCTGCTGCGCCTCTAATTCCTTTTCAAGTTGACGCTTGGTTTTCTTTTTCGTCTTTTTCTTTGATCCTTCCTCCTGGATACGCCCCTCTATTTGAGCTTTAATTTTGGCTTCCATTTCAGCCATTTTTTCCGGTGATTCCATATCTTCCTTAGTCATCCCGGAAAAATCCATATCCACCCCAAACATATCAGACATCATCTGCTCCATTTCTCCAAGCATATCCTGTGTTTGCATCTCCATTTCCTCTTCAAAAGTATGGGGGCTATGTCGGTTAAAAATGGCGATCAGCTCCTCATCCGGATCCTCCAGACTAGAAAAAATGACATCCAAACTGAATAAAGTAGCCTCATTAACCGTCTGCTTTTGTCCCTTATTATACTTAAAAGATTGATAAATTTTATCCATCTTTTTTACCAACAAAATCTGCTGTTGGGTCAGCTCCTGTTTATGAGCATATACCTCCTTTTGATAAAGGGCTAACAACTGTTCGAGTCGGTCCTCCTCCTTTCCTATTTTCTTATGCAAATTCTCGATTTGCTTCGTAAACCGATTAAATGCCCTTTGCTCCTTTGATAGCGTTTCTTTGCTTTTGTTTACTTGAAGAGGTATTATTTTAGACATAACTATTTATTATTCAAATGATTAAAAGTCAGAAAAGCTGACTCACCGGAAAGATTTAGAGGGTGTTTAAAAGCCAAAATTCGCATCGAAAATATGAAGTACTGCAGTAGCGATACCCGATTATTTTGAGAGAATAACATCGCTATTGTTGAGAAATTATCCAAAATCTCCTCCAACAATGCTAATTTACAGCCAGTTGATGTGTTTTTTAAACACGCTCTTTTATTAATGACAAAAATACAAAGCCTTTTTGGGATTGAAAATAAAAAACGACTAAGCCGCCTTGGTAAAAATCTCCTTTCATGATTTTTCTCTCATGACACTTCTTCTCAGTCAGCTTCCATTTGGCTCTTTACACATTTTTTTACTCAAATCATGCTACACCAGACTTAATAAATCTAGTCAATGACCTTATCTTCAACTCAATATAGGCACTCCCTTAGTTTTTTTATTGTCCAAAGTTTGAATGAGCTGACAGCTTCTTATTCATCTGCTTCATTGAAAAAAATTCAAAACAGGGAACTATTCTTTCTTCCAGCCAGGTAGCTATTCTAGAGCCATAACATGCATAAATCGAGTTTATTGATCCCAATTTTTCTACTTAAGAATTCGGGAGTTTTCCAACTCCAATTGAAAATCAGTCAACCTCTTCAATGATAATCCGGTATTAATTCCGACAGTTGCAATTAGTATGTTCAAAAGTTGATTAAGATTAACCATATCGTCTTCCTGCAGGGAAGAGGTTTTAGAAATATAATTGTCTTCTTTTATATACGCTGCTAAAAACTTCTGATCTTCCTCCCAGTTCAGCTCTTTTATTAATTCATTAGCCGGCAAAATTTCAATAGCATTCTTCATTTGTTTTTCAATTGCTGATAGCTCCGCCGCATATTTCCTTTCCTCCTCCTCATTGACTCTTCCTGTGGCAAAAATATGATTTGTCAAGACCTGAAACTTGAAAATTACCTCCTCCAATTTAGTATAAGTGTCGGTCCAAAAATAATAGGATTGATATTTAGACCACAAAGCTTCTTTTTGTCCCAAATTTTTGGCTTGATGTAAATGATATTGAACTGCAGCTATGTCTAACTCATCCAACCAGGATTGCAATTCTTCATTTTCCCGCTCAAGATTTTCTATTAGTACCTTAGCTTCCTTCCTTTTATATTTCTCTCCATCAAAGTCAAAATATCTATTGGGAATATGCTTATCTCTTATTTGCCCCAGTATCTCTAAATCAGATAGATTCGACTGTAAATACTTTATTCGCTCTCCATTCTCAAGATTATAAATTTTATCAAATGACAGACAAGTCGTCTCTGAATAAGTTTTTTCCAGCTCATCCTCTTCTACTTTTCTTAAATATCTCCCGCCATAAAACCCCTTAAATTCCTCCTGAATATTAAACTTATCAATCTCTAACTGAAAAGAATGTTGATACTCCTCATGTGATACTATCGACATAGGTTTTTCCGGAAAACTATTGGTATATAATAGTTCCGTCATTTTAACTTGAATATCCACCGAATTTCGAAATAATACCCAAGCTGAATCAGAAATTTCAGGAACCTCAATATTTACTTTATTAATATTTTCCTCTCGTTCGAAATGAGAAGGATGCGAAGCCCACTGGTCCTTCACTTCGACCCTTGACTGAACCATATGATTTTTCAGCGCATCCTCTCCTATTTTAACTTGTCCATGATCACCCAGTAGTTGATGGTATTTTGCATAAAAAAGATGGGTAAATTGGTGATCTAAATATATGTTTCTTGTAAACTTATCCGAAGCCGCCAGCAGGTTCAAATGTTCCAAAGTACTATCAAAAGTGAAAGCGGCGAAATCAGTTTTTCGTAGTGCATTTTTAAAAGCCTCATTACCACTTACACTTACTGCTATCAGATCCGCGTGATACTCCATCTCACGAGATAACTTCATGTATGATTTATTGATAATATTATATGCGAACCTCAGCATACTCCTCACCCCTTCCACAAACCAAGAAGTCACCAATGCAAAAAAACCGAATATCCCTCCAGTTTCAGCCCAACGGGCTAAAGCATTATCCCATTTATCGTACTCATATACTAAATCATAGATCACCCGATTAACGGTATAAATATAACTTCCCACCGCCATACTTTTCTGTGAGAAGTGACCAAACTCATGTGCCAAAATGGCCTTGAACTCACTTACGGTCATCGCATTCACCAAACCCATACCTATTTCTAAATTCTTTCGAACGGGGAAGAATAGACTCCAAAAACTAGAGTTATAAAAAACCATTGCATTTACCTCAGGGGAAAGAAATATCCTCTTTGGAAAAGGGGTTTTAGTATCCCTTGTTAATTGACGAATAAATTCAAATAATTCAGGGTAGTCTTGCTCTTTAATTTCAATTCGTTGAGGGTTATCCTTTTCAGAAGCTGAAAAAATAAATTTAATCATAAAAACGAATAACATGAGCCCAAAAAGAAAAAGCCCCCCAGCTACAAGAAGAGTGATCAAAGATGGCTTATTCAACAAAATAAATAGCCCTCCCATTCCACAGAGCACCAATAAAACCCCAGCCAAGGCTAACAAAAGGAAATAAAAACAAAGAAATAAGACAATTGAGATTATGACGCCAATAACCGCCTTTTTAAAACCAGAAGAGGGCTGAATAAAATCGTAGTTGGGTAAAATCGGAGACTTCGGATAAAAATTATTTTTCATAATCAAATACGCAGGGATCATGTGAGCAATAATATCTAAAACTCACCTTAACCCCCTGCTCTAAAAAATTATATATTAATAAAACTATCTCATTTGCTAATAGCAACAAACGTTTTAAAACTACAGCAGTATACATCAATCACTTAATAGTGCAAAATTTCAATCAAACTATTTTATCCCTATTTCCCCTATCAAAAAAATCGACACTTTGAGAAGTGTTTTAATATGCATACTAATCAATTACAATAACTAATAAAAAAAGTTAATTTGGATAATATCTCACTAATAATACGGGGCTACTGTACTAAATGAGCTCCAATAGATGTATTATTTTTTTGTAGATTTGAATCAGGATCAAGCCATGGGGGCACAATATACATGGTGGTTAAAAGAGCATGATCAGGGGGCTAATACTTGTATTCAGACGACACGAATGGCTTTAATAGGGGTCTTTTCATCTCCAAGCCCAAAGTAAAAATGCTTTCCCTGATTGTTTCATGCTTAAATCCTCGATAGCTCCTAAGCGGAAAAATGAAAAAATAATTTCCTATTTTGAGTTTTTCCTACGACGAAGATAAATAGGACAAGTAAGTTCGCTCCTTTTTAAGCTATTTTGGGCTATTAAAAAATCAGCAATACCAACCACAGCCCCTGGCAATGAATCATTAAAGACACCTATTAAATCTAAGGATGAATAATGCGGCTTACTCCACCCCGACCACTTCACTCCTGCGCTCCATCAACACCACATCGCGCCAACGGCCCTCCATTTTCCCCACCCGCTCACGAATACCCAGTTTTCGAAAACCATGTTTAAGGTGCAAATGAATACTCCCCTCGTTTTCCGGAAAAATACCCGATTGCAAAGTCCAGATATTTACCGTTTCAGAAGTCTGAATCAAGGCCTTCATCAATTGGCTACCGAATCCTCTCCCATGGTATTCAGCTGCAATATAAATACTTACTTCTGTTACCCCTGCATAGACGCATCTGCTAGAAACCGGAGAAAGAGCGGCCCAACCCACCACCTCCCCTTCTTCTATCCCAACTAATCGACATTTCTCCAAATGACTGGCATTCCACTCCTCCCATTTTGGTGCCGTTTTTTGAAAAGTCGCATTACCAGTATCCATTCCCTGCTGGTAAATCCGTGACACTTCTTCCCAATGTTCGGGCAATATTTCTATTATTTCCATTTTTATGCATTTTATAAATAATCAGCACCTAAATAAGAAATAAACAGGATTAACGCAATATAAAAAAAGGCGAAAAGAAAAACTCCCTTCGCCTTTACTTTATTCATCCTATTTATTGCTTAACCCGAATTATTCACCGCCACACTTAATAATCCACCATAAACCCCTAGACTTCATCGTTTTCTGATTAGTTTAATCAAATTACCAATAGCTCAAATTTAGGTATGCTTGCTTTCTCCTCATTCATCTGCTTCGTTGGAAAAAACTCGAAATAGGAAACTATTCCTTCATTTTTCCCGCCTAGCAGCTAAACGAGGATTTAAGCTTGAATAATCCGGGTTAATTAATATTTCATCACCTTGATCAATCGCTGGCTGTCTGATGCCGGCAATCGAAGCAAATACATACCGGTAGGCAGGGCAAGCGATGTGGCAGCCTTTCCACCAAAAAAGGTCAATGTTTTTTCCTTTAACAAACTTCCCTGCTGACTATACACCTGCAATAAATAACTTCCTTCCAGCCCCTGAACATGTAACTGAAGCTCATCACGGAAAGGGTTTGGATAAGCAAACACTTCCGGTTGCAGTCTCACAAACTCCCGGTTATTGGGAGCGCTCACCCAGCCGTTATCATACCAAGACTCCTCACAGACATTTACCAGATCTTCAGTTTGCGCCCCTCCATTGTCATTAAAAATAACATTCGCGCATTCCACTGCCTCCAAAGTATACGACCACCAACCATTGCCCTCATCATTCATGGGGACGCCCGGCCAGCTGGTGGTTAAGTTGGTTCCGGTGGTATTCCAATAGTAGAGATAAGGACGCTGCCAATTATTGTTATTTTTATAATGAACAGTCAAACCTGTTGGAGCATCAAAGGTAAACTGAGCTTCTGCAAGCTCAGAAATACCATTAGCGTTTACGGCAATGGCTTTTACGGTAGTGGCCGACGTTAATGTAAAAGCATTGGAGTATACTGCTGAGGAGGTGGTCGGTGTACTACCATCAAGGGAGTAATAGATATCCGCCTGCTGATCAGAAGATAAAGTAACAGCAACACTACCGGATGGAAAATTACCCCCATTCGGCGCAATACGTACCAGCGGTACTTCCGGCAGGGGACAATCACCCGGACAACTGTTGTACCATTGATTTTCAGAAAGAACATACCAGCCCTCCGTATTACGGAAGAGGTCATCGGTCTGATTACTGCTACCATCATTAAACACAATGCCGACCTCCACACTTTCCTCCACCAAATAAGCATACCATGCTGTACTTCCTTCCTGACTCATTGGAATACCCGGCCATGACGGGAATCCTGCAAGTGCTGAATTGGCATTCTTATCAAACAGATAAACATATACCTGATTCCAATTATTCGTGTTTTTAAAATGAATATTAAAAGTATCTTCCTGCTCTTCGATAGTAATTGTATAGGTCTCATCCACCTGATTGGAATCTCCGGCACTATTCACCGCCACCGCTCTTAATCTGCTGCTGGCCGTAAGATTCAAACTACCCGAATATACCGGACTGCCACTACCCGGCTCACTTCCATCCAAGGTATAGTAAATAACGGCGGAAGCATCATCTGCTGATAAAGAAACGGTCACCGAATTAGCATACGTTCCTCCTACCGGGCTTATGGATAATATCGGTGGCTCATCCGGTTCAGGACAATCTCCCGGGCATTCATCATACCAGGTACTGTTACTATAATCATACCATCCAGTCATATTCCGCTGCAGGTCATCCGTCTGACTTCCTCCCGCATTACTGAAAATTACACCGAGATTAATAACCTGTTCCGTCTCCACCCTATACCAAGGGGTATTGGGTACAACGGTCATACTTATTCCAGGCCAACTATCAAAACCGGAAATAGCAGCGTTCGCATCAAAGTCCCAGATATATAAAGAAGGGTTATTCCAATTATCCGTATTTTTAAAATATATAGTAATTGGTTCCGGATCACCAATCGTATATCGACCACTCCAAATATTTGAGGTATTTCCATCACCATCCACTGCCAAAGCTTTCAAAGTGGTATGTTCTGCAATATTGATAGGAGCACTGTAAACCGAAGAAGAGGTGGTTGGCGTGCTTCCATTGGTGGTATAATATATTTTCATACCATTAGGATTAGCCGTAGTCGTCGCACTTAAACTCACGCTCAGCGGATCAGCATACTGCCCGGGCGCGGGATTGGCGCTTACCAATACCTCTTCTCCCACTTCAAAAGGCTGCCCGATTAATAACATGCCATAAGAGGTTTGGAAAGTAGCATTTCCACCATTCACCGTGGCCGTTGCTCCGGAAAAATAGTCTTTCAATAACGTACCATCTTCCCAGGTTCCCCGAACATTCAGGGTATAAGGATTTGCATTCTCTTCAATGCCCATCACCACCATCGTCTTATCTCCCGAAGTGGAACGACGGAAAATATAAGGCTGATCTGATAATTTCTCATGGCTACCCGCCCCCACAGAAAGATGTTCCCGGCGAAATCTCCCCAGCTTTTGCCAGTGATTGAGCATATCCATATTGTACTTCGTATGGGCGATATCATTCCAATTCATAAAGGACCGATAGCCGGCATCCCCATAAGTTTGAGGAGAGAAAAATGGACGAGCAGACTCATCTCCATAATAAATTTGCACGCCACCCGGCGCCAACATTAAGGTGGTTCCTGCATAAAAAAGATTATCCCGATTATAAGGAGAAACATCATGGGAGGCGATATAACTTAATATATTAAAACCGGCATCATTATTCACCCTGTTAGCATAATCTGAGAAAATCTGCTCTTGGGACTTACCATCTAAATCAGTCTTAAAAGCAAAGTTAATCACATTATCAAAACCATTACTGAAATAATAATTCTTCCCATCATACACCGATTGCCCGAATACCTCACCCGTCATCCAGAAGTCCAGATCATCCGGCTTCTTGCCCGGATTATTTTGCTTCCACTCCCGTAAAGCCTGCACGCACTGCTCCTTCAGCGCACGCCAAACATCCACCTCCACATGCTTGGCCGTATCCACACGAAAGCCGTCAATTCCAAACTCTCGCACCCAATCCACCAGCCATTTAATCAGGTAATAACGGGGAACTCTTGGATAGCCTGTACGGTTAAAAAAATCGTTCAGGGAGGCCAATTCCTGATCTTTGATCCCTTCATATTCCCATTTCGACACTAACCATCCCGGCAAATCCACATAACCGGAAGTCAGATTCGTCCGCATATCCGGCAAGCCTGCCAGCGGACAATAAATGGTCGCATCTCCCCCTTCACAGTCGGAGCGCACCCAGCTTGAGGGCCAGCCAGCATCCTGCCCCGTGGGGTAACCACTATGGTTCAATACGATGTCCATCACCACCCGAATACCATGATCATGGGCAGCATCCACAAATTGTCGAAATTCCTCTCTCGTCCCCATATTGGCATCCATTTGCCGCCAATCTTTGGTCCAGTAGCCATGATAAGCCCAGGCATTTTCCGCTCCAATTGATCCATGCATTTGCTCATAGGGAGCCGTGATCCAAATTGCACTCACGCCCAGGTCATCAAAATATCCCTCATTAATTTTTTGGGTTACCCCGGCAATATCACCTCCCTGCCAATCCAATTCTCCATTTTGACTATTCCGTTGACGTCCATAGGAGTAATCATTTCCGGTGTTCCCATTATTAAAACGGTCGGTCAGCATAAAATAAACCGTGGCATTGTCCCAAGAAAAAGGCAGGCTTCTCCCGGATTGCCCCATCACCTGCCCGGACAGCAATAGCACCAGCAGGAGACCAAAAAGGTTGGTAAACTTTCTCATAGTAATTTAAATTGAGCTAAAGCAGAAGTACTATTGATGTACTGCTGCATGAAAAAAATCAAAGTGCGACAAGAAGCCTCAGCCTACTGATAGAGAAAAATGAGTATTACATTTTCGCATTCAAATGAATGACCAGCGGTCTCACAAAGCACTATGCCTTACTTCCTGATTGCAAAATCAATATGAGTAAATCTGTAAACGCCATCGTTTTATAACTTAAAAATACTTGAAGCGTCCCACTTTCCACCGACCCATTTCATGAATTGAGCCGCAATAACTTCCCCTATCATAAATAATTACCATTTTTATCATGGATTGCATCTAATAATTTTCTTTTCCTCATGAAATATTTATTTTAGGTAGTAGTCATTTTTTTACTTATGAGACCCACTTTTTACACGAGCCTTCTCCTTCTATTCCTCCTTACATGGCAGCTTACTCATGCCCAGCATCAGGTACAGTTCATCATTAATCACCTACCGGAGTACAGCCCGGAGGACGATACCCTATACATGGTAGCCGATTTCAACGATTGGGCACAGCAGCAAAATCAACAGCAATTTCTCCCTTATCCGGATGGCACTTTTCGGCTCACGCTTTCCGTGACAGACCTCAAGGAATTTGAATACAAAATTAACCGGGGAAGTTGGGAATCTGTCGAAGGCAACCACTTTGGTGATTACCGAAACAATCGGATTTTTAAAAAATCCGCCGGGGTCATGAGCCAGGAAATCACCATCAAAAGCTGGCAGGACCTGCATAAAGTGCATCACCCTCCACTGGAAATTACCATCAATGAAATCCCGGCCAACACCCCCAAAGGCGCGCCCTTATTTTTATCCGGCACCTTAAATGCCTGGACTCCTGACGATCCCGATTTTCAATTTCAGCAAAAAGAAGATGGAACCTATTACCTGCAACTGCCTCCCGGCTTCGAGACTTTTCGATATAAAATTACACGCGGAAGCTGGCGGGCCGTTGAGGGAAGGGCTGATGGAGGCATCATGAATAACAGGATCTGGGACCAGTCAGAAAATACCACCAAAGTCATGAGCAACCTGACCATTTCCAGCTGGGAGGATTTAAGTCCCTGGCCCTGGATCAAAATTATTCTGGTGGTTTTCCTCCTGGGGATACAGGTACAAAGCGTCACACACAACTATATCTACAAACACCGTTCTTATATTGATATTTATAGCCTCCTGGCCATTATATTTCTATTTTTAGGCGCCATCCGTCCAATAGCGGACCCCTTTCCGTCCATCAGCTTAGTGCCCACAGCCCTGGCCATGCTATTACCTATCCAATTAATCGGCAAGCGAAAACGGCCCACCCTTTGGTATGGCTTATTACTCTTAAATATCTGCATATTTTCATTATTGTGGATCAGTGATTTATTAAATATCTACCAGGGAAATATTTTCCAACTCTCTATTATATGGAAAAACATCGCTTTCTCTCTATGTTTCCTAACATGGGGATACTATCTACAATATCAATTTCCATCCAAAAAGATAAGCATCTGGATGGCAGGCTCTTTTTCCCTGTTCTTTTTTATCCTCAGCGGGCCATTGAATGTATTCCAGCTGGATTCGTATTATCTTTCTGAATACTTGCCTTATTGCTTTTGGCTTCTAGTCAGTTTAACCCATTTTTTCCAAATTTTCAACACAAAAAGAGGACTGAAATCACCCAGGCAAAAGGAAGAGCAGGAAGGATTACCGGAAAAGCTCGTGGAAATGTTGCATAAACACATGCAGGACAAACAGGAATACAAAGACCCGGCACTAAGCTTAAGCTCCTTATCAAAATCATTAGGGACCAACAATCAATACCTATCCAAAGCCATCAATGAACAATTAGGAAAAAGCTTCCCGGACTATATCAATGAATTAAGAATTGAGGCCTTCATACAGGCCGTTCAGGAAGACCAAAACCGGAAATACAGTTACCTGCAGCATGCCTTGCAAGTGGGCTTTAACTCTAAATCCTCCTTTAACCGATCCTTCAAAAAAATCACCGGCAAAAGCCCCTCCGCTTATTTTGAAGAAGATGAAATATCATCAACCTCCTGAAGCCATGTTTAGCACGTATTTAAAAATTAAAATTCATAGCGAAAATTTGAAGTATCCCCTCCAATAATTCTGATTTGAAGTCGGGTGCTGCGTTTTTAAACGGGCTCTTAACCCGGATTATTCATGCTTAAAACCTCGTTTAGCTGCAAGACGGGAAAAATGAAGGAATAGTTCCCTATTTCAAGTTTTTTCCAACGAAGCAGATGAATGAGGTGAAAGCAAGCTTGCCCAAATTTGGGCTATTAATAATTTAGCAATAATGACCCTATCAGACTAAACATAAGTCACTTAAGACGACTCACTAAATCTAGCGGTGAATAACTCGGGTTAAGCAGGGTGCTTGGGGGGGCTGCTGCCGCTTAGACGTCAGCACCGGGCTCGCGCGGCTCACCTCATCGGCCTTTTGGGCCGCTGTGGTTCAAACAAGCCCGCTTCATCCCTGCCCCTGCCGGGCTATTCGCCCGGATGGGATCTCGAGAACTGCCGGCAGAAGGATAGAGGCATTGTTGAAGCTCTTTTTGCAGCCTAAAAGCGTAGCGGCTCGCAAAAAAGCGACTGCCGAAAGCCTGCTAGTGAGCCTGGGCGAGCTACTGCCCCAAAAACAAATACTTCCACACAGCAGGTTGAAATATAAAATATATAATAAATTATTCCCCACCCCTATCTTATTCCCCCATCAGCAAAAACATTCACCACAGTTTAACAATAGAGCTTCCATCTGACGCCCAAATTCTGAAAGGGAATAATTCGTCTAAAAAGTAGCATTCACATGTTTACAGACATTGATATACTAGATAAAAATGATGTTATCCTTACTGACTAAGCTAATTTTCGCGCTTCCAGGGTATCAATGAGCGCAAAAAATAATAAAGAACATGAAAATCTTAAATTCTCCTGAGGGTCTACAGGTTGATAATCTTTAAATATTTTACCCTCTTCAAACATGTAAAAAGCCAATACGCCACTATTGGGATATCGATTAATTTTAGCCTGCAGAATATCATTTTTTAAATCTTCATCCTCTTCTTGTCGGGATAGAACGGAAATAAAATCAAGATTGGGTTGAATAAAGGATACATATTCATCAGCATCTACCTCTTCATCCAATACCCCGGCGGTTTCGGAAAAGTACTCTACCAGCGTAATGAGCATGGCATAAATAGCATGTTGCTTTTCATCTCCCTCCTCAATGGCCAATGCCTTAACCAGCTCATCAATAAAAACTTGCCGGAGGCCTATTTCATGGATTTGAGCCAAAACTTGAACTTTGGGTCGGTGTTTCACCAGCGTAAATCGCGCCTCCAAAGCTTGTACATTGGCCAGGAGTTCAGGAGGGAAGATGTCGGACATTTCAAAAAGTATTTTTGCTTTTTAAACTCCTCCCGCTCGTTTTCAGTTACAGTTCCTCAGACCAAATACAACCTTTAAAATCGAAATAGACAGAAACATGACGAACTTATCGCATCACCTCAATTCCTTTTTGCTCAATGGATTTGATAGTCTCAAACTGTTCTCGATTATATGAAAAGTCAAGATCGTTATCCTGCAAATCAAGATGATAACTTTCATTATGCGTTTTATCACCATATTTTCTTCGCCCTTTAAAAGCTCCGTTTTCTGACAATTCCTTTAACACCCGAATATCCTTCACCTTATTCTGACTCAGATTCAACTGCCTTAGTTGCGTCATTGCTGCCAAGGCATCAATATTTCTAATTTTATTCCGGCTCAACATCAAATAGTGAGGATTAAACCCTTTCAAAAAATCAATCTCTTTTAAGCCGCAGTCCATCATGGACAAGGATTTTAATTCCGGATTTATTTTTTCAAAACATGAAAAGTCCCGGAAACGAAGGCCCGCCAACCAAAGTGTTTCCAACTCCTCCAAACCTTCCAAAGGGCATAAATCCGTGACCCGACTATAACCCAAATTCAAGTCTTTTAAAAACGTCATTCCTGCCAATGGACTAATGTCTCGTACGGAGGTATACCAGCAATCCAGCTTACGCAACTCCTGTAATTGATTCAAGGGCGACAGATCATGCACCTCAGTATATCGAATATTCAGCTCTCTTAAATATTTAAAATATTGAATTGCTCCGATATCTCTAACCTTATGAGCTTTACTCCTGGGCTTAGCGGACAGATCCAATCGGTCCATCGATTCGGCATCTTTTAAAGTAACAGGAGTACCCACAGGGATTCGCAAGGCTAACCTTACCTTGGTTTCAAACACATTATCATGAAAAACAATATGTCCTTCCTCATTTAAATAAGACTTTTCTGTAGCCATTGATGACCACGAACAACAAAAAAATAATAGTATACAAAAAAATGCTTTCATGTCTATTTTGGTTTATATCAACAAAATAGGCATACCAAACACGCCCCTTATTAAAACACCCTTAGATTTACACAAATACCAAAACGGGACAATCCGAACCCAATAAAGACAAAGGAAGCCCGAACACCTAACCAAAGGTTTTAGCATGAAAAATATGTCTATATTATACCCTCATTTAGTAACATATTAAACATTACTTATTTCATAACTATCACAGTCTTTTCAAATTAGACTTCTATGGTTCATTTAATCGATGAGAAAAAAGAAAATTTTCTAAAAATCAATTACCGAAAGGAGTCGCTCCAAGTTTATAAATACATGATTTCAAAGCGAGTAATCCAAGTCTGAATGGAGTATAGAAGATTTATCCCGGTTTATTCCTACTTAAATCCTGTTTTAGCTGCAAGGCGGGGAAAATGAAGGAATAGTTCCCTATTTCAAGTTTTTTCCAACGAAGCAGATGAATGAGGATAAAGTAAGCCCACCCCAATTTGGGCTAATATAAAATCGCAAGAACTATTTTAACAGAATAGTATAAAGCAATTTACACCAAACGCCTGAATCTAGTAATAAATAGTTCGGGTCAAAAAAGGTAAAACCAGGCTACTTCATAAGTAACCTATTGCTATTAGATATACGGGCTTTATTTATTGGGACAAGAAATCATCAATAATTCGATCGTGATCCAATAATACCCCTCAGCAGCAATCAATAAAAGCGGTGCTTATCAATTAATAACTTTCCTTCTTCTTCTCAAATTGCAAGGTATCCGGGTCATCACTGATATATAGAGCGTCCATTCCGGATTGCATGACTAAAATCTTCCCAAAAGCTTCAGGCAACTCCAGCTCTTGTGCCGTTACCCATCGTCCCTCTCCATAAACAGCAATTTTTTCTCCGGGCTCCAAAATCCCTTCGTGATATTTGAAGCTCTTATTCATCCCAAGCCAGTTTTCATCATCATGACCATGATTTTTTAAATATTGTTTTAATTTGGGACTGGCGTCATTCAGAAAACCGGAATCAAATTTGGCATCCTTTACGATATAAGATCTTTTTTCCGATGCCTCAATGATCGCAAAATGATCTCCTTCCTTGATCAGAAAAGGGATGCTTTTTTGATCATCTATCACTTTCACCCATTTGGAGCTTTTCCCCTGGCTTTTTTTCTGCTGTACCTCCACATGATATTCAGCACAAGCTCTTCCGGACAATGGTGCTTTCAAGGCCTCATTCACCGGTACGACCTGACCCACAATACGAGCCGTCTGTCCGTTACGAAAGTTTTTGATTTTTTTTAGAGGAGCCTTTTTTAATTTTCGTTTAACAATGGCCTTCTCGGTAAAAAAATGAGAAAAGATGATAAACCCGAGGATAATGAATCCTATAAACCCAAAAAATATATATTCAACATTCATGATATTTAATTACTTCAACAAAATCAGATACATGCTCAATATATTATAAACAAATAAAAACCCCAATTAAATCAACTTTTCCTAATTTAATATTTTCGCAAAAAGCGGGTTTATCCTTCATCAGCGTGTACTTCACTGCCAACGCATGGAACAAAACCTGAAAGATTGCCGAGGTCATCCCTTTTATTTTGAGAAAATAACATCGCTATTATTGAAACATTATCCCAAATCACATTCAATTAACCGAATGATATATGCCTAATTCCGCTTTTTCCCCAACCTTACACCTCACTACTATCGGTGTCCTGTACAGAAATGCTGGGATTTGGGAAAAAAGGCCTAATTTTGGCTATTGAAAAGGAAACGCATAAGAGAGCTGAGATGACCATTAATCCTTCTGATAAAGACCGTTTAATACATGCTTTGCCTAAAGAGGCCGAGAACATAACATTACCTGAAAAATTCACTTTTCCATTTAACTACCAACCGCATGCACTCTGTGTATTGGCGGCGGAGGAGTTGCAGGCCTATTTGGCTCAAAAGGAGGAGTGGCAGGAAGAGCTGAGTCTGGAAGGAGACAATGAACGTGTGGGCAAAATGTTTGGGGTGATGATTGTGCGGGATAGCCATGGTCAATTGGGCTATTTGGCGGCTTTCTCAGGAGCTATTGCGGGTAAGAACCAATGGCCAGGATTTGTCCCCACACTCTATGATCGCTGGGATCCCAATTCCTTCTTCAAAATCGGGGAGCAGGAATTAAATGCCATCAATGAGGAGGTGGTAAAACGGGAAAATGCACCGGATTACCTGGCAGCCCTACAGGATATGGAAGAATGCAGAAGGATTGGAACTGCTCAGATTGAAGCTTTTCGAAAGGAGGTAAAAGACCGAAAGGCCGAAAGAAGAGCCAAACGCGCAGAAGCGGAAAGCACATTATCAGAAGAAGCATATTCGAAACTTTTGCATAAAGCAAGTTTAGAAAGTCAGGCGGATCGCAAATGGCTGAAGGGGGCGATTAAACAGGAGCAAAAAAGAATGAAAATTGCAGAAGAAAAAGTAGAGGCGATGCGTGCTCCTATTTTAGCTTTGAAAGAGGCGCGTAGGGAAAAGTCCAATGCGATTCAACAGCAGATTTTCGATCAGTACACCTTCCTCAATACCCGAGGTGAAAAGAAAGGGGTGCGGGAGATTTTTGGAGAGGAATTACCTCCGGCGGGTGCGGGAGATTGTGCCGGGCCTAGGTTATTGCAATATGCTTTTGCGCAAAATCTAAGTCCGATTGCCATGGCGGAGTTCTGGTATGGACCTTCTCCAAAGACCATCATCCGCAAACATTTGAATTATTATCCGGCTTGTAAAGGAAAATGTGGTCCGATCATGGGGCATATGCTTCAAGGCTTAGAGATGGAGGAGGATCCGCTACCGGCAAGAATTATCGTCCCGGATCATATTGAGGTCTTGTATGAGGATGAAGTGCTGGCCGTGGTCAATAAGCCTTCCGGATTTCTATCTGTTCCCGGAAAAAGCCATACCGATTCCATACTGGAAAGGATCAAACAGCAAATGCCAGATGCGGAAGGACCGATCATTGTACACCGACTAGACATGGACACTTCCGGCCTGATGGTGGTAACAAAAAATGAAGAAGTCTATAAAAATCTACAGGAACAATTCACCAAAAGAACGGTCAAGAAGCGATACACTGCTTTACTGGAAGGTTATGTAAAAAAATCGGATGGTTATATCGACCTGCCGCTTCGTGTGGACCTTGATGATCGCCCAAGACAGATGGTCTGCTACCAGCATGGAAAAGCCGCCCGCACCAAATTCGAGGTGAAGGAACGTAAAAACGGCCGAACACTGATTCATTTCTATCCGATTACCGGACGTACACATCAGCTGCGCATGCATGCGGCTCATCCGGATGGTTTGAATTGTCCGATTACTGGAGATGATTTATATGGAAAGGTAGATGAACGCCTGCATCTGCATGCGGCTTATCTGGAGTTTGAGCATCCGGTGAAGAGGGAGAGGATGAGCTTTGTGTTAGAGGCGGATTTTTAAAAACACCCCACCCAAAAACGGGCGATTACCTTCTAGTAATTGCCCGTAGCATTAGTAAATGAGTCAGTTTTAATAGGGGCCTATGTAACTCCAAAGTGGGGTTTTATCCGGAGCATGCAAGGCTGCATCAGAGGCATAATTTCCTGTAATCTCAATAATGGACTGGTATACGTTCCCTTCATACTGAACTAATTCATCCTGTTTATAGGCTGTATTATTTCCACCACCTGTTACTGCCCAGGTCTTTAAGGAAGGCCATGATGATCCCTGACAAATTCCTAACAACATCCATTTGTCATGATGTTGGACGGTGTAAATATCTTTATTTGACTGATATGACATAGATGGCTCATCTGCGTTGACTGAAGTATGACTTACTAAACAAATCCAGGTATAAGTAACTCCTATTGACGCTGCAGATACTAAATCCCCCCTGCTATAAGCAGTCCCTTTCACCCAATCCGATGGACAATCCTGTGGTGGGGCTACAATCAGATCGTAAGGGTTGATCAAGGTCATATACCAATCATCGGGCTGAAAGTTGGTAATACTGTAGGTGGTTTTAAAATCAGTAGTCAAATCCGTGGTTTGAGAAGTCACCAAAGCCCCAATTGCTTCCGAGTTCGGATCACTGTCCTTTTGATAGACAAAAGTATCGTCCACGGTTGTGGCGGTCACGGGAGGGAAAACCACTGAAACATCTAAAGATTCACCAACATAATTCAAGGGTAATATCATAACAGCCAAGCCGTATTTAACCGGATAATCTGAAATTAGATTTACTCCCGAATTTGAAACACTTAACGCTCCGGTATAAGCTTTATTAAGATACTGCCCACTTTGCACTCCGTTTACGGGTACCATGCGCGCGATTTCAAGAAACAGTCGCTCATAATCCCCAATATCTCCATCCAAATGACCGTAACCGATATCTGTCAAATCCCCTCCGGAAGTACTGGTAAGTACAAAATGAACCTCTACTGGCACAATACTATTTGGGGTTATTTCAAACGCAATAGGGCATGCATTAGCAGGATCATAACCATCCGGAATATTCCCTTCCACGGGCACATAGCCAATCACGTCCTTCATGCTATTCAATAAAGCGCAAGAAGTGATCACATAGTTACCGACAGGTAAAAGCAATTTTTCGGATGAAATACTCCCATCAGCATAAATATAGGCTTCTACAACATAAGTTTCCTCGGTCCCCAAATCGTCACAATCCCCATTCAAACAGGGGGCTACCTCATATACAATAGTACCCGTTTCCTCAACCATTGCCACTGCCGCCTGCCGGCCATTTTCAAACAGCTCCAACTGCATCGACAAGGCCAACTCTCCGGTTCCATTCAGGGGAGATTGTTCATCAACATGGCAACTGATGAAAAGGAAGGTCAATGAGAAAAGTAAAAAGACCGATCTGATCATTGGAATGAGTTTTATGGGTGATTGTATAGGGGAAAACACACCCTATGGGGAGGGTGTGTTTATTGTTTCAATTAGATACGATTAATTCAAAATCACATCAAATACATCATTTTGAGTCGGTGTAATTGGGTTGCCAACATCAACAGGCTTACCATTAGATGCATCAGCTTTACCATGGTACTTGATCGTTGAAATTGTACCTCCGGTAAATGATACAGTTACCGATTTACCCTCTGGAATACCAACCGTCCAGAATCCATTTGAGTAATTACCACTGCTATCATCTTCTTCAAAATAAACAATTGTAGCATCAGAAGAATCTGTAATTTTCAAAGTACCAGGAACAGCCACCCACTTACCATCAGCATCCAATTTTGTTGTTGTAATTTGGAAATCGGCTCTTTTTACAATGTTACCTTCGTGAATGATACCATTCATATAACCGAAATCGGTTGCGCTGTTTTCTGTCACATCTACTGCAGCGAATTCAACATTCCAAATTTCATTAGCATTGATTGTAATAGCACTTGAAGCTAATTTTGTTGTTGCATCTAAGGCTACCTCAGTAATAAAAACAGAACCAGCTGGCGCACTACTTTCATCAAACGAAATTGGATCTAAATTTTTTGTCCAATTTGCCAATATCGAATTAGTTTTGGGTGTCATCGCTAACAAATCACCACCATCATCAAATAGCTGAACATCTGTAAAGAAAATCTCTGTACCCGCTGGAAAAGCTACTTTATCTGTTGTTACAAAACCAGTTCCTGCTGTCTCATCTCCCCCAGGGTATAAACCTGCGTTCGTTTTTGTAAAAGTCAAAGGTATTGCTGTTGTCCCATCCGAATAAGTAACAACCATTGTCTCCACACTCTCCATTACAAAAGCTGAGATTCCCATAACACGAGCTGTACTCTCATTAGAGTGCATCGCAGAATTAAAAGTAATCTCCCCATTCCCAACCAATTCATCCTCAGTGGACTTACAAGAGAAAAGACCCGCTACTACCAGTAGCAACGTCAATAATTTTGTCGTTAAGTTTTGCATAAATATTGATTAATTATTTTGTAAATATGATATCGATAATATCGTCTTGTTCATGTATTCTATTGACCGGATAATCCAAGTTCAGGAATTGCCCCTGATCCAATACTAGTCGTACTTTTTCGACTTTCAAGTCGCTATCATCCGGTGTAAAAAAGATGGTCGTCATCGTCCCTTTCGGCACCCCAATCTTTGAAAATCCGGTATCCAGTCCCTTTTGTTCCACCAAGATCGCCCCCTCCTCATTTTCTATTCTGATCGTACCCGTTACTGGCACCCAAGCACCCTTGTCATCAATTATGGAAGCAGTAATGGTAAAATCGGTACGCTCTAGGATGCTGACACCCCAATTGGCATAGCCAAAATCCGCCTCCGAGAAACCATTCGCCAATACTACCTGCAGGCTTTCCTGATAAGTCTGATTAAAGGTTCTTACAATGCCGTACGGTAAGGGTTCTTGGACTTGTGGTGCCAAAATCGCCGTATCCATCGGGATAGCGGCCACTACCATTCCATGCTCACTCATCAGTTCCACCTTGAACAGCTCACTCGCTCCAATCAAGCCTTTGGAGGCCGGCACCACCACCCCACTATCAGTAGGATGCGCCAATAACTTTTGCGCCAAAATTTTATCCGAACCCTGAGATTGGATCACCGCATAAGCTACCTGATCGATCCAGTGTTGATCATTTTCACTAATGGAAAATACATACTGACAATCAGGAGATTGCGGGTAGAATAATTCCTCCTGTTTACAGGAAAAAAACAGCAACAAAAATATATATAGTATATTGATCAATCTCATCACTAAAAAGTTAAACCAGCCCCAAAAGTAAATCCATTGGTGAGGTGGTAACCGGTATAAAGGTAAAATGGAACGCTGGAGCGGGGGTTCTTATTCCAATCATTGAGCTCAAATAAAATCCCGGCTTCTAAAGCGTAGGTATATTCACTTTTAAAATCCGTATAGGGCACTTCTATTTCGGGGTAATCGGGATGCTCCATAGAACCTTTTTCATAGTTCGCCAATGTTTGCATTCCGGGGGAGAGCAGTATATGCACCCCTCTGCTTACCTTATATCCAAAATTCACGAGCAAATCTGCCTTTATCACTGTTTCCGCATCTTTTGTCATTTGGCTCATACGCCCATTAAGTCCCATACCAAAATTTTGATTACGGCCGTACCTACCTACCCTCAACGGAAGATACACCTGGGCTCCGAATTTTTGATCAGTAGTATATTGCACACCAACAAAGACATTGGACCCCTTTGATCCTCTCCGGCTTGTCCTTTTTCGCCTAGGAGGAGCGGCGGCCATCATTTCAGCAGCTATCGCTATGAAAATAATAAAAAGTATAAATCGTTTCATTCTCTATTTCTCCCGCCGTTTCTTAAATATCATCAACCGTCATCATCTGAGGAGTTCCAATTTCGACTTAGGAAACCACAAAATATTAAGTAAATATTCATACAGGCAATAGTGATTCTAATATCTATAAAACAATACTCCCTAACCACCTTAGCAGGAATCCTCCTCCCCACCATTAACATAGGGCAACCATTAGTGATTTCGGCAAATATTATAGGACAAAGCTATGGAATTAATTTCATTCTAATTGGGCGTTTTGCTCCGGAGGAACCAAACATCATTCTAAAAATCTTGAAATTTCACTGAAAAATGACACACACAAATCAAAGGTTGGCACGCAACAGAATCTAAATATTAATTTTTTTGTAAAAAATTATACTAAACAAAATCAATGAACAATAAAATACAAGTATGTTGTTAATAAACACAATCACTCAACCAGATGGTATCTAAGTCATTTTTTTTTGCAAATGTAATTTTTTACCCATTTTCAGCAGAAAATAAATCCCAACGCTTAAATAGGCTATTTTCACCCCAACATTCAAAACATTGATTAACAATCAAATACGAAAAAATGTAAAATTTACTAAAATTTACCAATAGGAAACAGACCTTCTAAAAAAGCTACTGCTTCAAAAATATTCTCAAAAGAACAATCAAGAGCCGGGATGTCTAATATTTTATCGGTGAGGATAATCAAGTACTCATGAATCACCCATTAAACCAGTATAGAAAAATAAAATAATTATCATAAAAAAAACACAACAGACTAAAAACCAGTCCACTAATAATTAAAATCGATTACGAAAAATCACCTATTTTTAAACAATTTGATGAAATTAACTAAACAACCTGCTTGATCAATAAAAACACCAACAGAAGTCCAAATATTTGATTGCCACCTAATTTGTATCTCCTTCAAAATTAATCTTTTAAAACAACAGAAAGAGGCACACAGTCATTAGGAAGAAAAATCCTCCCTCAGCTGTAAGGCGGAAAAAACGAAAAACTAGTTTCTTACTACAAGTTTTTTCCAAGGAAGCATATGAATAAGGAAAAAGCAAACTTGCACAAATTTGAGCTACTAGAAACGAAAGAAAAACACCCATAACAAATTAAGAATAAACAACTTAATTCAGTCAGATAAATCCACAGCGAATAATTCAGGTTAAACCTCTTTTGTCTCCCGATGGGCATTAAACACTGCTAATAATTCTTCATGTTGATCATCAGGTACGGCATCCAAATTTATCAAGTGAGCAGGCCCTTCCAACAACCCTAACTGCAAAAGCATCATTCTACCATTAAAATAAATAGCGCTATTGCAGACATCCTTTAGAAAAATTTCCTTTCTGGCCCCTGTCATCCGATTTTCTCTTACGATCTTATACTCATCAATGATCAATCGATTCCAATTGATCATCAGGTTTATTATCACCAAAATCAAGGCCGCCACACTACAAAATCCGGCGACCACTGGAATGGGTATAAGTAAACTTAATAAGGCAGTGATGCCGAAAATTATAGTGTTGCTCATTTTCCACCAGGGCATGGTAAAGGTATATCGCATTCCTGCTTTGACCGCAGGGGGGCAATAGTCCTCAGCTGCAAACTTTTCCAATAAAACTGCCTTTAAAGCATTAATATTTTTATAAAAATCAACATAAATATAATAATCCTGCCCTTGAGCGCTGAAATAAATAACCGGATATAAAACCGGAGCAATCCCTAAGCTAAACCATGCCTGTTGCCAGAGAAAAACCTTATCGATTTTTTGCCAATCAATTTCCTCCTGCCCGATAAATAGCCCTTTTGCGGTCAATGTGACTGGTGGCACCTGCTTTATTTGTTTTCGAAAACAATAAACTGTCCATGCGATAACCAATACACTTACCGTCAAAAGGAAATAATCCCTTCCCTCGAAACTGTTACGCCCGTGCTGATACATTCCATTTATTATTAAACCAATAAATATCAATGGCAACAGTAAATAGGGGATATTAAATAAATAAAAGCGGTACCTCTTAATGTCAAATTTTCGCTCGTCGCTCATATAAACTAATATTCAACTTATTCATTAGAAAATAAAAAATCATTTTCTCCAAATTTAATTGACAGGATAAAAGTCCAAAAATTGAATGCGACACCCAAGTCTATCCAATTGCTACTGGGCATCAAAGTCGAAGTCAAAAAAAAACAATAAAAAACCCCTCTCAGCGTAGCTAAGAGGGGTTTTAGAAAATGAGTGTGGAGTCGGCGAGAATCGAACTCGCGTCCAGAGAAGGTAATTGTCGAGCCTTCTACATGCTTAGTTTACACTTAAATTTTCGAACGAGGGCAGGAGGAAAACATCCAACCGTTCGTCTTATCTGCTAGTATTCGGATTAGGATCGCAGCATCTCCCTCTCCTATTTTCTTATAAACGACACCCCAAATCCAACCGTAAGAAACCCCAGTTGGTGGGATGTGGCCCGGGAACTATTAGCTCAACCGCATAAAGCCTGCTATCATACTCTAGGAGTTATGATTAGGCAGCCATGGCAAAGTTAGACTCGCCAATTATGATGTGCGTAAATTTATCACGGAGGTACACGCTCCCCCCGACATGCTTATACTCGCAACGACTCATCCTGTCAAAACCGATCGACCCCTATCGGATCCATCATGGTAAAATGGACTGCAAAGATGGGATAAAACCGCTTAATATGCAAATCCACATTGATTTTTACGAAAAGCTTTGCATTTGGATATGCCAGAGTACGGACCAGTATTGGCTGAAGGATGGAGGCAGCGGCGAAGCCGGTTGTTGGAGCTCCTGTGGCCGGAAGACCAAATAACTATTTTTTTTCAAAACCTTCCGGCCGCAGAGCGACTGCCGAGAGCCTGACCGAGCGTGCGAGGCAGCCCCTAAGCCGAATTATTCACCGCCAATTTATTAACCCAGCACAATTAATTTAATTTCAAGCCTTTAAAACTTATTTTCTTTGAATTACAATAGCCCAAATTTGAGCAAGCTTGCTTTCTCCTCATTCATCTGTTTCGTTGGAAAAAACTCTAAATAGGAAACTATTCCTTCATTTTTTCCGCCTTACAGCTAAACGAGGATTTAAGCATGAATAATCCGGGCTAAATACCTTCATCTAAATCATCCCCCTTGCCTTAAACTCCAAATACTTGTTCAGCGCACTCACTGTCAGGTTTTCGGGGGCCGTGAGAATCGGGTGAATACCATATTGGCGCAATTTTTTCACCATAAGCTGTTTTTCATTGGCCATTTTTTCAACCACCCCTCTTAAATAGGCGCCGGACTCGTCCACCACTTCTTCCTCCAGAAAGGATTCGACCTCTGTATTGGTAAAGAGTACCACCACCAGGAGGTGCCGGGCGGCCATTTTTCGAAAATAAGGCAACTGACGTTCCAGGCTAAGCTCACTTTCAAAGTTGGTAAACAGCAACACCATCGACCGTTGACTCAGCTGCCTTCTCAGGTGGGTATAAACGCCGGAAAAATCAGTCTCTTCAAAGGAAGGCCTGAACTTGTACAACTGCTCTTGCAATGTATTAATAATCATAGGTTGCCTGGAAGGTTTTATCCAGGAACGCTGGGATTGATCATGACAATGAAGCCCCACCAAATCCTTTTTCTTATAGGCGACATTCAACAAGACTAAAGTGGAATTAATCGCATAATCAACCAGATCCATACCATTGAAGGATGCTTTCATATTTCGACCACCATCAATCAGTGCGACTACCTGTTGTGCTTTTTCATCCTGATATTGATTCACCATCAAATCAGCCTTGCGCGCGGTGGCCGCCCAATTTACATTTCGAATATCATCTCCAATGATATACTCACGTATTTGATCAAATTCTTTCTGCTGCCCTATTCTTCTGAATTTTTTAACTCCCCCAAAGGAAAAGGCCGTATTCTGTGCCATTAATTCATACTGACGCAAATGCACGAAAGAAGGATAACAGGCCACTTCCTGTGGACTGGCCAATTTAAAATGCCTTTCCACTAAGCCTAAAAAGCCCTGAGCCACGACTCTTAAGTATCCGAAATGATATGCTCCACGCTCCACCGGCTGCAATAAATATTGAAATTGCTGCTGTTGTTGCTTTGAAAAAGCGACCTGCTGCAGGGGGATTTCCTCTGAAATCTGATCCGGAATTTCATCTAGCCATTGAAGGATGGTAGGAAATCGATAAGTGGAGATTAGGCTCACTTTTACCGGATTGGTATCCCCGTTCGAAAATCTATTGGGAAGCTGTCGCTCCCCCTGAATATTCCCGGTAAAAAATAATAATATAAATTCAAAAACACTTATAACAACCCAGGCCAGTAATAATAATTGACTCAACCAATACAGGGGAGCTATCCAAAATCCAAGCACACTCATACTAGCCACCACAGCCGCCGCCAGATAAAAACGCATGCTAAAGTTGAGCTGATAAAGCTCCTTCCATATACTATTTAAACGCTCCATCATAATGCCTGAAATATCTATCGTGGTGCCTCTACCGCCTTCAAAATCTGGTCAAGGGCCATTTCAACGGTGTACCCTTCCATTTCTTTCTCTGGAGTCAGCATCACCCGATGGCTCATCACGGAGGAAAAGACAAAAATCACATCTTCCGGCGTCACGAAGTCACGGCCATTCATAATGGCGTGCACCTTGGCCGATTTCATAATGGCTAAAGAAGCACGTGGAGAGGCGCCATAATATAACTGGGCTGATTTTCTTGATTCCTGCACCAGCGCGGTAATATAGGCGAATAATTTGTCGGCCACGGTCACCTGCTCTACCAAAGAACGGATTTCCTTTAAATTTTCTTTCGAAAAAAACGACTGCACCTCCACATTAGACGAACTTAACTGCCCCAAATGGTGCCGCTTCAAAACCTCCTGCTCTTCCTCTGATGTAGGATACCCCACCGAAACCTTGAACATAAATCGATCCAGCTGTGCTTCCGGAAGCGGGTAAGTTCCTTCTTGCTCAATCGGGTTTTGGGTGGCTAAAACCATGAAGGGGTAATCCATCGGGTAGGTAGTGCCATCATTGGTAATTTGTCGCTCTTCCATCACCTCGAAAAGCGCGGCCTGCGTCTTTGCCGGGGCACGGTTGATCTCATCAACCAAAGCCATATTCGTGAAAATAGGCCCTTTTTTAAACTGAAAAACCCCTTCTTTCTGATTATAGATGGAAGTACCCAAAACATCTGAAGGCATTAAATCCGGAGTAAACTGAATACGGGAAAAATCGGCATTCACCATGGAAGCCAAAAGCTTGGCGACCAATGTTTTTGCCACACCAGGCACACCTTCCAGCAAAACATGTCCATCTGCCAAAAGGGCGATAATCATTAGGTCCACCACCTTATCCTGCCCCACTAGTTTTTGCCCTATCTGGCTTTTCATCTCCTGAATTTTATCTCTAACATCGGAGATGTATAATCTATTTTGAAAAACTGAAGGTGTATCCATTATTATTTCTTTTTATAAAATTCATTAATTGTCTGATTCAGTGACACAAAGTCCGGAGCGGAAGTATCTCCTCTAGATAAATCTATCTCATACCAAAGCCTTCTGAGAAAAACTTCCGAGTGCCCACTCTTTTCTGCCAATGCATCAAAGTATAAATCATTTCGATCGTGAGAATCCAATAAGTAATGTGTCTTGATGTAATCTTTTAAATAATTTTTTCGATGCTCAAAAATGGCTCTTTCCGCATTCTTGTACTGAAACAATTTCGCTAAGGTGGTCGCATAATCCCTGCTCATATTGGTTTTATAAGCATGTGGCTTCCGGATGCGTTGCCTCCGTTGTGCTCCCAAAAACAGGAAGATCAAACCGGTCGCAATTAAAATATTCCAGGCCACATTCAAGGCTTCCGAAGCCCTCACAAATTGAAGGGGAGACTTGTCCGTGGCGGGCCCTAATAGCTGATATTCGCTCCAGTACCAATGCTCCTGTGGAAAATGATTCGCCAGCTCATTGATTAACTTCCTTTCTCGATCATGAATCAGGTGGTAATTAGAAAACAGACAAGGTAACATATTAATGATGATACGCCCGTCTCCCACCTTTCCTTCCAGCAAAAAGTAGCGCTGATTTTCCTCTACCTGCCCCAGAACTTGCCAATCAATGGAGGACTCCTCCTTAATTTTAATCGCATGAACGAAATCTGCTCCGGAGACCTTCACCTCCTCCTCCAGCAAACAAATATTTAAGGAATCAGTGAGCCCCTGCACTTTATCGGAAAAATCCTTGAACAATATCTCCGGCAGAAACTCACTTTTCAAACCTAGTGTATCCAGAAAGCTATTGTTCATTACCTGAGCGGAAATCAGAAAATGCTTCCCGTCTTTAGCTTCTCTTAATAATTTGGAATACTCGTGTTTCTCCAGCTCAATCTTGGGAGCCAGCATAAAAACGTTTGCTTCTCCTTCTGGCAAATCATATTCATAAATCGACTTTCTAAAGAAAACAGGCCGGGAACCCACATACCATTCCTCCAGCAGGCGATTCCAGATATAGGTGCCATATGGTGATTTTTTATAGTTGAGGTAGTGTTTACTCCAATCATGCTTGGGGGAAGCGAAATAATAATATACCCCCAGCCCTAAAATCAAAAACAGTAAGGCTATTTTAAACGACTTTGGCATATTACTTTTTCAATTTTCTTTCAAATTCTACATATACCTCAAGGGCCGTTTGATAGGTATTCCGATCCGCTTCATAATCGCCATAGCAAACGTATTGGAAAAAATAACCCAAATCATTGAAGCTTTGCTTCAAGTCCAGCTGAGGAATTTGTTTGGCTATCTGAGAGTGAATTTCCCATTGTTGAAAATCAATCACAGCTCGCAAAGACAACATTTTCAAACTCTTAATATATAAATAGCGGGTAGCGGATTTAAAATCCTCCTGCTCCACGGCCTTTCGAAGCAAATACTCCAAATCTTCATCATCAATTTGCAACTGCTGCGGGACAATAGATTTTCGCCGCTTTTTTGTTCCTTCTTTTCGGGATAAAGACAGCCAGTCTCTTTTATAGGCCAGAAATATCAAAATCCCCAGGGCCAGAGCAATCCAAACCCATTTGGAAACCGGGTGCTGAAATGCAACCTTACCAATTGGTCTTAGCAAATCAGCGATATATTCCTTCACGCCCTCCCACCAAATTTCTAATGCCGTAGGCTCCCGAATGACTGGCGCCTGATATCGAAAGGAGGCATCCGCCTTGATTTCCTTTACCGTTTCCGGTTTGAAAGCCTGCTGCCCCACTGCTTCAAAAGGAAAAATAAATAGTAAAAATAATAATCTATACATATAGAAAAGAAAGGGAGCCTCTACTCCCTTAGGCTGTTAAAAGCTTGAAATTTCATCCTCGATTCCCATTGGTTCCTTCATGGCCAAAAGGTGATAATAAGTCAGCACCATCCCGACAATGGTTAACATATTAATTAAATTAGACACCACAGTCATCACGGGATAATACACATATGCCCAAAGGCCAACCTCAATGCCTGAGAAAATGCTCAAACCCATTTGAGCGAGCAAGGGCAAGGAAGCCAAAACACCAACCACCCAAACGATCAGACCAATAATAATAAAAAAGCCAAAGGTATTCCACCAGTTATCCCTCACCAAATAACGGCTTTTTGAAAAAGCAGCCCCAATTCCCAATTCCTCAATGATTTTCGCAGGAAGCACCACAGACCAGGCAACCGCTAAAAATATCCCTGGAATAATTAAAAACATGAAGCCTAAAACTACACCAAAACCCAACAAAATAGAAATTCCAACATAGGCCCAAAATTCATCTTTGGCATAAGCATACACCGTTTCCGAATCACCCAGCGTGCCATTTTTTTGATAAAACATCATCGCCACTATAGTTTGTAAAGCCATGATGATCGATCCCACATTCACCATAATTCCTCCCACACTAGCGATGAGGCTAATCAGATTATCGCCTCCTGAGGCGGTCACTAAAGCACTAAAATTTCCTAGCCCCAGTAAGGCACCTAATACAATTAAGGGTAGGGAAGTCTTGGAGTAAATCTTCAGCAATCCACTAAAATTCTCTTTATAAAAAGAAAAAGTAGCATCTAGTCGCTGATCAATTGAGCGTACTTGTCGTAAATTCATCTTCCTGTTTTTTTAAGGTAAAAAAAATCGATATTGGTCTAATAATATATACTACTAGGATATAAATCGCTGATAGGCTAACGATCACAGCCCTTAGAAAATAAGACCATTCAGTATGTCTGGTCATCACTCCCTCAATGAAGCCGGCCATCATAAAAACTGGGATTAAACTTACGATCACTACCAGGGCGGATTTCCCTCCTTTTTTCAAGGCATCCAGCCTGGATCTATCCCCGGGAAAAAGCCAGGAGGCCCCCAATTGTATCCCTGCCCCTCCGGCAATAACAATCGCCGAAATCTCCAGAGTACCATGTAGCCAAACGGTAAAAAAGTAGTCTTTCCAATCAATATGATCCAATAGAAATCCCTGAAAAGCCCCTAACATCACCCCATTATGGAATAAAATCTTCAGGGTACCCAGGCAAGCGAAAATACCCACGGTAAATGCGTTAAAGCTTACCATAATATTATTGACCGTTATCCCACTCACCATTTCTAGCTCTGAGGAAGACTTATACACCGCCATTGGATCCCCGTTGGCGATATTATCCAGTGTCATGTTCACATAACTATCCCCTAAAATGACCCGAACAAACTCACCATCATGGGCGCTTGAAATAATTCCGATCAGAAAGGACAGGAAAAAAAAGGTAAAAGAGGTAAGATAAGGGATGGGATGCCTGGCGATCTCTGTCGGTAAAATCTCCCACCAATACCGAATGAAATAAGTAAAATCAACATCACGGCTTCTATAGATATGATAATGAAGCTCCCTTAATAATTGATTTAAATAACGCTTGGATTCCCCTTTTGGATAGAAAGTTCTGGAATAGGCTAAATCATCATTGGTTCGGACATACAATTCAGAAAGTTGATCCGGATCAGCTCCTTCCTCCTCTTTTAAAACCCGTTTAAGCTTATTCCAATGCTTCCTATTTTTAAATATAAAAGTGGCCTCTTTCATTAATCTCAACAAATAAATACCGTCCAAATTCTCGATATTTTGCAATAATATCAAGTTTATGATATATTTATTTTTTTAAAGTATTTATCAAAAAACACCAGCCCATGGATCAGTTCGATTTTGCCACCTCTCAGGGAGTAGGAATTTCAAATGAAATTGCAGGAATAGGCTCAAGGATAGGCGCATACATTATTGACTCGGTTGTAATTGGGGTGATTATCCTGGGAATCTCTTTACTTTTCGGTTCTTTGTTTGATTCCGAAAATTTTATTCTCATTGTTTTTTTGCTTTGCCCGCTACTATTTTACTCCCTGCTTATGGAATTTTTTTTTCATGGCCAAAGCTTGGGCAAAATGGCCATGAGCATTCGGGTAATCTCAGAAGACGGACACCGACTTTCTGCCGGACAGTGTTTCAGCCGATGGATCTTCCGGATTTTGGAAATCCATACCGCTTCTGGCGCAGTGGCTATTTTAGCCGCAGGCATCAATAAAAAAAACAAACGGTTTGGGGACATGGTCGCAGGCACTTTGGTGATCAATGATAAAATGCAGGCCGGGGAAATTTTCAAAATGCCGGAATTCAAAACCGACTACCTGCCCTATCATCAGGAAGCGGCATTAATGACGGACCTTCAGGCGAATATTCTACAGCGGGTGGTGAACCTCACCTCCGATTCTCCCCAACGTCACCAGATCCATCTCCGGATGAAGCAGCAGATCAAAAAAGTTTTTAATATTGATCAGGAGACCCTTGCCAAGCCGGACTTTTTGGAGGAATTTCTTCAGGATTATTACTTCTATTGCTGGAAAATTGCTTACGATCAAAATCAGGCCCTTAATTAAGCTAAACTATATTTACTAATAGCCTCATTTGACTGCAAAGCGGGATAAATGAAGAAATCGTTCTCTTTTTCGATTCCACACCAATGAAGCAAAAGAATGAGCAGCAAGCAAGTTTGTATTAAAAGACCCGAAACCCAATCAAAGCACTACCAACCAATTACTTAACACATAAACCTGAAGCTAACGGTCAATAATTCGGGTTAACTACTCGGTCGGTTTTACATCTACTCAATTCTCCTGCAAATTATCATTTTGGTTTTTAGACAAACTTTTGGGGAGTCCTGAGCAAGGATTTCCCTTTGGGGAACCCCTCCAATAATTTTTCATTTCCACAAAAAGGGCATATCTTCGTCCTTAATGGAAAAATTCGTTGTTTCTGCCCGAAAGTATCGTCCAGCCACTTTTGACAGTGTGGTTGGTCAACAGCACATCACCACTACGCTGATCAATGCCATCAATAACAATCACCTGGCGCAAGCCTTTTTGTTTTGTGGTCCGAGAGGTGTGGGAAAAACTACCTGCGCCCGTATTTTGGCAAAGACCATTAACTGTACCAATCGTACGGAAAGTGGAGAAGCCTGCGGACAATGTGAGTCGTGCCAGTCTTTCCAGAACAACGCTTCTTTTAATGTACACGAACTGGATGCCGCCTCGAATAACTCGGTGGATGACATCCGTAATTTGGTGGATCAGGTGCGCTACGCACCACAATCCGGTCAATATAAAGTGTATATTATTGATGAGGTTCACATGCTTTCGAATCAGGCCTTTAATGCCTTTCTGAAAACTTTGGAGGAACCACCATCCTATGCCATTTTTATTTTGGCGACTACGGAGAAGCATAAAATTATTCCCACCATCCTTTCCCGCTGTCAGATTTTTGACTTTAACCGCATCACGGTTGGCGATATGACCTCCCACCTGATCAATATTGCGGCAAAAGAAAATATTGAAGCGGAAGAAGAAGCCCTGCATTTAATTGCCCAAAAGGCAGATGGTGCTTTGCGTGATGCGCTTTCTATCTTTGATCTGGTTTGTACTTTTGCGGCTGGCGAAAAAGTAACCTATAAAAGCACGGTGGATAACCTCCACGTACTGGATTACGATTATTACTTCAAACTGACATCGCTTTGCCTGGAGGGGAATCACACAGAGGTACTTCTTACTTTTGATGAAATTCTGCGCAAAGGTTTCGATGGACATAACTTCATCGTTGGATTTGCGGAGCATGTGCGGAACCTGATGGTTTCGCGTGATACGGCTACCACCAAATTATTGGAAGTCTCAGAATCTGTTCAGGCAAAATTCGCTACTCAGGCGAAGGAAGCACCGCTTTCGTTTTTACTGAGTGCGCTTAATCTGCTAAGTAATTGTGACCAAACCTTCAAAGGAGCCAAAAATCAAAGGCTCCACGTTGAACTCTGCCTGATGAAGCTGGCACATTTGAACAAGGCCATCTCACTCGGAAGAGCTTCCGCGGTGATTGAAAAAAAAAAATCTGAGCTAAAAGCAAAAAGGGGAACTAAACAGCCTGCACCAACGGCGGCCGCTTCAACTCCCACTTATGCGGAACCCACACCAAGCCCTGTACCAGTAGCAAAAGACGCTGAAAGCCCCGTTTACAGCCAACAGCCAACACCACAGAGTCGTCCGAGTGTGAATCGGGCGGTAAGTGCTCCGGTGGGTGCCGTAAAAAAAGCGGGAGGTCTTCCTTCCTTGGCGGATTTGAAGGCCAGAATCGACCAAAAGAAAAATACGCCCAAAGAAGATATTCAGGCGCAGCAAGCAGCAAGCCACCAGCCTAAATTACAGAATCGAGCCTTTACCGCAGAGGATGTGAAGCAGGTTTGGTCCTTCTTTGCAGAAGACTTGCGCAGACAGGATAACCAAACGGCCCTGTCCGTCATGGCACAGCAGTGGGAATTAAATGACACTACCATTACCCTTCGCCTTTCCAGCGTGCTGCAGGTAGATTTGCTGGAAAAATTCCGGGTGGATTTGGTTCAATTCCTAAAGACCAAGCTCGACAATGGAAATCTTCGTCTGGAAACCGTCATTGTAGAAGGAGAAAGCAAGAAGATGATCTACACCCCGAAGGAAAAATACATTCACCTGATGGAAAAGTACCCTGCTTTGGATGAATTAAGAGAGAAATTGAATTTGGATTTTGACATGTAAAGCCATTTTCGGAAAAAATAAAAAAAAGATGCGCAGGCCTGAGGTTTTGCGCATTTTTTATGTCCAGGCCACCCATACCGAAGGATGAAGGCTAGCGTGGATTGAAGCTTTTTTTGCCTCAAAAGAGAAACTTGAACCACCTACCCCAACACACAACAAGAAATTTATTTTCAACAAACTGATCGCATTTCCCACCACCACTGGTCTTAGGGTCCTCGCCAAGACCCTAAATCAAATAAGCGCCCGCTCATAATTCCACACCACATTGTTCGCAAATCACTCACTTACTGGAAGTTATCACCAAAACCAATTAACCACCACTGGTCTTAGCGTCCTCGCTAAGACCCTAAATCAAATAAGCGCCCGCTCATAATTTCACCCCCACACCGTTCGCAAATCACTAACCCACTGGGAGTTATCACCAAAACCAATTAACCGAAATAGACAACCACCACTGGTCTTAGCGTCCTCGCTAAGACCCTAAATCAAATGAGCGTCCGCTCATAATTCCACCCCACATTGTTCGCAAATAACTCACTTACTGGAAGTTATCGCCAAAACCGATTAACCGAAATAGACAACCAAGTACACCTTTCTATCATATCATAATGCTAAACACGCTTTTCCTTTTCATCCAGATAAAAGACGAGAAATAAAATCAAGGACGGTTATTGTGATGGAAGATACCGAAGCAGACTGCATTACACAGACAAATAAAAATCATTTGCGAAAATTAGAGCAATTCGTGGCTGAAAAAACACTTCAACAAAAAGAGCTTGTTTAAAAGCCACAATTCGTAACGAAAATTTGAAGTATTCCAGCAGCCATACCCGATTATTTTGAGAGAATAGGAGCGCTATTGTTGAGATATAACCAAATCACCTCCAATAATTCGAATTTTCAATCGGATAGTGCGGATTTAAACTCACTCTAAACCTCAATTCGCCCATTCCACCCAATAAGGGTATTCCTTTTTTTCGATAAAAAACAAAAAGCAACTACCACCAGCCCGGACTGGTGTAGCGAATTGGCCTCTTGAAAAAAATTAATAATCCAGCATCACGCCCATTTCGGCACATTCGGCCCGAAACTCCTGCAACTGGTCCCCCTGAATCGGGTTTCCCTTCATGAGCAACCACAAATAGGTATCATTTTCTTTGGTCCAATCCTGGGCGGGTTTATTCGCTATTCTGTTAAAGGAGAGATCGCATTTTTTCAATTGAGGGACTTCAAAAAGGGTCAGGGGAAAATATTCAAAGGCATTATGGCTCAACACCAAAGTTTGCAGCTGCCTCATTTTTCCTACTTTGAAGTCTAACTCATAAAGTTGATTATGATCTAGGTCCAGTTCTTTTAACGCGGGCAACTCCTCCAAAGCCTCCAGGCCATTTTGGAATTGATTAAAAGCCAAATTCAATACCACCAGGTTGCTCAGGGAGCCAAAGCCCACCTCGGGCAATGTTTTCAGACCATTCTGCGAAAGGTCCAGTTTTTCCAAAGTCATCATGCGGTTAAGGACATTAGGCCAGGAATCCAACTCATTTTGGCCAAGCCCTAAATAGCGCAATGGAGGAGTTGTTTTCAATCCTTGATTCAAATCCTGAACGTTCAACCGATTATTCCCCAACTCCAAATACCTTAATTCCGGAAGGCGCTCAAATCCTTCGGGTAATTTCCATATTAAGTTGGATCGCAAATCTAACTTATTTAAAGAGGGCATTGACATCCAACGCTCCGGCAACTCAATGGCATTTCGAGCCAAATCCAACTGCTTTAATTTTTTCAGCTTTTTCAACTGATTCGGAAATTGCTGCAGGGCATTATCAGAGAGGATCAGTTTTTCCAGATTTTTTAATTTTGTGATCGACATAGGGGCAGACTCCCAGGCATGAAAACGCATTTCCAAATATTTCACCTGGGGCAAATTTGAAAACCTTGGAGGCGCCAAAGACTCTCCCTGCTCATAAACCGGAATCATGCTGGAGGGCGAAAGTGGCTTCTTCCCTCCATTATATATGACACGTTCCAATTTTGTCAAATCCTTCATCCACTTGGGAAATTGAATAATTCTGGTTTGAGAAATATCCAATGACTCCAGATTAATACAATGAGCCACCCATTCAGGCATGCGGTATATAGTGGAATCATGCAGATTCAAATGGCGAATGGTATCCTTCCGATCGGAACTGACGGCCCTCAATGTTTCGGACCGGAAATAATAATTAGAGGGCACCACTGACTGCCCCCTACTCTCCGAGCAAAGGATCAGCAAAAACACTAGAATGGCAAAGCCTGGTAAAATTTTATGCATTCAATCAACTGGCTTTAAATCTTATAACAAAAACCTAATTTTTTCACAATTAGGGAAATCTTTTAAGGAAAGACAAACCTGCTTCCAACTGTTCGATATAATAGTGGAAACTTAGCCTTTAATTTGATGGTGGTTTTAAATCAATCTATTATTTTTGCGCATGGCTGAACAGATTCTCATTATTGATTCCGGATCACAGGTTACGCAGCTGATTGCGCGTCGCATCCGTGAAATGAATGTTTATTGTGAAATCCACCCTTTTAACAAAGTTCCTGAAATATCAGAAGACGTTATTGGTGTGATTCTTTCCGGCAGTCCTTGTTCTGTAAGACAAGAAGATGCCCCTCAATTAGACACTGCAAAATTCCGCGGTAACCTTCCAGTACTAGGCATCTGCTACGGTGCACAGTATTTAGCACATGCCCACGGTGGAGTAGTCACTCCAAGTAAAATCCGTGAGTACGGACGTGCCCATCTGGAGCAATTTGATGCTCAGAATCCCTTGATGAAAAATATCTCGGAAAAATCTACGGTATGGATGTCTCATGGCGACACCATCACTTCCCTTCCTGAAAATTTTGAAATTATTGCCTCTACTGAGTCTGTAGACGTAGCCGCTTTCCATGTAAAAGGAGAGCAAACTTACGGTGTACAGTTTCACCCGGAAGTAACACACTCTGAAGAAGGGGAGCAATTGTTGAAAAACTTTGTGGTAGACATTTGTGGTGCAAGCCAAAACTGGACGCCGGATGCTTTTGCAGATACCATGATTGCTGAATTAAAAGAGCAGTTAGGAGATGACAAAGTCATCCTTGGTTTATCCGGAGGAGTAGATTCAACCGTAGCTGCGGTACTGATCAATAAAGCGATTGGTTCGAACCTGCACTGTATTTTCGTAAATAACGGTTTGCTTCGTAAAAATGAATTCGAAGAAGTTCTGGCTTCTTACGAAGGAATGGGCTTGAATGTAAAAGGCGTTGATGCCAGCCAGCGTTTTTATGATGCATTGGAAGGATTGACTGATCCAGAAGACAAAAGAAAGGCCATTGGCCGTGTATTCGTTGAGGTATTCGATGATGAGTCTCACAAAGTAGAAAATGCAAAATGGTTGGGTCAGGGTACTATTTACCCGGATGTGATTGAGTCTGTTTCTGTAAACGGTCCTTCAGCAACCATTAAGTCTCACCACAATGTGGGTGGACTACCTGATTATATGAAATTAAAAGTGGTGGAGCCATTGAGAAGTCTTTTCAAGGATGGGGTTCGCCGCGTAGGAAAATCTTTGGATATTGATCCTAAAATTTTGGGTCGTCACCCATTCCCGGGACCTGGTTTAGGAATCCGTATTTTGGGTGAGGTGACTGCCGAGAAAGTTCGCATCCTGCAAGAGGTGGATCATATCTGGATTAACGGATTGAGAAAGCACCACCTGTACGATTACGTATGGCAGGCGGGATCGATGTTGCTTCCGGTACAGTCTGTAGGTGTAATGGGTGATGAGCGTACTTACGAATCCGTTGTTGCCCTACGCGCGGTAACTTCCGTAGACGGTATGACAGCAGACTGGGCTGAATTACCACATGAATTCCTAAAAGAGGTTTCCAATGATATCATCAACCGCGTAAAAGGGGTGAACCGCGTAGTGTATGATATCTCTTCTAAGCCACCAGCAACCATTGAGTGGGAATAATCCCAAATTGATAGCAATAAAAAACCGCAGGATGTTAAATGCTGCGGTTTTTTTATGGCTTTTGCATTGCCTGAAGACACTTTTGAGATCAATTTAACAAGGGCGTTTGGATCAATGCTCAAAAAGGAAGAAATTTACCTGCAAACGAATCTTTTTTTCGTCTTCTTTTTAAGAAAAAACTAACGTTATCTCCTATAACATGAAGAAATTATACTTTTTGGCCCTAACCATCCTTACCTTTTTTAATGGACCGGCTTTGGCACAAAAAAAGAGCAACCAGGAAACACTACAGAGAGGTAAAGATTTTTATAAAATCCGGAAGTATGCCATGGCAATGGAAGTGCTTCGCCCATTGACTGACAGTGAGGATGCAAATATGGAAGCCTACGGGCAGTTTTATTATGGATTATCCGCTTATGAAGCCGGCCAAAAAGAAGTGGCGAGAAATATGTTCCGACAGTTGGTCACCGAACACCCGAACTGGAAGTCCATTGACGAAGGCCGGTTTTGGTTAGGGAAATGCTATTTGGAGGAAGAAAACTACCCTTCTGCTTTTGCTAATTTCGCCAAACTGAAATCCACTACCATCCGGGAACAGGCACAAGCCTATGCGCTGATCCAACTTCAGGAAAAAGATGTATTCACCCTGCAAGGATTACAACAACGTTTTCCAGGGGAAAAAGCAGTAGCCGAAGCCCTGGCGAATCAAATCTACGCCCAGCCCATCAACCAACAGGACCGCCCCCTACTTGCCCAGTTAATTACGGAATACCAATTAAACCCGGAAAATTATGCGGCCTCTAACCTTAGAAAAAGTGAGCGAAAAGACGTTTACCATATCGCGGTAATGCTGCCTTTCCGCTTAGACACCACCCATTACAATAACCGAAAAGATTTTGTCTGGGAGTTGTTTGAAGGCCTGGAAATGGCACAAGGACGTCTGAAAGGCATGGGCATCAATGTGGAACTGCATGCTTATGACACCAAAAAGAAGGCCGAAGTAACTGCCCAGATTTTAGAACAGCCGGAAATAAAATCCATGGACTTGATCATTGGCCCGCTATATCCCGGTCCATCCAAGGAGGTTTCTGATTTTTGTTTCGAACACCAGATCAATATGGTGAATCCGGTCTCTCAAAACGAAAAAGTTATTGGTGACAACCCTTTTAGCTTCCTTTACCAGCCGACACCAAAAACGCAGGCCATTGCCGCCGCCAATTTCATGGTACAACGTACCGACACTTTGAATCGCAACGCCATGATTGTTTATATGGACAATGCGGCAGATTCAACTATGGCTTATCAGTACAAAAAAATTGTAGAAGAAAATGCTACTTATCAGGTCAACCATCTGTTGAAATTAAAAAAAGGCAAGGAGCAGGAAGCTTTAAACTTTTTTACACAAAAGGAAGAAGTACCCATTGCCGACAGTTTATTGGTTAATATCCTGGAGGAAAATCCTGATGCTCCCACAACAGAGGAGCTTTTTGTAATTCGTCCGGATAGCCTGGACCACGTTTTTGTAGCCTCTGAAAATAAAGCTTTGGCAGCCAATATGCTTTCCGCTTTAACCACCAGAAACGATCAGGTATCACTTTTGGGAATGGCTTCCTGGATGCAGGATAAGCAAATCCCATTGGATGCCATGGCGCGATTAAATGCTTACCTTATCGCCCCAGCTTATATTGAAACCAGTAGTGCTCAGTATGACCGTTTTTCTGACCGATACGTCAAACAAGCCAATCGTTTCCCTTCCCGTTTTGTGGACCTGGGCTATGAAACCCTCATCTGCTTCGGACAAATGATGGCCAAATATGGCAACCTACCACAACAGGAAATGGAAGACCAGGTCATCAAAGGAGTGCTTACCGACCAAAATCTTTTTTACCTGTCCAATGACAATCAGGTGGTGCCCATCCTTCACTTCCAGGATGGAGAGCTGATTTTAGCTGACGATGGAGTGGTAAAGGCAATTATTGAAGAATAAAATTTATTGATATGTTGATAAAAGAGAAAAGCCAAAAGCTATTCAGCGAGGCTCAAAATTATATTCCCGGTGGAGTGAACTCTCCTGTACGTGCCTTTAAAGCCGTTGGAGGAAACCCTTTATTTATTGATCATGCCAAGGGGGCTTATATGTATGATGTCGATGGCAACGCTTACATCGACATGATTAACTCCTGGGGCCCGATGATATTCGGCCATGCGGATGAGCAAGTACTCAAAGCTGTTCAGGAAGCCATTCCATCCTCCTTATCTTTCGGAGCTCCCGGAGCCGCTGAGGTAGAAATTGCGGAATTAATTACCGACCTGGTTCCTTCTATTGAAAAAGTAAGAATGGTCAACTCCGGTACGGAAGCCACCATGTCCGCTATTCGCCTGGCCAGAGGCTATACCGGTCGTGAGAAAATGATCAAGTTTGAGGGATGCTATCATGGTCATGGGGACTCCTTTTTAATTGCAGCGGGCTCAGGCGCCATCACCATGGGAGAGCCTAACTCTCCCGGTGTTACAGTGGGCACAGCAAAAGATACCCTTACCGCTCCTTTCAATGACCTGGAAGCTATTCGCACTTTAGTCAACGCCAATAAAGACCAGATTGCAGCGATTATCCTGGAGCCGGTGGCTGGTAATATGGGCTGCGTACTTCCTCAGGAAGGATATTTAGAGGGCTTAAGACAAATCTGTGACGAGGAAGGTATGGTACTGATCGTCGATGAGGTAATGACCGGCTTCCGCCTGGCAGCAGGTGGGGCGCAAGAAGTGTTCAATGTAAAAGCCGACATTACCACCCTTGGAAAAATCATTGGAGGCGGAATGCCTGTTGGTGCTTATGGGGGTAAAAAAGAAATTATGGATTTTGTATCTCCACAGGGACCGGTTTATCAGGCCGGAACACTTTCGGGGAATCCTATTTCAATGGCAGCAGGTTTGGCACAGCTGAAAAGAATTAAAAATGACAAAGATTTGTATCAGCGCCTTACCGAAAAAACACAAAAAATTGCTGATGGAATTGCTGCACACTTAAAAGCCTTAAATCTCAATTACTACACTTCCCAGATTGGCTCTATGTATACTTTGTTTTTCACCGAAAATGAAGTGCACAACTTTGAGGATGCCAAGTCCTGTGATTTAGAGAAATTCGGTAAATTCTTCAATGCCATGCTGGAAGAAGGGGTTTATCTACCTCCAAGTCAGTTTGAAACCTGGTTCATCTCAGATGCGCTCACCGATAAAGAAATATCAAAAATTATTGATGCTGCTGGAAAAGCCCTTAAAGCAATCCACTAAAAACACAAAAGTGATGCCTGAAAAAGCATCACTTTTTTTTCTTTTCAAATAATACCTTACACCAGAAAAAGTCTATTTTTAGAGGATATCTTTCCTCTCTAAAACATTGAATGGAAAGGGAATCAATTTTAATAATTCCTTACTTTCATGACTTTTCCCTACTTTATTTGTATTAATAATGTATATTTGAAATCATTGTAGTTTATTTTACATTAACCCAACCTCTGTGCTTATGGCGCGGTACAACCTTTTACCAATCATCACTCTGATGATTTTTTCTTACATCCCTTCTTGGGGGCAAACTAAAAGTGTCACCTATGAAGAGTTGTATGATGAACCTTACGAAATTAACAAGCTATTCATGAAGCTGCAGCCGGTGATTGCAGAAGTGGGTAGTGCGAATATGTATGTCGGATTCGGACTGGAAGCCGAATACTACCACGAATCGCTGTTAAACATCAAAGCTGATTTCAGAAGAGCCTATGGAGGACCTTTTGATCTGATGCAAAATCTTTCCGCTAGAAATAATATTCAGCAGGTAAATGGGATTTCAACTTCCACCCATTCTTCTATGGCCGGTGAAATTATTGGCACCTACCATATTAAGGACTGGGAGAAGGATACGGAGACCAAAATGATTCTGTACAGAAGCAGTTACCGCCGTGGAAACAAGTGGAAATCCAAAGTTCCGGATCACATCAAAGTCCCATCCAAAGTAAGAAAGATATACGGAGCCCGTTTAGGGCCTTATTTCCAGTCTGGTGGTATTGATGTGGGCACAGCCATGAGGAAGCAAGGCATTGAATCCATTAACGTTTTACGTGAAGGGGTTGATGCACAGCCCTTATCCTCTGACTCCACCATGTACACCAACCAATCCGCTTTTGGTTTTGCTGTGGGAGGCTCTTTAACCTGGATCAAGAACTTTGCGATTAAGCCCACAAGGACATATTCCTCTACAGCCAGTGATATGATCATTTCGGTTTATGCTGATATGCTGATAACCCCCTGGACCAACATTGAAAACCTCAGCTATGATGGAAATGAGTACGATCTCTCTCCGATCAAGCATAATAAATTTGGTTTCCGTCTAGGAGCTGATGGTAAATTCAACCGGGAGTTTGGTTGGGGATATGGCATTGAAATTGGTATGCGCCCTCAGGTCTCCAAACAGATGTTTTATACTGCGGTAAAGCTTAGCATACCGATATTTAGCACCAACCTCAACCACGAAGTAGAAGCTTTTAGTAAATAATACTTTCTACATATATAAAATGAAAGGTGATGATCAATATTGTTTGATAATCACCTTTTTTTATGTCAAAAATTATATAATATTCAAAATAGGCATGAGATTATTTCGGAAATTATCCGCTTTTGGATATTTTTGCACCGCAACCACACTATTAGTTCCTATGAGAATTACCGCAATAATCCCGATTTTCCTATTGATGTGTGCGACCGCATTTGGGCAAATCAAAAATCCACGGGAAAACACCATTATGATTTCAGGCCAAGGCACTTATGCTGCCAGTCCGGACTGGGTGAAAGTCACCGTATCTGTGGAAGGAAAAAATGAAGCCTTTAATTTGGCCTTTGATCAGCTCAACCAAATTAGCCAGAAACTCCAGCAGGCTTTAAAAGATCAAGGCATCAAAAATGATCAAATTTTTACTTCCAATTATCAAATTGAAAAGGATTTTCAATACAATCCAACCACCCGCAAAAATGAGGATATGGGCTTTTTGGCCAAACATCAAATAAATGTTGAAATACCTCTAAACAATGACCAACTAAAAAAGATTATTACAACAGTAAGCAACACTGAAGGCAATGCTCGACTCACTGTTTCTTTCTCCATAAAAGACTTAGAATCAGCCAGAAATAAAGCATTAGTGCTTGCTGTTCAGGATGCTAAAGCGAAGGCACTCACCATTTGCAAGGCGGCAAACCTTTCCCTTGGTGAAATAAAACAAATCGATTATGGTCAAACGTACAACAGGCCTGTTCCTTACGCATCAGTTACCATGGATGCAATGAAAATGGATAGAGGCGCTTACAGCGATCCGGGCTTTAACCCCAAGGACATTAGTGTAACGGAAAATGTAAATATTTTGTACAATCTGGAAAAATAATTTCGGATTTGGCCTACTATTTGCACTTATACAAGTATAGATTAAGCTTTCCCATAATTAAGTATAACCAATATTCCCCATGAAAAGATCTTTAACCCTATTCAGCGTTTTCCAAATCGCCGCTTGGGGGTTGTTTTTTTCACAAAATGAAAATGAGGAATTTGTTTCCTCTGAATTAACACAAGCGGAAACTGCGATTGTCAGTTTGAAAACGAATGATGCTTATGCGGGAGCGGAACCTTTATCTTCTTCTCCTGACGCAGCAGTGATTTCAAAAAGAAATCAAGAATGGAATATATGCTTTTTTTAGCCATTCCTTTCTACAACAAAAGGCTTCAATTATGAAGCCTTTTGTTTTTTCAGCCTATCCCACTTTTTCATTACTACCCTCCTCTTATTGGTGAATTCATTAGAGTGTGTTTAAAAGCCAAAAATTGAAGCGCAAATGTAAATATCGCAGTAGCAATACCCGATTATTTTGAGAGAATAGCAGCGCTAATGTTGAGAAATTATTATACAAAATCACTTCCAACAATTCGAATTTGACCTCGAATGACGTGCTTTCAAACACGTTCTGAAGCAAAATCTAAATCACTCAATCCGCAAACCCACTGATTTACAGCTAATTAATAGGTTGTTTTTTTATACAAACCCTCTTCCGTATTGGATCATCCAATTCACTCAGCATTTTCCACTTTTGAAGAAATCTAAAAATGGGCGATTTTCCTATTTTTACGATTTGCAGCTTAACCCCAATTTTTCATGCTTAAATCCTCGATTTAGTGCAAGACGGGAAAATAAAGGAACAGCGCCTTTGTCTGAGTTTTTTCAACGTAGCAGATGATGGAGGAAAAGGCCAGCTTAGTCAAATTTGAACTATGATAAAATCAATAAAACCAGCTGCAATGCACTGATTTTAATTCATTTTGAGCGAGCGAAAACCTATCAGTGAATATTTTGAGTAAAATCACGTTATTCTACGGAGCTACTGAAGCGGATAGGCCTGCAATTGGATTAACCCGAATTATTCACCGCTAAATTAAGTAGCTCACCTTAACTGTTTTATTATCAACTCAATAGACTCGTTTCCCCTGATTTTTTTATAGCCCAAATTTGGGCAAGCTTGCTTTCTCCTCATTCATCTGCTTCGTTGGAAAAAACTCGAAATAGGAGACTATTCCTTCATTTTTTCAGCCTTACAGCTAAACGAGGATTAAAGCATGAATAATCCGGGTTAAGAATTGAAAAACAGGAATAAGCCTAAGCAAGAGGCGGCCACAAATGAATACCACTTCTGATCCTGTAAACTGATAACAGGCCATGACATTCTCACAAAACCGGTTCCGCTTCCTTCATTCGGAAACTTGCCAGACAGAAAAAAACAATGACTATCCTATTAAACTGATAGACTGCTTCGTATCCGCTACGGATTCTATTTGTTCCTGTAAAGGAAGCTTTATTTGAAAATTTGTGCCTTGGCCCTGAAGGGAATCTACTTGAATGGTTCCATTATGCAAATCAACGACCTGCTTTACAATGGACATCCCCAGGCCGGTAGATTTCTGTCCCAACAAACCCTTTCTTCCTGCCTCAGTAAAACGATCAAATAATACGGGCAATAACTCTTCGGGAATACCTATTCCGGTATCTTGAATAGACAAAACAACTTCCTTTTCATCAAGAGAAAGTGACATTTTCACCTTGCCGCCTCCCGGAGTAAACTTTATTGCATTTGTCAATAAATTATCAATTACACGACCCATTTTTGAAACATCAATGGCACAAAAAACAGGATGAGTGGGTAACTCTATTCTTAAAACCAAACCATGCTTTCGCATTTCCTCCTGATGCAAATAAGCCGATTCGTTAACAAAAGCCCTTAAGTCAACAATTTTCTCTTCCAGTATTACCAGACCTTCTTCAAACTCTGAATGTGTCAATAACTCCCGGATTAACTCCTGCCCTTTGGTAGCATTCTGACTGATCAGGTCCAGGTATTTTTGTGTATTGATACGATCCGTTCTGAATGACATGCCCACCAGCTCACTCAACCCTTCTATACGGTTTAACGGCCCGGATAAATCATGCGCCACCGAGGCCAAAATCTTATCCTTGAGGGCACTTACGCGTTCGTACTGATCTAATATCTGATGTTCATTGGTTACATCACGAACCGCCCCCAGAATACAATTTGGGTAGTCCTTGGAACGCATGGTCTTTAAGGACAACCATTTCTCCCCACGCACCGTGTTAATTTTCACCTTTAGTTCGTTATGCTCTTCGGCATTGGGTTTGGCGCTCAACTTAACTAAGCTCTCTTTCAACCAATTGATATTCTCTTCATCCAACAGATCCTGAAGTTGATCAAATCCAATTTTGGTGGGAACACTTAAATCAAATACATTATACAGTCCTCGTTCCCAGACAAATTCCGCTTTTTTATAATCCAATAGAAAGCCATATACATCGATATTTCCAGCAATCTGAGCCCATAGCTTGTTATCATAAGCCAATATTTGATTTTCCTTATCTCTGGGCACCAAAACCAAATACACTGTTAAATAACAAAAAGCGACCGTGATTAAAATCATATAAGAAATCATCAAGGACTCCTCATTTACCCCCAGCTCTTTAAACAGTAAATAGGCTGCAAAAAGCACCTGAAGAAACCCAAAAGCACTTACTACCAATGACTTCCTTCTGGAAGACAAACTATTCCCCCACACTCCCAATGGAAAAAAAGAAATAGCGACCACCGCCACACTAAAGATGATTAATGACTCTACCTCTACAAAATCAAAAACCAAAGCAAATATTAAGTAGCAAAGGGGAGACATGACCATCGCGAGCACGGCTAAAAGTGCATGCGAAAAAAATCGATCAAAAATAATAGCCATAACGGCACCTGTAGATAAAAACCCAAAGAACAGATTCACCGAGCTTATCCAGCTAAACATCTCAGCTGAAACCGTACTATTCACCAATAAGACCATTAGTGAAAAAGCCATAACCCAAATTGCAGCAAAAGTGGTTCTGGAGGTGCGGTTAAATAAATGACTAAAAAAATCTATCAAATTCATGCCTGCAGGCTAAAATATTCCCTTTTCTAGATATAAAGATAAGAATCCTCCTTACATATTAAAAAAAAAACGCAGCTCCATTATTTATTTTTAGCATTGAAATTATCGGACACTTTTCGTCCACCAACGAACAAAATTGTCCGTATTCGGACACCCTTAAACCGGACACTTACCACTTATACAGGTTTTTAACCGATCCTCACCGAATCTCATTTTGGCACAAGATTTTCCTAATAGTAAGGGAAATAAATCAGATCCTTTATCTTAATCGAAAATGAAAACCTACTTTTACCTTAGCCTCCTATTACTTTTTCCTCTTACCCTTTGGGCTAATAATGAACCGGAACACGCCGCCGTCAAGGGTAGTTTAAAAGGAAAATTAATCGACCCGACCACCAGCGAACCGATCCCCTACGCCACCATATCCCTTCAGCAGGAAGAAAAAAATATCACAGGAGGGATAAGTGATGAAAGTGGAAATTTTGTCATCAAAAATATTTCAAAGGGAAAATACGAAGTCCTTTTCCAGTTTATGGGATATGAAACTCATCAACTAACACTGGATTTTGTAAAAGGAAGCATGAACATAAATTTGGGAGAAGTTGGATTATCACCTTCCAAAAAGCTTTTGGAAGAAGTCACCGTTGAAGGACAAAGAGTAAAAATCGAACAACAGCTCGGAAAGAAGGTGGTGAACATTACGCCTGAATTAGCGGCGGGACACACCAATATTTCAGATGTATTGCAACAGGTTCCGGATATTAATATTGACGGTGAAGGCAATATTTCTTTAAGAGGAGATAGCAACGTTCGTGTACTCATTGACAATAAACCCACTCAGCTGTCCCCTGCCGAAGCTTTAAAATCTCTGCCTCCCAATTTAGTAGAGCGCGTGGATGTCATTACCAATCCATCCGCTAAATACGATCCGGAAGGGATATCAGGAATCATCAATATCATTACAAAAAAGAACCGGATTCAGGGTTTTAATGGAATGGTAAGAGGTGGTGTCGGTACAGGGGATAAATACAATGGCGGTATGAACTTCAATTACCGTGTGGGAAAATTCAACGTTTTTGCCGAAGCCAACTTTTCTAAAGAAAGGTGGAATCATGAAAGGGGATTTGAAAGAACTTTTGAGGAATCCGGCGCACTTTTAAAGCAGGACCAGGAAATTTTCAGAAACCAGGGATTCCAGCAGTATAAAGGAGGACTTGATTATTTCATTGACTCTGTAAATACGCTAAGTGGATACTATCAATACTTCAAATGGGAATCCACTTCCAACCAGCCTTTTACCCAGAGCTTAGAGCAGGCGGGACTGCCCACTATTTTCAGAAATGGAAAAGGCTTTTCGGAGAACATGAATGAAGGACACCAATTTGACTTGAATTACCGTCGGGAAATAAAAGATGGTTATTTGGAAACAGATTTATGGTATATGGATGGACACGGCTTCTTCAATAGTGCCAACACTCAAAAAGATGAAACCGGAGGCGTAGTAAGTCAGAACAATAACAACCTTTTTACCTTTAACATTTTTGTCCCGACACTGGATTTCAGCAAAAATATCAGTGAAAAGGCTAAGATTGAACTTGGGTATAAAGGAGAATACACCGATGCTTTTTCCAATTCCACCAACAACAATGGAGAAGAAAATGTGGACTTTGGCTACGATTATTATGACATGATCTCGGCCGTTTACACTACTTTCTCCACTCAAATTAAAAATATGGAAGTGCAGGCTGGTCTGAGAGCAGAACACGCCCTTCAGCAGGGAACCATTCAGTTAAGTGAGGGCGACACGCCATTTACCAATGAATATTTCAGCTTGTTCCCCACTTTGTCCCTTCAACAAAAACTGGGAGAGAAAGCGAATTTAGGCTTCAGCTATAGCCGAAGAGTACGCCGCCCCAATATTGATGAAATTGCACCTTTCGAAGTTTATGAAAACCCTCAGAACATTCAGCGAGGAAACCCGGACCTGAAGCCTTCCTTCACCAACTCCATGGAACTGTCCTATGGCTACCGCCCGGAGAAATTTACCATTTCGACCAGCGCGTATGTTCGTTTAGGGAATGACATTATCAGAAGCTACTCCTTTTTTGAGGAAGAAAGCCAGGCCAATGTGACTACTTCTCAAAACCTGGGATCCGTAGAAACTTATGGCGTTTCAGTGAGCGGAGATGTGAACATCACCAAATGGTGGAATTTATCCGGTGGAATTGACTTGACCCATATTGATTTCAATGACACCACTTATACCATCCCCAATCGCCCGGACCTGAATCTGAGCGCCAAGCTGAATGCCACCTTTATGCTGCCATGGAATTTGAAAATTATTGCCAATGGTAATTACGATGGCAATAATTACGGCTTACAAAATGTTTCCAATCCTTTTTATGCCATGTCCATGACGGTGAGCAAGGACATTTTAGAAAAGAAGGGGAATATCTCTTTCAGGGCTCAAAACCTGATCTATTCTGGCTGGTCCAATAATGTTTATGGCTTGGGATTCCATGAAGAAAATTATTGGAACAGTGAAAACCCCGTATTCTACCTCAACTTCTCTTACCGATTTGGAAATATGAAGGCAAGAGGAAGAAAACGTAGCATCCACACACAGAAAAGTCTGTAGAATGCCCAGATTCTAAAGCCGAATTACGCTAAGCCGGATTATTCAAGCTCTAATCCTTCTTTAGCTGGCAGCCGAGAAAAATGAAGGGATTTTTCTATTTCGAATTTTTTCCAAGGAAGCAGATGAATGAGGAGAAAGCAAGTTTGCCCAAATTTGGGCTATAAGAAATTTAGCAGGCTCAATCGGAACGAGCTGATAAAAAGCCATTTGAGATGATCTTTAAAACTAGCGGCGAATAATTCTGGTTAACCAAATTTAGGCTGTTCATAAACCAGCTACCCCAACCGCGACACACTGATAATATTTTGTTTACAGCAAGTCACTAAATCTAAGTATGAAGCATTAGGGTAAAAAGGGTCATGAATATTTCTGTCAATCCTTCGGATAAAAGCCACCATTCTTCTGGTGGCTTTTTTTCATCTAAAATTCCTCAGAACCGAACTTACCTGATTCCAATAGGATCTCCCGAATAAATTCACATGCACCATTAAAGGATACAGATTATAGTAATCCATCCTTTGTTCCCAGCCCGCCGGCATGCCCATTTCTTCCTGATATACCTGATAAAACCTTGGAGAGAAACCTCCAAAAAGCCGCGTCATGGCCAGGTCCTGTTCCGCCCAGCCATAATAAACTGCAGGATCAAAGATTACAGGCTGATTATCCAATGCCGGCATTTTATTCCCGGACCATAAGTCTCCATGTAACAAAACCGCCGGTTGATCCGGAATCAGTTGTCTGATTTGTTTAATAAAAGTGTCAAACACCTTGGATTCCGCTGTCGAAATGACGCTCTGATCAACGGCCAGCTTGACTTGAGGCATTAATCGATGCAGAATAAAAAATTCATAGCCATCCCTTACTGAAGTATTCTTTTGAGGAAGCGTACCGATAAAATTATCCTCAAAAGCGCCAAAACAAGGGCTTGATAGCTGATGAAGCCGTGCCATTCCATGTCCCAAGCGCTGCCAGAATTCAGGAGTCTCCTCGCCTCTTTCCACAAACTCCATCAGCAAAAAAGCATGCTCGCCCTCGGTGGTTAGACCATACACTTCCGGTACTTTTAAACTTCCTTTCCGCAATGCTTCAAGCCCTGCCTTTTCACTTTCAAACATCGCCAACCGGCCGGCCTGATTCACCTTCAGAAAAAAATCTCCCGCTCTGGTTTTTAAATGAAAAGCCTGATGAATGTCGCCTCCCGAAACAGGCAAAACCTCAGAAAGCACAACGGCCTTACCCCTGATTCGGGATAAGGCCGCTGTAATATTTTCACTGCTCATCATACCAGCTGATGTGCTTCTTTCAGAGATTGTAAAAGTGCCTTATTAGAGCGCATCAACAAATCAAAGACATGCTGAAAGCCTTCCGGCCCGCCATAATAAGGATCCGGCACATCCTGACCAATGCCTTCCTCGTCAAAATCCCTTAACTTCCCTAATTTATAATCTCCCTTACCATTTTGAAGGGCCTTCACTTTTCGGAAATTAGCATCATCCATGGTCAGCAAATAATCAAACTGCTCAAAATCCAATGTACTGAACTGTCTGCCTCTGTGGTTGATTTCAATGCCATTTTTTCGGGCATTAGCCAAAGTTCGCTCATCCGGTGTTTCCCCGATATGATAAGCAGCCGTTCCGCAGGAATCAATTTCAAATTTATCAGAAAGGCCCTCCTCCTCTACCAACTGCCTCATTATGGCCTCTGCCAGGGGAGATCTGCAAATATTCCCCAGGCAAATGTAAAGAACCTTAATCATTGAATACTAGTATCTATTTTTATCTAATTGCTTAACTGCTACTGCAAAATCTTTAGGATAGGGAGCGGATATTTTCATTTGTTTACCCTTCGGATCTTTAAACTCAATGGCAAAGGCATGCAAAGCAAAGCGCTTTAATAAAGGCTGCTCCTCCGTTCCCTTTTTTAAATTGAATTTTCTTTTCAATTGTGAAAGCAATAATGGAGATCCTCCATAAGTTTCATCGCAGGAAATCGGTGCCTTCAGGGTAGAAAGATGAATTCGAATTTGATGCATTCTACCCGTATGCGGAATCGCCTCCACCAAAGTATGACCTTTATAGGCTTCCAGCGTATTGAAAGTGGTGTGGGAAGGCTTTCCCTTTTCAAAATCAATCTTCACAATCCCTTTGGTTCCGGGATAAATCGGAAGGGTATTTTCTCTTTGGTCAAACTCATGAATACCGTCCACTATCGCATGGTAAATCTTTTTCACCTTTCGTTTTTCAAATTGAACCGAAAGATGACGATAAGCATCCGGTGTTTTGGCAATCATCAATACGCCTGAGGTTTCTTTATCCAGCCGGTGACAATTTTGCGCCGTTTCACAGTACTCCCTGGCCATGGCCAGAATATTAGTATAAGATGCCCGATCTTCCAAAGTAGCCACATGAGGTGGCTTGTTGATGGCAATATAATCCTCATTTTCAAAGATAATGAGATCTTCAAATTTCACTTTCTTCATAACAAAAGTGCCTTATGCACTTATCATTTCAATATTCAATTCCTCTTCTTTAAAAGGCTTGCTATGCAATACAAAACTAAAAGTAGATCCTTTTCCTACCTCAGTCTGAACATGACACTGCGTGCCGTGCGCCTGTAAAATATGACGAACAATCGCCAATCCCAGACCATTTCCCCCTTTGGATTTTGCCCGGCTTTTTTCTACCCGATAAAAACGCTCAAAAATTCTTTTCACATCTTCCTCCGGAATACCGAATCCATTATCGGCCACAGAAACAAAAACCTTTCCATCTTCTTCCAACAGGGTCACTTCCACCAGGCCGTTATCATTGTCCTGATATTTGATGGCATTCACCACCAGGTTGGTCATCACATGGCCAATACGTCTTTTATCGGCATAAACAAAGACGTTCTCCTTGGTAGAGGTGGAGAATTTTAAATCAATATTTCGCTTCTCCGCCTTATTATCCAACTGGTCAAAAATATCTTCCACCTGCTCACGCAGATCATATTTTTCCACCAATAATTTAGCATCACCAGACTCCAGCTGAGAGATGGATAGTAAATTATGCACCATCTTATCGAGCCCATCCAGACTTTTCGCTGCTTTTTTCAAAAATCGCTTTAAGATCACCTCGTCCTCCATCGCTCCGTCCAAAAGCGTATGCACAAATCCCTGAGCGGCAAAAATAGGCGTCTTCAGCTCATGTGAAACGTCCGCTAAAAATTCCCGTCGATAAACCTCCATTCTTTTGAGGTTTTCAATCTCTTTCTGCTTCTCTGAGGCATAATCCAGAATTTTTCTGTTCGCCATTTTAATCGGATTGGTAGAGGTATTATTCTGTTCTTCAAAAAAAGAAAGATTATCCGATTTCAAATTATCCAGCATATCGTACATTTTACTCAGCTCCCGGAAAACCAAAAACTCCAGCGTAAACATGATCAGAATATAAGAACAAGAAAAGGAGATGCCCAATACCACCAACAGGGCCATTTCCGAAACATCTTTTACCAGGGAAAGAAAAAGCGTTGTAACTACGGCGATCACCACGCCCAGCACCGAAGCAACACCACGAGAATTGTAAAACATTGGAATAAAGTTTATCGATCTTATTTCAAGACCCTATGATAAAAAAAAATCTGGCAAAGAAACAAAGCCTTTGCCAGATTTTCTCCCTAAAGATAGGGCTTTAAAATATATCTTCAAATTTATAGCCAACGCCTTTTACCGTTACGATATACTGGTCTCCGATTTTCTCCCGCACCTTTCGGACATGAACGTCCACCGTCCGGGCTAAAACATAAACATCAGCACCCCAAATATTCCGCAACAGCTCTTCTCTGTTAAATACCTTTCCCGGATGGGTGGCCAGGAAATACAACAATTCAAATTCTTTTCTGGGCAAGGTAATTTCTTGCTGATCCACAATCACCGTATAGCTATCCCGATCAATCTGTAGCCCTCCAATACTGACCTTATCCGCATTATTCACCTGCTTACTTTCTCTTCGGAACAAGGCCTGAATTCTGCTTAATAAAGCCCGTGGTTTTATCGGCTTATTAATGAAATCATCCGCTCCTGCTTCAAAAGCAGCTACCTCGGAATACTCCTCCGATCTCGCCGTTAGAAAAATAATGAAAGTACTCTGAAACTCCGACATCTCTCTCAACTGACGACAGGTTTCTACCCCATCCTGATCAGGCATCATAATGTCCAAAAGAATTAAATGCGGATGGAATGACTTCGCTTTTTCTATTCCTTTTTTCCCGTTCTTTGCGGTTTCAACTTCATAACCTTCTTTGGTAAGATTATATTCTAAAATTTCGCGAATGTCGGATTCGTCATCCACTATTAACACCCGGTAGCCAGTTTTTGCCATGAAAAAGAATTGTTTTGGTCGGTTAAAATTAGAGAAAATGATGGACTTAAAAAACTATCACGCCAAGAAACGAGCTACGCATTTCATAAAATGAAAGAATCCTTCGTTATTTTATTATTAAGGTTTTGCGAATACCTTATTACGTCCGGGGTAATATTTCTTAATCGTCACTTCTGCGGACCCTACCACCAGACGGGCTTTCACCTTAATTGGAATCTTGTGCTCATCATCGGATAAATAGGCGGTAATCGGACTATCTTTTTCAAACGTTTCATTATCCGGCATCACCGGCACCAGAATCAATGCCTTCTTTTTCCCCATATCGGTCTTCACCGTAGTCCGTCCATCAAATCGAATGCGCATCCGGTAGTTTTTCTTATCAAAAAAGCCATTAAACTCCATGATGGTACCCTCGGGCACCTGTGAAAAATCTATATTCCTTAAATAATAAAAACCACTGATGATATCGTGAACAGCATTCGGGATAAAGTAATTTTCCTGCCCTTTTAAAACGCCCGTGTGCTTATCGAGCTTTTCCAGCGTAACACTGTCCATTTCATGATGAAATTTCAGCACCTCCTTATGCCGGTGGTTAGCCTCCTGAATATCCATATAAAAACGCTGAGGAGCAAAGGTGGCGGTATCCACAAATGAACCCCACTTATCTTCTATACGGACCACTTTTCGCCAGAAGCCCACCGTCCGGCCCGTCACCTCCATTTTATAGCAAGGCCTGCCGTTTACATAATCCACCTGATTATCTACCCTCATTACGGCCTCGCCGGCATTGATAAACCCATAATGCACGCGGTAAGTGATCCGTTCTCCCAAATCATAAGCCACCACCTCCGATAGCGGCAAGCTACTCCCGTCCTTCACCCGGCTCGTGGAATCCGGATGATTAAAAGGCAAAATCAGCAATATTAAAGTCCAAAAAACAGGCATCATTTCTGAGTCAAATTCAATTACATTGATGAATACTTTAATTTATAGTCCTCCAGCAACAACTTCACATTCCCCTGATACTTTTGCTGCAACTCCCGCTCCAGCTCGTCATAGTATTCCCTATATCGTACGAAAGACATGAAATATGCGTTGTTGGGCTTACGATCCCTGAAAAGACCCCGGTAATGACTTCCTTCACTAAAACTGACGGTATCCAGATTTTGACAAATGGCATCGATCATCTCCTGCTTTTGAATCGATTTTTCTTCCTGAACTAAAGCAGGGTCAAAACTTTTATATAAACCATCCAGCGCTTTGGCTCCTCCGAGCATATAATTTACAAATTTCCGTTCATCTCCCCATTGGTCGATATACGTTTTATACGCTTCACTCTCTTTTCCGTATCGCTTTTTCAGAAAACGGATAGCCCCCTGATGCCCGATGAAAGTGGCCAGGTTTTCATTAAACTGCACACTATCTTTAACAAATAGAGTACCGTGGGTCAACTCATGCAAAATCAATTCTGCCAGTTCACCATCCCCATTATTTAAAAAATTAGACATTACCGGATCTGAAAACCAACCCAAAGTGGACCATGCGGAGACCGTCCGGATGCTGGTATCTTTCCCCAGCTCATCCATTGCCGCACGCTCTTTCCTTGCCTTCTCCAAATCAAAAAATCCTTTATAAGGAAAAGTCCCAACCAAGGGGAATTTCCATTCCACCGGCTTCAGCGCAAAAGGCTCACAGGCACTCACAACCCAAAGGGTGGGTTTTCCGCCCTGATCATACATCTTGGTATAATTCTGATTCTCGAAAATCCCCAACTCCTGAAAACCGAAATCACGGACCTCCTGAATGAGCCGTAACTTACTTTTTAAAGAGTCCGGATATTGCTCATCCTCAAGATAATCCTCGATAGGGGAAGCCTTCAACAGGACTTTCAACTGCCCCTGCGCCTGCATTAAACCATAAGCAATCAGCTCAGCATAAAGCAATGCCAAACCAAATAATACCAACAGGACTCCTAGAAGAATCTTTTTGAACATGTGAAATTTTAATCTTTATCCTACATCAATAATACAAAAAATAGCAATAATCCATCAAAGAAAGGTATTTTTATCCCCATGCATTCCAAAACATCCGCTATCGATCAAGGTTTGAATATAAAATCCAATAATCAGGTGGTATTATCGACATTTTAAAGTCGTAATTTTCACACAAAAATCAGAGAAAGCTTTGGCTTTGAAATTATCTTTCTTAAATTTCCAATCAGAAAGGAATCCAACATTCCGATTATTATAGCTGAATAAAAATAACCCTATATATTATGAGCGACGATAGACTCGAAAAGATGAAGTCACTCCAGGTGACCCTTGACAAACTGGACAAAGCCTATGGTAAAGGCACGGTTATGAAACTAAGCGATGAGCGTGTTTCTGATATCCCTGCTATTTCCACTGGTTCCCTTGGTTTAGATATCGCCCTTGGAATTGGCGGTATTCCTCGTGGTCGAATAGTGGAAATTTACGGACCTGAATCATCCGGTAAAACCACCCTTTCTATGCACTGCATTGCAGAAGCACAAAAAAGTGGCGGAATTGCAGCCTTTATTGATGCCGAGCACGCTTTTGACAAAGTGTATGCGGAGAAATTAGGCATTGACACAGAGAACCTGCTGATCGCTCAGCCTGACAATGGAGAACAAGCATTGGAGATTGCCGAGCACCTGATTCGCTCCGGCGCTATCGATATCATTGTCATTGACTCCGTAGCCGCTTTGGTTCCAAAAGGAGAACTGGAAGGCGATATGGGAGATTCCAAAATGGGACTTCAGGCGCGTTTGATGTCACAAGCTTTGAGAAAGCTGACGGGTGCTATCAACAAAACCGCCTGTACCTGTATTTTCATCAACCAGCTGCGTGAGAAAATCGGGGTCATGTTTGGTAACCCTGAAACCACTACAGGTGGTAACGCTTTGAAATTCTACTCCTCTGTACGTTTGGACATCCGCCGTATTGGTCAGATTAAAGAGTCTGCAGACAATGTAACGGGTAACCGCACAAGAGTGAAGGTCGTGAAAAACAAAGTAGCTCCTCCATTCAAACAGGTAGAATTCGACATCATGTATGGCGAAGGTGTTTCCAAAGCCGGGGAGATTCTGGACATTGGCGTTGCATTGGAAATCGTTCAAAAATCCGGCTCCTGGTTCTCTTATGAGGGCAACAAATTAGGACAGGGACGTGATGCTGTGAAAAACATCATTCGTGATAATCCGGAATTGATGGAAGAGCTGGAAGGAAAAATCAGATCCAAATCAGGATTGGGCGGAGAAGAAGAAGCTACTGAAATACCGGAAGCGGAAGCATAATCCACCGTATAGATCAAAAAAGGCGATACCGAAAAGTATCGCCTTTTTTATTGGCCTGAAATTTAACCCGGATTATTCCCTCGTTTAGCTGTTAGGCGGAAAAAATGAAGGAACAATTCCCTATTTCATTTTGCTCCAAAGAAAGCAGATGATGGAGGAGAATGCAAGCTTGCTCCAATTTGAGCTATTAATAATCAGAAAAAACACCAGTAACATACAGAAGACAAGCCCCTTGATTTGGTGATTTTTGCGGTGAATTTTGCGGTGAAAATTTCGGGCTATTGTCGAATCGCCACCACCGGATCCATTTTAGCCGCTACGCTGGCCGGAATCAATCCGGACACCAGACCGATAATGGAAGAGACCATCAATCCTACCAGAATATTTTTAAAAGAAAGGCTCAACTCCAATGATCCGGTAGGTGCATAGGTTAGCCCATAAACCAATACCAGGCCAGCAGCCCCACCGGCCAAGCTCAACAATACTGCTTCAAACAGAAACTGAAATAAAATATAAAACCTTTTGGCGCCTAGGGCTTTTTGAATCCCGATCAAATTGGTCCGTTCCTTCACAGACACAAACATGATATTGGCGATTCCGAATCCGCCGACCAGAATGGAGAACAAACCAATCACCGCCCCGGCTAAGGTCAGTACCCCGAAAATATTCTCAATCGCTCCTGCAATCACTTCCGGACGGTTTACGGCGAAATTATTCTCGTCTACGGGTTTTTGCCCTCTCAGGCGGCGCATCATGCCGACCACTTCCCCTTCCAGCTTTTCCAAACCTTCATCCTCGGGAAATCCCTTTATTACCATGGAAGCCCCTATCCCATTCTTTTTACCTACATAATATACTTTTCGGAAAAAGTTAAAAGGCACAAAACAAGTCTTATCCTTATCTATGAAGCTTACCAGGTTCTCCCCTTCCGAAGGCAATACCCCAATCACTTTACAAGCATTACCCTTGATCATCACCGTTTGCCCCAACGCATTGCCCAAAGGAAAAAGCTGCTGCCCCAAATCATGCCCAATAATCACCACGCCGCGCCCATTATTAGCTTCCATTTGTGTAAAGAACCTGCCCTGCTCCAGCTTTAAATCCATCATCTGGTCATATTGATGAGAAATCCCCATTAACATCATCCCACTGGCGCTGTTGTTATCCTTTTTGAATGTCACCCCATCTTTCATGGCCTGAATGGCAATACCGGAAGCTCCTTTAAGGTTATCCTCCAAAAAACGGAACTCCTCATAAGTAGGATGAGGACGCTGCAAATATTTCCACCAGGGATATTCCCCACCTACCCCCCAGGGCCATTTTTCCACATAAATGAGATCTCCGCCTAAAAAATCCAAACTCTTTTTTATCCCATTTTCCAGGGAATCCACTAACGTAAAAACCCCAATGATAGCGAAAATACCGACTGTCACCCCTAGCAGGGAGAGGATTGTTCTCAAAAGGTTAGATTTCAAAGCGGTGAGTGCAGAGCGAAAGCTCTCCCAAATCAGAAAAAGTGTCTTCAATGTTTTATGTAGATTAGTAGGAAGTTATTTGCAATAAAAAAAGAAAATTACAAAAAACTACATTTCATAGCATCCTTTTACTAAATTTGCATCTTGCATTTCGTATGCAAAAACCAGAAGCAGTTTCCAAACCATAAATTTTGCTGAATATACATGAAGTTATCAGAATTCAAATTTGAACTTCCTTCCGATCTGATCGCCCTGCATCCTTCTGATAATCGTGATGAGTCCCGTTTGATGGTACTTCACCGCGATACGGGTAAAATCGAACACAAAGTTTTCAAGGACATCATCGAGTATTTCGATGAAGGTGATGTTTTTGTCAACAATGACACTAAGGTTTTCCCTGCACGCCTTTATGGTAATAAGGAAAAAACCGGCGCTCAAATCGAAGTTTTCTTACTTCGTGAATTAAATAAGGATCTTCACCTTTGGGACGTTTTGGTAGATCCTGCGCGTAAAATTCGTGTTGGCAATAAGCTTTACTTTGGTGATGGTGAATTAGTAGCAGAGGTGGTGGATAACACTACTTCCCGCGGACGTACCATCCGATTCCTTTGGGATGGTGAGGACGAGGCTTTCTACAATCTTATCGACTCTTTGGGCGAAACGCCACTTCCGGATCCGATCATTGAGAAGAGAAAAGTAGCACCGGAAGACCGTGAGCGCTACCAGACCATCTATGCGAAAAACGTAGGTGCGGTTGCAGCTCCAACTGCAGGATTGCACTTCACCCCTCAAATCATGAAACGTTTGGAAATCGTTGGAGTCGACATCGCTTCCATTACGCTTCACGTTGGTTTGGGTACTTTCCGCCAGGTAGATGTGGAAGATTTGACCAAGCACAAAATGGATTCAGAGAATTTCCGTGTGGGCCCTGAAACAGTGGAGATGGTCAACAAAGCATTGGATGCGAAGAAACGTGTTTGTTCCGTAGGAACCACTTCTATGCGCGCTTTAGAATCTTCAGTATCGGCAAACGGTCGCTTGAAGCTGAATGAAGGATGGACGGATAAATTCATCTTCCCTCCATACGATTTCAAAATCTGTAACGCACTGATTTCTAACTTCCATATGCCGGAATCTACTCTATTGATGATGTCTGCGGCATTTGGTGGATACGAATTCGTAATGGAAGCATATCAGGAAGCTATCAAAGAAAAATATCGCTTCTTCTCCTATGGAGATGCCATGTTGATTCTTTAATTATAAAATACGGAAAAGAACGGCAGCTTCGGCTAGCCGTTTTTTTTTGCCATCAATTTTCAAGCATGAAAGAATACGTCATCATCGTCGCCGGAGGAAGTGGCAGCCGAATGGGCAGCAGTATTCCGAAACAGTTTTTGGAGCTGGACGGGAAACCGATTTTGATGCACACCATTGAAGCATTTCTTCTATATAATGGGGCAATTGAAATCATCCTGGTATTACCGGAAGGACAAATCAGTCACTGGGAGGAGCTGGTCCACAAACACCAATTCAGTGCAAATTTCACCATCGCCAAAGGGGGGACCTCCAGATATGCCTCGGTGAAAAGCGGCCTATCCAAGATAAAGGAAGAGGGCTTAGTGGCCATTCATGACGGGGTAAGGCCATTTGTGGACACCACTGTCATTCAAAATGCTTTTGAAACCGCCAAAGCAAAAGGAAATGCCATCACTTCGGTGGCCTTGAAAGATTCCATCCGAAAGGTTTTACCCACGGGGGGAAATCAAACCGAAGACCGTACACATTACCGCACCATCCAAACCCCGCAAACCTTTCAAAGCCAATTACTCAAAGGGGCTTATGAAGTGACGGAATTACCCACTTTTACCGATGATGCCAGCGTAATTGAACATGCCGGTCACGCCATCCATTTGGTCGAAGGGTCTTATGAAAATATAAAGATCACCACGCCGGAGGACTTATATATTGCGGAAGCCCTATTAAAAAAGCGCCACCGGTAGAAAGGTTTTTGACAAAAAAAGACTGAAGTGTTTACCTCAGTCTTTTTTTAATCTTGTCTTTCTAATATTCATCCTCATTAAAGAAGAAATCATCCTTCGTTGGATAGTCAGGCCAAATTTCCTCGATACTCTCGTAAGGCTCGCCATCATCTTCCAATTCCTGAAGGTTCTCCGACAATTCCAATGGCGCTCCTGAACGATTACAGAAATCGATCAATTCTTCTTTGGTTGCTGGCCATGGAGCATCTTCTAAATAAGAAGCCAATTCAAGTGTCCAGTACATTATATACCTCCTTTTTAATTAAATCTTGAAATATCTTTGCTATTCGAGTAATACTTAATTACACTAAGAAAATAGTCTCAGGGTTTTTAAGCTTCGGCAAAAATAGCAAAATTTATAAGCTAACAAAGCAAAGGATAAACAAATATTTTTATTAAGCAATGATAGAGTATTCACTTTTCAAGATTGTACATCAACATACTAAAAGCTGCCTCAGTTTAATCCTGATGCTGATTTGCTCAATCCCTGCCTTTGCGCAACTCACATGCAGTGACAAAGATCATACCACAATAGTACAAATTCTGCGGACAGCGGAAACGAAAAACTGGAGAGAACTCCCTGATGGAGAATCGCTTACTAAAATCGGAAAAGCATTCATCCCGACTCCTTATGTTGCGAACACTTTGGAACAGGGAATGAAGGAAGATAGCCTGATCATCAATGTCAGCGGAATGGATTGCACCACTTTTGTGGAGCAAGTTCTGGCTCTGGGAATGACCATCAAAAAAAATGATCCGTCTTTTGAAAAATTCGGTCAATCACTGGAATGTATCCGCTACCGGGGAGGAAACAAGGAGGGCTATTTCTCCAGACTTCACTACTTTACCGACTGGATAGATGATAATGAACATAAAAGCCTGATCGAAAACATTAGCCGGACATTAAGCCCGGAACAGCTTCCAATAGACCTGAATTTTATGAGCACACACCGCTCAGCCTATAAGGCGTTAGCGGATAATGACTCCCTGTGGCACATGACCCAACAACTGGAAAAAGAGATTAACCAAAGAGACCACTATTTCCTTCCTAAAGATCAAATAAGGGAGCAGGCGAGTCAGATAAAAAACGGAGACATTATTGCCCTGGTTACCAACATCAAAGGACTGGATGTTTCCCATGTGGGCTTTGCCTATTGGCAGGGAACCGAATTGCATTTTCTGCATGCGTCCCTAAAAAAGGGGGTCATGATTACGGAGGAAACCCTGAGTGATTATCTCGGAAAAATGAAATCAAACCGTGGGATAATAGTAGCCAGACCAGTCTATTAACCCGAATTATTCACCGCTAGATTTAGTGAGTTGATATAAGCATTTAATAATCAGCGTTTTGCGGTTTATTTTATCGAATTATCAATAACTCAAATTTGGATAGGCTTGCTTTCTCCTCATTCATCTGCTTCGTTAGGAAAAACTCGAAATAGGAAAAATTCCTTCATTTTTCCCGCCTTGCAGCTAAAAGAGGATTGGAGTATGAATAATCCGGATTAAATCCTGCAGAATGGTTATCGAAGCGCGGTTTTTTGGCTGAGGGATAGAGGGATTGTTGAAGCTCTTTTTTGCAGCCTGAAAGCGTAGCGGCTCGCAAAAAAAGCGACTCCCGAAAGCCCGGTACCGAGCCTGGGCGAGGTACAGCCCCTAATCCCTGCCTGTATTTGCCTACCCTTGCTTTTTCCCGAAATCAGCGGGAATTTTAAGGTGCGGCAATAATAACAAAGCCGGAATCCCACAGAAAAACACATATAAGAAAAAGGCGGTATAGCCCAGCTGAGTCTGCAACCAACCACTCACCATTCCCGGGAACATGACGCCCGCAGCCATAAAGGCGGTACAAAAAGCATAGTGACTGGTTTTCAGTGGACCATCCGCCAGGTAAATCATGAACATCATCAGGGCTGTAAAGCCAAAACCATATCCTAATTGCTCCAAAACCACGGCCAGCCCCACCCAAAGGATGTTTTCCGGTTGAAAATAAGCCAGCACCGCATAACCCAAATTGGGAATGTTCAGACTGAGCGTCATCCAGAAAATCCACTTTTTCAGCCCGAATTTAGAAATGGCCCAACCGCCCACAAGTCCACCGACGATCAAAGCCCCGACCCCAAAAGAGCCGTAAATTAACCCCTGAGCTTCATTATCGAGCCCTAAACCACCCACCTCCCGGGCATCCAACATAAAGGGAGCGACTAATTTCAACAACTGTGCCTCTCCCAATCGAAACAACAAAATGAACAACACGCCTATGGCGATATTCTTCTTCACAAAAAAAGAAATCAGGGTAGCCCTGAAGCCGGCAAGAAAATCAAAGCGTTCCGTTCTCTCCTGCTCGACCTTTGGGCAAAAAAAGTGGTGATACACGGCCAATCCGACTAAACAAGCACCCAGAATTAATAGCGCGGAAGTCCATACTTTCTGGAAATCATTTTGATAAGACTTGGCCAAAACCCCGGTCAGGTACACCAAAGGGCCCTGCATCAGAAACATTCCCAAACGATAAAAGACCGATCGCAGCCCCACAAAAAGGGATTGATCTTTTTCCGAAAGCCCCAACATATAGAATCCATCTGCGGCAATATCATGGGTAGCCGAGGTGAAAGCGATCAAAAATAAAAGAGCCATGGAAAGCTGAAAAAACCAGGGTAAAGGCAAAACAAAAGCCACTCCGGCAAACAAAAGCCCCATCAAAAACTGGGTAATGACCACCCACTCCCGCTTGGTTTTGTACAGATCAACAAAAGGACTCCAAAGAGGCTTGATTACCCAGGGAATATTCAAGAGGGAGGTGTAGGCCGCTATTTCTGTATTCTCCAGCCTCATATTTTTATACATGATGACCGATACGCTCATCACAAACATATAAGGAATGGATTCGGTCAAATACAAAGAGGGCACCCATTGCAAGCCCCTGGCGGTGGTCGATTTTCTTCTGTACAAAGCGAAAAAATTAAATGCTATTTAGAAAAATGGGCAGCCACGGCTTTCCGGACACTTCCGTGTGCTAACAATAAAGCCTCTGCCTTTCCATACTCCAGACCGGTAGCTTCCATGATCATTTTGGTACCACGATCCACCAGCTTTTCATTGGTCAGCTGCATGTCCACCATGCGATTCCCTTTTACCCGCCCCATGCGGATCATGCAGGTGGTGGAGATCATATTCAGTAACAACTTCTGAGCAGTACCCGCTTTCATTCGCGTACTACCCGTCACGAATTCCGGCCCTACCACCGCTTCAATTGGAATTTCAACCGCCTGACTCAATTTGGAACCGGCATTACAGGTGATGCCCGCAGTGAGCAGTCCATTCTCTCTTGCCTTGGCAATTCCCCCCAAAACATAGGGCGTTCTGCCGGATGCGGCAATGCCCACCAGCACATCATTTTCGTTTATATCGAAGGCTTTTAAATCTTCCCAGGCCTGCTGCTCATGATCTTCCGCTGCTTCCACGGCTTTCCGGATGGCCCGATCTCCACCGGCGATCAGGCCGATGACCTTTCCTTCCACGCCATAGGTCGGCGGAATTTCTGATGCATCCAGAATCCCCAAACGCCCGCTGGTGCCGGCCCCTATATAGAATAGTCTGCCGCCTTTTTTCATGCGCTCCACCGTGCCTTCCACCAGTTTTTCCACTGCCGGAATCGCCAGGGCAACTGCCGCATGCACCTTGGCATCCTCTTGATTCATATTCTCCAAAATCTCTCTGGCACTCATTTGATCCAGGTGCTCATATAAAGAGGAGGATTCCGTTGTACTCATATAATTATAGTTCTGTTTTTTTCTGATGATATTTTAACAAAGACCGAATGGGCGTTTTTTCAACCAACTCCAGATTCAATCCTTCATTTTTCAAAACTTCTTTCAAAATGTGCTGAAAATGCCAGGCCACTCCGCCCACCATGCGCAATTCGCAAGGGGTCTTGATCACCAGTGGTTTTAAATATTCCTGATAATATATTTCAAATTGCCCTTTGACCAAAGCCATAATTTCCGGCTTATGAATATGCTGCGCCAAAAACGGCACAAACTGCGCACAATAACGGTTAGCGGAAGAAGTTGCATAAAGTGCCTGAATAATTTCCGCATCCGTACTTTGGGCATACTCCCTAAAATCATGCAAAATCTCTAAAGACATTTTCTTACGCAAAATCTTTTGCAGCAATTCCTTTCCCAAAAGCGCTCCACTCCCCTCATCTGATAATAACCAGCCTAAAGAGGTGGCTTTTTCATCAATTCCTTCCCCATTATAATAAGCCGCATGTGCGCCGGTCCCCAAAATTCCCATCAGCCCTTTTTCTCTTCCGTAAAGCGCCCGGGCTGCGGCCAGCAGATCACTCTCCACCACCACCGTCGCCTGGGGAAAACAATACCGCAAGACATTCCTCACTTTTTGAACATTCACTTGTTGCCCGCAACCTGCCCCATAAAAGAAAATTTCCTTTACTGCACCAAAAGGCACCGGCCATTCCACGGAACGGATAATTTCCAGCATCTGCTCCCTAGATAATAATAGGGGGTGAAGCCCCTTGGTCTCAACGATTTCTTCAAAGGGTAAATTGGTAAATGCCCAGGAAGCCTTGGTTCCTCCGCTATCGACGATTAATTGGATATTGCTCATAAAAATTACCTTTCCCGATTTTGAGGCCAACAAAAAATGAACCCTTCAAGATAAGAAAAATCAAAGAGGAGCCCATAAACAAAAAAATCCCACGTCGGAAAAACGTGGGATTTAACTCTATTTTTTCAAGGCCCCTTAGGCCAATGCTCTCAATTCTGTATTCAACTGATCCAGCAATTGCTTTTTCACTTGTACCTTGCGCTCTTTCAGATCGGTTTTGCTGTCTACCAACTTCCCGAAAGCCGAACCAAATTTCTCCGCATTCTCACGGTAAAGATTCAATTCATTCATATCGCGGTTGTACAATTCTCTTAACATGCGAATCAATGACTTCAACTGATCTTCTTCCGACTTTTGTTGAAATCCTTTCACTTTCTGAGAAGTCAAACGATACAGGAATGCACGCTCGGTGACCATATCACAGGCATTAAAGAAACGATCGGCCATTTCTTTAAACTGACCTTTTGGTAAGCGACCGGATTTTTTCCACTCTTCCTGCAAAGCTTTCACTTCTTTCACCGCATCCTGATCAGCACGACCTGCCAAAGCTTCTACTTTTTCCAAAAGGGCCTGCTTTACTTCCGTTACTGCTCCACGCTTTTCTTCTTTGCGTTGCTTACGGACAGGATCCAATTTGGCATAAAGTGCATCAGTCTCCTTCTTAAAGCGCTCCCACAATTCATTGCGAACTTTTACCGGCACTACCGGCAATTGCTTCCACTCCGGAATCAAAGTAGAGAATTCAGCATCTACTTTTTTTAGATCTTCCTCTTCCAACAAGGCATGCGCTTTGGCAATCAAAGCCTCATAGCCTGCGGTTTTCTCCTCCAACTCTTGCTTACGGGATTCAAAAAATGCATTTCTCTTCTCGAAAAATTCATTCATGATCGCTTCCATACGACCCTCGATCTCTTCACGGCTTTCTTCCGCTACGGCACCGGTTTTCAACCAACGCTGCTTCAGATCTTTGAATTTTTCTCCGGCTTCCCGTAAATCTTCGATTTCCCGAATGACTTCCGCCTCTGCCAGAAGAGCAGTTTTAATTTCCAGGTTTTTGGCACGGTTACGGTCAATCAATTCCCGAATCAACACCTCGTACTGATTAAGCGTCTCAAAAAGAGGCTCATAATCACCTAAGGCATCAAATTCTGACAATTGCTTACGCAAGTGCACCAATTTCATTAAAAAAGACCCTTTATTCGTAGCCTCATCGATGGTTTTGGCCAGGTCGTCTACTTTTTGTTTTGCGAGTTCAAAGCGGTCTTCGAAATATTTAATCGAGGCAGCTTCATCTTCTTTCACGTCACCAATTTCGCGCTCAGGAAACTCGAGAAATCCATTGCGAAAAATTTTCCCGTCTTTGATGTACCCGTACTTGTTCGGTTCCAATGTATTGTGGATTAAGTTATCGTATTATAAGTACGTCTTTAAAATTGACTTTCGCAAAACTAATTAAATACCTTAAAAGAAACAGGGTTAAACCCAAAAATTAGCATATTTGCAATATTATATAAATGGAAACTTGATCCTGGCATAATACGCCAAATCAGCACTGTAAGTATCCATATTTAATAGAGAAAAAACCATACTATAGTATAATGAGTGATAATAAGATCATCTTCTCAATGGCGGGGGTTACCAAAACTTATCCCCCACAAAAAACAGTTTTGAAAAATATTTACCTGTCCTTCTTCTACGGTGCCAAAATTGGTGTTTTGGGTCTGAACGGATCGGGTAAGTCCAGCTTGCTTAAGATCATTGCTGGTTTGGACAAAAACATTCAGGGTGAAGTAGTTTCTGATAAAGATTACTCGGTAGGGTATCTGGAGCAGGAACCACAATTGGATCCTGACAAAACGGTTAGAGAAATCATTGAGGAAGGTGTTCAGGAAGTGGTTGATCTTCTGAAAGAATTTGAAGACATCAATTTAAAATTCGCGGAACCGGAAATTCTGGAAGACCCGGACAAGATGAACGATTTGATTGTTCGTCAGGGTGAAGTACAGGAAAGAATTGATGCTTTGGATGGTTGGAATCTGGATAACCGATTGGAGCGCGCAATGGACGCCCTTCGCACCCCTCCGTCTGATCAAAAAGTAGGCGTATTATCAGGTGGTGAGAAGCGCCGCGTGGCTCTTTGCCGCTTGCTATTAAAAGAGCCGGACGTTTTATTATTGGATGAGCCTACCAACCACCTGGATGCGGAATCAGTATTCTGGCTGGAGCAGCACTTACAACAATATAAGGGTACTGTAATTGCCGTAACCCACGACCGTTACTTCCTGGATAATGTTGCGGGCTGGATTTTGGAGCTTGACCGTGGTGAAGGTATTCCATGGGAAGGCAATTACTCTTCCTGGTTGGAGCAAAAAGAGAAGCGTTTGGCGATGGAGAAAAAGCAGGAAAGCAAGCGCCAAAAAACTTTGGAACGCGAGCTGGACTGGATCCGTATGTCGCCAAAAGGCCGTCAAGCGAAGCAAAAGGCGCGTATCAACTCTTACGACAAACTGGTTTCAGAAGAGCATAAGGAGAAGGAACAATCATTGGAATTGTTTATCCCTGCCGGACCACGTTTGGGATCGAAGGTGATTGAAGCTCAGGGCGTATCCAAAAGCTTTGACGATAAATTACTGTATGAGGACTTAAATTTCATGCTTCCTCAGGGGGGTATTGTGGGAATCGTAGGGCCTAACGGTGCCGGTAAAACCACACTATTCAAAATGATCACCGGGCAACTGGCGCCGGATGCCGGTACTTTTGATGTGGGATCTACTGTAAAAATCGGTTATGTTGATCAGGAGCATGACAATCTTGATCCGAACAAAACCGTTTGGGAGGTAATCTCCGGAGGAAATGAATTGATGCTGGTAGGAGAGAAAGAAGTGAACTCCCGTGCCTACGTTTCTAAATTCAACTTCTCCGGTGCAGAGCAACAAAAACTAGTGGGCGAGCTTTCCGGTGGACAGCGTAACCGCGTGCACCTGGCCATGACTTTGAAGGAAGGCGCTAACCTGTTGTTACTCGATGAGCCGACCAACGACCTGGACATTAACACCCTTCGTGCCCTGGAGGAAGCTTTGAATGAATTCGGTGGTTGCGCCGTAATCATTTCCCACGACCGTTGGTTCCTGGACCGTGTTTGTACTCACACCCTGGCTTTTGAAGGAGAATCTCAGGTAAAATGGTTCGAAGGAAGCTTCACCGAATACGAAGAAGATCGCATCAAGCGATTGGGCGGATTAATGCCAACACGTATTAAGTATAAAAAACTGACGAAATAAATAGTGTATTCCAAGAAGGGACCACCCCTTCTCCCAGAAATTCATTTTTCTTGGAAACAGAATGTACTAACCTTAACATTTTCAAGGCGAAACCGTGGTTTCGCCTTTTTTTCCTCACAATGTTGTCCTATCTTTGCGCAACTCTCGCTCGAATGCGAAAAGTTGAAGATATTTTCGAGAATTATTTGATTAACAATCTCGAAAACACTACTTTTGCAGTCCTGTATTCTGAAGAGGAAAAAACAATTAAAAAAAATATATAAGTTAAAGCATGGCAAATCATAAGTCAGCGTTGAAGAGAATCCGTTCCAACAACGCAAAACGTTTGAGAAACAGATATCAACTAAAATCAACTCGTACTTTCATCAAGAAATTGAGAGGTACTAAAGATGCTGCTGAGGCGCAAGATCTTTTCAAAAAAGTATCTTCAATGATTGATAAGCTAGCTAAACGCAACATCATTCACAAAAACAAAGCAGCCAACAACAAATCTAAATTGGCGAAATTTGTGAACGCACTATAAGAAACTTAGAAAACCTCACTACTCAGTGAGGTTTTTTTATGCCTTTTCCAATCTTACATCAGCCATAAAAAGCAGCAAAAAACATTTTTTGTGATGGTAGCTTTTATTCAAAAACTACCTAATGACCTACCCTAGCCAACAAAACCAACCTATTAACCTCTGGGCAGAGGACGATCGCCCTAGAGAAAAGCTTCAAAATATCGGCAAGCAAAACCTCAGCAATGCCGAGCTGCTGGCTATTTTACTTGGCAGTGGCAGTAGAAACAAAACGGCCGTACAATTAGCGGATGAAATCCTAAATGAGTACGAGAACAGCCTCCGGGCACTTTCTCACTCCCAAATCAAGGAGCTCACCAAATTCCGGGGAATGGGAGAAGCCAAGGCCATCACCCTCATTGCAGCCATGGAATTGGGAGAGAGAAGATTGAGGGAAGAAGCGAAAAGCAGAACCAGAATCACCAAATCTATGGTAGCGTACGAGGCCATTCAACCCCACTTTTTAAACCTCAAACATGAGGAGTTCTGGATTCTTTGCCTGAACAATGCCAATGAGATACTGGAAATCTGCAAAATTTCTGAAGGAGGTTTAAGCCACACCCCGGCCGACCCCCGCATCATTTTTCAGAAAGCCATTGAAGTCAGAGCCACAAGAATCATCCTCACCCACAACCATCCCAGCGGCAATTTGTACCCCAGCCATTCCGACATCAATCTAACCAAAAAAATAGCCGAAGGCGGTAGAATTCTGGACATCATGGTGGTAGACCACCTGATCTATACCGACAATGGCTACTACTCCATGGCTGATGAAAACAAAATGCCCTAAGCCGAATTATTCAACGCCAAAATCAGAAAATCAACTTAAGCAACTTATTTTCAACTCAATAAATTTCATGTTTTCTGATTTAAGCCCAATCAATCACTGCTAGATTTAGCTCTTCACCCTAAGCAGCTTATCTCCAACCTACCAACCTAATAAAGGTATGCTTTTTAATAACCCAAATTGGTCCTAGCTTACTTTCTCCTCAACGCTCTGCTTTCTTGGAAAAAACTCGAAATAGAAAGCTATTTCTTCAAATTCTCCGCCTTGCAGCTCAACGAGGATTTAATCATGAATAATCCGGGCTAAAAAAAGCACAAAAAAAATCCGCAATACTGAATCAGCATTGCGGATTTTTTTTATCCCGATTACTATTTTTTTACCAGGAAAGCACTAATGCCGTCCAAACCGCCAGGGGCACTACCGTCCCTAAAACAATTTGAGTATTTCTTGCCCTTCTTTGGGCTGTCATTTGAGCTTTCTTGCTTTGTTGTTGCTGCAACTGCTGCGCTAAAACCGCCTGCTCTTCCGCCTTAATAGTGTCTAATTTTTTCTTATAAGATTTTGCCTCCTGGTTATTGGGATACTCTGTCAAATAATGATCCACATCCTCCGATGCCAAACCATAATCTCCCAAGTGATAATGAGCAATTCCTCTTAAAAAAAACACTTCTTTTTTATAAGGCTGGCGCTCTGCTACATAATCCAAATCCTCAATAGCTCCCTCGAAATCACCCACTTGCAACCTGGTCGCTCCCCGATCAAGATGAATAGCGGAGTAATAAGGCATAATGTCAATCGCCTTGGAAAATGCCGCTATTGCCTCTTTAAATTTTTCTTCTTTGGCAAGTTCACGGCCCTCCTGGTGATATCGCTGATACTCCTCTACCCCTTGCCCAAAACCGACACCAGCGAGCAAAATCAATAGAAAAGTTATAGCAATATGTTTACCTTGTTTCATGAGTGTTGAACTATATTTGACATTTAAACAACAAAAATCTTACCATATATTCTAAAATAATGGCCAAAAAAATAGCTTTGATTGTATTTTCCGTGATTTTCATTGGAATTATTGTTTACTCCTTTCAAACCGACGATAAGCAAAACCAACCGGAAACCTACCTTGCTTCCATCAGTGAGCATCGCTCGAAGCAAAATGATTTTTTTAAAAACAGCGAACAATCCCCACTAACGGAGGAGCAGAAAAAATCATTCCAACATTTAGATTATTTCCCTGCTCAGACCGATTTCTGCCTACAGGCAAAAGTGAATCGCACCTTTTCTAACGAAACAATAGCAGTACAGACTTCCTCCGGAAAAGCGAAGACTTACTTCCCCTATGCCTACTTAGAGTTTGAGATTCAAAAACAACCCTTTAAACTTTTAGCCCTGCAGCCCACCGCTCATCCCGATATGCTTTTGGTTGCTTTCACAGACAACACCACAGGACATGAAACCTATGGCGCCGGACGCTACATCGAAATTCCACTACCGAAAGAGGACCTGATTACTTTGGATTTTAACAAAGCTTTCAACCCTTACTGCGCCTATTCGGATGGCTGGAGCTGTCCAATCCCTCCTTTGGAAAACCATCTCAACATTCCTGTTACTGCCGGAGAAAAGGCTTTCCAGAAAACACTTTAACCTAATCACCGCACAGATTCTCTCAGAATTATCGCCTCTCATTCAACTTTTTAGAAAAATTGGCAGACATCTTTTTCCAATCCAATAAAAAACGCGCATTTGCATTATTTTAAATGAGGGAATCTATTAATTTTGTTTTTTAGAATAGATTGATTTGCATAGCATTTTCTTATGAAGATTTCAGTTAACTGGCTAAAAGAATATATTGATATAAACCTGGCCACAGAGGCTTTAGGGGATGCCCTAACCGCTGGAGGTTTGGAAGTAGAAGGTCTTGAAACCATTGAGTCCATCAAAGGAGGTTTGGAAGGCGTTGTGATTGGGGAAGTTTTGACTTGTGAAAAACACCCCGACGCTGACAAATTAAGCAAGACGACGGTAGACCTGGGGAATGACAACATTGTTCCGATTGTTTGTGGCGCGCCAAATGTAGCAGCCGGACAAAAAGTGGTGGTCGCGACGGTGGGCACCATGCTTTACCCTGATGGTGGCGAAGGTTTCAAAATCAAAAAAGCAAAAATCCGTGGAGAGGTTTCCATGGGAATGATTTGCGCAGAGGACGAATTAGGCCTGGGGACTTCCCATGATGGCATCATAGTATTGGATACCGACAAGCCAAACGGTACGCCGGCTGCCGAATACTTCGAGATCAAAAACGAGGAGGTATTTGAAATTGGCCTGACCCCGAACCGTGCTGATGCGGCTTCTCATGTAGGTACTGCCCGTGATATTGTAGCGCTGACGGGTGAAAAGCTCAGAATGCCTTCCGTAGAGGACTTCAAAGTAGATAACCATGATTTGCCGATAGCGGTAACAGTGGAAGACACGACCGCCTGTCCGAGATACAGTGGCCTGACCATTTCCGGCTTAGAGGTGAAAGAATCACCGGAGTGGTTACAGAACCGCCTGAAATCTATTGGTCTGGCACCTATTAATAATGTAGTAGATGTGACCAACTTCGTTTTACATGAATTGGGACAGCCACTTCACGCTTTCGATGCGGACCAAATCACTGGCAATCAAGTCATCGTGAAGCAATTGCCGGAAGGCACAGCATTCACCACTTTGGATGGCGAGAGTCGTAAACTTTCCGATAAGGATTTAATGATCTGTAATGCAGAAGAAGGAATGTGTATTGCAGGAGTTTTCGGCGGTGAAAAATCGGGAGTTACCGAAGGCACCACCAAAATCTTCCTGGAAAGTGCTTATTTCTCCGCAGACAGCATCCGACGTTCTTCTCAGCGCCATACTTTAAAAACAGATGCTTCTTTCCGTTTTGAAAGAGGAACAGATCCGAACATTACGGTGTATGCATTGAAACGTGCAGCCCTATTGATTCAGGAAGTGGCGGGTGGCCAGATTTCTTCGGAAATTACCGACATCTACCCGACTGCTGTCGAAGATTTCGTAATTCCGGTGACCTACACTTATATCAATAAGTTGATCGGTATCGAAATTCCAAAAGCGCGTATTAATCAGATCCTGACAGATCTTGACATCACCCTTCAGGATATTTCAGAAGAAGGCTTCACGGCCATTGTCCCTCCTTACCGAGTAGATGTTACGCGTCCGGCGGATATTGTGGAAGAAGTATTGCGTATCTATGGACTGGATAACATTCCATTGGAGGAAGCATCGGGCACCGACTATTTGGCTGACTTCCCTGCCAACTACCCTCAGAACAATGAGCGTAAGGTAGCGGAAATTTTGACTGCCAATGGTTACTATGAAATCATGACCAACTCCATCACCAACTCCAATTATAAGGCAGAGGTGAAAGAAGAGGAGCAGGTGAAAATCCTGAACTTCCTTTCGGAAGATTTGGATGTAATGCGCCAGCAAATGGTATTCAACTTCCTGGAGGTAATTTCGCACAACCATAACCGCCGTCAGAGAGATCTGAAGCTTTATGAGTTTGGAAATGTTTACTTCAAAGAAGAAAACGGATACCGCCAAAACAGCCGTCTGGCCATGGCCATCACCGGTAATTTTGAAGCAGAAAACTGGATTAACCCAAGTCGTCCGGTAACTTTCCACGACCTGAGCGCCCAGCTTTCGAAGATTTTCGAAGTGTTCAAAATCAGCAAGCTTAAAACAGAGAAGATCAGCAATGAGATTTTCGCTTATGGCTTACAGATTGGCACCAGAAAGCAACAGCTAGGATATGTAGGACTGGTACAACCGGAATTGGCAAAACAATTCGGCTTAAAAGAAGAAATCTTCTTTGCTGATTTGGATTGGGATGCCATCATGGCATTGGTGAATAATGACATCGTATTTGAAGCGGTATCAAAATTCCCTGAGGTGCGTCGCGACCTTTCTTTGGTTATCGATAAGTCGATCGATTTTGCACAAATCATGGAAGTGGCCCAAAAAAGCAGCAATAATTTGATCACCAACATTAACTGTTTCGACGTTTATGAAGGAGATAAGATTGATGCGGGCAAAAAAGCCTATGCACTATCATTCATCTTGCAGGACAAAAACAAAACCCTGAATGACAAGGTGATCGACAAAACCATGAACAAATTACAGTCGAGTTTCGAGAAACAATTAGGCGCGGTGATCCGCCAATAATTGTAAGAAAAGCATAAAAATAACCATTGCGGTAGGTTTTTTTTAGCCTACCGCTTTGATTTAGCTTATATGTTTCTGTATTTTGAAGATTAGAAATTTAATCTTTGGATTATTACATATAAATAAATTTAGATCTGGAATTTCCGTCCTAGGTGTTGATCGGCAATCAGCCTATGAAAAACAAGCAAATCCATAACGATTTACATGCGTTGGAACGCAAGGTGAGACTCATTCTCGCAGAACATCAACAACTCAAGCAAGAGGTGCAGAATTTGCGTGCCGAAAATCAGCAGCTGCAACAAGCCCTTCAAGCCAAAGACGAGCAGATTTCCGATTTCAAAAACCAGTTAAATATAAGTTCAATTGCAGGTAACCTTAAAGATGGTGTATTGGATACCAGTGGCCTTAAGGTACTGATAGATGAATATATTTCGGAAATTGATAAGTGCGTCACGCATTTAAGCAAATAATTATGGGGGACCTATCGATCAAACTAAAAATTGCCGACCGAGAGTACCCTATGAAGGTCGCCATGGAGGATGAGGACAAAGTCCGACAAGTAGCTGCAATGATCAATGATAAGATCAAGGATTACCGTTCACGGTATCGTTGTGATGATCGTCAGGATCTACTGGCCATGATTCTTTTTGATTCCATGGTGAATCAGGTAGAAAACCATGAACATGAAAACGCTATTGAACAAAAGGTCAGCTTTCTAAATGACTTATTGAACAACAGCCTGTAGAAACTATAACCTGAAGACCCTAAAATATATTTTTTCAGACCAAAGCCGAATGTCCATCACTTAGAGAATCGTTTCCTGCTAAAACGATACGAAAATGGAAATATTCATTTACGTTGCAATCACTGCGGTTGTGGCGCTAGGTATCGGTGTTTTTGTTGGGCGAAGTTTGCTATTAAAAATGTTCCAAGCGCAAGAGCGTGAGGCGCATCAGAATGCAGAACGCATCGTAAAAGACGCCAAGATTGAAGGAGATTCAATCAAGAATACCAAAATTTTGGAGGCGAAGGAAAAGATCCTTTCATTGAAAGCGGATTGTGACAAGGAGATTAACAAGCGCAAGAATCAAATGAATACGGTTGAGAACCGGGCAAAGCAGAAAGAGCAGAACCTGAATAAACAACTGGAAGTCGCCAAGAAGAAAGATGCGGAGTTAAATCGTATCAAGAAGCAGCTGGATGGTGAATTAGCGACCATTGATGAGAAAAGAGCGGTTGTAGAAGCAGAGAGAAACAAGCAGATTGAGCTATTGGAGCAAATTGCGAGTCTTTCTGCCGAAGACGCAAAAGCGGCATTAATGAAACAGATTGAAGATGAAGCCAGAACGGCCGCATCTGCAAGAGCAAAGGATATCGTGGACGAGGCGAAAATGACCGCCAATAAGGAAGCGAAGAAAATCGTCATCCAAACGATTCAGCGTACGGCTACTGAGCATGCGATTGAAAACTGTGTATCGGTTTTCAATATTGAGTCTGATGATATCAAGGGTAAAATTATCGGTCGTGAAGGACGTAACATTCGTACTTTGGAAGCGGCTACTGGTGTGGAAATCATCGTGGATGATACTCCTGAGGCGATTATCATTTCCGGATTTGACCCTGTTCGTCGTGAAGTTGCACGTTTGTCTTTACACCGTTTGGTTGCGGACGGTCGTATTCACCCTGCCCGCATTGAGGAAGTGGTTGCTAAAACGACGAAGAACATTGAAGAAGAAATCGTGGAGATTGGAGAGCGTACCTGTATTGATTTGGGCATCCACGGATTGCATCCGGAATTGATCAAATTGGTGGGACGTATGCGATTCCGTTCTTCTTACGGACAGAACTTGTTGCAGCACTCCCGCGAAGTCGCGAAACTGTGTGCTACTTTGGCCTCTGAGCTGGGATTAAATTCCAAGATGGCCAAGCGCGCAGGTCTATTGCACGATATTGGTAAAGTATGGCCGGAAGAACCGGAATTACCACACGCCATTTTAGGAGCGGAATTGGCTAAGAAATACAAAGAACATCCGGACGTTGTGAATGCTATTGGAGCACACCACGATGAAATGGAGATGACTACTTTGATCGCGCCAATCATTCAGGCTTGTGATGCTGTTTCCGGTTCCAGACCGGGTGCGCGTCGTGAAGTGATGGAATCTTACATCAAGCGCCTGAAGGATATGGAAGCATTAGCGATGAGCTTTGAAGGTGTCAACAAATGTTTTGCTATTCAAGCCGGTCGTGAGTTGCGTGTATTGGTAGATTCCGAGTCGGTTACGGATGAGCAGGCTGGAGGTCTTTCTTTCCAGATTTCTCAGAAAATCGAGAAAGACATGCAGTATCCGGGGCAGATCAAGGTCACGGTAATCAGAGAAATGAGATCTGTCGCATACGCGAAATAAGCAGATTGAAAATAAAATTTTTAGCCTCTTCGGAATTTCCGGAGAGGCTTTTTTTTGCTCTAAAATGTCGCCCCCTCCTTGCAGATTGATGACCACACGTACTTTGGCAAGAGCTAACGGGCCAGGGATGGAGGCAGTGGCGAAGCCAGTTGTGGGAGCTCTTTTTTGCAAGCTAAAGCGAAGCGGCTTCGCAAAAAAAGCGACTGCCGACAGCGCGCCCACGCTTGCCGTGGGGCCCCTAAATAAAAAAGAGGCCGTCTCAAAAGTAAAACCTAGTCTCGGAGAATCGCATATTAGAAAACGCTCCGGTGGGAGGGTACTTGCATTTTTGACAAAAAAAGAGGCTATCTCGAATTATGAGACAGCCTCCTTTCTGTTGGTATGTTTTTACTTATGCTTCCAAAGCCGCCATCGCCTCAATTACAGTCGCGCCAATATCTGCCGGAGATTGTACCACATGAATGCCGCACTCTCCCATGATTCTCATCTTAGCTTCGGCTGTATCATCCGCACCACCGATGATCGCACCGGCATGGCCCATACGCTTTCCTTTCGGTGCTGTCTGGCCTGCAATAAAACCTACCACCGGCTTCGGGTTACCCTGCTCCTTAATCCAGCGGGCTGCTTCTGCTTCATAGTTACCGCCAATCTCACCAATCATCACGATAGCGTCGGTTTCGTCATCATTCATTAACAGCTCCACCGCTTCCTTGGTAGAGGTTCCAATGATCGGGTCACCTCCAATACCGATAGCGGTTGAAATTCCCATTCCGGCTTTTACCACCTGATCCGCTGCCTCATAAGTCAAAGTACCGGATTTAGAAACAATTCCAATACGACCTTTTTTGAAGATGAAGCCCGGCATAATCCCCACTTTCGCTTCTTCAGGCGTAATCACTCCCGGACAGTTAGGACCTACCAGGCGTGCGCCATGCTCTTTCACAAAAGCCTTGGCCTTCTGCATATCCAATACCGGAATACCTTCGGTAATACAAATAATGACACCAATACCTGCTGCTGTGGCCTCCATGATCGCATCTGCGGCGAATGCTGGTGGCACAAATATGATGGAAACATCAGCCCCGGTAGCATCTACTGCTTCCTGAACAGTGTTAAACACCGGACGCTCCAAATGCTGCTGACCACCTTTACCAGGAGTCACACCACCAACGACATTGGTTCCGTATTCTATCATCTGACCCGCATGGAAGGTACCTTCAGAACCAGTGAATCCCTGTACCAACACCTTCGAATCTTTATTTACTAATACACTCATGAATATTTTAGGTTATTGTTTGATTTCTGCTTGCGTATATCAAAGATAAAAAGTCCCGTTGATTTAGAAACAGAAGATCAAAAAAATATGCTTCCCGAAAATAGAAATTAGCTTGGAATTTTACGGGATTGTTTGAATTAGAATTAAATAAAACCGATCAATCATCACAATTTCACCCTCAGCTGATTAATTTATCACAACAACAGGCTAAGCTCCCCAAAAAAATCAGCACAAAAAAAGCGGACTACAAAGTCCGCCTTTTATTGCATCAATATCTTTTTGAAAACTAGAATCTAAATTGCATCTGGGTAATGAACAATCCTTTTGAATCTACCCAATTAAGCCCCTCATCGTAAATCGGGCGGGTAGAGTAAGCCATCGTCAATTTGACATTGTGTCCTGCAATCAACCAATGCGCCCCAAAATCCCACTGCCTGGAGGCCTCATTCAATCCTTCAAAATCTTTATACTGCAAAGCGGCGAAAGGCTGCAAACGTCCGGATTCACCAATAGTAAATGGCATAACATACGCCAGGTTTAAATAACCAACATTACCCGTTCCTAAATAGTACTGGGAAATACCCCCACCTTGCGGAATACTTCCTGCAGGGTCAGAAGCACCCGGATTCATCACACCAATAGTATTTAAATAATTCGGACCATAATCAAAGCGATACCATGCCGCATAAACATTCAATGCAGCACCTTTGGCCATGGGCTCTTCATAGAAAATATCTACGGCTGTTGCCAAACTCCCCTGAGACTTCACATCATCAACGGTCGGATTCTCCACACCTTCTTCTACCCAGCCCATAGCACCGCCATCATAACGGAAACCGGCTCCAAGATTCAGAAATCTTCCTTTTTCCCCTAAGTGAGACATGGTGTTAAATGGAGTAAAACCCGGTTTTTCTTTAGTAAAGAAATGATACTCTAAATAAGCATTATAGCTCAAATCAGAAGTACGCAGGTTATAGGCCACATCCGGATCATTCTTTTCCGCTATTTCCTCCTTTGTCATAATTTTGGAAACATCACTTGGCTGGAATGGCTGGTTGATGGACGCCATATATTTAAAACGACCCGTCATCCCCTGAAAGAAAACCCCCATTTGTCGAACGAAATCATCCGTTACGTTTACCTGCGGGAAGTTGAAAGAAGGGTTATCCAAAGTGTTCGTTCTCCAATAGCTCACCAAGGACAGACGAGACAGTCCCATGAACATATGCTGCCCAGCACCAATAAAGTGATCGCCCTGTCCCAAACGAATTTTACCCCAGAAATCATGTACGAAAATCGGTTGATGTGACACTCCCTCCGTAGGATGAGAGGTAATCCCGATCTGGGTGAAAATAAAGTATTTGTTTTCAATATTCGCATAGGCCAATAGTCTCAGGCGACGCATGGCAAAATCCTCAAAATTTGTTTCCGGTAATTGCGTGTTGCGATCGATAGTTCCCGGATTATATTCCCCCGCTCTGAACCAGGTTTGCGCCCCAATACCATATTTAAAATAAGAGTTAGCTCCTATTGGAATGGTCATCCCCTTGGACAACTGATCTGCCGCACGTTGAATTTGAGATTTTTTTTCCTCTACTGGCGCAGTCTCCTCCCCCTCTGCAAATATAAATAAGGGAGCCATGGCCAAAAGAAGCGATAGAAGTAGTGTTCTTTTCATAAATTTTTCTAAAATTCGATTCACAAAAGTCGCCATCAATTCCGCTTTAGAAGCTAACATGGGTCAGCTTTCGATTTTTTTTAGGGAGAGATAAGTCATAAAAGTTTGAATTTTTACAATTCAGCTCCGGGATTAACAATTTTTTATAGCTTGAATGCATTTTCTACAAAATTAAACAACATTGGTATTATTTAATGGAAGAAATGAAAAGCCTGAAAGAATACACCAAAGGCCAATTAGCCTTACGCAATGGACAGGACAAAGAAGAAATATGGGTGGCTCACGAAGGAATCATTTATGACCTGACGAAGTCCCGAATGTGGAGAAATGGTCAGCACTATGAACACTGGGCCGGGCAGGACCTGACAGAGGAATTAGCCGATGCCCCTCATTCGGAAAAAGTCTTTGAAAAATTTTCCCCGGTAGGAAAATTGAAATAATGGCCAAGGTTTTGGCTGATGCAGATGACTTTTCGTTAATTACCAATAAAATCCAACATCTATTTCCATGCGCAACCGCCTTTTGCTAATTGTATGCTTTTGTTTCTTGACAATCCCCTCCATTGCCCAATTAAAAATTGCCAAACTAAAATATAATGGCGGCGGGGACTGGTACGCCAATAAAACGGCATTACCCAACCTGATACAGTTTTGTAATCAAAATATTGGAACCGATATTGACAGGCAGGAAGAGATCGTAGAAGTGGGGAGTTCTGATATTTTTCTCTATCCATTCCTTTACCTCACCGGGCATGGCAATGTGGTATTCACCGATCAGGAAGCGGAAAACCTGCGTCGATATTTAATTGCCGGTGGTTTTCTTCATATTGATGATAATTACGGACTGGATCAGTTCATTCGGTTAGAAATGAAAAAGGTATTCCCTGAGCTGGATTTTGTGGAGCTGCCTCACGATCATAAAATTTTTCACACCAAATATGATTTCAAGAAGGGTTTGCCTAAAATCCATGAACATGATGGAAAGCCCGCACAGGGTTTTGGCCTTTTATACGAGGGAAAATTAGTGTGTTTTTATACCTATGAAAGTGATTTGGGCAATGGTTGGGAAGATCAACGGATTTATAACGATCCGGAAGAAGTTCGGCAGCAGGCCCTCCGAATGGGGGCAAATATAATTACTTACGCCTTTACAGAAGAATAAGCAAATTTTAATCGCCCATAAACGAAAGTTTGATTTTGCAGTGTGAAGCTTTTTTCATCCTAACAGGATGGCTATGGTTGCCCACAAGCCGAATTATTCATGCCTAAATTTTCGTTTAGCTGAAAGGCGGAAAAAATAAAGGGTTCGTTCCGTATTTCGAGTTTTCCCCAAAGTTGCAGATGAATGAGGAGACAGCAAGCTTATCCAAAATTGGTATAATTAAAATCAGGAATAAAACCTTCAACACCATTAAAATACCCCTCTCCACAGATCTATTAAATCTAGCGGTGAATAATTCGGGCTAATGAAGTTCTCCTCCGATGAAAACTCACCGGAGGATTTTTTTTGACTTTTTTTTACGGTCGAAGCAACTTCTTTTCTATTTGCTGCATCATATCGGCATAAGACAGAAAATTCAACGACCATGACACGTATTTTATTCACGCTTATTTTATCCTTGAGCATATTTTTCGCTCAGGCACAAAGCCAAAATTTCGAAATAGGAAATTTTAAATATTTGGAGGTTGGGGGACCTTTTAAAATATACTTCACCAGTGGTCCGGAATATGCCATAAAAATTGATGCCTCCGATAAAACCATGGAAAAAATTGAGGTGGAATCCGATGGTGATGTCCTTTCCATCTCCATCAACAATAAGGGAAGCTGGAAAAACTGGGGAGAACCTACCATCTACTTACAAGCCCCAACGTTGCATGGTATTGAGCTGGGTGGCGCTTGCCAATTCTACACCAAAAATGTACTGAACAGCACCCATTTAGCTCTGGAAGTTAGTGGAGCCTGTGAATTCAAAGGAGAACTAATTGTCCAAAAGCTGGTTTCAGAAACCTCCGGCGCCAGCAGAATGTATCTGGTAGGAAAATCAGAATCTGCCACTTTTGAAGTATCCGGAGCTTCCAGTATGAATGCGGAAGATTTTATTTGCAAATCTGTGGTCGTTGACCTCTCAGGGGCCTCCAATGCCAAAATCAATGGATCGGAAAAAATCATGGCGGAGGCCTCCGGAGCCTCTACACTACGCTACAAGGGCGATGCTCCAAGTATCATAGTAGAATCATCCGGCTCCAGTACCGTAAAAAAATTGTAAAAATTTAGTCCAGTCCTGCAACCCCTCCCGACTCTTCGGCATCAAACCACTGAAAACGAATCTTTTGAACCATGAAAAAGCCGGTATTTATCCTTTTCGCCCTGGGGATCTTATTCCTCTTTTCCCAATGCCGTTGGTCTTCTCATGTTTCCCTAAAGCCTACCGATTTTCGCATTAGCGGGAAAATGTACATTCCAATCATCGAACAATATGTCATGGTAGAATGGGGACAGGAAGGTCGCCAAATTATGTTGGAGGACGCTTAATCTTATCTTATTATGAAACGCATATACAGCTTATTGCTCCTGATGTCTTTTTCCCTGATTGCTTTTGCAAATGACAGCGTGAAAGAGGAACGAAAAGTATCGGATTTCCAAGCCATTTATATGGAGGGAGCCCTGAAAATCATCATCACGCAGGGGCCAGAAAATAGATTAAGTCTCGAAGGCGCCAATCAGAAGGTATTGGATGCCATGACCACCACAGTAACCGGTGGTAAACTAAAGCTCAAATTCCCTGACCAAAACTTTGGGGTAAGGCTACCCAAGGCAACGGTTTACCTACAAGTGAAAAATCTGGAAAGTATTGAAGTGGTAGGGGCGGTAAAAGTATTTTCCAAAACACCCCTTATCGCAAATCATTTGAATGTGGAACTCACCGGCTCTTGCGAAGCAAATCTGATGGTGGAAGTGAAACACCTGGAATTCCAAAGTACAGGTGTGGGAAGCGCTACTTTTAAAGGGCAGGCCGAAAGCCTTTCCGTTAATATGGAAGGAACTGGAAAACTTAATGCAGAATCCCTGCAATGCCAGACGACTGATGTGGAACTGGAAGGCTTCTGCAAAGCCACCGTCTGTGCGGATAAAAAAATTAGCGGACATGCGGAGGGCTTCAGCAAAATCCGTTTCACAGGCAATCCGGAGGTGAACCAACTCGGCAAGTCTGACTTCTCAAAGATTAAACAAATTAATTAATAGAAATTATGAAAAAACCAGCTATCCTAACACTACTTACGACACTCCTTTGCCTTACTTTTGCCTTTGCTCAGGACAAGCAGACTGTGGAGGTGGGCAACTTTGACGAGATTCATGTAGGCGGAGCCTATGAAGTTTATTTCACTACCGGAGGGGAATGCAAGGTGAGTATGGAAGGTCGTTCTCAGGATTTAGAACGGACCAACATCTATACTAAGGGCAATAAGCTTAAAGTTCAGATGAAGTCGGGTACGAATAACACCAAAACCATTAAGGTGTATATTCAAGCTCCAAAGGTAAGTGCTTTGCACATTAGCGGAGCATCCAAATTCTACACCAAGAACAGCATCAAATCAGAAAATGTGGAAGTACATGTATCCGGAGCTTCCACCGGCAAAATAGAACTGGAAGGCAGCCATGTTAATTTGCATGCTTCCGGTGCGAGTAACTTAATGCTGGTGGGCAAGGCCTCCACCGCCGAGGTACATGCCTCCGGCGCATCCAATATCAAAGCACAAGACTTTATTTGTGAGCATGTCAACACCCATTTAAGTGGAGCAAGTAACTTAAGCATCCATGCTGAAAAGTCCATTGAAGGGAAATGTTCCGGTGCCGGAAATGTTCGCTATGCCGGTAGCCCCAGTCGGGTGATTGTGAACACCAGTGGAGCAGGATCCGTCAAAAAGATTAGATAAACACCTTTTAGAACAACCGTTCTGATTTTAGAGACTGCTCCGGCTTAGGGAGTAGTCTCTTTTTTATTCCAAAACCTTTAATCCTGCCGGGACTTTTGAGGTATTAACCCGGATTATTCAGGCTTAAATCCTCGTTTACCTGTAAGGCGGAAAAAATGAAGGAATAGTTTCCTATTTCGAATTTTTCCCAACGAAACAGATGAATGAGGAGAAAGCAAGCTTGACCAATTTGGGCTATTATAACCCATAGAAAACAAATTATAATGAACTGAAATTAAACTACTTGCACTCAGTCAATAAATTTAGCGGTGAATAATTTGGGTTAAAGGAGTCCACCTCATAGGCTAAGCTGAATGATACATGCTATAAACCGAGTTCAGCTGCCAGGCAGGAAAAATGAGGAAATAGCTTCCATTTCCGAGTTTTTCCCAAGTAAGTAGAGCGATCAGGAGAAAGCTAGCTTGCCCAAATTCGGGCTATTAAAAAAATCAGCGAAACCAGCCACAATACATTGATAATAAGTGAATTGATAGCACCTATTGGATTTGAAGAGGAATAATTCAGGTTAAAAGTACTCCGTTTATCTGAAAGGTAATATCCGGGGATTAGTTGATGCCTGACCATAAAAAAACCTGCAGCATCAAAGTACTACAGGTTTAAAATATCTTATTTGGTCGGTCGGAATTAACGCGCAGTCATTTTCAATTGCTTATCCACTTCTGCAATCTTGGTCTTCAGATCGTGATCTTTTTCCAACATATCATTCACCGACTGTACGGCATGAATCACCGTAGAATGATCCCGACCTCCGAAATGATAACCAATGGACTTCAAAGAGTGATTGGTATATTCTTTAGAGAAATACATGGCAATCTGACGCGCCACCACGATCTCCTTTTTACGGGTTTTAGCCTTCAGATCATCTACCTTCAGGCTGAAATATTCCGCAACAGTCTTCTGAATAAAGTCAATCCCAACTTCTGTTTCAATATCATGTACGATATTCTTCAGGATCTGCTTGGCCAAGGGCACATCAATTTCCTGGCGCACCAATGAGGCATGTGCAATCAAAGAAATCAAGACCCCTTCCAGCTCACGGATATTGGTATCTATCGTATGGGCAAGGTATTCCAATACCTCATCCGGAATATTGATACCATCCGCCTGCATTTTCTTCTGAATAATCGCGATTCGGGTTTCAAAGTCCGGCGTTTGCAAGTCAGCGGTCAATCCCCATTTGAATCGGGACAATAAACGCTCCTGCAACCCTTTCAACTCGCGCGGAGGACAATCAGAGGTCATAATAATCTGCTTGCCTGACTGATGCAAATGGTTGAAGATATGGAAGAACATCTCCTGCGTCTTTTCCTTACCCGACAGAAACTGAACATCATCAATAATCAGCACATCCACCTGCAGGTAGAAGTTCTGGAACTCCCGCATCTGGTTGGCCTTCAATGCCTCAATAAACTGATTGGTAAATTTCTCGGAAGAGACATACAGGACAAACTTTCCATTATAATCATCCTTTCTCAGGATTTCATTCCCTACAGCCTGCACCAGGTGCGTTTTTCCCAAACCTACTCCTCCGTATAACATCAAGGGGTTAAAAGAAGTAATCCCCGGCTTTTGCGCCACCGCAAATCCTGCGGAACGTGCCAGTCGGTTACAATCTCCCTCAATATAATTCTCGAAAGTGTAGTTAGGATTCAGGTTGGAATTCTTGAAAGTCTTATCAATCGCCTGAATATCGAAGGGGCTGGTATAGCCACTATCTTTATCCTCTCCTCTTGTAGTGGAAGGCTTTGAGCTACTCCCTCCGCCATTGGGAAGGTTTACGGTATAGGGCTGGGTGTTTTCATTACCGCGATCCACGATCACCGAATACTCCAACCTACCGCTCTTTCCAATTTCCTTATCAATAGCAGCTCGCAATAAATATACGAAATGCTCCTCCAGGTATTCGTAAAAATACTGGCTTGGAACCTGAATGGTCAACACAGTGCCACTCAAACGCAAGGGTACAATTGGGCTGAACCAAGTATTAAAAGCTTGCTCCGATATATTGCTCTTTACAAAATCAAGGCATCTCTGCCAAACCGTTTGCGCATCCAAATTCATTATCCGAATAAAAATTTACCCGTTCCCGACGAGTGGTTCCAAAAAGGATACCAAAATTGATAAAAATTCATTTAAAAAAAAAGAACATTCCCTCAAGACCCCTTAAACTTCCATGTTTTTTCCACCGAAGCGCTTCTTCTTTTTCTGCAAATCATAGGTCAAATCAATTCGACCCAAATTTACACCCGACCATCCGGAGTGATTCACTAACACTTGCTCTCCTTCCGGATTGGTATAAAAAACGGACTCCTCCATAAAGGTATGTGAGTGCCCGCCCAAAATGATGTCCACTCCTGCAACCTGCTTGGCTAAAGCAGTGTCACAAACGGCACCCTCATAATCATAGCCCAGATGACTCAAACAAACGATTAAATCACAGCCCTGATTATTCCTCAGCTCCTGTACCATTTCACGAGATACCGCTATAGGATCCAGATATTGGGTAGCACCAAAGTTTTCTCCCCAGACCAAACCATCAAGCTCCACCCCTACGGCAAAAACCCCGATCTTCAATCCTTGCTTTTCAAATATTTTGTAGGGGGCAAAGCGATTCGCTAAAATGGTATTACTAAAATCATAATTGGAGATAATCCATGGGAATTCGGCAAACTGCAGCATGTATTCAATACCGGAAAGCCCGTTATCAAACTCATGATTACCAATCGTAGCCAAATCATATTTCATCTTACTCATCAGCTTCATCTCCAACTCTCCTTTGTAGAAGTTGAAATAGGGCGTTCCCTGCACCATATCCCCGGAATCAAATAGCAATACGTTTTGCTCTGTAGCGCGAATTTTATCCACTAAAGAGGCACGAGCAGCATAGCCCCCACGTCCGGCATACTTGGAAGCGGTGGCAGGAAAAGCCTCTATGCGGGAATGAGTATCAGCCGTGTGTAAGATGGTCAATTTCACCTGTGAATTCGCCGATTTCCCCAATGCAGGCAAACCGGTCGCTACCATGGCGGTTCCCATGGCCGTCTTTTTAATAAAATCTCTTCTTTTCATCTCCTGACTTACTCAATGATTACACGACCTTCCACTTCTGCATGAACAGGCTCCCCCTTAACAGTATGAGCTTCAATATAATCAAAGATCATCTGTCTTACCATATAATCGGAGGCCAATACTTTTTTGGTCTCCAAAAAGAATTTCATATTATCTCCTCCACCGGCAAGGTAGTCACTTATAGACACCGTATAGGTTCCGTTTAACTCCAATGGCTTACCACCAATCAATACCTGCTGGATCTGATCTCCCACGACATGCACCTGCGAGTTAGAAACCGATGCCGATTTGGTTTTCACCATATATTCCATCAACTGCATCACCTGCTCGCCGGTCAGTTCCAGAATATTCAATCGGTTTTCAAAAGGCATTAATTCATAAATGTCACGGGTGGTCATCGGTCCCGCCGCAATCGGCTTACGCAAACTGCCATTCGTCACCACACCCATATCCACTGGCTGCCCGTAGACCTTACTTCCTTCTACCTGCATCAGGTCAGCCATGAAGTTCCCCAGGTTGGATTCTACTCGCTGAACGGTCATGTCCACTGCATTTTCACCGATCACGGTGTTCATGCCGGCATCCAGTTTTTCTTTATAAGGCTGAATCATGGCCTCAAACTCCGGATCAGCTCCCTGAGCCGGACTTACCTGCACATCCACCCCGGTGACGGATTGCTTCACCAATACCTTTGGCTGGCAGGCTGCCAGAAAGAAGAAGGCCATCAAAATCAAAAGTGACTGGCCCTTATATGAATTCTTCATGATTTATCTCCATCAATTAATCAACCGACAAATATAGGAATTCCTTCCCCTCTCTAAATTAGATTCTCGATTATAATTTAAAGATAAAATGAAGGACGGATTAAGATGATCTAAGTCTGATTTCTTTATGAGGCATTCCATAATCATTACCCAAATCCTGCGCAAACACTTCCCCTCAGGAAACTTGTTTGAGTTCATTCAATTCTTTTCGGGCATTATCAGGCATTTGAGCGGAAACCTTCAACTTGAGTGTTAGTCAAAAAGGATGACGAAAATCAACCTGTTCATGCCTCCTGATAATTTGATGATTAGAAAAAATGCGCTACTTTTACTCGACCGGTTCCCAATGTTATTTTTTTGAATCGGTATAAGATTAAACTAATGCAACATGGCTGAGATAAGACATAATTGGACTCGCGAAGAAATTGCTGAGATTTTTAATATGCCCATCATGGAACTGATTTACCGTGCCGCTACGGTTCACCGTGAGTTTCATGACCCTAATGAGGTGCAGGTTTGTACGCTACTTTCCATCAAAACTGGTGGGTGTTCTGAAGACTGCTCCTACTGCTCACAATCTGCCCGTTACAATACAGATGTGAACGTACACAAATTAATGCCCAAAGATGAGGTGATTCAGGCAGCACAAAATGCACGCTCTAATGGATCTACCCGTTTCTGCATGGGGTCTGCCTGGAGAAACATCCGTGACAACCGTGACTTCGACCGTGTATTGGAAATGGTTTCGGAAGTAAACGAAATGGGCATGGAAGTGTGTTGTACCCTTGGGATGTTAACGGAAGAGCAAGCTCAAAAATTGAAAGATGCCGGTCTTTACGCCTACAACCATAACCTGGATACTTCTCGCGAGCACTATGACAAAGTGATCACTACCCGTACCTACGATGATCGTTTGGAAACAATCGAGAACGTACAGAAGGCGAAGATCTCCGTATGTTCCGGCGGTATCATTGGATTGGGAGAAACCAATGAGGATCGCATCTCGATGTTGCATACCCTTTCTACCTTGCAAACGCATCCGGAATCAGTTCCTGTAAATGCTTTGGTACCGATTGACGGCACTCCACTTTCAGGCAACAAGCGGGTAAGCACCTGGGAAATGATCCGTATGATTGCTACTGCTCGTATCCTGATGCCTAAATCAATGGTTCGTTTATCTGCTGGTAGAACCGAAATGTCCTTTGAAGATCAGGCCCTTTGCTTCATGGCGGGTGCAAGCTCTATCTTCGCTGGTGACGAGTTGTTAACTACTCCAAACCCTGAAGAGGATCGTGACAAAGAAATGTTCCAGGTGTTGAACCTGAAACCACGCGCTTCCTTTAAAGAAGCCAAACATTTTGACTTAAACATGGCGGAGTAATCCTCTGACCTACAAACGATATCGAAGCAGCTCAAAAAAAGAGCTGCTTTTTTTATGTCCGGCGTGGGGGTAAAGTCTGCTTCGGCAATCTCATTAGCGAGAGGAAATAGGTTCCCTCCCTAAACCTACATTAATGATGATCGCTGTAAGTATTTTTCAATCCACCCTCAAACGCATCCCAATGGCTTTCTACTACCTGATCGCAGACATCCTTTATCTTATTGGCTATAGGCTTTTCGGCTACAGGAGGGCTGTAGTGCAAAAAAATCTCAAAGCTGCCTTCCCCGAGAGGACAGATGAAGCACTTCTTTCGATAGAAAAGAAATTCTACCGCCACCTCTCTGACTACCTGGTGGAAACCACAGCCATGTCTCGCCTGACGGCTCATGAGTTGAAAAAGCGATTTCAATTCAACAATCTGGAGCTTTTGCATGAATACTACAAAAAGCATAAAAACATTATTCTCGCCAGTGGACACCAGAGTAATTGGGAATGGATGGCCCTGCTTCCACTATACGTTGGACAGGAGGCAAAAGCAGTTTATCGAAAACAGTCTTCCCCTTTTGCGGATGAGGTGATCTATGCCAACCGGAGCAAATTCGGCATGGAACTGTTACAGGACAAGGACTTGCTTCCCTATCTCAAGCATCAAGACAACAAACACCCCCAACTACTCTACATGCTCTGTGACCAGCGCCCCTCCGAAAGTAAAAAACCCACCATCCTGGAGTTTATGCATCAACCGGTGGCTGCCTTTCAGGGGCTGAATTTCATCAGCCGAATGTTTGACTATGAAGTCATTTATGTTGACATCCGCAAAACTGCGAGGGGAAAATATGAAGTCACCTTCAAAGCACTGCAGCCTTCTGCTGAAGAAAGCGTGGTGGAATGCTTTTTCAAACAGCTGGAAAGAAGTATTGAAGCACAGCCTCACACCTACCTTTGGTCTCATAACCGCTGGAAAAATCCACCAGCAACACCCCTGGCTCAGAAAAAAAATCAGGCAGCAAAAGGGATTCCTCTGTTTCGTTTGGACCAGCTGGAGATTGCCTAATCCAAATTAATCACCACCAAATTCAGTGAACCACACCAAGAGACTCCCTATCAACACACTTCGGTCGGTTTTACTGATTTTCGATGGCCCGAATTTGGATAGATTTGCTTCTGCTCATTCCTCTGCTCCCCTGGAAAAAACTCGAAACAGGAAACTATTTCGTCATTTTTTCCGCCTTGCAGCTAAACGAGTAAGCGTAAATAATCCAACATGAGATTGCTTAATTCGGAGTAAATAGGTCTATTTCGGCATGAAACAAAAAAAGGGCGCATCTCATGATACGCCCTCCCTGACCTTAACCTAATATTTTCTTCTAAAAGTAAAAACGATAGTACCCTCTTCGGCCATTGGCCGTAACGCCCTCTATTATCACCCGGCCACGAATCTTTGAAAGCATGTCCACCAACTGCTCCGGGTCCTTTATCGGAATACCGTTAATATCAGTAATCACAAAGCCCTCACTAATGCCCAGGCGGCGGAACCAGCCCCTGCCGATTTCAATCACTCGAACTCCATGGTCTATTTCCAACATATCACGCTCAACCGACGGTACCCGCTCAAAAGCGGCACCCAACTCCCGATCGGCATACACCTCTTTTTTCACAATACCAGTCTTGCCATCAATATTCGTGAGTTCCAAATGCGTATTTTGAATCTTGCCTGCCCGCTTATAGGTCAGCCGGATATCATCTCCTGGTGATCGGTAGCTGATCATCTCCTCAAATTCCGCCTGAGAGTCAATGCTCAGCCCATCAATATCCAGAATGATATCCCCCACCTTTAAACCGGCTTTCTTTGCTGCCCCATTGGCCTGCACATCGGCCAAAGCTACTCCATCATAAGCTTTCAGCCCTAATTCTTTCACTATCTTCTCATTCACATCTACCACCGTGCCACCAAAGAAGGCCTTCTGCACCTCGCCGTATTTAATTAAATCATCAACGACCTTCGTCACAATGTCCGATGGAACAGCAAAGCCATAACCGGCATAGGAGCCCGTCTTCGAAAGAATGGCGGAATTAATCCCCACCAAACGGCCCCTGATATCCACCAAGGCCCCGCCGGAATTGCCCGGATTAATGGCCGCATCCGTCTGAATAAAGGATTCCAAAGGAAAACTTCCTTTATTCACATGGATCTGCCGCCCCTTGGCACTCACAATCCCCGCCGTCACCGTAGAGGTCAGATTAAAAGGGTTCCCAACCGCCAGTACATAAGCGCCTACCGGCAAATCACGGGAGGTGGCTATCTCCACATTGGGCATCCCCCGACCCTCCACCTTCAGCACGGCCAGATCTGTAGAGGGGTCCGTCCCGATTACTTTGGCTTCATAAGTACGCTTTTGGTGAATCACCTCTATCTTATCCGAACCTTCTATCACGTGATTATTGGTCACAATAAAGCCATCCGTAGAGTAAATCACCCCGGAACCGGAGCCCACTCCCTGATAGCCGGAGCCTCCACCGCCCCGCATAAAATATTCATACCAGGAGCTCACCGCCCGACCCTGTACATAGGTTTTAATGTATACCACGCTATTGAGGCTTTTTCGAGAAGCTTCTACAAAGCCATTCTTCGGAAGCACATGCCCTTCTTCTGCGTAAGCACTGTTATTCGAAAACACCTCTCGTGCCATGGGTTCCTGATAGGTGTTGCTTACCTGTTGCATGGCTGCCTCCCGGGGCTGATCCCAACACTGGGTGATGACAGAGGCCACAATTCCTGCCCCTAAGGCTACGGTGATTAGTTTAATGCTGTCCTTCATCGATCAGTTTGTATATTTTTTTCCATTCCACGGCCAATTTAGATATTGATAGCCGTGCATAATGCTTCAAAAATAAACGCTCTTTATGAGCCTCCAATATTTTTCACATTTTTTAACCTAATCCCCATACAAAATTGCATCTTCGTATAATGGCTGAAGCAGTATGGCCTTCCTAAAAGCTAACAGGCCTTCTTTAATCAGTGATTTTTACTACTTTTGTGACCTATGGGATTACTATCATTTTTCTCTAAATATGTGGCGGCCTACACCGTCAAAAAACAAAACCAATGGGCCAGTCGCCCAATAGAGAGCCAGCATACTGTATTTATGGACTTGCTGGAAGGGGCAAAAAACACCGTCTTTGGTAAAGATCACGGCTTTGAAGAGATCGTCACTTATGAAGATTTCAAAGCGCGTGTGCCTATTCGTGACTATGAAGACCTGCGCCCTTACATTGATCGTGTAGTGGCGGGTGAAAAAGATATCCTTTGGAAGGGTAAACCGGTCTATTTTGCGAAGACCTCCGGAACCACTTCCGGTGCAAAATATATCCCCCTGACCAAGGAGTCTATCCCAAATCATATCAATGGAGCCCGAAACATGCTATTGAATTATATGCATGAAACCGGCAACTATGACTTTGTCAGCAGAAAGCTGATTTTCCTCTCCGGTTCTCCGACTTTGGAAAAGAAAAATGGCATCTTCACCGGCCGACTTTCCGGCATTGTGAATCACCATGTACCGGAATATCTGCGTCGTAACCAGTTGCCTTCTTATGAAACCAACTGCATAGAGGACTGGGAAACCAAGCTGGACAAAATTGTAGAAGAGACTACTCCGGAAGACATGTCGCTAATCTCTGGTATTCCACCCTGGGTGCAGATGTATTTCGACCGTCTACAGGAAAAACATGGGGGCAAGAAAATTAAGGACATCTTCCCTAACTTCAGCGTTTTTGTTTGGGGAGGGGTAAACTTTGAGCCATATCGTACCAAACTGTATCAGTCTATCGGAAAGAAAGTGGATACTTTGGAAACCTATCCGGCTTCTGAAGGATTCTTCGCTTATCAGGATAGCCAGACAGCAGAAGGACTGTTATTGAATGTGAAGTCAGGTATATTTTTTGAGTTCATTCCTACTGAGGAGTACTTCAATGAAAACCCTACCCGCCTGAGTATAGGAGAAGTAAAACTTGGAGTGAATTATGCCCTGATTGTAAACAATAATGCCGGACTTTGGGGCTACTCCATCGGAGATACCGTAAAATTCGTGAGCAAAAAACCTTATCGGGTAATTGTTACCGGACGTATCAAGCACTTTATTTCCGCCTTTGGTGAGCATGTGATTGGAGAGGAAGTAGAGAAAGCCATGAAGGCCGCTATTGACCAATATCCGGAGACTGAATTGAGAGAGTTCACCGTAGCTCCGAATGTGAGTCAGGATGAGGGACAATCCAGTCACCAATGGTTCATTGATTTTGCTCAAAAGCCCGCTGACATGCCGGCCTTTGCCAAGGTTTTGGATGAAAAATTGCAGCAGCTGAATGTTTATTACCAGGATTTGATTGTGGGAAATATCCTTCGTCCGCTGGAGATCGTTTCACTTAAAGAAGGTGCTTTTCAGGAGTATATGAAAAGCGAAGGTAAATTAGGGGGACAAAATAAGGTGCCGCGCCTGTCCAACGATCGAAAAATTGCGGATGCACTGATGGCCTATGCGCTTGAGGGGTAAAAGATAAAGAAAAACAAAAATCAAAAATAAAGTAGATACCGGCCTTCGGTATACTAAAGAATGAGTTCATTTTTTGAAAAGAAAAGAAATATTGCCATCCTCGGCTCTACGGGTTCCATCGGCACCCAGGCTTTGGAGGTGATTGCAGAGCAGCAGGAGCACTTTGAAGTTTCTCTGCTGACTGCAAGACGCAATGCGGACCTGTTGATTCAACAGGCGATTGCCTTTAAACCCAATACGGTAGTCATTACGGAAGAAAGCCTGTATGATAAGGTGTTTGATGCGCTGGATCCCCATGGCATTAAGGTTTATGCGGGGAACAGCGCTTTGAACAGCGTGGTACAGATGAACGAAATTGACATCGTATTAACCGCCTTAGTTGGCTATAGCGGCGTAATTCCGACCATCAAAGCGATCGAAGCAAAGAAGCATATTGCATTAGCTAATAAGGAAACTTTAGTCGTTGCCGGAGAGATTATCACCAAACTGGCAGAAGAAAACGGCGTAAGCATTTTGCCTGTAGACTCCGAACACTCGGCCATCTTCCAGTGCCTGGTAGGGGAGGAATACAATCCGATTGAAAGAATTATCCTGACCGCTTCCGGTGGGCCCTTTCGGGGAAAAAAAGCGGAGGAACTGGCCAATGTCACTAAAGCCCAGGCTTTAAAACACCCCAACTGGGACATGGGCGCCAAGGTCACCATTGATTCCGCCTCCCTGATGAATAAGGGGCTGGAGGTGATTGAAGCAAAATGGCTGTTTGACCTGCATACAGACCAGATTGATGTAGTGGTGCATCCTCAGTCCATTATTCACTCCATGGTGGAATTTGAAGACAGCTCCATAAAGGCACAGTTGGGCTTGCCAGATATGCGCGTACCAATTCAGTATGCGCTAGGGTTTCCGAAGCGAATGAAGAACAAATTCCCGCGATTTAACTTCATGGACTATCCAAATTTGACATTTGAGCAACCGGATACAAAAACTTTCCGTAACTTACAGTTGGCTTATGCAGCCATTGAAAAGGGGGGGAATATGCCATGCATACTGAATGCCGCGAACGAAATTGCCGTGCAGGCTTTTTTAGAAGATCGCATAGGTTTTCTGAATATGTCTGACCTGATCGAGAAATGCATGCAATCTGGTGAGTTCATTGCCCAGCCAAGCCTGGAAGACCTCATCAATACAGACAAAGTAATTAGAAATCTAGCATCAGAATTAATTTAAGAAATGGAAGGTTTGATTATGGCTGCCCAGATGATCCTGGGACTGTCGATCTTAGTGGGGGTTCACGAGTTGGGCCACTTGGTGGCAGCTAAAGTTTTTGGAATGCGCGTGGAGCAATATTCTATTGGATTCCCGCCTAAACTTTTTTCTAAGAAATGGGGAGAGACCGAGTACTCTCTATCACTGATTCCTCTGGGAGGATATGTGAAAATTTCCGGTATGATTGATGAATCACTGGACAAAGAGCAAATGAACCAGGAGCCTCAGCCTTGGGAATTCCGCTCTAAACCAGCCTGGCAACGTCTGATCGTGATGCTGGGCGGTATTATTGTTAATGTGATCACCGGTATCTTCATTTTCGTGCTATTGACTTTTTCCTATGGAGAGAATTATCTTTCAAAAAGTGAATTGAACAAAAACGGTATCGTGGCTTATGACCTGGCACAGGAGATTGGCTTCCGTACTGGAGACAAAGTTGAAAATATTAACGGACAGGACTTCGAGCGCTTCTCTGATCTGAGAGATCCGGAATTGATGATGACCTCCGGTTCCTATTACACCGTAAAACGTAACGGGAGTGAGCATAAGGTGGTAATTCCTGCCGGCTTCATGGATAAACTGGCAACAGCGAATGAGGATGACAAGCCCCATTTCATTGATTTCCGCCGTCCATTCACCGTAGGTGATGTGATGAACAACTCTGCGGCATCCGAAGCCGGATTGAGCAAGGGAGATGAAATTATCAGCATCAATCAGCAACCCATCGGCTTCTTTGATGAGTTGCAGCAGTCTTTGAACAGTCATGCCGACAAGGCCATTTCTTTAGAAGTAAAGAGAGGAACAGAAATCAAAACCCTGCAGGCCACTGTAGGAGAAGATGGCAAATTAGGCTTCATGCCGGACTTTGATATCAACTTTTCCTCGATCCAGCCTACCTTTGGCGAAGCGATGAGTCTGGGTACGGAGAAAGCCTTCTCTGTCGTTTGGTTAAACATCAAAGCCTTTGGTAAAATCTTCACCGGTGAGCTTTCTGCTAAGAAATCATTGGGTGGGCCGATCGCTATTGCGCAATCCTTCGGTGGCACCTGGGACTGGTTCCGTTTCTGGTCGCTGACCGGAATGTTGTCCATGGTTTTGGCCTTTATGAACTTATTGCCAATTCCTGCATTGGATGGCGGGCACGTCATGTTTTTGCTTTTTGAAATGATTACCGGTCATAAGCCTGGTGACAAGTTCCTGGAGAATGCTCAAAAAGTTGGGATGGTGCTACTGCTCGGCCTGATGGTCTTCATTTTTGCCAATGACATCATCAAGCTATTACCTTCCGGTTGGGTGAATTGGTAAACCTTGCGTTTATTCCATAAAAAATCCCTCTGACTTCCGAGCCAGAGGGATTTTTTTATGACCCAATATCCCAAAACAACTTAATCCGAATTATGTATGCTTAAATCCTCGTTTAGCTGCAAGGCGGAGATTAGCCCACATCATTCGGCTTCACAAATTTCTATCTCGAAAAATTTCGACTTGCTCAACATATGCGCCTTTTTCGGGTTATCCCTGCAAATGGAATCCTGGATCATTCCCCTGACCATATTGCCGGGCATTGGCCTATTCATCGCAGCCAATACCAATGCCTCCGTGGCACTGGAACAATATATTCAGCAATTGCTGAAGGAAAATCCCAGACCACAAACCCTTGTCAAATTAAAAATCCAACAACTAAATTTCCTGAGCAAAGCCAATGTTTCCTTCTATCTCTCTGCCCTCCTTTTTCTCCTCTCCACCCTCAGTGAAGGAGTTCATCAGCATTGGTTAATTCAAGTTCCGAGTCCATTTCTTTTCTTTTTTGCCCTGGCCACCGTCTGCCTTACCGTAGGGATTCTTTTTCAAATCATCTTCGCCTCCCGGGCCGTCAAAATTAAAAAATGTCAATTTGAGGACCGGCTAAATGACATATCCTGAAAATCATTTCAAAAGGTAATCGCAAGCTTCCAAAAGACTATGACAGAAATGATCTCCATCGGTTTCGACTACCTCTGATGCCACTCGTACCGTGCCCATGCCTAATGCCTTTGCGGGTATCAAGTCCCTCTCCTGATCGCCCACCATAAAGGAAATCGTCGGGTCAATATTAAAGCGGGCAATCGCACGCTCAAACATCAGCGTCCCCGGTTTTCTTGCCAAAGATTCCGTCTTGGTGGGGTGATGCGGACAATAATATAGGGCATCAATCAATCTGCCTGTATTGGCTTGTAATTTTTCATGACAGGCCAACACATCCTCCTTAGTGTACAAGCCTTTGGCAATACCTGCCTGGTTGGTGATCACCACCAAATAATAACCTGCAGCTTTCAAACGCTGAAGCGCTTCTCCCACCCCAGCCTCGATCTCAAAATCTTCCAATCGAAAGGTGTAATCCCCTCTTTCCACGTTTAACACGCCGTCCCTATCTAGAAATATGCACTTATTCATATTCAATAATTCCTTTTTCACATCCCAAAACTATTGAATTATGTGCATCAAAAAAGCCTAAGTCATATTTTATTGGGGAATCCATATGCTTTTCTTAGCTTTACATCTTTAATCTCCAATATCAATCCCAAATCGGCAGCATTATTGCTGGCAGGTATTGAGACCCGATCAATGGGTGAAAAAGAACATTTTTATGAGTAAGAATATTGTCATTATCCCTACCTACAATGAAAAGGAAAACATTGAGGCAATCATCCGAAAGGTGTTTTCTTTGGAGGTAGATTTTCATATCCTTATAGTAGATGATGGCTCTCCTGATGGAACAGCGATTATTGTTAAAAAGCTACAGCAGGAGTTTGGTCAGCGACTGCACCTTATTGAGCGTTCTGGCAAATTGGGTCTGGGTACGGCTTATATTACCGGTTTTAAATATTGTCTGGAACAGGGGTATGATTTCGTTTATGAAATGGATGCTGACTTCTCGCATAATCCGGAAGATTTGGTTCGGCTATATAATGCCTGTGCAGTAGAAGGGGCAGATATGTCCATCGGTTCTCGTTATGTTTCTGGTGTCAATGTGGTGAACTGGCCGATGAAGCGGGTATTGATGTCTTACTTTGCCAGTAAGTATGTTCAGTTTATCACGGGCATTCCTTTCAATGACACCACCGCTGGCTTCGTATGCTATAGTCGAAGAGTCCTGCAACATATGGACCTGGAGAAAATAAAATTTGTAGGCTATGCCTTCCAGATAGAAATGAAGTTCACCATTTGGAAGCACGGTTTTAACATTGTGGAGGTACCGATTGTCTTTACTGACCGAACACAGGGAGAATCCAAAATGTCCGGAGGTATTTTCAAAGAAGCAGTGTTTGGGGTGATCAAGATGAAGTTGAGCAGCTTCTTCCGTAAATATGAACCATGTTCATTACCCAAACATGCTGTGGTGGAGGCAGCTTCAGAGATCGAAGAAAAAAAGGAAGAGGCCTCGCTGGTGGAGGCATAATTTCAGAGGAAGATATTTAAAAGCGGGCTATACAGTCCGCTTTTTTATTGGAATTTGATTTGAGAAGTCTCTTTTAAGGCTTGAGTTTCTTAGATTGTGATTACGATTCAATTAAAATCCACAAACCTCATTCTCCCTTTACGTTTCCCCTAAAAGCAGCACCCCAACCCAAACCTCTAAAAACAAAACAGTTAGGATCAAAACAATATTCCCGCGACAACAATTCACAACTTAGCATGATCTGTCCCTTCTGAAAAAGACAATTGAATCATATAAATTCCAAGCGATGCTATAGACTTTTGATAGTTCTTTCTAATATAAATTATGTTTAAGCATAAAGAATTAAACCGTACTTTTTCTCAAAACCTGCAACTAGCATGTTTCTTAACCTTTGCCGCGGGTTTGGTCAACATCATCGGACTATTGGAATTTGGCAGACTGGTCACTCACGTAACCGGCCACTATACCTATTTTGCCGAAGCCATTGGCAGAAAAGAATTAAGTCCCATTATCGAACAATTCGGCTTCATTTTCTTCTTTCTCACCGGAGCCTCCACCGCTTCTTTACTAATATATATTACCGGTAGAAAATACCCCCGGTATTCCCATACCACCTCTATTTTTCTGGAAGTACTTTTACTTTTCATGGTGATCTTCCTGCATAATCAATTGGGCAATATCACCAGTTCTTACATCCTACTATTCGCCATGGGCTTACAGAATGCAATGGTTACCCGTGTTTCCGGCGCAGTGGTGCGCACTACCCACCTGACGGGTATTACTACTGATATTGGAATGGAGTTGGTGAGCTTTTTCTGGAAGAAAGGAGAGGAACGCAAAAAAATTGGAAGACAACTAACGCTGCAAATATCCATCGCTGCCTGTTTTATCTGTGGAGGCGCCATTGCGGTGTTTGATTACGGCTCCTTTGGTGTGGAAGGTTTGTTTATTCCGGTAGTCATTCTACTGGGCACTATGGCCTTCGATGCAGTGCGTCGAGATCCCCATTCGGAACCGACAATACATACCTGAGGGACGCCCCCACTATTCAGACAAAAAAAATCCTGCGACCGAAATACAGTCGCAGGATTTTTTTTTTGCGCCAAGGGCCATAAGGCCGGATAATTTATGCTTCACTCCTCCTTTAGCTGCAAGGCGGGAAAAATGAAGGAATTTTTCCTATTTCGAGTTTTTCCCAGGGAAGCAGATGAAGGGGGAGCAAGCAAACTTGCCTAATTTGGGCAATTAAATTAAATCAACAACCACGATCTTATCACGCTGATCAATAATTCATTTAAGGAGAGCTACTAAATTAAGCGGTGAATAATTCAGGTCAATCGAAACGGATCGCCCTGATCGGATTCACCCGGGTGACCACTATAGTCGGAATCCATAACACCAAAGCCACCACCAATAAGGTCAAAAGATTCGCCGCCAATAACATGGGCCAATCCCAGGAAATCGGTACGTGATTCATATAATAGGATTCCATCTCCAAAGGAATCAAATGAAAATTCCCCTGCAAGAAGCCAAAGCCTAAACCGACCAGATTACCCAAAAACATTCCTTTGGCAATCAGCAAGAGTCCATTGTACATGAATATTTTGCGAACCTGAATATCCGTAGCTCCCAGCGCCTTCAGCATCCCAATCATTTGAGTGCGCTCCATAATAAGAATCAACACCACAGAAACCATATTAAAACAGGCCACAAACAGTATAATAGTCAAGAAGATCACCACATTATTGTCCAGCAACTTCAGCCAGTCAAAGAAATCTGCATGCCGATCCGTAACTTTGGTAACGAATAAATCAAAGCCGGCCAGATCAAAGAGTTCCTCATGCACCTCATCGATGTGATCCATACTTTTCAGGTGCACTTCCAGGCCACCTACCAGGGTGTCAGCCCACTGATTCAGGCGTTGAATCATTCGAATATCTCCCAGCACTACCTTCTCATCAAACTCCTCCAAACCCGACTCATAAATCCCACTCACATACACTTTCCGAAACCGCGGTGGATCCTGAATAAAATACATCCTTGTCGTGTCTCCTACCTGAAGATCCAGTAGATTGGCCAACTTCTGACTCACCATCACCTGCTGATCGTACCTTTTGGTAGCATCAAATTGAGGAAATGAGCCCGCCACCACATTCTCCAAAAATCCGGACTCCTGATAGCTTTCCTCCACTCCCTTTAAAATAATGCCGGCTACCTCATCGTTATCTTTCAGTAGCCCGGGTTTATTGGAATAGGGATAAACCCCCTGAATATCGGCAAAAGTTTCCCATTGTTCCAGTATAGGATTATTGGTAGAGATGGGGTCTTCTTCATAAGAGTTACTCAGGGAGTACCGAATCACCTGATAATGTCCACTAAAACTCACGACTTTACGAATAATATTCTCCCGAAATCCCGTAAGAATAAGAAAGGATATCAAGATGAGTCCCAGCCCCATGGCAATACTCACCACCGCAACCCGGTGGATCACGGAGGAAAACGTCCCTCCTTCTACCTGATTAATTCTTTTGGAAATAAATAAAGATAGGTTCAATTTTATCTTTAATTTTAAATGTCTAAATCATTTCCCCTTTGATGGGAAAATCAAAAATGATTTTCATATTGTCAAAACTATCGAATATCAAGCAAGAATTATATTTAATGAAGGGTAAAGTTTGGATTTTGTGCATTTATGCATTGATTTTTTCATTTTCATGCAAGTCCCAGTCTGCGGAGCAATCTAGGAGTCTTCCGGAAATAAAAATGGGCGCCAGCCAGACCGATGTATACTTTCCTTTTTTAGAGGGAAAGCAAGTGGGTTTGGTAGTGAATCAGACCTCTATCATCAAGGAAAAGCATTTGGTTGATTTTCTGATTAAGAAAAAAATCGAGGTCAGTAAAATCTTCGCTCCGGAGCATGGCTTCCGGGGAGATGCTGATGCCGGAGAAAAAATCGAAGATGGCAAAGATAAAACCACCGGATTGCCGGTGCTCTCCTTGTATGGCAAGAGCAAAAAGCCCAGCCCGGAAATGCTGAACGGCATAGAGGTCATGGTTTTTGACATTCAGGATGTCGGCGTTCGTTTTTACACCTATATTTCTACCCTGCACCTGGTGATGGAAGCCTGTGCGGAACAGAATATTCCTTTGGTGGTGCTGGACCGACCAAATCCCAACGGGGACTATGTGGATGGTCCGGTACTGGAAGAAGGTTTTGAATCTTTTGTCGGCATGCACCCGATTCCGATTGTTCATGGCTTAACTGTAGGAGAATTATCCAAAATGATCAATGGAGAAAAATGGCTCAAAAATGGTGTTCAGTGCGATGTCACGATCGTTCCCATGGAACATTATTCCCATAAAAGATTCTACGACCTGCCGGTAAAGCCATCACCAAATCTGCCCAATTACCAATCCATCCGCCTGTACCCTTCCCTTTGTCTTTTTGAAGGAACGACGATCAGCGCTGGTCGTGGCACCATGATTCCTTTCCAGATATATGGACATCCGGATCCGGAGGCGGGACCTTTCTCCTTCACCCCCAGGAGCATTGATGGCATGGCTAAATACCCAAAATTCGAAAATCAGACCTGTTATGGTTATGACCTCCGAGAAGACGAAAACGCGCGTACTTTCTCATTGGAATACCTTTTGGATGCCTACTTCCACTATAAGGATAAAGAAAACTTTTTCCTGAAAAATAAATTCTTCGACAAGCTGGCAGGCTCTGATCAACTTAGAAAGCAGATCAAGGCCAACCTTTCCGAAGATGAAATTCGACTGTCCTGGCAGGATCGACTGACCGAATACAAGAAAATGCGCAAACAGTATCTGCTATATCCTGATTTTGAATTATAGGATAAATAACAAAGAATGAAGTCTCTAAAAATAATATTCATGGGAACGCCGGAATTTGCGGTGCCTTCCTTACAAACCTTAGTAGAAGCCGGCCAAAAGGTGGTCGCCGTCATTACCGCTCCTGATAAGCCAAAAGGCAGAGGGCAAAAATTGGCCATGTCTCCGGTAAAAGAATATGCCGTGAGTCAGGACATTCCGGTCCTTCAACCCACCAATCTGAAGAATCCGGAATTCATTGAAGAACTTCGCAGTTACGAAGCAGACCTTCAGGTGGTAGTCGCCTTCCGCATGTTACCGGAAGTGGTTTGGAGTATGCCGACAGAAGGCACCTTCAATTTGCACGCCTCTCTTTTACCGCAATACCGTGGAGCAGCGCCCATCAACTGGGCCATTATCAATGGAGAAAAAGAAACCGGTGCTACCACCTTTATGCTCAAGCATGAAATCGATACAGGCAGCATCATGTATCAGATCAAAGAGCCCATCCATCCGGAAGATAATGTCGGGACGGTTTATGAAAGACTCATGCACAATGGCGCTCAGCTGGTCCTGAAAACCGTGGAAAAAATCAGTGAAGGAAATTATGACCTGCAACCACAGGATGAGTCTACGGAACTGAAACATGCCCCGAAAATTTTCAAGGAGACCTGCGAGATTCATTGGGATAAAACAACCGAAGAAATTCACAATTTAGTTAGAGGTCTGTCCCCTTACCCTGCCGCCTGGACGACCCTTCAGGACAAAACAATGAAAGTTTACCAGACCGAAATCGTGGAGGAGGAAGTGCCCACCGGAACATTCAAAACCGATGGTAAAAACTATCTTTACTTTGGTACTGCGGACGGTACGCTGAGCATTCTGGACTTACAGCTTCAGGGCAAAAAGCGCATGAAAATTACCGACTTTTTAAGAGGATATAAATTCAACTGATCCCATGGAAATCAACCTTATCGTTGCCACAGGGAAAAACCGGGCCATCGGGCTTAACGGCCAAATGCCCTGGCACCTGCCGGCAGATTTAAAATATTTCAAAAAAACCACTATGGGCTATCCGGTGATTATGGGTAGAAAAACCTTTGAGTCCATCGGACGCCCACTACCGGGAAGGCTAAACATCGTGGTCAGCAGGAATAAAGCCTATGAAGCCAGCGGTTGTCAAACCGTCACCGACCTGCCTGCCGCATTTGCGTTAGCGGAACAGGAAAATCCAAAAGCTTGCTTTATGATTGGCGGAGGCCAGCTTTATCATGAAATTCTGCCCCATGCGCATCGCGTATATATCACGGAAATTCAGGAAAGTTTTGATGCCGACACTTATTTCCCGGAACTGACCGAAGAGTGGAAAGAAATCAGTCGGGAGCGTCATCAGGCAGATGAAAAAAATCCATATGATTACGACTTCGTCGTTTTTGAAAAATAGAAAAAGAACAAACTAAATGAATGCCCTGTTCCAATGGTAACAGGGCTTTTTTATTGCCCTATGCCAAGAATTCTAATGGAATAAGTTAGGGATGACAATAAATTCTTAACTTGCGGTTTAATTGAATAGCGCAAAACCATAGATGATAGATACCAACGACTTTGATGCGATCAGACCTTATCGGGACCATGAGGTACAGCAAGCCATACAGGAATTGCTGGAGTCAAAGTACCTGAATGAGGCCCTTCATTTTTTCTTTCCGAACCAAAACAAAGAAGAAATCACTTCCTTTGCCGGAAGTATAAAGGACATCCATAATTTTCAGGGAAAAGTAATTGTCCCATTTCTGGACAATATGCTGAAAAGCCAGATCAAAGATTTCACCCAGGATGGACTTCAAGAAACCCGGCCCAACCAGCCCGGACTTTATATTTCCAATCACCGGGATATTATCCTGGATTCCGGTCTGATGAATTATGCCTTTTTCCGCTCCGGCTACCCCACTACCGAGATTGCTATTGGCTCGAATCTTTTGCAAAATCCGGATGTTCGACGTCTGGCCAGGCTGAACAAAAGCTTTGTGGTAAACCGAGATGTTTCTCCTAAGGAAATGTATTTTGTCTCTCAGCGACTATCCAACTACATTCATCACCAGATTGAAGAGGAAAACCAATCCGTTTGGATTGCTCAGCGAGAGGGAAGGGCCAAAGATGGTAATGATTTCACGCAAACGGGCCTATTGAAAATGTTGTTGATGGGGGGTGCTAAAGACCCGAAAGAAGCCATCCGAAACATGAACATTAAGCCTTTTGCGATAAGCTATGAATTTGATCCTTGTGATGCGCTGAAAGCGCAGGAGCACTACAATAAATCCATGAATCCGGACCACCAAAAAGGACCTTTGGATGATATCATTTCCATGCAAACCGGACTGGTAGAATACAAAGGAAATGTACACATTGGGTTCACCGAAGGGTTGAACAAACATTTAGGTGCACTGGATGATATCAGTAATCGAAACGATTATATTTTTGCCGTAGCGAAATTGATCGATACCCTGATTCATTATCATTACAAACTGTGGCCGTCCAACTACATTTGTGCTGATTTGCTCAATGAGAATGATCATTATGCAGATCATTATACTCAGGATAACAAAGACCAATTTATCGCTTATATCGAAAATAAAATATTGAAAATAAACGGCCACGTCGAAGCCTACATGCCGTATATTTTAAGAATGTATACCAACCCGCTGACCAATCACCTGCATGCAAAAAAGGTATTGGAACAAAAGGGCTAAAAAACAAAAACCAACATTATGCATATCTACGCTGAACTGCTCACAATAGGAGATGAAATTCTATATGGTCAAACCCTGGATACCAACTCTCATTGGATGAGTGGTCAGCTGGATGAATTAGGCATTAAGGTTATTCGCAAAACCACCGTAGGGGATGTGAAATCCGAAATGATGCAGGCATTTGAGGAAGCTGAAAGCCGAGCGCATATTACCCTTATCACCGGCGGACTCGGTCCCACCAGCGATGACCTCACCAAACCCCTGTTGGCCGAATATTTTAATTCAGGTATGAGCATGGATGAAGAAGCACTGGCAGAGGTGAGCCACTATTTCGAAAGTCGTGGCCGCCAACTAACAGAGCTTAACCGCCTTCAGGCCATGCTTCCTGAAAAATGTACCAAAATCACCAATAGAAATGGTACCGCTCCCGGGATGTGGTTCGAAAGAAATGGGAAAATTTTTGTAAGCATGCCGGGTGTTCCGCATGAAATGCGCATCATGATGGAAGAATCCGTACTACCTAAAATCAGGGAATATTTTCACCTGCCGGTAATTGCCCATAAGATGATCAAAACTGCGGGCATCGGAGAATCCTTTCTGGCGGATAAGATCAAAGACTGGGAAGACCGGCTGCCCGAAAATATTAAACTGGCTTATTTGCCCTCGCCCGGACAGGTAAAGTTACGGCTTACGGCTGCCGGAACAAATAAAGATGCCCTCAGAGAAGCACTGGAAGCAGAAACAGAAAAACTGTTACCATTAGCTCACCCCTATGTTTTTGGCTACGGAGAGGAAACTTTAGAAACCGTAGTGGGCAAAATATTAAAAGAAAAAGGACTAACACTCTCTACCGCCGAAAGCTGTACCGGAGGAAATATAGCGCATTTAATTACCACTGTCCCCGGCTCATCTGCTTATTTTAATGGAAGCATTGTCGCCTACCAAAACGAAATCAAAGAAAAAATATTAGGCGTGAAAAAATCCACCCTGGAGACCCATGGCGCTGTTTCCGAGGCCACCATCATTGAAATGGCAGAGGGAGTTAGAAAAGTGTTAGGTACCGATATAGGCGTGGCTACTTCAGGCATTGCCGGACCGGATGGTGGCAGCGCTGAAAAACCGGTGGGAACCGTATGGATAGCCCTTTCTGATGGAGAGCGAACCACTACCCGGCATTTCCTGATGGGCAAGAACCGGGAATGGAACATTCAACTTTCTTCCTACGCAGTGCTCAATATGATCCAACGCTTCTTGCGAGGCACCTGGTCCTGAATTTCATAGAACCCACCAAATGATTATATTTACATAGGGCGAATTTCAACCACTGAAAACACACCGAAACTCAAAACTTTCGTTGGTCTTTCAGTGATTTCGCCACAGAAGATTCTTCAACAAAATCTTCAATGGAACAAACGTAATTTGGAATTGGGCACTTTTTGTGTCTTTTATCAATTTTTTGACATGGCAATTGTAGAAATGGTATTGCCCCCAATGGGCGAGAGTGTATTTGAAGCAACCGTCAATTCATGGCTGAAGCAGGTGGGGGAAAACATCCAGCAGGATGAATCACTGGTTGAAGTTGCAACGGACAAGGTAGACACCGATGTCCCGGCTTCTCATACGGGTGTACTTCAAGAAATTCTTATTCAGGAGGGAGAGGTGGCGCAAATTGGTCAGCCTATCGCCTTGATTAATACCGATGGAGATGCGCCAGCAAAAAATGAAAGCACCGCAGCACAGGCGACACCCGTAGCTGAACCTATGGCAGAGGATAACACTTCTGAAGCAGGCGGCGAAATAGAAATGGTACTTCCTCCAATGGGAGAAAGTGTTTTTGAAGCAACGGTAAACAACTGGCTGAAAGCAGAAGGTGACACCATTGAAGCGGATGAATCCATAGTGGAAGTAGCTACTGACAAAGTAGATACGGAGGTTCCGGCAAGTGCTTCCGGCGTGCTTACTAAAATTTTAGTACAGGAAGGAGAGCTTGCGAAAATCGGATCCCCAATTGCGCTGATCAAAACAGCTGATGGCAATATGACAGTGGTAACATCAAGCACCAAGAGTGAAACCATTACGGAGAAGCAGGCTGAAGCCATAAACGGACAGGATGCTCCTGTTCAGGCAACGGCAAGCAGAACCACTTTAGCTGCGAACGGGGAACGTTTTTATTCCCCATTGGTAAGAAGCATCATCGCTAAGGAAAATATTTCTACCCAGGAGTTGACACAGGTAAACGGCACCGGCCTGGAAGGACGTGTGACCAAAAAAGATATCATGGCTTACCTCCAAAACAGAGGACAAGCCAAACCGGTATCACAAGCTGCACCTGTGGCAAAAGCAGTTGCGCCTTCTGCTCCGGCCTCAAATTCCGCTCCTTTGGTAAAAGCGAGCCCAATGGCCAACGATGAAATCGTGGAAATGGATCGTATGCGGAAAATGATTGCGGACCGTATGGTGGACTCCAAGCGTCAGGCTCCCCATGTAACCTCTTTTGTGGAATCTGATGTTACCGAGGTAGTCAACTGGAGAAATGCCAATAAAAATCCTTTCCAGCAACGTTATAAAGAGAAGCTTACCTTCACCCCTATCTTCGTTCAGGCGATTGTGAAAGCTATTCAGGATTATCCGGCCATTAATGCCTCCGTGGATGGTGATCGCATCATCATGCGCAAAGATATTAATATCGGTATTGCAGTAGCACTTCCCTCGGGCAACCTGATAGTTCCGGTCATTAAAAATGCCGATAAACTGAGCCTTGCCGGTTTGGCAGAAAAAGTAAATGATTTGGCCAAGCGCGCCCGTGAAAATAAATTGACGCCTGATGATTTAAGTGGTGGAACTTATACGGTTTCCAATATTGGGTCTTTCGGAAATATTGCAGGAACTCCGATCATCATGCAGCCTCAGGTTGCCATTATGGCCCTTGGATCTATTCAAAAGAAACCTGCGGTAGTAGAGACCCCACAGGGAGATTTTATTGGCATCCGCCAAAAAATGATTCTTTCTCATTCCTATGATCATCGTGTTGTAGATGGGCAATTAGGTGGTTTATTTGTAAAACGAGTGAGTGAATACCTGGAGGCATGGAATAAGGACGTGCATATTTAAGTCATTCGAAGCAAAAATATATTCAAAAGGCGGACTTGTTCCGCCTTTTTTTATTTCCACTAAATGCTACAAAAGCTCAAATTACGCGATAGCCTTCCGCTTTAGCCGGATTATGAATGTCTGACCTGGATTATACAGGCTTAAATCCTCGTTTAGCTGCAAAGTGGAAGAAATGAAGGAATAGATCCCAATTTTGAGTTTTCCCCATGGCAGCAGATGAATGAGGAGAGAACAAGCTCAACAAAATCTGGGCTGTAAAAAAATATGTAAAACACCTACGACCTACCAAAGGGAGGAATTGATTGAATTGAATCGTTATGCTGCACTTTGCCGTGCATTTTTCGAAATAAAAACTGTCCGCCACTGTCCGATACTGTACACAAACGGACACTTTTCCCGGACTTTTTTTTTCAAAAAACCCCTTATTTCGCTTAAATCGCCCTTTTTAATATTTGGCACTGGATTGGTAATTAACATGGCATAACACAACGATTTAACCGCCATGAAAAACCTTATCCTACTTCCACTTTTCCTTATTTGCCTTTCCGTAAATGGAATGAATTTTTCTCAAGATCAAATCACCAATAATAAAGTCTCTGTTGCTATCTCAGAAAACGGAGAAGCATTAGTGGTAGACCTTACCGGCGCACAACTGGATAACCAGCATACGATTGTTGATTTGGAAAAAATGGACATTTTCTCCTATCGGACCAGAGTTGTGAGGTATTTTGGCGGATTAATGAAACAAAAAACCTATGAACTCAAGACGCTTACCATCAGAACAGCTACTGAGGAAATAAATGAAATTTTTGACCGTGCTAACGTAAATCAATTGGTACATTTATTGTTAGGAAATCATTAGATTTAATATTTTTTCCTACATGAAAACAAAAAAATGGATTTCGTTTTCATCAGAAAAAAATCCATGTAATCAGAAATGAGGAAACTCATCTTTCATGGCAATCGTTAAATAGTTTACAATCAAACAGAAATTCAGCAGTTTATCTGAAAAAAATATTATTAAGTGGTCGGTCTCATAAGCCGACAAGATTGGGTGACACTAGAAAGTGTTAAGTTTTGTGCTCGCGGTTTGGTACCCGCGAGTTTTTCTTTTTTTAAGGCCGCGCTATTTGTTTCATAAAGCTGAATCACTCACCTGCCCGATTTTATAAAATTATTAATCTGCCCTCTTCTCCTTTCCGGTCAAAAATAAAATATCCATAATCCGGTTTATGTGCAAGCTGTTTATTCAGTGTTCGCGATCATATAAATTTTAATTAGAGCATCTTGCCTCCTTTTTCCCACCCATAGCTAAATAATGACAGAAGGGGCCATAAACCACCTCAAGGAAAGATTTCTTAAAAAAACATGGGAAAAAGAGGAACAATTACCTTACGTTCAACTGTCCGATTTCTCAACAAAAAGTGTCCAAAAACCGAACACTAACCCACTGACTCACAAACAAAAAGCCCTCCCACTCGCTTAAAAAGCCCTTTTTACTTTTTGGCATCTCATTGGCATTATAAATAACGAACCTCGAACCTTAATACCATGAGAAGCTTTGTAACCACCCTACTCGTTCTTTTAATAACTACCATCCATGCCCCCGCCATGAATTTTTCCCCGGAAGATGTAAAGGGCGATAAAATCACCGTAGCCATTACCGACGATGGAAAAGAAATGGTAATCGATTTAAGCGGAAAGCAATTAAAGGACCAGCACACTGCCATCGATTTAAACAGAATGGATGAATATGCTTATAAAACCCGCGTGGTGCGCTACTTCGGAGGCATGCTAAAGCAAAGCACTTATGAACTGGAAAAATTAACGGTTCGCATTGCCGGTGAAGAAATCGTTGGAGCTTTTGACCGAACCAACCTCAATAAAATTGTCCATTTACTGGTGCAGTTTTAATGGTTCTTCCCCAAAAATGGAACCTTCTCTTGCAAAGCTTCACCAGATCTGTATCAATCAGGAATCATTAAAAGGTCAGCACATTGGAAAATTAAGCTGATTACTACCTGAGTATATTGATTAGTCGCTATTCCAAAGTCCGTAAATCATTTGCGGGCTTTTTTTGGCCAGTATGAAAATCAACGAAAATCCATCCTTACCCGGATTATTCGTGCTTAAATCCTCGTTTAGCTGTAAGGCGGAAAAAATGAAGGAATAGTTTCCTATTTCGAGTTTTTTCCAACAAAGCAGATGAATGAGGAGAAAGCAAGCTTGCCCAAATTTGGGCTATTATTAATCAAAGAAAACAAATTGTAACGATTTGAAATTTAGTCGTTTACAGACAATCAATGAGTTTAGCGGTGAATAATTCGGGCTAAGCAAATCTTTTAAGCCAAATGAACCAGTAAAGGCCTATTTGGTTTACCTTCCACCCAAAATAAGAAACCATGCTTTCATTTTCCCTGCCGTACAGCTAAACGAGAATTTGAGCATACGTCATTCGGGATAAACTGTCCGATTTGTAGTCAGTACTGTCTTAAAAACGGACACTTTTTATTACAGGAAAAATCAAAAACTGCTCTCACCGTGCTAAAACTCCCTTTTCTATTTTTGGCACAGTATTAGGACTCTAATTAGTGAAACTAATACTATGAAAAGAATACTGATCATATTGGGCTTGATTATCGGACTGTTGGTAAGTCTACCAAAAGGGGAGCAATTCTTTCCTTTGGTAAAACTGGAGGTTCGGGAAAAAACTCATCTTTCTGAGGATAATGGGATTACTGGCATGTTGCTCCAATCCAAATATGAAGCGGAAAGCGATTCAGAACAAATAAAAAGCATTTGACTACAATGAATCATTCTTATAATAAAAGATAATTTGATCGGCTTTGGCCGATAAGATTGGGTAACACGATTAAGTGTTTTTGTACCCGTGGCTGGTAACCACGGGTTTTTCTATTTTTAGTCTTTTATTTCCTGATCACGATTTCCTCCAGTGGTCTTCTCACCTTAGCTAATGATGCATATTTGTCTGCTGATGAACGATACCCCACTGGGCACATCACCACCGCCGTAAGCCCCATAGCAGCTGTTTCCAAAACTTCATTTACCGCGGCTTTGTCAAAACCCTCCATCGGACAGGAATCCACCTCTTCCATGGCACAAATGGTCAGTAAATTCCCCAAGGCCAAATAAATCTGGTGATCCAGCCAACCGGTCTTGGCCTCATCGGCCATACCATTGATAAAGCCTTTCACCATGCCGGAATAACCTGACAATTCTTCTTTGGGAATCTGGCGAGTCGAGGAGACTAAATCAATATAATCCTCTGCATAAGGTTCATCTACCTCATTTACCCGGCAAAGCACTAATAAGTGCGAAGCTTCTGCCACCTGTTTTTGTCCATAAGAAAGCCCCACCAATGACGCTCTCACCTCCGGATTTTCCACCACCATCACCTTCCAGGCCTGTAAACCCAAAGAGGAGGCCGACCAGCGTAAACCTTCCAATAAACGATGCAGCTTTTCTTCCGTAATTTTTTGAGTAGGGTCAAATTCCTTGGTCGCATAGCGCCACTGAAGTTTTTCAAGAATATCCATGAATTGCCTTGTTCTAAAGGTTGTTTGTTTGATTAATTATAGTGTCAAGCTTACGCATTATTTAGCAAAAATGTTTCCTCTACAAATCCTTTTATAAAAGGGTTAATCATAATTTTTTCACTTGCAAACATTTGCGAATGAATTCAAAAAATTAAATTCAATGATGCACGAATACAATTATTTTTCTTTCTAACTTAAGGACCAACCAATTATTTAATCAACGCTATTTTTTTCATTTAACCCATCATCTTTTTCCAACAAAAAACCATTACTATTTATAATGAAGGTTCAGTTTAATATCGACTACTACACCCACTGGGGACAACGTGTTTATGTATGCGGTTCCATACCAGAGTTGGGAAACTGGGACCCAGAGAAAGCATTAGCATTGGAAGTCCTGCAGGGAGAACATTGGCGTGGAGAAACTTCCGTTAGCGGAAAAGTTACCCAGTTATCCTACAAATATTTTATCCGCCAAGAAGAGCATACTGAGGTGAAATATGAATGGGGTACCGAACGCAAAGTTTCTTTTACGGCAGCAGAACAAAAACAGGCTTTTTACCTGAAAGACTTTTGGCGCGCAAAAGACAGACCCGAAAATGCCTTCTTCACCTCCGCTTTCCAGAATGCTTTATTGAAACCCGCCAAGGCAAGTAAAACTAAAAAGAAAAAAATCACCCTGAAAAAAGGACAAGACCTTTTCCGCTTTCAGATCTCGGCTGCACGGGTGCCTGAAGGCCATAAAATTTGTTTATTGGGGAGTTCTGAAGCCCTTGGTGGTTGGGCGGAGTCGAAAGCACTGGTACTGGAACCTAAAGGAGAATCACTTTGGCAAGCGGAAGTTGCGCTGAATGGCATTGCGCTTCCGGTTGAGTATAAATATGGGCTTTACGACACCAAAGCAAAAAAAATCACAGCCTGGGAACAACGGGAGTTCAACCGTGTGCTTTTTGCGGAAGTTAGTGAAGAAAACAGCGTTCACATCATCTCCGATGAAGAATTCAGCTATCCGATGGGACCCTGGAGAGGGGCGGGAGTCGCCATTCCCGTGTTTTCTTTACGCACCCGCCAGGGCATGGGAGTTGGAGAATTTCTGGATCTTAAAGTTCTAGCAGACTGGTCGGAAAAAGTAGGGCTGAAGTTAATCCAGATATTACCAATCAATGATACCGTTGCGGAACATACCTGGATGGACTCTTATCCCTATTCCGCCATTTCGGTATTTGCCCTGCATCCCATGTACCTCAACATGGAGGCTTTGGGAAAATTAGCCTCTAAAACCACCCAGGAGATTATTTCTGAAGTACGGGAAAAACTCAATAAACTGGACACAGTAGATTACGATGGGGTAATGCGTATTAAAAGGCGCTACATCAAAATGATCTACGATGAAACCAAAGAGAAATTCTTCGCAGACAAGGATGCGACTGCTTTCATGAAAGAGAATGGCCACTGGTTAAAGCCTTATGCCGCCTTCTCCTATTTGCGTGATCTTTACGGAACACCGGACTTCAAAGAGTGGGGGGCCTATGCGGATTACGATCAGAAAAAAATCGAAGCGCTTTGCAAGCCTGGCTCAGATCAGTTCGATGATATAGCCGTTCATTTTTACAGCCAGTATCATCTGCACAAGCAGTTGCTGGAAGCTGCTGATTATGCCAGATCCAAGGGAATTGTTTTAAAGGGAGATATTCCAATTGGAATTTATCGTTATTCGGTAGATGCCTGGATGGAACCAAGACTATACAATATGGACTGCCAGGCCGGTGCGCCACCGGATGGCTTTGCGGTTAATGGCCAAAACTGGGGATTCCCAACTTATAATTGGGAGGAAATGGCCAAAGATGGCTATGCCTGGTGGAAAAGCCGGATGACCAATATGAGTAAGTATTTTGATGCTTTCCGCATTGACCACATCCTTGGTTTTTTCCGGATCTGGGAGATTCCATGGGATAATGTACAGGGCATTCTGGGTTACTTCAATCCATGTCTGGCAGTAACGGCGGATGAGATACAACACCGGGGAATTCATTTCGACTACGAAAGGTTTGTAAAGCCCTACATTCGGGAACATTACCTATTCGAAAGGTTCGGAGAAAATACCGCCATGGTCAAAGAAACCTATCTGGAGGAATATCATCCGGGATTTTTCAGAATGAAGCCTGAGTTTGATACCCAACGTAAGGTAGAAACTGCTTTAGCGACGGACCCCACCATGAGTATGGGAGAAAAAGCCCAAAGAGAAAAACTGAAAGAAGGCTTATTTGGGTTAATTGCCGAAGTGCTATTCATTGAATTACCCAACGGACAGGGCTACAGCCCTCGCATATCCATGCATTTCACCCGTTCTTTCCAGGATTTGGATGATTATACCAAAGCAAAACTGGATGAACTTTACATCGACTTCTACTACCACCGACAGGAATGGTATTGGAGGGAGCAGGCCATGATCAAATTACCTGCACTGAAAGAAGCCACTAATATGTTAATTTGTGGAGAAGACCTGGGCATGGTGCCGGATTGTGTTCCGCCGGTGATGGATGATTTGGGAATTTTATCACTGGAAATTCAAAGAATGCCCAAAAATCCAAAAGTCAAATTCGGCCATCCGGCAGATGCGCCTTATATGTCGGTGGTGACCCCTTCCTGCCATGATATGTCCACCATTCGGGGTTGGTGGGAAGAAGATTCGCACCAGACTCAGGAGTTTTATAACCAAATTCTGGGACATTGGGGAGGTTCTCCTTTCTATTGTGAACCATGGATTGCCCGGGAGATGGTCAATCAGCACCTATGGTCACCGGCCATGTGGGCCATTTTCCCAATACAGGATCTGGTAGCCATTGATGAAAGACTTCGTCGTGAAGATGCTCAGGCGGAGCAGATCAATGTTCCGGCAAATCCTAATCACTACTGGAGATACCGTTTCCATATGAACCTGGAAGATCTGATAGAAGAGGAAGAATTTAATGAAGAGATCAGACAATTAATTTCCGAAAGTGGCAGAGCCTAAAAAATAAATACCATTTAAAAAATCCCGTAACTATATTAGTCTCCGGGATTTTTTTTGCCCTCACTATAACCTCCAATTTCAGCCTCAAATTCCCCCCCACCTCATTCCTCCTCAAAATTTCCCGGGATTTCTATCAAAAATACAGTAGCAATTTTGAAAGACCTGGAATCATGCATCACTCAGGTTATCACAGATTATAATCCCGGATTATTTATCCATAAATCCTCCTTTAGCTGTCTGGCGGAAAAATTGAAGGAGTTTTTCCTCTTTTGAGTTTTTTGCTTTGAAGCAGATGAATGAGGAGAAAGCAAGCTTGCTCAAATTTGAGTTATTGATAATTCGATAAAACCAATCGCAACAAACTAACCGTGAGTTCATTTCACCGAAACACCAATTATTAAGATGAATAATGCTGCTTATATGCTTCCTTATATAAAATGTCTCCAAGACTAAGTTTACGGGTGCTTCATGGTTTTCTTACTGCCCATTTTAAGAGGAAACTCCAGACTATGGCTTATCAAAACAATCTTCAAATACAGGGTATTTAAACTATTTAGTCATAAAACTTACACAGAAAGCTTACATCCTTTAGGATGAAAACAACAAACACCTGACCTACACCTATTTACCATTTTACAAGAAATCACAACTGTTGATAAATTTACATTGCTATTCAAATTCACAGTCAACCAGTCGTTGATTTTTCGTATATTCTGTATAAGGAATAAAAGACACACCCCAACAAGGACCTACTAAAACTGTTCTGAACGGGGAAACTTCCCATAATTCCGACACACCCAAAATCAACATAAACCTGAATGCAAACAATAGACTCTTATATCATTAAATCATCTGCCCAATTTCAATCTAACCAGGAGCATATGGCATCTCTCCTGAATCAATTGGAAAAGCACCTGGCTGAGGCCCGCTACGAAGGACCTGAAAAGCACATTCAAAAAGCACGCGAAAAAGATAAATTCCTTTCCCGTGAAAGAATTGAATTGCTTTTGGACCGGGACTCCCCCTTTTTAGAGCTTTTACCCCTGGCGGGAATTGGGCGCGATGGATTCGGGCCCTGCGGTACTTTGGTGGCTGGTATCGGATTGGTCAGCGGGAAAATTTGCCTCATCGCTTCCAATATCGGAACAAAGAAAGGTGGTGCCATAGACCATGCCACAGTCCAAAAACACCAACGTATTGCCGAAATTGCCTGGGAGAATCATTTACCAGTAATTAATTTGGTAGAATCTGCCGGGGTGAATTTACCCGAACAGGAAAATATTTTCAATAATGCCGGCACCATGTTTCGGGAGATTACCCGCCGATCCAAGCTGGGAGTCCCCACCATATCCATCGTCTTTGGTAGCAGTACGGCTGGTGGTGCCTACATTCCCGGTATGTCCGACTATGCGATTTTTGTCAAAGACCGCGCGCAGGTATTTTTGGCCGGTCCTCCACTAGTCAAAATGGCCACCAATGAAGATGCTAAAGCGGAAGAGCTCGGAGGAGCGCATATGCATTCGAAAACCTCCGGTGTATCCGACTATCTGGCCGAAGATGAGTTGGACGGTATTCGAAAAGCAAGAGAAATCATGGAGTTTTATCAACCGGAAAGCCCACAGGCGGCAGATCGGGAAGTCAAACCTCCACAACATGATCCGGAAGAAATCCATGGGATTGTTCCACCGGATATCAAACAGCCCTTTGATGCCAGAGAAATCATTGCCCGCGTGGTGGATGACTCTGCCTTTAGTGAATTCAAACCTGACTTTGGGAGTACGCTCGTTACCGGCTATGCCCATATCAATGGCTTTAAGGTGGGCATAATAGCGAATAACGGGGTCTTGTTCAGCGATGCTGCCAATAAAGGGGCCCACTTCATTCAGCTCTGCAATATGCATCGGATTCCATTGATTTTCTTCCAAAATATTACCGGCTTTATGGTAGGGAAGAAATATGAGCAGGAAGGCATCATAAAACATGGTGCCAAGCTAATCAATGCCGTAGCGAATTCCGAAGTACCTGCCATCACCATTATGACAGGCGCCTCCTACGGTGCCGGAAATTATGCCATGATGGGACGCATGTACAAGCCCCGATTTTTATTCACCTGGCCCAATGCGAAAATTTCTGTAATGGGAGGAGAACAGCTGGCCGGTGTGATGGACATCATCCGCCGTGCTGGAGGCAAAACAGTGGATGAGGAACAGCTGGCCGCCGATAAAAAAGCATTGATCGAAGACATTGACTACAAATCCACGCCCTATTATTCCAGCGGGCATTTATGGGATGATGGTGTCATCAGGCCTTCGGATACGCGCACTTACCTGAGCATTTGCCTGGAGGTGATTCATCTCCAACAAATTGACAGCAGTCGGAATTTCGGCGTATTCCGCATGTAATACCAAGCAACAACAAACAACGACCCATATGAAAAATTTTAATGAAGAACAGCAATTATTGAGGGATGCCCTCCGCCAATTCATTGCCAAAGAAATCACCCCCAACGTGCAGGAATGGGAAGATAAGGAGGAATGCCCCAAACACCTTTTCAAACTCATGGGAGAGCAGGGATTTATTGGCGCCAATTTCCCGGAAGAAGTCGGAGGCAGTGGCATGGACTTTTGGGCCTCCGTCATTATCATGGCCGAGCTTTCCTATGCCAACATTGGAGGCTTTACCGGCTCTTATTATGCCCACACTTTCCTTCCGCTACCCTTACTTAATGCTATCGGGACTACAGAGCAACAGGAAAAATACCTGCGGCCGGCACTGATGGGGGATCAAATTGCCTCCTTGGCCATTACCGAACCGGGGGCCGGCTCTGATGTGAAAGGCATCAAAACACATGGAGAAGACAAGGGAGATTACTTCCTTTTAAATGGGGCAAAGACTTTCATCACCAATGCTAATATTGGCGATTTTATGGTAGTGGTCACCCGTACCGGGGAAGGTCATCGGATGACTTTACTATTGGTAGAAAATCAGTGGGAAGGCGTATCCACCAGCCCGATTGACAAAAAACTGGGCTGGCATACCTCCGACACGGCGCAGGTTTTTTTCGACAATGTAAAAGTGCCAAAAGCCAATGTCCTGGGAGAAGCCCATAAAGGTTTTTATTACCTGATGAATAATATTCAGGAGGAGCGCTTACTGATGTCCGTAATGGCCACCTACTCTGCCCAGTACGCCTATGATCAGGCCCTACAATATGTTCGGGAACGCAAAGCCTTTGGCGGAACTTTGGGAGAACTGCAGGTCATTCGCCATAAAATTGCCCATATGGCTACTCAACTGGAAGCCTGTCGCGCCATGACGCGTTCGGCCATTGAATCCTTCATTGAAATCGGCCCGAAAGCCACTGAGCTGATCACCATGTCCAAGGTATTTACCGCGGAAGAATCCATGAAAATCATTAATCAGGCCATACAGGTCCATGGAGGTAATGGTTATGTGGAAACCTATGGCATCGCCCGGGCATGGCGCGACACTCGCTTATTTTCCATTGGAGCCGGCTCCTCAGAAATCATGTATGAAATCATCAGCAAATTTGAAATAGACCGGATCAAACACGAAAAACAATTTGTGGAATCCCGCAAAGGAAACGTCACCGCATAGAAATTTACGATGAGGCAAAAAGCCATTTTTCTCATGGATTTTTGTATTTTATTGTAACAACAATCAAACTATGAACCCGAAACCTATTTATAAGATTCTAATCGCCAACCGCGGGGAGATTGCCAGACGCATCATCCGTACCTGTCATAAGCTGGGTATAAAAACCGTGGCCATTTTTTCTGATGCCGACCGTCGAGAAGCTTTTGTCAAAGAAGCCGATGAGGCCATAGCACTTGGAGGCAATCGTCCGGATGAATCCTATCTGAAGCAGGATTTAATCATTGAAGCCGCAAAAAACGCCGGAGCGGATGCCATCCATCCCGGCTTTGGCTTTCTTTCAGAGAATACCGATTTTGCGCAAAAATGTGCCGCTGCCGGCATCAACTTTATTGGCCCGCATGCGGAAGCTATTCGCCTGATGGGAGATAAAAAAACGGCTAAACAACTCATGGCCAAACATGAGGTTCCCGTAATTCCCGGATATGATGGCGATGACCAGTCCATTAAAACCCTGAGTGCTGAAGCAGAAAAAATTGGCTACCCGGTACTACTCAAAGCCACTGCAGGTGGTGGTGGAAAAGGAATGCGTGTGGTAAATGAGGCCAAAGAATTTCCTTCAGCGCTGGAGGCCGCCAAGCGGGAAGCCAAGGCTGCCTTTGGAAATGATAGTATGTTGCTGGAAAAATACTTCACTTCTTCCCGGCACATCGAATTTCAAATTTTCGGTGATCAGCATGGGAATGCCCTTCATCTTTTCGAACGGGATTGTACCATTCAGCGTCGTCATCAAAAAATAGTGGAAGAGAGTCCTTCCCCTGCACTGGATCCTGTCACTCGGGGGAGAATGGCTCATGCCGCCGTAGCCGCTGCCAAGGCACTGAACTATGATAATGCCGGTACGGTAGAGTTCCTCTTCGCTCCGGATCAGTCTTTTTATTTCCTGGAGGTCAACACCAGATTACAGGTAGAGCACCCGGTGACTGAATTAATCACAGGGCTGGACCTGGTGGAATGGCAAATTCTGGTAGCCCAGGGCCTTGCTTTGCCACTGGAACAGGAAGACATCCAGCAAAAAGGCCATGCCCTGGAAGTCCGTCTTTATGCAGAAGATCCGGCCAAAGATTTCTTCCCGCAAACCGGAAAAATACTGGATTTCCATTGCCCTGACCATCCAAAAATCCGGGTAGATGCAGGTATTGAAACCGGTTCAGAGGTGGGCATTTTCTACGACCCGATGATCGCCAAGGTCATCACCCATGGGAAAGATCGACAGGAAAGTATGCGCTTAATGTCTTACGCTTTGGAAAACACTTCTCTGGTGGGTGTCACCAATAATATTGCCTTCCTGAATGCCATCATGAAGCATGAGGTATTCCAAAAAGGCGATTTTGATACCTCCTTTTTGGTGAAACATCCTATCAAAACCCCCACTGATCCACGATTTTTGGAAGAAGCCCTGTGCGTCACTTTGATTTATGAATGGCAGGAAAGAAGCAAAAAACAACCTTACTTCCGCCATGTGCCCAGCGGCTGGAGAAACAATCTTTCCATGCTCCAGAAAATCTCTTATAAAATTGACCAGGAAGTCTACCCCATGGAATATAAGCGGATAGAAGCGCATACGCTGGAATGTCTGTTAGGGGAAAAAGTATTTACCACAGAGATTATCGACAAGGAAGAGGATAGATGGATTATCCAGATTAATGGCTTAAGAAGAAAGTGGCGCATTTTCACCGAAGGAAATGCTTACTTTTTGCATAGTCCTTCCTTCGGGGCCATCAAAATCAATACGGTACCAAGGTACCCCTCTTCGGAATCCAACAGTGGAAAAGATGACTACACCGCTCCTATGCCCGGCCAGATCGTGAAAGTGATGGTGCAGCAGGGAGACTCGATAAAAGCCGGAGATCCCCTGGTCGTGCTGAGCTCCATGAAAATGGAAAACACTATTTTTGCCCACTCAGAAGGGGTCATTGATGAGGTTTTCGTGGAGGAAAATGGCATGGTGGAATCCGATAAAGTATTATTGACTTTAAAATAAAGGCATGCACGCTTATTCAGAATCGGAATCGAAAAACCCCCAAGATTATAATTTTGGTTTTCTTTTATGGGAGGTGGACGATCACTTCCTGTATATCACCCTGAACCGGCCGGAGAAAAAAAATGCCATGCCGCCACAGATGATGAACGAAATCGCCATGCTATTAAATCATGCGCATTTCAACGGCGACATATGGGGAGTGGTTATTCAATCCCGTGGAGATGTTTTCTCTGCCGGCGCTGACCTAAAAGCCTTTGCCGGCCTTCCTGTGGAGGATAAGGGCTCCACCATTCCGGAGCCCCAAAGCCCGGTAAAATTGGGCGATGCCTTCCAGCAGTTGTATAAACCTTGTATCGCGGTTGTGGAAGGGAATGTGTATGCCGGAGCCTTTTTAATCCTGGCGGGCTGTTCCCATGTGCTTTGTTTGGAAAATGTGGAACTCAGCTTGCCGGAAGCCAAAAGAGGTATCTGGCCCATGCAGGTTATGGCCTCATTAGCACCTATTATCCCTAAGCGCACTTTACTCGACTGGTGCATGCGAGCGGAGGTCATCTCGGCTCAGGAGGCGGAGCGCTGGGGTCTGATCACCTACGTGCTGGCGCCTGAAGACCTGGAATCGGTAAAGGAAAAGCTGATTGACCAGATCAAACAGGTATCCCCCTCGGCTGTAAGAAAAGGATTAGCCGCCTATGGTAAAATGCAAGACATCAATAGTTCCGAACAGCACGAATATTTGCACGACCAGCTCCAAAAGCTATTGGCTACTGAGGATGCCAAAGAAGGCCTTGCTGCTTTTAGAGAAAAAAGAAAGCCCCAGTGGAGGGGGAAATAGAACCCGCCAATCCTACTTTGCCGGATTTTACCGTCTGTGGGTATTGATTGTCCTTCCTGCTTATTAGTTTGCAAAAAATTAACAAGCATGACATTTAAGAAAATCGTTTTAATCATGGCCATGCATTCCGAGGCAGATCCTATTCGGGATGCCCTGGAACTGGAGGAAATGGACAAGCTCCACCCTTCCCTGCCCATGGACAGTTATAAAGGAAAAATCGGCCAGACAGAGCTCCTCTTGCTGGTTAATGGGGTGGATCCGCGCTTTCAGGTGGACAGCATCGGCACGCAGCCCGCCACTTTAGCCACTTTTGCTGCCATTCAGGCATGGCAACCTGACCTCATCCTCAATGCAGGGACTTGCGGAGCCTTTAAAAGTAAAGGAGCGGAAATTGCTAAAGTATACTGGGGCAATAAAGTCATTCACCATGACCGCCGCATCAGCATTCCGGGCTTTAAGGAATACGGCGTGGGAGATTATCCTGTTTTTACAGATCAGGCCCTGGCCCAAAAGCTGGAAATGGAATTTACCACTATTTCCTCCGGAAATTCTTTGGATATGTGTGATACGGATTACCAAATCCTGGATCAGGAGGAGCGGGTAGTCAAGGAAATGGAAGCTGCAGGAATAGCCTATGTAGCCGAACTGATGCAAGTCCCCTATTTGGGAATTAAGTCCGTGACGGATTTGGTAGACGGGGGAATGCTGGCGCAGGATGAATTCCTTCTCCACCTCAAAAACTCCTCCCTGGCCCTGCAGCAGAAAGTGCTGGCCCTACTACAGGAAATTTCTATAAAATAATAGACACAAAAAAAGCCGATCTGAAACAGACCGGCTTTTTTTTGCTCCCGAGGTTGGGCTCGAACCAACGACCCTCTGATTAACAGTCAGATGCTCTAACCAACTGAGCTACTCGGGATTCAGTTTATCAAATAAAATTCACCTATTGGCAAAATTTTGCTCCCGAGGTTGGGCTCGAACCAACGACCCTCTGATTAACAGTCAGATGCTCTAACCAACTGAGCTACTCGGGAATAAACCAAATATTTTTCAATCTACCATTTTTGGCAAATATTGCTCCCGAGGTTGGGCTCGAACCAACGACCCTCTGATTAACAGTCAGATGCTCTAACCAACTGAGCTACTCGGGAATAAACCAATATTTTTTCAATCTACCACTTTTGGCAAATCTTTGCTCCCGAGGTTGGGCTCGAACCAACGACCCTCTGATTAACAGTCAGATGCTCTAACCAACTGAGCTACTCGGGATTAAACCAAATATATTTTTCAATCTACCAATTTGGCAAATATTGCTCCCGAGGTTGGGCTCGAACCAACGACCCTCTGATTAACAGTCAGATGCTCTAACCAACTGAGCTACTCGGGATTAAACCAATATTTTTTCAATCTACCAATTTGGCAAATATTTGCTCCCGAGGTTGGGCTCGAACCAACGACCCTCTGATTAACAGTCAGATGCTCTAACCAACTGAGCTACTCGGGATTAAACCAAATATTTTCTTTAATCTACCACTTTTGGCAAATTTTGCTCCCGAGGTTGGGCTCGAACCAACGACCCTCTGATTAACAGTCAGATGCTCTAACCAACTGAGCTACTCGGGAATTTATATTCCGTGTTCCTGCCGCCTTATCGGCGCCTTGTCTTAACGGAATGCAAAGGTGCATGATCACCTTTAATTATGCAAGCATGGGCAAACAATTTTTTTCTCAAAAAGTCCCCCACTGAGGCAATAGCTTCATTTTCAATTTTATTCGGTCTGATTTTTTTTTCAGCCGCCTGATTTGGGTAAAGGAATTTTTCAAGGACACCGGTCTGACAAAATAATGCACAAGAAGTTTAAAATGGCAGTATACCAATGACAATTCGACATTAAGCTGCGCCAAATATTACATTGCTAAGATTCTACTAAACAATATTTGTAGATTATGGCCACCTTCCTGTTAAAATATGTTAAGGTTTTAACCCTTTTCTGAATAATGGCGTAAGTTTTGACGAAATTTAATCAAAAATAGCATTAGCAATTTAAAAATATTCACCATGAGTAACCGCAAATTATTTTTAGCACTTTTTGCAGCCTCCCTTTTGGGAGGAGTCATCGCAGTGGGCGGATTCCATTTGGTGTCCCCTCAGCAAAACGCGACACCTGCTTCCAATAGTGAAACCGCCAAAGAGCATCACGTTAAGTTGACCAATTTTCTGGCAGAAACGGATATGGAAGTTCCGGCAGGCTTGAATTTTGTTGCTGCCGCAGAAGCCACCACCCCTTGTGTGGTGCACATTAAATCCACCATCACTCAAAATACTTCAGGTTATGGTGGTAGAAGAAGCCCCATGGAAGACTGGCTCAGAGAGTTCGGTTTTGAACCAAGACAACAATCTCCCCGTCAGGGGCAAGCTTCAGGATCGGGGGTAATTATCTCGGATGATGGTTATATCGTCACCAACAATCACGTGATTGACAACGCTTCAGAGGTAAAGGTGGTTCTGAATGATAACCGAAGCTTTGATGCGAAAGTCATTGGCACGGATCCTACTACTGATTTAGCGGTACTCAAAATTGATGAAAGCAATTTACCTTTTGTCAGAATGGGGGATTCTGATAACATTAAAGTAGGAGAATGGGTCCTGGCAGTGGGGAATCCTTTTGAGCTGAACTCTACCGTGACCGCAGGGATCGTTTCCGCCAAAGGTCGAAACATCAATATTTCCAGAAACCAGTATGGGATCGAATCATTCATTCAGACTGATGCAGCGGTAAACCCGGGTAATTCCGGCGGCGCCCTGGTAAATTTAAAAGGGGAATTAATTGGAGTAAATACGGCCATTGCCTCCCCTACCGGCTCTTATGCGGGATATTCTTTTGCAGTACCGGCTTCTATAGTGGAAAAAGTTACGGCGGACCTTAAAGAGTTTGGAATTGTACAACGCGCCCTATTGGGGGTTCAGATTCGTCCTGTGGATGCTGAATTGGCCAAGGAAGAGGGACTGGATGAAGTGCAGGGGGTGTTTGTCGCGGAGGTGAATGAAAATTCCGCAGCCAAGGACGGTGGACTGGAAAAAGGTGATGTAATTTTGAAAATTGATGATTCCAAAACCAATAATGTAGCCGACCTGCAGGAGTCTATCGCTCGTCATCGCCCTGGTGATAAGGTTAAAGTGGTATTCAAGCGAGGTAAATCAGAAAAATCAACGACGGTTACCCTGAAAAATATGATGGGAGAAACCTCCGTGGTGAAATACGCAGGATCCACCGCCATTGAAGGAGCTACTTTTGCTAACCTGAATCCTAAAGAACTGGAAGCGCTGAATGTGGAAGGCGGCGCCAAGATCGTGAGCCTTAAATCCGGTAAATTTAAAAATGCAGGCATTAAAGAAGGCTTTGTGATTACACAGGTAGATAAGCGCCCGATCCGGAATACGGAAGAACTTTCCAGGGTATTATCTTCTAAATCCGGAGGCATCCTGATCACTGGTCAATATGAAGATGGCGACCCGGTATACTATGCCCTAGGCTGGTAAATCTAATCGTTTTAAATTAAACTGTTTAGGCCTGAGCAAACGCTCGGGCCTTTTTCATTTTTGACAGCAAAAGTCGATTTATTTTGAAAGCAAGACGATTTTAAGTCCATTCTATTAGCACATCAGGAAAAATTATGACGTAGAGCACATTTTTGTGTTTTATTTAAACCTTTCCTTCTTAAAATTAATTATTTTTGCTTGCACATGGGGTTTACCTTTCGGTAATCCAAAAAAAACCATTAAAGCTGCACCCTACTGGCAATTGGAAACCGGGGTGCTTTATTTTTTTAGCTCATTTTAAATCACTTATTCGTAGAACAAAAATGACGAAGATTCGACTAACCGAAGCTGATCGCTTTGAGCGTCGCCACAATGGCTCAAGAGAAATCCGGACCAAAAAAATGCTGGACCGTATTGGGGTGGAGAATATCGAGCAGTTGATTGACGAGACCATTCCTGCGGCGATTCGCCTGAAGAATCCACTGGACCTTCCTGCTGCTCAGACTGAGCACGGCTTTTTAAAGTCGTTTAAAGCGATAGCGGAAAAAAATAAGGTATACCGCTCCTATATTGGTTTGGGCTACCACAACAGCATCACGCCGGGTGTTATTCAGCGAAATATACTGGAGAATCCGGGCTGGTACACTGCCTACACGCCCTATCAGGCAGAAATCGCACAAGGAAGATTAGAAGCGTTGATTAATTTCCAAACCATGGTCACTGACCTTACCGGTATGGAATTAGCCAACGCTTCTTTGCTTGATGAGGGTACCGCCGCTGCGGAGGCCATGTCCATGCTTTTTGCCTCTCGTAAGGGCAAACAGAAAAAAACAGCCACGAAGTTCTTCGTGGATCAGCATGTATTGCCGCAAACCCTGTCCATTCTAAAAACCCGATCCAACCCAATCGGCATTGAATTAGTAGTGGATGATGTAGCTAAATATGATGCTAAGGATGAAACATTCTTCGGGATTTTACTCCAATACCCTAATCAGGAAGGCAATATCAATGACTACCCTGCAGTAGCAAAGGCGGCCAAAGAAAACGGTCAGTTTGTAGCGGTAGCAGTAGACCTTTTGGCCATGACCTTATTAACTCCTCCTGGTGAATGGGGAGCCGATGTGGTGGTAGGAACCAGCCAGCGATTCGGTGTCCCACTAGGCTTTGGAGGTCCTCACGCTGCTTTCTTCGCCACCAAGGATGCCTTTAAGCGTCAGATTCCGGGCCGTATCATTGGGGTTTCTCAGGACCGTGATGGCAATAAGGCTTACCGTATGGCTTTGCAGACGCGGGAGCAGCACATTAAGCGGGAGCGTGCGACGTCCAACATTTGTACCGCTCAGGTATTATTGGCGGTCATCGCCGGTATGTATGGCGTCTACCACGGACCGGAAGGCATTAAAACCATTGCCACCAATATCCACGGACATACCCAGTTATTGGAGCAGGCAGTAAAGGCATTCGGTTACCAGCAATTGAATGAAAATTATTTCGATACATTGAAAGTTGCTGCTTCCCCGACAGAAATTTCACAAATTCGTGAAGCTGCGGAAGCAAAAGGCATCAACTTTCGATACACTACTGATTCCGTGGGTGTGGCCCTGAACCAAACCACCGAGATGGAAGACCTGTTGGAGGTGATCGAAATCTTTGCTGCTGCGAAAAACGCTGACGCCAATGCTTTCGATCTTCAGGCAGCCGCAGAAGCTTTGGAAATGCAGTGGCCGGCACACCTGCAACGTAGCAGTGAATACATGACGCATCCGGTGTTCCATGATTACCGCTCGGAGCATGAGATGTTGCGTTATATGAAGCGATTGGAGAATAAGGATATCTCCTTGGTACACTCCATGATTTCCTTGGGATCCTGCACCATGAAACTGAACGCCACTGCGGAGATGGCGCCCATCACCTGGCCGGAATTGGCAACTATCCACCCTTTCGCTCCTGCATCACAGACAGCGGGATATTTCGAGATTTTCCGAAACCTGGAAGCCTGGCTGAATGAAATCACCGGATTCGCCGGCACTTCCCTTCAGCCAAATTCAGGTGCACAAGGGGAATTCGCCGGACTGATGGTCATCAAAGCCTACCATGAGGACCGTGGCGAGGGCCATCGTAACATCTGTATCATCCCGACTTCTGCTCACGGAACCAATCCGGCTTCTGCGGCATTGGCTGGCATGAAGATCGTGTTGGTCGCTTGTGATGAAGCAGGAAACATTGATGTGGCTGACCTTCGCGAGAAAGCAGAAGCGCATAAGGACGATCTTTCTTCTTTGATGATTACCTATCCCTCCACACATGGCGTGTATGAGGAATCCATCATTGAGATTTGTAATATTATTCATGAAAATGGCGGTCAGGTTTATATGGATGGCGCCAACATGAATGCGCAGGTAGGACTCACTTCTCCTGCTAATATTGGCGCGGACGTTTGCCATCTGAACCTGCATAAAACTTTTGCTATTCCGCATGGTGGTGGTGGCCCGGGTATCGGCCCGATCTGCGTGGCAGCACATTTGGTTCCTTTCCTTCCAGGTAACCCATTAGTGGCTGAAGCTGGTGGAGAGAAAGCCATTACGGCGATTTCTTCTGCTCCATGGGGTTCTGCAGGAGTATTGGCAATCTCCTATGCTTACATCGCCATGATGGGCGCTGAGGGGCTAACCAATGCCACTAAACTGGCCATTTTGAATGCGAACTACATTCAGGCCCGTTTGAAAGACCACTATCCGGTGTTGTATGTAGGTGCCAATGGTCGCAATGCACACGAATTGATTGTGGATTGCCGTCAGTTTAAGCCGCTGGGCATTGAGGTGGAAGATATTGCCAAGCGCCTGATGGACTATGGCTTCCACGCTCCGACCGTTTCTTTCCCGGTAGCCGGAACTTTAATGATCGAGCCAACGGAATCAGAATCGCTGGAAGAATTGGATCGTTTCTGCGAAGCTTTGATCGGCATCCGCGCGGAAGTTAAAGAAGTGGAAGACGGCATTGCGGATAAGGAGAATAATGTCCTGAAAAATGCGCCACACACGCAAGCGATGGTGGCTGCTGATCAGTGGGAATTACCCTACAGCCGTGAGAAAGCAGGCTTCCCATTAGATTATGTGAAGGCTGCTAAAATATGGCCTTCTGTTCGTCGTATTGACAATGCCTTCGGAGATCGTAACCTGATGTGTTCTTGTATTCCGGTTAGTGACTATGCGGAGGAAGTAGAAGCTTAGAAAGTATCAGCTAAAGCACGAAATAAGAAGAATTAAGAAATCCCCAATAACTGTTTTTTTTTAATTACAGTATTGGGGATTTTTGATTAAATATCTATCCCAACTTCCAAACCGAAATTATTCCAACTATTTCTATAGTTAGCGGAATTGTTAAAAGCATTGCGCATATAGTAGGCTTTGATGAAATAATTAATTTTGTTGCCCTTGAAGCGATTGTTGAGGGCTACTTTGACCAAACGGTGCTGGCTTGTGCGCTGACTACTCTTCCTTTCCGATACATCATAATCCCAATAAGTACCAAAACCAACAGCGGGAATCATCTGGTAATGCTTATTGTTGATGATTTTATAACCAAGGCTCAAATAAAGATTCACCAGGCCAAAAGGTGTCTCTCCGGCCCCCATCCCATCTCCTAATGAGGATGTTAATGGTTGATTTAAATACAGGTAATTGTCTACAGCAAGGCCAATTTGCCAACCTCTCCAGTCCAGACCATAGGCTAATTGTAATGTTTGCGCAAAAATGGCTCGACTATAATTAGTTGATAGGGAAGGAAGGCCCCACTTAGTTGAGTACTTGTATGCCAATAGGCCCCCGATATTCCTGCTGAAACCTTAAAATTTCGTAGCCAGGCTTTACTAGATTGCGCAAACCCATCGCCTTGCTGATGCGCTTGCTGGGAATCTTGAGCAAGACTGTTTAGGGAAAAAATCAGCAAAAAAACCAAGATAAAATAACGGATCATAGTTGTGTTTTTGTACTATATCCATTAAATATATAATAAATGAAATCGAAATGCTAGTACTTAAGGTCAATGATTCAAGAGGGGTCAGGCCATAAAAAAACCCGAACAAATTGCCCGGGCCTCCTCTGATTGCTATATATTATTTTTTCGCTTACCTCAGATAAAGCGTATGCTTTTGCCATCCCTTGGACTTCACCTTAAAGGTTTTGAGCACCAATTGATCATCTTTTAACTTTTTGATCTGCATGCGCTCAGAGATGGTTGCGTGATCTTCCTGATCTTTGTATTGCAGAATTAAATATTTTCCGTCCATTACCCAATCCCCATGCGCATACGGGTTTTTGGTCCCCTCAAAATAGAATCGGCCATCACGATGGAAATCCAGGGTCTCGCCCATCTGGAAGCGATCATCGTATCTTCCATCTACCCGAACAATTTTCCATTTCTTTTTCGCCAATAGCTCAGTGCGCGGATCTACCTTAAATTTCTGCGCAAAGGATACTAGTGCAAAAAGACACAAAGCTATGCTGAGCAAAATTCCCTTTTTCATATTTATTGGTTTAAATGGTGTCAAAAAACATTTACTTACAAAAGCCTAGCGTTGGTCTCTTTCAGAAACAAAACCTCCCCATTCCAGGCGACTTTCAACCAAACATCCTCTTTTCCCAATACATCCAATCGGTAGCCCGCAGGAATGGTTTCCACCAAATCCCCACCTGCTGAAGGCTGATCCATTAACATACTTTTCGAAAAAGACGTAATGGCTTGCTTGCCTTCCCCGGCAGAAATATTCACCTCCAGGCCCCAAAGCATTAAGAAAAAAGCCAGTAAAGCCGCAAAAGTCCATTTCCCCCCGGGGCTTCGATCTTTGTAAAACAAAAACCCTACCAAAAATCCTCCAATAATGAACAGGATAACTACATTGACCAAATTATAATTTTTCTGGTACAAATTAGAAAAAAAGACCTGATCATTATAATCATAGCCTTGTAGTCCCTCCTTCTTGGCTATTTCGCCCATTTTTTTGAGGACCGATTTATCCAGGGTACGGTTATAATACAAATTCAGGTAGTACATTGTACTGCCCCAATCCTTCACTCCCTCCCGGATGTAAGCCATTTTCAATAGCATTACTTCACTGACCTGCTGTTGATCAATAAGAATTTCTTGATATTGTTCAAAAGCTTCTGAATATCGCTTCTCACTAAACAAACTGTCCCCTAAATTCAATCGCTCGCTAGCTGATTGGGAACCAAAAGATTGCACCGAAAGGCATAAAAAAACGCCAAAAAACAAGATAATTTTCTTCACCAAACTTTGTGATTAAAACATAACCTACTACATTTGCAGTCCAATTACGGAAAGAACGAATCGAAAAACAAACACTGCTTCAAATATGCAGGTTTGCTCCTTAAATCCGAAGTTCACCTCGGATTTTTTATTGACCGTTTTATTCCACGATTCGGTAGCTCAGTTGGTAGAGCATCTCCCTTTTAAGGAGAGGGTCCTGGGTTCGAGCCCCAGCCGAATCACAAAAAATATGATCAGTTAAGAAAAAATGGCACAACTTTTTCTTCCTTAATATAGTCATATTTCAGACCATAAATTGATTCGGTAGCTCAGTTGGTAGAGCATCTCCCTTTTAAGGAGAGGGTCCTGGGTTCGAGCCCCAGCCGAATCACTTCTAAAAATACTCTTCGCATCAGCGAACGATTCGGTAGCTCAGTTGGTAGAGCATCTCCCTTTTAAGGAGAGGGTCCTGGGTTCGAGCCCCAGCCGAATCACTTCTAAAATAATTTCGCATCAGCGAACGATTCGGTAGCTCAGTTGGTAGAGCATCTCCCTTTTAAGGAGAGGGTCCTGGGTTCGAGCCCCAGCCGAATCACTTCTAAAAATACTCTTCGCATCAGCGAACGATTCGGTAGCTCAGTTGGTAGAGCATCTCCCTTTTAAGGAGAGGGTCCTGGGTTCGAGCCCCAGCCGAATCACTTCTAAAAATACTTTCGCATCAGCGAACGATTCGGTAGCTCAGTTGGTAGAGCATCTCCCTTTTAAGGAGAGGGTCCTGGGTTCGAGCCCCAGCCGAATCACTTTCTAAAATAATTTCGCATCAGCGAACGATTCGGTAGCTCAGTTGGTAGAGCATCTCCCTTTTAAGGAGAGGGTCCTGGGTTCGAGCCCCAGCCGAATCACTTCTAAAAATACTTTCGCATCAGCGAACGATTCGGTAGCTCAGTTGGTAGAGCATCTCCCTTTTAAGGAGAGGGTCCTGGGTTCGAGCCCCAGCCGAATCACTTTCTAAAATACTTTCGCATTAGCGAACGATTCGGTAGCTCAGTTGGTAGAGCATCTCCCTTTTAAGGAGAGGGTCCTGGGTTCGAGCCCCAGCCGAATCACTTTTAAAATAATTTCGCAATAGCGGACGATTCGGTAGCTCAGTTGGTAGAGCATCTCCCTTTTAAGGAGAGGGTCCTGGGTTCGAGCCCCAGCCGAATCACTTTTAAAATAATTTCGCAATAGCGAACGATTCGGTAGCTCAGTTGGTAGAGCATCTCCCTTTTAAGGAGAGGGTCCTGGGTTCGAGCCCCAGCCGAATCACAACCTAATAAATCCGCGTTAACACGCCCGATTCGGTAGCTCAGTTGGTAGAGCATCTCCCTTTTAAGGAGAGGGTCCTGGGTTCGAGCCCCAGCCGAATCACCGAAAGCCAGTTCGAAAGAGCTGGCTTTTCTTGTTTTGGATAATCATTAGCAATAACCGACGCACCGCTTTCAGGACAAGGCACAAAGTCTTTGGGCCAGGGATAGAGGCGGAGGCGTCAGCCGTTTGTGGAGCTCTTTTTCGGCAAGTAATCCCTGAATAATAAGCGGTGCTTCCCTCCGAAAAAAGCGACCGCCGAAAGCCCGCCACGCTTGCCGTGGGGCCCCAGCCTCCGAATACAAGGGACTATTTTGTCATTTTTCCCGCTTAGCAGCTGAACATGGATTTTAGCATACCTAAATCGGGATAAAAAAAAACGCCGAACCTTTTCAGATCCGGCGTTTAGCACGTGAGCTTAACTGGCTTGTTCGCTTATCGGTTTCATTTTCAGCACCTCCTCTGCAAACTTAAATGTCGCTTGTTCCACTCCTTTTACATCCTTACTGAAAGTTTGACCGGCAATGACATGATTTCCTGCCTCGGGGAAAGCTTGTTTCACTTTTTGCCCCTCCGGCGTTCCCAATTCTTCATACATTTTTAAAATAGAAGCTACCGAAACAGTCTCATCCTGATGATCTTTATCTTTATAATAGTAGCCCACAAAGGTGGGTTGGGTAATGGCTTCAAAGGTGGATTTGGTCATGGTCGCATCCATTAACGAACGAAGTGCTACCAGAGCCTCCACCCGATATTTATTATCCCAATACTTCCCTTCCTCCTCCGTACCGCCGGTATCACGAAAATCTGAGCCCATCACCAGTTTGGCCATCTCCAGCCCCCAAGGCTTAGTCAGCATTTTGGAGGTTGGGTCTGCGATATCCACATTAGGGGAATAGCAAACCAAAGCATCAATCATCTCCGGATTATTGGCCGCTAAATACAGGCCTAGGGTTCCGCCAGTAGAAGTAGACATCACCAACACCTTTTCGCCTAATTGCTTTCCGATGGAAATGGCGCGCTTAGCGGAATTCACCATTCCTTCCGGAGACATCTCTAAGAGCGGATTTTCGGACTGCAAACCATGCGCATCCAATCGTGCCAAATACATGTTCAGGCCGTAACGTTTGGCGAAGTCCCGATGCGTAGGCATCCCTTCGTAGCGGCTGGCCGAAAAGCCATGTAAATACACCACCGCCCAGGGTGTTTTTTGCTTCAGGCTGTCATTGGCCCAAACGATTTCCGCCTCATTATTGGGGCGAATATTGGGCACCGACTCCTCCGCTTTGCGCACACTGGCTTCTACCTGCCCCGGCGTCATGGCCGGCAAGCTGGTGATCTTAGGATCCAGCTCTGGCTTGGGCGCCTGTGGCCCCATAAAATATGTTCCTATCAACATCACGGCCAACCCTCCAAATACTAGCTTTTGGCTCTTTTTCATGCTTAATGTTGGTTTGCTAAAGTGTTAAACACTTCTTCGTTGAAATCTTCTAAAGAATTTAATAAAACATCGGCAATCTGGAATTTAGGATTCCCTTTCATATTTTCTTCCGGCACTCCCACTGCTAACATTTTGGCTGCTTTGGCGGCCACCAATCCATGGAAGGAATCCTCAAATACCAGGCATTCATCCGGATGGACACCTAATTCCTTAGCTGTACTAATAAATACGGAAGGATGCGGCTTTCCGTACTCCTCCTGCATACCCGAACGTAATATTTGGAGATGCGCTCCTATGCCCATCTTTTTAACGAAAGAGGTAATCAATTGCATAGGAGAAGAAGAAGCCAGGGCCATAGGCAACTTTTTTTCTTTGAAAAAAGCGATGGTCTGATGAACACCGGGCAGGGTTTCACCCTTTTCCCAGGCCAAACGGTCCACTTCCTGCAGGATTTCTTCTTTTATTTCTTCCTGACTTTTACCTTCCCAGGGGTACTTGCGGTACCAATAGGCAATCACTTCATCCGTGCGCAGGCCCATGGTTTGCTGAGCACTCTCCCAGGTCATAGGCACCCCTACTTTATTAAAAATTTCAATCATGGCTTCCCGCCAAAGTGGCTCTGAATCTATCAGCAAGCCATCCATATCGAATATTACTGCTTTTATCACGGTTTTTGAATTATGAAAAAAGGGAGAAAAAATCTCCCTTGCATTAAGATACTTTATTTTTAAAGGCTTCCATTACCTGCTCATAATAGGCCTCATATTTCGGCAGGATATTAGAAATATCAAACTCCTTCGCTCTGGCCAGGGCGTTGGCCTTAAAGGTAGGTAAATTCTCATCTTTCAGGATGGTTAAAGTATTTTTCACCATATCCTCCACATCACCTACATCTGACAAGAATCCGGAATACCCATGTTTATTCAATTCCGGAATTCCTCCGGCATTGGAGGTGATCACCGGCACCTCACAGGCCATTGCTTCCAATGCCGCCAGTCCGAAAGATTCTTTCTCGGAAGGCATGATGAACAGGTCTGCCACGGACAGTACTTCTTCCACCACATCCAGCTTCCCCAGGAAGCGGATATCCGCACAGGCGCCTAACTCCCGACAAAGCGCCTCTGCCTCCGGACGATCCGGCCCATCTCCCACCATCAAAAGCTTGCAGGGGATTTCTGCTCGCACCTTATCAAATACCCGGATGACATCATTCACCCTTTTCACCGCTCTGAAGTTGGAGGTATGCACCAAAAGCTTCTCCCCATGCGGACAGATGGCGGTTTTGAAATGCTCCTTGGGTTGCTTTTTGAAGCGGGCCAAATCTATAAAATTCGGAATCACCTCTATTTCTTTCTTGATATTGAAATGTGAAAAGGTGTCTTTTCTCAGATCATCAGAAACAGAGGTAATACCATCGGAAGCATTGATACTGAAAGTCACTACCGGGGCGTAGGTGGCATCTTTCCCCACCAGGGTGATATCGGTCCCGTGCAGGGTAGTCACTACGGGAATAAAGATCCCTTCCTCGGCCAGTATTTGCTTGGCCATAAAAGCGGCCGAAGCGTGGGGAATGGCGTAATGTACATGCAAAATATCCAGCTGCTCATACTTCACCACATCCACCAGCTTGGAAGCCAGGGCCAACTCATAGGGTGGGTATTTAAATAAAGGATAAGAGCGGATACCGACCTCGTGGTAAAATAGATTCTCATTGAAAAAGTCTAATCTACGAGGCTGGGAGTAGGTTATAAAATGCACTTCGTGTCCTTCAATCGAAAGGGCTTTTCCCAGTTCTGTGGCCACTACCCCACTACCTCCATAGGTCGGATAACATACTATTCCTATTTTCATGGTGTCTGTTCCTTTAAGTATTGGTCTGTTACGGTTCGATCGTTTATCGATTCATAGACCAGATCATGTATGGCTGGTCGAATGTTATATTTCAATAATTTATTATTTCTGGATGTTGGGTATGTTCTGTTGGACAGAAAAATATAAACTAATTCATATTCCGGATCTGCCCAAACTAATGTACCGGTAAATCCGGAGTGACCATAAGAATCACGGCTGGCATACTTACTTGCTGAACTCTTGCGCGCACTCTCCAGGTGGGGCTTATCCCAGCCCAGCCCTCTTCGGTTCTGCCGATATTGTTGCTTCGTAAACTCCTCCACTACCTGAGGAGAAAAATAGCGGATGCCTCCATAATAGCCGCCCTGCAAATTCATCTGCATCACCTTGGCTAAATCGAGTGCATCTCCGAACAGGCCGGCATGTCCCCAGGCACCTCCATGCATGGCCGCATGGGGATCATTCACATCTCCGGCCAAGAGGGTATTTCGAAAATAAGTATCTTTCTCTGAAGGTATTATCCGGGCAACAGGCACCCTGTTTTTGGGGCGAAACCCTAAAGAGGTAGCCCCAAGACTGGCATATATTTGATTTTCAATAAATTCCTCCATGGGCTGATTCAAAATATCACTGCTCAACTCATACATCATGTACATGCCAATATCCGAATACCGGTAATTGAAGGGTTTGTTGAAGCGATTATCCGGTTTTTGGCGCAGCGGGCTTTGCACGGCCCAGGCCCAAAGGGAATCAGGCAAGTGATTAAGGGCATATAGCCCTGATGACACCGGCACCCGGTAGTTGGTTTTTTGTACTTTTGAATAAAACTGGGGATTAGGCTTTTTATCCACCATGGTGGAATCCCAAAAAGGATAATAAGCGAATAAGCCTGCCTGGTGGGCCAAGATATCCCGGAGGATCATATTTTCTTTATTCGTTCCTTTGAGTTCCGGCAGATAGGCGGAGGCTTTTTTATCAATATCCACCAGGCCCTGCCCATAGAGATACATCATCACCTGATTCGTGGCGGCTACTTTTGTTACGGAGGCCAAGTCATACAAATCGGTGGTTCTGACCTTTTTCTTTTTATTATAAGTATGATAGCCATAGGCCTTATCAAAAATAATTCTTCCGTTACGAGCCACCAACACCTGCATGCCCGGAGTCGCTTTCAATGCCATGGCACGCTGAGCGATAGAGTCAATTTTATCCAGTACCTGATGGTTCATGCCTTCCATCTCAGGTGTCCCTGAACGCAACCTTCGCAAATATTGAGTTCCCAGGCCTGTACCGGCAGGAAATAAAACCCCTGCGGAAACGGGTAATTTACCTTTGGCCGGAATGGCCCCGAAAATTAAGGCCGCGGCCGCCTGATAGGCTTCTTCCACCTCATCATAAGCGCAAATCAGATGATGCATGGGTGTTAGGTACTGCAAAGCATATGGATTTCCGAAAGCTACGGTAATCACCTGATGTCCTTTCTGCTGCAGGCGCTCTATCAGCAACTGCTGCTCCCGGTGAATGCCATACCTGCTTTTGGAGGAATTGTTCATCCCATGAATCCCTACCACAATCACTTCATATTTCGACAACTTCTCCTCCACCTTTCGGATTTGTTCCAAACTACTCTTGGGAGCCAGGGCCATACTTTTCACATCGGCATATCGGTTCAGATATTCATCCAGTTTCACTTTGGGAGATTTACTATTCAAGGCCAAATAAGCAAATTGGGTCGTATCCAGGACCTGAATGGGCAAATAATCATCCCGGTTTGTCGCTAATGTGACGGCCTCCTCATACATTTTAAATCTTAAAGCCTTCACCGCAGGGGTGTTTAAGGCCTCCGCCAGACCAACAGTGGACAAAGGCTGAAAATTATTTAATCCATAATCGGCCTTGGCCCTTAAAATTTTCTTTACACTTGTCTCCAGCTGGATGGAATCCAAAACCCCTTCCTTTAGCGCATCCTGAATGGCGGCAATGGCTTTCGGCACATTAGAAGGAAAAAGCAAGACGTCATTGCCAGCCACCAGTGCCTGCACCTCGGCTTGCCCTACCTCAAAATTTTTGGCTACGGCTCCCATATTCAAGGCATCGGTGAAGACCAGCCCATCGAATCGTAAATCCTGACGAAGGATGCCTTTAATCACTTTATCCGATAATGATGCCGGCCTATTGGGACGATCGTCGATCAGCGGCAACTGCAAATGCCCCACCATTACCGACTGTACACCTCCCTGAATCAGGCTGCGGAAGGGTTGAAGCTCCACCTCATTCAGGCGGGTGCGTCCGTAGGGAATAACGGGCAAGGCATAGTGAGAGTCTTTTCCGGTATCTCCATGACCGGGGAAATGCTTGGCATTGGCCATCACTCCATTGCGCTGCATCCCATTGACGTAAGCCTGTGATTTTTGGGTCACATTGGAGCTTTTCTCCCCAAAAGACCGGGTGCCAATGACCGGATTTGCCGGATTCACATTAATGTCCGCCACCGGGGCAAAGTTCACCTGCATCCCTAGTCGCTTAAACTGCTCCGCCACCAAGGCTCCCATTTCCTCCACTAATTGACCATTGGGTAATGCCCCCAAAGTCATTTGCCTTGGAAAAGACGGCACACTGTCCAGTCGCATGGATACGCCCCATTCGGCATCCATCCCTACCCACAGGGGAGTTTGGGCCATTTGCTGATAATGGTTCAGTAAATTCACCTGCCGCACCGGGCCACCCTGAAAAAATATCAAGCCACCCACATGATAGTCACAAATAAGACGTTCTATCATCTTTTTTTCTTCACTCCCTTTATTAGAGTAAGCCGCCACCATGAACAGCTGACCTATGCGCTGCTCGGGCGTCATGGCCTGATAAACACTATCGGCCCAATGTTGGGAAATATTGGGTTGCCCCTGCGCAATAAATTTTAATAAAAAAATGGCACTAAGGAGGAAGACACTAACTTTTTTTCTCATCGAGGGGTTCAGACTTTGACCAAAAATGAATAATCCGCTAATTTTACGTCAGAAGCGAAAATGCGATGATTACGGTTTAAATCAAAATCATTAAATTTGCATTACGCTCATCAAACAAAAAAAAATTATGAGACTTCCATCACTCTTCAAAACTCCGAAACATCAACAATTCCATATTAAGCCTCGCTACTATGATCCGGTTAAGGAATATGTAGAGGAAAGGAGAAGAGTTGTAGCATCTCAAATGAAGGAGGAAGCGGATGGTGACAAAGACCGCTATTCCGCCAATATTCGAGCGGGCTTTGACCGCAGCCGGGGCAAGGCGACCAGCCCTAAAGCCGGAATGGCGCAGGGATTGATGGTAGTGGGCTTAACCGTTACCATGGCGATTTATTGGTTCTACGGAGATTGGGCCTTATATTTTTTCGGAATCTTTATTGCTGCTTATATTTACATGAAAGTAAAAGGCAGTTTATAATTTCCCATTCTATTCCCTACCTCAAAGGTTTAAATTTGCATGTCAGATATTATTAAATTACTTCCCGATGCACTGGCCAATCAGATCGCTGCCGGGGAAGTAGTACAGCGTCCGGCCTCCGTGGTGAAGGAGTTGATGGAAAATGCCATTGACGCCGGTGCTAATGAAATTCAGGTGATCATCAAAAATGCCGGAAAATCGCTTATTCAGGTAATCGATAATGGCAAAGGCATGAGTCCCTCCGATGCCCGCATGAGTTTTGAGCGACATGCCACTTCCAAGATCAGTACTTCTGAGGACTTGTTTTCTATACAAACCATGGGGTTTCGTGGTGAGGCCATAGCCTCCATAGCCGCGGTAGCGCAGGTAGAGCTGAAAACCAAACAGGAGATTGATGAGGTAGGCACGATGATTCTCAATGAAGGATCGGAATTTAAAGAGCAAAATCCTGTGGCAGCCCCTCAGGGAACTTCTTTTGCCGTAAAGAATTTATTTTACAATGTGCCGGCCAGAAGAAAGTTCCTGAAAAGTAATCAGGTAGAGCAAAAGCACATTATTGATGATTTCCAACGATTAGCCCTGGCGCATCCGGAAATTGGCTTTTCCCTGAACCTGAATGATCGAGAGGTATTCAAATTGCCCAAAAGCAAGCTCTCCCAGCGGATCGTCAATATTTTTGGTAAAAACCACCGCCGTCAGTTGGTGCCCCTGGAGGAGGAGGTTCCCAATCTGAAAATCACCGGCTATGTGGGCAAGCCGGAAGGCGCTAAGAAAACCCGGGGAGAACAATTCATCTTTGTCAACAACCGCTTTATAAAAAGCAGCTACCTCAACCATGCCATCACCAATGCCTACGAAGGGCTGCTGAATAAGGACAGCTTTCCTTTTTATGTCATTTTTCTGGAGATGGATCCGGGGCAGATTGACATCAACGTTCACCCCACCAAAACAGAGATAAAGTTTGATGATGAAAAAACGGTCTATGCCATTTTACAGGCTACCGTCCGTCAGGCCATTGGCTCGCATCATCTGGCACCGGCCCTGGACTTTGACAGCAATGTCAACTTTACGCCTTTGCTGAATATAGATGCCAGCCCGGAAGAGTTGGATCAGGAAATGATTTCTACCAAAGGCAAGGATGACACTCCTATCGAAGCTCGCGACCAGGAGGCTGCCTCCTTTATACAATCGCTGGGACAGCAAAGTGAGCCTAAGCCTGCGGTTAAGGAAAATAATATCTTCCGCTCACAGGCCAATAGCAGCAGCTGGGAAAAATCTTTCGAAGCAGAAGGCAAGCGGGATGATTATGCCCCCATGCCGGAGGTGGTTCAAAAAAGCGCGGAACGACCTGCCTCTTATTCTCACCCGGCTTCTAGTACTACCAGCCCGCAAAGCATCACCTTTGAAAGTGCTGCCAACCAAATGCGGAAGCGTGACCGCCTGAGTTCGGAATTTCTGGACACCGAAGAGATCCAACATCCTTTTCAGGTATTAAATCGCTATATCGGAGTATCGTCCAATACCGGTCTGATGCTGATTGATCAGCAGGCGGCCCATGAGCGGGTATTGTACGAAAAATATGCGGCCACCCTGGTGACCAAAACCGGTTCCTCCCAGCAATTTTTGTTTCCACAAAGCATTCCGCTCAATGTGGCGGACTACAATCTGGTGCTGGACCTGGAAGAAGAAATCCGCCATCTGGGATTTGACTTTGACCTGAAAGAGGGCAATGTCATCAGCCTGAATGGCATTCCTGCTGACTGCAATACCCAGGGCTCTGGAGAGCAGGCACTTTTCGAAGGGCTATTGGAACAGTACAAACAAAATCAGCAGGATCTTTCCCTGAACCGTCAGGACAATATTGCCCGGGCCATTGCCAAAAGATCTTCCATCAAAAGTGGTACCCGCCTAACGGAGGAGGAAATGCGTAATCTGCTTGAGCAGCTTTTTGCCTGCGCCAACCCGAATTACGCTCCCAATGGGCAGAAAACTTTTTCCGTACTGGACGGCGATAAAATAGGCGATTTGTTTCAATAATTCGTACAAGAATGCTTAAGCGTCTGGTATCGACATTATTTTATAAATATTATTATTTACATTTGACCTGTGCTTGTTCGCTTTAGTACAGGTCATTTTTCATTCTTTAAATAACCCTATATGTTCGGAAGAATCACTCCCATGGTGAAAAACCTGCTGATCATTAATGCAGCGGTGTACTTTTTGGCAGAATATATCCTTCCCGGCGTCACCAATTATGGCGCCTTAAGATACATCAACAGCACCTATTTCCTTCCTTTCCAGATTGTTACCTATATGTTTTTACATGGAGGTTTCTGGCACCTTTTCTCAAATATGTTTGGCTTGTTTATCTTTGGGCCGCTATTAGAGCAAGTGTGGGGGTCTAAAAGGTTTTTGGTTTACTATATGGCCTGCGGCATTGGAGCGGGAGTGCTGTATGCGGGCTCCGGCGGATTAGAAACCCTATATGTTAAAAACAGCCTGCAACATTACCAAAAAATTGAACACCCCACTACCGCTGATTTTACGGATGTGATCAATGTATTGGAACGCCATGCGGACCAATACCTGAGAATCGGGGCCCTGCGCGACTTCAAATATGAGTATGCAGAACAGGGTGGCGGCAGCCAGTTTGAAGCGCAGAGTAAACAATTGGTTTATCAAATCTCTGAAGCTTATAGCAATGCCCGAGATCAGTTTTTACTCGTTGGTGCTTCCGGTGCTATATTTGGAATTATTCTGGCCTTCGGCCTATTATTCCCGGATATGCAACTGATGTTACTCTTTCCGCCAATCCCGATAAAGGCTAAATACCTGGTGATGTTCTATGGCGCCTACGAGTTTCTCTCGGGGGTATCTCAACGCCCCGGGGACAATGTAGCGCATTTTGCCCACATTGCCGGCATGTTGGTAGGCTACCTCATCCTTCGCCAGTGGAAAAAGCAACATGGCAATTTTTATTAAAGCTTGGCCGGTAGTACAAACCGACCCCTTAATTTTTCGTTAATTCTTTAGTAAGACTGAGCACAAGAATGAACGGTATATTCAACGATTTTAAAAGCACCTGGAACCGGCCGAACAACGGTCTAATCCAATTAATTTTGATTAATGTCACTGTATTTTTCGCAGTGCTATTAACCCAAGTCATTATGACTTTTGCGGGATTTGAAGAGATTTATCTGGAGATGATGTCCTATCTGATGATCCCTGCGGACATCCACCAGTTTTTGTATAAACCCTGGACACTCTTCACTTACTTCTTCCTTCACGAAGCTCCTTTCCACCTGCTTTTCAATATGTTATTCCTGTATTGGTTTGGGAATATCATTATGGAGTTTAAGGGACCTGGAAAAGTGATTACCCTTTATATCCTGGGAGGAGTGGCCGGTGGGCTTTTCTATCTATTACTGTACAACACGCTTCCCTATTTTGCGGGAGATGTTGCTGGTAGCAGAATGCTAGGTGCCTCTGCCGGTGTTTATGCCATTGTAGTAGGGGCAGCAGCACTGGTACCCAATTACCGAGTTAACCTGCTATTCTTTGGTTCTGTGGCCATCAAATACATTGCTGCGGTATATGTAGTATTTTCTCTGGCCAATTCCACTGGTGGTAATGCGGGTGGTAATATTGCCCATTTAGCGGGAGCTGCTATTGGCTTTTTTTACATGAGTAATATCAACCGGCATAATATCGATTTCGGAAACTGGTTTTCCGGTATTGGCAGAAAGTTCAGCAATTTGTTTAAGCGTCCTTCCAAAATAAAGGTCACGCACAAAGCGGAATACAAAACCAATTATCGATACAATGCCAAGGCCAGTGGCAATATTGAAGTGGATCAGGCCGTAATTGATTCCATACTCGATAAAATCTCCGAAAGTGGCTATGAAAGCCTCACCAAGGAAGAAAAAGAAAAACTCTTCAATGCCAGCAAGAAATAAAAAAATCCCCTTCGACATTTTCTCGAAGGGGATTTTTTTTGAGGCATCCTGTCTGTTACAGATTCTGAATGCGCAAAACATTCGGGCTTTCGACGGTCACCCGATATTCCAGTAAGGGATATAATGCCGGACCGGAAATATAACTACCATCCCTCCCAAATCGGGATCCACATTCTGTACAAGGATCCACTAGTTGAGTATAATTCGTATCCCCATCAACGCTGACCTGTACACAGCCATCATCTTCTAAAACCAAAGAACAGTGACGATCAAAGGCTCGGTAAGTCCCACCGCCAAAGTTAATCACCACGATACCTTTTAAACCACCGGACACGTATTTATAGCCATTGGGCTGGTTAAGCGTAGGATCTGTTTGCAAACCCGTCACAGTGACATCCACATGTTTATAAGGTAATCTCGGCCCTTCATAGGAATCCGAACAAGCCATAAGCAGCACCAAAGTGCAAAGAGTTAAAAATTGTCGCATTGCTTCTTTTTGTTGGGTAATTAAAAAAGCAGGTTAATGAGGGAAGAAAAAAGGCATCAAAAATACTCTTGATGCCTTCCAGATATAAGCCAAAAGCTTATTTTATATTTTTAAACTGCTTCAGGAAGCGAACATCGTTTTCCGTAAACAGCCTCAAATCATTGATTTGGTAAAGCAGCATCGTAATACGCTCAATACCCATACCGAAAGCAAAACCGGAATATTTCTCCGGATCAATATTCGAAGCTTTCAATACATTCGGATCTACCATACCAGCACCTCCAATTTCTACCCAACCGGTGTACTTACAGATGTTACATCCTTTACCCTTACAAATATTACAAGAGATGTCCACCTCCACAGAAGGCTCTGTAAATGGGAAGAATGACGGACGGAAACGGATCTTTGTATCCTTACCGAAAAGCTCCTTCACGAAGTGATAAAGCGTCTGCTTCAAATCCTTGAAAGAAACGTTCTCATCAATGTATAAGCCCTCCACCTGATGGAACACACAGTGCGCACGAGCTGAAATCGCCTCATTACGGTACACACGGCCCGGAGATAAAGTACGAATCGGAGGCTTCTCATTTTCCATCACGCGTACCTGCACCGAAGAAGTATGCGTACGCAAAGCAATATCCGGATCACGCTCAATAAAGAAAGTATCCTGCATCTCACGCGCCGGGTGATTCTCCGGGAAGTTCAATGCCGAGAAGTTATGCCAATCATCCTCGATTTCCGGCCCTTCGGAAAGGTTAAAACCAATTCGCTCGAAAATCTCAATAATGCGGGCCTTGGTCGCCAAAATCGGGTGTTGAGCACCCAGCTGATCTGCCGCTGAAGGCAAAGTCAAATCCGGCACACTCTCCAATTTCTGATCCGTCGCCTTATTGTCCAAATCACTGACAAACTCCTTAAACTTGTCCTGTGCAAGGTTTTTCAATTCATTCAGGGTACGGCCCATTTCACGCTTGATTTCTGCATCCGCAGACTTCAAATCATTAAAAAGGTCACCCACCACCGACTTACGGCTGATGAATTTCATTCTATACTGCTCCAATTCCTCAGCAGTACCTACAATATAGCCTTCGATCTCCTTTTTGAGTTCTTCAACTTTCTCTTTCATAGATCATCTATCATTGACGGCCCAAATGGCCGGTACATATTCCAATTTAAGGTCACAAAATTAATCAAACCCCTTGGAAATAAAAATTAAAAGGCTCACAAGCTTAAACCTTGGGGCACCAAAATATTTCACTTTCCAACTCAGCAAGTCCTCATTTCAGATATCCACCAATCATGATCTTGTATTTTTTTGAGGGGCCGTGCTTCGGTGCCCTCCGCACCGGGCTGCCTGGCAGTCGCTCTTTTTTATTGATTGATTTCATTGGCAAAAAGGAGCTTCAACAATGCCGGCATCCCTCGGCCGATGCAGGGGCACTGCCCGCTGCATGGCTGGGGCACTTCCCGCTCCTAGCCACCTCCCCTACCTGCTCATGATTTAGCCCGGATTATTCAGGCTTAAATCCTCGTTTAGCTGTAAGGCGGAAAAAATGAAGGAATAGTTTCCTATTTCGAGTTTTTTCCAACGAAACAGATGAATGAGGAGAAAGCAAGCTTGCCCAAATTTGGGCTATTATAAACCAAATAAAATAAATTATAATAAATTAAAAACAAGCCACTTATGCTTAGTCAGTTAATTTAGCGGTGAATAATTCGGGTTAGCACAAATGATGCAGGCTTTGAATGATCCGCCACTGGTCTTTGCGTCCCGCTAAGACCCAAAATCGAATGAGCGTCCGCTCATAATTCCGCTATATTTTGTTCTCTCCTCCCTTATCTTCTAAAAATCATTCCTAACACTAACTGGTAGAAATATGAAGGCAAAAACATGCTGCTAATATTCATTCATATAACACCCTCTTTTTTCATTTTTTATTGATAAAAAACGAAACAAAAAAATCAAGGCTGTGATCAATTCTGGCGAGCCATGGATACTGCTTCCGGAACCCCTCAAGGCGTTATTTGTACCATATCAAGAATAGAATATTATGTAGTGGAAATAACGCTATGAGGTCTTCTCCTTCGGAAGCAGCACCCATGCCTTTTCGCCAATTGATCAAGGCCGTTAGGTTGTAGTGGAAGGTGCTGTAGTGGTATGTCAAGTGTCTAATAGGAAGCAATCCCACTGATATTAGAATGGAGTCATTCGTGGCATTCGTGGCAAAAAATCTCACAACCACCTCCCATCAGAGCGACACCTTTCCTCCACCGATTTCTACCACTGGTCTTTGCGTCCTCGCTAAGCCCCAAAATCGAATGAGCGTCCGCTCATGAATCCGCTATACTTTGTTCCCTCCTCCCTTATCTTTTGAAAATCAATCCTAAAGCTCATTGTGTGAAATGTGAAGCCAAAAACAGGCTGCTAATATTCATGAATGCAGCACTCCTTTTTTCATTTTTTCTTGATAAAAAACGAAACAAAAAAATCAAGGCTGTGATCAATTCTGGCGAGTCATGGATGCTGCTTCCGGAACCCCTCAAGGCGTTATTTGTACCTTATCAGGAATAGAATATTATGTAGTGGAAATAAGGCCGTGAGGTCTTCTCCTTCGAAAGCAGCACCCATGCCTTTCCGCCAATTGATCAAGGCCAAAAGGTTGTAATGGAAGGTACTGTATTGGGGTAACAAGCACCTAATGGAAAGCAATCCTTCTGATATTAGAATAGAATCATTCGTGAAAATTAGTGGCATTCGCGGCAAAAATCTAACAACCTCTTCCAATCAGAGCGACACTTTGCCACCATTGGTCTTTGCGTCCCGCTAAGACCCAAAATCGAATGAGCGTCCGCTCATAATTCCGCTATATTTTGTTCCCTCCTCCCTTATCTTCTAAAAATCATTCCTAACACTCACTGGTAGAAATATGAGGGCAAAAACATGCTGCTAATATTCATTCATATAACACCCTCTTTTTTCATTTTTTCTTGATAAAAAACGAAACAAAAAAATCAAGGCTGTGATCAATTCTGGCGAGCCATGGATACTGCTTCCGGAACCCCTCAAGGCGTTATTGGTACCATATCAAGAATAGAATATTATGTAGTGGAAATAACGCTATGAGGTCTTCTCCTTCGGAAGCAGCACCCATGCCTTTCCGCCAATTGATCAAGGCCGTTAGGTTGTAGTGGAAGGTGCTGTAGTGGTATGTCAAGTGTCTAATAGGAAGCAATCCCACTGATATTAGAATGGAGTCATTCGTGGCATTCGTGGCAAAAAATCTCACAACCACCTCCCATCAGAGCGACACCTTTCCTCCACCGATTTCTACCACTGGTCTTTGCGTCCTCGCTAAGACCCAAAATCGAATGAGCGTCCGCTCATGAATCCGCTATATTTTATTCCCTACTCCCTTTTCTTTTGAAAATCAATTCTAAAGCTCATTGGGTGAAATATGAAGCCAAAAACAGGCTGCTAATATTCATGAATGCATCACTCCATTTTTCATTTTTTCTTGATAAAAAACGAAACAAAAAAATCAAGGCGGTGATCAATTCTGGCGAGTCATGGATACTGCTTCCGGAACCCCTCAAGGCGTTATTTGTACCATATCAAGAATAGAATATTATGTAGTGGAAATAACGCTATGAGGCCTTCTCCTTCGGAGCCAGCACCCATGCCTTTCCGCCAATTGATCAAGGCCAAAAGGTTGTAATGGAAGGTGCTGTATTGGGGTAACAGGCACCTAATGGAAAGCAATCCCTCTGATATTAGAATAGAATCATTCGTGAAAATTAGTGGCATCCGTGGCAAAAAATCTAACAACCACTTCCAATCAGAGCGACACTTTGCCACCACTGGTCTTTGCGTCCTCGCTAAGACCCAAAATCGAATGAGCGTCCGCTCATGAATCCGCTATATTTTATTCCCTACTCCCTTTTCTTTTGAAAATCAATTCTAAAGCTCATTGGGTGAAATGTGAAGCCAAAAACAGGCTGCTAATATTCATGAATGCATCACTCCATTTTTCATTTTTTCTTGATAAAAAACGAAACAAAAAAATCAAGGCGGTGATCAATTCTGGCGAGTCATGGATACTGCTTCCGGAACCCCTCAAGGCGTTATTTGTACCATATCAAGAATAGAATATTATGTAGTGGAAATAACGCTATGAGGCCTTCTCCTTCGGAAGCAGCACCCATGCCTTTCCGTCAATTGATCAAGGCCGGTAGGTTGTAGTGGAAGGTGCTGTAGTGGTATGTCAAGTGTCTAATAGGAAGCAATCCCACTGATATTAGAATGAAGTCATTCGTGGCATTCGTGGCAAAAAATCTCACAACCACCTCCCATCAGAGCGACACCTTTCCTCCACCGATTTCTACCACTGGTCTTTGCGTCCTCGCTAAGCCCCAAAATCGAATGAGCGTCCGCTCATGAATCCGCTATACTTTGTTCCCTCCTCCCTTATCTTTTGAAAATCAATCCTAAAGCTCCTTGGGTGAAATATGAGGCCAAAAACAGGCTGCTAATATTCATGAATGCAGCACTCCTTTTTTCATTTTTTCTTGATAAAAAACGAAACAAAAAAATCAAGGCTGTTATCAATTCTGGCGAGTCATGGATACTACTTCCGGAACCCCTCAAGGCGTTATTTGTACCATATCAAGAATAGAATATTATGCAGTGGAAATAACGCTATGAGGTCTTCTCCTTCGGAAGCAGCAACCATGCCTTTCCGCCAATTGATCAAGGCCGGTAAGTTGTTGTGGAAAATGCTGTAGTGGTATGTCAAGTGTCTAATAGGAAGCAATCCCACTGATATTAGAATGGAGTCATTCGTGGCATACGTGGCAAAAAATACCCACCATTCTTTTTGCGGACTGCCCCTAAGCAAGCCTATAAAAAAAATACCACTCCAAATCAATTTGACTTAATAAAACCTATCCATGCCTACCAAGGCAGCTTTTCAAACTCCTCCATCATTGCCCGTCTGGTTTTATATTGTTTCACCAAAGCCTCCCTTAGCGCTCTCGCTTCCTCTATTCCCCCTTTTATGGAAGCAAGATTATCCAGATAAGCCGCTAAGGTTTCATAGGCTGGCCGCCCCATTTGCCTGGCCATTTGTTTTATCGCTTTTCGGTAAATGATCTTCAACCCCTCTCCAAATGGAGTTTTCAATGGCGGGGTATATTTCATCACGATTGCCATATCCATTGAAGATTTCACTAATTCAAACAGTTCCCGAAACATTTGCTCTTCAGCAAAAACATTGGCCAAAGGGTAATGAAAGGAATGTTCACCTTTGCATTCCACCTCCCACCTTTTGTCATTCATGATGGAAAACATCAATTCATTGCGAAGCAAAGGCCAGCTTTCTTCCCCAGCCAGCTTCTTCAACTTTCGATAATAAACCAATGATACCGGATCCGCCAAATACATGAACTTTAACAATTGGATGGATTTATTCTTGTCCCCTGTCTGTGAAAACAGATCCAGCAAGGCCAATTGCCATTTTCTCACCCATTCGTCATCCTCCTTTTCCTGTGATAAAGCAATGCCTTCTTTTAACAATACCTCTGCCTCCTCAAAAAAACCAACCTCCATCAACTTCCCTAACCGAATTTGACGAAATTCTTCAAACTGCAAATGATCTACAATCAGCTGATCTGCTTCTGCCGTTCTACCCTCATTTTGAAATACATCGTATTGCTTGTGCAAAAGTTGATAGAGCACTTTTGAATTATGAGATTGGGGATTTTCCTTCAGCTGCCCAATTTTGTAATCTAGATATTGCTTTTCAATCTCATCCTCCCCAAACTCTGCAACTACTTTTTGATACAGCGCATACATTTGATCATCAAAGCAACCATAATTTCCATAGGCAGAATCCTGAAGCTGGTCATAAAGCCAAAGGCCTACTTTTTTCCTTAAATTTTTCGATTTGGTTTTTTCCAGTACTTTGCCAATATCCTCCAGCGCCATTTCTATCCCCATACCACAATTACCCGAAGAATCATCGATTCCCCCCATCGCGGTGATTCCTTCCATAACGATAGCCGCTGAAATACAAAAAACCTCATTCCAATGTCCTGATCCCAAAAAATCATAAGCCAACTTTTCATATTGGTTAAGTTCCTCACTCACCCGAAAGCTCGCCTGATAATCGATATAGCCTTTATTCTTATGCCGATCATAAATTCCCCTTATCTGTTGGCGATAATAGGGAATTTGATCAGAATTGATTTCCTCCCCCGCCCCTTGTAATTTAAGCTTCGCAAAGTTCCGAAAATCGGCTTGGCGTCTTCCAAAATCCAATACCAGCGCCTCCAGCTTCTTCCGGTCGGAATTTTTTATCAGCGCTTCCCAGCCCTTTTCCCGGGAACTCAACCTATAATCCAGGGAGTTTTCTTGGAGTACATTCGCCAGCAGCGCGATATGCTTACAAACATGCTGTTAGTCCGGACAGTCACATCGTAAATTACTGATAAACCCTTCGGGGCTTATTTTGAAACCTACCTGATACTCCTGACTACCCTCTGCAACCTCCCCACAATACCAATCCTCCTCCGTCTTTGTCAGGCTGACCAACTGACCATTTTGCAACATATCGTCGGCTGTCTCCAAAAGCTCTGGAGAAATATCATTAAAAAAATTTTCTAAGGACACATGCATAACCTAATGATCTAAAAAATGAAAAAGCCCGAAATCCTAAGATCCCGGGCTTTTGAAATATTATTCAAGGAGGAATTAAAGTACCATTCCTGCCGCTACAGTCACGTTGGTCGCTTCATCAATCAGGATGAAAGAACCGGTGTGACGGTTAGTCTCATATTTATCCACAAACAATGGCTTCGTCACGCGCAATTTCACCTTGGCGATATCGTTCATCACAATTTGCTTGTCGTCTTCAATTCGGTGAAGCGTGTTAATGTCCATTTTGTACTGCACCTCTTTCACCATGCAACGTGCATCGCTGGAAGTGTGACGAATGGCATATTTTCCACCAGGGGTCATTCCCTTCTCATTCATCCAGCAGATCATCGCCTCCACATCTTGAGTAGACTCCGGCTGGTTGTTCACACGAACGATCATATCACCACGGCTAATGTCGATTTCATCTTCCAAAGTCATGGTCACCGCCATTCCTGCGAAAGCTTCCTCGAACTGCTCACCATTCAACTCTAAGGTCTTCACTTTAGAAGTAAAGCCCGATGGCAATACCGCCACCTCATCGCCTACTTTGAATACACCACCAGCAACTTCACCAGCATAACCGCGGAAGTCATGGAATTCATTGGACTGAGGACGGATCACATACTGAACCGGGAAACGACAATCGATCAAGTTCTCATCAGAAGCGATGTGGATGTTTTCCAATAAATACAATAAGGTTGGACCTTCATACCAAGGCGTTTTCTCCGAACGATTCACCACATTATCACCTTCCAATGCTGAAATTGGCAAGAAGTGGAAATCCTTCACCTTCAATTTAGCTGCAAAAGCTTCGGCTTCCGCCTTAATTTCCTGAAAGCGCTCTTCGGAGTAATCCACCAAGTCCATTTTGTTCACACAGAACACAATGTGAGGAATCCCCAACAAAGAAGCGATAAATGTATGACGGCAAGTTTGCTCGATAACCCCTTTACGGGCATCAATCAAAATGATCGCCAGGTTCGCTGTAGAAGCGCCAGTCACCATATTACGGGTATACTGAATATGACCCGGCGTATCCGCAATGATAAACTTACGCTTTGGCGTAGCGAAATAACGGTAGGCTACATCAATGGTGATTCCTTGCTCACGCTCCGCACGAAGACCATCCGTCAACAATGCCAGGTTCACATTCTCATCACCACGACGGCGAGAAGACTCCTCTACCGCATCCATTTGATCCTGGAAGATGGACTTTGAATCGTATAGCAAACGACCGATCAAAGTAGATTTACCATCATCCACAGAACCTGCAGTGGTAAACCGCAGCAATTCCATATTTAAATAAGCAGAATTATTATGCTTTTCCATTTTTCGTAAAATAAGGGGCTGTTTGCCCGGGGATAAAAGGTTTAAAAATTGATCAGAGGATAAGGCTTAGAAATAACCTTGTTTCTTACGATCCTCCATCGCTGCTTCTGAACGTTTGTCATCCGCACGAGTACCGCGCTCTGTTGTACGTGCTGCCGCTACCTCATTGATGATATCCTCCAAAGTGGAAGCACTGGACTCTACCGCTCCGGTACAGCTCATATCACCAATGGTACGGAAACGTACCACGCGCTTCTCTACCTTCTCGGTATCCCTTTTATTCATAAAGTCGGAATCGGCATAAATCACCCCATCGCGCTCAAATACCTCACGCTCATGAGAGAAATAAATCGATGGGATCTCAATGTTCTCCATCAAAATATACTGCCAGATATCCATTTCCGTCCAGTTGGAAATTGGGAACACGCGGAAGTGCTCTCCCATGTGCTTGCGGCCATTGTACAGGCTCCACAATTCCGGACGCTGGTTTTTAGGATCCCACTGACCGAAATCATCACGGTGAGAGAAGAAACGCTCTTTTGCACGCGCCTTTTCCTCATCACGACGACCTCCACCCAATGCGGCATCAAACTTATTGGACTCAATAGTATCCAACAAAGTCACCGTCTGCAAAGCATTACGAGAAGCGTTAAACCCTTTTTCTTCTACTACTTTTCCTTCATCGATCGACTGCTGAACAGAACCTACGATCAAAGTAGCATTAATATCTTTCACGAATTTATCACGGAACTCAATCGTCTCCGGGAAGTTATGCCCTGTATCCACGTGCACCAATGGAAAAGGAACGCGCCCTGGATAAAAGGCCTTCTTTGCCAAATAGGCCATTACGATTGAATCCTTACCGCCGGAGAACAATAAGGCTGGATTTTCAAATTGCGCCGCTACCTCTCGAAGGCAGTAAATAGCTTCGGCCTCTAGGGCTTTCAGGTGTGTTAAATTATATGAATTCATATCAAATGATTATTTCTTTTTGGATTAGGAAGTCTTGATTTTAGCCTCAACAAAATTCACCAACAAATCTAGACTTTCATTTAACTCATGCTCGGCAGTATTCACCACAATATCGGCATTTTCCGGTGCTTCAAAAGGAGAGCTGATGCCGGTAAAATCCTTAATTTCGCCTGCTCGTGCCTTGGCATAAAGTCCTTTTACATCACGCTGCTCACATACCTCCAACGGACATTCAATAAATACCTCCTCGTACCAATCCTCCCCAATAATATTTTTCGCCATTTGACGAATTTCGGCCGTCGGGCTAATCAATGAACAGATGGTCACCAAACCACTGCTGGCAAAAAGTTTGGAGACTTCCGCCGCCCTGCGGATATTTTCCGTACGGTCTTCCTCTGAAAACCCTAAATTATTGTTAATACCGGTACGCAAATTGTCACCGTCCAATAACATGGTCTTATATCCTTTTTCATGCAATGCATTCTCCAAAGCTCTGGCCAAAGTGCTCTTGCCGGATCCCGACAGCCCCACCATCCAGAAAACCTTGGCCTTTTGACCCAAAAGTTTTTCCTTATCAGCCGGCTGAAGAATGGTATCAAAAATAGGATATATATGATTGTCGCTCATAAAATTAGATGAAGTGCAAATGAATATGCAAAACTACAATATTTATTCGTTAAAGAAAGCCCTAAAACTTCATGCGATTATTACATGACAATTTACTTTCTTTAGCCAAATTTTATAACGTGGACAAATTGACAACGTTTTTAAATAATTCCCAATTATTATATGCAATTTGCCCTAAATAACAATATTTGAGCAGAAAAATGTTAAATATGGACATACTACAACTCTTACCTATCGCCAAGGCTGCCGGAGCGGCTATCCTAAAAATCTATCACGACCCGAATCAGTCCAATGTGGTGGATTATAAAGCAGACGACTCTCCATTGACTTTAGCTGATCAGGCCGCCAACGAAGTGATCGTCGCTGCTTTGAGAAAAAATTTTCCCGAAACGCACATCATCTCCGAAGAAGGAAAAGATATCCCTTATGAAGTACGCTCCAAATGGGAGACCTTCTTTTTGGTCGATCCATTGGATGGTACCAAGGAATTCATCAAACGCAACGGCCAATTCACCGTCAATATTGCCCTAATTGAAAATGGAAAGCCGGTTATGGGCGTGGTATATACCCCGGTAACCGATACCATGTATTACGGGCAAGCCGGAAAAGGCGCTTTCAAACAAGTAGGAGATGCTCCTGCTGAAGCCTTAAAAGTAAACCAAAAAGCAGAAAACCGTATTGCGGTACGTTCTGCTTCTCATGCCTCCCATGAGGAAGAAGAAGTGTTGAACAAATATGGCGTTACAGACGAAATGTCAGTGGGGAGCTCTTTAAAATTCTGTATGGTGGCCGAAGGAAAGGCAGATTTATATTACCGCCATGGCCCGACCATGGAATGGGATACCGCTGCCGGACAGGCTGTTGTTTTAGCCGCTGGTGCCAGAATGTATATCGGCAATACGGAAGAAACGGAATTTACTTATAATAAGGAGAACTTGTTGAACCCGGGATTCCTTGTACTTGGATTCTAACACCCCTTCTTTTCTGCACTAAATTACGTACAAAAAATGTAAGTCATGAATCTTTTTGTTGAAATTGCAACAGAAAAGGTTCATGGCTTTCTTTTGGGGCTTCCCTCCTGACGTCGGTCGGGCTTTCGGCACTCGCTTTTTTTGCGAGCCGCTACGCTTTTAGGCTGCAAAAAAGAGCTCAAACAAACGGCTGCACCTCTGCCTCTATCCCTAAGCCGGACGCTCTTTCGCCATCCCTACAAGACTATAGTATAATAAACTGACCTAACAGGTTTATGTATTTCATTGAATACTAAAGCCATTCGTTTTCATTTTTTCTTGATAAAAAACGAAACAAAAAAATCAAGGCTGTGATCAATTCTGGCGAGCTATCGAACCTGCTGCCGGAATCCATCAAGGCGTTATTTGGAGATTGATGCTTTTTGAAGGAAATGCTGAGGAAATAACGCTGTGATGCCTTCCCCTCGCCAGCAGAACCCATAGCTTTTCGCCAATTGATCAAGGCCGGAATGTTGTTGTGGATAATTTCACTTTATAAAGCCACGCACTTAACCAACTTACAAACTCCTGGTGGAACAAAAACCAAACAATAACCTATATAGCGCTTCCAGATAATTGGCTCTCATTATTTTTTGAAAAACCCTATTCCTTATTCAAAATCCAGCCTCCCGCTTATTGTATATTTCCTTGCCATATTGGTCAATGTGTTCTTTCAGCGCAGGGTTATTAAGCTTTTGATAGTTCACCACATCAAAAAAATAAGGCAAGGGCAATTCTTCCTCCAACTGAAATTTAAAATTCGCCACCACATCAAGATCTACCGCAGACCCGAATATTGCCAAATCCACATCGGACCATTTTCGATGGGTTCCCAGCGCTCTGGATCCAAATAGCAAAATACGCTCAATTTCCGGAAATCCTGTTGCTGCCTTGAAAATACAGGCTAAATCCGTATCTCTTAAACCTGAAGATTTCATTTATTTTCTAAATAAGATTGTAATGCCAACATCAATGGGTAATACTCATTTCTGATCAAATCTTCCGCCTCAACCGCCGAAGCCTGATCATAGGTATGTGCCATTAAGTTTCGCTTTTGCAAAGCATCCAGCCATAAGTGCCCCTCCTCAATCATGCCATATTGTAAGGACTGCTTGATGGTTTCCCGCGGACTTTTGACTTCAAAGCCTTCCTCATTCAGCAAGTCTTTCATCGTTTTCCATGCCAACTCTAAAGTCATTTCAAAAAATTGTATTATCCCGGCTCTGGTCACCTCATCGACATCTTCTTTATCTAAAGCCAATTCCAGATACGACAAAGCCTTTTGATAATTTTCAAATCTTTGTTTCCATCTTAATTCTTCCATAACATCGAACTATTGTAAAATAAAAAAAGCTTCCTTGATCTGTTCCTGAAATTGTCCTGGAATTTCTCCCCAGACAAATAAATCTACCCGAACACTTATATCACTCTCCACCAAAGCTTCCCGCATTTCATAAAAAGCAGGGGAAGCACGAGGTACCAAAACCACGACATCCAAATCAGAGCCAGGTCTCGCTTTCCCGGTCACCCTGCTGCCATAGGCCCAAGCCTGTGCATCAGGAAAATATTGATTCAAGATAGATTGAAGTATTCCCAAATCTTTCGCCGATAGATCCAAATCCCTTACTTCCATTTTTCTCCTGACATCTTCTCGAATAATTGCTTTGCATCGTCAATATAGAATTCAATCAGCTTTAAAGTATCTTCTGCTTTTGCCCCACTATAATCATGGGAAGTGTAAGTCCTGGCATTGGCATACTTCATCCACCGCTCCATATCCCCCTCCAACAAGCCATTTTCGTTCGCCAAGCGCAAAATTGGTTTGGGACTATTGGGTACTTCGGGTTCGCCCAATTCATTAATCATATATTTTTTCAATACCTTGCAGAGACAGTCATAACAAACCTCAAAACGTTGAATCACCGATTCGCGAATCGCCTCTTGGGTAATTACAGACAAAGTATTATCTATTTTCTGGAAATTCACCCACTGCGCATCCAGGCGAGCCAAAGACAGGCGGAATCTATCAAAGTTCAACTCCATATTACAGCTTGGGAAAGAATATTAACCTAATTTTATTTACCAAGTTAAACTAATCATAGAATTTTAAAAAACAGAAAACTGCGCACATAAAAAAACCTCCTGAGGACTACTCAGGAGGTTTTTTATAGGTGATAGGAAATTATTATTTCGCTACCTCCCGGCCAATCGACACATAATAAAATCCTTGCTGACGCATATCATTTACATCATACAAGTTTCTACCATCAAAAATCGCCGGATTATTAAGGCTTGTTCTAATCTTCTCAAAGTTAGGAGTACGGAACAATTGCCATTCCGTCATGATCATCAGAGCATCCGCGCCTTCCAATGCAGTATAAGCATCTTTAGCAAAGGTGATTTTGTCTCCCAATACCCCCTGAACATTCTCCATTGCTTCGGGATCATAGGCCACCACCTTTGCACCTGCTTCCAATAAAGCTTCGATATTGTACAAGGCTGGAGCCTCACGGATATCATCCGTTTCGGGTTTGAATGCCAATCCCCAAAGGGCGATTTTCTTTCCTTTCAAATCTCCATCAAAGTACTGCGAAACTTTAGAGATCAACTTCGTCTTCTGACCGTGGTTCACATCCATCACCGCCTTTAGAATACGGAAATCGTAATCCACTTCACCTGCAGACATTGCCAAAGCGGAAACATCCTTAGGGAAACAAGAGCCACCGTAACCAATACCAGCGAACAAGAAACGCTTACCAATACGGCTGTCTGTACCAATACCCTTACGCACCAAATCCACATCTGCGCCCAAAAGCTCACACATGTTCGCGATTTCATTCATAAAAGTAATCTTGGTGGCCAAGAAAGAGTTCGCTGCGTACTTAGTTAATTCTGCCGAGCGCAAGTCCATATGGATAATTGGATTACCCGAACGCACCAATGGATGGTACAAACGATCCATGATCTTAGCTGCTTTTTCTGAAGTAGAACCGATCACCACGCGATCCGGCTTCATAAAATCGTCTACCGCAACACCTTCGCGTAGAAATTCCGGATTGGAAACTACATCGAAATCCACTTTTGCATTTGCAGCAATAGCGGCCTGCACCTTCTCTCCGGTTCCTACCGGCACCGTGGATTTATCCACGATCACCGCATAGTGATCCAAAATATGTCCCAATTGATCGGCTACCTGCAATACATACTTCAAATCCGCAGCACCATCCGCACCCGGAGGTGTTGGCAATGCCAAAAAGATCACTTCTGCATCCTTTATCCCCTCTTCCAAGGAAGTGGTAAAATGCAGACGACCTTGCTCAATATTTCTATGGAAAAGCAACTCGAGCCCCGGCTCATAAATGGGCACTACCCCATTCTGCATCTTTTCCACTTTGTTTTCATCTATATCTACGCAGGTAACATCCACCCCTGTCTCTGCAAAACAAGTTCCGGATACCAAACCTACATAACCTGTACCGACTACGGCTATTTTCATGGTGGTTTATATTAAATTAAAATAAACTTCTTTAAGCAAAATTATTTAAATCAAAGAAATTATGTTCATGAAATAAATCAAACATCCAATTTACTTTCCCTTACCTTGAATCATCACCATAACCGTAAGGAAAATGACCTTAAAATCCAAAAAGAAAGAAAAATTCTCCAAATACAGTAAATCATATCGTAAGCGCTGTCTCATCTCCTCCACATTTTCTGCATACCCGAAATAAACTTGTCCAAGAGAGGTAATACCAGGCTTCATTTTATGAAGACGTTTATAATGAGGTGCTTCTTCTATGATTTGATTGATAAAAAATTCCCGCTCAGGTCTGGGCCCCACAATAGACATATCTCCACGTAATACATTATAGAACTGAGGGATCTCATCCAAACGAGATTTCCTCATAAATTTCCCCCATTTGGTAATTCTAGGGTCATTATCAGATGATAGCTGTGCACCAAACTTTTCAGCATCTACACGCATACTTCTGAATTTAATGATTTTAAATAACTTACCCTTTTGGCCTACCCTTTCCTGTAGAAAAAACATGGGCCCCTTAGAGGTAGTAACCGTTAAAACGCCTACCACCAAATAAATGGGCGATGCCAATATTAAAACACCTGCGGAAAAACAAATATCAAAGATTCTTTTTGCTATTCTAATAAACGACTCCTCAATCGGTTCATGAGCAATCGATAATACCGGATGATAATCAATATTCCCCAACTTCACGGATTTATAAGTTAACCTCTTAAAATCCGGCACTAAATGTAGATTAATTAAGTTCTTTTCGGCAAAAGAAGATATAGCATAGGTTTGAGCTTGATTCAGCTCCGCAAAAGAACAAAAGATATCATCTACATGGTGCTCTGTAATTAACCCCATCAAATGATTTTGAATAGTATCATAATCTTCCAAACCAGAAAAAGATAAACGTTCTACTATCTTATAACCATAGTGTTTTTTTCTGCCAAAAATTTCCTGGAGCTCCTCTGATACATGATCACGTCCAATAATTAATACCCGCTTAATATTATTTCCCCGTGATCGATAGCGATGTAATACTTCCACAAACAACACATGAAAAAATACAACGGTCAAATACGTACCAAAATAACTGTAGAAAATCAACAGCCTATCTAAATTTGTGTCTACTACACCTGCCAAGGCAAAGACAAAAATCAGGTATAAAATCCCTGTATTTAACAAGGAATTTACAATTTTCTCAAAAGGGACCAGGCGAATAGGATCATAAATATTATTTCCAAAGGCAGCCAAAAGCCAAGCCAAATTCAAGCCCAACACAAATTGCAGGTTTTCCGTAGCGTAATATGCCTCCCAAGAGGCGAATTTCCACTGAAAAACCAACAGCAAACCTAAATTTAAACCAATCAGGTCCACCAATAACTTTACCTCACGTAAAAATCTGCCGTATCGCATTATTTCTTCTTATCCTTAATCAATGAGGTGCCATAACTCCACCTCACCCCAATATTGACCCCAAAGTTATTGGTTATCTCGCCAAAATCATAAGCAATTCCCGTAGTAAATTCCCACTGTTTCAAATTTGGTATTTTAAACACTGTCTCAAAATATGTATACCATTGGGTTAGGCCACCATAAAAGTAATAATCGGGATCAGGGGTAAAGTTGGGAGTAAATCGCCCACCATACAGGTTCCAATTCCCCAAATTCTCAGAATAAGTCACCAGCATTCGATACTGAACAAAGTCACTTAGCCACCCATTCAAACCAACATGATGTGCAATAATCCTATTATTTGCTGAGCCTATTCTTGCAATTTCATTCAATGAAATCTCCTCTCCAGAGTATGTATCCATACGTGTACTCGAGGTCATTAATGGATTGCCCAATAAGCGGCCGGCATAAGCTGGATTGTGTCCAGCATGATTATAATAATCCCCTCTCCCCCCATATCTATGTCCATTGTTAAAGGTATCACGTGTCCAAAGCCAAACTTCTTCATTGCTCATGCCTTGTGTTTCCAAAGGATAGGCTTTTTTAATCAAGGCGGCATCACCATCATTATTCCAAATGAGATGTCCTGAGTTTCCTGTTGTGCTATTAAGTCTATTTCCTTCTTGATCAATCACCACTGGATCTGGCGTCCCCATCCCATTTTGATAGGTGGTTTTAATAAACTCATATTTAAAAGCCGAGACTAATCTTTTTTGATCAGACCGCACCCAAATTCCTGCAAAATGATCCTTATTTCTCGCAAATTTATTAGAAAAAGAGGACTTATCAACAATAGGTTTTTGATCATAAACGGTGATCTCAAAATCTTTATAATCAAACGAAAAACCAAAGTCAAAAATCCCATTCGTACTCCCAGCTGAATTAGTGGATTCAGAGGCCACACCACTACCAGCATCCGGCTTGGACCAAAAAACACTCCAAAAATCGTTTTTCTTTTTAATTCCATTTTTATCTACCCCATTGTACATGACCACATGGTTCAAGCCGGCATAGGGCCGAACAGGTAGATTTCCTATTTGCAGATAGGCGAATTTCTCATGCACTGAGGAGGCCCGCCAGTTGCCGTAAGACCACTCTTGCTTCATCCACCCCTGTTGCATTGCTCCCTTAATCTGCAAATAGCCCTTAGTAAATGGAACATCCCAATAATCAAACAAGCCAAATCCTACTTTTTCAAATGGACGAGCATTAGAGCTCAAAATATAAGATCCGGTAGTTAATCCTTCTCCATACTCGGCCAAGGCCTGTTCCATTCTACCAAGTCTAAACTCCCATCCTTTATACTTCGCTTTTAAATAGTACTGATGAAAATAGCTTTCCTCCAGTCGCTGTTTGGCTAGCATATCAAGTCCAAGTTCAATATTAAAGTCAGAATTGAGGCTGTAATTGTAAGTATTTTTAAAACGAAGATAGCCATCATTCTCCCAGGCATTTAGCTTACCATATTGGTTCGCAGACAACCAATGAGGGAGATAGCCCTTGGTTCCCAATGCCGCAACCGTTGAGACTTCTGAAACAAGAGAATCTTTTGCTTCTTGTGCTAAAGATTGTTGCCCAATACCCAATAGAAAAAATAAAAAAAGAACCTTAACGGTTGGCCAATTTTTCATCTATAAATTTTTTAAGCTCTTGAATGAACCTATCCTCACTGAATTTTTCCGCATGCAAACGAATATCCTTTGCCACGAATTGACTTTGGTTCTTCTCGAACGTAAGCACACACTCTCGTATACTTGTCGCATGCTGTTCAGCAAAAAATAAGCCAGTCTCCCCCTCTTTCACCGTCTCCAAGGAACCTCCTTTGCCATAGGCTAAAACAGGTGTTCCACTCGCTTGAGCTTCCACGGGGACTATCCCAAAATCTTCATCCGCCGCAAAAACAAAGGCTTTCGCTCGCTTCATATGATCTTTCAGTACCTCGAACGACTGAAAACCTAGCAAATCTACATTCTCCCCAGCTTTCGCTTTTATTTTATCAAAATCAGGTCCATCCCCAATAACGACTAATCGCTTATCCGGCATTTGAGAAAATGCTTCTACGATCAAATCAATTTTTTTATAAGGAACCATACGGGAGCAGGTAAAATAAAAGTCTCCTTTTGACTCCTGCAACTCAAAGTCCTCTACCGCAACATTCGGATAAATAGTCGTTGCCTCTCGCCCATAAACCCTTTTAATTCGACGACCAATATAATTTGAGTTACTGATAAAATGATCAACACGAGGAGCGGTTAAGGCATCCCAATTTCTCAAACGGTGAAGTAGATATTTAGCTAGCCATCCTTTCAGTCCCTTATCTAAACCAGACTCCCTTAAATACTGATAATGCAAGTCCCACGCATAACGAACAGGCGAATGACAATAAGTAATATGTAATTGTTCACTATTGGTTAGCACTCCTTTTGCCACACAAAAAGAAGAAGAAAGTACTAAATCATATGCAGATAAATCAAACTGTTCTATCGCTAATGGAAAAAAGGGCAAGTAAGAACGCCATTTGCTTGTGGCTTTTGGAAACCGCTGAATAAAGGACGTCGTGACGCGCTCTTTATTAACACCAATCTGCTCTAATAGATCATCTTTAGCGACCAGGGTGAATATATCCGCATGAGGATATATTTTTAATATGGCTTGTAAAACTTTTTCGGCCCCGCCAAGCGTAACCAGCCAATCGTGGATTATTGCTACTTTCAAATTACTTACTTTCTCGCTCAATAATTGCTATCATTTTTTGGGCCGTTATCTCCCAATTATATTTATCAAACAGCTGCTCCTTTCCATTCAGACATGCTGTACGTAAAGCTTCTTCCGATATTCCTTTCAGTATTGCTTCAGCAAAAACCGTTGGATTTGCTGCATCAGCATAAAGGACATGATCACCATAAACTTCTCGCAGTACCGGTATATCAGATACCACAGCAGGCACACCTGACGCCAAGGCCTCCATCGGAGGCAGACCAAATCCCTCATACAAAGAAGGAAAGACAAAAAGATGAGCAGATTTGTAAATGCGGTACAGATCTTCATCGGCAACATAACCTGTAAAATGAATATTGGACATCAGCCCCAGCTTTTCAATAACCGGTAAGATATCATCACCAGTCAAAAAGCCATCCTTTTTTCCTACAATCACCAATGGATAAGTGGCTTTTATAGCCTCAGGAAGTAAAGCGTAAGCCTCCAATAAACCCTTCAAATTTTTATGCGGTTTAACATTCCCGACAAACAGTAAATATTTATCCGGAATACTCAACCTTTCAAAATCACTAGATTCTAAAGGAGTAGCCGATTGAAAGGCACTAACATTTACACCATTATAAACAGTGGTGATTTTTCCCTTTGCCTGAGGAAAATGATAAATAAGCCTTTCTTTCGAAAATTCAGAAACGGTAAATATGTGCGTCGCTTTTTTTACTGCATTCCAATACAATAGCTTTGCATACCAGTATTTAACCTTTGAAAAAAGGTCCGGATTATCTAAATGAAAGACATCGTGTATTGTAACAAAAATATTTCGATTTAGTGGTAGAAAGAACGGGACATTAAAATGAGGAAAAAAAATCATATCTGCTTTGTTCAATAACCTTGGAAGCAAAATATGTTGAACTAAATCGTAAACAGCCTCCCTCTCATATTGTACCACATCTAAATTAAAATGATTCAATTTTTCATGACGCCCAATAAGCTTCATCTTAGTGTTATAATTTTTAAAAAAAGGAAGTACATTAGAAACGTAAACCCCAATACCCGAGGCTCTTACCATCCTAGCGTCAAATATAATTTTTTCGATAAAACCCATAAACAAAAGCTATTCCACAAGCATTAGAAAAAAGGTACAAGGAAATGAGTGTATACGAATTAAAAGCAAACACCAATGTGATCAGTAGCATATACATCCTATAACGCCATAATCGCAACTGAAAAGCTTCTAAAAACATACAGAATATCATAAAAAGGAAGAAGGCTTCCCCTACAAAACCAAAAGCTATAAGATTCGCATCAAATTGATTCTCAATAAATATTCTATCGGAACGAGTAGTGCTTAATAAAAATCGTCCTGTTCCAACTCCAAAAGTTGCTTCTATTTCATTCTTAACAAAACGACGCTTAGCCAATTCATACTGTTCTTTCCGAATATCTACTGTATTGTTTACCGTAGACGCTCCTTCACCAGTTAATATCTGTATTTTAGAAATCGCTACATTCTGTATTTTCTCAAAAAGCAATGGAGAAGTTTGTTTTAGAACCATTATCCCTCCCCAAAAGCAACAAAGAAAAAACAACAAAACTAAGACCATTGATTTCCGCTTGTTTTCCAGAAAAAAATGTTTATCTAAAATAAAAAGAATAAATACTCCCAATAAAATAAATAACAAAGCAACTGAACCTGTGCCAGTAACTTGCATCCCAATTCCCAACAAAAAAGTGAAAAACACAAAGATAAACTTCATCTTTGAATCATTTTTGACGTTAGAGAATAAATAAAGAATCAACCCATAACAAAGAGTAATACAATCCATTGTTGGGTAACCATGACTTATTCTACCATACCAAGGACGAAACCTATCAAAAATATGAAAATCAACAGTAAAAAAAATAATATTTACATATACGAACAAGACCATTAATCTAACCGTTATACGTATCAATTTCTCATACGGAAAGTTAGTTAGATGTTCATAATTTAAGAACAATAAAAGAAAAATAGGGAACTGAAAATATTTCAAAAAAATAGTAAGCCCAAAGAAGGAATTAAAAATTGCTCCAACCACTGACACAGAGGAGAATAACGCTAAATAACCAAAAAACAACCAAATCCCTATATTAAAAGCCCTTGACGATACCCTAAACCTATTATTTATTAAACAAATACCCAATAAGGCAACCCACGCAATATCCCTAAGTGGAGATAAAATAGCACCAAAAACCAATCGACTTCTTACCCCATCAAAAACCATAAAAAAAACTGTTATCACATACAGAAAATGTATTAACTGTCCTTTTTGCATTTTCAAATGCATCAACTTCATTTCTATCAAAACAACGTCAAATAAGAATCGATCAGGTTATCAGAACTAAATAACCTTTTATCAATATCAGCTTGGGTATCTTCTAACATAGCTAACACTTCCTCTAAATTCATGAAATCGGATTTATTATAGCCCATTACATTTGAGGGAAACATGGATACAAACTCCGTTAACCCACCAACTTCATGAACCAAAACCGGACAATTCCAACCTAATGCCTCTGTAACAACCCTTCCAAAAGGCTCATTCCACTTAGAAGGAACCACTAATAAATCTAAACCGGTGTAAAATTCATCAGAGTTAACTACTCCCAAATAACGAACTCGACTATCAACATATTTTGATTTCAAATAGGACATATATCGGTCTTCTCCCTTTCCTGCGATAATTAAACGAAGACTATCATCATCCAACTTTACAAAAGCACTCAGTAAATCTTCTATTCCCTTTGGTTCCTCTATCCTTCCAATGAAACCTATGTATTTTAGCCCCTCTTCCTTTTCAAAGCAAGGGCTTACTTTTCCCGAGGGAATTTTAACACTATTACCAATAACTTCACGAATTTCACAGGTTTTAAAATACCCTTGCCTCAAGTGGTCATCGAGGATAAACTGACTAATTCCGACGACAACATCAACATACTCATTTGACAATTGCTTTTTCGGGTATGAAAACATCTTACATTTTAAGCATAGTTCCTCACAAATCTGTCCGTTATGATACCTAGTAGCCTTTGGGCAAGTCAAATAATAATCTCTGAGCGTATGTACCACTTTTACGCCATTGCTCTTGGCCAACTCCCACACTATCGGAGAAAAACCAGCTAAATTATTGGTATGAACCACATCAGGATCTACCTTCTTTATTACACGATCTATTTTTGCTTTTGCTATATAATTTTTAGCATCAATAAAATGCCAGAAAGGTTTCTTCCAACTTGCTTGAGTACTACTATCATAGGCCCAATATAAATTGGGCACTTTCATATAAATCACGCAAACACCATTTATAGTGTCTACATAATCTCGATCAGAAGTACAGCATACAACTACATCATGTCCCGCATCAACAAGGCCTTCTGCTAATAATTGAACGGAACGCTCTGCTCCTCCAAGAAAATTTGGTGTATATAGTGTATTGAAAAGTAGTAATTTCACTTAAATAAGTTTCAGATAAATTTCATTGAGTGCGTCTATTTGATGATCAATAGTATAGAACGAAATAGCTCGATCAAAAGCATTTTGACTGTACCTTAAACGAAGAGAATAATCTTCCATCTTATTAATGGCCAAATGTAATTTTTCCTCGGACTTCTGCTCAACCAAAACGCCGCAATTTCCGAAATCTAATAATTCTGGAAGCCCACCAACCTTCGAAGCTATAATAGGGAGTCCTAATGACATTGCCTCTAGAGTGGAAATTGAAAAACTTTCTTCGGCCCCATCACTTGCGATGATTGAAGGTTGAATATAAATATCAGCCTTTCTCAATTCATTATAGACATCTTGATGCTTTAAAGCACCTTTAAACACTACTCTCTCTCCGATATTTAACTCACTCACTTGCTGCTTTAGTTGCTCTTCCAACTCTCCCGCTCCTACAATTGTTAGTCGAATCTTAGCATCACTCATTGCAACTGCTTTTATCAAATATTCAAAGCCCTTACATTCAATTAAGCGCCCAACTGTGATCAAATTATAACAATTGGGATTATGATGGATGGCCACCCTATCATATCCGTGACTTTTATATGAATTACTTAGCACAAAAATCTTATTTTTAGGTATCCCTAAAGAAATCATTTTGTCTTTTAGAAATTCAGAAGGTGCAGTAAAATTGACATGATCATTCTTTCCCAATTCTAAAAATTCTCTTAAAATTTGCTTCGAACCATCAGGAAGAGTATTTACATCTGATCCATGACAAGATACTAGTACAGGGATTTTTCCTTTCGAATTATTAACAACTCTATTTACCAATATCCCCATACTACTGAAATGTGCGTGAATCACTTGCGGCTTAAATTCATTAATTTCTCTACGAATACTCCCTATATAAGGCACACTTGCCACACGAAGAACTTTCATTAATTTATATAAAATTCTAAAAAGCAAAAAATTCATCTTATGAACCACAACCTTATTATAAGGACGTTCGTGTGCTAATAGTCGGTTAAAAGTATAAATTCTATTAGCATGCTCTTTATCCAATTCACATATAACATCATATATAAAAGTTTCAGATCTAACAGAAAATTGTTCAACTACATGAAATACCCTCAAAACATTAATTTTCACAATACCCTACATAAAAACAAATCACTCACCCTAATTTCAGTGTAAAATTCCGAACCACTCGCATTTGATACAACAAAATTATAATATAATACCCAAAGCTTATTATTGAAAACAACGCTATTAATTTTGTAATAGGCATTATCATACCTCCAAAATAAAGAATACAAATTTTAACAATCAAAAAAATGATATTGGACAATAAAGCTGGCCCTTGCTTTTGGTAAACATTAAATATTGAAGAAATCGACGATGTCATTAACTGCACTGCAACATAAACACTTAGCCATTGAACAAAAAAACCTGTTAGGCTCCATTGTTCGCCTAAAATAATAGGCAGCAATGATTTGCTTGTAAACATCACTGGCACAAATATAAATAAGCCCACTACCCCTGTTCTAATCACTATTTTTCTCGTCAATTCATATGCTTGTTGATTACTCACACACACGGATAACTCCTTAAAATATACTTGGCCGATTGCAGTAGCTATAAAAGTAATCGGTATCCCAACCAGCCTAAGAGCTTGATAGTATTGCCCCACCTGATTCTCATCATAAAATAATGGCAAAATAAAAAGTGGAATTTGGATAGACAAAGCATGTATTATAGCTGAAGGAGAATCTAGTAACGGGAATTTTTTAAACTTCACAAAAATATCCTTCGAAAACACCCACTTAAATCCAACAACATTTCTCTTATTCCTAACACATAAAACAACACCCTCCAATATGGTACCTAAAGTAAAAGCATAAACAAGTCCATTCTCGCTATCCAATATTGAAAAAACAAAACTAAAAACTAATATGGATGATGCCCTCAAAATTTTAGATAATGAAATATCCTTATACCCCTTATGTCTATTCAAATAGAAAGAGTTATTTAAAACTAATCCCTGAGCTATTAAATACAAAAATGCAATTATATACACAAAGAATTGTTGTGACTTATACAAAAGTACAGCGTCATAAATTAATTTAGCAAAAAGACATAGCATTGACATCAGAATCAAAATAATCGAATTATTTTGATAAAGCCTTAACGCATCGTCCTCCTCTTTTGGTAACAACAAAGCATATTCACTTCTTAAAACCAAAATAACACTCAGCACAGACACTTGTGCCACGAATTCACCCAAATTAGAATATGCCTCAGGGGAATACAAACGAGTTAATACCGGTGTAAACAATATAGGCAAAATTTGCGCTATTGTAGTCCCAGACATTAAGGTAAATATATTCCTTAAAAACTCGGACTGAAACCACTTCTCACTTATTTTCTTAATCAATTCTTTATTTGCCTAAAAACTAAGCACTTAATTATACCTGTTTGATCAAATTTTCTATTCACAAATAACCTTGCTATTCTATATAGATCTCCTAACCCTCATTGTATTGCGCCACAAAGCTTTCTTTCAAATGATAAAAGAAGATCATTCCCAACCCTACAAATCCCCCTATAAACCCACTAATAATCAAAATCAACATCCTTTTAGGAGCAGATTTCTCAATCGGCACACTAATGGGTTCCAACACTGTAAAGTTCGGCATCTGATCCTTTAAGGCGATTTTCGCTTGTTCCAATTGTCCGGAAAGCTCTTGGTAAATTTTACTCGCCAAATTGTATTTATCTGAAATAGCTTTCTCTTCAGTTCTAGCTATAGCAGTCGCTACAAATTGATTTTTATCCTGAAATTCTGCCAACTCTTTTTGCACAGCTAAAAACTCCGTTTCTTTTTCGTTAAAGCTTTCTTGAATAAAATTCAAATTTTGACGAGCTTTCTCTGTCTTATAGTCGGTAATATATTTCTGCAGGTAATCCAAAGCCACTTGTCCCATCTGTGCTGAAGCTAATGCTTCAGGCATCTCCACTTCTAACGAAATTACGCCAGTTTTAGTATCTACTTCTACGAGTACCAGTTCTGACAATATTTCCCGAATATCACCCTGTTCCTTAGTAATCACCTCAGGCCCCCCCTCCCTTACCATAGGAGCAATTACCTCTCCTGTGATTGCTTTTTTTATAGTCCCCGGCAGTCCAATCGTATATTTCTTAATCTTCGCTCCTAGCTGCTCCTTTTTCCACTCGGCATAATATTCATATACTGTAATGGGCCGCCCCACCTCAGCCAAGGTAATTTCCGTCTCCATCAACTGCTTTTGAAATGGCCAGGACTTCACTACTTCCGGATACAATTCCGGAGGAATAGTAGACTGGTCTCCCATCATCCCTCCAATATTGATTCCAGCCATGCCGGCCAAACCTGCCAAGCCACCTAAATTCCCCATTTGGGCTTCGCCAGCTTCGGGGATCAAAGTGGCTTTGGCGGTGTATTTTACGGGGCTAAAGATGGCCACCAATAAGCCGATCACCGTACAAATCGCGACAGACTTATAGATGATGTGGCGATTCTCAATGATATGTTTGGCAACTGCGACTAAATCAATTTCATCCTCTTCATAATAATTAGGAGTAGGATGCTGTTTTTGAATTTCCATCTGTTCTTTCATTCCTAATTACTTGATATTGTTCACAATGGAGGTTACAGTTAATGCCAAAGCCGCTGCGGAGGAGGCCAAGGCCATCCACGATGCCATAGTCATTGGTGCTCTAGGTGGTCTTTGCGGAACAATCACCTCTGACCCAGGTGTCACTTTAGGATAGCTTTTAAAGATGAATGAACGCGTCACGCCGGTAGTACCGTTAGGGTAGCGGACGTATGTTTTCTTACGCTTAGCATTCAGTCCAAAACCTCCACCCTGACTGATATAGTATCGTGCTCTTTTCCCGGGCTCAAAGGTTGTGGACACCGGATTCAATACTTCGCCGGAAATACGAACCGTTTGTGTTTTCTGAGGAATCGTAATCTCATCTCCTGCTTCCAGGTAAATATCCATCTTACCTCCAGGGTTTTTCATAATCTCTTCTAATTGGATACCGACCACTTCAAATTCCAGATTGGTTAATTCGATGGATTGATCTCTTCTTAACATTTCCTCCTGCATGGCCAACTGCTTTTCAGACTTGATGATCCGACGGGTAAGCATTGCGCCCTCCAAATAGGCATTGGCATTAAATCCACCAGCACGCTTCATGACGTCCGAAATACGTTCTTTTTCAGAACTCAAAGAATAATTCCCGGGATAGATCACTTCACCTGTAACAGTTACCGTTCTTTGCACTTTTGATCCGGGCGCTTTTCTTACAAATACCTTATCAAAGGGCTTCAGCTCAAACTCCCCATCTGCCTCTGAAATCGTCAGGTTTTTACTGATATCCATCACAAAAATTTCAGCGATTTTATCGGAGGCTTTCTCCGCATCCTCTCCTCTTAGGCGACGGGCCACTTCCACCCGTGCGCCTGAGGCTTCAATTTTAAAACCACCAGCAACAACAATTAAATCTTTCAATTTCATGCCCTCGCCGAAAGTATATTCTCCCGGCTTCATCACAGGTCCTCCAATATCAATGGTTAACTCTTCTCTCATCTCCAAAAGAGAAGAAATCACTACATAGTCTTCACGTTGCAGAACGATATCTTCTTTTCCTAAAACCACATCTACCACAGAGAAAGAAATCACTTCATCAGAAAGATCTTCTCCTTTTCTATAAATATATCCACGCTCAAGGAAAGCATCTTCTTTCAGGCCTTCGGCCTTTTTAATTAAGGTAGATAGCTGTAGTCCATCCTCTACTTCATAAGTGCCCGGGCGAAAAACGGCTCCTGTAATTTGAACACGGTTAGCATAACGTTCCAATACTGGCTTCACCAAAATAGAGTCTCCATTTTGAATAACAGTAGTAGCCAACTGATCAAGGGTGACATCCCTGACCGTTTGCTCTCTTCCGTTCTTTCTAAAAATTTCTAATCGATGCGTATAGGCATTTTCCGTGAATCCACCGGCGTAATCTACCATGTCCATCACCGATTCCCCATGCTTCCCTTCAAATATTCCGGTACGCTTAAATTCACCAGCCATTACCACTCGGTTTTGATAAGGGGGCACCTTAATCACATCATCGTTTTCCAGCTGGATATTGGCATTCCCTTTACCTTTCACCAAATAATCATACACATCAATTTCCTGAGCAATTTCCCCACCACGAATCACCTGTACCTTACGGAAGGAACCGATATCATTGGGGCCTCCGGATAAATACAAGGCATTAAATAAGGAGGCCGTGGAAGGTAGTGTGTACGTACCTGGCAAAATCACCTCGCCAATCACATTTACATTGATCCCCTGCAACATCCCCATACTCACCTGTCCAAAGGTATTTGGCTGGCTGCCTTTCATCCCACTGTAAATAGCTGAGAGTCGGTTTAGAATTTTACTTTGCGCATCTTTCAAATGCATTCCCGACACCCGGATAGGGCCTATATTCGGAATATTAATAGAACCGGTCTTATCGACCAGTAACTTATAGTTCTGTTGTGAAGCACCCCAAATATCTATCCGGACTTCATCCCCAACGCCTAAGCGGTAATCACTGGAAGGATTCAAGGCTATGGAAGGTTCGAATGTAAGGTTCTTCGCATTAAACAACTTGGATCCAAAAACACTCATTGGGATGGACTCCTGTGGGATCTCCTCCTTTTCGGAATATTCGGTATTTACTTCAGGCAATTGAGAATTCATATAATCACTCTGTAAACCAGAAGCCGAACTGGCGCCCATCGTGCTTACTTCTGCCAGTCTGGATTTAAGTTTATTCACTTCCAATTGAGGAATGCCTTTTGCCTGGGCAAACATTTCTATCTCCGCCATTCCCAAACCACGCTTGGTCATTTCCTGCTGGATTTGCATGATTTGCGCATCGGACAAATCATCTACTGATTTACCGGTGAAGTCAATGTTATCCAATCCTTCCAATGACTGGGCATGGATTTGAAACATGAAGAAAAAAAGGCCTACCAATGAAAACAGCAACCTCATTGAAGGCATGTAATTTTTTATTCGCACGGGAAACAAAAATATTTGGTTAACGTAATTATTGCTTTAGATACAGCTTCGCCCCTTCAGTCCCACAGGGAACTTAGCGGAGATCTTTCCATTGCACTTTCCACAAAAGACACTTTTGGGAAAATATTTCCGCAAAGGTATTGCTTAATGTACAGGAAACAAAGAATGTTCAAAGATTAAGCCGTTCCGGGAAACCATCATTAGAAAATCATTAAACAGCACTTATTAAGCCGGATTACCATAATTACTCCAGTTATTACCTGCTCTAGTGCAATAAAAAGGCATGGTTTTAAAAAATTCCTCCCTATCCTATTGAGGCTTACCACTTCCCAAAAAAAGGATTCGCTCGGCATTGAACTCATCAAAATGTAATGTTTTTGCTTGATGATGAGTTTTTCAAACGTATTTTTGAGTCCAAATCAATGATCAAATGTCAGGACTCAATCAAATACTTACCCTCATCGAAAGAGAGGTAAAAATGGAATGGCGTCAAAAATATGCCATTAATGGATTGCTTTTATATGTGGGGGCCACTGTTTTTATTTGCTATTTAAGTTTTCACTTACAATCCGGAGCCATCAACATCCCCACCTGGAATGCACTTTTTTGGATCATCCTGCTCTTCGCAGGCATTAATGCTGTAGCGAAGAGCTTTTTACAGGAAAGCGAGGGGCGTAATCTTTATTGGTATCAGCTCACTTCACCAGAATACATCATAATAGCGAAAGGGATTTACAATACATTCTTATTATTGCTATTAGGCATCGTGTGCCTCGGCTTTTATAGTATGGTTATTGGAAATCCTATTGAGCATTATGGTGTCTTCCTGACTACCCTCTTTCTAGGACTTTGTGGCTTTAGCTTCACTCTGACCATGGTCTCAGGCATTGCCGCAAAGGCCAATAATTCTGGGACCCTCATGGCTATTTTATCATTCCCTGTAATAATCCCTGTACTATTAATGGCGCTGAAATTATCCAAAGGGGCATTATTAGGGGTAGGTTGGGAAGCCAGTGCACCCCATTTGCTTACGCTACTGGCCATTAATGTGATTGTAGGCGCGATGTCTGTTATACTTTTCCCCTATCTGTGGAGAAGTTAAGCCGAATGAGGCACGGCTGGATTTAGTAATTGATCAGGCGCTCCTAATGGTCCGTGTTTTTTTGATGATTTTCAATGGTTTTTTTGCTCAATTTTGGGTGAGCTTGTCTTCTCCTCATTGATCTGCTTCCTTGAAAAAAAAGAAATAGGCAAAAATCCTTTCATTTTTCACGCCTTTCAGCTAAACGAGAATATAGAAATGAAAAATCCGGCCTCATGGTTTATTGACCTTTGAGAACAATCATCAAAAGAAATCTTCGCTAAATTCAAATCCAAAGTAACTATCAATATTTCCGATAGTATTATTGAGGGAACTGTTAAGCCGAAGCGTGCTTTTTAGGTTTATTCCGCCTATTTTTAAGGACTTTTTAAATGAACTCAACAAACATGAAACGCAATTGGTGGAAAATTTTGGGAGTCTTATTAGTGGCTTACTCCATAGTGGGCGGCTTCTTATTTAATGCTCCCCGACTAGATATTTTAAATGAAACCATCCGGAATCTGCATTTCCACGTGCCAATGTGGTTTGGCATGATTGTAATGCTCATGATCTCGGTGATTTATTCCATACGATACCTCGCCAAAGGAGAGGATTACCTGGATGCCTATGCAGATCAATTCGCGCAGGTGGGCGTGTTTATGGGGGTTTTGGGGATTCTGACTGGAATGATCTGGGCGAACTTCACCTGGGGAGAACCCTGGAGCAATGACCCCAAGCAGAATGGGGCTGCCATTGGCCTGCTGATATATTTCGCCTATTTTGTATTAAGAGGCTCACTGGAAGACCCTCAGCAAAAAGGGCGAATCAGCGGGATTTACAATATTTTTGCTTTTTCCCTATTGATTCCATTACTCTTTATATTGCCCAGATTAACAGATTCCCTGCATCCCGGCAATGGCGGAAACCCAGGCTTTAATGCTTATGACCTGGACAGCCAGCTGAGAATTGTTTTTTACCCTGCGGTTATCGGTTGGATACTGGTGGGGGCATGGATGGGTAACCTCAAAGCGAGAATGGCGATCATCCAACAACATTATTTAAACCGTGCAATTGAGGCTTCTGCCTTTTCTTCCAAAAACTAATCCCATGAAAAAGATATTATTAACATTGTTCGCAGCTGGTTCTTTTAGTCTGGCGGTGGCGCAGGAAAAAACAGCCATTACTGATCAGGATTACGCCAACCAAAAAGTAGAGATGGCCGACAACTTCCGAGGAGAAGGCAAGATTTATGTGGTGGTCGCAGTAGCATTAACCGTTTTGGGTGGCTTTGCAGGATATGCCTGGAAGACGGATCAAAAGTTGAAGAAATTGGAAACAGAGATCGGGCAGCAAGCCTGATCTGGTATTAAAAATCACCTCAGCCGAAGCAAATTCGAAGTAAGAGCAGCGATTTTTGAAGATTATTCGACTATAGCCATGCTATTCTCTTAAAATGATCGGATATCGCGTTTCACCATCTAATTTTCGTTTCGAATACTGGATCTTTAATACCCTCTCCGTACATTATTTTAGATATCAGCAAATTAGGCTACCTTTGCACAATAACCCATTAGAAATCAAATAATAATGAAAAAGGCACATATTTTTGGAATCGTGATTATTGCTATTGCCATTATGGTGATCGTCAGCACTATTGGTGATTCCAGTACTTATACCACATTTACTGTTGCGCAAAATATGGCGCAGGACGGAAACAAAGAAGCCATCCATGTGGTGGGGCAATTAACGAAAGACCCTCAGGGGAAAGTGGTGGGCATACAGTCCGGCAGAGATATGGTTTCTTTCTCCTTTACCATGATCGATAATGATGGCAAGACGGAAACCGTTTTTTACAATGAACCCATGCCACAGGATTTTGCCCGTTCAGAGCAGGTGGTGGTCATTGGTTCCTATAAAAATCAGGAGCAATTCATTGCCGACAAAATTTTACTCAAATGCCCTTCAAAGTATAAAGAGGAGCAAACCATATAGCAGCTGTCATTTTTTGGTTTTACAAACCGTTTTCCTACTACAGAAGTATTTTAATCAATGATCAATACATTTATTGGAAACCTCGGGCACTTTCTGACGGTTTTTGCATTCATCACTTCACTGGTGGCCACCTTTGCTTATTTCAAAGCGACCAATGCCAATGAACTCAAAAAGAACGAATGGCTTAAAAATGGCCGCTGGGCATTTAGCCTCCACACCTTATCCATTGTAGGGGTTTTTGCGACGCTGTTTGCCATCGTAAGTGGCAATTATTTTGAATACCACTATGCCTGGAGCCATTCTTCCATTCATTTGCCCTGGTATTATATGCTTTCCGCCATGTGGGAAGGTCAGGAAGGTAGTTTTCTGATCTGGATGGTGTGGAATGCGCTCCTGGGAATGGTGTTGATCTTCACCAATAAGTCCTGGGAAGGCCCACTGATGGCCGTTTTTGCACTCGTGCAGGCATTTTTGGCTTCCATGATATTGGGTACCGTCATCGGCAATATGCAAATTGGCATGTCGCCTTTCGCCTTGATGCGCGATGCCATGGATGCGCCGATTTTCCAATCCGACCCGAACTTCATTCCTGAGGATGGTTCCGGTTTGAATCCATTGTTGCAGAGCTACTGGATGGTGATTCACCCTCCGATTTTATTCCTTGGATTCGCCACTACCCTGATTCCATTTGCCTACGCCGTAGCGGCACTTTGGACCAAAAGATACCGCGATTGGGTACGTCCTGCTTTACCATGGACCTTGTTCTCCGCTGCCATTTTAGGTTTAGGTATTTTGTTGGGCGCCTATTGGGCCTATGAAACCCTGAACTTTGGTGGCTATTGGAACTGGGATCCGGTGGAAAATGCCTCCTATGTGCCCTGGTTGGTATTAGTGGCGGCCATCCACACCATGATCGTCTTCAAGAAAAACCATACGGCATTAAAAAGCTCATTGGGACTTTGTATTGCGGGCTTCGTATTGATTGTATACTCCACCTTCCTTACCCGAAGCGGAATTTTAGGAAATGCCTCTGTGCACAGTTTCACGGACCTGGGCTTAAGCGGACAGCTTTTAATTTACCTTGGCGCTTTTACCCTGGGAGGTTTTGGTATTTTCCTTTATCGCTGGAAAGATTTACCCGTAGAGCAGGATGAGCCTTCGGTTTACAGCAGAGAGTTCTGGATATTCATAGGGGCGACGACGCTGTGTCTGATGGGCTTTCAGGTGATTATCCCTACGTCCATTCCGGTGTGGAATGCCATTGTAGAAGCATTTGGTGGGATTTCTAATGTAGCCTTACCCACTGATCAGGTTGCTTTCTACTCCAAATTTCAATTATGGTTTGCCGTAGCCATCGCATTGCTTTCAGGAACAGGCCAGTTCTTCTACTGGAAGAAAATGGATTCTAAAAAACTGTGGGATGCGCTTACGGTGCCATTCCTGATTACCTTAGTTTCCTCCGGCGCCATCATTTTGCTTTATCCGGTTGCGCAATTATCCTATATCGCCTTGCTCACCGCTGCCGTTTATTGCCTATCAGCAAATGGCACCATCCTTTTCAATCTGATTCGAAAAAGTCCCAAGCTTTCGGGAGGTGCCGTAACGCACATTGGCATGGCTTTAATGCTGATTGGGATTTTGTTTTCCGCAGGTTATTCCAATGTAGTTTCCCTGAATCAAAGCGGCATGCCGATTTTCAAGGATGCGGCCGATGAAAAATTTGATCAGGAGAACATTGTACTTTGGATCAATCGAAATCGCCCCATGGAAAATTACCAGCTGAACTATAAGGGCAGAAGACTAGAAGTGATGGGCATGCCAAATTATGTGGATCATAACCTATTAGCCTCCACCGGCAATGAACGTAAAAAAGTTGCCAAGAAGGATTTAAGTTATGACGGCAAAACCTATTTCAATCAAGGGGACACCGTAGAAGTACATCCGGAAAACATCTATTTTGAGGTAGATTATACGGATCAGAAAGGAGAAAAATTCACCCTTTATCCACGAGCACAGGTAAATCCTAATATGGGTATGGTGATCTCTCCGGATATCAAGCGTGGCTTTAACCGAGATTTATATACTCACGTAACCGCTTTCATCACACCAGACCAGGAAGCAGAATGGAGTGCCGCAAAATCCTTTGAAGCCAAAATGGGTGAACAGTTTATTGTTAATGATTTTGTCTGCAGATTTGACTCTCTGGTCACTTTACCTTCCGTAGGAGGCATGAGCCTTGGGCCCAACGATGTTGCGGTACAAGCCAAAATTCAGATTTTCGATAGCGAACGTTCCTACTTTGCAGAGCCTATTTTCCTGATTAAAGGCAATCAGGTGGGTAAAATCCCGGAAGTAATTGAAGACCTCGGCATTAAGCTCAGTCTTGCTAATATCAGGCCTGAAGAAGGTATTTTTGTCTTTGAGGCGCAGACTACCCAAAAGGATTATATCGTCTTAAAAGCGCTTGAAAAACCTTTCATTAATGTATTATGGATCGGTACTCTTTTGGTGATGATTGGCTTTGGAATTGCCACCAACAGAAGGTACCGGGAATTTAAAAACCTGCGGGATCGTAATACCACCAATAACACTAAAATGGTTACCGCAAAAACAGAAGTTTAAGGACGTTTTGCCAAACATTCATAACCTTTTATTGTTGAATTATTAGATTGTATTACGATCTGCCCCAAGGTGGTATTTGATCCGTCAATGCCTCCTATTACTTGAATTACCGACACAATGTCGGCAGGTTTCTCTACGAATGAGTAAAACCTAATCAGAGGACAGTAGCTAAAAGTTACTGTCCTTTTTTATGTTTGAACAAACGAAATGATGGTAACTACTCAGCCCTCAATTATAATGAGTAAGCCATCATTAACGACATTCTAAGCTTGTCAAACACCTCAAATCCCTGTTTGGCAAAGGTATCAATCGCAGATCGGATAACAGCATAGCAATCTGCCCCGGATATGGAACGGAATCCACCGGATACTTTTAGCTTGGTTTTAATGTTTCGGATAGCTCTTTCTGAACCATTATTATCAAAATCCCTTCCTCTTCCTGCCTTGTAGCAAAATAAAAAATTAAGCCTGCACCATTCAGATTCCCAATATTTTACGAGACAAAAGACTGAAAAATTCGGAAAAAACCTTAAATTAAGGTGTACAAAAACTTTACTCATCGATTTGAAAAATTTAGTTAAAGCAGTCGAATAAATGTTCTGAAAGATGATTTTTTATACACAGGATATTTTTTTGACTCATGGTTTAATTTTAACCCCTGTGCATATGAATGTTATCACGCATGAATCCCTACATCAGAAATTTAAGCAGTGGCTTTCCAATATAGATTTTTGGCAATCGGAAATTAATTTTTTCAAAAAACAACAGGAGCGAAATATCTACCACCTGCCTGCAGAAGAGCAAAAAAAGATCGTCAATCAATTGGCACATCATGAACGCTTATTGAATAAGCTCCGTCAAATTATTTCTGCTCACTCCTTGTTCTACGCTGACTTCGCCGAAAAAGCGCCAGAGCTACCGGAGCAAGCCTTGTGCGAAGAAGAATTCCAGCAGAGTGAGATCCATTTGAAAAAGTTTAAATCCAGCTTTGGAAAGCTCAAGAAAGCTTTAAAATCACGTTTGAGTAAAAATGCCGAAACGGTCTAATCTTTATTTTCAATCAGAGTATGATAATGCAATAGTTTCCTACTTTCCAAAATTAAGGTAATCAGTAACTATAGTTGGTGGTGGAAGTGTGTTTAAAAACCAGCATTCTTAATGAAATTTTGAATAATGGCAGAAGTGATACAGGTAAATTCCAACAGGATAACATCACAATTGTTAGTCATCAGCTAAAATCGCTTCCAATCATTAGAATTTGCAGTCGGGTGTTGTGGTCATAAACATTGCTCTAAAGCTAATTGGCATTGCCACCCTTGACTTGGCCCTGAAATTTTGGACTGGACTCCAAAGTGTTACCATACTCCTAAACATCAAACTCAATGGCTGCAAAAAACATTCTGCTGCTTACCGGTGATTATGCCGAAGATTACGAAACCATGGTTCCTTTTCAAATGCTGGAAATGGTGGGACATACCGTCCATGCGGTTTGCCCAGACAAAAAATCAGGTGACACCATCCAAACCGCTGTTCATGATTTCCTGGGAGATCAAACCTATGTGGAACTCAAGGGACATCGCTTTCAGCTGAACTTTGATTTTAATGAGGTAGCTCCTGAAAATTATGACGCCATCGTAATTGCCGGTGGACGGGCGCCGGAATACCTCAGATTAAATGAACGCGTGCTGGAAATTGTCCAACATTTTCATAAAAATGACAAGGTAATCGCAGCGGTATGCCATGGCATACAGATTCTGACCGCCGCTGAGGTGGTAAAAGGGAAAAAACTAACAGCCTATCCGGCAGTTGCACCTGAAGTAAAGCTGGCAGGAGGAGAATATGTAGATGTTCCTGCAACCGATGTGGTGGTAGATGGAAACTTAATCACCTCCCCAGCATGGCCAGGACATGCCAAATGGATCGCAGCCTTTCTGAAAGCGATCGGAACAGAGATCAAATTATAGACAAAAAAAGCCATCCTCAGTATGAAGATGGCTTTTTCCATTTATGCTTATCACTATAATAAATCCTGAATCAGTTTTTCGATGGTCAGGCCTTCGGCTTCTGCCTTAAAGTTCCGGAAAACACGGTGCCTCAGGATCGGCTCCGCTACTGCTTGTACATCCTCAATGTCCGGAGAATATTTCCCATGCAATAGGGCATGACATTTTGCGGCAATTACCAGCCATTGAGAAGCTCTTGGGCCTGCCCCCCATTCTAAATATTTCCGAGCGAAGTCCGGCGCCATAGGGCTGCTCGGTCGTGTTTTATTCACCAACTTCACCGCATATTCTACCACATTATCAGCAATTGGCACCCGGCGAACTAAATCCTGATAAGCTAATATTTTTTCCTTACCCATGATTTGATTCACCTGAGGGGTTTCTCCTGCGGTAGTGGCTTTTACAATACTCACTTCCTGTTCGTAGGTAGGATAATCTAAATAAATATTGAACATGAATCGGTCTAACTGCGCCTCAGGCAAAGGGTAAGTTCCCTCCTGTTCAATAGGGTTTTGCGTGGCCAAAACGAAAAAAGGCTGATCCAGCTTAAAATGCTTACCAGCGATTGTCACCGAATATTCCTGCATGGATTCCAATAGTGCTGCCTGGGTTTTGGGTGGGGTACGGTTAATCTCATCGGCCAGCACAATATTGGAAAAAATAGGGCCTTTGATAAACTTGAAATTTCTTTCTTTATCCAGCGTTTCAGCCCCCAGGATATCAGAAGGCATTAAATCCGGGGTAAACTGAATTCGGTTGAAGGAGAGGTCCAAAACTTCGGAAATGGTTTTGATTAAAAGCGTTTTGGCCAATCCGGGAACCCCGACCAACAAACTATGGCTTTTACAAAATAAAGAGGTCAAAACCTGTTCCACCACTTTATCCTGACCAAGGACCACCTTGCCAATTTCTGCTTTTAATTTACCAAAATCTTCGGCCAGTTGATCTGCCGCAGTTACGTCCGAATCAAATATACTCATAGGGTTAGAAGGGCTTAAATTAGATAGCTTTCCTTATACTTTTTTTTACAAACGTAGAAGAAAAGTATAGCGTCCGTCCAATTTGGAAAAATCTCTCCGAATCGTCCAATTTTTTTGCATAAAAAAAGGCAAAAGGTTGGTCCTCTTGCCTCTCTTTAGACTCATTTATGAATTAATCATCCAAAATACCGCAATCTCTGTACTCTTCATCTACGGAGATGAAAACATCATCTTTAGCAGTAGAAAACCATTTGCTGACTTTCTCTCCTTGCTTTTGATTCAGAGCGGCTTGTTGAATTTTCAGATAATCATCCACCAGGTTGGCAACGTGTGGAGATACTTTTTTCTTATAATAAAGAATTCTCACGGCATTGGTTCCATCTTGCTGACGGAATTCGACCGGTTTACTGATATTGCCCACTTTCATGGTATCAATCGTAAAGAAAATGGTAGGATCCAAAGTCTCTACGGAAACCACATTACCTCCGGTAGCATCGGTAAAATACCCACCGGCATTAGCCGTCATTTGATCATCGGAATGGTCCTTGGCCGTTCTTTCAAATTCAATGGAATCGGCTAAAATCAAAGTTCTAAGGCTGTCCAGATAATCTCTGGCAATGTCCAGGTCTGAACTTCCAATTTTTGGTTTTATCAAAATATGACGTGAGTTAAATTCATTACCACGACGATCCAACAACTGAATCAGGTGATAACCAAAATCTGACTTCACCGGATCAGAAATCTCGTTTACTTTCATGGTCATGGCAGACTCCTCAAACTCCGGCACCAATTGTCCACGGGACATCCAGCCCAAATTACCACCAAATGCGCCTGAACCCGGATCCTGAGAATACTGCTTGGCAAATTCCTCAAAATCCCCACCGGCCAATACCTTCTGCTTGATATCCAAAAGTGTCTGACGGGCAATTTCATCTTCCTGCTCACTTGGTTCCGGCTCCTTCACAATTTGCCCCAATTGCACCTCTGTGGAATAGTATGGCAAGCTGTCCTTTGGAATTTTTTTGAAGAATTTCTTTACTTCATTCGGGGTTACACTCACACCGGAAGTAATTTCCTGATGCATGGTTTGTTTGGTAATATCCTCCTTTACGCGATCGAAAAGTTCTTCTTTGAATTCCTCCACCGACTTATCGTAATATTCCTGAATTTTATCTTCGCCTCCCACTTGCTGAATAAAATAAGCCATGCGTCGATCCAGCTCACCATTGACCATATCTTCGGATACCTCCACGGAATCAATTTCCGCTTTGGCCACCATCAGTTTATCTACAATCAGGGACTCCAACATTTTGCATTTGTCCATGTCGGCATCCATTTTCCCCTGAGAAAGAAACTCCAGATAAGCACGCTCCAATTCAGACTTCAGCACTATATAATTATCCACCTTGGCCACAATCTTATCTGCCACCACTGGTTTTGGCCCACCTTGCGCCAACGCTTCTAAGCTCGTGACCACCAAAAGCAGTACAAATAAATTAGCGATTAGGCTGGGCAATGATCTCAATTTCATGATTTCTCTCCGCTCTGTTATAAATATCTTTTTCTAAATTCTTCAGCATCTCCACCTTCCTTTTATTCAGGACAATATCCGTGACCTGATCTTTAATAAAATCCAAAGGTGGAGTGGACCCGATCAGTTTATACTCCTTAATTTTTAAGAAGTAAATCATCTCGTTTTCGGTCCGTTCTGCAAAGTTATTCTTTTTAAGGAAATTGCCCTTACTTTCTAATGATCCAAAAGGGGTATTTTTCACCATCCCGTCATAGGGCATCCAAATGGTCTCATCAATATGATAATTTTGAGCATATTGAAAGCAATAGGCCTTCATTTTATCCAAATCATTTTCCTTCGAAGACCGGAACCATTTCCTGAAATCTTTTAACCGAGGTGAATTTGCCGGAAGCTGAACAAAAAATCCCTTCACAATATTCTGCTTCAGCTCAAAATTTTTCTTATTCGTCTCATAATAAGTGAGAATCTCTTCATCCTTCACTGAGGCTTCCATATTCCGGCTGATGTAGCGCTTTTTAAATTCATAAACCAATAATGAATTCAAATAGGCATCTACCCGCTGGTTGATTTCTGCCAAATCGATCCCTTCCTCTTTTGCCTTGGAAATTAATAACTGCTGCTTCACCCAACTATGCACCAAACGCTGATAATGAGCCGCGCTGTCTTTTCCATAGTCCTTATCTCCGGTAAATTCCGAGAGATCACTCAAATAGAGCGCCTGCTCTCCTACACGAGCCAATAGCGGGTCCGCCTCTGTACCTAACTCCCCCTCTTTAGGGCTGAAATACTGACAGGACGATCCCCCCACTATCATGAATAGCAATAAAAACTTAAAGGACTTCTTGATATACTTTTTGTAATTCACCTTTATTTACTTTTGCAGGATACTCTTTTTTCAAGGATTTCAACCATGCTTTTTCCAAAGCTTCCTGATAATCATTCAACACTTTTAATCGACAGCTATCCAATGGCTGAACCATGGCCGGTATCACTTCCGTTACTTTGACCCACCAATTCCAACCATCACTTTCTAGTTCATATTCTCCCACACCCATTTTTTTTACAGAAGAAAGGGCCGCAAAATCTGTTTTTGAATAAGCACCTTCTTTAACCTGTAAATTTAGCTCAGCGCCCTCGTTAAATGATTTTTCGAGCTCCTTGCCTGTTTTCCCTCGCTCAAAGTCCGCTTTGGCCAAAGCAAGCTTTGCAGTATCACGCGCCCCGAGCGCAACTAATTGATATTCTTCTTCAGTTTTATACTTTTCTTTATGCGCAGCATAATAGCCCTGTAATCCTAAGGAATCTTTGGAGGCCTTCCCCCAGACTTTATCCTCCATCACTTCAAACAGCACCATTCCATCATGATACTCCTGTGCCAAAAACTTATACTCCGGAAATTCTTCTCCCAATTGTGCTTTTTCAATCACTTTTAGCGTATCCGACAACCAGTTTTTGTAAACCCCTTCTTTATTCGAAGCCTTTTGAAGCTTAGCGGATAAAATGCTGGAATACACTGCTTGCTCATTAATAGTAACAAATGCCCGGTTAAAATCTTTCAGTTGGTTCAGGGAATCCAATGCCGCTGTGGGTTCTACATTATACTTTGCAGTAAGTTTTTTAATCAACAGCTCCTTTCTTTCCCCGTCCGCTAACACCCGACGCATTTTACGTTCAATCTCCGGCTTCACTTCCTCAAAAGGGGCCACGCCCTTTCGGTCGATCAATTTAATCAGATGCCACCCATAAGCAGTTCGGACCGGATCAGAAATCTCTCCCTCTTCTTCCAATTCAAAAGCAGCCTGTTCAAATTCAGGAACCATGCGTCCTCGACCAAACCAGGGAAGTTCTCCATCGGAACCTTTTGAGCCCGGATCTTCCGAAAACTCCTTCACCAATGGCGCCCAATCTTCTCCATTGTCCAGCATTTTCTTTAAGCTGTTGATTTTCTGAAATGCCGCTTCGGCACCAATGCTGTCACCTCTTTCAACGCGTAACATCAAATGTGCCGCTTTTACCTTACCCTGTGCCGCACGTTTATCGCGTACATAAATTAGGTGATAACCAAACTGACTTTTCACCGGATCACTCACCTCCCCTACCGGCGTATTGAAGGCCGCCAATTCAAAAGGGTAAACCATTTGAAATGCCGAAAAGTAACCCAAGTCGCCCGCATTTACTTTTGCAGAGGGGTCCTCGGAATTGTTTCTGGCTAAATACTCAAAGGACTTCCCTTCATCAAATTCCTTTTTAATTGCCAACAAGCGGTTATACACTTTTAAAGTATCAGCAGGGCTGGCCTTTGAAGGATCAATTCGCAACAGGATATGAGACGCTCTGACCTCCTGTTGCATTCTCTGGTAAGCATCCGTCAGCAAGGTATCTTCCAGCCTGCTGGCCATCAAATAGGGCTTGGCCAATTGGTCTAAATACTGTTGGTATTCTTTCTGAAAGGCTTTGGTGGTGTCAATCCCCTCCGCCTGGCCAGCCAGTACTTTTCTTTGAAAATCGATATAGGAGTCCAGATACTCATTTACTTGTTGCTTATCCGGATCCTGCTCCGTTATTCTATTACTTTTTTCAAAAGCATAAACGAATGCCGGGGTGCTCACCCGCTTCTCTCCCACTACCAGCATGTCCCCTTGTTCCGGGCTGGTTTTGCCTCCCTGAAAGGTTTGGCATGCAGATAAAATGACGGCGGTGAATAATGTTAATCTTAGGCTTTTCATAATCAAAAAATAAACCTTTGAAGGTAAAAAAAGCCTATCCGGCATGCAAATCTAAAGGACTGCAAAGCCAATATTTAACAATTTTTATATAAAAAAAGGGGCTCATGGCCCCTTTTCAGACTGATTTAAACAATCTGTAAATATTTCTACTGGGGAGGGATTCATATTCCACTCCATCCATAATTTCCTTGACCAGCTTTAACCCCAATCCTCCTTTTCTTCCGGTATTGATAATCTGTTTTACCGAGGGGGCATCATAGCCGGCAATATCAAAGCCTTCAGCATTAAAATCCTCAATTTCAAATACCACCGCATCTCCTTTTTTAGAAATTGATAACACGATGAAATCATTTTCCTGACAGCCGTGTGAATGTATCATTACATTAGCACACACCTCATCAACGGCCAGCATCAAAAAATGCGCTGTTTCCTCGGGTATCTGAAGTGAGTTAAGTGTTTGCAGCACAAACCTACGGACCTCTTCGAGCCTGCTTGTACTACAACTTACTTTATGCCGAAATTCCATCCAAAAATGCTTTTGCCTGATCCTGATTATCCACAATAGTTACTAACTGATCCAGCCCTAAAATAGAGAAAGTCCCTTTCACCTTCGGGTCCGGACCAAAAAGCACGAAACCAATGTTTTTGGTTTTAATTTCCTGCAGGTAGGACATAAATACACCCAAACCGGCAGAGCTTATATAGGTTAACCTCGTTAAATCCACCATAATCTTCTCTCGCCCTTCGGAAAATGCTTCTTCAATTGCAGTGTCCAAGTGGATGAAAGAACTGGCATCAACTTCCCCAATGACTTCAATAATATATTTTTCGTCTTCGAGTGACTTACGGATTTCTACCATAATCAGATATACGGAAAAAAGTACTGTTAGTTATTTTTATTTAAACTTGACTACCATGGTGGTGAAATCATCATTTGGTGGATGATCATCGCAAAATGCGTATAAACCTTCAATCACCACTTCCTGAATTTTCATCACATCAAATTGGGCATAAGATTGCACCAACATCTTCAGGCGGTCATAGCCAAATTCCTGTTTGGCCATATTGTGAGCCTCGACAATCCCATCGGTATAGAGAAACATAACATCTCCTTCTTCATAACTGAAGGTGGAGTTAGAAATATAATTTTTAAAAAGATTTTTATCGCGAATAATGCCCAAACCTATCCCTTGATCCTCCAAAAATTCGATTTTCTTATCCTTAGTCTGATAAAGTAAAGTGGGGCAGTGTCCCGCTCTTGAATATTCTACTTTCCTTCTTTTGGTATCAATTAAAAAGTAGGAAGCTGTGATGAAAGTGGATTTGTCCAGACATCTACTCAATGCATCATTGGCCAAATCGAAGAAATCTACCGGGGTCACTCCAATGTTGACCAATGAATGAAAAATCCCCTTCATCTGTGCCATATAAAAGGCCGCAGAAGTTCCTTTTCCGGAGACATCTGCCACAATCAAAGCGAAGCGATGCTCATCCACCTGATGAAAATCGTAATAATCTCCCCCCACCTGATCGGCCGCCTTTGAGAAAGAGGCCAAATCGAAATATTCCTTACCCAGCTCATATTGGGGCAACAAACTACGCTGAACCCTTCTGGCAATTTTGATTTCTTCCCGATAACGTTCATTATCCAGGGCATCAGACATCAGACGGAAATTCTCCAAAGAAACTGTCGCCTGATTAATAAAGGTCACCACAATATCCTCCATCTCCTTATTGAAACCATCGGTTACGTCTTTCAAAAGGAATAGGCTGGCCACCACCCGGTCTTTGATGATAATCGGACAGACCATTAAGGAGCGGTAATCATAATGATTGAGCTTAATGGTATTTTTGATAGGAATCAGTGATTTGGACACATGCCGGTTCAAAATCAACTCCACTTTCTGTCCATCAATGAAGTTATTCTTGAGCTCTTCAATTTCTTCCTCTGAAATGCCATGCTTTAACAGATAGGGCTCCGGATCATCTTCAATTTTTATTTCCAGCCAGGCCGCATTAGCCGCTACCGTGGAAGCAGAGGATTCTAACAGAATTTCGTACACCTGCTCCGGAGTAGAACCTGAAATCCTTTCTGCCAGGCGACTAAAATTAATGGCTTCTTTTAATTTTTGCTCAAAAACAGAAGAAGTCGGAAGATTGAATAATGTTACTAAAAGGGAAAAGACTAAATAGAGAGAAACGAAAAATGCCGCCGCCAAAACGGGCGGAAATTCCGCTAAGTCCAGACTTAATGTACTGGAAACATGATTAAAATAATTGGCTCGGATGAAGTAAAAAAGATAAGCCAGCGTTAATAAAATTAACAAAATACTTTTCCACTTTTGACCGGAATCCAGATAGGCCACCCATTTCATATTCACCGACAAAAGAATTGCCAACACCATTAAATAGGCTGCAAAAATCAACTGGAAGCCCGACATCCGGAAGGGAGAAAAAATACTGATAATCATCCCCACGAATAAACTGTATTCGAATAATCGCCATATGAAAAGCAGTGTTCTCGATTTCTGATAAAGCACCAGCCTTTTTGATACAGAAAAAGCGGATATTAAAAACAAAACGGAAAGCCCAATCATCACATGATTGATGAACGTTTTGAAAATAGCATTGCCGTTTAATTTAAGTCCGAGCTCCGTTTCCAGAAAAAAGAACAGGACCAAAGCGATAATCGTGGCGGCAAGCCCCGTGACAAACATTCTCCAAAGTAGTTCCTGAATTTGTATTCGTTCCCTGGAAGAAGTTTGATATCGAAAAAATACGTAGGAAAAAAAACAAAAGAGCACAAAAAACACTTCCGGAAGCTGGTGATCCAACCCTCTGGAATATTGAAGCTCATTGCCATGTCCGATAAGCACATCAGATACTGACATCGCCAGCCATGCCAGCGTTGCTACAAAAAAACTAAATCTTACTATATATTTATCCGAAGGCATAAAAATAGAATACGCTCTAAAGATCACATGAAGTGAAGATACCAATAATAATTCATTATGTCCTATATATAAAAAAAAAGCTACCTGATTTCAGGCAGCTTTTATTATAATCTGAGTTTCTTTTTATTATCTAGAATAGTTAGGCGCCTCTCTAGTAATCGTAACATCGTGAGGATGAGACTCATGCACACCGGCAGAAGTAATCTTTACAAATTTCGCCTTTTTCAAATCCTCTACACTTGCTGCACCGCAGTATCCCATACCGGCTTTTAATCCACCGACCATCTGATACAATACCTCTGCAACACGACCTTTATAAGGCACACGACCTGAAATACCCTCTGGCACCAATTTCTTGATATCATCCTCCGCATCCTGGAAGTAACGGTCTTTAGAGCCGTGCTCCATGGCCTCCAATGAGCCCATACCGCGGTAAGACTTAAATTTACGTCCTTCGTAAATAATCATTTCACCCGGAGCCTCTTCTGTTCCTGCTAACAGAGAACCGATCATTACGGTATCTGCTCCACCAACGATGGCTTTCACCAAATCACCGGAAAAACGAATACCACCATCTGCAATTACCGGAACCCCTGAACCTTTGGCTGCTTTCGCACACTCATAAACAGCAGACAACTGAGGCACACCCACACCAGCAATCACACGAGTAGTACAAATAGAACCAGGGCCAACACCTACCTTTAGTGCATCTGCTCCCGCTTCAATCAAAGCAGTAGCGGCTTCACCAGTGGCAATATTACCCACGATAACATCCAAATCGGAATAAACTTCTTTTACTTTCTTCAAAGCTTCAATCACCCCTTTGGAATGCCCGTGCGCGGTATCAATGGAAATCAAATCTACTCCGGCACCCACCAAAGCTTCTACGCGCTCCATTAAATCACCAGTCACACCAACCGCTGCACCTACACGCAAACGACCGAACTCATCTTTACAAGCATTTGGACGGTCCTTATTTTTCAAAATATCCTTGTAGGTGATCAACCCCTTCAACACATTGGTATCATCTACGATGGGTAATTTTTCAATTTTACGTTGTTGTAAAATTTCTTCCGCTTCCGTTAGTGTAACCCCTGCTGAAGCTGTCACTAAGTTTTCCTTAGTCATCACCTCTACTACAGGAGATTTCATATTTTTATGAAAACGTAAATCACGGTTGGTTACAATTCCCACCAAATGGTTTTGCGAATCTACCACAGGAATACCGCCAACTTTGAACTCACGCATCAAACGGATGGCGTCACCTGCTGTAGAGTCAATATTCAAAGTGATTGGATCCAGGATCATACCCGACTGAGAACGCTTCACACGACGCACTTGCTTCGCCTGTTCTTTAATCGGCATGTTTTTGTGGATAATAGCGATTCCACCTTCCAAAGCCATTGCAATGGCCAAATCCGCTTCCGAAACGGTATCCATGGCTGCAGAAACCAATGGAATGTTCAATTTAATGTTTCGGGTGATTAAGGAAGTGGTGTTTGTGTCACGAGGCAAAACTTCTGAGTAGGCTGGACGTAACAAAACGTCATCATAAGTTAATGCTTCGTAAGTAAATTTTTCTTGATCGAGAGACATGGCAAATAACTTTAGGTAGTTTATTTGCGGGACAAAAGTAATGGTATTTTTCAACAGATGGAATCACTTTGTATATTTTTTTTAACAAGCCCTTAGCCGCATTACTTTATTACTATTAATACTCAAATGAATACCTCATAAAAATCTAGATTGCGATGCTTACTGGAATAATGTAGCTTTGCGCTAAAACTCGAATATATGTTTACTTACGAAACACAAATCAGGGTTCGCTATGCCGACACGGACCAAATGGGCTATATGTATTACGGGAATTATGCGACCTACTACGAGGTATGCCGCACAGAGGCTCTTAGAAGCTTGGGGCTGAATTACCGCGAAATGGAAAAACAAGGCGTCATGCTTCCGGTCCTGGAGCTTCACAACAAATTTATCCGACCTGCCCACTATGATGATCTGCTTACGGTCAAAACCATGATAAAAACTTTACCGGATGGCATGCGGATTACTTTCTTTTACGAAGTCATTAATGAAGCCGGCACCTTAATCAATCATGGCAAAACCACCCTGGTCTTTGTAGATATGAAAACCGGCAAACCTACCATTGCGCCGAAGGAAATTGTAGAGGTCCTTCAACCCTTTTTTACGGAAGAAAATATCTCGGAAGATTCCTGATTGAATTCCAACGGTTTACATGCCCAACCGGAAAAAAGTTTGATTTTTTACCCATGAGGGCTTGCAGCTAAAGATTTTTTACCTACCTTTGCAATCCGTTAAGCAATCACAGAGGGTTGTCAGAGTGGTCGAATGAGGCAGTCTTGAAAACTGTTGTACCGCGAGGTACCGGGGGTTCGAATCCCTCACCCTCTGCCAGGACAAAAGGTCCGCGGCATTAAAGAAATACAGAGAGTTGTCAGAGTGGTCGAATGAGGCAGTCTTGAAAACTGTTGTACCGCGAGGTACCGGGGGTTCGAATCCCTCACTCTCTGCTTATTTTCTTTTAAAAATTTATTGTGATCCGGATAGTTGATTATCCAGAGAGTTGTCAGAGTGGTCGAATGAGGCGGTCTTGAAAACCGTTGTACCGCGAGGTACCGGGGGTTCGAATCCCTCACTCTCTGCCAGTCTTCCGGATCCAAAACTTTAGAGAGTTGTCAGAGTGGTCGAATGAGGCGGTCTTGAAAACCGTTGTACTGCGAGGTACCGGGGGTTCGAATCCCTCACTCTCTGCAAAGCCCTGGTAGATTTATCAGGGCTTTTTTTATGCCTGCAACTTACTTAAGGAAATTTTTCAAAACACCCCTCAAATTAAATTATTAAGCAATCCAGCTATCTTTTTCTAAGAAGTCAACCCTATTTCCATTCACGAAAGAAGCTGTTTGATTGAAAAAGCGCACAAATCTAACATGTGTAATTTTCACTCTTGGCAATGTCATTAACCTTAAGGAAGGCAAGACGTTATGATTGAAAAAAACACCGTAAGAATGATTCAACCCCACTCCACCATTACCGCCCCCATTCAACCGAATCATTTCAATATACACCTTAAGCTAGATCGGTTCTGCGAGGAGGATCTTTCCCTCAAAAAAGAACTTACCCACTTATACAGAAAATCCTTTATTGATTTTCAAATGAGTTTCGGGAACTTCCTGGCGAACAAAGATTATGAGGCCTTTCGATTTTTAAACCATAAACTCTATTCCTCTTTTGAATTGCTAGAGTTACATGAACTTAAGAAGACCATGTCTGAAGCGATGGAGTGGTTTAAAGATGGAAATTTCGACCCTGCTGTTCAAAAAGAATTGTGTCAAAGAGTGGAAAAAATGTGCCGGCAAATCATTTATGAACTAGACCAAATTTCTCAATAAAAAAAGGACTACCGATTAGTAGTCCTTTTTTTTGTACACATCCATTCCTTTATAACATGGTAGAAGCCAGGTTCGCCAACTCTGAACGCTCCCCTTTCTCCAAAGAAATCTGCGCGAACAGTTCATGGCTTTTGATCTTCGACATTAAAGTAGACAAACCATTGGACTGGGTATCCAGATAAGGAGTGTCAATCTGATGAATATCTCCGGTGAAGATAATTTTCGTATTCTCGCCTGCCCTTGTAATAATTGTTTTTATTTCATGTGGGGTGAGGTTTTGCGCCTCATCCACTATAAAAATGATATTGGATAAGCTCCTCCCCCGAATATAAGCTAATGGTGTCACCAATAACTTTTCATCTTCTACCATCTTGCTAAGCTGCACATATTCCTTATCATGTTCATTGAACTGATGTTTAATAAACTTCAGGTTATCCCATAGTGGCTCCATATAAGGGTTCAGCTTGGATTTGATATCGCCTGGCAAATAACCCACATCTTTATTACTTAGCGGCACAATAGGCCTCGCCAAATAAATTTGTTTAAAATCTCTTCTTTGCGCTAATGCACCTGCTAAAGCTAAAAGGGTTTTTCCGGAGCCCGGCACTCCACCAATGGTCACCAATTTAATATCCGGATTTAAAATGGCATGCAGCGCGAAGGCCTGCTCCGCATTTCTGGGCTTCACCCCGTAGGCCGTGTATTTCTCTACCCGCTCCAGGCGCTGCATGGCTGCGGAATAAAAAGCCATTACGGATTGCTCACTATTCTTTAGAATATAGTAACCATTCAACGACATGCGCTCCTGAATCGCCTCCGGAACGTCGGAAAAGCCAATATCATATAGGCGCTCAATACACTCCTTATCTACGCCATCAATAGTTTTAGTGGACTTATCAAGGTCAGCCACATCAGTCACCTTACCGGTGCGATAATCCTCCGCTTTTAAGGAAAGTGCTTTCGCTTTAAGACGAAGATTGACATCTTTGGTCACCATCACTACCGTCTTTTCTTTCTCCTCACTTTTGATGGTTAATGCAGCATTCAGAATCTTATGATCCATTTTATGGGACTCAAATACCACTTCTGCATCGATCTCGCCCTTTCCGTTTAAGATCACTTTCAAGCGCCCTCTTTTCTCTCCGGGAAGCGGAATCCAGTCCCGGATGGTATGGCCTTCTGACAAATCATCCAACATGCGGATAAACTGCCGTGCTTCGTAATTTATGGAGTCATTTCCCTTTTTAAAATTATCCAGCTCTTCCAGAACAGTAATCGGAATCGCGACATCATGTTCCCCAAAATTGAGAAAGGAGCGGTGATCAAATAGGATAACGGAGGTATCAAGAACGAAAATCTTTGATTCAGCTGCTGGGCTATTATCCATACGGTTAGTGTTGAAAAGGTGAAAAGATGCATGGCCAGCAGCTATCTGCCTTTTGAGAACGGGAACCATTTTTATTCCCTGATTTCGCCGAAGCCTGACAAGGAATCGATCTTCTATGCCAGGAAGTGTACTACAAAGTATCTAATCCTTCTTTAATAATTTACGGAATAGAACTAAAAAAACACGGATTAATGCATAAAAAAAGGCCGACGTTAACTCGCCGACCTTTTAATTGATTTGTTTACAGTGATTTGTAAACGATATTTTTTTAGGCAGTCACAGACTTACCTGCTTTTTTTGCTTTACGCTTTTCCTCACCGTAGGTGAAGTCCAACACGATTGGAGTCGCTACGAAGATAGAAGAATAGGTACCCACCAATACCCCTACCAACATCGCAAAAGAGAAGGAACGCAATACTTCACCACCGAACAAGAACAACACCAATACTACGATCAAAGTAGTAGCAGAAGTCATCAATGTACGAGACATGGTATTGTTAATCGCCTTATTAAATACAGCTTCCATATCCTTACCCTGGTTCAGCGCCATATCCTCACGGATACGGTCAAATACTACCACCGTATCGTTAATAGAATAACCGATAATGGTCAAAATCGCCGCTACGAATACCTGATCGATTTCGTAATTCACGCCAAACAATGCCACGATAGCAAAAGCAGCAAATACGAAACAAGTATCGTGTACCAATGCTGCAATTGCACCGGCAGAGAATCCCATTTTACGGAAACGAATCAAGATGTAAAGGAACAATACAATCAAGGCAAAGAAACCTGCCTCCAAAGAAGATGCTTTGATATCATCTGCAATCGTCGCACCTACTTTTGAAGAAGAAACCACTGCAAAATCAGCTTCAGTAACATTATTTGCATCACTGATATTTTTCAATCCGGTGGACTGCTCTAAACCTGAAATAATAGCCTGACGAACCTGAACATCTGCCTCATCAGAATCATCTTCCACCAAATAAGAAGTGGTTACTTTTAATACATCAGACGCACCATAAGTTTTTACTTCAATACCTGCTTTTTGGAAAGCTTCCACTTTACTCAAACCAGTCTTCACATCAGAAGCCACCATTGACTTACCGAAATCCACCACATAGGAACGTCCCCCTTTAAAGTCTACGCCAAGGTTCAATCCACCTTCCGCTACGATCAATACCGCACCCAAAAGAATGAAAGAAATGGAACCGATATAAACTTTCTTACGGATACCCATGAAATCGAAGTTCACGTTCTGCATGAAGCCTTTCGATAGGCCAGTCTCGAAAGAAAGTTTGGACTGCTCCCCTTTCTTGGTCAACCAAGATACGATTACACGCGTAATGAATACCGCTGAGAAGAAAGAAGAAGCGATACCAATCATCAAAGTAATAGCGAAACCTTTCACTGGCCCCTGACCCAATACGTAAAGAATTACACCAATCAAGAAGGTGGTCACGTTGGCATCAAAGATCGAGCTGAAAGCTTTTTCATATCCACGATTAATCGCATTCAAAATAGAAGAACCCAAACGCATCTCCTCACGAATACGCTCAAAGATCAGTACGTTTGCATCAATGGACATACCGATCGTCAATACGATACCCGCAATACCTGGAAGTGTTAGCGCCGCAGAAAGGTTAGCCAAAATACCCAAGATGAAGAAGATGTTGAACAACAATGCTGCGTTCGCAATCAAACCACCTTTAGCATAGAATGCCACCATAAACAACACGACCAAACCAAGACCCAACAATACTGAATAGATCCCTTGGTTCTGCGCTTCTTTACCCAAAGTAGGTCCTACTACTGCTTCTTCCACAATACGAGTAGGCGCTGGTAAAGAACCTGCTTTCAAAATGTTCGCTAAATCTTTCGCTTCTTCAATGGAGAAGTTACCGGAAATAGAAGAAGAACCGTTAGGAATCTCACCGTTTACCACCGGTGCAGAGTAAGCATAACCATCCAATACGATAGCCACCTGACGACCAATATTCTCAGAAGTTAATTTCTTCCATTTTTTCGCACCCACAGAGTTCATTTGCATTGAAACTGCCGCACGACCTGTCTGATCGAAATCCTGACGAGCATCTGTAATTACTTCACCCGTCAAAGGAGCCTGACCACGACGTGTTTTCAATGCATTCAAAGTTAACATCTGAACACCTTCGTTATCCGTAGCTTTTACATCCCAGGCAAATTTCAGATCTCTTGGCAACAAAGATTTGATATCAGCACGCTCGATAATACGGTTGATTTTTACAGTATCCTTAACATTGTATACCAAACCGTAAGGGCTCATATTCAATGCAAGCAAAGGAGAAACATTGGCATTCATTACCGCCTCAAGGCTATCTGCAGCTGCTTGTGCTTCAGAAGCAGAATCCGCAGGAACTGCAGCATCATCACCTGTTAAAGAAGCTAAATCATCTTCATCAGAAGACTGGACAACTGCATCTGCATCCGTTTTCAATTCACCGGCTGCTAATGGGTTTACCTTTTGCTCTGCAACCAATTTCTGGTTGATCGCCATCAAAGACTGCTGATATTCCTGAATGTTATAAACTTCGAAGAACTCCAATTTCGCAACTCCTTGTAAAAGTTTACGAACACGCTCTGGATTATCCACCCCTGGAAGCTCCACCTGAATACGGCCAGTTCCCTGCAAACGCTGAATATTTGGCTGTGAAGTACCGAAACGGTCTACACGAGTTCTCAAAATGTTGAAAGAACGATCAATTGCTCCTTCTACTTCTGTGTTCAACACTTTAAGAATAGCATCATCTGAAGTATCTAATGAGATACGACCCTTGTTCGCTGCATTAGCAAATACTTCGCTCATCTTACGATCTGTCTGAGACTTCCATGCTGAAGCAAACAAACCTACAAAATCACCACCAGTCTGACGGAAAGCGGCATTTGCTGCGTTCAAAGCAGCTGTAAAGTCTTCATCTTTAGAGTTACCCGCAATTCCACGAACGATCTCTACCGGAGAAACCTCCAATGTTACCGCCATACCGCCCTGAAGGTCAAGACCAAGACCAAGCTCGGTTTCTTTCACTTCTTTGAAAGTAAATGGCTTCCCTAAAAAGTTGTATACCGGCTCATTCCAAAGAGAATCCAGGTATTTTTGTTTTTTGTTAAAGTCAATTCTAGGCTGACCATCCTCACCCAAAACCGTGGCATAGGCGGTAGCATCCTTTTGAATGTTTGACGAAACTAACGTGAACGAAAGGTAGTACAGGCACAAAGCTGTAACAATCAACGTTAGCGTCACAATGAAACCCTTGTTTCGCATTGTTGTAGAAATTATAAAATAAAAAAGTATTTAATTAATTGAATATAAGCATGTAACACACCAAAACCACTGGCTAACGTTACACATTATGCTGAAGGAAATTAGGGGGCATTTGGGGCCAATTGGCACTCCAATAACCTCAGTAAGAAAGAGGCATTATAAATTGATAGGCGATGAAAAATAGCCGAACGCACCAACTGCATGTCTGTCTGAGGTGCAATAATCGCATCAATGGCAAAAAAATGAAGGGAGAAACTGCTAATGGCCTGAAAGGGCTTCAGTACTAAATCAGCAGCCGGAACGGGCTGTCCTTCGGACTCTTCCGACTCACCGACTACCACTTCCTGCGCTTCTGCTAAATCCGAAGACATATACGACTGCACGACAGGCCCTGCTACCACCAATAATGTGGAAAGCAAAAGCACCATTAAATGCGCCATCGATATGTTCGTCTTCTGATTCATTGACTGCAAAACTAAATAAAAAAGGGGCAAGCACAAAACTCCCCCCTTTTTTAATTGTTGGTAATCAATCTATAAAATCAACAACACTACGCTAAACAAAATTTTTTATCGTTAAAATGCCAGAGATTACACTGAAACGCAGCACTTTATTGAGCCCAAACCCTTGGGCACATTCCAATTTTCCCTTCATCACTTTATTAGCTGTTCACTTCAATAAAACGATTGACATCCCCTTTTTTTCCCATGATAACGATTTTATCTGAACCTTTAATTACGGAATCCGCTTTGGGAACCCCCGTAATATGCTCTTCTTGTTTTGTCTTTCCCGTTACCGGATCCAAAGTCTCAAAACAAGATTTAATGGTGATCAAATTAAGGTTGTACCGCTCCCGCAAGCCCATATCCTTCAGCATCATATTGGCCACTCGTTTAGGCGTATCAATCTCCACGATTTCATACTCATCCGGCAAGGGAAAAAACTTTTTGATGGAGGGATGTATCAATCTATGCGCAAGCAGCTTGCCTTCATTGGCTTCTGGATTCAATATTTCATGCACTCCCATTTTCTCCAGAATCAACTGCTGATGTTTATTGGTTGCACGAGATATGATATGCTTTACGCCTATCTCCTGTAAAATTACGGTGGTTAAAACTACATTTTCGAAGTTCTCCCCTATGGTGACTACAGCCGTATCTACCTCTTCAATATTTTGAGATAGCAAAGCATTCTGATCAGTAGAATCCATATTGACCACATAGGCGATCTTATCTTTCGCTGCCTCGACTACCGTCAGGTTGTGATCAATGCCAATCACTTCTGCTCCATATTCGGATAGTTGTACCGCCAGGGCCATTCCCATCTGCCCTAACCCAATCACCGCAATTTTACTATTTCTCATGCTTGTACATGTTTTTTCAGATGAGAGATTAGAATCTCTAAACCCACATCAAAGGTTGTATTGTTTGGAATAATTAAATGTGCAGAGCTTTTAAATGGTGCGATATACTTATCATAAGTCGGTTGAACATGCTTTTCATATCGATACAACACTTCCTCCAGCCCCTCATTCCTTTCCTCGCTATCTCTGATGATTCTCCGCTTCAATTTAATATGCTCCTGAGCATCGATAAACACCCGAATATCTATCAGGTCAGATAAATTCTGATCATAAAAAACGAACAAACCTTCCACAATAATGATCGGTGCTGATTCAAAATTCAGCAAGCGGGGAGTAATGTTCGGATTATTGAAAGTATACTCTTTCAGTTGAACCGTACGACCGCCCTTTAACTTTTCTATATCTTTAGCATAGGCCTGAAGATTGACCGACTCTGGTAAATCAAAATTTTGAACCCCTTCATCATCTACCGGCTGCTCCTCCTTAGGCAAATAATAATTATCCTGGGAAATCAAGCAGACTTCTTCAGCACTGAAAGCACTCATCAAATTATTCAGAAAAGTGGTCTTTCCTGAAGCACTCCCTCCCGTAATTCCAATCACCAACGGTTTTTTCATTGCACCTTGGTTTTTAAAAACTGTACCACCACCTCTAGTCCCATATCAAAGGTATCATTATTCGGCACCACTAAATCTGATGTGGATTTAAAGGGCGCAATATATTGCTTATAAGTTGGCATCACGTGCTGCTCATAACGATACAACACCTCTTCCAGATCATATCCACGCTCGGCATTATCTCTGATAATTCTTCGCTTTAACTTCACATGCTCCTCTGCATCAATGAAAACCTTCAAATCCAGATGCTCGGAAATCAGGGGTTCATAAAAGACAAATAACCCCTCAACCACTATAATAGGTGCAGGGTGAAAAGTCAAAATATTGGGTTCACCTCCCTCATTATTAAAGGTGTATTCCTTTCTGCGGATCGTTTTACCACTTTTCAAAGCAAGAATATCTGCTGCAAAAGCAGGGGTATCAATGGACTTGGGCAAATCAAAATTGATTACCCCATTCTCATCCACCGGCTGCACCTCCCGATCTCGATAATAATTATCCTGAGAAAGTAAACACACTTCTTCCGGAGTAAATTTATCCAAAAGAGATTTTAAAAATGTGGTTTTGCCGGAGGCGCTACCTCCTGTAATCCCCACCACAAAGGGTTTTATTGTATTTTTATCCATAAGGACTTCATCCGAAAATTACGCCACAGGCTCTCCTGCAAAAATAAGACCTTATTGTGTGCATAATAAATCAATCAACGAAAATTAATAATGTTCTTTGATGTACTCAATCAATTTCTGAACTGCGCGCCCTCGATGGCTAATTTTATTTTTCTGATGCTTGTCCATTTCAGCGAAAGTCACCTGATGATTTTCAGGTTTAAATATGGGATCATAGCCAAAGCCCTGTTCTCCACTTAGTTCCTGAATGATTTCACCTTTGGCGATTCCCTCAAACTGCTGCTGACCGTCCTCATTCAAAAGCGTAATCACCGTTCTGAATTGAGCGGAACGATCCTCTTTTCCATTAAGCTCAACCAACAATTTCTCCATATTATCGTGACTATCCCGCTGAGGCCCTGCATAACGCGCTGAATAAACGCCTGGCTCACCACCCAGTGCATGCACTTCTAAACCGGTATCATCTGCAAAGCAAGCCACCTGAAAATGATCGAATACATATTGAGCCTTCTGCAAAGAATTACCTTCCAGAGTATCTTGCGTTTCCGGTAATTCTACCTCGCAACCAATGTCTTTTAAGCTAATTATCTTTATATGCTCCGGCATCATTGCCTGGATTTCGGCAATTTTATTGGGGTTATTCGTTGCAAAACAAATTTCTTTCATTTTCTATATATAAAAGCGCTATAAATCAAACCACAAAACCCTGAATCCCAATATGTAACAAAAGCACATTGACTCAAAATTTCTTAATTTTTATAACTGCAAGTTACGGATTTGCTATTAAAAATGCGGATAAGTTAGATTTTTGTCGGCACCTGCGCATTTATTCACGTAGTTTATAGTATATTCGGCAAATTTTTTTTGATTTTGAATGGAAAATTCCAGCATTGCAATACTTGACCTCGGCACCAACACTTTCCACCTGTTGGTAGTAGACCCCGCCAAAGACACCTTTGAGGTGATCTATCGGGAGAAAATTGCCGTAGGTTTAGGCAGGGGTGGAATTAATGAGGGATATATTACCGCAGAAGCTCAAAAACGGGCGCTCAATGCCATGATCCGTTTCCGCCGAATTATAAAAAAACTCAAGGTGGAGCACATTCATGCTACCGGAACCTCTGCCTTACGATGCGCCAAAAACAGCCTGGAATTCATTGAATTGGTAAAGGAAAAAACCGGAATTGAAATTCAAATTATTGATGGAGATCAAGAGGCAGAATATATTTATCACGGCGTAAAAACTGCCGTAAAAATGAAATTTTTCCCTTCCCTAATTATTGATATTGGAGGCGGGTCTGTGGAATTTATTATAGCAGATAAAGAGGGCATCCACTGGAAACAAAGCTTTGAAATTGGAGGACAAAGACTGTTGGATCGCTTTCATCAGATTGATCCGATTCCGGAAGAAAAAATCGAAGAACTTAATGATTATTTAGATCATACTCTGATTGATTTAAAATTAGCCTGCGAAAAGTTCAAACCCGTAGAAATAATCGGTTGCTCGGGCACCTTTGATTCCCTGGTGGAAATTTATCATGAGACTGATGAGTATGAGCACGCCATTACGGGCTTCCGAACCGAAAGAACGCTTCCTTTAATGTCTTACCTGGCCATTCACAAACTTCTGGTGGGTCGAAATCGGGATGAGCGACTATTGGTACCGGGCATGGTTCCTTTGAGAGCGGATATGATTGTGGTTTCCTCGCTTTTAGTCAAATACATTTTACAAGAATACCATATTAAAAATATACGAGTGAGTTCTTACGCCCTTAAAGAAGGGCTATTGACCCAAATATTGGAGCGCTTCAACAAAGCCATATCCTAATCCTGATTTAATTTTGTCTACAGCCCGCATTTATCAGCATCATTATTAGCGAAAAAGGCTTAAATTGAGCGCTGAAAAATGCAAAATATGATCTTTTCTGTAGATAAACTTCAAAAATTCACCCAAGAGGTTTTCCTTAAGATGGGCTGTTCGCCAGAGCATGCCCAGCAAGCCACTCAAGTACTTTTGAGTGCGGACCTCAGAGGCATAGATTCTCACGGTGTGGCCAGACTGATTGGCTATGTTCGTTTGTGGGAGGCCGAGCGAGTAAATGCGCAACCTGACATCAAAATTGTGCATGAAACCCCGAGTACCGCTACCATCGACGGGGATCGAGGCTTAGGTTTGGTGATCGCTCCTTACGCCATGAAAATCGCGATTGAAAAAGCGAAAGTTGCGGGTACCGGTTGGGTAGCCATCAAAAATTCCAACCATTATGGAATTGCGGGCTATCATTCCATGATGGCTTTAGAGCACGATATGATGGGAATCTCCATGACCAACGCCTCTGCGCTTGTAGCACCAACTTTTTCACAAGAACGCATGCTCGGCACCAACCCTATTGCCGTGGCCTGCCCCACCAATGAAGAGCCGCCCTTTGTAGCCGATTTCAGTACGACAACCGCTGCCAATGGAAAGCTGGAAATCTTACAGCGAAAGGAAGAGGAAGCGCCTATCGGCTGGGTACAAACCAAAGAAGGTCACCCAACGGAAGATGCCGGAATCTTGAAAAAAGGAGGGGCACTTTTACCACTTGGAAGTGACCGCGTGCATTCCAGCCACAAAGGCTATTGCCTGGGTTCCATCGTGGATATTTTCTCCGCAGTATTGTCGGGAGCCAATTATGGTCCTTGGGTTCCCCCATTTCCAAGCTACGTTCCCCTGCCTGAAAACCCGGTCGGAGAAGGCGTAGGACATTTTGTAGGTGCTATGCGGGTAGATGCTTTCCGTCCGGCGGAGGATTATAAAAATCATATGGACAACTGGATCAGGAGATTCCGAAATTCCACTCCTGTTGAAGGGCAGAAAAAAGTTTTGATCCCCGGAGATCCGGAAAGGGAGTCAGAGAAATTAAGAAGGAAAGAAGGTATTCCGCTTTTGGAACCTGTGGTGAAAGACTTACAGAGTTTGGCAGATAAATTCAACTTAGAATTTTAAATAAAACAGGCGACCCTTTTTGAGTCGCCTGTTTTTTTAGATGGCAAAGCCAACACGAATTACGTATGGGTCGCTATAAGGGCTTTTGAATTCGTCATAAGTGAAATTATACAAGACGGAAACCGAAACCCCTCCTCTTTTCCCAAAAGGCTGAAAGTAACCTGCTCCTAAAAAAACGCCAGGAACCCATTCTCTTTTGGTTTCCCGAACATTATAAACCTCCAAATTCAGGCCCTCGACCTCCCCTCGTAAAAAGAAGTTTTTATAAATATTATACCGGCCAAACCAACGGAAGCCATAGGTACTGCTGGTTAATTTAGGATCAAAACGCTTATCCTCATAATATTGATAAACTACCCCTAGCCCTGTGGAAAATTTGGGGGTTACCATTACTCCTACAGTTGGTGAAACTTCTATATAAGTAAAAGTACCAAAGGACAGGCCAAAATTACCGCCAAAAAACAAACGGTCCTTCAATGGGGGTTTCTCTTCTTTCACGTAATCTATTTGCGCATTGGCAAAAGAAAAGCATGTCAACAATAGCAAAAGGCTCAACAGGGCTTTTTTCATAGGAGTATTATTGGAGGTTTTCGGTTTTATTGATCAGCATGTTCGATGACATAAACATCTTCATGCCTTTTTTTCATCAAATATTTTTCTCTTGCAAATTTCTCCAAAAGGGCCTTATTGGTCATCAACTCCTCTCTTTCTTCTTGCACCACCTCAATCTCCTTTTGGTAAAAGGATTTTTCCTCTTCCAGTTCCACCATTTTTTGGTGCAGTTTATACTGATTAACCCAATCGTTGGAATCAAAAAACACCATCCAAATAATGAATAGGGCTACTAAATAGAAATAAACGGAGCGAAAAATAGCCGGGATTCGCTCAATGTCTTCTTGCATGAATAAATTTTGAAAGTTCTCTTACTGCAAAATAAAAAAAAGCCCCAACTTTCGTCAGGGCTTTAATAATATTTACAAAAATAACTTCTTAGAAGTTGAATTCTTGCTTGAAAGCTTTCATGCCTAAGTAAACTGCAGTTTTACCTAATTCTTCCTCGATTCTCAACAATTGGTTGTATTTCGCCATACGGTCAGAACGAGAAGCAGAACCAGTTTTGATTTGACCACAGTTCAATGCTACTGCCAAGTCAGCAATAGTGTTATCTTCAGTTTCGCCTGAACGGTGAGACATTACTGAAGTATAACCTGCACGGTGAGCCATTTCAACAGCTGCGATAGTCTCAGTCAAAGAACCAATTTGGTTAACTTTAATCAAGATAGAGTTAGCGATACCTTCGTTGATACCACGCTCCAATTTCTCTACGTTAGTTACGAATAAATCGTCACCTACCAACTGGCACTTATCTCCTACCAAGTCAGTCAACGCTTTGAAACCAGCCCAGTCGTTCTCATCCATACCATCTTCGATAGAAGTGATAGGGTATTTAGCAACTAGTTCAGCCAAGTATTCCGCTTGCTCTTGAGAAGTTTTAACACCACCTTTCATGTCGTTAAATTTCTCGTAGTTGTACTTACCGTCTACGAAGAACTCAGAAGCAGCACAATCCAAAGCGATAGTGATGTCTTTACCCCAAACGTAACCAGCATTTTCAACAGCCAATTTAACTGAATCCAATGCATCCTCAGTAGATTCGAAAGCTGGAGCGAAACCACCTTCGTCACCTACAGCAGTAGAAAGACCACGATCGTGGATCACAGATTTCAACGCGTGGAATACTTCACAACCCATACGGATAGCAGTAGTAAAATCAGGCGCAGAAACTGGCTGGATCATGAATTCCTGGAATGCGATAGGTGCATCAGAGTGAGAACCACCGTTGATGATGTTCATCATTGGTACAGGCATTGTTTTCGCAGAAACACCACCTACATATTTGTAAAGAGGCAAACCTGCTTCCTCAGCAGCAGCTTTAGCTACAGCCAAAGATACACCCAAGATAGCGTTAGCTCCCAACTTTGCTTTGTTTGGAGTGCCATCAAGGTCGATCATCAATTGGTCAATCGCCGCTTGCTCAGACACGTCCATTCCTACTAATTCCTTAGCAATGATGTCGTTTACGTTTGAAACAGCCTTAAGAACACCTTTACCCAAGTAAACGCTCTTATCGCCATCACGCAACTCAACTGCCTCGTACTCACCAGTAGAAGCGCCAGATGGAACGGCAGCTCTACCTAAACAACCATTTGCGGTAATTACATCAACCTCAACAGTTGGGTTACCACGAGAATCAAGAATTTGACGTGCTTTGATTTCCTCAATAAAGCTCATTGTAATTGTATTTAGTTATCCATTAATGATAAAAAGTCCTCGAAAAGGTAATGCGAGTCATGTGGTCCTGGAGAAGACTCCGGGTGATACTGTACAGAAAAAGCTTTCTTATCCTTTACACGGATACCTTCTACTGTATTATCATTTAAGTTGATGTGGGTCACTTCCACATTACCTGATTTTTCCACTTCTTCTGCAGAAACTGCAAAACCGTGATTTTGGGATGTTACTTCGCAACGTCCCGTTAGCAAGTTCTTCACCGGATGGTTCAATCCACGGTGACCACTATGCATTTTATAAGTTGAGATGCCAGTAGCGCGAGCCAAGATCTGGTGTCCCATACAAATTCCAAATAATGGCTGATCATCAGCAATAATTTGTTTAACCGTATCTACAGCGTAATCCATTGCTGCAGGGTCACCAGGGCCATTAGAAATAAAGTAACCGTCCGCACCCCATGCTTTCAATTCTTCATAAGGGGTCGTGGATGGGAAAAGCTTACATTCCATACCTCTAGACTCCATATGTCTAAGAATGCTTTCCTTAATTCCCAAATCTAAAACAGCGACGCGTTTCTTAGTCTCTACATTTTCCGCTTTACGGATTACCGGCTCCTTAACACAAACCTGAGAAGATAGCTCCAGTCCTTTCATAGAAGGAACTTCTTTCAACTGTGCACGAAGTACCTCATAATCGTGAATCTCTGAGGAGATAATGGCGTTCATCGCACCTTTGGAACGAATATGTCGAACCAATTTACGAGTGTCAATATCGGCTATACCTACGATACCGTGAAGCTCCAAATAGTCCTGTAGACTGGACTCGGCCTCTTTACGGCTGTAAATATCGCTAAAAGTATTGATCACTACACCAAAAATCGAAGGATTTAATCCCTCAGATTCATTTTCATGAACCCCATAATTACCAATATGGGAGTTAGTCGTAACGATGATTTGTCCGAAGTACGAAGGATCTGTGTAAACCTCCTGATAACCAGTCATTCCAGTATTAAAACAGATTTCCCCGCCTTTGGTACCAATTTTTCCAATAGCGCGACCGTGGAACACAGTTCCATCTTCCAACATTAAAACAGCTTCAGACTTATACGTGTACTTCATGGGTGTTTGATATTACAATATAAAATTAAAGAATTCAGGAAACATAAATTGTGATCTGCATCAAGTTGACAGAAAAAATCAACTTGACATAAAAAAAGGGATTAGCAAAACTAATCCCTTTAATATTTTAACTAACGAATCATTCAGCTGAATCTTCGTTAGAAGCCTCAGCAGCCGCATCAGTAGTAGCTTTAGCGCCACCACCACGACGGCTACGACGCGTCTTTTTCTTTTCAGTAGCTTCGCCACCGATCAACAATTCATTGTAGTCTACCAACTCAATGAACGCCATCTCAGCGTTATCACCCAAACGAGTACCCGTCTTAATAATACGAGTATATCCACCTGGACGACCAGCGATTTTTGTCGCTACCTCATCAAACAAAATCTTAACTGCCTCTTTGTCCTGAAGGAAAGAGAATACCACACGACGAGAGTGAGTAGTATCTTGTTTCGCTTTCGTTAACAAGGGCTCAACAACTTTACGCAATGCTTTAGCCTTTGCTACAGTTGTTTGAATACGCTTATGCAAAATCAAGGAAGTAGCCATGTTCGATAACATAGCGTTACGGTGAGCCGTCTTTCTTCCAAGATGGTTAAATTTCTTACCGTGTCTCATTTTTTAATTAATCCTCATCAAGTTTGTACTTGGAAATATCCATCCCGAAGGTCAAACCTTTATCGGCAACCAATGCTTCCAATTCAGAAAGCGATTTTTTACCGAAGTTACGGAACTTCATCATATCGGAGATCTCTAAAGTCACCAAATCACCTAGTGTCTTCACGTCCGCTGCTTTCAAACAGTTGTAAGCACGAACAGAAAGGTCTAGGTCATTCAAAGGAGTCTTCAACATTTTTCTCATGTGAAGCATTTCCTCATCGATTGGCTCTTGTTCACCACCTCCGCTTTGCTCCAAGATCATTGAATCTTTGGTAAATAGGGCAAAATGACGAATCAAAATGTTCGCCGCTCCTTGCAGGGCGTCTTCCGGGTGAATAGATCCATCCGTTTCGATGTCCAACGTCAATTGCTCATAATCGGTACGCTGTTCAACACGCGTATTCTCGATATGGTATTTAACATTTTTAATCGGAGTAAAGATGGCATCAACCGGAATAAATCCGAATACCTGCTCTGCTGGTTTATTTTCCTCTGCTGGCAAATAACCACGTCCTTTTTCTAAAGTGAATTCGATTTCGAATTCTTTAGATTCGTCCAGGTTACAAATTACCAAATCAGGGTTCAAAATCTCAAATGAAGAAGTGAACTTGGAAATATCACCGGCGGTAAAGGTTCTTTGTCCCTTTATGCTCACATTTAACTTATTCTCAACTATGTCCGAGATCTTCTTAAAACGAATTTGCTTGATGTTAAGAATAATCTCCGCTACATCTTCGACCACACCTTCGATGGTTGAGAATTCGTGCAAAACACCCGCTATTTTGATACCGGTTACGGCATATCCTTCTAATGAGGACAACAAAATACGACGCAATGCATTTCCAATGGTAACTCCATACCCTTTTTCAAGCGGTTTGAATGTAAATAGTCCGTGGAAATCATCCGCCTTCTCCATGACCACTTTCTCGGGCATTTGAAACGCTAAAATCGACATAGTTTTTCCGTTGGTTACAGAATAAGTTAAGAAATAAGTTAATAAGAATAAATGATTATTTAGAGTAGAGCTCGACGATCAACTGCTCGTTGATGTTCTCTGGAATATCTTCACGTGCTGGTACATTTGTCATTTTACCTGCCATTTGTGAGTTATCCCACTCCATCCAACCATAACGATTAGCGCGAACTGCTAATGAGTTAGTGATAGCCTCCAAAGACTTGGATTTTTCACGAACTGCGATAACAGATCCAGCTTTAACAGTGAATGATGGAATGTTTACCACCACACCGTCAACAGTGATATGCTTGTGCAAAACCAACTGACGCGCTGCACGACGAGTAGGAGCAATACCTAAACGGAAAACAACGTTATCCAAACGAGACTCCAACAATTGAAGAAGAACCTCACCTGTAATACCTGATTTGCGAGAAGCTTTATCAAACAAGTTACGGAACTGACGTTCCAAAACTCCATATGTATATTTAGCTTTTTGCTTTTCGATCAACTGAATTGCATATTCAGATTGCTTGCGACGACGACCACGACCGTGCTGTCCAGGACCGTAAGGTTTCTTAGAAACAGCTTTTGAAGGTCCGAAAATAGGGTCATTAAAACGTCTGGCGATTTTCGCCTTAGGGCCTCTATATCTTGCCATATTTTTTCAACAAATAATTAGGATACCTAATAATTATACTCTTCTGCGTTTTGGAGGACGACAACCGTTGTGAGGAAGTGGAGTCACATCCTTGATTGCAGTCACTTCAATACCAACAGATTGGATAGTACGGATCGCAGACTCACGACCTGAACCAGGACCTTTTACAAATACTTCTACTTTACGAAGACCCAAGTCATATGCTACCTGGCCACAGTTTTGAGCTGCTACCTGTGCTGCATATGGAGTGTTTTTCTTAGATCCACGGAAGCCCATTTTACCCGCAGATGCCCATGAGATCACTTGACCCTGAGCATTTGTTAGAGAGATAATAATGTTGTTGAAAGAGGCTCTAATGTGCGCCTGACCTACTGCCTCTACGTGAACAACTCTCTTCTTGGCTTTATCTTTTCTCTTTTGTGCCATAACCTAAATTAGTTTACTTTACTGCCTTTTTCTTGTTAGCAACAGTTTTACGCTTACCTTTTCGAGTTCTCGAGTTGTTCTTAGTGCGCTGACCACGTAGTGGTAGGCCTTTTCTGTGTCTCAAACCACGGTAACAACCGATGTCCATCAAACGCTTGATGTTCATCTGAACTTCAGATTTCAAAACACCTTCGGTTTTGAACTCTTCAGCGATAATGTTACGAACAGCTTGAGCTTCCTCGTCTGTCCAATCTTTTACCCGCTTATCCTCAGAGATCTCAGCTTTTGCCAAGATTTGGGCAGCGGATGAATTACCTATACCGAAGATATAGGTCAATGCAACTACACCCCGCTTATTTGACGGGATATCAACGCCTGAAATACGTGCCATAAATTAACCTTGTCTTTGCTTGAACTTAGGGTTCTTTTTGTTAATAATGTAAATTTTTCCTTTGCGACGCACTACTTTACAGTCTGCGCTACGCTTTTTAATAGAAGCTGTAACTTTCATTGTTCTATTTATTGTTTGTAACGATATACAATTCGTCCTTTGGTCAAATCGTATGGTGACATTTCCAGCTTCACGCGGTCTCCAGGAAGAATCTTAATGTAGTTCATTCTCATCTTACCGGAAATGTGAGCGATCACCTGGTGTCCGTTTTGCAACTCCACACGAAACATTGCGTTGGACAAAGCCTCTACAATGGTACCGTCTTGCTCAATGGATGACTGTTTGGCCATATTATATTTTGATATGTTCTTCTATGTATTTGTGCGTAGTAAGAATCTCGGTGCGGTCAGCCAAAATTGCTACGGTATGTTCAAAGTGAGCGGAAGGTTTGTAATCAGTAGTACGGATGGTCCAGCCATCAGCTTCCTGTACAATATCCTTAGTACCCAAATTGACCATAGGCTCAATAGCAATAACCATACCAGCCTTCAATTTCTTACCTTTTCCTCGGCGTCCGTAATTCGGAACTTCTGGATCTTCGTGAAGATTTCTTCCCAAACCATGTCCCACCAATTCACGAACTACACCATAACCAAACTGCTCAACATGCTGCTGAACAGCGAAACCTATATCTCCGGTAAATTTACCTGCCGTGGCAGCTTCAATTCCCAGATATAAAGATTCTTTGGTGCGACGAAGCAAATCCATTGTGGCTGCACTCACCTCTCCTACCGGATAAGTATAAGCACAGTCGGAGTGAAACCCCTTGTAGAACACACCACAATCTACGGACACAATATCGCCCTCCTGAAGTTCATACTTGGAGGGCATACCATGAACAACTTGTTCGTTTACAGAAATACAAAGGGTAGATGGAAAACCATTATACCCTTTGAACGATGGCGAACCACCATTATCTTTAATAAAATCAAATGCCAGACGATCAAGCTCTAAAGTAGAAATCCCCGGTTTGATATGCTGTGCAACCAAACCGTGGGCTCTACCGAGAATATCGGCACTTTCTTTTATAAGATTAATCTCTTCTTCAGTCTTAAGATAAATCATTAGGCTACTGCCACTTTATTTGATCTTCCTTTAATCTTACCTGACTTCATAAGACCTTCGTAGTGGCGCATCAACAAGTAAGACTCTACCTGCTGAAGAGTATCCAATACTACCCCTACCATGATCAACAAAGAAGTACCACCAAAGAATTGAGAGAAGTTCCCGTCAACACCGGCGATTCTTGCGAAGGCAGGCATAATAGCGACCAAACCTAGGAAAATTGAACCAGGCAATGTGATTTTAGTCAACACGCTGTCAATATATTCTGCCGTTTGTGGTCCAGGCTTAACACCAGGGATAAATCCACCATTACGCTTAAGATCGTCAGAAATCTGATTTGGATTAATCGTAATTGCTGTATAGAAGAAGGTGAAAAGGATAATCAATACTGCGAACAACGCATTGTATTGCCATGAAGTAATATCTGCAAATGTAGTCGCGATAGACGCGGCCCAATCATATTTGTCAGCAAAAGCACTAGCACCTAAAGAGGGCAAGAACATTAAGGACTGAGCAAAGATAATTGGCATTACACCTGCAGCATTCACTTTCAATGGTAGATACTGACGCTGACCGCCATAAGTACGACCACCTACAACCTGCTTAGCATATTGAATCGGAATTTTTCGAGTAGCCTGAGTAAGCATAACCACTGCCATAATGATGAAAAACAAAGCCACCAATTCAGCAACGAAGAACAACAATTGCGCTCCGCCTCTAGTCATAAACTCTGCTACCAAGGCACCAGGCAAACGAGAGATGATACCGATCATGATCAACATAGAGATACCGTTACCAATACCTTTATCTGTAATCTTCTCTCCCAACCACATACAAAACATCGTTCCTGCAACCAAGATCAATAAAGCAGAAGCTTTAAAGAACCAAGGATCAATTAAGATCGCATTTTCAGGAATGGTAGCGGTCACATAACCAATACCTTGTGCTAATGTGATGATGATGGTTAATACCCGGGTAATCTGATTAATTTTATTTCTACCAGATTCACCTTCTTTTTGCATTTTCTGGAAATAAGGCACAGCTACCGTTAACAACTGCAGCACAATGGAAGCAGAAATATAAGGCATGATACCTAATCCAAAAATCGAAGCATTGGAGAATGCTCCACCCAAAAAGGTGTTTAGGAGTCCAAAGATACCACCTTCGTGGCTAGTAAGTTGCGCAGGATCAACTCCTGGCAATACTACAAAGGAACCTAATCGAAAAATGATCAATAAACCCAAGGTGTTGAGGATTCTAGTCCTCAACTCCTCTATGGAAAAAATATTTTGAATAGTAGAAATAAACTTTTTCATGATATATTATCAGATAACAGTTGCCGTCCCACCTGCTTTCTCAATCAACTCAACTGCTGATGCTGAGAATTTATTAGCAGTAACATCTACTTTGGCAGTCAAAGCACCATTTGCAAGTACTTTTACCAAATCCGATTTCCCTACGATACCATTCTCACGCATCAATTCTACGTTGATAGCAGTAACACCAAGCTTGTCAGCCAATGCCTGGATAGCATCAAGATTAACCGGTTTGTAAATTACTCTATTTGGATTGGTAAATCCAAATTTAGGAACTCTTCTTTGCAAAGGCATTTGTCCACCCTCAAAACCAATTTTCTGAGAGTAACCTGATCTAGACTTCGCACCTTTGTGACCACGTGTAGAAGTACCACCACGAGTGGACCCCTGACCACGACCGATACGCTTACCTGCTTTAACAGAACGCTCGGCTGGTTTTAATGTATGTAATTTCATAATTATACCTCAGCTACAGTAATCAAATGTTTTACTTTAGCGATCATACCCGCAATTTGAGGAGTATTCTCATGTTCAACGGTTCTATTGATTTTACCAAGACCCAAAGCCTTGATAGTGTCAACCTGACGTTTCGGACGGTTGATTGTAGAACGAACCTGTGTGATACGTACTTTAGCCATCTTATTAACCGTTAAATACTTTAGAAACACTAATTCCACGTTGCTCAGCAACTTGTTGTGGAGTTCTCATTTTAGCCAACGCATCGAAAGTAGCTTTCACTGCGTTGTGAGGGTTGGATGATCCTTTGGATTTACCCAATACGTTGTGAACACCTGCTGCCTCAAGTACAGCACGCATTGCACCACCGGCGATAACTCCTGTACCTTCAGATGCTGGCTTCATTAATACGTAACCACCACCGAATTTACCAGTAGCCTCGTGAGGAATAGTACCTTTGAATAAAGGAACTTTTACCAAGTTTTTCTTAGCATCCTCGATACCTTTGGTGATCGCATCAGTAACCTCATTTGCTTTACCAAGGCCATGACCTACAACACCGTTTCCATCTCCCACTACCACAATAGCGGAAAAACTAAAACGACGTCCACCTTTCACTACCTTCGCTACACGGTTGATAGCTACAACTTTTTCTTTAAGGTCAAGCTCGCTTGCCTTAACGCTTTTTACAGTTTTATTGGACATTTGCTTAGAATTTTAATCCGCCATTTCTGGCACCTTCAGCTAACGCTTTAACTTTACCATGGTACTGGTAACCACTACGATCGAATACTACCTCAGCAATAGAGTTAGCAGTCGCTTTTTCTGCAAGCTTCGCACCTACTTTCTCAGCAAGTTCGATATTACAGTTTTTACGGGCACCAAACTCTGCAGAAGAAGCTGCAACTAGGGTTACGCCGTTAATATCGTCAATCAATTGCGCTGTGATGGCTGTGTTACTTTTGTACACTGAAAGACGCGGACGTTGAGCTGTTCCTGAGATCTTTCTGCGGATTCCGCGACGGATTCTCAGTCTTCTCGCGATTTTTTCGTTCTTAATTGCCATAACTATTATTTTTTAGCTGCCGTTTTACCCGCTTTTCTTCTGATGTACTGACCTTCTTCACGGATACCTTTACCTTTGTAAGGCTCAACCGGACGAAGCGACTTGATTTTAGCGGTAACTTGACCCAACAATTGTTTATCAGCAGATTCCAAAGTTACGATAGGGTTTTTACCCTTCGCAGTTTCTGCTTTTACTTCTACTTCAGCAGGAACGCCAAAGAAAATGCTGTGTGAGTATCCCAAGTTCAACTCTAGAGTTTTTCCTTGTGAGGTAGCTTTGTAACCTACACCAACAAGTTCCAAGGTTTTCTTAAAACCTTCAGCAACTCCAACAACCATGTTATTAACAAGTGAACGGTAAAGACCGTGCAACGCTTTGTGTCTTTTTTGGTCGGTAGGGCGTGACAAAGTCACAATATTATCGTTGATCTCTACAGTAATGTCACGATCGATCTCTTGCGAAAGAGTTCCTTTTGGACCCTTTACTGTAACAACGTTTTCAGCATTTACTTCTACGCTTACACCCGCAGGAATAGTAATCGGCTTCTTTCCTATTCTCGACATTGTAATATTAAATTAGTAAACGTAACATAAAACCTCGCCACCAACATTCAGTTCGCGAGCTTCTTTGTTACTAATAATTCCTTTGTTAGTGGACAAAATGGCAATACCTAAGCCATTCAATACGCGAGGCATATCTCCATTCTTCGTATATTTACGTAGACCCGGTTTCGAAATGCGCTCCAACTTCTCGATGGCTGGCTTTTTCGTCACAGGGTGATACTTCAAGGCGATTTTAATAGTGCCCTGAGGTCCGTCCTCTACGAATTTATACGACTGAATGTAGCCTTTGTCAAATAGCACCTTCGTCATGTTTTTCTTGACGTTAGATGCAGGGATTTCCACGATTCTGTGCGTCGCTTTCTGCGCGTTACGAATACGCGTTAAGAAATCTGCTATTGGATCAGTCATGATAAATATTAATTGAAATTATATGCAATGCCCTGCCAAAAGTAGCAGGGCGTGCAAAGGTAATAATTATATCTTATTTCTCAAAGGGTTATCTTACCACGATGCTTTGGTCACTCCAGGAATCAAACCTGCAGAAGCCATTTCACGGAAAGTAACACGGTTGATGCCGAACTTACGCATATAACCTTTTGGACGACCAGTCAATTTACAACGGTTGTGCAAACGTACTGGAGAGGCGTTGCGAGGCAACTTATCCAAACCGATATAATCGCCAGCTTCTTTCAAAGCTTTGCGTTTTTCAGCGTATTTCGCTACCATTTTCTCGCGCTTGCGCCCACGAGCTTTTACTGCTTCTCTAGCCATTTTATCTTATTATTTTTTGTTAGCAAAAGGCATACCGAAAGCTTTCAATAACTCGTAGCTTTCTTCGTCAGTGTTAGCTGAAGTAACAAAAGTGATATCCATACCAGAGATTTTGTTTACCTTCTCGATAGAAATCTCTGGGAAGATGATCTGCTCTTTTACACCCAAAGTGTAGTTACCACGGCCATCAAACCCTTTGGCAGAAACCCCACGGAAGTCACGAACTGCAGGTAACGCGATGGTTAACAAACGGTCCAAGAATTCGTACATTTGGTCTCCACGCAAAGTAACGCGTGCACCGATCGGCATTTCTTCTCTCAACTTAAAGTTGGAGATAGAATTTTTTGCCTTAGTAGGAACAGCTTTCTGACCAGCAATAGTCGTCAACTCTTCCACACCTTGATCGATCAATTTCTTATCGGAAACAGCTTCTCCGATACCCTTATTGATACAGATTTTCTCTACTGCAGGAATTTGCATTACTGATTTGTAACCAAATTTCTCCTTTAGTGCAGCAGCAATCTCGTTCTGATATTTTTCTTTAAGTCTTGGAGTAGCCATTACTTAATTTCCTCCCCTGATTTTTTGGCGTAACGCACGATTTTACCATCAACTACTTTACGTCCAACGCGGCTAGCTTCACCTGAAGTAGGATCTACAAACGCTACGTTAGAGATATTAATAGGAGCCTCGACTTTCTCGATACCGCCATTAGGGTTAGTTGCAGAAGGCTTCACGTGTTTAGTTACAACGTTGATACCTTCAACAATTACGCGGTTAGTTGCGGTGATAATCTCCTGTACGATTCCAGTTTTACCCTTATCGTTACCGGCGATCACCTTTACTGTATCTCCTTTACGGATTTTGATTTTTACTTTAGACATGATCTTTTCCTTTAATTAATTAAAGTACTTCCGGTGCTAAGGAAACAATCTTCATAAATTGCTTCTCACGCAACTCACGAGCAACAGGGCCGAAGATACGAGTACCTCTTGGCTCATCATTAGCACCCAACAATACTGCAGCGTTATCTTCGAAACGGATATAAGAACCATCTTTACGACGGATTTCTTTTTTCGTACGAACCACTACAGCTTTGGATACTGTACCTTTTTTCAAGTTGCTGGATGAAAGGGCAGACTTCACAGTAACAACAATTTTGTCACCGATAGAAGCGTAACGTTTACCAGTTCCACCCAAAACACGGATACAAAGAACTTCTTTAGCTCCTGAGTTATCCGCTACGTTTAGACGACTTTCTTGTTGGATCATAATTACTTCGCTCTTTCAATGATTTCTACCAATCTCCAGCGCTTGTTGCGAGACAACGGACGTGTCTCTGCAATGCGTACGGTATCACCAATACCACAATCATTGTTCTCATCGTGAGCCATGAATTTAGTGGATTTAGTTACGAATTTACCGTATATAGGGTGCTTTACACGACGGGTTACCTGAACAGTGATGGACTTATCCATTTTGTTGCTGGTGATAACGCCGATACGTTCTTTTCTTAAGTTTCTTTCCATGATCTTACTTAGCTTCAAGTTGACGTAATGCGGTTTCCAACCTTGCGATCATTCGACGACTGCTACGGATCTTCATCGGATTCTCAATCGGAGAGATCGCGTGAGCAAACTGCAATTTTTGCAAAGCTTCCTTTTCAGCAGTGATCTTTTGGATCAACTCTTCCTTGCTTAGTTGTGCGATTTCAGAATTTTTCATAACTCTTATGCTTCAACGTAATCTCTACGTACAACGAATTTAGTTCTTACAGGCAATTTCTGTGCCGCTAAACGCATTGACTCTTGCGCTAGTGCTAAAGGTACACCTGTTGATTCAAATAAAATGGTACCTGGCTTGATACAAGCCACCCAGTATTCCGGAGCACCTTTACCCTTACCCATACGAACCTCTGCAGGCTTCTTAGTAATAGGTTTGTCAGGGAAGATACGGATCCAAACTTTACCTTCACGTTTCATTGCACGAGTAACCGCAATACGAGCTGCCTCAATCTGACGGCTGGTAATCCAACCTGCCTCAAGAGACTTGATACCGAAGCTACCAAAGGCAATCTCATGGCCTCTTCCAGCAAGACCTCTAACGCGGCCTTTCTGAACTTTTCTATGTTTTACTCTTCTCGGTTGTAACATTTCTAAGCTGTTTTACTTTCTTATGCGATTACTTTCTTCTGCGACGGCCGCCTTGTTGGTTGTTGTTACCACCATCTTTGCGACGACGTCCACGACGATCGTTATCACCAGCTGGAGTCAAGTCACGCTTACCGTAAACTTCACCTTTGAAGATCCAAACTTTGATACCGATTTTACCGTAGATCGTATCTGACTCACAGATTGCGTAGTCGATGTCTGCACGCAATGTGTGCAAAGGAATACGTCCTTCTTTGTACATTTCGGTACGTGCCATCTCAGCACCACCTAAACGACCGCTCAATTTAACTTTGATACCTTGAGCACCTACACGCATTGCAGAAGCAATCGCTTGCTTCATAGCACGACGGTATGAAATACGAGCACGTAGTTGTTGCGCGATAGAATCACCGATCAATTTCGCTTCCAATTCAGGACGCTTGATCTCGAAGATGTTGATTTGAACATCTTTAGATGTCAATTTCTTCAACTCTTCTTTAATTCTATCCACTTCTGCACCACCTTTACCAATTACAACACCCGGACGGGCAGTGTGGATGGTCAAAGTAATACGCTTCAACGTACGCTCGATCACGATACGGCTGATTCCACCTTTAGGAATACGCGCCAATACATATTTTCTGATTTTTTGATCTTCGATCAATTTGTCAGAAAAATCGCGAGAGTTCGCGTACCAGTTAGAGTCCCAGCCTCTTACGATACCTAAACGCAGGCCAATTGGATTAACTTTCTGTCCCATAATTGATTAGTTTTCTTCAGTTTTGGTTGACAATGAATCCACAACAAGCGTCACGTGATTCGAACGCTTACGAATACGGTGAGCTCGGCCTTGCGGTGCTGGACGCAAACGCTTTAACATACGGGCGCTATCTACGAAGATTTCGCTAACTACTAGGTTTGCAGTTTCCAAGGACTCACCCTCGTTTGCATTTTCCCAGTTAGCAATCGCAGAAAGCAACAGCTTTTCCAGACGATTCGAAGAATGTCTTGGATCGAATTTCAAAATATTTAATGCTGTGTCCACGCGCTGACCGCGGATCATATCTGCTACCAAGCGCATTTTACGCGGCGAGGTCGGACAGTTTCTTAGTCTTGCAACAGCTTTCATAATTATCTCTTGCCCTTGTCTTTTTTATTAATATGACCCTTATAGGTACGAGTAGGAGCAAATTCTCCAAACTTGTGACCTACCATGTTTTCAGTTACATAAACTGGAATAAATTTATTTCCATTATGAACTGCGAATGTGTGACCTACGAATTCAGGAGAAATCATAGAACGACGAGACCAAGTTTTGATCACGGTCTTCTTGCCACCCTCGTTCATGGCATCTACCTTATTAGAAAGGCGGAAGTCAATATAAGGTCCTTTTTTAAGTGATCTTGCCATTATTTCTTACGCTTTGAAATGATCAATTTATCAGAGTACTTGTTGGCTTTACGGCTCTTACCACCTTTAGCGTATACACCGTTACGAGAACGTGGGTGACCACCAGAAGAACGGCCTTCACCACCACCCATTGGGTGATCAACCGGGTTCATAGCAACACCACGAACACGTGGACGACGACCTAACCAACGGTTACGACCCGCTTTACCCAAACGAACGTTCATGTGGTCTCCGTTAGAAACCTCACCGATCGTAGCGTAACAAGTAGCCAATACTAAACGCATTTCACCAGAAGGAAGCTTGATGGTAACATATTTACCCTCTTTCGCTACCAACTGTGCATAAGCACCAGCTGAACGTACCAACAAACCACCTTTACCAGGAGTAAGCTCAATGTTGTGGATAATAGTACCCAATGGAATGTTGGCCATTAGTACGTGGTTACCCACTTCAGGAGCTGCATCAGCACCAGAAACAATCTGAGTACCTACCTGCAATCCTTCAGGTGCAAGAATATAGGCTTTCTCACCATCTGCATAAAAAAGCAATGCAAGATAAGCTGTACGATTTGGATCATATTCGATCGCTTTTACGGTAGCTGGAACGCCAAATTTCTGACGTTTGAAGTCTACAGAACGCAATTTACGCTTGTGACCACCACCTAAATAACGCATCGTCATACGACCACTGTTGTTCCGACCACCAGACTTACGTGAACCTACAGTAAGAGATTTTTCTGGAGTGGATTTAGTGATTTCCTCGAATGAAGGCGCTACTCTGAATCTTTGTCCTGGAGTTGTAGGACGCAATTTCTTTACTGCCATTGTCTAACTTCTTTAGATTCCGCTGTAAAAATCAATAACTTCACCTTCTGCAACTTGCACAAACGCCTTTTTATAGCTGTTGCTACGACCAGTAATGATCGAAGACTTAGCATAACGTGTGCGTTTTTTGCCCAAGTAGCGTGCTGTACGTACAGCTACAACGTTTACGCCGTACATACGCTCAACCTCTTTTCTAATTTCCAATTTGTTGGCGTTAAGGTCTACGATGAAACCATAAACACCACTCTCATTTTGGAAAGAGGCTTTTTCGGTAACCAAAGGTTTCTTAAGTACACTCATGATTAAGCGAATAATTTTTCAATTTTCTCAATAGAACTTTCGAAAAGCACTAGGCTATCTGCGTTCAACACATCATAAGTGTTAATTGAAGCTGCATCAGCAACTTTAGCTTTGCGAATGTTACGCGCAGCCAAGTTTACGTTTGCGTTCAAATCACCAGTGACAGCCAATACTTTCTTACCTGACAAAGACAATCCGTTCAAAATGTTCACGAACTCCTTAGTCTTAGGCGCATCCATCGCTACATCTTCGATAACGATGATGTCCTGACCTTTGGCCTTGTAAGAAAGCGCAGACATACGAGCCAAAGCTTTTACTTTTTTGTTCAGCTTAAAGCCGTAGTTACGTGGTTTTGGACCGAAAACTCTACCACCACCAACGAAAACAGGAGACTTCAAAGATCCTGCACGTGCAGTACCTGTACCCTTCTGTTTCTTGATTTTTTTAGTAGAACCTGCGATCTCAGCACGTTCTTTAGACTTGTGCGTACCTTGTCTTTGGTTAGCCAAGTACTGTTTCACGTCCAAGTAGATTGCGTGATCGTTGGGCTCAACAGCGAAGATCGAGTCTTGCAACTCAACTTTTTTGCCGCTTTCGCTACCGTCAACTTTTAATACCGAAATCTCCATTGAATTACTTTTCTAGAATTACAAATGAATTTTTAGCGCCTGGGATAGAACCGCTCACTACGATTAGGTTCTTGTCGCCATACACTTTCATAACACGCAAGTTCTGAATCTTTACGCGATCGCCACCCATGCGTCCAGCCATACGAAGACCTTTGAATACACGAGATGGGAACGAAGCCGCACCGATAGAACCTGGCGCACGAAGACGGTTATGCTGACCGTGGGTAGCTTGTCCAACCCCACCAAAACCGTGACGTTTCACAACACCTTGGAAACCTTTACCTTTGGAGGTTCCTACAGCGTCTAGGAAATCACCTTCTGCAAATACTTCCTCTACTCGAATCTCGTTGCCCAATGCAGCTTCACCTTCGAAGTTGCGGAACTCAACAAGCTTTCTCTTTGGAGTAGTGTTTGCCTTAGCGAAATGCCCTTGCATCGCTTTTGAAGTGTTCTTAGCTTTCTTATCGCCGAAGCCAAGCTGAACAGCATCATAGCCGTCTGTCTCGACGGTCTTTACTTGTGTTACTACACAAGGACCAACCTCTACTAATGTGCATGCGACATTCTGTCCATCGGCACTGTAGATGCTAGTCATTCCGATTTTTTTACCGATAATACCAGACATACTAACGTTTTAGTATAAAATAAATTAAAATTAACGAACGAACACTCGCTCGCCATTCTAAAGGACTGCAAAGTTAGGAAATTAATATCAGAAACAAAACATTTTCCGATTTATCACACTGCATCTAACTTAAAAAAAGCCACTTACAACAATATTAATCTTCCAGACCTTTTCAATCCCCTTGCCATTTAGTCAAAAAGCATGCTGAAAACACGGTTTAAAGATAAATTTTAAGGATTTTTTCAGAAGACCACCAAATTGCATTTTTCAAATAAAGCGCAACCTTTTTCTCAAGCCTCTTTGCGCAAATGGCACAAAAAAAGGCCTGAAACCGAAGTTCCAGACCTTTTCAATACTTATCGCTCAGGCGATGGGATCATTAAACTTTGATCTCAACATCAACACCTGAAGGCAATTCCAATTTCATCAAAGCATCTACAGTCTTTGCAGAGTTTGAGTAGATATCTACCAAACGCTTGTAAGTGCAGATTTGGAACTGCTCACGAGATTTCTTGTTTACGTGAGGGGAACGCAATACAGTGAAACGTTCTTTCTCAGTTGGCAATGGAATTGGGCCGCTTACCACAGCTCCAGTCGCCTTTACCGCCTTTACGATCTTCTCAGAAGACTTGTCTACCAAGTTGTGATCGTAAGACTTCAATTTTATTCTAATTTTTTGATTCATATCTATCTAACGCTCTTATTCTCCTTTCGCTTCTGCGATAATGTCTTTAGCTAGGTTGTTTGGAACCGGATCATAGTGAGAGAAGGTCAATGATGCAGACGCACGACCAGAAGAAATGGTACGTAGGTCAGTCACATAACCGAACAACTCAGACAAAGGTACATCAGCCTTGATAACGGAAGCGTTACCTTTAGTATCCATACCTTTCATGATACCACGACGACGGTTCAAGTCACCTGTTACAGGACCAGTGTAATCATCTGGAGTAACAACTTCTACCGCCATGATTGGCTCCAAAATTTGAGGCTTAGCCAATTTGGCTGCCTCACGGAATCCCATACGTGCTGCCAATTCGAAAGACAAAGAGTCAGAATCGACATCGTGGAAGGAACCGTGGAATAAACGAACTTTGATCGCCTCTACAGGGAAACCAGCCAAAGGACCATTCACCATAGAAGACTCAAATCCTTTTTGTACAGCAGGGATGAATTCACGAGGAATAGCACCACCTACAATTTCGTTTACAAATTCCAAGCCAACTTTATCATCTTCGCGAGGCATCAATTCGAATACGATGTCCGCGAACTTACCACGACCACCAGACTGCTTTTTGTAAACCTCACGGTGTTCAACAGCAGTAGTGATTTGCTCACGGTAAGCTACTTGAGGAGCACCCTCAGAAACCTCTACCTTGAATTCACGCTTCAAACGATCCAAGATAATCTCCAAGTGCAACTCACCCATACCACGCAATACAGTCTGACCAGTTTCCTCATCAGTTTGTACACGCAAGGTTGGATCCTCTTCGATCAATTTACCCAAAGCCATACCTAGTTTATCAACATCAGCTTGCTTCTTAGGCTCGATAGCGATACCGATTACAGGCTCAGGGAAAGTCATTTCCTCCAAGATGATCGGGTTCTTCTCGTCTACCAAAGAGTCACCAGTTTTGATATCTTTGAAACCAACACCTGCACAGATGTCACCAGCTTCTACGATATCAATTGGGTTTTGCTTGTTAGAGTGCATCTGCATCAAACGAGAGATACGTTCTTTCTTACCTGTACGCGTATTCAATACATAAGAACCTGCGTTCAATGACCCAGAATACACACGGAAGAAACACAAACGACCTACGAATGGGTCAGTAGCAATTTTAAATGCCAATGCTGCAAATGGATCCTCTACTGTTGGCTTACGCACAACTTCTTCGTCAGTATCAGGATTAACACCTTCGATAGCAGGAAGATCTAATGGAGATGGCAAGAATGAACATACAGCATCCAATACTGCTTGTACACCTTTATTCTTAAATGCTGAACCACACATTACAGGCTGCATTGACATGTCAATTACAGCTGCACGGATAGCGGCCATCATTTCTTCTTCTGTAATAGAATCAGCGTCTTCGAAGAATTTCTCCAACAACTCCTCATCATACTCGGCTACAGCCTCTACCAACTTCTGTCTCCACTCAGCAACTTCATCAACCATATCCTCAGGAACTTCTTGCTCCACATAGGTCATACCCATGTCTTCTTCGTTCCAGATGATTGCTTTGTTTTTGATCAAGTCAACTACTCCAGTGAAAGTATCTTCAGCTCCGATAGGCAACTGCAATGGAACAGGGTTACCACCTAATTTGTCGATGATTTCCTGAACAGTTCCCAAGAAGTTAGCACCAGCACGGTCCATTTTGTTCACAAAACAGATACGTGGCACACGGTACTTATCAGCCTGACGCCATACAGTCTCAGACTGAGGCTCAACACCTGAAGAAGCACAGAACAATGCAACAGCACCATCCAATACACGCAATGAACGCTCTACCTCTACAGTAAAGTCAACGTGACCTGGAGTATCAATGATGTTAACAGTGTAAGGCTTAGTCAAACCTTTTACGTGTGTACCCTTATCAGTTGGGTAGTGCCACTGCGTTTGAGTTGCAGCAGAAGTAATGGTGATACCACGCTCTTGCTCTTGCTCCATCCAGTCCATGGTAGCAGCTCCATCGTGTACTTCACCAATTTTGTGAGACAATCCAGTATAATAAAGGATACGCTCAGTGGTAGTGGTCTTACCGGCATCGACGTGAGCCATGATACCGATGTTACGCAGGAAAGTTAAATCCTTAGCCATTTGTATTAGAATCTAAAGTGAGAGAATGCTTTGTTAGCTTCCGCCATGCGGTGTGTATCATCCTTCTTCTTCACCGCTGCGCCTTCGCCTTTGGAAGCAGCAATGATCTCCCCAGCCAAACGTTCTTTCATGGTTTTCTCACCACGAGAACGTGAATAACGAATCAACCATTTGATTCCCAAATATGATTTACGGCTAGGTCGAACTTCCATAGGCACTTGGAATGTAGCACCACCCACACGACGAGATTTAACCTCGACAGCTGGCATTACATTATTCAAAGCCTTTTTCCAAACCTCAAGACCGTTCTCACCTACGCGCTCCTCAACTAAGTCGATGGCGTCATAGAAAATATTATAGGCAATACTCTTCTTCCCGTCTAACATTAAATAGTTAACGAATTTCGTTACCAAAGTATCTTGGAACTTTGGATCAGGAAGAATATACCGCTTTTTTGGTTTAGCCTTTCTCATTGCTTTTTACTACAATAATGTACTTTAATTTTTTAATTATTTTTTGTCCTTAGGACGTTTAGCACCGTACTTAGAACGTCCCTGAAGACGACCGCTAACACCGGCTGTATCTAAAGCACCGCGAACTACGTGGTAACGCACACCAGGAAGATCCTTTACACGACCACCACGGATCAACACGATCGAGTGCTCTTGCAAGTTGTGACCTTCACCACCAATGTAGGCGTTCACCTCTTTACCGTTAGTCAAACGCACACGAGCTACTTTACGCATCGCTGAGTTTGGTTTCTTTGGAGTAGTCGTGTAAACACGAGTACATACTCCACGACGTTGTGGACATGAGTCCAAGGCAGGAGATTTTGATTTATCAATCAAGCTTTTTCTGCCCTTGCGTACTAATTGCTGAATAGTAGGCATTTAATGAAATCGTTTAAAGTATGAAATTACTATTTTAAAATAGGTTTGCAAAGGTATTGATAATCACAGACTAATCAAACCCTTTAAACCTTATTTGTCTGAAAGCTTGAAAAAATAATTTGGAAGCATACTTTTCAAGCGATCAAATATTGCTTTTTAGGCAAATTCTAACACAAAAACCTGCAGCTTAAGCTTCACCTACCGGTCCGCCAAAATTATAAGGCCCACCATCTTGCTGACCATTTCGACCGATTGGACCGTGCATGGATTCGTACTTGGCTACATTGTCCTGCAATGCTTGCAATAACCGTACCGCATGTTCGGGGGTCAATACCACACGAGATTTTACTTTCGCCTTTGGAACCCCGGGCATGATACGGATAAAATCCAAAACAAATTCACTGTTGGAGTGGGCGATCATGGCCAAATTGGCATATACACCTTCCGCCATATCCTCCGGCAGTTCGATATCGATTTTCCCGGCATTTTTTGGGTTTTGATCTTGCTCTTGCATAAAAGTTAAATTTGATGTGGGTATAAAAAAGAATAGACTACCCCCATTTGGAGATAGTCTATAACTCTTAAATCAATATATTTTGAGTGTTGTACATCACAATGGATTAAACACGCTCGCTTTCTGCTCTACGCTCACGAATTTCACGCAATTCCTGCTCCTCATCTTCATGAGTTACAATCAACTTACGGAAATCACGAACACCTGTACCTGCTGGAATCAGGTGACCTACGATCACGTTTTCTTTCAATCCAAGTAACTCATCTCGCTTACCGCGGATAGATGCTTCAGACAACACCTTAGTAGTCTCCTGGAAGGAAGCCGCTGAGATGAAGGAATCAGTACCCAAAGAAGACTGTGTGATACCCTGAAGGGTTGGCTTAGAAACGGCTGCTTGCGCATCACGTACCTGTACCAATTTCAAATCACGACGACGTAAGTTAGAGTTCTCATCACGTAGACGACGCGCAGTGATGATCTGACCTGGCTCCAAGTTAGTAGAATCACCGGCATCAGTAACGACCTTCATATCCAAAATCTTGTCGTTCTCTTCACGGAAAGTGAATTTATCAACAATTTGGTTAGTCAGGAAGATCGTATCACCTGAATCTACAACAGTAACTTTCTGCATCATCTGGCGAACAATCACCTCAATGTGCTTATCGTTAATCTTCACACCCTGTAGACGGTATACTGCCTGGATCTCATTCACCAGGTACTCCTGAACAGAAGTTGGTCCTTCTACATTCAAGATATCATTTGGTGTCTTGGCTCCATCAGACAATGGCATACCCGCTTTAACGAAGTCATTCTCCTGAACCAAGATGTGCTTAGCAAGTGATACTAAGTAACGCTTCTTCACGCCATCTTTAGATTCAATGAATACCTCACGGTTACCACGCTTGATACCACCATAAGTTACCACACCATCAATCTCAGAAATTACAGCTGGGTTGGATGGGTTACGTGCCTCGAAAAGCTCTGTAACTCGAGGAAGACCCCCGGTAATATCGGCAGACTTACCAGCAGCACGAGGAATCTTAGCGATGATCGTACCTGGCTTAATCTGATCACCGTTATCCACGTTGATGTAAGCACCTACAGGCAAGTTGTAAGATTTGATAATACCTTCACTACCTTCAATCGTAATCGCAGGGTTCTTGGTCTTATCCTTAGAATCCATTACGACTTTCGATTGGTGACCTGTGGTATCATCCATCTCCACCTTGAAAGTATATCCTTGCTCTAAAGCATCAAAGCCGATTTTACCACCGAACTCAGAAAGAATAACCGCGTTAAACGGATCCCACTGACAGATTTTATCGCCTTTTTCTACTTTAGCGCCATCCTTCAATTTCAAATAAGAACCGTAAGGTACGTTATTCGTCATCAAAGTTTTACCCGTTTTCTCATCTACGATACGAACCTCACCAGTACGGCCCATTACTACATCTGCTGGCTCATCATCCAAATCAGCATCTACAGGAATAGAACGGATCTCATCGTATTTCACAATACCAGGGAATTTCGCAATTACAGAAGCATCAGCTGCAATAGCAGATGCAGTACCCCCTACGTGGAACGTACGAAGGGTCAACTGTGTACCCGGCTCACCAATAGATTGTGCTGCCACAACCCCTACTGAATCCCCGACTTGCGCCATTCTCAAAGTAGACAGGTTACGTCCGTAACACTTCGAACAAACTCCCTTACGGGTTTCACAAGTTAATACAGAACGAACTTCTACCATTTCTACAGCGGATTCTTCAATACGCTGTACCAGTACTTCACTGATCTCCTGACCAGCCTCAACGATGATATCTCCAGTTAAAGGATCCTCAACATCATGAACAGAAACACGACCCAGGATACGCTCACCTAATGGCTCCACGATCTCCTCATTATCTTTAAGTGCTTCCATCTCGATACCTCTCAAAGTACCACAGTCTGCTTCGTTAATCACCACATCCTGCGCTACGTCTACCAAACGACGCGTCAAATAACCCGCATCGGCAGTTTTCAATGCGGTATCGGCCAAACCTTTACGCGCACCGTGAGTAGAGATAAAGTACTCCAATACATCCAAACCTTCTTTAAAGTTCGAAAGAATCGGGTTTTCGATAATTGCTCCAACAGATGAAGCTACGTTTTTCTGAGGCTTAGCCATCAGACCACGCATACCACCCAACTGACGAATCTGCTCACGAGAACCACGGGCTCCGGAATCCATCATCATGTAAATCGCGTTGAAACCATTTTGATCTTCTGCTAATTGCTTCATCAATACGGTAGTCAACTGGCTGTTGATACGCGTCCAAATATCAATGATCTGGTTGTAACGCTCCGTATCCGTGATAAGACCCATCTGGTAGTTCATCATCACTTCGTCACGCTCTTCCTGTGCCTGAGACACCAATGGTGCTTTTTGGTCAGGGATCATGATATCATTAAGACCCATGGACAAACCACCTGCGTATGCAGTCTGGAATCCTAGGTGTTTAATATCATCCAAGAATTTAGCAGTTTTCGCCATACCTGTGATTTTATACACATAGGCGATGATTTGCTGCAATTTCTTCTTGGTCAGCAATTCGTTAACAAAACCTACTTCCGTTGGAACGAATTGGTTCACTAAAACTCGACCTGCAACAGTATCGATCACTTTAGTTTCCAACTCACCGGTTTCGTCATTACGAACCTGAGTTCTTACTTTAATATTGGCATTTTTATCACAAGCGCCTTCGTTAATCGCAATGATTACCTCTTCTGCACCATAGAAAACCATGCCTTCTCCTTTAATCGGATAAGCTTCCGTATTCGGACGGCCTTTAGACATATAGTAAAGACCCAATACCATATCCTGAGAAGGTACCGCAATTGGAGCTCCGTTGGCAGGGTTCAGAATATTGTGCGAAGACAACATCAATACCTGTGCTTCCAACACGGCTTCGTGACCTAGAGGAACGTGAACCGCCATCTGGTCACCATCAAAATCGGCGTTAAATGCAGTACACACTAATGGGTGCAACTGGATCGCTTTACCTTCAATCAACTTTGGCTGGAATGCCTGGATACCCAAACGGTGAAGCGTAGGAGCACGGTTCAACAATACCGGGTGTCCTTTCAGTACATTCTCCAAAATATCCCAAACAACAGGATCCTTGCGGTCAACAATTTTCTTCGCTGATTTCACGGTTTTTACAATACCACGCTCAATCAACTTACGAATTACGAATGGCTTAAATAGCTCGGCTGCCATATTCTTAGGCAAACCACATTCGTGCATTCTTAATTCAGGACCTACAACAATTACCGAACGACCAGAGTAATCAACACGCTTACCCAATAGGTTTTGACGGAATCGACCCTGCTTACCTTTCAACATATCAGAAAGGGATTTCAACGCACGGTTACCATCAGAACGAACCGCGTTTACTTTACGAGAGTTGTCGAATAAAGAATCGACAGCCTCTTGCAACATACGCTTCTCGTTTCTCAAGATCACCTCAGGTGCTTTGATATCGATCAGACGCTTCAAACGGTTGTTACGGATAATTACACGACGGTAAAGATCGTTCAAATCAGAGGTTGCGAAACGACCACCATCCAATGGCACCAATGGACGCAATTCCGGTGGAATAACCGGTACCATACGGATCACCATCCACTCTGGGCGGTTATCAATACGTGTACGGGAATCACGGAATGCTTCTACCACCTTCAAACGCTTCAAAGCTTCTGCCTTACGCTGCTGAGAGGTATCGGTCGCAGCCTGGTGACGCAATGAATAAGATAATGAATCCAGATCAGTACGTGCCAACAACATTTCCATTGCTTCCGCACCCATCTTCGCAATAAACTTGCTTGGATCATCATCATCAAGCATTTGGTTCTCACGAGGCAATTTGTCCATGATTTCCAAATACTCATCTTCAGTCAAGAAATCCATTTTCTGGATCTCATCTTCCTCCTTGATACCTGGCTGAATTACTACATAACGCTCGTAGTAAATAATCTGATCCAACTTCTTGGTAGGAAGACCTAACAAATAACCAATCTTATTAGGCAAAGAACGGAAGTACCAAATGTGTGCTACCGGAACCACCAATTCGATGTGTCCCATACGCTCACGACGTACTTTTTTCTCCGTTACTTCAACACCACAACGGTCACAAACGATACCCTTGTAGCGAATTCTTTTATATTTTCCACAATGACACTCCCAGTCCTTTACAGGACCGAAGATTCTTTCACAGAAAAGACCACCCATCTCCGGCTTGTAAGTACGGTAGTTGATGGTTTCTGGCTGAGTTACCTCTCCATATGAACTCTCCAGAATAGATTCTGGAGAGGCCAATGAGATGGTTACTCTTGAGAAGTCATTATTGATTTTTTTATTCTTTCTGAAACTCATATTTCTTAAGGAGAATATTTTAAATCGAGTAGATGGATTAGTCTAAAGTAACTTCAAGTGCAAGACCACGAAGCTCGTGTACCAATACGTTAAAGGACTCAGGAATATTTGGTTTACCCATATTGTCTCCTTTAACGATAGACTCATAAGCTTTCGCACGACCGATAACATCATCGGACTTAATAGTCAAAATCTCCTGAAGGATATGCGCCGCACCGAATGCCTCCAATGCCCAAACCTCCATCTCTCCAAAACGCTGACCACCAAACTGAGCTTTACCACCCAATGGTTGCTGCGTAATCAAAGAGTAAGGTCCGATAGAACGCGCGTGCATCTTATCATCCACCAAGTGACCCAATTTCAGCATATATGCAATACCAACAGTAACCGGCTGGTCAAAACGCTCACCTGTACGTCCGTCGAACAAGAATGAACGTCCGTAATCTGGCAATCCAGCTGCTCTCAATTCTCCTTGAACTTCGTCCATTGTACCACCGTCAAAGATAGGAGTAGCATATTTTTTACCTAGTTTACGTCCGGCCCATCCCAATACGGTCTCGAAAATCTGACCGATGTTCATACGGGAAGGTACACCCAATGGGTTCAAACAGATATCCAATGGAGTTCCGTCTTCCAAGAATGGCATGTCCGCGATAGGTACGATCTTCGCAACCACACCTTTGTTACCGTGACGACCCGCCATTTTATCACCCACTTTAAGCTTACGCTTCTTGGCTACATATACTTTCGCCAACTGAACAATACCTGCTGGCAATTCATCTCCCACTTCCAAAGTAAATCGGTCGCGTTTGAAGAAACCAGTAATTTTGTTACGCTTGTTGATGTAGTTTTTCACCAAGATCACGATCAACTCGTTGATGCGCTCATCATCTGTCCAGTTGTCCAGATTCAAGTCCGCAACCAAGTTTGCTTCAGCTGATACTGCATAAGAGCTCTCATCGCGATAGATGTTTTCTTCCGGGAACAAGTTATTGGTGATGTTGGCCGCAGAGAAAGTAACGCCTGCGCTCATGATCTCATCGCCAAACTTATGCTTGATACCCTGACAAGTTTTACCTTCAAGCAAACGAACCATTTTCTCAATCATGGTTGTTTTTACCTTATTCAAATCACTTGAATAACGCTGCTTCAAAGCTTCAACATCTTTCTTCGCTTTCGCTCTTAGATCCTTATCCTTCTTAGGACGAGAGAATAATTTAGTGTCAATTACTACACCATTTAATGATGGAGAAGCTTTCAATGATGCATCCTTCACATCACCGGCTTTATCACCGAAGATAGCTCTCAACAATTTCTCTTCAGGAGTAGGATCAGTCTCTCCTTTAGGGGTAATCTTACCTACCAAAATATCCCCTTCTTTGATTTCAGCACCCACTCGGATAACGCCATGCTCATCCAGGTTTTTCACTGAATCCTCAGAAACGTTAGGAATCTCAGTAGTTAATTCTTCCTCACCACGACGAGTATCACGAACTTCAAGCTCATACTCATCAATGTGAATAGAGGTGTAAACATCATCCTGAACGATACGCTCAGAGATAACAATCGCATCCTCAAAGTTGTATCCCTGCCATGGCATATACCCTACCAATAGGTTACGGCCTAAAGCCAACTCCCCTTTTTCAGTAGCATAGCCATCTACCAATACCTGACCTTTAAAAACGCGATCGTCTTTCAATACGATTGGGCGAAGGTTAACACAGGTATCCTGGTTAGTACGACGGAATTTCACCAATTCGTAAGTTACCAATTCATTATCGAAGCCGGACAATTTTTCATCATCGGTCAAATCGTAACGGATGGTAATCTTCTCCGAATCTACATAAGCAACGCTACCGTCACCTTCGGCTCTCAACAATACGCGAGAATCCTCAGCAACACGTTTCTCCAATCCAGTACCTACGATTGGAGCCTCAGGGCGTAATAATGGCACTGCCTGACGCTGCATGTTCGATCCCATCAATGCACGGTTGGCATCATCATGCTCCAAGAAAGGAATCATTGATGCTGCAACGGATACAATCTGGTTAGGCGCAACGTCCATATAGGCGATATTTTCAGGACCTTCCAATGGGAAGTCACCCTGATAACGCACCTTAATCTGACGCTCTTCGAAGTTACCTTCCGCATCATGTGGAGCATTGGCCTGTGCAATGTTTTTATAATCTTCCTCTTCGGCAGTCAAATAAGTAACTTCATCAGAAATTACCCCTTCATTGATCTTACGGTATGGGGTTTCGATGAATCCCATATCGTTCACTTTTGCGTGAACACAAAGAGAAGAAATCAATCCAATGTTTGGACCTTCCGGTGTCTCAATAGTACAAAGACGACCGTAGTGCGTATAGTGAACATCTCGAACCTCGAAACCAGCACGCTCACGAGAAAGACCACCAGGTCCCAATGCTGACATACGACGCTTGTGCGTAATCTCTGCCAATGGGTTGGTTTGGTCCATGAACTGTGACAACTGGTTTGTTCCGAAAAAAGAGTTGATCACAGAAGACAAAGTACGCGCGTTGATCAAATCAACCGGCTTGAAGTCTTCATTATCACGAACGTTCATACGCTCTTTAATAGTACGTGCCATACGCGCCAAACCTACGCCAAACTGGCTATAAAGCTGCTCACCTACGGTACGTACACGACGGTTGGACAAGTGGTCAATATCATCCACTACCGCCTTAGAGTTAATCAGGTGAATCAAATACTTCACGATCAACTCAATATCTTTAATCGTCAAAACGCGCATATCCAAAGACTCTTCAATCTTCAGCTTGCGGTTGATACGATAACGTCCTACCTCTCCCAAGTCATAACGCTTGTCGGAGAAGAACAAATTATGAATAATCTCACGAGCAGTTGCTTCATCCGGTGCATCGGAATTACGCAATTGACGATAGATTTGCTCTACCGCTTCTTTCTCGGAGTTAGATGGGTCTTTTTGTAGCGTATTGTGGATAATCTGGAATTCCGCAATATTCACGTCATCACGGTGCAATACGATTGCATCCTGACCTGAATCTACGATTTCCTCGATATCCTCTTCGCCAATCACGTGATCACGCTCAAAGATTACTTCGTTACGATCGATAGAGATAACCTCACCGGTATCTTCATCCACGAAGTCCTCTGTCCAGGAACGTAAAACACGAGCGGCCAACTTACGTCCTACTACTTTTTTCAAAGCAGCATCAGTCGCTTCCACCTCTTCGGAAAGACCAAAGAGATCCAAAATCTCCTTATCCGATCCGTAGCCAATAGCTCGTAACAATGTTGTTACGGGAAATTTCTTTTTACGGTCGATGTAAGCAAACATCACGTTGTTCACGTCTGTAGCAAACTCGATCCATGATCCTTTGAAAGGAATAATCCGTGCCGAATATAACGTAGTACCGTTGGTGTGCTTGGATTGTGCAAAGAACACACCAGGAGAACGGTGAAGTTGGGATACGATTACACGCTCAGCGCCGTTGATCACGAAGGATCCCTTCTCTGTCATGTAAGGGATGTTCCCCAAGAATACTTCTTGCTCAAGGGTTTCGAAATCTTCATTGTCCTCATCGTTGCAGGAAAGGCGCAACTTTGCTTTTAGTGGTACAGAGTAAGTTAAGCCTCTGTCTATGCTTTCATCCACCGTATATTTCGGAGGATCAATCATGTAGTCCACAAACTCCAGGACGAAGTTCTCACGGCTGTCGCTAATCGGGAAGTTTTCTTGAAAAACCTTAAAAAGGCCTTCATTCTCGCGTTTTTCGGCAGGCGTATCGATTTGGAAAAAGTCCCTGAACGACTTAAGTTGAACATCCAGAAAGTCAGGATAGTCAATTACGTGTTTAATCGACGCGAAACTTTTTCTTTCAGTTTGAATAGCCAAGGCAGTAAGATTTAAATGATAAACTGGAAAAGGAGAGAATCCGGGAAAATAAACCGTTTATAACAATTTAGTGAAAATGTGCATAAACGGCAAAAGACCGGACTATGTTAAGCCCGGTCAAAATCAAATTTCGAATTGCCCGCTTAAGCTAGACATTTCAAAATTCGGAGTATATTATTTCAACTCTACTTCAGCACCTACAGCTTCCAATTCTTTCTTAAGTGCTTCAGCTTCGTCTTTAGCGATTCCTTCTTTGATAGTAGAAGGTGCACCATCAACTACTTCTTTAGCTTCTTTCAAGCCAAGACCAGCCAATTCTTTAACCGCTTTAACAACTTTCAATTTAGCTGAACCAGCTGCTTTCAATACTACATCGAACTCAGTTTTTTCAGCAGCAGCTTCACCTTCACCACCACCAGCAACCATTACAGGTGCAGCAGCAGCAGCAGGCTCGATACCATACTCCTCTTTTAGGATTGTAGCTAATTCGTTAACGTCTTTAACGGATAGGTTTACTAGCTGTTCTGCGAATTCTTTAAGATCTGCCATCTTTTTGTAAAATTAAAATTGTTTTCTTTTAAAATCTAATATTAACGCTCAGAAAGGGTTTTGATAATACCTGCCAAGTTGTCTCCACCTGAAGAAAGTGCAGAGATAACGTTTTTCGCAGGAGACTGAAGCAATCCAATAACCTCGCCAATAAGTTCGGCTTTAGATTTAAGCTTGCTCAGCGTATCTACTTTATCATCACCAACGAACAGATCGAAATCGATGGAAGCACCTTTAAGGATCGGTTTCTCATTCGTTTTTCTAAATTCTTTAATCACTTTTGCTGGGATGGAAGCAGTTTCCTCCGTCGCGAACATGATTCCCGACTGTCCAGCAAATACCTTGCCACCTTCGAAATCAGATACATCAGCACCTAAATTCTCCAATGCTTTTTGAATCAAAGTATTTTTGTACAATTTGTACTCAACACCTTTGTTGAAACACGCGCGACGTAAATCGTTTACATCGGCTACGCTTAGCCCAGCTGCATCTGTAATGTAGAAGACATTGTTTTCTTTCAACTTAGCAGTCAGGTCATTAATGATCTGAAGTTTTTCTTCTCTATTCATAATTACAATCCAGCTATGCTACTTTTATCAACTTTAATACCTGGGCTCATAGTAGAAGAGATGCTGATAGACTTAAAGTAAGTCCCTTTCGCTGAAGCAGGCTTCAATTTAGAAAGTGTGTTCAACAACTCTGTCGCGTTCTCTTGAATTTGCTCAGGAGTGAAATTGGATTTACCAATAGAAGTGTGAATAATACCAGTTTTATCAACTTTGAAGTCGATTTTACCAGCTTTCACTTCTTTTACTGCTTTAGCAACATCCATCGTTACAGTACCTGCTTTTGGGTTAGGCATCAAACCACGAGGACCTAACACACGACCCAAACGACCGATCTTCGCCATTACTGTTGGCATCGTGATGATTACATCGATATCAGTCCAACCACCTTCGATCTTCTTGATAAACTCATCCATACCTACGTAATCCGCTCCGGCAGCTTTTGCTTCCTCTTCTTTCTCAGGAGTAACCAAGGCCAAAACGCGAACGTTTTTACCAGTACCATGAGGAAGAGCAACAACACCACGTACCATTTGGTCTGCTTTACGAGGATCTACACCCAAACGCACGTCGATATCTACAGAAGCATCGAACTTAGTGAATGTAATCTCCTTTACTAGAGCTGAAGCTTCAGACAAAGAATAATCCTTTTCTCTGTCGAATTTAGCTAAGGCATCTTTTCTTTTCTTAGTTAATCTCGCCATTGTTCCTGTTTTTTACGCTTCCCAAGGAGCGGTTCCTTCTACTTTAAGACCCATACTACGAGCAGTACCTGCAACCATGCGCATTGCCGCTTCAACAGTAAATGCATTCAAATCAGGCATTTTAGTTTCAGCGATTTCTTTTACTTGATCCCAAGATACAGAACCAACTTTCACACGGTTAGGCTCGGAAGAACCTTTCTTCAACTTGGCAGCGTTCATCAATAGAACAGCAGCTGGAGGAGTTTTTACAACAAACTCAAATGACTTGTCAGCGTAGTAAGTCACCAATACAGGCAATACTTGACCTGCTTTGTCCTGCGTACGAGCATTGAACTGCTTACAGAACTCCATAATATTGATACCCTTACTACCAAGCGCAGGTCCAACCGGTGGCGATGGATTCGCAGCACCTCCCTTAATTTGCAGTTTTAAATAACCGGCAATTTCTTTAGCCATTTTTTAAACTAGTCTTGTTTTTCAACTTGTATATAATTCAGCTCAACAGGTGTGTTACGACCGAAGATCTTCACCATCACCTTAAGCTTCTTTCTCTCTTCGTATACCTCTTCCACAGCACCGGTAAAACCACTGAAAGGCCCGTCCATAACAGTCACAGACTCTCCCACAGTAAATACCATATCCGTAGTGGCTTCTTCCATTTCTGGCTCTTCTTCCTGACCAACACCCAGAATCCGATTAATCTCGGCCTCTCTTAGGGGCACTGGCTTGGCATTTGCGCCAGAGGTATCTCCTAAAAACCCAATTACACCTGGGGTACTGTTTACGATATGCAGCGCTTCACCATGAGAAAGATCTGCAGACACGATCACATAACCCGGAAAATGGTTACGCTCACGAACGCGCTTCTTGCCGTTACGCATTTCATAAACTTTCTCACTTGGGATAAGAACTTCCGCTACATAATCCTCAAGATTATGGCGCTGAACCTCTGTTTCCAGATATGATTTTGCTTTTTTCTCTTGTCCGCTCACTACGCGAACAACATACCATTTCAACTCGCTACTCATCAGTTACCTTTAAGCGTAAATTAGAACTGTCCGTAGAAAAATTTCATCAGGCTGTCAAATGACAGGTCCATTAATCCAATCATGGCGGTGAACACCAAGCACCCTACAATCACAAGGATAGTAGAATTCTGCAACTCACCGTACGGAGGCCAAGTCACTTTGTCGCGCATTTCTACGTACGACTCGCTGATAAACGTTTTCAATTTCAACATAACCTGAAAAATTAAAAAATTTTAGCACGGGTGGAAGGACTCGAACCCTCAGCCAATGGTTTTGGAGACCACTACTCTACCAATTGAGCTACACCCGTAAAAAGCGTCCCACAAAATAGCGGGACGCAAATTTAAAGATTTATTATCAGTAGTGCAAACGCTGTACCAAAGAAGATACAACAAACACTAATTGATAGCTTTATCTTAGTCCAAGATCTCAGTTACCTGACCTGAACCTACAGTACGACCACCTTCACGGATCGCGAAACGCAAGTTCTTCTCAAGAGCGATCTTGTTGATCAATTCTACCTCGATAGTTACGTTATCACCAGGCATTACCATCTCAACTCCTTCAGCCAACTTGATGTTACCAGTAACATCTGTTGTACGGAAGTAGAACTGAGGACGGTAGTTGTTAAAGAATGGAGTGTGACGACCACCTTCTTCTTTAGACAATACGTAAATCTCAGCTTTGAAATGAGCGTGTGGAGTTACGGAACCAGGCTTAACGATTACCATACCACGCTTGATGTCAGCTTTATCAACACCACGAAGCAACAAACCAACGTTGTCACCAGCCAAACCTTGATCCAAGATCTTACGGAACATCTCCACACCAGTTACGGTAGAAGTCATGTCCTCAGCACCCATACCCAAGATTTCAACAGGATCACCAGAGTTGATAGTACCACGCTCGATACGACCAGTTGCAACAGTACCACGACCAGTGATAGAGAATACATCCTCTACCGGCATCAAGAAGTCACGGTCAGTCAAACGCTCAGGCTCTGGAATGTAAGAATCAACAGCATCCATCAATTCTTCTACAGTCTTAACCCACTCAGGCTCGCCATTCAACGCACCCAAAGCAGAACCCTGGATTACAGGAATATCATCACCTGGGAAATCGTACTCAGACAACAACTCACGAACCTCCATGTCAACCAACTCAAGAAGCTCTTCGTCGTCTACCATGTCGCATTTGTTCAAGAATACAACCAATGCAGGTACACCTACCTGACGAGACAACAAGATGTGCTCACGAGTTTGTGGCATTGGACCGTCAGTAGCAGCAACTACGATGATCGCACCGTCCATCTGAGCAGCACCAGTTACCATGTTCTTCACGTAATCGGCGTGACCAGGACAGTCAACGTGTGCATAGTGACGGTTCTCAGTTTGGTACTCGATGTGAGAAGTGTTAATGGTGATACCACGCTCAGCTTCTTCAGGAGCGTTATCGATAGAACCAAAATCTCTCTGCTCAGCAAGTCCTTTACCAGCCAATACGCTAGAAATTGCCGCTGTCAAAGTGGTTTTACCGTGGTCAACGTGACCGATAGTACCGATGTTAACGTGCGGCTTCGAACGGTCAAAGGTTTCTTTAGCCATGTTTCTAAATCCTCAGTTTTGTTATTAATAGTAAAGAGTAATTCTCGTTTAAGCGCTTCATTCATTTAATCAGCGAGCAACAGGGCAAAACCCTAAACTGAAAGCTGTCGGTAATTTATGAGATAAACCACTGAAAATCAGCCTCAGCCCCGCAAATAAGCGAATAACGCCCCAACAAACGGATTGCAAAGGTATACGCTTTTTTTCATTTATCAAATAATTCCGATAAATTTTAAAAAGCTTAAACCTTTGATTTTAAGCCTACTGAAAGGCCCCATTTGTTTTGGGTGCAAATATATGCTTATTCTTCATTCCAACCATCATAAAGGCGTAATAATTTTTGGTTGTTCTCGGAGGCAGCCACTTCTTGCATCAACTCCTGCAAACCATTAAATTCCAAAAAGTTCATGGACTGGAAAGCAACCATTCTGGTAAACTCATCATCAGCATTTATCGCCAGGTTCTTCAACCTTTCAGCCCCTTCTCTTTGGGCTGATTCCGGGGCATTCATTAGCAGCTCCCCATAGTATTGCAACAGGTACCATAACTCCTGAGATTGGGCGGCATCGATTTTTTCTTCAAACCAGGGTAATTTTTCTACTTTCCCGTTCTCGGCATAATAACTTGCCACGGCCACAATCAGATTCAGGTCGGCGGCATCCGCGTATTCCTCCACCGTCTCATCCGCATCTTCCGGGCGGGAACGCACATAGCCCATTAAAGCGGTACCTCTCACCTGATAAGAAGGATAAGTCAGATTTCTTTTAAACAACATGCGGTAATCCGCAGGGGCTTCTTCTCCTAACACCCACATCGCAGAACTCCTCACCTCATTATTCGAATCAAATTCGGCTAGCTTGGCCACCTTTTTCAAATATTGTGCTTTATCCGGAGTGCCTTCAATTGGGATATGATTCAGGGCCCAGTCCCTAATGTAGCTAACAGAATCCTCCAGCGCCTCATGATACACTTTGAGTTCTGAATCCAGGGTATCGGGCACAAATTCATCTATATTCATTAAAGCACTCAAGCGCGCCACCGGATTTTCCGCATGGCGATACTGGTATTCCCAGGTAGTTTGTGGCTTTTCATGCTCTACCACCCCCACTAATAACTGTTCGGGATCTAGTAATACCAATTCAGGGGCAGCAGATAAGCTAAACTCAAAATCCTGCCTTTCGTCCTCCAACCAGATCTGATGGGATTGCTTTTGTCCATTGGTCCAAATATCCACCCTGAGAGGAAGCTGATATAAAGGAGTGGTATTGAAATTTTGTTTTTGCTCTATGGTAAGGGTTAATTTCCCCGGCAGGTAATTTTCCGTCACACCTAAGTCAGGATGCCCGGAAGCCAAAAACCATTGGTTAAAAAACCAATTCAAATCCTGACCGGTGATTTTTTCAAAAGCCAATCTCAAATTCGCCAATTCCACTGTCTGGAAAGCATTGTCTTTCAAATACAAGTTTAGCGAAGCCCAAAATGCCTCCTCCCCAATATAATTTTTCAACATCCGAAGAATCAACCCACCCTTGGAATAAGAGTGCGCATCGAACATATCTTCTTTGTCTGCATAGCGATAACGAATCAAGTCCACCTGTTTGCTACTGACTTCATTTAAATAAGTCTGCAATTCACTGTAATTATGGTAGGCCGCCTCTGCCGCTCCGTATTTGTAGCCAAGCCATTCTGCTTCACAAAAGTTTGCGAAGGCTTCATTCAGGGTTAAGTTTGACCAGGATTCACATGTCACCAAATCCCCGAACCAGTGATGGAATAATTCATGCGCAATGATAAAATCCCAATTATAGTCATTTAAGGCAATGGTATCCATATTCAGCGCATCCATATATAAGGAGGCGGTGGTATTCTCCATCGCTCCTGATACATATTCACGCACCACTACCTGATCATATTTTGGCCAGGGAAAAGGATAGTCCAGCTTATCCGAGAAAAAAGTCATCATCTCCGGCGTATTTCCAAAAATGTGCTTCGCATAGGGCGCATATTCTTTTTCCATCAAATAGCGTAAAGAAATATCCCCCCACTGATCCTCGGCCACTTCAAATTCACCAATAGCCACCATAAATAAGTAAGGTGAGTGAGGAAGGTCCATTTTCCAATAATCTGTCCGCGTACCGTTTTCGTTTTCCCTTGTGTACACTAACAACCCATTAGACAAAGTGGTATAGCGATTATCCACCGTCAGGAACATCTCCTGAGTAGATTTTTGATTGGGACTATCAATGGTCGGAAACCATTTACTGTTCGCCTGGGTTTCTCCCTGAGACCATATTTGCTTCGGCACCCCAGGCTGAGAACCGTCGGCATTGATAAAATACAACCCCTTATCATCGGTAATCGCATCGCTTCCTTCTGAGGGCACTTCATAAGGACGAGCAATATAATTCACCCGCACTTTCAACATTTCCTCTTTGGCATATTCTCGCCCCAAATCAATGGTTAATTGAAGGCTGTCATTTTCAAAACTCACATCCTGCCACTCCTCCCCCTTCAACAGCTTCACCCAATTGACTTCAAAGCCCACCGCATCCAAAACCAATTCCTTTTGTGGATAAAAATGAGCTTTCAAATCCAAAGCGGCCTCGCCGATCACCGCCTTTTGCTCCCAATCAAAAGATAAATCCAATCGGGTGTGCAACAAATCATGCAACATCTCCCGACTACCATGATATACAGGCTGCCGTTTACCCTCCACTTCTTCCTCCGTGGGAATCGTCATGATCGGGCGCATCGGCGGATCTGCCTGTGGCGGACTTTCTACCGGAATTTGAGATGAAGGCTTACAAGCCATGAAAAAAATCCCGATCAACATGCAGTATCGGGTGAACGAATGCGGAAAATTTATTTGCATGGGCAAATAGTAATATTTTTATGTACAAGGACTGCAATTTACAGGCTCTTTACTAAAAATCTTATCATCAGCCCTTTTTTATGAGAAAGGTCGTTTAGGATTCTCGGGGAGGTCTCGTATATTTGTCTGATTTATTTGACAAGTGCCAGACCTATGAAATATAAAAGAATTCTCTTAAAGCTGAGTGGTGAAGCTTTAGCGGGTGCCGACAAGCACGGCATCTCTCCTGATCAATTGGTTCAATATACACAAGAAATCAAAAACGCATTGGATCAGGGTGTGGAAATTGCAATCGTAATTGGCGGTGGTAACATTTTCCGTGGTATACAGGCCGAAAAATCAGGCGTTGACCGTGTTCAGGGTGATTATATGGGCATGTTAGCAACACTGATTAATGCAATGGCCCTACAAAGTGCGTTGGAAAATCAGGGTATTCAAACCCGATTAATGTCTGGCCTGCAGATCAACCAGGTTTGTGAACCGTTCATTCGCCGAAAAGCAGTGCGTCATTTGGAAAAAGGCCGTGTGGTTATTTTCGGAGCTGGTATTGGTAACCCCTATTTCACCACAGATTCTACCGCCTCTTTAAGAGCCGTGGAGATTGAAGCAGATGTTGTGTTGAAAGGCACTCGTGTTGATGGTGTTTATACTGCTGACCCGGAGAAGGATCCTTCTGCAGAAAAATTCACTAATATTTCTTTTGGTGAAGTATACAAGCGTGGCTTGAACGTGATGGATATGACTGCCTTCACCCTTTGTAAAGAAAATAATCTTCCAATTATCGTTTTTGATATGAACAAAGAAGGTAACTTGACCAAGTTGGTTAAAGGGGAAGACATCGGAACATTAATTTCAGAATAAAAAAATAACATACTCATGGAAGAGATCGAATTTTATTTGGAGGAAGCCAAGGAGGGAATGGAAAAAGCTGTAGCCGCGGTATCGCATGAAATGATGCGTATCCGTGCCGGAAAAGCCAGTGCCTCTATGCTTGATGGTATCACAGTGGAATACTACGGTGCCGTTACTCCATTGAGCCAGGTATCTTCAGTTACTACACCTGACGCTCGTACGATTTCCATTAAACCATTTGAGAAGTCCTTGATCAATGAGATCGAGCGTTCCATCATTAACTCAGATTTGGGTCTGGCTCCTATGAATAATGGTGAGATGATCATTTTGACCATCCCACCAGTAACAGAGGAACGTCGTAAGGAATTGGTTAAGCAGGCGAAATCGGAGGCTGAAAACGGTAAAATCCGTGTTCGTCGCGTACGTCAGGAAACCAATGATGCTTTGAAAAAACTGAAGGGAGACGGCGCTTCTGAGGACATGATCAAAGATGCGGAAGATTCCGTTCAAAAATTAACGAATACCTACTACGGTAAGATTGAAGAAGTTTTCGCTAAGAAAGAAAACGATATCATGACCGTTTAAGTAAGGGAATTATTCCAAAAAAAAGCCGGGCCTTTGAGGTTCGGCTTTTTTTTGCAACCCAAATCCCTAAGCTGAAGGATGTACCACCAGATTCAACCACCCTACACTATCTTTCCGATCATTACTTGTATTCCCTCTGATTTTTTATTTGTCCAAGTTTGGGCAAGCTTGCGTTCTCCACATTCAACCTGCTTCCTTGTAAAAAACTTGAAACGAGAAAAATCCCTTCATTTTCCCGCCATGCAGCTAAACGAGAATTAATTAGGAATATTTCGGTTTAAGGCACAAAAAAACCAGCACCGAAAAAGTGCTGGTCTTAATAATGTATTTTTGAACTGACTGCTTTTTACAGGTGAATCACCTCATCATAAGCTGCTGCAGTTGCTTCCATCACCGCCTCAGACATTGTTGGGTGAGGGTGAACTGCTTTCAGAATCTCGTGACCTGTAGCCTCCAATTTACGAGCCGCTACTACCTCAGCAATCATCTCCGTTACGTTAGCACCAATCATGTGCGCCCCTAACCACTCGCCGTATTTCGCATCGTAAATCACTTTTACAAAACCTTCACTAGCGCCTGCTGCTTTGGCCTTTCCGGAAGCAGAGAATGGGAATTTACCCACTTTCACTTCATAACCCGCATCAATCGCTGCCTGCTCGGTATAACCAACAGAAGCTACCTCAGGAGTACAGTAAGTACAGCCCGGGATATTCTTATAGTCCATTGGCTCCGGAGATTCACCAGCGATTTTCTCCACACAGATAATTCCTTCTGCAGATGCAACGTGTGCCAAAGCAGGACCATGAACGATATCACCGATAGCATAAACGCCAGGAATATTGGTTTTATAGTAATCATCCACGATCACCTTACCTCTGTCATGCATTACACCTACATCTTCCAGTCCAAGGTTCTCCAGGTTAGTAGTTACTCCCACCGCTGAAAGGACGATATCTGCCTCAATCTTCTCTTCACCTTTTTTGGTTTTCACTGTAACCACACATCCTTCACCCGAAGTATCTACATGTGTTACCTCTGAAGAAGTCTTGATCTTAATCCCTTTCTTCTTGTATTCACGCTCCAATTGCTTGGAAACGTCCGCATCCTCTACAGGAACGATACGGTCCATGAATTCTACCACCGTAACCTCTGTACCGATAGAGTGATAGAAATAAGCAAACTCAACACCAATTGCACCGGAACCTACTACGACCATTTTCTTTGGCTGGGTTTCCAAAGACATCGCTTTACGGTATCCGATAATTTTTTTATTGTCAATTGGCAAAGAAGGTAATTCACGTGAACGACCACCAGTTGCCAAAATAATATGCTCTGCGGAATAATCAGTTACGGTACCATCTTCAGCGGTAACCTCTACTTTTTTACCCGGCTTAATTTTTCCGGATCCCATGATCACATCAATCTTGTTCTTCTTCATCAAGAATTGAACTCCTTTACTCATGCTCTCGGCAACGCCTCGAGAACGGTTGATCATACCGTCAAAGTCAGCAGAAGCTTCACCTACAGTGATTCCATAATCAGAAGCGTGCTGAATATACTCATATACCTGAGCAGATTTCAAAAGTGCTTTCGTTGGGATACAGCCCCAGTTCAAGCAAATTCCACCCAAATTTTCACGCTCAACGATTCCAACTTTTAATCCCAATTGGGATGCACGGATAGCGGCAACATAACCTCCGGGGCCACTACCGATGATAATTACATCATGTTTTGCTGACATTATAATATGGTATTATTTCTAATGGATTTGATTGCTGCGAATTTATGGCTTAATAAGAAGTACGCCAACAAAAAAAACGATTAATGTCAGTATTTATCGAATTCTTTTACAATTCAGTATCAATTAATTGCAAATTAAACAAAAACAGAATCGCTGGTCATAATGCTAACTTTATGAAAATGAAATAAGAAGCAAATTGAAAATAAATCGACCCCTACCAATAATTCTACATTTTGGATTGAAGGAAAAAAATTAACCTTATATTTGGAGCGCTTTTTACACTGAGTATTCATCAGAACACTTAAGTCACTAATATTCAAATCATAAATAGAAACCATGAAACTTTTAGAAGGTAAAACTGCCTTAATTACAGGTGCCTCCAAAGGAATCGGTCGTGCCATTGCAGAAACATTTGCGGCACATGGTGCCAATATTGCATTTACATTTCTTTCCAGCATTGAAAAAGGTCAGGCGTTAGAGGAAGAATTGAAAGCCAAAGGGGTTCAGGCCAAAGGTTTTCGTTCAGATGCTTCCGACTTTGCAGCTGCAGAGCAATTAATCAATGATGTTATTGCAGAATTTGGCAGCCTGGATGTATTGGTTAACAATGCGGGAATTACCAAGGACGGTTTGTTGATGCGAATGAATGAGGAACAATTTGACCAGGTCATTCAGGTGAACCTTAAATCAGTTTTCAATACGGTGAAAGCTGCTACGCGCCAATTAATGAAGCAACGTAGTGGTTCCATCATCAATATGTCCTCTGTGGTTGGCGTGAAAGGAAATGCCGGCCAGGCCAACTATGCTGCTTCTAAGGCCGGTATCATTGGCTTCACAAAATCGGTGGCTTTGGAACTTGGATCCAGAGGAATTCGTGCGAATGTAGTAGCGCCGGGCTTCATTGAAACAGAGATGACGGCTGTTTTGGACGAAAAACAAGTACAAAGCTGGAGAGATGCTATTCCATTAAAGCGCGGTGGCGACCCTGTGGATGTGGCAAATACCTGCGTATTTTTAGCATCTGATATGTCAGCCTATACTACCGGTCAGGTATTCCAGGTAGACGGTGGAATGCTCACCTGATAAAACCGCAACACATTTTATAGCCGATTTCTTTAATAAGGAATCGGCTTTTTTGTGTTTAGGGAAATAAGCCGCCATGGATCATTCCAAATCACTATTTTTTTTGCATTTTTAACAGAAAGTTTTTCCACTTTATCGTAAAAAAGGATATTAGCTTTATTAGCCCATTTTCAACCCTCTTTCCTCAAATATGGAGTCTATTCAGATTCAGTTACCCGTTTCGGCCTGGTGGATTATTCCCGCATTAATATTAGGTTTCACCTATGCATTTTTACAATACCAGCAACCGCAACGTTTCTCTAAACCCATTCGAAATGCCCTTGCACTCCTGCGCTTTATCGTCGTAACCGTATTGGCCTTCCTTTTGATGAATCCTCTGATTAAAACAGTGGCCAATAAAACGGAGGCCCCTACCATGGTGTTTTTGATGGATAACTCTGCTTCTATCCTGGATTACTCCGATTCTACCAGTCTTTTTAACGGACTGCTAAAATTAGAGCAATGGAAAGAAGAATTGGATGAGCTTGGATTTCGCGTAGATGTGCAGGATTTAGAAGGAAACCATTTAAGGCAAATGGACCAACTTTCCTTTAATGCCACATCAACCAATCTTTCCGGTGCCATTCAAAGCATCAAAACCAGTTATGAAGGAAGGAACCTGGCAGGAATAGTACTATTAAGCGATGGTTTGTACAATCAGGGCATTAATCCCACTTTCCAGTCCATCAATGAACCAGTTTATGTCATTGGTGCCGGGGACACTATTCCCAAACGGGATCTTAACCTCAAAAAATTAAGATTTAATAAGGTAGTTTATCAGGGAAATCAATTCCCGATCGAGGCACAGGTAGAAGCTTTTGGTCTTGCCGGAAAGCAAGCCGAAATTCAAATAAAGCATCAGGGAAAATTATTAGAAAAAAAGACCATTCAAATTGAAAAGGACCGGGACCTCATAGAGGTAGATTTTAAATTGGATGCAGAGGAAAAAGGCATGCAAAGGTATGAGCTCACGCTTGTGGCTTTGGAGGAAGAATTCACCTCCAAAAACAACAGTAAACAAGCCTATATTGAAGTTATTGAAGGGAAACAAAAAATTGTATGCCTCGCACTGGCTCCGCATCCGGATTTAAAATTTTTAAGATCCATTATCGAAGAAAATAAGAATTACGAATTCAGCCTTTTGTATACTACCGAGGCGCAAGCACTGCCCAAAGATCCTTTCGACCTCATGATTTTCCATCAGATTCCTAATAAAAAGGGACTGGGCAAAAAAATGATCGCAGAATGCGAAAGACGTGGTATTCCCACCTTATTCATGGTAGGCCGAAACAGCCAGCTAAATGAGTTGAATAAAATCAATGAAACCATCAGCCTGATCGGACATAGAGGAGAACAGGATCAGGTATTTGCCAAATTCAATAGCAGTTTTGATGGCTTCAATCTGCTTCCTGAATATCAAAGTCAGCTCTCACAGCTTCCGCCTTTGGACGTTCCCTATGGAGACACTCAATTGAAAGGAGCGGGCCAGGCCTTGCTATTTCAACAAGTAGGAAGTGTGAGTACCGACAAACCCCTGCTGGCCATCAACACTTCCAAAGAAACCCGATCGGCTACTCTTTTGGGAAGTGGATTCTTCCGCTGGAGATTAAAAGAATATGCCCAAACGGGAGAAACCATCACCTCCACTACTTTCTTTAAAAAGGTATTACAGTTACTGACCAAAAAAACCGACAAAAGACAATTTAAGGTTTACCCCAAAAAAAATGAATATTGGGAAAATGAACAGGTCATCTTCCAGGCTCAGGTTTATAATGAACTTTTTGAGCCCATTTACGACCTCCCCATCAAGTTGAGTCTAGAAAATGAGGAAGGAGAGCAGCACGATTATGATTTTGTTCCTGGGCAAAATAACTCTCGCTTCAGAGTTAAAAACCTGACAGAAGGTCTATACGCTTATGTCGCAACCTCCACTATTAATGGTAAAGTATTCAAAAACCAGGGAGAGCTACTCATAAAGAAACAGGAACTGGAAGCTCTACAGATTACGGCTGACTTTAACCTTTTAAAAAATTTAGCCGGAAATCAGGGTGGGTTTCAATCAATCGATCAACTTGATCCGCAATTATGGTCACCAAATGAAGCTAAAGGTGTAATATATTCAGAAGAATCGTTCAGGCCAATCATTGATCTGCGCTGGATCTTGATGCTCTTTACCCTTCTTTTGGGAATGGAGTGGTTCTTCCGGAAAATAAATGGTAGTTATTAAGCTTCATGCTGCATATTCAAGCAAAATTATGCCTGCTTAAATCCGCCTTTAGCTGCGAGGCGGGAGAAATGAAAAAGAAAAGAAATAGTTCTCTATTTTCGAGTTTCTTTCAACAAAGCAGAGGAATGAGGATATAAGCAAGCTTGCCCAAATTTGAGCTATAAAAAATCAGCAAACACCATCTTATCGGATTGAAAAGACACTTAATCTATCGGCGCAGCAATCGGTTAAGTCGCATATAATGCCCCTTAGATCCGACATCCTCCCAAAAAACAGACGTACACCCTATTCGCAGCTTTTTATTTTCAAAAAATATTATCCAAAACAAAGGCCGAGACTAATGCCCCGGCCTTTGGTAATTTTATGGATATTGATAATTTACTCCTCTTCAGATGATTTCACCGCTTTCTTAATCTCCAGTGTCAAGCCTTTTGCTTTTGCCTTATGATCGGCCATGATCACATCACCCTCAGAAAGGCTACCTTTAAGGATTTCTTCTGCCACCGCATCTTCCAGGTATTTCTGAATGGCGCGATTCAGTGGTCTTGCTCCATATTGTGGATCATAACCTTTTTCAGATAAGAAATCTTTTGCTTTCTCGGTAAGCTCAATCTTAAATCCAAGATCTTCAATACGCTTGAATAACTTATGAAGTGAGATGTCAATGATCTTGTGAATATCTTCACGTTTAAGATTATTGAAGACAATCACATCATCCAATCTATTTAAGAACTCGGGACTGAAAGTCTTTTTCAGGGCATTTTGAATAGTAGACTTCATATGATCATCTACGCCCTCTCTCTTAGCCTGGGTTGCAAAACCCACTCCAGTACCGAAATCTTTCAATTCACGGATACCGATATTAGAGGTCATAATGATAATCGTATTTCTGAAATCTACCCGACGGCCCAAACCATCGGTAAGGATACCATCATCCAATACTTGTAAAAGCAGATTGAAGATATCCGGGTGAGCTTTTTCGATTTCATCCAAAAGCACCACCGAATAAGGCTTACGTCTGACTTTCTCCGTCAATTGACCACCTTCTTCATAACCGACATAACCCGGAGGCGCTCCGACTAATCTACTAACGGAGAATTTCTCCATATACTCCGACATATCCATTCGAATTAAAGAATCTTCTTTATCGAACAAATAGGTAGAAAGCACTTTTGCCAATTCTGTTTTACCAACACCGGTAGGTCCCAGGAAAACAAACGAACCAATCGGTTTCTTAGGATCTTTCAATCCTACACGTGTCCGCTGAATGGCTTTCGTCAATTTCTTGATCGCCTCATCCTGACCAATCACCTTCCCTTTCAACTCATCACCCATACCCACCAATTTCAGGCTTTCATTCTGCGCAACACGTTTAGTTGGTACACCCGTCATCATGGCAATCACCTCGGCTACATTATCTTCATTTACCGTGTAGCGCTTGGTCTTGGTCTCTTCTTCCCATGAAGATTTAGCTTTATCCAACTGTTCGATCAGCTTCTTCTCGCGATCTCTCAATTGCGCCGCCTCTTCATACTTCTGAGATTTTACCACACGATTTTTCTCAGATTTGATATTCTCTATCGCTTCTTCAAGCTTGATAATATCATCCGGTACATGAATATTGTTAATATGAACACGGGCACCGGCCTCATCCAGTACATCAATGGCCTTATCCGGAAGGAATCGGTCACTGATATAACGATCCGATAACTTCACACATGCCTGAATCGCTTCCTCTGTATAATTTACATGGTGGTGCTCTTCATATTTGGACTTAATATTATTCAGGATCTCGATGGTTTCTTCCGGCGTTGCTGCATCCACCATTACCTGCTGGAATCGACGAGCCAAAGCGCCATCCTTTTCAATATATTGGCGATACTCATCTAAAGTCGTCGCTCCGATACATTGTATTTCTCCCCTGGCCAATGCCGGTTTGAACATATTGGACGCATCCAGTGAGCCCGATGCTCCTCCCGCTCCCACGATCGTGTGTAACTCATCAATGAACAGAATAACATCCGGAGATTTTTCCAATTCATTCATGACCGCCTTCATTCGCTCCTCAAACTGGCCACGGTATTTTGTACCAGCCACCAAGGAAGCCAAATCAAGCGTTAATACACGCTTGTCAAATAAAACACGAGACACCTTTCTTTGGATGATTCTCAATGCCAAACCTTCAGCGATGGCTGTTTTACCAACACCAGGTTCTCCAATAAGAATAGGGTTATTCTTCTTACGGCGAGAAAGAATTTGGGCGACGCGCTCAATCTCCTTGTCACGACCAACGATAGGATCCAATTTTCCATCTTCCGCCATCTTGGTCAAATCTCGTCCGAAATTATCCAGTACAGGTGTGCGGGATTTTTCGTTTCCTTTAGAGTACTCCTTGCTACTTCCACCGCCAACACCACCACTGGAAGTACCTGCGGAACCGAAAATTTGAGGCGTTTCTGGCGATTTATTCTCGTCAGTTTCCCCAGAATTTCTGTTTTCCATATGATACTCTAGTAATTCTTTGACGACGTCATAATTAACGTCAAATTTTTCCAAAATCTGGGTCGCAATATTATCCTCATCTCTTAGGATGGATAGCAATAAATGCTCTGTTCCAATCAATTGTGACTTGAATATTTTGGCTTCCAGATAGGTTATCTTTAATACTTTTTCAGACTGACGAGTAAGAGGAATGTTCGTCAGGTTTTTTACGTTACTCAGGGCAGTACCTTTAGTAGATTGCTCCACCGCTTGGCGAAGTTCTTCTAAAGTAACCCCTAATTTTTTGAGTAAATGTACCGCTACTCCTTCACCCTCGCGAATAATACCCAGCAACAGGTGCTCCGTCCCGATGTAATCGTGACCGAGTCGAAGCGCCTCCTCCCGGCTAAGGGAAATAACCTCTTTTACTCTATTTGAAAATTTTGCTTCCATACCTTAGGGCTTTGGCGGCTTAGCTTAAGCGATTGTCAATTAAACTTCTTCTAGATTATATTCTATTTAAAACGGAATAAAAACCCATTAGTTGCTCTCACTTTACCGATTGTTGAATCACATATTTTGCATTGGGCCCTTCACAAAAAAGAAGATCCAATACACTGAGGTTTGCTACAAATTCATTACCAAACAGTTGGGGATAGGCCAAAGGCTCCAAAATGTCATTTTCTGTATAGGACTTTTTAGGGTTTAGCCTGCCACGCATGTCAATAATTTTTTCAGAATCGGAAACTTTGACATAATCAGTGGTGAATTCCAGCTTTTTGGATATCCCCATTAACTTTAATATAAGTTTTAAAAGTTGATAATTGAACTGTAACAGGCTGCTTTCTTCAGAAAAAAAGACATCCTCCAAGTAATCAATATAATGTTCATAGAAAGGGGCTTTACCATAGGCTGTTTTTATGGACCTCCAGTGAATCATTCTCCAATTTTGACTATCATCAACCTGGATTTTTTCCATGGGCTGCTTCTTATTACCCGCTACGATGGGAATGGTCAGATCTCTGGCTCCCTGAGAAGTAAGCAACCGGCAGCGATTCCGATAGGTTTGCTTCACAAAGTTTTCCTTGACCTCCAACAGCACCTTGTCCGCCTGAAGAATGCAGGCCAAATATTCCACTGAAGGAAAATAATGCAATTCGATTAATAAATCCTTATTCTGAAAAGCTTGATTCATTGAACAATTAAAATTATAAAATACTGATATCTCCCAATCCTTCCCGTACCACTTCAATGCTTCCGGAACTAGTATCCAAAATGGTAGAGGCGACATTATTACCATAACCGCCATCAATAATGATGTCTACTAAGTTCCCAAACTTCTCATAAATCAGTTCCGGATCGGTGGTATATTCAATCACCTCATCCTCATCGCGAATGGAGGTGGTTACAATTGGATTCCCCAATTCCCGGACAATATCCCTTGGAATATTATTATCAGGAATACGAATACCGACCATTTTCTTTTTAGCGGAAATAATTTTAGGGACCTGGGTGGAAGCCGGAAACAAAAAAGTATAAGGACCCGGAAGGGCCTTTTTCAGGACTTTAAATACCGGAGTAGGGATGGAACGGGTGTATTGGGCAATATCACTGATATCATAACATATGAAAGACAATTGCGCTTTATTCGTTTTGACGCCTTTAATCCGGCAGACCCTATCCACCGCTTTAGCATTCATGATGTCGCAACCAATACCATAGACCGTATCGGTAGGATAAATGATCACGGCGCCATCACGCAAAGCCTCGGCGATTTGAATAATCTTTCGCGGTTCAGGGTTTTCAGGATATAATCGTATAAGTTCTGCAGCCATATTGAAGCATTAGGTTTGAAATTTTCCTTATTATTGCAAAAGTATGGAAACGAGAAAAATCATTGCAATTGCACTTTTAATCGGATCAGTCCTGAGTGCAACTTTTTTATTTTACGGTTACCAACTTTTGAAGTCGCCCAACATTTTGGTGGGAAAGAGTGAACCGGCCTATATTTATATTTCAAATGGAGACAGCTTCAAAGATCTTCAAAACCAATTGTACGACCGTGACATTGTCAATGACGCGGTGGCTTTTAGTTTTGTCGCTAAGCTCATGAAACTCCCTGCCAGCCTAAAACCGGGTAAATATAAACTGGAACCCAATATGAATAACCGGCAGGCCATTGCGATTTTTCGCTCAGGCAATCAGACGGCAGTCAATATTACATTTAACAATTTAAGATTCCTAAAGGATCTTCCGGCGAAAATCACGGATAAATTGGAAATGGACAGCAGTCAGCTGGCTCAGGCCTTGTCCGACACTGTTTTAATGCAAAAATTTGGCTTTGACCAGGCCAATTATAAATCCATGTTTATTCCCAATACCTATTCCGTTTATTGGGATTTAAACCCTGAAGAACTGATAGAAAGGATGAACTATGAGTACCGCCAATTCTGGACGGACCAACGCAAAGCCAAAGCTGATAGCCTGGGCTTAAGCCTGCAGGAAGTCTCCACTTTGGCCTCTATTGTTTACGCCGAATCCAAGAAATCGGATGAATACCCCAGGATTGCCGGCGTTTATTACAACCGTCTACAAAAAAGAATGCACCTGGACGCCGATCCCACTTTAGTCTACGCGCATGGGGATTTCGGCATTAAAAGGGTATTGAATAAGCATAAAGAAATTGACAGCCCTTACAACACCTATCGCAACTATGGCTTACCGCCGGGGCCTATTAATATGCCTTCCATTACTGCTATTGACGGCGTATTGAACCTGGAACAACACAAATACCTGTACTTTTGTGCCAGTGAAGATTTCTCCGGTTACCATAAATTTGCCACCAACCTGACGGATCATTTGAACAATGCCCGAAGATTCCAAAACGCCCTTAACCGGGCCCGGATTTATAAATAAGACAAAAAAAATCCCTGCCGAAAAAGCAGGGATTTTTTTTATATCTCCAGATCCGATTAAGCGATCTCTACCAATTCGATTTCGAATACCAAATCCTTACCTGCCAACTCGTGGTTACCGTCGATAGTTACCTCAGTTTCTGTTAACTCAATTACCGTAACAGGGAAAGGCTGACCGTTTGGCGCTTGCGCATAAAGCTTTTGTCCAACAGCAACTTCCATATCTTCTGGTAATGCAGTACGAGGCATTTTCTGGATCATCTCCGGACGAGCTTCACCATAAGCCTCAGCAGCTGGAATAGTAACGGTTTTCTTATCCCCAATGGCCATACCGTGAACGGCTGCATCAAAACCAGGGATCATCTGACCAGCACCCAATTCAAAAGCCAACGGCTCACGTCCTGCTGAGGAGTCAAATTGCGTACCGCCCTGCTCTTCAGTTAAACGACCGGTATAATGTACTTTTACTTGGTTACCTTTTTCAGCTACACTCATAATTCTATATTTATATATTTAATAGTCTGTTTCAAATTTATTACGCCTCATTATTTGCAATAAGCGTTCCAATAAAATTCACGCCAGATTGGCAGGAATCGCTAATCATTGCAAACCAGAGGGTATTTATGGAGACGAATTAATCGACCTGCTCCATTAAGGAACGGAAGGCCAATGCCTTTTCTCCGAATTTATCCGCGGTTTTTTGCTGCAGAGCCGGAGCCGCTTTCGTAATGTATTGGTTCAATATTCCTTTGGATTCGGCAAAATACTGCACCACATAAGTAAGGCCCTCTCCTTCCTTCAAATGAGATATAAGACGGAACATTTTATTTTCCTTAAAATATCCGGTGGCCATTACTTCAGGAATATGTTCCTCTTTCATCCACTTGACCCATTGATCCTCAATATTCTCCTCAATGGTGACGGTTACATTATAAACAATCATTATCTTAAGACTTTAAGATTCTCTATTTCACTATACGAAGAACGTCAAATTATTCCTGAAAACCATGTCGAGTCACCATATCATTCTGGACAATCAAGAACCCGCCCTTTTAGTGCTGGACTTCCATGCATGTTCTTCCGAGCAATTAGGACAAATACTGGAATGGTCGCCCACCGTCATTATTCCGGAGCATTTATTTCCAGAAGCTCAAATGAAGGGGATAAAAATTGATATTTTGTTAGGTAAAGAACATCAGGAAGAATCGACCATGCAAATGGAATTTTGGGCTTTGGAAAAGGAAAAGCCGTTATTAGACACACTTCTCCCAAAACTCATCGAAAAGGCCTATAATGGACTCTGGATTGTCGGGGCCTTTCAATATTGCACGTTTTTTGATACAATAATTAAACAATCCTTCCAAATTTACCGGGTTTCAGATGGATTTGTGTGGAAATTGAGCCAGGGAAAGGTTAAAAAATGGTTCAATGCCGGACAGGAAATCAAAAGTCCTCAGGCGACAATATATTTTGAAAATGAGATCCCCCCTATTGCTACCACCCATTTCACGCTCCCAAAGGCCGGAGTGCTAGTCCTTGATTCGGAGCAACCCTTTTGGTGGGCAGAAAAATTATAATCATTCAGCAGGATCTTAAAAAACACTCTACTCCGGGCAATAAACCAATATTGACACATAAATTAAGGCTAAAGGAAAAAATCTTTAAAAACCCTGATTTCTTGCCTGGGGTAGAAAAGCACCGCAACGACATCAAAACGAATGGGACCTTTCCAGCGCTTCACCTGTAAATAATGCGCTGCTACCGCCTGTATTTGCCGGAACTGCTTTCTCCCCAAAGCCTGTTCCGGATAACCATAGGCGGCATTATAGCGGGTTTTCACTTCCACAAAAACCATAAAAGTGCCATCCTGACAGATTAAATCGACTTCTCCTCTTCTGTAACGAAAATTGGCATCCAGAATCTTATAGCCCAGTTTTTGCAGATGCTCTTTGGCTATGGCTTCGCCCAATTGACCAAATTGTTTATTTTTGCTATTGAAATTTGTTGCCATGCGCTTCAAACCTAAAATGATACCATGAACCCGAATATTAATAAAGAAGTAGAATTCCGCCAGCTTGGTTTGGTGGACTATCAGGAGGCCTGGGATTATCAGGAAAGAATCTTCAAAGAAATTGTCGATTTAAAGATTGAGAATCGAAAAATGGAAGAACCCGCTCAGAAAATCACGCCTAACTATCTTTTGTTTTGCCAGCATCCCCATGTTTACACCTTGGGAAAAAGTGGCAAGCCGGAGAACCTGCTGCTCGATGAGCAAGGCTTAGAAGAAAAAGAAGCAACCTATTATAAAATTAACAGGGGCGGAGATATTACTTACCATGGGCCAGGGCAGATCGTCGCTTATCCGATTCTGGATCTGGAGAATTTCTTTACAGACATCCATAAATATATGCGTCTGATGGAAGAAGCGGTTATCAGAACCTGTGCCGATTATGGTTTAAATGCTGGAAGAGTAGAAGGCCTTACCGGGGTTTGGTTGGACTATGAAGACATGAAAAACCCGCGAAAAATCTGTGCCCTGGGGGTAAAGTCCAGCCGATGGGTGACCATGCATGGTTTAGCCTTTAATATCAATACACAGATGGAGTATTTCAAAAATATTATTCCTTGTGGCATTGATGATAAGGCCGTGACTTCTCTGGAAATGGAATTGGGCCGGGAGGTTAATTTTGCGGAAGCCGAAGCACGCCTAAAGCAACATCTGGCTGAAGTATTTGAAATGGAATTAAAATAATCGAAATGAAGAAAGATATCAATGTACCTGCGGTAGAGGGTGTCAGTATGGCAGTGGCTAAAAGCTTGATTGAAGGAGAGGAAGTATTCCATGCTTACCTGATCAACCATAATGCTTATGATCTGGACACGGTAATCATCAATTCGCAGGGTTTCGGGAAAGACCATTCCGGCAAAAGTCAGAAAACTTCTCAGTTAAGACATATCATTCAAAATTTGAAAGCAGGCACTGCGGCTAAAATAGAGATGATCAGTCCGGAAGTGTTTCACCTGAATAACCAATACTGGATCAGCTTTTTTTATGAAGGGCAAATGCTGGATAAGAAATTCATCTTTGAGGCCAACAGTGTAAAAGAAAGAAATTTCCGCCCCATCAAGCAATTGGGACTGGATGGCATAGAGATCAAATAAAACAGGGGCTTACGCCCCTTCTTTTTTGCCCTAAGTTTTCCGCTTGGCAGCATCATAAATAGTCCGCCCCCGCTTATCCCATTCCTTCTCCATAAAAGGAATGAATTTCTTATCATAGGGATTTTTAGGGTAAACAATTACTCGTTTTCTTCGATTTCCCACTGAATAATATTCCGTCCACTTTCCTATTTTTCGGCCCTCGGAATAATCTCCCCTCACGGCAAGGTTCCCATTTTCAAAGAAGCGATAGTACGTCCCTTCCACTTTACCATAGCTTACCGGAATCACCTCTTTCACCTTTGTTCTGGCACTATCATAGTAGGCCACTTTGGACTCTTTCAGCCAGCCATGAAAGTATTTCTTTTTATCCTGCAGAATATCTTTACTGTCCAGCTTCACCCAGCGTCCCTGCTTCACCCCATAGTAGAAAATACCCTGCTCCAGTACTTGATCTCCCTTCACTAATTTATAGGGACCATGAAGCAAACGCCCATACTCCCAGTTGATTTTACGGGAATTTTTCACCTTTCCCGTACGAAAGTCAATCCAGAATAAATCCGGAATATACTGACTCACCTTTTCCGGCATCGGTTCTTTAATATAATGGAATTGCTCGATCACGGCGTCATTACCAAAGCCTTTGCGGGTAAAGCCCTTTTTGGTTTTAATCCCATAGAAGACATTTTTCTTCTTCTTTTTCTTCACCTTGGTTTCCTCAACCTCCGGCACTTCCTCCCTGTTCAGCGTCAGGGTGACCGGCTGATAATTGGCCAGATTAAAATCCTCAGACTGCGCCAAAGACTGCTCCGGCTTCAGGCTCAGAAGCGTCAACATCACAAATAAAGAGGTCGCAAAGGGTTTAAGCATCATGAAGGTGTGGTGGTGATAATATGCTGCCAGTTTTTCTTAAAAAGATCCAATCTAATTCATTCTTCGAAATTATTAAAATTTAGGGCAAAAGAAAAGCCGACGAATCGCCGGCCTTTCACTATTGCAATGTTTTTAATATTTAGTCTTCCAAAACAATGTTCACAGAGCGCTTGATGAAATTACTCAAATCAGCACCAGTCAACATATTCTGAGAAAGCTTGGCCAAATCAATCGCTTGTTTCGCCAATTTGGACTGCTCTTCTTCATTTTCAGATTTCAAAATTTTCTGAATGATGCCGTGGTTAGCATTTACGGAAAGGTTGAACATATCCGGCATACCGCCCATCATCATCATGCCACCGCCACCATTGGCCTGCATATCTTTCATTCTACGCATGAATTCCGGACGGGTGATGATTACCGGCATGTCATCCGTAGCCATGGAATCCACTGTTACGGTGTAGTTCTTATCGGCGATTACTTTTTCGTAAAGCTCCTTCACCTTGGTCGATTCGTCTTCGGTAAGAACGCTTTCCTTCTTCTCGTCCTTATCGATCAACTTATCCACTACATCAGCATCCACACGCTTAAAGGTCACCTTCTCGAATTTCTGCTCCACACCATTCACAAAGTGGTTATCGATAAGTGTATCCATTTTCACTACATCGTAACCTTTTTGCTTGGCTGCGTCAACGAATCCGTATTGGGCATCCAGATCAGTGGCATACAATACCACCAAATTACCGTCTTTATCGGTTTGGTTCGCACCAAATGCTTCTTTATACTCGTCAACTGTATAGAATTTACCCTCCGTTGATTCTACCAAAGCAAATTTCTTCGCCTTGTCATAGAATTTTTCGTCTGAGATCATTCCGTATTTCACAAACAAACCAATAGAATCCCACTTCTTCTCGTAGTTTTCACGGTCGTTTCTGAATTGCTCATTTAATTTATCTGCTACCTTCTTGGTAATGTAATTACTGATTTTCTTCACATTACTATCCGACTGCAGGAATGAACGGGAAACGTTCAATGGGATATCCGGAGAATCGATGATTCCGTGCAACAGTTGCAAAAATTCAGGAACAATATCCTTCACTTCATCAGTAATGAATACCTGACGTGAGTACAAGTGAATTTTGTTCTTGTTCACATCAAAGTCATTCTTCACTTTAGGGAAATACAATACCCCGGTCAAATTGAATGGATAATCCACATTCAGGTGAATCCAGAACAAAGGATCCTCCGACATCGGATACATCTTCTTATAGAAATCCAGATAATCCTGATCGGTCAGATCTGATGGAGATTTTACCCAAATCGGTGCATCCGCATTGATGATATGGTCTGTCTCGATCTTTTTATCCTCGCCTTTATCATCCTTTACATTATTGCCTTCCTCATCTTTCACAAACTCGGTATCCTTACCAAATTTAATGGCGATAGGCAGGAACTTGCAATATTTATCCAGGATCTGGCGAATGCGGAACTCCTCCAAAAATTCTTCTGAATCATCCGCAATATGAAGGACTACCTCCGTACCACGATCTTCCTTCTCCACTTCCGAGATTTCATAAGAAGTAGAACCGTCGCATGTCCACTTGGTTCCTGCGCCTCCGGTATGGGATTTGGTAATGATGTCCACTTCCTTAGCTACCATAAAGGCAGAGTAGAAGCCTAACCCGAACATCCCAATCAGCTGACCTTCTTCACCGGTTTCTTTATACTTTTCTACAAACTCAGTAGCTCCTGAAAAAGCAATTTGGTTAATATATTTTTTAACCTCTTCGGCTGTCATACCAATACCGCGATCCTTGATGGTAATGGTCTTCGCCTCTTTGTCTACCTCCACCGCTACAGTCAAATCGCCCAGCTCACCAGTGAACTCTCCGATAGAACTCAATTTTTGAATTTTCTGGCTAGCATCTACTGCATTGGACACCAATTCTCTTAAGAAAATCTCATGATCTGAGTATAAGAATTTCTTAATGATGGGAAAAATATTCTCGGTATGAATAGAAATAGAGCCTTTCTCTTGCATGACCTGTGTTATTTATAGTTATCGTCAATTTTTTTACAAGACTCATTTCCCAAATTCCATTCCAAGCTAAGTTTTGAGAAAAAATGACACGCTTTCGGTCATTTTGACTGAAAAATCAAAAATGCTGTCTTGTTCATAAATCCCCCTTTTTTATGTCATTTTGACTCAACCCTCCCATTTTCCGTCGGATCATTACTTGCCAAAAAGCGTAAACACCTGAAGACGAAGGAAGTAAAATTAAATAAAAATGATTTTTTTTGGACAAAAAGCAACATTTCATGATGACAGGAGTTGTATAATTGATGTTTACTGTTAAAAAATTTACTTATTCCAATAAAAATTATTGTAACTATACGAAAAACATTACACTCGGCATTTTTTTCATTAAATCAACAATAACTATATTAATCCTCAATTGATCCATATTTGGCTCCCCCAAATAAAAATAGTATCGGATTATGGCGAAACTGAAGAATATAATTAGGCAACTTTCGGAAAAAGATTTTAATGCGGTTTATAACTCCCTTATAGACAGTAATGCTGAGAAGTCTGCCTACCTTTTAAAATCGATGCGAGAAAAGTCTCTTCCTGACAGCAAAATCATGGAAGAGCTTGAAGTGAATACGAATGCTTATTATACCCTTCGCTCTCGCTTGAATCAAAAAATTGAAGAGTATTTGTTACAGCAAATGGAAAATCCGAGAACGGATATTCTTAAAAAAGTAGCGAATATTAATGAAATCATTTTTACGAAAAAGCGGGCGATTGCCATTGCAACGCTGAAGAAGCTGGAAAAAGAATTATTAGACTATGATCTTTCTAATGAATTAACGATCGTCTATAAATCTTTAAAAAAATTGCAGGTTCACAGCCCTGATTATTTCAATTATTCCCAATTATACAACCGTCATGTGGCTTATATGCTTGCGGTGGATAAAGCGGAAGATTTGGTGGCTGACTACTTTAAAAAATATGGTCATTACACATTGACTCAGGGACCTACGGATTTACTAGAGCTTTCCCTGATCAATAAAGAAGTGAATTCGACCTGTTCACTCTATGATTCTCACCGCCTTTATGTATACAAAAGCTGCATTAACATTTGGCACAGACTATTTGTAGAGCCGGATGAAAATGTCAGTGAAGAGGAGCTGGAGCCGGTAGAAGACATGCTGTTGAAGGTGGATAAAATTCTGGATGAATACCATCTGGATTCCATTTACTATCACCTGCGTGTGGTCTTTGAATACTTGAAGCTGGAGTATTACAACCACTACCATGTATTCCGTAAAGCGGAGAAATACTTTGAGGAGGTGAATGAAAATATTCCTACCCTGATGAGCAACTACAGCTTGTTTACTTTCCCGTCGCACTTTTTGAACACCAAACTGGAACGGGCTTTACGATTAGGTAACGAGCAGGAATTATATGAGGAGAATGATGCGATTTTCGCCATCTACGAACCGGACATGCAGGATATTCCTAAGCTTTTAAACTACATTGCCTACCGTGCCTTAAGTTGCTATTATGCCGGGAAGTATTCGGAAGCAGCCCGTTGGATCAACAACCTGCTGAATGAAGTAAGCCTTAAAAAGTATCCAATGGCACAGTTAGAGATCAAAGTACTTTTGGCATTACAATATTGTCTGATGAATGATTTCGACCTTTTCAATCAGTTGATTAATAGTATTCAAAGGCAAATCAGAATTTTGGGTAAAGATAATGTAGAGCCAATTTTGAGCTTTACAAAAGCACTCAAAATTGCAATTAGTGAAACTAAAAGACAGAAGGAGCAAAAGATTCGGGCCGTTCTGGACAAATACAGATTATTTGAGAAGCCGGACAATATTTTCTCTCCAACGATGCAGATCAGAATTGACGATGAATTTATTATTAAACTTAGCCATTAACCCGAATTATTCACTGCTAGACTTAGCGAACCACTATAAGTGTTTCGTTACCAGTATTTTGCGGCTAGTCCTATCGAATTATCAATAGCTCAAATTTAGGCATGCCTGCTTTCTCCTCATTCATCTGCTTCGTTGGGAAAAACTCGAAATAGGAAACTATTCCTTCATTTTTCCCGCCTAGCAGCTAAACGAGGATTAAGCATGAATAATCCGGCTTAAGAGATTCAAAAAATTTTACAATAGATAAGGGAAGCGAACCACATTGGTTCGCTTTTTTGTTGAAAAACGCTTTTTTTCTTACATGCTTTTTATATTCGTCTATATCCACATCTCCCCTCTTCAACTCCTACGTTAATCTATTTAAGCGCAATAGATGAAAATTTTTCTTTAAATGAATCAAAAAGTAGCATTAGTCTTAGGTAGTGGTGGTGCCAGGGGATTGGCCCACATTGGCGTGATTGAAGCCCTAATGGCTAATGGCTTTGAAATCAGCTCACTGGCAGGAAGCTCCATAGGGGCGGTGGTGGGAGGCTGTTATGCCAGAGGAAAACTGGACGCTGCCAAAAACTGGTTTGGGGCTTTGGATAAATTCGGACTTTTTGGTCTTTTAGATTTTACCCTCTCCCGGCAGGGTTTAGTGAAAGGGGATAAACTTTTTGATAACCTGAAGACCATTATCGGCGACCGCCTTATTGATGATCTGTATCTGCCCTATGTAGCCATCGCTACTGACATTAATCAGAGTAAAGAAATCATCTTCCGGCATGGCAGTCTTTTTACCGCCATGCGCGCCTCTGTGGCAATCCCTTCTTTTATTACCCCTTTTTTTTATCATGGTAAAGAACTGGTAGATGGGGGGATTTGCAATCCATTGCCCATTAACAGGGTGCATCGGCACCGAGGAGACATTTGCATTGCGGTGGACATCAATGCCAACATTCCCTATGAAGCTCCACCGGTGAAACAAAATATGCCGAGTGAATTAAATATTCAGGGAGAGCAGGGAACCTATGAAAAAAACATCAAAACTTTCATCTCCTTTTTCACCCAGAATCAAACCGTTTCTGCCCAAAAGCAACAAATCACGTCCAACGAATTAGGATTTTTTGAATTAATTAACCGCTCCTTTGACATTATGCAGGATCATATGGCCGAGCAAATGTTACAAAACCATCCCCCCGATGTATTGATTAAAATTTCGAGAAAAGCCTGCGGAACTTTAGATTTTTATAAGATTGATGAAATGATAGAGGCTGGGAAAAAAGCGACCATTTCAGCGCTTAGGGAAAAGGGGTATTTACCCCGTAAGAAAAAGCGATTTTTTCTTTTCAGGCAGTAGCCAATGCTATGCCGGTTTTCTTACTCCACTTTATTTTGAAAAAAGAGAGTACGGTAGATTTGAGGGTGCTTAATGCCGCGGCATTCTTTCCTTTATTCAAAATACAATAATCGAGAATGATGCGGGTAAAACTGGTTTTAAGGTTCAGGTCGAAAAGCATTTTATGAAAAGCCTCTTTCCAGTCATCCTGTAATTTTTCTTCCAAAGAACGGCCATCGAAAATAAACTCCAGCTGATTATCCGTATTCTGAAATCGGTAAATAGCCGCCATTAATTGATAGATTTCCGATAAACCTTCCACATGATACTGCTGACAATCCTGCAGAGAAGCAATGGTATCATCCACCAGCCCCAGCGGATTACTCTGCTGGTAATAAAATGCACGCGTAAACCTCACCAATTCCAAGATCAGGGATTCCTGACATTGCTGCTGCATATTCCATAGCGGGAAATTGAAATCAGAAGGAAAGTACTTTTGCATAGGGATTTATAGATACCAAAGACACAAATATATCAAAAAATGGATAGCTTGAAGCCTTTATGAGCCACAGATTCCCTATAGCTGCTTATGCTGAACCGTAGCTTGCTGTTTTCCAATAAATTGCCCGGACAAATAATCAAATGATAATTCCTGATATATCATGGGAATCAGGTCTATACCCGAAGTATTACTCACTCCGAACTTTCCCTTCCGGCTGATGATTAAAAAGTCCTCATTGACCTGCTTGATCTCATCAAACTTCACTGACAATCGCAACTGCCCGGCTTTATTGACAAATCCCTGTTTTCCGTTTAAACTCACGAGGAAGCCTCCTGCAGGCAGCGGTTGAATTTGGTCATATTTCGTAGGAATCACCTCTTTTCCCTGATGGTTGACCAGCCCCCAAAGCGCCCCTCTTTTCACTGCTACATAACCATGATGGAAATCCCCCACTTCATCATAGACCGGCTGCACCACAATTTGCTCTCTTTCGTTCATAAAGCCCCAATGTCCGCGCATTTTTACCGGCGCCCGGTTTTCATAAAAGCGTCCCACGCCATCATAGCGATTGGCCAGACGCAGTAGGCCTGTCATGTCCAAAAAGCCATACTGATGATCAAGTTTTGCTCCAATGTACGTTTCTCCAAAAGCTCCATATTGCTTCACCCCCCGGGAAAATGGAATCTTCACGTCACCACTACCATCTAACAGGGCCGCTCGCCCCTCCTGATAAATGGCAAAGTAACCATTACCTACTGGGCTCAGGCTGTCATATTCCGTGAAAAAATTCAGCTTTCCCTCTTGATCCAGCAGGCCTATTTTATGGCGATGATCAGTTATTAAAAAACCTAATGGATGGACTTCCATTGGGTCGAAGGAAAAATACACCTCCTTGCCTTCCGTATTGATGAGCTTATAACCAAACTGGTCTTTTGAAAACCAAAGACCGTGATGCCACTGTACTTCGGCAGGTCGTGGTGCTACAATCCAGCGCTGTTCGGCATTGACCACCGCATTTTTACCTAAATATTTCACCAAAAACTGTCCCTGATGCTCTTCCAGTATATCATCGTAGCGAGCATAGAGCACGCGCTTATTTTCTGTATCCGTTACTCCCCAGTATTTTCCCTGCTGGAAGGCCCAATAGCGTTCATTAATGATTTTCAAACCCTTATGAGGGGCGCTTAATCTTTTCCCTTCTTTATTAAAAACGGTCATGAACTGCCGATTCCGGCTCATAATGATAAAGCCATGCTGTACATAGCCGGAGTCATATTCAAAGGGCGCTAATACTTCTCCTGTGGTACTGACCAGGCCCATGCGGCTCCCCTGCTTCGCCAGCAGTACATTTTCAGTTAAAGGGCGTAAAAAAGGATAAATTACTTCAGAAGAATCGCTCTGTTCTGCATTCACCAACATACACATCTCCCCTCGATGCAACACCCAACTAGTATTGGATACCGGCACCAGGCTATCTCCTCTGTAAATATTTTGTTTTTTGTTCTCCAGTGACAGCTGAATTAAAGAAGCATAAGGTGACAAGGTCAGCTGTTGGCCCGATAATTCAATGGATTTAAATGCCGCATCCTCCAGGGTATTTCCCTTAAAATCAATAATGCCGGCCATTCCGTCTTCATATACTTTCAAGGCCTGATCTCCCAAACCTTCCAGACTATCGAAACGAAATGCGGTGAGCAGCTCTCCATCAGCTTTTGAAAGGGCATATTTTCCTTCCTTATTTTGAACTGCCAGCAACTGCGGTTTTAATGGCTGAATTTTGGGATACTGAAAATTTAAAAGTGGTTTTCCTTTTTTGTCGATTACGCCAAAATACACCTGATTGCCTATCTTTTTACGCGCTAAAAAGCTTTCACTGCCTTCCACCGGCCACAAATTCACAAAGCTGAAAGGCAAAACCACCTTCCCCTTAGCATCTAAAAGCCCGTACAAAGTGTGTTGAGAAAACCGATCCAGATAGCCCGCCAAAAAATAACTACCCACCGGATACATGGTATTGTATTTGGCTTTGGTTATACGAATATTTTCTAAATTCAATATCCCCCACAAGCCCGACTCCTGATAGCCAATCACTTTTTTGGGATCAACCTCTTTAATGCCATTCGTCCAGCCCAGATCATCATAAACCATCGGCAATATTGTATTGCCACCCTCATCTACCAAACCCTTCTTCGCGGACTTTTCTACCACCTTGTAAGTGTCTGCCCAACCTGAGCCTGAATAGCAAAAAATAATTAATAGAAAATAAATAAACCTCATCAAAGATTCTGAAAAGCAATTGTTTGACCAAAAAAAAAGGAAATACAAAAGTACTTCCTCCTTTCGGCTTTTACTAAATAATCGGGGCGCAAATCTAATAATTCTTTCAGGCAAACTGTGAGGGCGTAGCCTCCAGTCTATCTTTCAACAAGGAAAGGTCAATAGAAATACCATACTTCATCCTTAGGTACCGGTGTATGACGGCGACACTCTTGCGCCGACCCCGGCTTTTGGCGATCACTTGTTTAATTAAATCTTCCATCTACTTTATCGGCTTATACATTTCTGACCCGGAAGCGCATTTTACTCTCCCTCAATTGATTTGATAAATCTTTTCCAGGTACCATTGTTCAGCAATGGAATTGAAAAGCCCTGATATTGGTCGAAATGTCGGTTTAATGATTGTTGATAGTTCGTCATTGGAGTGGCACCATAGTTTTGTTGCCCCTGCCATACCTGCGCCTGTTGCTGATTTACATTGCCCATGACTACTCTTTGTTGTTCATCAGGAAAACGCATTTGGGCAATCGCATCCTTAGCATCTTCCTCGGTGGCATATGGCAAAACATCCATATTCGGCAGCATCAGCACATCCGGTTCCAAATGCAAAGCTACACTAATATTGGTATTGCGGTCCCTCGGGATAATAATCGCCCGGTTGACATAGTTAATAGAACTGACAATAATGCTATCGCCCGGCAAAACAGGCATGGTGAAATATCCATAGGCATTCGTAGTGGTTCCTCGCCCGGTGCTGGGCACAAAAACGTGCACGCCCTGAACCCCACGCTCTGAGCCTGTTTCTAAAATCACCCCGGAAAACTGAATGATATCCCGCTCCTTTCGATCCTTCCCTTCCTGTGCTAAAACCTCCTGAACAGGAAATAAAAAACCGAATAAGAGGATTATTGAAAAAATATATTGCATAAATTTTTGCATCTGCCTTGATTCCTTTTCCCAAAAATATACTTATTTACCTAACTATACGCAAAATCAGCTCCATTTCTAAATGAAGTGGACATAATTTTAATCACTTTTAACTGCCATTCACAATGCGCATTAAAAAAGTCAACCTCCCTACCGGCTGTCATCTGTTCAAAGCATTAAGTGAGGACGCCCGTCTCCGTATTCTGCATTTAATTTATAGAAATGAGGAAATGTGCATCAGTGATTTGGAAATCATTCTGGACTTCACTCAGACCAAAACCTCCCGGCACCTGAATTACCTGAAAAATGCCGGCTTGCTGAACAGCCGTAAGCAGGATCACTGGGTTTTTTACAGCATCAAGGAAGCTATGCAGGACATTGTAACCAGCCTGCTGACCATCGTAGATACCGATCCCAGATTGGTGAAAGATCAGGAGGTTTTTGAGATCATGTATACTAACCGGGAACTGGCCCTTTATAAAAGTCAGAAAAATCATTGGCGTAACCGACATCAATTTGATTTTTAAGCTTTTTCCGAGAAACAGCTGAATGGGGCCGATTTATTGTACCACAGCTCCCAATTTTCAGTCAGCAGACTTAATGCCTTTCCAATGAAATCATCTTAATTCCATAGCAAAGTCCACCAACCAAAAGGGGAACGAAATTTGTACCTTGTGAAGTCAAAATTGCCGGTAACAGGAAAAAATGAAAAAAACACTCCTTCTTTGGGCGGCTATGGGAATGGTATCCCCTGCCCTGAGTCAAAATAATCCAGAAAAGCCCATTGCTTACGAAGTTATTGTTCGGGAGCGACCGTCCATTAAAGCAGATCACCAATTTGATGATCAGGCATTTGAATTTTATTTTAAAGCCGAAGATCCTAAAATCGTCATGCAAATGCTGGATGCCGGTGTGAACTTGTGGATTGATACAAAGGGAGGCAAAAAGCGGGAGGTCGGCTTATTGTGCCGGGCGACGATGCTTTCCACCGAAGAAGAGCTTTTAGAGCAGGCCCTGGCTATGGCGGGAGATCAAAAAATGAACCGCAAACAACTGGCAGGCAAACTGGCCGAAGTGGTAGCCGAAAGCTTTAACCAGAATAAGAAAGTTACCCTGAGAGGCTTCAAAGAAGAAGATTTTACCCGCACTAAAAACCCCAATATGATTGACGCCCATTTTGAAGCGGTGGAAACAGGAATGACCGTACGATTTCGGGTACCGAAGGTGCTTTTTGCTCAAACTAAAAAAAATCTGGGGGTAACGCTTGAGATTCCTTATTTCAAAAAGAATGAGAGTAAAATGGGTGATGACTTGGATCAGGTGTACAATCGTGAATTCGGAGGTAAAAGATCTTATACCCAGGCTCAGATGATGCAGGGAAGGTGGCAGGACCCAAATTCCCCGGGGGCTATTGACATGGGCGGAACCGGATTAAGAGGGGGAATGCCTACTGGACCTGAACCTCAGGAAAAGAAAAATAACCAATGGTATTATCAAAAATTACCTTTGTGAAAGCATTAACAATCTTTGGAGAGCATCATTCGGTGCTCTTTTTTTTGCCCTCTGAAAAGGTTCAAAAACAAAACGTGGTAAAACTAAAACCCTTCCCCTGTTGAAGGAGAGCTTTTGCTTTATAGGTGACAGACTTCAACCGAATTATTCACTTCCAGATTAAGTAGATCATAAAAGGAGTTTATTTTCAACCCTATTAGATTGGATTGGTTTTGCTTATTTATTAATAACCTAAGTTTGAGCAAACTTGCTTTCTCATCATTCATCTACTTTATTCAAAAAAACTTAAAATAAGGAACTATTCCTCCATTTTCCCGCCTTACCCAAAAAGAGGATTTAAACATGAATAGTCCAGTTTCATAGGCAATAAAAAAGGCTGTCCGGAACAGACAGCCTTTTTAAGGATATGTTTCCTGCTAATTAGTTAGCAGGAAGAATTTCAAATAATGCCGGAGAACTGATCGTGATTTCATCATTGTTTCCGTAAGTAGCAAATTCCACTCTGTAGATATCTCCTACTTTCATTTGATTGAAAAGGTTCGCTTTAAGTGCGGTACCAATTTTTTCTGTTAAAGACTCATTTGTATTGTAACGCAAATCAAAGTTAGGATAAGCCTCACCTACAAAGTAGTAATCTTCATTCTTCAAAGTGTAAGAAGCTGTTGGCGCTCCTTCTGTAACATGCTTCAGGATATAAGGATCCGAAATCCACTCGGTATTCAAATAATCCTTTGCATCTTCCATGAAAATGAAATTGCTTGAATTCTCCAGCTGCGTGCTGTTCCAGCTCACTGCAGCGTAATCCCAATCATGACCGTCAGCAGTAAAACGCTCCCAGTTCGTGCCGTCGTAAGCATAAGTCAGGATATTCTCAAAGTTACCGAAGTAAGCATATTTCAACGTCACTTCATTTTTATCATTGAATGCTTTCTCAAGGAAAGCAGGCAACCATTTTGAAGGACGAACAGAGTCGGAGAAATTATTGTTATCAGCCGGAGTTCTTTCATTCTCATCTTCCGAAGTCATTGTCTGATAATCAGCGATGGTCAATTCGTATGCACCTGATGTATCAAACTCTTCCTCCATTGCCGGAACAGCTTCCTCACCTACCTGTGCCCACTGGCCATCAACTTTCGCCCATTTCGCGAAACGATTTCCTGTTCCATAAGCAATATATTGAACGGTCTGACGAGTACCCGGCATCTGGTTACTCAGTTTCTCCTTTAAAAAGAAATTCATAGACTCATCCTCACGCCCTAAGGTAATAGAACCGTAAGTATTACCCGTATTTGCGTAATCATCAGCCTCAAACTCCAAATCATTTTCGATCAATTCGGTATTACTCTCGTGAATCTCATTGTAGATTACCGAAAGGAACTGAACATGCTCACCAAAATACTTTTTAGTCAAAATTTCCGGCATAAACTCCGTAGCAGGATATTCTTCAGAGAAAGTTCCGTCGCGGCGGATGAACTCATTTGATGACAGGGAGTAATCGCCTTCCTCCAATACAATCTGATCTTCCTCCATACGCTCACGGCTTCTTTGGAACATCTGCTTTTCTTTCAACCAATCCGTTCCGTGCTCTAAATCCTCACGAACATCAGAAAGTGGATCACAGGCTATCAAGCTTCCAAAAAGCATGAAAGCGAAGAATTTATTGATATTTTTCATTTGTATTTCCTCTTTTAACAGATAGGGGGAGCCGGTAATTCACCGGCTTAAAAATTAGAATTCGATTCGGAAACCAATAGTGTAAGTTCTACCCATTCCCATATAACCGTACATAGACATCAGGTCAGCGCCATCGTTAGCATCTGCGATGTACTCTGTATCAAACAGGTTATTCACGTTACCTGAAAGAACAGCATCCAATTTACCCATTTTGAAGCGGTAGTTTGCTCTCAGGTCCATCAAACCGAAACCAGGCAATTTCAATACCTGCTCGCCTTCTAATTCAGGATTCGTTCTTCTGGTAGGATCAAAGTTAGAGTAGTTGTTACCATTGTAAACATAGTCCGCACCAATCTTGAAGTTAGTGAACATCTCGTAGTCAGCACCGATAGAAGCAGCCAATTGAGCAGCATTTCCAACTTTCATATCCTTGATGTAAAGGATTTCAGTATCACCAATCTGGTTTTGGTTCTGATCGAAGAAAGTTGCATCTACATTGTTATCCCATCTCCAGTCACCAACAGAGGCCATACCGGTAACCGTTAAACGGTGAGTTGGCTTCCATGTGAAATCCGCCTCAATACCCATATGAATTGCGTTCATGCCCATGATATTGGCATAAATATCTTCTGGTAATGGCTCACCACCAGGACCAGGAGTACCTGCGCGCTGCGTTCTTACCATTGACTTATCCATCCACTTAGTATAGTAGGCGTTCAGGTTTGCGGCGAAAGTAGAAGAACGGTAACCATAACCTAATTCAAAAGACATAATACCTTCATTGTTGGCTCCGTCATTGATACGGTTGGTGTGGTTCATAAACACGGCGTTCATCATTGGAGGACGCTGGAAGAATCCGGCATTAGCAAACACATTGTGGTGTGCATCCAAATTGTAGTTCGCTCCACCTTTGACACTAACCGTTTGGTTATTTACGAAATCAGAGATATGCTCACCCTCAGCGTAATTTCCATAATCGTATCTTCTGTAAGAAACATTTGCCAAAGCCGCATTAGCAAATGCAGAAATATCATTTTTGTCATATTCCAACTGACCGAAAAGAGATCCCCAAATCACTTCACCGTCGTTATCATAACCCATTTTCTCTCCTTCTCTGGCAACGTGTTCTGTGCGCTCTCCGAAAATATTTCTGTCAACTACGATATAATCACCACCAATGGCATCATCCAGCATTTGGTAGTGCTCACCATAGTAATAACGTACATCAGCTCCACCTACAAAGTTCAATTCATCATTGATTTCCCAGCTCAAAGTAGAAATACCACCATACCAGTTGTGGTTGTTCATACCAGATATTCTGTACAATGAAGACTCTCCTGCCTGACCGTTCTCCTCATAGTGACGAGTGAAATCAATCGGGTTATTCGGGTTGTCACCAATGTAGTACAACTTACTGTTATCTGTCTCATTCAGACTTCTTCCTCCACCGCGACCAAAGGAAGCATAAAGGGAAGTAGACAAGTTCATTTTCTCGTTTATCGTCCAGTAGTGATTCAAAGAAAGCTGAGGCTTGCTGTAAAAGTTCTCACGTGCATGGTACTGGCTCCCGTTTAAAATACCCCAGTCTCCGTTGTAACGACGACCATTGTTCTCATAAGTCTGCAACTGCTGCATCGTTCGGTTCTGGCCGTGCCACTGATTTGCACCAAAAGCACTAAAAGCTAATGTATGGTTCTCGTTAATAATTTTCGAGATGTTCGCAAAGTAAGAATAACCTTCAAATGCTGTCCCGTCGATATATCCTTCACCTTCAGTCTTTGAACCGGACACAGTAATCGCCCAGCCATTATCCATCAAACCGGTAGAAGTAGTGAATGATAACTTCTGATAACCATTGTTACCCATTGTTACTCCAACATTACCACCTGCTTCGGCATCAGTCGTTTTTGTCAAAATGTTGATGGTACCACCCGCAGTTGGTACTGCTAATTTGGAAGCACCCATACCACGCTGTACCTGCATGGTACGCGTTACATCAGACAAACCTGCCCAGTTGGACCAGTATACCGCACTGTTTTCCATATCGTTAACTGGGATACCATTGATCATTACCGCGATGTTGTCATTACCGAAACCACGCAAAGTAATACGGGAATCACCAAATCCACCACCCTGGTTTGTGGTATAAACACCCGGAGTGGTTTTCAATACGGATGGAAATTCTGCATTACTTAATTTTGCTTCCAACTCTTTTGGTGTTACATTAGACACCGCAACAGGCGTTTTACGGTCCTGCGCTACGGAAGCAATAATCTGTACCTCTGCTAAACCGACAGCATCAGATTTTAATACAATTTGTCCTAAATCTACGGTAGATCCAGACAACTCCACCTGAATTTCTTCCGTAACCATACCTACGAAAGATACCAGGATGGTTTGCTTGCCGCTTTTGCTAGTGGAAAGCTCAAAGTTACCATCGATATCCGTGATGGTACCTTGTGAAGATTTTGAAATGATTACGTTTGCACCGATAATGGGCTCATCGGTTCCGTCTTCTAAAATTTGCCCTTTTAGGACGGACTGTGCCTGAGCGAAGGTCGCTGTGAAGACCATCAACATCAGTCCTACAAGAAAGTAGAATTGTCTTTGCATTTAAAATGAATTGAAGAGTTCAATGAATTTTCACTGCAAAGATGTTCGGCTAAAAAAAGTCCTCTGATTACAAGGCGAAAGAACGGTAAAACCAAAGCGATCAAAAAACGCCATTTTAATCTAGCTTAAGCGCTCTGTATCGGCCTATTACCCTCCTTTTTTGGTAAGATTTTAATCCCCAAATGAGAGCGTTACCATTTATTTACCACCCCCTTACTATTATTCTACTCAAACCTTTTTAAGGGATATAAAAGTCCAAAATCAGCGGTTGGGATTATGAATAAATTTCCAAAAACTAAAATAAAACGCAAAAAGAGATTAGAATTTGATTAATCGGTCGAATTGTTGAAATTTCTTAATTTTAAACAAAATCCCACTGAATTTCACTAAAAAAAACCTCCGGGAAACCGAATCTGGACAAAATACACGGAATAAGGATAATCCTAATCCTTCTTATTCCCCTCACCATCAGCTAATCACTAACTACCAGTAAATTATCCCCATTAAATTTCCGCCTCATTCGAACTCTAAAAAGAGGCTGTTCACTCAAACTTTTGGATCAAAAAAAGAGAGACCTGCAAGCAAGCCTCTCTCTTTTGTAAAAATATTGAAATTCTCAAATGAGCGATTGCTCTTAGGTATTATTGCTTAATGAAGGCCTCCGTAGCCGCTTCATAAATGTAGCTTCTTGAAACCTCATTGGTTCCGTTATCATAATACATATAGAAGACAATCACCTCTTGCCCATCTTTCTTAAGATCCTCATAATGCATGTTCAGAATATGGTTGATTTTCGCATCAATAATATTATCAACTGCTACTCCTTCCGGATACTCTCCTTCTTTATTATCGTAATACCCAAAGTTGCCGTATTTATCATCTCCGGTTAATTCATAATCCGCTTTTTCCAACTTAATCACTTGCGCCAAAGAAACTACCCAAGCCGTTTCCGAGTGCAAATACTTAAATTTATCCACTGAAGAAAGATTTTCAGCATAGGGTGCTAACTGCATCCATACCTCGCCATCAAACTCATATTCCACCAAATAGTCCTTCGTCTCCCCTCCTCCATAATAATCATAACTAATTCTCAGATTGTCTCCGGATTGCGCATAAGGGTATTTCGCATTCAGGAATCTGGGCAAGTAATTCTCCTGAGGAACAGAGGATGAAAAATTAGGATAATTAAATCCAAAAGCCTCATAATCCTCTCCGGTCAAAGTATAATACTCCTGTGTTAAATCACCTTCTTCGATTACCGCCCAGGCACCCGCTTCTCCTTTTTGAAAAAAGGCTTCCTCTGTAGACACATCACCAATTTCACCTACTTTGTAAGAAACCGCAATTTGGCTACTTTCTCTCTCATCCTGATTATGATGATTCAAAATTTGACCAACTTTAGCTTCCACATCATCCGCAGGCAGGAAATGATAAGCGCAACCCTGAATTTTACCAGCCTCAAAAGCCATGGTATCCGCTTCTACTTCTCCTTTATCATAAACCGCAAAGATGACCTCTACCACCTTGCTACGATCATAACTTCTATGGTTCTCTAAAATATCACTTACCATCGCAACCAATCGGCTGTCATAAGTATATCCCTGATATTCACCTTCCTCATAATCTGAAGCGCTGAAATTTGGATATCTGTACCCCACAAAGGAATAATCGGCAGCCTCCAGCGTAATTTCCGCTGTTGCCGCTTCTTCAGAAACTAACCAACCCTCTTCCTCTTTACAGTACTCATTTCCCGTCAGCGTATAATCTCCATCATTTAAATATAATTTTGGCGAAAGGCGTTGCGTCAGCAAAGTATATTCCACCTCCATCACTTTTTGATCCGAAAATTGATTGGCATTATACTTATCCATCAAATAGCCCGGGATGGTCGTATGGGCTTCCTCCTTGGAAGTATATAATTTTTCTTCCTCGGAAATCACTAAATAGGCAGGAATTGCCTCATCATCTCGCTTTAGCTTTAAATCTTCTTCTGTCGCCTTGTGAATATCCGAATAAGGCTCACATGCCATAAATCCAGCAGTTATGGCTATGATATATAATAAAGTCTTTTTCATTTTTGCTTCAAATTAGAATTTAAGTTTCATGCCCATGTTCCAGGTTCTTCCCAGGCCATAGAATACCTGTGCAGATTGAGCGGTGTGATCAGCACCATCTCTGGCATCGGACACATACTCCACATCCAACAAATTATCTACGTTTCCATAAATGGTGGCGGAAGTTTTACCCAAATTAAAGGTATAGCGAACATTAAGATCCACCAGGTGAAAATCTTCCATTTTCCAGGCATCGGCACGATCCTCTGAATCATTCCTTCTGGTAGGATCAAATTCAGCGAAATTATTACCGAAGAAATTATAATCAGCCCCTATTTTCAGTCCCTTTACCAATTCGTAATCCAAACCTAAAGCCGCGGTAGTTTGCGCTGCATTACCTACTTTCAGGTCTTTAATGAAGATATTCACATACTCTTTCACCTCATTATTTTGATCGAAAATCGGCACATCGATCAAGTCATTATCCCATCTCCAGTCACCAACGGAAAGCATACCGGTGATTTTTAATTTTGGCGTTGGCTGATAGTAAGCATCCACCTCAATCCCCTGGTGAGTAGCATTTACCCCCAAAAGGTTGGCGGTTAAATCCTGATCAATATTTCTGGTGAAAGATCTATCTTTCCACTGAGTGTGATAAAGGTTCACATTGGCACTTAATTTTGAAGCACGGTAGCCATAGCCTAACTCAAAAGAAATAATTTTTTCATTCTCAGCCCCTTTATTTCCGGCATTGGTATTTTCCGGGAATACGGAGCGGAAAAATGGCGCGCGGGAAATGTAGCCTGTATTTGCAAATACATTATGGTGATCGGTCAAATTATAGTTCAACCCGCCTTTTGCACTATAACCCAGAAAATCATAGCTATCAGATCTTTGATCTCCAGCTTCTTTCTGAAAATAATCTATTCGGTAGTAAGTAGTATTTGAAACAGCTCCCGACACAAATGCAGATAATTTATCTTTGGAATACTCCAATTGCCCGAAAGTACCCATCCAATAAACTTCTCCATCATTATAATAAGCCACCTTATCACCAGGAATAGTTTTTCTTTCAGGATTATTCACGTCACTATCGTCAATAAAATAATTCCCACCTAAGAGATCATCTACCTTTCTATAGTGCTCCCCCAAATAATATCTGGCATCCAAACCTCCCATAAAGGTGAAATGCTCCGTAAGCTTGTTATCGTAAACCGATAGCAAACCATACCATTTATGGTTATTTACCGAAGACCTCAATATCGTTTCGGATCCTTCTCCCTGCTCAGCCAAAGAAATGTTTTCGTCTCTGATCTGCTCAAAATTGATTAAGCCATCCGCTCTTCTGTAGGCATCCGTATCTTTAGTAGTCCCCAAAAATCCGGTTCCTCCACCGTTACCAATCGACACATATGCCGAAGTAGAAAGGTTAGAACGATCATTGATATTCCAGTAGTGGTTCAAAGAAATCTGCGGCTTGTGATAGTAATTGGTATTCAGGTTATACTTTTGGCCATCCAAATATCCCCAATCGGAATTATATTTGATACCACCATACTTTTGGTAATCTTCAATCTCCCGATAAGTTCTTCTTTGCCCATGAGTTTGAGGCGCTCCAAAACCCGTAAAAGAAAGCATATGGCGGTCATTCAACTGCTTGGCAATATTCAGAAAATAGGAATATCCTTCAAACTCGGTCGCATCCACGTAGCCACGACCGCTGGTTTTAGAACCGGAAAAAGTTACTGCATATCCATTATCCATTTTCCCGGTGGACAAAGTCACCCCAATTTTCTCTCTACCATCATTACCAATACCGTAATAAACATTTCCACCTTTTTCAGCATCGGTGGTTTTTGTCAAAATATTAATGGTTCCCCCTACGGATGGCACCGCCACTTTGGAAGCTCCAAGCCCCCGCTGTACCTGCATACTTCTGGTCACATCAGACAAACCAGCCCAGTTAGACCAATATACCGTACCATTTTCCATATCATTTACAGGTACTCCATTAATCATAACTGCTATATTGGCTGAGGAGAATCCACGCAGGTTAATTCTGGAATCACCATATCCTCCCCCTTGCTTGGTTGCATAAACACCAGGAGTAGATTTTAGAATCTCAGGAAATTCTTTTGTTCCCAGCTTCTCCTCAATCTGCTGCGGTTTTAGCGTAGAAACTGCCACCGGAGTTTTTCGATCAATCGCCACGTTAGCAAACACCTGAACCTCTTCCAAGCCCAGAGCATCAGCCCCTAACTTGATCGCACCCAAGTCCAGATCCTGTCCTTTCAAATCCACTGCAATTGTTTTAGTCTCCATTCCGACGAATGAAATCACCAGACTTTGTTGTCCTTTAGCATCCGTTTTCAATGAAAAACTACCATTCACATTCGTAATGGTTCCCTGACTGGTTCCGTCCAGAATAACATTGGCCCCAATAACAGCACTTTCATTCCCTTCCTCGATAATTTTACCTCGAAGAATGGTTTGTGCCATTACGGAAGTGGCGGAGAACAACACCACTGCCATGAACATCAAAAGGCGTAATCCTTTTCTCATTTGATAAGTAGGTTAAGTAAAATTCGTATTAAAATTTCCCCAAATTTATACTCATTTCCCGGATCAATAAATTTTCATATTTTTCAGGGCGTAAATTTTACTTTCTTCCCTCCTTTGAAGGATTTACCTCAACATTGCTCAAAACTCCCCATTCAGCACAAATACTGCTAACCAAAACACAAAAAAGACCTTGTATTTAGAAATAAAGAAGGGTTTCATAATTTCCTGATAAATGTTTGAAGTGATTTGGCCGCCATTTTCAAATAAAAAATTAACGGTTTAATAACATTATTTAAAGAACATTTTTACCCAAACCCAAAGATCGTATTTGTATTTAACCAAAAAATTACCTAATAAGACAAAAAAAAGAGGCTCGTCTCAACGAACCTCTTGCGCTTTTTTATTTTTTGACCGGATCCAAGCCAATATAAGGCTTAAATCTTCCTTTAGCTGCCGGGCTGGAAATGAAGACATATTTCCCTATTTCGGGTTTTTCCAGAGAAGTAGGTAAATAAGAAGGATACAAGCACACCCCAAATTTGGGTTAATTGAAAATCAGTATAATCATATCAACAAACTGAAATCAATACACTTTAAGCAACCCACTGAATCTAGCGGTGAATCATTCGTGTTAAAACGTATACCTCACCCCTAACTGTGCCTGCCATCTGGCGCCGTTCACACCCGAATCATCAATATTCCAGATATCTCCTGAAGGCGTATTAAAAATAAACTCAGGACGATCAGTTCCTTCTCCGCCAACATTTCGGATCAGAGGAAATTGATCAAAACTCATGAAATACTTTCTACCCCAATCTTTATTCAGGAAATTAGTGAAGTTGAAAATATCAAACGAAACTGTCAGTTTATGTCTTCTGCCATTATTGGTATTGATGAAGAATTCCTGCGCCAATTTTAAGTCCATAGTAAAGGTAAAAGGCAAGCGGTCCCCATTTCTTTCCACATAATCTCCTCTTCTTTCAGAAAGGTAATCATCGCCACGAATATAGGCATCCAATTGCTCCCACTGCTCTTCAGCAGTGATCGTACGTCCATCCTGCACATAGTCAATCAAATTAATTTCGTCTGCAGATCGGGGAACATAAATCAAATCAGAGGTTGTGGTGGAAGACCCCGGATCATCAAAAGCAATTTGACCTGTACCTCTTTTGGTGGTGCCATCAGTCCCCTGCACGGTGGACCCGCCATAAACATAAGAAAATCGTTTTCCCGATTCAGCATTCCCAAATAGGGAAATGGTGGTCGCCATGCTTTTCAGGTATTCTTTTCGATAAGAAACAAAACCCACAATTCGGTGGCCCGGATCAAAATCAGAAAAAGATAAATCCAGATTATTTTTACCATTAACGTTTTCAGTAAATCTCCACTGGGAAGAGTTTTGGGAGGAAGTACCGTCAGTCAATACTTTACTTTGCCCATAGGTATAAGAGAGACTCCAATCCAAACCAAAAGCGGTACTTTGTTTTATGGTGGCAGAAATATTATAGGAATGCCCTTTACTCGTGTTTTCTCCCAAAATAATATCCGTATAATCAGCGTCTATTCTATTGGCACGATCATAAAACGGGCGCTGATCTCCCGGACCTTCCAAATTACCTGAGGGATTAGGACTCACATTTAAATTTTTATAGACCACATCATTCAGTGTTTTGGTATACATAAACTCTACCGTAGCCACTAAACCAGCAGGTAATTTTTGATCCACCGCAAGGTTGGATCTCCATACCTGGGGCAATTTAAAATCATCACGGAATAAATCCATCTGTCCGGAAGGTTCCGGATTATCGGGAAATGGACCAAATGGCGGCTGCTTACTGATATCGGGATCAAAAAAACGATCATCTGCCGTATAAGTACCCACTGACAAACCGGTATTGGTGTATGCTCCTCCTAACCAAACCAAAGGAATTCTACTGTTAAAAATTCCGGTACCACCGCGCAGCTGAGTGGTTTGATTGCCAAATACATCAAAATTGAAACCTACCCTGGGCGCAAACAAGGGCCGCACTTTAAATAGCTGGCCTGATTTTACGCCATTCACATCCCAACCCGCTGCTGCGATCTGAGGAAGTGTCTCCTGATTAAATTTAGTATTTTCTATAGGGTCATCAGTATAAATGGGAATATCGACCCGTAATCCGGCGGTCACCTTCAACTTATCATTGACTTCAATTTCATCCTGAACATAAAAGCCCAACTGCATCGCATTAAAGTCTGCTGCCGAAGTGGTATTTTCATTGCCTAAAGCCGGTGGGTTTAAAATGGAGTACCCTCTTCTATACTGTACCACCGCGGTAGAATCGGTGTCTCCGGTTAAAAAATCTGCCACAGAGTTATAACTATATTCCCCAAAATTCTGGCGAACGAAAAGATTGAATAACTTATAAAACTCATTATGCGTTCCGATCGTGATGGTATGCCGCCCCTTATAAATACTAAAGTTATCGGTGATCGTAAAAATATCCTGCTCCAACTTATTGGCGGTGGAAAATGGCTCAGAACCAAAAGTAATTCTACCGGCTCCGTCTGTAATTTGTACAGAAGGAAAGGCTCCCCCCAGCCAGGTTCGGTCATCCAATACATGGGTATAACCTAAAATGAGATTATTGGAAAATTTAGAACCGAAGTTACTGTTCAGCTCAATAGCGGTAGAATTTGTAACGGAAGGGAAAGTACGTCCTGCATTGAAATAACTGATACTGGTGTTACTCGAACGGTCAGGCTGCAGCGCCTCTCCTTTGGTGTAAGAATGGCGGGCGGTCAGCTTATGATTGCGATTGATATTATAATCAAATCTCAATAAAAATTTCTCTCCCCGCAGTTCCTGCGTATTGTTTCTGAAATCTCCCGGATCATAGTCGTAACGAGAAATTAAAGCTTGTCGCAAGTCATCCAGGCCAGCGGCATCGGTGTCACCCAGATAGCCGACAGGATTATATGGCTGAGGCGTTTCATCTCTTTGTATCTCTACATTAGCGAAGAAAAACAGCTTATTCTTTATTATCGGGCCGCCCAGTCTGGCGCCATAGGTTTGAGCAGAAAAGTCAGAAAGCTTCTCCCGCTCCACATTGGGGTCATCCGTCGGCGTTTTTCCTGCTATGTTCTGATTCCTGAACAACCAATAAGCCGAACCTTCAAATTGATTTGAACCGGAACGGGTCACCGCATTAATCCCTCCACCGGCGAAGCCACCCTGGCGCACATCATAAGGTGCGATCACCACTTGGAATTGTTCAATGGCATCAATACTAACCGGTGAAATACCGGTCTGCCCACCATTGGTCCCCTGGGAGGAGAGTCCAAAAACGTCATTATTTACTGCTCCGTCAATAAAAATAGCATTATAACGGTTATTAATCCCTGCAATAGATAAGCCGCCATTGTTATCGACTTTCGCTTGTGGGGTCAGGCGGGTAAAATCATTCAGGTCCCTGGCCACTGTTGGTAAGGCTTCAATCTTATCTGAACCAACCACTGTCTGCGCTCCCGTTCGGTTGCCATCAAAATCGTCCTCAGCGGAAGCGGTTACTTCCACCCCCTCCAGCGCCATAACCGATTCGCCCATGGCCACATCCACCTTGAAAGTCTGCCCTAAGGTCAAAAATAAATCAACTTTTAAATAAGCGTCATAACCGACAAAAGAGACCTCCAGTTTATATGGTCCCCCTACGCTCATCCCATTGATACGATAAAATCCATTAAAATCAGTAATACTTCCGTATTCTGCTCCGGTCCTGGTGTCCGTCGCAACAACCGTGGCGCCCGGCAGCGCATCTCCATTTTCATCTGTTACCCGACCATTCATACTCGAGGTAGTCGATCCCTGTCCAAAAGAAAGCGTGACAGCAAAAACGAAGATCAGCAGCACTATAAAATTTTTATAGTATTGGTGATTCATAACTTGTTGGTTTAGTTCGTATGCTAAACAAGTTAAATTGCATTTCGTTGGGATCTAACTCGATTAATTTGCCTCGATAACAAAAACTTTTTATTGAAATAAAGCAAAGAGGTTCAAAAAGTATTCTTTTTCCTATTTTTTTCACTATTACCAACGATCCGCTAAAAAATCCTAAAAACAGTCAAGTAGCAGATCAGTTTGATTTGCTAATCTATTTCCCAATATTTACGACTATAAAAATGATGCAATGAAAGTAATAGAAACAAGTATAGCCGGATTGGTGGAAATCCAACCGGACGTTTTTGGAGATGCCCGGGGGTATTTTTTAGAATCTTATTCGGAAGAAAAGTACATGAATGCCGGAATTAAGGAAAAATTTGTTCAGGACAATCAGTCTTTTTCTACCAAAGGAGTACTCCGGGGATTACACTTTCAGCGCGATCCTCATGCCCAGGGAAAACTGGTGCGTGTAGTCATGGGAAAAGTACTGGATATTGCGGTAGACCTCAGACCGGACTCTTCTACTTTTGGTCAATGGGACTCCTGCATTTTAGATGCCCAAAAACATAATCAGTTCTATGTTCCACCCGGCTTTGCACACGGCTTTCTGGCTTTGGAAGACAGTATTTTTAGCTATAAATGCACCAATGGCTATAATAAAGAGGCGGAAGGCGGCATTATTTACAATGACCCGGAATTAAACATTGATTGGGGCAGTGATTTGATCCAACAGCCCAATATCTCCGATAAAGATAAAATCCTACCAACTTTTGCAGCATACAAAGCCGCGGAAGGGCTATAAAGCCAAAAAGGATATTCACCAGGCCTGAATATCCTTTTTTTTCATGATATTTACGGGATATTTTTCTGACGCATCCTTCCCCTTTCCTTATCGGGATAGGCTCTGCGGGTAATTAAAACGATACAACAACTCCGGATTTTATGGTATTTGTCACCGGCGCTACAGGATTCATCGGCAGCTATATTTGTCGGTCATTATTGCTACACGGACATCAGCTTCGCTGTCTGAAAAGAGCTCAAAGTAATATGAAGCTTTTGGAAGATGTAGCGCATCTGATAGAGTGGGTGGAAGGTGACCTGATGGACCTCCTGTGGCTGGAACAACAGCTGGAAGGAGTTGACAAAATTGTCCATGCCGCGGCCATGGTATCCTTCGGCGATGAAGACCCTTCCGAAATGTACCACACTAATATTCAGGGTACGCACCAACTGGTCAATCTGGCGCTGGAAAAACAAATCAAACAATTTGTTCACATCAGCTCTATAGCCGCCATTGGGAATGCCCCGGAAGGGGAAATTACCGATGAAAGCCACCATTGGGAAGAAAAGTCTGATGGATCATCTGCCTATGCCTTAAGTAAGCAGCGAGCGGAAATGGAGGTATGGAGAGGTGTTTATGAAGGCCTGAATGCCGTCATCGTAAACCCCTCGGTGGTTTTGGGCCCCTGCCCGGCAAATCAAAGTTCCGGTAAATTACTGGCCTATCTCAAAGAAGGCAACCGTTTCTATACCGAGGGAACGATTTCTCTGGTGGATGTCCGGGATGTGGCAGAGGTGGTCCGTTTACTTATGGAAAAGGAAATTTTGGGTGAACGTTTCATTCTTTCTGCTGCCTCTAAGGGCTATCAGGAATTTTTCAAGGAAGTGCGCCAACGCTGGGGCCTGACCATGTCTTTGAAAAAAATTGGCAAAAAAAGACTTACCTCCCTCCGTGCTATAGAAAAGCTTATTGGACTAATTTCCGGTCGACAGGCCAAAATCAGCAAAGACATGATTAGGCAGGTGGGCGAAAGTAATTATTACTCCAGTGACAAAGTCATGGACTTTCTGGACTTTCAGTTCCGTCCCTTAGCGGAAACCCTGGATTGGACTTGCCAATCTTTCGACACCTAATTACCTTGCATCGAAGCGGTTTTATACGCTTCTCCCCCTTAATTCCTTTGATTAGAAATCAATTTTGAGGACATTTGACGAAATCCATTAAATATTTTTCATATAATGGGTTTGGTTATCACCAATTTTCCAATTATTTAGGATCATTGGTGAAATAGTGCACTGAAGGAAAGATATGAAAGAGCCGAATCACAAAAAGAAAGAAAAGCAAGAACTGGCCAATGCCTTTTTGGAAGAAATTTCCGAAGGCAGCATGCCTATGCTTAGTCTTGAGCAATGTGAATTATTGCTGGAGATCTTTGTGGAGAACGCTCATGAGGAAGGATTGAATCATTTGGAAGAAGTATTAATGGAGCAGTTTCCTTTTTCGGAAGAAGCCCAACTAATGCTGGTAGAAATCAAATCCTTCATGCTTCAATACGATGATGCCCTCTCCATTTTAGATCAACGATTAATGATGAGCCCTACCAATGCGGACTTACTGACCGCCAAAGGGGAGATTCTGATCATTACTGAAAAATATGAGCAGGCAGAAGATGCTTTACAACAAGCCTTGCTCTATCACCACGAACCTGCCGAAATCCATTATAATTTGGGTTTGGTTGCGCAGGCCACTCAAAAACCCGAAATCGCCATTGAAAACTTTAACAAGGCGCTGGAAATTGACCCTAATCTGGAAAATGTCTGGTTAGACCTGGGCTATAACCTCGAAATGGTCGACCGACCGGAGGAGGCCATGAGGTGCTACGAGCATTATCTGGATTTAGATCCGTTTTCCGCTACCGCCTGGTTTAATCTTGGCGTGGTGTGTTGTAAGCTTGACCATTTGGATAAAGCGGTAAATGCTTACGATTTTGCCATAACTTTGGAAGACGATTTTGCCTCTGCCCACTTCAACCTGGGCAATGTTTACATGAATTTGGAAAAATTCGACAAGGCGATCCGTTGTTACGAAAAAGTTTTGGAGCTGGAAGGGAGTTCCGGTGAAACTTATTGCTATCTTGGCGCGGCGTATGAGCATCAGGGGCTTACCCGGGAGGCTTCCCGCCATTATAAAAAGTCAGTTAGTTTTGATAAAAATTACGATGACGGCTGGTTTGGCCTGGCTTCCTGTTGTATCAAAACCGACCGTCCTTCGGAGGCAAAACACTTTATTGAAAAAGCCATTGCGCTAACGGAGGACAAGCCCGTTTATTGGATGATTGCGGCGGAAGCCGAACGCATGCTCAATAATTGGGAAAAGGCGGAGCTTTGTTTTGAAAGAGCCCGTTCCATTGGAGGCATTAATGAGGAATTGTATGTGCACTGGTCCATGATGTATTACCAGCGCAATGATTTTTCCAAAGCCTTTGAGAAAGTGTCTGAGGGTATGCAAATACTCGAGAAAAATGCGCGACTGCACTATATTGCAGCCGCTTATTTATTACTCGGACACCAATACGACGAAGCCATCGATTACCTGAAAACCGCTCTTTCGCTGGATCAGGAAAAATTCGATGCCCTTTTGGATTTTTTTCCTTCCAGGAAAACGCAAAAGGCCTTGTTTGAATTTATTAATCAGTATAGAAAAGATCAGATAGAATGAACTACTTTTTGAAGGATCTTCCAGAGAGAACCCAAAAGCCAAGACAGTCTGGTTTTACCATGGTCATGGATAAGGGTCTTTCTTTAAGAGAAGTGGAAGACTTCTTAAGCGTTGCAGGAGCTTACACGGATATCGTTAAGTTGGGGTTTGGAACTTCTGCGGTGACTCCTAATCTTCAGGAAAAAATCAACCTTTATAAGGAAGCAGGAATCCCTACCTATTTTGGTGGAACATTATTTGAAGCCTTTTTGGTTCGCGGACAGTTTGATGACTATATCCGCACCATGCAGAAATTCGGGGTGGAATATGTGGAAGTTTCTGACGGATCCATCGAATTGCCACACGATGTAAAGTGTGAATACATTTCGAGACTGGCACAGGATTTCACTGTGCTTTCTGAAGTAGGGTCCAAAGATGCTGAAAAAATCATTCCTCCTTATAAGTGGATTGAGTTTATGCAGGCGGAATTGGATGCCGGTGCCTGGAAGGTTATTGGAGAAGCGCGTGAAGGTGGCAATGTGGGCTTGTTCCGTTCCTCCGGTGAAGTACGCTCGGGTTTGGTGGAAGAAATTTTGACCAAAATCCCTTCAGAAAAAATTATTTGGGAAGCCCCTAAGAAAGGGCAGCAGGTTTGGTTTATCAAGCTTTGCGGGCCAAATGTAAACCTAGGAAACCTTGCCCCTAATGAGGTAATTCCTTTGGAGACCATTCGCTTAGGATTGAGAGGAGACACCTTCATGGATTTCCTTTCCAACAAAAACATTGAGGAAGCTATCCAGTAATTTATAGCGCCTCCTTACCAAAAGCGAAGATTCTCCGGGGTCTTCGCTTTTTTATTTTTTGATCGACGGCATTTGGGTATATTTAGCCCGAATTAGGCCTGCTTAAATCCTCGTTGAGCTGCAAGGCGGGAAAAATGAAGGAATTTTTCCGATTTCGAGTTTTTGCCAAAGAAGCAGAGGAATGAAGAGAAAGTAAGCCTGCCCGAATTTGGGCTATTAAAAATCAAAGAAAAACACCAATAATGGACTGAAGATAAGCCCTCTGGCTTGATCTGATGAATTTAGCGGTGAATAATTCGGCTTAGGCTGCAAAAAATGGCTTGATCCAAGCAAAGACGATTATTAATCATGAAATCTTATTTCACTTTATTTTTGAAGGGCATGGGCATGGGCGCAGCCGATGTAGTACCGGGTGTTTCCGGCGGAACCATTGCTTTTATTACCGGCATTTACGAAACGCTGATTAATTCCATTAAATCCGTGGATGCCACAGCCATCCGGCTTTTATTTAAATTGGATATAAAAGGCTTCTGGAATCATATCAACGGAACCTTCCTTCTGATACTTTTTGCCGGGATAGCCACTAGTGTCATCTCTTTGGCGAAAGTCATCACCTATCTTTTAGGGAATCACCCAATTCCCATCTGGTCTTTTTTCTTCGGACTAATCATCATCTCCGCCATTCTGGTCAGTAAACAAATCCGGAACTGGAATTGGAAAGTGCTGTTAAGTGGAATTTTGGGCATTTTAACTGCCTACCTGGTAACGGTAGCCACCCCCACCGAAACGCCAGAAGGATATGGGTACATTTTTTTATCCGGAGCCATTGCCATCTGCGCCATGATTTTGCCCGGAATTTCAGGAAGCTTTCTTTTACTGATTTTGGGGAAATATGAATTTATCCTCAACGCCATTAAAGACTTTAAACTGGATGTAATCGCCGTTTTTGGTATGGGATGTATCCTGGGGTTGGGTTTATTCAGCCGATTTATCTCCTGGCTACTGGCCAAATACCATGACCTTGCCGTAGCACTTTTGGCAGGTTTCATGATCGGTTCACTGAACAAAGTATGGCCATGGAAAGCGGTATTATCCTTCCGCACCAATTCTCATGGAGAGCAAGTACCCTTAATTACCAAAAATATTTTACCTTCCACTTATGAGGGCGAACCGCAAACCATCATCGCCATTGCCTGCATATTCGGGGCCATAGCCTTTGTATATGGCCTGGATTATGTCGCTGCTCGTGGAAAAGCTAAATTGAAATAAACCGACCGCATTTTTTATGAAACAATTTGGATTAATCGGCAAAAAACTGACCCATTCTTTCTCTAAAAAGTATTTCACTGAGAAATTTAAAAAAGAGGAAATTGAGGATTGCCAATATGACCTTTTTGAAATTCCGGAAATAGCTGCTCTACCAAAACTCATTCAGGAGACTGCCGGACTGCAGGGCATCAACGTCACCATTCCATATAAAAATGAGGTACTCCCTTTTATGGATCGGCTGGATCAAAGTGCGAAGAAAATTGGAGCGGTAAATGTGGTGAGAATTTTGGAGAACGGTCAGTTGGAAGGGTATAACTCCGACTATTATGGCTTTAAAAATTCCCTTGAAAAATGGCTGGGAGACCAACAATCGGAGATCAAAACCGCATTGGTATTGGGAACTGGTGGAGCTTCCAAAGCCGTAAGGGTTGCACTGGAAGACCTGAGCATCACGGTCAAGATGGTCTCTCGTTCCGCCGAAAATGCCGACCATACTTATACGGAAATTGCTGAAAATCCGCAGATTTTAAAGCAGTGTAAATTGGTGGTCAACACCACTCCGCTGGGCACTTTCCCGAATGAAGCAGAAAAGCCGGATCTGCCCTATGAAGAAATTACCGATCAACATTTTCTTTATGATTTGGTGTATAATCCGGAAATCACCGCCTTTATGCAGGAAGGCCTGAGAAAAGGCGCAAAAGCGAAAAATGGCTATGAAATGCTGGTGCTTCAGGCGGAGAAAAGCTGGGAAATCTGGCAGGCGGAAAAAACCGGGGAAGAAGCGTAAAGGCTGGCTATTTCGGCAAAAAACCGCGATATTATTGAGTACCCTCCAATCAAAATCAACATCCATATGGACTTCAAACTGACTTCGGAATACAAACCCATGGGAGACCAGCCCCAGGCCATTGCGCAATTGGTGGAAGGAATCGAGGGGCAGGAAAAATTTCAAACCCTTCTGGGCGCCACGGGAACAGGTAAAACCTTTACCATGGCCAACGTGATTGCGGAGTCAGGACGTCCGACGCTGGTATTGGCACACAACAAAACACTTGCAGCCCAGCTTTATGGAGAATTCAAGCAATTTTTCCCGGAAAATGCGGTGGAGTATTTCATTTCATATTACGATTACTACCAGCCGGAAGCCTACATCGCTGCCACCAATACCTTCATTGAAAAAGACCTGATGATCAATGAAGAAATTGAAAAGTTGCGTTTAAAAGCCACTTCTCAATTACTCACCGGCCGTCGGGACATCATTGTAGTGGCCTCCGTATCTTGTATTTATGGTATCGGAAATCCGGAGGAATTCGGCAAAAATGTACTTTCCTTTAAAGTGGGAGACAGCGTTCCCCGAAATCAATTCCTTTTTGCTTTGGTGGACATTTTGTACAGCAGGACGGAATCGGACTTTAAAAGAGGAACCTTCCGTGTAAAGGGTGATACGGTGGATTTGTACCTGGCTTATGCCGATTTCGCCTACCGCTTCTATTTTTGGGGAGATGAAATTGAAGCCATACAAACCATTGACCCGGAAACAGGAAGAAAGCTTTCCGACGAGCAGACTACCACCATTTTCCCAGCCAATTTATTCGTAACCGGTAAAGACACCATCCAAACGGCCATTAAGGAAATTCAGGATGATATGGTCAAACAAATCCGTTTCTTTGATGAGGAGGGACGGGTGGAAGAATCCAAAAGAATTCAGGAGCGTACGGAATTTGATCTGGAAATGATCCGCGAACTGGGCTATTGCTCCGGCGTGGAGAACTATTCCCGTTACTTTGATCGAAGAAAGCCGGGGCAACGCCCTTTCTGTTTGCTGGATTATTTCCCGGAGGATTACCTGATCATGATTGATGAAAGCCATGTGACCATCCCACAGGTAAGGGCCATGTATGGGGGAGACCGCGCCAGAAAAGTAAATCTGGTGGATTATGGCTTCCGCCTGCCGGCAGCCATGGACAACCGGCCACTGAAATTTGAAGAATTTGAGGGAATGATCAACCAAATGGTATTCGTTTCCGCCACACCGGCAGATTACGAGCTTCGTAATTCTGAGGGCATCATCGTAGAGCAGATTATCCGCCCGACCGGCTTGCTGGACCCAAAAATTGAGGTACGCCCTTCCATTAATCAGATTGATGATTTGATGGAAGAAATTGACAATCGCATTCAGAAGGATGAAAGGGTTTTGGTAACGACATTGACCAAAAGAATGGCCGAGGAGTTGACCAAGTTCCTGGAAAGAGCCAATGTAAAATGTGCCTATATCCACTCGGAAGTAAAAACCCTGGATCGGGTAGAAATCCTTCGGGATCTTCGCCTGGGAACCTATGATGTATTGGTGGGGGTAAACCTGCTGCGGGAAGGACTGGATTTGCCGGAAGTATCCCTGGTCGCCATTCTGGATGCAGACAAAGAAGGCTTCCTGCGTTCGACCAAATCCCTGATTCAGACCATCGGTCGCGCCGCCCGTAATGCAGACGGTACTGTAATCATGTATGCCGATCGTATCACGGACTCTATGAATACGGCCATGGAAGAAACCAACCGACGTCGCAGTATTCAGGCCGCTTACAATGAGGAGCACGGGATCACGCCTAGAACAGTACGAAAATCCAAAGAAGAAATTCTGGGGCAGACCAAAGTGGCCGACAGCAAAGCAGAGCCTAAAGAATACTATGTCGAAGATCCGGAGCCAACCCTGGCAGCCGATCCTGTACTGCAGTATGCAAAGAAGGAGGACATCGAAAAGATGATCGCCAAAACCCAAAAGGAAATGGAAAAGGCGGCCAAAGACCTCGATTTTATTACCGCAGCCAAATTGCGTGATGAGCTGTTTGCCCTGAAAAAGCAAATGGAATCATGAAATTTGAAATCAAAGCCGAGGCCATAGAGCACCTGCAAAGCATTCCGGAAATGAATTTATTAATGGAATTAGTCCCGGAGATTCCGGAACGGGAAATCGTTCCCGATCCTTTTCTGGGCCTGGTTTTTAATATCATCTACCAACAAGTTTCTTTTGCCGCGGGCAATACGATTTACCACCGCTTTTTACAATTATTTGAGCAGACACCTGATCCAAAGGCCCTTTTAGCGCTGGAATTTGAAGTACTGAGAAGCTGTGGATTATCCAATGCCAAAGCCAAATACTGTCGGGAAATTGCAAAGGCTTTTATCGAAAAACCGGAGCAATTCACTCCGGAATTTTTGCAGCAACTTTCGGATAAAGAAATTCATCACCTTCTCCTGCCCATCAAAGGTGTAGGCCCCTGGACCATCCAAATGTTCCTGATATTTACCCTACAGCGTCAGGACGTTCATTCCTACGGAGACCTGGCCTTAAGGAAAGGCATGCAATGGCTCTTTCAAAGGGAGGAAATGAATCCGGAAATTTTTGAAAAGCTGGCCGCAAAATTCTCTCCTTACAATACAGTGGCGAGCTTCTATTTGTGGGAAATTACCCTCCGCCAATATTTCCGTTTTGACAGCCCCGAGGCTTTATTTAAAGTGCAACCTTAACCAAATCCAATTTATTTTAGTAAATATTGATTTTTCACTAAAATAATAACTCTCCCACCCTAATATCTTACAAAAGCCGCTACTAATATTTACACAAAAGCTTATATTGGGATCATAAATAACAGCTTTTCCTATGTGGTTAATTGGCCTTTTAATTTTTATCGGCATTTTGCTGATCATTGTCGAAATCATCTTTATTCCGGGCACTACTTTCGTGGGAATTATAGGAGTGCTATCCGTGATTGGGGGTGTTTTCATGACCTATAGCGAATTTGGAAGTGATACCGGCCACTGGGTATTATTGGGTACTGGCGTAGCGGGAGGACTATTATCAATCTATGCTTTTCAGTCCAAGCCTTGGTTAAAAATGGCCAATACCGATGCCATTAAAAGCAAAGTCAATACCCGGGATAACCTTGGCCTTTCTGTAGGAGAGCAAGGCGAAGCTGTTTCAGATTTGAAACCGGTAGGTAAAGCACTTTTCGGCGATATGGAAGTGGAAGTCACCACCAAAGGATTATTCCTGGAAGCTGGCCAATCCATTGAAATTATTTCCATTGAAAGCAATAAAATAATCGTACAACCTTTAAGTTAAATTTATGGGCTCATTCGGTCTGGTAGTTCCTATTATTTTAGGAATATTTTTATTATTTCTCTTTCTATACTTTGTTCCTGTTAACCTATGGATCACCGCCCTTTTCTCGGGTGTTCGGATTTCATTGGGAGAATTGGTCGCTATGAGAATTAGAAAGGTACCACCAAGTACCATCGTTAATCCATTGATTACCGCTACTAAAGCGGGATTGAAAATCTCCACCAATGATTTGGAAACCCACTATTTGGCGGGGGGAGATGTTTACAATATTGTCAGAGCATTGATCTCAGCAGACAAGGCCAATATTGGACTGGACTTTCAAAAAGCTACCGCCATCGATTTGGCAGGTCGTGATGTGTTCGAAGCCGTTCAGATTTCTGTAAATCCAAAAGTGATCACTACCCCTAAAGTGGCGGCTGTAGCCGCTGATGGTATTCAGTTGATTGCCACTGCCCGTGTGACGGTACGTGCCAACATCCAGCAATATGTAGGTGGTGCAGGTGAAGATACTATCCTTGCCCGTGTAGGGGAAGGTATTGTAACCTCCATCGGTTCGGCCCAGTCCCACAAAGAGGTATTGGAAAATCCGGATAAAATCTCCAAGCTGGTATTGCAGCGGGGATTGGATGCCGGAACAGCCTTTGAAATCCTGTCGATTGATATCGCCGATGTGGATGTAGGGAAAAACATTGGAGCAACCCTTCAGACAGATCAGGCACAGGCTGACTTGAAAGTAGCGGAAGCAAAAGCCGAGGAAAGAAGAGCAATGGCGGTGGCAGCTGAGCAGGAAATGAAAGCGAAAACGCAGGAAGCGCGTGCAAAAGTAATTGAAGCGGAAACCACCATTCCATTAGCGATGGCCGAAGCTTTCAGAAGCGGAAACATGGGCATTATGGATTACTACAAATTCCAAAATATCCAGGCGGATACGGATATGCGTAAATCCATTTCTGATGATGATGATACTCCTGCAGAATAAGGAGATTCCTAAAAAAATAATAAAGCAGTCTTCTCCGGAAGGCTGCTTTTTTTATCCCGGAATTTCAGCCCATAAAAAAACCGCAGGCTAAATACCCACGGTTCATTTTATATTTTCTAAAAGGACTACATTCCTTTCTTATTTCTGGTAATCGCCAGATTGTGTGCCTTATCGTAATGGTGAATCAGGTTATGCCAATCAAAGAAAGTGGAGTTGTGTTCCGTCTTATTTCGCTGAGAAATACGCTGACGGCGATCCATCTTAATGAATTTGTGTAATTTATAAGCTAACTGATCCGCACCTGCATCAAAGTTCGCATTCTTACGGTCAATTACATAAATCCCTTTTTCTTCATGATCCTGCAGGTTATTCACCACATAGTCACCAAAACCTGCCAAATCAGAAGTCACCGAAGGCACTCCGGAAGCCATCGCCTCCAGTGGCGTATAACCCCATGGCTCATAGTAAGATGGGAATACTCCCAAATGACAACCACGAACGAACTGCCCATATTCCATACCGAACAAAGGACTGGAAGGAGAAATGAAATCCGGGTGATAAACCACCTTCACACGATCATCCTCATGGTTCAACAAATTAGAAGAACGCAGGAAGTTCAGGATCTCATCATTATGATCGTCGTACAAATTGTGGGTCACTACCGATGGCAATCCACCACTTTTCCAGGACTGTAAAGTACGACGGAAACGTAATTTCCAATACTCATCCACAAACTCATTCAGCTCCGGAAGTTTGTGATCATCCGAAGATGCCGCTGCATAGAACAGGCGCTCTCCAATCTGATTCTGAATCATCTTAGTGGTATGGCGTAACTCCTCCATCACCGCACGCGAATGCAATACGTCCGGATTCACCGACTGGTATGGCCGTTTTGTCACAAAAAACATCACCACGTTCACATCACTTTGTTCTTGCTTCAGGCGATAGTTTAATTTCGCCAAAGCTTCCAAAGTGGTATCAAAACCTTTATTCTTATACTCGAATCTACCCGAAGTAAAGAAATAAAGCGTATTATCTAAATCAAAAGTATAGCTTGGGAAGAAATGAGCCATCACAAACTGATGGATTTTCTCCTTATACTCTTTATGTAAATTCTGAAATTCATGCAGGGCAGTAAAACGCTCAATATTCAAGCCGTTCGGGGTAATCTCATCCGGCTTTCTGCCCAACAAATGGATACATTCCTGCCCCGTCACCTCTGATACGGTCGTCAATACATGTGCACCGTGTGCCGCTGCGCGCTCAATCCGAACCTGTGGCTCAATATTGAAATTGATCGCTTCTTTCTCCCAATCAAAGAATGGCAGGTGATGATAAAACTCCTGATCATTGGCCGCCAAATAACGCCCCAACATGGTGGCATGAGTGGTGAAGATCGTTGAGATATTCACGCCTTCATAGCGCAATTCAGGAATTGCAGTGGAAGACATCCACTCATGGAAATGACCGATGATATTTTTGGAGGTCTCTTCCTCTGCTAAAATACTGAAGAAGATTCTGCTCAACTCTCCAAATGCCGCTGACTTATCCAACCAGTCATCCTGTGAAGGCAACGGTATCCCATGATGATCCCAAAGATTGTATTTAATTTCACCCAGACGATCATATACAGAATTGGGATTTACCAAAACCACCTTTGGTTTTCCGGTAACCAACCACTCGCCATAATGTACGTCCAATCCGGACTCTTGCATCCTTTTTACTGCCCGACACACCGCATTGGACTCCTCCAATGGTAGTGGCTCAAAAGCCGCCTGTGCTTGATCATGTACATATGGACCCAACAGGGTATAATTCTCTTCCCACTTTTTAACCATCGTAGGAGCCTTGGAACGGATCACCGTATAAATTCCCCCCACCTGATTACATACCTCCCAAGAAACCTCCACAAGAAGCGTTTTGGAAATGCTACTTTTTGAAATTCTCCTATTGGTTACTTTGTTGGTCCTGTTAAATTTTGACATACAAAAGGTGAAATAATAAGCTGAACTGTTGAAATTTGCTGCAGAAAATTTTTAACGCTTAATTAAACTAAAAAAGTGTTAATTATCGGTAATAATACATGAAAATTCTTCTAACTGCAAACCTTTGCAATATTAGATAATCGCTACTTTTCTTTTCAAACATACAATGCAATAAATCATGAAAAATAAAGAAACTGACCGATTTTTTATCGCCATCGTGCCTGAGGAACCAGTATTTCATGACCTCCATCAGTTTAAGCTGGAGGCGGCAACACATTTTTCAACAAGTGGGGCCCTAAAGTCACCTCCACACCTCACTTTACACATGCCTTTTTTATGGAAAAAGAAAAAATTAAATCAATTAAAAACGACAATTTCCAATTTTGCAAGCCAAGAAACTGGCTTTGAAATTGAATTAAATAATTTCAACCAATTCCCCCCTCGTGTAATTTTTGTAGATGTAAAGCAAAGTATGGAATTGTCCAATTTACAGACTAAGCTGAAAAAAATGATGAAGCGAGAACTCAACCTATTCAATGCCGACTATAAAGAACGTCCTTTCCGCCCACATTTTACTATTGCATTTCGGGATTTAAAAAAGGCTATTTTTCCAGAGGCCTGGAATTTCTTCAAAGAAAAACAATACACACAAACCATTCAGGTTAAATACATTACACTACTCAAACATGATGGAAATGTGTGGGAAGTTTACGAAAAATTTCATTTTGATGGTTAAACCTTACGTAGCGGGAAAGCCACTAATTTTCTCCCGCTATGCAATCGTTCTGACCTCAAACCCACTTCATCCTGAAAATGCACCAGGTTTTGCTGATCATCAAATTCTGAAAAAAGTATGGTATTCTTCACTTCTAAAACTCCCCTGGGCTTAACCTTTTCCACATAGCAATACACCCACAAGGCATCATCCTCAATTTCCATCCCTACAAACCGAATTTCCCGTGCATCTCCTTCCCATTGAATTTTAACATGTTCCAAAAAATAAGCTTCCACCGCTTCCTCTGGAATTCCCATTTCCCAATCCACCTTTAATTGCTGTTCCCTCAAAATGGCATCGGCCAAATCATCCAGAAAAACTTTGCCCTCCATTTCAATTCTTTTCTCTTCCACATCATATTTCATGTCCAACAAACTAATATGATAGGGATGAGCATATACGGGATTACTTAAAGTAACCAATGATAACAAAAAGACGCCGACAATATAAAATTTTCTCATTTTCGGGGATTTGGGTAAAATTTGAACAGCAAAAAGGGTATTTTTTGTAAATTAACAAATTATTGGCTGAGCTAAAGCCACGCTTTTCACTCGCCATACAGACTATATTTTCCTTTTTTTAGACTTCTTTTTTACAAATGAGCACATTTTCTACCTTTTTTGAAATGGGCTGGTTGCACATTTTGGACCTGGATGGATACGACCATTTACTTTTCGTCGTTGCCCTCTGTCTTTCGTTCACAATCAGACAATGGCAAAAAATTCTGGGATTACTAACTGCTTTTACTGTGGGGCACAGTATTTCTCTGGCGCTGGCTACATTTCGCATTGTGAAAGTAAACGGTGACTATGTAGAGTTTTTAATTCCACTCACTATTTTCATTACGGGCGTCACCCACTTATTTCAGTTAAAAAGTGGTACTACCAAAAAATCCGGCTACGGATGGGCCTATGCCGTGATTTTGGCTTTCGGCTTAATCCACGGACTAGGATTTTCCTCCTACCTGCAATCTCTATTGGGCCGTTCACAGGATATTTTCACCCCGCTACTTGCCTTTAATCTGGGCTTAGAAGCCGGTCAGGTGGTGATTGTTATTGCTTATTTCTTACTATTTCAGCTATTTACTTTAATCAATAAAAAATTTTACCACTATTGGAAGCCTACCTGGACGATTGCTATCCTGACCGTCTCGGTGATTTTGATGTATCAGGCCAAATTTTGGTAACCCTTTCTTAACCTTACCTATCTTGCTTTTTTTATGAACAAACGAATTTTGCTTGCGATTGCGTGCTTGTGGCCGATGATCACTTTTGCGCAAGAGGCTTACAGCCCCTACAAAGGCCGTAAGTTCGAGCAGCTGGGCAATGACCTGGCCACGCCAAACCTCTACCGAACTGGATCCGGAGCTCCCGGCCACCAGTATTGGCAACAACGCGCTGACTACAAAATAGCAGTGCACTTGGATGATGAACGACAGCGCATTGATGCACAGGAAACCATCACTTACCACAACCAGTCCCCGGATGCCCTGCAATACCTTTGGTTGCAGCTGGATCAGAACATGAGAAACAAAGACTCGGATTCTTTTAAAATTGCGCCAAGTGAGATTAATGAAAAAATGTCTTCCGGCCAGATCAACCGCTTCATGGGACATGATCAGGATCTGGGCTTTCATATTGAAGAAGTGAAAAATGCTGCGGGCAATGCGCTACCCTACACCATCAACAAAACCATGATGCGTATAGATTTACCTGAGCCTTTGGCTGCTGGTGCTTCTGTTACTTTTGATGTGAAATGGTGGTACAATATCCATGACCGGATGCAATTGGGCGGACGTTCCGGCTATGAGTATTTTCCTAAAGATGAAAATTACCTTTATACCATTTGTCAGTGGTTTCCCAGAATGTGTGTATATGATGATGTGAATGGCTGGCAAAATAAACAATTCCTGGGTTCCGGGGAGTTTGCGCTGACCTTCGGGGATTACGAAGTCGCCATTACCGTTCCGGAAGACCATATCGTTTGTGCGACAGGCGAACTTCAGAATGTGGAAGAAATCCTGAATCCAACACAGTTGAAACGATGGGAAAAAGCTCAAACTGCGGATCGCCCGGTATTGATTGTGACCAAAGATGAGGCCCAAAAAGCAGAAAAGAAACAACTTAAAGGAGAAAAAACCTGGGTTTATAAGGCCGAAAATGTGCGCGACTTTGCTTTTGGTAGTTCCAGAAAATACGTGTGGGATGCCATGGGGGTACAGTTGAACAATAAGAAGGTAATGGCCATGTCTTATTACCCAAAAGAAGCCTATGAGTTATATTATAAATACTCCACAGAAGTAGTGGCTCATACCCTTCGCACCTATTCCAAATATACCATTGACTACCCCTATCCGGTAGCGATTTCCGTCGAAGCAGCTAATGGAATGGAATACCCGATGATTTGCTTCAATTACGGACGTGTGGCCGAGGATGGCACCTATTCAGAAAGAACGAAGTACGGGATGATCTCCGTAATTATCCACGAAGTAGGACATAATTATTTCCCAATGATCATCAATTCCGATGAACGCCAATGGACCTGGATGGATGAGGGATTGAATACTTTCCTTCAATTCTTAACAGAGCAGGAATGGGAGCATGATTATCCTTCAAGAAGAGGGGCTCCGTCCAAAATTGTTCCGTATATGAAAGGCAATCCGGATAATATCGTTCCGGTCATGACCAACTCAGAACAATTGAAGCAATTTGGCTCCAACGCTTACGCCAAAGTCGCTACAGCACTTAATATTTTAAGAGAAACGGTAATGGGCCGGGAGCTTTTTGATTACGCTTTCAAAACTTATGCGGAAAGATGGGCTTTCAAACATCCAACGCCGGAGGATTTCTTCAGAACGATGGAGGATGCCTCAGCCGTGGATTTGGACTGGTTCTGGAAAGGCTGGTTCTATTCGACTGATCATGTGGATATCTCTTTGGAAAATGTACAGTGGTATAAGTTGAATACAAAAAATCCGGATGTAGAGAACCCAATTGCAAAAGCGAAGGCAGAAAAAAGAGAGAAAAGTATCAGCAAAGAGCGAAATAAGCAATTGACTACCCGGGTGGATGATGAGCGTCCGGATCTTCGTGATTTCTATAACTCCTACGATCCCTACAAAACGACCGACGAACAGCGAAAAGCTTATAAAACCTTTATTACCAAACTTTCTGAAAAGGACAAAGCATTATTAAATAGCGACTTGAATTTCTATCAATTGGATTTTAAAAATGTGGGAGGATTGGTAATGCCCATCATTTTACAATTTGACTTTGAGGATGGTAGTCATGAAACTGCTTTTATTCCCGCTGAAATTTGGAGAAAAAACGAAGAGGAGGTTAGCAAAGTATTTGCCTTTGAAAAAGAAGTCACCAATATTATTCTGGACCCCATGCTGGAAACTGCAGATACCGACCTGAATAATAATTACTTCCCTCGACAAAGCATCCCTTCGAGGTTCGAACTATTCGAAAGAAGTAAAGCCGCAAGGGGCGCTTCCTACGGCAGTAACCCTATGCAGAAAGCAAAGAAGGCGAAAGCCTCTAAATAACCCGGATTAGTTATGCTTAAATCCTCGTTTAGCTGCAAGGCGGAAAAAATGAAGGAATAGTTCCCTATTTCAACTTTATTTCAACGAGGCAGGTGAATGAGGAGAAAGCAAACTTGCCCCAATTTGGGCTATAATAAATCAAAGAAAATAAATTATAACGGCCTGTAATTTAATTACTTCCATCTGGTTGATAAATTTGGAGGTGAATAATTCGGGATAACAATACCGTTTGAAAGCAAAACGCCGATCAGGATTTCTGATCGGCGTTTTTTTGTGCTATTTATTTTTTAGAAATCGTATCCAATGGAGATGGACAACCTCGGACGTTTACGTTCGTAATCTTCGGTGGCCCAGGCCAGATCCAGTCGGGTGAAGAAACCCAGCAGCGGCGCTCTCATGCCCACACCGTAACTGTAAAGCCAGGGGTTTTTAAAGTTATTAATTCTGGCCACAAAAGGCCCGCCCTCTATTACATCAGTATTGATATTATTTTCGCGGGCAAAAGCGGAGGGACCGGTCCAGGCAGAACCAATATCAAAGAAGCCAACAAACTGGAGATTTCTCAAGAAATTGGAAGATATCGGTTCGCGGGACAAATAACGAATCAAGGGCACCCTTAATTCAATATTTCCCAATAAGGCATTTGTTCCACTAAACGTATTGTAATTAAATCCGCGCAAATCGGTTACATACTCCGCAAAAAGAATATCAGAATTATTAAAATCATTTTCAAAGTACAGTGGATCTCCCGGCTCAGCGCTCTGCCCATCATTTTCCGTTTGATTAAACAGCCAATTGTTTACGCCACCTAATAAGAACTGCTTGGCGCCATCCCCGAAAAACCGGCCATAATACAATCTGGTCGCCACCACAATTTCTTTATGAATGGGCAAATAATGTCGGATATCCATGGACAACTTCCCGAAACTCTCCAAATCACCCATGGTAGCGAATTGATATTCTATTCCGGCATTGGCTCGAAAGCCCGTCCTCAAATTCAAGCCCTGACTGGTGGTATTATCAAAAACATACTGCCCTTTGATACCAGAATACAATCCTTCGGGATTTCCTACAGGATTAATAGGTGGATTTACCAAATTATCAATATTTTTATCCACCCAGACGGTATGCGTCAGCATGGGGGTTAAAGAAACTCTGGAACTAATACTCACCGGCAGGGAAACGGAAGCTTCCAACTTATTCATTTTATATTGCTGCTCCTCAAACTGCTGCGTGGTCATGTTTAACACCCTACGGTCATAACGAATCCTGTAATCTAAAAAGCCTTTAAGGTATTCATATTCTCCAAAGAAAGTTCCGGAACGGAAATCAGTCGCCATTACAAATCCCCCATAAAAGCGATGATCCTCCAATAAGTCGGTCATTTCGGCTTCCATCTGAATACCAAAGCCCATCAAGGGGTCAATCACAAATGAGGTCACCAAATTATTCATCCTAAAGTAGGTCTCATAATCATCCGGCCCCATGACCTGGGAGTCTCGGCGCATGAGTCTGTAGCGTGTAAGGAAAGATTCTCTTTTCTTATTTGCCGGCGTTTTCGTAGAAGAAAACTGATAATTATCCGTGTTTACCAAATTAGGATCATCAGAAATCAGACTTTCCGTAGCCAGCCCTTCCGGGTCCAAATCCTTTAGAGGAGGCTGATCAAAATCTTTTCCAATGGTATTGGCTATGGAATCCAAAAATAAAGAACCCGGAGAACGAAGGGTTTCATTAAATTTACGCAACTCATTTTCCACCCTTTCCAGGGAATCCTGCAAAGCCTGCTTTTTTCTTTTCTCCATTCGGTCTTTGACCGCCTTCGCATTTAGAAGTTGTCTTCTGCCGGTGGCAAGTGTAAAAATACTTCTGTTCAATGGCGCATTAGGCTCATAATAGATAAAATCCTTATCCGACTTACGGGCGGTATACACCATAGCGTTATCCGGGCCAATATCATAATCCCGAATACTTACTGCGTAATTACTTACCTGCTGATACAAGCGGTTTTCAAGATCATACCGATAAAGATTATATATACCCTGCTGATTACTCAAATAATAGAAGTACTGTTCATCAACAGGCACTGGTTTAATATTATAGCCAATATTATTGGTAACCCGTGTTAGGACCGTTCTGGTCGTATCCAGATTATAAAGGAAAATATTATAGGTTTCTGGTAAATCCTTAAGTTTATTATCCTTCACACCAAGAGTGTCTGATATACGGTTAGATGCAAAAACTACCGTATTGGTATTAGGAATAAAGCGAGGCTCAATGTCATCAAAAATATCCTTAGTCAATAACCTCGTAGTAAAACGTTTCAGGGAGACTAAAAACAGACCATTTCTACCTTTTCGATCTGCAGCAATGATCCCGACATTACTATCTCTTTTAATATCAAAAGAAGTAATATTATTCACCCGACCCAAGGGGCGTTCTAAAAAGGATTTGGAAGAAAATTCGTACATCTGCAAATAGCTTTGCTCCTTTTTCCGGTAAATGATGCCCAGCGTATTATCATCCTTCCAGCTGATCAGTGGTAAATATTCTCCCGGCCTGTGGTTAACTTCTTTATAACCTGCCTTAATAATTGTTTTTACCTTTCCACTGGCAATCTCTTCTACCTCCACACTGAACTTACCGGAATTATCCACCGCATAAGCAATACGGGTACCGTCCGGACTAATACGCATTTTACCATAGGCACGTCCCTTTTTATTTTTATCAAACAGCAGAAACTGATCCTGTGGCATTTGGTAAGAGTTGCCTATATTGGCTGACATGTCCTTGTAAAAACGTTGCCACTCTGAAATAAATTCCGGATAAGAAATCCCGAGGGTGCTCACAATGGAACGTTCCTCATTATGAATGATGCGGGTTAAGTTCAGAATATTGGATAAATTGGCTCTTCCGTATCGCTGCACAATAAAATTCCAGATGGATTGCCCCAGAAGCTGCGCCTCCTCCCCGGAATAGCTGTTTACCCTTCTAAAATCTTCAGAAATGATTAATTCCCGAACGAAATCATCCATTTCCACCGACCAACCCTCGGCAATATAAGCGGAAGCTCCCGTAACAAACCAGGTGGGTAAATTCAACAAATAGGTACTCTGAAACATATCCGCCAAAGATCCGCCGAACATCATGTCCTCCACTAAAAGCTTGGCGACATGAAATAAAAGCGTTTCGCGATACAGGGACATGGTGCCCGGGTAGGCTAATTCCACATGAGATTTAGTGAAATTGGTTTGCCCTCCAATCGAGTAGTAATTTCCACTAAGCCCTACATTGCTTTGCCCTAATTCCTCCTCTGAATTGTAGAGGAAAATTTTAACCTTGGAATAAGGGGAATAACCGATAAGGTCGGTCATGCGGTCAAACTCTTCCTCGAGGTATTCAATGCCTAACTTGGCAAATTGCTGTCCGCCTTCATAATAATAAATATCGAAATTATCTGTGCTGTAGTATTTCCAGTCTTTCACCTGATACTGAATTCGGTTTTGGCCAAATTCATCACGTAAAGCCTGTGCAGAAACCCGGAAAAAAGGGGTGAGGCAAAATAGAAATAGTATACCTAATAGTAATAAGCGTTGGAGCATAGGTGTTCAGTAGGTTATTAGCAAAAGTGGAGAGAGTCCTCCCCAACCGGCAATAATATTTAGAGATTTATTAGGGGCAATCCACTGCCCATGCCCATCGACTTCTTTTGCACCTAAGTTTCCCTAATACATAATTTTTTCTACGAATGTTTCCGCTATACGTTCCAAGGTATTTGCTTGACAATCAATAAAAATGAAAAAAAGAAAATTTCCCCCTGAAGAAAACCCAGCCGGCAGGGGAAATTTCGACTTTAATATCTTAAAAAAACCGATAGATATCCACTTCCGGCTCTATTTTAGTCCCTTTTAGTAATAGATTCTTCAGCTGTTCTCCAAAAAAAGGCGCTAAGGAAACCCCTTTGGTGCCAAGCCCGCCAAAGAGAAAAATTTGTGGATAATCAGGGTGCTGCCCTATAAATGGTCTTCGGTCCTTAGTCGCCGGGCGAATGCCCGCCCGTTGATCCACCACCTTGGGACTCAGCTTCACCAAACCTTCCAGCTTTTCCAAAAGGGTTTTTCTAGCCTGTTCGGTAACCTCGTAATTCAAATTATGATTATCATAAGTTGCCCCTACTCGATAGCGGTGATTACCCAATGGCAGGGCAAACACCCCCCGATTGTAAATTCGCTCAAAGTCACGGTCCAGTTCAATGGTCAACACTTCTCCTTTTACTGGTCTGAAAGGGAGTCCCTCCCAGTACTTACTTTCCCCCACCGCATATCCTTGGGCGTAAATAATTCCCTTGGCTTTTACACCTTCATATTCGACGCCCTCGGCTGTCAGCAATAAATCCTCCTCCCGAAAAGCCGCTTCGCGATAGTGGACTCCTAATGCATCACGGTAAGTATCCAACAACAAGTTAAGATCCAGCCAGCCCGCCTGATTAAGAGCCAATCCATCATGAGGGGCATGAATTCCCTCCTCTGCCGGTGCATTCACCGAATTCACAAAAGGCTTAAAATTATCTTCAGCGCTTTTGCCCATCCAGTCATTTTGTTCTACCACCTCAAGGAAGGGGCGGTATATTTCCTGCAGGTGTAAGGCTTTAATGCCTAATTGCTTTTCCAGTTGACTGTAGAAATCCCACAAATAGGGAAAAAGATCGTGTGCCCGCCAGGTCAATGACATTTTACGCCCCGTTATCGGGTTAATAATGCCTGCCGCCACTCTGGAGGAAGCATTGGCATTGGTTTGATTGATGACCAGAACCGTCATCCCTGCTTCTCGCAATTGATGACTGATGACGGTACCCGCGATACCCTGACCTATAATAATATAATCGTAGGCTTGCATAGTAAATGGTTTAGGATTATGGTTTTTGCAGATTAATCGAGAAATTTAGGGCTAAAATATTAAGAATATGCAAATAAAAGTTTTTCCCTTTAACGCTTTTTCTGAAAACACCTATGTGCTTCATGATGAAACCAAGGAAGCCGTGATTATTGACCCGGGTTGCTATACCCATGAAGAACGTCAGGAGCTGCAGGCTTATATTGATGGCGAACAACTGAAAGTGGTGGCCCTTTTGAACACCCACGCCCATGTGGACCATGTATTGGGCAATGCTTTTGTCAAAAATACCTTTAAAGTAAAACTGCACCTACACCCTGCTGATAACCCCACGCTGGCTGCAGTAGAAAATTACGCCTCCATGTGGGGATTTCCGGCTTATGAGCCTACTACCGCCGATGAGGAATTAAAAGAGGGGGCAACTTTCACTTTTGGAAATTCGGCCTTGAAAGTACTTTTTGTTCCGGGCCATGCTCCCGGGCATGTGGCTTTTTATCATGCTGAAAGTGGCAATATTATTGCCGGTGATGTACTTTTCAGACGAAGTATTGGTAGAACAGATTTACCGGGAGGAGATTTCGATATCCTGGCAAAGTCCATTAAAGAAGTGATGTATACCTTACCAGAGGAAACGGTAATCCATCCTGGACACGGCCCTGCCACTTCTGTAGGAGAAGAAAAAAGAGAAAATCCATATGTCAGATAATGCTAGCAAATTGAAAATTTTCAATATTCCAAATACGCTTACCTGCCTGAATTTACTTTCAGGCTGTGTCGGCATTGTGCTGGCCTTTCAGGGAAATTTGCTTTGGGCGGCCGGCATGATATGGTCAGGAGCTATTTTCGACTTTTTTGATGGTTTTACGGCCCGACTTCTTAAACAATTTTCACCTATTGGGGGAGAATTGGACTCTCTGGCCGATATGGTCACTTTTGGAGTGTTGCCGGCTGTGCTTTATTTTCAGCTTTTAGGGCAATGCGAGCTACCGGAATATGTACCCTATTTTGCCTTTATCATGGCGGCATTCTCCGCATTGCGACTAGCCAAGTTCAATGTAGACGATCGCCAGACGACCTCCTTTATCGGTTTACCCACTCCGGCAAATGCCATTTTCGCGAGTGCCCTACCTTTTATGCTGGCTCATAATATATTAGGAGCGGAAAACTGGTTATTGAATCCTTATTTACTTTTGGGATTGAATTTCGCCTTTTCCCTATTGCTCACCTCGGAAATCCCGATGTTCGCCTTAAAGTTCAAAACTTATGGATGGAAAGGGAATGAGTTGATTTACTCCTTTATTATCCTGGCGGCAGCCTCCATTTTTATACTGAATGTCGCCTCGGTCCCTTTTATTATTTTGTTGTATATCCTAATTTCCTTTGTAAGAGCTTATCGTTCCTAATCGCCACCTTTGCTGTTTTTTATGTCGAATTCCCACCGTTCATATTCCTATTTTTTCTTAGGGCTCATGGCCCTATTGCTTGTGTGCAAATCCGCTTTTGCAGCAGCTTCAAGTCCGGACTTGAGTCAGGGCACCTGGGTGAAACTGAAAGTCAATCAGGCCGGAGTATTTAAAATCACTGCCAACAGCCTGCAGGAAATGGGCTTAAATCCTGCTGATATTGATCCCAGAAAAATCGCTATTTACGGACGTGAAGGCGGTATGCTTCCCCAGGAAAATGCCCTGAATGAAGTTCACCAATTGCCGGAACTGGCCATTTGGGTAGATGGGGAGGCTAACGGTAAGTTTGACACCAATGATGCTGTTTATTTTTATGCTGAAGGGCCGGATCGTTATTTCTTCAATGAAGAGGCCGGTTTTATTGATTTTGAAAAAAACTTGTACAGCCGGGAGGCTTTTGTCTTTTTCCATATAAAAACCGAAGGCCTGGGAAAAAGAATCACCACAGCGCCCGCCATCAATACCGGCACACTCTATACCACCTTTACCGAGGTGATGGCTTTCGAGGAAGAGATTTACAATATTTTAGGGCAGTCAGGTAGATTCTGGTATGGGGAACGTTTTGAGAATGGGGGCAGCCAGAGGGTAAATTTTGAAATTAGTGATCTGTCCACCGATGGAAGCTTAAAGGTTAATCTTCGCGCCCTGAACTCCTCCTATGGGACAGCCGAAGTGGCTGTTTCGCTCAATAACACTAAATTAGGGAGCATGAGCATCTCGGGGGTTTCCAATGCAGACTATGCTGAAAGAGGTAAATGGGCCTCTGAAATATTTGAAAACCCCTCTGTACTGGTCATTGACCCTGCAGCCACCAGCCTCAATTTTGACATCCGATTCAGTACTAATGCAGAACCATTTCGTCATTATGGAAATTTAGATGCTGTCGTGGTTAATGCAGAAAGAAGCCTAAAACTTTTTAATGGACAAACGGTGTTTCGGCAGACAAGGGCTGCAGGACAAGACGAAAAACGATTTCAAATCTCCGGCACCAATGCCAACACCCAGGTATGGGAGGTAACGGATTTTGCTAACGCCAGCCTTCAGTCGAGTCAGTTTGCCAACGGGAACACCACCTTTGGTTCTCAAACTGCGGGAGCAGGAAGATATATTGCTTTTAATCCTGATAATGGACTAACCCCCGAAATCATCGGATCCTTTAATGCGGCCAATATAAGATCAAATCCGGCTGTGGATATGGTCATTGTTAGCCATCCTAATTTCATGACTCAGGCGCAGGAATTGGCTACTTACCGAAATCAAAGCCAGGGTCTCCATGTAAGGGTGGTCAATATTGAGGATGTATTTTCCCAATTTTCTATGGGTAGTCAGGACATCTCTGCCGTCAGAAACTATATGCGTTTTCTTTATGAGGCCGGCAATCAACAATTAAAATATCTTTTACTTTTTGGCGACTGTTCATTTGATTATCTGGATCGCGTCACGAATAACACCAATTTTGTCCCGGTTTATGAAAGCCGGAATTCCACTCATCCCATTTACTCTCACTCCTCGGATGACTACTTTGGGTTTTTAGAGGAGAACGAAGGTTTTTGGGAAGAAAGCCGGGCAGGAGATCATAGCCTGGAAATTGGTATCGGTCGTTTACCCGTACAAACTCCCGAAGAAGCTCAGGTTGTGGTGGATAAGCTTATTCGGTATGAAAGCCTGCCGCCTCAGGACTGGCAGTCCAGGATGGTTTATGTGGCAGATGATGGTGATGGCAACATACACCAAAAACAAACCGATGAGATCGCCCAAATCATCCACAAAGATCATCCGGCATTCAGACCTGAAAAGATATACCTGGATGCCGCTCCCAGAGACCCGGGAAATATTGGAAAATCTCAGGTAACGGAAGCGGCCATCATCGGTGCTTTTGAAGAGGGGGCCTTAACCATTAGTTACCAGGGGCATGGAAGTTTTGAACAATGGGCGGATGAAAACATCCTGACCCGGGCCATGGTGAATAATCTTCAAAATTATGAAAAGCTTCCCCTGGTGATTACCGCCACCTGTGACTATGGGGTGTATGATCATCCACAACTGGAAAGTGGGGCGGAATTATTACTAAAAAATCCTAATGGAGGAGCTATTGGTTTGGTAACAACTACCCGTAAGGTTTTTGCCTCTACCAATCAGGAATTAAACAGGGCTTTTCATAATGCGCTTTTCCTAAGAGAAGAAGGAGGGCAATTCAGAAGACTAGGAGATATTTTCAAAGACACCAAAAACAATGCGCTGGCAGGTGCTGTCAATCGAAATTTTGCCCTTTTGGGAGATCCTTCTATGCGGCTGATTTGCGGAAGCCCACAAGTGGAAATCCTGAATATTAATGGTAAAGCACCTTCGGAGCAGCCCAACCTGGCGGCAATGGACTTCATTCAAATGGACGGACAAGTCAATCTCGCTTCCGGAAATATGGATCCTTCTTTCAATGGAATTGTGGAAGTGAAGGTTTATGACAAGCCTTTACAGAATCAAACCTTAGGTTTTCGGGATGATGTGATGAGCTACGACGTCTATGAAAACCTACTATTCAATGGGCAGGCCACCGTGGAAAATGGAGCGTTTTCCATTGAATTTGTCGTACCCAAAAACATCGATTACCAAAAAGGCCGAGCCATCATCCAGACTTTTGCTTACTCCAATGAGGAAGGTAAGCCGGCCCTGGGCGGAGAAGACCGTATAACAATTGGAGGAACATCTGACAATCCGGTAGAATCAGAACTGGGCCCGCAGATAGAACTATTCATCAATGACACGCTTTTTGTGGAAGGAAGTTTAACGCCCTCCGCTTTTGATCTTTTGGGAAAGTTAACCGCAGAAACCGGCATTTCCATTTCTCCAAACAATATCGGGCAAAACCCTTTTACCCAACTGGATAATGGTGCGCAAATCCCACTAAACAAGTATTACCAATCCGCGGTAGATGACTACCAAACCGGCTGGATCAACTATCCTTTTTCCGGACTAACAGATGGAGAACATCAAATTCGTGTAAAAGCTTGGGATAATTTTAACAATGCATCGGAAAAAGTAATTACATTTTTAGTAACAGAGCAGGATAAACTTACATTAAGAAATGTATTCAATTTCCCTAACCCAGTTAGAGAAAGTACCGTTTTCAGGTTTGAGCATAACACTCCGGGAGATCCTTTGGTGGCAAAAGTTCAAATTTATAACACCCAGGGGCAATTGATTTACACCATTTCAGAAAGCTTTGATCGCGCATCTTCAGTAGTAGAAATGGAAAGCTGGAAACCTGCTGAAAGTGCCGGACAGCTCGCCTCAGGTATGTATTTGTTTAAACTTTCTGTGGAAAATCTAAATGAAAAAGGTAAATCTGAAAGTTTGAACAGATTGATATATATACCATAAAAATCATTACCTTGTATTCACTGCAAATTTGTTCAACTGTACCCACTGTTTAAAACCTATTTTGAACCAATGAAGAAACTCAATTATATTTTTAGCTTTTTAATCGCACTGGCTTTTTCTCCAACAACCGTGTTTGCCCAAAATATTGGTCCTGGTGGGCCAAATGCCTCCGGGCAACAAGGTGGTGGTGTTATTCAAACAGCCGTTCCCTTCATGTTAATTTCCCCGGATGCTCGTTCGGCAGGTTTAGGTGACATGGGAGCTGCTACTTCCGCAGATTTAGCTTCAGCATACTGGAACCCGGGAAAATATGCTTTTATCGAAAATGATTTTGCTGCCTCCCTTTCCTATACACCCTGGCTGGGTAAGATCACCAATGACATGTCCATTTCTTATTTGAGTGGTTATTACAAATTAACTCGAGAACAGCTTATCTCGGTTTCATTGACCTATTTTAATATGGGAACCATCGAATTTGTAGATGAGAATGGTCAAACAAACTTACCCCAGGGCCGCCCCAGAGATTATAACATTCAGGTGGGGTATTCCAGAATGCTGTCCGAGTCCTCGGGTATTGGGGTGAACCTGAAATATATCCGCTCCAACCTAGGCGCCTCAGCCGTGAATGGAGATATTCAGCCAGCCCAATCGGTAGCCGCAGATATTGGTTACTATTACAATAAAAAATTCAAAAGAAGCCTGAAGAAAAGCGAATTGTCTTTTGGAGCAGTAATCTCCAACATCGGTGCGAAAATGACCTATCTGGGAGAAGCCGAACAACAATTTCTTCCAGCTAACCTAAGACTTGGTTCGGTTTATTCCTTTAATTTAGACCCATACAACAAACTGTGCTTTGGCTTAGAGTTTAATAAGTTAATGGTACCTACTCCTACATTTGATGAGGATGGCAATAAAATTAACAATCAGGACAAGTCAGTAATCAATGGAATGTTCTCCTCTTTTGGAGATGCTCCAAATGGTTTTGGGGAAGAGATTCAGGAAGTCAAACTTCAAGCCAGTATGGAATATTGGTATAAAGAGCTTTTTGCTGCCCGCCTGGGTTACCAATATGAAGATCCTGAAAAGGGAGATCGTACCTATATGACTTTAGGTTTAGGCTTTTATTACAATGTATTCGGACTGGATGTCGCTTATTTGGTTCCATTTACCAGAGAGAATCCATTGGCTGAGACCATCCGATTTACTTTAAGTTTCCAATTTGGAGAGGAAAGTACCACTTCAGTAAGAGATTAATAAAAAAAAGATTCTATGATACAGGACGATGGAAGCAATTTCATCGTCCTTTCTTTATATGCTAACTATGCTTGACAGATCCATCCCGCCCAAATTCCAACGGATTGATACCTTTAACATCGGAAAAGTAAAAACCTCCACCCTGGACAATGGGAGAAAAATGCACTACATCATCTCTGATGCCCAACCGGTGGTTAAAATAGAATTGCTATTTCGATCTGGACAGGTGAATGAAGAGGTGAAGGGCGTAAGTTCTTTTGCTTATAAAATGCTGGCCGAGGGAACTTCTTCCAAAAGTGCCAAAGAAATATCAAGCACTATTGAGCATTATGGCGCCCAATTGGACATTACCGGGGGGACAGATAACAGCGCAGTCAGTTTATTTTGCCTGAAAAAGCATATTCCTTTACTACTTCCCATCTTAAAGGAAATCATGGAAGAGGCCAGTTTTCCTGAAAAAGAATTGGAGAATTTAAAAAGCCAGCGAATTCAGAACCTTAAAGTAAATTTGGAGAAGAATGCTTTTTTGGCTGCACGCTCCTTTAGAAATGCCCTTTTTGGCGAAAGTCACCCTTATGGTAAGGTGCTCCAAATCGAGGATATTGCAAAAATCAACCGGGAAGAATGTCAAGCCTTTTATAAAAAACATATAGAGAATCAGTTTGAAATACTGCTTTGTGGTGATGTTGATGATGCTATTTTTTCACTATTGAATCAATATTTCGGACAAGCTTCGGTTGAAACCAATATGCTTGTTAAGCCAGATCTTCTTCAAATTCAACCCCAATATACTCCCCAACACATTCACAAAGAAGGAAGCCTGCAATCGGCGATTCGAATAGGCCGCCCGATTTTCACCAAAAAACATGAAGATCATCCTAAGCTTAGTATTATCAACGAAATTCTGGGAGGGTATTTTGGTTCCCGACTAATGAAAAATATCCGGGAGGAAAAAGGCTATACCTATGGTATTCACTCTGTCCTTTACTCTTTCCAACAGCATGGGTATTGGGCCATTGGAGCGGAAGTGAAAGGGGAAAATACCATGGATGCCTTGAGAGAGATCAAGAAAGAAATTCAAAAGCTTATTGAGGAACCGGTACCACAGGATGAGTTGGAAATCGTTCAAAACTACATCATGGGGCAATTTTTGTCCTCCCTGAATACGCCATTTGCACTATTAGAGAAATTTAAAAGTATTTACCTTTTCCAACAGGATTATAACTATTACGACCATTATCTGAATACCCTCAATCATTGTACTCCTGAGGAACTACAAGCGATTGCCGCCAAATATTGGCAGGCGGATGACTTATTGGAAATTGTGGTAGGACAAGTTTAATGGGTGCGTGAAACCGAATTATGCACCGCTAGCATCGGTAAACTACGATAATGGATGATCAATTCTGTTTTATTTTATTGATTTTTAACCCGAAGTGAGGTGAGCTTGTATCCTTCGGGTCAAAAAAAAGCCTTCCCTGAATTAACAGAGAAGGCTTTTTTTATTTTAAAGGAAATATTTCAAATGAATGAGTTCTTTTTCTGATAGGTAGCGCCATTTTCCTCTTGGCAGGTCTTTTTTATCCAAACCGGCATAAACTACACGGTCCAGCTTCACCACCTCATAGCCCAAATGCTCAAAAGTTCTGCGGACAATTCTATTTCGCCCAAGGTGAATTTCAATACCCAGGCTTTTAGCATCTGATGACAAAATTACCAAATCATCCACCGGCACCGGCCCATCTTCCAACTCAATGGTATTTTGAATTTTCGCAAAATCCTCCTCCGTAATGGGTTTGTCCAGCTCTACCTGGTAAATCTTTCTGACATTATTAGAAGGGTGCGCTAATTTCTCGGCCAGCTCGCCATCATTGGTCAAAAGTAACAGACCGGTAGTCATGCGATCCAAACGCCCAACAGGGTAGATACGCTCACCTGCGGCCTTCTTCACCAATTCCATCACCGTTTTTCTGTTTTTCGGATCATCCGTGGTGGTCAGGAAATCTTTTGGCTTGTTCAATAGTACATAAACCGATTTCTCACGACTCAAAAGCTTTCCTTGCCAGCTCACCTTGTCTTTTGGCTCCACCTTATAGCCCATCTCACGAACCACCTTACCATTTACGGAAATCTCCCCTTCGGAAATCAGACGGTCTGCCTCCCGACGACTACAAACTCCGGCATTGGCAATAAATTTATTCAAACGAACCGCATAAGACTGGGGAGCACCTTCTTCTCCTCCGGATTTGGCCGCTTTCTTTTTCGCCAATTCTTTCATCTTACGAAAGTTATAATTTGGCGTATTGGTCGACTCACTGGCAGCCTGACGGTCTTTATAAATCTCCTTTAATGAGCGCTGTTTCTTTGCAATTTTTTCATCCGATTCCGGCTTATGCTCTGCAGATCGAGAACGATCAAATTTTTTCTTATGGGAAGTTTTCCCAGCTCCGGGACGTCCTGAACCAGATTTCCCCCCACCTGAATATCGCCTTCCTGAATTACTTCGTCTTGCTTTTGTCATAACAGCTACCCTTAATCAGAGCTCTTAAATTTTAAATAAGTCGCGAATTTACTGAATTTCTCCTAATCCTCCCCCATTTCTCCAATGATATTATCCTCCTTTCGGAAGTCTGTAGGGGTGGGCAGTTCCTTCAGGTGATTAATCCCGAAATATTCCATAAACTGCTCGGTGGTTCCATATAGCAAAGGTCGACCCAAACTCTCCGATTTTCCTTTTATTTCTATCAATCCTTTCTCCAATAGTTTCTGTACGGCATAATCGCAGCTCACTCCACGTATTTGCTCCATTTGCATTTTAGTGATGGGCTGCTTGTAGGCAATAATGGATAAGGTTTCCATGGCCGAAGTAGATAATTTTTTCTTGGCCTTTTGCTGTAATAAAAGGGTAACCAGTGATTGATAAACTGGTTTGGTCAAAAACTGATAACCTCCCGAAGATTTATTAATAAAAAAAGCGAAATCCCCCTTGTCGTATTTTTCTTCAAGGGCGGATATCGCTTTAATAATGTCTTCTTCGGGTATTTCTGCACCAAATTTATCAGACAGGCACCTGCCTAATACTTTGACGGTAACAGGTTCTTCGGCACAGAAAATTAATGCTTCAACGTAAGTTGCTAATAATTCCAATTTAGGCTCTTTTCAATTTCGCTTCAATGGTCTGCGTCGTATGAGGCACTGCACGTAGACGATCTTTTGGGATGAGCTTCCCTGTATCTACACATACCCCGTACGTACCATTTTTGATACGAATTAAAGCCTTTTGAAGATTATTTAAAAATTTCTGTTGACGTACGGCCAATTCCTGGAGGTTTTCTTTCTCCTGAACATCCGCACTATCTTCCAAAGGTTTAATATTACCTATGGAATTTTCGGTACCACTGTGGTTTGATTTCCCAAGAGTCTCTTTAATAAAATTCAACTCGTTGGTGGCGCGGCCGATCTTTTTCAGGATCAAAGCTTCAAACTCTGCCAAATCCTCTTTAGAGTACCTTAATTGCGACTGGTTTTGCTGTTCTGCCATAACGGGTAAATATTCTGTGGAAATATTCATTGAGTTTAAAAAGTAAGACAAAAATAAAAATTACATCTTCATTTCCGTCCACAAATGATAAAATTTTACTTAATAGTTTAATTTTATTAATTGAATAAGGGGAATGCTTAACATCCACCATAAAATTTAGTCTGCACCATTATAGACGAAAATTTCTTCATTTTTGATCCCCAAATGTGCTTAAATTTCATCATCTTTCATTAATTCAACATTATCTTGAAATTAAATTTGGGCAAATAAAATTAAATGAAATAATATTTCAAAATATACCAGCTTTGAAATATTTATCAGAAGTAAAATTCCTTACAACAGAACTACTGGTGGTAGCGATTAATTTTTTTGAAAATAAAGTAAATTCCTCACCTAAATCATTCATGGACAATGGCTACCGTCAATTTAGCAACAGAACTTTTTTGCTCTTCAGCCGTAACCTCCACCCAAATTAAATAGTGACCGGCAGGCAAAAAATTTCCGTTTTCCTGCTGCCCATACCAAACGAACTCATTATCCGGCGCCAAAACGTAGTTCGAAGCCAAATCAATCACCTTACGGCCATAAAAATCAAATACTGCAATGTCTGCTTTGGAAGGCAGTTGGGCAGATTTCAGTCGAATTCGCATTTCATTCCGCCCCCATTGGCTACCCACCTCCAACAATTCCGGAACGGCCTCCACCTCCACGGAGGTTCCCGTTTTTTCCCAGCCACCATGATCCAAACCGGGGGAAGCAAATCCAACTTGCTCAGAACAGGAAACCCAAGCGCTTTTATTCAATCCATCCCGGCCCACTCTTAATAAAGAAACTCCTTCCACCTCATTTAAAATTGGATGATGACTACCCGCATCAATAATACATTCATCAAGTAGCACTCCTGCATTATTTTCTAAGCGAAAACTTGCGCCATCATTGGGCAAAGAAGGAAGTGCATTCACGACAAAAACGTTCTCCTTTTCCATAGACGGGTAGACCGAATGTAAAGCAGAACTATCCTCCGTAAGGGCAAGTACTTCTCCTGCCTCCAAAATCAATGGATCCTTAGAAAGGAGAGCGGAACTTTCGTTTCGCCAATAACAATCATGCAACACCAAAGGACAGTTTCGGAAATTTTTCAGCTCGATAAAATCCTCCATCTCTGGATAGGGGTCAAATAACACTTCATTCACCTGAATATCTCCCGCTTCCGGCGGCTTGGCCACCTGTACATAAAGCTCCCGAGGATTGCTGTCCTCAAAATCACATGCTGAAAGATAGCGTTGTATCAAAAGCAATTTTTGCCCCGGCGCCAATTCTTCTTCAAAATCAAATCGCCAAAAATGAGGTCCTTTAAAGGTGGATGCTACCATCATATTCTGAGGCCATTCAATGCTTACTGAATCAATTTCCTGATTAAAAAACACCTGAATAAAGCGCTCCCAAGCCCAAATATTCACGATTTTCGGCAGTACGGAACCCTCTACAAATTTTCCCTTTTGACTATTCTCCTCTCCGGGACTTCCTCCTTCTGCGTCGGAATTTTTCCAATTCCCCACCACCTTACACGCCATATCCTGATCCACCAATTCCAGAGAGTGGCCTTTTTCCAAGCCAAACAGCGCCTCCTCATACCACATCTTGTGGATATCAATACCGTTGGAAGATAAACTCAACCGGTCCTCCGTATTATTTAAACTGATTCCCATTAAATCATCCAGTAAATAATAATGATGAGGAGCCAAAAAACCGTAGGGAAGGTTCATCCGGCCGCGATCATCTTCCAAAGTCATAAAATGTAAGGGAACCTCTTGGTCTGAGGCATTATACAATTCGACAAACTCCGGCCCTTCCAGCGGATCAGGCATTACTTCATTGATAAGGATGGCATGTTTTGCTATCCTTTTCGGAGCGGGAATCACCATCTCCCCTATCGTTAAGAGATTACCATTCAAATCTGAAAATGGAGGAAAGACTAAGGTTAAAGAATCCTGAATGACTTCTTCCTTTATATGGATGGTCAAGGTATTTTCTTGCCATTCCCAACCAGTTGCGGGCTGGTCCGCAATCACAAATGACGCCATTAAATCTGTAGGATCTTCAATAGATTCCGTAAAAGCAATGGTGAAGGAGTTGCTGTTTTGCCAATATAGGGAGTCTACCTCCGGAGGAGTCTGATCCATGTACAGCGTCCTTTCAAAGCTGGGCAGAAGAAAGCCCGAAACCGTTTTTTCATTCTCAAATCTAAAATGAAGGCTATCTTTAAACCAAAATTCATCCTCCAGCAAAAGAGATAAAGCATCTTGCTCCGAATTGAATAGCAATTTTTTCACAAGCATACCATTGACATAGTACTCGCCCTTAGCCTGAACCGCTTTATCAAACACTAATTCAATCAGTCCTAAATCTTTCCGCACCACTTCCTTTACTCCTTCTTCGAAAATATGTACAAACTCAAGATCTGCTCCGTAAAAAATATGAATCGAGTCACCGGAAGTAAAGGGGGTATTAAAATCCAAAACAAGCTCACCTTCATCTTTTCGAATGAACTGAAACGGAGGAATGGTTTGAATATTTACTTCAGAAGTATCTTCGAAAATGGGAACTATCCCCCTGGAGGGTGATTGAAAATGAAAAGCCCCATAAACTGATGGTTGCAAATTTAATGTCTGAACCCTTTGGTTTCCTTTTCCATCTACTGCCAAATAACTAATCCTGCTATCTGGGCCCACCTCCATCCCAACCATAGAAGGGTATTCCGGAAAAATCAGAGATTTGCCCTCGACCTTAAACTCCGTAACGGCCTCATGAAATACCAAATGAACAGAATCTGGTTGAATCCAATTCAACTGAATCAAATTGGGCGGAAAAAAATCAAAAACAAAGTCCACTTTCTTGGTTCCGTATAGCGTATTACCCGCAAGATCCCGAATATTTCTGATCTCCAATACTTGAGGATCTTCCGATGGAAAAGCATTCTGAAATTTCACCAGAAGCTGATCACTACGCTCTTTCTCTATATGCAGTACAGTATTTCCCTTCAGGGCAAAGACGGAAAAATGAGCCGGCAACTGTATGGGCTCAGAAAACTTGACAAGCAATAGATGCTCATCCAAACATACTACCTCTCTAACGAGCGGCCTTTTCTCATCCCGAATAATTGAAAAATCTGGTAAGGATAGCGTATCTCCGTATTTTACAAAAGCCAAATCAAATTCCCTTTCTTCCGATTTGGCCAATGCTTCCCGAAAATAGAAATCGGTATGCCTGCCAAAATGCTGTAGAATAAGTCCTGAATCATTAGAAAATACATTTTCCCACTCCTGATGCCAAAAATACCGAAACCGATTCCCGTCCAATACTTCATAATGATTCCTTAAGAACAAAAATTCCATTTCATGATGCTCCCCAAACGGCCCTCCAAGTGCATCATGAATCCCTCTCCATTCAATTGCTGCGGATGTATCCAATTCCAGATCAAAGAATAATTGTCTTGAATTAATGAGCCGGCCAGAGATCAATTCTCCCTTATACCAAATTTGAGGATTTTCAAAAATCATCGCCTGGGGAAATATCACCCAACTTCTTCCCTTCCATAAATAAACTTTGGTCACATCAATATCCCCGGACTCCGAAGTAATATTTATTCCTAATGTTGAACTATTACCCCCAAAATAAGCACTTCTTCCACCAAATAGTACTTCATTGGACCACCCGCCATTAATCGTCTCCGCGCACGCTTTCCCAGCTTTCCCCAAATAGCCACCAGGAGGTGAAAAAGCCAATCCTATTTTTATACCATCGGCATAAAAACCGCTTTCAACCTCTAATTGTGCCCCAAAAAGCCACAAAGGGACAAAAAATATAACAAGGGTTGTTATTATTGTTGTAGGCGCCTTGCAGGCTGGAAATAGGTGAAATTTGGGCATTGAACTCTGATTTTTTGTTTTAGCTTTGTATCCGAAATCATTGAAGGATTCGGCAAGTATTTGTATGTAAACCAAATAGGCCACCCTTTGAAGCTGTAATTTTTAATCAAACCTTATTCAGGAAATGAAATTAGCGATTGTTGGCGCCACCGGTTTGGTAGGCGGGCAAATGTTGAAAGTGGTCGAAGATTTAAACTTTCACTTCGACGAATTATTGTTGGTAGCTTCAGCGAGATCTGCAGGTAAACAGATGGAGTTCATGGGCAAGAGCCACACGATCGTGACCCTGGAGCAGGCGGTGGAAGCTCGTCCTGATATTGCCATTTTCTCGGCAGGAGGTAGCACTTCATTGGAGTGGGCACCAAAATTTGCAGCGGTCGGTTGCCGCGTAGTGGATAATTCATCGGCATGGAGAATGGATCCAGGTAAAAAATTGGTGGTTCCGGAAATCAACGGAGATGAATTAACGGCGGAAGATTACATCATCGCCAACCCAAATTGCTCCACCATCCAAATGGTATTGGCGCTTTGTGACTTGCGCAAGCGCTATGGTATCAAGCGTATCGTTGTTTCTACTTACCAGTCCGTTACCGGTTCAGGTAAAAAAGCGGTAGATCAGATGATGGCGGAGCGCGCCGGAGAAACACCGGATATGGCCTATCCACACAAAATTGATTTGAACGTATTGCCTCATATCGATGTATTCCAGGAAAACGGATACACCAAAGAGGAAATGAAGATGATTTTGGAAACCAAGAAAATCTTCAATGATGAAAATATTGCAGTAACTGCTACTACTGTTCGTATTCCGACGATGGGCGGACACTCCGAGTCCATCAATGTGGAATTCAACGAAGACTTTACTCTGGAAGAAGTTCGTGAAATTGTCGCTAATACAGCAGGCGTTATTTTAGAGGACGACCCACAGAACAACGTTTACCCAATGCCGCTGAATGCGCATAACAAAAACGAAGTATTCGTTGGACGTCTGCGTCGTGATGAATCTCAGCCAAATACCTTGAATATGTGGTGTGTGGCTGATAACTTGCGCAAAGGTGCTGCTACCAATGCCGTTCAGATCGCGCAAAAACTGGTAGACAGCGGTATCGTTAGCTAAGATTCCAAATATGAATTGGGAAACTCTCAAGGATAAAAAAATACAACAATTCATAAAGGATCATGCTGAGCATGATCCTTTTTCATTAGGGCTAAAGGCAAAGCAATTTCCTGATTTCCCTATGCGGCTCATTACTGAGCAAATTCAGGCACGCCAAAAAGCCAAAAGCAAGCTCCCTTCTTGGTACCAAACCGAGGGGATTATTTTCCCGCCCTTGCTTTCCATGGAACAATGTTCCTCTGAAGCAACGGCCCGATACAAAGCAAGGGTCATCAAAGGAGACCGACTTTTGGACCTCACCGGGGGCTCTGCGGTAGACACCTATTATATAGGGCAAAATTTCCAATCCGTTGTCTACACCGAAATTTGGGAAGAACTCTTCCAGAGAAGTCAGCACAACCTTCAAACTTTAGGGGCGGACCATATAAAATGTCATTTTGGTGATGGCGTTGATTACCTGAAAACCCAAGCCGAATTTGATGTCATTTTTCTGGATCCCTACCGTCGGGATGAGCAAAAAAATAAAGTCTTCTTGTTATCCGACTGCCTGCCCAATGTTATTGAGCTGCAAGCTCTATTACTGAAAAAGGGCAAAGATGTATGGATAAAAGCGTCCCCTATGCTGGACATCAAGGGCGCCTTGCAGCAGCTCCCTCAAATTCAGGAAGTGCATGTCATTGCGGTGCAGAATGATTGCAAGGAAGTCTTATTTCGCATGAATAAGGAAAGCCGGAAGGACATCCAATTCTTCACCACCAACCTGCTTCCAAATGGAAAAAGTCAGGACCTTTCTTACAGCCAAATAGAAGAAACTACTGCGGAAGCCCCGCTTTCTGAACCATTGCAATATTTGTACGAACCCAATGTGGCCATCATGAAAGCCGGTGGATTTAAAATTGTCGCAGAGCAATATCAATTAAAAAAGCTACACCCGCATTCTCATTTGTATACCTCCGAAAAGCTGGTTCCAGGATTTCCCGGACGATCATTTCTAATCGAAGGAGTAGAAGCCGTAAATAAAAAAATTATCAAAAAATACTGCAAAGACGGCAAAGCCAATCTGGCCATTCGTAATTTCCCCTCCACCGTTGCAGACCTCAGAAAAAAGCTGAAGCTTAAGGAGGGCGGCGAAAACTACCTTTTTGCCACCACGCTAAAAGACGATAAGAAAGTATTGATTTTCACCAAAAAGGCACTTTAACGTGTGCTTTAATCCACTTTTAATTAATAGGCTGGAAAATGACCGAATAGTTCCCTATTTCGAGTTTTTTCCAACGAAACAGATGAATGAGGAGAAAGCAAGCCTTCCCAAATTTGGGTTATTATAAACCAAAGAAAACAAGTTGTAATGAGATGAATTTGAACTACTTGCGCTCAGCTAATAAATATAGCGGTGAATCATTCGGGTTAGGTTAAAGCTAGAAGACATAAAAAAAAGCGGCTCTGTCATTGAACCGCTTTTTTTTGCTTAATTCCCCCTCCAAAAGAAAGGAGTAAATAATAAAAGTACCGTAAATAACTCCAGCCTTCCCAGCAACATCAACACACTGCATATCCACTTGGCTGCAGGAGGCAACCAGGCAAAATTATCTACTGGCCCAACTTTCCCTATTCCAGGGCCTACATTTCCTAAAGAGGTTGCACTGGCTCCCATGGCGGTGAGTAAATCCAGACCGGTCATGGCCAAAAGCATGGCTCCCACCACGAAAATGAATAGGAAAATAATCACAAATGCCAAGACCGTATAAGAAATTTCACCGGAAACAGCCTTACCATTTAATCTTACCGGAATAACGGCTGCCGGGTGTAACTGTCGTTTCAAATCCAGCCAGCCATTTTTTGCCAAAATCAAATGCCTTACCGTTTTTATTCCACCAGCGGTGGATCCGGCAGATCCCCCGACAAAAAGTAATATAAAACACATAATGGTAAGGGAAGGTGCCCAGCTGGTATAATCTGCAGAGACGAAACCAGTGGTGGTAATCAAAGAAACCAATTGGAAAGTCACGTCCCGCATCCCCAACTCAAGGTCATCATATACATTAACGCCCACATACAATCCTGAGATAATGGATAAAATCACGATACTTAAAAAATAAGCTCGGAATTCATCATTGGCCCACACCTTCTTCAGTTTCCCCTGAAAACCAAAGTACATCATGGAGAAATTAGTCCCGGCAAAAAACATAAATAGCACAATGGTATATTGAATCCATGGGCTCGGATAATGCGCTATGGACGCATTCTTGGTGGAAAATCCTCCTGTGGCCATGGTGGTCAAGCTGTGATTCAGCGCGTCATACCAAGTCATCCCAAAAACGCGCAAAAGCACCATTTCAGTAGCGGTCAGCCCGATGTAAATCAACCACAATCGTTTAGCTGTATCCGTAATCCTAGGGCGTAATTTATCCGCTGAAATTCCCGGTGCCTCGGCAACAAAAAGCTGCATGCCGCCCACACCGATCAATGGCAAAATGGCCACTGTTAACACGATAATCCCCATTCCTCCTAACCACTGAGTAAGGCTTCGCCAATATAAAATGGAAGGAGGAACCGCCTCAATATCACTTAAAATGGACGCTCCGGTCGTGGTATAGCCCGATACGCATTCAAAAAAAGCGTCGGTTAGCGAATGAATACTGCCACTCAATAAATAAGGTAAAGTGGCAGACAGCGCCATCAAAACCCAACCAAAAGTCACAATAATATAGACGTCACGCTTCTTTACTATTCGCTCTCTCCCCAAAGTGAGAAAGAAAGCTAATCCCCCGGAACAAGCCGTAATCAATACCGCCATTAAAATCGCCCAGTGCTGATCATCTTCAAAATAGAAGGAGAAGGGTAAAGCGGTGAGCATAAAGATACTGTTGATCACCAACAGCAAACCCATAATATGAATGATGGATCTAAAATGAAATCTCTTCATTAAATCAATTACTTAAAAAATCGCTCTACACTACGAATAACATTGGACTTACACAACACCACCACATGGTCTTTCGGGTGAAATTCAAAGTTACCCATGGTCGTAAACCCCTGGTTGTTTCGAATTACGCCGCCGATGATAGCCCCCTCCGGGAAGTCCAAATCTCTTAACTTCTGGAAACAGATGGCAGAGTTTTCCTCTACCTCAAATTCCAATACCTCAGCATCCACCCCATGAATACTGGCAATACTCAACACATTGCCTCTTCTTAGGTAACGACAGATAAAATTAGCCGCGATCAACTTCTTGTTGATCATCGTATCTACTCCAATGGTCTGAGACAATAAAATATAATCGATATTCTCTACCAGAGCGATCGTCTTGGCCACATGGTGGTTCTTCGCCAACAGGCATGAGATAATATTGGTCTCTGAGTTGCCTGTTACGGCAATGAAGGCATCCATTTCTTCCAGCCCCTCCTCAATTAGTAAATTTACATCATTGGCATCGCCATTTATGATTAAAGCTTCAGGTAATTCATCCGCCAGCTTAAAACATTTTTCCCGGTCTCGTTCTACTACTTTTACCCGGTACTTATTGGTCTTCTGAGATAATTTTTTGGCCGCATGTAGTCCGGTACGGCTACCACCCAAGATCATGATATTTCGAATTTTTTTCTTGGTACCACCCTTCAATTCGAACACCCGATCCACTCCTGTGGGTTCCGCTACAAAATAAACATTATCGTTTAACTCCAAACGAGTATCCCCATCCGGAATAATCGTCTTACCATTTCGTAAAATCGCTACAATTACAAAATCCCGATCCTTATTCAGAGAACTGGTTTCCTTCAACATTAAACCGGTAAAAGGGTCCCCTTCTTCAATTCTGATTCCGATCAGGGAAAGCATTCCTCGGTCAAATTCAAAAGTATCAGTAAGAGCTGCTTCCCGCAACAAGCGCTTGATCTCACGTGCGGCCAAAGATTCCGGAGAAATCAATTCATCAATCCCCAGCGTTCTTAAGTCTTCCCGCTGGCGATGGCTCAAAAAATCTACATTATTAATCCTGGCCACCGTCCGCTGAGCCCCTAGCTTTTTACCGATCATACAGGTCGCCAGGTTCGTCTCTTCCGCCGGGGTAACGGCAATTAACAGATCCGCCTTAGCGATTTCTGCTTCTCTCAGGACATCATAATAAATGGAATTCCCCTCAATAACAGCCACATCCAACTGATTGGAGACATAATTTAATCGCTCCTTGTCAGTATCGACAATTACAATATCTTTCTGTTCATGAGCCAGTTGCTTGGCCAAATGAAAACCAACCTCACCCGCCCCGGCAATAACAATATGCATTTTGAAAAGATTATTTTTAACGCCCAAATATAGGGAATTTTAATGTGATTAACGCCCATAAATGGTATCAAACAGGCCATTAACTGTCTGTCAAATCGGGTTTATCCCTAAAAATTTAAAAATGTCAATAAATCTAACCGGCAATAATCCCACGGCCCACAAAATCACTTAACACACTGAACTACTGATAAATATGAAACAATATTAAAAAGTGGGCGTAACCATAGGTAAGTAAGGGCTACGACAATTTATCCGGATATAACGGCCCAACAATTTCATCATTTAATTGTAACCACAAACTTAATTTCAAACCAAAACCAAAGCACCTTATTCGAAAATCATTACCCCCAAAACTTTTACAAACTAAACTTACCAAATCACAATGACAGCGTTAGAATTTAGCTACCATCTCGACAAGTTATCGACTTCGTTGAGACCGTTCGCTATGAGATTGACCAAGGATTCAGAGGCGGCAAATGACCTGTTGCAAGAAACCGTGCTAAAAGCCTACACGAACAGAGATAAATTTACTGAAGGCACCAACCTCAAGGCATGGTTGTACACTATAATGAAGAATACCTTCATTACCAATTACCAAAGGATGGTAAGAAGAAACACCTTCATTGACTCCACCGATAATTTACATTATATCAATTCTTCCGGCAACATTACCGAGAACATGGCGTATTCAAGTTTTGCCATGAGGGACATCAAGGAAGCAATTGGGAAATTAGACGAAAACTACCGACTTCCCTTCTTAATGCATTTTCGGGGTTTCAAATATTACGAAATCGCGGAAAAACTGGATATTCCAATTGGAACTGTAAAAAATAGAATTCATATTGCTCGAAAGGATCTAAAGGCTATGTTAAAAAATTACGGAGGTAAACTTTAGGTCTGTCAAGCCTAAAACCAACCTTTACATGACTCACAAACATCGAAATGCAATAGTCATCGGTGCCGGCTTTGCCGGGATAGCTGTTGCTACTTCGTTAGCACAAAAAGGATATGACGTCACCGTCATTGAAAAAAATACTCAAATAGGAGGAAGAGCCCGGCAGTATCACTGTCAGGGCTTTACCTTTGATATGGGCCCTAGTTGGTATTGGATGCCCGACATTTTCGAAAATTATTTCCGGACTTTTGGAAAAAAGCCTGCTGATTATTACCAATTAAAAAGACTTGACCCCTCCTATTCCGTGGTTTTTGGAGCGGATGACCGCTGGCGAATCCCTGCCAACCTCCAGGAATTAGGCGCTTTATTAGAACAATATGAAGCTGGTGCTGCTGAACAACTCGAAAAATTCATGGCGCAAGCCAAATATAAATATGAGGTAGGCATTAACGATTTCGTTAATAAACCTTCCCGCTCCATTACAGAATTTTTAGATATCCGCCTGCTCAAAGGCGCTCTGAACCTGGACCTGTTAACCTCACTTTCTAAACACGTCCGAAAGTTTTTCAAACATCCTCAGATCATTAAGCTGCTGGAATTCCCCGTTTTATTTTTAGGAGCCACCCCGGAGAACACCCCTGCGTTATACAGTCTAATGAATTATGCTGATCTCAAGCTCGGAACCTGGTATCCGATGGGGGGAATGTTCGAAATTATCCGGGGAATGGAAACGCTGGCGAAGGAAATGGGAGTGAAATTTCATACCGGCGAAACCGTCAACCAGATAGAAATAAAAAACGGCATCGCCACCGGTGTGAATACGGATAAAGACTACTATCCAGCAGATATTGTGGTTGGTGGAGCAGACTACCATCATGTAGAACAACATCTATTACCCACCCAATATCGAAGCTATTCCCCACAATATTGGCAGAAACGGACAATGGCACCCTCTGCCTTACTTTTTTACATTGGATTGGATAAAAAGCTGGAAGGTATTGATCATCACATGCTATTTTTTGATGAAGATTTCAAACTGCACGCCAATGAAATCTACACTAACCCTCAGTGGCCGTCAAAACCTCTTTTTTATATGAGCGCTGCCTCCGTCACCGATACGGCAATTGCCCCTGAAGGAAAAGAGAACCTGGTATTACTCGTGCCGCTTGCTCCGGGTTTGGAGGACTCAGAGGAAAAAAGATCACATTATTACGAAATAATCATGAACAGACTGGAAAAACTCATTGGACAGTCCGTTAAGGAACATGTGATTGTGAAAAAATCGTACGCGATAAAAGATTTTGAACAGGATTACAATGCCTTTAAAGGCAATGCCTATGGACTGGCCAATACGCTAAAGCAAACTGCCATCCTTAAGCCTAGTTGTAAATCCAAAAAAGTTGCTAACTTATACTATGTGGGGCAATTAACCATTCCCGGACCAGGCGTTCCCCCATCATTAATCTCTGGCTTAGTTGTCGGAAATGAAATCGAAAAAGATTTTGCCGAATTGTAAAAGTGAAAAAGATGATTGAACTTTTTAATAAAACCACCTTCGATTGTGCACGGTTGGTCACGCAATCCTACAGCACTTCCTTTACTTTAGGCATTAAGACACTGGACAAAGAGTTGCACGAACCGATTTATGCCATTTATGGGTTTGTCCGCTATGCGGATGAAATCGTCGATACTTTTCATGGTTGGAATCGGGAAACTTTACTGGATAAATTTGAGCACGATACTTATGAAGCGATTAACCAAAAAATTAGCCTGAATCCAATCCTCCATGCCTTTCAGCTAGTAGTTAATCAATATCAAATCGACCTGGAATTTATTGATGCCTTTCTGAATAGCATGAGAATGGATCTGGACAAAACCACTTACTGTGACAAAAGCTATAAAACTTATATTTATGGCAGCGCAGAGGTAGTTGGTCTAATGTGCCTGAAAGTCTTTTGCTTTCATGGAGAAGGGGATTTTGATACGCTTAAACCGGCAGCTTGCAGCCTTGGAAGTGCTTTTCAAAAGGTTAACTTCCTGAGAGATATGAAAAGTGATCACGAAGATCGTGGGCGGGTATATTTTCCGGATATAAATTTCGATAATTTCAATCAAAAGGATAAGGACCTTATCGAAATGGATATCCAAAAGGATTTTGACGATGCCTATCAGGGAATTATCAGATTACCGGAAAATGCCAAGATGGGCGTTTATCTGGCGTATATCTATTACCTGAAACTCTTTGACAAAATCAAAGATGCTTCCACAGATACGGTTAAGAATCAAAGAATCAGGATTCCAAATCCAAGAAAATTAGCCTTACTGGCCAAAACATATTTACAGTTTCACTTAAGGGTAGTTTAATATGAATGTAAGTACACGCCCTTCAAAAAACTATAAAGGCAATAATACAATGAAAAACCTCACCGTGGATATTGACCAAAATTCCGGCTTCTGCTTCGGAGTGGTTTATGCCATTGAAATGGCAGAAGAAATTCTGCTGGAGGAAGGAAAATTGTATTGCCTGGGAGATATTGTTCACAATGATGAAGAGGTCCATCGGTTGGAAAAATTGGGACTACAAATCATTAACCATAAAACACTCAAGGAATTAAAAAACGCGAAAGTCCTGATTCGGGCACATGGAGAGCCACCTTCTACCTACAAAATAGCGCTGGAAAATCAATTAGATCTCATTGATGCCAGTTGTCCGGTCGTATTAAAATTACAAAACCGGATCAAGAATGCTTATGACAAATCGGAAAAAATATACATTTATGGAAAGCACGGGCATGCCGAAGTCATGGGATTGATTGGCCAGACCAATAAAGAAGCCATTGTTTTTCAATCCCTGGAAGAATTGGACCTTAATAGCCTTCCGGCTTCCATTAGCTTATACAGCCAGACCACAAAATCCACCGATAATTTTTATAAAATAATCGATAAGCTCAAAGAAAATGGCATTGAAGTTAATGCCAATGATACCATTTGCAGGCAGGTCAGTAATCGGGACAAGGAGCTTAAAAAATTTGCCAGTCAATACGAAAAAATCATTTTCGTTTCCGGCACAAAATCCTCCAATGGAAAGGTGTTATATAATATCTGCAAACAGCAGAACGAAAACACCTATTTTGTCTCCAATAAAGAGCAGGTGCAAGAAGAATGGTTTGACCCAAATGACCGCGTTGGGGTTTGCGGTGCTACCTCCACCCCAATGTGGCTCATGGAAGAAGTACAAAAAAGAATATTGACTTTCTAATTTTTTGATATGGCAATCTTGATGAACATCCTATTGGTGATAGGATCCTTTCTTTTTATGGAAGGTGTTGCATGGTTCACCCACAAATACATCATGCATGGTATTTTATGGAGCTGGCATAAGGACCATCATACCGTTCACAATAAAACCCTTGAAAAAAATGACCTCTTTGCTGTCGTCTTTTCCATTCCGGCCATTGTGATGATCGTGCTCGGCTCCGAAATTCCTGAATGGCGATTTCTGCTTTACATTGGCCTAGGAGTTACGCTTTACGGTATATTTTACAGTGTCTTTCACGATATCATCGTACACCGTAGAATTAAGTACAAGTACAAATTCAAATCCGCCTATATGAAGCGGATTATGAAAGCACATTATATCCACCACGCGGTGCATACCAAAGAAGGAGCACAAGCTTTTGGTTTTTTGTGGGCGCCGAAAAAATACGAAAAACAGTCCATCACTGCAAAGGAAGAAAAAGAAGCATCCAGAACTGAGGCACATTCGCATTAACCCGAATTATGTAGCCCAAGCCCTGCAAAACAGGCTTAACCCTGGCTTGTTTTCTTGTTGTTCCAAATATTTTGATGGCATAAATTTGAATAAACTTGCTTTTCCTCTTTCCTCTGGATTATTGGAAATAACTGGAAATGGGAAACTAATCATGCATTTTTCCCGCCTTACAGCTAAACGAGAATTTAAGCTTGGGTTATCCGGGTTCAAGCATAAATAATTCGGTTGAGGAATTTTCACGGCATAAAAAAAACCTTTAGTCATCACAACTAAAGGTTTTTTTATATCTAATGATGTTTTGCTTATCCTTCTACGGCTTCTGCCAATACAATAATCTTATTATCAAGTACCTCAACAACGCCACCATCAACAACAATGATGGTTTCTTTGTCATTGATCACATATTTCAAATCACCTTTAGACAAGGTGGAGATCAAAGGGGCGTGGTTCTTCAGCACTTGAAAGGCACCGTTGGTTCCGGGAAAAGTAGCTGCGCTAACTTCTCCTTCAAATACCTTTTGGTCCGGTGTAACAATTTCCAAGTACATAATTGCCCAATTTAAAGGGGAGTAAACTCCCCATCGGTTTAAGATTATTCAGCGGCTTCTGCCAACATTTTTTCACCTTTCTCAATAGCTTCCTCGATTGGGCCTACAAAAGTAAAGGCCGCCTCAGGTAAGTGATCCACTTCCCCATTCATAATCATTTGGAAACCACGGATAGTGTCCTTGATATCTACCAACTGACCCGGGATACCAGAGAATTGCTCTGCAACGTGGAATGGCTGAGATAGGAAACGCTGTACACGACGTGCACGGTGTACCACCTGCTTATCCTCGTCAGAAAGCTCATCCATACCCAAAATGGCGATGATATCCTGAAGTTCGTTATAACGCTGAAGGATGTTAATTACATCCTGCGCTACCTGATAGTGCTCCGCTCCAACTACCTCTTCAGACAAAATTCTGGAAGTAGAATCCAATGGATCTACCGCTGGGTAAATACCCATAGAAGCAATCTTACGAGACAATACCGTTTTCGCATCCAAGTGGGCGAAAGTGGTCGCCGGTGCAGGGTCAGTCAAGTCATCGGCAGGTACATAAACCGCCTGAACAGAAGTAATGGAACCATTCTTAGTAGAAGAAATACGCTCCTGCATTGCTCCCATTTCAGTTGCCAATGTTGGCTGGTAACCTACCGCAGAAGGCATACGACCTAAAAGTGCCGACACCTCAGAACCTGCCTGGGTAAAACGGAAAATATTATCTACGAAGAAAAGGATATCACGACCTTTTCCAGAACCATCTCCATCACGGAAATATTCGGCAATGGTCAAACCTGACAAGGCTACACGCGCACGTGCCCCTGGTGGTTCGTTCATCTGGCCATATACCAAGGTGGCCTGAGAGGTTTTCAATTCCTCTTTATCTACCTTCGACAAATCCCAGTCACCTGTCTCCATAGACTCCTCGAATTCCTTACCGTATTTGATTACGCCGGACTCAATCATCTCACGAAGCAGGTCATTACCTTCACGCGTACGCTCACCTACACCTGCGAATACAGATAAACCTGAGTATGCTTTCGCAATGTTATTGATCAACTCCATGATCAATACGGTTTTACCTACTCCAGCTCCACCGAAAAGACCAATCTTACCACCCTTTGCGTATGGCTCAATCAGGTCAATAACTTTAATACCAGTGAAAAGTACTTCGGTTGAAGTAGAAAGGTCTTCATAAGAAGGTGCTGGACGGTGAATCGGTAAACCCTGAGTCGTATTGGTCTCTCCAATACCATCAATGGTTTCTCCCACTACGTTGAACATACGACCTCGGATGTCCTCACCTACAGGCATCTGAATAGGTGAACCATTATCCACTACTTCCAACCCACGAAGAAGACCCTCGGTACCGTCCATGGCAATGGTACGAACACGATTCTCTCCTAGATGTTGCTGAACTTCAAGCACTACTCGAGCTCCATCAGATGGTTTGATTACCTCAAGACCATTCATGATGGCAGGTAGGCTTGCGCCTTCAGCGTCAAAAGCGACGTCTACCACAGGCCCGATAACCTGTGTGATTTTGCCAATGTTTGCCATGCTAAAATTTTATATTCTATTGATCGATGGTCAATAATTATTATCCCGTTTTAACTTGATTTTCGGAGATTAACACGGGGAAAAATTATTGGAATGCAAAAAAAATACCCTGACCCAAGGGGTCTAAGGACGGTTAAATTTACACAAAATTTTAAATTATCTATTCTGAAGGCTAAATTATTCAAAGGAAATTAAAAATTTTAAGCAGAGGCGGTTTTACCCGAAATCAACAGATCCGCTTCCTCAGCATCAAGCAAATAATCTTTTCCAGGTAATAAAATTCTAAAAACCGTTCCCTCAGTGGGGTTAGAGGATTTTACAAAAATTTTCCCGTTGTGGTAATTCTCCACTATCCTTTTGGTCAGGGTCAGGCCTAAGCCCCAGCCTCTTTTCTTGGTCGAATATCCCGGAATGAAAATTTTCTTCAGCTTATCTTTTGGAATCCCCCCCCCGGTATCCCGGATATCAATCACTACGCCTCCTTCTGGTCCTTCAACAAGATTAATATCAATATTGCCGGTACCTTTCATGGCATCTACAGCATTCTTACAAAGATTTTCAATCACCCAATCGAACAAAGCGCGGTTAATCGGAGCGATCACCACCTGGGAATTTGTAGCGATAGAGATTTTCACTTTAGTAGAAATCCGTTTCGACAAATAATCTACATTGGAACGAATCACCTCATAGAGGTTTTCATCCTCCAATGTCGGGATTGAACCTATAGAGGAAAAACGATTGGTAATGGTCTCCAGCCGATGGGTATCTTTTTCCAGCTCCTCCAGAACCTCCGGATAATTAAAATCCTCATCCATCTTTAAGTACTCAATCCAGGCCACTAAAGAGGATAGTGGCGTACCCAGCTGGTGAGCGGTTTCTTTCGCCAAGCCAATCCAAACCCTGTTTTGCTCTACCGCTTTGCTATTACTATAAGCATAAAAGGCCAAAAAGATAAAAAACGCAATCACCGAAAGCTGGACGATGGGGTAATAGGTCAGCTGATCCAGCAAAAAGGAGTTTTTATAGTAAACATAGTTATAGTCATACACCCCTCCGTTTTCATCGGTAAAAATGATTTCTATCGGTTCGTGCTGAAGCTTCATTTCCTCCACCAAAGCACGCAACTTTTTCTGTCGTTGCTTGGGCGAAATTTTTGGATCAATATCAATATTCCGAAAATCGAGTGGTTTATCCACTCCATCCGTCAGGATCACCGGAATGGAATTATTCGGCACAATGATGTTCTGAGTCAAAAACAATACCTCGTCCCTATTCCCGACATTGACCGCATATTCAATTGATTTTGCGTACAATTCTACCAATTGAGCCTCACGCTCCTTCAGTTTTTTGACGATCTGATTGGTATAGAAAATGGAAGCAATGGTAATGACCATGGCCACTGCCAGCACTCCCCACTTCATTTGAGATCTATTTTGATATAAATCCCACTTCTTAGGCTGCTTCTCCGAGGAAGACCTTCCCATATATTCTACTTTTTATGTAAAAACTAACAGTTAATGTATCTGTGAAAAAGTAAAATCTAATGCATAGGCAAAAATATCGATCTGATTTTAAAAAATGTATTGGCAAATTTAGCACCAAAAAGTCAGCCGGTAAAATATTTTGTGGCGCATCTATTCAACATCTTCCTCGTCCGATAACATTTCAATATCCTGAATCAAAACCCGTTTGGCAATCGCCTGCCCGGTTATGGTGGCGGCCATTCCCCCTAACGCCGTCTCCTTATACCTGCTCTCCATCGATTGACCGACTTCATGCATGGCATCAATGCATTCATCCACCGGAATTACAGCGTCCATACCCGAAAGTGCAATTTGTGCGGAGGAAAAAGCAATAGAAGCCGCAGAGGCATTACGCACCACACAGGGTACCTCCACCAAGCCCGCCACCGGATCACAAACCAAGCCCAGCATACACTGAATGGTTACCGCCACAGCATTAAATACCTGATCATTATCTCCTCCTAATGCATAAACAATCCCTGCTGAGGCCATAGCCGCTGCGGAGCCCGTCTCGGCCTGACAACCACCCACCGCTCCAGCTAAGGACGCTTTTTGCTCAATAATCAAAGCAACGCCGGCTGCAATCAGCATTGCTTCGGCAATTTTTTCATCCGGAAGCTCATGGGTTTCCTGCAAGGTATAAAATACGCCCGGCAAAATTCCGGAAGCACCGGCGGTTGGGGCGGCCACCACTCTGCCCATACAGGAATTTACTTCTTTGGCGGCCAAAGCACGCGCAATCATTTTTTGAAAATCAGGAGAGAGCACTGCCACCGGGTGATTAAAAACCTTTTTTGCTCCATTGTTAATCATTTTTGAAACGGAAGTCATATCCTCCGTTAAACCGGTATGAATAGCCTGCCGCATCACTTCATAGGCCGCAACCATCCCTTCCAGAATCTCCTTCCGACCGGCTCCCCTTTGATTTTGCTCGTATTGAATTACCGCTTCGTACAAAGGCAATTTTTCTTCCTCACAATATGCTTTCCAGCTTTTAAAATCTTTAAACAATAAGCTCATGGGTCTATGCTCTTTTAACTGTTTTGGGACACAAATCGCCCTTACAGTCCTACATCCTAATATTTCTTCTCAGTTCTTTATGTTAAGGTATCAATTTTTAAAGAATAGCAGCGCAACTAATCAAGAATAAATTTCTCTTCACGCCTCCCTCATTTGATATTTAAAGATGAAATTGACTATTTTTCAGTGAGTTTTCAAAAGATAGACCTACTGAAAAATGATCGACTATTTAAGCCAGCCCTTATTTATTGCCGGACTGGGGGCTTTTTTATTAATGGGAAGTGAATTAGCCCTTGGCAAATATGCGGTCAATTTTGGTTTGCTAATGCGTCAACCCTTCACTCCAATAATTTACGCACTTTACTATGCCCTGCTTGCCATCGGCATCACCCAATTGCTGTTGAGGGGTAATTTAAGTATCCATGAGTTTTCTGCTCAGGAGCATCCATTGGTCATCGGCCTGATCACGGGGCTAAGCATTCGGGCTTTGGCCAGAATGAACCTGTATCAATTCAAAATCGAAGGTAAAACGATTAATATCGGGCCTAAAACCATCAATGATTTCATGGAGGGTTTCTTTCTTAAAAAGATATCGGACAATGTAGACGGCTTATTGATAGGAGAAATCAACACCATGATAGGCAAACTGCCTCCTCTTACTCTGGAAGAAATTGACCTGCTGCTTCGCGATGGACTTCCCTCTCATTTCTCACAGGAAAAGCGAAAATATTATGTAGATAAAATAAAAGCCTGTCCCAGGCCTTTTGACAAATACCGTTATTTCGCTTTTCATTTCGGACTCCAGCGCCTGCACCAGCTCCCATTATTGGCTCAAAACTTTATTCACAATCCGGAAGCTTCTTAATTTTAATAAGATTTTTTTGACGCTAAACTTTATTCTTCTAATTTTAATTTAAAACCATAAAACCCTTATCACTATGTTAGATGCACCAATAGCGAGCGGCGCAAATATGTTCATCTGGGGATTCGCCATTGTTTTAGGCGTAGTACATGCCCTTATCGCCCTTGACGTTATCTCCATGAAAGAGAAGGACGAAGAAAAAGCGTAAGTATTTGTCCAATAAAAAATTAAAAAAATAAGGCCGGTGATTCTATCATCGGCCTTTTCTGTGTGGTCAACCCATTTTCGCATGAAATCTTAACGATTTTTTTGTACCTTAACCATTCAAAAGCGGAACATTGCATGCTTTTGCACTATTGTTAATACAGGAAGGTGTTAAAACAAACTCCTGAGATTACTTTCCGTTTAGGTAATGAAGCTTTAGCTATTAATGCTCGAATCATGATGAAAAATATTATACTCTTGGCCACCGCTTTGGTAATTTCTACCATCGCACATGCACAAACCAGTGTTTCCATGGGATTGAGCTCTATTGTTCCCATGAATAGTGAAGCACCCTCCGGCTACGGATACAATGTTGGAGTGAGTCACTGGGCTGATGCACCCTGGTCAAAAAATAAAAAAAGCGAAGAGGTAAGCTATGTGGACGAAGACCTCCCCTACGCTCCCCTTCCTCAGGAACAACGATCATACAGACCTGGCGCTAAAATTGGTTTTCAGGCCTTTTACCAATCTCAGAATGTAGGCCCATACCATTCTTCTTTGGTGATGGCAGGTCCACAGATTGCTATGCCTTTAAATGATAAATGGTTCTTTCAAGGGGAGTTTTTAGTAGGTAATGTTAATCATTCCGGTGCTCCAATGGCCGTAAGACCTGACATCAGCAATGGCCATGTGAATTATGGCAATCAAAACAATAACCTGGCATATTCGGTGAACACCGCCTTCACCTATAAGCCCAACGAAAAAACATCTATTACCTTCGGCATCAGCGCCTCTAAAAACGTAATGCCGGCTTATGGTTACGGTGGAATGGGAGGTTTTGGAATGAATCCTTACTACGGTGGAATGAGACCAGGTTTTGGTTACAACCCTTTCTATGGCCCGAGATTTTAATTAAACCAACATATTATTAAAAGCCGATCGCTACGATCGGCTTTTTTTTGCTCAATACTTACATCAGATTGATATCTAGTTAATTAAGGACGATATTTTAATAGTGATAATATGCTATCCATTATTTAAATACCTCAACCCTCAATTAATTTCCTGAACATGCTCAACATTGACGACAAAATGTCTTCCTGGTATGATACAGCAGTGGAACTTACCATGTCCTATGGCCCCAAGCTTATCCTTGCCATCCTCGTCCTTTTCATTGGCCTGAGAATAATCAATAGCTTTACCAAGACCGTTAGCCATAGGATGAAACAGCGTAATTATGACGCTACCTTACGTCCCTTCATCATCAGCCTGATCAACTGGGGGCTAAAAGCCATGCTGATCATCTCAGTAGCCTCCATGGTGGGAGTCGAAACCACCAGCTTTGTTGCAGTACTCGGTGCTGCTGGTTTGGCAGTCGGCCTTGCACTACAAGGAGCCCTGGCCAATTTTGCCGGCGGAGTTTTAATTCTCGTTTTCCGACCCTACAAAGTTGGGGAATTGATTAAATCGCAAGACCAACTCGGAGTAGTTAAAGAAATACAGATTTTCAACACCATCCTGACTGACCCACAAAATAAAAGAGTGATTATGCCCAATGGAGCTATTTTGGCAAACAACATCATTAACTTTACCGCTGAAGGCAAAATCAGAGTAGACCTTACCATGGGCATCTCCTATGATTCAGACATCAAAAAAGCGAAGGAAGTTTTGCTGGAGATCATGAGCAAACACGATAAAGTACTGAAAGATCCTGCACCATTTGTGGGCGTTTCAGAACTTGCAGACAGCTCTGTTAATCTGGCAGTCAGACCACACTGTAGTCCCACCCATTACTGGGACGTTTACTTTGATATTTATGAGCAGGGTAAATTAGCCCTTGATGCCAATGGCATTACCATTCCTTTCCCACAGTTGGATGTGCATATGGACAAGTAAAAATGGTAATCCTTATTTATTTTCAACAAAAAAGACAGTCATTAAAGTGATTGTCTTTTTTTTAGGCATAAAAAAAGCATCTGATTATATAACCAAATGCTATAAAGTAGTCCGTAGGGGAATCGAACCCCTGTTACCAGGATGAAAACCTGGCGTCCTAACCCCTAGACGAACGGACCAACATTAAATCTATGAAACCAGCGTTTTGATTTCTGTGTAGCGGGGGCAGGACTCGAACCTACGACCTTCGGGTTATGAGCCCGACGAGCTACCAACTGCTCCACCCCGCGATGTATCTTTGCCTCTCGGCTTGTAGTCCGTAGGGGAATCGAACCCCTGTTACCAGGATGAAAACCTGGCGTCCTAACCCCTAGACGAACGGACCAACATTAAATTTACGAAACCAGCGTTCTGATCTCTCTGTAGCGGGAGCAGGACTCGAACCTACGACCTTCGGGTTATGAGCCCGACGAGCTACCAACTGCTCCATCCCGCGATGTATCTTTACCTTACGGCTTGTAGTCCGTAGGGGAATCGAACCCCTGTTACCAGGATGAAAACCTGGCGTCCTAACCCCTAGACGAACGGACCAACATTAAATCTATGAAACCAGCGTTTTGATTTCTGTGTAGCGGGGGCAGGACTCGAACCTACGACCTTCGGGTTATGAGCCCGACGAGCTACCAACTGCTCCACCCCGCGATGTATCTTTGCCTCTCGGCTTGTAGTCCGTAGGGGAATCGAACCCCTGTTACCAGGATGAAAACCTGGCGTCCTAACCCCTAGACGAACGGACCAACAATTTGTTGCGAAACCAACGTTTTGATTTCCTTGTAGCGGGAGCAGGACTCGAACCTACGACCTTCGGGTTATGAGCCCGACGAGCTACCAACTGCTCCATCCCGCGATGTATCTTTGCCTCTCGGCTTGTAGTCCGTAGGGGAATCGAACCCCTGTTACCAGGATGAAAACCTGGCGTCCTAACCCCTAGACGAACGGACCAACATTAAATCTCTGAAACCAGCGTTCTGATTTCTGTGTAGCGGGAGCAGGACTCGAACCTACGACCTTCGGGTTATGAGCCCGACGAGCTACCAACTGCTCCATCCCGCGATGTATCTTTGCCTCTCGGCTTGTAGTCCGTAGGGGAATCGAACCCCTGTTTCCAGGATGAAAACCTGGCGTCCTAACCCCTAGACGAACGGACCGGAAATTTTTAAAGTGTGTTTCAACACTGCGTAGTCCGTAGGGGAATCGAACCCCTGTTACCAGGATGAAAACCTGGCGTCCTAACCCCTAGACGAACGGACCGGAAATTTTTAAAGTGTGTTTCAACACTGTGTAGTCCGTAGGGGAATCGAACCCCTGTTACCAGGATGAAAACCTGGCGTCCTAACCCCTAGACGAACGGACCAACATTAAATTTCTGAAATCAGCGTTCTGATTTCTGTGTAGCGGGAGCAGGACTCGAACCTACGACCTTCGGGTTATGAGCCCGACGAGCTACCAACTGCTCCATCCCGCGATGTACCTTTGCCTTACGGCTTGTAGTCCGTAGGGGAATCGAACCCCTGTTACCAGGATGAAAACCTGGCGTCCTAACCCCTAGACGAACGGACCAACATTAAATTTCTGAAACCAACGTTTTGATTTCTGTGTAGCGGGGGCAGGACTCGAACCTACGACCTTCGGGTTATGAGCCCGACGAGCTACCAACTGCTCCACCCCGCGATGTATCTTTACCTTGCGGCTTGTAGTCCGTAGGGGAATCGAACCCCTGTTACCAGGATGAAAACCTGGCGTCCTAACCCCTAGACGAACGGACCGGATTATTTTTTGCGGCTGCAAAGTAAGTTAATTTACAACCAAAATGTCAAGCAAGTATTCTAAAATATTTTCAAAATCTAAAGGATATTGTTGACATCAACCGTTAAAAAAGGGTAAAAACACTAATTAGAGCAACTTTTGCCCCCTTCTCTGAAACGGAGTACAAAGGTAAGTGGAAAAACCGTTTAATCAAGCTATATTTGTAAAAAAATATTGAATGACAGAACAGAAAAAACATAAAGCCGGCTTTGTCAGCATCATTGGAAAGCCAAATGTAGGCAAGTCCACGCTGATGAATGCCCTTGTGGGAGAGCGATTATCGATCATCACCTCCAAAGCACAAACGACCCGACACAGAATCTTCGGGATAATTAGTGGTGATGACTTTCAGGTGGTGTATTCGGACACTCCCGGAATCCTGAAACCTCAGTACGAATTGCACAAGTCCATGATGGATTATGTAAACTCTTCTTTGGAAGATGCAGACTTAGTGCTATTTGTAACGGACCTTTATGAAAAAATAGAGCCGGAGGATCCAGCACTGGAGCGATTGAGGAAGTCGAATGTTCCGGTGATCTTCGTGATGAATAAGATCGATTTGAATAAGGGATCGCAGGCAGACGACAAGATTTCTTACTGGCTGGAGCACATCAATCCGGACAAGGTGATTAAAGTATCTGCCCTGGAGAAGGAAAATCTGGAAGAGTTATTTAGCAGTATTTTAGAATACCTTCCGGAACACCCGGCTTATTTCCCAAAAGAACAATTAACGGATCGTCCGGAACGCTTTTTTGGTGCGGAAATTATTCGGGAGAAAATTTTTCTAAACTACAAGAAAGAAGTCCCATACAGCTGCGAAGTAGCGGTCACCGATTTCGAGGAGGATGATAAAATTATCCGCATGCGGGCGGAAATTTATGTAGAACGAAAAAGTCAGCGGGCAATTTTGATCGGACACAAGGGCGCCGCAATCAAAAAAGTGGGCATAGAGGCCCGAAAAGAGCTGGAAGCCTTCTTCATGAAGCAGGTTTATTTGGAGACTTATGTGAAAGTATCAGACGATTGGCGTAAAAAAGAGCGATCTCTGAAAAACTTTGGCTATGATCGTTAAAGCTTTTTTCTCAATTTTGTAGAAAATTCAGGTATTAAGGAAATTTTTGACCGTATTGGTCTTTTTCTTGCTTGAGTAGAGTTTAATTATTTCGGGCATGAACGTATGCTCCTGACTAAACGCCCAAGCGGGGCGATGATTTAGCAAAAAAGAAAACATGGCAAATATAGTAGCGATTGTTGGACGACCTAACGTAGGGAAATCCACCCTTTTTAACCGTCTGATTGAAAGAAAGCAGGCGATTATGGATGATGAGGCCGGGGTAACCCGTGATCGTCATTATGGATTATCAGAGTGGACAGGCAAACACTTCACCGTGGTAGATACCGGTGGATATGTAGTGGGATCGGAGGATATTTTCGAGGGTGCTATTCGGGATCAGGTAAAAATTGCTTTGGATGAAGCCTCTGTCATTCTATTTATGGTGGATACCAAAACAGGTATGACTGATCTTGATAAGGATTTCGCGCGTATTTTGCGTAGTACGAATAAGCCGGTATTGGTAGTAGCCAACAAAACGGACAATTCAGAACTGCAGATGATGTACCACGAATTCTATGGATTAGGTATTGAAGATGTATTCCCTGTTTCAGCGAACAATGGTTCCGGAACGGGTGAATTATTAGATAAAGTGGTAGAGTTACTACCACAAAGTGATGAGGAGAACCCTTATGAGGGCATTCCAAGAATTGCCGTTTTGGGTAGACCGAATGCGGGTAAGTCTTCTTTTGTAAACTTGCTTTTGGGTGAGGAAAGAAACATTGTAACGGACCTAGCGGGTACTACGCGGGACAGTATCAACTCACACTACAATGCTTTCGGGCAGGAATTTATCCTGACAGATACTGCTGGTATCAGAAAGCGTACGAAGGTGAAGGAAAAGATTGAGTTTTATTCCGTAATGCGTTCGATTCAGGCCTTGCAGGACTCTGACGTTTGTATTTTGATGATTGATGCCAGCCGTGGCTTCGAGTCTCAGGACATGAACATCGTTTCTTTGGCCGCCCGCTATAAAAAAGGTTTGATCATCATGGTGAACAAGTGGGATTTGGTCACCAAAGACCACAAAACGGCAGAACGTTTCACTAAAAACATTCAGGAGAAACTGGGGCCGTTGAGTTATGTGCCGATTGTTTATACTTCCGTATTGAACAAGCAGCGCGTACATAAAGCCATCGAAACAGCGGTAGGTGTTTACAACAACATGACGCACCGCATTCCGACTTCTCAGTTGAATGATATCATGTTGGATGAAATCGGAGCTTTCCCTCCTCCAGCAACGAAAGGTAAATACATTCGCATCAAGTACATTACGCAGTTACCGACCAAGACGCCATCCTTTGCGTTCTTCTGTAACCTGCCGCAGTACATCAAGGATCCATACCGTCGATTCATTGAGAACAAATTGAGAGCACACTTCGGATTTGAGGGAGTACCGATTCAGGTCTATTTCCGTAAGAAGTAATTCAGCGCACTGCATTAAGTAAAAAGATATAATGAAAGCCTGTTGTGGAGATCGCGGCAGGCTTTTTTATGCCCATTTTTTTGAAAGATGCTGGTTCAAACACGAACTCCTCCACTCCCCAAAAAAGATGATCGAAGAAGGGATGGCGGAGGGATGAAGGCAATTGTGAAGCTCATTTTGGCAAGCCCAAGCCTGGGAAGTTTTTACGGAATTTTCCGCCAAAATAGCGACTGCCGCCAGCCCGCCATGAGCCTGGGCGAGTGGCCGCCCCTAACGATAAAAAAACTTTGGTTATGGTCACTGAAAACAAATCAAAGCAGGAAATTGGGGAATGAAGAAAGGTGATGGCTTTCCGGAAATAGGCCTTGACTTTTGAAAATTATTCCTCCAGCAAGAGAAACGGAAGGAATGTGAAAGTAATAGGCGATAATAAAGTTCAAAAATGTAAGTCCGACCGCTGAAATGGTGAAATAGAAAAATGAACTAGCTGTGATTCTCCCAAAACGGGAATACTTTCCCATGAATTGGTAATGATAAAAGGAAAAACGGGCGAAGTGGTTTAGAAAAGTATATGCTTTATAGTTTTTCCCCCACTTGAATATGATTCACCACTTCACCCAAGTTTAGATCTGCCCCAAGCGAAACGATTAAAACAGATCCGATAGTGTTAATAATAACCTAAGCCATCTCCTCCCCTTGCAGTTGCTTCAGGTAAAGCTCTTTATAAGCACCACCCTTTTCCAACAACTCCTCATGGGTCCCCTGCTCTTCAATCTGCCCATCATTCAGCACGAGGATTTTATCCGCCAACTTGGCCGAAGAAATACGGTGAGAGATGATGATGGAAGTTTTATTAGCCATCACCTCCTTCAGGGCATTCAAAATAGCATTTTCGGTCTTGGTATCCACTGCCGAAAGGGAGTCATCGAGAATCAGCACCTTAGGATTGCGGACGATCGCCCTGGCGATAGAAACGCGTTGTTTTTGCCCACCGGAGAGAGTAATTCCCCGCTCTCCCAATACCGTTTCATAACCATTTTCAAAACGGGAAATATTTTCATGCAAATCTGCCTGACGACTGGCGGCAAGCATCTCCTCCTCGGAGACATCATTACTGCCAAAGGCAATATTATTCCGGATGGAATCGGAAAAAAGGAAGACATCCTGCGGCACATAGCCAATTTGCCCACGCAGATAGTCAATTTTAAAATCACGTACATCGTGACCATCCATCAGAATGGATCCTTCGGTAACATCGAACAGGCGGCAAATCAAATTCGCCAGCGTACTCTTTCCGCAACCCGTCCCACCGATAATAGCGACAGACTCTCCGGCCGCAATTTCGAAGTCCACCTTTTTCAGGGCCTGAATACCGGAATCTTCATAGGTGAAAGAAACGTTATCAAACTTGATACTACCAGTGACCTCTGGCGTAATTTCTTTTTCCGAAGTGATATTATTCTTCGTAAACAGGAATTCATTAATCCTTTTCTGGGAAGCAGCTGCCCGCTGGATAATAGAGGTGATCCAACCCAAAGAAGTCACAGGCCAGGTCAGCAATTGCACATACAATACAAATTCTGCGATATTCCCAAAGCTCAATTGACCTTTCAGCACCTCAGAGCCCCCTACGAAAATGGTCAGGATGGTACTTAAACCAATTAAACTCAAGATCAGTGGAAAGAATAAAGCCTGCACCTTCGTCAGTCCCAGGGAACGATCGCGATAAACTTTAGACTGCTCACGCAAATTCTTACTGGAATCCTCTTCCCGGGAAAAAGATTTGATCACCCGAATACCGGAAAAAGCCTCCTGCACAAAGGTGGACAAGTCTGAAAGGCTCCGCTGAATTTCTTCGGAGCGCCGGTTGATAATATTGTTGACAAAATAAATACTCAGAGAAAGTACCGGCAGGGGCAATAAAGCGTAAAGCGTCAGCTTTGCATTAATGCTGAACATATAGGGGATCAGCATCAGGAATAGCACCACCATATTCAGTCCATACATAATCGCGGGACCGAGATACATTCTTACCTTACTCACATCCTCAGAAATACGGGCCATCAGATCACCGGTATTGTTCCGACGGTAAAAGGAAGTAGGCAATGACTGATAGTGCGCATAAATTTCATTCTTCAGGTCAAACTCAATATGCCGTGACATGGCGATTATGGTTTGGCGTACCATAAAAAGGAAAAATCCGCGCAACAAGGCCATGACCAAAATGCTCACGCCATAAACAATCACAGAAGAATTAATCACATCGCCGAAATCTTCCGCCATCTCCGGCAGGCCTTCCATCATGCGGTACAGGGAGATGTTATCCATCACCAGATCGAGCGCATTTCTGACCAGTTGACCAGGGATGATTACAAAAAAGTTAGAAATAGCGATAAATAATAAACCCAGAATCAGGTAATATTTATACTTAAGGAGGTATCGATTAAGGTATTGAAGGTCTTTCACGAAGGTTTTTTAGCGTTTTTAGCTTATTGCCAATATTCTTTGAAATAAACGTAAATTAAAATTAAGTTTACGTTATGGGCATTGAAAAATACGCAATTGGACAATCACCCATCATACAAAGATAACTAAACTACAATCATTTGTCATATGGCTGATGTAAACGAAATGAAAGCTGTGACGGAAAATTCAATTTTTACGCAAGTGCAGCGCATGGGCCACGAGCAGGTCGTTTTTTGCCACGATGAGGCTACCGGACTAAAAGCCATCATTGGAATTCATAATACCGTTTTGGGACCCGCACTTGGCGGAACCCGTATGTGGGATTATGCTTCTGATGAGGATGCATTGGAAGACGTCCTTCGCCTGTCCCGTGGAATGACTTACAAAAACGCATTGGCCGGTTTGAATATCGGCGGCGGTAAGGCCGTGATCATTGGTGATCCGAAAAAGGTAAAGAATGAGGCATTGCTTCGTCGTTTTGGAAAGTTTGTAAACAGCCTGGGCGGTAAATATGTAACTGCAGAGGATGTAAACATGGGGGATCGTGATATGGAATACATTTCCTACGAAACCAATCATGTTTGCGGACTGGCACCGACCATGGGCGGAGCAGGTAACCCTTCTCCTGTAACTGCCTACGGAACTTATGTGGGAATGAAAGCTGCAGCCAAGCATACCTTCGGCTCTGACACTTTGGCGGGCAAGCGCATTGCCGTGCAAGGCGCCGGAAGCGTGGGCTCTACCCTGGTAGAGTATCTGACCAAAGAAGGGGCTACGGTGTATATCTGTGATCTTTTCGAAGACCGCGCTGCACAAGTAGCGGCTGAAAATGGCGCACATGTAGTTGGCATGGAAGAGATTTATGATCTGGATGTAGACATTTACTCTCCATGTGCATTAGGGGCTACCATTAATGATGATACCATCGACCGCCTGAAGTGCAAAATCATTGCCGGAGCGGCCAACAACCAGCTGAAGGATGAAATCAAGCACGGGAAAATTTTGGTAGAAAAGGGCATTGTATATGCGCCGGACTTCCTGATTAATGCCGGTGGGGTAATTCACGTATGCCTGGATCATTTTACCGATTACAACCGAGACCGCGCTATGGCCATGACCGAGCGCATCTACGATACCTGTCTGGAAATTCTGGAGGAAGCCCAAAAACAAGGTATCACTCCTCAGGAAGCAGCCATGGCAGCAGCTCAAAAGCGTATTGATCAGGTGGCCAAGATCAAGAGCGTATTGTAATCAGATAATAAATTCTCTTTTTGAGATACGTTTGGAACAAAAAATATAAAATAAATTCGGGCATCGTCCCGAATTTTTTTTTGGAACTGTTTTTGTTTTGTAGTTTTGCAATTCGGTGAAACCACCGATCAATGCAAAGGCATGTTGAATTAGAAAACGTTCTTTATAGTAGATGCTTAATAGAAGATCTCTCCGTATAAAAACATTGCAGGCGCTTTACGGCTTGCATCAGTCTAAAAGAGCCAACTTTGGTTTAGCTCAATCTTTAATAGACGAGACATTTGCCCCGGACCTGAACTCCATGGAGCCACAGGATCCTACAGAATTGAGAGGCAAAGCGCGAATTGCTAAGAAAATTTTCAGAACGCAGTACAATGCTCCGGTGATTAACGCCAAGGAGGATGTGACGCCTGAAATTATCGAAGCGGTAAAAGAGGCTATTAAGCTTTATAATGTAGAAAACCAGGCCGACCTGAAGCATTACCGTCAGGGGATGCTGGATGAGGCTGAAAATGTTTCCCGCACTTACATTCATTTGTTGGAGCTGATTGTAGCTTTCGGCGATTTAGTGAAGGAAGAAGTGGAAGAAATGAACATCAACCGCAGCAGAGTGGGGGAAGTCACTTCTAAAGCGGCCATGAACTTCTACCACAACCCGATTGTGACCATGATCCGCGAAAATGAAGACATTAACTTCAGATCGCAGCGTCTGGGTGCCGGCATTGATGATGCCATGGAGGTACAAGCCCGTGACTGGTACAGAAAGCTGATCAAAAAAGATCCCGAATACCGTGAATATACCCGCAAGGAAAATCCTACCTTCGAGGAGCATAAAGAGTGGTTGATGTATTTTGTAAAAAATATGTTGTTCAAGCATCCGGTAATGGTTTCTTACTTCGAGGAGCAGGATTTGCAGTTCAGTGAAAACCGTTCGGTATTGCGTTCCATGGTATTGAAGACCATCAAGTCTGTGAATGACATCACCGATAAGCTGATCATCTCTGAACTATCCATGAACTGGGAAGAGGATAAGCGTTTCTTCAATGACTTATTTCTGAAAGTGGTAGAGAATGAGAATGATTATGTAGACCTGATCTCTAATCGTGCACAAAACTGGGATAAGGATCGTATTAACGTAATGGATATGTTGATCCTGAAGATGGCTTTAGCCGAAATGATCAACTTCCCATCCATTCCGGTAAAGGTAACGATCAACGAAGCGGTAGAATTAGCGAAAAACTATTCTACACTAAAATCGAAGAAATTCGTGAACGGTATTTTGGATGTGTTGGCCATTTCTCTTGGACATGATGGCACGATCCGTAAATCCGGTCGTGGTTTGATTGACAACAAATAATAACGAATAGGGCAATCAACGAAATTGCCCTATTAACCGTACTGAAAATAGAGTCCGCGGGCTCCAATGAGATGTGCATAATCGGAATTCATTGTAAAATTCCATTTGATTATGCACATTTTTTCTTTTTTTAGCAATTAAATCTAAATTGGGTCAAACAGATAATCGTTTTCAGATATGAGCAAAAGCACCAATAGTCTATTAGCATTCCTTGCAGGAGCTGCAGCGGGTACCATCCTGGGAGTTCTTTACGCCCCTGACAAAGGGGAAAGCACGCGTGATAAATTGTCCTACCAACTCGAGAAATACAAAGAGAAGCTGCAGGACCTGATCAATGAGTATATTAAAGAAGTAGAAGCAATTCCTGATTCTGAGGCCAAGGCCGAAGGAAAGAAAGTCATTGATGACGCCAAGGAAAAGGCCGAAAAACTTTTGGGAGACGTAGACGACTTGATCAGCCAAATCAAAAGCGGCCAAAACTAAACCTATCTATATTTAACCATGAGAAAGTTATTTTTGAACGCACTGGCGCTGGCTACCCTTACTGTAGCAGTAGCAGCTTGTGACGAGAAAAAAGAAAGTGCGGAAAGCACCGTAACTGCGGTTGCAGAAACTGCAGTGGATGCAGCAAAAACCACTTCTGAAGCAGCACCTACTGCTTTCGCCAAAATGGAATTCACCGAAACCGAATTCGATTTTGGTACCATTAACGAAGGAGATGTAGTGGAGCACACCTTTGAGTTCAAAAACGTAGGCGAAACACCGCTTGTGATCAGCAAAGCAAAAGGTAGTTGTGGATGTACTGTACCTGAATGGCCACATGAACCAGTTGGCGTTGGAGAAACAGCACAAATTCACGTAAAATTCAACAGTAAAGGCAAGCCTAACAAGCAGAGCAAGCGCGTAAGCATTTATGGAAACACCAATCCTGAGCTTACCGTGATCACGATTAAAGCTAATGTTACGCCTAAGAAACTGGAAACAGCCGGACCGGTTAAGCAGTAATTTTTATTTAGCAATATATTAGAGATGTTGGATTTATTATTTTTCCAGGCGGGAAATATGGAGCAAATGCTTCCTCAGATTTTAATGTTCGCCGCTATTGGTTTCGTATTTTATTTCTTCATGATCCGTCCGCAGCAAAAGAAGCAGAAGGATCAGCAGAAATTTATGGACGACATCAAAAAAGGAGACGAAGTGGTGACCATCGGTGGCATGCATGGTAAAGTATCGGAGATTTCCGGTAATACTGTCGTATTGGATGTAGACCGTGGAACCAAAATTAAGTTTGAGAAATCTGCCATTTCCCTGGAGAACTCGAAAAAGGAACCTGTTAAGAAGTAAGTCTATTTCTTAACGCACAAAAGCCTCTTTCTCAACTGAAAGAGGCTTTTTTTATGGGGCCCGTATATTTGAGAACTCCTTAAACAGGATTATTCCTGCTTATATCCTCGTTTAGCTGTAAGGCGGGAAAAATGAAGGAATAGCTTTCTAATTTGAGTTTTTTCCGACGAAACAGATGAATGAGGAGAAAGCAAGCTTGCCCAAATTTGGGCTATTTTAAGCCTAAGATAATGACTCGTTTTTAGCTGATTATAAGCCACTTGCGCTTATTTGAATTTAGCGGCGAATAATTCGGGTTAATTCATACAAAGTTTACATAAAGCGTACATCGTATACAATTTCTTTAGGGAATCGTTCCCAAAGAATCTCCAGTACACGCTGCTTGGCGATAGCCAACTCTTGCCTCATGGCGGAGGAGTTCAGCTTCACATACAAAATGCCCTCATTCAGGAAAATTTTATCGGTTCGGCTATTGATGGCCTGCCCCATTAACTCCGGCCAGGAGCTCACCACCTGCGTGGCCTGATATTTATCTTTCAGTCGGAACTCCTTCAAATATTCTGCAAAGCTTTCGTTTACCGAGCTGGTATCTTTCTTTCTTCTCAAACCTGGCTCGTAGGGCTTTTTATATCTCATGATGTACTGCCTTCTTTTTTCTCTTTTTCCTCTTTCTCTACTTCTTCCAACTCCTTCTTGATGATCTTCTCCACCTGCTTAATCTCTTCCCTCAGGTTATTTTCAGTAGAGAGATAAGCATTCAGCCTTCTTCTGATTTCCTGTACCGAAAGGTTGTGAGAAATTTCTCCATTCCTCACCAGAGAAATCTGCCCGGTTTCTTCCGACACCACCACTACCAGTACGTCGGAACTTTCGGTCATCCCGATGGCCGCGCGGTGACGTAAACCAAACTGAGCGGGCAAATCCGAATTTTCCGACACCGGCAAAATACACCTTGCCGCCACCACCCGGTCATCGTGAATAATCACTGCACCATCATGCAATGGCGAGTTTTTATAAAAGATGGACATCAAAATTCGCTTAGACACCTTGGCATCCAGTAAATCACCGGAGCTGGCGATCATCCGCAACTCAGAGTTTTTGGATAATACAATAAGCGCACCAGTATTGGAGAAACTCATTTCTCGGGCGGCCTCCACCACCGCATTCAGGCTTGGGGAGGTACCACTTTTCCCATTGGACTGGTTTTTATAAAAGCTACGGAAAATAGGGTTAGAGTTCCGATGCCAGAAGTCGGACATGGATTTGGCGACCATCAGCAGGAATTTCCGGATTTCATTCTGGAAAAGGATGATCAGCGCCAGGATACCACCACTCATTACGTAAGAGAGGATGTTGGAAAGCAACTCCATTTGCAGGGATTTTACCAAAAAATAAAATCCGTAAAAGAAAACGAAGCCCAAAAACACGCGCATGGCCATACTTCCCTTCATCAGTTTATACACCTGATAAAGCAGTACCGCCACCAGTGAAATATCCACGATATCCCACAGCCTGATTTCCAAAAATCCGATCTTAAATCCTAAAAGATATAACAATGAAGTGCTAGTTGTAATGATTTATAAAAATACATAAAAGATTGATCATGGCTGAAGCATCTTTGCAAAAAGTTCAACACATTCTTTGGCCTCCTTCACATCATGAACCCGCAATATATTCGCCCCTTTGGTTAAGGCCAGGGTATTCAACACCGTGGTACCATTCAGCGCCTCCGCCGGACTCCCTCCCAGTAATTTATAGATCATGGATTTGCGGGAAACCCCCACCAATATAGGTAATTGAAGCAACGCCAGTTTGTCCATTTCATTCAGGAGTTGATAATTTTGCTCCAGGGTCTTGGCAAAACCAAATCCCGGATCAATCAGCACATCATTTACACCCAAATCTCTTAGCTTTTTCAGACGAGATTCAAAGTAATGTACCATCTCCAAAGTCAGGTTCTCATAATCGGTCATGCTTTGCATCGTTCCCGGAGTCCCTCGCATATGCATCATGATATAAGGCACCTGCAAGTCTGCCACGGTGAGGAACATCTGATCATCCAGCTGGCCCGCAGAAATATCATTGATCATATGCGCACCCGCTTCCACTCCTTTTCGAGCCACCGAAGCTCTGAAAGTATCCACTGAGATTATCGCTTCCTGCCAATTTTTTTTGATGGCCGCTATTCCCTTTAAAACTCGCTGGATTTCTTCCTCCTCGGTGACCTCTGCTGCGCCCGGTCGGGAAGAATAGCCCCCAACATCCACAATGTCGGCGCCTTCATTTTTCAATTTCATCACCTGCGCTTGCAAATCAGCTGCTGCATCATGCTTTCCGCCATCAAAAAAGGAATCTGGCGTGACATTCAAAATGCCCATCACCATCGGCCGATCAATTGATCGTAATTGTCCTCCTACTGTAAGTGTGTTTTTTCTGTAAAAAAAAGTATCTTTCCCCACTGAAGCGATATTTGAAGAATTTAAATTTTATTCCCTTGAATAATACAACAACTAACGAATATAAAGAAGTTATAAGCAGTTGCAAAGCCATTTTCGGCAAGAAAACTCAAGATTATGGCACCGCCTGGAGGATTTTGAGACTTAGCTCCATCACGGACCAGATCTTTATTAAAGCCAAGCGCATTCGATCCATTCAGGAAAAGGGAACCCAAAAGGTGGATGATGATATTCGTGGGGAATTTATCGGCATTATCAATTATTGTGTGATGGCCCTGATCCAGATGGACCTGAGAGATGACGATCGCCTGGAAATTCCTTATGCCGAGCTGGAACCTATTTACGATAAAAAAGTAGAAGAAACCATGGCCTTATTGGCCAATAAGAATCATGATTACGATGAGGCCTGGAGAGATATGCGAGTAAGCTCCATGACGGACATCGTGCTGATGAAACTTTACCGCGTGAAGCAAATTGAAGACAATGAGGGCAAAACCCTGATCTCGGAGGGAATTGATGCCAACTATCAAGACATTATCAACTACTGTGTGTTCTGCATGATTCTCATGAAGGCGGAAGCCTAAGCCAAAAATAAACCCAATTTTTAATCTTAATCGAAAGAGGTGATGAAAGCGATTAATCGACTCATCCAATATTTTACCGCCGTAATATTTATTATTTCAGGGGCCGTTAAACTCAACGATCCCTACGGCACGGCCATCAAATTACACGAATACTTCGAGGTGTTTTCTTCCGACTTCACCCCGCTTTTCGAGTATTTGGTACCTTTTAGTCTTTTCTTCTCCGTATTCCTGAGCACTTTTGAAATTGTGCTGGGCATTGCCTTATTAATTGGCTGGAGACAGAAACTGACCTTAAAGCTATTAGCAGCCATGGTGGTCTTTTTTGGCTTCCTGACTTTCTATTCGGCCTATTTTAACAAGGTAACCGATTGCGGATGCTTTGGAGATGCTATCAAGTTTACGCCTTGGCAAAGCTTTGGTAAAGATATGCTACTGGCAGTCTTCATTTTCTATTTGATTTTCGTCAAAGATATTGGCAAAATCCTCTCCGTCCCAGCCAGAGGCGCTATTGTAGCCTTATCCACGGTAGCCTGTCTTTTCATGGCCTATTATGCGATCGAGCATTTACCATTTGTGGACTTCCGCCCCTATAAAGTAGGCGCCAATATCCCAACGGACATGCAGCCTTCGGAGCCTTTCCGCTATGCTTACACCATGGAAAAAAATGGCCGAAAGGAAGTCTTTGAAAACTACCCAACGGATACGACTTATAAATTTGTTTCCATGGATCTGCTTAACCCTGAAGCCCAACCCAAAATTTTGGACTACAGCATCTGGAATGATGATGGAGATTTTACCGCTTATACTTTTGATGGCGCCAAATTATTGGTCATCATCAACAGAGTAGAAGAAAGTGATCTGCATGCTCTTGCAGATATTAAAGCTTTGGTGGATGAGGTGAGAGAAGAAGCAGAACCCTTACTGCTCACTTCCAGCACCACTGAACAATTGGATCCGGTTCGCCATGAGTATCAGCTGGACTTTCCTTTTTTCTTTGGAGATGATACTGTACTGAAAACCATCATCCGATCCAATCCTGGAATCGTACTGATGAAAGACGGAACTATCCTGGGCAAGTGGCACTATAATGATACGCCCGAAAAAGAGGATATCCTCGAACTCATCAACAATAGCTGATATGCTCAAATACCTTTTCCACCGATTGCTTTACAGCCTCTCCATTATTTTGGGAGTGATCTGCATCGTCTTTCTCCTCTTTCATGCTTTACCGGGAGATCCGGCAGCCATGCTCAGCGGTCAACGATCAGATGTGGCAACGGTGGAAATGGTTCAGGAAGAACTCGGCCTGAATAAAAGTCTGCCGGAACAATTCTTCCAATACCTGAATGATCTTAGTCCGGTCGGCATTCACCCCGGCACCCCTGAAGCTCAGGCTAAATATGACTATCAGGCTCTGTTCCATACAGGAGAAAAAAACGTTTTAGCCCTGAAAGCCCCTTACCTGAGGAGGTCATTCCAGAACAACCGTCCGGTGGGAGAAATTATCACTACAAGTATTAGTCCCACCCTGATTTTGGCTTTTGCCGCCATGCTCATTGCGGCTTTCATGGGGATTCTATTAGGCATACTCGCCGGTTTACACCCGAAAAAAATCGGAGATCGAATACTCAACCTTTTCTCCGTTTTTAGTCTATCCATACCCACCTATGTACTGGCTATTCTGGTCGCCATGTTCTTTGGTTATTATCTCGCGCCCTACACCGGACTCAATATTACCGGCCAACTTTGGGAGAGGGATCCCATTTCGGGAGAAGAAATCCTGGTATTGAAAAATTTAATCCTGCCTGCCATTACTTTATCGCTGCGACCATTAGCGATAATCGGTCAAATGACGAAATCTGCTATACTGGAAGTCGTGAAGCAAGACTATATCAAGACTGCCAGGGCGAAAGGATTACGCTACTACCGCCAAATCCTGATCCGGCATATTCTTCCCAATGCCCTTAATCCTATCATTACGGCCATGTCCGGATGGCTAGCCAACCTGATGGCCGGCGCTTTTTTTATTGAATACATTTTTGACTGGAAAGGTATTGGCTTTGCCACTTTGAATGCGGTTCAACAACTAGACTTCCCTGTGGTGATGGGCGTTACCATCTTCATTGCCAGCTGCTTTGTGTTGATCAACATCATCACCGACCTACTATATGCTTTACTCGACCCTCGGGTAGCACAATAATCGGCGAAGCCTTCTCTTTTCCCATTTTGTACTTTATATTGGGGTCGTTTTGATTAAGCCGGATGATACATGCTAAAATCCTCACTTAGCTGCAAGTCGGGAAAAATGAAGGAATTTTCCTATTTCAAATTTTCCTGAGGAATCAATGAATGAGGAGAAAGCAAGCTCGCCCCAATTTGGGCTATCAACAAATCCACAAATACAGTTTTATTGACATGAAATAAACCACTTAGTGCGATCCACTAAATTTAATGGTGAATAATTCGGGTCAAAAATCAGCGATTTCTATATTTTAACCAGCCACATCCCCTATGCATAAGAAAATATTTCTGGTCGGCATGCCCGGTTCCGGAAAAACTACCCTCGGAAAACCTATTGCGGCAAAACTAGGACTTCCCTTTTTTGACCTTGATCAGATCATAGAAGAAAAAGAACAAATGGAGATTAAAGACATCTTCAGCCAAAAAGGAGAAGCTTATTTCCGGGAAGCAGAGGCCAATTTACTCCGGGACTTCAGCCTGAAAAACGATACTTTCCTGCTCTCCACAGGAGGAGGAACGGCATGTTTTCACAAGGGCATGCAGTTCATGAATGAGACCGGATTAACCATTTTTATAAATGTCCCCTATGAGGAGCTTTTCCGAAGGTTGCATGGCAATGGAACTGATGACCGACCGCTATTGAAGGGAAAAAGTCAGGAAGAACTGGAGCGGGAGCTGGAAGGAAAAGTAATGGAACGCCTGCCCTATTACAATAAAGCACAAATCAGCATTAAGGGCGGTAACTTAAGTCCGGAAGAAATACTCAATTTATTATAAATAAAAAAGACGAGCCTGATGACTCGTCTTTTTTTTATTCCTTAAAAGTAGAAACCAACATTTAACTGCCCTCTCCACTTCGATTGATCCACCACGGCATAGGGCGTCACAAAGGCTGGATTATTCGCATCAGGCGTTAAAGTATAAGGGGAATACAACTGCTGAGTCGTCTGATGCAGCAATACGAAGTCAATAAAGAAATCACTGCTACGATAACCCAAACCACCTGTAAGGGAGAGTCGGGAATAATCCGCCAGATTGTCTCCATTCTCATTTTTATAAGGATCACCCTGATAATTCGCTCCCACTCGAACCATAAAGGCGGAGGCGATCCTGAATTCTGCACCCGCTCTGAAGTTCCACGCCTGAGTCAGGTTATTACTAATTAAATTATTATCTCCCTCCGTAGGGAAATCATTGGAGGAAAGATTCATGGCAGTATAATCCACATACTCTGCATCTGCAGAAATGAATCCTCGCTTACCCAAAAATACGGAAGCTCCAAGTGAGGTTCGCCATGGAGTAGTAATATTAAAATTAGACTGGGTTCCAATATCTCCCAGAGGAGGTGTCTCCGTCCCTAAAATCACCGAGCCCCCATTCTCCCCACAGTCAGGACAATACTCATAATTATCATAGCGAGCGGTAAGCCCTGTAACACTACGATCCCTTACCCAATTATAAGTTGGAGTAGTGATGGAAGCTCCGATATTCAATATTGGGATTGGCTTGAAAATCAAACCAAAATTGGCATTCAATCCAGTAGATGACCAGTCGTAGATTTCTCTCAATTCCTGAGATAAAAGGAAAGACTCCACATAGTCCTCTGTATAGAATCGCTCCTGACGATAATTTCCGGAAATTACCCCAACACCCAATCCAAAAAACAATACATCATCATAATTGCCACCATAAGCAAAATTCCAGGTGTTTTGGTTACCACTGGTAATGATGGTTTCTCGTTGTGCTACTGGATAATCCAAGGACGGGACATCATTCGGAAACAAGCGATCAATGTAAGGATCTCCAAACTCATTCACATATCCATCTAATAAATATACATCCGCAGCCATTCCGATAATGGAAGGCTGATCAAATAAATCATTGATATCCGTGATCCCGGCCCTGTCGACCATTTGCAAATAGTAATCATTGATATCATTGGAGCTATTGTTCCCGCCATAGCTCACCGTCCCGGCGAAGTTGTTCAACCGGTTAAAGGTGATTCCAAAAGAACCGCCCCGCCATTTTCCCGGAACTAAATCATCTTTCTTTTTAGAAATAATGATGCCCAGATTGGACAGCTGGAAATGTGAATTATTGGCACTGGAATTCGTCGTGCTGAAATTATCGTTTTCAAAGGAGTAGGTGGTATAAGCCGCATCATTATTGATCACATTCAATGCAAAGCCTCCACTAAATTCTGATTTTCTAAAGAAGCCCAGTCCTGCCGGATTATAATAGGCAGCACTCATATCTCCTCCCAGAGAGGTCGCTGCCCCACCTAAAGCCTGAATTCTGGCAGAACCCACCACTTCCGTCTGTGACATCAATACGCCGCGATCAGCGTAACTTTGGGCAAAAATTTCCAATGGAAAAAACGTCACCAAGCATAAAAATGCAAAACAATACCTGGTCATGATAAAGGTCAATTTAAGTTGAATGGATAGGGATGTCACCCAATTTACTATAGAAAAAAATAGGGGCTAAAACCAGCCCCCATTTGGAATTAAAATCTTGTTGAACGGCCTCCGCCTCCGGTAGAACGACTTCCTCCACCACCGCTACTGCGTGAAGGAGAACTAAAACTACTTCTGGATGGAGAACTGAATGAACTTCTTTGCGTGTTATTGAAATTGCTTCTATTCGTATTAGAATTGGAGCGATTGAAAGAATTATTCGTATTCGTTCTGTTATTATTGATATAGGATCTTGAGTTAGTGCTGCGGGTAGACTGATTTCTTACCCGGCTTCTCTCTGGCGCCACATAATTGGTGTTCGAAGGACGAACACGGGAATTATTAATGGTAGAAGTGGATCTGTTCACTGAACTTCTGTTTCTCTCGTAAGCGGCTACTCTATTATTTGAAGAAGCAGCGGCTGCACGCGAGGTTCTTCCTCTTGAATCAACACCAGTCATCGCGCGATTGGAACGATATCTTTCCGAAGCCGAAGCCGCACGATTATTTGCCCCCGTACTTCTCATATTCGAGGAACGATTAGTAGTAGCGGCTCTATTGGAAACAGCGCTGTTGTCTCTGGTCGCACGTCCCGGACGGATAGATGAAGAGGAAGTTCCTCCTGATACACTTCTGGCATTAGCTGCTCCGCGCGTATAACGAACATTGCTTCTGGCATGCTCACCACCTGGATAATAAGGCGGACAATAGCCCGGACGTCCCCATCCGTAACCTGGGTAACCCCAACCGGGACGTCCCCAATAGCCGGGATAACCCCAGCCTCCGCCGGCCCAGCCATAGCCCGGATATCCCCAGCCAGGTCCGTAAAACGGATCGTACCATGGATCATACCAACCACCGTAACGCATACTCATTGACCAGCCCATACCTGGGTAACCCCAACCCGGGCCATACATATTTCCGTAGCCAAAGCCCATACCCATGCCCATATAAGGCATTCCCCAGGCTGAACCGCCATAAACATTAATGGTGCTTCCCTGTGGAACGGCATTCAATCCATTATTGCTATAAGCATAATTCCCCTGATCCTGTACTACGGCAGGCTGACTGGATTGATAATCCGCTGGAAAATACGATTCGGATGAATAAGTGGGATTACCATTGTATTCAACCGTATCGGCATAAGCCGTTGGGTTTTTGTATTTTTCGATCAATGCAGGATCAACCGTCTTCGCTGAATAATTGGATTCATCATAAGTATAACCCGCTCCGGAATAGGACGGATTATTATTCACCGCAGCGGCACTCGAGGAAACGTAATTATCTCCAGAAGATTTACCGGCAGTGTAAGTTGGCTGAACGCGATCACGCTTAGTGAAGTACATATCATCCACTTCTTGGGCGGAGGCAGTTTGAGGCAGAACCCCCAGACTTCCTAAAGCCAGGCCCATTGTCAGTATGGCTGCTAGTTTTTTCATGGTCGTCAATTTATGGATTACAGTAATGGCAAGCTAGTTTTGGAACAACAAACGCTAAGACCGTGCATTTTATAAATAATATAACGCCGAATCCGGTGGCCCGACTGTAATAATATTTATTATATTTGCCCTGCTATAACGCTTTTACGCATAAAATATAGCAATTTTTATACCAAAATTCAATATAATTCAAAAAGATGAGTAAGGGATTACCAAAAAGAAGCGAAGATTATTCGCTGTGGTACAACGAATTGGTCAAGAAAGCCGACCTGGCTGAAAATTCTGCTGTTCGTGGCTGCATGGTGATAAAACCCTATGGTTTTGCCATCTGGGAAAAAATGCAAGCTGAATTGGACAAAATGTTCAAAGACACCGGACACAGCAACGCCTACTTCCCCTTGCTTATCCCCAAGTCTTATTTGAGTAAGGAGGCAGATCACGTAGAGGGTTTTGCCAAAGAATGTGCAGTTGTTACGCATTACCGACTGAAAAATGCCGAGGATGGCAGCGGTGTAGTGGTTGACCCTGCAGCCAAACTGGAGGAAGAGTTAATTGTTCGCCCTACTTCAGAAACGGTAATCTGGTCTACCTATAAAAACTGGATTCAGTCCTACCGCGACCTTCCTATTTTGGTGAATCAGTGGGCCAACGTAATGCGTTGGGAAATGAGAACCCGTCTTTTCCTGAGAACTTCTGAATTCTTATGGCAAGAGGGACACACTGCTCACGCCACCAAAAGAGAGGCCATCGCAGAGGCAGAACAAATGCACGAAGTTTACGCTCGTTTTGCGGAAGACTTTATGGCGGTTCCGGTGGTGAAAGGAGTAAAATCCGAAAGCGAAAGATTTGCCGGCGCCTTGGAGACTTATACCATTGAGGCCTTAATGCAAGATGGCAAGGCACTTCAGGCAGGCACTTCTCACTTCCTTGGACAGAATTTCGCTAAAGCTTTTGACGTGAAGTTCCAAAGTAAAGAAGGCCAACTGGAGCATGTATGGGGAACGTCCTGGGGTGTTTCTACCCGTTTGATGGGCGCCTTGATTATGGCACACTCTGATGACGAAGGTCTGGTACTTCCTCCAAAGTTGGCTCCGATCCAGGTGGTGATCGTTCCTATTTACAGAAAGGAAGAGGAATTAGAAGCCATTGCCGACAAGGTGAAAGAAATCAGAGCTGCTTTATTGAAAAAGGGTATTTCCGTGAAGTTTGATGATCGTGATACCTTTAAGCCAGGCTTTAAATTTGCGGAATGGGAATTGAAAGGAGTTCCGGTTCGTCTGGCCATGGGTCCTCGTGATTTAGCCAATGGTACTGTTGAGGTTGCTCGTCGCGATACGAAAGAAAAGCAGACTTATGAATTGGCGGGTATCGAAGATACTGTAGAAAACCTATTGAACGAAATTCAGGAAAACATCTTCCAAAAAGCGCTTTCTTTCAGAGATGAAAGAATTACGGAAGTAAGTTCCTATGACGAGTTCAAACAAGTGCTGGAAGAAAAAGGTGGCTTTGTCGCTTGTTACTTTGATGGTACCAAAGAAACCGAGGATAAGATTCAGGACGAAACGAAAGCTTCTTCCCGTTGCTTCCCGGTGGACTGGAAAGATTCCGAAGAAGGACCATGTATTATAACAGGCAAGCCTGGCAAGAAATTTCTATTTGCCAAAGCTTACTAAAATATTATTAACCGATGCCGGTCAGGCATCGGTTTTTTTATATTCAAATTTTGAAAGAGCGGCAATCAATAAGTGGAATCTTTAGTTGGATGGGTAGATATCAAAATCCGGCCTGCCATTGGCCTTTTGAAATTCATTAAATTTTGTATGATAAAGTAGCTGTTCCAGCCTAAATAAAGACCCATCATCCGCTACTCCCGGCTACATTAAACAAATTCCTGATTAAATGATAGCCTCATAATTTTCAAATGTAGTCTGAACACCCTACATTTGTGCCAATTTGGACATGCTTAAAATCCTAAGAAAAAAATAATTCCTGTCAAGAATGCCAAAAGACACCAGTATCAAATCCGTACTTATTATCGGTAGTGGGCCGATTATTATTGGACAAGCCTGTGAGTTTGATTACTCCGGATCGCAAGCCTCTCGCTCTTTAAGAGAAGAAGGCATTGAAGTGACCCTGATCAACTCCAACCCGGCGACCATTATGACGGATTCCGTCACCGCTGATAATGTCTACCTCAAGCCGCTCAACAAAAAATCAATTGTTGAGATCCTTGAAAAACACGAAATTGACGCCGTATTGCCTACCATGGGTGGTCAGACCGCATTGAACCTTGCGATTGATTGTCAGACTGCCGGAATTTGGGAGAAGTACGGCGTTCGTATTATCGGGGTGGACATTGACGCCATCGAGACTACTGAGGACCGTGAAAAGTTCCGCCTGTTGATGCACGAACTTGATGTAAACGTGTGTAAGGGCGAAACCGCAACTTCTTTCCTTCACGGAAAAGAAATTGCTCAAGAAATCGGTTTTCCTTTGGTAATCCGTCCTTCCTTTACCCTTGGAGGTACAGGAGGAGGTTTTGTAAACAAGCCTGAAGATTTTGACAAAGCGCTTACCCGCGGTTTGCATGCCTCTCCGGTACATGAAGTATTGGTAGAGCAGTCTATCTTAGGATGGAAAGAGTATGAGCTTGAGTTATTGCGTGACAATAACGGTAACGTGATCATCATCTGTTCTATTGAGAACTTTGACCCAATGGGGGTTCACACAGGAGACTCTATCACTGTAGCGCCAGCCATGACCCTTCCTGACACCGTTTATCAGGAAATGCGTGACTTGGCCATCAAAATGATGAATGGTATCGGGCAATTTGCAGGTGGATGTAACGTACAGTTCTCTGTAAATCCGGCAAATGATGAAATCATCGCTATTGAGATTAACCCTCGTGTATCTCGTTCCTCTGCATTGGCATCCAAAGCGACAGGATATCCGATTGCCAAAATTGCAGCGAAATTGGCGATTGGCTACAACCTGGATGAGTTGAAAAACCAGATCACCAAAACTACCTCCGCATTCTTCGAGCCTTCTTTGGACTATGTGATCGTAAAAATTCCTCGTTGGAATTTTGATAAATTCCACGGAGCAGATAAATCACTGGGCTTGCAGATGAAAGCAGTTGGGGAGGTAATGGGTATTGGCCAGAACTTCCAGGAAGCACTTCAGAAAGCCTGCCAGTCGCTTGAGATCAAGAGAAATGGTTTAGGAGCTGATGGCAAAGAAAACACCAATCAGGAAGAATTGCTTTATAGCCTGGAGCACCCAAGCTGGGATCGTTTATTCCACATTTACGATGCTTACAAACTGGGTATTCCATTTAAAACTATCCGTTCCCTAACCAAGATTGATCCTTGGTTCCTTCGTCAGATTGAAGAATTGATTGCCATCGAAAAGGAAATGGCCAAATTCGATTTGAGCAATATGCCGAAAAAGCTATTGTTGGAAGCCAAGAAAATGGGTTATGCGGATCGTCAGATCGCTCATTTGATCGGATGTAAGGAATCTGAGGTACATAATCACCGTCGTGAATTGGGCATCAACCGTGTTTACAAAGTGGTAGATACCTGTGCTGCGGAATTTGAAGCGCAAACCCCTTATTACTACTCTACTTTTGGCGAAGAAAACGAATCAATCGTTTCTGACAAGAAAAAAGTGGTCGTGTTGGGTGCCGGACCGAACCGTATCGGTCAGGGTATTGAGTTTGATTATTGCTGTGTGCATGGGGTATTGGCCGCAAAAGAAGCCGGTTATGAAACCATCATGATCAACTGTAACCCGGAGACTGTTTCTACTGACTTTGACGTTGCGGATAAATTATACTTCGAGCCGGTATTCTGGGAGCATATCTATGACATCATCCTTCACGAAAAACCAGAAGGCGTAATTGTTCAGCTTGGTGGACAGACAGCACTTAAATTGGCTGAGAAATTAACCAGCTACGGCATCAAAATCATCGGTACTTCCTTCGAAGCCCTTGACTTAGCCGAGGATCGCGGTCGCTTCTCTACCTTATTGAAAGATTTGGATATTCCTTACCCTCGTTTCGGCACAGCAGAAACTGCGGACGAAGCGATGGAAGTAGCTCAGGATATCGGATTCCCATCTTTGGTTCGCCCATCCTATGTATTAGGGGGCCAGGGAATGAAAATCGTGATCAATGAGGAGGAGTTGATGCAGCACGTAGTGAAAGTATTGCGTGACATTCCTGGAAATAAAGTCCTGTTGGATCACTTCCTAGATGGCGCGGTAGAATGTGAAGCAGATGCGATTTGTGATGGTGAAAATGTTCACATCATTGGTATTATGCAACACATTGAGCCTGCCGGTATTCACTCCGGGGACTCCAATGCGGTACTACCTCCATACAACTTAGGAGACCTGGCCATCCAGACCATTGAAAACTACACCAAGAAACTGGCGATCGCCTTGAAAACTCAGGGATTGATCAATATTCAGTTTGCTGTAAAAAATGATGTAGTTTATGTCATCGAAGCCAACCCTCGTGCATCCCGTACCGTACCATTTATCTGTAAAGCTTATCAGGAACCTTACGTGAATTACGCAACGAAAGTGATGCTGGGCGCGAAAGTAACTGATTTTGAATTCAATCCGGTAAAAGAAGGATACGCTATTAAAGAGCCGGTATTCTCTTTTAACAAATTCCCGAATGTAAATAAGGAATTAGGACCTGAGATGAAATCAACTGGTGAGGCCATTTACTTTATTGACGATTTATTAGATGATTACTTCTTGAAACTTCACTCGGAACGAAATTTGTACCTGAGTAAGTAATAAGAAGCAAGATTTGGATTTGAGAAGTAATGCTTCTCAAGTCCATAAAAATATTTAAAGCCATGTTTAAAATACTGCTGATATTATTTATGATTTTCTATGTTGCTTACAAAATGAGCAACAAAATTTTGGGAATGGTATTAAGAAGAGCTACCCAACAACAAAGGGGCTGGCACCAGGCTTACAACCACCAGAATAATGAATCAAATCAGCAATTTCGAAAGAAACCATCCGGGCAAATCAAGGTGGATTATGTCCCCAAGAAGAACCAACAGGATAAAGACCTTGAAAATTTTAAAGGAGGCGAGTATATCGATTTCAAAGAAATTGATTAAAAATACCACTAAGGTGATCAGTAGATCACCTTTTTTTTTGCAATTTTTTTTGGCCTGCCCCATAAATGTAATTTTCAAAAACAGGCGATTTTATTCCATAATTAATGTTTTTTTCATTGTTATCTCTCCACTAACTTTAAATTTTTTCAATAAGATCCAATAAAATCAGGTTCATCCCTCTCATTCGATCGATCAAATCGATTAAACTGCAACCAAATTTTAATCTCTTTATCTTCATAATCTGAAAAAAAATTTTTTTCTTCATATTTCGCACAAAACTAACATTGTGTAAATTATTGATTTAGCAGTAATACCTTACTCTTAACCTTTATTGTCCCCAACCAAACCCAACAGAATAGTTTTATGAAATTACGTTTTCGAATACGCCATAAATTGGTGTTTTTCACAGCGGTTTTTCTAGGCTCAATGGTGATTACCGCCTGGTATTTTTTCACCAACAACCTAAATGAAAAATCTATTGAAGACGCCAAAGTAGTTGCTCAAACTTCAGCAAGAGAATATGCCAACCAAATTGAATCTCGCCTGAATCATAACCAAGGAATGATGCGAGCCCTGGCAAATGGAGTTCAGGACTTTGTAGACTTTCAGGGTGACTATTCCAATGAAGCGATTCTGGACACCCTACTGAGCTCTTTTTACAAAAGAAATGAAGACCTGCTGGCCGTATATTACATTTTGGAATTAGCGGCTATAGACCCCGATTGGCATAAAGACCATGGGAGATACATAAGCCTGGCTCAAAAAGAAGGTAATGACATCACTTATTTCAAAGCCACACTTGATACCGCGAGCATATCCAACCCTTCTAGTTACTATTACCAAACGAAACGAAAGCCAGCAGAAGTATTAGCAGAACCTTACCAGGACCTTTTAAATGAAAACCTTAAAGGGCTTCTAATGAGCTCTCAGGCCGCACCGCTTTTCCTCCCGTCCGGAAAGTTCGCCGGTATTGTTGCCTGCGATTTGAGCCTGGGGGGATTTGCCGATTTAGTGAAAGACATTCACCCCTACCCGGGATCAGAAGCCTATCTGGTCTCTTATGAAGGAACCGTTGTGGGCCATCCTGACCAAAGCATGATTGGAAATAAACTTATGGATTTGGCAGAACACCTTCCTTCTGATGAGCACATGCTGGACAAAATTATGGCAGGGGAAAACTTTAGCTACACCGTTGAGGAAGGAGAAATCCCTTACTTCATTACTTTCGTCCCGGTAGTCTCTCAGGGAACAGAAAAACCCTGGACCTTAGCCATAAAAATTCCGCTATCCATTTTCATGGAACAAGCCAAAGAATTAACCAAAGGAGCCTCCATTGGTCTGATCATTGGACTTTTGGTATTGTTAGCGATCATTTGGGGCTTGGCTTATAGTATTACTTCGCCCATCATTAAAACCACTGGCATGTTAAAACGCATTGCTCAGGGAGAGGTATCCAAAAATAATCACTTGTCCATTAAATCCAGGGATGAAATTCAGGACATGGCCGAAAGCCTGAACCAGGTAATGGACAGCCTGAGTGAAATCACCAATTTCGCACATGAAATTGGACGAGGGAATTTAAATGTAGAGCTTCAGTCGAAAAGTGAAAATGATCATTTAGGTAAGGCCTTACTGGAAATGAAAGACAGCCTTCAGACCGCTAGCGCGCAAGAAAAAACAAGAAAAAAGGAGGAAGACCAAAGAAACTGGGCAAATACCGGGCTGGCAAAATTCAGCGAAATCACGCGAAATGCCGACGCTAATATTGAGGAACTATCCTATAAAATCATCTCTGAACTGGTGAAATACACCAATGCCAATCAGGGCGGAATATTCCTTTTAGAAACCGATAACCGGGAACATCCGGTACTGGAGCAAAAAGCCTGTTTTGCCTATGATCGTCAGAAATTCCTACAAAAAGAAATATTGGTAGGAGAGGGCATAGCCGGAAGATGTTTCCAGGAGAAGGAAACTATTTTCATGACCGACATCCCATCCTCTTATATCAATATTACCTCCGGCCTAGGTGATGCAAGCCCATCCTGCCTGTTAGTCATTCCATTAAAAGTAAATGAGGAAGTTTACGGAGTACTCGAAATTGCGGCCTTCACCAAATTTGAGCCTTACCAAATTGAATTCATTGAGCGTTTGGGAGAAAGTATTGCTTCAGAAATCAGTGCAATGCGCGTAAATATCCGAACCCAAAAATTACTTCAGGAAGCTCAATTGCAGGGAGAGCAATTGCGTGCGCAGGAAGAAGAGATGCGTCAGAACATGGAAGAATTGGAAGCTACGCAAGAAGATGCTGCAAGACGCGAAAATGATCTGGACCAAAAACTCAAGGAAGCTACTGATCGTGCTACTGTAGCCGAAAACAAACTAGAGGTGGCCCTGCTGGAAATAAAGAACTTAAAATCTGACCAACTGAAATAAACAAGTCCGTTTTTCAGTTTAATATTAATTTTGGCGATCTATTGAAAAATGGATCGCCAAAATATTATCAATCAAGCCCTTAAATAAAGTAACAAAAGGAGCATGATCTTATAGGACAAGAATTTCCCTTGAATAAACAAAATATTGAAATATATTTGTGCGACTGTTGAACCTTAGTTTCCTTTCCAACACAAGCTTAAGGTTCTGATTTTTTGTCAATTTGTTACGAGTTAAAAGCATACTAAACTATATAAAAATATGTCTTGGTTTCAAAGAACGGATAAAGGGATAAAGACCTCGACCAAAGATAAAATGGACGCCCCTGAAGGGTTATGGTACAAAACCCCGTCCGGCTCCATTATCCACATGAGGGAATTAAAAGCCAATGCATACGTATGTCCGGAAGACGGATACCATGTACGCATCGGCTCCAAAGAATACTTTGAGATCCTATTTGACAACAACGAATTCAAGGAATTGGATGCCTCATTGAGCTCCGGCGACCCTTTGAATTTCGTGGATAGCAAGCCTTACCCAAAACGCCTGAAAAAAGTTCAAGAGAAAACCAAATTGGTGGATGCCTGTCGTACAGCCGTCGGTAAAATGAACCAATTGGAAGTAGTGGTAGCCTGTATGGACTTCAGCTTTATTGGTGGATCCATGGGCTCTGTTGTCGGAGAAAAGATCAGCCGTGCTATTGATCATGCATTGAAGCACAAGATTCCTTTCATCATGATTTCCAAATCAGGTGGTGCGCGTATGATGGAAGCAGGTTATTCGCTGATGCAAATGGCCAAAACCTCCGCCAAACTGCACTTACTTTCAGAGGCAAAAGTACCTTACATCAGTTATTTGACAGACCCAACCACTGGTGGTGTTACCGCTTCCTATGCAATGTTGGGAGACTTCAACATTTCTGAACCAGGTGCCCTGATCGGATTTGCCGGTCCGCGTGTGATTCGCGAGACCATCGGCCGTGATCTTCCCGAAGGTTTCCAAAGCGCTGAATTCGTGCTGGAACATGGCTTCCTGGATTTCATCGTTGATCGCCGCCATGTAAAGTCAAAGCTTTCTTCCTTATTGAAAATGCTGAAATAATCGACATTTATTTCTAACATTAATCCAAAAAAGATGAATCCGACGCAAATCCTGCGGAAAGGTTCATCTTTTTTTTTGTGCTTATCGGAATTTCCCTTCAATATATTGTTAGGATTTTGAAGCACAGCCTTATATTTGTGCAGCCTGCGAAGGCAGGTTTATTTATCATTTACAAATCATTAAAGAACAATGACAGGTATTGTATTATCCGGTGTTGTTGCCTTTACTGCATTGATCCTGATGTTGGTTTTCGTATTGCTTTTTGCGCAATCGAAGCTTGTACAGTCAGGACCGGTGAAGATCACGATCAATGGCGAAAGAGAAGTGACTACCGCTGCTGGTAGCACCTTGCTTTCTACCATGGGTAACGAGAAGATCTTCTTACCATCTGCATGTGGTGGAGGAGGTACTTGCGCAATGTGTAAGTGCCGAGTTACATCAGGAGGCGGTGACGTATTGCCTACAGAGGAAGGTCACCTTTCAAGAGCTGAAAAAGCAGATAACGTTCGTTTGGCTTGCCAGGTGAAAGTTAAAAACGATATGGACATAGAAATTCCGGCTGAAATCTTCGGTATTAAGAAGTGGGATTGCGAGGTAATTTCTAACTACAACGTTTCTACTTTCATTAAAGAATTCAAAGTACGTCTTCCAAAAGGCGAACACATGGATTTCGAAGCTGGTGGTTATATCCAGATTGACGTTCCTGCCATTACGGTAGACTTCAAGGATATGGACATCACTCCTCATCCTGAGTTGGGTCACCCTGCTGACGTTTATAAGTCTGACTGGGACAACTTCGGATTGTGGGATCTTCAGATGGTGAACGATGAGCCGATCTACCGCGCTTATTCTATGGCCAACCACCCTGCAGAAGGTGATATCGTAATGCTTAACATCCGTATCGCTACTCCTCCTTGGGATCGTGCGAACAACACTTGGATGAAAGTTAACCCAGGTATCTGTTCTTCTTACGTATTCTCTCGTAAGCCAGGCGATTTCGTAACAGTTTCCGGTCCTTACGGTGAATTCGAGATCAACCCTACTCAGCGCGAGATGGTTTACATCGGTGGTGGTGCTGGTATGGCGCCATTGAGAGCACAGATCTTCCACTTGTTCCACACCGAGAAAACTAATCGTAAAGTTTCTTACTGGTACGGTGGTCGTTCGAAGAAAGAGTTGTTCTACTTGAATCACTTCGATAAAATCGAGGAGGACTTCCCTAACTTTAAGATGAACATTGCCCTTTCTGAACCGCTTCCTGAGGACAACTGGAAAGTGAAAAAGGACATGGAAGATGAAGGTGACGGTTTCACAGGATTTATCCACCAGGCATTGTTGGATAACTACTTGAGCAAACACGATGAGCCGGAAGATATCGAGTACTACCTATGCGGACCTCCAATGATGAACGCAGCAGTATTGAAGATGTTGGAAGACTTGGGTGTGCCGGACGAAAACATCCGATTTGACGACTTCGGAGGATAATCATTATCCCCAAACAGAATAAATTAAAGGAGTGAGCTTATAGGGTTCACTCCTTTTTTTATGTAAGTTTTTCCAAAAACTTTTCAATTTTTAAATCATTTGTTAATTTCCAAGGTCTGATTTTACCTAATTGCAAGCATGTTAAATTTCGAGCTTTTCTTATCCCCCATCCCGGAACCATTTTTTGGGGAAGACATCTCCTTTGCCAAAAACACCATAGGCGAACAGATCCAAATCTTCAGGCATCAGTTCCCCTCTTTGGAGGAGGTGGATATCGCCTTCATAGGCATTGAAGAAAACGGTGGTGATGAGTCCAATATGGGGGTGAGCCAGGCTCCTATGGAAATCCGAAAAAAGCTTTATCGACTAAAAAAGGGAGCAAATCCTTATCGAATTGCCGACTTAGGCAACATTCGAAATGGCCTGGACCCGGAAGAAACCTGTGGGAGGCTGCGGGAGGTTTGTGCCATGCTCCTTCATCATAACATTTTACCTTTAATCTTTGGAGGAACCCATGATTTCACTGTTGGACAATACCAGGCCTATCTTTCTGAGGAAAAAAAGGTATCCTTATTAAACATTGATGCCTTCCTCGATCTTACCAATGACACTGAGGTACCTTTTAACAGGAACTTCCTGCAAAAAATCATCCTGCAGACCCCCAATATCCTGGACAACTTCGCCCATTTGGCCTATCAAACTTACCTCTGCGACCCTGAGGAGCTTGAAAAGCTCCAAAGCCTAAGCTTTGATACTATCCGACTAGGTGATGCCCGGGCAGATATTAAAGCCATGGAGCCCATTATCCGCTCCACGCAACTGTTGTCTTTTGATGTTGCCGCTATTCGTTCCTCTGATGCTCCCGGAAGCACCTATGCACAGCCTTTTGGGCTGACAGGGGAAGAGGCTTGTCAGATCTGCTGGTATGCCGGCATAAACAATGACATGTCTTCCATTGGCTTTTATGAATACAACCCCTTTGAGGATGATGACCAAATGAAGACCGCTTCGGTAATCGCCACCATGATCTGGTACTTTATCGAAGGCTTTTACAATAGAAAAAACGAGGCCGAATTTGAAAGCCAGGACTTCATGCAATATTTGGTCAAGATTGACATCCATGACGAACCCATAAAATTCTACAAAAGCCTCATCTCCGGAAAATGGTGGGTAGAAGTTCCGAACCCTAATCCAGGAAAGCCACGTTTTTGGCGCGTTCCTTGTGGATACTCCGATTATCAGCAAGCCGTTCATGGTGAACTGCCTGATCGTTGGTTCGTTACCCTGAGTAGAAACGCTTAAAAAGCCATAATTTTAATGCAAAGCCCATGGATTTTAAGGAAACCTTCGTATATTTGCGCCCCGTAAACCACTGTTAAGTGGTTTTTTTACGCGATAAACTCGGGCTAAGGAACTTATTTTCAGCCCCCTAATTGTTTATCGATATTTTAATTGTATATTTGCAGCCTTAAAAAATAGATAGTAATGAAAAGAACTTTCCAACCTTCGCAGAGAAAACGTAAAAACAAGCACGGTTTCAAAGCTCGTATGGCTTCCGTAAGCGGTCGTGCAGTATTGGCTCGTCGTCGTGCTAAAGGAAGAAAAAGATTAACTGTTTCTGATCAAAAGACTCACAAATAATCATTAAGGTTATTTGCCATTCTATGGGAAACACTACTAGACGTCCCGGATCCTTCACGCTATGTAAAGCCGAGCGTTTATGTAGTAAAAAATCTATACAGGAACTTTTTTATAAAGGTTCCTCTTTTTTTTTGCATCCGATGAAAGTGGTATTCCTGCCTGCTTCGCAGCCGGAAACCGACTTTCATCAGGTGCTTTTTAGCGTTCCGAAGAAAAAACATAAACATGCCGTTGACCGGAATGCGGTAAAACGTCGACTTCGTGAAGCTTACCGTCTTCATAAAACAGAATTATTAAGTCCGGAGACCCATCCGGCTTTGCGTATTGGTTTTATTTATACCTCTCCGAAGATGCTGCCGTATCAAGAGATTGAAAAACAAATGCGCAGGATCCTCAAAAAGATTCATCATCTGGTAAACGAAGTGAAGGAGTCCGAAACACCGGACTGATCCAAAACCCTTCCCTGAAATCGACTTTAAAGAAAAGCTTCCAACAGAAAATCATCCAAAAATATAAGCTTTTCCAATAAGCACATTTATACCTTCCTGAAAAAAGTGCATCCCCCATCTTCTTTCTCGCCTGTTCATCTCCAATGGTGAGTCGATGCTATCTAGCTTTTTGCAAATATTTTTGTTATCAATGCAGGCATTCCTTCATAATCCTGAAGCAATGCGGCTATTTCCAGGGAAATAATTGTTATTTATTGTTAATCCCTATTATTTTTAGCAATTGGAGTACTACTTTTTCTTTTCCTTATCGTTATCTAAGGATAAATACAGCTATTGCTTTTAATAAATCATACCAATGAAAATAACTTTCAAGAAAATTTTCTTGCCAATGGTTTTGGGTGTCAGTCTTTTAGGACTTTTCTCCTTTACCAGAACAGATCAGGCCGATCGCTATTTCCAGATTGCCAAGAATTTGGACATTTTCGCCACCCTATTTAAAGAAATCAACACTTATTATGTAGATGAGGTCAACCCAAACGACTTAATTAAGACCGGGATTGACGCTATGTTGGAATCTCTGGATCCCTACACCAATTATATCCCGGAGGACGAGATTGAAGACTACCGCACCATGACTACTGGTCAGTATGGGGGGATTGGGGCCATCATCGGCCGTCAGCATGAAAAAAATGTCATTATCATGCCCTATTTAGGCTTCCCCGCGCAAAAGAGCGGATTGAAGGTAGCCGATGAGATTCTGGAAATTGACGGTATTGATGTTTCCGATAAGAACGTCTCTGACATCTCTAAACTGCTGAAAGGTCAGGCCAACACTGGTTTGGTGGTAAAAGTTAAGCGCCAGAACTCCGAAGAGCCTCTGGACATCAATATTACCCGTGAGAAAATCACGCTGAAAAATGTACCCTGGAACGGAATGATTGCCGATGGTATCGGTTATATTAAACTTTCAGACTTCACTACCGAAGCAGGTAAAGAGGTAAAAGACGCTTTAAAAAAATTAAAAGCAGAGGGCGCCTCCAAAATTGTTTTAGACTTGAGAGACAACCCGGGTGGTTTGTTAAATGAAGCAGTGAACGTATCCAACGTTTTTGTACCAAGAGGATCCGAAGTGGTAAGCACCAAGGGTAAAATGTCTGACTGGAATAAAGAATACAACACTTTAAACAGTGCAGTAGACACCGAGATTCCATTAGTAGTCCTTACTTCCAGCCGTTCGGCTTCCGCAGCAGAGATTGTTTCCGGTGTGATGCAGGATTACGATCGTGGCGTATTGATCGGGGAGCGTACTTTCGGTAAAGGTTTGGTACAGGCTACCCGTCCTCTAGCTTATAATTCTCAGTTGAAAGTAACAACGGCCAAATACTACATTCCTTCCGGAAGATGTATTCAGGCCATAGATTATTCCCACAGAAACGACGACGGATCAGTTGGTAAATTGCCTGATTCTTTAAAAGTAGCTTTCAATACCGCCAATGGCCGCCCGGTTTATGATGGCGGTGGAATTGATCCGGACATCGAAATTGAGCGTAAGTACATTGCACCAATCACCGCCAGTCTTTTGGCCCGCGGATGGATATTTGACTATGCGACTAACTACTACTACGATCACGAATCCATCGTTTCTCCGGCTGAGTTTGAAATCACCGATGAAGATTTCAATAACTTTGTGACATGGTTAGGCGACAAGGAATACGATTATACCACCAAGGTGGAAAAATCACTGGAAGAGCTTAAGGAGTATGCTGAGAAAGAGAAATTTTTCGACGACGTGCAGGCGCAAATCGAGGAATTGGAAAAAAGCGTAAAGCACGATAAGAAAAAGGATTTGGAGAAATTCAAAGACGAAATCAAAACCGTTATTTCAGAGGAAATCGTTTCCCGCTACTACTATCGTGAAGGCTTGATCGAAGCTTCCTTCAAAACAGATGAGACGGTTCAGAAAGCCATAGAGGTATTAAACAATACAGAAGAGTACAACAAAATCCTAAAAGGAGAATAATTGTAAGACATCAATAAAAGAAAAGCGCTTGGGGCAGACCTAAGCGCTTTTTTTGTTTTATAAGATAACAGACCTCCCGAACCTTGAGGATGATCTTGCAATAAATCTGTCCGGGGCATTTAAAGGGAGGTACAGCCCCTCAAATCCCTCTCCATTCCACTGAATATTAATTCCACCCCTCCATGTTATATAACGGCAGGTCAGTTACTGATTAAAGTCCCATAAAGCCAAACAAAACCAGCCCTATCACCCCACTAATGCCGATCATCATGATCGAGTTCACTTTAAAGCGATACAGCACCAGGAAACAAAGACCAGTCAATACGAACTTCACCCAATCCACACTCAGCCAGTCGGCAGGATTTAGGAGAATCGTATTCTGCGCCACCATCACCCCGGCATAAAAAATCAGGCCAATGGTCACCGGTTTGATTCCAAAGAAGAAAGCCTTCTTCATCGGGTGTTCCTTTATGCGCGCCAGCAGTTGCGTGAGCAACAGAATCACAATCACCGAGGGCATGGCCAAGCCCGTAGTGGCGATAATTCCTCCAGGCACTCCGCCTACCTTCAGCCCGATGAAAGTCGCGCAGTTCACCGCAATAGCACCAGGCGTCATTTGGGAAATCGCCACAATATTCATGAACTCCGCATGCGTCATCCAGCCATGGCTCAGCATCTCATGCTCAATCAAAGGCAACATCGCCAGTCCTCCACCGAAAGAGAACAAGCCAATTTTAAAGTAGGTTATGAACAGTTCTAAGTAAATCATACATTAGCGGCCATCAGGCCAGTTTTTTAGAAAACCATTTGGGAATAATCAACTGCGTCAGCATGGCAATCGCAGCACCGGCCACAATCAGGGCAATCGGGTTCAGTCCGGAAAAGACCATTAGCAACACGCTGATCAAAAAGGCCAGCCTACCCCAGTTTTCCTTCACCGAATCCTTATACATGCGTACCACAGCCACCATAATCAGCGCCACCACGCAACAACGGATCCCCGTAAAGGCCGCCTGCACCAAAGGGTTCGACAGCTCAGCCCCGAAAAGCAACACAATCACCGTCACAATGATCACCGAGGGCATCACCAAGCCAATACTGGCCGCTATCGCCCCACCAACCCCTTTATATTTAAAGCCCACAAAGGTGGCGGCATTAATCGCGATAGTACCGGGCGTCATCTGGGCAATCGCAATAATATCCAACAACTCCTCTTTCTCCAACCATTGCTTCTGCGTACAGATAATGTCCTCTAGTATGGCAATCATGGCATAACCTCCACCGAAGGTCACCGCCCCCAGCTTAAAAAAGGTCAAGAATAAATCGAAAAGAAATTTCATTCAATCAGCAAGTAAAATGCCCGCCAGGAATTTGGCCGGCAACTCCAAAAATACACAGAAACCAAGCCCCTCAGGACTTTTTCCCATTAAAAAGGTGTGAAAGTAAGCGCAACTACCTACAAAATAGTAAGGATTTAATAATTTTGCAGTGCCCAAGAGAGTCAATACTCACTTTAAGCGTTTATTCCACAAGATATTATGGCAATAGTTTTAAATATAGAGACCGCTACCCCGGTTTGTTCGGTAGCATTATTTAAGGATGGTGAACTTCAGGCCATCCAGGAGTTGTTCATCGAAAAGAGTCACTCCAATCTGCTCACCGTTGTCATCGAGCAATTGATGAAAAACGTCGGCTTGCAGATGAATCAACTGGATGCCGTAGCCGTGAGCGCCGGCCCTGGATCTTATACCGGCCTGCGCATTGGACTTTCCACCGCCAAAGGCCTTTGCCATGCGCTGGACATTCCTCTGATTGCCATCGACACCCTGTCGGCCATGGTGCGCACCGTTGCCCATACCGCAGATCGTCCCGATGCCCTGTACTGCCCTATGCTCGATGCCCGACGCATGGAAGTATATTGCCAACTTTCTGAAGCCAATGGCGAACTGCTGGAAAAAACCCAACCTAAGGTACTGGAGGACGAAATCAATCCTTTCACGGAACAGCTGGCCAACCGCCAAATCGTCTTCTTTGGAAATGGAATGCCCAAGTGCAAAGACATCCTGCAGCATGAAAATGCCGTATTCCTTGAAAACATCACCCCATCTGCCAAAGGCGTAGGCTTATTGGCCGAGGAAAAATATCAAAATCAACAATTCGAAAGCCTGGCTTACTTTGAGCCTTACTACTTAAAGGCCTTCCAAGGCACCAAACCCAAGAAAAGAGTATGAGTTTGCAAGACCAACCCATCGTTAATAAAGTCGCCAACAGTGGACTCGAGCAAATAGACCTCGAAACCCTCCGTCCGGAAGGCGAACGCGTATTGCTGGACATCAAAGACCAGCTGTTTCAGGGCATGATCCTGCGCGAAAAAGACTTCCGTGACTTTGTGAAAGCTACCGACTGGACACAGTATCAGGATAAGCATGTGGCAATCACCTGTTCCGAGGACGCCATCGTCCCGACCTGGGCCTTCATGTTACTGACCACCCGCCTGAATCCCTTCGCGCACACCATCGTCTTCGGGGATTTGGAGGAACTGGAAACGGTCATCTTCCGCAAGGCCCTGGCGCATTTCGATTATAAGCAATTCGAGGATAAAATGGTCGTGATCAAGGGCTGTTCCGACAAAGCCGTGCCTACTTCCGCCTATGTGGAACTATCGCACCGCCTGGTGCCCCACGCCAAAGGCATCATGTACGGCGAACCTTGCTCCACCGTGCCCATCTACAAGAAACCCAGAAAGAAATAATTTTTTTGGGGGGCACCGCACAAGCGCGGTCGGGCTCGCACCACTCGCTCTTTCGGGCGGCGGCAATCCATGGTTGTCCAACTGCCACCACCGCCCGAAAGGAGCTCAAACAATGGCTTGATCCCTGCCCCGGGCGCCTATCGGCCCCAATGCCTTCCCTCACTCCCCACTCTTAGGCGATCTACCGCTTCTCAGCCTTTCTGCTTTTCCCATATCGGGACTACCTCCTGCCTCATCTTCCCTGCGATTTCCCGAATCCCGCTCCTTTACCTTCCAACTGGTATCAAAAAAGGAACAACCGGCCTCTTTACCCGCCAAAATAGACACTCAAATAGATTAATGGGTTTTCATTTAAGCCCAATTGTCTCTATTTTTCCCAAAATGGGACTGTTTTTCAACCTATTGGTCAATTGAGTTAAAACATAGGTGAAAAGCGTGCATAAAAGTAGAAATAGTTGTCGCGAAATGGTGACCAAAACCCGATCCTCACCTCCCCAAACACCCACAAGCCACTCAATATCTGCACATTAACAACAACCCACAATAATCTTCTCCACCACCAGGGTCTGCACCTAATTTGATGCAAAACTGTTAAACCTCTACTTTTATGCTGGGTGCCGCGGCCGACAGGCCAAGGCTGAGCCTTAGCGATACGCCCTTTGAAACACCATAATCCCCGGGCTTCTTCCTTCCCGACAAGGAAAATGGGCAGTAGTGGGGATTCCCCGGATTTTACCGGATCAATTCCCCCATTTGCCCGCAGGCGGGAAGGGGACCAGTCGCTTGCGGCGAGGGCTAAAGAACAATCTGGCGATGGGAGGCAAGATTTAGGGGCTTGACGGTAGTGTTTTGAGGGAATTTGTCGCTTTTTGGAGGCAAAGCTGAGGAATAGGGGGAGAGGCAAAGTGCCGCGGCCGACAGGCCAAGGCTGAGCCTTAGCGATGCGCTCTTTGAAACACCTTAATCCTCGGAATTCTTCCTTCCCGACAGGGAAATGGCGGTAGTGGGGATTCCCCGGATATTGCCGGATCAATTCTCCCATTGGCCCGCAGGCGGGAAGGGGACGAGTCGCTTGCGACGAGAGCTAAAGAACATTCTGGTGATGGGAAGCAAGATGTGGTAACTGGGAGGATGTATTTTGAAAGAGATTGTCGCTTTTTGGATACAAAGCCGGGGAATAGCGAAAAAGGCAAAGCGCCGCGGCCGAAAGGCCAAGGTGGGAGCCTTAGCGATGTGCCCTTTGAAACACCATAATCCCCGGAATTCTTCCTTCCCGACAGGGAAATGGGCAGTAGTGGGGATTCCCCGGATTTATCCGGATCAATTCCCCATTGGCCCGCAGGCGGGAAGGGGACCAGTCGCTTGCGACGAGGGCTAAAGAATATTCTGGCGATGGGAGGCAGGATTTAGGGGCTTGACGGTAGTGTTTTGAGGGAATTTGTCGCTTTTTGGATACAAAGCCGAGGAATAGGGAAAGAGGTAGGGCGCCGCGGCCGACAGGCCAAGGTGGGAGCCAAAGGCGATTCGGCTTAGGGATACCGGCAGAGGCAGCGCCGACTGTTGGAGCTCCTGAACATCGGGGCGGGCAGACGATTCAAAACCTCAGACCGCCTGTCCGCCCCGATGTTCAGAGCGACTGACGGTAGCCCGACCGCGTTTATCGCGGGAAGCCCCTTTTCCTGATACTGGTAAATGCTTTTGTGGATTGTTTCGACCGGATGATGGCCTGCCTGTCTCTTTTTTGATGCAAATGAGATCAAAAGTGTGGACAAATAAAAAGGTCGCAAATTGGAAGCTTGCGACCTTTTATCTTTGTAACAGAGATTGACTTTTTACAGTCAAAATCGTGGTGCCTAGTGGACTCGAACCACCGACTCACGGATTTTCAGTCCGATGCTCTACCAACTGAGCTAAGGCACCGAAATGCTTTGCTTTTTGTGTTCCACCATCTCCTAAAAAAGAAATGGTGGTGCCTAGTGGACTCGAACCACCGACTCACGGATTTTCAGTCCGATGCTCTACCAACTGAGCTAAGGCACCAACAAATTGCATTGCCTCGAAAACTCCTCAAGGGAGTCAAAATAAAGTGGTGCCTAGTGGACTCGAACCACCGACTCACGGATTTTCAGTCCGATGCTCTACCAACTGAGCTAAGGCACCAAATTATTATTCAAATTCTCTCACCTTTATCCCTTGGGACAAGGGTGGTGCTTAGTGGACTCGAACCACCGACTCACGGATTTTCAGTCCGATGCTCTACCAACTGAGCTAAAGCACCATAATTTCATAGTGTCCCAGGAAAAAAAGAGTGGTGCCTAGTGGACTCGAACCACCGACTCACGGATTTTCAGTCCGATGCTCTACCAACTGAGCTAAGGCACCTTCTTAAACAAAGATGATTGCCATTTCAGGACGCCCCAAAATGACGTAAACAAAAAAGAGTGGTGCCTAGTGGACTCGAACCACCGACTCACGGATTTTCAGTCCGATGCTCTACCAACTGAGCTAAGGCACCTTCTTGTTTGCCTGTCGAAACTTCCTCAAAAGGCCTTTCTTAGGCTTTCTGAGTACGAAAATGGTGGTGCCTAGTGGACTCGAACCACCGACTCACGGATTTTCAGTCCGATGCTCTACCAACTGAGCTAAGGCACCTTGTCGTTTCGGATTGCAAACATACGGCATTTTGTTTTAAACACAAGCGCTATCACCAAAAAAATCTACAATTCTACGCCACCTTACTCCCTTTTTTCTCTGATTAAGCCCTGTTTTTCTCCTGATCATGTAAAAATTACTCTGCATGCAGAATATTTTATGGTATTAATCGACATTTATTTATAAACATTGGTTATATTAAATAAGAGGATGTGCCTGATTATTAACAAAAAGGCCATTTGAACCAAACCAAACGCTAATAACACCCGAACAGAAGCCGTAAATTCCGGGGATAGAGCCCCCTTTTTCAACTGTTGAAAAGGGAAAGGAGAGATCCCTGAGATTTAAGACAGAATACCGGCTTTTACGATTTGGTTTTTATGCGTTAACCTGAATAAGACCCAAAACAAAACACAAATCAACATGACCCTTATCTCTCAGCTCGTCTTTTTGGCTGTGCTGGCTATTTCCGGCTATTTTATTGGGCGGCGTATCCTGCAAATCCGAAAAAACATTCTACTAGGTAAAGAGGAAGACCGCACCGACCAACCTATGGAGCGACTAAAAACCATGCTGCTGGTTGCCTTTGGCCAAAAGAAAATGTTCAAGCGCCCCATTCCCGCTTTCCTCCACTTATTAATATACGTGGGCTTTCTGTTAATCAATCTGGAAGTTCTGGAAATCGTTCTGGATGGGATACTAGGCACGCACCGCCTTTTTGCCCCCGTGCTGGGCTCCTTCTATCCGGTACTGATTAACTTTTTTGAATTCCTGGCCATTGGTGTTATCTTTTCCTGCGTGGTTTTCTTTATTCGCCGCCACGTATTAAAGCTCAGCCGCTTTACTAAAATCGAGATGAAGGGCTGGCCCACTCTGGATGCCACCTTAATATTGGTCATCGAAACCGTTTTGATGTTTGCTATTCTCGCCATGAATGGTGCTGATCAGGTGTTGCAAAGCAGAGGCGTCGCCCATTACCCCCTTACCGGGGAGTTCTTTTTCAGTGGTTTTTTTGTCCCCCTTTTCTCAGGATTGAGTGATAATGCGCTCATCATTATTGAACGCGCCAGCTGGTGGGGACATATCGTCGGCATTCTTGCCTTCGCTTTCTACATCACTTATTCCAAGCACCTGCACATATTCCTGGCCTTTCCCAACACTTACTTCTCTAACCTGAAGCCTAAAGGGGAAATCAAAAATATGGACAATGTCACCAATGAAGTGAAATCCATGCTCGGCATGCCGGCGGATCCTCCTCCGGCAGAAATTCCACGCTTTGGCGCCAAAGACATCAATGACCTGAGCTGGAAAAACCTGATGGACGCCTACGCCTGTACCGAATGTGGCCGCTGTACGGATAATTGCCCGGCCAATATGACCGGCAAAGCACTTTCCCCCAGAGCCATCATGATGAAAACCAGGGACCGTGCCGAAGAAGTCGGCATGAGCATCAGCAAAGGCGGTAAAGGACTCGAAGATGGGAAAAGCCTCTACGGAGATTATATCAACAAGGAGGAATTATTGGCCTGCACCACCTGTAACGCCTGCGTAGAAGCCTGTCCGATCACCATAGATCCGCTGTCCATCATCCTGGAAATGCGCCGCTATATGGCCATGGAGGAATCCTCCACCCCACAATCCTGGAATGCCATGTTCCAAAACGTAGAAACCAGCTTCACCCCATGGAAATTCCCTCCAACCGACCGTTTCTCCTGGGCGAATGACCTGAAAACCGAAGCAGAAAACAAATAAAACCCACTAACCGAGATTCCCATGTCTGACAATATCATTCATATACCTACCATGGCCGAATTGGCCGCCAAAGGCGAAAAACCGGATATTCTATTCTGGGTTGGTTGCGCCGGATCCTTCGATGACCGCTACAAGAAAGTGACTAAGGCTTTTGTGAAAATTCTCAACAAGGTGGGCATAAAGTTCGCCGTATTAGGAGAGGAAGAAACCTGTACCGGCGACCCTGCCCGCAGAGCAGGAAACGAATTTTTGTTTCAAATGCAGGCCATGTCTAACATTCAGGTATTGAACGGCTATGAAATCACCAAAATCGTGACTGCTTGCCCTCATTGTTTCAATACCCTGAAGAATGAATACCCTGCTCTTGGGGGAAAATACGAGGTCATGCATCATTCTGCCTTATTACAACAGCTCATTGATGAAGGCAAGGTAAAAGCGGAAGGCGGTGCTTTCAAAGGAAAGAAAATCACCTTCCATGATTCCTGCTACCTCGGCCGTGCCAATAATGTCTATGAAGCCCCAAGGAAAGTACTGGAAGTGCTGGATGCGGAACTGGTGGAAATGAAAAGGTGTAAAACCAAAGGACTCTGCTGTGGAGCCGGTGGTGCTCAAATGTTTAAAGAACCTGAGCAAGGCAACAAAGACATCAATATTGAGCGAACGGAAGAGGCACTAGATACTGGCGCCAAGATTATTGCTTCCGGTTGTCCCTTCTGCATGACCATGATGAGCGATGGGGTAAAGAATAAAGAAAAAGAAGGGGAAGTAGAAGTACGTGATTTGGCCGAATTAATTGCTGAAGCCGAAGACATCCTTTAAAAAAATAACCTTTGCATCTTTTTAGATACAAGCCCAAAATATTCGGTGCCGCTGAACTACAGCATATGCACCGGATGCTTATTCCTAATAACCATTTTACTTCAGGGCTACAGCCCTCAAAATCCCCTGACCAAAGCAAGTACTTTTGGACGGGGGATTTCAAAAAAATACTTCTTAATAAAAATGCTGGTAAGCCTAAAACCGGCATTTTTGTTTCTTTTCACTTCCCTTTTTTGTCAAAAAATATTCAAAGACTTATTTTTTTGAGTGAATCAGACAATTATATCCTCCTTTTTTTCGTAAATAGATTGAAAGCCGAGATTTTTGTGAAAGATTGAGGGTCAACACGCTGTTGGTCAAAAAGCTTTTTATAAAATTATGTACGTACCATTTAATGAACTTCCCGCTTCTGCCAGATTATGGATCTATAGTCTGGACCGTGTCCTGTCGGAAGAGGAACAAACGAACCTGCAACAAGAAGCCGTCACCTTTTTGAATCAATGGCAAGCCCATGGCAAAGATCTGCATGCCTCCATGCGGTTGGAAGAAGGTCGCTTTTTGATAATCGCCGTGGATGAGAGTAGCGCCGGAGCCACCGGTTGTTCCATTGATTCCTCTGTTGGCTTTGTTCGTCAGGTGGCGGAAAATTATAAGACCGACCCATTCAACAGAACAACGGTGTATTTTCAGGGAATTACGGAAGGATTTCCAATGAACGCCCTCAAAAGTAAAATTGCTTCAGGAGAGATTCATGCGGAAAGTCCTATGTTCAATACCGTGGTGCAATCCAAAGAAGACTTTGAGAACAACTGGATTCTTCCGGCCAAAGATTCCTGGCTTTCCCGATTTTTCAATTAAGCTTAGCCTAACGCCCGATTCAACACTATGAATAAATTTTCCTTAAGCCTCTTTTTGGCACTTTCCATTAGCCTGAGCGGATGCTTCCTGCAAGATCTTGCCTTGAAAAAAGGCTATAAGAAACATGATGCAGGGGAATATGAACTGGCACTTAAGCAATTCAAGAAGCAGGCTGCCTCCGGCAAAGCTGTCCCAGAGGCCAACTATATGATTGCGGAGTCTTACCGACTCTCCAATCGCCTGAAAGAAGCCCTGCCCTATTATGAAGAAGCTTTACGTGCCGGAGCCCCGGAGGAAATGGCCAATTACTATTATGCCAAAGCGCTAGTGGCCAATGAAAGGTACAAGGAGGCCAAGGATCATTTGGATTATTTCCTTCAAGGTGCCTCAAATGTAGAGGTGATTGACCTATGCAACAACTATGTGGACAACCTGGAGCTATTATTAGCCGAGGAAGATAAAGAACCTACCTATCGGGTGAAAAACCTGGAAGCTATCAATTCCCCGAGTGCAGAATACGCACCTGTGTACACGAAAGGGAAATTATATTTTACCTCCAACCGCGAAGGAAACGACATTTATCGTGCTACGGGCACCCCTTTCACTCACATTTGGGAAGTGAAGACCAAAGGGGCACGCGTGGAGATCGAAACGGCTGAACAAATCAAAGAATTATACTCCAACGGGGCCAATGAAGGCACCATCACCTTCTCTCCGGATGGAAAAACCATGATCTTTGCCCGCGGAAATACCGGTCGACGCAAAGGCACACAGGATGTGAATTTGTATGAGTCCAAATATCGAAAAGGAGAATGGTCTGAGCCCAAGATGATTGCTGCCAGTGATCCAGAAGCCTGGGATTCTGCTCCGGCCTTCAGCCCCGATGGCAAGCAACTCTATTTTGCCAGTAATCGCAATGGTGGTTTCGGAGGAACCGACATCTACGTAGCCAAAAAAGATGCTCGTGGCCGTTGGGGAAATGTCAGAAACCTTGGAAATAAAATTAATACGGCGGATAATGAATCCTTTCCCTACCTTTCCGATGACGGGAAGCTTTATTTTGCCTCAGAAGGACATCCCGGATATGGTGGCTTAGACCTTTTTGTAGCTGAACGTAAAGATGGAAAACTTCAGGTACGCAATTTGGGAAAACCCATAAACTCTCCGGCGGATGATTTTGGCCTTTTCTTATTTTCCCTGAATAAAGGTTTTTTCTCTTCCAACCGAGAAGGCGGTGCTGGTGATGATGACATCTATACCTTCGTCAATAATGATCCAGAGCTAAAGGTAGTGAACTACTATCTCACCGGTATTGCCGTTACGATCGGGGATGATGGAACAGAGGACATACTGGAAGACACACAGGTGCAGTTGATGGACGCCAATGAAGAAATCCTGGGGGAAGCCACCACCAATGAGGATGGTAAATTCCGCTTCCGCGTATATCCGGCAGAGAATTATGTACTATTTGGTTCCAAAGTGGATTACCTGACCTCCCGTACCGACTTCTCCACCGTGGGAAAAACCGTTCCGCAAGAGCGACTAGTCAAAAACATCACCAATGTGGTTTTCGAAACCAAGATTGTACTAGATAAAATCGTATTGGATAAGCCGATCGTCCTCGAAAATATTTACTATGACTTTGACAAAGACAATATCCGGGACGATGCAGCGGTAGAACTGGATAAACTGGTGAATTTGCTGGTGGATAACCCGAAAATCCGCATTGAACTCGGATCCCATACCGATAGTCGGGGAGAGGCCCTTTACAATCAGGATCTTTCACAGCGTCGCGCCAATTCTGCGGTTGCCTATTTAATTGAAAATGGCATCGCTGCAGATCGCCTGAAAGCAAAAGGATACGGAGAAAGCACCCCCATTGCCGCCAATACCAATCCGGATGGTACCGACAATCCGGAAGGTCGACAAAAAAACCGACGTACAGAGTTTAAAATCATCGGCCTGGATGCCCGTAAAGTTTCCGCGGAAAAAGTGGAATACCAGTCCAAAGACCTGGAAGAACGATTCTTTGGTGGGGGAGAAGACGAGGAAGAACAATAAACCCACTTTGGGACAAAAGAAAAGCATTCGGATTCCGGATGCTTTTTTTTTACCCTACATTTTCAAGAAACAACCTTTTTTCTCCTGAAAACAAATAAAAATTTGCCCATGGCCTTAGGCTACCACATCCATTTCAGGCTAAAATTGACTGATTCTTCCTTTTACCACGCATTTCAGGAAGATTTATAGAAAGCATGCTTTAGTTTTCTAATCAATACTTTTACCTTTGCCACAAATTTTAACATTCCCACCGATGAACGAAAGATACATGCAAAGGGGTGTATCGGCTTCCAAGGAAGACGTACACAATGCGATTAAAAATGTGGACAAAGGGCTTTACCCTCAGGCGTTTTGTAAAATTGTAGAAGATTACCTGGGCGGAGACCCCGCTTACTGTAACATTATGCATGCTGATGGCGCAGGAACGAAGTCCTCACTAGCCTATATGTATTGGAAAGAAACCGGTGACCTTTCGGTATGGAAAGGAATTGCACAGGATGCGGTTATCATGAACATTGATGACCTGATCTGTGTCGGCGCTACAGATAATATTCTGCTTTCCTCCACCATCGGAAGAAACAAAAACCTGATCCCAGGTGAAGTGATTGCCGCTTTAATTAACGGTACCGAGGAAGTATTGCAAATGCTACGAGACAATGGCATCAACATTATCTCTACAGGTGGCGAAACTGCTGATGTGGGAGACTTGGTAAGAACGGTTATCGTTGATTCAACCGTCACTGCTCGTATGAAGCGTGCTGATGTAATTTCTAACCATAATATTAAGCCTGGCAATGTCATTGTGGGATTGGCATCCTATGGCCAGGCCAACTATGAAGATCAGTATAACGGTGGAATGGGCTCAAATGGCCTTACTTCCGCACGTCACGATGTCTTCAACAAGATCTATATGGAGAAATATCCGGAAGCTTTTGATGGAGCAGTTCCCGCTGACCTGATCTTCTCAGGATCTTGTAAATTAACGGATGCCGTTGAAGGCAGTCCATTAGATGCTGGCAAATTAGTATTGTCTGCTACGCGTACTTATGCACCAATAGCTCAGGAAATCTTTAAAAATCACCGTCAGCATATTGACGGAATGGTACACTGTTCAGGCGGAGCCCAAACAAAAGTAGGCCATTTCATTGGTGACAACATCCATGTAATCAAAGATAACTTCTTTGATATTCCTCCATTGTTCAAATTGATCCATCAGGAAAGTGGAACCGACTGGAAAGAGATGTACAAGGTTTTCAATATGGGCCACCGATTAGAAGTATACCTGGAGGAGCAATATGCACAGGAGATTATCGACATCTCCAAGTCTTTTGGCGTAGAAGCACAAATCATTGGCCGAGTTGAAGCTGCGGATAGCAAAAAGGTAACGCTGAAAACACAGAACGGTACGTTCGAATATTAATGCTGCAATCAATATTATGCTTTCCATTAGTGGAAGGCCCATAAAAGGAAAAGCAATCTTTGTCGGATTTCAATTAATTGGCCGCCTCAGATTGCTTTTTTTATTCAAATCAAAAACTTTGTATCCAAAGCCGACTTATGACAATAAAATTACACCAATGAGCTCATCTGCCCATGAAGTGCTGGTAAACTTAAGCTCATTGCATTATTTTTAGGTGTCATTAACGTTACTCAAATGAAAGGCAATCTTTATTTCTCCAACCTCTTGCTAATTATCATGACAGGACTGCTGATTAGTTGCGGCCCCGCTGTCCCCAAGTTCGACAGTTACCTGGATTACCCGGAATATCACGGGGATCTTTGGCCTGAATTCAGCCCAGAGAAGTCCACATTTAAAGTATGGTCACCTACTGCAACAGCGGTAGACCTTCATTTTTATGAGAAAGGAGAGGGGGGAAGTCCTGTAGAGACCATTTCCATGTTGAAATCTAATGAAAAAAATGGCCTTTGGAAGCTAGTGGTCAATGGGAATCAGGAAGGGAGATTTTATACCTATCAGGTCCACATTGGCAAAGAAATGCTGGAGGAGACCCCCGGCATTTATGCCCAAGCCGTTGGTGTAAATGGGAAACGTGCTCAGGTAATTGATTTAACCAAAACCAATCCGGAAGGTTGGGAGGCAGATAAACGGCCATTACTTGCCCGCCCAAACGATATTATCTTATATGAGCTTCATGTGAGGGATGTTACCATCTCTGAAACCAGTGGCAGTCAATATCCGGGCAAATTTTTAGGCTTAGTAGAAAAAGGCACCAAATCGCCGGAAGGACTCGCAACTGGTATTGACCATATCAAGGAAATGGGAGTGACGCATGTACACCTTTTACCTGCGTTTGATTACCGCTCCGTGGATGAGAGTAAACTGGACGAACCACAATTTAACTGGGGATATGATCCTCAAAATTATAATGTTCCCGAAGGTTCTTACGCTACCAATCCTTATGAGCCCGCAGTGAGAATCCGGGAGTTTAAAGAAATGGTCAAAGGATTTCATGAAAAAGGCATTCGGGTGGTGTTAGATGTGGTGTATAACCATACCGGCTTTACCGATGAGGCTAACTTCAACCTGGAATCTCCGGGCTATTACTACCGTCATAATGAGGATGGAACCTTTTCTGACGCCTCTGCCTGTGGTAACGAAACCGCCTCTGAACATCCGATGATGCGGAAATACATCATTGAATCCTGTAAATACTGGGCCAAAGAATACCATCTGGATGGTTTCCGTTTTGATCTCATGGCCATTCATGATATTGAAACCATGAACCAGTTGTCTGCAGAATTAAAAGAGATTGATCCTTCCATTTACGTTTATGGAGAAGGCTGGAATGCAGCTGCCTCTCCGCTTCCGGCAGATGAACAGGCCTTAAAAATAAATACTACCCAATTAACTGATGTTGCCGCTTTTTCAGATGATATGCGAGATGCGGTAAAAGGATCTGTTTTTTATGATGAAGAAAGTGGTTATATCGGAGGTCAGTTTGACCTGAAAGAAAGCATAAAGTTCGGTATCGTCGGCGCTATCCAGCACGATCAGATCAATTACAATAAAATCAATTATAGTAAAGCTCCCTGGGCCAACAAACCTTCACAGTGCGTCAACTACGTATCCTGTCATGACAACCAGACGCTTTATGATAAGCTAAAGATTGCCAATCCCAAAGCCAGTGAAGCAACTATTCAAAAGTTGGATCGCCTGGCCGCCACCATGATCCTGACCTCTCAGGGCGTTCCTTTCCTCCATGCCGGATCAGAAATGCTAAGAACCAAAGGAGGGGAACATAACTCCTACAATAAGCCCGATGCCATCAACCAAATCGACTGGAACTGGAAGAGTCAGCATCAGGATATAGTCAGTTATTACAAAGGCTTAATCCAATTGCGTAAAAATCATCCGGCCTTTAGAATGCTTACCGCTGAAATGATTCAGAATAATTTGGAATTCATGGATACCCCCGAAGCCGTCGTCGCTTACAAAATAAGTAATTATGCGAATCTGGACGAATGGAAGGAAATCATCGTGATTTTTAATGCTGATGCTGGCCAGCAGACCATCAATTTACCCCGTGGCTATTGGTCTTTAGTGGGAGATGGAAAGCAAATCAAAGAAAGAGGAATAAAAAGAGAAGTCAGGGAAGTAAAAGTCCCCGCTCACACCGCATATATCCTGCGCGCAGAATAAATTCAAAAAATTGATGGAATTTAAATGGTCGGTTCATAAATTGGATCGACCATTTTTTTAAAACAAGCCTGCTTGTTTTCAGTTTACAAACACCTACCTATGAAAGATCTAAAAAAAGGCCTCTTAGCCCTTTGTCTGGCTCTTTTAGCCTTTGGATGTTCAGCACCACAAGATGAAGAAGAACCGGAATTGATATACCCTTCCTACCTGGCCTATGGCAAATGGAAAGTCATTGAGAGTCAATATTCCTATGGGACTCCACAGCCGGATGTAGAGTTTAGTAAAACTTTTTACAATATTTCCCCAGAAGGTGCCTTTAGTTTGCAGGGAATACCTGGCAAACATGATGATGGGGGATTCTTTTATAATGTTTTATCCATTAATATGGATCATCCTTACTTACCTTCTCCATATGTGTACCTGGAAATAACAGATTATCGAAGAGATACCCTGACCATCAAGCAATATCATTCCAACACCAAACTACATCTTAATGAAGGAGAGGCCTCAAGCTCCTCTGAATCCCCGGGTTATGCTCTTTTATTCTTTACACGTAAGCTAGTGAAGGTGGAAGGGGACAATACTTCCTCAGCGGAGCCAGAAGTACAATAAATAAAACAAAACCGAAAGCGGAACATACAATTTGATCACGCCCCAGCGATGGGCTTGATCCCAAAACCACAATACACGCCAGGGGCGTACCAAACCCACGATTAGGGATAGTAAGGAAAGGATAAAAAATCCGGCGAATACGTAAGCGAAAGCTTCTTGCATCTTTTTGGCTGCAAAGATAAAAAAAGGAGAGGTAAACCTCTCCTAAAAAATCAATTACAAAGCCTCGTTGCGTTACTTTATATATTTTTTAAGCTTTAATGTCTGAAAGAGTAGCTCTACAATTTCATCTTCGGTGAAGGCAGAAGCATCAATGCTTAAGTCGTATCTCAGTGCTTTACCTTTGGCATAAAAATCACGGAAGGCTTTCCGCTTCTTGTCGTTCTTATCAATATATTCCAAAGCCTCTTTCTTATCTATTCCCCAACGCCTGATCAGGTTCTGTGCCCGCCATTCCAAAGGTGCGTGAATGGTAGTCTGCAACACCCGATCCAAATCGGCGGTCAGGCATTCGCCGGCGCGTCCTACAATAATCATATTTCCCTGATGCGCGAAATCACGAACCACGTTTACAATGGTCTTCTTCACCTTGGTATCATTGAAATTATAATAATTGGTTCCTAAGCTGAAGAACAGATCCTCTACTACTTCGCGGTGTCCCTGATTATAGTTTCGCTCTACCTCATCCACCCGCATTTTTAACTTATCAGCCGCCTTCTCCATCACCTCCTTATTTATATAGCGCCACTGCGGCATAGCATTCGGATAAAGCGCATTCATTTTGGCGGAAAGCTTTTTTGCAATATGCTCTGCACCACATCCCGCCTCACGGGAAATGGTGATCACTGGCGGATTGAGCTTAGCTTTGGTCCGATCTGGCATTTTATCCATCCGATCAGTCAGGTATTGATTGAATAAGTCTGTATTGGTCATGGCATAAAAAATTGGTGGCTTTCTATCATTATCAACGGCAATATTTCCATTATCGTTTTTATTGTCCGCCATTTTCGATGAACAATTTCAGGCTGCTTATGAAGCCGAATTAGGCAGGCTTATTTCCTCCTTTAGCTACAAGGACGAAAAAATGAAGAAAATCTTCCCATTTCATTTTTTTCCAAGGAAGCAGATGAATGAGGAGTAAGCAAGCTTGCCCCAATTTGGACTATTAAAATCAAAGAAAAACACCTGTAATAACCTAAGGGAAAGCCCCTTAACGTGATTCGATGAATTGAACGGTGAATAATTCGGGTTAAAATATTTCCCACAAATACTTCCCAATATTTTATAAAAAGAAGCAAAGCGAGCCCTAAAAAAGATCCAAAAAACCTGTAAATTCCCGATTGGTAAAAAGCCGGCCTGAAATCGGCGATATTCAGCATTCCCGCTAATATTTTTTTACCTTTGCACGGAAATTTACTTATCAAAATATGTACAGATCACATACCTGCGGAGAACTCCGCATTGAGGATGTCAATAAAGAAGTTACCCTGTCCGGATGGGTTCAGCGTGTTCGCGATAAAGGCGGCATGGCTTGGGTTGACCTTCGTGACCGTTACGGCATCACCCAATTGATTTTTGAAGAGGGCGTTACTGCTCCTGAAGTTTTGGAAAAGACTCGTCAGCTAGGACGTGAGTTCGTGATCCAGGCGACCGGGACGGTAGTAGAGCGTTACTCTAAGAATGATAAAATCCCAACAGGGGCAATTGAGATCAAAGTTTCGGCCATTGAAATTCTTAATGCGGCGAAACTTCCTCCATTCATGATAGAGGATGATACCGATGGTGGTGATGACCTGCGCATGAAATACCGTTACCTGGATCTTCGTCGTAATCCTGTGCGTGAGAAGTTGGCCTTACGCCACCGCATTGCACAGGAAGTACGTCGTTACTTGGATGAGCAAAACTTTTTGGAGATCGAAACACCTGTTTTGATCAAATCTACTCCGGAAGGCGCACGTGACTTCATCGTGCCTTCTCGTATGAACCCGGGAGAGTTTTACGCTTTGCCTCAATCCCCACAAACTTTCAAGCAGTTATTGATGGTATCGGGCTTTGACCGTTACTTCCAAATTGTAAAATGTTTCCGTGATGAAGATTTGCGTGCCGACCGCCAGCCGGAGTTCACCCAAATAGACTGCGAACTTGCTTTCATTGAGCAGCAGGATATTCTGGATATCTTCGAAGGGATGGTGCGCCACTTGTTCCGTATGGTATTGAACCAGGAAATTGGTGAATTCCCGCATATGGAGTATGCAGATGCGATGCGTCTTTACGGCTCTGACAAACCGGATATCCGTTTCGGCATGGAGTTCGTGGAACTGAACGAGGTGGCTCAAAACAAAGGCTTCAAGGTATTTGATGATGCTGAATTAGTAGTCGGAATTAAAGCAGAGGGTTGCGCAAGCTATACGCGTAAGCAATTGGATGCCCTGACAAACTTTGTAAAGTCTCAGCAGGTAGGCGCAAAAGGATTAGTTTATGTGAAGTGTAATGAGGATGGTTCCTTTAAATCTTCCGTTGACAAGTTCTTTGATCAGGAAGCATTAGCTGCCTGGGCACAAACAATGGAGGCAAAAGCAGGCGACTTATTGCTGGTACTTTCGGGTGCTAAAGATGAGGTGCGCAAGCAGATGAACGAGCTTCGTCTCCACATGGGTAATGAATTGGGCTTGCGCAAAGAAGGAGAATTCAAACCTCTATGGGTCGTAAACTTCCCATTGCTAGAGTGGGATGAAGAAACCAAACGTTTCCATGCGATGCACCACCCATTCACTTCTCCAAAGCCGGAAGACATGGCGCTGTTGGACACTGATCCGGGAGCGGTTCGTGCGAATGCTTATGATATGGTGATCAATGGTGTGGAGATCGGTGGTGGTTCTATTCGTATCCACGATCGTGAGCAGCAGCAATTGATGTTCAAACACCTTGGTTTTACGGATGAGGAAGCTAAGGAGCAGTTTGGATTCCTGATGGAAGCATTTGAATACGGTGCTCCTCCGCATGGTGGAATCGCCCTTGGCTTTGACCGCTTGTGTGCGATGTTCGGTGGTTCTGAGTCTATCCGTGACTATATCGCCTTCCCGAAAAACAACTCGGGCCGTGATGTGATGATCGACTCTCCGGCATCTGTAGATGGAACGCAATTGGATGAACTGCAAATCGCACTAAACCTGAAAAAAGAAGACTAATCGCCAAAGTATTTTGGCAGAAATATAATTTAAATCCCTGTTGGTATTCACCGGCAGGGATTTTTTTATGGACTCCCTAAAGTCCCCTGCCTTTAGCCCGGATTATTCATGCTAAAATCCTCGTTTAGCTAAAAGGCGGGTAAAATGAAGGTATAGTTCCCTATTTGAAGTTTATTCCAAAAAAGCAGATGAATGAAGCAAAATCAAGCTTGCCCCAATTTGGGCTATTAACAAATCAACAAACAACACATTATTGACCTGAAAATAATCCGCTTAAGACGAGCCACTAAATTTATGGTGAATCATTCGGCTTAGATTTTCGCCTACCAGGAAGACCACCAAACCCATTCCTAACCTTCCAATATTGCCCCTTATTCCAGATCCCCATCTCCTCGCGTCCAACCGGACCAGGGATAGAGCGGGCCTGTTTAAACCACAGCGGCCCAAAAGGCAGATGGGGTGAGCCGCGAAAGCCCGGTGCTGGCGTATAAGCGGCAGCAGGGCCCATAAAAAAAAGCATCCCGCAATTGCAGGATGCTCATAGTTTATTTGGGGTTGTGCTTTCGCACGAAATAAATTCAATTATGCATTTTCAGCCAGGCTGTGCTTATGACCAATCAAAGCATAGAAAAGGATGTAAGCCTCACAAGCAATAACCAAAATCCAAGTCCACTGCCAGCCGCCCATAACATCAGCTGCGATACCCTGGAACCAAGGAATGATCGCTCCACCAGCTACACCAATCATCAAAGCGCCAGAAGCCGCTGTGGTATACTTACCTAATTTATCCAAAGCCAAAGCGAAGATTGCTCCCCACATAATGGAGTGGAACACCCCAGCACCCACTAGGAACCATGGTTGGTTCAACAACATACCTGCTGTTACTAATACCAAAGCACCTGAAGCGGCTACGGCCAATTGGGTTTGTGCAGCAACTCTTGAAAGTGTAGAGCCCAACAAACGCCCTGCTAACATACCACCCCAGTACAAGGCAGCCATCAAAGTATAAATATCTGTTGGTAATCCAAGGTCTTCTGCATAAAGGTTAATGTTAGAACCGATACAGATCTCCACACCAACATAAACGAAGATACCCACAACACCCAAGAATAGGTGAGTAAATGACCAAACGCTTTTCTCTAATTTGACATCTCCACCTGAAGTAGTTCCCTGAATTTCCGGTAACTCCAGCTTACTCATTATGAAAGCAACCAATGCTACTGCTGCCATCAATCCGAAAAATGGAATACCCATTTGCTCCACTGCTGGATTCTCCACACCTTTGAATACCAAGAATGCCACGAAATATGGCGCGATAGTAGTACCAATTGAGTTTGAAGATCCACCAATACTCATACGAGTCACTGAAGTAGTGCCCGGAACATTACAACTTACCAAATAGGGGTTAATTACTACCTGCAATACTGCCAGAGAGCAACCCATAAAGAAAGAACCTGCCAAGAAAATAAAGAATGCATAAGGAACGGTTGCCTCTGCTGTTAATGCAACTGAACCCAAAGTGGCATCAGCAAAAACAGAAAGACGGAACACGCCCAGAGCAGCCACCAACATCACTAATCCGCGGATCAGCGTATTTCTATAACCCAACTTATCAATCCATCTTGAAGAAACTCCTCCCATGGCCGGATAGCCCATAAAGAAAGCGAAGGTGATGAGGGTCACCAAGGTATTCTTTAGGTTACCTGCGTTTGCCAGGAAGGCGGTTTTTAATGGTGCCTGAAATTGTCCATTTGCCGTTGTTAAAAACCCAACGACAAAAAAGAGCGCCACCAAAATAATGAAGGGCTTGGTATAGTTCGTTTCCTGCCCTTGGTTTGTCTTTTTTTCCATTACTTCTGCCATGATTACTAAAAGCTTTAGGCCCTATGTGTGGGACCACAAAATACCGTTTAAAAAAGGTTTTCTAGATTCAAAAATATGCTAAATTTCTCAGCTAATATACGGCTGTATTTATAATATTTAAAAAATAAAGGGGGTGTTGTTTTCAAAAATAAAAACTTAATTCTCAAAAAATGAGCTCGATCATAAATTTGAAAAACAAAATTAAGCTTAAATTAAAAAAATATGATAAGAATTGGGTAAAATTCAAACGATTGCAGGAAAGATTCAATTTGAAATTAGGCGCAACTTTCTCAAGCGATAAAAGAAAAAAACTTAGTGGAGCTGCGTCAATGAATTTTTGGTCATTTTGTGCTACATTTACTCAAAGCATTACATTTTTTTTTAGCGTACAATACCAATGACTACCAAACACCTTGAAGAAAAGTTTGAAGCCCTTTACGGCGGAAAACCCACGATCGCGAGAGCACCAGGAAGAATTAATCTTATTGGAGAACATACAGACTATAATGAGGGCTTTGTAATGCCCGCAGCCATTGATAAGGAGATCGTATGCCTACTTCAGCCGAACAAGAGTAAAACGGTCAAAGCCTATGCTATTGATTTGGAAGAAGAAGCCGAATTCGGCCTGGAAGACATAAAAGCCTCGGAAGGCTGGATCAACTACGTTAAAGGCGTAGTGGCAGAGCTAATGGCCAAAGGCGTAAAGGTGGAGGGCTTTAATTTGGTCATGGGCGGGGATGTTCCTTTAGGTGCCGGATTGAGTTCATCAGCAGCTTTGGAATGTGCTTTAGCGACGGGCTTAAATGAGATTTTTAAGGGAGGTTTGGATAAAAAATCTCTGGCATTGGTCGGGCAAGCAGCTGAGCACCATTATGCCGGTGTAAAATGCGGTATTATGGACCAATTTGCCTCTACTTTTGGAGAAAAGGATAAGGTGATCAAATTGGATTGTCGATCGCAGGAAATAGCACTTTTCCCTTTGAATACAGGTGGTTTTAAGTGGGTACTTTGTGATACCGGGGTATCACACTCATTGGCCTCCTCCGAGTACAATACGCGCAGAGAACAATGTGAGGCAGGAGTTGCCATCCTGAAAAAATATGACAAAAGCATCAATAGCCTGCGTGATGTTTCCCTTGATTTATTAAAAGCTCACCGATCGGAATTTGATCCCGTGATTTATAAACGTTGTGAGTTTGTGATCAATGAAAATAACCGGGTGGAAGCTGCAGCCAGCGCCCTTTCGAATAATGAATTATTCGAATTAGGCAAACTCATTTATGCCTCGCATGACGGCTTGCAGAATGACTATGAAGTTAGCTGTAAGGAATTGGACTTCCTGGTAGATATTACCCGAGAGTACGAAAATGTCTTCGGAGCCCGAATGATGGGCGGTGGATTTGGCGGTTGTACCATCAACCTGGTAAAAGCTGCAGCGGTAGATCAGTTCATCGCGGCGATTTCTGAAGCTTATAAACAAGAAATGGGAATTGCCTTAAAGACTTATACCGTGGTGACGGGTGAAGGCGCCAGAGTAGAATAGTTTTACGCAAAAACATAAATAATAAGGCGTCTTAGGACGCTTTTTTTTATGCCCAAAAGACCGCTCCTAATAGAAATAGCAGGATTGACCCATCCATTAGAATATTATAGTAAAATGATGATCGGAGAGGGTTGGCCAAGCCCACCAGTACTAAACTCAGAAGGAAGGTAAGGCCTAGCCACCAGGAGGAGATCCCAAGCTCCAGCGCCAGATAACAAAAAAGTGACAAGCTTACCATCGCCAGAATCTTTGTTTTTGGTATTCCGATAGCACCGGCAATTGTCCAAAGCTGTTGGCGCTGGTCGGTATAATAATCCCGAATATCAAAGGGGAGCGTCATGCCGAAAACATAAAAAAAGAGACAGGCAAACTGCATGAGCAAACCCTCACTTTGAAGGGGAATCTGCAAAAAAGTGGCGGGATAATAACTGCCCAACATCGCCCAGACATAGGCAATCAAAAATACCTTTAAAAACGGGACAGATCGCCAGGGTTTAAAATTGACCGGAAGCGTACTTGGAAAATTGTAGAGCAAAGAGATAACGCCTAAATGAAAAAGCATCCACCATTCCTTTCTTCCCAGGAAGAAGCTTAAAAGTAAAACCAGTATCAAAAGTGGATAAAAAATTCGGGACTCCAGCCCTTTTCCACTTATCCACATGCTTAAGCCCTTATCCACACCAAATTTGTGGATAACCCATTCAATCCGATAAATAAGAACACAAGCGGTAAAAACGAAAACAAATCGTGTCCAACCTACCTCTTTAACGCTAATATTCAATAAATTAAGCCCAAACATCAAGATCGCACAACCCACTAAACCCACAATTACTTGAGATTTAAGGATGATTTTTAAAAGTGTATTGGTATTTATCAACATGACTTACTCACAGGACTATCCACACCATGTGGAAAACATAAAGGTTTCAGTAAAAATGGCATCCAAATAACGGATTACGTAGGAAAGAGAGTGGAAAACCAGCCTATTGAATTGATTTTGAGGCAAAAAAAACTGAACTCAAAACTTTCAAAATTATTTATCCACAATTGAAAAGTTATCCACATCCTTTTCTTAAAATAGGCTTTATTTCAATTTAAACTATTTTTTTATTGATATTGTCAAATTTTTAAAATGTGGATAAACGAATCAATTTCAAGGATTTACCTCCTTTTCTCACTAAATAACAGCCGATCTACACGGCTTAATTGGCCTTAAAAAAAAGATGTAAGATTTTTTCAAAAAAAAATCCATCCGTAAAAGGATGGATTTCTGATATTTTGACAATACAGTATTCGCTAGCCATTCGACAAGGCTTCCGCCCCGGCAGTGATCTCCAGGATCTCTGTGGTAATGGCTGCCTGACGCGTTCTGTTGTATTGTAAATTCAATTCTTTCAATAATTCTGCGGCATTTTCTGTTGCTTTATCCATGGCCGTCATACGTGCTCCATGCTCGGAAGCATTGGATTCCAGCACTGCACGGAAAAAGCGCACTTTCAAACCGTAAGGAATAAGTTCATCCAACAATTGACTTGGATCCTGATCGAATATATAATCAATTGCTGCCTCATGGCCTTCTTCTTTTTCAGAAGATACCGTTGGAAGGAAGGTTTCCTCACGAAGAATTTGAGTCGCTACGTTTTTGAACTCATTATATACGATGTCAATTTGATCGTACATACCTTCAATAAACGATTGCATCAAATATTCCGCTACCATTCGGGCACTGGCAAAGGAAAGGTCGGTCAGCAACTCGTAATATTTGTCCACGACATTAAAGCCATTTTTCAAATAATACTCATATGCTTTCTTTCCAATAGGTAGAATGGTCAACTTACCTGCTGCTTTTTGGGAAGCATATAAGTTTTCAATTCTTTGATTGGCCTGTTTGATTGCGTTTGTATTAAAACCACCGCACAATCCTCTGTCAGAAGTAACTACGACCACCAAAACTGATTCGATTTCTTCACGCACTTGGCCGAAATCTCTTTTCAATTTAACGTCAGCAGATACTTCATTTACGTGATCAAGAATCTCATCAAATTTTTGAGCGTAGGGACGCATCTGCACAATTCTATCCTGCGCACGGCGCAATTTAGACGCAGCTACCAACTTCATTGCCTTGGTAATCTGCTGGGTAGAATTTACAGACTTTATCCGAGCCTTGATTTCTTTGAGGTTTGCCATAATTTATAAAAAATATTAAGGATGAGCCTGATCACTCAGGCTCCCCATCAATTATGCATATCTTTTCGCAAGGTCTGTTGCTACTGCTTTCAAACCATTGGTCACTTCGTCGGTCAGTTTACCGGCTTTAAGACCTTCCAAAATTTGCGCATGTTGTTCGCGTAAAACGCCCAAAAACTCTGCCTCAAATTCCTTGATCTTTTCTACTGGTACCTTATCCAAGAAGCCTTTAGTAGAAGCATAGATAATCGCTACCTGATCTTCCACGCGCATTGGCTGATACTGCCCTTGCTTCAAAATTTCCTGGTTACGACGACCACGCTCAATCACCAATTTCGTTGCGGCATCCAGATCAGAACCGAATTTAGCAAAAGCTTCCAATTCACGGAACTGCGCCAAATCCAATTTCAAGGTACCTGCAATTTTCTTCATGGACTTGATCTGTGCATTACCCCCTACACGAGATACCGAAATACCTACGTTCATTGCAGGACGCAAACCAGAGTTAAACAAGTTAGTCTCCAAGAAGATCTGACCATCGGTAATCGAAATTACGTTGGTTGGGATATAAGCAGAAACGTCACCGGCCTGAGTTTCAATAATCGGAAGGGCAGTCAAAGAACCACCACCTTTTACCTGACCTTTCAAGCCCTCTGGCAAATCGTTCATTTTCTCTGCTACCGAAGTATTGGAGTTCAACTTTGCCGCACGTTCTAGTAGACGGGAGTGCAAGTAGAATACATCACCAGGATAAGCCTCACGCCCTGGAGGACGACGAAGCAACAAAGAAACCTCACGGTATGCTACTGCCTGCTTGGACAAATCATCATATACCACCAAAGCCGGACGACCAGTATCACGGAAGTACTCCCCGATAGCTGCACCCGTAAATGGCGCATAAAACTGCATAGGAGCCGGATCAGAAGCGGAAGCCGAAACAACCACAGTATAATCCAATGCACCATGCTTTTCCAAAGACTGTACAATGTTGGCTACGGTAGAAGCTTTCTGACCAATCGCTACATAAATACAGAACACAGGCTCTCCTGCATCATAAAATTCTCTCTGATTGATAATGGTATCAATCGCTACAGCAGTTTTTCCCGTCTGGCGGTCACCAATGATCAACTCACGCTGACCACGACCCACCGGCGTCATGGAATCCACTGCCTTCAAGCCTGTCTGAAGAGGCTCGGTTACAGGCTCACGGTAGATTACCCCTGGTGCTTTACGCTCCAATGGCATTGCTACGGTAGTACCTGCGATAGGTCCTTTACCATCAATAGGCAGACCCAACATATTTACTACACGACCTACCATGCCTTCCCCTACAGGGATAGAACCGATACGTCCTGTACGACGAACATTATCTCCTTCTTTTACTCCGGAAGAATCTCCGAACAATACTGCTCCGACATTATCTTCTTCCAGGTTCAATACCAATGCTTCGGTGCCGTTTTCAAATTCGATCAACTCACCAGCCTGTGCCTTGGTCAAACCATATATACGAGCAACACCATCACCGATTTGAAGGACGGTACCTACTTCTTCTAATTCTGCTTCAGATTTGAAGTTAGATAGTTGATCTCGAAGTATCGCCGAAACCTCATCTGGTCTTACTTCAGCCATTATTACTCTTGATTAATTCTGTAAAAAATTTATATGTTTAGACTTTAGCCAACAGGCTCTGTCTGAGTTTTGCCAATCGGGATTTTACGCTGTTATCAATCAATTGATCACCGATGCGTAAAATATATCCTCCTATCAGGGCGTCATCAACCGCGGTCTCCAGCTGTACTGATTTGGCCTTACTTTCCTTCAAAGCAAAAGCTTCAAATTGGGTAAGCTGTGAAGCTTCCAATGCTACAGTGGTGGTCAGCTGTGCTTTCACCACACCATTGGCCTCATTGTATTGCTCCTCAAATGCTGCTGAGATCGACTGAATATGTTCTTCTCTGTTTTTAGAGGTGACCACATTCAGAAAAGTCATGGCTAATTCTGAAATTTTCCCTTCGAATATAGACTTAATGATTCCCCATTTTTTGTCTATACCAATGATCGGGTTTTCCAGCATCACCACAAAGTCGCGGTTTTGGCTACACACCTGCTGAATTAATTTAAAGTCAGCGGCTGTTGCCTCCAATACGCCTTTTTCGGAAGCCAATTCAAAGATGGACTTCGCATATCTAGATGCGACTTGGATATCTGACATAATTAATTTGTTTTCAAGTCAGCCATGTAGCTGTCGACTAATTCCTTTTGCGCTTGTGGGGAAGATAATTCCTTGCGCAAAACCATTTCCGCAATTTCTACGGAGAATTCGGCCACCTGATTTTTCACTTCTGCCAGGGCGGCACGCTTTTCAGCCTCTATAGAAGCCTGAGCGTCGGCGATCATTTTGTCTGTGATCAGCTGTGCCTCGGCTTTTGCATCCTCTTTAACTTTGTTAGCCGCGCTCTGAGCTGCAGAAACAATCTTCTCTCTTTCTTTGCGAGCTTCCTCGATCAATTTGGCATTGTCCGCTTGCAGGTTTTTCATATCCTCACGCGCTTTATCTGCTGCATGAAGGGCATCTTCGATCGCCGCTTCACGAGATTTTACCGCATTAAGGATAGGCTTCCATGCATACTTCGTCAGGATGAACATCAAAGCGATGAACACCAACAATTGCCAAATTATCAGCCCAAATCCAGGGGTTATTAGTTCCATTTCGCTAAAAATTTATTTGCTGTAAAAAAGCCACCTGAGGCCTACCGCCCCAAGTGACTTTTAGAAAGTGAAATTATCCTCCTACGCCCAAAGCGATCAAAAGAGATACAATTACACCAAACAATGATACACCTTCTACCAAGGCTGCTGAGATAATCATAGTCGTTTGGATTTGACCTGCTGCCTCAGGCTGGCGAGCGATGGCTTCAATAGCTGAACCACCAATCTGACCAATACCGATACCTGCACCAACTGCAGCAATACCAGCACCTAGGGCTGCACCCAACAAACCGATAGCTTCGGCGAAAAATAAAGAGCTGAACATAACTAAGCGTTATTTAAAGTTAAACAAAAGGATTTCTGTAAATTAAGGTCTATAAAAATCTTCCTTAGGGAAGGACCAATTTCTTAATGATGAGCTTCTTCCATTGCCTGTCCGATAAAGATCGAACTCAACAGTGTAAAGACATAAGCCTGAATAAATGCCACCAATAACTCCAAGAAATTCATGGCAGTGGCTACTACTGCAGACAAAGCTCCTACTGCTACACTCTTAAAGATAAAAGCAAAAGATAACAGTACCAAAATCATGATGTGTCCTGCAGTAATATTTGCAAAAAGACGTACCGTCAGGGAAAATGGTTTGGTAAAAATACCCACCACTTCAATCGGGATCATCATCGGCTTCAAGGCCATTGGCACAGGAGGATTGAAAATGTGACTCCAGTAAGGCTTTTTGGCATACACATGGGTAATAATCAAGGTGATTATCGCCAGAGTTACCGTTACCGCGATATTACCCGTTACGTTGGCCGCACCCGGTAATAAACCCAAAAGGTTATTGAACCAAATGAAGAAGAAAAGGGTAAGGTGATAAGGCATAAACTTATCTGCGTCTTTTTTGCCAATATTCGGAATCACAATATCATCTCTGATAAAGAGGATCAGGGGCTCGAAAAATGCGGCGATGCCTTTTGGTGGTGAATTGCCGCGCTTCTTATAGCTGCGGGCACTGGAAAGAAACACAAAGAGCAACAATGCAAAAGAGATAAACATGGCGGCTACGTTTTTCGTGATCGAAAAATCATAAACATGTCCATACTGCTCGTGCGTAATGTGTCCATGATCATAAATGTATCCCTGATAAGGAACGACTTCATGATGATCATTGTAAAAATTGGAAGAGGAGAAAACCTCTAAGCCTCCTTCCTGTGAATAAACAATCACCGGAAGATAAAGTGTCCCATAGGGACCGTCGAAAAAATGCCATTCGTGAGTATCCAGGATATGATGGAAGATCAAATCCTTCGCGGAGAACTCTTCCTCGGACCCACCACCGCTTGCCAAAGCAGGCGATGCTGCTGTAAACATAGTGAAAAACACTAGCATACACGCAGTTACCCAGCGTAAGCTAAAAAACTTTGTAGCGTTCATTAATTAGGATTTTTTGAAATGCGACGAAATGTAGTTAATAAACTGTAAATTTCAAACCACAGATAGGACAAATAAAGAATACCGAAACTGAGCATAAAGCTTTTCGCATTTTCCCGGTCCACATAAACGAAGTAAGTAACGGCCGCCAAACAACCAAAAACACGCATCACCATAGAGGAAAAAAAACCGGCTATAAAGTCCTCCTCCGGCAAACGATAAATCACCCTAATATTCACATAATTAAGGGAAAACATCACGGCAACTATCCACAAGGAGCGGTGGTAAAAGTAGGGGACCTCCAGATACTTGATCAGTAAAAAAATGAGGGCGACTATCGACGAAAAAATGCTTAACCTTTTCAGAGAAGCCTGTTCAGTTTCTCTATTCATTGTTCATTTTATTTACCCGAACCATAACATATGCCATAGAGCCCACCACTCCAAAGAGAATTCCAATGATAATTCCCCATGGAGTGGCATTCTCCAGCCACTGGTCTATCTTATGACCCAAATAATAGCCAAAAAATATAAAGCCGAGCATTTGCATGCCCAGGCTTGAAAATTGAATAAACTTATTAAGCGGTCTTAACAGCTTCTTCTTTTTTGGATTTTGAGAATAATCCTCCGGATTTTGCTTGTCCACCAATACCTTCATTACTATTAGACATTTTACAAGAGCCATTAAATACTGCTCCGGACTCTACTACCATTTTATTGGTAATAATGTCTCCGTCAATAACTGCCGTTGGTTTTAAGACCAAAACGTCAGAGACTTCTACTTTTCCGGTTACATGTCCTTCTACCTCGGCAATTTGGGCCATTAAATTACCATCCACCTTAGAAGAAGCCCCCATGACCACCTTTGATTTACAATCAATATTTCCTTCCAGGGTACCCTCAATACGAATATTACCCGAAGTCTCTACATCTCCGCGAATAATAGTTCCTTTACCGATGTGATTACTTGAATTACTAGCTGCTTCCACTGATGCTACTTTTTCCTGATTCTTGTTATTACCAAACATAATGCTTCAAATTTGCGACTTCTTCTTTATTGAAAAAACCAGCTTAAAAAGTTAATAGTCTATCTCCCTTTAGGTTCTAAAAAACACACCAAAGATGAAGAGCTCTAAAAACTTAGTGATGTACTTTTCATTTAGAATGCAATAAAATCCGATGGATTCACTGCATGTCCATTAAACCAAATTTCAAAATGTAGATGAGGTCCTGTTGACAACTCACCACTGTTCCCCATAATCGCGATAATCTCTCCTGAGCGAACCATTCTCCCCTCAGAGACCAACAATTCCGAGTTATGTTTATAGACTGAAATTAAATTATTCGGGTGTTGAATCACTAACACATTCCCCGTTTCCTGCGTCCAGGTAGACATTAAAACGGTTCCGTTAGCAATGGCTTTAATGGGTTCGTCCTTCCCGGCCACAATATCCACCCCCCAATGATCCGATAAAGGATCAAATGCCGAAGAAAGAATCCCATCCGCCGGTTTAAAAAAAGAAATATCCGCCAAAGGACCTTCATTGTATTTCCCTCCGAGCTCATCAAGAGACATATTTTCAAACTCTGCTCTGAATATGGAATCCAGACCAGAACCATCAGAGATGTCTTTTTCTACTGCTTTGGTGTTTTGCCGCTCCGTTTCCTCCTTCACTTCCTGTCCATCACGCCCTTGTAAGATATCCTCAATATTTTTAAGGAAAATATCCTTTTGCTCTACTGACAACATCAGCGAGTCCACCGATGCCCGCAACTCTATCAGCTCTCGGGCCTGTTGCCGGTTTTCAAATTCCGGATCGAGCCATTGCTTTAAAATGGTTTTCACTAATACCAGGCTCAGGAAAAACACCACGGTAAAAAACACAAACAGCATTCGAATCAATTTCAAATAAGTGAAATTGAGGGACGTTTTTTCCTCCAAATTCACCTCTGATCTGATGATCAAAGAATACTTTGTTGTTAACCAATTACTGATCTCTTTCTTTTTTTCCACCGGACTGATATTGTTACTCTACAAAAATAGAAGGAAAAAACCATTTCCTGTTAAAATTCATCTTTAAAATTACATCAAAAATAATCCTTCTTTTAATTCAATGGAGAGAAAATGAAGGCTTTCTACTAAAATGGTAAAATCCAACCGCCAGTGGTTTATTAATAAAAAAACTAACTGGAATGATAAAATAAATTCAGTTCTCTCTCATTTTATCTGAATCAATAATCGAATAATTAAAAAAATATTCAGAATTTTAGGAACTTCATCAGCTACCATCTTTTGCAGATTTATACCGCATGCCCAACTCCAAAATAATATATTTTTTCTTCGTTCTGACACTTTTATCCTGTTCAGCCGAAAAGTCAAAAAAAGGCTCCACTCCTTACCACAATACGGCAGCTCGATTTAATGGCTATTTTTATGCCAAGGAGGAAATAAAAGAGATTGAAAAAAACATCTTGGATTCTAATCCTGATAATTTCAATGACTTTCTGTATGTTTTCCCTACGGTGGACAGTACCATTGCCAATGCCAATCAGGAGCAATTAGACGAAGTCATTAAAATGGCTTCTCTGGCCATTCAAAGGCACCCGGGAAGTTCATGGGAAGATGATAGCTATTACCTGGTAGGAAAAGCCCGCGCTTATGCAGAGGATTATCCCAACGCATTTGACACCTTCAAATTTGTTAATACCAGAAGTAAAAATGATGAGGTCCGCCATAAGGCATTGATTGCCCTGATGCGCGCCTATACGGATCATCAGGAATTCAACAATGCCGTTGCGGTAAATGACTTTTTAGGAAAGGAAGCTTTATCTAAAAATAACCAAAAGGCCTGGTTTCTTACACAGGCGCATCTTTATCAAAAAATGCAGGATAAGGATAAGGTGATTAAAAATTTGGAGCTGGCCATTCCCTTAATGAAAAGAAAAGAGGGGAAAGCCAGAATGTTTTTTTTACTCGGGCAAATTTATCAGGACTTAGAGTTTGATGCACTGGCTTACCAAAACTATCGCAACGTATTAAGCACCAATCCATCCTACGAGCTTTCTTTCTATGCTAAACTGAACTTGGCTCAGGTTACCGAATTAAATAAAGCCAATGACATTAAGCGGGTGCGTAAATATTTTAAAAAATTATTGAAGGATCAAAAAAACGTAGACTTCAAGGATAAAATCTATTACGAGCTTGGTGCTTTTGAAGAGAAACAAGAAAACCTGGATGCAGCCATAACCGCCTACAAGACCTCTGTCCAGCAAAAATCAACCGATCCTCGACAAAAAGGATACACCTATTGGGCGCTGGGTAAGGTGTACTATGATAAAATAAAAGACTATCATTTGGCTAAGGCTTACTATGACAGTACACTTACTGCCATGCCACAAACCGATCCGAACTATGAACTGATTGCGAATCGACAGGAAATATTAGGTCGATTTGTACGGTTTCATGATATGGTCCATGTGTCGGATTCCTTAATTTCCCTTTCAGAAAAAGACACCCTTGGCATCGCCATGGTGCTCAATGGCATACTGGATAAGGAAGACAGCATTGCGGCAGCGCAGGCAAAACTGGAAAAGAAACAACAAAGAAAAGAAGCGGCACAGGCCGGAGGCGGTGGATTTTTCGGTGGAACTGGAGATCCTTTTGGAGATGCCGGTTTTGGACCTCCATCCCTGGAAGGTGGCAAATGGTATTTTTATGATCAAAGCCAAATGTCACGCGGAAAAAGTGTCTTCCTTAGCAATTGGGGACAGAGACCTTTGGTGGATAACTGGCGTTTGGCCTCAAAAATGCAAAAAGCGGCTGCTCCCCAAGATGGAGAGGAGGAAGATGAGGAGGAATTAGATGAAGACGCTCCGCTAACTTTAGGAGAAGCCACCGGAGAGGGCAATGCTCCTAGTGGTAAAGGAGGTGGCGCTGAGGCGGCAGAAGAAAATATGGAAAGTCGAGAGTCCCGCTATGCTGCGCTATGGGGGCAAATTCCTTTTGCCCAAAGTGACAAAGACCTCTTATTGGAGCAGGTGGACGAAGGACTCTTTGGTTTAGGAAATATTTACCATTTTGAACTTTTTGAAGAGGATAATGCCATTACCTCCTTTGAAGATGAAATTGATCGTTTTAAAAGCTCTGAATATCGCCCGGAAGCACTGTATACTCTTTATCTAATTTATCAGAAATTAGGGGATCCAAGAATGCAAGTAATGGCGGACGATTTGACGACCAACTTCCCTAAAACCCTCTACGCGAAATTAATTCTCAACCCTAATTATCGGGAAGAAAGTAATTTAGCCACAGAGCAATTGAAGATGGTTTATCATGAGGCTTACAATTGGTATTTGCAAGATAGCTTAAAGCAAGTGCACATTTTGGTGGATCCTGCCATTCGAAAACATCCGGACCTCCCTTTTACAGATTACCTTCGCTTGTTAAGAGTATTAGTAGATGGTAAAGAATACGGAGCGGAAAAATATGAAGTGGAATTGCAGAAATTTATTGATAACTATCCCAATAGTGAACTAAATGGACACGCCGTCAACCTTTTAGAGGCGGCCAGAAATTTCCAAAGTAAAGAGGAAAAGAAAAAAGCGGTTTCTTTCGTCCCATATTTTGAGGAAGAACATCTTTTTGTACTTCTCTATCCCAATGAGAAAGAATTCATTGATGAGCTTCCTGCCAGACTCAAAACCTTTATTGATGAAGAGTTTAGATACAATAACCTGAATACCGGAAACCTTGAATTCAATAAGGAATTTGCCATGGTAATCGTTTCCAAATTTGATAACAAGGAGGATGCCCTACAGTTTTACACCACTTTTAATGGGGAAAAATCTCCTCTAAAAGAAGTTGCAGGCGCGAAAATTTATAATTTTGTCATTACGAACGATAATTTCCAGATTTTCTATAAAAACAAGGCGCTGGAGTTATACGAATCATTTTTTATTGAAAATTACCAATAGCATTCCTTTGGGGGAATCAATTTTAAACCTATATACATGGAAGAAATAGAGAAAGAAGAAAAAACCACTCAGTCAGCTAAAAAAGGGGGGAAGTGGATAAAACGGCTTGTTTGGGCCAGCTGGATTCTTTTCCTGGGTGGTTTCCTATCCATTTATTTCATTGTTTATGCAGTCAGCACTGACCTGGGCGGACTATTTGGCGGCCTTCCGGGTTATAAATCTTTAGAAAACCCCAAGAATGACCTGTCTTCAGAGATTTATACGGCGGACGGCACCCTAATGGGAAAGTATTATCGAACGAACCGTACCAATGTTAGCTATGAAGAGCTAAGCCCGAACATCAAAAATGCCCTATTGGATACGGAAGATGACAGCTTCTTTGAACACTCCGGTATTTCCTTTAAAGATTTAATTCGTGTGGGGATCAAATCGGTGATTTTGCGTCAGGGTGCAGGAGGGGGTAGTACACTATCCCAGCAGCTGGCCAAAAACCTGTATTCTACGCGTGGAGATGAATTTGAGGGTTCTCTGGTGCAATCCCTAGGTAATAATAAAATGCGAAGAGGCGTTGACCTGGTCATCGTAAAAATAAAAGAGTGGATTATTGCCGTTCAGTTGGAGAGAAGATTTACCAAAGAGGAAATCTTTGCCATGTACCTCAATACGGTTCCCTACGGAAGTAATGCATTTGGAATTCAGGTTGCCGCTAAAACTTTCTTTAATAAGGATCAAAAAGATTTAAATGTACAAGAGGCGGCCACGCTTGTAGGTGTTATTAATGCCCCGACTCGTTACAGCCCAAGGAGACATCCCGAACGCTCAAAGAACAAAAGAAATATGGTCTTAGGGCAAATGTATGTCTATGGAGACCTTACTAAAGCGGAATTTGATTCTCTGAAACAACTCCCCATCGAACTACAATTCAAAGTAGATTCGCATAACGAGGGGCTGGCGACTTATTTCCGATCGGCCATTCGACCTTGGTTAATGCGTTGGGCAAAAGATAATGATATTGACCTGTGGGAAGATGGGATTAAGATCTACACCACGATTGATGGTCGAATGCAGGAATATGCTGAAGCGGCTTTAGAGGAGCATATGCAAAAGCTTCAGGCCAAATTCGACAAGCATTGGGAGGGAAGAAACCCATGGATTGATGAAAAAGGAAAAGAAATACCGAATTTCATAGAGAAGCAAACAGAACGTTTGCCTTACTATCGTTCCTTGGTCAAAAAATATGGCAAAGGCGCTGATTCGGTGAACTACTACATCAATCTTAAAAAACCAATGGAAGTATTCAGCTGGGAAGGTGAGATTGATACCCTCATGAGTACAGTTGACTCCCTGAAATATTATAAGCAATTCCTACAAGCTGGTTTTATGGCCATGAACCCGCACAATGGTCAAATCAAGGCTTGGGTTGGAGGAATCAATTATGAGCATTTCAAGTACGACCACGTGATGCAGGGTAAGCGACAGCCCGGCTCTACTTTTAAGCCATTGGTTTATGGTACAGCCATTGAAAATGGTTATTCTCCCTGTTATGAAGTACGGGACATCCCATATACCTTCCAGCTTCCAAAAGGATCTACTAAACCCACCTGGACCCCGCAAAATGCGGATGGCAAGTTCACCGGAGAGAATATGTCACTTCGCCAGGCAATGGCTAAGTCAGTGAATTCAATCACCGCATTCGTCATGGACAAGGTTGGCCCTCGACAGGTAGTAGATTTTGCCAACCGATTGGGAGTTGCCATACCGGAATCACAGGCCGTGCCTTCCCTCGCTTTGGGGATTGCCGATGTTTCGGTATTTGAGATGACGGGTGCATATGGAACCTTCGTCAATAAAGGAGTGTATACTACTCCTAATTTTGTAACAAGAATTGAAGATAAATTCGGTAATACGATTCAGGAGTTCCCTGCACAAACCAAAGAAGCCATAAGTGAAGAAACCGCCTATTTAATGGTATATATGCTTAGAGGAGCCTCAGAAGAGGCAGGTGGTACCGCAGTTGGCCTAAGTTGGGAATTGAAAGAGAATAATGAAATTGGCGGTAAGACAGGAACCACGCAAAATGCTTCTGACGGTTGGTTCATGGGAGTGACTAAAGATTTGGTTTGTGGCACCTGGGTAGGGGGAGATTCTCGTTCCATCCACTTTAGAAACTGGTATGACGGACAAGGTGCTCGAACAGCGAGACCAATTTTTGATAAGTTTATGAGAGACGTCTATAATGATGAGTCTTTAGGCTATACCAAAGGCGCTTTTGAACGACCGTCCAAACCCATATCCATGGAACTGGATTGCGATGTGCTTAAAAGCAGGGTGTACAAAGTAAAAGAAGAAATAGTAGAAGACGGGGACACCACGGTTATTGAAAAAACTGTAAAACCGGAATTGGAAGACCTAGATTCTGACGATATTTTCTAATCTTGGAAAAAATGAATTTTTAAACGGATATTGGACTTCCAATATCCGTTTTTTTGTTTCTATCATTATGGAAAGTAAGATTTACACGCCGGAACAAATCAATCAACTCCCTGATAAGCCCGGAATTTACCGTTATTTTAATGAGGAAAACACCCTCATTTACGTGGGAAAGGCTAAAAGCCTCAAAAAAAGAGTACAGAGCTATTTTTTCAATAAAAACCGGCACGACCGTAAAACACTAAAGCTGGTATCTGAAATTCATCATTTAGAAATCACCATCGTTGATTCGGAACTGGATGCCCTATTATTGGAAAATAACCATATTAAGGCCTATCAACCTAAATACAATATTCTGTTGAAGGATGATAAATCCTACCCCTACATCGTGGTAACCAATGAACCCTTTCCCAAAGTTTTCTCCACACGACAGTATAAAAAAGGCTATGGGAAATATTATGGCCCGTATTCCAATCTGCGCAGTATGAATACGGTCTTGGAGCTCATTAGGGAATTGTTTCATATTAGAACCTGTAGTTTAAATCTTACAGATAGAAATATTCAGGCCGGCAAGTTTGAGGTATGCCTGGAATACCATATTAAAAAATGCTATGGCCCCTGTGTAGGCAATCAATCTGCAGAAGATTACCAAAAAGACATCAGTCAAATCACTAATATCCTTAAAGGTAAACTTGGGTTAGCTAAATCATGGTTCAAAGAACAAATGAATATGGCAGCTCAGGAATTAGCCTTTGAAAGAGCTCAGGAATTCAAACATAAACTAGAGTACCTGGAAAAATTTCAAACCAAAACCGTCATCACTAATCCCAAATTTGAAGACTTAGATGTGATTAGCATTGTTAGTGATGATAGTTCCGCTTTTGTTCATTATATGAAAATCATCAATGGCGCAATAAGTCAAACCAAAACCATTGAAATCAAGAAAAAACTGCAGGAAACAGAAGCCGAAATACTTGCACTCTGCCTTATTGATTTTCGCAAAACTTTCCGAAGTGAGTCCGAAGAAGTGCTTACCAATATTCCAATAGAAAGCTGGCATAACGTACAAATCACTGTCCCAAAAATTGGAGACAAAAAGAAGCTAATTGAACTGGCCATTAAGAACGCCCTGTTCTTCAAGAAGGAAAAAATCAAAAACAATACGGCCTCCAAACAGGAAGAAAGTCGACTACTAAAAACCATGGCGCAGGATTTACGGATGAAAGTACTCCCTCGACATATCGAATGTTTTGACAACTCCAATATTCAGGGAAGTAACCCGGTGGCTTCCATGGTGTGTTTTAAAAATGGAAAGCCATCCAAAAAGGATTATCGTAAATTTCACATCAAAACAGTAGTAGGGCCGGATGACTTTGCCTCTATGAAGGAAGTGGTAGGGCGTCGATATCAAAGGCTTCTTAATGAAGATGCGCCTTTACCCGAACTAATCGTCATCGATGGAGGAAAAGGGCAGTTAAATGCCGCTGTGGAAGCTTTGAAGGAAATTGGAGTATATTCTAAACTGACAGTAGTGGGCATTGCCAAACGGCTGGAAGAACTCTACTATCCGGAAGATCAATACCCCCTCCACCTGGATAAAAAATCAGAAACCCTTCGTGTATTGCAACATATCAGAAATGAAGCCCACCGATTTGCCATTACTTTCCACCGAGACACCAGAAGTAAAAATTCCTTTCATACTATTTTGGATGAGATCCCCGGCATCGGCCCAAAATCAATTGAAAAATTATTGAGCAAATACAAATCAGTTGAAAAAATAAAGCAAATCCCCAAAAAAGAGCTTATCGAGCTCTTAGGTAAAAAAGGAGAAGTGGTTCACGATTTCCTTTCAAACAAAAAAGCCGGTGCATAATGCATCGGCCTTTTATGAGGTGTTATGATGGGATTAATATTCCCACAAGTTATGTTCGTACTCCATAAGTTTGTATTCCTCCTGCTGAGAGGCGTATAGCGCTCTTTTTGGATTTCCTCCATAGATAGAATACAAATCTTCATCCTGAGGATTATTCACCTTCCAGATACGTGCACTGAACAATCTTAGTAGAAAAGCATCGGCAAAGTTCACACTCTTAGATTGGTTGTACATATTGTACCATTGTGCTTTATCTGGCATGGCACGGAAAAGCTCCTCCAAATCTTTGTATCGGAAAGAAGCTAAAGTACCTTCCAATCCATTTACAGTTAAATCAGCAGGAATCTTAACAGTGATCGCCTGAAGATCGAAGTACATTCTAGATCTCTGATTATCGAAAATGGCATCCTCAACAATCTCCAGTAAATTTAATTCATCAGGTCGGATATAAGTTTTGGATGGACCTGCAGAAGCAGTCGCTCCACCTTCACCCCAATCTCCGCCGTCATCACCCCAGCCTCCGAAGTCACCTCCACCGGCATCGGTCTTAATTTCCAATCGGGACATAAACTCCTCTTTAGAAATCCGACGATCATCTGTTACAGAGTCAGTGTCGTAAGGAATTAACTCTCCATTTTGAACTGCCTCAATAATGAACTTAGTGATTTGATTATTTACTGCAAAAAACGGTTGATTTTGCTTTTCATTTAAATCCATTCTTCTCCAAACACGCTTTTTGAAAAGTTGCTTGGAATTATGAATGGGATGAACAGAATTTTCATTGTAGCCTACCTCTTCCTCCTGTGCCAATAGCGTAAAAGGAGTCAATAGCAATACGCAGAAAACTAAAACAAAATTTTTCATAACACCTGTTTAATTATTTTAATTGCTAATTGCAATATTCGTTACTACGTCAGCACCCATATCCACTACCTCAATTTCATTTCGGAAGTTTTTACGAACTACTTTCTTCACTTCAACTACCAAACGCATTCCTGCCTTCGCTTTACCCATTATTGCACCAAGGTCAGCTTGACCATTGGTTACTTTAATTGGTTTTGCTACCGGGCGAGAACCCTGCGCCAAGGTAATTTCTGCTTCCTGAATTCTATATTTAGAATCATTAGGCAAAAACTCAGCGAATGATTTATCTGGAGTAGCCTGTAATCTCACCTTACGCATGTTAGCGGAGGACTCTCCATTTTTCAAATTCACTTTTTTACCTTTCATATTGAAAATCTCGATGGTAGGTAATGGAATCTGACGAACTTTAAAATTCTCTGTTCCGATCACGTTACCTCCAGAAGATACCGTCAAAGCCACTGCCTTTGAGTTTGGCACTACCGTAACAATACCTTTCTTACTACCAGCAAATGTTTTACCACCTTTAGCTCTGAATGATGGCTGATAAGCAGAACCTAATGCGGGTACCTGAACATTCAATTCATTTCCACAATTCAGGTATAATGCCTGAACAGAAGCAGATTGAATTTGAATTACAGGCTTAGCCACAAAATACTCGATCTCCTCTTCAAACTTTTCCGCTTCACCACCCGCCTTAGGGATAGAGATGGTCGCTTTAAAAGTTTTACGCGCTAAACCGTCTTTGTCATATTTACCGGGAGTTGCCGTAAATTCAACCTCTCCTTTTCCATCAGCATTCACTTTAATTTGCTTATTATTCAAAGCCATTGTTGGTTTTATACCAGAAGAAGAGGCGGCAATAAACATTTGTGCCTTATACTTGGCTCCTGCTGCTACAACTTGTGATTCTGGTAAAACCATTGGAACGATTTCATCAAACTGAATGGTTCCCGCGCCAATCTTATCGCCCAAAGCTTTTAGCGTTTGTGCTTCTCTGGCCAAAATCTCTGATTCGAACTGTGATAAAGACGCTAAAACCGAAATCATCGGCGTATGCTCAAAGTTAAACGATTTAAAATCCTTTTTCCTAACTTCCTTGTTGTTAGCATATTCAGGCATATCCCCTGGTTCTAGGGCGATATCTTTTAAATCAACATTAACGTCTACACTTCCCGCAACCTCTCTGATGCCGGCAACATACGCGTTCAATTGTTCTTTAACCTCGTCTCCTTTTTTCTGCTGAATAAACCAAGTAGCCACCTTGTCCTCATCGGTCATGCCTTTTGGCAAACCAGTAGCTTCATCTATTCCTCCTGTTTTTTCAGTAAGCTCATCTTTTAGACCATCAACATAATTTAATGCTTTAGATGTCAGTTCACGAACTTCCCTTGCTTTCTGCAAAACTAATTTATCCTGCTCACGACCACTTTCGTCAACTTTGGCTTTCATTGCTTTATCAACAAGAATTCCATTACTGACATTCGTCTCGTTATTAGAACGGATTAAGGACTGATTGATGATATGGAATTTCTCCATTACCGACCCAGACACCTGCATTGCAATCAGAGCCAGGAATACGATATACATCAGCCCAATCAGCTGTTGTCTTGGGGTTTCTTTTCCTCCTGCCATTTTTTAAATATTTTTTATTGGAGAAAAAATTATCCTTTCATTGCAGTCAACATACTGCCGTAAACTTTATTCAAAGAGTTCAAGTTGTTGGTCAACTTGTTAATTTCACCTTTAAATTGCTCACTTTCTTTGGCTGCATCTGCCATATTAGACATGGCATTGGAGATATTACCATAGAACTTATTCATGGCTGCAATATGATCTTTAGAATCTTTCAATTCCATTTCATATACAGCATTCAAAGCAGACAAATTCTTGGTCACTACCTGAACCTGTCCATGATATTCTTTTGTATTATTCGCTACAGATGTCATAGAATCTGAAGCTGCTTTAGAAGCGGAAATCATTTGATGTACTGTCTGAGCAGTATTTGATGCCGCATCATTCATTGCTTTGATCGTATTTCCGTAAGCCTTATTTACTTCAACCATTTGAGAGGAAGCCTGCTTTACAGAAGTAGAATAATTGTTAGTGGCATCAACCACATCTCCCAAAGAAGACAACTTGGTTACTGAAGTGGAAAGGTCTTTCATTCCTTTACCAAGGCTGTTTACTAACTCAGGGCCAATTTTGGCAGAAGATAACATGCCATCCAACTTTTGTGCTACAGCGTCACCACCATTAGCAGTTGGTCTTTTTGCTGGCGCATTAGATCCAACATAATCATCTGCCAATTCCGGGTACACTCTGGACCATTCTGGATCTTTGTGCTGTGGAGCAAAAGCAAACATTAAGAACAAGACTGCTTCTACACCCATTCCCACCGGAAGGATAATTTCTGCGCCTGGATAGTGCATGATTTTAAACAATGCACCAACAATTACAACTGCGGCTCCGACACCTGTTGCAATAGGAGCAATTTTTTCATAAAAAAACTCCTTAAATCCACCTTTTTTCTTACTCATTTTCGCTTGATGTTTAGGTTATATATGGGATATATTATTTTTAAAATTACTAAAATTCTGTTCCGGAAGAACGACCCAAATAGGTCATTGCGCAACGGAAGCCAATATAGGAACGAGTTGAATCCTGATACTCAAAATCTCTAGTACCCAATTCCAGGTAATAAGCGATATCTTTCCAAGAACCTCCTCTAACCACTTTTCGTGGTTCATTTGCGTCATTATAAGTAGGGTTCATATCCCATACTAAAGCTGTAGCTGCCGGATTATAAGCATCCTGACACCACTCTGAAACATTTCCTGACATCTCGTAAAGTCCATAATCATTGGAAAAGAAAGAATAGACAGGAGAGGTGTAAGCATAACCATCATCGTAATAGTTACCTCGACCCGGTTTAAAGTTGGCTAACATACAACCTTTTGCATTTCTAAGGTAAGGACCACCCCAAGGGTATTTGGCCATATCACGTCCACCCCTGGCGGCGTATTCCCACTCGGCCTCGGAGGGCAATCTGAACTTTGGCATTGAAAATAAACCTTGGTCATTTCTCCAGGCATTCAGATAATTTGTTCTCCAATCACAGAAATACTGAGCAGCCACCCAACTCACTCCCACAACAGGGAATTCATCATAAGCCGGATGCTGATAATAACTTTCTAGCAATGGATCTCCGTAATGGTGGGTGAAATCTTTCATCCACACAGTAGTATCCGGGTAATATTTGGACATAATTTCCTCTTCCCCTAAAATACTTACGGAATCTTCTAAAAGATGGAAGACAAACTGGCGGTACTCATTATTGGTAATTTCGGAATCATCCATATAGAATGATCCAATGGTCACCTGTTTGTTCATGTTAATCTGGGAGCGGGCGACGTCTTCGTCAGCTTGTCCCATGTGGAAGGTACCTGCAGGAATTGGAATCATCCCGAATGGAATGTCCGGCGTCCAGCTTTCACGATCAAGGACACCTACCAGTTCCCCTTGGTCATCATAACCACCGCCGCCACCGAAAAGTCCGCAACTCTGCAGCGCGATTGTAATCAGTCCCATTGTAAAAATGGACCTGAAATTCTGCACAATATTCATAACACCTATTTTGAGAATTTGAATTCTTCTAATATAACTTGGTTGCATTCGAATTCAAAGATTTACCAATATAATGGTATCCTAAAGCCTAAACAACCAAAAGTAAAAATTACACAAAAATTTAACCTTAATGTCTAAATCTTGGAGTTCTAATAATCTTTTTATTAATGTCTCCAGAGATTGGTAACGCATAAGAAATCATAAATTCATGAGAAGTTGCTGCTTTAGCTCCTTGCCCAATCACCACAAAATCAAATGCATAACCTAATTTTAAAGAATTATCTTTAAGTAGCGAATACCCTAACAACAAACCAACAGACTCTGACCACCGAAAGTTCATCCCTCCCCACATTTTATCTTTGTATGTACCTCGAACGGCAAGTTCAGCAGTGTAAATAGCAAAGTCCGTGTGAAAAAATAAAGAAGGAGTAATGATCAAATCATAATTGAATTCGTAATCATAGCCCATAAACAAATTAAGGGCCGTCGGAATTTTATCGCGTAATTGGCTAGTAAACCCAAAATCAAAGGAAGCATCCAACAAATGATTATAGGCCAATCCTCCATAAAACTTTTGGGATTGAAAAAATATTCCCACCCCCATATCAGGTAAAACCTGCGAAACCTGACCGGAGGTCATCCAATCCTCATTTTCATTAGGGCGCCATTGGTAATTATCAAAGGCCCTGGAATACATCCCCACATTAACTCCAAAACTAAGTTTAGCCTCTTTAATTCTTAAATGGTAGGCATAATTAGCTCTTATTGAAAGATCATTAACTGCGGGTAAGGAAGAGTTCTCGATTACTAGGCCCACACCGCTGCGAATACGGTATACGGGCGCATCCAGCATGAGGAGCTGGGTATTTAATCCGGCATTACCATCAAAGGAAGAGGTATTTCCCAACCATTGCGATCTATGCAAAAGCGTCGCACGGGTATACCCCTCCACACCTGAATAGGCGGGATTAAAGGATAGGGGAACAAAAGGGGCGCTGGAATACATCGGAGCTTGCTGCGCAAAAGATGTATTTAGCCCTAAAACTCCTATCAAAAGAAGGGACAAAAAGGTGATGTTAAAACGCATAGGTTAGGTTGGGTACATTAAAAATTAAATACAGCGTTATTATCAACGCTATATTTAATTAAAATGTGATAAATATGCAAAGATTTTGATGTAGGTTTTTTACAATCCGTTCGCTTTTTTTACATAAAGCTCCAAAGCACCGGTCATAGATGGCGCATTTGGCAGCGGTGCTTCAATATCTAGATGCAAATTTGCATCTTTAACGGCCTTAGCCGTAGTTGGCCCAAAAGCGGCAATCCGTGTATTATTTTGCTTAAATTCGGGAAAATTCACGAACAAGCTATTGATCCCGGATGGACTAAAGAAGGCAATCAAATCGTAATTGACGTCAGACAAATCAGAAAGGTCGGATGCAACGGTTCTATAAATAATGGCCTCACTCCATTCCACCCCATTCTTCTCAAAGAAATTTGGTATATCATCCTTTCTAATATCAGAGCATGGAAAAACGTATTTTTCGTTTTTATGCTTTTTCAGGATTTCAATCAGATCCAAAGCGGTTCTTTGCCCAACAAATACTTTGCGCTTTCTAACCTGAATATACTTTTGCAAATAATTTGAAGTCTGCTCCGAGATACAAAAATATTTCATATCAGAAGGCACCTCAATTTTCAAATCTTTACACAACTTGAAAAAGTGGTCGACCGCATTTCTACTCGTAAAGATCACTGCGGTATGTGCCAAAATATCTACCTTTTGCTTTCTAAACTCCTTATAGCCTACTGGCTCAATTTGAATAAAAGGCCTGAAATCAATCTGAACGCCGTACTTCTTTGCTAAAGAAAAATACGGGGATTTATCGTTTGCCGGTTTTGGTTGGGAAACCAATATTTTTTTTACTGGTTTAATACTTTCTTTATCAGTAGAAGTAGACATAATTTAGATTGAAAAAATTCCGAATATCATCACCAATTCAACGCAATTTTAACGCCTACGAAAAGCGGTAAAATTTCTGAGGCACAAAGGTACGAAAATAAATTCAGATAACTAAACGAACCACTGACAGCTAGCCTAATAAGCAACCAGGCAGTTCTAAACAAACCAAGAAATATTACAATCCCCACTAAAAATTGAGAGGTAAGCCAAAACTGTTGGCCTGATAAAACTAAATATAACATAAAAATTAAGCCTGAATTAACATACCAAAAAGAAAGCTTTAAATACTCTAAAAAGTGGAGTGGGGGAATGTCATTCTTTTCCAGTATAGAACCCAGGTAGACCAAAAGGATATACTTCAAAAAGAAGAATAATACAATTAATAATGCCGATAACAAAAAATAAAAAATAATTGATTCATCATTTAAACCTTGGATCATTTCAGGCCTAAGCACCGATAGTGACGTAAAGAAAAGGGTTGCAATGGCCACCGAATGGAAAACAATCAACAGGGCATTCTCTTTTGAAAAAGGATTACTTTTCAAAAGGTTTAAATCCTTGTTGGCAGGACTACCAAATGGAGAAAGGTAACCCATAAAGGTTAATGGAAAAGCGTTTAAATATAAAGCATAAAGGGCTAACAAAGCCAAAATGGCGATCACCAAAAAGTCATCCAGCTTTAAATCCTGTCTTTCAGATAAACTTAATTGATGAGGCTCCGGGGGCTCCGCTTCCAAAGCTACCTCCAAGCCGGACAAGCCTGAGGGTTTAAAAAAACCGATTCTGACCAAACCCACATAATCCTGCACCTTAAAGTTTTCAAATCCATAATGGATAACGGTATCCTTGACAAAAAAATAAGTGGGCTCATCATTCACAAAGATAGCCGTATTGGAGGGCAAAGAAATCACCACCGGATGAAATTCTATTGACTTGAAGTGAAACTCTTTAAAATTTCCATAGTCTTTTTGAGGCTTTAAAGACTGACCAAATAAGGAAGCGCTTATAAAAAGAAGCGCTGAGATAAGGAAAAATAACCGATTAAATCTGCTTCGCATACTAAAATTTAATATCCCCAAAATTAACCAGCTCAAATTAAATTCCCACCTAATCCGAAATAATCATCGGCCATTATCCTCAATATCCCGCTCTATTTGTTTTCTTTGCATTAATGGCCGGTATTTATATTCATATTCCCTTTTGCAAGCAAGCTTGTTATTACTGCGATTTTCATTTCAGCACTAGCGGAAAGCTAAGAGAAGAAATGGTCGCCTCCATTATTTTAGAACTTTCCCTTAGACGGGAATACTTAGAGACTGAAACGGTAGAAACCATTTACTTTGGAGGTGGAACCCCTTCCCTCTTAAGCCCTGAAGAGCTGAGCCAGATCATTGAGGCTATTTACAAAAATTTCACCCTTATTCCCCAACCGGAAATTACCCTCGAGGCGAATCCCGATGACTTAAGCTTCACTTATTTAAAGGGTCTGCATCAAATCGGCATTAACCGATTAAGCATCGGCATTCAGAGCTTTTTCGAAAAAGACCTGAAGCTTTTGCACCGTGCACATGACCGTGAGCAGGCATTCAATGCGGTGGAAAATGCCCGAAAAGCAGGATTTAATAATCTAAATCTGGATCTGATTTATGCCATGCCACAAAGTTCCAATGAAGAATGGGAAGAAAATCTGGCGCTCATGATGAAGTTAAGACCAGCGCACCTTTCCGCATATGCACTGACCATTGAAGAAAAGACCGTCTTTGGGAATTGGTACCGGAAGGGAAAAATCCGACCCGTGGATGAAGACAAGGCCGCGGATCAACTCGAAATCCTCATAAAAACTACCGCTAATCATGGATATGAACATTATGAGGTTTCTAACTTTTGTTTGCCTGGCCTTGAATCTAAGCACAATAGCAGCTATTGGCTTCAAAAAAAATATTTGGGCATTGGCCCAGGTGCCCACAGCTACAATCATCAGGAAAGGCATTTCAATATTGCCAATAATGCTAAATATGTAAAGGCGATCAAAGAGGGCCAATTACCGCTTGATGGTGAAGTTCTTAGCCGAGAAGATCTGATTAATGAATATATCATGACCCGGCTTCGAACAAAATGGGGTTGCGACCTGGGACATCTTCAAAATCATCTGAATTTTGATTTAACCAAAGAACATGGCGCTTATCTGCAAAAACTGGAAAAAGATCATTTTCTGGAAAAACAGGGCGATGTACTTTTTTTGACCTCAAAAGGCAAAATGATAGCAGATCAAATTACAGAACACCTGTTTTTCATGTAAGATAAATGGCTTTTAGAAACATTTCCTCCTCAAAATAAGGTTGTATAACTGGGCCACCTGAAGCGGTCTTTTCTTTGAAAACAACCTCATGGAAATGATTAAAGATGAAAAAAGAGCTTTTTTCCTTTTAATGTGCCTAATGCTGCATTACCACGGATTAGATGAACATGAACAAAATATCATCAATTACGAGGCTTCCCAGCATGCAGAGGGAGAAAACCTGAAAGAATGGGCCCTTGAATTTATCAAAAGTGACTACCTCAATATTTTTGAACGGGCCAAAAAAGAGCTGAATCACATTCCACTGCAACCTGCCACCCGCTTAAATCACCTGCTCAAAGTCTGGGATTTACTCCATATTAAAGGATATATCACTGAAATGGAAGCAACAGCCATGATCCGGATAGCAGCTGAATGGGAATTACAGGAAAAACTGATTCAGCAAGTGAGGCCTTAGAGGGTGATTAAAGCAAACCATCCGGCTGCAAACTCATACTATTGGAAGCGATTTTGGATAATTTTTCACAATAGCGATGCTATTCGCTCAAAATAATCCTTTATCACTTCTGCAATACTTCTAATTTTCCCTGCTAATTTTTTGGCTTTTAAAGGCTCATCATGTCCTTGAATTTTGTGGCCTGCCTTCTGCTGACCTCCACTTTCTCTCCCCCCTTAAGCTCAAGCATTAGCCCCCCATTAAACCAGGGCTCAATTTTTTCAATCCACGCAAGATTAACAATATGCTTTCTTGAAACCCGAAAAAAATGGCGATCGTCCAAACGTTCATCCAAGGCATTGAGCGATTTATGAATCATGGGTTTAAATTGCTCAAAGTGCACCTTGATGTAGTTACCATCAGACTCAAAAAGCCTCACTTCCGATAATCGCACAAACCAACATCGGTCCCCATCCTTCACAAAAACCTGATCATTCACCCCAAGCACATCCCTTTTGGAACCCGCTTTTGCGCCAGACTCAATAGGATCCTGAGCCAAACTCACCTCACTACTATTCCCGGCAGCAATCTTTCTAATGGTATCTGCCAGCCGGTCCGGCTGAATAGGCTTGAGCAAATAATCCAGGGCGTTCACCTCAAAAGCCTGAATGGCATATTCATCATAAGCCGTGGCAAAAACCACCTGTGGGCTTTTATCCAGCATGGTTAAAAGGTCAAAACCGGATTTCCCCGGCATTTGAATATCCAGAAATATTAGATCCGGCTGCAGTTTATTAATTTGCTCATATGCATCATACACATTAACCGCCTCTCCAATTACTTCCACCTCAGGATGTGCCTTTAGTAAAGAAGCCAATTCTTTTCTGGCTAACCTTTCGTCATCTATTATTAATGCTCTCATAGTTTTCAGTTTTTTGCGGAATGCTTAATAAGGTTAAAACCTGATCACCATCCGGCCGGATTTCAAAAAGGGCACTATCGCCGAAAAGTAATTTAAGGCGCTGTCGCGTATTAGCTATACCATAACCCTTTGCGTTTTTCAATTTTTCCTGATTCAATTTACCACTGTTAACAATACTAAGCAAAACTGAATCCTCTTCTTCCAGCCACTGGCTTTTTATCAAAAGTTCTCCTCCATGCGTCAAATTGGCTATTCCATGTTTAATTCCATTCTCGACCAGCGTTTGAACCATTAACGGAGGAACAAGGCGGTTCAGGGTTTCCGGGGCAATTTCAAACTCATATTCCAGCCTTTCCTCGAAGCGGATTTTCTCTAAAGCCAAATAATCCGAAACTGTTCGTAACTCATCCCGCAAAGGAATTAACTTTTTCCTGTCCATGGCGAGGGAATTCCTTAGGAGACCTGAAAGCTGTGTAATCGCCACTTTCGCATCCTCCGGCTGCTCAGAAACCAGCGCACGAATAGAATTCAATGCATTGAAAATAAAATGGGGGTTCATTTGAGACTTCAGTCTATTCAACTCAAACTCTCTGGAAGCTGCCAAATATTTTAAAGTCTGATTGCGCTGATCAAGATAATGGTACAGTACATACAATACTGCCCAAAGAAAATAAAAAAGCATGGATGAGGAAACGGACACCACAATAAACAGGGAATCAAAATCATGCATAGGATCCAATGCCCCGGTAAGGAAATAGGCGATAATCTGAAAACAATAATTGGAAACCGCTAAGAGGAAAGAAGACAGAATAACGAGTCCTCCAAGTCGATTCAAATTAAATTTCATCCACTGATTCAGGCGGATATATTCTCGAAAAAGGTGAGTAGAAACTAAATAATAACCCGCCAGTGCAAAAATCTCGAATGCTTTCTCCGGCGCAAAATTATTGGAAATAATTAAAAGCACGATGTGCAAGCAGGCATAGGTGGACCATCCCATCACCTGAATTAACCAATATGCTCTTAATTTTTTCATCATCTTTTTGCTCAATTTACTCAGCCTGCACAAAGAAGAAAGCTATTTTTTGATCAAAGGTCGATTCATCCCCTTAGAGGAAAAATATCTCCATTAACCCAATTTATGCATGCGGAAATCCTCGTTTTCTACAATGTGGGAAAAAGACCGGGATCTTGCCTATTTAAAGTTTTTTATTCCAAGGAGCTTATGATTGGGGAGAAAGCAAGCTTACCCCAATTTGCGCATAAAAAAATCAGCGACCTCCAATACAATAAACTGACAGCAACCCTATTATCTAGACCTACTAAATTTATCGGCAAAAAATTCAGGTTTACCCACTGGTCTCTCGCCCCTCCATCAACTTTAAAATCATTATTCTCAATTCAGTGGAAAAGCAACATTTTATTACCCGGGCTCAAAATCATCTACAAAAGCCAAAGCATGACAATTGTCAGAAACGCAAAAAGCCGCCCTCAACATTCGACTAAGTTTAAACCATTTGCGATCCACAACCAGCGAATAAGCGCCATTCCCTCACCTCTATTTTTATTAAAAAATTGATTTTCGTAAAAAATATTACATCAAACTTACTTAACCCAAAAGCACTTTATTCCGTTCGATTTTATATATTTACAAATATAAAGATCTAATAAGTGGCCATTTTTAAATTTCAAGGCTATGAAAGGTTTAAAAATTACATTATTCGCAATTTTCAACATCTTCCTTTTAAATTCTGCAACAGCTTTTGTAGAAAATGAAAATTACGCAAAAGCACCCGGTAATGAACCGGAATGGATGGAAGAAAATGTTGAATTGGAACTTTTTGCCGATCACCACAAATTCATTTTGATCAATGCATTCGGGGATATCATCAGAAGTGAGGAGACGGAGGATTTGAAAGCATTGGAAGATCACCCTGCCATGCGACCATTATTAAAACATGCATTTTTTATTACCCAAATTGATGGGGACGCTTATTATATGCTCATGTAAGCTTTTTTCTGATAATTTTGAATGACAATAGCCCTGCCCTTTTAGTAAAAGGCAGGGCGTTTTTTATTTAAGCCGAATGAACCATGCTTAAATCCTCGTTTACCGGCAAGACAGGAAGAATGAAGGAATTTTTCCCATTTCGTTAACTTCCAAGGAAGCAGATGAAGGAGGAGAAAGCAAGCCTAGCCATATATGGGCTATTAAAAATCCAGGAAAACCATTCCTAACGAACTTATAATTAGTCCATTTCGTGGTTTCCTGAGACTGACGGTAGTTCAATCGGCTAAAGCTCTGCTTTTAGGAATCGGCCTGTGTGAGATTTCCGCTTCCGTGCAATCTCCTGTGGTGTTCCGGTAGCGATAATGGTTCCACCTTCAGCCCCGCCTTCAGGCCCGAGATCAATCACATGGTCCGCTACTTTCACCATATCCAGGTTATGCTCAATCACTAAGACGGTATTTCCTTTATCCACCAGTTTATTCAAAACATCCAACAGGTGCTGGATATCCTGAAAATGCAGCCCGGTAGTGGGCTCATCCAGAATATAGAACGTCTTCCCTGTATCTCTTTTGGAAAGTTCTGTGGCCAGCTTCACTCGCTGGGCTTCTCCCCCGGAAAGGGTGGTCGCATGCTGACCCAGGGAAATATAACCAAGTCCCACTTCCTCCAGCGTTTTGATTTTCCTTAAAATCTTAGGTTGATTTTCAAAAAACTCCACGGCCTGGGATACCGTCATGTCCAGAACATCCGAAATGGACTTCCCTTTAAATCGGACCTCCAGTGTTTCTCTGTTATATCTTTTTCCTTTACAGGTTTCACAATGAACATGTACATTCGGCAGAAAGTCCATCTCAATCAGTTTCATACCGGCCCCTTCACAGGTCTCGCATCTTCCGCCTTTCACATTAAAGGAAAAACGTCCCGGCTTATAGCCCCGAATCTTCGCCTCCGGTAATGCGGAGAACAATGCTCGTATATCGGTAAAAACCCCGGTGTAAGTAGCCGGGTTAGATCTAGGCGTCCTTCCGATCGGAGACTGATCCACCTCAATGACCTTATCGATTTCCTTCAATCCATCAATAGAATCATAAGGCATCGGCTCTTTATGAGAGCGATAAAAATGATTACTCAAAATAGGGTAGAGGGTCTCATGAATCAGGGTAGACTTACCGGAACCTGAAACTCCGGTAACCAGAATCATTTTTCCCAATGGGAAATCAACGGACACATTCTTCAGATTATTCCCTTTTGCTCCTTTAAGCGACAGGAAAGTCCCTTTCCCTTCTCTCACTTTTTCAGGAATGGCAATTTCATTTTTCCCGCTGAGGTAATCCGAAGTATTGGATCTTTGTTTCAATAATTCTTCAGGGGCACCTTCGGCTACAATCTGTCCACCGTGTCGACCTGCACCCGGACCAATATCCAGCACATAATCCGAGGCGAGCATCATGTCCTTGTCATGCTCTACCACCACGACAGTATTCCCCACGTCACGTAAGGATTTCAATGAGTTGATCAGTTTTTCATTGTCCCGTTGATGCAGCCCAATACTCGGCTCATCCAATATATACATCACCCCGACCAGCTGGGTACCAATTTGGGTGGCCAGTCGAATACGCTGTGCTTCCCCTCCGGACAAAGTCTTCAGGGGGCGATTCAATGTCAAATAATACAAACCCACATCTAATAAAAAGCCTAATCGCTTACGAATTTCCTTTAGAACTTCAGTGGCAATAACTTTTTGACGATCATTCAGGCGATCTTCCAGACCTACCAGCCATTCGCCCAATTGTTTCAGGCTCATTTCGGCCAGCTGAGAAATATTCTTCCCATCAATCAGAAAATGTCGGGATTCAATTCTTAAGCGACTCCCTTCACATTCCGGGCAGGTTTTTCTTGCGACAAAATCCTTGACCTGGGCCTGCATTTTCTCAGTGCCCTGATCCATAATTTGCGAAAGCAATTTATATACGCCTTCAAATTTGGTATTCCACTCCGTGCCCGGATATTTTTTGGAAGCTACCGGAACCGGTTCATCATCCCCGTTCAAAATTTTATCCATCACCTCTTTGGGGATGTCTTTGATCGGCGTACTTACCTTACAATCGTTGCGCTTGAGGATGGCATCGATTTTTTTAAAGAACCAGGTATCCCGATATTCTCCCAAAGGAGCAATACCTCCACGACTAATACTAAGGCTTTCATCAGGAATAATAGAGTCCTGGGTAAACTTCTCAATCACGCCTAGTCCGTTACATTTCGGACAGGCACCGTAAGGGGAGTTAAAGGAAAAGGAATTTGGTGCGGGCTCATCATAAGCCAGGCCGGAAGCCGGATCCATAAGCATTTTAGAGAAATAATGAATATCTCCCTCCTCATCCTGCAGGAAAATCAATCCTTTACCATGCTGCATGGCCACTTTTACCGACTGAGCCAGGCGAAAACGGTCTTTTTCGGCCACCTTCAGGCGATCCACCACAATTTCAATATCATGAGTTTTGTACCGATCTACCTGCATTTTAGGCTCCAGATCCATAATCTCGCCATCAATACGGGCTTTGGTGAAGCCTAATTTCCGGATCTGCACAAACAATTCCCGATAATGCCCTTTACGGCCTTTCACTACCGGAGCCAACAAGATGGCTTTCTTTCCCTCATAAGCCCTGATGATCTGATCAATGATCTGATCCTCGGACTGCTTGCTCATCTTATTACCGGTGAGATAAGAAAAAGCCTCAGAAGCACGGGCATACAACAATCGAAGGAAATCATATACCTCCGTGGTGGTTCCTACGGTGGACCTTGGGTTACGCGCCGTTGTTTTTTGCTCTATCGAAATCACCGGACTCAGGCCCTCGATTTTATCCACATCCGGACGCTCCATACCGCCCATAAACGAGCGGGCATAAGCCGAAAAGCTCTCCATATACCTGCGCTGCCCCTCTGCATAGATGGTATCAAAGGCAAGAGAAGACTTTCCACTTCCACTCACACCGGTAATGACCACCATTTTATTGCGGGGAAATTTTACGTCTATATTTTTCAGGTTATGTTCGCGGGCTCCGTAAACCGCCACATGGCTGTGACCGGTTTGATCGAAGCCATTTGATTCAACAGCTTTCTTCTTAGGCATAGTTCTTAATGTCAGCACCAATCAACAAAGATAACAAATGGCTTCAAGAATGAAACCATTCCCCCCAATCAAAAAAAGGAACCAGCTGTAGCCCAGAGGTTCCTTACTTTTTCAAAATCTTTTTAACTCGAATTACCCCTGCTTCAATACTCAATTAGCTGCAAGGCGGGAAAATGAAGGAATTTTGCCTATTTCAAGCTCTTCCCAAGGAAGCTGATGAATGAGGAGCAAGCACGATTACCCACATTTGGGCGATGAATAAATCAGTGAAATCACCCAAAACAACCCCTTAATAAACCCTTTAGCGCTACTTTCTGAAATTAGCGGAGAATAATCGGGCTTTAGTTTATTGCCCTAAACGAATGCTGAGTCCCAGAGAGAAATCCCCCTGCACCATGATGGCCGTGCTTCCGACACTCACACCTGCGCTGGGTCCGCCAGTGCCTATCCCCCCATAAATTCCTCCACCGGCAAAGTATAGCGGCATCATCATCCGCGCCTGAAACTTCAGGGCCATCTGATCATTGAACCAATATTTCAGGCCTCCGCCAAACATGACCGAAAACCGCCATTCATCATCAATATCATTCACCTTTGGAGAGGCCCAGCCTGCACCGGCATTCAACAACACAAAGGGTTCTGCCGGTCCCTGTCCAAAAGACCGAACCGCTCCCAACTGAATATACTGAACTGCCAGATCAAAAGAGCGGTCTTCAAATCCACCCCGATAAGCCCGGAATTCTGCATCGGTATCCATACGGGTATAAGACAACTCCACCGCCATACCTTCCCGTATGGGATAAGCCAGCTGAAGTCCATAATTTACCTGATCATTAATTTTGAATTTCCCCTCCCAGAAATCAATACTTCCTCCTAACTGGTAACCGACCATGGGAGATATTTCTACTTGGGCAAAAGAAAAAAGCGGAAGCAGACAAAAAAATCCGAAAAACAGTATTCTATTCATCATTTGAGTTTAGTTGTGATAAAGAATGAAGAAGCCATTGGAAACAAGTCAATTATTGCACCCATTATAGATTCACTAACAATTTTCATATATATACGGGATTTTTCCTACTACAAGCCGCAATTGCACTTAAAAAAAATTCACCCCGCTTCTAGTTCAATAATCAACCAATCAAGAGCTCCCTTTTATCACTTTTTAAATACGGAGCCTCCCCGCTAACGAAAAAACAACCTTCAAGCCACTGAAAAACAACCCCTTAATCCACTTCCCTAACAATTATCAGCTCACCAGGTGATTTTACCTTGCCTTTTGCCGGCGCAGATTATTGAAATTAAAACTGCCTACTTAATTCTTCCTACCCAAAAAAACGATTATTCATGAATGTCATCAAACGAAGCGGGGCCGTGGAACCCTTTGAAATGAACAGAATTTCCATCGCAGTCGGAAAAGCCGGCGCAAGCTCATCCTTTGCACAAAACATCGCCAATGAAGTGCAAAGTCAGATTTCCTCTTCTAATTACCAATACCTTTCGGTCTATGATATTGAGCGATTGGTGGAAGACCGTTTGATGTACCATAATGAATATGAAATAGCAAGAAGTTATATCGAATACAGAAAAATAAGAGCGGTATCCCGCCAAACTGATAGCATGATTCTCAAATTTGCAGATGAGGCCATTAACCTCTCCAATATTGAGAATGAAAATGCCAATATGCCAGAGCACGTCTTCACGGCCAAATTGACGCGCATGTCTTCAGAGGTATCCAAGGAATATGCGAAAAACTTCCTGATTCCAAAGAAACACATCAAGATGCATGAAGAGGGCTGGATCTACTTCCATGACTTTAACTCCTATGCTGTGGGCATGCAGAACTGCATGTTCGTGGATCTGGGAGACTTAATGAGCCGCCCCATTTACACCAGCAATGGTTCCATGCGTCCGCCTCGTTCCATCCGTTCCGCCATGCAGTTGGTGGCCGTAATCTTCCAGTGCCAGTCCAACTGCCAGTTTGGAGGAATTGCGTCCAACAAATTTGATTACGATATGGCACCCTTCATCGGGCTATCGTTTAAAAAACATTTTGCCAATGCGGCGGAGCTTCTGGGCATATTTGCCGAAGAAACACTGGAAATTCGCATGGAAAATGAGGAACTGGAAAAAGCGTATCCCAATGCTTACGCCTATGCGCTGAACAAAACCCGCGAAGAGGCTTTTCAGGCGGCGGAGGCGCTAATCCACAATTTGAATCATCTGGAATCCCGGGCAGGAAACCAATTGCCCTTCGTTTCCATCAACTACGGAACCGATACCTCACCGGAAGGCCGCTTGGTCATTGAATCCATGCTACGCTCCACTCTTAAAGGAATAGGGAAAGAATTTTCCACACCCATTTTCCCGATCCAAATCTGGAAATACAAGAAAGGCGTTTCTGATGAAAACGGACGCAATGCAGATTTATTAAATTTAGCCATCGAGTGTACTACCAAGCGGGTTTATCCAAACTATGTGAATGTAGATGCGGAAGTATACCAAGCTAAAAATCCGGATGAAGAAGCGGCTACCATGGGGTGCCGCACCCGAAACGGGGTCAACCGCCATGGATCTAATGGAAAATCTGGTCGGGGAAATCTGAGTCCTATTACCATTAACCTCCCTAAGCTGGCCATTGAGGTAAGCAAAATGGAAGAAGGAGAGCTTTGGGAGAATTTCTTCGGAAAACTTTCCGAAATGGTAGACACCGGCGTGGACATGTTGACGGAGAGACTGAAATGGCAGAAAAAACAGCTGGCCAAATCTGCTCCCTTCATGTATCGCAATGACACTTGGAAGGGGGGCGCCAAGCTGGCAGATAATGACCGCATCGGGGATACTTTAAACAGTGGTACGCTGGCGGTAGGCTTTATTGGCCTGGCGGAAACCCTGATTGTGTTGATGGGCAAACACCATGGAGAAGATGCCCAGGCCTATGAAAAAGGGCAGCAAATCATTCAGTTCCTGTATGAGAAAGTCAGCGGACATGCCGAAAGAACCAATCTGAATCTCTCGCTATATGCCACCCCGGCCGAATCGCTCTGTCATAAATTCGCGAAGCTATTGAAAAAGCAATATGGGGAAATCAAAAATGTGAGTGATAAGGACTATATCACCAACTCATTTCATATTCCGGTATGGCATTCACTGGATGCGATTGAGAAGGTGGAAAAAGAAGCCTTTTTTCACAATTACTGCACCGGAGGGTCAATCACTTATGTGGAATTAAACTCTGATATCAGCGAAAATGCGGAGATACTCCTGCCAGTAATCAAACACGCTATGGAGGCCGGCGTATACTATTTCGCCATGAATATTCCATATGATGAATGCCTGGAATGCGGAGATAAGGGCCTGTTTAAAGACACCTGTCCCTCCTGCGGATCCGATAAACTAATGAAATTAAGAAGAGTAACCGGCTATATCACCGGCAACTACCGTGATCGCTTCAATAATGGTAAGCAGGAAGAAGTGCATCACCGTGTAAAACATGACCTCAAACAATAACCTACCGCATGGCGGTGAACCTAATCCATAAATGGATTCTTTGAGGGCGGATTTTTCCGCCCTTTTTTTGACTCTGATTACTCAAGCGCACCTCCTCCTTTAGCTGCAAGGCGGGAAAAATCAAGGCATCGTCTCCCTGTTTCGTTTTTTTCCATGGAAGCAGAACAATGAATAGAAAGCAAGCTTGCTCCAATTTGGACTATCAAAAAATCAGCAAACCCAAAAGTAATGTGCTAATTATGAAACTTTTGAGTTATCTCCCTGAGTCTAACGACGAATAATTTATGCTTATTTTAGCCTTTCATCAGTTCCAGGGCAGTCTGTGCCAGCCATGCGGTTCCGAGTGGAAGCATGTCCTCATTCAAATTCATCCTGGGATGGTGAAGGGAATAAGAGACCTCAGGCGTAATCTGAGTACCCAACAATCCAAAAACTGAAGGCACTGCCTGTGCCATGAAAGAAAAATCTTCCGCCCCCATATTCGGCCCTAAAGCAATAATGGCCTGCTCTCCCAGTAACTCCTTAGCCACTGCTCGGCCCACTTTAGTCGGGGTCGGGTGATTTTCAGTTACGTCATAATGTTGCGTAATTTCATAAGAAGCCTTCGCGCCATGCATACCGGCGGTTTGCTGAATAATCGTCTGAATGCGCTCCCGGATATACGCCATAGATTCCTGACTTAAAGCACGGCATGTGCCCCTTAACACCACTTTATCAGCAATCACATTAGGTGCAAATCCACCCTCAATGGTTCCGATAGACACCACTCCGCTTTCCGTTGGGGATATATTTCGTGCTACAATGGCCTGCAGATTATTGATAATTTGTGCAGCGACATATACTGCATCCACACCCATTTCAGGAGATAGTCCTCCATGGGAAGCCCTGCCTTCCACTACTATGGTAAACACATCTGCCGCCGCCATTACCGGGCCGTCCGTCAGGCTCATCATGCCTGAAGGCATCATCGGCACCTGGTGCAAGGCCACTGCATAATCCACGCCCTCCATCACATTTTCCTTCACCATGCGCTCTCCCCCCGAAAAACGATCAGGATCATCATAATTATTTTCTTCTGCCGGCTGGAAAATCAATCGGATTCCACCCTCAAATTCTTCTTCTTTCAATATTTGTGCAGCGCCCAGCAACATGGCGGTATGCGCATCATGGCCACAAGCATGAGAAACATTCGGTATTTGAGAAGCGAAAGGTAGTCCGGTGGCTTCCTGAATGGGCAGAGCATCCATATCTGCCCGAAGCGCAATCAATGGCCCGGCCCCTTTTCTAAACTCCGCGACCACTCCGGTTTTGGCCACCTCCATTTGGGGTTCCAAGCCCAGTTTTCGCAATTCTCCTGCCACCAGATTTGCCGTTTCATATTCCTGATATCCCAGTTCCGGATTAGCATGAATTTTCCGTCGAATATCAATGATGTAATCTTTCAGGGCAAGGGCTTTGGTTTTCATTTTGGTTGGGCTTTTATGTAAAATTGATTTATGGATTTAACTCTAAGGAAAAAGACGTCATGGATTAAAGACAAGTTATAGTCGATTATAAAAATATTTCAATATCAGAGGAATTCTGTTTTTCCAATTAACGGATTAAAGATTACTTAAAAACCGGTCGATTTCTTTCTAATTTCTCATTTTTTCCGCTCAATTTATTGTACATTGTTCGCTATAATCCCGACAAACCAATTATTTCCCTTTCAAAATGAAAAAGTTTCTTATTGGTCTGGGCACCCTATTTGTGCTACTGATACTGGCCTTGGCCATTGCCCCATTCTTACTAAAAGGAAAAATTGAATCTGCCGTAAATACGGCTTTAGATGAAAATTTAAATGCGGATGTATATTACGATTCCGAACAATTTTCCCTTTCCTTCTTCAAAGATTTCCCCAACCTGACGGTAAGCATGGGAGATTTTGGAGTGGTGGGACACGCTCCTTTTGAGCAGGACACCCTCGCCCAAATCGGAGAGTTCAGCCTGTCTGTTAATGTAGGCAGCGTGCTGAGTGGTTCCATTGCCTTAAATGAAATTATTCTGGATCGCCCGGATATCCGTGTGAAAGTATTAAAAGACGGCAGCGCCAATTATGACATTGCCAAAAGTGATGAAACCGCTGTTGAAGAACGCCCTGAAGAATCCAGCGGGGGAAGTGGCGCCTCTTTTTCCATTGATCATTGGGAGATTATCGATGGTAAATTAAGCTATGACGATTTTGGCAGTCAGATGCACCTGGTGATTGATGGCTTGCAACATCAGGGAGAAGGTGATTTTGATCAGGACATTTTCGACTTGTCATCTCATACCCAAATCGGAGAGATGAGCTTTGCCATGGAAGGCACCGAGTATTTGCACAAAAGAGCTTTGGAAGCAGATGCTACCATCAACATTAACCTTCCGCATATGAAATTTACTTTTAAGGAGAACACCCTTCGGCTGAATGAGCTCGCTCTGGGCTTTGATGGTTATGTGGCCATGCCGGCAGAAGATATTGAGATGGATCTGACTTTCGCCTCAAAAGACAATTCTTTAAAAGCCGTTTTATCCCTTATTCCGGAAGAATTCATGAAGGATCTGGAAGGATTTAAGTCCGATGGTGAATTTGACATTCACGGTCACGCCAAAGGCATTTTTAATGACAATCAAATGCCTGCTTTTGGCTTAAGCGTGAATGTGGAAGACGGAAAAATACAATATCCGGATTTACCTACTGCCATCCGCAATCTGAATATGGCTATGGAAATTGAAAATAAGGATGGCATCATTGAAAACACCAGTGTGAATATCCCCAAATTCCATATGGACCTGGGTAAAAATCCGATAGACGCCAAATTGTTGGTAAAGGATTTAAAAAAATACAACATTGAAGGTAATTTGAAAGGCACCATTGACCTGGCCGATTTGAGTGATCTGGCCCATCAGGAAGGCCTAACCATGAAAGGAATTTACAAAGTCGACATCTCAGCAGACGGGTATTACGACAGTCTGACCAATACCATTCCGAAGCTGGATGGAAGCATGAGTTTAGCCAATGGCTATTTCCAGACGGCTGATTTCCCGATTCCGGTAAAGAATGTCGGCTTCAATGCTGCACTGAAAAGCCCGGAAGGTAAAATGAGCACCGCCTTCCTAAAGGTGAATGACTTCAAAATGACCATGGAGAAAGAAGTATTTGACGCTTCCATGCTCATTCAAAACTTCAACAACCCAAGCTGGGATGTGAAAGCCAAAGGTAATATTGATTTGGCTACGATGGCCAAAGCTTTCCAGCTGGACAGCATGGAACTGAGTGGAAAGATTTATGCCGACATTGTGACCAAAGGAAAAATGTCGGACCTGGAAGCGGAAGCCTATGATAAATTACCCACCAGCGGAAAAGTTACGCTGGCGAATTTATTCTATGCAGATGCCGACCTGCCACAGGGCTTACGCATTGCCAATGCAGAGGCTAATTTTACCCCTAAAACCATCACCCTTTCCGGCATGACCGGCAAAGTGGGCAATAGTGATATTGCGTTAAATGGTAAGCTAAAAAACTATCTGGCCTATGCCCTGAAAGATGAAACCCTGACCGGCGACATCAACTTTACCAGTAAACGCTTTAACTTGAACCAGTTTATGGTTGAAGAAACCGAGGAGGAAAAAGGAAAAGCCGAGACCAAAGATCCGGAAACAGCAGAAGGGATAGTGGAAATCCCCAAAAACATTAATATGGTCCTCAATGCCAATATTAAAGAAACCATTTATGATGAAATGACGCTGACGGACCTGAAAGGAAAGATCATTTTGAAAAATGGCATTGCCTCCATGGAAGGGGTCACCTTTAACACCATGGGCGGGCAAATTGCTTTAAAAGGCGCCTACAACAGTGCTAACCCAAAAAATCCGACCTTCGATTTCGACTTTGACATGAGCAATATTGACATTCCTCAGGCTTACAAATCTCTGAATACTGTAAGAGCGGCAGCACCGGTAGCGCAAAATATGAATGGTAAATTCAATACCAAATTCGCCATGAAGGGCAGCCTCCTGCAGGATATGACGCCGAATTTTGATGCGCTGAATGGTGGGGGAGATATTAAAATCAATCAAGCATCTGTGAACAATTCCGGTTTGGTGCAGGGTATATCATCTATTTCCGGATTCAGTTCTTCGAATAAAACCATCGACCTGAAAGATGTGATTATGTCCACCAAAATTGAGAATGGTCGGGTGAAGGTACAGCCTTTCGATGTTCAGATTGGAGAGTACACCGCAACTATTCAGGGTAGTAATGGATTTGATAAGTCTTTGGATTACAAAATGAGTGTAGTCGTTCCGACAGGTGGACTGGGCGATGAGGCCAACAAGGTCATCTCCGGTTTATTAGGCGGCAACACCAAGGCCGTTCCGGATGCAATGCGCTTTAAATTTGACATTGGCGGTAACTATGATAAGCCGACTTATAAACTGGCCGGCACCGAATCCATTACCACCAAGACCTCCTCTGAAAAAAGACAGGAGGATAGAGAGCAGAAAAAAGATGTAAAAGATGAAGCGAAGAAGATTCTGGATAATCTTTTCTAAACTTCCTCCATTAATAAAACTTAAAGGAGGTCAGGTAATGCCTGACCTCCTTTTTTTGTCCGGAAGCAAATCACAGAGACGCTTTTTAGTCGGCCCAATTTTTCAGGCAACAGCGCCCGCAGCATTCGATTTTTTTATGATTACCAGTGTAGCGGACTTACCGGAAGTTGGCCACTAGGGTCGTTTAGAATGAATTTACACCCTTATCTTTTACCGAAGGTTTACTTTTTTTCATTTTGAACCGATATAAAATCAAGCCTCTAATCAATTCGGACGAGCCATTAAAGATGCTCCAGAAAGCTATTGAGGCTATTTTTGGGACCAATGACATAATGAGCGCGATTTATGGGATTACAGCGTATTACACCCTGATAGGGGTGCAACGATAATGCGCTTTAACCCGGATTATTCATGCTTTTATCCTCGTTTAGCTGCAAGGCGGGAAAAATGAAGGAATTTTTCCTATTTCGAGTTTTTTCCAACGAAGCAGATGAATGAGGAGAAAGCAAGCTTGCCCAAATTTGGGCTATAAAAAAATCAGTCGACACGAATGTACTATATTGATAATTAACTAATTAAAGCAAACCCCTGAATCTGGCGGTGAATAATTCGGCTTAGATCAAACACATAAGGGGAGCTGTAGTAAGTCTACCTCCTTCATAATGCATTGGCATGGATACCCCTGAGTCAGGATTGTTTCCAGTCAAAAAAAAGCACGAATCAAAAAGACCCGTGCTCCCCAAAATTAAGTATAAATTGATTGTAATATTATCCAGCAACTGCTTTAGCGCTCAAATCAATATCCAAAGTGAACTCATCATAGATGGTTTTGTCCCCTAGATTATCGAAGAAGCTACCGGAACCGTAACGAATGTCAAACTCAGTACGGTCAACTTTAACCGTTGCTTTCGCAGTCAGTACGTTTTTATCAGCATCAATAGTCGCTGGGAATTTGATCTCTTTAGTAATGCCTTTAATCGTCAATTTACCCACGACTTTATACTCATTCTTCTCTTTACCCTGACGATAAGCCTTGATAATTTCAAATTTAGAAGTCTCGTATTTCTCCACACCAAAAAAGTCCTCAGACTTCAGGTGGCCCTCCAGCTTCCCTTTGTATTCTCCTTCCAAATCCTTCACGTCAATAGAAGTCATATCTAAAATGAAGGTTCCTGACAACTGATCTCCGTCCATAGACAACGTGCCTTCTTTCACCTTTACCGTTCCCCAATGACTACCAGTCACTTTTTCTCCTGTCCACTTTACATTCGTTTTGGCCACTTCTACAGCATATTGTTTTTCTGCACCTTTAAATGCGAAGGTCACTAATGCGATCATCAAAACTGCCGCTACATTCAACAGAGATTTGTTAATTGATTTCATGGTTAAATTTGTTTGTATTAATTATTGTTGTTTATACATCAATTGTATCAGCAAAGTTACAAGAAATGAGTAAAAAAAGAAGAAAGAGGAAAAAAAATCCACAAACCCCTCACTCAAAGCCGATAAGCTTAATTAAAAGTTAAGAAATTAATTGTACCTACACGAATCAGGAGGCAAAAAAAGCTCCGACTTGGAGCTTTATGTTTTCAGGCAGACACTTTTGCGCTTAGTTCCACTTCCAGAATAAATTCATCATAAATGGTTTTATTCCCTAAATCATCAAAAAAACTACCGGAACCATAGCGCACATTGAATTCGGTTCGGTCTACAGTAATCGTCGCTTTGGCTTTCAGACTCTCTTTATCCACCTCCACGACCGCCGGAAATTTCAATTCTTTCGTGATGCCCTTAATGGTCAAATTACCCACCACCTTATATTCATTTTTTTCTTTTCCCTGCCGATAAACTTTAGTGATCACAAATTTGGCGGTGGGGTGCGCTTCTACTCCAAAAAAATCTTCTGACTTTAAATGCTTCTCCAGCTTTTTCTTCATCATCCCACCCAGGTCTTCCACCACAATGGAGGTCATGTCCAAAGAAAACGTCCCTCCTGTTATTACACCCTCCTCCACGGATAAGAAACCCGTTGTTATATTTACCGATCCATAGTGCTCTCCGGTCACCTTTTGCCCGATCCATTTCACCTTGGTTTGGGAGGGATCCACTTTATATTGAACGGCTTTTGGTGCCGAAAATACGAACAGGAGCATCGTCAGCAGACTAAGCATCAGGACTTTGATATTTTTCATTTTCATGCTGTTTTAATTGATCATAAGAATCACGAACACTGATAAAAACGAAAATACCCACAATAAAATCATATTCAGGCTAAATATTTCATTATTAAAAGCCCTGAATATCAACATCTAAACAAACCACTTATAGGCTTTCCAGAATAATCCTAAAAAAGAGTGAATGAAAGGATTTGGTCCTATCGCAAAACCTTCCTCCATCTTTTGTAGCAATCTGGGGTAATGTCCACCCAAAACCTTTTGCTCCAGAGGCCAGTGAAACTGCCGCATTATGGCCAGGCCCAGCTGACTAATTCCCATCCCCAACAAAATAGTCAGGGCCAAATCCTTATTAGACAGATACCACCTGTCCAAAATTTGATTGGTGAAATAATAAGCAGGAATCAGATAGGCCGCAAGTTCCCAAAACAAAAGAGGACTGAAGATATAATAGGCTTTTGGGCGAATCCGGGCGATTAACTGCACCACTAATGCCAAAAAACCTACCGGAAGAACGGCAAAGGTAAGGTTCCAGAACCAGCTGCCGTAATCCCCATAATACCAAAGTACCGGTACGCCAATCCATTTTAACAGGCTGACCATCAAATGAACCATTTCCGTTCTTTTGCATCGGGGCAGTTGTACCATTGCCTTATCAAACACAAACTTAAAGGAGGAGAACAGAAGAGCCGTATCTTCCTTGAACAAATTCACCTTAACCGGAGATCCGTTTGCTCTGCGCTCTCCGGAGCGATCAAAAAAACACCACTGCGCCTTGGTAGCCATCTAAAATTACAATTCGTAAAATTTCACAAAAATTTAAAGGATTTGCATAAAACCTATCCTGCACAGGCAAGTTAACCACAAGAATACACATCTGTATTATTTCCAACCTAATAAAACCTACATGAATTTCAAGAGACTCATTTGCCTGCCCATCTTATCCGTGTTGCTCCTCATTTCTTCCTGCTCTTCTGTCGGGGGATTGACGGGATCTGCCGGTAGTTTACTTGCCCTTGCTCAGGGAAATCCAAAACTTTCCAAATTTATGACTTTGGCACAGGCAGCGGGCATCAGTGGTTTGCTTTCAGGAGCAGATCCGCTTACTATTCTCGCTCCGAGTAATAATGCCTTTGCCGCTTTGGGGAATACCAAATTTCAGGAATTACTCGACCCGGACAATAAGGAAATGCTGACTGACATACTGAAAAACCATGTCCTTTCAGGCAGTGTGGATGCCAAAGACATGGCCAAAGCCGGTAGTGTAACCAACTTATTGGGCAACACCCTGGATGTTAGTGGCTCCGGCAATAATATCACTGTCGGGGGGGCCAACATTTTAGAAAAGGACATGAAAGCCGACAATGGCATTATCCAAATGGTAGATCAGCTTATTCTACCCTAAACAAAATTATCTATTACGGCCTTAGGGCAGGAAAAAAAGGGAATGGTTCCCTATTTGGAGTGTTAATCAAGACAACAAAATGATGGTGGTGCGCTCAGGCTCCACCAAACAGATTTACTGAATCGCAGCAGAAATAATTCGGGCTAAGCATTATTCCTGTCAACAAAAAAGGCGACCAAGCGGCCGCCTTTTTTTATCTTCTGAAGGATTCAAATCCCTTACCATAAACTCCCATTACTTTCCCCACTGAGATAAAGGCCTCCGGATCGGCCTTGGTAATTAAACTCAATAAAGTATTGGCCTCATGCTTTCGGGCCATAATCATCAAAATCTGTCGATCCTTTTTGGTAAAATGTCCCCTTCCATGAATAATTGTAAGGCCACGATTAAACTTCCTGCTGATCTCCTCGGCTATTAATTCCTCCCGCTCTGAGAAAACCATCACCTGTACAGATTGCTTTTCTCCGGTTAACACCAAATCCACCACATAGGAAATCACAAACATAATCACTCCGGCATAAACAATCGCTTCCACTTTTCGAAGCACCAGATAGGAGGCAAAGATGATTAAGATATCACAATATAAAAGGATGCGCCCCGGAGACACATTGTGGTATTTATTGATAATCATGGCGATAATGTCCGTTCCGCCCATACTACCGCCCTGTGATAACACCAAGCCAATACCCGTTCCCGAAATGGCCGAACCCACCACAACTGCTGAGAAAATATCATCTACCAGGGGCTCATGAAATACATATTCCGGAAATATATAAAACAACAGGGAAGACAATACCACCCCATATAATGTCCTCGATCCAAAGCGCGGGCCCAGCACTTTCACCCCTAAACCAATCAGGGCGATATTGATCAAAAAATAAGAAAAGGCCACCGGAATTTCAGTAGCGTAAAAAATTACGGTAGACACCCCTGTCAATCCACCACTGGATATTTTAAAAGGGATAATAAAAGCTGACCAACCCAAGCAGTGCAAAAATGCGCCTAAAGACATGATTGCATAGACTCTCAAGTTTTTTAGAGATTTCATTAATACGTTTTAATGCTGTGAAAAATTTGCGCAAAACTATTTCAAAAGGTTTGATTTACAAGCGTTACTGTCATCATTTTTTAGCCTGAAATGATATTCATCTTTATCACAGAATTCCATTTCTTCAATCCTTTCTTCCGCCTCTCAAAATTTGGTATATTGCCATAATTATAAAATCGAAATTTTAAACACCCCTACAGGAGCATGCCTTCAAAAAAATTATTCCTGCTGGATGCTATGGCCTTGATTTACAGGGCGCATTTCGCTTTCAGTAAAAACCCCAGAATAAACTCTAAAGGATTTAACACCGGAGCAGTCCTGGGATTCACTAATACACTACTGGATATTCTCCGCAACCAAAAACCGACACACATCGGAGTCGCTTTCGATCCACCGGGCCCTACCTTCCGTCATGAAGAATATGCGGAGTACAAGGCCCAGCGACAGGAAACCCCTGAAGACATCAAACTTTCCATTCCGATCGTCAAGGATTTGGTAAAAGCCTTTAACATTCCCGTGTTGGAAGTGCAGGGTTTTGAGGCCGATGATGTGATCGGCACCATGGCCAAAAGAGCGGCAAAAGAAGATTTTGAGGTGTTTATGATGACGCCGGATAAGGATTATGCTCAATTGGTGGAAGAACATGTCTTTCTGTATAAACCCGCCTATATGGGCAATGGGGTGGATATTTTGGGCATTCCGGAGGTATTGAAAAAATTTGATATCGCCAATGTAGACCAGGTCATTGATCTGCTGGGACTTATGGGAGATGCCTCTGATAATATTCCGGGTATTCCGGGAGTGGGACCCAAAACAGCCGTGAAGTATTTACAGAAATACGGATCGGTAGAAGGCTTGCTTGAAAATACACATGAGCTGAAAGGCAAAGCCAAAGAAAAGGTGGAAGCCAATAAAGAACTGGCCCTTTTATCAAAAAAACTGGCCACCATCTGTACTACCGTTCCAATTGAATTCAATGAAAAGGAACTGGAGCACAATGAACCTAATAAGGAAAAAGTAGGGGAGATTTTTGATGAGATGGAGTTCCGTACCCTGAAAAAAAGGGTATTTGGTGAAGAGGCTTCAGCTCCTAAAACTTCTACTGCATCCAATGTCAATGCCCAGGGGCAAATGGACTTGTTTGGTGGGGGAAGTGCAGCCAGCAGCCCGAAAAAAGTAGCGAAAAAGGCGGTACAACCTTCGCTTTTCGACGCTCCCGCGGCCAAGGAAGCTACAGTTCCGCAGGAGAAGAGCCGTTTTGAACTGGAAAAGAAAAATTACCATATGATTGCCTCCAAAGCGGAGAGGGAATCCTTATGCCAATATTTATTAAAGCAAAAAGAAGTTTGTTTCGATACAGAGACCACCTCCTTAAACCCTTTCCAGGCCCAACTTTGCGGAATCTCTTTTGCCTATAATGCCAATGAGGCTTACTATGTACACATTCCGGATGATGCGCCCGAATTAGCGCAGGAAGTGGTGGACGATTTCCGTGCCGTTTTTGAAGCAGAGGAAATTGTAAAGATTGCCCAGAACATCAAATACGATATGCTGGTATTGCGCAAATATAATCTGGAGTTGAAAGGGCCGCTTTTCGATACCATGATTGCGCATTATTTACTATCTCCGGAAGGCAAACACGGCATGGATGCCATGTCTGAGGATTATCTGAATTACACACCCATTTCTTTTAAATCGTTGACCGGAAAAGAAAAGGATAAAGCCAAGGACAATCTTTTCCTTCAGGTACCGGTAGAAAAAAGGGTAGATTATGCGGCAGAAGATGCCGACATTACCCTGCAATTGAAACAGTTTTTTACACCTCAGCTCCAGGAGGGCGGTGTTCAGCCTCTTATGGACGAGTTGGAAATGCCATTGGTCAGGGTACTGGCGGATATGGAAGCCAATGGTGTGAAAGTGAATACCGAAACCCTTGGAGAACTGTCAGACATTCTGGGCAATGAGAGCCAGCAAATTGAAAAACGCATTTATGAACTGGCAGGTAAGGAATTTAATATTGCTTCCCCAAAGCAGTTAGGCGTTATTCTTTTTGAGGAAATGAAATTGGTCGAAAAACCGAAAAAGACCAAGACCGGCCAATATGCGACAGGGGAGGAAATTCTTTCCAAACTGGCCCGGGAGCATGAAATATGCGCCCTGATTCTGGAGTTCCGCGAGCTGAACAAGCTAAAATCTACCTATGTCGATGCCCTACCGGAATTGATTGATGCCGAAGGACTGATTCACACCTCCTATCGTCAGGCCGTAGCGGCTACGGGCCGCTTGAGCTCTACCAATCCGAACTTACAAAACATTCCGATCCGTACGTCCAGAGGAAAGGAAATTCGAAAAGCATTTGTTCCAAGACAGGAGGACCATGTAATACTGGCGGTGGATTACTCCCAAATTGAGCTGCGCATTATGGCTGGCTTTGCTAAGGATGCCCATATGATTGAGGCCTTTAAAAATGGGGAAGATATTCACCGTGCCACCGCCGCCAAAGTATTTAAGGTATCCCCGGAAGAAGTGGACAGCGATATGAGAAGAAAAGCGAAAACCGCCAACTTCGGAATTATTTATGGAATCTCGGCCTTTGGTTTGGCAGAACGCCTGAACATTCCAAGGGGTGAAGCTTCTTCCATTATCAAGGCTTACTTTGAGGAGTTTCCGGCTGTGAAAACCTATATGGATAAGGTGGTGAATGATGCCCGGGAGTCCGGCTATGTGGAAACCATCATGAACCGCAGACGCTATTTAAGGGATATCAACTCCAGAAATGCAACCGTTCGTGGTTTTGCCGAGCGAAATGCCATCAATGCCCCGATTCAGGGATCAGCGGCAGACATCATTAAAAAAGCCATGATCAATATTCATGACTGGATGAGCCAACAGGAGCTGAAATCAAAAATGATCATGCAGGTACATGATGAATTGGTATTTGATGTGCATAAGGAAGAACTGGAACTGGTCAAGGCGCAGGTGATCCGAATGATGCAGGAAGCAGTACCTTTCGAAGTTCCGCTGGAAGTAGAAGCGGGAGTTGGGCAGAACTGGTTAGAAGCTCACTAATTTATTAATAATAAAATCCGGAGTTCATCGCTCCGGATTTTTTTTACCATTTATTATGTTGGCCTGTCAATTTCCTTCTCAGCGCACGCCAAGCTACGACCCAATGCGCCCTCCAGGTTGACCAATTCCCGAATTCCTTCTGCATAATAGCATATCGCTCCTTCAGACTTTCCCGGACGTGATTGGCCGAATGCCCGCCAATAAGATAATGGGCAATGGGAGCTTCCACTTTATAATTCAGGCGGGATTTTTTCAAAATCTTCAAACACCAGTCAAAATCGGCACTATGGCGATAATTCAGGTCATAGGGTGGACAAAGACTTCTTCTGGGGATAAAGGCCTGATGAGATACCACCATGCCTTTCAAAAATGAGGAAGCGGTGAGGTCTTCCGGCAATTGCCGGCTGGTTAATGCCGAGCGCGTACCCTGTACTTCTCGTGCATCATTCACCATTAAGGTTTCCCCATAGATCACATCTGCAGCATCCGGGGCACTATTGAAAATTTCCTGAAGAGTGGTATTGGACGCAAAGGTATCTCCGGCATTCAGAAAGAGCACAAATTCTCCCTTGGCCATTTCTAAGCCTTTATTCATGGCATCATAAATACCCTGATCAGGCTCAGAGACCCACTGGTCAATATGAGGCATTTGTGGCAGGCGATCGGCTAATCCATCCTTGGAATGACCATCTACCACCACATATTCAAAATCTGAAAAAGTCTGGGATTTTACACTCTGCCAGCTCAGCTCAAAAAGATCAGCGGCATTGTAAACCACCGTAATAATGGAGATTTTCAAAATGTTCGTCTTAGATAGAACGACAAAGCTATAAATTTTAAGTCGTATTTTTCATGCTTAAACCCTTGTTTAGTGGCATGGCGGGAAAAATGAAGAAACAGGTGCCTATTTCGAGTTTTTTCCAATGAAGCAGATGAATAAGGAGGGGGCAAGCTTAGCCAAATTAGGCTATTAAAAACAAAAAGTACCTGAATTGAATTGATGGTAAGCACTTTGGGGCAACGCTATAGATTAGCCATGCATAATTAGCGTAAAAAACCAGCTACATTGTAAAAAGCCTTTGGAATAGATTAACAGAAACTGACAGTGCTTAATTCGGGGCACGGTGTTTTTTCATAAAACTACCATTGGGCAAATAATAGGAAAGATCCGGAGACCAATGTGGAGCTATTTGATTTGAGTGCTTGTCTTTAATCTGATTACTATCTTTTACAGCATTGACTTTTTAATGCAAAATCTTCCACATTACCTGACCTGCTTTTGATTTTTTGTTTCGTTTTTCGAGAACAAAGAAATGATTGAGCATATGGGTTGGAAGGGCCGATCTAGCTTTATTTTAAAAAGCCCTGATCTCTGGATTAAGAGACTTCCGCCCGATAAATGTCAGTCTTCCCGATCAAATCATGATAACGGGTTTCATCATAATCCAAATAGCTTACAAATTTGTCCGGTAACACCACTGTAAATCGGGAGCCCTCTCCCAGCTTAGAATCTACCTTAATTTGCCCGCCCAGTGAATCCACTCTTCTTTTCACTAAGTTTAAGCCAAGGCCTGTACTCATCATGCTATAATCTGCACGATAGAACATCTTAAAGACGTGATCCAGTGATTCCTGAGGAATACCCACGCCATTATCCTCTACTTTAATCACGATTTGCCCGGCTTCTAGTCGCATTTCCACGCTAACAAATGGATTTTGTTTCTGAGGATCATGAAACCTGAACGCATTCTGCACCAAATTATAAATGATGATTTCAATGTCCAGTATGGGCAGTTTGATACTGTCCGGCATTTCCAGTTTAAAATTGAAATCAATTTTATCTTTCATGGCGATGTTTTTCAACTTGCCCTGCTCATGCACCTCGCGGATTAATTGCTGGAAAGAGATATAGCCCACCCGACTGTTACTGATTTTTTGCGCCATATGATAGGCGTTCACTTCTTTAATGAAATTATCCACCCGTTGAACCAATATCTCAGACTCTTGATGGTATTTCTTGATTGCCGTAAGTTCCTCCTCATATTTTGCTAATTGAAGCAGACCTGTCAAAGAAGCAATCGGCCCTCTTAAACTATGAGACATATGGCAAACCAGCTCATTCAAATTAGTATTCACCTGACTCAACTCCTCTTTCTGCTCAATGAGGTTTTCCTCCGCCTCCACTTTCTTTTCCAGCATGGCCTCCAGCTCCTCTGTTCGTTCCCTATCCTGATCCACTTTGATGTAAACCAACATCGCCGTTACTAACATGGCCAGACACTGGTTTATCCAAAGCGCCGTTAACTCAATACCACTATGCTCCATGGCACTGAAGACCGAAAGCATACTGGAAGTATAGGAACAATAGAGCAATGAAATAATCGGGATCAATAGCTTTACCACAAAGGGCAATACATTTTCTTCCCGGGGCGTAAGGCAAACCATCACCACTATAGGAAAAAAGAAATAGACCAAGCCGGTGGACTTGGACATTAACTGACAGCCCAAAAAGATATAGGTATTTTGAATGAGGAAAAGTATATCATGGGCCAGATCATCTTCCTTCCGCTGATAAAAATAGAAAGGGATAGACAACAGCACCAAAAAAGCCAGGTGATATACGATAAAGGATTCCCCACCCCAGAAGATGTCGATGAATAATTGCATAATCACCATAAGGTTAGTCGCAATCACCAGCTTGGGCAGTAAGAAGTACTTCCCATTAGATGGTGCGATCCCCTTTTCCTCTCTAAAACTTTGGAGGAAAGAAATTACCTTATGCAGTCCGATACCTTTACGCATGGAAATAGTAGATTTGCAATAATTATTATAAAAATACTGAATTATCGCTTATTTAATCAAATAAAGACCTAGAAATAAAAAGATTCAGTACAGCGGTTAAATTCTCTTCAATTTCTTAGATAAGGTACATTATCTACACATCCCCAAAAAATACCTCATCCAGTAATAAATCTGCCCTAATTTAGTCAGACTACTACCAGCAACACAAAATAAAGATAATATTTTTGCAAAATTATTTAATAACTTACTTCAAAAAAATTTCACAATTGGGGAAAAACCGCTCACCTCAGCCTTTTTAAACTTATCCTCCCCAATCAAAAAAACAGCCCTGAGCGGCATATTTTAACCATTTTTGAAATAATTGATGATTTTACCACGGGAATTTAGCCTGAGCAGCACCGTAGATAAAATGGAATTTTGATCATTACCTAACATGAAGGCATTGGATGGCCTTTCATCGCCTATCCACCCTATTCCCAAGGACGGAACCCTTTCATTCCGTAGACAAAAACTAATGCCCTATATTAAAAAGCACTTATTTCACAGGAAAATGAAAGCGAATGATGCAGGCTTGAATACCCGCTTGGCTGCAAGGCGGGAAAAATGAAGGAATACTTTCCTATTTCGAGCTTTTTACAAGGCGGCAGAGGAATGAGGAGCAAGCAAGCTTGCCCCAATTTGGGCGATTAAAAAATTAGTTAACATAAACTAATTGAGCCGAAAAATAAGCCGCTTAAGGGGAGTCCCTAAAGCTGGCGGTGATTAATTCGACTTAAAAGAGCAAGCCCTTCTTTAACCCCATTTCAACAAAACCCCTTGCGCGGTAATAAGGATAAACAATGCTTTTCCCAATACATCTGCCGGCATTAAAAATGCTCGAAAATAGAGAACTGTCCTTTATATTATCGGCCGTCTCTCCGCCCTTTCACCCGCATAATTCCTGTATCTTTAACTACCCAAGCAGGAATAGGAGACAAAAAAAAGACCGTTTTAAAAACGGTCTTTTTTTTATTCTACTACGGTATAATACATCCTGATGATCACCTCATCTCCGAAGAACTTTAAGCCTTCGAGCTGGTCATGAAATGGAGCAGGCACCAACATCAACTTATTTTTCTCTTCCATTCGTTCCGTAATCAATGCCTGCATATAACGGGTTAATGGGGTCTTATAATAAGTCTTATTTTCATTGGGCGACATCCGTACAACATTATCTCCGGCGTTTTCCAAAGTAGGATCAAAGCTATCCAGAGGAAGTAAATTTGAGGTAAAGGTCCTATAATCCTCATCTACCTTATAAATGAGGATAGGATTTGGAACCCTTTGCTCATCGGTCACCTCGGTATCATCATAAGGAATTAATAACTCCGCTGAATTTACCAAAATCGCATTACCATCGCCTAGCGTATCCAAATAGTTTTGCATCAGCGAATCCATTTTCAATACTGCATAAACGCCTGCTCCGGCTTTCAGATAACCGTCACCGGAATCTCCCTCTCCATTAATCCGAATAAAACGCATGGTGTCCTGAAGTGCCGGATAAGCCGACTGGCTGTAATCCTGAGCCATGCCGGTAAAGTTGGCAAAGAAACTGGTATCAGCGGTATTAAAGTAAGAGAAGGAATAACTCGCAAAGGCGGTATCAGTAGCCGTGTGGTAATGTACCAACAAACCGGAGTTGTCCAAATTAAAGCCCAACATTCCATTAGTGGTTCCGGCCTCATCTACCAGGGCGTAGCCTGGAAAGTCTTTACTGAATTCCGTTTGCTGCAAGGCTTCCAATTCTTCCTGCTCCACTTGTGCATAAGAAAATAAAGAAAAACCTAAACCATCCGGCATTCTCAAAGAATAGGTCGTATCCACCGCATTGGTATTATCTTCCTGATCAATGACCAAATTCCGACTAATGATCGCGTTTGCCTCATAAGGCACCGCATCAAAAGTATAAAAATTACGGTCAGGTCGTTCCGTAGAATCCGGGGTTTGGGTCAGCTCATGCAGTCCCAAGCGAATGGGATTGTCAAAAACTTCACCATATCCATAAATGGTACTCAGATTCAGGGTTAAGGAATCATAAGAAGCATCCTCAGGAATTATTCTGGAAGATCTTCTCATCATCGAATAAACCGTGGCCTTTTGGCTACCAAATTCATCATCCTGAATGGAACCCACCAATGCCCGTCCCTGATTCACCGAAGTACGGACAGAATCATAACGAAACAAATCAATGGGAATGGTGATCTCAATATACTTGGTTTTGGTCGGGTCGAAACCTGGATTAAAACCCGCGGAGGGGTTCATGGAATCTTGACAAGACGTAAAAAAAAGGACTAATGCACCGATTAGCCCTAATATTGGTTGGAAGGTTTTGTTACCCAACAAGCTCATTATAAATATTATAGTATTTATCTAAATAATCATCCTCAACGACGGAGTCAATTTGCTTGTGAGCCAATGAATCAAAAAGTCCTTTTAATGAATCATTGTATTGCTCCTCTTCAGCTTTCACAACTGCATCAGCATACTCAACACCCATCTTGATGAATCCTTCGAAGTCGGTTGACATTGGCGTCAACATCTCGTCCTCGATATCAATCATCTTAATTTTCTCGAAGATATCCTCCGAAAACTTCTGAGGCAAGTGATTATTGTAAATTGTGAAAACCGATTTCGCATTTTTGAAAATCGGATCGTTCTTGTAGGAAGTTTTCAAATACATTGGAATCAAACCGGTCATCCAGTCGTTGCAGTGAACAACGTCCGGCTCCCAGCCTAATTTCTTCACGGTTTCGATTACTCCTTTACAAAAGAAGATCGCACGCTCATCGTTATCGGCGTGCAAATTATTTTCCTTATCAACAAATACAGATTTACGCTGGAAATAATCCTCGTTATCGATGAAATATACCTGAAGGCGTGCATTCGGAATAGAAGCCACCTTGATGACTAAAGGCTTTTCCTCCTCGCCAACGGCAATATTAATTCCTGATAGACGAACTACCTCATGTAGTCGATTCTTGCGTTCGTTGATCAATCCGAAACGCGGCACCATAATCCGAATCTCCATTCCACGCTCCTGCATTTCCTGTGGGAGCTTGCGAACAAAGTCCGCTACTTGCGAAGTTTGGAGAAATGGGTTAATTTCCGTAGCTACGTATAGAATTCGAAGTTTTGACATAACTGTTATTGAATAAGATTAATCAAACAAAGGGGAATACAAAATTACGAAATTTTCCTCGATTCTCAATTTATTTAGGTTAAAATCATAGATTTAGGGTTTGAATCGAAGGATCATATCAGGATACATGCAAGTAATTAATACCATTTCTGACATCAGAAAAAGCCTGCAAACTGTTCGCCTTGAGGGTCAATCCATTGGATTTGTCCCCACAATGGGCGCCTTACATGAAGGGCATATTTCTTTAATTGAACAGTCCGTTAAGGACAATGACGTTACGGTTTGCAGCATATTTGTCAACCCAACACAATTTAATAATGCCGAGGACCTGGAAAAATATCCCCGTACACTAGAGGGGGATATCGCTTTATTGGAAGCGGCCAAATGTGACTATATTTTTGCGCCGGATGCCAAAACGATGTACCCGGGAGAAAATCCCCTCGGCTTTAATTTCCATCCACTGGACAGTGTGATGGAGGGTAAATTCCGCCCGGGACACTTCAGCGGGGTAGGCCTGGTGGTGAATAAATTATTCAATATCGTACAACCCACCCGCGCTTATTTTGGGGAAAAAGATTTCCAACAACTGGCCATCATTAAAAAAATGGTGACCGATTTAAACATTCCCATTGAAATAGTGGGTTGCCCGATCAGTCGGGAAGCCAATGGGCTGGCCAGAAGCTCCCGTAACCGCCGATTATCAGAGCACGCCAAAAATGAAATTGCTCCGGCCATCAATCAGGCGCTGATGAGCACAGCTCAAACGCTTCGTCGGCAGGGTTCTTTGGAAAAAGCACGCATGGCTTTTGAGAATGTAATGGCAAAGCATCCCGAAATGGAAGTAGAGTATATGGAGATGGTGGATGCCCACACCTTGGAAAAAGTGGAAAAACTTAAATTAGGACAGCGCATAACCGTTTGTGTGGCAGCATTCTTGGAGGGAGTAAGATTGATCGACAATCGATCTTTTAATATTTAAGATAGCAAGATAATGGCAATCGCAAGAGAGCAGAAAACGGTTTTTCCGGACTGCTATCGTCCTAAGGAAAGTTAATTTTTATTAGGGATAGTTACATAAAATCACAAACTTGCGATTGAGTTGGTTATCACTCAAATTTGAAGATTGATAACCCCCAAAATCACATTCATCTTATAAGGAGATGCTTCTTTTGGAAAGAAAATGAATATTGAGGTAGTAAAATCGAAAATCCATCGCGTAAAAGTTACGCAGGCTGAATTACATTATGTAGGTAGTATCACCATCGATGCTGATCTTTTGGACGCAGCCAACATCCTGGAAGGGGAGAAAGTTCAAATCGTTAATGTTAATAATGGCGAACGAATTGAGACTTATACCATCGCTGGTGAAAGAGGTAGTGGAATGGTGTGTTTGAACGGACCTGCCGCCCGTCGTGTTCAGGTAGGAGATATCATCATCATTATCTCTTATGGCTCAATGGATTTTGAAGAAGCCAAAAAAGGATTCAAGCCATCGATTGTTTTCCCTGACGGTGACAATCGTATCGCTTAAAAATTTTTAGCAAGCCCGCTATGGGTTCCACAGTTTTTATTAAAAAGTTCAGCTTTGTGGCCATTGTGCTGAAGAGCTGAACTTTTTTCTTTTCCCCCCGACCATGAAGCAATTAAAACAAATCGCCCAATACATCCTCTCCCTCAGCCTCGCTTTAGGGCTTTTGTATTATGTCTTTCGGGACATGGATTTTAGCGACTTTCAGGCAAGGGCTGAAGACCTGACCTACGGATGGATATACGTATCTTTTGCGATGGCGCTGATAAGCCACTGGGCAAGGGCTTACCGCTGGAACTTACTGCTGAAGCCCCTAGGGTATCAGCACCTGAGCGTCTGGAGAACCTTTCTGGCGGTAATGGTGGGCTATTTTGCTAATCTGATTATTCCCAGAGCCGGAGAAGTAGCGCGCTGTGCCATACTGGCCAAATCCGATAAGGTTCCCTTATCCACCGGAGTAGGGAGCGTGGTTGCTGAGCGCCTTTTTGATTTCATTATATTATTGGTGAGCGTGGCTTTAGTGCTCTTACTGGAGTTTGAAGTACTCTTTCAATTCCTGTCGGATCTGATCTCTGAAAAATTTGGTCAAAGCCTGTCCCTATTACCTTTGGTTTCCGTCATGCTTGCGCTGGGATTATTGGGAATGGCCGGAATGGTATACCTATGGAGGTTTAAAAGGGCCTGGCTACGCAAAAACGCTTTTTTCGTGAAGATAGAGTCCTTTTTAGAGCAATTGGCTAAAGGGCTTTTGAGTTTTCGTTCCATAGAGAACAAATGGGGTTTTGTGCTTTCCACCATTGTGATCTGGGCCATGTACTTTACCATGTCCTTTGTTATCTTTTTCGCCTGGCCGGAGACTGCACATTTTGGCCCCAGAATTGGCCTGACCCTTTTTGTAATGGGAGGACTGGGAATGGCCGCCCCTGTACAGGGGGGCATTGGCGCCTATCACTGGATTGTTTCCCGAACTTTGGCGCTTTACGGACTTCCGTTAACCGATGGGGTTTTCTTCGCTACGGTATTGCACACTTCTCAAACAATTATGCTGTTGATAGTGGGGGGAATTTCCCTGGCCATCTCTCTCATCCTTTTCGGCAAGGACCAAAAAGTCGATCAACAAAAAGCACCTTTAGTAAAACCACAATAGGTAATCATTAATTTCAAGATGAAAACTACTGCAGATAAAATCATTTCCTGGTCAGACATTGATCAAACCATGGACGCCTACCGCCAGAAAGGCGAAAAAATTGTCTTTTCTAACGGCTGTTTTGATATCCTTCATTTGGGCCATATCGATTATCTGGAAAAATCCCGCCAAAAGGGAGATCGATTAGTGATTGGACTCAACACTGATGCCTCCGTCCAAAAATTGAAAGGCCCCGAACGTCCGATCAATAATGAATATTCCCGCGCCCGCATGTTGGCGGCTTTGGCTTTTGTGGACAATGTCATTCTTTTCGGAGAGCAAACCCCTCTGAAATTAATCGAAACGGTGAAGCCGGACATCCTAGTGAAAGGAAACGATTATTCGGTGGAAAATATTGTAGGCGCCCCTTTCGTTTTGGAAAACGGCGGAAGTGTAGAAACCGTAGACCTTGTGGATGGCTTCTCTACCACCAATATCATCGATAAAATCAAAAAATTCGGATAATCCATGAAGTGGCATTTCTCTCTCTTGTTTTTCGCTTATTTTTTCATTTCTCTGGCAAATGCCCAGAAAATAACAGAACAACGAACTATAGGGGAGATGGATGCGCAATACATGCAGGCCCGTGAATATGGTATGTTCAAGCCATCTGCCCTTAAAATCTTATCCAAAGTGGATACCACTTTAAAGGACATGAAAGCATTTGAGGACATTCAAAAAATGGCCCTGCATTTCCCCCAAACCGTCTCCCTGCAAGAAATTCACTACACCAGCAATTACCAGGGCAAAGCAATCCTCCTCTCCGGATTATTATTGCAACCTGCCGGAGAAAGCAAAGGCGTCATCCTGCATCACCATGGCACCATCTATCCGGCGGCCCAAAAACTCGCCCCATCCGCAAGCGAAATATCTAATAGTCAAAAAGATCATTTCACACAGGAATTATCCGTTGGAGCCACGCTGGCATCCAACGGCTTCACCGTCCTGATGCCGGATTACGTGGGCTACAATACCAGCAAGCACACCGAACACCCATATACCCTGAATAAAATTAACGCCCAAAATTCGGTGGATATGTTATTGGCTTATTCGGAAGCAAATGCCAAAGCCCCAAAAAAAGTATATTTGAGCGGAATATCTGAAGGAGCCGCCATAGGATTAGCGAGTCAGCAGATATTAGAGACCCGATACCCCAGGCAATACCAAATACAGGGCGGATATTTTTATGCTGGCCCTCATGACTTTTCCGGAACCGTACAATGGTTTTGTCAACAGGAAAAAGCACGAACACCGGTAGCCGCCATTTATATGTGGAGTGCCTGGGCTGTAGCGGAGGGATACGATTACCCCATCAGGGAAATTTACGCTCAAAAGGCGAAATCTTACCGTAAGTACTTCCGTCCCTGGTTTTTCCTTTCCGGCCAGAAAAAGCCTGAAAAGCTATTGAATAAGGAATTTTTAGTCACTATGAATGCAGCCCCTGAAACGCATCCTTTCTTTAAAGTTTCAAAAGACAACAGCCCTATTTACTGGCAGCCAGCGGCCCCTGTTTACCTTTTCCATGGAACCCATGACGGTTTGGTTCCTACCCTCAACAGCGAAAATGCTTTTCGGGAAATGCAGCAATCCGGTGGAAACGTACGGTACATTCCATTAGCGGGAAAAGGGCACCTTTCCGGTGTTATGGACTATTTTTTCCAGTATCTGGATGCTCTGAATACCCAGTCTTACAAGCCTACTCCTTAGTTTTTTTCTTCCAGGTATAGGCAATCCGGATTTGTGTAAAAAAATCATGTCGGTCAAACTCACCATCGGTGGCCTGTCTGGTTTTCTGATAATTGAACAGCAGGGTATAGGACCATTTGCTTTTGGAGACCATACCTATACCCGCACCAAAACGATTCCGGTTCCTGAAAACTTCATCTGCTTCTCCCCCCATATTAAAGAATAGCTCCCCATAAGCCATCAGGAAATAAAGATTTTCCTTAGAAATCCGCCAAAGCGGAATACGGGTATCCACCTTATAGCGTCCACGCGTCACCAACTCAGTCGCCGCCTCCTCTGAATACCGACTGATACGTTCTTCCACCCGCGCATAATGGTTTACATCCATCCATTCAATAATGGGCCATTTTAATCCGACTCCTAAGTAGGGGCGAATTTCCAGATGGTTCTGTTCCTTTTGATAAGTGTTATAAATAGTATTCAAACCGGCCCTGATATTCCATCGCTTACTTACATTATAGCGTACCATGGGATGAACATAATACCGGTGCCATTCTTGCGAGCCATAAAATTGCCGGTATCCCACCCCAAGTTGCCCTACCCACTTATCATTCCACATATAGCCCGGACGAAACTCGCCCCAGAACTGCCCATCCTGAGCCGAAGCGCTTTGACTGACAAAAAAGGACATAAAAATCCCCAATGCAAATAGATGCATCTGTTTAGCCCCAATCCGATGAGTAAAACCGAGTCTTTTTATCTCCCTTAAAATCAATCCCTTTTCCTTTAAAATTACTACGAAACAAGAAAAAATGGTGCAAAGCCTTAATTTCAGCCTTGTCAATTTCAGTCATTCTGATGTTCAAAATTGATCGAATTACGGCATTCCTCCCGACATGTGGTATGAAAAAAATCATATTCTCGAAATGGTATGGATATTGATATTAATCGTATATTTGCGATAAACGATTAATCCATGAATAAAGATAAAACGAATCACTTCAATTCAAAGCAGCAAAGGCTGGCCGAACTGGCAAAGGCATTGGCCCATCCGGCCAGGGTGGCCATTTTACAAACTTTGGCAGCAGCAGATGAATGCATCTGTGGTGATTTTGTGGACCAACTTCCACTTTCACAGTCGACGGTCAGCCAGCACTTAAAAGAACTGAAGAATGCAGGCTTGATATGCGCCAGTGCACACCCGCCCAAAATGTTTTATTGCCTGAATAAGGAAGTATGGAAGGAATGGGAAGAACTTCAGCAACTGGTATTTCCCAAGGGGGGAAAAACTGCAGAAGTGCTCTAAAGGGAGCAGCTTGTTGTGATCATAGATTTTACCCAAATTCATCGTCAATTAACGATAGATAATGCAGCCATTAAATAATAACCCTTGGTGGGGCCTTTCAAAAGAAAGTAGACAATTAATCCTGCTGGCACTTCCAATAATCGGAGGTAACCTATTGCAAATGGCCTATAACCTGACCGATATGTTGTGGTTGGGAAGAGTAGGGAGTGATGCAGTGGCTGCCGTTGGAACCGCTGGCTTTTTCCTCAACCTTGGCGCCGCCCTCTTTTCCATTGTATTGACGGGGGTCAGCGTAAAAGTTGCCCAATTTGCTGGTGCTGGCAAGCGCGACATCATCAGTCAGTTTATCACCTCCGCTACCTGGTTCACCTTAGTCCTTGGTTTCCTTTACACCATTTTCCTGTGGACTGGAAGAAAGCCGCTCATTGCTTTTTTTGATTTAAATGATCCGGAAGTAGAATCCATGGCAGCACATTACCTCTTCATTATCGGAGGGAGTGTAGTACTACAATTTCTGAACTTTCTCTTTACAGCCATATTTAATGCCCATGGTAAAACGGCGGTTTCCTTCAGGGCTGGCGCGCTGGGAATGGTAGTGAATATTATGCTTGACCCCTTGTTCATTTGGGGCTTGAATTTGAGCGTTGAAGGAGCTGCTTTTGCTACGCTTTTAGCCCGGTTGATCGTCTTTCTGCGTTTTCTGATCCTTTTCAGGCAACAAAAAGATATTCAGTTTGCCAAAAGTGCCCCGGATCTCAGACACTTAACCGATATTTTGAAATTGGGTAGTCCGGTGGGTTTTCAGCGGATTATCTTCGTGGGCATTCAAATTATCATGGCAAAGATTTTGGCCGAATGGGGCGCTACTGCCATCGCCGTCCAGAAAATAGGCCTGGAACTGGAAGCCCTGAGTTATATGACCATGGCCGGAATGTCACAGGCCATGACCATCCGGATTGGTCACCATTTTGGCGCAAAAAGGATAAGTCAAATTCCCAACACTTATAAACAAGGGCTGAAAATTGCACTGCTGGTAGGCATCAGCATTACCAGCTTGTTCTGGCTATTTCCGGAACAAATGATCCGCCTATTTGTCCATGAACCGGAAAGCATTGCCATGGGAACAGATTACCTTTTCATTCTCGGTGCCAGTCAACTTTTTATGTGCATCGAAATGCTTACCATGGGCTCCTATAATGGCATCGGGAAAACCCATGTCCCGCCGATGGTCAGCATTTGCTTTACCGGATTGCGCATCCCCTTGGCGCTTTTCATGGCCCACCAATTGGCCATGGGGGCACAAGGCGTTTGGTGGGCCGTTAGCATCAGCAGTATCGCCAAAGGATTACTGCTACCCGCACTTTTTTGTATCACCCTTTATAAAATGAAAAAAAAGGACCAGCTGCTGGCCCCTCTAAATATTTAGCCCTATGAAAAAGACCAATAATATCGATCAGCAAGAGGCACAGGTTTTTCTACTGGAAGGAAAATTCGGTCTGGAAAAAGAAAATCTGAGGGTGACGAAGGAAGGGAAAATTGCTTGTTCTCCTCATCCGGAAGATTTTGGTGATAAGCTCAAGCACCCTTATGTGACGGTAGATTTTTCCGAAAGTCAGCTGGAAATGATCACCCCACCGCTACCCTCCATTGCAGAAGCTGCGGGATTTATGAAAACCATTCATGAGGTGGTCAATGAAAACATTGGAGAAGAAATCCTATGGCCATCTTCCATGCCACCTGCCCTGCCCACAGAAGATGGCGAGGTTCCCATGGCCAACTTTGGGGAATTAGGTAAAGACCATGAGGATTACCGTTCGCATCTGGCCCATACCTATGGGAGGAAAAAGCAGCTGATTTCAGGCATTCATTTCAATGTAAGCCCAGATCCGCTGCTAATTCAACATTTGTATCAAAAAAGCGGCGAGCTAAATTCAGCAGATTTTGAGCAAGAGCTTTATCTGAAGGCTTTACGCATCATGATGAAAAACCGCTGGATGCCGCTCATGCTAACCGGCAACAGCCCCGTGGTGCATACTTCTTTCGATATGTCCAATTGGGAATTACCGGAAATTGGCCAAGATACTCGCACGCACCGCTTCACACATTCGATCCGTGCCAGCATTAGTGGATATCGCAATAAGGAGGAATTCTACCTGGACTACAGCAATTGGGACAACTTTAAAAAATCGGTAGACAGCCTGGTGAGTGAAAAGAAAATCCTGCAGGAAAAGGAGCTCTATCTGCCTTTCCGCATCAAAAAAGATACAAGCGGAAAGATTACGCATATGGAAATCCGCTTGCTGGATTTAGATCCCCTGAGCCCGCAAGGCATTAATGAAGCTGCACTTTATTTGTACCATTTGTATTTCCTTTGGGCCCTGCTTTCTGATGAAAAAGATTCAGCCTTTAATCGTCAGGATCAAAGAGTGGCCTATTATAATCAGTACAAAGTGGCTTGCTGTGGTGCCCATGCCGACATTTGGGAAGACCGCAAACCCGAAGAAGGCTTTAGCAAAAAAGAAAAAGTGCTGAATTGGCTGGAAGAATTGGCCACTTTAATCCCTGCTCATGAAAGCTATGAGGTTTATCGAAAGGCGCTGCAATACTTTAAAAGTTTGGCCAATAATCCCAAAAAAGGCCCAACAGAAGTCGTGAGAAAAGGGGTGCACGAAAAAGGGTACATCGCTTATCATATGGAGTTGGCAGAAAAATTCAAGGCGGAAGGCTTAGCCAAGGGCTATCGATTTTCCGGTTTGGAAGATATGGAGCTGTCGACGCAACTAATGCTTCGGGAGGCAATTAGGCGAGGGGTAAAATTTGAGATTCTGGATCGTGCCGCTAATTTCGTACAATTCTCCAAAGGAGACAAAACGGAGTTTGTGCAACAGGCCACCAAAACTTCTCTGGATACCTATAGCGGCGTTTTGATGATGGAAAATAAGATTGTCACCAAGCATGTTTTGCATCAGGCGGAGATTCAGGTGCCGATGGGGGCAGATTTTGACCATCCCGATAAGGCCAAGGCGAGCTTTATGCAATTTGAAGGTAAGGCCATCGTGATCAAGCCGAAGACCACTAATTTCGGTTTAGGCATCAGTATTCTGAAAGAAAATACCAGCAAAAAGCTCTTCCATGAAGCAGTGGAAATGGCTTTTCGTGAGGATAACAGTATTCTGATCGAACCTTTTATTGCAGGTCGGGAATTCCGGATCTTCATCATTGGGGAAGAAGTGGTGGGTATTTTGCATCGCGTTCCGGCCAATGTAAAAGGAGACGGCAGTTCAACTATTCGGGAATTGGTGGAAAAGAAAAATCAGGATCCACTCAGAGGGGTCGGCTATCGAACACCTTTGGAGAAAATCAAGCTGGAAGCTCCGGAACGTATGTTTTTGGAAACGCAAGGACTGAATTTCGACAGCATTCCGGCTGATGGGGAGACGGTTTATTTGAGGGAAAATTCCAATATTTCCACCGGTGGAGACAGCCTGGATTTCACGGATGATATTCATCCTTCCTATAAAAAAATAGCGGTTGAAGCTGCCAAAGCGTTGGGGGTAAAAATCACCGGGCTGGACATGATGATACAGGAAATTGATCAACCGGCAACGGCAGACAATTATTCCATTATTGAAATGAACTTCAATCCGGCGATTCATATTCATTGTCATCCGTTCCGTGGAAAGAACAGAAGGTTGAATGCGAAGATGATGGATATTTTGGGGTTCTAAGCCGAATTATGCATGCTAAAATCCTCGTTTAGCTGCAAGGCGAGAAAAAGGAAGGAATAGTCTCCAATTTCAAATTTTTTCAACGAAGCAGATGAATGAGGAGAAAGCAAGCTTAGCCCAATTTGGGCTATTAAAAATCAACGAAAACACCCCTTACTGCTTAATAAAAAGACATTGGGATTACATCAATATATTCAGCGGTGAATAATTCGGCTTAAATTGAAACACCACCCCCGGCAAAGGGATAGAGGCATTGTTGGAGCTCTTTTTTGCAGCCTAAAAGCGTAGCGGCTCGCAAAAAAAGCGACTGCCGAAAGCCCGACAGCGAGCCTGGGCGAGCTGATGCCCCAAAGTCAAAGCATAAAAAAATCCCCTGCATCAAAAAAGATACAGGGGATTTTCATTTTATATTATTCGCGATTAACCATTCATCGACAACAAGAATTCCTCATTGTCTTTGGTACCACGCATTTTTTCTAACATCCACTCCATTGCTTCCTGAGAGTTCATATCAGACAGGCCGTGCTTACGCAACAACCAGATTTTCTGTAGGGTCTCACGATCGTTCAACAGATCTTCACGGCGCGTACCGGAAGCCAAAATATCGATAGCAGGGTAAATACGACGGTTCGCCAATTTGCGATCCAGCTGTAATTCCATATTACCAGTACCTTTGAATTCTTCAAAGATTACCTCATCCATCTTAGAACCGGTTTCGGTCAATGCTGTAGCGATAATGGTCAAAGAACCACCATTTTCTACATTACGAGCCGCTCCGAAAAAACGCTTAGGCTTGTGCAATGCATTCGCATCCACACCACCAGAAAGGATTTTACCAGAGGAAGGTACTACGGTGTTGTGTGCACGTGCCAGACGAGTGATAGAATCCAAAAGAATTACTACATCGTGACCACACTCTACCATACGCTTGGATTTCTCCAATACCATATTGGAAACCTTTACGTGACGTTCTGCCTGCTCATCGAAGGTAGAAGAAACTACTTCTGCACGAACGGAACGTGCCATATCGGTTACCTCCTCAGGACGCTCATCGATCAACAAGATAATCAGATAAACCTCAGGGTGGTTTTTAGCGATGGAGTTCGCAACATCTTTCAACAATACCGTTTTACCGGTTTTTGGCTGTGCCACGATCATACCACGCTGACCTTTACCGATAGGGGCAAACAAGTCTAGTACACGGGTAGAATATTTATTGGAAGCATCAGTCAAATTCAATTTCTCCTGAGGGAAAAGTGGCGTCAAATGCTCGAAAGGCACACGGTCACGAATTTCTTCGGTAGTTTTTCCGTTAACTGTTTCGACACGTAAAAGCGCAAAATACTTTTCTCCTTCTTTTGGAGGACGGATAGATCCGCATACGGTATCTCCGGTTTTCAAACCAAAAAGCTTGATTTGAGATGGAGAAACGTAGATATCATCCGGAGAAGCCAAATAATTGTAATCAGAAGAACGCAAGAAACCATAACCGTCCTGCATAATTTCCAATACGCCTTCGCTCTCTACGATGCCTTCAAATTCCTTAATGGTGCTCTGGATCTGACGGCGGTTCATGCGGTCGTCACGACGATCATCGCGGCGGTCTTCACGCTCACGACGCTCCGGACGCTGCTGTTCCTGATCTTCCGACGAGGCCTCAGGGGCAGCTTCTCTGTTTCTTGGAGGAATGGCTACAGGCTCATCCTTAGTAGCAGCCTCCACTGGAGCAGCAGCTTCTGCAGCTACTTTCTCCTCTTTATTTTCTTCTGTCACAGCAGGTTTTTCTTCAGTACTTGATGGTTGAGCTGGCTCAGGAATTTTACCCGATGTTACTGCCTCAGTGAACAATTCCAGCAAATCTTCATTGCTGTCCTGCTCTTTTTGCTGACGCGGCTTACGCTCTCTTTCTTTTCTTTCCGGACGCTCAGAACGTTCCTGGCGCTCTGGACGCTCCTGACGTCCCGCTTTTTCAGGACGGTCCTGACGCTGCTCATTGCGTTCTGTACGCTCTTTGCGCTGACGTTTCGGACGCTCTTCCTTACGCTCCTTTTCCTCTGTTTGCTCAACAGGGGCAACCGCCTTTACGCTTTCGCGTTTAGGGAGTTTGGTTTCACGTTCAGGCTTTGGTTTAGCAGCCGCTTCTTTCTTATCAGCTTTAGGTGCTTTTTCTTTATTAGTTTCACGGGCTTTTCTTGGAGCGCGCTCCTTCTTTTCCGTTTTAGGTTTTGCTTCTGCTTCAGGAGCAGGCGCTGCAACTTCAGCAGCCTTTTTACTGGCTACCAACTTCTGCAATTGATCTTCGGGAAGTACCGCTTGTTGATCGAGGATTTTGTAGATCAACTCTTTTTTAGGAAGGCTTTTATATTTGGTTACTCCCAACTCTTCGGCAATCTCCTTTAATTCAGACAGGAGCTTGACACTCAGTTCTTCAATATTGTACATAGAATAGTAATATATAATGCACTATCGTGCGAGGGCTTTCTCTTTTAGTGTAAATAAGAGGATAAAATGAAAAAGTAATGATTTCAATGAAATAGAATATTCCAATTGAGACTTAGGAGAGGTTCCTAATTGATGTTTAGATACGCAAGTATAAATTAAACCATTAGAAATGTCAAGTCTCACTTGAATAAACCGATGCAATTTGTGAAGGTTTCATTCAGAAAAGTATTTATATTCAATCGTTTTTTTATTGGCTGAAAAGCTTCCCAACTTAAAGGGAATCAAATTGGTTTTTTTTAACTTAGCAGCCAACATTTCCCCAATGGGGAATAAGTGACAAAAACGGGCGAAATAAAGCCCCCACAGGTGAATTCACCTGTTAGCAGTGCATAACATTAACAAATATATTTTCCTGCAACATGTTACAAATCAATGAATTTAAGGAAAACAAGGAGGCGTTAATTGCTGGCCTGAAGGTCAAAAATTTTCCCAATCCTGAGGAAGTAGTAGAAAAAGTACTGACGCTAGATGCGGAGCGTCGTGCCACCCAGCAGGCAAATGATGATGTTTCGGCAGAATCCAATTCCATTTCCAAGCAAATCGGTATGTTGATGCGCGAGGGGAAAAAGGAAGAGGCGGAACAGGTCAAAGCCAAAACTGCGGTATTGAAGGAGGAATCGAAGAAGTTGCAGGAAAAACTGTCATCCGTTGAGGAGGAATTACAGCAGTTATTGTACACCATTCCCAACATTCCGCACCCTTCTGTACCGGAAGGAAAGAGTGATGAGGACAATGAGGTAATCCGCGAATTTGGGGAAAAGCCAGTCCTGAGTGATGACAAAAAGCCACACTGGGATCTGATCAAGGAATACGATATCATCGATTTCGAATTGGGTAATAAGCTGACCGGTGCCGGATTCCCTGTTTACAAAGGAAAAGGTGCCCGCCTGCAACGCGGATTGATCAACTTCTTTTTAGATGAAGCAGAGAAGGCGGGGTATTCTGAAGTATTACCTCCGATTGTGGTAAACGAGGCTTCCGGAATTGCGACTGGACAGTTGCCAGATAAAGAAGGGCAGATGTACCAATTGACGGGCCATGATTACTATTTGATTCCAACCGCTGAGGTGCCGATCACCAATATGTACCGTGACACGATCATTAATGAGAAGGATCTTCCGATCAAAAATGCAGGTTTTACGCCATGTTTCCGTCGTGAGGCGGGTTCCTGGGGGGCACATGTTCGTGGCCTGAACCGCCTGCATCAGTTTGACAAGGTGGAGATTGTTCAAATTGCTAAGCCGGAAGATTCCATGGCTGCATTGGATGGCATGGTAGAACATGTGGAGCGCCTTTTGAAAAAATTAGGCTTGCCGGTACGTGTGCTAAGACTTTGCGGTGGTGATTTAAGCTTCACTTCTCACATCACCTATGATATGGAAGTATACTCGGGTGGTCAAGACCAGTGGCTGGAAGTTTCTTCCATCTCCAACTTCCTGACTTATCAGGCGAACCGCCTGAAGTTGCGTTACCGTCCGGAAGGAGAGAAGAAAACGCAATTGTTGCATACACTGAACGGTTCGGCTTTGGCTTTACCGCGTATTGTAGCGACTATTTTGGAAAACAACCAAACCCCTGACGGCATCAATATTCCTGAGGTATTGGTTCCTTATGTTGGTTTTGATAAGATTACGAAATAAGCATTTCGTTTGAATATGCCAAAAGCCCGCCTTCGTAATGAGGGCGGGCTTTTTTATTGGCCGGAGAACCGTTCAAATAAGGATGCATTAAATAAGGTACAAAGCCAGGGTTCCTACCACAATCCAAAGGATCAGCCCCATCGCGAATGCCCGCAAGCCCACCTTCTTTAAGGTAGAAAAGTGCAAGCCAGTACCCACCCAGAACAAAGCCAAAGTCATCAATCTTTTAGAAATGCTCGTCACATGACCGCCCCATTGCTCTACGCCAGGCAAGTAAGGGTGAAGTAGAATAACGGCGATGAAGGCAATCAGAAAAGTAGGAATGGGTAATTTCTGACCACTTTTTTTCCACCAACCCAGCGCTGCACAAAGTGGCACAATCCACAAGGCTCTGGCCAATTTCACGGTGGTGGCAATTTCCAATGCTTTTCCACCGTAAGTCCCGGCTGCGCCTACCACTGAAGAGGTGTCATGAATGGCCATGGCGGCCCACCAACCGAACGCTTCTGATGGCATCTGCAATAAATGCCCGATAAAAGGAAACACCACCAATGCGAGCGCATTGAATAAAAATACCGTTCCCAGGGCTACAGACATATTTTCCTCTTTGGCATTTAGGGTAGCTCCCGCAGCAGCAATGGCACTTCCTCCACATATGGCAGTGCCGAAGGAGATCAAAAGTCCGGATTCTTTATCAATTTTGAGCCATTTGGTCAATAAAGCACCCAATCCCAAAACTACCGCAATGGTCAAGGCGGTAATGCCAAAACCTTCAGCGCCTACGGCCCAGGCTTCTTGAAAAGACATGCCGAATCCCATGCCCACTATAGCAAAGTTCAGCAATATTTTGGTCCATTTATGGGCTTGTTGCTGATAATCAGTGAAAAGAAAATTGGATAAAATCACTCCAATGATCAGGGCGATAAAAGGAGAACAAAAGGGCATCAGGCAGAAAATTCCGGCGACCCACCAAATCATCTTTTTGAAATCGGGTTGTTGAGGTATTGCGATTCCTTGCATCTTTATTCTGTTTTTGAAGTTCTACAGCACAAAGATGCCACTGATGAATGATGTGAAGTTATTCTAATCAGTGATGATTAATAACCCAAAGTTATGACTTTAGGCTTTTCAAAAATCGCTTCCCTAAGCCCGAAATATCCTTTTGATCATGACTGATGATATAAAATGGCCGCTGAATTAACCATTCCTGCTCATCAATCAGTTCCAGGCTTTCTTCCAACTCCCGCTGAATGCTAAATTTGGGTAAAAAGGCACACACGTCTGACTGCGCAAGATAGGTTTTGATAGATTCTGTACTCCCCAATTGCATTTGGATATTCAAAGCCGAAAGCTTGTACCCTTTTTGATGCAGACAATGCTCCAGCACCTCCAGGGTACCGGAGCCTGATTCCCGCAGCACCAATGGCATCTCTTTCAAAACCTCCAGCCCATCTGCTTCCCAGCGTTTCTTCCACTGGCTCTTTTTCCGGCAAACCAAGACCAATTCATCCTTTTTCCATGGCTCATATTTCACCCCATAATGAAAACTATCTCCTTCCGTAAAACCCAGGTCCACCTCTCCGGATCGCACCCACTGCTCTACCTCCTGAGTATTGCCACTTTCTAATGAAATCTGAACTCCCTGATGGCGGGCTTTAAATTGGGATAAATATGCCGGTAAAACATATTGCGCCAGCGTGGTACTAGCGCCTATCCTTAGGCGGCCAGAAAAGTCACCCTTTAGTGCCTGCATCTCAAATTCCAGTTGCTGATGTTTGTCTAAAAGCTCCAAAACATGTTGTAGCAGCAAGCTTCCGGCTTCTGTTAATTTCACCTTATTCCCCTGCCGTTCAAAAAGGGTGGTAGCCCAATGGTCTTCCAAAGCTTTGATGTGCTTAGAAACTGCGGGCTGACTGATAAAAAGGGCCTGAGCGGCAGCCGTAAAACTTTCCAGACGCGCTACGCGCTCAAAAACTCTCAAACGAAAATCAAACATAGTACTGAATTATTCCCGTCAAGATAAAAAAAAAGCCCTACCAGCGGTATGACTTTTTTGACTATGATTATTTTTCAGATTAAAATATCTGGAAGGTCATGCCTAAAGAGAAGGCGTTTAATTCCGGTGCGTGATCTGTTTGGAAGATCGGATTCAGATCATAATTCGCATAGAATTGTACTTCCTCCCATCCAAGCTGAAAGCGGACACCATATCGGAAATTATTCAAATAGAAATCAGAATGATTTTTAGGCTTATGAGTAGAACCATCAATCTTTTGTTTCACTTTGGTATAACCGCCTATTCTGTAACCCGCATAAGCACCGGCTCCGATGGTCATCCCCCTGTGTTTTGGTCCGATCTTAAAGGTCGGCACCAATTTTACATTCACATAGGGAACGGTAAGTTTAGATTTGATGGAATTTATGGAAGGGTCCGCCATGTCAAATATTAAACGGTCTTCCCCCTTCACCAAGCGGACATCATCATCCTGGAATTTGAAATTGTACCAGCTGACGTCACCGCCCATATCAAACCCAAAGTGGTTGGAAAGCATTAATAAATACCCTCCACCTAAAGAGACATACCAGGAACCCCACGGACGAACATTATAAGGGGCATTTCCGGAGGGAGAACGGCCGTTTTCCAACCAATTATTCACCCCAAAATCCATTCCAAAATAACCGGAAGATCTTCTTCTGCTCTTTTTAAAGCTGGACTTGTATTTATTTCCCCAATACACCTCCATGCCTTCATCGGAGTCATATTTCATTCCATACTGTTTATCTCCTTCTGTATCCTCATCACTCAAATATTCCCCGGAGGAGTTGTATTTTCTTGCACGCTGACGAAAGGCATTGTCGGAATGGTCCTCTAGGGGAGTATCAAAAGAAATCTCCCGCTCTGCTTCTCTGATGTAGGTATCATCTGATTTTTTGATCACAATTTTGGAATTCCCCACCGAGTCGGTTACCATCTCCATGTCTTCCAGAATTTTATTAATATCCAGCGCTTTTAGTTCCATCAAAGCCTCTTTGTCGGTGGCTTCAATCATAATATTCGCCCCAACATTGGTCTGTATCCGAAGGGTATCTCTTCCGTCGTCGTTAATAGGGGCGGCAGCCCAAAGCAGTGAAGGCAAAAGTATGGCCATCCACGTGCAAATCGCGTGTAGCATCTGATTCATGACTGTATAGGTTTCAATTATTTTGTTCTTATTCTGGAAAATTGTCTTGCTAAAAGTTTAGGTTCCTCCACCATTTTTTCCGTACCGGATTCAATAAAACCCTTTACCTTTTCCATGGTGGTTTGCTCATTAGGGACATAGGTGATGGTCACCTCTATCTTTCTTTTGGGGCGCACCGGCTTTTCCTCCTCCGCCTCCGCTAACAAGGGAGCGGCTTCCTCTGGAATTTCAAAAAATACCGGTATTTCCACCTTTTCAATATTTATCTGAGGTAAGGCTTTGGGTTCCGAAGTAAATGATTTCCCTTTAGTAGAAAGCATTTGCACCGGGCTAGAGCTTCTTTGAACCACCGTCACAGGTTCAATATCTGCCACCGGCAACTGATCCGCCACTTCCTCTTTTACTTGCTCCACTGGTTGATGTTCCTCCACCGCCAGCGGTGATTTCGGAACAGGAGAAAGCAAATCTCCATAAAAATACCCGGTGGCAAAAAAACCGAACAACAACAGCACTGCTGCCGCTACCTGCCAGTAGGCAAAAGCCCGTTTTTTCTGCTGGGGCAGCTGGCCGGCTATTTGCTCCCATGCATCCGGCGAGGGAACACTTTTATGCTGGGATAGTTTCTCCCTGAATTGACGGTCAAAAGCTTCCATTTTCCCTTATTTGATGGTGATCTGTTGATTTACACTTTTTTTGCAACATGGCTCTGGCTCTGCTGAGCTGTGATTTCGAGGTATTGACACTGATATTCAACTGCTCAGCAATTTCCTGATGGGAATACCCTTCAATCGCATAAAGGTTAAACACCGTCCGGTAGCCACTGGGCAGCTCCTGAATCATTTGGAGTAATGCCTCCGCATGCAGATTGGCGTCCGCCCCTTCCACCCATTCGTATTGATGAACTTCTTCCACCTCCACGAATAATTGCAAATGCTTATTTTTCCGCAAATACATCAATGATTCGTTCACCATGATTTTCCGTATCCACGCTTCGAGATCTCCCTCTCCCTTGAAGGAGTCTATTTTTTGAAACACTTTTAAAAATGCCTGCACCATGACGGATTCCGCCTCCATTTCATCGGCAATATATCGCCGACATACTGACAGCATTTTTGGCGCCGACTGTTCATAGAGCTTGCGCTGCTGCAGCTGATCACCTTTACGGCAACCGTCGAGCATCCGCTCTTGATCAGATTTTGGTGATAGGCGAAAAAACATCAGTAAATTTCAGTCATATTTAAAAGGTGGTTCACTAGCTTGATGCAGCATTTCGGGAAGAGGTTGCATGGCCACAAAAAATTTAATGGAATTTTTTGTGGTAAGAAAAAAAGTGACTGACTAACAAGCCCTTAAGTTTGCTTTTTTTTCTATTTTCATTTTCACTCCTGCTCCTATCCATAAAATAATCAGAATATCATAAAAGCTACTTATATCCGCATTAGGAAAGAGTATCCGTAGCACCTTTAATTTTACAGCCTTTTTGGCAATATTTGGACTGTCAAAAATGACATCGCTTTCTGTCTAAGGTTGCGAATATTTTCTTTACAAAGTATTGAAATAGAACAATATGACATATCGACCGACTGTCTGCTATGGAACAGTTTGTGTAATAGAAGGTAGGAAAGCATTATAATCAGCAACTAAAATTGATATATTTGTGTACAATTTTAGGAATTGATTTCAAGATAAGGAATTTAAGTTCTAACCTAATTAATCATAAAACTATGGGTAAAGCATTAGAAATTACCGACGCAAACTTTCAGGAAATCATCAGTGGTGATCAGCCAGTATTGGTAGATTTTTGGGCAGAGTGGTGTGGACCATGTAAAATGATTGGTCCTGTTGTAGAAGAGTTAGCTGGTGAGTACGAAGGAAAAGCAGTGATCGCAAAAATGGATGTAGATGCTAACCAAGTAACTCCTGCGCAGTTCGGTATTCGTTCTATCCCAACTTTGTTGGTATTCAAGAATGGTGAAGTAGTAGACAAGCAAGTGGGTGTAGCCGCAAAAACTGCTTTGGCAGCGAAATTGGACGCTCAACTGTAATTCAGACTTCGACAAAAATTTAACCCGGATTATTCATGCTTCAATCCTCATTTAGCTGCAAGGCGGGAAAAATGAAGGAATAGTTTCCTATTTCGAGTTTTTTCCAACGAAGTAGATGAATGAGGAGAAAGCAAGCTTGCCCAAATTTGGGCTATAAAAAAATCAGCAGAAACGAACCTATTGAATTGATATTAAATCAGTTAATATGAGTTACTTAATTTAGCGGTGAATAATTCGGGTTAAAAGGAGCCACCTCAGTTTGGGGTGGTTTTTTTGTGTCCAGACTTTACCGAATTAGGCACCGCCAGATTGAGTAGTCGTCATAATTCACTCATTATCGGCGTATAGCGATTGATTTTTCTGATTTTCAAATAGCCCCCAATTTGGTTTAGGTACTGTCTAAAAAAGCAATTTTTTGAATTGAATTATTTTAATATATTTGAAATTCAAAGGAGGCGTTTACGTCTACCTTCTGTAGCTGTCTTTTTTTAAGGCAGCTACTTCCATTTTAAGGGGGATTATCCCTTTTATTATTATCTTCAGGTTAAATCCTAAAGATTGTTATTGGCAAGCCTATAGTTGTTCTTAGGGATTGATTATCGGATCAATGGTTAAAGATTGCCGATTGCTTCTATGCCCGCCCGTAGATGGGGGCACTTCCCGTTTTTCCTTAGGCAACCTTCTGTTCCACGATCAATTGACTTGGATCGCCTTCGACTGTCCTGGCACAATTTCGATGATATTGATTGTCATAAGGCTGTTCATTGTGCCAGAGGGTATACATTATCCTTAATAATTTGGACTGCACGGCCACATACCCTTTCATTTTGATATTTGTCTTTTTATAGATCCGTTCCTGAAGCGCTTTAAATGCGCCCTTTTCATGCTTAACGACATTCAATGCTGCCATATGTAGAATTCTTCTAATGTGTGAATTTCCCTTTTTACTGATTGAAGTCCTTCCCTCTTTTTGACCAGACTGATTTTCCTGAACATCATATCCTGCATAGCTGGTAAGTTGCCGTAGGTTTTCAAACAACAAGAATCCGTTAGTTTCTGCAATTATGGTAGCTGCTGTGATGGGGCCGATCCCTTTGATGGAAGTTAAGAATTCGGTTTTTCGGGCTAATTCTGAATCCTTCTGAACCACTTCTTTAATCTGCTCTCTGCACTTAGAAATTTGTGTTTCTATCGCATCAATCGCCTCTTGCAGGCATTGCTGGGCATCTTCGACAATGATCATCGTGTGCTTGGCATGCTCCATTCTATTTTTCAAGCTTGTTTCTACCTTTAGCAAATCTTCCAATAAGCGGGTACGTTCCCTTAGCTGGTAGAGGCCTTTACTCATCGGCTCCCATTCTTTCAAATGTTGAAAAGCACCCATGAAGGCCAAACCTTTGGCGTCCATTTTATCATTCTTAGTTTTATGCCCGATGCTTTTCATATAGGATTTTGCCCGATTCGCCAGTACAACACTCACACGGTGCGAATTCAGATTTAAGTACCAGGCGAGCTTCTCATGGTAATTTCCCGTGGCTTCCATGACAAAGCTTAAAGGCAAATCCAATTTACATTTCTTAGCAGCCCACGAAACTAATTCATCAAAGCCTTTTTCCGTATTTTTAAATTTTCTACTGCCTAAAACCTTTGGCTCACGATCCGAGAAACCTAAAACCAGGCTGACCTTAAAATCTGATTTGGCGATATCAACGCCTGCTACATACTTGATTTCCATAGTCCTTTACGATTTAATAAATACTCAATTTGTCACCAATCTTCATCGTCTTTTCTCATGATTGATACTGAATCGAGGGCAAGTTCCCACGTTCTTAGGTACTGTTCTAACTCTAAAGCTTGGGCAAAAAGGGGATTTCCTAAATTGCTAGATTGACAATAATGCCATCTTTTGAGCGTATGTTCTTACTCCTTTTTGCTGACAAGCTATAATATAATGAAAATTGAATTATTTCGTTATCTGCTTTATAGAAGTCAAGATATGAGAGCGTGTTTAATAGCACACTCTAAGCTTGCATTCCCTCTCTAACTGCTTTGTCGGAAAAAAGTCGAATCCTGAAAAATCCCTTCATTTTCTTACCCAGCAGCCGCTAAACGAGGATTTAAGGTGAATAATCCGGGTTTATTTATTACTTTTATACTTCAATATTTTAACTTTTTAATCTAATTATTATCTAGACAATTCCATTCTATGTTGGTCACCATATTTATCATTTTTCTAATTACTTTTACTGTTTATTGGGCATATCATCCCAATTTGCGGGAATTAAGAACCGAGGTCAAGGGTCGGTTGGGGAGCGCTCCCAAACTATCGGATGCTCAATTTCAGATACTAAAGCAGGAAGTACCTTACTATCGTTGCCTTCGGGAAGGGCAGAAAGTGCATTTTAAAGAACGGGTAGAGCAATTTATTTACCTCAAGACCTTCATCCCCAGAGGGCTGGAACTTACCGATGAGATGGTGATCAAAATTTCCGCATCGGCCATTCAGCTCACTTTCGGATTCCCCAATATTTACTTTTCCCATTTTGAGAAAATTCTGATTTATCCCACGGCCTATTATTCCCGCATTACCCGACAGTACCATGCCGGAGAGGTGAGCCCTTTCGGGCATATTATTTTGTCATGGGAACACTTTGAGCGTGGAAATGCGGACCTGGGGGATGGCCGAAACACCGGCCTTCATGAAATGGCGCATGCCTTTTGTCTGGAGAACAGCATTGCCAATGATGAATACCATTATTTAGGATGGAGAGTCTATGGTAAATATCAGGACATGGCTTTTGCGCAAATTGATAAAATCCGGGAGGGAAGTGATCCGTTTTTTCGCCCCTATGCTGGCACCAATGACGATGAGTTTTTTGCCTGTGCGATAGAAGAATTTTTTGAGCGACCTCATCAGTTTTATGCACACACCCCGGAGCTTTACGATATGATGTGCAAATTATTAAAACAGGATCCCAGAGAGGTGAATGCCTGTATGCTGGAGCAATCGTAAGCCGAATTATTCACCGCCATATTTATCGGATCATCACAAAGGATGTACCATCAATGCATTAAGGTTATTTTTGCTGATTTTCTAATCAACCCAAAATTGGGCAATCTTGCTTTCTCCTCATTTAACTGCTGGGTTAGAAAAAACTCGAAACAGGAATAATTCCTTCATTCTTCCCAGCTTGCAGCCAAATGAGCATTTAGGCAGGAAGAATCAGGCTAAAATCTGATGACTAAAGCCATGAAGTTTAGCTTCTGTAAAATAAAGCCCATAAAAAAGCCGTCCCGAAAAATCAGGACGGCTTTTTTTATATCAATATTTGGCGAATATTAAGCCTCTACATTCAAAAGACCATTTGTCTTACTTACACCTTCTGCTGAAGTATTCAATTTCGCTTTTTCAGCTTCAGAAAGCTCAATTTCTACGATTTTCTCAATACCGTTCTTACCAATCAATACTGGTACACCGATACAAATGTCATTCAAACCATACTCGCCTTCCAAATAGGCAGAACATGGGAACATTTTCTTAGAATCCAATGCAATGGCACGAACCAACTCAGAAACTGCCGCACCCGGCGCATACCAGGCAGAAGTACCCAACAATTTCGTCAATGTTGCTCCACCTACTTTGGTAGCTTCCACTACTTCAGCTGCTTTTTCTTCTGTTAAGAATTCAGCAACAGGTACACTGTTACGAGTAGCTTTCTCGATCAATGGAACCATTCCAACATCAGAGTGGCCACCAATTACCATCGCAGAAATATCAGACTGTGGACAGTCAATAGCTTCTGCCAAACGATACTTGAAACGAGCGCTATCCAAAGCACCACCCATACCGATCACACGATTCTTTGGCAAGCCAGTCGCTTTAGCGGCCAAATAAGTCATGGTATCCATTGGGTTGGAAACCACAATAAGGATCACATTTGGAGAGTACTTGATCAAGTTCTCAGAAACAGTCTTAACGATACCCGCGTTAATGCCGATCAACTCTTCACGAGTCATACCTGGCTTACGAGGAATACCAGAGGTAATTACTGCTACGTCGCTATTTGCAGTTTTGGAGTAATCGCCGGTAGTTCCGGTGATGGTAGAATCGAAACCGTTCAAAGAAGCAGTTTGCATCAAATCCATCGCTTTACCTTCAGCAAAACCTTCTTTGATGTCTACCAATACGATTTCATCAGCGAAATCTTTAATTGCGATATACTCTGCACAAGAAGCACCTACTGCTCCTGCACCAACAACTGTTACTTTCATGGATTTTTTATTTTAAGCTAAAAAATAAGTCCTTTCGTTTATAACAAATGTATCAAACGAGGGCCATTTATAAAAAATTGATGGGGTGATCTTCATCATCATTTCACCCTAAATAATCTCATTATTTCTATCTTTTTTGTTATCAATAATAGGAAAAAGATAATAATAACCCTAGTTTTTTGATGGATCAGCATCTTGCTCCTCTGCCTGGGGTGTTGGTTGCTTTTCCTCCGATTTCCTTTCCTCAAAAAGGATACGCACTCCGGGGGAGACGGTGTCTTCATATTGCCCGGATTTCACCGACCAGAAAAAGGCGGCAAGGAAAATGATCGCCACCAGAATACTGATGAAAATTAGAATAAAGATGACTGACATAAAAGAAAAGCTGACTGTTCACCATCGGACAGTACGAACAACCGTACGCTGAACGGCTTAATGTTTGTTTCCCTGAATTTAAAATAAAAAATGCCCTGTGTCAATCCCGAGGCCGATTTTATCATTTGTTCTCGCTTTGGCACAGGCTTTGGATTTATAGAAGAAAGATTTTACCATATAATTTTTCGACTATGCTATCTACGCTGTCCTACTTAACCTTTTGCCTGTTAGTCGCCATTTACGCTCAAAATAAAGGCAGATCTTCTTTGAAAGCTTTTTTAGTGTCCTTAATTTTTACTCCGTTAGTGGGTTTTATCGTAGTTTTGCTCCTGGAGGAAAGCCTTTCGGTAAAAATTAACCGTTACCATTATGAACATGGCTGTAAAAGGCCATCGCTTACGGATAAAATCCGAAACCTGCAATTTCTAAAACAGGAAGGTGTTTTATCAGAACAAGAGTACCAACACCAAATTTCGAAGCTGAGAAAAAATTATTTTCACGCCAGCTACTAAAAAATATCAACCCTAACCTAATCTATGGAATTTAGCACCGCATTTTATTTAATAGCATGTTTTCTGGTCGCGTATTTCGCTACCACTAAAGGCCGCTCAGGGGTGAAAGCATTTTTACTTTCTCTTATTACCACCCCACTCATCGGTTTGCTTGTAGTGGCATTGCTGCGGGAGTCAAAACTGCGCAAAATGGAGATGCAGTTTGAAAGAGAAAGAGCTGCTCAGGACCCCTTACAAAATATGTCGGCCCGGGTTTCGGAATTGAAAGGCCTTAAGGATGACGGCATTATTTCGGAGGAAGAATATGATAACCGTATTCATCAGCTGAAGGAAAAATATGAGCAAAGCAAGGTAAAGGGACCTCTACCGGACAGCCTGCAGGAAAAGTATAAAAATGACATCCTTCGGGGCCGGATTGCAGCGGGCATCGTTTTACTGGGCATGTTGATCTATTTTGTGGCCACCCAACCCTGGGACAATATCAATTATAACTTCACCTCCATCTCCAGCCATAATGGCAACACGGTCACCAAAACCTATTCCAATAAAAAGGTGGCTGAAAATCCCTACGGCGTGGCCGATACTTTCCAATTGTTACAGTGGAACCCACTGGGTTCCGGAAAGGTGGAAGCCCGCATTATGGTGGATCAAAACATTGGCTATGACACCCTGAAAGCCACTTTATTTGATGCTTTGGTAAAGGCTCAGGAAAAAGCCTATCAGGAGCAAAGAGGGCTGAATAAGGTGATCATTTTAGCATATGCCGATGAGCGGGATGCTAATGGGCCCTTTACTTACGGACAGCTGGAGTGGACGCCGGATGAAGAAATGCCTGCCCTGGAGATCAAAGAAAAAGTAGGGCGCCTGACCCCTGACAATGTACCTTCAGAGCAAGCCAAAAAAGTGTATTACGCTTTTGAAAAGCTCTACTGGGACTCCCATTATACAGAGGATAAAATTCCGACAAAACTGGCCAATGAATTCGGGCTCACGGAGGATGAAGTCCTCGATAATCACGATGAAGTCTTAGCATTTAAAAATTGGTAAAATCAACCGTCAAAAAAGGCCTCTTGCAAATCGCAGTAGGCCTTTTTTGTGCTAGGGCAGTAATTCCTTTACCCGAATTATTTCCCGCTAGATTTAGAAGATCACCTTAAGTAACTTATTTCCACCCTGACAAGGTCGTTCTTGCTAAATTATTAATAGCCCAAATTTTCGGCAAGCTTGCTTTCTCCTCATTCATCTGCTTCCTTAGAAAAAAATGAAATAGTAAAAATTCCTTCATTTTTCCCGCCTTGCAGCTAAACGAGGATTGAAGCATAAAATCCGGGTTTACCACCAATACTTCGAGTGAGGGATGGCGCGGGCCTGTTTGAGCTCCTCCCGGCGGGCACTGACTGTTGGTGATACCCCAGTGCCCGCCGGGAGAGCGAGCCGCAACAGCCCGACCGACGTCAGGAGGGCACTCCCAAAAAATTTTAATAGCCCTTTCGCCAGGCCAGCCCCTTTACCGACAAGGTAGCAAATGCCACCACTGAAATACTGCTCAATGGCATCAGAATGGCTGCTATAACCGGGGTTAAAAGGCCGGAAACAGCAAAACTAATCCCCACAATATTGTAACAAAAGGAAATGGCAAACGCACTGATGATGATTTTCCGGGCCGTTTGAGAAAAGGCGAAAAACTCATCGAGGCGATGTAATTGGCTTGAATCCAGGATGGCATCACAAGCCGGTGTGAAAGCGGAAATATCATCCGTCACGGCAATGCCAAAGTCAGCCGCCTGAAGGGCTACGGCATCATTCAGGCCATCTCCCAGCATGGCGACTTTCTCACCTTCCTCCTGTCGTAACATTACATAGGTTCTTTTTTTATCCGGATTTTGGTTAAACACCAGCGGCGTATTTTCGGGAAAATAAGCCTGAAGATTTTGCGCCTCAGCATTATTATCTCCCGACACCAGGGCCAATTTAAAGGTGGATTTCAGGCGATCTATCAGTGACTTCAACCCATCACGGTATTGATTTTGAATCACAAAACATCCGCGATAAAGCCCATCAATGGCCAAATGAACGCTGGAAAACTGTACGCCCCGGGAGCCGGCATTTTCGGCTGAAACCAAAGCGGCACTCCCCATCCTGATTTCCCGACCTTCCACCTGAGCGATCAGCCCTTTGCCTGGAACTTCCTCAAATTGCGTTAAAAGGGGAAGTTTTACATCCGTTTCTAAATAATCGGCTACTTTTCGGCTCAGTGGATGGGTGGAGTTTTTGACTATGGCATTTACCCAAAGCTTTTCGGCCGGATTCAAAGGAGCGCCTTCAAAGCTTATTTTCCCCTTACCGGCATAAGTGATGGTGCCCGTTTTATCAAAAATAAGCTGGCTGATGCCTGCCATCAGTTCCACACCCGCCGTATTTTTCAAATAGAAATGGTGCTTTCCAAATACCCCCAAAACTGCTGAAAGCGTAAAGGGTGTAGCGAGCGTCAGTGCGCAGGGACAAGCCACAATCAATACGGCAGTAAATGCATTCAGCACCCGGCTGCTGTCCTCCCAGGCCCAATAAGCCGCCGCTATGGCAGAGATGGCCAACACCAAAATGGTGAAGTACTTACTGATTTGGTTGATCATGGAATGCTGATCCTGCTCGGTAGCCACCTTTCCGCCATCCTGATTCCATAGTTGGGTCAGGTAACTTTGAGAAACCTTTTTCTTCACTATCAAATCAATGGAAGGCCCCACCTGTCGCCCTCCTGCATAGATTTTATCACCGGACTTTTTCAACACCGGAACGGCCTCTCCGGTCACGAAGCTGTAATCAATATTGGCTTCGCCTGATACCAATATGCTATCAGCCGGAATAATTTCCTGATTCCGGACCATGATTTCATCCCCGACCTGAAGGTTGGCTACGGGCACTGGCTTCATCTCTCCTGCTTCTTTTCGATGGATGGCCAGTGGAAAATAGGATTTATAGTCGCGATCAAAAGACAGGGATTCATAGGATTTCGCCTGAAACCATTTTCCCGTCAGCAGGAAAAAGAGCAATCCGCCCAGAGAGTCGAAATAACCCGGGCCAAAATCAAAGACCACCTCCACCAGCGACCGAACAAATAGGGTCACGATCCCAATCGCAATGGGGACATCAATATTAATGTAACGGTGCTTAATGCCCTTGTAAGCGGAAAGGAAATAATCCGTACTGCAATAAAATACAATGGGCAGGGAAAGGAATACATTCAGCCAGGAAAAAAAACGACGGTACTCATCATCCCAGCCACCATCGAAACCAAAGTACTCCGGAAAGCTCAACAGCATGATATTGCCGAAGCAAAAAGCGGCCACCCCGATCTTCAGGAAAAGCGTCCTATTGGGTGAGGGCTTTTTTTTCTGATCATTTTCTTCCAACGAAATATGAGGCTCATAGCCCAGCGAAGCTAAAGTCTCCACCACCTCGCGTAAAGAAATCGATTCGTTGAGAAACTCAATTAAGACCTGCTTTTTGCTAAAATTCACCCGCGACTGCCGAATCCCTTCTTTGAGCTTGTAGAGATTTTCCAGCAACCAAATGCAGGAAGAACAATGGATGGCGGGCAAAAATAAACGCACCCGGCTCATCCGGCCATCCGTAAAATCCAACAACTTTTCCTGGATCTCAGCATTGTCCAAATAACTGAAACGATCTGCAAAATCCCGGTTCTTTAGATTAATACCCGGGCTTTGCTCCAATTCATAATAATCACAAAGATCATTTTCCTTGAGAATATCATAAACCATCTGACAGCCCTTACAACAGAAGTCCTTATCATCATACTGTAAGCGCTCTTCCTCACAAGGATTGCCACAATGGTAGCACTGCTGTTCTGCTATGGTATTTGAAGATTGATTGCTCATAAAATGCCACCCTCCACAGGTCAAAAAAATGGGTATTTCACCCTTAGGTTATTTTTTAAATGAGCTCCTTTCATTCCAAAAGAATGAAAAAAGGGCCCGCCGGCAGGTCAATACTGGGAAGGCAAATTACAAAAAAAAGGAGCAAGACCCTTCAAAGTCATGCTCCTGCCTGCGATAAATCTTTATTTATTGCCTATTTCAATATTATTGTGCCCACCGACGACTAAATACTTTACCGTATCGGATGGCATTCATGACCGCCCGGGATAAGGTTTTTGAGCTCAGCATATTTTTGAGTACATATTCATGAATCCCCTTGGCGACTACCGTCCATCTATTGGTGTTTTTCACCAGCGTAATGGGAACATGTTTCAGGTACTGATCTTCCTGCATCAAATCGGATAGATTTCGAATACGGTCTGACTCCAGGTTATCGTCCACCACGATGCAATCCGGTTTGAATGCATTGGCTTTTCGAATCGCATCCTGCTCATCAAAGCTTACTTCCAGCTGATAGTGGTGGTCCTTGCTTGCCTTTAACAGATCGTAAAGCTGTCCCAGCTCTATGGGATTATTCCCCAACATCAATACCCGCAGGGGGCTACTATCGGGGGAAAAATTAAAGGACTTGGGTATAGTCGAGGATATTGCCATGGGAAATGGGTTAGGATTGTTGATAGTAATAATTTAACGAAAAAATGACAGTCTTAACTGAAAAAATCCGGCTCATTTTATCAAAATTCCGCCTGTTTCCAACGTTAATATTCTACATAAAGTATGCTTAACAATAGATCTGATCAACTTACTTCACCACTCACCTTCCTCCCTAATTATGAGAATTTTACTTACCGGCGCTAACGGCTATATAGGACGACGACTTTTACCCGTTTTAGTACATGAAGGACATCACGTTTTTTGCATCGTTAGGGATAAAAGCAGAATTCAATTGGAAGAGGACTGGCACGGAAAAGTCGAATTAATCGAAATGGACCTTTTGAAAGTCAGCCTGCGGCAACACTTACCCCGGGAGCTCGATGCTGCCTTCTATCTGGTGCATTCCATGGGCCAAAGCTATTCGGATTTCAAAACCCTGGAGCAACAAGCTGCGGAGCATTTTTTGGAATTACTGAACACCACCAATTGTCAGCAAATCATTTACCTCAGTGGCATCGCCAACGATAAGCGATTATCCAAACACCTGAGTTCGCGGGCTGCAGTGGAGTCCTGTTTTCTTGGCAGCCGCATACCGACTACCGTCCTTCGGGCACCGATCATCATTGGCTCCGGCAGTGCTTCCTTTGAAATTATCCGGGATTTGGTGGAAAAATTACCGGTGATGGTAACACCCAAGTGGTTAAAAACCAAATGTCAGCCCATCGCCATTCGAAATGTGATCCAGTATTTAAGCGGGGTACTACTTAAAGAAGAAACATACCAAAAAATTTATGATATCGGTGGACCGGAAGTATTAACCTATAAGGAAATGCTATTGCAATATGCCAAAATTCGTGGACTGAAAAGGTGGATCATAACACTGCCGGTGTTAAGTCCCCGCTTATCTTCCTGGTGGCTCTATTTTGTAACTTCTACCTCTTTTTCTCTGGCACGAAGCCTAGTGGATTCTATGAAAAACGAAGTAATTGTCCAACTCAAAGGAATAGAACAGGTGGTTCCTCAGGAATTATTCTCTTATCAAAAAGCCTTGGAGTTAGCCTTTGTAAAGATTGAACAGAATGAGGTGGTCAGCAGCTGGAAAGATGCCTATTCAGAATCCAATTTCAAGGCCTATCAGCATGCCTATATCAAGATTCCGCAGCATGGTTGCTTTACCGATGTACGTAAAATTCCCTTTGATCGGGAGCGAGAAGAAGTTTTGGAAAATATCTGGAGTATCGGAGGGGAAAGAGGATGGTACAAATGGGATTTCCTTTGGCAAATTCGCGGCATTATGGATAAAATGGTCGGTGGGGTAGGCCTCCGTAGAGGCAGGCGAAGTCCAAATCAACTGATTCCCGGTGATGCCCTTGATTTTTGGAGGGTATTAGTCGCTGACCGGGAACAGGGCCGCCTCTTGCTTTATGCGGAAATGAAACTTCCGGGAGAAGCCTGGCTGGAATTTAAAGTGACGCCCAACCCAGACAAAGAAATATCGGAATGGCTGTTAGTACAAAATGCGACCTTTCGACCCATTGGCTTAAAAGGAAGGGCTTATTGGTGGTCCGTATTTCCTTTTCATGCCTTTATTTTCCAGGGCATGGCTGAAAACCTTACCATAGCCCCGAATATCCGGCTTGCAGAACAAGCGAAGGCGTTTCACGATGTTTCACATAAAGGGAAGTGAAAATAAGCTTTTTGTTTTAAGCGAATTACAATTGTTCCACGACGTTCCATGGAAAACTGAAATTTCCCCCCAAATGCCTGCTGCTGATATTTTTTTCTCCCTAGGGCGAAAGGGTGTTTTTAACCCAAATTATGCATGCTTAAATACTCGTTTAGCTGTAAGGCGGAAAAAATGAAGGAATTTTTCCTATTTCGAGTTTTTCCAAAGAAGCAGATGAAGAAGGAGCAAGCAAGCTTTTCCAAATTTGGGCTATTGAAAACTAAAGAAAAATAACTGTGATTTCTTTGACAATGAGATCAGCGGTGAATCATTCAGGTTAAGCCGGAATTCATTAACGAAAATCAGAAGTATGGCAGAAGTGATACCGGATTAGGGAGAGAAAAGGCTTTCTGTTAATGAAAATTGATCGAAAACCCTTCCAAGAGTTCTTAGGGTGGGAGGAGTGGGGAACAATCTTGCTAAATAGGTCCGCATTTTTTGCGGATTCAAAACAGGCCGTAACATTAAAGATCCTTTCCTTATTTTTTGAAGGCGGGGAAATGTTTCACAATGTTCCACAGACGAGACCACGAAATTAACCTTCTGAATAACAGCAGCCCCAATTGTTTCACAACTGTTTCACGAACAACTTTATGGTAGTTTTCTTTTGGTGCTGTTCAAATAATTAAAGATCCAAAGGCCAGGGCCTCCCCAAATGTTCCACAGCGTTTCACAAAAAAACACCTGTGAATCGCGCTCTGAATATCAATTCTTTATAGCGTTTCACAGGTGTTTCACAAACAGTTAAGCCGTCTTTTACAATTTATAAGCTTTCTTAAGATTATTAATGTGGTTGATCAGGGCCTCCTGCCATGTTTCATCCGCATCCCATTGCTCCCCCAGATAAATGGCATCATTCACCGTAGAACGCATATACCACTTATATACTGGCGCATTCACCGGGATCGTTCTGAATACTGCTCCTCCATCTTTAGGCTTCACGGTAATCAATTCCGTTTCACTCAAATCTACTTCATAGTTCAATAATCGCTGAACGCTGTGCCCAGAGGAATAAATAGGCTCCAGAATCATCAAAATGCCCTGCTTTCTCAGGTCTTTAAACTTGGCAGGATCATAATCGATCAACTCATATTTAAAAGGGTACTGTTTCATCAGACGCCCCAGCTCATCATTGGCTTTATCAATCTGTGCATTAATTTCCTTGGCCTGCTTTACCAAATTCTTATTGATCATACCACCCGGAGGAGAGGCCGGAACCGGAATTTTACGAAATTTCACCACTCCAATTTTATCGCTTTTCAGATTAATGGAATAGCTGGTGTAACGCTTTGCTTTGAACAGTTCCACATCCTCAAAAAATTCCGGCTGATCATTGATCAGGTTATTTTCCTTAGGCTGATCCGCTCTGGCTGCTGCCTTGCCCAATTTTTTCATGATGGCCGCCAAATCTTTATTTTGATCCATCCAGGCAAGCTGCCCGTCTTTTGTCAGGGACAGTTTTCCATTAAAGGAGGTGACCACTACCACATTCCTTAAAGAAGGCTTCTTCTTAATTTTTAACTCGACCTTGGAAAGAAACACAATATTGGAAATTCTTCTGCTTCTCCACTCCTGCACAAAAGCGGCTGTCACATCTTCATTGGCCATCACATCATCATAATAGAAATAGCCTACCGCATCAATTCCGGCTTTCTTTAACCCTTTATGTGCTTCTTTTGCTAAGCTCTTCCAGTCCCCACGCTCAGAGCTACCATTCCCCACCGGAGGCACAGAAACCAAAACCACGGAACGGGAGGAAAGGGCATCATCCGGCAGCTGATTACCAAAATTTAAAAAACGAATGCCGGTGGCGGCATTTAGGTTGTCAATGTCATCATCCTGCGCTAAGGCTGGGGTGGCTAAAAAAGCCAACATCACCAATAAGAATGGGATCAATTTTTTCATGCTGGGTATTTTCATTTATTCGTTTACATAATTTGCATCTTCCGTCTTGGTGCTATCGCTCAAATCCACGAACATATTTTCATCCATGATCAGCCGCATATGGCCTCCTCCCTTGATGTCCATATTGAAATCAACATAGCGTCCCTGAAGATCGGGGTATATTTTATTGGACATCTTCCCGGATACATTCCGATCCTGATTATCCTTGCCGGTAAAAAACATATTGTCCTTGTCTTTACCGATTACCTGTTTTCGATCAAAAATGAAGATGATCGGCTTACTGCCATCAAACTTTAGGGTAAAAATGGAGCCTTTCAGGGTTGCCTCTCCACCCATCGAGGTCATTGGTTTATCATTTAAACTGATTTGGCGAACCAAAAAACTTCTATCTTCCCACTGGCGATGGCGCTCCTTTTGTGCCTGCGCCTCTACACCTCCAATCACCAATAAACATAACAAGCAACACCATTGAAATAGGGGATTTCGCTTCATAAACATTAGAATTTTCTAAATATCAACCGGGTCTCAAGGTAGGAAAGATCATTCCAATATAAAATTTTCAAGGCTTTCAATTTAATTCGCTATAAAGGGCGAAAAAGTACCACATAGATCATAAGTTTGACTTCCTAAAGTTTCTATCTTTGCTATCCGATTTTGAATCAAACTTTAATACAATATATCTACGATCATGAGAAATAAAATCGTTGCTGGTAACTGGAAGATGAACAAAACCCTGGAAGAGGGTAAAATCTTAGCATCTGAAGTAGTAAATATGGCTGCTGATGAGGCACCATCAGATGTAACTGTTATCATGGGTACACCTGCAATCCACATGGATGCTGTAGGTAAATTGGTAAAAGATGCTGCAAATGTAGCGATCGCTGCTCAGGATTGTAGCGCACACGAAGCAGGAGCTTACACTGGTGAGATCTCTGTTTCTCAAATCAAATCTGTAGGTGCTAAGTACGTGATCTTGGGTCACTCTGAGCGTCGTGAGTACCACAATGAGTCTAATGAGTTGTTGGCGGCTAAAGTGGATACTGCATTGGCGGCTGATTTGAAGCCAATCTTCTGTTGTGGTGAGGCTTTGGAAACTCGTGAGCAAGGTGATGATGTCGCTTACAAATTCGTTTGTGATCAGTTGACTGCTTCTTTATTCCACTTGTCTGCTGAAGTAATGACTAACTTTATCATCGCTTACGAACCAATCTGGGCGATCGGTACTGGTAAAACTGCTTCTGCTGAGCAAGCACAATTAATGCACGCTGAGATCCGTAAGCACATCGCGGCTAAATACGGTCAGGAAGTTGCTGATTCTGTATCTATCCTTTACGGTGGATCTTGTAAGCCATCTAACGCGAACGAAATCTTCGCTGGCGCGGACGTTGATGGTGGTTTGATCGGTGGTGCTTCTTTGGCATCTCGTGACTTCATCGATATCGTAAAGTCTTTCTAATCTGAAAGATTCAACATATTGCAAGGCACGGCCAATTCTGGTCGTGCTTTTTTTTGCCCTTATTTTCCGTCCACAAATACATTTTACCCAAAAGATACCTGCTTAAACCCCTGTTTAGCTGCAAGGTGGAAAAATGAAGGAATAGTCTTCCATTTGGCGTTTGTTCCAAGGAAGCAAATGAATGAGGAGGAGACAAGCTTAGCCCAATTAGGGCTATAAAAATTCAAAGCAAAATACCTGAGTGGAATGGTTGGTGAGAGATTTAAGCTGGTTCAATAAATTCAGAGGTGAATCATTCGGGTTAGGTCTTCATTTGTATTATTTCTATCTTTACCGGCTAATCGTTCGCTTTATCATCTTATCTCATGAATTCATTTAAAGCCTTTTTTCTCAGCCTCGGAGTGCTGCTTATTTTTAGTGCGACAGAATCCGTGGCCCAATATGTAAATCCTTGTCAGCTGATGGGCAAAGTTTTTGAGGTGGAAGACGAACGATTTGCCCAATACTTAGTCTATGAAGAAGAATACGAGAGCTCGGCAGATTTAGTCGTTTTTGAAGAAGACAACTGGTTATATTGTACAAAACCGGGCATGTGGTGTTTTGTGGACGAACAAAAGGGCGCACATTTTAATGTCGCTTTTGTAGAGGAAAGAAGCAGAGCCCACTTCACCGTTTTCTTCACGGACGCGGAAAGCTTTGCCGGCTGTAATCGATAATCAATTACTATTGACTGTATCAAAATGAGTACAATGCTTGTAAAAGTAGTCCCCCATGAAGACCATTGGGCATCAGATTTTGAAGAAATGGTGGGCTTGCTGCACGAAAAAATAGGCGAGGGTATTGTAAATATTCATCATATCGGCAGTACTTCCGTCCCAGGACTAGTCGCCAAGCCTGTGATTGACATCATGTTAGAGGTTTCCTCTCTAGAAGTAATAGATCAACAAAATGCTGCATTTGAAGCTTTAGGCTTTGTAGCCAGAGGAGAAAATGGGATCTCCCGCCGGCGATATTTTGAAAAAGGTGGCTATCACCGCAGCCATCAGATTCATGCTTTCCCTGCAGGTGATGAGCACGTGGAGCGACATTTGGCTTTTCGGGATTATTTAAGAACCTTTCCCAAAGTACGGGATGCTTACGGCGCATTAAAAATAAAAGTGGCCAAATCCTGCCAAAATGATATTGAAAAATACTGCGATGGCAAAGATGCTTTCATTCAGCATCATGAAGCCCTGGCATTGGAATGGAATAAAAAGCATAATATAGATTAATGGAATTTGTAGAAATTAAAGTCAACTGTACGCCGGAATTCGGAGATATTCTTCAGGCGGAATTGGCAGAAGCCGGATTCAGTTCTTTTTTAGATAATGAAAAAGGATTTGATGGCTGGGCAGAAGTAGATGCTTACGAGGCGGAAGCGACTAAGGAAGTAATGGCGCGATATGCCGCTTTAACGGAGCTCTCTTATGAAGTGGTAGAAGTAGAAAAGCAAAACTGGAATGAGGAGTGGGAAAAGAACTACGAGCCGATTTTCATTGGAGACCAAGTAGCCATTCATGCAGATTTCCATCAGCTGGAGAAAGATTTTCCTTATAAGATTGCCATCAACCCGAAGATGTCTTTCGGAACGGGGCACCACCAGACTACCCGTCTGATGATCCAAAATATGCTGAACATTGACCACCAGCAGAAACGGGTTTTGGATGCTGGTACCGGAACAGGAATTCTGGCCATTATGGCGCAATTATTAGGCGCAGCCGAAGTAGAATCCTATGATATTGATGAATGGTGTGTGGAAAACTCCAAAGAAAACTACGCATTAAATAAGATGGAGATTCCGGTTTATCAGGGCACAATAGCGGAGATGAATTTCGAACAGCCATTTGATATCCTGATTGCCAATATCAACCGAAATGTGTTGGTACATGAAATGAAAGACTATGTGGCGAATATGGTAGCCGGAGGACACCTGTTATTGAGCGGCTTTTATGAGGAAGATATAGCCATTATTGAAGAAGTAACCGCTCCACTCGGTTTAGAAAAACAATCCTTTATTAAAGAGGGAGACTGGGTTTCGGTACATTTTATTCTGAAATAAAAATCCGTTTCGGAGCATAACATACTAAAGGGAGGCTTGAGAAGCCTCTTTTTTTTACCCCTACTTTTCTTTCCCTATTTTATAGCCTTTACCTAAAAAACTCCTTCAACCTCATTATATTCCAAACACTTAGGAAATCATGGTGCAATATTTGTTAATTTGCGTTAAAGTTGGCGTTTTCAAGCATTTGATTGAAAATACCTTTAAATTTACCGACTTGTAGTTTGAGAAAAATCAAAGCTACATTCAAAAATAGACTAATCGCGCAGAACACCCGGGGAATGAAAATTAAAGCAATCGGCATCATATTACTTTTGGGAATGATAGGGGCAGGCTTCACCCTTTTCTATCGTCACTACGAATATCAGACAGACTTTCATACGAACAGCAAAGAATTAACAGACTCGCTTAGTCTGACGATCGATACCATCGCGTATGAACAAAAATTATATGAGCTTCCTGTAGAAGATAAAATTGTCATAACGGACAAAATCAAACCCAACCAGCGACTGTCGGAAATCCTACTCCCACACAATATTGAATACAAATACATCCACGAATTAGCTGAAAAAAGCAAGACCGTATTTGATGTTAGAAAATTAGCTTTCAACCATCAATATACCCTGATCTGTAAAGAAGATTCACTGCAAACTGTGGAGCAAATGATTTACGAAATAGATCCGGTAGACTATGTGGTCTTCAACCTCAAAGATTCGGTGAGTGTATACCGGGGTGCTAAACCAGTGGAAATCGTCGAAAAGCATTTAACCGGCACCATTGATTATTCCCTGTACCAAACCATGATGGATGAAGGAGCCTCTCCGCTGCTTTCACATGAATTATCAGAGATTTTTGCCTGGCAGGTGGACTTTTTCCACATTCAAAAAGGTGATCGTTTCAAAATTATCTATCAGGAAAAGCAGGTGGATGGTCATCCGGTAGGCATCGCCAATATTGACGGAGCTTATTTCCAGCATGCCGGCAATGATTATTGGGCTGTTTTCTATCAGCAGGGGGAAAAAGATTCCTATTTTGATGAAGAAGGGAATTCCCTGAGAAAGGCATTCTTAAAAGCGCCCTTAAAATACAGTCGTATCAGTTCCAGCTTTAGCCGACGCAGGTTCCACCCGGTACAAAAAAGATGGAAATCCCATCTGGGTACGGATTATGCCGCCCCAACCGGAACGCCGATTATGTCCGTGGGGGATGGTGTCATTCAGGAAGCACAATACAAGCGATACAATGGAAATTATGTTAAGGTTCGTCATAATGGCACTTTTACCACCCAATATCTTCACATGTCAAAAATTGCCAAAGGCATCCGGCCGGGGGTAAGAGTAAAACAAGGGCAGGTAATTGGTTATGTAGGAAGTACCGGCCTGGCCACGGGCCCGCATTGTTGTTTCAGATTCTGGAAAAACGGACAACAGGTAGACCCCAGAAGACAAAAAATTCCTTCCGCCAAGCCCATTGATAAAAGCGAAAAAGAAAACTATTTCGCCGCAAGAGATGCGATGATGGCCCGCCTGAATGCGCTAAGCTTTCAGCATCATTTGCCGAAAAACCTTTTTGAAGAAGTGGAAGGGATTTGTATCGAAGAACTTCCCTATAACCTGTAATATTTCAAAGCCCCATTTTGATAATACTATCAAGCAGGGGCTTTTTTGTGTGAATTTCTCTCACAACCAATGTAATAAATATGTATTTTTCAATATATTTTATAGATTTGCAATGACCTAACATTAACCTTAACCTTTACACTATTGCGATTCTTAAAGCTCATCTTCCTTGTCTTCAGCCTGCTTTTCATAGGCGACTACTGCTATGGGCAAAGTTTTCATCGTAAAAGTATACGACACAAACAAAAACGTTATTCCTCCAAAAAGCAGTGTAAGAAAGGACGTAAGAAAAAGCCCGAAAAGTTAGAGGCCAAAAAAAGTCGATCAGGTAAGAAATTAGCCCATCCTTCAGAAAAGGCGGACTATCAAGTCACCGTGGTATCTACGCCGGTGAGCCCTCCCAAAAGTAATGTTATCACGACACCTCCACCGCTTAAACCCGAACCATTAGAAAATAAGCCGGCTTTGGCAGAGGTGAAAGAACGTATTTTACCCAAACCCATCAATGAAGACCACGCCCGTGTTCGGAAAATGATTGATGAGCGCGAAAAAAATGGAAAAACACCGGAAGAAATGGTGGAGTCTCTCTATTTTATCACCGGACAGGATGAATTTGCCTATGTCAATTTTGACTCTTTCCTAATCGCCGTGGAATATGCGCTCCGGGGAGGAATTGTGCTTGTAGAAGGCCATACTGATAGCATAGGAAAGGAAGAAGACAATTTGCAGCTGTCCATGAAAAGGGTACGGCAAATAGAGCGCCTGATGAAAGACATCGGAGTAAATGAAAATCAAATCTCGGTGATTGGCTATGGCGAAAGCATGCCTAAATATGACAATGACACCGAGGAGGGTAGACAAAAAAACCGTAGGGTGGACTTCAAAATCTTTATGCCAGAAAATAAATAAAAAAATGGAGGCCCCGTCATGGCCTCCCTAAAATATCAAATCCAATATTTCCACATATTTGGCATTTGAGATAGCTATATCTTTTAAACTTCAATTGATTTTCGTAATCCACTCAATTCAAAATGAGTCAGCTTCCGAATGTCCATCCATTGTCGATAACCAAAAAACAATCCTCCAGCCACCACTACGGACGAAAGCAGGTATATTCCCAGGGATAACATGAAAGACTGCTCTTGCCCCCAAAGCATTTCCCCGCTAAAAAAAATGATCGCTATTAAAGCAAAATACGCAGGAATGAAAGATTTTGAGGCATTCCATATTTTTGAAGTCAGCGGAACTTCTGCCTGCTGTGCCATATTTTTTTCAAATTGGGTTCTGATCATGCTGATCACTTCCAAAGCGGCCTCTGCAGAAGGGGCATGAAACCCTTGCTCCTCACCCCCTGAATTTAAACTAAAAAAGCGCGAACCTTCCACCCACTCAATAATTAACTGGCTTTTCAGTTCAAACTTATTTTTAATTCCTTCAAGGGAAATTTTGCTTTCCCCCTCATCAGTTAGCTTATTTTTTGAAAAACAAAAATAGTGAGGCGTTAAATAAAAATAATACGCCCGTCCCCCTTGCGTAAAGGCAAGTTGGTGAAGTATAGTTTCCATGTTTGATTGTTGATCTGTAGAGAAAAAACTTAGCTATGCCAAAAGGATTCTCAAATTCAAAAAATAACTCCTTAAAAGCAGACTACATTTTCCTCTTTATTAAAAAATCACCCTATAAATTAGCTAATTTTAATTTTTCCTGCAAAAATTCTTCCCACAGATCTTTCAAAATTTTAGCGGCTGGTGCCACTTCCTTTATCATGGCGACCACTTGCCCAATTTCCAACTCACCTTCCGAAAGCGCCCCTTCGAACATCCCTTTTTTAGCTCTTCCTTTGCCCAGATGCCCCCTGAGTTCTTCCGCACTTGCTCCGGCAATTTCCATTTCCTTTATCTGCTGATAGAAATCATTCTTCAATAAACGCACCGGTGTGGCTTTCTTTAACACCAACTCTGTTGCGCCTTCTCCGGCCTCCACCAATAAAGATTTGAAATGGTCGTGGGCCGAAGATTCTGCCGCTGCAGCAAATAAAGAACCCACCTGCACCGCATCAGCCCCCAAAGCCATGGCTGCCAAAACAGCACGGCCCGAACCAATGCCTCCAGCCGCAATCACAGGGATTTGTACGGCGTCCGCCACCATCGGAATCAGGCAAAGTGTCGTCGTCTCTTCCCGCCCATTATGACCGCCGGCTTCAAAACCCTCCGCGACAATAGCATCCACTCCGGCAGCCTCTGCCTTTAAAGCGAACTTCACACTGGAAACCACATGAACCACTTTTATGCCCGCTTCTTTTAATTTCGGCGTCCAGCTTTTAGGATTACCAGCCGAAGTGAAAACAATGGGCACCTCCTGCTGGATAATAATATCCATCAGCCGGTCAATCTCCGGGTATAATAAAGGTACATTGACCGCAAATGGTTTATCAGTGTCGGCTTTTAAGGATTGGATATGGTGCATCAGCACCTCAGGATGCATCGATCCTGCACCGATAATTCCCAATCCACCGGCCTTACTTACGGCTGCGGCTAGTCGCCAGCCACTGCACCATACCATCCCTGCCTGAATGATGGGAATTTCAATATCAAACAATTGACACACGCTGTTTTTCATATCTGAATTTCTAAATGGATTAAAAAAAATTTCATTAGCTTCCCTTTTTATGAAAGCAAAATTGAATCAAACTTAAATTAGCGAAAAAAAATCCTTAACTAGGACACAATAAATCGTCTAAAAACTTGATGATAAGCCTTTTTTTTACGACAATCGCCTCCCCAAAAGCTCGGATTAGTTATATTTATCTTGCTATAGGCAAAAAAAATATAATTCCGGAAAATGAAATTTTAAATTGTAATAATCGGTCTTTCAATTAGTATGAAAAAGTTGTTGAGATTGTTTTTATTTTGGCGCGTAAAGCACATTAATAATAAAAACTTCACAATTATTCTTAGTGGTATCGTCGGAATCCTGGCAGGTTTAAGTGCCATATTATTGAAAGAAACTGTTCATACCGTTCAGCATTTTTTACAGGGAGACCACCGCGAATTATCGGATACGCCTTACTACATTCTCTTCCCTATTATCGGGATCATGATTACGGTTTTTATCTCTAGATACATCATGAAAGAGCGGGTTGGGCATGGCATCTCGGATGTTTTGTTTAATATTTCCCAAAAATCCGCTATTATGGCGCGGGGAAAAATGTGGTCCCGGATGTTACTCTCGGCCATTACGGTTGGCTTCGGTGGTTCTGTTGGACTGGAGGCCCCAATTGTGGTAACGGGATCCGCCATCGGATCCAATATGGCGACCATGATGCATTTAGATTATAATCGTCGGAGCATGTTGATTGGCTGCGGTTCTGCAGCGGCCATTGCCGCCATCTTTAACTCGCCTATTGCCGGGGTGATTTTCGCCATCGAAGTCATTCTTTCTGATATTTCAGTATCTGCCTTTATCCCTTTACTGATCGCCTCATCGGCCGGTGCTCTGACCAGCCTTGCCTTTGGTAGTAATGAATTACTGTTCTCCTTTAAGCAAATTGATGAATTCCATGCCACTGATGCTTTTTGGTTTGTGGGTTTAGGAATTTTCTGCGCCTTTGTTTCCTTATATTTTACACGGATCTCTTATATCGTGGAACCCAAAATTAAGGAGATTAAAAATTACCTGCTCAGGGGGCTGGTTGGCGGTTTAATATTGGCTGTCATTATCGTCATCTTCCCATCCATCTATGGGGAAGGTTATGAGACTATCAAAGCGCTATTGAATGGCCGGGGACATGAAGTATTTAATTTTGCAGGTATTTTCTTCGAACGTTCCGAAACTAATGTCTATTTATTGGTATCCATGCTGGCCGGTATTATTCTCTTAAAGCCGGTGGCGACCTCTCTTACCATTGGCTCCGGTGGTTGCGGTGGTATATTTGCCCCTTCTTTATTTCTAGGAGGAATTTCCGGTTTTCTATTTGCTACCGTGATTAACCTGATCATTGGGGATCGCATTTGCAGCCCTATCAATTTTGCTTTGGTGGGCATGGCCGGTGTAATGAGTGGGGTACTTCACGCTCCTTTAATGGGAATATTCCTGATTGCTGAGATTACGGGGGGCTACACCCTAATGGTGCCCCTGATGTTGGTTTCCGCTATTAGTTATTTCGTTATCATGGCTTTTGAGCCCCATTCCATATACACTAAAAAACTGATCGAAAGAGGGCAGATCTTCCAGGATGACCGCGACGGACAGGTGCTGAACTCCATCAATATGAATAAGCTCATAGAAACCGACCTGCTCAAAGTCCTGCCCACGGCCACTATTGAAGACATGATTCCATTGGTAAAAGCCTCAAAAAGGAATATTTTCCCGGTGGTGAATGAGCAGGGAGAGTTAAAAGGCATCGTGACGCTGGATGATATTCGGGAGCTGATGTTTGACGACAACAAGCGGACGGAAATTGTAGTGAAAACCATTATGCACAAGCCCCATGCGGAGGTTTACCCGGATGAACATATGCGTAATGTGATGACGAAATTCCAGCGGACGGGTGACTGGAACCTGCCGGTGATTGACAAAGAAAATGGAAATCAATACCTGGGTTTTGTTTCCAAAGCCAGAATTTTCAATGCTTATCGTTCCAATCTTCAACGACAGCAACATAAAGTATAAGGCAGAAAAAAGGCTATCCCGATTGGATAGCCTTTTTTTAATCAATTCATTTACGTAGCATTTATGCAAACGCCCTTAGTCCTTCAGGGTTTCAATTTCTGTCAATTTATCTGAAGCCTCTTTAATTTCTTTTAATTTAAGCGCATTATGAATACCCAGACAGGGCACATAAACTTCACTGGCAGTGAGCAATGCCGCCTGCGCCAATTTCTCCCGCATAACTTCCAGAGGACGCAGTGCTTCTTCAATCCGCTCTATTAACTCTACTTTCTGCTCAAGATCCCGAATGCTTATCCGCCCGGGAATAGCATCAGGCTGTAATTTGGCCTTTATCAGAGCTTCTTTCACAAAATCTACCGTTCCTTCCCCCATGGCGGGTAAATTTGCTCTTTGATGCCGGTGTAATAGCTCTGAAAGCATGGATAAGTTTTCCTGTATAGGCTCTAAAACAGATGAAAAGCGATCTTGGGGAATAACGGAGGTGGGGATCAAATTTTCCATGAGACAAACAAATGATAGAGTGATAAAATGCTGTATTTAAGACATTTACAAAGTAAACAAAAGCATTTTAAAAGCCTAACCCATTCATTTGTTCCACCAAAGACGAAGCGTAATAAAAAAGCTGAAATTCAATGAATTACAATTTCTCATTGGTGATCGCCACCCCCAATACGATGGTCATCATGCCCATATAGTGCCCAATTAAAATTTGCTCACCATCCCACACGCCCCAAAGAAGGGCGAAAATGGGGATCAGATAGGTCACCAAACTGGCAAAGACGGGCCCGGCTTGTTGCACCAGTCGATTGAAAGCAATCTGCGCCAGAGAAGTTCCTAAAAAACCTAAAATCAACAAATACCCCAGGGAAACATAGGCCTTTTCCTCTAATAAAATCCGGTCGGAAAAATCGGAAAAACCGAAAAGATAAATCGCTGCGATCGGCACCATCATGCCCAATGCCACACTGGTAATTTCCAAGGGCTTCAAATCAGACAAAAAAGCCTTCACCACATTGGCATTGAACCCATAACAAATAGTGGCAATTAGCACAAAAATGGCGAAGAAGTTAATCTCGAGAATATCTCCACCGGCATCCGCCAATAATAAAATCACCGTACCACCAAAAGCCACCATCAGGCCAAAACCAATGCGCTTGGTGAATATGGCCAGGCGGAAAACCAGCGTACCGATGATCAAAACAAAGAGGGGGGTCAGGGCATTAAGGATACCGGTAATCGCACTGCTGAGCTGCGTCTCTGCCTTGGCGAATAAATAAGCCGGTACCAAGGAACCTATAAAACCTGAAAAGAAGAGGGGAAATAGGTGACGTCGCTTCACATTGCTCAAAGCTCTTACCCCTAATGGAAATAAGAACATGCCGGCGGACAGCATCCGAATGGCGCCTACCTGCGGAGCGGTGAATACATCCAGCCCCCTTTTAATTAAGATAAATGAACTGCCCCAGACAAAAGACAGGATAAAAAGCATTAGCCAGTTTGAGGTAACACTTTGCCTGAGGTAGGTGTAAATTCTTTCCATGACGGAATATAGGATAATGTAGGTCAATAAAAAAGGAAGCCATATTGCTCGGCTTCCTTGGACTTATTTTAAACAGGCTCCGGCAGGATTAAGTTTGTCTGTACTTCATCCAACACACCGAACAATTCCTTCGGATCCAGGCTTTCTACCAGTTTCATCCGGTAAGGCTTAAAGTTGGCTACTCCACGGAAATAATTGGTGTAATGGCGACGCATTTCCAAAATTCCCTGACGCTCACCTTTCCACTCCAGCGAAAACTCCAAATGACGTTTAGCGATAGCAACTCTTTCCTCTAAAGTCGGCGGAGCAAGCTTTTCTCCCGTAGCCATAAAGTGTTTAATTTCTTTGAAGATCCAGGGGTATCCGATGGCCGCACGACCGATCATGGCGCCATCCAATCCAAATTTTTCCTTATACTCCAGGGCTTTCTCCGGTGAATCAATATCACCATTTCCGAAAATGGGAATATGAATATCCGGGTGGTTTTTCACTTCTGCAATCGGATTCCAGTCCGCCTCGCCTTTATACATTTGCTGGCGCGTACGGCCGTGGATCGTCAGTGCAGCAATGCCCACATCCTGCAGGCGCTTGGCTACTTCCAGGATCTGAATCGTATTGCTGTCCCAGCCCAGGCGGGTTTTTACCGTTACCGGTTTTTTAACCTGCTTGACAATTTCCTCCGTCATGCGCTGCATCTTCGGAATATCCTTCAGAATGCCGGCGCCAGCCCCTTTACAGGCTACTTTTTTTACCGGACAACCGTAATTAATATCAATCAATTCAGGATCAGCCTCCTCAGCAATGGCGGCTGCCTCCCGCATAGATTCTATCTTATCTCCAAAAATTTGAATACCTATCGGGCGTTCCTCATTATAAATATCCAGTTTTTGACGGCTTTTGGCAGCATCTCGAATCAGACCTTCAGCAGAAATAAACTCTGTATACATCATATCTGCACCATTTTCCTTGCACACGGCACGAAATGGCGGGTCACTCACATCCTCCATAGGGGCAAGCAACAAGGGATAATCGCCTAATTCTACTTCTCCAATTTTTACCATAGGGCTTTTCCTAATTTTTAAGTCCACCTATTGCAGACTGTTCCTAATACTATTTGAACCAAGTATTCACTCAATTCCTTTACCTTCAAACAAATAACCTGCCTATTTTCAGACCATTTGCATAAAGCAGATACAAATTTAATGGTTTGTATTTGATCAAAAAAGTCTGCCCCTTGATAAATCCATGGTTAAAAGAGGGAATAATTCCCAAATTTCAGGAAAAACAGTAAGACAAAAAGGTAAACTGAAAGTTGATGCTGCAAATCCATTTTGTTATTTTCTGCTTTCAATTTTCCCTGTTCATGCGATTACAAAAATCAACCGTCCTTTCCCTTAACGAATTCATCGCTGCGGAAGCCCACAGCCGTTCTGCTCATCTCTTTTTTCAAAACTGGTGCGAGACCAATGGCTTCACCGGTATGAAAACCTATTGCAGGCAAGCCGCTGAACAGCACTGGAACTTTCAGAACCAGATGATGAATTACTTGCAGGAATGTGGGCAGGTGGCTGAAAACCCTGAAGTCCATCCGCCACATCCCGCCATTGATAGCTACGAAGACCTGGTCAACCTATTGCTGGATAGGAGCGAACAGCACCTCCAACAGTTAAACGGCATTGCCAAAGCATGCTGGAATGCCCAGGATTACGATCCACTTAACTTTCTTAAAACCAGAATGGAAAGGGAGGTAAAAATAAGAAAAGGCTTATGGGATTGGAAAAATCAAATTCAATATCTCCCTGCGCAGAGTGAAGGCTTATTGTTCTTCGATCAGAACATTCCGGCGAATATGATATAAATTAAGCAATTAATATTACCTTTGGCTCCGATTACAAAGCCCTTTTGAGGATTATGGAAAATTGGCAAACTGCCTATAAGACGAAGAATTTGCAGCGCGCAACCATCGTCAGGGATGTATTGGAACAAAATAATATTCCCGCCTTTTTAATGGATAAAAAGGACCGGGCCTATGCCATTTTCGGTAACTATGAGATCAAAGTGCAACGCGATGATCTACTCAGGGCCAAACAGCTTATTGAAAATGACATCAAGTTTGAATAAATTCAGCAACCTCACCCAGCGCATCATCACCGGATTAATCGGTATGGCCGTAATGATTTCCGCCATATTTTTTAATGCCTATTCCTACTTCATCCTTTTCTTTGTTATCTCTATTTTGGCCCAGCTGGAATTTTACCGACTGATAAAAGCAGACGGACATCAGCCCTACGCCATTTTAGGAACCATTATCGGGGCGGGAATGAACCTGATCACTTTCTTTCACTTTCAAGAAGGTTGGTCCATTTCGTTGATGATGTTGCTCGGCCCTATTTTAGGAATCATTTATTTTTCCAAATTATACCAAAGACCGGAAGAAAAACCCTTCAACTCTATTGCTCATACGGTGTTGGGGATTATCTATGTCGGCCTACCCTTTACCTTATTGCACTACTGCGCTTTCTCTCAGGGAAGCTATCAAAGCCATATCGTGCTGGGTATGCTATTACTGCTTTGGGCAAGTGATACCGGCGCTTACTTTGCCGGGGTGAATTTTGGCAAAAACAAGCTGTTTGAGCGAATTTCGCCGAAAAAAACCTGGGAAGGATTCGCCGGAGGAGCCATTTTATCGTTAACAGTGGCGGTAGTCTTACATTATTTTTGGGGGACGCTGCCTTTGGAGCAATGGATCGGCTTATCGGTGATCATCATCATTGCCGGAAGTTATGGCGATTTGGTAGAATCTCTGTTTAAGAGAAGCATCGAAATAAAAGATTCCGCCTCTACACTTCCCGGACATGGAGGATTTTTGGATCGATTTGATGGCCTCTTATTATCCATACCATTCATCGCGGCCTTCTTTGAGATTTTAAGACTTTTTTAAAATCAGAAGTTTTTTCAATGCTGATATTGGAAATTTAGCAATTTTCCTAAATTAGCATTCGTATTACAAAACGAACAACATTCTATTTACAGGATATGGCTTACATCGAACCCGCACCAATAAAGGATCATGAAAATCCTTTTGAATCCATGATGTCTCGCTTCATCATTGCAGCAGAGAAGTTAGGATTAGAAGATGAAGTTTACAATGTCTTAAAGTCCCCCGATAAGCAGGTGCTTGTAAGCCTGCCCATCACCATGGACAATGGCTCCATTCAGGTATTTGAAGGCTATCGCGTCATTCACTCCAACATCTTAGGACCTTCGAAAGGGGGCGTTCGTTACGATATGGACGTTAACCTGGATGAGGTTAAGGCACTTGCAGCCTGGATGACCTGGAAATGTGCCGTGGTGGATATTCCTTATGGTGGCGCAAAAGGGGGCATTAAATGTGACCCGCGCAAAATGTCTGCCGGGGAAATTGAGCGCCTTACCCGCGCCTACACCACTGCGATGGCAGAAGTTTTCGGTCCGGATAGGGATATTCCGGCGCCAGACATGGGAACAGGCCCAAGGGAAATGGCATGGATGATGGATGAATACTCCCGCAATCACGGCATGACGGTGAATGCGGTAGTGACCGGAAAACCAATAACTTTAGGAGGCTCCTTAGGACGCGCCGAGGCCACTGGCCGTGGAGTAATGATCAGCTGTTTGTCTGCCATGGAAAAACTTCAGATTAACCCCTACAATTCAATTATTGCTGTACAGGGCTTTGGAAATGTAGGTTCTTTTGCAGCTTTGCTTTTACAGGAAAGAGGCGCAAAAGTGGTGGCCATCTCTGATATTTCAGGCTCCTATTACAATGAAAATGGTATTAATATTCAGGAGGCTATTGATTACCGCGACAATAATGAGCGTACTTTAGAAGGCTTCGAAGGTGCTACCAAAATGGAAGATGCAGAGGAGCTTTTATTCCTGGACGTCGACGTATTGATTCCCGCCGCTAAGGAAGATGTGATCACCCCTAAGAATGCGGATCGCATTCAGGCCAGGTTAATTGTAGAAGGAGCTAACGGGCCGACCATGGCTGCGGCGGATGAGATCATCAACAAAAAGGGCATCATGGTGGTACCGGATATTTTGGCCAATGCAGGTGGTGTTACCGTCTCTTATTTTGAGTGGGTTCAGAACCGATTGGGTTATAAATGGACGCGGGAACGAGTAAACAGACGTGCAGACCGAACCATTCGTGCTGCATTTGAAAATGTTTATAATAAGCACAACCGCTATAATGTCCCTATGCGCATCGCTGCTTATATCGTGGCTATCAGCAAGATTAACAAAGCTTATAAATACAGAGGAGGATACTAGAAAATTGAAATATTTCGCTTTTTTAAAAGTGACCAAGGCAGGCAATAGAATATTGTCTGCTTTTTATTTATCTTTGTTTTTTTGTATGGCCTCAGGTCTGACAAGCAACATAATCCAAGAGCAATAAAATATCATGACTATACATAGAGAAGGTAGAACGTATTTAACGGTTTTACTATTGATTTTGGCGGGCATTAATGCAGCATTGATCTATTCCTTTCCGGATAAGGTAATTATGCACAGGGTAAGTCAGATTGTAAGTGTCATTTTCTTTTTATTAAATCTTCAGTTTTTCCGCATGCCCAAGCGCAAGCTGGAAATTTCTGAGGGTCAGGTCATCGCTCCGGCGGACGGGAAGGTAGTCGTGATTGAAGACGTAATGGAGAATGAATATTTCAATGAAATGCGCAAGCAGATTTCCATTTTCATGTCGCCACTGAATGTGCATAACAACCGGGCGCCTGTGAATGGAATCGTATCTTTCTGCAAATATCACGCAGGAAAATATTTGGTGGCATGGCATCCGAAAGCAAGCTCCGAAAATGAGCGTACCACTATGGTGCTTAAAATGGAAAATGGGGTAGAGGTATTGGTCAGACAAATTGCCGGTGCCATGGCCCGAAGAATCAAGATTTACGCCAATGAAGGGGATGAATACAAAGCCGGACAAGAATACGGCTTCATCAAGTTCGGTAGCCGTGTAGATGTTTTTCTTCCATTGGACACCAAAGTAAAAGTAGACCTGAATCAGAAAACCAAGGGTGGCAAAACAGTTATCGCAGAACTGGTGACTGAGGATTGATCTGCCTCATAAAGCTATGAGTAAAACTCTTTTTTGCTATTTTTACGCAGGAAAGAGTTTTTTTATGCCCTTTCCTCAGGCTACCCAAACAATCTAACGCAATAAACCATCACTGAAACTCCCCAATTGGAGAAGAGAACAGTGTGAACAAACCATTTTACGAAGAAAATTCCAATGAATACACCCAAAGTCAAAAAAGGCATTTTACTGGTCAATCTGGGAACACCGGATAGCCCTGCGACCCCTGATGTGCGCAAATACCTGCGTGAGTTCCTGATGGACAAGCGTGTGATTGATATTCCTTTTATCAGCCGATGGATGCTGGTGAATTTGATTATCGCACCTTTCCGAGCTCCTAAGTCGGCCAAAACTTATCAGGAGCTATGGGAAGACCGTGGCTCTCCCCTGATGTTTTATGGAACGGATGTGCAGGCTGCTTTACAGCAATCGCTGGGGGAGGATTATGTGGTAGCACTGGGCATGCGCTATCAGAACCCCAGCATACAGGTGGCTTTGGAGGAATTACGAAAAAATGATGTTGGGGAGATATTGGTCATTCCATTATTCCCACAATATGCCTCAGCAACTACAGGTTCTGTGGCGGACAAGGTGATGGAAATCGTGAAAGATTGGCAGGTGATTCCGACCATTAAATTCGTAGAGCAGTTTTTAGAGGAGGAGCTTTTCATCGCGACGATTAAAGAGCGCGCTTTGCCCCTAATGGAGCAAACGGATTACGACCATTTCCTTTTCAGCTATCACGGCGTACCGGAACGCCAGATTCATAAGGCCTCCAATGGCGGCTACTGTAAGCTGAATGATAAGTGCTGCGCCACTTACAACAAAAAGAACAAATACTGCTACCGAGCACAATGTTACCAGACCTCCAGACTAATTGCTGCAGCATTGGGCATTCCGGAAGAAAAATATACTGTAGCCTTCCAATCCAGACTGGGGAAAGATCCATGGATTCAGCCTTATGCGGATGAGCTCCTGAAACAACTCCCTGCAATGGGCCATAAAAAGGTGCTGGCTTTTTCACCCAGCTTTATTGCCGACTGCCTGGAGACCACTATTGAGGTGGGGGATGAGTTCAAGGAAGAATTCATGGAAGCCGGCGGAGAGCAGTGGGATCTCGTTGAAAGCCTGAATAACCATCCGCTTTGGGTAGAGTGCTTAAAGCAAATCGTATTGAAAAACCAATCGGATTTGGTGAATGCCTGATCTGGCTTAGAAAATAAAAAAAGGCTGTCCGGAAGAAGACAGCCTTTTTTATTGGCCGAAGGCCTTGGAAAAGGGATGGAGTGGGCCTGTCTGAGCTCTTTTTGCCTGCCTTGGTTTTGGAGTAAAATCAGGCAAAAAAGCGAGCCACGACAGCCCGACCCGAGCTCGCGAGGGATTTCCCCTTAAGCCGAATTATTCACCACTAGATTTAGTGGGTTACCACAAACACCTATACTTCAGCGCTTTCCGGTTAGTTTTCTCGAATTATCAATAGCTCAAATTGGGTATACTTGCTTTCTCCTCCTTCATCTGCTTCATTGGAAATAACGAAATCGGAAAAACTCTTTCATTTTTCTCACCTTTCAGCTCAATGAGGATTTAGGCCTGTATAACTCTGCTTATAAATTATAGAATCGCCAGCAGTTGTTCTACCACATAATCTACTTCCTCTTTGGTATTATAGCGTCCAAAAGAAAAACGCACGCTTGGGCGATTTTCGTCGGCCTTAATACCGGTCAAAACATGAGAACCCGTCAGGGCACCGGAGGAACATGCACTCCCGCCGGAAGCAGAAATCCCCTTCAGGTCAAGGCTGAAAAGCAGCATACCGGCATCTTTGGAAGAAGGCAGGCTCACATTCAGTACGCCATACAGGCTGGCCTCCAAGTCTCCAGAGCGTCCATTGAACTGAACTTCGTTCAACTTGGCCTCCAAACTTTCTTTTAAATAGGATTTGATAGACTTTCCATGGGCAATATCAGCCTCCATGCGATCATGGGCTATCTCCAGAGCCTTCGCCATCCCTACGATGCTGGCCACATTCTCCGTACCGCCACGCATACCGCGCTCCTGTCCACCACCATGAATAAAGGGACCGATTTTATTTTCTTTAGCGACATAAAGAATACCAATTCCTTTTGGGCCATTAAATTTATGGGCAGAGGCTGCCAGAAAATCCACTTTTGTTTCGGAAAGGTTAAAAGGATAATGCCCCACCGTTTGCACGGCATCGGTATGAAAGCGGGCTCCGTATTGATGGGCCAGCTCCCCGACAGCTTCCAGATCCAGTAAATTCCCGATCTCATTATTGCCATGCATCAAAGTCACCAGGCTTTCGGCGCCATGCGCTTCTAATAATTCCTCTAAATGGGTAAAATCAATATTTCCCTGCTGGTCAACTTTCAGCAAATGTAAAGTCACCAAGCCCTCTTTTGCTAAATGCTCCACGGTATGCAAAACGGCATGATGCTCCAGCGGGGAAGTAATGATATGCTTTAAACCAAAAGCCTTTACTGCTCCCAGAATGGCTGTATTGTCAGACTCTGTACCGCCGGAAGTAAAAAATATTTCATTGGTTTGGGCGCCCAGTTTCTGCGCCACCAGCTTGCGGGCTTTTTCAATGGCCGAACGGTTTTCTCGCCCGTGGGAATGCTGTGAATTAGGATTACCAAAATGATCCCTCAAAAAAGGAATCATCTCCTCAAATACCTCGGGAGCCACCGGAGAGGTAGCTGCATTATCAAAATATACCTTCATATCTCCTGTTTGCCACGACTTACCATGGTCCTAAAAATCTTAATTCTGACTGCTAATTTGTTTTTCAAAGGCTATAATAAGCACCTTTTGGATGAAAAAAAACCGTACAGCTACTGCCATACGGTTTTTTTCAGATTTTTACTTATATCAATAGATTATTCGGCCTCGCTTTTGGATTCCATAATAATCTCCCGAATGTCTGAAATAATTTTGTTGGCCAGGTGCTCTGCGGTTGCCAAGGAAGGAGACTCTGCATAAATGCGGATAATCGGCTCCGTATTCGACTTACGCAGGTGTACCCACTCGTCTTCAAAATCAATTTTCACACCATCAATGGTGTTAACCGGATGCTTAGCATATTTCGCAGCAATTTTTTCTAAAATCAAATCCACATCCACATCCGGAGTCAATTCAATTTTGTTTTTGCTAATGAAATAATTGGGATAGGTTGATCTCAGGAAGGAAATCGACTTACCGAATTTTGCCAGCTGGGTCAGAAATAAAGCAATTCCTACCAGCGCATCACGTCCGTAATGCAATTCCGGATAAATCACACCTCCGTTACCTTCTCCACCGATCACCGCATTGGTGGCTTTCATTTGCGTCACCACATTGACTTCACCCACTGCGGCAGCCGTGTAAGTACCACCTGCTTTCTCGGTTACATCGCGCAGCGCACGTGTGGAAGACAAATTAGATACCGTGCTTCCACCACCATTGGCTTTCAATATGTAATCTGAAATGGCCACCAAAGTGTATTCTTCTCCGAAAGACTCCCCATCTTCCTTCATGAATACCAGGCGATCCACATCAGGATCCACAACGATTCCTAAATCGAAATCACCACTTTGCAACTCCTGAGAGAACTGACGAAGGTTTTCCGGTAATGGTTCCGGATTGTGCGGGAAGTGACCGTTTGGCTCACAGTAAAACTCTGTTACTTCTTCCACACCCAAGGCTTTCAATAAGGGAGGAAGAGAAATTCCTCCGGTTGAGTTCACGCAATCAATGGCTACTCTGAAATTGGCCGCCTTAATGGCTTCAACATCCACTAATGGAAGTGCCAAAATCATTTCAATGTGCTTATCAATATAGTGATCTGCCTTGCTTACTTTACCTAAAGCCTTCACTTCCGCAAAATTGAATGCTTCTGCCTCGGCAATTTCCAAAACTTCGGCACCATCCTGAGCAGAAATGAACTCACCTTTGGCATTTAGTAATTTAAGGGCATTCCATTGGATAGGGTTATGGCTGGCAGTAAGGATAATTCCTCCGCCGGCCTCCTCAAGCGGCACCGCAATTTCCACAGTCGGTGTGGTGGAAAGACCTAAGTCTACCACATCAATTCCCAATCCCTGAAGCGTAGCCACCACAAGGTTGGACACCATCTCTCCGGAAATACGTGCATCACGTCCAATTACGATTTTTGGGTTGTTCGTTTGCTTTACTACCCAACTACCAAAAGCTGCAGCGAATTTAACCACATCCACAGGAGTCAGGGCCTCTCCAGCTTGTCCTCCAATCGTACCTCGGATACCCGAAATTGATTTAATCAGTGTCATCTATAATTCTAATGATTCTCGGCAAAAATAATAAAAAAAAACTTAGACCTGTCTCTTAAAATGACAATAAATAAACAGATTAAGATACAAAAAAGCACACTACTGCTTGCCCGCTAAAAGGTCGTCAACAGTGGGAGCGTTGCTGAGGTTTTTGCGATTTTTACATTGTTCCGGTGTTTTTCCACAAAAGCCACAGGGTTCCCCCGATTTGTTTAGAAAAGGACTTTGAGAAGCACAAGTACCTCTGAACTCTCCATCTTTTTTCAAAATCAGACGAACAGACATCATCACAAAAAAAGCTGCGAAGAATCCGATAACAATTAGAAAAGTTGCCATAGCAAATACTCTTTTTTTTATTTGACGCCAAAGGTAATCAAAAGGATCCATTAAATTCGGTGGAAATAACCTTTATTATGCCCTATTGTCATTTATATAACAGGATTCAAAAACCACCAGCCCTTAAATACTACTTAGTATAAAAAAAGGACAATGATTCAGTTTTGTTTTGCCCTAACTTCATTATGCTCAGGATTCTCAATATCTTTTTAATCATCACCAGTCTGCTGATATATGGCAGTATTTTTATTCCGCCTACACTATTCTGGCCCGCGGGAATCCTTTCCTACGGCATACCGGTTTTAATGCTTTGCCTGTTAATGAATATTGCTTTTCAGCTCATCCTCCGTCACCGGATTCCCTTCTTAAGCTTAGGCTTGTTACTCTTTGGGGTATTTGTAATGCCGGAAATTTTTCAGTGGAACTCCGTAGTAACCGACCAAGAGAGAAAATCTTTTGAAGTGCTGAGCTACAATAGCCGGTTGATGCGAGAATATAAGGCGGAGGAAGCCAAAGGCTGGGTGTACTCTCAGGAAATGATCAATTTCATAGTCGAAGATACTTCCGCTATTAAATGCCTGCAGGAATATTACAGCGACGGCCGATGGAAAGCCCTGAATGTGAGTCAAAAATTAAAGCAAAAAGGCTATGAGCCTTACGTGTTGAATTATCATCAATTTGCTGAAAATGACGAATTTGCCAGGGGGATGGCGATTTTCAGTAAGTTTCCGATTTTAAAGCGAGGAAAGATAGATATCGGAGAGTCGAGCATCAATCAGGCCATATTTGCGGATGTTTTATTGTCCCCAAAAGACACCATACGTGTCTATAATTTACATCTGCATTCCATGGGAATCAATCCGGAATTGGAATGGCAAAAAGCCAGTGAAGCATACCCCATACTCCTCTCAAAACTTAAAAGTGGTATTCAGAAAAGGGTAAACCAGACCCATCCGATACTAGTGCATATTGCCCAGTCTCCGTATCCGGTATTGGTTTGTGGTGATTTTAATGACCCTCCGTTTACCTATAATTATCAACAATTTCGAAAAAACCTTCACAATGCCTTTGAGCAAAAGGGGAGGGGTTTTGGTTTCAGCGTGAACAGCCCGATGTTTTTCCTCAGAATAGACAATCAGTTTTATTCAGATGCTTTTGAATTGAATAATTTTAAAACACTTCGTGAAGTCCCATACTCCGACCACTTTCCAATTAAATCTACTTTCAGACTCTCCGCTCCATAAAGGTTTCATTCAGGAAAAATCAAGATAACAAATGGGACTTTTTGTTTAACAATATTTAACACGGAAATAACCTTATACTATTGATAATCAAATTCATGATCGGTATCTTAATAGAAATTTTTATACCTGAATTATGAAGCATTCTCCTACAAATCATTTGGGCTTTGAATTTGTCAGAATTTCAGAATTACCTATTCATCAGGCGGGTGAGCTCTTGCAGTGGATTCCCCGAAATTTAATACAGTCAATAAGAATTGATAGTCAGGTATGGAAGGACTGTGTTCCTTATGCGGATTATGATTTTTGGTTTGACTTTCATTTTGTATATCAGCAAAATAAGGCTGGAGATTTAGAATTTGAAATCTAATTAGCCATACCGGACCTACCCCCTATAAATTTTGGCCATTACCAAAAAAATCAGGCATTCATTTGGATTTCAAAAATCCGCCCCTCATCTTTGAGGCATCAAGTCAAGGCTCAATCTGAGCATTGATTTATATAGAAGAGTGGAGAGACAGGCTCGAAGAAGCTCTAGCAACCTGACCCTCGTTAAGGTGCTAATTCCTGAACCATAGTTAATTGGTGAATATAAATTGTTAGACAATGAGATTAATTCAGCTTCACAAAGCGATTCAGATCGCACCTTCTGATATTATTTCCTCAGCTACTGCAAACCGTAGCCTGATGTGTTTTCGTGCATTTCAACGAATGCGCCCTTAGTGGCATTATAATTCATCTACTTCCGACCACGGTGCGTTTTCACGCATCGTAACATTGGCATCACCCAAAGGTGATCAGCATTGTTGAATTAGCATATCAATCGTTGAAATAAAAAAATCAGAAATAATGTCTCAGTCTTTAAATTTCGAAACCCTTCAATTACATGCCGGTCACACTTTGGATAGCGATACGCGTTCGCGAGCAGTGCCATTATTCCAGACCAGTTCCTATGTATTCAAGGATTCCGACCATGGCGCTAATTTATTCGCCCTGAAGGAATTTGGCAATATCTACACCCGTATCATGAATCCGACTACGGATGTTTTCGAGCAGCGCATTGCCGCATTGGAAGGCGGGGTAGCTGCTTTGGCTGTGGGTTCGGGACAAGCTGCACAGTTTATTGCCCTGAATAATATTGTGAATGCCGGAGACAATATTGTGAGTAGCCCCAATTTGTATGGAGGAACTTACAATCAGTTCAAAGTAGCATTTAAGCGCCTGGGAATTGAGGTAAAGTTCACTGAAGACAATGAAGCGGAGCATTTTGACCAGCTCATTGATGAAAACACCAAGGCGATTTATCTGGAAACCATTGGCAACCCTTCTTTTAATGTGCCGGATTTTGAAAAAATCGCTGCTGTCGCCCAAAAGCACGATGTGCCATTGGTGGTGGATAACACCTTCGGTGCTGGCGGCTATTTATTCCGTCCTTTAGAGCACGGCGCCAATATCGTGACCGCTTCTGCCACCAAATGGATTGGAGGACACGGCACCAGTATTGGAGGAGTAATTATTGATGGTGGAAATTACAATTGGGGAAATGGAAAATACCCACAATTCACAGAACCGTCAGAAGGATACCACGGCCTGAATTTCTGGGAAACCTTCGGTAGTGACTCTCCTTTCGGAAATATTGCCTACATCATCCGCGCCAGGGTGGAAGGCTTGAGAGATTTTGGCCCTGCACTGAGCCCATTTAACTCTTTCCAGCTCATTCAGGGATTGGAAACTCTGTCCCTTCGGGTGGAAAGAACCGTGGAAAATGCCCAGTCTGTCGCAGAATGGCTGGAAGCGCATGAATTAGTGGAATCCGTTAGTTATCCCGGACTTCCTTCGCACCCGGGCCATGAAATTGCAAAAAAATATTTAAAGAGAGGATTTGGCGGTGTGCTATCTTTCTCTGTAAAAGGAGATTTGGAAACCACTAAAAAATTCGTGGACAGCCTGAAATTAGTGAGTCATTTGGCCAATGTAGGAGATGCCAAAACACTCATTATTCACCCGGCTTCCACCACCCACCAGCAATTAAGTGAGGAAGAGAGAGTAGCCGCAGGCGTTACGCCAAATGCGCTCCGCCTTTCTGTTGGTTTCGAACATATTGATGATATCAAAGGTGACCTGACGCAAGCATTCGAAACTGCATTTGCATCAGCGCTCGCCCAATAAATAAGCATTTTTATTTCAGGCACGGCATCTTTTTTGACCGTGCCTTTTGCCTGTAACATAAAACCCCAAGCATGGTCTCGCAACACGAATTTCATTATACCCAACCCTATACTACCGAAGAGGGCAAAACACTGCCGGAATTTACGCTGGCTTATGCCACTATTGGCCAGCTTAACGAAGCGAAGGATAACGTCATCTGGGTTTGTCATGCCTTTTCCGGCAATGACAATGTATTGGATTGGTGGCCGGGACTTTTTGGCGAAGGGAAACTTTTTGACCCGGAAAAACACTTCATTGTTTGCGCCAATATGCTGGGCAGTTGCTATGGCTCTACCGGGCCATTGAGTATTAATCCTGCAACCAAGACACCCTATTTTCACGACTTTCCTTTGCTGACCAACAGAGACATCATTGGTGCCTTTGATATTTTAAGACAGCATTTAAATATTGAAAAGGTAAGCCAATTAATCGGCTGTTCTCTGGGCGGACAACAGGCTTTAGAGTGGACCATCAGTCAGCCGGAAGTATTTCAAAGTCTGATCTGCATTGGAGCCAGTGCCAAGCATTCTCCATGGGGTATTGCTTTTAACCAGACACAACGCATGGCCATTGAGCAGGATCCTAGCTGGCAGGAAAAATCAGTGAAAGCCGGATTGGAAGGAATGAAAACAGCCAGGGCGGTCGCCATGCTTTCTTATCGTAATTATCAGACTTATCTGGCGACTCAGCAGGATCCGGATGACAGCAAACTGGATAATTTCCGTGCCTGTACCTATCAAAGCTATCAGGGGGAAAAAATGGCTAAAAGATTCAATGCTTTCAGTTATTGGTACCTGTCCAAAGCGATGGACTCCCAAAATATCGGAAGAGGCAGGGGTGAAATTGAGGCTATTTTGGGCGAAATTCAGATTCCATGCTTATACATCGGGCTGAGTTCCGATATTCTGTTTCCAATAGAAGAGCAAAAATTTTTAGCGAAGCACACGAATAATGCGCATTATTCAGAAATAGACAGCCTTTACGGTCACGATGGCTTTTTAATTGAATCTACTCAACTGACAGAGGTTGTGAATCAATACTTTGAACAAATCGCAACGATTTAAGCCGGATAGGCAAGCTTAACTCGTATTATTTATGCTTAAATCCTCGTTTAGCTGTAAGGCGGAAAAAATGAGGGATAAGTTCTCTATTTCGAAGTTTTGCCAACGATGCAGATGGAGGAGGAGAAAAAAAGCTTCGAAAATTTGGGCTATTAAAAAGAAAAGTAGAAGTAATGATCTGAGGGTAAGTGATTTGCACTGGCCCAACAAATTCAGCGGTGGATAATTTGGCTTAAAACCAGATATCTGCTTCAAAAATACAGGAAACTTCGCTTCTGAATCCTTGAATTGAGAGAGAGAGAAAGAAAAGGTCGGTGATGTATTCGCTGACCTTTTTGCATAAAAAAAAGCGAAACTTCAGAGCTTCGCTTTTTATAAATATCTTATGCCGGTAATTTAATTTGATAAGTTTTGCCAGACTTAATCGTCAACGTATTTTTTCTCAACCAGCTGTTGTATCTTTTTAGGGTCTTGTAATTTACCCCATGTTCCAAAGCCCAGGACGTCAGGTCTGGAATAGAGCTTTTTACCTCCACCACTTTCAATTGCTCGGGCTTATACTTTTCGCTCTCCGGAATCTGAAAACCAAATTTTTCCGGATCGTTTAAAATTTCCTTTACGGCCAATATTCTGAAAACATAACGGCTTGTTTCCTGATTTAAAAGCAAATCATAATAAGAATCCACACGCTGCTTGGCTAAAGCTTTACTAAATCCATTTCTTCCCATATTATAGGAGGCCGCCACATTGGTCCAATTCCCATACTTCTCATAAGAAGCCAGCATATACTTACAAGCCGCCTCGGTGGATTTTATCGGATCATAGCGCTCGTCCACTTCCTCATTGACCTCCAGCCCTAATTCCCGGGCCGTGCCTTTCATCAACTGCCAGTAACCTGCAGCTCCGGCAGGAGACACCACATTCGCCAGCCCACTTTCGATGGCCGCCAGATACATCATATCCTCCGGAATTCCTGCTTCTTTTAAGATAGGCTCCATTTGCGGAAACCATCGGGTACTACGCTTAATCAAAAAAATTGTACTGGAATGGAAATAAGTATTCACATACAATTCCTTATCCATGCGCTCATAAACCTCTGGATCATCCAATGGCACAGATTCCCCCGCCAGATTTAAATCCTTCGGCATTTTGACCACTTTGGCATTAACAAATACCGGAGTATTCGTTCCAGGTGCTGTCATTGTTGCACTTAGCACCTCGGCTTGAGATGCCGCCTTGGCCATTATTGTTTCTTCTTCAGCCTTTACATACCACAGACCGGCCATCACCCCAGCAACGCCCAAGCCCAAAATCATTTTCTTCACCAAAAGTTTCTGTTATTTAGTCGGTTAATGCTCCCACAAAAATCAATCTCTTTTGCTTCATCCGACATTAAAAATTCGGACTAAGCAGGTATTTAGAATAAAAATCATCTATGACGGCCACTGCCTCTTCCGGCGTATCGACTACCGAAAACAGGTCGAAATCACCTTCACCAATGTTTTTCTCCTTTTCACAAACGACTTTTCTGAGCCAGTCCACCAATCCACTCCAATATTCCCGCCCCACTAACACGATTGGAAAGCGACCGATTTTCTCTGTTTGAATAAGCGTTAGGGCTTCAAAAAGTTCGTCTAATGTTCCCATTCCCCCCGGCATTACCACGAACCCCTGAGAATAACGGATGAACATTACCTTTCTCACAAAAAAGTAATCAAAGGTAATCAACTTATCGGGATCGATATAAATATTGGAGAATTGTTCAAAAGGCAACTCAATATTTAAACCCACGGATTTGCCGCCAGCCTTATGTGCTCCGCGATTACCGGCTTCCATTATCCCGGGTCCACCACCTGTAATTACCCCATAACCATGACGCACCAGCATTTCACCAATTTTGGAGGCCGTCTGGTAGTATTCATTCTTTTCGTCAGTACGGGCTGAGCCAAAGATGGAGACACAGGGACCAATTCTTGCCAACTTATCAAAGCCTTCCACAAATTCCGCCATTACCCGGAAAATAGTCCAGGAGTCTGAGCTTTTTATTTCGGACCAGTCTTTTGTTTTAAATGCTTCTCTGATCTTTTTTTCCCCTTCGGAAGCATTAATTTTTTCCAACTCACTCATAATAGAAAAATTTCAATCTACTTATCCAGTAAATGCTGCAAGGCAGTTTTCAATTCCGGATATTTAAATACAAAACCGGCATTCATTATTTTTTCGGAAGACACCTGTGCTCCTCCTAACAATATTTCAGACATTTCCCCCAATGCCATTTTCAACACTGGCGCGGGCACTGCCGGCAACCATAATGGTCTGCCTTTCACTGCGGCCAGCTGTCGGGTAAACTCCTCATTGGAGACCGGGCCAGGCGCCACGGCATTGTACACGCCATTCATTTCCTCATCATTGATGGCAAAAGCAAACATGGAGACCAAATCCTTTACATGAATCCAGCTCATCATTTGCTTACCGCTGCCCAGAGGACTTCCTAATCCAAATTTCACTGGGAGCAGCATTTTTTCCAAAGCGCCACCTTTTTCACTGAGCACAATGCCAATACGGAGCTTTACTAATCGCTTTACCAATTGATTTTCTTGTATTTTATCCACCTCGTCTTCCCATTGCTTGACCACATCGGCCAGAAAATCATTTGCATATGGACCTTTCTCCGTCACGATGCCTTCCGGGACATTTCCATAAATCCCAATGGCAGAAGCGCTCACCAAGGCCTTCACCTGATGTTTTTGTTTCTGCAAGGCTAATCTCAGCAATCGGCTAGACTTCAACCTGCTTGTCAAAATCAACTGTTTCTGCGCCTGTGTCCATCGTTGATCAGCCACTCCCGCACCTGCCAGATGAATAATATAATCCACGCCATCCAATGCTCTTGGGTCTAAATAATCCGATTCCAAATCCCAAAGAAAGGAATGAATGCCATTTACCAAACCCTCCACTCTTCTACTGAGATGATGTACTTTCCATCCTTTTTTAAGAAAATATTGGGAGAGGGAAGAACCGACTAATCCTGTCCCACCTGTAATAAGCACTGAATGTGTCAATTTTATAGATATTAATGTATTTTTTCAACGGATTGAGAATTATCCTAGTTGATGATTTAAAGAAAAAATACTGCTCAGATCCGTATCAGTCCGCCTTTCCTGTAGCTTGAAGGTCTTCCCCTCATTAAACTTACAGGACAACCCACCTCCTAACCATTTGATTATCAAACCCCCAGAGAGGAAGTAATTTAATACTGGTAAAACTCGGGTAACACTAAGAAAATATTTTATTGATATGGATAATAGTGCTAAGCCAAATTTCTTGTCGTACTTTTGAAGCAGTTAATAACAGGAAAATGAAAAAATTACTTTCTCTCATTCTTTTCAGTCTAGTTTCGATGTCAGTTTTTGCTGGTGGTGAAAACAATAATGCCAAAAGCACTACCGTATTAGCGGGAAAAGTAGTAGATCACCGAACAGGTGAGGCTTTGGTTGGAGCAGAAGTAGTCATTGCGGGTACTACGATTAAGGCCATGACAGATTTTGACGGTAATTTCAAATTTTCCAATGTAAAGCCAGGAGCTTATCAGGTCAATGTGAATTTCATTTCGTATGAGTCTGAATCAGAAAAAATCATGGTTTCAACAGGGCAGGCTCCGACATCCAGCGTTTTCAAAATGATGGAAATTGAATAGACGTGCATTCCTTTAAGATATATAATCCTCTCGATCACCGGGAGGATTTTTTTTGCCTATTTGCTGAAAGGAGAAGGAGCATGATGTTCTCCAAAGCCTCCCTCCAAATGATAAAACCAGCACTCCTCTATATTATGTTAACGTTAAGCCACCTAACAGACACCTCCTTAATATCCTGACTTAAAGCTATTTAACCTTCCGTATTTATTTAAATTCAATCTAAAAGAAACGATAAGTTAATTTTGTTAACAATTTGATAACATTGGGCGAATTTTTCCGTATATTTGATCAACGAACAAGATCAAAGACTTTTTAAATATATCCGTCATGAGAAATTTAGTTTTAATATTTGCCGCTGTTTTGATGTCTGTTAGTGCGTTTGCTGGTGTGGATAACCTGATCGAGCGCAATGGTAAGTATTACGGAGAGGACGGTCTCTTATTTTCAGGCCGCTTCGAGAACACCTATGATAACGGCGCTACTAAAGCGATTTTCACCTTGGTAAGAGGGAATAAGCATGGATTAGCCAACACGTATTACGTTTCCGGCGAGCAGAAAGAAATGGGAGGATATGCTAATGGCTTAAAGGATGGCAAGTGGGTGAAATGGAACAAAGAAGGGGTAAAAGTAAGTGAGGCTTACTACAAAAACGGACAAAAAACTGGTAACTGGACCATCTGGGATGATAATGGAACGGTACGATATGAATTAGAATACGCCAATGGTGAGAAAACCGGTGAGTGGAAAGTTTATGATGAAAATGGTCAACTGACCCAGGAGATTAATTATTAAGATCTGTTTAGTCGTCATTCAATTACGATCTTCATAATAACAAAAGAAAGCGATCCCCAACGGCTCGCTTTTTTTATGTAAATCAAGTAATTTTCTATTAACATTTAGATAACTCTATTGAATACCGTATATTTGTATTCGTGTCCATAAGGACGCATAAAGGAGATATAAAATATCATTTGAATAAATTAGAAAAGGGCAGCCAATTATTGGTCGCCCTTTATTTTTATAGTGAAATTGAGTTGTCTTATTTTAGGTTGAAAAGCAGGTTTTCATTCAGCTGTTGATCAATTTTTTTACGCTGCTCCAATAAATCAGCAATACGATGTTCAAATGCATCGCGAACTGGCTGAGATTTACTTCTATTTCCTCCCGGACGAAAATCCAATCGATAGGAACCTTCCGCTATAATTTGCTTTAACTGCTTCCAATCCGCCTTAGCCTCTTGCTCATTGGCAAAGTACTTAAAGAAACGCATGGGATATTCCTTACCAAAGGCCACCGTGTCCAGCCCCACCATGGTGTGGACAAAAAAACGATCATCCATATAGAACCGGATTTCCAGCAAATCATAAAATTGCCAAATGGAATCCTGCTCAAAAGTACAGGTATAAGGAATTCTAGAATACTTCCTGTCTTGATAGGGTTCTTCCAATTCAAAATGAGACAGTTCCTTAAAACGCTGCTTTTTGGCAATTTCAAAGGCGATGGTGGCAGAATCTACTTTTCGGTTAATCTCATTCCGCTCTGCTTTTAAAATCGCCAATCCGGGTTGCGCCTCACCGTATTGGGCGTAGGTCAATTTGGAGAGTGCGCGCTTTAAGGTATCATTTTCAACCTTTCGTAAGGTCGCCAATGCCGTTTGATTTAAATCTTCCTCCAAGGCCAAGGCGCCCAAATCCTTTTCTAAGGTTTTAAAATCAATATTTCGGTCCTTCACCTCACATGCGACAAAGAACAAGAGTATCCAACACCAGTGTTTCATAAAAAAAGGTACAAAAAAAAGTCACCCTTACCACAGGGTGACTTTGTATTTATAATTCCCAAAATTAGTTCTCAGGAAGGTTATCTGCTACAGCAACTGACTTACCCCAGGTTACCAAAGCCTCCGGAGCACCGGTAGCAGCAGCATCCATTGCCGAAGAGAAAAATGTTCCGATAGTTGCTTCTTCCGCCTCAGTAGCATCTTTCACTTTCAATGAGTATGCATCCTGACCTGCAGCAGGAATAAAGTTCCAACTTGCAATAGATGCATCTCCATTGATAATGTAACCAACCGTTTCAGCAGTTTCTACCTCGATCGTACTTTTATTGTCACGACCAAATCCTTCAATTACCAAATTTTCAAAGTTGAAAGAAGTACCATTACGCAATTTCAAACCGGAAGTACCTACTTGATCAGCATCCTTTAAAGTAATGTTCTCAATAGTAGGGTTAGAGAAAGGTGTAGCAGCGAAGTTAGAAGAATTCGTATCTGCCTCAATTCCACGATCATTCTCACCGTTATTGATAGCCGCATTATGCTCGCCATACACATTGGTTGCCGTACCAACCCAACCATAAGTCCAGTCATAAATATCATCCTGAGTACCGTAAGCAAACAAGTTTGAAGCATTTACAGTACCACCGAACCACTCATAAGCATCATCTGAAGCGTTGTAAACAGCAATGTGATCGATTGTGGTTGCACTACCTACACCATTGAAAGTTACGCCATTGTGCTCTTTTTCTGAATTAATTTGCGCACCACCGTATTTGAATACTGCGTAAGAGATAGATCCTGAATTGTCGGATGCGTTATCGCCACCGTAAGCTACATCTCCTACTTCAGCAATAGCAGAACCACCGGATACGTTAATAGGAGCTTTACCATTGATGATCAATCCACCCCAGGCACCAGGCTGAGGAGTCTGCGTGTTTACTGTAAACACCACTTCTTCACCCGCCTCACCATTGATGAAGATCTGAGAACCAGTCTCCACTAACAGGTACGAGCTTTCGCCATTTCTTACGGTAACTCCTTTTTCAATGGTCAGTTTAGCGTCACTCGTAACGTGAATACCTTTATTGATAAAGTAAGTTTCTCCTGCCATCAAAGTAATATCTTCATTGATATCTTTAACGATTTCGTTCTGATCGTTAATGATACCGCCCGAAGGATTTGTTGGAGTAGAGTCATCATCTGAACAAGACGTCAACGTCATGCCGAAAGCAATGGCAGCGTAAAGTGGAAGTTTGAAAAGGTTTTTCATTTGAATAAATTAGTAAAATAGTTTCTGTTCTTATTTCGAAAGCAAATATAGACTCGATTTATTAACTTAAATCAAATCCTGCATTTACTTTGTATTAATAAATATTAAATAATTTTATATTTACTTAATCAAATAACTAACACCAACACTAAAAGAAACACCCTCATAGAAGCTATCCACAGTTTGATCCTGAATAGCCGTATCGCTGAATTCCTTTTGGTACCTTTCAATCTCCGGGTTCAGGATATTTTTTACTTTCAGGTCAACAGACCATTTGTCTGAGAAAGTGTTTTTCCACACAAAGTCTAATTTTGGAACTGCCTTTTCATAAATATCTCCTGCGCCTTGCTGACCTGCAGAAAACACCCGATCTCCAAACATGTTAAATACGCCGGAAAAGGTAGTGCTCCAAGCGCCAAATTCTTTATTATAAGCCAGGTTAGCATTCACCAAATAGGGGGAGGCCCCTTGTAACTGACGACTTTTATTGGTAAGGATTTCCGATTTGGGATCCCCTTCTTTCAGCACAATTTCGGAATACATATAGGTGGCATTCAGCCCAATACTTATCCCCTGAAAGGCATCACCAAGGACATTTTCCAAATTCTTATTGAATTCCACCTCAGCTCCGCCAATATTCGCTCCCTCGGTATTGGTATAGGTAAACAGGTTACCACCGCCTTGAGCAACCTGCGTTAGCTCAATGGCATCATATATTTTCTTTCCAAATAAAGAAACAGAGAACAACTCTCCCGCATTTGGAAATATTTCCCATTTCAAATCCAGGTTATAATTAGTAGAATTCTGGAGATCTCTGTTCCCTTCGAACAAGTTGCCATCCACATCCTGATACTGGAAAGGAATGATTTCTCTCATACCTGGCCTAGTCAAAGTTTTACTGAAAGCAAATCTTAAGTTAGATTTATCATTTACAGCATATTTTAATGAAAGGCTTGGTAGAATATCATTGGTCTTATATTGACTGATCTGATAGGGATCATCATACGAGTTTCTAAGGTTTCTGAATCTTACTTCCTGCAAACCATTTTCAAAACGAACACCGATTAAAGCCTTCAAGCGTTCGTTAATATTATAGTCATAAGAACCATAAAGTCCATGCACATTCATATCCGCTTCAAACTCATGCTGAGCAACATCAATACCATTGGAATAAGTATAATTTCCTTTTAAATAATTTTCATCAGAAAAGAATTCATTCGGATTTTCAGGATCTACATTTTGATTCAGTCCATCACCGGAGGCTCTTATATTGTACTGGTAGTTCTGCATCTGACGGCCTTTGAATTTACCTTGATAACCAAATGCTACAGTTCCTTTGGCCTCATCATCGGCCATCGCGCCATGCTTCCAAAGCAAACCGGTCTTGGCCGCAATTTCATGCTCATCCATATCAGACCAAAATCGATGATTTTGAGAAGCGTTTAGCTGCAATAATTTTTGGGAATCTACTCTAAAACTGTTCTGACGTCGATCTGGTTCCACTCTATTGGTAGTAGAGTAAGACACTCCCCAATCCAGGGTTAATGTTTCATTGTCATTCAAAAGGTGTTCTCCCAACAATTGGTTTGTTAATAATCGGGATTGCACGTAAGTGTTTCGACGGATCAAGATATCATTTGCGGCTACATCCTGCACATAACCGAATAATTCTGAAGTGGTATTATCCGAAGTATTGGCAAAAAGCAGGTTGTATGTAAAATCATGTCTTGGATTTAACTGATAATTCACCCCTAACAAAGCGGTAGTCAGAGTAGCGTAATTATACTCATCTCTCTGGAAATTATTTAATTCGACGGCCTGAGCATTTAGGTTTCTTCTGGAACCACCTCTGTACTCAAAATCATTCTCATGGGCTACAGAGGCGATAAAACCAATTTGCCCTTCTGAACCAACATCAAATTTATTTCCACCACGAATATTAAAATCAAAACCCACTGGCGCCTGAATGGTGGTTGGTGTAAAGCCTGTTTTGAAAGGATCTCCCCCAGTTTCACGAGAGGAAGGAACATTTCTTTGATTTACAGTATTCTCTCTACCGTTACCGGAAAAGCCTAATCTTTCAAATTGGCCATCCTGGAATGTTTTAAAGTCTTTTCCTGTGACGATACTGTTACCGCTGGCACCAACTCCTACCGACAAAAAGGCCTCTTCCGGATAAGTCTTCGTCCCAATATCTATCGTTGCACCACCAAAGTCGCCATACTGGCTGGCGTTAAAGGTCTTGCTTACTGAAATCGCTTCCACCACATCTGTAGGAAAAATAGAGAGGGGAATCATTTTCATATCCGGATTGGTGGCCGGAACCGGTAAGCCATTCAAGGTCGCACTATTATAGCGGTCTCCCAAACCACGCACGTAAACTCCTTTGGAGCCTACCTTTGCAATACCGGACATCTTCGTCAAACCATCTTCCACATTGGAAACCCCTTTTACGGCCATTTCCTTTACCCCAATGTTTTCTACCATTGTGGCCGCTTTCTTTTGCTCTAATAGCAAAACCTCTGAACCGGATCTTTCTGCTTTGGATTTAATTACCACCCCTTCCAGTTCCACCAAATCAGGATCAAGGTTAACGTTCAGGGCAGAGGTTGAACCGGCAGCAACGGTAACCGTCCCGGTCCAGTCTTTGTAACCAATATAAGATACTGTAATAGAGCGCTCTCCGGCAGCAGCTTTAAATTCAAAATTACCAAATACATCAGTGGCAGCACCAGAAGTGGTACCGGTGATCAAAACATTGGCACCAATAATCTCTTCGCCCGTCGTCTTGTCCTTCACTGCGCCTTTTATTGTACCACTTTGCGCGAAAGCGGCTACGGATGCAAAGGCTGTCAACCAAAAGGTTAGTAAAATGTTTTTCATGGATCTTTTATGTAACTCAATTTTCGAGAGCAAAAGTAGGGCGCCACTATTACTAAACGAGTTCTTAAAAATTAATTTAGCTTTATGGATTATCTAATATTCTTTAACCGAATATTAAGAACATCAATTCAAGATGATGCACTAAATCACTTCCAGCCTCTCCATGAAAAGCCCAACAAGGAATTACCCCTTACAAACCAGTCCTTTTTACCATTTTAACGAGTATTCACCGACAAAATCCTTAAGGTAATATTGCAGTAACATTCCGCTCTCAATCATTAAAAATCAATAATGAGATTAAAATCACTTTAGACCCCTTCTATTACAATAAAACCTCATCACCATCGGCCTTTTGCTGCTGCTTCGTAAAAATGAAATTTGCTTACTTAAATCCTCCTTGGGCTGCAAGGAGGAGAAGATAAAGCAATAGCCCCTATGTCGAGTTTTTACAAAGAAGCTGGTGAATCTAAAAAACGGAAACACCCTCCCATATAGGCCATTGATACGGTCCAAGGACTTCATGAACGACTAACAACAATGGCTTTGAAAAGGGACAATCTACAAAAGTGCGCATCACTCGGCTGCGCTGAATGAAGCATGCTTTCGTCAGGCTCGAGCTGAAAGGTGGGGAAATGAAGAAATAGCTCCCTATTTTGAGTTTTTCCAAAAAAGCAGATAAATGAGGAAAAAGTCAGCTCATCACAATATGGTCTATTAAAAAATCAGCAAACATAACTAACATTATCAATCTGAAGGCGAGCAACTTAAGGTGATCTACTATTTTTAGAGATGAAAAATTCGGCTTAAAATGCAAAAAGCCTTCCCGGTTTGGAGAAGGCTTTTTGTTCGTATTTCTATCTTTTTATTGAATCGGCACCTTTTTAAGGATGGCCTCGATTACATCTCTGCTACTTACCCCGTCTGCTTCTGCTTCATAATTCAGTAAAATTCGATGACTTAAAACATCCGGCGCAATTTCTTTAATATCTTCCGGCAGCACATAGTTTCGGTTATCAAAATATGCAGTAGCCTTAGCTGCCAAATTCAAGGCAATAGAAGCTCGTGGCGACACCCCAAACTGAATGTAATGCTCATAGTCATTCAAACCATATTCTTTAGGATTACGGGTGGCGAACACCAGTTCGATCAGATATTTCTCTAAAGATTCCGAAATAGTTACGGCATTGATATCATCACGAATGGCAAATACATCCTCCTTGGTAAGGATAGTTTCCACCTTGGAGTTAAACTGCATATTGGCCATTCTACGCATCACCTCCAGCTCGTCTTCTTTAGAAAGGTAGTCCACGTATACTTTCATCATAAAACGGTCTACCTGTGCCTCAGGAAGCGGATAAGTACCTTCTTGATCCACCGGGTTCTGGGTCGCCAATACCAAGAATGGGCGATCCAATGGGTAGGTGGTCTCCCCAATAGTCACCTGCTTTTCCTGCATGGACTCCAAAAGTGCTGCCTGCACTTTAGCAGGAGAACGGTTCACCTCATCGGCCAAAATAATATTGGCAAATACAGGACCTTTCTTCACCTCAAACTCTCCGGAACGCTGGTTGTAAATCATGGTACCGATCAAATCTGCTGGCAAAAGATCCGGTGTAAACTGAATTCGCTGGAAATCCAGCTTTAAAACTTCAGCCAGGGTATTAACCGTTAAGGTTTTTGCCAAGCCCGGAACTCCTTCCAAAAGAATATGCCCCTGGGTAAAAAGCCCTATCAATAGGCGGTTTACCATGTACTCCTGTCCGACGACTACTTTACCAACCTCTGAAAAAACCTGCTGAATTTTTTGCTGACGTGCTTCTCGCAATTCGTTATTTACGGTATCCATTATAAAAATCAGGTATGATTATTTTTATACTCTCCAAAAACCGCCCTCATACTTAAAATATTAAGGGAGAGGATTAGCTCCTTTGCGGCGGGCTGCCAAAATAATAACAAAGAATGGAAAACAAAAGAGGGAAAGGGGGCTCCTTAAAAAAAGCATAAAAAAACCTTCCCTGAAATTCAGAGAAGGTGATGAGCGAAAGACGAGATTCGAACTCGCGACCCCAACCTTGGCAAGGTTGTGCTCTACCAGCTGAGCTACTTTCGCAATAATATAGTACCAGGAGCGGGGGTCGAACCCGCACGTCCTAACGGACACAAGATTTTAAGTCTTGCGTGTCTACCAATTCCACCATCCCGGCCCGACCACCAGTAAACTGATGCGGCTCTTTAAAAAGATCCTGTTGATCTTTTCTTGAGCGAAAGACGAGATTCGAACTCGCGACCCCAACCTTGGCAAGGTTGTGCTCTACCAGCTGAGCTACTTTCGCGTATTTGAGCTTGCAAGATTAATCACCTTTGAAAAATTTTGCAAATACTATTTCAATAATTTTTTGAGCGAAAGACGAGATTCGAACTCGCGACCCCAACCTTGGCAAGGTTGTGCTCTACCAGCTGAGCTACTTTCGCAATAATATAGTACCAGGAGCGGGGGTCGAACCCGCACGTCCTAACGGACACAAGATTTTAAGTCTTGCGTGTCTACCAATTCCACCATCCCGGCCCGACCATCAGCGAACTGATGCGGCATAAAAAAGATCATGTCGATCTTTTTTTGAGCGAAAGACGAGATTCGAACTCGCGACCCCAACCTTGGCAAGGTTGTGCTCTACCAGCTGAGCTACTTTCGCAGAATAAAATATTTTCCAACTTATCTCTAAGTGGAGCGAAAGACGAGATTCGAACTCGCGACCCCAACCTTGGCAAGGTTGTGCTCTACCAGCTGAGCTACTTTCGCTTAATGAAAATATTTTATCAACTTATTTCTAAGTGGAGCGAAAGACGAGATTCGAACTCGCGACCCCAACCTTGGCAAGGTTGTGCTCTACCAGCTGAGCTACTTTCGCTTATTTTTCATTCCCTTGATTGCTTAAGGGACTGCAAAGGTAATAAAGGAAATTTGATTTGCAATCCCCTGCAGTAAAAAAAGTGAAAAAATAGAGCTTTAACGGTTCTCCACTAGGTTTTAGGCAATACCATAAAGCTCAAATACAAAAATGCCGTAAAATGAGGGATCATTTTAAATATCGTGACTTTTCCCCAAATTGGGTCGATTTAAATTATTAAGAAAATCCAGCCCAATAACGATGGTAGCTTTCCAAATCAAAAATGACTGGTCCTCCGTTCTTCAGGAAGAATTCCAAAAGGCCTATTTCAATGATCTGAAAGCCTTTGTACAGGAGGAATACAGCAAAGAAATCATTTTCCCACATCCGGATTATATCTTCAATGCATTCAACAGGTGTTCATTTAAAGACACCAAAGTGGTGATTCTGGGGCAGGATCCCTATCACGGCCTGGGACAAGCGCATGGGTTAAGCTTTTCTGTTTTAGACGGCGTGGCCTTTCCGCCCTCTCTCCGAAACATTTTTAAAGAACTCAAAAGAGATCTGGACATTGATCCCCCTTTTTCAGGCAATTTGGAACGCTGGGCTGATCAGGGGGTATTGCTTCTAAATGCAACCCTTACCGTACGGCAGGGGCAGGCGGGTTCTCATCAAAAAAAGGGTTGGGAGACTTTTACAGATGCTGTGATTCAAAAGATTGCAGAAGAGAAAGAAGGAGTCGTGTTTATGCTTTGGGGAGCCTTTGCGCAGAAAAAAAGCAGTATGATTGATGAGAATAAGCACTATATTCTTTCCTCCGTTCACCCTTCTCCTTTGTCTGCTCACCGGGGGTTTATTGGCAATGAACATTTCAGCCTGGCGAATAAGTACCTGGATAGTAGAGGTGAGTCAGTTATTCAGTGGTAGCTGGAAGCGGCAATTACCAGGGAAGGATTTCTTCAGCGTAAAATTTACCTGCGATAAGCAATCAAAGGTAAATTTTACAGTTTTTTACCTTTCAATTTCTTTCAAGAGTAAATTTAAGGAGAGTGCTCTCTCGGAATTACCAGTTTTCAAGGCGGAAATAATCAAAGTTAAGGTATGCTGTAAATTCCCCTTCAAACTCTGAAAGCCGACGCTCATAGTCAATTTATAGGGAAAAAATAACCCTTTTTACCCTTGAAGATAAAGCAATGACCCTTTCTACCTTCGAAACATTTTCAAAGGTAAATTTTATCATTTATTACCTTCGAATTGATCATGATGTGGCTTTAAAATGGTCGATCCAAAGAACGCTTCAGCCTGGTCTATCCCTCAATTCCGCTAAAGGGTGAATATGGGAGGGCTCTACCTTAGTTTCTTTCAAGAGTACATCTACCTTCTTTCCACTTTGAAGTGTAAAAACCCTCTATTTTTACCCTTCAAATTAATATTGGAACCCTTTCTACCTTCGAAACATTTTCAAAGGTAAATTTTATAATTTATTACCTTCAAATTGATCATGATGTGACTTTAAAATGGTCAATCCAAAGAACGCTTCAGCCTAGTCTCTCCCTCAATTCCGCTAAAGGGTGAATATGGGAGCAGCTTCCTTCGTTTTTTCCAGGAGGATATCTACCTTTTTTCCGCCTTCAAGTGTAAAAATTCTCTATTTTTACTCTCCATATTAACATTGGAGCCATTTTTACCTTCGAAACATTTTCAAAGGTAAATTTTATCATTTATTACCTTCGAACTGATCATGATGTAGCTTTAGAATGGTCGATCCAAAGAGCGCTTAAAGGTGAATATGGAAGGGTTTACCTTAGTTTCTTCCAAGAGGGCTACTACCTTCTCACCTTTTGGGAGGGTAAAATCTTATTTCTTTTACTCTCCCTTTTAGTATTGGTATCCGAATTACCTTCGAAACACTCTCAAAGGTAATTATTGCAATAAATTACCTTTGAAATGGTTATAAAATGGATGTAAAAACATGTAATCTTGAGCTGCACCTTGGAATAATTCTTTGGCAATTCAAAAACAGCCCGCATTCCTACAAAAAATAGAACACCCTAAAATTCAGAACCATAACAGGGACTCATTTACCTTCACCAAAAAATGGGAAGTAAAATATTCTAGTTTTTACCTTTGATGCGAAGTTTAGGCATAATACTACACTCGAAAAAAACTAAAAGGTAATTTTCATTAATAATTACCCTCATTTTGAGGGAGCAGCAATACTTTTAAAGAGTAAAAAACTGAAAAAATTACATTTAAAGGGGCAACTAAACTGATGTTTACCCTCGTTATTATTTGCAGAGTAAAAAGTGAAAAAATTTACCCTTGTTTAAATCGCCATGACTTATCATAAAGATCTTCCTTATAATGCACTTCCGCCATTACCCCCTAAAATTGATCTTTATTCTAAAAATATCATGGTGAAGTTAGTCACTACCAGCAGGGCCTTAGCGCAATTGAACGGGGCACTCACCAAACTGCCAAACCCCAACCTTTTCCTGGATACTCTATATATACAAGAAGCCAAGGCCAGCTCGGAAATTGAAAATATTGTTACCACCAATGATGACCTTTTTAAGGCTCTATTGGTGGAGAAGCGCTTCGCTAATCCGGCCAATAAGGAAATCTTCCATTACAAAAAGGCACTATGGTTAGGCATGACAGAATTTGAGCAAAGGCCATTTATCACCGTTAACCTTTGCATAAAAATTGTGCAGTGCATTAAGCAAAACATGGCTGGCATCCGGGATTTTCCAGGTACCAGATTAGCCAATTCCAGAGGCGAGGTGGTTTATACGCCTCCAGAAGGAGAGGAGACCATACTGAAAAAACTAAAAGCATGGGAACGGTACATTAATGATCCAGAGGATGACCTGGACCCTTTGATCAAAATGAGCCTGATGCACTACCAATTTGAAGCCATACATCCCTTCAGCGACGGAAACGGTAGAACCGGAAGAATTCTTTTCCTATTGTATTTAAAACAAAATAAACTGTTGGATATCCCGGCCCTTTTTCTGAGTGAATATATTTTAAAAGAAAGGGAGTCCTATTACAAAAAGCTTAGAGCAGTAACAGAAAAAGAGGCCTGGGAAGATTTCATCCTGTACATGCTGGATATGGTGGAGATTACCGCCAAACAGGCCTTATTCCGGATGGAATCGGTGATTGAGTTAATGGAGCAAACATCGGAGGCCATTAAGGCAGAGTTCCCTAAATTCCATAGCTATACCCTGATGGAGGTATTATTTAAACTCCCCTATTCTAAAAGACAGACATTGGTAGAGGCAGAGCTTGGCACGGCTAAAACAGTGGGGAACTATTTGATCAAACTGGAGAAAGCCGGCTATTTAAAATCCGTGCGGGTAGGAAAGGAGAAGCTTTATTTAAACCACCGCCTGATGTCCATCCTGGAAGGAGAAAACATATTACAATAAAGCCGCTCCCTTTTCCGGAAGCGGCTTTTATTTCATTACTGTTGCTGATCAGATACAGATCTTATTTACACGGTTCTGATGGCGACCGCCTTCAAACTCCATGGAGAAAAACTCATCCACCATTTCGATCACCTGCTGCTTAGCCGTGAAACGCGCCGGAAGCACCAAAATATTGGCATCATTATGCTGACGGATCAAAGTCACAATCTCCTTCGTCCAGCATAAACCCGCACGCACATTTGGGTATTTGTTGGCCGTCATGGCCACGCCATTGCCAGAACCACAGATTAGAATACCACGCTCAAATTCGCCATCATTCACGCCCTTGGCTACCGGATGCGCGAAATCAGGATAATCCAAAGAATTGGTTCCATAATTTTTCACCTCGAAGCCTTTTGCTTCCAAATGCTCAATGATGGCTGCTTTGTATTCCGGAGAAGCGTGATCACCACCAATTGCTACTTTCTTAGACATCTTTATGCTGTTTTATTTGAAATAAATGCTCTTCAATAATATTAGAACGTGTTTAAAAGCACACCCTCCGGCTGCAAATTCGAATTATTGGAAACGATTTTGGATAATTGCTCAACAATAGCAATGCTATTCTCTCATAATAATCGGATATCGCTCCTGCAATACTTCAAATTTTCGCTACGAATTTTGGTTTTTAAACTCGCTCTTAATCCGGCATCTGATCCAAAGGACCGTCATAAGTTGTCGGCTCCTTTTTAGATACCACCAATTCCTCGCTTTGCTCCCGCTTTTGGATCCGCTTGGCAATCACAATACTGATCTCATATAGCACTACCAAAGGAATGGAAAGCAAAATCTGACTGACCACATCCGGAGGAGTAATAATGGCTGAAACCACCAAAAAAGCTACAAATGCATGCTTTCGGTAAGCCTCCAGTATGGCCGGCGTCACAATACCTGCCTTGGTCAGAAAATAGATCACTACCGGAAGCTGGAACATCAGCGCACAGGCCAATACGACCATGGTCACGGTACCAATATAACTGATAATGTCAAATTCATTCTGAATAGTTGGATCCAGTTGATAATTGGACAAAAAATTCAGCGAAATTGGCAACACCATGAAGTAGCCAAACATCACGCCAAGGGCGAATAAAAGACTTACAAAAAATACAGCACCACGTGCCGCATTTCTTTCTTCATCATATAATCCTGGGGCCACAAAGCGCCATATTTCCCAAAAAGCATAAGGAAAAGCGAAAATCAAGCCTACCACAAAAGAAGACTGCACGTGCATCATAAACTGCCCCGTCACCTGACGAGATTGTAGAATAAAAGGCAACTCCTCTATACAGAAAGCATCAGAGCCTGTCAGATACTGCCCCAATTCACAAAACATGCGGTAAGTCCAAAAATCAGATCTGGAGGGTGCCAGAATGATATGATGGAACAGAATATTCTTGGAAAGAAAAGCAATGATGGAAAAAACAAAAATAGAGGCAAAAGCGCGGATCAAATGCCAGCGTAACTCCTCCAAATGGTCCAGAAAGGACATATCCTGTTCTTGCTTGATTGACATACGAGTAATTTTCGGAAAACCGAATTGTAGTTGATTGAAACCATAGCGGCTGCTATAGAAATTATTCACAGCCCAAATGCGAAAATAAAAAAAGGACGGGGCTTATAAACACCCGAAAAGCATTTATTCGCCCCGCCCTGAATATTATTCAAATTCTCTAAGAATTAATACAATGGGAAGTTTTTCATCCAGGCGTTGATCTCGCCTTTTACCTTTGCCAGATTTGCTTCATTTTCCGGATCAGTCAAGACCGCATCAATGAAGGCAACAATCTGCTCCATATCTGCCTCCTTCATGTTACGGCTGGTTACGGCTGCTGTACCCACACGCATACCGGAAGTGACAAATGGAGATTTATCATCAAACGGCACCATATTTTTATTAATGGTGATGTCCGCTTTTACCAATGTATTTTCCGCTAATTTACCTGTCAAACCTTTAGAACGCAGGTCAATCAACATACAGTGGTTATCCGTACCACCGGAAATGATATCGTAACCACGCTCCACAAATGCTTTCGCCATGGCGGTTGCATTTTTCTTCACCTGGTAAACGTAATCCATATACTCATCACTCAAAGCTTCTTGGAAAGCCACTGCTTTGGCTGCAATCACGTGCTCCAAAGGACCACCCTGCGTACCCGGGAAAACGGCCATATCCAATTGTGCGTTCAGGCTACGAACCTCTCCTTTTGGAGTAGTATCCCCTTTAGGGTTCGGCATCTCCTCGCGAGTCAAGATCAAACCTCCACGTGGACCACGCAAAGTTTTGTGAGTAGTAGTCGTTACAATATGACAATGATCTAGTGGGTCATTCAACAAACCACGTGCGATCAAACCTGCCGGATGAGAAATATCCGCCAAAAGGGTAGCCCCTACCTCATCTGCGATTTCACGGAAACGCGCATAATCCCAGTCACGGCTGTATGCAGAAGCACCACAAATGATCAGTTTCGGCATTACCTCTTTGGCAGTAGCCTCCACCTTATCCATATCGATGATACCGGTCTCTTTCTCTACGCCATAAAAATGGGGCTTGTAAGTTTTACCGGAAAAATTCACCGGAGAGCCATGAGTTAAGTGACCACCATGAGAAAGGTCAAAACCCAAAATGCTATCACCAGGATTCAAAATTGCCAACATGACTGCTGCATTCGCCTGCGCCCCGGAGTGAGGCTGAACGTTTGCCCAGTTCGCGGCAAACAATTCCTTCGCACGATCAATCGCTAATTGCTCAATTTCATCCACTACCTGGCAACCGCCGTAGTAACGTTTCTTAGGCAATCCTTCCGCGTATTTATTCGTCAACACACTTCCCATCGCCTCCATCACCTGGAGAGAAGTGAAGTTTTCCGAGGCAATCAACTCAATGCCCTCTTCCTGTCTTTGTTGCTCTTTGGCAATCAGATCAAAAATTACGTTGTCTCTTGTCATGACCGTGAGTGGTATGGTTATATTTTAGATCCCGCAAAAATAGCAGATCTGCCTTTGACAAACAAAACAACTGATAATTATCATTAAAATTGCCCGTTTTACGGGTTTATGCCAATATTTCAATTGATCCCTCCTATCCCAAAACATGACAAACTTCAGTTTAAAGGCATCCCCGATAGCTAAAAAAAACGCCATTGTTAAAAATTACCAATCAAGTCCGGAAAGATGCGCAGAATGAGACAAATGAAGCTTTTTCTGACCCAATCAAAACAATAAATTAAAGACCATTATATTGACCATAATTAATTAAAAAGTGTAAACTAAAATTATCATTATAGAGTCAATCCCGAATTCTATAAAAATCGATACCACCCCCTAATTAACTACTCCAAAAGTGATTGAATAAGTTGCCAATAAAGGCTATGGAATGCCAAAGTTTAATTCGCAAAAAAAATCACCGATATCCCTAATACACAAAACTCAACAGTCTGATATTTTTCACTCCTAAACCGCTACAGAAGCGATTCATAATTAGTTTAGAAAAAGAAGTATCAATTGTGAAAATTACAACTTACAATTGTCTCAAAATATGCTAAATTGGATCGTAGTATTTTTACTCATTATAAAGGTATCCTTTGCAATTTTTTAAATTATCAGACATGAGTACACTTCTTCTCCCGGTGCAAACGTGCCTCATTCCTCGCTTTATTGATCAACAAATTGATTGGAAGCACCCTTTAATTGGTATCATTGGAGGGCAGGCTTCAGGCAAAACCTCCTTCCTGCAACTCAAAAAGGATGATTTTGGAGATAAAGCCCTTTATTTGAATGCCGGAGATTTTAAATTCACCCATGAGCAAATATTAGATCATCTCACGCTCTTTGAGGCAAGAGGAGGGAACAGCGCCTTTATTGATGATTTCCACCGACAGCCAGACTGGATCAGTCAGCTCATCAGCATCCGGAAAGCCTTGCCCAAATTCCAGATTATATTCAGTATTCCGCCCATCCATCAGCATCACCGGAAATTTACTGCCATTCAGAGCGATGGAAAAATCTATCAGCTTCCCTCTTTTTCATTCCGGGAATATCTTGCGGTCAAACACCAAATTACGGCACCTCCACTCACTTTAGAGGAAATCCTGTCCCATCAATATTTGGACTGGCTGGAAAAATCCAAAATCCGACCGCTGGCGCTATTTGAAGATTATCTGCATCACTTTAATCAAGGGGATGCCTTGGAAGACTTGGGACTGAGTCTGGAAAGAGAGCTGGTACAATTCGCACAATTAAAAGCCAGCACGGGATTTAAACTGAAGCACCTGTGTTACCTTTTAGCCAATCAGGCTCCCGATAAGCCCAACACCTCACAGTTGGCTCTAGCCATTGACATGAGCCGGCCATCTCTTAATGAACTATTACAATTATTGGAACAGGCCGAAATCATTCATTTTCTAAAAAAGGCCACCAAAGGCATCAAGGCCATCCGGCCTGTAGATAAATTATTTTTCGGAAACCTGAGCACGTATCGGGAAATCATCAAAAACCAATCCCCACAAAACCTGTATGAGGCCTTCGCTTTTACACATTTAAAGGTGAAACATGAATTGGCAAGTCCCGAATTCGGAGATTTTTTGGTAGATGAAAAGCTGGTGCTGGCCGTGGGGGAAAAAGCCAGAAGTAAGAAAGAATTGAAAGCCCTTACCGAAGCCATAAAAGTCAATCCTTTGATAGAGAAAGGGGAGGAGCGGAATATTCCGCTTTGGGCATTGGGGTTATTGTACTAGCAAAAATGCCTTCAATCAAAAGTGCGAACAGATTCTCGAAGTAACGTCTGTTCGCACTTTTAGTTCAATGAAAAACTTTAATCAAATTCACCCACCCAAACCACTCCTCTTCTGAAAGAATAAAGTTCAACTTCTTCTCCATCAGGGGCAATAATCTTCGATATTCGATGGGGCTTCCGCTTGATTTTCTCTAGCCATTTTCGCTCCCAATCATATTCCTCCTCAAAATCATAAATCCCTTCGGTTTGCTGGCCATTATCCCAGTGATCTTCATCCCAATGATAACTCCACCTAAAATCAGAAGCTGGTTCATTTAATAAAATTCCTGTTGGTCGCTTTTCCTCACTACCTTTTGGCTTATAAAAAATGCTTTCATAGTAATTTATAGACTCTCCTATCGCAGCCACCACCTGAGATTGCGAAACCCGGGGTTCATACCACCAAATTTTCAAATAATAAGGCACTCCCATTGCTTCCAAATCCCTTTTCCAAACATCGTAAATCTCCATCAAGCCTTCCAGCATTTTTATCCGGGTCTTTTTACGGACTTCGGCAAATTCACTCTCCGTAATGGAAATTCCATTCCAAGGACGAACACCGATTTTCGTATACGCCCGTTGATATTGCCGGAGATAGCCCAAATCAAGGTGTCTATCATACTCAACCCAATGGTCAATCGCCCGCCACCTTCTTCTATGTCCTCTAACTTTCTTTGTCTTCATTAATTAATTTTTTTTTTCAGGGGCTTCCCTTCGCTGGCTCAGGGCGGGCTGTCGGTAGTCGCTATTTTGGCGGAAAAATCTCTAAAATCAGTAATACTCTGCACTTGCCAAAATGAGCTTCAACAATACCTCCATCCCTAAGCCGGATAATCATTCTTAATTCCACGTTCAGCTACAAGGCAATAAAATGAAGGTTAGCTTACCTGCTTCGGTTTTTCCAAGGAAACAGGTAAATGACGAAATACAAGCCCTCCCAGATTCGGGCTGCGAAAAACAACCCATAAACCACTATTAATAAATTAGTTAAAAACATCAACTCACTTAGCAGCTTATAATTCAGGTTATGCCACAGCATGGTGACCTACAAAGACCGGATGACTAGCTAAAGCAATTGCAACTTGCTCATAAATTTATCAAAGCGGGCTTCCATACATACACTCAAATCAGTGGTGAGGAATTTTCCTTGATAAAAAAGACTAAAGATCGTGGCAGGGGAGGGGCAATTTTGCGCCTGCATTTTGGATTCCAACCGGATCAATTTTAAAGGGATTCCTTTGCTTTCTGCGGTGGCCTGTAAGGAGTGCTGCACATGATATTCCGCAAAAGGACAACGATGAGAATAATAGGCCACCAGTCCTTCATTTTCCTCACATTCGCCACTCCGGCAATTTTCATTGAATACAGGATCCGGGGCATCCGTTTTGATTTTCTTTACCAAAAGACTAAAACCACTGTCCAGTCTTTCCACTTCCACAAAGCCCTGACGTTGCAACCATTTCCCGTCGGTCATAAAATGGAACTTTTTGGTGCCCACCACCGCTACCAGGCCATTTTTGCCCGATTGATCGGCCTCTTCAAGTGCTTTTTGGATTAAGGCCTTGCCATAACCATTACCCTTGTATTTTCCGGATACCCAAAAGCAGTTCAACATCAGATAATCCGGCGCTATTACCGGAATCCAGGCATTTTCTGCCGGTACATATTCCAGAAACACCTTGGCCCTTTCATCCAGCCGGAGGAAGGTAAAGCCATTTTCAAACTCCTGTTTGAGCCATTCCTTCTTCAGCGCATAGCTCTCCTGGCATTTCTTGTCTGAGAATGCACAACAAATATGTTCCTGATCAATATTTTCTGAGGTGAGTTGAATGAAATCTTCCATGGGCGCAGGGGATTTAAGTTAAAAAATCAATCACAGGCCTCTATCTGCTCCCCTGCCGAGACTCTGATCTCCGGACTCAGATAGGGAATTCCGAGATTTAACCCCCGGAGGATAAACATCACCGCAATCACAAAGGTGAAAACGGGTACCGCTTTATAGAATTTATGGCGCCATTGACTCGACGCCCACCAGTTACCTGCCAGATTTACGGACACCATCATCGGCCAGGTCCCTAATCCGAAAATGCCCATATACAGAGCGGATTGTTGCCAGTCGCCGATGGCCAAAGCACTTGCAAGTGCCATGTAGACGAGTCCACAAGGTAAAAACCCATTTAGGAATCCAACTCCGGCAAAAGCCAGTGTGGTTCTTTTTTTGAAAAAATAGCCGAAGCCTTTCTTAATCTTTCCTGCCACTGGATTCCCGGCGGCCTGCTCCAATCGAAGGCGGTATTTTTGGGGTAATAAAATCGCTACCAACATCAATGCGCCCATTACGATGGAGAGGACTTGTTGCGTTCCGGCCAAACTGAATCCAAAGCCAATGATACCGAGCAGGGCACCCAGCAACATATAGCTGAAGCTCCTTGCCAGATTGTACATCAGCGTAACTTTCAGCACCGTTCCCAACTTCCGGTCCGGCATCGGCAAAGCCATACTGATCGGGCCACACATGCCAATGCAGTGCATACTGCCCATCAGGCCGATTAAAAAAGCGATTGACCACAACACCATCTCTCTTGTTTTAAAGCATGATCACCTTTTCGTCATAATATTCCTTCTGCCCATCAGACCAACTGGTGCGCACACGCCATTTGCCCTTTTTCATTTCTGACAGGTCACATACCCAACGCGCGATTTCATTGTCTTCCATCGGTACGGACACATCCTGAGTAGCATCGTCCTGACGGAACCAGTAAATTTCGCCCTCTTTCAGGGAGCCAATCACTTCCTGCGGTAAACTCACAATGGCCGTCTGTTTGTCTTCCGACAACTCCACCCGCACTTCCTCGCTCAATGCCTGTACATTTTTGATGCGCTCAATCTGCTCCTGATAGGCCAATTCTTGCTTATAATAATCCTTGGATACCAAATGCTGATCCGAACGTACCATCATCACCACCAATGAAACAATGAAGATCATAAAGGCCGCAGTGGCTAAAATAATTCCTTTTCCCCAACTCATGATATTATCCTTTTCGCTTGCTATTTTTTCAATACTATCGGCCCGAGAAAGTTAATATCCTCGGTCACCATTAACTCCCCGTCCTGATAAACCCCGACTTCCAATTTAGTCTTGGTGGCTGATATTTGACTTTTGGGAATTCGAATAAAGAAGGTGGCATCGGTCAGAGCATTGGCCCCCACTTGAATGGCTTCTCCACCAACCCGCTCAATGACGCCATCCGGGAAGTTTTCCAGCTTCACTTCCAGGTTGACCTCTTCGAAGGTTTTATTGACAAATTTAACATTATAGAGGTTCTGAATTTCTCCCTCATCCGTCTCCTGATACAACATGCCCGGTACACGAAGCATCGTTACCTCCACATCCGTTCGGGTAGCCAATAAAATGGTCAATAATCCCAAAATCAGACACAATACTACCGAATAGGCAATAGAGCGGGCATTGAAAATCTCATTGTGTCCGTGCTGAATTTGTTCTTCTGAAGTGTAGCGAATCAGGCCACGAGGCTTGTCCACCTTGTCCATTACCTCATCACAAACATCGATACAAGCCGTACAATTCACGCACTCCAATTGCGTCCCATTGCGAATGTCAATACCCGTTGGGCAAACATGCACGCAAAGTTTACAATCTATACAATCTCCCTGATCTGGTGCCGGAGCCTGATTTTTCTTCAGCTTTCCACGCTTCTCCCCGCGCAACCAGTCATAGGCTACCACGATGGATTTCTTGTCTAAAAATACGCCCTGAAATCTTCCGTAAGGACAAACCGTCGTACAGGCCTGCTCCCGGAATTTGGCAAATACGCCATAGAATATCGCGGTAAAGGCAATCAGCCCGATGAACCCACTTAGGTTCTCCATAGGGGACTTGCTCACGATCTCCTTCACCTCCTCAATCCCAATCAGATAGGCCATGGCCGTATGGGCAATCAGCAGAGAAATTACGATGAAAATGATGTGCTTTGAACCCTTTTTAAGGATCTTTCCCTGTGTCCAGGGGGCTTTGTCCAGCTTACGCTGCTGTGGTGCATCTCCTTCAATCCAATACTCAATCTTGCGAAAGACCATCTCCATAAACACCGTTTGTGGACATGCCCAACCGCACCAAAACCGCCCAAAGACGACCGTAAAGAGCACGATAAAGACGACGAAAGCAATAAAGGCTAATGCAAAGAGGATGAAATCCTGTGGCCAGAAAGCCACGCCGAAAATGATGAATTTTCGCTCGAATACATTAAAAAGAAAGAAAGGGTGGCCATCGATCTGAATGAATGGCGTCACAAAAAACAATGCCAATAAAAAGATGGCGACATAAACTCTGGCTTTATGGAATCTGCCCGAAGGTTTCTTGGGGTAAATCCATATGCGTTTTCCCTGTTCATCCACCGTGGAGATGGTATCCCGGAACTGGGAATCATATTCGTAAAAATTGGTTTCCTCCGCCATGACTTTGATATTTTCGGCTAAAAACCGAGGGGGTTTGACCGGGTGATTCAAACATCATTCACTGTTCAGCCACAAGGTGTAAAATAAGAGGGAATAGGAAAACTATTTCGAATGATTTATCACAAGGCATCCAGGCAGTGAGAATGTCCGCTTACTAAAATAAGTAAGTTGTTTATTTTAATGCTCCGTTTTTAACAATCTTATTGATCACAACAATATGTTAACTACTCACCGCGATGAATAATCCGGTTAAAACCAAAAAGCGGGAGAACTCCAGTCCTCCCGATTTTTCCGGCTATGTTCATTTATTTTAATTCGCCACATACTTTTCTCCCTCTGCTTCTTTCGCATTGGGAGGGTTAGTACCCTGTAGGGTCAGAATATAAGAAGAAACAGCCTGCATGTCTTTTGCGGACAACTGCTTCTTCCAGGAAATCATCCCTTTCCCAGGGCGACCACCATCTTTCACCACCTTGAAGACATCCTTAATACCTCCGCCGTGGATCCAGTACTCATCCGTCAGGTTAGGGCCAATTTTTCCTTCGCCCTGCTTTCCATGACAAACCACACATTTACCCACAAAGATTTCCTCTCCGCGTGTAAGGCCGGCATCATCCGTCAATAACGTCACATTGGATTCATCGATGTCTGCAGCTTTCAATGCGGCTTCCGCCATTTCGATATCATAAGCTTTGCCGGACAATGGTGCCAGATTGAAAACGTGGTAAACCCCTACGTAAATGACCCCGAAAACCACCGTGGCCGCAAAAAGGGCTTTCCACCAGGGTGGCAAATGGTTATCCAGTTCCTGAATGCCATCATAATTATGGTCCAACAGGATTTCCTCCTCCTGTTCGATTGGAACGGCTTCGTTCGCAATTCCCCACCACCAGGACTGACGTACCAACTCTTTTCCTTCCGCCTCTGCCTTTTTCTCCGCTTCCTGTTGCATCACGGTATTCACCACCTTCAGGGTGAAAATCGCCACCAACAAAACCCCCAGAGAAATCGCCGTCGTCAACCCAAGCATGATTTTGAGGGCTGTGGCTTCATCAAGCCCCCCTCCGGACTGCGCAAAGGCCAGCTCGGGCATCATGCCCATCAGCAAAGCCATTGCCGCCACCGCTTTATATTTGAATGCTTTAGTATTCATAAGATTTAGGGTTATCCTTTCTAATTATCCTCCAAATCATCGTTCGGGTCCTCCTCCAGTGGCATATTGCTCATCTTGTCAACATGTGATTTTGACATTTTCCAAACATACCACAGCAAGCCCACAAAAAATGTAAAGAAGATGATCAGCGAAATAATCGGCCAAACTTCTACATTGTATACCCGCTCGAAATAATGTTTAAACATAATTGGATTCGTTTTACAAAAACCTCCCCGGTTGCACCAGAGAGGATTTTGGTGAATTATTTAGCTGCTGCTACCTGCTCAGGCTTCACTTTAATGTCGGTGCCCAATCGCTGCAGATAAGAAATCAAAGCCACAATTTCCGCTTCCGGTTGAACGTCCACATTAATCTCTGCTTTCAGGTTTGCGGCAATTTGCTTCGCCTGCTGCTGTACATCCATCACGACCTGATCCTCGTAGCCCTCTTCATAAGGAACTCCCAAAGTGCGCATGGCAGTCACTTTAGCAGGGATCTCGTTGGCATCATAAGCCTGCTCAAACAACCATGGATAAGGTGGCATAATAGAGCCTGGTGATGTACTGGTAGGATCCATCATGTGGTTGTAATGCCAGGAGTCGGAGTAACGACCACCTAAGCGCGCCAAATCCGGACCGGTACGCTTGGACCCCCAAAGGAATGGGTGATCGTACACGAATTCTCCGGCTTTGGAGTACTCGTCGAAACGCTCGGTTTCAAAACGGAAAGGACGAACCATCTGAGAGTGACAACCCACACAACCCTCTCTGATATACAGGTCACGACCATGTAGTTCCAGCGGTGTGTAAGGTTTTACATTTTCAATCGTTGGAATATTGGAATCTACCAGGAAGGTAGGGACCATCTCAACTGCTCCACCAATCGCGATCGCTACTAAAGAAAGCGCCGAGAAAACGATGGATTTACGCTCTAGCTTAGAGTGCCAGTGGCCTCCGATAATTTTCTTCTTCTCCAAAGCAGGTGCTTCTGCTTCTTCCTCTTCTTGGAATACACCCTGAGCGGCAGTTTTGTAAAGGTTGTAGGCCATGATGAAGGCACCACCCAAATACAAGAATCCACCAAATGCACGAAGCACATAGAATGGGATAATCTGCGTAACGGTATCTAGGAAATTACCATACTGCAATACACCTTCAATGGTGAACTGACGCCACATCAAACCTTGTGTTACGCCGGAAACGTACATTGGAATGGCATAGAAGACGATTCCCAAAGTACCCACCCAGAAGTGAACATTGGCCAATTTTGCAGAGTACAATTTGGTGTTCCACATTTTTGGCACCAAATAATACAACATACCGAAGGTCAGAAATCCGTTCCATCCCAAAGCACCAACGTGAACGTGGGCAATGATCCAGTCGGTAAAGTGAACGAAACCATTCACATTTTTCAAAGAAAGCATCGGTCCTTCGAAGGTCGCCATACCGTAACAAGTCACCGCAACGACCATGAACTTCAATACTGCATCTTCACGAACTCTGTCCCATGCCCCACGAAGGGTCAGTAAACCATTCAGCATACCCCCCCAGGATGGAGCGATCAACATCACTGAGAATACGGTTCCCAAGGTCTGCGCCCAATCCGGTAATGAGGTGTACAACAGGTGGTGAGGACCCGCCCAGATGTAAATGAAAATCAATGCCCAATAGTGAATAATGGACAGTTTATAAGAATATACCGGTCTGTTCGCCGCTTTAGGCAAGAAGTAGTACATCAGACCCAAATAAGGTGTTGTCAGGAAGAATGCTACTGCATTGTGTCCATACCACCACTGCACCAAGGCATCCTGCACCCCGGCATATAGGGAATAGGACTTCCAAAAAGTAACGGGTAATTCAAAAGAGTTGACCACGTGCAATACCGCCACCGTCACAAAAGTGGCGATGTAGAACCAAACGGCCACGTACATATGACGCTCTCTTCTCTTGATGATGGTACCCAACATGTTGATACCAAAAACGACCCAAATTAAGGTAATGGCAATATCAATCGGCCATTCCAATTCAGCATACTCCTTTGAGGTGGTTATTCCCAAAGGTAGTGTAATTGCTGCCGCAACAATAATCAATTGCCAGCCCCAAAAATGGATCCATGAAAGGGCATCATTAAACATCCGTGCTTTCAGTAAGCGCTGTAATGAATAATAAACCCCCGCAAAAATACCATTGCCCACAAAGGCAAAAATCACCGCATTGGTGTGCAATGGACGGATACGGCCAAAAGTTAAAAACGCCGTATGAAAGTTGAGGTCCGGAATGAAAAGTTGCAACGCAATGATTAAACCCACCAACATACCGACGATACCCCAGATGACGGTGGCGATAGCGAAATACTTCACTATCTTGTTGTCATAACGAAACTTCTCTAAATGCATAGCTTAAAAGTACAATAGTTCATCTTAACGAAGTTAAAGAGATGAATTACCTCAAAACATGACATTTGTCAGTTGAGATTATAACTTTTGTCGGTTGCGTAATAAACCAAAAATCAATTTTTGTACTTTACTTATTAAATGCATCCATAAGTTGCATTAACATATGATTAAATTAATATTCTAATAAATTACCCAAATCGAGGCCTGCCCAAAAAAATATTCTTTTTTTAAATAATTCCCCTCCTTCGGGCTTATTACAGATGGCGATTTTCTAAAATTATCAGCCTGAATTTCAGAATATGATCAGGCGCATTTTTTAGGCCGTTATTTATCCCTTTTTTTATTTAAATTGGACAATATCAACTTAATTCCATAACTAGTAGAAAGAACTTTACCTTTTTTCACTTTTCGGAATTTCATTCCCCTAACCCTCAATTTATATGTCAAAAACTACTGCCAACAAACCAAAACTGGTTCAGGATGATCCGTGGCTGGAACCCTATACCGAAGAAATCAACGGTAGAATCAGCCGCTTTCAGTCAGCACTAAAAGAAATTGAAAGTGCCAGTGGAAGCCTTGTGGACTTCGCCGGTGCCTATAAAGAAATGGGCTTGCATCTGGACAAAAGAAAAAAGCGGTGGGTCTATAAAGAGTGGGCGCCAGAGGCACATTCTCTGCATTTGGTAGGAGAATTTAACCATTGGAACCGGGAAAGTCACCCGCTAAGCAGAGGGGAAGGCGGCATTTGGGAAATTTCGCTTCCTGAAGAAGAACTGACCGAAAACTCTTTGTTTAAGGTGCAGGTAGTGGGCAATAATGGCACCTGGGATAGACTCCCGGCTTATGCTCGTTTGGTAGAACAGGATCCGGAAACACATCTTTTCTCCGCAGTAGCCTTAAATGAAAAAGCTTTCCGCTGGGGGGACAAATCTTTTTCTTCCAAAAAACAAAAAAAGCAACCCATCATCTATGAAGGACATGTGGGCATGGGAAGTGAGGAAGCCAAAGTAGGAAGTTACCGGGAGTTTGCAGATGACATTTTACCAAGAATAAAATCGCTTGGATACAATACCGTACAATTAATGGCCATTGCGGAACATCCTTATTATGGCTCTTTCGGTTATCATGTCTCTAACTTTTTTGCCCCTTCCAGTCGCTTCGGCAATCCGAATGATTTCAAATATTTGGTCAATAAGGCACACAAACTAGACCTGGCCATCGTCATAGATCTGGTACATTCTCATGCGGTAAAAAATCTGGCAGAAGGCATTAATGAGTTTGATGGCTCCGACCACCAGTACTTTCATGCTGGCGGACGAGGAAACCACGATGCCTGGGACTCCAAATTGTTCAATTATGGAAAATGGGAGGTGAAGCAATTTTTATTGTCCAATGTGCGCTACTGGATGGAGGAGTACCATGTGGATGGCTTCCGTTTTGATGGCATTACTTCCTTAATGTACCTACACCACGGGGACCATGTGAGCTTCGATCACTATGACAAATATTTTGTGGATCTGGTGGATTGGGATGCCTTGAGCTATTTACAATTAGCCAATACGCTTGCACATGAGATTAATCCGGAAGCAATCACTATTGCAGAGGATATGAGTGGAATGCCCGGGCTCTGCCGACCGGTAAAAGAAGGGGGATTGGGCTTTGATTTCCGTTTGCAGATGGGCATTCCGGATTTCTGGATCAAATACCTGAAACATAAAAATGATGAGGACTGGAACGTACAGGAGTTATGGAGTGTGATGACCAACCGCCGATACCAGGAGCGCTCTATTGCCTATGCAGAATCTCATGACCAGGCCATTGTCGGGGATAAAACTGTTGCCTTTTGGCTCATGGACAAGGAGATGTACTGGCACATGAGCAAGGAGGGAGAAAACCTAATCATTGACCGCGGCATTGCCCTGCACAAGATGATCCGCCTCTTCACCATGTCTTTGGGCGGGGAAGGCTATCTGAACTTTATGGGGAATGAATTCGGGCATCCCGAATGGATCGATTTTCCAAGGGAAGGTAATAACTGGAGCTATCAGCATGCCCGCCGCCAGTGGAGCCTGGCGGATGCAGAATATCTGAAATACCATTACCTGAAAGATTTTGATGCCGCTATGATCGATGTGATCAGTCAGCACAAAACCCTGACGGTGAATCCGGCCGAACAATTAAACCTGGACGAGGTCAACAATACCATTATTTTCAAAAGAGGTGATTTGATTTTTGTCTTTAACTTCCATCCGGAAAATGCCATTCCGGCCTATCAATTCTGGGTACCGGAGGAAGGAGATTATAAAATCATACTTTCCTCGGATGATCCGGAATACGGAGGTTTTAACCGGGTGAACACCAAAATGGTCTACACAACCAATGAGGAGCAAAAGCTCAGCATTTACCTCACTAACCGTACCGCACTGGTTTTCCAAAAAGTAAAAAAGAAGAAAAAGAAATAACGAAAAAGCCCGAATCCATTTCCGATTCGGGCTTTTTTTATGATCGACGGTAAACCCTCCGATCATTCCGTATATTCCTTTTCAATATGGGTTCCTGCCCCAGATGAAGCACATAATCAATATCAGCGCCTTGCTCTGAAAAACCCCAAATTCCACCCCTTCGGCCATGATCGGATTTGAGCTCCATGACATAATCCACCTTTCTCCAGCCTCTTCCCGGACTCAAAACCTCATAATATACTTCATAGGCACCGGAATTTAATTTATAAGGCACGCCCATCTTAACAGTGGAATCTTTGGGCAGCGCAATATTGGTGGAAAAGTTACGTATCGGCAAATAATGATCACCTGGGAGGAATGTTGCACTCACTTTACCCTCCAGATTCATTTCACTATTGAACCTCCAACTTATAAAAAAAAGCCCTAGAACGACTAAAATCCACTTTTTCATCCCCAATATCGCATGCATAAAAACTAACATTGGAGCAGCTTCAAATAATATGCCATCTGACTTTTATTACATCACAGATATAAAAAAGATAAAAAAAAGATCACAAAACTCATCATAAAACACTCATTTTCATACTTTTATGACCAATAATACATTTGACTCTTAGGTAAAAAAGAACTTTTTATTCCGATTTGGCTTATGCATTTAGAACAAGTGAAGATGAAAATGCGGTATTCCACTCCATTGACTTCTGTTGATCACCAGGTTTACAGAGAAGGATTTGCGAAAGCAACTTTTTATTATAACAATTGGCAGGAAACACTCCGGTCATTTGTCACCAATCGGCATGAAGACTCCGGAAAACTTGATGTGCTATTAGGGGATCAGGATTTTGACTTATGGCTCGAAAAACAATTTATCCCGGCCTTTCCCACTTACCCCATGTTAAAAAGCCTGATTGTCCATCAAAAAAAACTAAGCTCCTCCGTAAAAAATTTAATATTTAGTAAGCGAAATGGGGCTTCTCAGACTGAAATCATTAAAAACTATCAGGATTGTGTAGATGATCTGAATTTTTGCTTAGACACCGTAGCGCTCATTCGAAAAGACATTTCCACTCCCGGCTCCTCCCAATACCTCTCAACCAATTAAAAGCACGATAATTTTTAAAGTAAAGCTTAAAAAAAGGCGGTCATCAAAATGACCGCCTTTTTTGTATTCTTGCCAAGAATTTACCTCTTATTTTTGAGGGTGTGTTTAACCCTATTATGCCACTACCGCCGTATAACCGTAACACTATCATCAATTTTACAGGGTGTTATACACGTTTTTCCTGATTTTTTAAACCTCAAATTTGAGTAAGCTTACTTTCGCCACATTTACTGCTTCTCTTTCAAAAGTTCCTTACGGCAAATTATGCTTTCTTTTTCCCACTTTGCAGCAAAAAGAAAACTTAAGAAAACAGCCTCTTTTTAAAATGAAATACCAGACCGAAATCAGGTGTTTTTAAAGAATCAATATTTAAACAAGATTCCTTACGATTAATTCACTGCAATCCCCATACTAGATGGTAGGGAAAGCGTCAACACTTCCATTTCTTCCAATGCGGTTTGAAGGGCCTGCATCTCTTCAGGAAAGTAGGTAATGGCCTTTCTCATATCTTTTAAATTCACTTGGGCGAACAGTACATCCACTTCCGCCATTTTTTCAACCAATTGTTGACGTTGTTCCCCCTCTCCTATGATTTCTCCCAATCCACTAAACACCATCTCGTAATCTTTGACATTAATTTCCCCTTTCCACAAACCCTTCCAAAATGCCCATTGTAATCGCAAAGCACTCATCGACTCCCCCGAGTAAGTACCTTCAATCAATTCAAAGTCAACCTCACCTCCGCCAATGCCCATCGGCCTGCCTAACTTTTTCCCATTCATTAAAGAAATCGTCTTAATGGCTGCGCTCACCAGCTGGGAAACAGATTGATCTTCTTCCACTCCGGTTTGATTTGCGAAATTACTTTGATAAGATTGCCACTTTAGTTGATATTGGGTACTTAGTTCATTCATTTCAGCTACTTTCCGCAGTAAGGCCTGACGAAAGGTCTCTGAATTTCGAACTTCCTGCAAAGTTTCTTCTGTGGTGGCCGAAAAAATCATATATTCTACCGCCATCAGACCCTTTTCTTCCGCCAGCAGTCTATTATTGTCATCAGGAACTACCGCTGAAGGATCTACCGGGAATTTACCCACCAGGTCGGCTAGCATTAATTCTTCTGCTGGCCCAAAATCTAACAGGCTAATCATTTGCCAGGTAAAGTAAGTCTCCACCCAGGCCAATTTCACGGTATTCAGGGCATCTTCATTCCTAAGAGATATCAGTTTATCCACCGCTACGTTCAATGCGCGCATGTCCTTCAAAAAGACAACAGAAGAAGGCATAACGTACGCCTCAGTAACATCAGTTACTACTTTTTCAAAAAGGGCAACGTCATGTTGAGCTTGTTCCTCCAAGCTTTTCTGATTGGTGCATGCAAAGGCAAGGGACCAACTTATGAAAAAAAGTACAGACCTGAGGAAGCCAATATTTTTATTTCTAATCATCATCGAAAGAGGATTTATAAGATTAGTTCCATTCAATCCTTGAACGTCACGAGATGTAGGTGATAATCTTTCAAAAATATATTCAAATTTCAAAAATGTTAAAAAAAGACCAAAACATTACGCGCAAGAATAACATTTTTCCAAGTAAATGACGCTATAAATATCCATATAATGAAATTAATTATGTTTTTTTTTATAAGAAAGTCACTCAATCACATTATTCCTCAGACAAAAAAAGAGCATCCTTACGGACACTCTATTTTCGTTTTTAGTTTCTTTTATGTTAAAGCCGGATTATTTAAGCTTAAATCCTCTTTTAGCTGCAAGGCGGGAAATAATGAAGGAATAGTATCCTATTTCGGGTTTTTTCCAACAAAGCAAATGAATGAGGAAAAAGCAAGCTTGCCCAAATTTGGACTAATAAAACATCAGCCGACACGAATGTACTGCGCTAATAATTAACTAATAAAAGCGAGTTCCTGAATCTGGCGGTGAATAATTCGGGTTAAAAAGTCAGCTTTACTCCCGCCATTACCACAGAGGGCATATTAGGTCGAACACCAGCTGGTCTTCTGGAAACCACATAAGTGGCATTGGTAATGTTATTCCAGTTCGCATAAAACTCTACATTATTCCCCCAGAAATAATGGGCGCTCAAGTCCATGGTCATAATCTCGTCTGTGCTTTGGGTAGGCTCCAAGTCTCCCTGGCCAGCAATGGTTCGCATTGCGGACTGATATTTTGTAGCCATATTAATAGAGAACTTTCGGTGCTCCAAACCAAGACTCAATGCTAATTGATGCGGAGCCACATAAGGCAGATAATCACCCGCAGTAACGGTTCCCCATGGCTCAAAATCACTTTCAAAATCGTTTTGGAAACGCGCGGAAGTATAGGAATAAGTAAAGAATACCGGCAATTTGAAATGAGTGGAAACCTGATGCAACAAATTCCCCACGGCCTCCAGCTCCAGGCCTTGGGAATGTACCTGTCCGCCATTAAATAACTCGCCTGAACCAGTTCCGCCATTCCCGGAAAGATCTGCCCCCAACAAATTCTGATAATCATTATAGAAATATACTACAGACAGATTCCAGGCTGAGGAATTTGCCCGAATACCTAATTCATAGTTGACGCTTTCCTCCGGATTGGTATCTTCTTTAGAGCCCGGAGGGGAAAACCCTTTATGAACACCGGCAAATGTTGACAGTAAACCGGAGATTTTATATTCAGCACCAATCCCTGGAAGCAATACAGCAACTGCATTGGAACTTTTCTTTAAATCAGCCCCGCTACGTTCTACATCATTTTTTCCGTAATCATTTTTGGTTTGGTAAATGTTTTCATAGCGAATGCCTGGAATCAGGGACAAATTTCCCAATGTTAATCCATATTGGAAATAGCCGGAAAAAGCATAGGCATCTTCCAATCGGTTACTATCCGTACCCGGCTGTCCTTTGGTGGTCATCATCAGTTCTCCGCCGGTCATTTTATAATCATCCACCCATTGGAATCTATCCAGACCATCTTCATGGTATCGAATCCCTATTTCCGGTGCATGCTTTATATTTCCGGTTTCAAAATAAGCATTCAGTCTGGACTGAATGCCCTGAGCATAATAAGTTCTGTTATTGGCTTTGACTTCAAAAATGTCGTCCGGTGAGTCCTGCTGGCCGGTCAACCATAGATACTCCTGCTGGAAATCTGCCGGATTTCCCATAATTCCGGAGATACCATTGCCATTCACCTTATTCAGTTTGTACCAGTTTCTGGCAAATTCAGTGCGGTAAAGGGTAGTGGTGACCGATAAGAAATCAGTTGGTTCAATCACATGCTCCAAAGAATAAAGCTGCTGGCTCGTCTCCATCTTATCTTTGGCAGATGCAGCATAGCGCTGAAAAGGATCAGCCTCAAAGTCAGCATCCGTCAGCCCCAGATAAGTCTCATTCGACACCTCTTCATTATACCCTATTTTAAAGGATAAAGCCTGATAAATTTTTGCCTCTTTTCCCGTGTTAATACGCCCTTTCACCATATAATCGGATTTATTAAAACCGGTAGGGTCACCATTAGGCAAATTTTTAAAACCATCTGCGCTTTGCTGGAAGGTCTCTACCAACAATCCAAAATGCTCCGTTGAAGTCCCTGCATGGGCATGAACATTTTTCATTCCATAGGACCCCACATTGGCATTCAACATCCCCGAAAACTGCGTAGGAATAGGAGTGGATACCATATTAAAAGCTCCTCCGGTAGTATTTGGTCCATATTTTATCTGACTGGCGCCTTTCAATACCTCAAAAGCCTGCATTCTTCCGGCAGAAGGAAAATAATAGGCTGCTGGAGCAGTATAAGGCGCCGGCGCCACCAATATGCCGTCTTCCATTAAAGTGATTTTGGAACTACGCTCTGAGCCCGTCCCTCGGATACCGATATTTGGCCGTAAGCCCCAGCCATCTTCCTGCACCATATTCACGCCGGGAATAAAGGCCAGTACATTATTCACATCAGTGTAATTAAATACCGCCAATTCTTCCGGGCTGAGATAATGGGTGGAACCCGGAATATCCTCTATTGCCTTTCCTGAACGCGTTAAGGAGCCTCCGTATACGGTTACGTTGGCTAAATCAGTGGTAGAGGCCGCTAATACAAAATTTAGATTTTCAACAGGGCGCTTTTTAACAACAACTACCTGCTTTTGGGTTTCATAACCCACAGAGGAGATCGTTAACAGGTGCTTGCCCGCCTCCACAGATTCAAAAGTAAAGACGCCATCTTCATTCGTTACCGCACCATTAGTCCCCAATTTCACCGTAACCCCTGGTAATCCATTTTTATTGGCTTCAGTGACTTTCCCCTTTATAGATACCTGAGCTAAGGCTGCAAAAGTCGTAAAAAATAGGGCTAGCATTAATAATGCTCCCTTTTGTAATCTTTTGTCCATATCGTAAGTAAATTGTAGCTTATTTTTCGAAGGCAAATTAATTCTTATTTAGACTTACTAAAAATAATTTTCCAATATTTTTTTAATCCCAAGTCCTATTTTTTGAAATCGGCTTTTACTAACGCTAAGCACCTAATGATTTAACAATGATTTTACATTGGCTTTGCCATTAAAGAAAATTCACTTCCTAACTTTGCAAGCCTTGCCAAATTGCAGGGCAACGCAGCAATGAAAGATCATTTTAACACGCATAATACTATCATACAAGCTACCATGATGTCGAGAGAAAAACGGAAAAATGTCCTTAAGGGGATTATCTCCATTCTTGCGACACTAATACTTTTTGCTTTCTCCCTGGAATTAATGGTAAAATCCTTCTCCGTTGTAGAAGGAAAAGCCACTGATTTAATGGTAGAGAATAACTTTGGCCCTTTTGTGGGCTTATTTGTCGGGCTATTGGGTACAGCCATCCTTCAGTCAAGCTCCACTGTAACCTCCGCTGTAGTAGCGGTTGTAGCGGCTGGCTCCATTTCTTTTGCAGATGCGGTACCGATGATTTTAGGGGCTAATATTGGAACGACATTAACGAGTACATTAGTCTCTTTAGGGTTTATCAGTGACCGAAAGTCTTTTCAACGGGCTATTTCTGCCGCTTCCATGCATGATCTGTTCAATATATTGACGGTAATCATGGTGCTACCCCTTGAATATTTTTTCCAGACTTATACTACGACTGCTCAATACATTGCCGCTTTTATTCCCATTATTGAACTGGACAATGTTTTCTTTTTAAAATGGCTTTCCATAGAACCTTTGGTTTACTGGTTGATCAATGTCATCGATAATGGCCCAATAACCATCATATTCTCTATGGTCCTGCTTTTTGCCTCCATTAAGTTATTGGCAAAAATCATTTACCGTTATCTGGATGCCGAGCTTAAAAACACATTCCAGTCCTTTTTCAAAACAGAATGGAAGTCTTTTGGTACAGGCACGGTTTTAACCCTTTTGGTACAGTCCTCCTCCCTGACGACCTCTTTAATAGTACCTTTAGCCGCCACCAAAAAAGTGGGTTTGAGTAGAGTATTCCCTTATATTTTAGGCTGCAACCTGGGCACAACCATTACCGCTCTGATGGTCGGACTTTTCCTTTCCCCAACCGCGCTGGCGATGGGATTGGTGCATTTCTTATTCAACCTCACGGGAGTCATTATCTTTATGCCGATCAAGGCCTTCAGGCATTTTGCGGTAAATATGGCCATTTGGCTGGGAAAAATGACGGTAAAATACCGCGCTGCCGGTTTACTGTATTTGATCATCACCTTCTTTATTGCTCCCTTCCTGTTGATTTATTTCAACCAATAATAGATATTGCAGCTATTGTTTTAGTTCACAGGGTTATTTTTTCCTGTATCACTTGAAATTTGCGTTATGAAAGATAAAACGATCCATTGCTGTAAATCCATTTTGGTATGCCTTGGCTTAATTGTCGCTTTTGCCTCTTTTAACAACTGTTATGCTCAATATTATGGTAACCGCGGCTATGGTTACGGAGGAGGCTATGGGACCCGTGGCATTCCACAGGCAGGGGCTGATCACCAACCCAAAGAGCCTACCAAAGAGGAATTAGCCGAAAAAGCGACCGAAGAAATGAAGAAAGACCTTAAATTGTCTTTCGAGCAGGAATTAAATGTCAATGTGGTGAATCATGATCACTACACCAAAGCATTTGCACTTCGTGAAAAGGCTATGAGCGGGCAGGGCGACCAACAGGATCTGGCCGATCAGTTCAGAGGACTTCAGGAAGACTATAAAAAGAAGATGGAAGGCATACTGACCGAGAAGCAGTTTGAGCAATGGAAAAACGGGGGTAAGAAGAAGAAAAAGAAGAAGAAGAAAAAAGATAAAAAGAAAAGCAAGGATACAGAAGCATCCAAAGAGGATTAAGCCTCTTAAAGAAGCACTTGAGTCATCAGGTGCTTTTTTTATGCCTTTGATTGAAAGTTTACCGCCATTGATTGAAGATTTTTTTTCGTCTCAGCATTAAACTTCTTCTTTGTAGGGTAATCAAACAGAAAAACAAAAAATTAAGCGATATGAAAAATCTGATTTTAATGTTCGGTATCCTGCTAGCTTCTTTCTCCAGCCTAATGGCACAAGGCCCGGGGGGACGTGGAATGATGGAAGGAGAACCTGCAGAGGTAGCCGCAAAAATGACCGAAAGAATGACCGAGCACCTGGGGCTAAATGAGGAGCAATCAACGAAAATCCTGGCATTGAACACCAAGCACATCACCGAGATGCAAGCCATGCGGGAAGAAAGCCAGGGCGACCGGGAGACCATGCGCGCAGCCATGAAGGAACACCGCACCACTTATGAAGGAGAATTGAAAGAAATTCTTACGGAGGAGCAGTTTACCACTTTCCAGGAGCAGCAAAAAAATCGCCAGGGCAGGAAAGGCGGTAAAAAACGTAAAAAATCATAACGTATATATCCCAAATAAAAAAGGACCAGCAGCGATGTTGGTCCTTTTCATTTTATTATTCCCTAAAAAAATACTGCCACATTTTCCGGCGGACGGCCAATCACAGCCTTGCCATCTTTAATTACAATAGGACGCTCAATCAGCTTAGGATGATCCACCATAATCTGAATCCATTCGGCATCCGTGTGGCTTTGCCCTTTGAACTGCTCCTTAAAAATGGCTTCTGTCTTGCGTAATAGCTTTTCCGCCGGAATGCCCAATTGTTTAACGACCTCCGTAAGTTCTGCCACAGTAGGAGGGGTTTTCAGATATTCGACAATTTCAACTTCTGCTCCCTTTTCCTGTAGAAGCTGAAGTGTCTGTCGGGATTTTGTACACCTTGGGTTATGAAATATTTTCATAGGATTTGTTTTGATTAGTAGCTAATCATCGAATATACTTCTTTTGCCGAAGACAAGCGTTCCGTACCATTCAAAAAGGCTAATTCTATCAGGAAGTTAACATAAACCTCCCTTGCTCCAACCTCCTGAACCAATTCCAAAGCGGCCAAAGCCGTTCCGCCTGTGGCTAACAGATCATCGTGCACCAAAACCACATCCTCTTTGCCAATGGCATCCTTGTGCATTTCAATGGTATCTTCGCCATATTCCAGTTGATAGGATTTCTGAATCGTATCAGCAGGTAATTTTCCCGGCTTGCGAATTAAAACAAAACCAGCACCTAAACGGGCAGCCAATGCAGCCCCTATAATAAAGCCACGGGATTCAATGCCAGCCACCTTCGTGATCCCTTTATTCTTATAATGTTCATAAAGGTGATCCACCATAAAAGATAAAGCTTTCGGGTCCTTCAATGCGGTGGTGATGTCCTTAAACTGAATGCCAGGCTTCGGAAAATCCGGAACATTTCTTACTACTGACTTTACATATTCTAAATTCATGCTGAAGTTTTATTTTTTCAAATGCCGGGCAATAGGATTCCGCTACTGCCGCTATTTTTTTGATATATTTGCAGGAGGCATCTCCGCAAAACACAATTCGCAAGATAACCAAAAGCGAAGCGAAGCCGAAACACAGGGGCGGAAAATCATGCTGGAGGAATCACCAAAAACAAAAGTACTTTGAGGATGGAAAAAAATAATACGCTGATTACAATTTTAGGGCCAACGGCCTCGGGCAAAACCCATTTGGCGGTGCATCTGGCGGAAAAGCTTTCCGGAGAAATCATCAGCGCAGATTCCAGACAGGTATATGTGGGAATGGATATCGGAACCGGAAAAGATTTGGAGGAATACCAGATCAGTGGACAACAAATTCCCTACCACCTCATTGACATTCATCCTCCTGGGTATGAATACAATGTTTTTGAATTTCAGCAAGATTTTCTGAAGGCCTTTGATCAAATTACCCAGGCTGGACAGCAAGCCATCATGTGTGGGGGAACCGGCATGTACATTGAATCTATTTTAAAGGGCTATCGACTCCAAAAGGTACCGGAAAACGTGGCTTTAAGGGCGGAATTAGCCATGATGGAATTGGAGCAACTTATTGAGCAATTACAATTGCTGAAGCCACTGCACAACACCACAGACATAGCGGACCGAAAGCGGGCGATTAAAGCCATTGAGATTGCCACTTTTGAGCAGCAAAATCCCCCTGAAAAAAGCCGATTACCCGAGATCAACCATGTGGTAGCCGGCATACAGTGGGAGAGGAGTACTTTAAAAAGGCGCATCACTAAGCGACTAAAGGCGCGATTGCAGGAGGGCATGGTAGAAGAGGTGGAAAATCTGCTTGGTAAAGGCTATACCGCGGAACAACTAAAATTTTATGGGCTGGAGTATCGTTTTATCACCCAATACCTCGAAGGGGAGATTAACAAAAACGACATGTACCAAAAATTGAATTCGGCCATCCATAATTTCGCTAAACGGCAAATGACCTATTTCCGAAGAATGGAAAAGCAAGGGATCCACATCCACTGGTTGGAGGGAGATTTGCCTTTAGAGCAAAAAATCGAAAAAATTCTAAACTTATCCCCTATGTAAGTATTTCTTACAATACAGTCGTTATTTAGGAGCGACTGGCATAACCCCACCAATCTGTTTAAATGATTTTTCATCAACGTCAGATTGCATGAAGCAAGTATTACTATTGCTTTTGTTTTTGGGGTATGGATCTTTTTATGCGCACGGTCAAAAGTCCCTCCTGAAACAAAAGGGACTTTTCATAGAGGCGAGATATAGCTATGGAGATGTCATTGCTCACAAGCCCGCCTTACAAGCGATCACCTCCGAGCCTTACCATTTTTTAGATATCAGACTTGGAAAGCAAGGCCTGGGGAGCCATGCATTTGAGGTCTTATTAAACCATCCGCTATATGGCCTGGGATATTTTCGCGGGGATGTGGGGAGCAGTCAAATTTTCGGAAACCCTAATGCCCTTTATGGTTTTATTGCTTTCCCTGTTTTTCGACACAAAAACTACTACCTGGCCCTTGAGCCTTCCATCGGACTGGCTTTTAACCTGAACCCCTTCCATGAGACTAAAAACCCTCGAAACGTAGCCATTGGATCAGGGGAAAATGCCTTTTTAAGATTAAGAATTGCCAATACCTTTACCATATCCCCTCAGTTGGATTTGGATATCTCCATGGATTATACCCATTTCTCTAATGGAATGACCCGCGCCCCCAATTTGGGGCTGAATAATCGGGGGCTAAGTATTGGGCTGAAATATTTCTTCCACCGGGATTACTCACTCACCAATAATATTGAAAAAGCGGCCACTATCCGACGACTTTGGGGCGATTTCCAGGATAAGCAGAGCATCTTCCTCCGCTATGGCTATGGTGTAAGATCTTCTGATCTCACTTTTAAATACTATCAGGTGCATGATTTTAGTCTGGGCTACCGGAAACAAATCAGTTACATCTTTGCCTTCAGCTTGGCCCATGACCTCTTTTACAATGAAATTGCCAAAGTAAGGAATAAACAGCTCCAAAGTCCTCTGGAACGGTACCAGCTCCTCAGCCTGGGGCTTTATGGAGAAAATGAGCTTATCTTAAACCGACTCAGGTTCATCCTGGGGCTGGGGGCCTATTATTATCATGGGGATAATGCTAATGAGGAACTTTTATACTGGAGGCTGGGAGCAAGATATGCAGTTTTGGAAAAATTATGGTTTCAGGTCGCCTTAAAGGCCCATGCCTCGGTGGCAGATTTTGTAGAATGGTCCGTGGCTTATGAAATTCCAATCAAAAAAAAGAGGTAAACCTTTCGGCTTACCTCCATATATTTTGAACATCAATAAGGGCTTATCTATTCTGTCCGACTAAATCCCGCGTTACATTGAAAACGTGGTCATTTACCCTGGAGTAAACCATAATCAAATCGGTATAGATCAAACCGGACTTAATGTTATAATCATCCATATCTGCTTCTGATACCAGACGCTTATTCAATGCTTTTACCGTATCGTAAACATCTCTTTGGGCTTCACTTGCGGTCTCAAAGTTTACTTTAGATGGTGAAGTCACCTCTTTAAGGTTGGCTTTCATTGCATCAAAACCAACTCTTAACTTATCAGAAAGTAACACCAACTGCTTTTTCTGCTCCTCCGAAAGTTCTACCTCCTGCTCTGCTTTCTTCGCAAAGGTACGGGTTCCGTGACAGAAAATATCTCCGATTCTTTCCAAATCATTGATCACAAAGTGAAGATCAGAAATCATCTCAGAAGACTCTCTGCTCAGGCGGTTGGTAGAAATTCGCAAAAGATACTTCGCAATTTCCTCATGCACCTCATCCGTGGTAGCCTCAATCTTTCTGATCTTTTCGATCAGCTTCTTTTGTTTTTTAGGCTTCTCTTCAACAATAAGCTTACCCATTAGGTTAAGCATCCTTTCAGTATATTCTGAGAATCTCACGACTTCCAACTGTGCCTGAAGGATAGAAGATTCCGGGGTTTTCATCAATCCGGTAGAGATATACTCCAATCGATAATCATCCTCTTCCAAATCATTCGCTGGCAATAGTCCCGTCACGATATCGGCAATCTTATTTACAAAACCAATCATCAGGAAGGTGTTGGTTAAGTTAAAAGTGATATGGAATAGCGTCAATCCCCACTTGATAGAATCCGTTTGCGCAAAAGGATCTCCCAAACCCAGGTAATTGTCCATCACATAAGCGATGCCCAAAGTAAACCAGTGGAAAACCACCAACATCCACACTACACCGAACATATTGAACATGAAGTGGGCCAATGCTGCACGCTTGGCATGAACGTTTGCAATCATTGCTGCAAGGTTCGCGGTAATCGTCGTACCAATGTTTTCTCCTAAAATAATGGCCGCAGCCGCTTCAAAAGGAATCCATCCACTGTTACACATCACCAGTGTAATGGCCATGGCCGCACTGGATGACTGAACGATAATGGTCAGAATAGTACCAATCATCACAAATAACAGGGTGGAGAAAATTCCTCCAGGGCCTAAATTCGTCCATGATTTTACAAATTCCAATACTTCAGGGTTGGCACTTAAATCTGGTACTGCATGTTTTAATTCATCCAGTCCCATGAATAATAAGGCAAATCCAATAAAAAACTCTCCCCAACTTTTGGCTTTGTTGTTACTTAAGAAGAGTAGCGGGAAGCCGATTGCAATAATGACCAGGGCGTAAGAAGAAATACTTACTTTGGAAAATCCAAAAACCGTCAACAGCACCCCCGTCATGGTGGTACCGATGTTGGCTCCCATAATTACACTAATCGCCTGAACCAAGGAAAGCAAGCCTGCGTTAACAAAACTCACTACCATTACTGTGGTTGCTGAGGAGGACTGTACCAAACTTGTGGTGATGAAACCTGTCAGCATACCCATGAATCGATTCTGGGTCATCTTACCCAAAATCTCTCGCATCTTATTTCCTGCAACCTTCTGAATCCCCTCAGACATTACTTTCATCCCGTAGATGAAAAACCCAAGAGCTCCTACAAGCTTCAAGAAATCAATTAATCCGTATTCCATTTACAATTTATTCCGGCAGAACCGAGCCTGATTTTTTCGCTGACAAAAATGGCATTAATTAAGCCAATGAACGCCATTTGTATGTTAAGGATTTGTTACCAAACACCATTTTTTTGGTTTGAGTAACTTTGCAGGAGAAACTTGAACAAATCCAATAAATTAACCCAAGCAAAGAAGAGGAAGATCAACCTAAAAGATGACCTATTTCAGTTAAATGCGACTTCAAAGCGCAATCAGATTATGACATTGTTCTCCTGAAATTAAAATACCCCAAAATCCGCCTTAATTATTGACTAGTAACGCAAACAATATTTACAATTTGGCAACACTATAATAATTTTAAGATCTCCTCCACATATTCCCGTTTATTGGACAATCGGGGGACTTTATGCTGACCACCGAGTTTACCCCTGTTTTTCATCCATTTATAAAAAGTTCCTGCCGGCGCCACATGTACCTTTGGTATTTCTAAAGCAATATTCTTATAGCGCTTGGCATCATAATCCGAATTGATCTTGCGTAACGTTTGATCTAAAACCTCGGTAAAACGCTGGGCATCGTCCGGATCTTTCTCGAATTCTACGATCCATTCATGGCCTCCTTTCACCCCCACTTCCAAAAAGATGGGAGCGGCGGTATAATTGGACATAATCGCTCCGGTAGCCTCACAAGCCGTCGTTATGGCCTGATCGGCATTCTCCACGATCACCTCTTCGCCAAAAGCATTAATAAAGTGTTTGGTGCGACCGGAAATCCTCACCCGATAAGGGGAAATGGAAGTAAAACGAACCGTATCTCCGATCAGATACCGCCACAAGCCGGCATTGGTGGAAATGACCATGGCATAGTTCTTTCCAAGCTCAACATCCTCCAGGGTGATGGTCTTTGGTTCTTCATTTTCCCATTCTTCCATGGGAATAAATTCATAATAAATCCCATAGTCCAGCATCAGCAATAAATCTTTGCTGTCTTTCTGATCCTGTATTCCAAAAAAGCCCTCTGAGGCATTATAAGTCTCCATATAATGCATGCCTTCTTTTGGGATCAGCGCATTAAAGGAAGACTCGTAAGGCTCAAAAGCCACCGCTCCATGCACAAATGCCTCCAGGTTAGGCCATACTTCTTTGATATGACTTTTGCCGGTAATTTCCAGTACCCTTTGCAATAAAACCAGCGTCCAGGTGGGAACCCCCAGAAAATGGGTGACATCATCCTGAATGGTGGATTGTGCCATCTGCTCAATTTTATCTTCCCATTCGTCCATCAGGGCGATGTCCAGACTAGGGGTACGGTAAAGCTGGGCATAAAAGGGAAGGTTAGCCATAATCACCGCGGACACATCCCCGTAATGGGAGTTTTCATTCAGATCAAACTCATTGGCCTGATGGGTTCCTCCAATGGCCAGTCCTTTTCCGGAGAAAATATGGGTATCGGGATAATTATTGGAGTAGAAAGAATAAAGGTCTTTTCCGCCTTTAAAATGACATTCATCCAAGGCCTCTTTGGAGACCGGAATGAATTTACTGCGGGCATTAGTAGTTCCGGAGGATTTGGAAAACCATTTAATTTCGGTAGGCCATAAGATATTCCTTTCCCCCTTCATCATCCGATCGATAAAGGGGAATAAATCTTCGTAGTGGTGCAAGGGCACCCGCTCCCGAAACTCCCGGGCCGTTTTGATTTCTTTAAAATGATATTTCCGGCCAAATTCCGTATCAGCGGCCGTTTCGATCAACCGCTGAAAAATATCAAATTGTACTTCATGAGGGTATTTCATGAAGAGTTCTATCTGGTGGATGCGTTTCTGCATCACCCAGGTGATAATAGAGTTGATAATGGTCATAAAGATAAGTTTGGCCCGGCAGCCAACAGCTATATCTTTCGTTTTAGCTCAAAATACTCCCCCAAATACACTCGTCTCACTTCCGGATCATTGGCTAAATCCTCAGCTGTTCCTGCTCGGAAAAGTTTTCCTTCCACCATCAAATAAGCACGGTCGGTAATGGCCAGTGTCTCATTCACATTGTGGTCAGAAATCAAGATTCCAATATTTTTATTTTTCAATTTGGCCACGATCCCCTGAATTTCCTCTACCGCAATCGGGTCTACTCCGGCAAAAGGCTCATCCAATAGCACAAATTTGGGATCCACCGCCAGCGCACGGGCGATCTCCGTACGACGACGCTCTCCGCCGGAAAGCACCATCCCCAGGTTTTTTCGAACGTGCGTTAAAGAAAACTCCTCCAGCAACTCCTCCACTTTGGCATTTTGCTCGGCCTTTGAGAGCTTGGTCATTTCCAAAACGGCCTTTAAGTTCTCCTCCACCGTCAGTGTCCTAAAAACAGAGGCCTCCTGCGCCAGGTATCCAATCCCCTTTTGGGCTCGCTTATACATGGGCAAAGCCGTGATGTCTTCCTCATCCAAGAAAATCCTCCCGTCATTGGGCTTAATCAGGCCTACGGTCATATAAAAGGAAGTAGTCTTACCGGCACCATTTGGCCCCAATAATCCAACAATTTCTCCTTGCTCCACTTCCACGGACACCTGATTAACAACGGTCCGCTTTTTATATTTTTTGACCAGCTTTTCAGAACGTAGCTTCATAATCTAAATTACAAATCATTTTTTGATTAAGGTGAACAATCTGGCCGACAAAAAAAATACTTTTCCGACTTCCGTGATGATCAATTCCCCTCAAAAATTATTCCTCGAATTTGATGTCTTTCACATACAGCTGTAAACTTTTCCGGCCCATATAAATATTCTCTTCCACAGAATAAGCCATACGGAAACGCATACCACTATTGACCAAATCGAAGTATTGACCGAAGCCAAAGCCAATGGCTTCCAAAGGTTGCTGGGTGCCATCCTGAACTACTTTAAACTTCAGGTGTTCCCCTTTCAGCAATCTGGGGCGTTCGGTAATTTTCAAATCTTCGCTGACAAAAATCGGGGTCATATTCTCCGGCCCAAAAGGCGCCATCTGCTTCAAAATATTATAAAGCTTATAATTGACCTCGTCCAGCGTAATCTTTTTATCAATATTCAATCGAGGCACCAATTGGTCCTCGGTTATTCTTTCCTCGACTACCTTATTAAACCGACGGCGAAACTCATCCACCTTATCAATCTCCAAAGTAAGTCCTGCCGCATAGCGGTGCCCACCAAACTGCTCCAGCAAATCCGAGCATTCGCTGATCGCTTCATAAATATCAAAGCCGTCAACTGATCTGGCGGAACCCGTCGCCTTTCGGTTGGATTCGGTTAAAATAATGGTGGGGCGGTAAAATTTATCGATGCAACGGGAAGCCACAATCCCAATCACCCCTTTGTGCCAGTCACTTTTGAAAAGCACGGTAGATTTTGCTTGTACTCCTCCTGTCTTTTCAATCATGCTGATGGCTTCAGCAGTGATATTGGTATCAAAGTTCCGGCGGATTTCATTCTTGGTTTCAATCCGCTGAGCCAAAATATCGGCCTCCTCTTTATCGCGCGCCAATAATAATTCGACGGCTCCGGAGGCATGCGCCATACGGCCGGCAGCATTAATTCTTGGGCCAATGCCGAAAACGATAGAGGAGATGGTCATTTTGGAAATGCCGCTGCCTAAATTCATCAGGGCCTGTAAACCGTGAGAAGGCTTTTTATTCAAAACCTTCAAACCGAAATAGGCCAAAACGCGGTTTTCTCCTGACACCGGCACGATGTCAGATGCAATACTCACCGCCACCATATCCAGATAGGTGAAGAGCTTTTGCTCCGGAATATCAAACTTTCGGCAATAGCCCTGCATCAGCTTAAAGCCTACGCCACAACCGGAAAGCTCCGTAAAAGGGTACTGGCAATCTTCTTGCTTGGGATCCAGGATGGCCACAGCAGGAGGTAAAACACTTCCCGGGCGGTGGTGATCACAGATAATGAAATCAATGTCCCAATCCTTGGCTTGCTGCACCCGGTCCACGGCCTTAATTCCACAATCCAGTGAAATGATCAGCTTAAAGTTATTATCTCGGGCGTATTCAATCCCTTTTTGTGAAACGCCATAGCCTTCCTTATAGCGATCCGGCACATAGAATTCCAAATTCGGGTAATACTCCTTCAAAAAACCATAAACCAGAGCGACTGAAGTCGTACCATCTACATCATAGTCGCCATAGACCAGGATTTTCTCTCTTCTTTGAAAGGCCTCTTGCAGGCGATCCACTGCCTCGGCCATTCCTTTCATCAAAAAAGGATCATGCAAATGCTCCAGTGAGGGGCGGAAGAATTGCTTCGCCTCATCATAATCGGTGATTTGCCTTTGGGCAAGCAGGGTCGCGACAGTCTCCGAAACTCCTACCTGAGTCATCAACCGATCGACATCCTCTTGCGGCGGTGCCGCCTTATATACCCACTTTTTGACCATATTCCCTTCAAAGAAAAAATAATAGCGCCACAGATTCTCTGCAGCGTAAATTTGCTTTTGGAAAATTAGTAAGATCTTCCAAAAGCAATACTAAATTACGGAAAATTAAAAGGCCTGATAACCTTTTTCCTCTAATTCTGCAGCAGCATCCAATACTTTTTCTTTCATGGCCTGCTTGAACTTGTCCAGATTTTCCGCAATATCTGCCTCAAAAGCACCCACCATTTGGGCGGCAAGGATACCGGCATTTTTCGCGCCATTCAACGCTACCGTCGCCACAGGCACACCGCCCGGCATTTGCAAAATAGAAAGTACCGAATCCCAGCCATCAATGGAATTGCTGGATTTTACCGGAACACCAATGACAGGAAGGCTGGTCATAGAAGCCACCATTCCCGGAAGGTGAGCGGCCCCACCGGCTCCGGCGATAATCGCTTTTATGCCTCTGGCTCTGGCCTCATTGGCATAAGTTACCATACGTTCGGGTGTTCTATGTGCGGAAACGATCGTTACCTCAAAGCTTACGCCCAACTCTTCCAATACTTCTGCGGCTTGCTTCATTACCGGAAGATCAGAGTTACTTCCCATAATAATGCCTACTTGCACCTTACTCATGCTTTTATTTTTAGGGTATTTTTAATGAAATCTGCTTTTTCTTTCAGTCGATCCAGGTCCTCATCGACAATGGTCACATGACCCATTTTCCGGAAAGGCTTGGTGTAACTTTTTCCGTACAGGTGAATATGTGCACCATCAACGGCCATGGATTCTTCCATTCCCTCATACTTCGCTAAACCTTCGTAACCTTCTTCCCCTAGTAAGTTCACCATAGCAGATGGTTTCAGGGCAGCGGTATCACCAAGCGGCGCCCCCATAATAGAACGCAGATGCTGCTCATACTGGGAGGTATGATTCGCTTCTATGGTCTGGTGTCCGGAATTATGTGGACGCGGCGCTACCTCATTCACCAAAACCTCTCCCTCTTTGGTCACGAACATCTCCACGGCCAACAAGCCGATCATGTCCAGTTTGGTGATGACATCAATGGCGATTTTCTCCGCCTTATCTGCTACTTCGGGGCTGATTTTCGCTGGTGCAAAAAGGTATTCCACCAAATTAGCCTCCGGATGGTAGACCAACTCCACCGCAGGAAAAGTGCGTACCTGCCCTTGTGGGTTTCTGGCCACAATCACCGAAATCTCAGTTTGGAAATCAATCAGCTTCTCCAAAACGCCCGGTTTATCAAAAGCCTTGGAAATATCTTCCACCTGACGTAGCATTTGCACCCCACGCCCGTCATAACCCTCGCGGCCTAATTTATGAACCGCTGGCAGAAAGTCTGCATGGCGCATGACCTCATTGCGATCTTCGGTTAAAATGAAAGGGGAGGTAGGAATATTGTGGTCTTTGTAAAACTGCTTCTGAATACGCTTGTCCTGAATCAGCTCAATGACCGCTGGCTGCGGGTAAACCTTTTTACCTTCCAGTTCCAGCTGCCTTAACGCTTCCGTATTCACATTTTCAATCTCCACCGTGATCACATCACAGCCTTTTCCGAACTCATATACGTCGGTATAATCTTTTAATGAACCCACCTTGAACCGACTGGCAATCCTGGAGCAAGGAGCCTGATCATCCGGATCCATAATGGCGATATCAATATTAAAATCAAAAGAGGACTGAATCAGCATTCTGCCCAGCTGTCCGCCACCCAGAATACCTAATTTTAAATCTTGGAATAAAGAGAATGCCATGTTTATCGCAATTTGCCTGTCTTAAAGTTTTTGACATACAAAGCTAATCCTTTTTCCAAAGTAAAGAAGGCTATTGGGCAAGAAAGCGGACTGCTTTAAGCTCAAAATTCAAAAAACTCCTCAAGGGTGCGTTTCATCAGGGCCGGATTAATAGGCTTTGTTAAATAGCCATTCATTTGAGCCAATTCTGTTTTATCTTCCCACTCATCATAGCGGGTGGAAGTCAACGCCAAAATGGGTATTTTGTGGTAATGCGCATTCATGTGGCGAATGGAACGGGCCAGCTGTTCTCCATGCGCATCCGGAAGGTGGAGATCCATCAGGATCAAATCAAAAGTTTCCGCCTCCACCCATTGTAATACGCGTTTTCCATTTTCCGCCAATTCAGGAACAATCCCAAATTTTGACAGATAGCGTTTGGCTATCGCCTGATTGATCGGCTCGTCTTCCACCAAAAGTACTTTGGCATCACGAAAAGCCTTAAGGGTTGCTGGAATAAATTGCTGCTGCTCATCCTGATGGCGCTCCATTGGCAAGCTCACAAAAAAACGCGTGCCTACCCCTGGCTTACTTTCTACCCTGATGTTCCCTCCCATACTTTCAATCAGGAACCTACTGATCGTTAAACCCAGGCCTGTACCACCGTATTTCCGACCGGTGGAAGTGTCAGCCTGGCTGAAAGGCTCAAAGATCTGTTGAATTTTATCGGGTGCAATACCAATGCCGCTGTCCTCAATCGTATAACGCAACCACAGCATATTCCCCCCTCTGGGCAGGCGCTCCAGCTTAACGGTGATACCTCCCTCTTCGGTAAATTTAATAGCATTATTTATCAGATTGATTAGCACCTGCTTCAGACGATGATCATCGCCCTTGACCTGTTCGGGCACCTCATCTCCAATCAAAACCTTCAGGAAGATCTCCTTATTCAAGGCCCTGCTTTGCAGCATGGCCTTAATCTCTTTGCACTGCATTTTGGGATTAAAGGACCGTGGATCAAGCTGAAGTTTTCCTTCGAAAATTTTACTAAAATCCAATACATCATTGATCAGTCCCAAAAGGTGCTCTCCCGAATATTGAAGCGTATGCAGGGTTTCCACCAAACCCTTTTGTTCATTTTCCTGATTCACCAACTGAGTCAGGCCCAGAATGGCATTAAGAGGAGTGCGCAGTTCATGCGCCATCATGGACAAAAATTGCGTATCCTGAAAAGGGGATTGATTGGCTTCTTCCAAAGACCAAACCTCTCGGTCATCCTCCTGATTAATACGTTTTAGGCGCCATTTTTTCTGAGGCACCCTGGAATTCGGAAAACTTACCACTTCTTCTTCCTGCCACCGGCCAATAATGGACAAAATTTTCCCATTTTGAATAGCTTCCGCGGCTATTTCACTGAAAAGCGCTATGAAAGCCTGATTCGCAAATAAGGATGTACCGTGAGGACCCAGCACAATAATGGGGCAGGGCAGGCGCTTTAGGAATGTTGGGTCAACAGCATAGTGGTATTCGTTCAGGTTCATAGGCAATATGTCAGTATATATTTGAAAGGAGATTTATTTGGATATTGTTCACCTTTTTGAGCAAAAAGTTACCTCTATTTTTTCCCGCTAATCAATAGGTTTATATACCTTTATTGCTTTTCAATCGGATTCGTCCTCCATAAATCGTAAAAATTGGTTCAAAATCTGATTATGTACTAAAATCCAATAAAAAAAATGGAGCTATTGACTACTTTGACTTTTCAGGAAATCGTTGTTTTCCTTTTATTTTTGGGAGCACTATTTCAGCTTTTAAAAAATAGCATTAGACCGTTTCAGAGGCAAAAAAAAGAGTGTCATGAAAAAAATTGCCGATGCGAAGAGTAAATTTCAACATGGACATTCCAATTATTACATCTTCAGGCACTTAAATTTTTTAGGTATTTTTTAACTCAAAAATCTTTATTTCGTTTTTTATGCTCTAGACAGTATTTTTAATGACTCAAATCATTTTTCAAATCTTTGTTAATCACTAAATAAGCAGGATAAAACTAAAAAAAGAGCGCCTTGAAGCGGTCACAGAAAACGTTTGCTAAAGCAAAAAATCAAAAAGAATTTCAAACAAACTATTACATATAATAAAAATCCATTAATTGCATAATCCAACTGGATTTTTTCGTGTATAAACAATCACACAATCTTGGTTTAATACTAATTTTTGAATAATAATGAGCTTACCTAAGAAATTCCAACACCCTTATAAATTCGATCCTAAATACAGTAAAAAAACCGCTTATTTCTGTATGGAATTTGCGATCGATCAGTCTTTCAAAATCTATTCCGGAGGATTAGGCTTTTTAGCTGGTTCCCATATGCGTAGTGCTTATGACCTGAAGCAAAATATGGTCGGGATTGGCTTGCTATGGAAATATGGCTACTATGATCAGATTCGTGCCAAGGATCAGTCCATGGACGTTTTATTTCAGGAGAAAATTTACTCTTTTCTGGAAGATACCGGCATCAAATTCTCTATTAACCTGAACAATCACCCGGTATGGGTAAAAGCCTATTATCTGGATCCTGAGCAGTTTGGTACCGTGCCGATGTTCTTCTTATCTACAGACTTACCGGAGAACGATTATCTGGCACAAACGACAACTCACCGCCTTTACGAATCCAACACAGAGGGTAAAGTAGCACAGTCTATTCTTTTAGGCCTTGGCGGTGCGAAACTTTTGGATGAACTGAACTGGGAGCCGGAAATTTATCACCTGAATGAAGCACACGCGCTTTCTGCTGCTTTCCACTTATATAAGAAGTTCGATTCTGTTGAAGAAGTGAAAAAGCGTATGGTATTTACCACTCACACTCCTGAGGAAGCAGGTAACGAAAAACATAATATTCACCTGCTAAACAAATTGGGCTTCTTTAACGGGGTGCCATTAGAGACGGTACGTGAGCTTACGGGTATTAAGGATGATATTTTCAACCACTCTTTAGTCGCTTTGAGACTTTCTCATTTTGCCAATGGGGTTTCTAAACTACATGGAGAAGTTTCCAGAGAAATGTGGAAAGGTCATGAAGGCATTTGCCCGATTACCCATGTGACCAATGCGCAGAATGCCCGCTACTGGCAGGACCCACAGCTAAAAGAAGCTTTGGCAAAGGATGATGATGCCTCCCTGGTAGAGCGGAAGAAAAAACTGAAAAAGAACTTGTTCCAGATTGTGGCGGACCAAACCGGGAACTGGTTTGACCCTAACGTTTTCACCATTGTTTGGGCGCGTCGTTATGCGGAATACAAACGTGCTGATTTGATCACACGTGATATGGAGCGTTTCCATAAATTATTGACCAATACAAAATATCCGATCCAGATTATCTGGGCGGGTAAGCCATACCCAATGGATTATGGTGCGGTGGGGACTTTCAACTCACTGGTGCACATGACCAAGCAATATAAAAATGCAGCGGTTTTGGTAGGCTATGAGTTACAGCTTTCCCGCATGTTGAAATACGGTTCCGATATGTGGCTGAACAACCCACGCGTAACCCGTGAAGCTTCCGGTACTTCCGGTATGACTGCTGCGATGAACGCCGGCATCAACTTCTCGACTTATGACGGTTGGATTTGTGAGTTTACCCGCCATGGTTCCAATGGATTCATCATCCCGGCTACGGATCACCGCAAGCCTCACCATATGCAGGATCAGGAAGATATGGAAGCGATGTACTACTTGTTGGAGCATGAGGTATTGCCAACTTATTACGACAAGCCAGAGGAGTGGACCAAGATCGTAAAAACCTCCATGAAGGATGTAACGCCCTATTTTGATGCGGACCGCATGGCGCATGAATATTATGAGCACGTTTACAACAACCCGGAACAAGAGAAATTTTAAGGAAAATTCACCTCCTACGGAATCCCGCCAATGGCGGGATTTTTTTTATCTTAAGGGCATATTTAATGAAACTATGAGAAAACACTTTTTATTATTTTTTATCCTGCTGATCAGTCAAACCCTTACGCTGGCTCAATCTCTTTTATGGGAAGTGAGCGGCAATGGTCAGCAAGAGCCCTCCTACCTTTATGGGACCATTCATCTTCAGGAAGAAAAATTATTTGTTTACAGTGAACAGGTAAAGGATTATATCAATAAATGCGAACAAGCTGCTTTTGAGCTTGACATGCAGGGAGACCAACTGATTAAAGCAGCGCAAATGATGATGTATCCCGGTAATGAAAAAATCACGGATCATATCAGCACAGCGGACTTTCAAAAGATTCTGAAAGTATTTGAAAAAAGCCAGTTTAATTCAGAGATCCTGAAGAAATTCAAGCCCATGGGCATCTACTCCCTGATGGTTAGCCTGAATCGCGCTCAGGATATGGAAGAATCCATGGACCTCTATTTTCAGAATTATGCGGTCAGTCAGAATAAGCCTCTCTTTGCCATTGAAACCATTGAAGAGCAAATGTCCGCTTTTGATGATTTTGACACTGAAATGCTGATGGAGGCTGTTGCAGAATTTGGTCAGCGTGATAAAGAACTGAAAAAGCTCAGCAAGTATTATCTTAAGGGCAACATTAAAGAATTAGCGAAAATAGAAACCAAAAACGAAAGTGAAGAGGAACTTTCGGATAAGCTATTCGCCAAAAGAAATGTCACCATCGCCAACCGGCTTGACGAACAATTTCGTCGTCAAACCACCATGGCACTTTTTGGTGCGGGCCATTTGGGAGGAAATGACGGTGTCATTGCTTTATTAAAAGAAAAGGGCTGGACCGTTAGCCCGGTAAAAATGCAGGTCAATCAGAAAAAACCACAAAGCAGTGGTACCGTCTGGAAAGATTATAGCCAGGACACCTCCTATTATGCGGTTCGATTTCCACAAAAACCTCAGGTCGTGACCCAGACCGTGCAATCGGAAATTGGTCCTTTAGAGGTTACCAGTATGGTGGTTTCTAAAAGAGGGAAGATGGTCAGTACTTATAACCTGACGATGACTACCTATCCGGAGGGAACAGTTCATTCCAATATGACCAGCCGCCTGGATCAAATTTTTGATGGCGGGATCGGAGCGATGCTCAACCAGTTGCCCAATGCGCAAATACTTGAGAAGTCCTCTATTGAAAAAGCCGGATTTCCGGGAAGAGACGTTAAAATAAAAGCAGGGGAGGAGACCATTATTCTGAACTATTATCTGGTCAACAACAAAATGTATTTGGTGATGGCCTCCACCTTTAGTGTGGAAAAAGGAGCGCAGGATCTGTCAGAATTTTTTGGAGGATTTGAGATCAAAGATCAAAAAGATACCAGTCGGGCAGAAATTGCCTTCATCGATATTGAAACTTATTCTGATAATGAGGACTGGTTTTCCATAGAAGATGAAGATATCGGATATGCCATACAATTTCCCACCACTCCGGTAACGACGCATGAAGAGGTGGATTTACAAGGAAAGAAAACCGTGGTTTTCTCCAGAATTTCCTTTGATACCGACTCCACGGTCATGTTTAATATGACCGATTTCCCCTATGAATGGGAGGCGGAAAATTATGAAGAGTTGTCCCTGATTCTGGAAGCAGAGTTAAAAAGTATGCTGGACGCCGATTATCAGGACATCAGCGATTTTCAGTACCTGAACTTTGCGGACTATTTCTACGGAGCTGAAACCACCGCCAAAGTGGATGGAAATGACGTCAAAATCAGGTTATGGATTTCCAATAACCATATGTTTGTACTTCAATACCTGAATGCAGATTTAAGTGAAGACGGAATTAATTATGCCGAATATTTCCTGACGACTTTCCGACCGCATCCCCTATAATTTAGGGTGAAGTTAGATTAAATAATACCTATGATGAATCTCTCACGAGACGTCCAAGATTTATTCGATATCCTCCATGACGGATCAATTGGTGAACTGGTAAAAATTAATACCCAAATAAGATTCAAGATCGAAATTGAATATTTGGCTGAATTAATAAATGAACATCACGATCACCTCTTTCTTTTCTTTGAAAAGCCCAAAACCGTTATTTTCAAACCATGGTCGGATGAACACGATTCAATAACAATCTTTGAAGTAATCTCTCGTCTCGAGTTGGAAATTTTAAGCTGTGACATCGAAAATAAAACATGCGTACTTCAATGCACCTGCCATGAATCCTCTCATGGTTTTCCAGGAGGAGAATTAATATTCGATTTTTCAACCTTCATCATCAAGGATCAGGATGAAAATGATATCACCATAGCGCATCTAAGAAACTTGGCAAATCAATATTGGAATTCATTTGATTCAGATGCGGGAAAAAACGATTACAGCCTTTGAGTCGCAAAGTATCGGAAATCGGAATTTAGGTTTCATTTCGATAAAAATTCAAAGCTTTATTGCCCTTCGACATTTGACCTAGGACTTTATGAAAAAAAAAGCCTGCCATCATTTCACTGATCGCAGGCTTTTTATAAATGATCATCTATAAGATGACTATTTTCCTTTGGCCTCATTCCAATAGTGATCCATCTCTTCTAGTGTCATATCCGACAGGTTTTTCCCAGCCTTTTTGGCTTCGGCCTCCAGGTACTGAAAGCGGTAAATGAATTTTTTATTGGTGCGCTCTAAAGCTTCCTCCGGATTTATATCCAAAAAGCGAGAATAGTTGATCAGGCTAAACAACAGATCTCCGAATTCGGCCTGCGCTTTTTCTTTATCAATGGGCTCGCCATTATCAATATTGAATTCCGCCTTGAACTCGGCCATCTCTTCCTCCACTTTTTCCCAGACTTGCGCTTTGTGTTCCCAGTCAAAACCAACCCCACGGGCTTTTTCCTGTATGCGCATCGCCTTAACCAAAGCGGGCAGGGAAGTGGGTACGCCTCCCAAAACCGAGACATTTCCCTTTTCTTTCAGTTTGATTTTCTCCCAATTCTGCTTGACGGCTTCCTCATCATTGGCTTCCACATCACTGTATATATGCGGATGACGGTGAATCAGCTTATCACAAATGCCATTCAGCACCGAGGCCACATCAAAGCTCTTGCGCTCTTCCCCGATTTTGGCATAAAACACAATATGAAGAATGATATCGCCCAGTTCCTTGCGGATTTCCTCTTCATCTCCTTCCAAAATGGCATCTGAAAGTTCATAAACCTCCTCTATCGTCAGGTGACGAAGGCTTTCCAGCGTCTGCTTTTTATCCCACGGACAGTTCAACCGCAACTCATCCATGATGGTCAACAATCGATCAAAAGCTTCCAGCTTGGCTTTTCGGTTAGTATCAATGGGCGGGGTGATCATCGGCATAAGGCTTCTTTTATATTTTTCAACAATCGCAAAGATCAAAAAAGCCTCAACATATGCGAGGCTTTCAATATTTTAATTTTCGGTCAGTTCCTGAATGGCCAGATAAGCCATAAATCCTGCGCCGATTTCCAGGGCATCCTCATCTATATCAAAGGTGGGCGTATGCACTGCGGAGACAATCCCCTTGGATTCATTTCGTGTTCCGAGGCGGTAGAAACAAGCTTTCATTTCCTGGGTGTAGTAGGAGAAATCTTCGGCTCCCAGCCAGATGTCCAGGTCCACAATATTTTCCTCGCCCAGATAATCCACCGCTCTTGCGCGGTTTTTATGGGTCAGCTGTTCATCATTTTCCAGATAAGGGTAACCCTTGCGAATTTCAAATTCCACGGTTCCCCCCATGCCTTCCACAATGCCCGTGGCCATTTTCACCATGCGCTCATGTGCTTCGGCTCTCCACTCCTCATTCATGGTGCGGAAAGTCCCCTGAATCTTCACCTCATCAGGAATCACATTGGTCGCCCCATGTCCATGAATATCACCGAAGGTCAACACACATGGAATTTTAGGTGGTGCACCACGGCTGACAATCTGCTGCAGGGAAACGATCATATTGGCCGAAATCACAATCGGATCGATCGTCAATTCCGGCAAAGCTCCATGACCACCTTTTCCTTTCACAGTGATATGCAATTCATCACAAGAGGCCATATACATGCCCGCACGGAATCCTACTTTACCGACAGGAATCAAAGGCATCACATGTTGGCCGATAATAGCTTCCGGATTCGGGTTTTGCAATGCACCATCCTTAATCATTAAAGAAGCACCGCCCGGCAACTGCTCCTCCCCCGGTTGGAAGATCAGCTTTACCGTACCTTCAAACTCTTCCTTCAACTCATTCAGAATTTTGGCGGCACCCAATAAAGAAGCCGTGTGTACATCATGCCCGCAAGCATGCATCACGCCTTCATTTTGAGATTTGTAGTCCACCTCATTCTGCTCGATAATCGGAAGGGCATCCATATCCGCCCGAAGCGCAATCACTTTTTTATCCGGATTTTTTCCTTTGATCAAAGCTACCAAACCAGTCTCCGCTTTGGATTCCTGAAGGTCAATGCCCATTTCCTGTAGCTTTTCAGATACAAACTTCACCGTATTGTACTCCTGAAAAGAAAGCTCCGGATTTTGGTGTAAATGTCGGCGGTTGGTAATCACTTCCGACTTTATATTTTTGGCTAACGCCTGAATTTTCGCTTTCATATTCCCTTAATAATCCGCTCCCTCCGTCTTTTTTTCACCCAACTGGACTTTATAAGGCACCACGATCGCTCTTCTGAAGGATCTTCTCAGCTTTTCATAAGTCAAATAGGCATCTACCCGATTATAAAAATCACCAACACGCACACGGTAGGTAGGCTGCTTGTAAGTAACCTTTGGATTTCCGCTGGGAAAATCTTCATAAACCCGCTCCTTAATTTCATTGGCCTCTTCCCGACTGGTACCGGAATACACCTGAATGGTGTATTTAGTCGCATTGCTGCCGGCATTGGCCTCTGCAAAATGCGCTAATTGATTCTCCACACCGGTGGTGATATCATTGGTTACAGGAAATGTGGTAGAAGTAGTCGTTTGCTTTCTGACTTCTTCTTTCTCTCTGTTGGCTTTTTGTTCTGCCTTCAGCTGCACATAGTCAGGACGATAAACCGACAGGTCTTCTTGATAATTGCTGCTGCTTGGGGTGGTCTTGGGCGAACAAGCCGCTACCAAAAGCAAAAAGCCGAATAAGGTATATATATTTCTCATCTAAAAATATTTTGCAAAACAAGATTGACGCAATAAAGGCACAAGTTACAAAAAAAAGCGCATACCATCAGGGCATCGCTTGGGCTTCCATATTTTACAACCAGAATCAGAAAAGCTGTTGGTCCGCAGACTTCAAAATGCTTTCAATACCACAATGATTAAGTGGTAAAAAGAAAGCCGTCAAATGCTCTTGTCCTCTTTTAAAGCGTAATTTCCTTCAGAAAAAGCTCGTTTGGTCACTCAAGGATTTTATTTAATCGTTCTGTTTTCATTTTTTCTTGATAAAAAACGAAACAAAAAAATCAAGGCGGTGATCAATTTTGGCGACCCATTGATCCTGCTACCGGAACCCATCAAGGCGTTATTTGACGATTGTAGCGATTGGTGGGAAATAGCGTGGAAATAACGCTGTGATGACTTCTGATCGGCAGCAGCACCCATGGCTTTTCGCCAATTGATCAAGGCCGGGTTGTTGGCGTGGAAGATTTCGTATTATAAATATATATTCTTGGATATTGGAGCAGGGAAAATCAACATAAAAAAAGAGGCCTCCATATCAGAGCCCTCCTTTTAAAAAGCATTTATATTTTCAATGAATTAGTCAATCAACACACATTTGTTGGCCGCTAAATCATTTTCTACTTTCTTAAATTTCACATTCTCCTTCACGGTGCCATCTGCATAACGAACCGAAACCACATCGTTTCTACCGTGCGTATGCTCTTTGCGAATCGGAGCGGTTTTCTCTACCTGTGGCGCCTGAGTAGGATGTGCCTTTGGCGTATCCTGATTCAGCGTAGAACGACTCTCTTCCTTAGAAGCATTATACTGCTGCTTTGGTCTTTCCTCACGTGCCTCCTGTACTTTCTCCGGCTCAGCCGTCGGGATAGAAGCCTTCATCAAGAAACTGGTCGTCTCCTGGTTCACATCTGCCAGGAAGGCTTTGAACAATTCGAAAGCTTCGAACTTATAGATCATCAATGGATCTTTCTGCTCATAAACCGCATTCTGTACCGACTGCTTCAAGTCATCCATCGCACGTAAATGCTCTTTCCACTTCATATCGATAATGGCCAAAGTCGCCATTTTCTCCATATCCGTGACCAAAGTCTTACCACGATCTTCCAGATTTTTCTGCAGGTTGGTCACAATGCCCAACTGCTTCTTACCATCCGTGAAAGGCACCATGATGTTTTCCACCACAGCACCACGCTCTGCATTCACATGCTCCAAAACTGGCATGGCACGCTCACCGATGATCTCATTTTTCTTTTTGTACTGGCTGTAAGCCTCTTCAAAAAGCTTCTGAGTTAAATCTTCTGCAGAGGTTTTATTGAAATCTTCTTCTGAAAGGTGCAAATCCACACCCAAAACGCTTAATGCTTCCAGTTTATAACCTTCATAGTTAATGGAATCCTTATGCGCTACGGTCAGGTTTTCAGCCACATCGTACAGCTGATTCATCAGGTCAATCGACAAACGCTCTCCGAAAAGTGCATTATGACGACGGCTGTAAATCACCTCACGCTGCTGGTTCATGACATCATCATATTCCAACAGACGCTTACGAATACCAAAGTTATTTTCCTCTACTTTCTTCTGTGCACGCTCAATAGACTTGGTAATCATGGAGTGCTGAATCACTTCCCCTTCTTCCAAGCCCATACGGTCCATTACTTTGGCAATACGCTCAGAACCGAACATACGCATCAAAGAATCTTCCAAAGAAACGAAGAATTGAGAAGAACCCACATCCCCCTGACGACCGGAACGACCACGAAGCTGACGATCCACACGACGAGATTCATGACGCTCAGTACCGATGATGGCCAAACCACCTGCTTTTCTGGAGTCCGGAGATAGCTTAATATCCGTACCACGACCCGCCATATTGGTTGCAATGGTGACCATTCCTGCCTGACCTGCTTGCGCGACCACGTCCGCCTCTTTGGCGTGTTGCTTTGCGTTCAGTACCTGGTGAGGAATCTGGCGCATGCCCAACATACGGGACAATAGCTCCGACATCTCGACAGAAGTAGTACCCACCAAAATCGGACGACCTGCTTCACGAAGCACGACGATCTCATCCGCTACCGCATTGAACTTCTCACGGATGGTTTTATAAACCTTGTCCTCATCATCATTACGCTGGATCGGACGGTTGGTAGGAATCACCACCACATCCAATTCATAAATGTCCCAAAGCTCTCCTGCTTCCGTCTCAGCAGTACCGGTCATACCACCCAATTTGTGGTACATACGGAAGTAATTCTGCAAAGTAATGGTCGCATAAGTTTGGGTAGCGTCCTCTACTTTTACATTTTCTTTGGCTTCCAAAGCCTGGTGCAAACCATCAGAATAACGACGACCGTCCATCACACGACCGGTCTGCTCATCGACGATCTTCACCTTGCCATCCTGAAGGATATATTCGGTATCTTTTTCGAATAGCGAGTAAGCTTTCAAAAGCTGGTTTACCGAGTGAATACGTTCCGCTTTCTCTGCATAGTCCTGCAACAACTCCTCTTTCTTCACGATGCGATCATCGTCCGCAAGAGAAGCGTCATTTTCCAGATTCGCTACCTCGGTACCGATATCCGGTAAAATGAAGAAGTTTGGATCTTCACCTTTTCCGGTGATATGGTCAATCCCTTTTTCCGTAAGGTCAACCGAATTTTGTTTTTCATCAATAATGAACAACAATGGCTCATCTGCCTTCGGCATTTCGCGGTTGTTGTCCGCCATATAATAGTTCTCCGTTTTCTGCAGGATCTGGCGAATACCATCCTCAGAAAGGAACTTAATCAATGGCTTATATTTTGGGAAAGAACGATAAGCACGGAATAGCGCCAATCCTCCTTCGTCTTTATTTCCTTCTTTGATCAGACGCTTAGCATCATTCAAATAAGCTTGCGTCAATTTGCGTTGCTCCGCTACCAAAGCCTCAATACGTGGCTTCAAAGTATGGTACTCATGCTGATCTCCCTTGGGTACCGGACCGGAAATGATCAATGGCGTACGGGCGTCATCAATCAATACGGAATCGACCTCATCGACCATCGCATAGTGGTGCTTGCGCTGTACCAACTCATCCGTACCACGTGCCATATTATCACGCAGGTAATCAAAACCGAATTCGTTGTTAGTACCGTAAGTAATGTCTGCACGGTAAGCATTACGACGCTCCTCAGAGTTGGCCTGCCACTTATCGATACAGTCAATATTCAAACCGTGGAACTGGAACAAAGGCGCCATCCATTCGGAGTCACGCTTTGCCAGGTAGTCGTTCACGGTGACCACATGCACCCCACGACGGGAAAGACCATTCAGGAAGGCTGGCAGGGTCGCTACCAACGTTTTACCCTCACCCGTGGCCATCTCGGCTACTTTACCCTGGTGTAGTACAATACCACCGATCAGCTGTACATCGTAATGTACCATTTCCCATGTTAGCAGGTTACCACCAGCGGTCCAGCTGTTGTGCCAGATGGCAGTGTCGCCTTCTACCGTCACACAGTCAGACTTTGCAGAGATGGTTCGATCGTGCACCGTCGCCGCTACACGCAATTCTTTATTATCGCGGAGGCGTCGGCCAGTTTCTTTCATAATGGCGAAAGCCTTTGGCAATATCTTGTTCAAGACTACCTCCAGTTCCTCATTACGCTTTTCTTCCAGTTTATCTACTTCTGCATAAAGATCTTCCTTCTTAAATACATCCGTCTCAGGCAATTCGGCTTCCGCCTTCAGTTTTTCAATCTCAGCATCCAAATGCTTCAATTCTTCCTGAATTTGGTCCATCAAATCCTGAGAAGCCTTACGAAGATCCTCATCAGTAATAGAGCTCAACTTATCGAACTCCTCATTAATTTGCTTTACGATCGGTAGGATCGTCTTAATATCGCGATCGGATTTAGTACCGAACAGCTTCGCAAAGCCTTTAGTGATTTTATCTAACATGGCAAAAATTATTTGCAAACAGTATCTGCAGGAGTGTCCACCAAAAGCGCCCAAACCGGACTACTCAGACCTCCCTAGTCAAAGGTAAATGATTTAAAAATATTTTAAGGTAAAATCGCTCATGATTAGCAGGATTTCCACCAGAAAATAATTAAAAATTATAGTTTTATTGTTCCCTCAAAAACCTGCTCGGCTGGTCCTATCAGGAAAATGTTTTCAAATTCATTCGGGCCCACCTGCTCAAAGCTCACTTTCAGGTTACCACCCATTACTTTGATGTTCACCGGAGAGGGCATGCCTTCAATATGCGAAGCCAGGGCACAAGCGGTCACACCCGTTCCGCAGGAAAGGGTTTCATCCTCCACACCGCGCTCATAGGTTCTGACGAAAATGTCCTGCTCGCCCAAACGCTGTACGAAGTTCACATTGGTGCCTTCGGCCTTGAAGCGTTCATTATAACGAACGGCCTGTCCTTCCTGATAAACCTTCAGGTTTTCCACATCCTCCACAAAGCGCACATAGTGTGGTGATCCGGTATTGATGAAATAATCCCTGCCGATTTGCTCCGCCCCTTTCACATTAGGCATTTTCAGGTGAATCAGCTCCGGCGTGATCTTCGCATGCAAGCCTCCTTCAATCGTAAGGAAGTAAGTTTCCTCCTTCACCAAACCCAAAAATTCCGCAAAGCGCACCCCGCATCGGCTACCATTTCCGCAAAGACTTTTCGTCCCGTCGGAATTGAAATAGACCATTTCGAAGTCATAGCCTTCCTTATGCTGAATCAGGATCAGACCGTCGCCGCCTATGCCAAATCTGCGGTCGCATAGTCGCTGCACCAATGCAATATTTTCAGGATCGAAAACCATCTCGCGGTTGTCGATCATCACAAAGTCATTTCCAGTACCCTGATATTTATAAAATGCTAAGGAATCCATTCCGTATTTTCTTCAATAATAACCTTAAAATCAAGCCATTGACCAGCCCACTCAGACCTCCTCACTTCAACGACGGCTCGAAACTACTCATTTCATGGCAAAGATTATACAAAGCTCTGAAAATATGACAAAAAGACAGCTAATCCTTTTTTTACTTTGGGGCTTCCCTTCGTTACACTCGGTCGGGCACTCGCAGCTCGCTCTTTTTGCGCGCCCGCTACGCTTTCCCGCTGCAAAAAGGAGCTCAAACAAACCTGCTCCATCCCTAAGCCACGGCATTTGGGAAAATGCACCAGTCGGGCTAAGGATAGAGGCCTTTGCGAAGCTCCTTTGAGGGTGCTCAAGGCGTAATCCCTCAAAGAGCGACGGCCGAAAGCCTGACCTGAACAGCGTGAAGGAAGCCCCCGAAAAAAGCACTTCCATTTTTATCATCGATCCCTTAGCTTGCAGAAAACCAAGCCTGTGTTCACCATGAACCCTACCGAATATTTCCAACCCCTCCGACAAGCCTTTGAAGCATTGGCCAATCCGGATGAGCAAAAAAGCATGAAAGCCTATATGAAGGGCCAATTTGATTATTATGGCATTCGGGCACCGGAAAGACGGGAGGCCATCAAATATTTTTTGAAGGAAGCCAGGCTCCCTCTGGCGGATCAACTGCCGGATTATCTACACTATTTATGGGAGCAGCCGGAGAGGGAGTGGCAGTATATGGGCATTGAGCTGATTCAAAAGATGAAGAAAAAGTGGGGGCCGGAATTCATTCTGACACTGGAAGAGCTGGTTTTGCAAAAATCCTGGTGGGACACCATTGATTTTCTGGCTACCCATGGAGTGGGGGCGCATTTCCAGCGCTTTCCCGAGCAAATGAAGGATTATGTGGAGAAATGGTGCGTACAGGAAAACATCTGGTTGCGTCGGACGGCTATCCTGTATCAATTAAAGTACAAGCAGGCGACGGATCTGCCCTGGCAGCAGTGGATTATTGAACAAAATCTGGGGACCAAGGAGTTCTTCCTCAATAAAGCCATTGGCTGGTCCTTGCGGGAAATCTCCAAAACCAATGCCGCCTGGGTGGAGCAATTTGTGGAAGATCATCCAGAATTGGCCCAATTGTCCAAAACGGAGGCCTTAAAATGGATTAAGAAAAATGCTTAATTTGAGCTTATGAATTTCATATACTATATCGTTGCCGTATTGATTGGCGCCGCCGCAGCCGTACAGGTAGGGGTGAACAGCTCCCTGAAAATCAGCACGGGAAGCCCGATCCTGGCGTCCTTTGCTAATTTCTCGGTAGGTTGGCTGGCCATCTTTGTACTTTTAATGATACAGCAAAAAGGACAAGTTGGGGAAATTATCCAATCCTATTCAGGGCTTGAAAAATGGAAGTTTACCGGTGGCTTATTGGGGAGCTTTTTTGTAACCAGCCTGGTGATTGTAACGCCCAAAATTGGCATGACCTCCACGCTGACACTGGTGATTGCCGGTCAGCTGGTATTAGCGCTAATTCTGGATCATTTCGGCTGGCTGGGCATGCAACAACAACCGATCAGCTGGATGAAAATTTTGGGGATTGGCATAATGGTGCTGGGGGTGTGGATTATTCAAAAATTCTGAATGCTCAGATTTAACGACTTGACTAAGTGCGTTTTAATGCATCTCAGGTGTTTTTAGCTACTTTTTGATTGAACTGGTCTAGATCCATAATCCCAGGTGCATTATTTAAAATTTTCTTAGCTAGTTTATCTGGTAACCCAATCCAAAGCGTAGCACTACTATCCCAGCAAACTATTTCAAACAGAGAATCTTTAAGTTGTTTTTTAGGACTGCCTTTCCAAAATCCTGGATTACCCTCTACATAAGGTTTTTTACTTAACCCGGATTATTCATGCTTTAATCCTCGTTTAGCTGCTAGGCGGGAAAAATGAAGGAATAGTTTCTTATTTCGAGTTTTTTCCAACGAAGCAGATGAATGAGGAGAAAGCAAGCATAGCCAAATTTGAGCTATAGATAATTCGATAAAATTAATAATAACAATTTGACAACTAGGTTTTTATATCGACTAACTAAATCTAGCGGTGAATAATTCGGGTTAACCTAGGTTCTGCTCCTGAAGGAAAAGCTGAAATTACAGCCCATATAAATTGATAATCGTCCTTATTAATTCTCAACTTCAATTCTCGTCCAGTGATCCAGGTGGGATCTTCCATTAGAGTCCAGCCTCCTTCAATATCAGAAAAATGCCAGTCATAATCTTCCAGATTAATTTCCATCCATTTCTCAATAGCTCTTAAGCTGGTGAACCATTCGACTTCTTTAGTATTTTCCTGAATTAAATTCATTGTTTAATTTGTAGCTAACAACAAAACTTATCTCACCACCAATAAATGCCCTTTAGCGCGGGTTACGGCGGTATAACTCCATCGAATGGACTCCTTTTCATCCCGCATATATTGGGTGCCTTCAAAATCCACAAATACAAACTGCCACTCACCGCCCTGGGCTTTGTGGCCGGTAATGGCATAACCGTATTTCAAACGAAGCGCATTGAAGTAAGGATCTTCCCCCAGCTTTTCGTTGAACTTCTTGCTGCCTGGCTTCAGCTTGGGGTATCGGTTGCGGAAATGCTGATAAAGGGCCTTCCTTTCTAAAGCGGTGATGTCCCGATTGGGAGAATCCAGCAAGCTGTCAATAATTTTCCCCTCAATTTCCTGTGCTTCCCCCTCACTATCGATCACTTCCAGGAACACATCCCGAAAGCGCAAGACCACTTCCTGCTTACTCCAGTTTTTAGTTTCAGGATCAAAAACATCCACCCTCACCGCTTCTTCCTCCGCCTCCGGATCCATATCAATCACCCTGGCAAAATCCCCATTCAGCAGTTCCACCTCATAAGCATAATTATTCGTGCAAAGCATCAGGCGATCGCCGATTTGCAGGCCATGCTGATGGGGAAAAAGCTGTTGTCGAATGGCCTGATTATATTGCAAGGCCAATCGGTTAGAAAAAGTCACCAGAATCACTTCCTCCAAGCCTGATTTCTTCTGGGCCCGATCATAATAATCCACTATATTTTCACGGGGAGCGCGGTGCACATCCGAAAGGGAAAAATTAAAGGCAGGGCGTAAACCTTCCCCGCGTAAATGATTCCGCAGCTGGGTGGCATATTCCAAAATCCCACTGTCTTTTCCCTGCCGAACCACCTCGGTGAGTTGAAAGCTCTCACAATTCAGCTCGTAAGTTTCCCGCAAATAATCCTTGGAAAGAGCACAGGAAAATGATGCGCCCACCGGTGGCAGCTGCCCGGGATCACCCACAAACAGAATCTTCCTGCGGCAAGTACCTTTTTCCGGCTCTTGTTTACTGTATTTGATAAAATCCTGCAATAAGCGACCGCTCCCAAACTGGTACATCTCGCCATCATTGGCGGTATCATTCACCATAGAGGCCTCATCCACGATATAAACCGTATTGCCTACATCATCATTTTGGCGAGTTCTGTAATGGTATTTCACATTGCCTAAATGCTTACCTTTTTTCCCACCACGCTCTTCTTCCATCAATGAAAAAGAATAAATGGATTTATGAATGGTATAGGCCGGCTCCTGCGCTTTGGTACCTAAAACCTTGGCGGCCCTTCCGGTTGGAGCCATCAAACGATACTCCCGCTCGCGGGTATCCAGCCATTCGAGCAGTTGTTGGACTAAAAAGGTTTTACCGGTACCGGCATAGCCCTTTAAAATCATCACTTCCGTCTCTTTGGATTTGATGAAAGCCTTGAACTTTTCAAAGAATTCGGCTTGCCCTTTCGTCAATGTGATGGTTTTCATTTACAAACAGCTTTGTGGATAAATCAGGAACAAAAATGAAATCTTAAAACGAATTTTCCGAAAAATATTCCCTGATCCTTTCTTTGTGGACAAGTAAGGTTAGTAAGTATATTTGTCGGATTTAAAATCAAATATAAGTCGGATTTATCAACATAGTTGTCGACTATCCACATAGTTGTTCACTTTTCCACATTTTATAGCATTGATTTACAATTGATTATCAAATTGTATTATTCCTAAAACCTTTTCCAATGGATTGTGGTAAAGTCTGTGAATCAAAACAATTCATTATGGGAATCATTTCTTGGATTATCTTCGGCTTGATCGCCGGAATTTTGAGCAAATGGATCATGCCCGGAAATGATCCGGGAGGTTTCATTGTTACCATTATCATCGGGATTGCCGGAGCGGTGGTCGGGGGATTTATTGGTTCATTACTAGGATTCGGTGGTGTGGATGGATTTAATATCGGCTCTTTTGCCATTGCAGTAGTCGGGGGACTGGTTGTCCTCTGGGGCTATCGGAAAATAAAAGGGTAAACAAAAAATCGCATGTTCCACAAAGTTTCACGGATGCATGCGATTTTTTATTTTACTGATTTACTGATAATTATGTTTGTTTCACAGTGTTCCACATATTTATCTTAAGCCGAATTACGGATGCTTGAATCCTCATTTAGCTGCAAGGCCGGAAAAATGAAGGAACTTTTCCTATTTCGAGTTCTGATAGCATTTGACTAAAATATTGTTCAAGTTCAAAATGATTATCATTTTCACTCATTCCAGCTAGAACCAACAAAAATTCAGACTCAAGGCTTTCTTTCAACCCGCTAATGGCTGCTAGTAGTTGATCTGAAGTCCTATACTCAGGTACTGGGCTTTTTCAAAAAAAGCTAGACCGGCTATTCAATCGTTTCTTTTTCATTTTTTCTTGATAAAAAACGAAACAAAAAAATCAAGGCTGTGATCAATGTCGGCGGGACAAAGAACCTGCTGCCGGAATCCATCAAGGCGACATTTGCAGATGACGCGAGTCTGGTATAGTATTGCAGAAATGTCGCTGTGATGCCTTCTGTTCGCCAGCAGAGCCTTTGTCTATCCGCCCATTGGGAACTTGATCATTTCTATAATTTGTAGTTTTGTGAAAAAGCCGTGTTCTCAAGTACAAAATCTGCTATTTTTTCTCTGAACGTCACTTAAACCTTCTCTTTAATTTATCCATAACAAAAGACTTTCCCCTCGACCACTTTATCAATAAGGATCAAGGGGAGCGCCCTCACTTCCGCTCATTATCTGCTGTTCCACGGCGTTTCACAAAGAAACCACAATAAGTAATTCACTCATTAACAAGCCAATCCAATTGTTCCACGAAGTTCCACAACTATTCATGGAAATAAACCCGCTTTACCCGGTTACTGATCAGCGTGAGCACCTCATAGGGGATGGTTCCGGCCGCCTCAGACAAGGCCAACAGACTTTTCTGGTCATCAAACAAAATCACTTCATCTCCTTCTTTGGCAGCAATTCCTGTGACATCCACCATGCACATGTCCATGCATACATTTCCGATAATCGGTACCCGCTGTCCGTTAATTTTCACTTTCACCCGTCCATTTCCAAAAGCACGCTGAAAACCATCGGCATAACCTATGGCAATGGTGGCAATTTTTTTAGTGGCTTCCACTTTTCCTTTTCTGCTATAGCCTACGGTTTCTCCGGCGGGAATCTCCTTAATTTGAGAAATAAAGGTTTTCAGACGAGCAGGAACTTTTAATGCCTGATCATATTTTCCGGTGACCTCCACTCCGTGCAATCCAATCCCAAGCCGGACCATATCAAAATGGTACTCCGGAAAACGAACGATTCCGGCAGAATTACACAAATGACAAAGCGGATCTATATTTAATTCCGCCTTCAAAAGCGATACCGCTTCCTGAAAACGCCTGGCCTGTTCATGGGAAAAATCATTGAACTGCGCTTCATCGGCTCCGGACAGGTGACTGAAAATCCCTTTCACTTTAAGCTCCGGATAATTTTTCAATTGCTCAATCAAAGCAGGTATTTCACTAGGCATAAAGCCCAGACGATGCATACCCGAATCAATTTTTAAATGGATGGAAGATTGTTTTCCATTGGCTCTCAAAAACTCCCCAAAGGCTTTCAGTTGGCCAAAACCAAAAATTTCCGGTTCTAACTGGTAGCGCACCAGGGCCTCAAAGGTATCCTCATGACAATTCATCACCATGATGGGCAGGTGAATGCCATTTTTCCTTAACTCAACACCTTCATCGGGAAAAGCCACGCCCAGATAATCCACCCGGTGATATTGCAACAGCTGCGCCACTTCCAGATTTCCACTGCCATAGGCAAAGGCTTTCACCATCACCATCAGTTTGGTTTTAGGCTTTAAAAGGGAGCGGTAGAAATTCAAATTCTCGGCCATCGCGTCCAGACTCAGTTCCAGCCGTGTTCCATGAACCTTAGCCTCCAGCTCCCGCACTACCTGCTCAAATCCAAAATGCCGGGCTCCTTTTACCAAAATCAACTCCTCCTGCCAGGGAATCTGATGCTCCAGGCTTCGCAAAAAGCTTTCAGTATCAGGAAAAAAAGTAGCTTCTATGCCCTGGAAAGCGGATTGATATGCTGAAATTTGCGAACCGATTCCTACAAAATGTGTGATTCTGCGATCTGATAGCAAACGATTCACCTGTTGATACAATTCCTCTTCTGACATGCCCGACTGCGCTATATCTGAAAGAATCACCCGCTTTACCGGCCGTTGATTTTGTTGCACCAAAAAGTCGAGCGCCATTTCAAGCCCCAGCAAATCGTTATTGTAAGTGTCGTCAATAATATAGTTTTCCTGCACCCCCCGCTTCAACTCCAGGCGCATAGATGGTGCTTTAAACTGCTTGACAATTCGTTGGATATCCTCCATGGAATATTCCAAAAATTGCAGGACCGTCAGAATATGAAAGGTGTTTTCCAGAGAAGCTTCATCTACAAAAGGCAAAAACAGTAAATCCTGCTCATTTACCTTCACAATAGTTTGGCCTTTTTCCTTACCCACAATTTTATAGCGATAAGGCGCCTGATGTTCAGTAGACCAGGCAAGCAGCTTGCTGTCTTTTAAAAAACTTTTGACTTGTTTATCAATCAGCTGATGATCTTTACAATAAACCAATGCCTCCACTTCCTGAAACAGCATCAGTTTTTCCCGCACCTTTTGCTCCTGACTTTCAAAACCAGCCGCATGCGCACTGCCTATATTGGTGAAGATTCCCAATGTAGGCTGAATAATGACCTGCAGTCGCTGCATCTCTCCGGCTTGAGAAATTCCAGCCTCAAAAAGTCCGATCTGATGACGCTCATTCAGGGCCCAAACCGATAGTGGCACCCCCACCTGTGAATTATAACTTTTAGGGCTGCTGCAAACTACCCAACGCTTAGAAAGGGCCTCATGCAACCATTCCTTCACCACTGTCTTGCCATTACTCCCGGTAACCGCAATGACCGGTATTCCGAATTGAGCACGATGTTTGGCCACCAGGGCCTGCATGGCACGCAAGCTGTTGGGTACAATAATAATATTCGCATCCGGGAAATCCCTCAAAGTCCCTTCCCACTTTTGAACCACAAATTGCCGGATACCCTGACGGTACAATGTTTCCACAAATTGATGGCCATCATGTCGGGGGCCTTGCAAAGCAAAAAACAAAGCGGATTCGCTGATCACCGCCTTTCGACTATCGATTAACAGGCTTTCAATTTTCCTGTTTTCCACCATTTGGAGGATTTCCCCTCCCATAATTTTTGCTAACTGACTAAAATTCATGGATCTTCCGCATTTAATGTGATGCGCATTCTTAAACTGTCCTCCTGCCAAAAGCCCATAAAAGACCCTTTATTACTTTTGGATTATTCCTAATCGTTAGGTGAATTAGGGCCCTGAATCGGCCCTAAAACTGGCCTACAGGACCAGGTGCTCCAGAGGATGATTTTCAAATACACTAAAGCCTGCCGGCGATTTGCTCAATGTACGAAAAGCACTTTATTTTTTATTAAATTCTTACTTCTCTACCTTCTATTTTTATAATTTGAGGGTGTGAAATAATATTTTTCAGATATTCCTCTAAATTCGTAAAGCAATACCGCCAATTATCAACAGGCACTCCCGGAAGCGGCCCTGTTGAGTTGAGATGATCATATGAAAAAAGAAACATCAAATATAGAAAGCCTGGTCAGTAACCTCACCGGCTATGTGGAGTCCAGAATAGAACTGGCGAAATTACAGGTGGGGGAACAAGCGGCCTGGGTACTTTCACGCGCATTAATTTCTATAGTGCTCATTTTCCTATTCGGCTTATTCTTTCTATTTGCCACCATAGCGCTGGGGTATTTTCTCAACGCTGTACTCAATAGCGTTTATCTGGGCTTTGTAATCATTGCCGGTTTTTATTTGTTGATCATTGTGCTGATCGCGGCCCTCAGAGCAAAAATAATTAATACCATTATGAACTGGTTCTATGAAATAATGGAGACCATGGAGGAGGAAACCAATGAATGATGTAAAAAGCAAATTCAAAGCCCGTAAGCTGGAGCTTAAGAAACAAAATAATGAACAGCTTACTGCCTTAACCAATGACCTGATTGGCATTAAGAACGATACGGTCAATATGGGTAAAAAGGTAACCAAAACCTCACTGGGTATTTTGGGTGGATACATTGGACTGAAAGTCATTAGCTGGATCAGTGGTTCGAAAAAGAAAAACACCTCTCATATTGCACCCATGGCAGCAGCAGCTCCTGCAGCACCAACAGTGGAAGCATCAAAAGGAGATAAAGACCTGGGCAATACCATCAAAAAGTCTCTGGCTGAAAATCTCGTTTACTTCCTGGTAAGCTTAGCGAAACAAAAAATGCAAAATGAACTCTCTGGAAAAATGGGGGAAGAATAGCATGAATCATATTTACCCAACCATTGTAAAAAAGCAAACCTCCGCAAAAAAAATGCTGGCGGTTTTAATTGACCCTGATAAAGCCCATGACCAGGAAAGCTTAACGCCTCTGCTAGAAAAATGTCAGGATTCAGGGGTTGATTTCATATTCGTGGGCGGTAGCCGAGTTCCGGAAGGTTATACGGAAAAGGCCGTCAATGTAATAAAAGAACATACCCATATTCCGGTACTCTTATTTCCGGGACATTCCAACCAAATTTCTCAAAAGGCCGATGCCTTACTGTTCCTTTCTCTGATTTCGGGAAGAAATCCGGAATTTTTGATAGGACATCACATCAAAGCTGCCCCCCAACTCAAAAAATGGGGACTGGAGAGTATTCCCACTGGCTATATTCTGATAGATGGAGGAAAAATCACTTCGGTGGCAGCAGTAAGTCAAACGGTACCCCTTCCTTCGGACGAGCCTAAACTTATAGCCAATACTGCCCTGGCCGGCCAATTTTTGGGAATGAAACTCATTTATCTAGAGGCTGGAAGTGGAGCGCTCGAGGCGGTAAGCAGCCAGATTATCCGACAGGTAAAAGACGAATTGGAGATTCCTCTGATCGTCGGAGGCGGAATCAACACCGCTGACAAAGCAGCCTGGGCCTGGGCAGCAGGGGCAGACTTAATTGTGATGGGAAACAGCCTGGAGCGTAAACCTGCGCTTTTGGAGGAGGTTTTGCGCATTAAGGAAAATTACAATAACAACTTATAATCATAATAAAAATTACAACTGATTTTTATTTATTATTCGGGGGAATTCCTTTACTTGCTTATAACAAACTGCCCTGGTAGTTAATCCGAATTATTCATTGCCAAATTAACCGACTCGTCTTAAACAGTTTATTTTCAAATCAATAATGCTATACTGCTGATTTGTTAATAGCCCCGATTTGGGCAAGCTCGCTTTCTCCACCTTCATCTGCTCTCTTGGAAAAAATTTGGAACAGGAAAAATTCCTCCCTTTTTCCGCCATGCAGCCAAAGGAGGGTTTAAACATGAATAATCCGGGTTAAGCATTTCATAATTTTTTCACCCATATCATGCCAAATCAAAAAATACTCATGCTGGGCTGGGAGTTCCCTCCCCTTCTGAACGGAGGACTAGGAATTGCCTCTCTGGAATTATGTAAAGCCCTCAGCAGACTCGTGGATATCAGCCTGATTCTCCCCCGGGCTGATCAGGCCTACCGCATTGAACAAGTCACCACCTATGGCATGGATGAGGTGGAGATCAACGAAATTCTGGAGGAAAAAGGGCATGAAGCTTACACGGAATTCGTAAAAAAAACGCGCTATATTGATGTCAACCTGGACCCTTACAGCGACATCAAAACCTCCGTACCACAAACTTACGAAGAAGCTGTTCACGGCTTTCGGCCAGTGACCACCTATCGGGAAATACCATACAAAAAACAAATTCCGGCCACACCGACCACTGTGGAAAAATTAATTCCTTTACCGGTCAGTCAGGAAGTTTTCCCAGATATCCCTAATGTCTTTAAAGTGGGGCCTGTTTATGGAGATAATCTTATTCAAAAGGTAAAAGCCTATGCCGAATATGTGAAGGTGATGGCGGATGAATTTGATTTTGACATTATCCATGCCCATGACTGGATGACCTTCCCAGCAGCCATGGCCCTGAAGGCGATCACCGGTAAACCTTTGGTGGCACATGTCCATTCCCTGCAATATGACCGGAGTGGCCTGACCCAGGAAGATTACATCACCCATATAGAGCGGGAAATGATGAAAACTGCTGACCGCATTATCCCGGTTAGTCGATATACCGCAGGTAAGCTCATTCAGGAATATGACTGCGATGTACGCAAAATCACCCATGTGCATAATGGCATCAGTTGGCATCAGGTAGAGCGAAAAGCCAAACCTTTCCCGAATCCGCTGGTCATGTTTGCAGGCAGGCTCACCCAGCAGAAGAATCCGGAGATGTTTGTGGAAGTCGCGGAAAAAGTGCTGGAGCATTGCCCCGATTGCCGGTTTGTGGTGGTGGGTGATGGCGATCAGTATGCGCGGGTCATTGAAAGAGCGGCATCACCAACACTGATCGGGAAATGCCATTTCACCGGCTATATGCCACATGAGCAAGTGCAGGAAATCTTTGCCATGGCAGATGTTTATTGTCTCACTTCTAATTCAGAGCCCTTTGGCCTGACGGCCCTGGAAGCTGCAATGCTGGGTATTCCTGTCATTCTGACTAACCGAGCAGGAGCCGGGGAGGTCTTACGCTCCGCACCAAAAGTTGGCATCAAGCAATCCAGACGAATGGCGCAGGAAATTATTGCCTTGCTCAAGGATGATTATCACAGAGCAGCGCAAAAAGAAGCCGCCTATATGGATTTAAAAAATGCCACCTGGGGAACTTCGGCTTATAAGATCAAGAAAATTTACCAACAGATCGTGGCGGCTCAAACTTCTGAAAACACTTTCATAGCAGCAGGAGAGTCCCCAACCAATACGCATTTAGAAGAAGAGGCTTTGGTACCATGAAAAATAGCAAAAGCATATTCCTCCACTGGCAGTTTCACCAGAACTTAAGCCTGAGGAAAAGTCATTTTTTTGCGCCAAATCCACAAGAACTTTTGGATCAGGAAAAAATGGTGGCGGATACATTGGAATGGGTTCACCGTATTGGACGACCCTGGCTGGATCAGTTTCAGGAAATTACCAACCAACATCCTGATTTCTTTTGTATGCTCCAGTTTTCTGCCTCGCTATTACAAAGGCTGGAACGTTTTTATCCGGAAATGCTGGAGAAATTACAAGTGTTGAAACAAAAGGGCAATATTGACTTTTCCTGTGCGCCATACTATAACGGATTGTCCTACCTACTAAATGATGATCAGTTGGAGGAACAAATTCATCTGCATCAAAAACAGATAAAAGCATGCTTCGATTCAGATGTGGAGACTTATTGCGGACCCGCATTATTATTTCACCCTTCCTTATATCCAGCATTAGAAAAGCGGAATATTCGAAGCATCATCACCTGGGGATTTGGATTTCCTTATAACCAAATGCATCCGGCGGAGGGATCTGATCTGGAAATTATTGCCGGCAATGCCGGAATAACGCAACAACTGAACTATCGGGCGGCCTCCCTGCTTCAGCAGGTCAGCCCAGAACGATATGTGGCATATTTAATGGAAGAGGAGGGAAAGCAGCTGAATATATTACTGGATCAGGAAGTCTTCCTTCAAAAAGACAATCAATCTGCAGTCTTTGATATTCTTAAAACATTGGCCGAACAAAATAGTGTGCATTGGGCCATGCCTTCCGAAGTAATAGGAGATGCGGGAGCTTTTGAAAAGCTGGCGGGAGACCTATGGGGCAATATGAATCTACTTCCGGATTTAATCGAAACCAATAAACTGCAACATGCCGCCATGGAAGCCATTTATTATGGAAATAAGCCAACGCTACAATTGCTTCAGGCGATTGACATTTTCCAAAGGCTCAGCAGCAAAGACGAAAATCGACATCGCTTTTATGCTAATCTGAATAATCTGATCGGAGAGACTATCGCCTGATTACATAAAAAAACTTGCTCCTCCAAAACAAACGACCATGCCCAATAGCCATCCCCAATAAACCTCATCGGGTTTGTGGGCATTTAAATACAAACGAGCACTCATCGTAAGTCCTGAAAACAGGGTAATCAAAGCCATCAGCTCCATTACGCCTTCCACGGGTTGGCTCAACTGGAATGCCAGCACAAAGCCTAACAACCCACCCCAGCCGGCACTGTGTACACTGATCTTATAGAAAAGGGTAATGCAGGAAAGAAGGAAAATTAAAAAAGTCATGATGACTACCGCCTTCCAAAATGGGCCCGTCAGCCCCCATTGTTCATGAAGCATATAGGCCGTTAGCCCGTAAAAAAAAGACACAAAGAAAAAAGGTAAAATCCGCTCCTCTCGGCTTTCCATTTTCAAAGACTTTACCAACTTCCGACTAACCGCCATAATTAGTAAAGAGGACAAGGGTAGTGCTGAGGTTATCAAAAACATCACCCCCACAAATTTCAAGTTTAATGCCTGAGGTGGTAACTCCACCAGGAAAGGAAAAAGGTAAACCACTATTGCACTAAAATAGGTACACATCAATAAAGGATGCGACAATACAGATATTATGTGTGCGAGGGTACGGTTCACGGAAAATTTTGACGTTTGATTGATGGCCTGCTGTTCTACTGGTAAAGACAATTTGGGAGAATTTGGCTTAAAAATATAATATCTAAAAATACACGGACTAAATCCTACTGTCTCAAAAATACAAAGCCCAATTGAATTGGGCCTGCTATTAAATCTGTTTTCTTAATCGTGCTACCGGAATATTAAGTTGCTCCCGGTATTTGGCGACAGTCCGGCGGGCAATTTTGTAGCCTTTATCTTTGAGCAATTTCTCCAGTTTATCATCTGAAAGCGGCTTTTTCTTATCTTCCTCATCAATCAGGCCTTTCAATACATGCTTCACTTCCCGACTGGAAACATCCTCTCCGGTGTCAGTGGTGATCCCTTCTGAGAAGAAATATTTCAAAGGAAAAATCCCGAATTCCGTCTGAATCGCTTTACTATTCGCTACACGAGAAACGGTCGAAATATCCATTTCAATTTTATCAGCAATATCTTTCAGAATCATTGGCCTCAACTTGGCCTCATCTCCGGTAAGGAAAAATTCATTCTGATGCACCAAAATACATCCCATGGTATTAAGCAAAGTTTCCTGACGCTGGCGAATGGCATCAATAAACCATTTGGCCGCATCCAGCTTTTGCTTCACAAACATGACCGTATCCCGCAAATTCTTATCCTTTTTGTCACTCTTATCATAAGCGTCCATCATTTCCGCATAAGAACGACTGACTTTCAGGTCAGGAGCATTTTTGGAATTCAGACTCAAATCCAACTTGCCATTATCATTGGTCAGGATAAAGTCCGGAATTAAATATTGATTTTTCACCAGGCCTTCCGTAATCCCGCCCGGTTTGGGGTTTAATCTAACAATGGTTTCAAAAGCTTCTCTCAGGCGATCCTCCTCTTTAATATTCAGACGACGCATGATTTTCTCATAATGCTTTTTGGTAAAATCATTAAAACATTCCTCCATGATGCGGATCGCATCTTCCGTTGCTTCATCCGGATCCTGACGACGCTTCAGCTGCAGCAGCAAACATTCCTGCAGATCACGGGCCGCGATACCGGCCGGATCAAATTGTTGGATCTGCACCAATACCGATTCCAATTCCTCCAGATTAGTCTCAATATTTCGGGAAAAAGCCAGATCATTCACGATCATTTCCAAGTCACGACGGATATAACCGTCATTCTCAATACTTCCAATCAGCTGCTCTCCCAATAATTTTTGATGATCATTCAGAGGAAGAAAACTCAGCTGGTCTTTGAGCTGCTCCTGCAGGGTGGTCATGGAAGAAATCGGAATATCCTTTTCCTCTTCATCACCGCTACCATCTCCGTACATTTTATAACCACTGAAATCATCATGCAGGTACTCCTCTACACTAATTTCATTGTCCATATATTCATCAGAACCTTCTGAGGCTTCAAAATCATCCTGTTGCGCATAGGGATCTTCCGCATCATCACGTCCTTCTTCCAGGGCCGGATTAGCCTCCAGCTCTTCCTCCACACGTGCTTCCAACTCGGCTGTCGGTACCTGCAACAGTTTGATAAACTGTATCTGCTGCGGGGAAAGCTTCTGCGATAACGTTTGAGTAAGTCCTAATTTTTGCATGGGCTTTTGTGATTTTTTCTTCTGAACCTAAAATAAGGCAAGATTTTTGTTAGTGCGAGCAAATCTTTGAGAATTTTTCGGAATTTAAACAAAATCATGTCCGATTCTAATCTCTTCTTGATAAAAGACATTAATAATACCGATAAAAACCCTTAAAAGTTATTCAATTGACCAAATTTTCAGCTATTTCCTATAATTTGGATAGGTTTTTGTTGGGCCGATTTTTCATTTCTGCCCTGAACAAAATACGATAAATATCTAACACTCAGCACATACCTCTCAAATTTCTTTTTCCTCCTAAAAAAAATACCCATGTAATAAATTACAGAGAATTTTAATCTAACTATTGCGCAAATAACACCTAAGAAAAGGACAAATTGATTTCCAGTACCAAAATACTAGGTGGAAGATTGTGAATAAGTTTTGAAAGTATTTCCTTTGCCTAATTAGATGCAATTGAAATGCATCGGCTGTTTTAGAACTAAAAACTTTGTGTAAAGTGGCAGAATCAAAAAGGACAAAAATTAAAGCCCTGCTCACAGGAGAGCAGGTAGATGTAAATGTTCGCGTAAAAGGCTGGGTAAGAACCAAAAGGGGGAATAAAAATGTATCCTTCATTGCCTTAAACGATGGATCATGTCTTGCTAACCTTCAGATTGTTGCTGATCCTAATAATATTTCGGAAGATATTTTGAAGCGCATCACTACCGGTGCCTGTATTTCCGCTGAGGGTCAATTAGTCGCTTCACAAGGTGCCGGACAGAAAGTAGAGCTTAATGCCGAGACCATTGAAGTGTTAGGGGAGGCTGATCCGGAGACTTATCCATTACAGCCTAAGCGCCATAGCTTGGAGTTTTTAAGAGAAATTGCACACCTGCGCCCTCGCTCCAATACTTTCGGTGCGATAATGCGTGTGCGTCATGCCATGATTTTCGCCGTCCATAAATTCTTCCATGATAAAGGATTTGTGAACGTACATACTCCAATCATCACCGGTTCAGATGCCGAGGGAGCAGGAGAAATGTTCCGCGTTACGACCATGGATTTGGCCAACCCTCCAAAAGATGAGGAAGGCAATATTGACTTCAAGCAGGATTTTTTCGGTAAGGAAACCAACCTGACAGTATCCGGTCAGCTCGAGGCTGAATTAGGCGCTATGGCACTAGGGGAAGTTTATACTTTCGGTCCGACATTCCGTGCAGAAAATTCTAATACCACTCGTCACCTTGCGGAATTCTGGATGATTGAGCCGGAGGTAGCTTTTGCCGACCTGGAAGACAATATGGATTTGGCAGAGGAGTTCCTGAAGTTCCTGGCGAAATACGCATTGGACAACTGCCGTGAAGATTTGGAGTTCCTAAAGGAGCGCGCGCTACAGGAGGAGAAAAACCTTCCTGCAGATAAGAAAAACGAATTGAATCTGATTGAAAGATTAGAGTTTGTGGCCAACAACGATTTCCAACGCCTGACTTATACAGAGGCGATTGATATCCTGAAAAACTCTAAGCCAAACAAGAAAGGTCGTTTCCAATATAAAATTGAAGAGTGGGGTGCTGATTTGCAATCCGAGCATGAGCGTTTCTTGGTAGAGAAGCACTTCAAAAAGCCGGTAATTTTAACAGACTACCCGGCCAAAATCAAGGCCTTCTACATGCGTTTGAACGAAGACGAGAAAACCGTTGCCGCCATGGACATTTTGTTCCCGGGTATTGGCGAGATCGTTGGAGGTTCTCAGCGTGAGGAACGTTATGAGGTATTGGTAGAGAAAGTGAAGGCCATGGGTATTCCGGAAGAGCACGTTTGGTGGTACCTGGATACCCGTAAATTCGGAACGGCTCCTCATGCCGGATTCGGTCTTGGATTTGAGCGTTTGATCTTGTTCGTAACGGGCATGACCAACATTCGCGACGTAATTCCATTCCCACGTACTCCTGGTACGGCGGAATTTTAACCCGAATTATTCACCGCTAGATTTAGTAGATCACCTTAAGCAACTTATTTTCACCCTGATAAGATCGTTCTTACTAAATTATTAGTAGCCCAAATTGGAGCAAGCTTGCTTTCTCCTCATTCATCTGCTTCGTTGGAAAAAAATGAAATAGGGAACTATTCCTTCATTTTTCCCGCCTTGCAGCTAAACGAGGATTTAAGCATGAATAATCCGAGTTAAGAAAATATTAACCATAAGAAAAAGGCAGTGAAAATTCATCACTGCCTTTTTTTTCGTAGATAGGTTAGCGTTGGTAATAAATATCTTTGATTGGGTAAGCTAATCTACGTTTTTCTTGATCATCGTCTGTCTTTGCTGCGTCCCCTCCTCGGTTATGGAGCGCGCAAAAAATTGCAGCAGCAATAGCATAAGGATGAATCCGGTTCCGCTTAATACCCCTTCCCATTTCATTCCCTGAACAAACATTTCATTCAGACACCAAAGGGAAAGCGGCATTAGAATAACCAGAAACAACCGCTTGACTTGAATTGGTAAAAAATCCATCTTTCTAAAAATAATAGAAGCTTATTTTAAAATAACAATAACTTTTTAATAACACAAGCTTCACATCCACTCAAAATTTCAATATTTTAAGTCAATTCTTAAAAATGAGCTTCTTTTAAGAATTATCCAAATGATGTCACAAATCACAAGGAAGTGCGACTTAAAACCAATCCAGGCCATAATATCCTCTGAGAGGTGAACAGGTCAAACTGCCAGCCCTTCCCCAGGTTTGATGCTGATGAACTATTTTGAAAATAATCCAAATTTGAAATAATTAAGCCGGAATACACCTGCTTAAATACTCGTTCAGCTGCAAGGCGGAAAAAATGATGGAATAGTCCTCTATTATATTTTTTCCAACGAAGCAGATGGAGCGGGAGAAAGCAAGATTGCACAAAAATGGGCTATTAATAAATTAGCAGGCGCAATCTTATTATTCTCAAAATAAACCACTTAAGAGGAGGGACTAAATCCAGCGGTGAATAATTCGGCTTAATACTGTCTATGGGGTTGCTCGCTGGCAAAAAAAGCTCAAATTGAAAATCAAGCCCTTCTTTTTTTTAGCGATCCACTAAATGGTGATTTAAGTTTGAATAATCCGGATTAAAAATCCTTAAATTTGCCCCGCTTCAGCATGATCCTTTGGTCAAAGTCTCTAAGGGAAAGCAGCTGATCTAAGAAATAATACCAAAAAAATATAATTGCACAATGTGGAATCAATTCGCCCAATTTGTACTTAGGTACCGACTGGCCCTGATCATGATCATCGGGGTAATCACGGTATTCATGTATTATCAGGGGAAAGATATTGAGATGAGCTACGAATTTGGTAGCACCGTTCCGAAGACCGATTCGGAAATGATTACTTTTTTAAATTTCAGAGAAGACTTCGGGGAAGATGGCAACTTGCTTGCCATTGGAATGAAAGACAGCGCTGTTTATGAGCTGGAAAATTTCCGCCGACTGAAGTACCTGGGTGAGGAGCTGAACAAAATTCGGGGCGTCAATGAGGTGATGTCCATCCCCCGAATGGTGCATCTGGTGAAGAATACTGAGCTCACGAAATTTGAAGCGAAATCCATTTTTGAGCAATTTCCGGACAATCAACACGACCTGGACAGCCTGCTAGGGATTGTGGGCAATCAGCAATTATACACCGGGCAGATGATCAATATGGATAATGGCGCCAACCTGCTGCTCCTTTCCATTAATAAGGACATCCTGAATTCCAAAAAGCGCTTTCAGTTGATGGATGACATCCGCATGGCCTGTGATCAGTTCAGCGAAGCCACGGACATCAAGCTGCATTATGCCGGATTGCCATTCGTGCGAACGGAAAATGCCCGCATGGTGCAAAAGGAAATGGTGATGTTCCTGATCCTTTCGGTGCTGGTCACCGGACTCATTATGCTTTACTTCTTCCGTTCCTGGGATGCGGTACTCTTCCCGTTGATCATGATCGGGGTAATCGTGATCTGGTGTGCCGGAACGCTGGGCATACTGGGTTATAAAATCACGATTCTGACGGGTGTCATTCCGCCCATTATCGTGGTCATAGGAATTCCGAACAGTATTTACCTGTTGAATAAATACCATCAGGAAATCCTGAAAACGGGAGATAAATACAAGGCCTTAACTTCAGTAATCAGTAAAATTGGTGTGGTAACCTTCCTGACCAACTTCACCACCGCAGTCGGCTTCGGTGTGTTGGCTTTTACTGATATCAAAATTCTGAAAGAATTCGGTACCGTAGCAGGCATTAATATTATCGCCACTTTCTTTGTGAGCATCATTTTCATTCCGGCAGTATTCAGCTATTTACCCAAGCCGGAATTGAAGAGGTTAGGCCATTTGAATAAAAAAGGGCTGAATAAAATCCTCAATGGCATAGACCTGATGGTGCACCGCCATCGCTATTCTGTACTGGTAGGAGCGGCTGCCATCATCGTGGTTTCTGTGATCGGTTTGTACAAAATCAAGGCGGTTTCTTTTATGGTGGATGATGTGCCGGATCACAGTGAGGTAAAGCAGGATTTGCTTTGGCTGGAGAAAAACTTTGCCGGAATCATGCCGCTGGAAATTGTGGTAGACACCGGAAAGAAAAAGGGCGTAATGAAAGAATCCATCTGGAAAAAAGTGGATAAGCTCGAGCGTGTACTGGAGCAGAACCCGAATATTTCCAGCCCGATTTCCATTGTGGAATTTATCAAAATGGCCCGGCAATCCTATTATAATGGCAATCCGGATTATTACGATTTACCCAAAAGAGATAAGAATTTTATCCTGCGCTATCTGCAGGGACAGGACGATAACTCCGGATTTCTGAACAGCTTTGTGACAGAAGACGGTCGCAAGATGCGCATCTCTTTCAAGGTAGCCGATATCGGATCGCACGAATTACATGATCTGGTAGAGGAGGTGGTAAAACCACAAGTAGAAGAAATTTTTGGTGGTAGCAGCAAAGTAACGGTCACGCCAACCGGCACCACGCTCTTATTTGTGAAGGGAAACAGCTTCCTGATTGACAACCTGAAGTCCTCCATGCTTTTGGCTTTTGTGATTATTTCCATCATTATGGCCATTTTGTTCGGACGCTTCCGCATCATCCTGATCTCCCTGATCCCGAATATGATTCCGCTATTGGTAACCGCAGGCATCATGGGATTTGTGGGCGTAGCTCTGAAGCCGAGTACCGCTTTGGTGTTCAGTATTGCCTTTGGTATTTCTGTGGATGACTCCATTCACTATCTGGCCAAATACCGACAGGATCTTTATGAAGATAATTTCTTTGTTCCCAAAGCCATCAGCAGATCCATTCATGAAGTGGGTGCGAGTATGATTTATACCTCCATCGTATTATTCTTCGGATTTATCATCTTCGGATTTTCAGAATTTGGTGGCACGCAGGCCTTGGGGCTCTTAACTTCCATGACGCTTCTGATTGCCATGAGTACTAACCTGATCATCCTTCCGGCATTATTAATGGTGTTTGATAATGGAAAGAGAAGTAAGGCGGATGAACATCTCCTGATTGATGATGTAGAGTTTTACCATGAGCATGACGACGAAGAAATCAATATTTCCTCCATCAAAATAAAGAAAGAGGGAGAGGAGTAAACCTCATAAAAAAGGCAGTCTTTCCGGATTGCCTTTTTTTTATACCCGAAAACCGAACACCATAAAATCATCCACCTGCTCGGCCCCTTGCTGCCAATCATTAAAAAAGGTTTCCAGGGCCTTAGACTGCTCCTGCATGGGAAAGGTGGTGTGCTTCAAAAGTTCAGACTTGAATCTTTTCAATTTCATTTTCTCCCCGTCTTGCCCGTTCACCTGATCATAAAATCCATCCGTAAAAAGGTAAACAGCATCTCCCTTGTTCAACTTAACGCTATGGCTTACAAAAGGGACCTCCACCACATGAGCCCCCACAGGTTGCCGGCTGCCCTTCACTATTTGTAGGCCCTGTTGACCAATTACCCACACTGGGTTATAAGCCCCGCTGTATTCCAACTCATAACGCTCAGGGTCAAATATCAGAATCGCCCCATCCATACCCTCTTGCCCCAAATCCAGCTGTTCTCCTTTGCCCAGGGCTGCCTTCATTCTCCGGCGTAATTCGTCCATCAAAAGGGCAGGATCTGCCGCACCGAAATCTTTGGCCACGTTTTCCATCAGACCAATGGCCAGCATACTCATAAAGGCCCCGGGCACTCCATGCCCCGTACAATCTGCTAATAACAACATCAGTTTTCCTTCCACCACCTTGAGCCAGAAAAAATCTCCGCTCACCACATTGCAGGGACGCTCCAGTAAAAAATAATCTTCTACATAAGGGCTTAGGATCTCCGGGGAGGGAATCACCGCTTTTTGTAGCTGCTGCGCATATTGAATGCTTTCATTCACCCGGTCTCTTTGATATTCCAGTTCTTCCTTCTGTCTCATTAATGCATTACGCTGCTCCCCAATCTCCTGCTTTTGATGGGTTAGTTTCTCATTGGCGTCCAGTATCTTTTGCTCCATTCGAAAAGCTTCTTTCACGAACAAAAAAATCATCAATGAGGTAAAGCCCACAAAGAGGGATATATTAAACAGGAAAAAAGAATGTCTCAGCCATGCGGGCAGGGGGGATTCCAGGTAAAGACCGGAGGTCCAAATGTAGAACCCAAAATATGCCAAGGAGAAGAATGCACTGATCAATACCCTTTCCACAATGGGGTATTTATAAAATATGAAGCTTAGAATTACGGGTAGCAGCAGATAAATATGGAATCCTGTGGACAAACCCAGATAAAAAGTCGCCATCACGGCATGTACAATCAGTTCTCCAAAATTCAGAATGGCCACCAGATTGAACTTCCTGAAATGAGCGGCCCAAAAGGTCAGCAGATATAAAGGAATACTAAAATAAAGATTAAGCGCGGCCATTTCCTCCGCTCCGAAGTACCGAAATAGTAATAGAAAAAATAAGTGAATAAGCCCGGCCAATAAACAGGAAAACTTCATGATGCGCTCATATCGGGCCACATCACTGCTGGCTTCAGGCATAAAAAAGGCGGTCCCAAAATGGGATTGGCTCAGGGGAATACTCATAATTGGGTTGGTTGGACTGTTGAGGCGTAGCGACTCGCTGATAGGTCATTTATTTGACCATTTGACTTGAAAATGAAAATCTGATTTTTTTTTCAGGAATCAAAATAGATTTTTTAGTAAGCTAAACTTCTCAAATTTATCATTTTAAATTCTATTGCTTAACTTAGCGGAACTTTTTTGGGAAGGTCTGCTTTGGACTTTCCCAAGCTGTTTTTTGCGCCTAATTCTAATGCCAATATAGATCAATGCAGTATAAAGAATACAAACAGGTAGATTTCGCTCAAGTAGGGCGCGATGTACTTCAAGAATGGAAAGATAAAGCTACTTTCGACAGTTCTGTGAAATTGCGCGAGGGAGCTCCTGAATTCGTGTTTTTTGAGGGTCCTCCTTCAGCAAACGGAACTCCGGGAATTCACCACGTGATGGCCCGTACGGTGAAAGATATTTTCTGTAGATACAAAACCCTGAAAGGCTTCCAGGTGAAGCGTAAAGGGGGATGGGATACGCACGGATTGCCCGTAGAGCTTCAGGTAGAAAAAGAATTAGGCATTACGAAAGAAGATATCGGGAAGTCCATCACCGTTGAGGAATACAATCAACGTTGCCGTGAGTCGGTAATGAAATTCAAGGATCAATGGGATGAGCTGACTGAAAAAATGGGTTATTGGGTGGATTTGGATGATCCGTACATCACCTTTGACCGCAAATACATGCAGACGCTTTGGAGCTTGTTGAAAAAGCTTTATGACAAAGGTTTGCTTTATAAAGGATATACCATCCAGCCTTACTCTCCGGCGGCAGGTACCGGATTGTCTTCGCACGAATTGAACCAGCCAGGGACTTACCGTGATGTAAAAGACACTTCAATCACCGCGCAATTCAAGTTGAAAGGTTCGGAGAATGAATTCTTCCTGGCCTGGACGACAACTCCATGGACGCTATCTTCCAATGCGGCTTTGGCGGTTGGAAAGAACATCGACTATGTGAAGGTGCGTACTTTCAACCCTTACACTTTCAAGGAGATTTTCGTGATTTTGGCGAAGAACCGTTTCAACGCGTACTTCAATGCTAAAAATGCCGAATTGAAAATTGAAGACTACAACGAAGGAGACAAGAATATTCCTTTCGAAGTAGTAGGCGAATACAAAGGAAGTGAATTGGTAGGGCAGGCTTATGAGCAATTGATGCCTTACGTTCAGCCGGTGAAAAATGCGGAGAAAGCTTTCCACATCATCGAAGGGGACTTCGTAACCACTGAAGATGGTACCGGTATCGTTCACATTGCGCCTACTTTTGGTGCGGATGACCAACGCGTCGCTTTCCAGGCGGGTGTTCCTGCGATCACCATTTTGGATGAAAAAGGAAATGAGTTACCACTAGTAGACAAGACCGGTCGTTTCGTGAAAGAAATGGGCGAGTTTGGCGGTCAGTTCGTGAAAGCGGATTATGAAGACGAGTCGGTAACTTCTGCCAAAGATTATAAGAATGTGGATGTTTTGATTTCCATCAAATTGAAAGAGGAAAACAGAGCATTCAAAGTAGAAAAATACGAGCACAGCTACCCACACTGCTGGAGAACAGACAAGCCTGTATTGTATTATCCATTGGATTCCTGGTTCATCAAAACCACCGAATACAAGGATCAGTTGGTGGCTTTGAACAAAACCATTAACTGGAAACCGGGCTCTACCGGATCCGGTCGTTTCGGTAACTGGTTGGAGAACCTGGTCGACTGGAACCTTTCCCGTTCCCGTTACTGGGGTACGCCACTTCCTATCTGGAGAACAGAAGATGGAGAGGAAGAAATCTGCATCGGTTCTATTGCAGAATTGGCGGCGGAAGTAGAAAAATCGAAAGCTGCCGGATTCATGACTGAGTCTCTTGCGGAAGATTTCGACTTGCACCGTCCATATGTAGACGATGTGGTATTGGTTTCTGCTTCCGGTAAGCAAATGTTCCGTGAGCCGGACCTGATCGACGTTTGGTTCGATTCCGGTGCGATGCCATACGCGCAATGGGGTGCATTAGCGGATGAAGTAAATGCTGCTGAGGCTAAATATACCGCTGACTTTATTGCGGAAGGTGTTGACCAGACACGTGGTTGGTTCTTTACCCTGCACGCTTTGAGCACCATGTTGTACGACAAAGTGGCTTTCAAAAACGTAATTGCGAACGGTCTGGTATTGGATAAAAATGGAAACAAGATGTCCAAGCGTTTGGGCAACGGTATTAATCCATTTGAAATCATCGACCTGCACGGCCCGGATGCGGTACGTTGGTACATGATCTCCAACGCGAACCCATGGGATAACCTGAAATTTGATCCGGATGGCGTTACGGAAGTAAAACGTAAGCTTTTCGGTACCCTTCAGAATACTTACAACTTCTTCGCCCTTTATGCGAACTTGGATGGCTTCACTTACGGTCAGGATATCGTTGCGGTAGAAAACCGTACGGAGTCAGATCGTTGGATCATTTCCCGTTTGAACTCTTTGATCAAATTGGTAGATGAAAACCTGGAGGCTTACGAGCCTACGCGTGCCGCACGTGCGATTCAGGATTTCGTCAACGATGATCTTTCAAACTGGTACGTTCGTCTGAACCGTAAACGTTTCTGGAAAGGGGAATTCAATGAAGACAAAAAAGCGGCTTACCAAACCTTGCATGAGTGTTTGTTGACCGTAGCACAATTGAGTGCGGCTTTCGCTCCATTCTATATGGATACGCTTTTCCAAAACCTGACGGCAGGCATGGAAGGCACTGCGGAATCTGTTCACTTAACCAACTTCCCGACTGCCGACGAAGCACATATTGATGCAGATCTGGAAGCTAAAATGACTTTGGCGCAATCGGCTTCTTCTTTGGTACACTCCCTTCGTAAGAAAGAGAAAATCAAAGTACGTCAGCCATTGCAGCGCGTGATGATCCCGGCATTGGATGATACTTTCAAGGCACATGTTGTGGCGGTGGAAGACATCATCAAGAATGAGGTGAACGTGAAAGAAGTAGAAGTTATTGACGATACTTCCGGTATTTTGGTAAAAAACATCAAGCCTAACTTCAAGACTTTGGGTAAGGCGTATGGTCCGAGAATGAAGGATATCGCCAAGGCAATTGGTGGTTTCCAACAGGAGGATATCGCCAAAATCGAAGCAGACGGCCAGTACGTTTTAGCTTTGGAAGGCGGAGACATCACTTTGACCCTGGAAGATGTGTTGATCACTTCTCAGGATATTCCAGGCTGGTTGGTAGCCAACGAAGGCGCTTTAACGGTAGCTTTGGATATCAACTTAACCGATGAATTGAAAGAAGAAGGCCTGGCGCGTGATTTAGTAAACCGTGTTCAGAATATCCGTAAGGATATGGGCTTGGAGATTCAGGATAAAATCAAAATCGCCATTTTGGAAGAGGAAACCATCACTAAGGCGGTGGCTTCAAACAGAGATTATATCACTACCGAAACACAAGCTACGGCTTTGGAATTGGTAGCAACCCTTTCAGACGGCACGCCATTGGATATCGATGGCCTGACGGTAACTTTGAAAGTGTCGAAATAAAAAACAAAAGAGGATACTTTGCTGGTATCCTCTTTATTTTTTTGCTAATTCGTTTCGGTTTTAGAGCGTGTTAAAAAACCAAAATTCGCAACGAAAATTTGATTATTGCGGAAGCGGTACCCGATTTTTTTGAGAGAATAGCATCGCTATTGTTGAGAAATTATCCGAAATCACTTCCAATAATTCGAATTTGCAGCCGGATGGAGGGCTTTTAAAAATACGCTTAGTAATGATTTTTTGAATCAAGGCTCCTGCCTGGTTTTTTAAATAGATTTCTACAATGAAATACGGAAAATATTTCCTGATTGCGCTGGCCGTAATCATTCTGGACCAGATCGTGAAAATGGCGGTTCATTTCAATATGCCATTGGGATCGGCGGGTCAGATTCAAGTTTTTGGAGACTGGTTCAAGCTACACTATACCCTGAATCCCGGCATGGCCTTCGGTATGCAGCTGGGTTCTGATTATGGAAAATTAATCCTGACCTCCTTCCGCCTGGTTGCGATGTTTGGAATAGGCTGGTATTTGGTTCATTTAGCCAAAAAAGGAGCACATACCGGTTTATTAGTTTGTATTGGATTAATTCTGGGAGGTGCTATCGGTAATTTGGTCGACAGTATATTCTATGGTGTTTTGCTGGACAATGCCCCATATAATGCTCCCAGCCCCTGGTTCCACGGACAAGTCATCGACATGTTCTACTTCGATATCTGGGAAGGCTATATGCCCGACTGGTTGCCGCTTTGGGGTGGAAAATACATGGCTTTTTGGCCGATTTTCAATGTGGCAGATTCCGCCATCTTTATTGGCGTAGCACTGATCATTTTGTTCCAAAAGAAATTTTTAGTGACAGCATCCGGTGAAAGAATCGGATAGAGAAAAATATATTTCTATATCAAACGCCAATCCTTGATTTGAGGGTTGGCGTTTTTTTTTGTCTTTCCGGAAAGAGAAACCAATAAGATGACTAGCTATTTCAAAATTTGACCTCCGAGCATAAGATATTAAAAATCTGTTTTTTTTGCTGCTTCAATTAATTTAGTCATTTCTGCTTTTAGGTCAGATGGAGGGACTTCTGACCAATTTCGATCCAACTCTTCATAATCAAGGTCAATTAATGGGGATTGAATTTCAGCTATTAATGATTGATGATCCAAAATTGCTTTATGCTGATCCCATACCTCAAGAAGAAGGGCGGGCTGCTTGGTCAATAGTTGAAGGAGGAGTGTGGCGCTGAATTCAGAAAATTCAATATTATTTTTACAACGGTCATCAAAAGTTAATAGAAAGTCCAAGACATATTCTGCTGTAGGGGCATCTAGTGATTGATTCAACTGCAAACAATAGTCTATGTTGCATTCGTAAAGGTCAAGGGTATCCAAAAGATGCGGTTTTCGTCCATCCCGAAAGTAAACAACCGGAATATCTTCAGAGTAATCATAACCGGCAAATAGATAATTTTCCTGGTTGTATTTTTTTGACTTCCCATAATCCATCAAGACCTTGCCCTCCACCATTTCATATACTTTGAAGGGTGAATAGGTACCCAATTTAGCATCAATCGAATCGATCTCTTGAAAGGTCTGCACAAAAGAAGATGATCCAATGATCTCCAAAATGCCATTTCCATCCAAATCCTCTATGGATGAGACTTGAAATTCTTGATCAAAAACAATCTTTGGAAGCTTATCGGTCAAGGCAAAAATAGTGGTCTGAACAGGACAACAGCTGTACTGTGTTCCTGAAAGCAGGAGGTAGTTAACTTCTTCACTTCTGGTCAAAAACAATTTATCAGAGCTGATTTCATTATTTTTCGCTGTCCAGATGAGCGTATCCCATGCTGTTTCCCCTTGAAAAGACATGGTATCGGCATTAATGCTGAAAAGGATTTTTTTGAATATCCCCGGATCCCCAAGCGGAGGCTCTAATAAAAATATAGTATCCAGATTTCCATCGTTGTTAAGATCATAAGATAATACTTCCACCAACTGCTCAGGATCAATGGTCAGTCGAATCGGAATCTTTTCAGCAGATGACTCATTCCGCTGTTTATTTGCATGCCTCGCGTCCTTAGGCGCACAGGCAAAAAGTATAAATACTGAAAAAAGCAGAGGTATTCTTCTCATAGGTATAAAGCACAACATTTTTGATATAAATGTACCACTGATTGCATAAAGAAATTCAATGGCGTAAATTACATCATTAATCTTATTTAAAATATTAATATTATGATCAAGGGTAGAAAAATAAGCAAACCTTTTCCACTATTGGCCATCCTGTTTTTCATGGGAATAGCAGTCGGTTATTTTTTTCACACCGACATTCGGGAGGCTAAAGAAGATTTTATGAGAGGTTTCTCCGGAGCCCGGGAAAAAACATCTGTGGAAATTACGGAGTAAATAAAAACCTCACCGGACAGACCAGCCTTAATCCATTGGCTCAATTTCCTTTAACCTATTGACTCCGGAAGTTAATCCTCTATGACGTTCCTTTTTTTATTACTCCTCATTACAGGCAGCCTCGCCATTTTCCATTTCCTGACCAACAGAAAATCAAAAACCGAACTCTCCGCTTTAAAAACAGATTTCGCAAATTTAGACAAGGTCAAGCCCAATCCTCATGACTTCCGCCTGTATGACCGGTATTTTGGAGATCCCCATTCCTGCATTTCAGCGCAAACGCAACAAGACCTGAATTATGAATCGGTCATCCCCTATATCAACCATTGCCTCACAGAGGCTGGAAGTAATTATTTATATCACATCTGTAAGCAATTTCAATATGAGCAAAAGGACGGCTTAACCCATTACGCCCGATTTCTTCAAGAAAATACCATGGCAAGAAATGAACTCCTGGAAGCCCTTTGGGGTCTGAGAAAGGTGAAGGTAGCGGCTTTTTTAAAATACCTCCACTATTGCCCTGCTCACACTCCATGGTATTTCAATTATGCCTTTATTTCCTCTTTTGCTTTTCTGAGCTGCCTGATTTCAGGATTCTACCTCCCCACATTTTGGCTACTCCTTGTCCCGATATTTATAATCAACCTCCTGATCCACCTTTCTGGAAAATCATTCTTTACCGGCCTCACCTCAACCTTGAACACCCTCCGGCTTTTAAGCCGCTTTCATCAAAAAACAAGAAATAATCCGGAGCTACAGCGCTTTATAAAGAAGCTGGATTTGAAAAAAATAAATCGAATCAGCGCCATTCCCCTCGCCTTTGGCCCACTATCAATAGAAAATGAACTGGCCATCCTCTTTTGGTACCTGAAAGAACTCCTGAATATTGCCTTGTTAATCGAGGTCAATTTGGCTGCGGTATCCAATGCTCAAATTCGGCAGCACAAAAGCACCCTGTTGTCGTTATTCGAGCTAACCGGCTTCTCAGACACCGCCTTATGCCTTGCTTACTTAAAAACAAAAACGGGAATAACTGAAAGCCGGATTATTTCTGATAAGGCTATCTATGCGGAGGAAATCCGTCACCCACTAGTAAAAGATTGTGTGCCAAATTCCCTGACCATCACGCAAAACATGATGCTTTCCGGAGCTAATATGACGGGAAAAAGTACCCTGATCAGGACAATGGGCATAAATATGCTCCTTTCCAATAATCTTGGTATCGCTTTTGCCAAAACTTTCCATCATTATCCCTTCGCGGTTTTTTCCTCCATGTCCATCAAGGACAGCCTTGCCAGGAATTCCAGTTATTTCAATGAAGAAGTGGAAAGCCTGAAGCATATTCTTGAGTACCCGGCCGCTCATAAGCTTATTCTGCTGGATGAACTCTTTAAAGGAACCAATACCAATGATCGCATCCATTACGGCGCATCGGTGTTAAATTACCTTGCCGATCAACCGCATAAAATTATCATTTCCACCCACGACCTGGAACTGGAAAATGCACTGAATGATGCTTTCCGGCATTTTTGTATGGGCTTTGAAATACGGGAAGGCAGCCTGATTTTCAACTATAAGCTTTCCGGAAAGACCGGCAACCATCAAATTGTTCCTTTTATCCTTCAAAAACATGGGTTTCCCGAAGAAATCCTTCAGATGAGTCACGCTTCCACAATTTCCCCAGGACGTCCATCAAAAGAAAATTCACAGCGTTTAAGTAGGTTATTAAAAAGTTAAATACTGTTAAATAGTTGAGATCCAATATCTTGTATCTTATATTAGGTTAACATCAAACGATTTATCATGCAACGGTTCACTCAGCTCCTATTGAAATTTTCCTTTGCCCTGGCCATCGTATTCAGCCTTGCATATGATGCTTTGCAGCAAATAGATCATGTCAAAGTCGAATTAAAAGTCCAAAAAGCTTTGGCCTACCATTGTCCGGATACGCCATGGGCAGATGTTAATGTGGGTAAAATAAAAGCGGAAATGGTTAATCCTATCGCTATGGCCAGTCAGTTTTTCCAGTTTAATGCATTGGACCTGAAAATTTACGATTTCCTGGGACATCAGCTGGTGCTAAAAACTTATGTCAATCATCCTGGATTCCAACCGGATCCTTGTGAGGCCTATTTCCATACCAAATCCCTTCGATTGGAATGTCCGGGCCCCTGTCAGGAAGGCTCCATTTTTAACTATGCGGTGGTTTATTCTTAAACCGAATTATGCATGCTTAACCCGGATTATTCATGCTTCAATCCTCTTTTAGCTGCAAGGCGGGAAAAATGAAGGAATAGTCTCCTATTTCGAGTTTTTTCCAAAGAAGCAAATGAATGGGGAGACAGCAAACTTACCCCAATTTGAGCTATCAGAAATTTAGCAGGTTAAATTATACCCAATTGACAAACAAGCCTTTGTAGTGAACCCTAAAACTAGCGGTGAATAATTCGGGTTAAAAATCAGGAAAACTGCTACAACATACTGAAATCAGGTTTCCTGATTAGCTTTACAAGAGGGATGGTGCACCATTAAGGTTAAGCTTAGCGGTCCACTTCTCCCAATACCACATCAATAGAGCCCATAATCGCAATCAAGTCGGCCAACATGGTGCCTTTTGACAAAGCGGGCAAAATAGATAAATTCACAAAGGAGGCTGATCTTGCCTTGCAACGCAATGGTTTATCGGCACGGCCGTCTGCTTCAAAATAGAATCCCAATTCTCCCTTAGGACTCTCCCCGCGGAAGTACAGGCTTTGCGCCTTCGGTCGTATCCTTTTAGGTACAATGGCTTGCGGATCAAATTCCTTATCCCGTTTATAATCTCCCTGAAGGCGTTCCAGGCATTGCTCAATGATCTTTACAGATTCTTTACATTCCTGCGCACGCACCCAGGAACGATCCCAGCAATCTCCGGTGGTACCCATTTCACCGTTGCCCACCGGAATATCAAATTCCAGTTCCGGATAAACCGAATAGGCATCTACCCGGCGAAGGTCATATTTCAATCCGGAAGCGCGCAGCATCGGACCGGTAATGCCATAATTAATGGCCAGATCTCTCGGCAATACCCCCACATTGGCGGTACGCTCCACATAAATTTTATTCTCAATCAACAGCTTATCCGTCTCCACCAATTTCGGTTTCAGATAATCGATAAAGGCTTTACACTGTTTTTCAAATCCTACCGGAAGGTCATAATACAAACCACCCACCCAAATGTAGTTGTACAGCATACGCGCGCCACAAACCCATTCCAGCAATCTCAGAATATGTTCCCGATCGCGCATCATCCACAAGAAAGGCGTTGTCGCACCGATATCCAGACCATAGGTTCCTAAAGCCACAAAGTGGGAAGCAATCCGGTTCAATTCCGACACCAAAACCCGGATATACTCCGTACGCTTCGGAATTTGGTCGGTAATGCCCAGCATTTTCTCCACGCCCATACAGTAAATGTGCTCATTATTCATGGCCGTCATATAATCCATCCGATCCACATAAGGGATGATCTGATTATACATCAACGCTTCCGCATGCTTCTCAAAACAGCGGTGCAAATAGCCCAAATGCGGCACCACATCCACGATAATCTCCCCATCGGTGACCACTTCCAAACGCAAAACGCCGTGTGTGGAAGGGTGCTGTGGACCGATATTGATGATCATCTCCTGATGCTTCAAATCTCCTTCGCCGTATTTCGCCGGCTCGGAAATATTCAGATGTTGGGGATCATATTGGTATTGAATCTTATTCGCCATCGTCTTGCTGTCGGAAAATTAATACTTCACTTTTATGCCATGATAATACTCCTGCGCCTCATAATCCTTGCGCATTGGATGCCCCTCCCAGTCGGCAGGAAGGAGAATTCTCCTCAAATCCGGATGATCACTGAAATGAATCCCATAAAGGTCAAAAGCCTCTCTTTCATGCCAGTCTGCCGTTTTCCATAAGTCTGAAACGGTGGCAATTTTCGGTGCTTCCTCCTTTTCCTCATTCCTCGGCAATTTCACCTTAATCATCAAATGGTGATTGTACGGAATAGAGTACAGGTTGTAGACCACACCCAGCGTGCCGGCTTTGGGCCCGTCATCTGTTCCGGAAAGGCAAGAGAGCTGATCAAAATACAGTTCCTCTTCATCTTTCAGAAAAGCACAAAGCGGATGGATATTTTCTGCGGCCACCGTGATAGAGTGGGGGTGATCCTGCAAATGCTGCGAAAGGATCATTTCCTCCCCGAATCGGGCGGTAATACGATTGACGATTTCTTCAAAATTCATGATTGACCAATTCAGGGACTACATTTCTTTTAATAATTCCTCTACGGCAGTCGGAGCCATCAGGCTTTCCTGTCGGATTTTTTCCTGTAACTTCAAAAAACCACCGATCAGTGCCTCCGGTCTGGGCGGACAACCCGGCACATAAACGTCTACCGGGATAATGCGATCCACGCCTTTCACCACATGATAGCCATGGTCCCAATAAGGGCCTCCACAGTTGGAGCAGGAGCCCATAGAAATCACATAGCGGGGCTCCGCCATTTGCTCATACAATCTGCGGATCCGATCCGCCATTTTGAAAGTTACCGTGCCGGCTACAATCATCACATCAGACTGTCTTGGTGTTCCTCTTGGAAAAACGCCCAGCCGGTCCAAATCATAATTAGAAGCATAGGCACCCATCATTTCAATGGCACAGCAAGCCAGTCCGAAGCCCATCGGCCACAGGGAAGAAAGACGCGCCCAATTCAATAAATCATCTACCTTGGTCACAATCACGCCACCCTTGGTAAATTCCTGATCCAATAATCCCATTGTAAAAGTTTTAAGGGTGGTTTAATAACGATTATTCACCGCATCATACAACTGATCCGGTACTTTGGTATCCACTTTGGGCGGAATCACCTCCGGCTTATCCCAATTCAGGAATCCCTTGCCCCAGGCGTAAGCCAGTCCCAATACCAAAATAAAGATAAAGACGAACATCTCCACGATAGCAAACCAGCCCCACATGCCGTCGGTTTCTGCGATCAATTGTGCATCACCAAAGACCGTGGCCCATGGAAATAAAAAGATAATTTCTACTTCAAAGAGAATAAACAGCAATGCGACAATATAAAAGCGCATATTGAACTGGCCCCAGGCGGTGCCTACGGTATCTTCTCCGGACTCGTAAGTGGTATTTTTCTCCTCATTAGGACGATGCGGACGAAAAAGCCAGGAGCCGAAATAGGTCAGCAGTACGAAAAGTACCGAACCGATGATATATAAGAGAATTTCTCCGAAAGCGGAGACTTCAGTGGCGATCATAACGAAATGTTGATATAAAAATGCACTAATGCAAGACAAAGCTAATGAGCTCCCTGAAAAAATGAAAATGCCAATTTTTAAAAGATCGGAAATGTCACTTTGATGTCGAAATAATTACAATCCAAACAAATATAATTTGGCTTGTTGAGAATTAAGTCCTTAATTCTCTCCCATCGGAAAATCAGGATCAATGGGATCTCCTAGATCAAAGTATTTATAATGCCCGTTCATCCGGATCCGGCGTTTGGCCTCATTGAACTGTTTGGCAATGGGAATGGTCGCCTTCAAGTGTTCGATCAAATAATGCTGGCGTCCCTTTTCTTCTTCAATCTTCAGCAACTCATACTTTTGTTCCAGGGACAAGCCCAAATAGTGGCCAATACCAAAAGCTTTGGGCTGCTGATTGAATTCTACCCGTCCCACCATTTCTAAGGACTGGAAAAACTCCCGCACCTTTTCCTTAAGTTCCAGCACTTTATCCTCATCCACCTCCATATCATTATCCAAATAGCGTACTAAGCCAGCAGAATATTCTCTGGAAGTCTTTACTTCATCAAATTCTTCCACAATAAAAGCTCTTTGCCCCATCACCTGAATGTCCATTCTGCCATCCGGATACACTTTGTTAATCGCACGCAAATACACAGAGGTACCATACATCTTTTCATTATCCACTGCCGACAGGATTCCAAATAAACGATCACCCCGCAGGCAATCGTGTACCATTTGCTTATACTTTCTTTCGAAAATATGCAGGTTCACTTTCTCCGAGGGAAAAACCACAATTTTGAGGGGAAATAATGGGATGTATGATTGTAGCATATTTTTTTAACGGCTTGATTTAGTCCTTTGATTATAGAAATGACCAATAATAAACAGAAAAAGCGGATCTAAACACTCACCACCTGCTCTCCTATTTTTCGCTCTTAACCAGGAAAAATCGATTAAGAAATTAACGCATTTAAATTCCATATTATTCAAGTTCAAAGCGTTAGATTACAATCAATCATTTTTGGCATGGCCTTTGGAATATAGCAACAAGTATCCTAAAAAAAATACAAGGACTCAAAACTTAACGATTATGAAAAAGCTGAAATTTATTTTCTCAGGTTTGTTCTTACTTTTGGCTTTCCAAAGCCAGGCTCAGGTTCACCTCATCCCCGCTGCTGGGGTTACCATAGCAAAACCAAATGATGATGCATTCAATGCAAAAGCCGGCTATAAATTTGGAGCCAGTGTTCGCATCGGGGATAAATGGTTTATTCAACCAGGACTTTTCTATACCAAATACAGCAGCGAGGTAGACCTGAATGACCTTCAAGCTACCCAAAGCACAAGTAATATATCTTTCGATCAGACCGGCTGGGAAGTTCCTGTGATGGTAGGTTATCAATTCATCAATTCTGATATGTTTAAATTCCGTGCCTATGCCGGACCTCAGGTAGGTTTTGGCTACAAAACAGATGGAAATAATTTTGCCGATGTCTTTGATACCCAATCTACCCAATGGGCCGTGAAAGCTGGTTTAGGGGTAGACGTCCTTTTCTTCACATTAGATGCTGATTACGGCTGGGGGCTGACGGATAATTTTAAATTGGATCAGGCCTTCTCCAACAGTTCTTTTCAAAACAGATCTTTTAACATCACGCTGGGTGTTCGGATATAGGATCACCCCCGCTTCCCAGTAAAAAACGGGGCTCCATGATGGGGCTCCGTTTTTTTTTAATAATTCAAACTCGCCTGATAGGTGGGGGACTTTTGGTAATAGAATTTATTGTTTTTAGTAAGCGGAAAATTCAAGCTAATAGCCCAAACATTAGCATTAATACCCTGATAAGGCATCAAAATATTTCCATCCAAATCTACCGTCTGGAAATCTTTGTTCAGAAAATTATTCAAATAATACTGCACCTTCAAATGCGTTCCCGATGGGAAAACTACTCCTGCAAAAAGGCCATGCATCAGTCTAGGAGCACGATCGGAAAACCAATGACGACGAACGCTTTCCTTTTCGCCATTCAAAAACAACTTCTCCTTATAATGAATGGGCACTTCAAATGAATAGCCCCCATAAAAATGCCATTTATTCAATTTCCCGAATTTAAGGGCAATAGGGATTTCAAGATTATAAGTGCGGTGTTTGATACGCTGTTTAATATCCGGATAACTAGCGATAAAGCCCATATTTTTCACTCCGATACCTGTGAACAGTCCAAAATGTCGATTAAAATCAAAATGGTAATGGGTATGAATATTAAATACCGGTGCCCACCGAAGGGGGCTTTCACTGCTAAGACCTTCATTATTCAGATCCGCATAAGAAAAAATCATTTCTAATTCGGTCTGAGAATAATACAGTCTTCCCTGGCCCAAAACAGGAGATTTAAACCATAAGGTCAAAAGCATCAGCCATAGGGCATATTTCGAAAAGAGGGTAGTTTTTGGCATTTACTTGAATTCAGTAAAAAAAGAAAACGTTTGGAAGCAAGCCTCCTGATATTAACCCGAATTATTCACCGCTAAATTCATCAACCATGCACAAGTAGTTTATTTTAAGCTTATTATAATATATTTTCTTTGATTTATAATAGCCCCAATTTAGGCAAGCTTGATTTCTCCTCATTCATCTGTTTCGTTAGAAAAAAATCGAAATAAGAAACTATTCCTTCATTTTTTCCACCTTACCGCTAAACGAGGATTTAAGAATGAATAATCCGGATTAAATTAGTGAAACAAATCTAAAAAAAATGCCAAATGATTCTTCTTCATTTGGCATTATTCTTCTTAACCCTCATCAGCTTATTAAAAAGTTTGCGCGCTTGCGCCAGCGGGTCCCAAATATCGAATGCTGCTATCCAAGCCTAATATCAGGTAAAAAATGGGACTCAGAAAAATCAGCCCGAGGGTAAAGCCAATGCCCTTTCCATAAGATTGAGAGGTCAGGTGACACATCATGACATAAATAAATAAGTTGATAATGGGTAAAAATAACAATAACAACCACCACCAGGGCTTTCCGATGATTTCCAATAAAATGATGATATTATAAATAGGAATAATCGCCTTCCAACCTTCCTGTCCCGCTTTTTCAAATATTTTCCACAAAGCGACAATTTGAATCACGATCAACGCAAAGTAGACGATCATCACTAAACCCGATCCGGCTGCATTTTCATAATTTTCCATAGAACACAAATTTGTTTGACCATATAACTGATCTTTCTCAAAAAGTGTGTTCTGAGGTAAAAATTATTGCAGCCGTTTATTGGAAAAGATCCTGAAAAATATCCTCCAGCTTGCCAAATGCCCTGATCTGAATGCCGTACTTTTTGAAATCTATGCCTTTCAATCCAAACTTCGAGACATAAATAGTGGAGAAGCCCATTTTTTCCGCCTCCGCAATTCTGGATTCCACATGTGTTACAGCCCTGATTTCTCCTCCCAGGCCAATCTCCGCCGCAAAACAAATGTGTGGCGGAATGGCTATTTCTTCAAAAGAAGAAACCATAGAAGCAGCCACCGCTAAATCCAATGCAGGATCCTGCACTTTCACCCCTCCCGCAATATTTAAAAACACATCACGCATACTCAATCGGTAGCCACCTCTTTTTTCCAGTACGGCAATCAACATCTGAAGACGTTTATTGTCAAATCCGGTGGTCGCTCTTTGTGGCGTTCCATAGGTAGAGGGGCTGGCCAAAGCCTGCGTTTCGATCAAAAGGGGGCGGTTTCCTTCCAGGGTTGCACCGATGGCTACTCCGCTTAATTCTTCCTCTCTTTGGGAAATCAATACTTCTGAGGGGTTATTCACCTCTCTTAACCCATCATTTCGCATTTCATAGATGCCCAGTTCACTGGTGGATCCAAAACGGTTTTTAATCGTCCGTAAAATCCGGTAACTCAAATGGCGATCTCCTTCAAATTGCAAAACCGTATCCACCATATGCTCCAAAACCTTCGGGCCGGCAATATTCCCATCCTTATTAATATGGCCAATAATAAAAGTGGGAGTATTGGTTTCTTTGGCAAAACGCATCAACTCTCCCGTACAATCCTTCACCTGAGAAATACTTCCGGGTGCAGAATCAATAAGCGAGGATCCCAGGGTTTGAATCGAATCAATCACCAATACTTCTGGCTGAATTTCCTTCACCTGATTAAACACTTTGTCCAAATCAGTCTCGGTCAACACAAACAGGTTATTGTTCTTATTGTGCAGGCGATCCGCACGCATCTTAATCTGCTGTGCACTCTCTTCCCCCGAAACATACAGTACTTTTAGTGCAATTAATTTCAAGGCCACCTGCAACATCAAAGTAGACTTTCCTATCCCGGGCTCCCCTCCGATTAGCACCAAAGAGCCCGGCACAATGCCTCCTCCAAGTACGCGGTTCAATTCGGTATCCTGCGCATCAAAACGCTTTTCCTGCTGTACCTGAATATCTTTCAGCGTTACCGCTTTCTGAGCTGTCTTTCGAAAAGAACTTCCGGCTGCTACCGCATCTCCACTGGCAAATCTGGATTTTGTCGTTTTCTCAATCACTTCCTCTGCAAAAGTATTCCATTGCTGACAGGACGGACATTTGCCCAGCCACTTGGGTGCCTCATAACCACAATTTGAACAGAAATACGCTGTTTTAACTTTTGCCTTTGCCATATGAATATTGATCTTGAGAAAAACGAATTTCTACAATTTCTCAGGAATAAAAAATCAATCCCTAAAATCAGACTTTTTAGCGAAGAAAAAATTGATTTTACCAAGATGAAATAGAAATTTTAATTTTTGATGAAAAATACTTTTCCTTCAAATTTAACTTTCCTCCACTTTAATTCCCCCTTCCAAATTCACCCTATTTCTATTTTTATCTTCCATTTTTAGATAATATTCTGCTTGAATAAATTCAACTCTTTTCGAAAACCGTATACACCGATGCGCTGTTACCTAAATAAGTAAAGAAAATTATTTAATCTCATTAGAGCATAAAATCCGGTAATGGCCATTTTTTTGATATTCAAGTACAAATGGCTTACTTCATGAAAATTTTTGAAATAAAAACCATCAAAATTAGATAAACCTTTCTCCAATTATGTGTGGAATTGTTGCTTATAAAGGACACCGACAGGCCGAGGAAATCATCATTAAAGGCCTTCAACGCTTAGAATACCGTGGATATGACAGTGCCGGAATTGCCTTATTGACCCCCGAATTATCCATTTATAAGAAAAAAGGCAAAGTAGCCGAATTACAGGCGCATATCGCCGATCAAAACACTCAATCTACCATTGGAATCGGGCATACCCGTTGGGCCACGCATGGAGAACCAAACGATGTCAACGCGCACCCGCACTATTCTCAAACGAAAGATTTGGCCATTATTCATAATGGTATCATTGAGAATTATGCCTCCGTCAAGAAAGAATTAGTGGCGCATGGCCACGAGTTTACTTCTGAAACGGATACTGAGGTCCTGATTCATTTCATCGAATACATCCAACAGTCTAACAATGTAGACTTGGTAGAAGCGGTTCGATTGGCGTTGAAACGTGTCGTGGGAGCCTACGCCATTGCGATCATTTCCAAAAACGATCCGGATTTGATGATCGCAGCAAGAAAAGGAAGCCCATTGGTGATTGGTTTGGGAAAAAATGAATTCTTCCTGGCTTCAGATGCGACTCCAATTGTGGAATACACCAATGAAGTGGTTTATCTGAATGACAATGAAATTGCGGTAATTCGTGGCAACGAATTGCATATAAAAAATACAGATGATGTTGTTTCCACTCCGGAAATCACCCTCTTGGATTTGGAGTTGGAGGCTATTGAAAAGGGTGGCTATGATCACTTTATGCTCAAAGAAATTAATGAGCAACCAAGATCCATCAATGACTGTTTGAGAGGACGATTAAATGCAAGCGAAGGGCAACTGACCTTGGGCGGAATCAGCGATTATCTGAGCAAATTGCGCCAGGCGGATCGTATCATCATTGCTGCCTGTGGTACTTCCTGGCATGCGGGCTTGGTTGCTGAATACATTTTCGAGGAATTCTGCCGTATTCCGGTTGAAGTGGAATATGCTTCTGAGTTCCGTTACAGAAACCCGGTTATCCACGAAGGCGATATTTTAATTGCTATTTCTCAATCCGGTGAAACTGCCGATACGCTGGCTGCCATGGAATTAGCAAAGTCCAGAGGAGCGACCGTATTAGGGGTTTGTAATGTGGTTGGCTCTTCTATTGCGCGTATCTCAGACGCCGGCGTCTATACGCATGCGGGACCTGAAATCGGGGTGGCTTCAACGAAGGCATTCACCGCTCAGCTTTCTGTTCTATCCATGATTGCATTAAAAGTAGCGCAGCAAAAAGGAACCATCTCTGAAACACGCTTCCGTGAAATGTTGGCGCATTTGGAACAGATTCCAGCAAAAGTAGAAGAGGCTTTGAAGTCCGAAGAACAGATTCGCGGAATTTCGGAACTTTATCAGGATGCCAAAAACTTCCTTTACCTGGGGCGTGGATATAACTTCCCGGTGGCATTGGAAGGCGCCTTGAAACTGAAGGAGATTTCCTATATCCACGCAGAGGGGTATCCGGCGGCAGAAATGAAGCACGGACCGATTGCTTTGATTGATGAAGAAATGCCGGTATGTTTCATTGCTACCCGTGATGGCTCTTACGATAAGGTAGTTTCCAATATTCAGGAGGTAAAAGCCCGTAAAGGGAAAGTGATCGCCATTGTTTCCGAAGGGGACGTTTTGATTCCTAAAATGGTGGATCACGTGATTGAGGTGCCGAACACGCATGAAGCCTTCATGCCACTTGTTGCAACCATTCCATTGCAGCTATTGTCTTACCACATCGCCGTAATGAGAGGTTGTAATGTGGATCAGCCACGAAATTTAGCAAAGTCGGTGACTGTAGAGTAAAAAATTTCCATAGATCAATTTTTAAGGCGCATTCTGATAAGGGAATGCGCCTTTTCTTTTTGCGGATTCATACAAACCTTTATATTTACCGCAAACATTTTTTCAATTATGCCATATTTAGTTTTTGATCTGGAGATGAGTGGTCCGGATCCGGAAATCCACGATATTATTCAAGTAGGGGCCGTTTTGGTGGACGACCGATGGAAGGAAATCAGCAAATTCTCCTCGAATGTTTGTCCAGAGAATATCAACACTATTTCGGCCAAATCAGAAGAGATTCACGGGCTTTCCAAATATGATCTGATGGATGCTCCGGCCATGTACGAAGTGTTGGAGAAAATGGAGGATTGGATTATGGAGCAACTAAATCGTGACAATACCAATCAGCTGCGTGATATTATCCTGGCCGGACAAGGGGTCATGAACGACATTAACTTTCTGCGTGAGGCTTACTATCGGGAAAATATGAAATGGCCATTTTCCTTTAAAATTGTTGATCTGCTAAGCATCAGCACTTTTGCTTTTATGATTTTGGAAAACAATGGCAAAGAGGTGCCCAAAAGGCGTGGACTCAACCATATCGCAGAATACTTCGGGCTGAAAAGGGAAGGAGAGGAGCACAACGCCCTGGAAGATAGCGAACTGACCTTGGCATGCTTTCAGGCATGTTTTGATATCGCTAAAAAAGTGACGCTTTCAGAGTAACATCATGCGGAAAATGGTTAAAAGGATATACTATTCTAATAACAATGAATTTTCTGCTTTTAATCGCCGCAATAGTCTGTAGCCTGGCTTGTGCCGGGCACTTTACCATTGGAGATAAGGATTTCTTAAAACCCGTTTTGGAGAGCCAGGATGTTGGAATAATTCCTAGAAAGGTCATGCACAGCCTGTTTCATTATATGTCCGTCTGGATGCTTATTTCGGCGGTACTGCTTTGGGGATTTGCATTTGATTATGCCTTTGTTTTTCGAAGTACAGAGGATGTAACGCTCCTTATTGGAATTTGCTATTTGGCTTTTGCCATTGTTCAAATCCCCATCGCCATCAATAGTCAACTTGAAAAAGGGCTATTAAAAATGTTCCAGTGGATATTTTGGATCATCATTGGTGTTTGCTGTTTGTTAAGCCTGGGGTAGTTTCAGGCATTTCATGCTCGCCAATGCCCTAATTTGTCTTTAAGAAATTCGATGAGGGCTTCCATTTGATATTTCCCTGAGGCTAAATCTTCCGCCCCCCTTCCCTGTAAATTCATCCACCAGTTCATTCGGAACGTTATTGATTAGGGCAAAATAAGTAAAGGTCACAATACTGATACGCTTATTTCCATCCTGAAATGGATGATTGGAATTAATGGCAAACAACAATTAGGCAGCCTTATCGAAAAAATCAGGAGAATAAATATCTTCCTGTACAAAAAACAAAATCTTATCCAGCTTCCCAATATCAATAATCCCATGACTCCCTCCGGATTTATCAATCAGGATTTTATGGAAATAAAGTATTTCCTCTTTGCTAGGATAATTCATTGAAAAATAGGTTAACCCGGATTATTCGAGCTTAAATCCTCGTTTAGCTGTAAGGCGGAAAAAATGAAGGAATAGTTTCCTATTTCGAGTTTTTTCCAACGAAACAGATGAATGAGGAGAAAGCAAGCTTACCCAACTTTGGGATATAATAAATCAAAGAAAATAGATTTCAAAGACTTGAAAATAAACCGGCTATGATTGACGAATAAAATTTAGCGGTGAATAATTCGGGTTAAGGTTAGGAGAGTAGCTTTACCCGCCTGATCATCAGGTACTTCGTAGTTCCATTAAGATAAGCGCTTAAACATTTCCAAATGCTTATCGATCATTTCTTCCTGTTCTCTCATTTTCAACTGACGATCCACTTCTTTACTTTTATGTAAAATTTGATTCATAGCCGTGGAAAATTTTAAATGGTGACTTTTCGCATATTCCTCGACATAGGCAATGACCTCTGCATCGAGGGTTTCTGCCTTTTTTACCTTTAACTCTTCCATCATTGCGTCTCCTAATGTATGATTTTATACTACTAACGCAAGTCTACCAATTTAATCACTGACTACCAAGCAATTATCAATAACAAACCACATAAACGCCTTTCCTGCCGGAGTCCTTCCTTTTTGATATACTTTCATCCCCAGCTTCTCCGCCAACTTTATGGAGCCTTGATTTTCGGCATACATCCGGGCGGACAATTGTTTGATCCTTAATTCTGAAAAGGCATAATTCATCAGTGCTTTCACCAGCTCATAACCCAATCCTTTTTGCCAATGAAAATGATCCAATATATAGCCCATCTCCAAATGTGTAGCATCCTCAAAAGAGTCAAACAAGCCAACCTCACCAATCAGCTGCTGATTTTCAATTAAAAAAATTCCCCAGAGCCCTCCGTTTTCACCCTGATTACAGCGCTCCACCTTTGTTTTCAATTCCGTATAGGTCCAGTCGGTACGGCCGGATTGAATGTAGCGCATATTCTTTTTTTGCTGATAGACTGATAATAAATCAACAATATCCGTGTTGCTGAGGGACCTGACTTGCAGACGGGAGGTTTCAAAAATGATCATGCTAAAAAATAGTAATAAAACACGAAAAGCCGGCACCCTGAGGATGCCGGCTTCGTATTTTTAATTCCCGAAAAGAATCCGAAAATTTTATTTCGCGCGACGCTCTTTGATACGAGCAGCTTTTCCTTGACGACCACGTAGGTAGAACAAACGTGCACGACGTACTTTACCCAAACGAACAACGTCAATTTTGTCGATGTTTGGAGAAAGCAATGGGAAGATACGCTCTACAGCGATACCAGAAGAGATCTTACGAACAGTGAAAGTTTCACCGTTAGAACCTGCATTACGGATCTGCATTACAGTTCCTTGGTACTGCTGGATACGCTCTTTGTTACCCTCTTTAATTTTACAGTGTACATTTACAGTATCACCGGCTTTGAACTTAGGAAGCGCTGCACGGCGCTCATTGCTCTCAGCTTCTACGAATTTAATTAAATCGCTCATTATTGTAATCTTATCGTGCCCTCGCAGGGCACCATGTTGAATAATTTTAATTCAAAGGAGCGGCTGATCCGCTCTTTAATTTTTAGAATCAGCATCCTTGAGTAATTCCGGGCGACGCTCTTGTGTACGCTTTACGGATTGCTCAAAACGCCAGGCCTCAATCTTGCTGTGGTCTCCGGAAAGTAATACTTTGGGCACTTCCCAACCATTGTATTCCTTTGGTCGGGTATAAACAGGAGGGGCGACTAAACCATCCTGAAAGGAATCAGTAAGTGCTGAAGTTTCATCTCCTAACACTCCCGGGATCAATCGGGCTACTGCGTCCGTCACTACCGCCGCACCAAGCTCACCACCGGACAACACATAGTCGCCAATGCTGATCTCCCGCGTAATGTAGTGCTCCCGCACCCTTTCGTCCACACCTTTATAATGCCCACAAAGAATAATCAGGTTGCCGCCTTTCAGCGCAAGCTCATTGGCAATACTTTGCTCAAATCGCTCCCCATCCGGACTCATGTAAATGACCTCATCGTAATCGCGCTCTGCCTTCAATGAATCGATGCATTTGGCAATCGGCTCAATCATCATCACCATTCCGGCACCACCTCCAAATGTATAATCATCTATCTGGCGATACTTATTGGTAGAGAATTCGCGAAGGTTATGTACCTCCACGGTGATCAGACCTTTGTCCTGTGCACGTTTCAGGATCGAATGACTCAATGGACTTTCGATCAATTCCGGCAGCACGGTGATAATATCAATTCTCATTTCCCTGCTTAGTCCTCTGTGTAAACTTCCAATAAACCCTCAGGCAATTGCGTCTCAATTACCTTTGCTTCCTTATCAACTTTCAGTAGAATATCATCCGCCATCGGGACCAAAACTTCCTTCCCATTACAGTCCACTGCAATTAAAGGTTGTTTATCGTTATCGTAAACGGTGGTAACCATTCCGAAATCCCCGTGCTGACGATCCTGCATCCGGAAGCCAACAATCTCGTGATAGTAAAACTTTCCTTCGCCTAAATCCGGCAGGATATCAAGCGGCAGAAATAATTTTACACCTTTTAATGCGTCAGCGTCTTCAGGGCTTTCAACCCCTTCAAAAGTGAATATCGCCTGATCTCCCTTCATGCGGATATCCTCCACAATATAAGGCACCAAACTTCCACCATGTTCCAGGAATACCGCTTCCAAATCAATATAAACTGAAGGATCATCTGTATCTAAAACAGCATTTACTGATCCATCTAATCCATGTCTTTTGGTGATATACCCCAGCTCAAAACACTGATCTATACGCATCGGCTATTAATCAATCTTATGCTTCAGTTTCTTCAGCAGCAGGAGCTTCTCCTTCTGCATCATCACCAGCAACCTCAGCTTCAGCAGCTGCAGCAGCAGCTTCTTCTTCCGCTTTACGAGCCGCGATAGCATCAATACGCGCTTGGTTTTTAGCCGCTTCAGCGTCAAAACGTGCTTTCGCCGCAGCGTCAGCTTCGTTCGCCAATTTAGCGATCTTACCTTCGATCTTCGCCAATTTAGCTTCTTTCCATGCGTTATACTTCTCGTCAGCTTGCTCCTGAGTGATCGCACCTTTGTTCACACCAATTTGAAGGTGCTTACGGAACATTACTCCTTTGTAAGACAACAATGCACGTGCAGTATCGGTAGGCTGAGCACCTTTCATTACCCAATCAAAAGCTGCATCTTCGTTGAAATCAACGGTTGCAGGGTTTGTGTTAGGATTGTAGATACCCAAGTTCTCGATGAATTTACCATCACGTGGTGATCTTGAATCAGCAACAACCAAGTTATAGATTGCTTGTCTCTTGCGTCCACGACGCGCTAATCTGATTTTAACTGCCATTTTTTAAATTATAAAAACGTTTAACGTTAACGAAGGAACACGTCCTTCTATTTAATTGAGGGGCAAAGGTAGAGAAAATTATTGGGATTTCGTTACAATTCCCCCAATAAATTAAACCGCTAACATGCTGAAAATAAATACGGTTTCATTCTTAACCGTTTGCTTATGCCCATAACATCCTTTGGCCTATTCCCCTTTTGCAAAAAAGTAGCCAAACTTGTGATGCTACCGCCAACAAAGTGTTTTGAAGACATGAAGAAATCGCAACTACCGGTAAAAATTTGTAAAACTTGTGGCCGGCCTTTTAGCTGGAGAAAGAAATGGGCAAAGGATTGGGAAGAAGTGAAATACTGTAGTCACAGATGTAGGGCCAATCGCAAAACAAAAAAAGCCCAAACAGCGGGTAACTGATTGGGCTTTAAAAAGAATATAATCCGTTATCTAGTATAATCCATCTATCGAAAGGTATCTTTCACCGGTATCATAGCAGAAAGTCAAAATTTTAGAACCTACTGGAATCTCCGGTAACTTTTTCGCAATAGCAGCCAATGAAGCTCCTGAGGATATTCCAATAAAAATTCCCTCTTCTTTCGCTGCGCGCTGTGCAAATTCAAATGCCTCCTCCTTGTCCACCGTAATGGCTCCGGTCAATACCGAAGTATCCATCACCTTGGGCACGAAACCTGCTCCAATCCCCTGCAAAGGATGTGGCCCGGGCTCACCTCCCGACAACACAGGACTTGCAGTGGGTTCCACCGCATAGACTTTCATCTTGGGGTGGTGCTCCTTCAAAGCGTTTGCTACTCCGGTAATATGACCACCCGTTCCTACACCAGTAATCATATAATCAAAGCCACTGGACATATCCTGAATAATTTCCTTGGCAGTACGCTCAAAATGCACTTTACTATTGGCCTCATTGTCAAATTGCATGGGCATCCAGGCTCCCTCTGTCGCCTCCACCAATTCTTCAGCTTTGGCAATAGCACCCTTCATTCCTTTTTCTTTTGGCGTCAAGACCAATTCCGCTCCATATGCCGCCATAATTCTCCTGCGCTCAATACTCATGGATTCCGGCATCACCAACTTTATCTTGTAGCCTTTCACGGCAGCAACCAAAGCCAAGCCTATCCCGGTGTTTCCTGAGGTAGGTTCAATAATGGTTCCCCCTTTGGATAATTGCCCCTTTTCCTCAGCATCCTCTACCATAGATAATGCAATACGGTCTTTAATACTACCTCCGGGATTCGCTCTTTCCAGCTTCATCCAAACCTCTACATCTTTTCCAAAAAGTCTGTTGATTTTCACCAGGGGAGTGTGCCCGATGGTTTGTAGGATATTTTGTACTTTCATGTTGAATACGCTTATTCAAAATTCAGCGGGGTGATTTCAATAAACTATATCACTTTTACCCTTTTTCAATGCGCCCCGCATAAAAATGCTTAGATGGTAAAAGCTTTATATTAACGTATTATTCAAAGGCTGCGTTCTGTTTTTTCTTATTATTTGTGCAAACAATCTTTGAAAATTAAAAATTCAGGTCTTCAAATCCTGTTTGCTAATGCAATCTTGAAATGCCCCTCCCATTTAACCAAAAGCAAATCCCCTTTAATAAACTGACTCCGATACTGCTTACAATCAATCGATTACCCCTAGCTAAATCCAATTGCTACTAGATTTTTTCAAAAAGTATAATAATTCTAATCAGTCCCTTTCAGGATCTCCTTGAATCGGTTTTATTTGGAAATTGCGGCTTTTCAATTAATAAAATCTAAGCTTTGATGAAAAATTTAATAAATTACCCCTAATTACCATACTTAACTCCTACAGCATGACGATCAAACAAGTCGCCATTCAGCTACTCAATCAACTAGATTCAGTCATTAAACAAATGACCGCTACCGAATACCAAAGCCCAATTGATGTTTTAGGCAAGGGTAGTATTGGCCAACACGTTCGCCATACTTTGGAATTTTTCACTTGCTTAGAAAGCGGTTTACCAAAGGGAATCGTAAACTATGATGAACGCGAAAGAAAACTCGCTTTGGAAAATGATCCAGTAACCGCATTAAAGGCAATTCAGGAAATCCAAAAATTTATTCTAAACACTGAAAATCAAAAATTAAGTTTGGAAGGAAAATACCTTGGTGATGAAGGGGAGATGAGCTTCAGTGTGGAATCTAATTTTGAACGCGAATTAGCTTATAATATTGAACATACTGTCCACCATATGGCCATGATGAGAGTGGGGTATCGACTATTGTTCCCCAACATTAAGGTTCCGGAACATTTTGGAGTGGCAAGCTCCACAGTAGCGCATCAGAAAATAAAATAAACCTATCGCTCATGTGTACGGTAACCTTTGTGCCCACTGAGGAGGGCTTTATCTTCACCTCCAACCGGGATGTAAGCTATCAACGGCCCTATGCCGAATTACCCAAAATCCATATGGAGGGACACCTGAAGGTTTTAATGCCTATAGACCCCATGGGGAGCGGTAGTTGGATTGGACTTTCTCCCTATTTTCATGCCGTATGCCTTCTAAACGGAGGTTTTGTTAATCACAAAAGCAATCCACCTTATCGCCATAGTCGGGGACTGGTGGTCAGAGACTTGCTTCGGCACCAAGATTTGCCCAAATTTTCATCCGAATATAATTTCCACGGCATTGAGCCCTTTACCTTAATTGCCATTCAGGATAAAACCCTGTATGAGATGGTGTGGACGGGCAAGCAACTTTACATCAAAAACCTACCGAATCATCAAAGCTATATTTGGTCCAGCGCCACATTATACGATGCTAATATCCGGCAAAAAAGAATAGATTGGTTCCAGGATTGGCTGGCCAATTATCCGCACGACCTGGCTTCCCTCCGAGGTTTTCATGAAAATGCCGGGGAAGGTAATCCCAGAAACAACGTCATGATGGACTGGGCCGAAATGGAAGTGGGTACGGTAAGCACCACCACCATTTTAAAGGAAAATGGGGCGCATTTTATGCATTATAAAGACTGGAAGACGCAACGCTCGGCCATGGTCAAATTTGAATCTGATTTAGTCATTGAATAAAAATGAACTTAAGGTCATTTTTCATAAAATTAACCTCCTGGGAATACTGGCCCTGGCAGTTGGTTTACCTCCCGATTTGGTTTTACGCTTTGGGCATTGCTATTCGTGCCCGATCTCCTTTTTTCTTTTCCGCCTCTAACCCCGGAATTGAAAACGGTGGGCTTTTGGCGGAATCCAAATCGGCGATTTTAAAAAAAATTCCGGCGGAGTTTACCCCCAAAACCTTATTGATCGAAAAGCCGGAACCACAAAATATTTTAAGGGGAATGGAACAACTCGGGCTATCTTTCCCCATAATCCTTAAGCCTGATTTTGGAGAAAGAGGCAGGGGCGTTGAAAAAATTAATCATGAAGAAGAACTGCCCTCTTATTGCCGGGAAGTGCAAATTCCGGTCATCATTCAGGAATTTATTGATTACCCTCTCGAAGTAGGTGTTTTTTACTACCGCCACCCCAATCGCCAATTCGGAACCATCAGCTCTGTGGTATTAAAAGAAATGCTAAGCATTACCGGAGATGGAAAAAGCTCGGTGGAAACTTTAATGACACAAAATCCAAGAGCATTCTTACAGTTGGAACGACTAAAGGAAGCACAGCATGATCTAATGACCACTGTAGTTCCTAAGGGGGAGAAATTATTATTAGAATCTATTGGAAACCATTGCAGGGGCACGAAATTCCTAAACGGCAATCACCTCATCAATAAAGTGCTTCATGCCAGGTTTGATCAGATCGCGCTTCAGATTGAAGGCTTTAACTACGGGCGTTTTGACTTAAGAGTGCCCTCTCTGGAAGATTTATATGCAGGAAAAAACATCAAAATCATGGAGCTCAATGGCGCTAAGGCGGAACCTGCCCATATTTATCATCCTGGTTATTCCCTGGTTCAGGCCTACAAAGACTTGTTTGCCCATTGGAAAGTAATGGGAGATATCAGTATTGCTAACCATCAAAATGGAGTACCTTACACGACCTTCCGAAAAGGGATTGCCTCCCTCATAGAATACCAACAACTTTCTAAAATGTAAAAGGGAGGCCTCCGTTTCCGAAACCCTCCCCATTAAATATAGTACTTCAAATAGCTTCCTATAATAAGCCTGTAGCTTTTAAATCTTTACCCACCGCTTTGCCAAAGCTCTTCCCAATGGCCTTTACACTTGGAGGATTCTCAATGGTCGTTCTGCAATTGTAAATACGACTTTTGGTTTTAATATCATAAATATCTCCCTGCAAGCGAAGCGTACGTCTTATCTGGATGGCCTGTGGTCTTGACTTATCTAAATTCTCCTGAACATTGCCTTCAGGATATTGCGAACCTGCCTCCACACCATAATGTTGATTGCTGTAAAAACCCATGGACTGATCTTCCATTAAACTTCTACCCGATCGACCCGTCACCTGCGCCTGCACGGTATCGCTCGCATAATCCAACACCGTCACTACCATCAGAGCAGTTTTGCCCATAGCGATCAGCTGATCCAAATGCGCTTGCTTACTTTTCGTGGTATCAGTCAATATTACTCTGGCAGATGTCGCTTTTAAGGCTGCAGGTAAGCCCTTGGCTACAGTAGATTCGATAAATTCTCCATCTCCATAATCACCCTGATAAAGCACCACCAACGACTGCGGCCCCTCAAAGCCGGATTTGTTCATTTTGTCACTTTGTGTAACGATGGTTTTGGTACAGGCAGAAAAAACCGCTGCCATCATTAAAAAAGTAAGTGTTTTAAAAATTCTCATTATTTATGATTGATTAATTGTTGTTATCGCCAAAGCCCCTCCTTCCTCATATTTTTACCCAAAGCTTTCCCAAAACTACTCCCAACTCCTAAAGAGGGCTTTTTGGTTCCCGTTTTTGAAAGGCAATTATAGACCAGTTTCCGGCTTTTCAGGTCATAAAGTTCTGCTCGTAAAACTACTGCGTCTTCAATTTCTGCTGGAGTTTGCTGATCTAATTGCTGCCGGCCCCGGATACTTCCGCCGTCCGCATCAGTCGTCAGATTCATTTCACTGGAATCCTTCACCAGCTTCACGAGTAAAACCGTATTCTTGCCCTGTTCCATTAAAGATTTTACATGCTGCTCAACGGTCGCATGGGGATCAAACAATACTTTTCGGATAGAAACCGCATTTAAATCTGATGGCAATGAACTCGCCAGGCGCTCCTCAAAACTGCATACCCAGTCCAGATCCTGCTCGCCATCATACACCACGACCAACTGGGGTTCCACCAAACTTTCTTTCACCGGAGATTCAGACTGGGTAATCACCGTTTTAGAACAGGAAAATAAGAACATCAGAAAGGATAAAAGGCCTAGTAGGTAGCGATTCGGTTTCATAAGGAGATGTAGGAAATTGGAATTAAACCATCGTTTCTCCAACAGTCATGCTCAGGATTCGTAAAAATTTCCGAGGAAAATTACAAAGAATAAAGCAAACTATCGAGCAGAAACACAATTGTATCTTTATAAAATTTTAACCCTTTAATTGTTTCATACGATCTTTTTTTTCATCCGCCCATGAAATTTGCAACAAAAACCATACATGCCGGCCAAAAGCCAGATCCCTCCACCGGAGCGATCATGCCGCCCATTTATCAGACCTCTACTTATGTACAAGCCGCTCCCGGAGATCATAAAGGATATGAATATTCCCGAACACAAAACCCTACCCGGGATGCGCTGCAAGCCAATTTGGCAGCATTAGAAAACGGTAAGCATGGACTTTGCTTTGCCTCGGGTCTGGCGGCCATAGACGCTATCATCAAATTATTAAAACCGGGAGACGAAGTAATTTCGTCCAATGATCTGTATGGTGGGAGTTATCGCATTTTTACTAAAATTTTCGAACCCCTGGGAATTAAATTCCACTTCGTTGATATGGAAAAGGTGGACAATATTGAATCCTTTATCAATAAAAACACCAAAATGGTATGGGTAGAAACGCCCACCAATCCCATGATGAACATTGTGGACCTGAAAGCCATCGGTCACCTGGCGAAAAAGCATGATTTGCTATTCACCGTAGACAATACCTTCGCCACGCCTTACCTGCAACAACCCTTGAATTTTGGAGCAGATATCGTGATGCATTCCGCCACTAAATACCTGGGCGGCCATTCGGATGTGATTATGGGGGCCGTAGTCGTGAATGATAATGAGTTGGCGGATAAGCTCGCCTTTATTCAAAACTCCTGCGGTGCAGTACCCGGCCCACAGGATGTTTTTTTAGTTTTAAGAGGCATCAAAACCCTAGCCGTAAGAATGGATCGGCATTGCCATAACGGTACCATTGTGGCAGAATTCTTAAAACAGCACGAGGCCGTAGAAAAAGTTTACTGGCCCGGATTTCACGATCACCCCAACCATGCCGCAGCCCGCGCGCAAATGAAAGATTTCGGTGGAATGATTTCCTTCAGCCTGAAGGACAACCGGCAGGAAAAGGCTTTTGAGGTTTTGAAAAAATTCAAATTCTTTGCCCTGGCGGAATCCCTTGGCGGAGTAGAGAGTCTGGCCGGACATCCTGCTACCATGACACATGCTGCCATTCCTAAGGATCAAAGAGAAAAAGTAGGAGTGACCGACTCCCTGATTCGCCTGAGCGTTGGTATTGAAGATGCCGAAGATCTGGTGGACGACCTGGCGCAAGCCCTTAGCTAAAATGAATAGCCCGGAAATTCCGGGCTACTTTCAATCCCCTCAACTATTTGAAGTTGCTGTAATTAAATGGTAAATTGCATCCATAATAAATAGCAACGCAAGTTTTTTTTGGCTCATGCACATAGAGAAAATTCAGGAAGTAAAGGACACCCTCAAAAAACACGGACTTCGGTATACGGCTTGTCGACAGGATATGCTCCTTTTATTCAAGGACAAAAGAGAGGCTTTGTCCCATCCTGAGATTGAGGCCATCCTTTCGGATGACTATGATCGCGTGACCCTGTATCGCACCCTCAATTCTTTTGAAGAATCCGGCATTATTCACCGCGTTATTGATGATGGTGGCGCCGCCCGTTATGCCACCTGTTCGGGAGGATGTGAAACCCATGAACACCACGACAACCATGTGCATTTCAAATGCAAAGTTTGTGGTAAGGTGCGTTGTTTAGAGGAAACCGAAATTCCGACCATCGCGCTTTCTCCGGACTATGTGGCGGAAGAAATCAATTTATTGGTGTTAGGGAAATGCCCCGATTGCCGCTAAGGCCTGCGGTAGATTCACTTTTTGAATTTTTCATTTACGATTTTTGATGAATAGCAGGGTAGGTGCGTTAATGCAAAACGCCGGCATCGTATTGAGTCAGTATTTTGGCTACGAATCTTTCCGGCCTTTACAGGAAGATATTATTCAAACCGTCCTTCAGGGAGAAGATGCCATGGTGCTCATGCCCACCGGTGGAGGGAAATCACTATGTTTTCAGATCCCGGCCATTGTCATGGAAGGCACTTGTATCGTGATTTCACCCCTAATTGCCCTGATGGAAGATCAGGTGGAGGGATTGAAAAGAAATGGAGTTGCTGCAGCCTGTTTGCACCGCGGTGTGCCTTATCAGGAACAAATGCAAATTGAAGAGGATGCTCGCTCCGGCAGGCTTCACCTCCTTTATATTTCTCCGGAAAAACTACTTTCACAAAACTTCTTTGAGTTTCTGAAGAGGATTCGCATCAATCTTTTTGCCATCGATGAAGCACATTGCATCTCTTTTTGGGGACATGATTTTCGAAAAGAATACAGTAAGCTTTTTGCCCTGAGAAGAAATTTCCCCTCGGTGCCTATTATTGCCTTGACCGCTACGGCAGACAAACTCACCCGAAGAGATATCATCCATCAGCTTCAGATTCCGGAAGCTAAGTCTTTTATCTCCTCCTTTGACCGACCGAACATTTTCTTACAGGTAGTTCCGGCAGAGGATCGAAACAAACAGCTTATTAAATTCTTGTCCCAACGCCCCAACGAGGCAGGAATTATCTATTGCTTAAGTCGTAAATCCACAGAAGATCTTGCATACCGCTTAAGAAAAGAAGGATTTATTGCACGACCTTACCATGCTGAGATTCCGCATTCCGAACGTAATAAAACACAGGAAGATTTTCTAAAAGACAAAGTGCAAATCGTAGTGGCGACCATCGCCTTTGGGATGGGGATTGACAAATCTAATGTCCGCTGGGTGGTGCATTATAATTTGCCTAAAAATATAGAAAGCTATTACCAAGAAATTGGCCGCGGGGGAAGAGATGGCCTGAATGCCCATGCTTTACTCTTCTACACTTATGCAGATGTTATCCGACAGCAGCAAATGCTGAAAGAATTGGAAGAAGACAGAAGAGCCCTGCAGGAAATGAAACTGGAGCGCCTGAAGCATTTCACGGAGGCGCATATTTGCCGGAGAAAGGTATTACTCAACTATTTTGGGGAAGACCTGAAAGAGGATTGCGGCCAATGCGATGTCTGTAAAAATCCACCAAAATCAGTGGATGGCACCGTGACCGCCCAGAAAATCCTTTCAGCAGTATACCGTTGTCAGCAGCAGGCTACCGCTCAGGATGTGGTGGATATTTTGAGAGGGCATATCACCAGTTCCATTCAAAAAAATGGCTGGGACCAGCTCAGGACTTTTGGTATCGGGCAGGAAATCCCAATTCCACATTGGCACAGTTATATCCACCAAATGGTAAATATGGGCTATATGGACATTGCCCTTGAAGATCAGTTTCGGCTGCGCCTAACGGAAAAAAGTCAGGCCGTATTGTTTGCAAAGGAAACCGTCTTGCTACAGCATCGGGCCATGCAAAAAGTGCAGGTTAAACAGGAAAAGCCCAAAAACAAAGCCATTAACGAAGCCCTTTTCGATGCGCTTCGCCTGCTACGCCGACAACTTGCAGAACAGCACGATTTGCCTCCCTATCTGATTTTCTCCGACCGAAGCTTATTAGATATGGTGCGCCAGCAGCCACAAACCGAGGATGAGCTGCTGAAGATCTCCGGTGTTGGTAGTAAAAAATTGGACCAGTTCGGGGATGCCTTTTTAAGTAAGATTCGGTCTTTTGGAACAGGCGAGATGAAAAAAGCCAAAACCACCAATACCAAACTTCAGACCTGGGAATCCTTTAAAAATGGTTTGCAGCCGGAAGAAATTGCCCTGAGCCGGGGACTCAATGTGGTGACCATTTACTCACATTTGGCAGATTTGTACGCCATTGGCTATGAGATTCCGCTGGAAAAATATTTCAGTCCACAGGAAATGCATATGGCAGCACAAGCCTTTCGCGCTTTAGGCTTTGAAGTCACCATCCGACAGGTGTTTGATTACCTGAAAGGAACGGTAGATTTCCACAAAATCCGATTAGCCAAAGCCTATCTGCAAAAAAATGGATTGGATAAAGCGCTTGAACTGTCGGAGTCGGAGCTCAACCAACTCTAAAAGGAATGGCCTTCTTTTTGCGGAGGGCCTAAGAATATATTAATATTAGCAATAAATTAAGATAAATACAGCCCCATGAAAAAGCTCACCATGGATGAACTGGGCCGCCCTTCGGTAGAAGAATTTAAATCTGCTGAAAAAAGCCCAATCGTAATCGTTCTGGACAATGTGCGAAGCCTTAACAATGTAGGTTCGGCCTTCAGAACTTCGGATGCTTTTGCCATTGAAAAACTATACCTCTGTGGCATTACTGGCAAACCACCTCATCGTGATATTAACAAAACCGCCTTGGGTGCGCAGGATTCCGTCACTTGGGAACATGTACCAGAAACTTTGAATTTGGTCAAAAAACTTCAAGAAGAAGGTTATACGGTTTTGGCTGTTGAGCAGGCAGATGAAAGCACCAAACTACAAGATTTTGAGGCTGAAGCAGGAAAAAAATATGCCTTGGTCTACGGCAATGAGGTCTTCGGTGTAGAGGAAGAAGTCGTGGCGCAGGCTGATGGCGTATTGGAGATTCCACAATTTGGTACAAAGCACTCTTTGAACATCTCGGTGAGCATGGGCATTACCATTTGGGATGTGTTCAAAAAAGTAATGCTTTAAAGATCACAGTCCTTATGCAAAAAGGGCGATCCGTAAATGGATCGCCCTTTTTTATATATCGGAAAAAGATCTCTTAGAAGTTAATCTGCGCTTGTAAACGGATCAATGAACCCGTCTGGCGGTTATCAGGATTTAAAGAATCGTTGTATGTTCTGTCGGCATAGGCATAAAGGGCTACTAATTCAAAAGCCTGATTCGGCTGCCACTCGAAACCTACTTCAATCTCTTGCATATCATAGGAACGGGCATCTGTTTCGAATTTCTTACCACCTTCATAGTTCGTGTATCTCCAAAAAGGAAGTAAAAAGTGTTGCCCCAACTCCAAACGGTAAGACATCTGCGCATAACCACCTTTCAATGGTTTCCTCTGAATGGTGTTGGTGGCAGGATCATACTCAGGACCAACCCCTACATTGTATTCCGTCTGGAAACCAAATGGCATGGCGTACCAGATAAAAGAAGCACCAAGACGTGCATCATCCCATTCCATTCCTTCCGCGGAAACCATCTCTTTCTGGCCATTCTCTCCTGTTACCTCTGCCATCACCCCTTCGGAGACTTTTGTGGTTACATACTGGCCGGCATAGGCCTGAATACCCGCTTCGAAAATCTGTCCGTTTGCCAATTCAAAAGGATAGGTCAAACGCGTTACAATATGCTTATTCAGGTTTTCATCTGCATTGTTCGCGGTCTGCCCGTTAAAAGCACCTAAAGCAAACATACCGTAGTTACCAGATCCTTTTAGTTGCTGGTTTTGAAGTTTTTTGAATCTTTCCTGCACAATTGTGGGAGTGTAATACACCACCGCCATCATATCACGCTCATTTTTCAAAGCAGAGTTAATGGCATCATTTCGATCCAAAGACAAACGATTCTGAGAAGACTGCATGTTTTCAAAACCGAAAGGAACCTTAGATTGTCCCAAACGCAATCTCCATCTGCGGTCAGAGGTGAACATCAAATCAAAATAGGCATCTTTCAGACTTACATTATTGCTATTGCCTCCGGCAAAATCCGGCTGAATGTAAAAGTAAACGCGCTCGTGTAGGTAGCCGGAAAACTTAATTCGAATACGACGAAAGGACATCCCATCATTTCCGCCATAGGTACCATCACATTGCTCACATTCCATATCAGGATTGGTCTTATAAAGATCATTATAACGCATCTGAGCGTATCCCGAAATTTTCATCTTATCAAACCACTTGCTTTTCAATGAAGTGGGTAATATGCCATTCACAAAATTCTCTGACTTGGCAAATGGAGCCGTTAAATATTCGTCCTTTTTTTTCGGGGATAGCTTTACTTCTGCGTCCTTGCTCTCCTGTACCTTATCCACACCTTCCGCAAAAGCCGAAGCAGACATAACTAAAAATAATACCAATACTAGGGTAATAATCCTTTTCATTTTTTCAATAGCGATCTTTCCAATACTGACCGCAAAGAAATAATAAATTAAAGAACTTAAGATGACCCAAATTTTAACTTAATGTAATGTAATCAAACGCCCGCATAACATTGAGTTAACAATCGTGCTTATTTACTTAAAATATGGATAAACACAATAACGAAACCCACTCAAAAACAACCACTTACAAGGTAACACCATGTTAAAACCTCAAAACATTACCAATAATTAAACAACAAGAAGTAAAACTCATAATTTGAGACAGCGCTTTAATTTCTTTTTAATCTTTCCAGAATAACCCACAGCCTGACTAAGAAAAATCATATAAACGAAAAAATCCCGACACAAATAAATTGCATCGGGATTAAAATGTCTATTTGAAATAATGTTCTTAGCTGGCAGAAAGTAGCTCCGCTACTTTGTTTTCAAGCTCTTCGCCTCTCAGGTTTTTAGCAACAATTTTTCCGCTAGCATCTACCAATACGGTAGCTGGAATAGAATTGATGCCATAACGTTTTGCCACCGCATTTTGCCAACCCTGTAAGTCAGAAACATGATTCCAGGTCAACTGATCTTTGGCAATGGCTTTTTCCCAGGCTTCTTTCTTATTATCTAAAGAAACACCTAAAATCTCAAAACCCTGATCATGATACTTATTGTACATGGCCACTACGTTTGGATTCTCCTGACGACATGGACCACACCATGAGGCCCAGAAATCAATCAGGAATACTTTTCCGTGTAGTGCTGTAGTAGAAAAGCTTTCTCCTTCCGGAGTGGTCTGCTCAAAATCCAAGACTGGCTGACCAATCGCGGTGGCCATCAAAGTGTTGTAGCGGTCTTCAATAGCGGTATAGTCTGCTGTAGTTTTCGCTTCAGCCGTAAACTTCTCCAAATAAGACTTCAACTCCTTTTCGTCCATGCGGTAGGCGTTTTGTCTTAACAAAAATGGAGATACCATAGAAGAAGTATGCTCATTGATAAAGCCATCGGAATAAGCATTTGCTTCTTTATCCAAAGCACCATACTCGTCTCCAATTTTCTTCAACTCCTCTTTTTGCTCATCAGTAGGAGCTCCCTGCGCGGTAGCGGCAATTTCCTGATAACGCTCAGAAAGCGCCTTCATTTTGTCTACAAAGGATTTTTGCCCCTCTTTGTAAGTGTTAAATTCCGTTTGTGCCAACCCTCCGGAAATTTCACTACCGTTTAAATCATCTGCATTCAGCTTTCCTACCAATGCATCTCCCTCCTGATAAAAAACAACTGTGGTAGGTTTTCTATCTCCAAAGGATCCATCTGTTGGCGCCTGTAAATAAAGCGCGCCATTATGAGCAATAGGTGCCGAAAAGGTGAATTTTCCTTCTGTAACCGCTGCGGCTGCAATTTTTTCAAATCCTGATGCTCCACGGTCCAATAAATAAACCGAATCCACATTTGCAGCTTGCTCACCTTCAATTGATCCGGTGAATGGGGCCTTACCACCATCGCAAGCCCAGGCTAGAGCTGCCAGTGATAAGATGGCTCCACTTTTTTTCAATCCTAAAGATTTCATTTGTAGTATGATTGATTAAATTAATTGTTCAGCGGTTCACCCTCAGCCCAAATGGAATGAAAATGCCGCCTTGCGATTTTCTTTTTTCTTCTAAAGTTTACCAAACAAAGCAGATAATTCAACCCTCCTAGCAAGAAAGAAATACCCGCATAAAGCTGTTTTTCGGTAAAAAAGTATAAAAACAATCCAAATAAAAAGCAAATCACCGACCAAAACACTAAAAAAGCGAAGACAAAAGGAAAAAGCCGATAGGTAATAAATACCAGCGTCCCCTTAGAAGTTGCCTCCAGCTCCCCTACCATTAGCGGTAAATAATTATCCGGATAATTGATATATAAAGAAATTCGGAAAGTGTTTTCAAACACCTTTCCGTTAAATTTGCCCTTCTTTTCTTCCGGCAGGTCGCCATCAGCGACCAATCGTTTCCTCAGTTTTTCCTTGACCTCCTTTAAGGGCAGAGGCAAAACAAGGGTCTCTTTAAAAACCGGGAAAAAAGGCATTCTATTTAACGGCTATACAAGAGATTTCCACTCCTACATCCTTGGGTAGTCTGGCGACTTGTACCGTCTCCCGAGCGGGGGCGTCTTCTCCGAAATATCCGCCATAAACTTCATTGATTTTACCAAAATCATTCATGTCCCGAACAAAAATGCTGCACTTCACCACCTCATCAAAGCTGAAGCCTGCCTCTTCCAAAATAGCTGCCATATTGTTCATCACCTGATGAGCTTCTGCCTCAATTCCACCGGAAACTATTTCCCCGCTTTCAGGATTCGCTGGAATCTGACCTGAAACATAAAGGGTATCTCCAGCCAAAACAGCCTGATTATAAGGCCCGATTGGTGCCGGAGCCTTTGAAGTATTGATGATCTTCTTCATAAAAAATGGGAGTATGTAATCTTTGAAATTAATAAAATTCCATCAAAAGGTCTTTGCCGTCCGTCAAAAATGCTTAGTTCGGATTTTCGAAAAAGATATAATTGGTGGAATAATCACTGAATTCAAAATAAACCTTTTTTTCTCCGGCATCTACCACCCCATTCAAATTCGCGTCTAAATAACCATATCCAAACCGATAGGGTCGACTCATATTGCCATCCTTCGTTCCTGAAGCGGTAGAGAGTTTATCTATTTTAATAAATCGCTTCACCAATTTTTCACCAGCATATACCTCCAGAACCCCATTGGTTCCGGTCCAGTTTTGAATGGATCGTCCGATCCGGTTTTGCGTTTCCTGCGTACAAGCTCCCATTCCCAGGGTGAGTAACAAGAACATCGAAAGTTTTAAAATGGTATTCTTCATCGTTTGCCTTTTTTTTGGTTAAAAATAATCCTAAGAGAACAATATTCGTTAGAATAACACAAATATTATGTGTAATTTTTAATATTCACATATTCAACACCTTAACCTCACTTAATTTCTTTTCTATGGAAAATTTTTCCAAATACCAGGATCAGGCCATGGGCTTCGTGGTGGAATACGGCGGTAAATTAGTCGTTGCCATTCTCATTTTAATTATTGGGCTTTGGATTACCGGGGTGCTCACCGCCGCCTTCCGTAAATTCATGGACAAAAGAGGGCTTGATCAAACGCTGAAACCATTTTTAACCTCTCTTTTTAATTCCATCCTCAAAATTTTAGTGGTGCTCTCCGCTCTTGGTACCTTGGGAGTAGAAATGACCTCTTTTATCGCCATACTGGGGGCTGCGGGCCTGGCCATTGGTATGGCATTATCCGGAACGCTTCAAAATTTTGCCGGAGGGGTAATGCTCCTCATTTTCAAGCCCTATAAAGTAGGAGATTTCATAGAGGCGCAGGGTTATTCCGGATCGGTAGAAAGTATTCAAATTTTCGTTACCATTTTAAAAACCCCGGACAATAAAACCATTTTTATTCCAAATGGCCCTATGGCAAACAATGCTTTGATTAATTACAGTACAGAACCTCAAAGAAGGGTGGACTGGACATTTGGCATTGCCTATGGAGATGATATTCAAAAGGCACAGGATTTATTATCCCAACTCATACAAGCTGACGAAAGAATTCTGAAATCCCCTGAGCCTTTTATCGCACTCCATCAAATGGCTGACAGCTCCGTAAATCTCGTAGTTCGTTGCTGGGTGGACAGTGGGAAGTACTGGCCGGTATACTTTGATATGAACAGAAAAGTGTACGACACCTTTAATAAAGAAGGAATTAACATTCCGTTCCCACAAATGGACGTTCATTTGCACCAGTCCTAATATTCAAATAAAGGAAATATTACATTCTCTCGGAAAAGCAGATTTTCCTGAGATTTCCGAGAGAATTTATAAATCTATTGGACAATTCCTGTTTTCTTAAATCCAGACCGAACATGCACACCGGATCTATGGAGAGTTTTTAAATATTTAGTTCAATAATTGGGAATTACGTAATAAATAGAACCCTACAGATCAACATTTTAGTGAGTTTAGTGGTATATTAATTAAAGTATTAACCGATCTGCATGAAACACAATTTACTATTCATTTTTTTCCTTTTCTTTTGCTCCGCCACTTATGGGCAGGGAATTTTTTTGGACTTGCCGGAAAAAGACCTGAGCACCTCCCAAGGAGTGCCTTTCGAAGTCCCCATTGTGTTATACAATGATTATAATCACAATGTAAAAGTCATCGTCGAATGGAAATCACAATCCATTGAGTTAAAGGATCACGCTGAAGTACTTTTTGGTAAAAGACTTATTGACAGCGGAAAACTGACTATTGAAATGAAAGCAGGGGAAGAAATTGACGACCTCAACGCTCGATTTACTTTTTTAGAAGGCCTTGAGGACAGACGCTACACCATCAAGATTACTGATTTGCAAAATCATCAGGATATTCAGGAAGAATTAGTGTTTACGGTGGCTCCTGTAGACATGGACCAGTACATTTACCTGGATGAGCATCTACAGGTAGGAACCATGTACCCAAACCCCATCAATACTTCCGGCTGGTTACAATACGAACTGTTTTCTTCTGTAGAAGCAAAAATTGTGGTGCATAATGTTTTGGGAACTCAAATTGGCGAGTTTGCCCTTTCTCCATTTGATAACAAGGTTAAAATTCAGGTTGGCAACTATAAAGAAGGTGTTTACTTCTACAGTCTCATTGTCGACGGACAAAGCAAAGCCACCAGAAAAATCGTAGTACAACGTTAATCCTTCCTATTTACAAACTTATTTTTCTTTAATATTCCGATCCTACTGCCTACTTTTGAGTATCTGTAAAGTAATTAATTTAATAAATTGCTTTACCTTTTGTCTTATTTATTGATACTGAGTATATTTGCACCCTTATGCATAAAAACAAAGTCAAACTGCTGCTGGGGCTTTTTATTTTGCCATTGATTAGCAGTTGTGCTACGGAATATAGAAAGGCTCAAAAGTCTACGGACAACGAATATAAGTATCAGGTTGCCATGGATTTGTACCAAAGAGAAAAGTGGTATAAAGCCAATAACCTTTTTGAACAAATTATGCCAGCCATGCGGGGTACCGAAGAGGCGGAAGATATGCAGTTCAAATACGCTTATGGATGTTACAATCAAAAGCAGTACACCATGAGCTCCCATTACTTTAAAACTTTCTACCAAACCTACTCTCGAAGTGAAAAAGCGGAAGAAGCCATGTATATGTCTGCTTACTCCCTTGTAAAAGATTCACCAAGAGAAGAATTAGACCAAAGCAGTACAACAGAAGCCATATCTGCTTTGCAGAGTTTTCTGAACAAATATCCCAATAGTGAATATGCACCGGAGGGAAACCGAATTATCGGGGAATTGCAGGAAAAATTAGCAACCAAAGCCTATTTGATTGCTAAGCAATATTACTTACTGAGAAAATGGAAAGCCGCTATGGTGACTTTCGAAAATTTCAGAAAGGATTTCCCGGATTCAAAATATAATGAGGAGTTAGCTTTCCTCAGACTGGAATCGAGTCATACTTTGGCTACCCAGAGTACCTACCAGAAGAAGGAGGATCGCTTTTCCGAGACCATCGAGATTTACCAAAAGTTTATCGAGAAATACCCGGAGAGCACCTATCTGAAGTCGGCCGAGAAATTGTACGGAGATTCCTTAAACCAATTGGAAAAAATAGCCAAGAATAAAAACTCGTAATGAAAAAAGTTATCAAGTCTAGCATTGTAACCCGCGATCTAAACAAGTTGATCGAACCAACCGGAAACTTATACAAATCCATTGCGGTTATCGGCAAGCGTTCCCGTCAATTGGCAGCTCGTCAGAAAGAGGAGTTGACTCAAAAATTGGCTGAGTTTGCTTCTACAGTTGACAACTTAGAGGAAGTAATGGAAAACAGAGAGCAGATTGAGATCTCTAAATTCTATGAGCGCCAGCCTAAACCAACAGTAATTGCAACTGAAGAGTTCTTGGAAGGCAAATTGAAATTCCGCTACAGAGGCGACGAATAATTCGCTGTTCTTGTAAAATACAAAAGGCCATCTCTTTCCGGGATGGCCTTTTTTTTGGCTTGTCGTTATTTCCCCCAAAATAATTTTACTCATCTCTCTTTTTTTCCCTTAAAAGCCGTATTTTTCCTTTCTAAAAAACATGTTTAGCGGGAGACCAGCCTACTGGTTGAAAATCAGAAAATGATGCAAGACCCACAGACCTCTTTGAAAGGGAAGAAAATATTATTAGCCGTCACCGGAAGTATTGCCGCCTATAAAGCTGCTCATCTCGTACGCTTATTGGTGAAAGAAGGCGCAGAAGTACAAGTGCTCATGACCGAGGCCTCAAAAGCATTTATCACCCCACTTACGCTGGCGACCCTTTCGAACAATGCTGTTTTAAGTGAATATGCCAACCTGAAAAACGGGGTTTGGAACAGCCATGTAGAGCTCGGCTTATGGGCGGATGTAATGTTGGTTGCTCCTGCAACAGCCAAAACATTATCGCAAATGGCCAACGGTTATGCCGATAATTTAATGGGGGCCACTTACCTTTCTGCACGATGCCCGGTGATGTTTGCCCCAGCCATGGACCTGGACATGTACCAGCATCCCAGCACTTTAAAGAATATCCAGACGCTTCAGTCATATGGTAATTTGTTCATTGAAGCGGAACATGGCGAATTAGCCAGCGGATTGATCGGGCAGGGAAGAATGGCCGAACCGGAACATATCGTAACCGCTTTACAACAATATTTTGCATCAGATCGCCCACTAAAAGGAAAGCAATGCCTGGTAACGGCCGGTCCCACTTATGAAGCCATAGATCCTGTTCGCTTTATTGGCAACCACTCTTCCGGAAAGATGGGCTATGCCATTGCCGAAGAATTATTAAGACAAGGCGCCTCCGTTACTTTGGTTTCAGGACCTACAGCATTGGAAATACACCACCCCAACCTGGAAGTGTATAAGGTGACTTCTGCTCAGGATATGAACGACATTTGCTCCAGAACTTTTCCGGAAAGCGATATCGCGGTGCTCTCCGCAGCTGTGGCGGATTATACCCCAAAAATAAAATCAGAAGAAAAAATTAAGAAGGAGGGAGACACCATGATGATTGAATGTGTCAAAACTCCGGATATAGCCGCCAATTTGGGCGAAATAAAAATCCCAAGTCAGTTCATCGTGGGTTTTGCTTTAGAAACCGAAAACGAAAGTCAAAATGCTCAATCAAAATTGGAGCGGAAAAAATTCGACATGATCGTCTTAAACTCTTTAAAAGATAAAGGGGCCGGCTTTGGCTTTGACACCAACAAAGTAACCTTCATACATAAAGACGGAAGTATTCAGGAAAACCCCTTGAAGACCAAAACCCAGGTGGCTGTCGATATTGTAGAACAAATTATTAACAAGAGCAATGGATAAATTTTGGCTCCTTCTCCTTGGACTATCCGCCCTGCTGTCACCATTGCGGGCGCAGGAACTCAATTGCCAGGTAGTGGTAAATGCAGAAAACATTCAAACCCAGGACAAGCGGATTTTCCAGGATATGGAAAGGGCTTTTACCCAGTTTATGAATGACACCCGCTGGACAGAGGAAAGATTCCAGACCGAAGAAAAAATCAAATGCCGCATCCTGATCAATATGCAGCAGATGCCTTCAATCGGTACTTACAAAGCCACGGCCTCCATTCAGTCAGCGCGGCCGGTATACGGAACCTCCTATGAGACGGTACCATTTTTATTCTATGCAGATCAAAACTGGTCATTTGAATACACCGAATCACAGCCTTTGGATTATTCCCCGACCAACTTCACCTCCAATATAGTGGCCCTTTTGTCCTTCTACGCCAATATCATCATTGGTACGGATTTCGACACTTTTGCGGAGATGGGGGGACAAACCTATTTTGATGTGGCCAACCAGATTGTTTCCAATGCCCAGTCCAACAACAGCCCGGGATGGAATCAGTTTGATGGCAATATTAACCGCTACGTTTTGATTGATGACTATCTGAATGGGCAAATGAGAGACCTTCGGGCCGGGAATTATACCTACCACCGACTGGCTTTGGACGATTTTGAATCGGATCCGGATGAAGCCAGAAAGAAAATTTTGGGCGTCATCGAGAATTTGGAAAAAATTCAAAGCCTTAAGCCCAATGCTTTAGGTTTAAGAACCTGGCTAGACACCAAATACCAGGAGATCATCAATATTTTCTCAGAAGGGGACATGAATGTACGCAAACAGGTGCATGACATTTTGGTGAAAATAGACCCTACCCGAACCGACGATTACAAAAAAATATTATCCAATTAAGACATTCTCTTAGGACTGATTTTTCATGCTTTCGCATTTATTAATAAAAAATTACGCCCTGATTCAGCATTTAGCCATTGAACCGGCCAATGCACTGAACATTGTAACCGGTGAAACCGGTGCAGGTAAATCCATCATGCTGGGGGCTTTGGGCCTTTTGATTGGTAAAAGAGCAGATACCAAGGTGCTCTATGATCCCAAACAAAAATGTATTGTTGAGGGGACTTTTGATATTCAGGAATATCAATTACAGGCTTTTTTTGAACAGCATGAGCTGGATTATTCCGAGCAAACCTTTTTGAGAAGGGAAATAAGCCCGGCGGGAAAATCGCGTGCCTTTATCAACGACACACCGGTCACGTTAGAGGTAATCCGCCAGCTGGGGGCAATCCTGATCGACATCCACTCTCAGCACGATACCCTACAATTGGGCGCCAATGCCTATCAATTGGAATTATTGGATGCTTTTGCCGGAAATCAGGAGTTAAAATCAGCTTATGAATTAACCTACCGGGCATTTCGAAAAAAAGAAAGCGTATATAAAAAACTCAAAAGTAACGCAGCTCAAATCAGGCAGGAAGCAGATTACCACCAGTTCCTTTTCAATGAATTGGAAGAAATGCAACTGGAAGAAGGAGAGCAATCTCAGCTGGAAGAACAAGTCCAGTTGATTGACAATGCCGAGGAAATTAAAACCAAGCTGAACGGTTTGCTGGAAATGCTCAGCAGGGGAGAGGGCAATGTAGAAGATCGTCTTTCCACCGCCAGCAACTGGCTGGGACAACTGGCTGGAATTTCCCCCGCTTTTGAAGCATTGAAAGACCGACTGGAAAGCTGTTTCATTGAGCTTAGAGATATACAGGGCGAACTTGAAACTGAAGAAGAAAAAGTAGATTTTAACCCTCAGGAGGCTGAAATTGCCAGAGAACGCCTGAGTGAAATCTTCCGCTTACAAAAGAAACACGGGCTGGATTCTCTGGAGGAGCTTATGGCCTTGCATGAAGAGCTTCGTCAAAAAGTAAGTACGGTTGAAAACCTGGATGAGGAGTTGGAAATGGCGCAGCAAGCCATGATGGTTGCTGAAGAGGAAATGCTTTCTTCGGCCGCTAAATTGAGTCAAAGCCGACTGGAAATTGTGGACCAGTTCACCGAGGAAATTACCGCCCTGGTACGGGAACTAGGAATGGAAAATGCCAGTATGCGTATTGAGCAAGAAACCGTTGCTCCAAGCCCAACAGGAACTGATGAAGTCAATCTGCTATTCTCTGCCAATAAAGGCATGCCGCATCAGTCTTTAAAATCTGTGGCTTCCGGTGGTGAATTTTCACGATTAATGTTTGCCGTCAAGTTTGTGATGGCGGATAAAATGGCACTTCCTACCATTATTTTCGATGAAATTGATACTGGAATTTCCGGAGAGGTCGCTTTGAAAATGGTCAAAATGATGGAACAAATGGCTCAGGGACACCAATTGCTGGTCATTACCCACTTACCACAAATTGCCTCTAAGGGCAGTAAACACTATTTCGTTTTCAAAGACCATTCCGCAGAAAAGACGGTTTCCCGCATGAAGGAACTTTCAAATGAAGAAAGAATTTCTGAAATCGCGAAAATGATTGGTGGAGATCAACCATCTGCTTCTGCTTTGGAAAGCGCCAAAGAGCTACTGAAGTAAAAACATTTAACCCATTGAAAAAAAGGGCTTTCCATTTTAGGCAAGCCCTTTTTTTATGTTCAATAAATCCGTTTATTACACATGAAAATAGTAAAAAGATTCAATTAAAATTGTACTTTTATGACCTCAAATGACAGCTGTTTTTACTGTTTTTTTGTATAACCAATAAAGTCCGGATTTTATAAAATCGACTTCAATTCTCTTTTACATCCAACTATTACAATTTTCCCCAATGAAAAAACTCTGTGCCTTTGCTTTTTTCATATTCCTCCATTTTGGACTACAAGCGCAGGAAGTATTAAAAAACCCCGCTGAATTTCTCGGCTACCCCTTAGGAACTCATTTTACCCCACATCATAAGATTGTGTCCTATTTTGAATATATGGCGCAACTTTCAGAAAATATCTCCCTCCAATATTATGGGGAAACCATTGAGAAACGCCCCTTGATGGTGGCTTTTGTGGGATCTAAAAATAAAATTGACAGTCTGGAATTTTACCGGGCCAATAATCGCCGAATGGCACTCTTAGACAAAGGGATGACGCTTCCCAACGATTCCACGGTTACAGTGTGGCTGAGTTATAATGTCCACGGGAATGAGGCTTCCTCATCCGAAGTATCCATGAAAATGCTTTATGGGCTGATAGAACAAATAGAAGCTCAAAAAGCCGATTGGGCGGACAATACCCTGGTGGTGATCGACCCATGCCTGAATCCTGACGGGCGGGACCGTTATGTAAACTGGTATAACAGCACCGTTGGCATGTTCCCCAATCCGAATATGGAGGCAGAAGAACACCACGAACCCTGGCCCGGTGGCAGATCCAACCACTATTACCACGACCTGAACCGCGACTGGGTATGGCAAACGCAGGTAGAATCTCAGGCAAGGGTGCAGCTCTTTCTGGACTGGATGCCTCATCTCCATCTGGATTTCCATGAACAGTATCCGGATTCTCCTTACTATTTTGCTCCGGCTACGGAGCCTTATCATGAGGCGATCACGGATTTTCAGCGAGAATTCCAAATCACATATGGAAAGGCCAATGCCGAGCATTTTGATGCCAACGGCTGGCTGTATTTCACCAAAGAATGGTTCGATTTACTTTATCCGGCCTATGGGGATACTTACCCCACTTTTAATGGGGGAATAGGTATGACGCTGGAACAGGCAGGTCACGGAATTGCAGGCCTTACTGTGGAAAGAAAAGGTGAAGATAATCTAACCCTGAGCGATCGCATCGCCCATCACTACCAATCGGGCTGGACGGCCATAGAAGTAGCCTCTGAACATTCCCGAGATCTAATCTCAGCCTATAAGTCCTATTTTGAGGATGCGAAAACCAACCCGAAAAGCAAATACAAAAGCTATGTTCTGAAAATCGGGAACAACCCTCACCGCCTGGAGGAAGTCCGAAAACTGCTGGATCAGCAAGGCATTGAGTATGGCCGTGCTTTAGTCAATAAATCCTATCGCGGCTTTAACTATATGAACGGGAAGGATGAAACTTTCAAACTGGATGCTTCTGACATCATCATTTCTGCCTACCAGGCCAAGTCAAAAATCGCCAATGTGCTATTAGAGCCTAAAACACATTTGTCAGATTCATTGACTTATGACATTACCGCATGGAGTTTACCCTATGTGTATGGCATTCCCGCCTTTGCTTCCACGGAAAGGATTTATACCACCAACTATTTTGAGATTCCTCAGCAACAGGTGGTAGTCGAAGATTCCCTGCGTAAACCGGTTGGGTACATACTGGAATGGAACAGTGTAGAAGAAGCCAGATTACTCAGTGCCCTTTTACAGGAAAATGTTCGGGTAAAATTCAACAAAAAGGCCTTTGCACATGGTGAAAAGACCTTTTCCCCGGGGTCAGTGATCATTAACCGACAGTCCAACCGACATTTGCAAAGCGAATTTGATGATTTCATAGCACAAATCAGCAGTCAGTACGACGTTATTCCTTACCCTTTATTTTCCGGCTACTCTACCTCGGGAGCAGATCTGGGCTCAGACAAAATCAGTCACCTCAATCAGCCCAATGTGGCCATCGTCAGGGGAGAGGGCATCAGTAGTACCAGTTATGGTTCCTTATGGCATTATATGGATTTCGACATCAATTATCCTTTTACCGGGATTGATATTCACCGACTGAACTCCGCTGCTCTTAACAGCCATGATGTTTTAATTCTGCCTGATGGAAATTATAGAGCATTATCCGAAAGCCAAAAATCTCAAATACACCAATGGATTTCCAATGGGGGAAAACTGATCGCCATTCGCCATGCAATTCGCCTTTTTAAAGATCAGGAAGGTTATAGTGTAAAAACCTATGCCAATGAAGAAGAGGAAAAAAATTACGCCCCTATTAAAGAACAAAATGCATCCTATGGAGAAAGACTAAGAAATCAGGTATCCAATGACATTCCTGGCGCCATATTCAAAGTTAAACTGGACCCTGATCATCCTTTATCCTATGGTTATGACGATAACTATTTCACCATGAAAATTGGTAAAGAACGCATCGCCAGACTGGAAAAGGGCTGGAATGTGGGCACCATCGATGGAATGGACAGCTGGATTAGCGGATTTGTAGGCTACCGAACGAAACCAACACTGGAAAAAAGCCTGATTATCGGTACGGAGAATGTTGGAGCTGGGGCGATTGTCTATATGGCTGACGATCCCATCTTCCGATCTTTTTGGTACGGTGGGAAATTAATGCTCGCCAACGCTATATTCTATGTCAATCAATAATCTTCAATCCCCGGAACGTACTTGTTTCGGGGATTTTTTTAACCCCTTAAATAGTCAGATCGTTTCTTCTGTATGAAATACACTCCGCTGCTAATCCTATTTTTATTGTTTTCTTCCTGCGAGCACAAAGCTAAAGTGGTCAGTAAAGAAAATATCCGCTTTGATACTAATGATGCGACCGTCCTGTTTTTTAAAAACGTCCGACGGGCCTATTACGATGTGGAGGAAAAACCGGATGTTAATATTTCTATATATCGTTTTGAAGAGTGGGAGGAGTTAAAAGAAAAACCCCTGCTTCGTACCGCCATTATCCATCACTGGGTGGCCAATAGAGCCTTTGTTTTCCTCGAAATTGATCTGCTTTTAGAGGATAAGGCAACTTTCGAAGTGCATTATACGAATTGTGCTACCGGAGAAACGGGCACCATTCCATATAAAAAAGGCAACACGATTCTTCAGGCTGGTTTTGCCACAGATTTGTATGAAAAGGTACAGCAAAGCTGTCAGTTGTATGTTGAACTTGAAGGAAAAAAGCACCCCCTTTTTGGAAACCAAGAAGGCAATGAAGCTTTTCGCATTACCATGGTTGACTATTACCGATTGGTACAAATGCTTTAACTTTCATGGTACGCAATGTCAGAATGTCGCTTTACATTAATTTTTCATTAAAAATAACATTTAAGACAATTAATGGTAATTATTTTACCCCTGAGGCCTGTCCTTTGTGATTAGGTTTTGTATTTTTAATCCTGGTAATAAGTGGCAGGAATGATAAAAACCATACGGCTAATTTTAGGAGATCAACTCAATGAGTCACATCCATGGTTTCGGACCGCGGATGATTCGGTTTTATATGTCATGATGGAAGTGTTGCAAGAATCTAACCACATCAAACAACACATTCAGAAAGTCATGGCCTCTTACGCCAGCATGCGTAACTTTGCCCGAAAAATGCGGGACAAGGGGCACGAATTCTTCTATCTTACCCTGGATGCCCCGGAAAACAGGCAATCCATTCCGGAAAATATTGCCTGGTTGATTTACCAGCACCGGCCGGAGTTTTTCGAATACATCTCTCCGGATGATTACCGAATCAGCCGGCAAATTCATGATTTCTCCCTTATTCTTGGAGTCAAAGTAAACATCTGCAGTGCTTATCACTTCCTTTTTGAAAAATCAGATTACATAAAAATTGAAGGAAATTCACCCGATCAGATTCTTCAGTATTTAAAAGTGAAAAACAGTGCAGTCATTCATAGCATTCAACAACTATCAGATCAACAGCCAGCAATCAAACCGGCCGTAAAAAGCACGCCTGATTTAAAGTTTTCTCATGACTTAAGGCCCATTAAAAAGCTGATCGAAAAAATGGGCATTGATACCTATGGAGAAGTGAATGCAAAAAATTTTCCATGGATTATTTCCCGAGAAAATACCTTTCATTATTTAGATTTCTTTTTGGAACAGAAACTACCGGAAATGAAGGCCCATGAGCCTATTTTCTCTCCACAGTTATCTTTTGCCCTGAATCTGAAGCTGATTTCTCCCCGAGAACTTCTAAGCGTTTTGGAGGAAAAATTACGCAATAAAAGTTGTAGGGCCTCCAAGGAACAGATAAATCGCTTCTTATTTGACCTGATGGGTAAAAGAGAGTTCAGAAGGCAAAAATACAAAAGGGAAACGCCGGTTAACCTGATGGAGGCTTCTCTGGAAAGCAATGAAATTCCCAGGGATTTCCAGATGGGAGAATCTAAAATGCATTGTATTCAGGCAGGATTGAACAGCATCTCAAAAATGGCCACTGTTAATCAGCCTTCAACGCTACAAATTCTTAAAAATTTTGCTGTTTATTCCAAAACAGATCAATTGGCTTTTGAGGAATGGTGGATTGGGAACCTGATGAATGCCTTCCCTTGGAACACCAGTGAAAGCCTGAGAGCGGATTTTTCAACACCATCCAAAATTCCCTTTACAGATGGTAGAAGCATTCAAAAAGTCAGTGGACATTGTGACGCCTGCCTTTATAACCCCAATATGAGTTTTGGGGAAAATGCCTGCCCGATGAATGCCCTGTTTTGGCGTTACGTTCACAAAAATGAAAGTGAACTAAGAAAGTTGCCTGTTTTACAAAAGCTATTGAAAGAATGGGATGAAATGCCTCCACAGGATAAGCATCACATTCTCACCTATGCCCATAATTACCAAAGAGGAGAAATCTCTGTCAATGAAAAAAGCCCTATTTAATAACAGGGCTTAGATCTTTATTTGGTGCGTTTGCTGTTGGGGTAGGATTCGAACCTACACAGGGTGGTTAGTCAATTCCGAGGCAATGCAATCGATTTATTCCAGATCCCTACCCCCGAGACAGGAGGGCATGTCTGCCAATTTCATCACCCAACAGTGTGTGTGTTGTCAGTAAATGTAATTCCTCCACTTTTGGAGAAAGGCGCTGTTGGGGTAGGATTCGAACCTACACAGGGTGGTTAGTCAATTCCGAGGCAATGCAATCGATTTATTCCAGATCCCTACCCCCGAGACAGGAGGGCATGTCTGCCAATTTCATCACCCAACAGTATGTGTGTTGTCAGTAAATGTAATTCCTCCTCTTTTGGAGAAAGGCGCTGTTGGGGTAGGATTCGAACCTACACAGGGTGGTTAGTCAATTCCGAGGCAATGCAATCGATTTATCCCAGATCCCTACCCCCGAGACAGGAGGGCATGTCTGCCAATTTCATCACCCAACAGTATGTGTGTTGTCAGTAAATGTAATTCCTCCTCTTTTGGAGAAAGGCGCTGTTGGGGTAGGATTCGAACCTACACAGGGTGGTTAGTCAATTCCGAGGCAATGCAATCGATTTATCCCAGATCCCTACCCCCGAGACAGGAGGGCATGTCTGCCAATTTCATCACCCAACAGTGTGTGTGTTGTCAGTAAATGTAATTCCTCCTCTTTTGGAGAAAGGCGCTGTTGGGGTAGGATTCGAACCTACACAGGGTGGTTAGTCAATTCCGAGGCAATGCAATCGATTTATCCCAGATCCCTACCCCCGAGACAGGAGGGCATGTCTGCCAATTTCATCACCCAACAGTATGTTATCCGTTGATTACATTACAATGATACGAGCCTTTTTAAATAAAGTCAATAACGAAAGCTACTTTTTTTTGAAAATTTCATCACAAGTGATAGCTATTGTTAAAAATACTCAAAAAAATGGGTGTTTTTGAGTATTTTCAATAATTACCAATTTGTAATATCAAATTAATAACAAGACCTCTATTTTTATAAAATTGATGAAATTCCCCTTTTATGCTTCTTTCCTGAAGGGGAAATTGATTTTCATATGGAAAAAATTCCATTTCAGGGTCTTTGTATTTTTAATCCAAAATCATTCATATTTAAATGCTCGCTTAGCTTCAAGGCGGGAAAAATGAAGGAATCGTTTACTATTTCTATTTATATAAAGAAGCAGAGGAATGAACAGAAAGCTGGCTCACCAAAATTTGTGATATTTAAAAAATCAGGAAAACTAATCCAAACACATTGATGGTATAGCCTTAATTCACCCCCTTAAATCCATCGGTGAATCATTCGGTTTAAGCGAAGGTTTTTCGGAAGAAAAGTCTCGTAATACAAGAAATCTCAAAAAACCGGTAAGCTTAAGCTCGCTATTAGCGCATTCTCCCAAAAAAATTGTCAGGTGGGCTTTTCCTTCATTTTTTGACCTTGCTAAAGGATAATTTTCGCAGGATTAACCCGAAATATTCACCGCTAAATTCATTAACTAATCACAAGTAATTTATTTTCAGTTAATTAAAATTTATTTTCTCTGATTTATAATAGCCCAAATTTGGCAAGCTTGCTTTCTCCTCATTCACCTGTTTCGTTGGAAAAAACTCGAAATAGGAAAAATCCCTTCCTTTTTCCGCCTAACCGCTAAACGAGGACTTAAGCATGAATATTCCGGGTTAATTTGGGCTACATCATAAAGGGGTTAAAAATTAAATGCTAAGTTTGTCGCATCATTCATTTTACTGGTTCAAGAGCCCCGCAAATTCCTGAAAACTTTCCTGTAAGGGGAAAAATGCTGAATTATCGGAAAAGGAATTGACATTAAATAACAAGCACTGATACGGTTGTTATTTATTTGGGCGATACACCAACATTAAGTTACACATGTAAAATGGGTGGTATTTTCTCAACAAAGAATCATAATTTTACACACGAACGATGGGTGATCTTAAAATCATTGTAGAAGAGGTTCATATTCAATCCGCTTTTGAGCAAATTCATCAGGGGAATATGGAAAAAGTAATGGCACAGTTCAGTACAGAGCAGCGTGCCTTATTGACCTATATTTTTCTGATGCAGGAGAAGCTTGAATTTGAAGATGATTTCGAATTGTTATTGCTTTTAAGCACCAGTATCTGGTTGTCCTTTAAGGCTGCCTTCGAAAATTTCCCTTCCATTACGGAGGACAAATTGATGGAAGTAGCCAATGGTTATATGGAAAAACTGAAGGCGGAAGAAGCACCTTTGAGCGGAGAACACCCTCAAATGGAATTATTAGCTTTCGCAGAGCAAATGATCAAAAACCATATGGAGGACCGCCCTGAAATGGACCTTAAATCGCAAAGCATTGTCATGACTACGGCACATATTGTCGTTGACGCTTTGCATCAGACAATTAATTAACAAACAACAATGGGGCAAAACCCCGCTATTGATAAAAAATGGAATTGAAGGATAACGCATATTGTATCCAAGGGGTACAATTGCAGCAAATTGCAGAAGAATTCGGCACACCGGTTTACGTCTATGATGCGGACAAAATCGTTTCCCAGATCAACACTTTAAAAGACGCTTTTGCTGACCTTCCACTGAAGATTAAATATGCGGTAAAGTCACTGACCAATCTTTCCATTTTGAAATTAATGCGTCAGAATGGTACTGAAGTAGACACCGTATCTATTCAGGAAGTGAAACTAGCCATGATGGCGGGATTCACTCCGGAAGAAATTCTATTCACGCCCAATTCTGTTTCTTTCTCAGAAATTCAGGAAGCAGTCGAATTAGGGGTGGTGATCAATATTGACAACATCTCCATTCTGGAGCAATTTGGTCATACTTATGGAAATTCAAAATCTTGTTGTATTCGCCTGAATCCGCACATTATGGCGGGAGGTAACCACAAGATTTCTACCGGGCATATTGATTCAAAATTTGGTATTTCTTATTACCAAATGCGCCACATTTTGCGTGTGGTAAAAACGTATAATATGGACATTTCCGGTCTGCATATGCACACCGGTTCAGATATTCTGGATGCTGAGGTTTTCCTTCAGGGCGCTAATATCCTTTTTGAAGCCGCTATGGAATTTCCGGACCTTCAGTTCATTGACTTTGGTTCCGGCTTCAAAGTAGCCTATAAAGAAAGTGATAATACCACTGACATTAAGAAATTAGGCAAAAGATTAGGAGCCGCTTTCCGTGCTTTCTGTAAAAAATACGGCAGAGACCTGGAAATCTGGTTTGAGCCCGGAAAATATTTAGTGAGTGAGTCCGGTTACTTCCTGGTATCGGCCAACACCATTAAAACCACACCTGCAACGGTATTTGTCGGGGTTAATTCTGGTATGAACCACTTATTGCGCCCGATGATGTACGACGCTTACCATGAAATTTTCAATGTAAGTAATCCAGGCGGAACCAAAAGATTGTACTCTGTGGTGGGATACATTTGTGAGACAGATACTTTTGGTTGGGATCGCCCGATGAATGAAGTACGCGAAGGAGATGTATTAGCCATCAAAAATGCCGGTGCTTATGGTATTTCCATGGCCTCTAACTACAACTCCCGTTTCCGCCCTGCTGAAGTTTTGGTTTACAAAGGAAAGGCGCATCTTATTCGTAAGAGAGAGGAGATGGAAGATTTAACCAGAAATCAGGTTCAGATTGAAATGTAAAATCAATTCTTATTCGCGAGCGGTTTCGACCATTTTTGCGGAATAATAAAATTGAATTCACGATATTGGAGGATGATTAAGGTGGCAGAAACTGTCACCTTTTTTTGAATCAAAATTTTATGCAATGCCCTTATTTGAATTTTTCAATTTTCTGAGAGCCTACGCACTGCCCCTTATTGGTTTGCTGACTGCCGGACTGATTTTTCTTATCATTAAGCTACAGCAGGAGAGACAACAAGCCAGGCAACAACAAAAATTACAACAACAGGCATTGAATGACCTCCGTGCTGAACTTCAGAATCAACATCAGGAGGCCAGCGATCAAAAACAAAAAGAAGCCAATAGCCGCTGGCAAAAAAAATTCAATCAGTCCAAACAAGAACTGGAGGAGCGCCTTGCTGAAATAAACCGACTTCAGAGCAAGCAGACCAAACTTCAGAAACATATTGAGTATCTGGAGCAACAGCTCAAGCAAGAAAGGGGAGAGGATTAACCCGAATTATTCACCGCTAAATTTATTAACTGATCGCAAGCCAATTAATTTCAGCTCATTATAATTTATTTCCTTTGATTAATAACAGCCCAAATTAGGGCAAGCTTGATTTCTCCTCATTCATCGGTTTCGTTGGAAAAAACTCGAAATAGGAAAAATTCCTTCATTTTTTCCGCCTTACAGCTAACCGAGGATTTAAGCATGAATAATACGGGTTAAATCAACTTTTAAGGCAAAGGGGCGTAACCAAAAATATGTTCGAACAATGGTTCATATGCCCTTATTGTCTGGCAGAAATCTCCGTTCTGCTGGACCCTTCTGTTGATCATCAGGAATATATAGAAGACTGTGAAGTTTGCTGTCGCCCCATTGAAATTGCCTATCAAAGCGAAGAGGGAGACATTACCTATTTCAACGCCCATCCTGCCCAGTCCGACTGGGATTAAGGGTCACCTGCAAAAATACCGGAAGATGGTCACTAAAACCTCCCTCATAAGCAAAACCTCTATAAGTGCGCCAGGGAGTACCATCTTCATTAAGTAACCAGTCCGGCCGGAAAACCTGCGCGGGATACATTGCCTTGAAAGATAAACTTCGCCGGAAATTCTGATTCACCCAAATATGATCAAAGCAACTCCATGCTTTTACGGCCTCATTATAATAGTGCGTTTTTCCTTCCTTGCCCTCCGGCATCATGCACTCCATATTGGCGCTGGTTTCCGCTTTAAAAAATGTAAAGGAAGGATCTACCGGTTCATCATTGAAATCCCCCATGGCCAAAATCAGATGTTGAGGATGTTGATCCTTAATTTGATTACAAATTCCGGCCATTTCGGCTGCAAAACGCTTACGTTTCCATTCTGTCGCCATTTCCCCAGACCATCGGGAAGACCAGTGATTCACCAAAACATGCAGCGTATCCTTTCCAACTTTCCCCATAACCCAAAGGATTTCCCTACTAAAATAACCCTCCTCCAGTTCCACTGGCCAGGCACATTGATCCAAAAGCTCGAAAACATCAGGCCTGTACAGCAAGCCGGTGTCTATTCCCCTTTTATCTGAGGACTCAAAATGTGCTATTTGATAATCCGCTTGCCAAAGCAGAGGAGATTTTGCCAGGTCTTCCAAAACCGATCGATGTTCAAATTCACAAAGCCCCACCAACCAGGGCAATTCCCACTCCCCCAAATTCGCAATCACCTTCTGGATATGCTTAAGCTTTTTCCGGTAGCGGCTTTTGGTCCATCGCCTGCCGGACTCCGGAAGGAATTCTTCATCCAGTTTACCGGCATCATCCAGACAGTCAAAAAAATTTTCCAGATTATAAAACATCACTTTTCCCTTTTGATTCGAAGGCTGAGCATCCACCTCCCCGCCAAAAAATATTAGCAGGAAAAGCAGGCACAAAAAGATATATTCATAATGCTTCATACCAGCAAAACGCTAAGCGTTATTAAGGGATCTCTTTCGACATAATCTGGGTGTAAGAAATTGGAATACTGGTCATATTTTACCTAAAAAAGGGATCTTTAGAATTATTTGATCCTAATATTTAAAGAATTTACACTAAGGTTTTATCTTGCGCTTACCCTGAGAGGCTGTTAATCAAAATTATAAGGAATATCATTCCTCATAAAAAAACCTCTACAGCGTGCCACATTCGATTTCTAAAATCAATTAGCCTGACATTATTTTGAAAAAATTCCTGATCACCCTATTGGTCATTTTGGTGGGAGGGGGAGCATTTTTCACTTGGTATCAATTTCAAAACCAAGAGCGCTCCACCTGGGATTTCGTTCCCTCCACTGCATTAGCGGTTTATGAATCCGAGCACATTGTTGAAGACTGGAACCTTTTCAGTCAGCAGCCTATATGGCAAAACCTGATCAATACGCCAGCATTTTCTGCTTTTGACAGCAGCCTGAAGTCCCTGGATAGCATTAGTGGTTCCAATGGAATGCTTCAACAACTTACCCAACAACAAAATTTTCTGCTTTCGTTTCATCTTTCGAGTAAAAATGAAATGGACTGGCTTTTATATTTCCAGCCGGAACTTAAACAAAGCGGGCAATTGCTGAAGATCCTTGAATTGTATAAGCAACACCCCAACTACCAACATGAGGTGCAGGCTTATCAGGACATGGAAATTGAAACTATCAAAAAAGCCGGAGATCAACAGGGCTTTTCCTATTTTGTCAGTGATCGGGCTTTTGTGGGTAGTTTTTCTCCCGTATTAGTAGAAGATGTTATCCGGCATTTGAAAAATAAAAAAGCAGGTTTTAAAGATAAACAATGGGGCTTATTTGAAGTCCCCAAATTCGATCAGGACCAGGGAAATTTATATGTAAATGGAGAAAAGCTAGGGGCACTGACCAAAAGCTTTGGTTCCAAAGAGTTCCGTAAGCCGCATCATCAATTATTGGATAATTTATTGGAGGGGCTTTATCTGGATCTGTACTTTCCTCAAGGAGAAATTATTGGGACAGGTTCCATTTTCATGGACACCACCAACCAGCAACAATACCTTAATACATTCCGGGGACAAACCGTTAAACATCGGGATGTATTTCAATACATTCCCAACCAGACTGCTTTCTTACTCAAAACGGCGATCAGCGATATGCCCCAATGGCAAGGCAAACTGGAAAAATTCTGGAAAGAAAATGAGTATGAAAATTCCCTGCGTCAACAAATGCTTTTCCGATTGTCATTGGATGTAGCAGATTGGCTCTCCTGGTCTTCCGGACATTTGGCATTGGCCACTCTGGAATCTCAAAAACCCCAGCAGGCTGATAAACTACTGATCATGCCCACTGATAATTTGCCATTGGCCAAGGAGAAATTCGCCTGGCTGGAACAACAGCATACCGAGGGTGATCAGGAAATTAAGCCGGTTGAATTTTACGAATCACATGAAATTTATGCTTTGCATTGGAATGAATTTCCGATGCGTCTTTTTGGTCCTTCCTATCAGGGATTTGAAAAGGTCTATTACACTTTCCACGAGCAGGTAGTGGTGATTGCCAATTCCATCCATGGTTTACACCAGTTTATCAATGCCTATCAACTGGAAAATACCTGGGGAAAATCCTTAAGGCATGAACCCTTCATTGCTCAGATCAATGAAAATGACCAACTGACATTTATCGTAGATTTCACCAAATCCTGGTCCATCATAAAGGCACATTTATCTACCAACGCGAATAAAATATATCAGGATTATGCCTTGCCGCTTCGAAGCTTGGAGCTGTTTGCTTTAGGCATTCAAAACCAGGGTAAGCATTTCTCCTCCAACCTGATTTTAAAACAAAGTCAGCAGAGTACTCTTCAGGGAGGTCAACAGCTGATGAGCCTAAGCTCCAATACAAATCTTTCTCAGGTCGCTATGGCTAAGCCTTTAGTCGTAAAAAATCACCAGAGTAAACAATCAGAAGTTTTGGTGCTGGAAGACAGCAGTTTCGTGGAATTAGTGAGCGCAGAGGGTAATGTACTTTGGAAAAAACAATTGGATGATCAATTTCCTTTTGGCAGTGAACAAATTGACTTTTACCGAAACGGCTACTTACAATACTTACTCCCCGGGCAAGAAAGGTTATTCCTGATTGACCGAAATGGAAATCCGGTTAAGGATTTTCCAAAAAAATACCCCAGGGGAATCTCTCCGCAATTTGTCTCGATATTCGATTACGACCTGAACCGAAATTACAGGTTATGCCTTGCCGATAGTACGGGCAGCCTTTGGATGACGGACAAAAACCTTAGTCCATTAAGTGGATGGAAACCGAAAAAGCTGGGTAGTCCCTTGGTTGCTCCTCCAAGACACCTTCGCGTAGGAACCAAAGATTGCATTTTATTGTGTACGCTGAATGGGAAAATCCATTTGTTGAACAGAAAAGGGGAATCTTATCGAGGGTTTCCTATTCAATTAAATCAGGAATTCGATGGAGCAATTTTTCTTGAAGCCGGGACTAATTTTAAAAATAGCCAGGCGCACGTAATTGGTAAAGAAGGTCTTTTAATCACCTTTGATTTATCCGGAAAAATCCTCCACAAAAATCAATTGTATAAACCTTTAAAAGAGTCCAGGTTTAGCCTGGTGCCGGATCTGCTGAACAACGATTTCTTAATTCTTCGTCACGATCTTACACAGGTAAGTTTTTTGAATGAAGAAGGAAGATTACTCTTTGAGAAGGATTACCTCAGTCCAGAGGCGATGTCAGTGCAGTATTACAATTTCAATCAAGGGAATCAGTTTATCGCGATCACGGATAAGGCCCAGGACTTCACCTACCTGTTCAACAAAAATGGCATTTTAACAAATGGGCAACCTATTGACAGCAGCGCTCCTATTGCTCTGACATTCTCGCCCCGACAACAGCAATTCACCCTTTATAATGTCTACCAGCAATATTTAAAAAAGTGGGAATTTTACCAAAACTAAATTTTCAGGATATTAAGAAGGCTTGCAGTAAAATGCAGGCCTTTTTTATTCAGTTCTGAATGAACCCGAAATAGGAATGCTTAAATCCCTGTTTAGCGGCAAGGTGGAAAAATGATGAAGTAGTTTCCCATTTGGAATTTTTTCCAACGAAGAAAATGAATGAGGAGAGGGCTAGCTTACCCAATTTTGGATTATTCAAAACCCTGAGACAACACACTAGAAATAGACTTACTAAAATTCGTTAAAACTGGCAATGAATAATAGTGTCCACGCATCTAGTGCTGCTTTCCGGCTGAATAAAAGAACTCCTATTATTAAAATTAAGCACATTCTGCCATCATAAATGCCTATCAAAACCAAACCCTGGCACCTTCCGTGCAATTGCGGCAAATATCAATTTGCTGTCGGTTTTTTAGCACTCCTTTTTTAAACTGTCGGGCCTTTTGGCCTTTCCATATTTCTGCAAGCGGGAGCGCTTCACTCCACTGCCCAAAGGAGTAGGTGGCATCTTTATCAAAACAACAAGGAATCAAACTACCGTCCCAGGTGATAACAGGGGAGTGCCAAAGCCGCCAGCAATGATTGGCCATTTTATGTTTAAGCTCGTATTTCCCATTCCGCCTGACATATCGACTATAGCGCTCCTTCTTCGGAATGAGATCAGACCCCTGTTCATAATCATAAATCTGAGCACTCTTCAACACCACCTCATCAACCCCTAAGCTTTCTCCTAAAGCCTTTACCTCTTCTATCTGGTGCTCATTTGGCCCAACCACCAAAAATTGGAAAATGACAAAGGGTTTTTGACTATTAAGCGCTTTCTTCCATTTCAAAACCTTTTCCGTGCCGGCAATCACCTTTTCCAACTTGCCCCCAATCCGGTACTGCTCGTAAGTCTGCTGATCAGTTCCATCTACACTTATAATCAAGCGATCCAGGCCTGATTCCACCACTTTTCGGGCAGTATCCTCATCCAGATAATGAGCGTTGGTAGAAGTGGCCGTATATATTTTTTGCTGGTTCGCCCACTGAATCATTTCAATCAGCCTCCTGTTCAAAAAAGGCTCTCCCTGAAAATAAAAATTAAGAAAAGTCAGATAAGGTCCTAATTCCGTTATCCAGGCCTGATAGGGTTTTAAATCCATCATGCCGGTAGGGCGGCTAAACTGCCGCAGGCCACTTGGACATTCCGGGCAACGTAAATTACAGGAAGTGGTGGGTTCTACCGCCAGACTCAGGGGCATGCCCCAATGTATGGGATGATTTACCAGGCCGGAAAGCAGATAAGATGCCCTCACCTTAACCATATTGATCAGCTTGATTAAACTTAATTTTTTTAACCAACTCCAGCCGTCAGCCACTTTTGCCCTATTCAAAACACTCATTTAATCGCTTAGCTTTTGCAACCAGTCCTCATTTTTGATATGACCAATATACATGAATTTACCCATTATACGCATCAGCATGAACAAATACCTGCGCAAATTGCCTACGTTATATATTTTAACTAAAAAGTAAAACAATTGACTCAATTGAGTATTTTAGAATAGAGTAAGGATAAAAACTTATCAAAATATTACATACAGTTTTTTTATAAATTCCATCTTATTTTGCATTTTATAAAGACGATAATGACTAGATTTACATGTTTAATCACTACATTTAAAACAAACCAGCTGCCAAACGGAAACCTATCCTTTTTATGAATTACGCTTACTCAAAAGCCTTTTTTTCAATTTTACTTGGACTATTGCTATTTCCTAACTTCTCAAATGCTCAAAACATCTGGATTGTAAAGGGAAAAGTAGCCGATAACGATACCGGAAAACCAGTCAAAACGCAACTGCATTACCAAACACTCCCACATGGCAACCAAATCGGGATCATCTCCATGAATCCGGAAACAGGAAGTTTTACTTTCAAAGCCATGGAAGGGGAATACGAAATTACAGCCACCGCCGAGGGCTACATCAAAAACACGCAGATTGTATCCATAAAAGAGGTGGGAGAGCATGAACAGTTCTTTGTAGAATTTAAACTAAGAAAAGAAGGATCAAATGAAGTGCTTCGACTAAGCAATCTCACTTTTGATCAAAATAAAGCGGAAATCAAGCCGGAATCCTTTGAAGAGCTGAACGAATTGGCTGCCATGGTCAGGGATAACCCTTCCATGATCATTCAACTTGAAGGACATACCGATTTTAGAGGTTCACAAAAAGGAAATCTAAAACTTTCCGAAGAACGGGTAAAAGCGGTAAGAGATTACCTGGTAAACAAATCAGTCGATAACAAAAGAATTAAAATAAAAGCATTTGGTGGAACTAAACCACTAACAAGAGAATCCAGTGAAGATGCGAGAGCTCAGAACAGAAGGGTGGAAGTAAGAATTCTCGAGTTTTAAACCAATATGATCCATTAAGAAAATTCAAGTCAAAAAATATGCGTAAGTTACTACCCATCCTGTTTCTAAGCCTGTTAGCATTCCAAATAAATGCACAGGATGTTCAGTGGGCTTCCAAAGTGTTGGACTTTTCCTCTGAACTCTCTCCCTTCGAATATTCCTCTCAGCAAATTTTGGGCAAGCCCAATGTACTGCCACAAGGAGGGGATAATCCCAATGCCTGGTTACCAAAATCCCAAGATAAAATAGAGGAGATCACTGTGGGTTTTGAAAACCCTCAAGTGGTTCGCCAGATTGGTGTCGCCGAGTCATACAACCCGTCTGCTTTGTACCAGGTGTACCTTTTAGACTCCGCAGGTAATCAGGAACTACTGAACACTTTCACTCCGAAAAAAGTAGATCTGACCGGTCGTTTGTTAAATATCTTCTTTGATGAAACGACTTATCCGGTTTACGGTGTTCGTTTGGTGTTCAACGGTGCTGCAGTTCCGGGTTATTATGGAATTGATGCTGTTGCCATTTCCAATGATGATCAACCTATAAAAGTAGAAGCCAAAGTTAAAGATGGCGTAAATCCATTTTTACGCTCAACAAAACTGGACACCACCATTAACTCTGATTTTGAAGAACGTCGTCCATTGATAGCTCCGGATGGAAAAACCCTTTATTTCTCTCGCCTGAATCACCCTGAAAATATTGGTGGTCAGAATGACACCGAGGATATTTGGTATTCCGAATGGGACGAAAATACCAAAAGCTGGAAATCCGCGAAAAATATGGGAGAAGGCCTGAACAATGAAGGAGATAATTTCATCTCTTCTATCACCCCTGACGGCAAAAGCATGGTAGTATTGTTGGGTAATGAGTATAAAAAAGGAGGTAAAATGAAGGCCGGTGTTTCCATTGCCAGTAAAACCTCTGAAGGCTGGACCAAACCAGAAAAATTGAAAATCACCAACGCTTATATTGAAGGAACGGATGGGGATTACTTCCTTGGCAATAATCGTAAAACTTTGATCATGGCCATCAGCCGTTTCGATGCCGTGGGAGGAAAAGACCTTTACGTTTCATTCTTACAGGATGATGGAAAATGGACCGAACCCATGAATTTAGGTTCGGATATCAATACTGCGGCTAATGAATATTCTCCCTACTTAGCGGCGGATAATGAAACCCTTTATTTCTCCTCCAAAGGATTTTCCGGTTTTGGTGGTGCCGATATTTACATTTCCCGCAGACTGGATGATACCTGGACCAACTGGACGGAGCCTGAAAACTTAGGGGCTGACATCAATACCGATGGAGATGATGAATTCTTTACCATTCCTCCATCAGGACAATATGCTTTCTATTCCACCGGTAAGGAAGGGGAGAATACCAATGTTCACCAGATCGCGCTTCCTGTTTTCTATCAGCCTGCGCCTGTGATCACCGTAAAAGGTTCCGTTTTGGATAAAGACACCAAAGAACCTGTCATGGCTAAGATTTCTTACAACCTCCTTCCCGAGGATACCGAGGTTGGTTTCACCAACTCTGATCCTAAAACCGGAGAATATGAGATTTCCTTACCAACAGGTGCCGCTTATACCTACTTAGTACAAGCCGAAGGCTACGCTAGCAAAGTAGATTCCATAGACGTTTTAGGAGATAAAGAATTCCGCGAATTCAGCCGCATTATTACCCTTTCTGCCTTAGCGACAACGCCGGAAAGCGGACCTGCTGTCGCGGTAGCCCCTGGCACCGAAGCTCCTGCAGTAAATATGGAGTTACTGGCCCTGGAGGTATTATTCGACTTTAATGCAGATAATGTAAAAGCTGAATACAAAGATGATTTAGAGTCCTTAGCTAGTCTTTTGAAAGAAAACACCTCTATTAAACTTCAGGTGCGCGGATATTCTGATTCCACAGGTCCTAAAGAATACAATGACCGCCTCGGAGAGCGCCGTGCTGAAAGTGTAATGAAATACTTATTAGAGCAGGGAGTAGCTGAAAGTCAGCTATCTGCCGTAAGCTATGGAGAAGAAAAACCAAAAGAATCCAACGCTACACGTGAAGGCCGAGCAGCCAACAGAAGAGTTAGCTTCAAGGAAAATAAATAAAAAGCATTAGATAAAGCACTTTAAAAAGCCAACGAAAATTCGTTGGCTTTTTTTATCTTGCAAAATTAGAAAAATAATTTGCTCTTTTTCCGTTAAGATAAGTGGAAACTCCACTTTACTTTTAATGCCGACGGCTTATTCTATGAAACAAATTTCATTAAATTCAATCTGGCTCTGGGTAGTACTCATCCTGTTTATTTCTGCCTGTTCTACGCCACAACCGCCGGAATTTAAAGGAATCCATGATATTGTTTTTTCACCAACCTCCAACAATATGGTGAAAGTTCAGGCGCAGGCTCGCTTGTTCAATCCCAATAAAAACAAACTGGTACTTAATTCTGTTGATCTGCAAATGCATTTAGATCAGGAGCCTGTGGCGGAATTAGTCAAAGATTATGATTTACCCATTCCACCGGAAGGAGAATTTGATATCCCCATTGAGCTGGAAGTTCCCATGAAAATGGTACAGGATAAGATTTTCAAAGGCGCTTTGCTCAACTTTATGGGAGGCAAGCCCATTCAGGCACAGTTCACCGGAGATATAAAAGTGAAAGCCTCAGGTATCCCCGTAAAAGTTCCGGTCAACATTAAGAAGGAAATCGACTTAATGAATCTTTAAAGAAACAGAGTGATTCGGAAGAATCACTTTTTTTGTATCCACTATCCGCACCCCCTATGATTAGCAGAGACATACTCCTCTCTAAATATACCCAAGATCCCTTCGTCCAACAGGTCATCCAACTGCTTCAGGGTTCCAAAAAACAGCGACTTCAATTTAAAAATCTAGCCGGAAGCGCTGATGCCTTACTTTCCGCAACCATCCATCAATTAAGCGATCAACCCCAACTGATCATTTTACATGATCGGGAAGAAGCCGCCTATTTCCTGAATGATCTTCAAAACCTGACCGACAAGGAGATTTTACTTTTCCCCTCTTCTTTCAAAAAACCTTACCAACCGGAAGAAACAGAAAATGCCAATGTTTTACTCAGGGCCGAAACTTTAAATAAAATCAACCATTCTGATGACAAACAAAACATCATCATTTCCTATCCGGAAGCATTAACCGAGAAAGTAATTAATAAAACTGCTCTTGAAGAGCATACCTTCCGGGCATCCATCGGGGAGGAGGTAGATGTTGATACCCTCAGAAGTATTTTACTGGAATTCGGCTTTGAAATCACCGACTTTGTTTACGAAGTAGGACAATTTGCCATCCGCGGGGGAATCATTGATGTGTTTTCTTTTGGAAATGACTTACCCTATCGTATTGAATTGTTTGGCGATGAGATCGACAGTATCCGAACCTTTGATCCTGAAAACCAGCTTTCGGTGGAATCAGTGGAGAATATCAGCCTGATCCCTAATATCAAAACACAGATTCAGGAGGAGGAAAGAATCAGCTTCCTCCAATTCCTGCCAGAAAACACCCAAATCTGGATCAAGGATGAGGAACTGTTGTTAGATACGCTGGATAAGGTTTATGAAAAAGCCGATTCCATATTTGAAGATAAACAGGAGGATAGCGGAGGCGCCAAACTATTATTACCCCCGGATCAACTATTTGAGAATAGTGAATCCTTTTCAAAAAGCCTTAATGCCTTTTCCATCATAGCTTTTGGAAACCGCTTTTTGGGTAAATCAACCAAATCTTTCGATTGGGGATTCAAAGCGCAGCCTAATTTCAATAAGGACTTTAACCTGTTGGTGGAAGATTTAAAAGCCCATCAGGATCAGCATTACCAAATATACCTGATTGCCGATGTGCCCAAACAAAGGGAAAGATTATTGAATATTCTGGAAGAAATTGCGCCTGACTTAAAGGTAGAAGCTATTCCCATTGCCCTGCGTGGTGGGTTTATCGATACAGAAAGAAATATTACCTGCTATACGGACCATCAGATCTTTGAAAGATTTCACAGATATAAGGCCAAACAAAGCTTCTCTAAATCAAAAGCACTAACCTTAAAGGAATTAAGAAGTCTGAAAACCGGAGACTACGTCACCCATATAGATCATGGGGTGGGCAGATTTGCCGGTCTGGAAAAAGTGGAGGTCAATGGGCGATCGCAGGAGACCGTTCGGCTGATTTATCGGGACAATGACTTGCTCTTTGTCGGCATTCATTCCCTGCATAAAATCTCCAAATACACCGGAAAAGAGGGTATCGCTCCACAAATGAGTAAGCTCGGTTCTGCGGAATGGGAAAAGAAAAAGTCCCGTGTAAAAAAGAAGGTGCAGGACATCGCCAAAGACCTGATCGCGCTTTACGCCAAAAGAAAAGAAGTGGAAGGCTATGCTTTTGATGAAGATTCCTTCCTTCAGGCTGAACTGGAATCCTCCTTTATTTACGAAGACACCCCCGATCAGGCCAAAGCCACAGCGGATGTAAAAAGAGATATGCAGGCAAAGTATCCAATGGATCGCCTCGTATGCGGGGATGTGGGGTTTGGAAAAACCGAAGTCGCCATTCGGGCGGCATTCAAAGCCGTCACGGACGGCAAACAAGCTGCCGTTTTGGTGCCGACCACTATTCTGGCCATGCAGCATCACAAAACTTTTGAAAACAGACTGCAAAACCTGCCAGTCAGAGTCGATTATATCAACCGATTCAGAACCGCTAAGCAGGTTAGGGAAATCCTGAAAGACCTGAAAGAGGGCAAAATCGATATTCTGATTGGTACACACCGATTAGTCAATAAAGATGTAGTTTTTAAAGACCTGGGCTTACTCGTGATTGACGAGGAACAAAAATTTGGCGTTAAAGTAAAAGATCGGCTAAAAGAAATGCGGGTAAATGTGGATGTGCTGACCTTAACGGCAACCCCGATACCCCGAACACTTCACTTTTCCCTGATGGGCGCCAGAGACCTGAGTGTCATCGCCACTCCTCCGCCAAACCGCCAACCCGTAACCACTGAAATTCATACTTTCAATGAATCCATTATTCGGGACGCGGTGGACTTCGAAGTGAAGCGCGGTGGACAGGTATTCTTTGTACACAACCGAATTGGTGATATTGAAGCGATTGCCAGTCTTATCAACCGGCTGGTTCCTGATGCCAGAGTTACTTTTGCTCATGGACAAATGGAGGGACCGAAATTAGAGAAGATTATGACCTCTTTCATTGAGGGAGAATTTGATGTACTGATTTCCACCAATATCATTGAATCCGGACTGGATATTCCCAATGCCAACACTATTATTATTAATCAGGCGCATATGTTTGGCTTATCCGACCTGCACCAGATGAGAGGCCGGGTAGGACGGTCCAATATAAAAGCATTTTGCTATTTACTCTCTCCTCCAACTTCCACCCTGACCAGTGAGGCTAGAAAAAGGCTAAGCACTTTAGAAGAGTTTACGGATTTGGGAGATGGATTCAAAGTAGCCATGAGAGATCTCGACATTCGTGGTGCCGGAAATCTATTAGGTGCCGAACAAAGTGGATTTATTTCAGACCTTGGTTTTGAACTCTATCACAAAATTCTCGATGAAGCGGTAACAGAGCTTAAAAATTCTGAGGAATTCAGAGATCTTTTTGATGAGCAGAAAGAGGAAAAAGCCACTAAACCGGCCAAGGAGTGTGTATTGGAAACGGATCTGGAATTATTAATTCCGGAAGAGTACATTACCAATACGGCCGAAAGACTAAACATTTACAGTCAGCTGGATAAACTAGAGCCAGAAGACCTACAGGAATACACCCTCAATTTAGAGGACAGGTTTGGTGCTTTACCGGAACAAGTACAAAATTTAATTTTAGCCGTTAAGTTACGTGCAACGGCTCAGGAATTAGGCTTTGAAAAATTATTGATCAAAGGAACTAAAATGAAAGCCTATGTCATCGGACAGGAAAATACGGAATATTTTCAGTCTGAAGTTTTTGGGAAAATATTGCAATATGTTCAATTAAATGCCCGCAGGTGCCAAATAAAGGAGATCAGGGACAAATTAATGGTCCGTTTTTCAGCAGTGGATAGCATCGAGGAGGCCTATAAAATTTTCCAAACTATTTTGGATTAAAAAAATTAAAGAACATAACGATATTTTCACAGTTTAATACGTACTTAAATTGTTTTATGCTAACTTTACCGAAATGATGGGTAAAAATAATATTTGCTAATTAATCCTTGGTTTGGCAACAAAAATCCTTATAATTATATTAGCAACCTATCATGCGAAGATCAAAAACAGGTTATGAAAAATTTTGTGTCAATCTTTAGTGGTGTGGCATGCACAGCTCTATTAGCCTTTGCGTTAATTAGCTGTAATACCAGCACTCAACCTACCGCTTCCAGCCCTGGCAGGATTTCTACTGCTACAGGTTTGGAATACAATGACGACGACGGATTCAAAGTCAATGATTTCCGTGGTCAACCCGATGGTCCCAACTTAGTCTTCATAGAAGGAGGACGTACCGTACTGGGTTCTTTCGAAGAGGATGTTATGAACTCCCGTGACAATTTAGAGCGTACTGTTACTGTTGCTTCCTTTTATATGGATGAAACAGAAATCGCCAATATTCACTGGTTGGAATACACCCACTTCGTTAATCAAGATTCCTCCCAAGAATTTTATCGTTCAGCTTTGCCTGACACGACTGTTTGGGCTCGTGAACTTGCTTATAACGATTCTTACGTAAACCATTACTTCAGATATCCTGGTTTCCGTTTCTTTCCTGTGGTTGGTATCAACTGGCAACAGGCAATGGATTACTGTACCTGGAGAACTGCCATCGTGAACTACAAGTTGGCAGAAGATGCGGGTGAAGATTTACCAGAAGGTGGTGGACGAATTCCTTTAGAGTCTGGGGTAGTACTTCCGGATTACCGTCTACCGACAGAGGCTGAATGGGAATACGCTGCGCAGGCACTTATCGGTACACAATGGATGGATGAAAATAACACCCACCGTCGTCAGTACCCATGGGACGGTCACGCAGTTCGTAACCCTTACGGAAAGCAAATGGGACAAATCCTGGCCAACTTCAAAAGAGGCCGTGGTGACTATGCCGGTATTGCAGGTAAATTGAACGATGGAGCCATGATTACCAGCTCTATCTACGATTATCCTCCGAATGATTTCGGTTTGTATAATATGGCAGGAAACGTTAACGAATGGGTATTGGATGTTTATCGTCCGCTATCTTTCCAGGATATGGAAGATTTGAACCCGGTTCGTCGAGATGGTTTCTTGGATAGCCAGGACAAATACGATTATGAGAGTGCGAACTCCCTAATCAGTGACCAGGCACGTGTCTATAAGGGTGGATCTTGGTCCGATGTGGCTTACTGGTTAAATCCTGGAACTCGCCGCTATTTGGAGCAGGATTCTGCTACTGCAACCATCGGTTTCCGTTGTGCAATGATTAGAGCAGGAACGAACTATTAATTCAATCCTTTCAAAATAAGAGAAAAGAGATGTCGAATCGGCATCTCTTTTTTTTATGCCTCTGCCTTTCCCAAAACCCCGATCTCAATATGATCTGCCTTCGCCTCAATTAAGACTTGAACCAAAGCCCTTAAAGTTGCGCCAGTAGTTAATACATCATCCACCAGCAAAACTCTTTTTCCTTTAAAGTTTAGTTTTTTTCGTAAACCAAAACTCCTTTCTACATTCCTGATTCGCTCTTCCTTATTCAATTTAGTCTGCGAAAAAGAATGCCTCTGTTTTTTGAGAAGACCAAAAGCCAGGGGAATCCCCGTTTCTTCCATTACCCCTTTAGCAATATGCTCCGCCTGATTATACCCTCTGATTTTCCTTTTTTTGGGATGAATTGGAACCGGAATAATAAAATCAAAAGGCTGCTGTTGTCGCTTTATGATCCTCCCCAATTTGCGCCCCAATAGTTCTCCCACTTCAGGATAATGCTTATATTTCAAATAATGAATTAATTTTTGAACCCTGGAATTATCGAAAAACTGAAAGGCGATATATAAACCCTTTACTTGTGGCATATCATAAAAAATCACTTTTAATTCTCGATCACTATCCGTCATGGAACAGGAAAGATCCAATTCACAGTCCATACAAATCATGGCATTTTCAAAAGGGATGTGAGCATCGCAGCATAAACAATAAGGGGGAAACAATAAATGCTTTACTCCTGCCAGGGTAGCTTTAAATATCTTCATGCCCTAGTAAAACCTATTGAAAATAAACTGTTTTCGGAAATTTCTTTGGCAGATGTAAAGTCCAATACAAATTTGCGGAAAGAAGGAAATTACTTTCATTAATAATCAAAAGCTTACCTTTATCTTTGCGTCATTAATCGGAATTTAATTATGAATCCAGTAGAAGAATTTAATGCCTATCGTTCTGAAATGAATGATAAAATCTTGGCGGCAGACAATAAAGTATTAAAAAGAATCTTTAACCTTGACACCAATACCTTCGCCGAAGGCGCATTGGATGTCAAAACCAAAGAAATGTTGGGCTTAGCCTGTTCGATGGTGTTGAGATGCGAGGACTGCATCAAATATCATTTGGAAAAAGTACACGAATTAGGCGTCACCAAAGCCGAAGTCTTCGAAATCTTTAGCATTGCGAATTTAATCGGAGGAACTATCGTTATTCCGGAGCTTAGAAGAGCGGTGGAGTATTGGGAGGCTTTAGATAAGCAAAAAAATAAGGCATGATCAAAAAAGACTTAGACTTGGCCCGTGCCTGGGCCAAGCTCTTATCCGAAATCAAGGAACGACTCAACACCCGACCAAAAGATATTAATGGGGTGCTTTTATTAATCGGTGTACAAGAATTAGGAAAAGGTTTTGCGCGCTTTACCAAAGAAGAAAAACAAGATTTAATGCATATTGCCATTTGCAAAGTCTTGAGCTATTCGGGTTTCTACGAATTAGAAGGATTGGATAAAGATGGCTGGCCACATTGGAAAGTTTTAAAGCCATTGCCACATTTTGATCTGCTGGAGCAGGAAAAATTACTTAAAATGCATATCATTGAGTATTTTGAGAAAGAATTAGACTTTTCACTAAATTCACCAAATTAGTCACGATTATTAATGAAAATTATCTCTTACAATATCAACGGCATCCGGGCGGCCATAAAAAAAGGTTTTAATGAGTGGTTGGAAGAAGAGCAGCCAGATGTACTTTGTTTGCAAGAAGTTAAAGCAGAACAACATCAGGTAGATACTGCTGCATGGGAAAAACTGGGGTATCAAATATATTGGATGGCCGCGGAGAAAAAGGGTTATAGCGGAGTAGCGGTATTAACTAAAATTGCTCCTAAACATGTGGAATATGGCTGTGGAATGGAAAAATATGATCGTGAAGGTCGGGCCTTACGAGTTGATTTTGAGGATGTTTCTATCTTAAATACTTACATGCCTTCAGGTTCAAGCGGAGAAGAAAGACAAGCATTCAAAATGGAGTGGTTGGAGGATTTTTATCAGTATATTCAGTCCCTGAAGCAAGATTTGCCTAATTTGGTGGTTTGTGGGGACTATAACATTTGCCACACTGCCATTGATATCCATAACCCTGATAAGAATAAAAATACATCAGGATTCTTACCTGAAGAGCGGGAGTGGATGACAAAATTCATTGACGGTGGTTTCATTGATAGCTTTCGCCAATTCCAGCCGGAACCTCACCATTATTCATGGTGGAGCTATCGGGCAGCTTCTCGCGAAAGAAATAAGGGCTGGCGTATTGACTATTTGATGGCGACAACCGAAATGAAAGCACGTCTGGTAGACGGCAAAATTTTACCGGAGGTTAAACACTCTGATCATTGCCCCGTCTATTTAGAAATAAAATAAGAAACCTTACCCAACATTATGAATATTTTTAAAAGCATCCTTTTACTCGGTATTACCACCATCTTTCTTTGGTCGTGTGGCGCCCAGACAGGGCAAGACCGTAGCCAGGAAGTAAAAGAAGCAAAGGCTGGAAGAAATTATGGTGGTGTTTTTAGATTAAATGAAACGGAAAACATCAAAACCTTATTCCCTCCCGCTATTGCGGATGCTTTTTCTTATCGGGTAGCCACTCCCATATTTGAAGGCTTATTTACCTTTGACCAGGCGGACATCTCCAAGGTTCACCCCTCTCTGGTGGCGGACTATACTATTTCGGACGATCGAAAAACGTATACTTTTAAACTGAAAGAAGGTGTTTTCTTTCATGATGATCCCTGTTTTGCCGAAGGAAAAGGACGCGAATTTACGGCTGAGGATGTGAAATTTTGTTTGACAAAATTATGCACCCAAAGTCTTCAAAATAAAAACTTCCCTGCATTTAAAGATCTGATTTTAGGCGCTCAGGAATATTATGACGCCAGTGCCAACGGCAATGTTCCTGCTTTTGAATTAAAGGGCGTTAAAGTCATTGATAAATATACCGTTTCTGTAGAGCTACAAGCTCCAAACGCATTATTCCTGGTAACACTGGCCAGACCCGCAGCCTTCATCTACCCCAAAGAAGCCCTTGAAAAATATGGCTTAGATGTTAGGATTCACCCGGTAGGTACTGGTCCCTTTTATTTAAATACTATAGATGAGGATGTTTCGGTTACCCTTAAAAAGAACCGACATTACCACAAAACGGATGAATACAATAATCAATTACCTTTCATTGATGCCATAAGCATTTCCTTTATAAAGGATAAAAAAACAGAGCTTTTGGAGTTCAAAAAAGGAAAATTAGACATGATTTATCGTCTTCCTACCGAATACATCATTGAGATTTTGGAGGAAACAGCTGCTAAAGGAGCCAATGTCCCAACAGATTATATGCTTCAGCGGGTACCTGAAATGCTATCACAATACCTTACTTTTAGAAATGATCAGGGTGTTTTCCAGGATGTGAATGTCCGTAAAGCGATCAGTTTTGCTATTGACCGGCATCGAATTTTAGATTTTGTTTTGAATGGAGAGGGCTATGCTCCAGCGGAACAAGGGGTAACCCCACCAGTATTTGAAAACTACGATATCCAAAAAATTAAGGGATACCCCCTAAATCTGGATTCTGCCAGATACTATCTACTAAAAGCGGGTTATAATAAGCGTAATCCATTTCCTAAAATAAAATTACTGCTAAATGCGGAAGGAGATCGAAATACTTATGTGGCCATGGAACTTCAAAAGCAATTGAAAGACCATTTAAACATTGATCTTGAATTACAAATCTTACCCTTCTCACAATTGCTGGAAAAAAGCTTTAGTGGTGATTTCAATCTGATCAGAACGGCCTGGCTGGCAGACTATCCAAGTCCGGAGAATTTCCTTTGGCAGTTTTATGGCCAACATGTACCGGAAGATCCAAATCAGCAATCTGTCCCCAATATTGGTCGATTCAAGGATCAAAAATATGACCAGCTTTTTGAAAAAGCCCTTGCCGCCGGTTCACTGGAAGAGGCTAATCAATACTTCACACAAGCCGAGAATTACCTGATGACACAGGCCCCGATTGTGGCCTTATGGTATGATGAAGGTTATCGTTTAGTGAAAAATTACGTGCAAAACTTCCCCAATAATCCAATGCAGTATCGAGATTATAGCGAAGTTTATTTTCAACACGATCCTCAAACTCACATTTCATCCGCCAGCAGTGCTGAATAAATGATTTTATGCATT